>NZ_GL883082.1 GCF_000204035.1 Brevundimonas diminuta ATCC 11568
GACTTGGGAGCACCCTCGCGCGGCGGGGTCTCGCGGGGCGTGTCGGGCTCGTCGATCATTGCGACGCCCTCCGGCCCCGCCGCTGATCGCCATCGGTCCGGGTGATCCGCACGACCCGCTGCGGCGCTTCGCCCATGCGCAGTTCCGCCGCGGCGAACAGCCGGTCGACGATGTAATGGTGTCCGCTGACCCGGTAGTTCACGAGTTGGGCGTCGCCGAGCGGGCCGACGACGAACAACGGCGGCGCCTCCCCCTGATCGAGCCGGGCCGGAAACTCGATATAGACCTTCGCCCCGTCGTCCCAGGCGCGGAGCGGCCGCCACGGCGGCGCATCCCCGGTAATCGCATAGCGGAAGCGCAGGTTCTCGACGGCGACGGCGAGCGCGACGGTCTGCGCCGCCGCCGCTGCGTCATTTCCCCTTTGCAGCGCCAGCAACCGGTCCTGCGGATAGGTCCAGGAGATCGCCGCCATCGCGGTCGCATCGGTGCTTTCGAGCGCGAGGTGATAGGCGCGACGCGTCGTGGTGATGACCATGTTGGTGTGCAGCCCTGCCGCGAACGGCTTGACCAGGACATGCACCCGCCGATGGTCGCCGGCTCCGCTCACCGTATCGCCTATGACCCAACGCACTGTATCGCCGGCCGAGACCGCGATCAGTTCCTCGCCCTGCTGAAGCGCAATGTCGCTGACTCGTTCCGGCGCGGCGTAGAGCCGGTAGAGCGCCCCATCGGTCCAGGGGTAGACCTGCACGGCGTTGACGTAGCCCGAGCGTGACGGCTCCTGCGTCGCGGCGCGGTTTGCGGCCTCGACGCTGGCCGTGGGCGAGCCGGTCTCGCGGCGCGCGGAAGGCGCAGGCTGGAGTTGGCCCGGCAGCGGCAACGGAACCGGGGTTTCTACGATCTCGACCGGGGTCGGCGGTTCCGCCGCGACGACGGCGGGCTGGAAGTCGACGGGGTCGTAGGCGATGGCGGGCGGCGGGGTCTTCCCTGCGCACGCGGCGAGCGCCAGGGCGGAGACCCCGGCAAGCGGTAAACGGATCACGGCGTATCTCCTTCGATGGCGGTGATGGCTGGAACGAGAGGCGGCGCCGCTCCGACCGGCGGCTGCGTCGGCGCGGTCGTGTCGAGTTCGCGGGACCAGTCGATCGCGTTGACGAACAGACCAAGAGGGTTCTTGCGAAGCGCGTCGGCCGTCTTCGGGGTGCGAAAGACCGTCGTCAGGATCGCCGTCCAGCGCTCGGTCCTGGCGAGGCTGCCCCGCTCATAGGTCTGCTCGACCCATTTCACCTGGAACGACGAATCCGATGCGCGCACGACGCTAGTGACCTGCACCGACACGCTGCGCTCGCCGATCATGGCGAACGGGTCGTTGGTGCGGGCGTATTCATTGAGAAACCGCGCTCCACGGTCCGTGGCGAAGTCGTACGCCTCTAACCAGTTCTGTTTGACCAGCACGGGGTCGGTCGAGACGGAACGGACGTTGGCGACGAAGCGCGCGAGGTGCCAGATGATCTGGCCGTCGGTCGGACGATAGTTCTGGATAGCGGGCGCGACCGATCGCGCCTCGCCCAGCCGATCGACCTCGACCACATAGGGCGCCACGCGGCTCTGGGTCGACTGCCAGACATTGCCGGCCGCGAGACCGCCGCTGATCATCATGCAGCCGAAGGCCATCAGCCTCCAGTTGCGGGCCTGAACGCGAGCGGAGCCGATCCGGTCGTCCCACATCTGACCGGCCCGTTGGTAGGGCGTTTCCGGCTGAGGGGTCCGGCCATAGCGTTGGATGGGGCGCTTGAATTTCATGCTAGTCGTCCTTCTGGCTGATGTCGGGATTGGCGGGCGCGCCCGGACGGTCGCCGTCCTTCACGGCCTGCGCGATCATGTGCCTTCGGTGACGGGACGCCTGTTCGCTGCGCATGCGCTGCGCCCAGGCCGGAGCGCTGGAAGCGTCGGCATGAGCGCCGGCGCTCCCGCCTGGGACGGCTGCAGCGGGGGCGGAGCCAGCGGGCCGCGTGCTGTTCATCGCGTTCCACGCCGCGTCCTGTCCCTTCTGAGCGCTCTCGCGAAACGGCTGCGAAAGGCGCGATCCGGCGTTCCGGGCTCCCTTCTTCATCGCTCCCGCCGCGGCGCGAGCGACGCCTGACGCGCCGGCTCCGATGGTGGACTTTCCGGCGGCGTTCTGACCGAGTTGGTAAGAGGCGCGAGCCGCCGAGCCCATCGCCGTTCCCGCGCGCAGGCTCGCCATGCCGCCGGACGC
>NZ_GL883083.1 GCF_000204035.1 Brevundimonas diminuta ATCC 11568
CCCCGGAACCACGCGCGGCGCGCCCGCCTCGATGGCCGCGTCCAGGCCCTCGGCCGCCGCGGGACAGACGACGATGCAGCGGCGATGGTGGGCCTTGGCCGTCTCGGCGACCTCAAGGCCGAAGGCCTTCAGCTCCTTGCCCAGCCGCGAGCCGCCCTTGTCCTTGGGCGCCATGACGTCCAACCGACCGCCGGGCTTCAGCGCCTTCAGCGCCAGCGCCAGCGTATAGCGCCGCTCCACAGCGCCGGGCGGGGCGTACAGCATCACCCCGTCAGCCGATCCGGGCGCAACCGTCTCCAACGCCGTCGAGCCGGGGATCAGCGGCGAGGTCTGGGTCGCCGTCGAGGGCGGATCGAACACCGCGGGCGGGCGGCCGTAGAGAAGCATGGTCATGCGCTGCCTATAGTCCTTTCTCCCACAAACGGTGAAGGGTTCGCGGGTGACACCCCCGGCCGAATACGGCACAACGGCCGCCATGTTGGACTTCCCCCCGCCCGCTGACTTCTCGCCCACCCTGGACGAGGCGCGGACCCTGCTGGAGCGCGTGTGGGGCCATGCCGATTTTCGCGGGCTTCAGGCTTCGGTGATCGAGGAGGTTCTGGCCGGGCGCGACGTGCTGGCCGTGCTGCCGACCGGCGGGGGCAAGAGCGTCTGCTATCAGGTGCCCGCCATCCTGCGCGAGGGCGTGGGGCTGGTCGTCTCGCCGCTGATCGCCCTGATGACCGATCAGGTCGAGGCGCTGAAGCAACAGGGCGTGGCCGCCGCCCGGCTGGATTCCGGCCTGACCATGGACGAGCGTTCGGCCGTCTGGCGCGCGGCGCGGTCGGGCGAGCTGGACCTGCTGTATGTTTCGCCCGAAGGGCTGGCGTCGGGGTCCATGCTGGAGCGTCTGGCCGAACTGCCCATCAGCCTGATCGCCATCGACGAGGCGCACTGCGTCAGTCAGTGGGGCCACGATTTCCGCCCCGACTATCGCTCGCTGGGTCGTCTGGCCGAGATCTTCCCGCGCACGCCCCGCATCGCGGTTACGGCCACCGCCGACGCCCGTACGCGCGACGACATTCTGGCCTCGCTGAAGCTGGGCGAGGCCCGCGTCTTCGTCGACAGCTTCGCCCGACCGAACCTGCAACTGATCGCCGAGCGCAAGGTCAACGGCTCACGCGCTCGCACCGACGCGCGCGTGGTCGAACTGGTGCGCGAGCGGCGCGGGCGCTCGGGCGTGGTCTATTGCGGCAGCCGCGACGGATGCGAGCGGGTGGCCGACGCACTGAGGGACGCCGGGACCAACGCCATCGCCTATCACGCCGGGTTCGACGCCCGCGAGCGCGACCGGCGGCTGGAGCGCTTTCTGGCCGAGGACGGGACCGTGATGGTGGCCACCATCGCCTTCGGCATGGGGGTGGACAAGCCGGACGTGCGCTTCGTCATCCACGCCGATCCGCCCGGGAGCCTTGAGGCCTACTGGCAGGAGATCGGCCGCGCCGGGCGCGACGGCGAACCTGCCGAAGGGATCACCCTTTACGGCCCGTCGGACATCGCCTGGTCCCTGCGCCGTCTCGACAGCCGCCCGATGGCCGAGGAGGTCAAGCAGGTCCAGACCCGCAAGGTTCGCCAACTGTTCGCCATGCTGGACGGCGCGACCTGCCGCCCGCAATCGGTGCGCCGCTATTTCGGCGAGCAGGACGCCGAGCCGTGCGGCGTCTGCGACGTCTGCGGCGACCCGCCCGCCACCTTCGACGCCCTGGTTCCGGCGCAGAAGGCCCTGGCGGCGGTGCAGCGGCTGGGCGAACGCTTCGGCCGCACGCGCGTCATCGACCACCTGACCGGCCGGACCAAGGACGTCCAGCCGTGGGAGGCGGGACTGTCGACCTGGGGCGTCGGGGCCGATCTGTCGCTGATCGGCTGGCGCGACGTCATCGACCATCTGATGTTCGAGGGCCTGCTGGTCGAGGATCCCAACGACGGCAAGCCCCTGATCCGCCTGGGCGACCCGCAGGCCGTGCGCGCCGTCTA
>NZ_GL883084.1:0-7845 GCF_000204035.1 Brevundimonas diminuta ATCC 11568
CTTCGAACTGGCAAGCGGCAAAAGCGGCTTTCCCGATCTATCCACAGAACGGGCGCTTATGCACAGGACGAGCCCGCGCCCTACCCCGCCGCTATATAGGTGCGCAGGCTCTCAGCTTCCTGCGTGGCCTGGGCGATCTGGCATTTGACCACGTCGCCGATCGAGACGACGCCGGCCAGCCGCTTGTCCAGCAATACGGGCAGATGGCGGATTCGGCGGTCGGTCATGCGCGCCATCAGCGCCTCGACCGTTTCGGCCGGATCGGCGAAGACCACTTCGCTCGTCATATAATGGGAGACGGGACGCTTCAGCGCCTCGGGGCCGTCGCGGGAGATGGCGCGGACGATGTCGCGCTCTGACAGGACGCCGACCACGCTTGCGTCCTGACAGACGATCAGCGCCCCGACCTGGCGTCGCTCCAGTTCGGCGCAGGCGTCATTCAGAGAGGCGTCCGGCACCAGGGTGAAGACGGCGTCTCCCTTGCCCTTGAGAATCTCGGCGACCAGCATGGCGACTTCCTCCTTATGGGCAGGCCGTCGTCCGCGGGCGTCGCGGACCGGCCGCAAGGCGGACAGGTTCGCTCAGACGCCGCCGATAGGCAAATCACGGCGCGCGGCGAACCAGCCGCCGATGGGGCCTATGGCAAGAATACCGAACAGGAAGCCGACGGCGTGCGCTTCCCAGGCGATGCGGGCGCCGTCCGCGCCCGGCGCCAGGCCGATCAGGCCCACAATGAGATTCACCGCCATCCACGCAGCGGACGCTTTCAGAACCATGGGATGAAACAGCGGCAGGACTCGCCCATGCCCGCCCATCAACCGGGTCGCGGCGCCGATCAGGCCGAAAACCGCGCCCGAAGCTCCGACCAGCGGCGCCATGCTGTTCGGATGCACCAGGCCATAGCCCAGCGCCGCCACGGCGCCCGCCGCTATATAGAAGAGAATGAAGACCAGCGGCCCCGGCCCGCGCTCCATCAGCCGCCCGACCGGCGCGCCGAAGGCCAGAGCCCCCACGGCGTTCATCGTCACATGGGCCCAGCCGCCGTGCAGCAGCATGGAGGTGAACAGGCCCGTCCACTGTCCGCGCCACAGCTCCGCCGGGACGAAGGCCATGGAGAGTCCCTGATCGGGAAGCCGCTCCTGCAAGTAAAAGAGCACCGGCATGGATGCTGCGATCAGCAGAGGCAGGAAGGGCGCGTTGAATATCTTTTCGCGCGGCGGCCGCGGCGAACGGGCGTCAGATTGGGACATTCGCCCTTGATGGGGCCAGTCGCATCCGATCTCAAGACGCCGTTTTGCGCCAATACGACACTGAAACGGTATGGCACGGTCATTGCGTGAGCCGTTCCAGAAGTTCTCGGGAGCGCCTTATGTCGTCTCATAGCCTGACACTCATGGCCGTAGCGGCCGCCGCCGTCCTGGCGGTCCTGCCCGCCGGCTCGGCCGTCGCGCAGTCGACCGGCTCGGCCGGAGCGGGCCAATTCCAGGCCGGTTACGGCGCCTCGCGCTACACCACGGCCCAGGCCAGCCGCGGCACGACCCGCGACGCCAACGGCAATCGCCTGGTCGTCGACGGCATCATTCAGCAGAACGGCAGCGCCTATTCGCGCAGCGATAGCAACGCCTCGTCGAGCTACCTCAACGGCGGCGTCGGCTCAGGCGGCGGAACCAACATCGGCGGCTCCACCGCCATCGGCAACAACCTGAATGTGGTCGTCCAGGGCAACCGCAACACGGTCGTCGTCAACTCCAACCAGACCAACAACGGCGCCATCAACGCCGGCACCACCCTGAACGGGCCCCGTCCATGAACATCTCCGCCATCCGTCGCTCGCCCGTGCGCGCCCTCGGCTGCGTCGCCGCCGCTGCTGCTCTGCTGAGCGGCTGCGCCACCTCGGCCGGTCCCTCGGGCCAGTACGCCAAGCCGATCGGCAATGCGCCGGTCACGTCGAACCCGACGCCCTATTCGACCGCGCTGTACTGCCTGGCCGACTATGCGCGCCGCTACAACCTGCCCTCGCCGCGCATGGCGGTGGGCCGGATCAGCGACTACACCGGCTCCATCTCCTCGGACGGCGGCCGCCAGATCACCCAGGGCGCGTCCCTGATGGCCAACACCGCCCTGGCGAAAGCCGGCGCCCGCATCGTCGAGCGCTACGACACCTCGGTGTCCGAGCTTGAGCTGCGCTACGCCAACAACAAGCTGATCGGCGACGACGTGCCGAACGGCGCGCCCCAGGACGCGGCCTTCCGCCGCATCCTGGCCGGTCAGGTGCCGGGCTCGGACTTCTATGTGGTCGGCGGCATCACCGAGGTGAACTACAACATCCGCTCGGGCGGCTTCGACATCGCCGGCGGCGAAGTGGGCCAGAACGGCGGCTCGGGCCTGCTGACCGGCAAGGTGTTCGTGATGAACGTCGCGATCGACCTGCGCCTGGTGCAGACCACCACCCTCGAGGTCGTGGACGTCGTCTCCTATCAGAAGCAGATCGTCGGCCGCGAAGTGTCGGCGGGCGTCTTCGACTTCCTGAACGGCAACGTCTTCGACATCTCGGCCGGCACCAGCGGCCTGGAGCCCGTCCAGCTGGCGGTTCGCGCCCTCGTCGAACGCGCCACGGTCGAATTCATGGCCAATCTGTACGGCGCCCCCGGCCCGGAAATCTGCCTCAACCCCGCCAATGACCCGCTGGGCGACAGCCCGGTCGGCGCCACCGGCGGCTACTATCCCGCTTACGCAAACACGGACACGAACAATGGCCAAACTCGCGCCGACCCGTCTCGCTGGCACGATCGCCGCGACAGCGCTGTGCGTGGCGGCGGCCGCTGAGGCTTCCGCTCAGGATCGCGGGCTAGTCCTGAATGAACAGCTCAACCTGGGCGACGTCATCAGCGGTCAACGCCTGAACGTCGTCAACGTCAGCGACAACGTCGCCGTGTCGAACGCCGCCATGGGCAACGCCCTGTCCGGCGGCGCCGACGGCCGCGCCGCCGACATCCACTCGACCCAGGACATGCAGGGCGCCGCCGTGGCGGACACCTCCCTGACCCTGCGCGGCGAGACCGGCTATGTGAACAGCGTGACCCAGGCGCGCGGCAACTATCTGGCCGTCACTGCGGTCAACACGGGCATCGACGTCGACGCCGGTCAGAATCTGAACGGCGACGTCACGGCGCGCAGCCAGATCGTGGAGACCGGCGCTCGCCTGAACTACGGCGGCCATGTCTCGGCCGACGCCATCGGCAACACCGTCGCCCTGGGCGCAAGCGGCACGGGCGAACAGCGCGGCGGCGTCACCGGCCGCACCGATCAGAACTCGACCGGCGAAATCTACGCCGAGAACGAAGCCCGTTTCACCTACGCCCCGGCGCCGGCCGTCTTCAGCAGTCAGGCTTCGGCCAACGCCGTGCAGGCGACCTCGACGCCGAACTCGCACCAGAACCTGTCGGTCAGCCAGAACGCCTCGGGCGCCGGCGTCACCGCCTGGACCGGCGTGTGGGCGGGCAACGCCTGGGACATCGCCGCGCGCAGCCGCGCCGCCTCCAACCAGGCCGCCTTCTACAACCAGGGCGGTTCGCTGGTCGTGGACGTGGATCAGCAGAACGCGGCGGAAGTGCTTTCGCGCACCGAGCTCAGCTCCTATGACTTCGGCGCCGCCCATTCGACAGCCGAGGCCGTGGGCAATGAGGTTCATGCGGGCAACAACGACATCTATGTCAGCATCGACAACACCCAGATGAACACCGGCGGCGTCACCGCCAGCGCCGGTTTCACGGGTCAGAACGGTTACGACGCCTACGTCGGCGCCAATGCGGCGGGCAACGCCGTCACCGGCTTCGGCTGCTCGACCTGCGGCAGCGACCTGAACGTGCGCAACAGCCAGACCAACATGGGCGACGTGCGGGCGACGGCGACGACCAACATCAACGGCTGGGGCCGCAACGTCGTCGCGGGCGCCAACGCCGTCGGCAACACGGCGAGCTTCTACGTCACCAATCCGGGAAATTAACTTTCGGTAACTTGAGGTAGTCAAGTTCGTTTGTCACCGTGAACAGGCGCGAGGCTGAAGAAGCTTCGCGCCTGTCTTACGTGCAGGGCCGCAATCAGTCCCGGGGGCCGCCCGCTCGCACGTCGCGGAGACTACTGAATGCGATCCCCTCGCCGCCTGCTCCTGCTTGCCGCGTCCAGCCTCGCCCTGATGGGCGGAGCCGCGCTTCCCGCCGTCGCCCTGACCCCGCCGTCAGCGGTCGCGACGCAGGACGCCCAATCTTCCAGGCCCTGGGCCCAGGCGGCCAGCGACATTCCCGCCGACGCGGCTGTGCGCTTCGGCGTCCTGCCCAACGGCATGCGCTACGCCATCCTGAAGAACGCCACCCCGCCCGGTCAGGCGTCGCTGCGCCTGCGGATCGCGGCCGGTTCGCTGATGGAGAACGAAGACCAGCTGGGCCTCGCTCACTTCATGGAGCACATGGCCTTCAACGGCACGACGAACGTGCCTGAAAACGAGCTGCTGCGGATTCTGGAACGCCTGGGCTTGGCCTTCGGCGCCGACACCAACGCCTTCACCAGCTTCGACCAGACCGCCTATACGCTGGAGCTGCCGCGCACCAACGACGAGACCGTCGACACCTCGCTGCGGATCATGCGCGAACAGGTCTCCGAAGCCCTGATGAAGGCGGAAGACATCGACGCCGAGCGCGGCGTGATCGAGGGTGAAGAGCGCCTGCGCAACACCCCCGCCCTGCGCTCGCTGAAGGCGCAGATCGCCCTGCTGGCGCCCGGCCAGCGTCTGTCGAACCGTCTGCCGATCGGCGACCTCAGCATCATCCGCAGCGCCCCGCGCGAGCGATTCGTCGAGTTCTACGAAGCCTATTACCGCCCCGAGCGCGCCACCATGATCGCGGTCGGCGACTTCGACGTCGATCAGATGGAAGCCAAGATCAAGGCGACCTTCTCGGACTGGACGCCCAAGGCCGCCGACGGTCCCGAGCCCGATTTGGGACAGGTCGCCCCGCGCCAGCCCGAGACCCGCATCCTGGTCGAGCCGGGCGTGCAGTCCTCGGTCCAGTTGAACTGGATCCGCAACCCCGACCTTGATCCCGACACCGCCGCACAGCGTCGCGACGCCCTGCTGCAGAACCTGGGCATGGCCGTGCTGAACCGTCGCCTGGGCGAACTGGCCCGCGCCGACAACCCGCCCTTCATCGGCGCCGGCGGCGGCCAGGGGACTCTGTTCAAGACCCTGGACCTCGGCAGCGTCTCGGCCGCCTTCAACCCCGGCGGCATCAAGCGCGCGCTGGAGACCATCGAGCAGGAACAGCGCCGCTTGGTGCAGTTCGGCGTCTCGCAAGTCGAACTGGATCGCGAAGTCGCCAACACCCGCACCGCGCTGGAAAACGCCGTTCAGGCCGCAGCGACGCGCAGCACCCCGGCTTTGGCCAACGCCCTGCTGGGCGCCGCCAACGACGACAAGGTGTTCTCAGCGCCCGCCACTGACCTGGCCCTGTTCGAGGCCGCGGTGAAGGATCTCAAGGCGGAACAGGTCAGCGCCGAGGTCAAGCGCGCCTTTGAAGGTCAGGGCCCGCTTGCCCTGGTCATCACGCCCGAACCGATCGAGGGCGGCGAGGCGGGCGTCACCGCCCTGCTGGAAGCCAGCCGCGCCACCCCCGTGACCGCCCCGGCCGCCCAGGTCGAACTGGAATGGCCCTACGCCGACTTCGGCGCCGCCGCCACGCCAGCCTCGACCACCGAAGTCGCCGCTGTCGGCGCCACCGTCGTCACCTTCCCCAACGGCGTGCGTCTGACCGTCAAGCCCACCGCCTTCAAGGATCAGCAGATCCTGATCTCGGTCCGCACCGGCATCGGCGAAATGGGTCTGCCGACCGACCGCTTCACCTCCGAGTCCCTCGCCCCGATGGTCTTCACGGCAGGCGGTCTGGGCAAGCTGACGGCGGACGAACTGAACCGCGTCCTGACCGGCAAGATCTACGGCGCAGGCTTCGCCATCGACGGCGACGCCTATCAGCTGTCGGGCGCCACTCGCCCGGCCGATCTGCAACTGCAGATGCAGGTGCTGGCCGCCTATCTGACCGATCCGGGCCTGCGCCCGGCGCCGTTCGAGCAGATCAAGGCCGTCCTGCCGCAGTTCATGGCTCAGCAGATGGCGACCCCCAGCGGCGCCTTCAGCCTTCAGGCCAGCGGCCTGCTGGCCAGCGGCGACAAGCGCGAATCCATGCCCTCGCCGCAGGAAATCGCGGCCTTCACCCTGGATGAGCTGAAGCAAGGCGTGGTTCAGGGCCTGGCCTCCGGCCCGATCGACATCGTCATGGTCGGCGACGTGAAGGTCGAGGACGCCGTCGCCTCGGTCGCCTCGACCTTCGCCGCCCTGCCCGCCCGCGCTCCGGCCGCCCAGCCGATGGCCGGTTCGGATCAGCGCCGCTTCCCGGCGCCGACGGCCCAGCCGATCCGCCTGACCCACGCCGGTCCGGCCGAGCAGGGCCTGGCCTATATCGCCTGGCCGACCACGGATGCGGTCAACGATCGCACCGAGTCGCGCCGTGCCGCCATCCTGGCCGAGGTGCTGAAGCTGCGCGTCCTGGACGAAATCCGCGAGAAGCAGGCCCTGGCCTATTCGCCCAGCGTCCGCGCCTCGGCGTCCGACGTGTTCCGGGGCTATGGCTCCGTCTCGATCACGGCCGACACGGCGCCCGAGAAGTTCGGCGCCTTCTTCAGCGCCGTCGACGCCATCATCGCCGACCTGCGCGACAAGCCGGTCAGCGAGGACGAGCTGAACCGCGCCCGCCTGCCGGTGATCGAGTCCCTGCGCCGCAGCCAGGCCGGTAACGAATACTGGCTGGGTCAACTGGAGGATCTGGCCGCCAAGCCCGCCTCCCTGGAGCAGATCCAGACGCACATCAGCGACCTGGAATCCTTCACCGCCGCCGACATCCAGGCGGCAGCGCGTCAGTATCTGAAGCCGGACACGGCGTGGAAGGCCGAGGTCGTCTCGGCCAGCGCCGCGCAGTAAGACGGCTTAGACGAAGAAAGGGCCCCGTTCCGCAAGGAACGGGGCCCAGTCGTTTAGGCCTATCGACGGAGAGTCGATGCCTGGACCTTAGGCGTCTACGCCTGTCGCCAGGCTGAACAGCCGGTTCAGAAAACCCGGCCGCCGACCCCGCCGTCCATCATGATCATGCCCGTGGACGCCGCGCCCTCGACCATTTCCTCGCGATACTCGGTGTAGGTCTCTTCGCGCATCATGGTCAGCACCTTCACGCCGGCGCCGTAGCGACGCAGCAGCGAACGCTCGTTGCACTGACGCGCCTGCTTTTCAGGACGGCATTCCAGACGCCCGCCCGCGCCGTGCCACAGGGCGTCGCCCTTGTTGCAGGCCACGGTCTCGCCCGGCGCGCCTTCGGCGTCGCTGATGGTCCACTGCAGCTTCGTGCCCGCCAGGCAGCGATACAGTTCGCCGTCATAGCTGTTGGCGACGTCGCGGCCCGGCGTCACCTGGGACGCGGGGTGCGGCACATTGCGGTCGTCGATGCAGACGGCCTGCAGCACGACCTGCTTTTCGATGCGGCGCGTGGCGGTGAAGGGCACGCGCACCGACTGCATCCCGCCCTGGACGTTCAGGCCCTGGATGGTGGTCGGATAGGGCTGATCGACGTTGAAGTAAGCGCCGCCGCCGCCCGCAACGATGACCGTCGAGCCTGCTCGCGATCCGGCCCAGGCGCGCGCCGAAGCGTTGGCGCTGGCGTTCGCATTGACGTTCACGTTGACGTTCACATTGCCGCCGCCCGAGCCGCAGCACGGAGGGGGCGGAGGCGGCAGGCAGCCGCCGCCGGC
>NZ_GL883084.1:8077-27223 GCF_000204035.1 Brevundimonas diminuta ATCC 11568
CCGCTGGGGCCGCACCCCCGCCCGGCGGCGTCACCGGCGGGGTGATCGGCGGCGAAGGCGGCAAGATCGGAGGGTTGGGCGGCGGAGGCGGCAGGCAGCTCGAAGGCCCGCACTGCGCTGCAGCGGCGTCAGCGACCGCCATCAGCCCCACAAAGGCCACGGCGCCCGCCAGCATTTTCGTAATCCCTATCCGCATGGGATCGGACTCCTGCATTGATCGTCAGCAGGGGCGATGCAAGCGCCGGGCCGTTTCAAGCGTCCGACATTGGGCGGTTTCATCCCCCTTAAGGCGAGTTTGCGCCATACCGCCTCGCCTAAGGGGCCGCCTGTCTCATTGTGAGCCGTGCCATTGTGGGGCGGCGGATCAGTCGAGACGTTTCAACCCGCCCGCATAACGACGCCAGTTCTGTACATAGTGCTGGGCCGAGAGACGCAGCGCCTCGATCTGCCCCTCTTCCAATTCCCGGACCACCTTGCCGGGTTGGCCCATGACCAGGCTGTTGTCGGGAATGACCTTGCCCTCGGTGATCAGGGCGTTGGCGCCGATCAGGCAGTTCTTCCCGATGCGCGCCCCGTTCAGAATGACCGCGCCGATGCCGATCAGGCTGTTGTCGCCGATCTCGCAGCCGTGCAGCATCACCTTATGCCCCACCGTCACCCCGGCGCCGATGGTCAGGGGAGAGCCGACGTCAGTATGCAGGATGCCGCCATCCTGAATATTCGTGTCAGCCCCGATGACGATGGGGTCGTTGTCGCCACGCAGCACGGCGTTGAACCAGATGCTGGCGCCCGGATGCAGAATCACGTTCCCTAGAACGGTTGCATTCGGCGCGATCCAGTATTCGCCCTCCGGCGGAAGCTGAGGCTTGCTGTCGCCCAGACTGTAAACACTCATCCGCACACCGCCTATTCTTCTCAAAATGAAGGCTTTAACCCTTCGGAAACCACGTTAGCATCAGACTGTTGATGCGATTCGGCAGGCCCCATTCGCCCCCGGATCCGAAGCCGGATCAAGCCCGGTCCGGTCAGACGCTGGAGAATGCGCTTGGCGTGTTCGCGACCAGTTCGGGGACGGCGACGCACCTGCTGCGGCGAAGACCCTGCGACCGTTCGGGACGGCTGCGCGACTTCGGCCCCCACCTCCCCCACCGACGACCGAGGCGAGACCCAGCCGGGCTCGCCTTTTTTCATGCCCTGGAGGCGTCCATGAGCAAACGATCGGCCATCAAGCGTCAGCTGCGCGAAGGCGTGCTGGATTCGCCCGAATTCATTCAGGACGCCAAGGTGCGGCGATTGCCCGCCCGCGTCGGCGGCTGGTCGCCTGTGCCGTCGAACGACGAGCGGGACCAGGGCTATATGAAGACGCTGAAGCCCAAGTCGGACGGTCAGGCCGAACTGATGGAGGCCGTCGACCACGCCAATCTGGTGCTGGCGCTGGGCCCGGCGGGCACGGGCAAGACCTATCTGGCCGTCGCCAAGGCGGTCGAGGCGCTGGAGGCGGGCAAGGTCGGCCGCATCGTCCTGAGCCGCCCCGCCGTCGAGGCCGGGGAGTCGATCGGCTTCCTGCCCGGCGACATGGAGGACAAGCTGGCCCCCTATCTGCGGCCGCTCTACGACGCCCTGTCGGACCGTCTCAGCATGAAGCGGGTCAAGGCCCTGATGGCCGAGGGCCTGATCGAGATCGCCCCCATCGGCTATATGCGCGGCCGCACCCTGAACAACGCCTTCATCGTCGTGGACGAGGCCCAGAACTGCACCTACGTCCAGCTGAAGATGCTGCTGACCCGTCTGGGCTGGCACTCGACCATGGTGGTCACGGGCGACCCGCACCAGTCCGACCTGCTGCCGGGCGTGTCGGGCCTGTCGGACATCGCCGACAGACTTGAGGCCGTGCCCGAAATCGCCGTCGTCCGACTGGCCGAACGCGACATCGTGCGCCATCCGCTGGTGGCCAGCATGATCGGAGTGCTGTGACCCTCGCCTTCCTCTGGTGAGAGAAAGAAAAAATAGAGTCCAATTCGTCTGAATCGTCTGAAATCCCCTCTCGGCCCGGATGCAGTCTAGCACAGGCGCCGAGGGGGGATGGTCGATTGTGATTCAGCGACACCGTGCATCTCCGCTGGTGACGGGCGTGATCGGGGTATTGTGCTCCTTGTCCTTCTCCCCTTGCGGGAGAAGGTGGCAGGCGAAGCCTGACGGATGAGGGGTTGCGGGACGTCGGCTCGCAACTCCTCATCGGATGATTTCGGAGAAACCCCTCATCCGGCCCTGGAGGGCCACCTTCTCCCGCAAGGGGAGAAGGAAGATCGGTTTACGCTCGCACGGCCCGGCTGGCGTCGACGCCCAGCGCCGTCACGGCGGCGGCGGCGATGTGTTCGGCGTTCAGACCGGCCTGGGCGTACATGACCTCGGGCTTGTCCTGATCCTGGAAGATGTCGGGCAGGTGCAGGGTGCGAATCTTGAGCCCGCCGTCCAGCGCCCCTTTCTCGGCCAGCAGCTGAAGCACGAAGGCGCCGAAGCCGCCCATAGCGCCCTCTTCCACCGTGATCAGCGCCTCATGCTCGCGCGCCAAACGCAGGATCAGGTCGGCGTCCAGCGGCTTGGCGAAGCGGGCGTCGGCGACGGTGGCCGAGACGCCCTTGGCGGCCAGCATGTCGGCGGCCTTCAGCGATTCCTGCAGGCGGGTGCCCAGCGACAGGATGGCGACCGACGTGCCTTCGCGGACGATGCGGCCCTTGCCGATCTCCAGCGGGGCGGCCAGTTCAGGGATGTCGACGCCCACGCCCTCGCCGCGCGGATAGCGGAAGGCGCTGGGGCGGTCGTCGATGGCCAGCGAGGTCGAGATCATCGCCGCCAGTTCGGCCTCGTCCGAGGCCGCCATCAGCACCATGCCCGGCAGGGCGCCCATATAGCCGATGTCGAACGAGCCCGCGTGGGTCGAGCCGTCGGCGCCCACCAGACCGGCGCGGTCCATGGCGAAGCGCACCGGCAGGGACTGGATCGCAACGTCGTGGACGACCTGGTCGTAGCCGCGCTGCAGGAAGGTCGAATAGAGGGCGCAGACCGGCTTCATCCCATCGGCGGCCAGGCCGGCGGCGAAGGTCACGGCGTGCTGCTCGGCGATGCCGACGTCGAAGGTGCGATCGGGGAAGGCCTGACCAAACAGGTCCAGCCCGGTGCCGGACGGCATGGCGGCGGTGATGGCCATGATGGTCGGGTCGACCTGAGCGTGCTTGATCAGCTCGGTGCCGAACACCTTGGTGTAGCTGGGGGCGTTGGAGACGGCCTTGGCCTGCTTGCCCGACACCACGTCGAACTTGACCACCGCATGCAGCTTGTCGGCGCTGCTCTCGGCCGGGGCGTAGCCCTTGCCCTTCTGGGTGACGACGTGGACCAGCACCGGACGGTCGGTGATGGCCGCCGCATTCTTGAGGATCGGGACCAGATTCTCCATGTCGTGGCCGTCGATCGGCCCGACGTAATAGAAGCCCAGCTCCTCGAACAGGGTGCCGCCGACGATCATGCCGCGGGCGTATTCCTCGGCCTTGCGCGCGGCGTCGCGGAAGGGGCGCGGCATGTGGTCGACGAACTTCTTCCCGACCTTGCGGATGTTCTGATAGGCGCCGCCCGAGACCTGTTTGGCCAGATAGGCGCTCATGCCGCCGACGGGCGGGGCGATCGACATGTCGTTGTCGTTCAGCACCACCATCAGCTGGCCGCTGGTGGCCTCGGCGGCGTTGTTCATCGCCTCATAGGCCATGCCCGCAGACATGGAGCCGTCGCCGATGACGGCCACGACCCGGTTGTTCCCGCCCTTGGCGTCCCGCGCGGCGGCGAAGCCCAGCGCCGCCGAGATGGAGGTCGAGGCGTGAGCCGCGCCGAAGGGGTCGTATTCGCTCTCGGAGCGCTTGGTGAAGCCCGACAGGCCGCCGCCCTGACGCAGGGTGCGCATCCGGTCGCGCCGCCCGGTCAGGATCTTGTGCGGATAGCACTGGTGGCCGACGTCCCAGATCAGGATGTCCTGCGGCGTCTCGAAGACGTGGTGCAGGGCGACCGTCAGTTCGACCACGCCCAGACCCGCGCCCAGGTGCCCGCCCGTCACCGACACGGCGTCGATGGTCTCGGCCCGCACCTCGTCCGCCAGCTGTTTCAGCTGGGCGATGTCGAAGCCCCGCGTGTCGGCGGGAAACTTGACGGTGTCGAGAAGCGGGGTGTGGGGCATGGGGATCGGGGGCCTTCAGACGACGGAGCGTCAACAGTAACCCGCTGAGGGCGGGCGCGTTTCCTATCAGGACCGGCGTTTAAGCACAAAGTCCACGCTGGCCTTGAGGATTTCGGCCTCATGACCGAACAGGTCAAGGTGCGAGCGAGCCTGATCGGCCAGATGCGCGACCCTCTGTCGCGCCGCATCGACGCCCAGCAGGGTGACGAAGTTGGTCTTGCCCAGGGCCGCGTCCTTGCCGCCTGCGGCCTTGCCCATCTCCTCGGCCGAGCCTTCGGCGTCCAGAACATCGTCGACGATCTGATAGGCCAGGCCGATGTCGTGGGCGAAGCTGGTCAGGGCGTGCCAGGCCGCTTCGTTGGCGTCGGCGATGATCAGCGGGATCTCGAAGGCGTAGGCGAACAGGGCGCCGGTCTTCAGACGCTGCATCCGGGCCACGCCGCCCAGATCGTCGCGCACCCCCATCAGGTCGATCATCTGGCCGCCCGCCATGCCGCGCGCGCCCGACGCGAAGGACAGACGCCGCGCCAGTTCGCAGCGCACGACCGCATCGTCGTGGGTGTCCTCGTCCAGGATGATGTCGAAGGCGGCGGTCTGAAGCGCATCGCCCGCCAGGATGGCCGTCGCCTCATCATAGGCGATGTGCAGGGTCGGACGGCCGCGACGCACGTCGTCGTCGTCCATCGCCGGCAGGTCGTCGTGCACCAGAGAATAGGCGTGGACGCATTCCAGGGCGCAGGCGGCGCGCAGGGCCGCGCGCTCCTCGACCTCCAGCATCCGCCCCGCCTCGATGGCGAAGAAGGGACGCAGCCGCTTGCCCGGCCCCAGGGCGGCATAGCGCATGGCCTCGGTCAGGCGCGCTTCCGGGCCATCGGCGCGCGGCAGCAACTGATCCAGGGCGACGGTGACCAGATCGGCGATCTCGGCCACGCGGTCGATGACGGCCTGTTCCGGCGAATTGGCGGCGAGCAGGGTCAAAACAGCCTCCCGCCCAGCGGCAGGTCGCGATCGACGCCGGCCAGGACGACATTCCCCTCCGCATCCGGGAAGCCGAGCGTCAGCACCTCGGACATCACCGGCCCGATCTGGCGCGGCGGGAAGTTGACGACGGCGGCGACCTTGCGGCCGTGCAACTCGTCCAGGGTGTAGTGATGGGTGATCTGGGCCGAGGACTTCTTGACGCCGATCGCCTCGCCGAAGTCGATGGTCAGCTTATAGGCGGGCTTGCGGGCCTCGGGGAACGGCTCGGCCTTGATGATCCGGCCGACGCGAACGTCCACCTTCATGAAGTCGTCGAAGCCGATCTGCGGCGCGATTTCGGAACCGGACATCAGCCGAACTCGGCCGGTTCGACGCCCTTGGCCTGGCCGTCGGCGCCGACGACGATCTTCTCGACCCGCAGCTGGGCGGCCTTCAGCCGCGCCTCGCAGTGAGCCTTCAACCGCGCGCCCTCTTCGTACAGGGCGATGGACTCCTCGAGCGGCGCCTGACCCGATTCCAGGCGCGAAACGATGCCCTCCAGACGCGACAGGGCGTCCTCGAAGCTGAGATCGGCGGGCACGGCGGGGGAAGCGGATGCGTCAGTCATGATGGGCGCAACCTAGAGAGGCAGGCGCGCCGCTTCAACGGCCTTCCTGACGCCGCGACGTCAGCGCTTCACGAAACGGCGCTGGGACCAGTATTTGAAGCCCTGGTTGTGGGCCAGACGCCAGCCGTGCGCCTTCAGCCGCTGGCCGACCATGTGGTTGAAATAGCCGTGCGCCAGCACCAGCACGTCATGGCCTTCCGAGGCGCGAGCGATCAGGACGCGCGCGGCCTGGTCGGCGCGGACCTCGGCCTCGGCGCGGGTCTCCTGGCCCTCGTGGTGGTTGAAGGCGTGCCACCAGATGCGCGAGATCACGCCCCAGTAGCGCGGCGACAGCTTGATCCAGGCCGGAAAATGCGGCGGCGGCAGGGGGGCCTCGATGAACAGGGCGTCGACCAGAACGTCGCGGCCCGGCGCGACGGCGCGGGCGGTTTCCTGCGCGCGCGGCCGGGTGGAGGCGTAGATCGCCCCGGCGCCCTCGGCCGTGCTCAGCAGGGCCTGGGGCGGCGTCTGACCCGCACGCAGGCCGCCGATCTCATAACGCCCCCACCAGTCGCGATACTGGTCCGAGGTGATCATGCATTTGCGCGACAGCGCCGGTTCGCCATGGCGCGCCAGGGTGATCGCGCCATAGGCGGTCTCCGACTCGGCGGAGCCGGCGGCCGCAACCGGCGTCTGAACTGCGGATTCGGAATGAGTCATGAGTGCAGGAGAAGTCATAGCACGGGGATCAGCCTGTGAAACCAAGGCCTTGGCGTCCCTTTACCTCCCCGATCCCAGCATTGGCGTGCGCCGCGAACAGCGCACCTTGGACAAAGGTGGTAGCTTCCGCCGCGCGCCCCTGCAACCACGCAAAGATGACGAGGTTGCAATGAACAGGGCGCGGAGCGTCCCGACGCGCCTTCACCCGGCCTCCGCGCGGCGCTATGCGTCGAAGAATGAGCGAACCCGTGATCCGTCCCGCCCGCCCCGATGACGCCGCCGCTCTGGCCGTGCTGGGACGCCAGACCTTCATCGACACCTTCGTCACCGGCTTCGGCATCCCCTATCCGACCGCTGACCTGACCATGTTCCTGGACGCCAGCTTCAACGCCGAGGCCATCACCAAGAAGCTGGCCGAGCCCGGCGCGGCCTGGTGGGTGGCCGAGCGCGAGGGCGAACTGCTGGCCTTCGCCAACGCCGGGCCGAACACCTTGCCCCACCCTGACGGCCGCGCCAGCCACGCGGAGCTGCGCCGCCTCTACGTCGGCAAGCAGGCGCAAGGCCTGGGCCTCGGCACGAAACTGCTGAAGATCTCGCTGGACTGGATGGAGGCCCACTCCGACGGCCCCCTGTGGATCGGCGTCTGGAGCGGCAATCTGAAGGCGCAGAAGCTGTACGCCGCCTACGGCTTCGAGAAGGCGGGCGAGTATCAGTATCCGGTCGGCGCCTGGATGGACGACGAGTTCATCTTGCGGCGCGGCTAGGCCAGGCCCAGTCTTAAGCCCATGCTGCTGCCCTTCTTCACCGCCCTGCGCGAGGCCAGGGTGCCTGTGTCGCTCAAGGAATGGCTCCATCTGATGGAGGCCATGGACAAGGGCGTGGCGGGCCGCGACGTCGAAGCCTTCTACCACCTGTCGCGCGCCGTCCTGGTCAAGGACGAGAAGCACTACGACCGCTTCGATCAGGTGTTCGGCAAGGTGTTCAAGGGGCTGGAAGGCGTCAGCCCCGGCGAGGACATCACCGCCGACATCCCCGAGGAGTGGCTGCGCCTGCTGACCGAAAAATACCTGACCGACGAGGAGAAGGCCCAGATCGAGGCCCTCGGCGGTTTCGAGCAGCTGATGGAGACGCTGAAGCAGCGCCTCGAGGAGCAGAAGGAGCGCCATCAGGGCGGCAACCGCTGGATCGGCACGGGCGGGACCAGCCCCTTCGGCCACGGCGGCTACAACCCCGAGGGCGTCCGCATCGGCGGACCCGGACGTCACGGCCGCGCGGTCAAGGTCTGGGAGAAGCGCGAATACAGGAACCTGGACGACACGGTCGAACTGGGCACGCGCAACATCAAGGTGGCCCTGCGCCGCCTGCGCCGCTTCGCCCGCGAAGGCGCGGCCGAGGAACTGGACATCGACGGCACCATCGACGGCACGGCGCGTCAGGGCTGGCTGGACATTCACATGCGGCCCGAGCGGCGCAATACCATCAAGGTGCTGCTGTTCCTCGACGTCGGCGGCTCGATGGACGGCCATATCCAGCTATGTGAAGAGCTGTTCTCGGCCGCGCGGACCGAGTTCAAGAACCTGAAGTTCTTCTACTTCCACAACTGCCTCTACGAAGGGGTGTGGAAGGACAACCGACGCCGCCACAGCGAACGCATCCCCACCTGGGATCTGATCCACAAATACCCCGGCGACTGGCGCGCCATCTTCGTCGGCGACGCGACCATGTCGCCCTATGAAGTGACCATGCCCGGCGGCTCGGTCGAGCACTGGAACGAGGAAGCCGGCGCCGTCTGGCTGAAACGCGCCCGCGAACAGTGGGACAAGTCGGTCTGGCTGAACCCGGTGCCCGAACGCCACTGGGGCTACACCCCCTCGGTCAACCTGATCGGCGAGGTGATGGAACACCGCATGTTCCCCCTGACGCTGGAAGGCCTGGAACGGGCCATGCGGGCCCTGGCGCGCTAATCGACGCTGAGTGCGCCAAAGGCCGGCTGGATGCCCGCTGCGGTCTCTTGACGGAAGAAGTAGCGGCCGGGGTGAAGGAAGAAGGTCGCCTCCGATGCGCCGGGCGGCAGCAGATAGTGATCCGACGGCGGCCCGGCCGTGGTTTCCGCCATCGACAGGGCCTGGATCAGCACCTGTTCGTCCAGCGGCGGAACCTTGATCGTCACGCGCCGTCGCTCGGGATCCGCCGCCAGCCACCCCGGGCGGCCCGCCACAGGCGTCATGCGCGGATGGAAGACCGACATATCCATTTTTCCGGCATAGTTGGGCGTGGCGATGCTCTCGCCATCTCTGGACACCACGATCGGGTTTTCGGGCGCAAAGCGCGCCAGGACGGCGGCTACGTGCGGCGCATCGTTCTGAGGCGCGATCGCGGGCCAGTTCATCGACTGCTCAATGGTCAGCGGATCGATGCCCGTCTTGGCCTTTAGGCGCGCGGCGAACCACAGCCCGCCCCTCCCCTCGACCTCCATCGCGTGACTATAGCCGACGTAGACGAAGACGCGCGCCTCTGGATGGGTCGACAAAATGTTGGCGATCAGGTTGTCGGCCTGCGCCTCTTCCCGCGCTGCGATCTGCGCTGCGCTGTCCGCGCCCTCGGGCGCCCTTTGGTCGAAGCTCTGTTCGTAGTCCGAGAAGCGGTAGCCGAGCCGGGCCGCCTCGCGCACCATCTCGGCGAAGACCGGATCGTCTGTGTAGTAGCCGTAGCGGGCCAGGAAGGGCGCGCCCTTCGTATAGGCCCCGATCCGGACAAGCGGCACAGGCTGAGGCGGGGTGAAGGTTTCGGCGGCGAACCAGTCGTAGCCCAGCGGGCGCAACGCACGCATCACCCGGGCGGCGAAGGCGCGATGTCCGGAAATGTTGTGCGCCTCGTTCAGGATGACAATGCGGGTGTTGCGGGCCGCCTCGACGATGGCTTCGATCGCGTCACGCGCCACTGCGCCGTCCAAGTCGGGTGGAATCAGCGACGGCCGCGGAGGCCGCTCATCCAAGCCGACGGCCGTCGCCTCGTCCCCCAGGAAGGACGCGAACTGACTTAACATCTGTCGCGCCGCTTGATCACCCGCTTCAGCCTTGGCCTTCAGGTCGAGGTAGGTCGGCAAATAGCGACCTTCGGAGAAGAACTGGTCGTCGCTCGAAAGCGCTTCCTGCGCCAGGACGGACGCAGGAAGCCCCACGCTCAAACCCGCCGCTCCCAACAAGATCGATCGACGTGCCCACATCTGCTCTCCCCCTCGAGAAACTGACATGACAACGATACTAGAAAAGATTCCGGCGCGACTGTGGCGAAGCGCCTATGAACAGAAGCCCTCCGTTCACACCCCGACAGCCTGACTTTCAAGAGTGAAAGCCGAATTGGTCAGAAGGCGCGCGTCACGCCGAAATTCACCTGGGTGTAGTCATAGGTGTAGCCACGGGCGACGGGGGTGTTGCTGTAGGTCAGGCCCGCGGTGAAGGCCCATTCGCGCACAGGGGGGCTGGTGACCTGAGCGTTGAAATAGCGGGCGTTGCGCCAGTCGCTGCCCGTTTCCTTCTGAGCGCCCAGGCCGCCGGCGACCACATAGCGCCAGCCGCCGTAGTAGCGGCGCACCTGCAGCACCGGCATGACCTCGACATAGTTCTTGGGCGAGAAATAGTCGTACTCGCCGGGGTCGCTGCTGTGGAAGTAGCGGGTGCGAAGTTGGGCGGACAGGCCCCATTCGGGCTTCAGCACATGGATGTAGTTGAGGCGCAGATGGGTGCGGACGTTGTCGCCCGTGAAATCCTGAACGCCCGCCATGACGGTGAAGTTGTTACGATCATTGACCGGCAGGTCGAAGGCCCCGCCGAGGAACGTGTAGTAGAGCCCCTTCTCCAAGCCGAGCGGCGTTTCCAGAATCTCGCGCTCGATGAAGTATTCCTGGCGGAACCGGGCGTCGTTGTGAACGCTGACCGCGCCCAGGACGGTGTCGCCGTCCGTGCCGACCTGCCCCTTCCACGACCAGTCGCCGGTCTTGTCGGCGAAGCGCACATAGACGCGCTGGTCCTCGGTCGACTTCTGGCCCAGCGGCTTGAAGCTGGCCGTCTCGATCCGCAGGCCGAGGTAGTCGTCCGGCCCCCTGTAGCGCCAGTCGAGGTTCACCCCCGCCTTGATGACGTTGGTGTTGTCGGCGTCGGTCGAGGCGAACAGGTCCGCGCCCACCGCGTAGCGCGGCAGGAAACCGGCCGCTACGCTGTCGGGATGCTCGGCGCGGGCGGTCTGCTGGGCCGTCTCCGGCGCGGACTGAGCCTGGGCGGAGGCCGCCGCCAGCAGAACGAGCGCCAGCGCGGCTCCCCCGGTCAGGGCGTTCATTTGGTGTCCCATTTCTTCCGCATCCCCAGCAGTTCGGCGCCATAGCCCCACACGCAGACCGGTTGCATCACCAGACTGTAGCCCAGGGCGTAGAAGAGAAATCCCCCGAAGTTGCGGCGCACCTTCAGCCCTTCGCTATGGAACATACGGCGCTGGATGCGGAAGATGAATATGTTCCACAGGGCCGCCAGCGGCAGCACCGCCAGCGTCAGCGGTCCGGCGATCCAGAAGATGCCGAACATCGCCAGCACCAAGCCGGGGATGAAGACGAAGGTGTAAACCAGATCCAGCGGCAGGAAGCACAGGTTCCACCAGATGAAGATGGTGGTCAGGCGTGGTTTGAGCAGCAGGCCGCCGTGCGCCTTGAACGCCTCGATCAGGCCGCGCGACCAGCGTTTGCGCTGCAAGGCGAACTGTTTGAAGCGCGTCGGCACATTGGTGAAGGCCAGGGCGTCCTCAGCGTAGCCGATGCGGTATCCCTTTTCGAGCAGGGCCCAGGACACGACGATGTCCTCACCCACGCACTCGGGCCAGCCGCCGACCTGTTCCAGAGCCTCCCGCCGATAGAGGGAGAAGGCGCCCTGGGCCACCAGGGTGCCGTGATACATGGACTGCATCCGCTTCACGGCGGCAATGCCGTGGAAGTAGTCCCATTCCTGGGAACGGGTCAGGAAGTTCTCACGTGAGTTGCGCACCATGACGGCGCCGGCGATCGCCTGGGTGGAGGGCGGATCGGTCAGCAGACGCTCGACGATCTGGGCCAGGCCGTCCTCGCGCACCCAGGAATCGCCGTCGATGGTGACGATCAGGTCGTGCCGCGCCTCTTTCAGACCGCGGTTGAGCACCGCCGCCTTGCCCGCATTGACCGAATAGTCGAGCACGCGCACGGCGGCGTTGGGCGGAAAGTCCAATTCGGCGATCGCCCGGCGCGCGACCGCGACCGTGTCGTCGGTCGAACCGTCGTCGCCAGACTGGTGAGGGTGTCCCGAATGCCGGACGCCTCATTATAGGCGGCGACAAGAACGCTGACTGCCGGATAGGTCGTCGGGTGGATGCGCGGCGGTCTTCGATCGAACATCAGCGTGCCGAGCAGGAAGGCGTTCATGAACCCCGGCACATAGGCGATGAAGCCGATGGCGATGAGAGCGAAAACCCAGTTGCTCACACTCGCCAGATCCGCCAGCCAACGCTGCGAAAGCCAGACGCTGAGCGCCGTCCAGGCGATCGCCAAAGTCAGCGCCAGAATGAATTTTGCAGGAACCGGCAGGTACAATCGCCGGTAGGGATGCGACAGTCCGGTCGCGCCCTGCACGCCGACCATCGGCTCCGTGTTCGTCTCAGACACTCTATCGGACATCGCTGCCCCCGTGAACGCCTTGTGAATGACGACAGAAATTCTCGTTTCTGAATTTTTACAGCTAACCGAAAGTAACCATCATGCGAATATTACACGCAACATCTCGAATAAATCGTAAATTCTCGCATCACGCGAGTAGCGGGCGTCATGCGGCGACAACGCCCGCCCCCACGTCTTAGCTTCGCTCGCCCTTCAATGCGTCCTTCACGCCGCCGACGGCGTTCTGGACCTTGCCCGCCACCTGATCGGCGCGGCCTTCGGCTTTCAGCTTTTCATCGCCGGTCAGCTTGCCGGCGGCTTCCTTGAGCTTGCCGCCCATGTTCTTGGCGGCGCCTTCGATACGGTCGTGGTCGGGCATGGAGAGCTCCCTGTCTTTCGGATCGCCGGAACTGGCGCCCGTCAGGAAAACAACCCTTTTTCTCTAGCGAGGTTCCGAAGCGGAGGCTGCGGCATGACGATCACGCAACCAGCGCGCAACGGCCCAGCTGTGCGCCTCGTGCCGCAGGCTGAACAGGGCGCGCAGCGGCTCCAGCCAGACCAGCTCATGATCCGCTTCCTGCTTGGTCGAGGGGTCGGCGCCGGTCACGTTGACGAGCCAGACGCCGCCGACGTTGTTGACCGGCGTGCCGTCCGACTTGAGGAAATACTGCGCCGCCTCGGTCAGGCGATCGACCGGCTGGATGATCAGGCCCGTCTCCTCGGCGAACTCGCGCGCCAGGGCCTGCTGCTCCGTCTCTTCGCCGTCCAGGGCGCCGCCGGGCAGATCGAAATAGGCGTGCCCGTCGCCGCGATCCACACGCACGCAGGCCAGACGGCCGTCACGCTCGGCGATGCCGAAGACGGCGGGACGGTGGATGTAATCGAGACCGGGACGGGCCGTACCGAACTGAAGCTTCATCGTGGGAGATTAACCCTGCCGCGTCGCCGGGCGAAACCCCCAAAGCGTCGTCAGAGATCAAACGCCAAAAGGGCGCGCACGCCGCGATGCGCCGGGTCCACCTCGATCGCCGAGCGCAGTCCGCCCGCCATGGCCGAGATGATCTTGGAGCCCAGGCCCGTTCCCTTGGGCAAGCTGTCGCCCAGGCCGGGCCCGTCATCCTCGACCGTCAGCTGGGCGCGTCGCCCATCCTCCAGACGCCTCAGGATCACGCGGATCTCGCCCGCAGCATCCGGCTCATAGGCGTATTTGACGGCGTTGGTGACAAGCTCGGTCACGATGACGCCGAGGGACACGGCCTGATCGGTCGTCACCTGAAGAGGCTCGGCCTGCAGAGTCAGTCGCGGCCCGTCGCTGTCGGGGCCGATGGACTTGCCCAGCTCATCGACCAGACCGGCCAGATACTCGTCCATCTGAACCCGCTCGACATCGGCCGAGGTGTAGAGGCGGCGGTGGACATGGGCCACGGCCTCGATCCGCACCTGGGCCTCGCGCAGGGCGTCGCGTGCGCCCTCATCGGCCAGCTGGCGCAGTTGCAGGGAGATGAAGCTGGACACCAGTTGCAGCGAGTTGCCGACGCGATGGTTCACCTCGCGCAGCAAGGCCTCGGCGCGGTCGCGGGCCTGACGCACTTCCTCGTGCGCCTCTTCGTTCTCGCGCTCCAGACGACGCCGCAGCAAGGCGTCCTCGAGAGCCGAACGCAGCAGGGCGGTGAAGTCCTCGGACACGTCCTTGATGACGTAATCGGCGGCCCCGGCGCGCAGGGCGGCGACGGCGATGCGGCCGTCCTGGGCCCCCGTCACATAGACCACCGGAGGCGGCGTCGGCAGGGCCAGGATGTCGGGCAGGACGTCCAGGCCCTCACGACCCGGCATGTAATGGTCCAGGGCGCAGACATCGAACTGGCCCGCCTTCAGCACCTCATAGCCGCTGTCCGCATCGGGCGCGCAGATGACCTCATAGCCGTGACGGCCGAGCTCCTTCTGGACCAGGCGGGACAAGCCGCGGTCATCGTCGATGTACAAGAGACGTATGGCGGCCCCCGGTTCCGTCACGGCGTCAGATCTCAGGCGCCTGCATGACCGACAGGAACAGGCCCAGCTGGCGGATGGCGCCCGCAAAGGCCTCGTAGTCCACCGGCTTGGTGATGTAGACGTTGCAGCCCAGATCGTAGCAGCGCTGGATCTCGACCTTGTCGTCGGTGGTGGTCAGCACGACCACGGGCGCGCGGCGCAGATTGTCGTCGGACTTGACCCGATCAAGGATGTCCGTACCCGACATGTCCGGCAGATTCAGGTCCAGCAGGATCAACAGGGGGCCGGTGCGCCCCACCTCGTCGCTGAACAGATAGTCGAGCGCCGCCTCGCCGTGATCGAAATGGACGATGTCGTTGGCGATGTTCGCCCGCCGGATGTTCTTCTCAATGAGCTTGGCGTGCCCATGATCGTCCTCGACCATGACGATCTTCACTGAGTGGCTCACAGGCGGTCTCCTTGATAGTCACCCAGCATAGTCAGACGTTTCGGAAATTTCAGATGAAATGTCGACCCCTGGCCGAGTTCTGATTCGACGTCGATGGAGCCCCCGAGACGCCGCACGATGTTGCGCACGAAGGCCAGGCCCAGGCCCTCGCCCGGCGTGTCCTGCTTGCCCGAGCGACGGAACAGCTCGAAAATCCGCTCATGATCCTTGGGCGAGACGCCCCGGCCGTTGTCGCTGATGCGATACTCGAGCCAGCCGCCGGATGTCTCCTGCCCCTGAATCTCGACCCGGATGGGACGGTCGGGCTGCTGATACTTCACCGCATTGTCGATCAGATTGCCGAAGATCTGCTCGACCGCCAGACGATCGCTCTCCAGCATCGGCAACTCGCCCACCACGATCTCGCCGCCTGTTTCGGCGACCTGATGATGAACCGTGTCGGCGATGCCCTTGGCCATGGCCGTCATGTCCAGCCGCTCCGAAGCCAAGGCGCGACGCCCTTCGCGCGACAGACGCAGGATGGCGTTGATCAGCCGATCCATCTTGGCCGTCGAGGTGCGGATGAAGCCGACAGCCTCGGGGGCGTCCTCACGCACGGCGCGCACGGCCTCGGGGTCCACCAGACCAGGGTGCGCCGTCTCGACCGCCGCCAGTTGCTCGTCCAGCTGTTTAGCGACCTGCTCCAACTCAGACGTGTAGCCCATGACGTTGACCAGGGGCGCACGCAGGTCGTGGCTGACGATATAGGCGAAACGCTGGATCTCTTCGTTGGCGCGGGTCAGTTCGGCGGTGCGATCGCGCACCTCGTTCTCCAGACCGGCGTTGACCCGGTCCAGTTCGAAATGCGCGGCCTCGATCTCGGCCACATAGCGTCGCACCAGCCAGACGCTGATCCCCGCCAGAACCAGGATCAGCACCCCGGCCAGAGCGTTGACGGCCACGGTCACCGCCTGGGCCCATTCCGACTGGCGGGTGCGTTCGGCCAGGCGTTTCGCTTCAATGGCGTCGATGGCGGCCAGCTCGACGCGCATGGCGTCCATCAGAGCCTTGCCCTGCCCCCCGCGAATGCGCGAAACGGCCTCGCCGATACGGCCCGTGCGGGTCAGGTTGACGGTTTCATCCATCAGGGCCAGCCGCTCCCGCGCCATCTGCTTGACCTTGACCACGCGCGCCGAGGATTCAGCGTCGCCTTCAACCAGGGCTTCCAGCCGAGCGATCACGGCCGGCAACTTGGCGACCGCGTTGTCGTGAACGCCTAGATACTCGGTCCGCGCCGTCAACATGAAGCCGCGCTGCCCCGTCTCAGCGTCGGTCAGCAGCATCAGCGTGTCCTTGGCCGCCAGGCGCACCTGCTGGCTGTGGTCCACGGTGTCGTTGTAGTTGGAGGTCCGCTGGATCATCACCAGCGTCGCCGTATTGACGGCCAGCAGCAGCAGCAGCGCCAGGGCCAGAAGGGCGATGATCGAGCGACTGAGGGTCGGGGTGCGCAGGAAGGTTCCGAAGGTGCGCAGGGCCGGCCGAATGCGTTTCATGCCGCGAACCTTATTCGCCGTCGAAGCCGTGTCCAGCCCCTACCACGCCGCGACCTAGACTGATCCCACCGTCCTGAGGCGAGCCTTGGGATGAATCTCATTTTGGCTCATCACCACCGTCTGACCGCGGAAGCGTTCGATGATGGAGCGGACGTAGGGGCGCACCTGCGGTCCGGTCAGCAGGACCGGGTTCTCGCCCGTCATGGCGGCGCGCTCGAACACCTCGCGGACGGCGCGGATGAAATCCTGAAGCTTGCTGGGCGCCATGGCCAGCTGCTTGTCCTCGCCGGGACCGATCAGGCTTTCGGCGAAGGCCTGCTCCCACTCGGGCGACAGGGTGACGATGGGCAGGGCGCCGTCGTCGGCCTTGTGCTGCCAGCACAGCTGACGCGCCAGACGGCCGCGCACGTGTTCGACCAGGGTGGCGACGCTGGTGGTGTGCGGCGCCGCCTCGGCCAGACCTTCGAGGATGGCGGGCAGGTCGCGGATCGACACCTTCTCACGCAGCAGGGCCTGAAGCACGCGCTGAAGGGTGGTCACGGTGACGACGGAGGGGATCAACTCCTCGACCAGCTTCTGCTCCTCGCCCTTCAGCTCCTTCAGCAGCTTCTGCACCTCGGCGTAGGAGAGCAGCTCGGCCATGTTCTCCTTGAGGATTTCGGTCAGGTGCGTCGTCAGCACCGTCGAGGGGTCGACGATGGTGTAACCGCGGAAGGTCGCCTCTTCGCGCAGGGAATCGTCGATCCAGGTCGCGGGCAAGCCGAAGGCGGGCTCGCGCGTATGCTCGCCCGGCAGCTCGACCTGACGGCCCGCCGGATCCATCGCCATCAGGGAGCCGAGGCGCACCTCGCCCGAACCGGCGTCCATCTCCTTGATGCGGATGGCGTAGCCCTGATTGGACAGGCGCATGTTGTCGAGGATGCGCACGCTGGGCATGACAAAGCCGTACTCCTGGGCCAGCGAGCGACGCAGGGCGCGGATCTGATCGGTCAGGCGGCGGCCTTCCAGATCATTGATCAGGGCCAGAAGGGCGTAGCCCAGTTCGATCTTCACCTCGTCGATGGTCAGGGCGGTGGAGATCGGCTCCTCCACGTCCTCCTTGGGCTTCAGGTTCACCGGCTCGGCGGGCGGCGGCTTCAGCCGGTCGCGGCCCAGCTTCCACGCCATGAAGCCCGTCCCCAGCGCCAGCGCCGCGAAGGGCAGCAGCGGCATGCCCGGGATCAGGCCGATCAGTCCCGCCGTGCCCGACACCACGCCCAGCGACACCGGATTGCTGGCCAGTTGGGCGACGAAGGCCTTGTCGGCCGAACCCTCGACCCCGGCCTTGGTCACCAGGAAGCCCGCGGCGACCGAGACGATGATGGCCGGGATCTGCGTCACCAGGCCGTCGCCGACGGTCAGCTGGACATAGGTGTTGGCCGCCTCCATGGCGGGCATGCCGTGCTGCACCACGCCGATCAGCAGGCCGCCAATGGCGTTGATGAAGGTGATGATCAGGCCCGCAACGGCGTCGCCGCGCACGAATTTGGAGGCGCCGTCCATGGCCCCGAAGAAGGTCGATTCCTGCTCCAGCTCCTTGCGGCGCAGCTTGGCCTGATCCTCGTTGATCAGACCCGACGACAGGTCGGCGTCGATGGCCATCTGCTTGCCCGGCATGGAGTCCAGGGTGAAGCGGGCCGAGACCTCGGCGATGCGGGTCGCGCCCTTGGTGATGACCACGAAGTTCACCACCAGCAGGATGGCGAAGATGATCACCCCGATGATGAAGTTGCCCCCCATCATCAGCTCGCCGAAGGCCTGGATGATCTTGCCGGCGCTGTCGTGGCCTTCCTGACCGTTGCTGAGGATCAGCCGCGTCGAGGCCAGGTTCAGCCCCAGACGGAACAGGGTCGAGACCAGCAGCACCGTGGGAAAGATGGCGAAGTCCAGCGGCCGCTTCATCATCACGGCCGTCATCAGGATCAGCACGCTGGACACCAGGGAGATCGCCAGCAGCAGATCCAGAAGCATCTTCGGGATCGGCAGGATCAAGAGCATGATGACGGCGATGACGCCGACCGCCATGCCGACCTCGCCGCGCATCAGCCAGCCGAGCGCGTCACGCCCCGTGGGGCGCGCCATGCCGTCCTTCATCAGGATGGGCGCGTCAGCCATGACGACGTGCGAAGCTCATGCCGCCTGATGACAGGATTCGGCGGCCCTCAGCCATGCCCCAGCGCCTTGAGCGCCTGCCGGGTCGCATCGGCGATGACCGCCTCGCGCTGGGCGTCGGTCGAATCCTTCGTGGCGCGGAAATAGATCGCGATGGCGATGGGCGCCGCATTCGGCGGCAGGATCAGGCCGATGTCGTTGACGGGGCCATAGCCGCCGGTGCCGGTCTTGTGCGCCACGGTCCAGCCCGCCGGGACACCCGCCTTGATCCGCCCCTGCCCCGTCGGCGTATCGACCAGCCAGCGCATCAACAGGGTCTTGGACGCCGGGCTCAGCGGCGTATCGGCGGCGACCAGCAGGCGCTGGATGTTCCGCACCGACTGATCGGGCGTGATGGTGTCCTTGTCGCCGTCCTGGCGATTCATCTCGGGCTCGAGGCGATCGACGCGGGTGCTGTCGTCGCCGATGCCGCGATAGAAGGCGCGCAAGGCCTCCAGCCCGCCCATTTCACGGATCAGGATGTTGGCGGCGGGATTGTCGCTGACTTCGACCGTGCCCTTCATCAACTGCTCGATCGTCAGGGTCGAACCGACCGCCGGTTGCGTGACCGGGGCGTGGCTGATCATGTCGGCTTGCGTCACCGGGATCGCCCGGTCCAGCCGCTCCTGCCCCGCCTGGACGCGCAGCAGGGTCGCCGCCGCCAGATACATCTTGAAGGTCGAGCAATAGACGAACCGCTCGTCGCCGCGCCAGGCGGCGCTCCGGCCCTCGGTCGCGACCGACACGCCCAGACGACCGCCATGGCGCGCCTCCAGCGCCGACAGGTCGAGGTCGAGCATGGCG
>NZ_GL883084.1:27474-36528 GCF_000204035.1 Brevundimonas diminuta ATCC 11568
AGGCGGATGGCGTCGACGTCGATCTCGGTCCCCGCCGCCAGCAGGACAGCGCGGTGCATGGCGTTTTCCAGCTCGCGCACGTTGCCCGGCCAGCGGTGGGCGACCAGGGCGCGCTTGGCCTCGGAGCCGATAGCGCGCGGCGGCACGCCGTTGGCGGCGGCGTATTTCTTGACGAAGTGGTCCGCCAGCACGGCGATGTCGCCGGGGCGTTCGCGCAAGGACGGCAGGCGCAGGTTCACCACGTTCAGCCGGTACAGCAGGTCTTCGCGGAACGTCCCCTCGGCCACGGCCTTGGCCAGGTCGCGGTTGGAGGTGGCGATGATACGGATGTTGACGGGCACGGGCTTGGCGCCGCCGACGCGGTCGATCACCCGCTCCTGAATGGCGCGCAGCAGCTTGGCCTGCAGACGCGCGTCCATCTCGCTGATTTCGTCCAACAGAAGCGTGCCGCCGTCGGCCTCTTCGAACTTGCCGATGCGGCGCGCCACGGCGCCGGTGAAGGCGCCCTTCTCGTGACCGAACAGCTCGGATTCCAGCAGGTTGTCGGGGATGGCGGCGCAGTTGACGCTGATGAAGGCCTTGTCGGCGCGGCGCGAGTGGGTGTGCAGATAGCGCGCCATCACCTCCTTACCCACGCCGCTTTCGCCGGTGATCAGGATGGAGGCCTCCGAACGCGCCACCTGATCGGCCAGCTGAATGACGTGCTTCATCGCCGGATCGGCCGAGATCATCGGCCGTTCGTCGTCGGCCACGGCGGACAGGACGGCGGCGATCAGATCCGCCTCGGGCGGCAGGGGGATGAACTCCTTGGCCCCGGCGCGGATGGCGTCGGCCGCCTCGCGCGCGTCAGCGTCGACGCCGCAGGCCACGACCGGCACATGGATGCGCTCGGCGTCGTTGGCGGCGATCAGGGCGGCGATATCGATGCGATAGTCGACCATCAGCAGGTCGGCGCCCTGTCCCCGGCGCAGTTGCTCGGTCGCCTGATCGGCGCGCTCGACGTGCTGGACCTTAGCGCCGTGCGCCATGGCCATCTTCACCGCCGTCGCCAGCTGGCCGCTTAAACGACCCACCACCAGAAGACGCATCGCCCTACTCCTTCAAAATCCTGTCCGTGACGGGGCGGCCGATCAGGCGCCCTTGTCCTCGGTCTTGATGATTTCCGTCATGGTCACGCCCAGACGGTCCTCGACGACGACGACCTCGCCGCGCGCCACCAGGCGGTTGTTGACGAAGATGTCGATCGCCTCGCCGACCTTGCGGTCCAGCTCCAGCACCGAACCCTTGTTGAGCTTCAGCAGCTGGGCGACCGACATATTGGCCTTGCCCAGCACGGCCGAGATGTTGACCGGCACGTCGAAGACGGGCGCCAGGTCGACGGCGGACTTCTCGCCGCCCTCGTCGGCCAGGTTCAGGGCGGTGGACTCGCCGAATTCCTCAAGCGAAAGATCGTCGGTGGCCATCAGAAGCCCCTTCTGTCATGAGCGCCGCCTTCGAGAGGCGGCTCGGCGTGGCCGGCTTCGGCGGCCAGGGCGGCGTTGAGCGCGGCGACCACACGGGCCTCGGCTTCGGCCGGATCGAATTCGGCGCGACCGTCAGCCCATTCCAGGGCGAAGGCGGCGGCGGGCAGGTGCGGCTCGTCGCGGAACACCACCAGTCCCGAGAAACCCGCCTGGGCGCACAGGGCCTCGATCTGGGCGCGGCCTTCGTCGTCCAGCCCCGAGGCGCGAACCAGCAGACGCGGCGTGGCGTCCATCTCCTGCCCCAGGGCCTCGATGGCGGCCTCGAGCGGGCGGCGCGGAAAGCGATCGAAGGCGGCTGAACCGATGACCCGCGCGGCGGCCAACGCCAGTTCGGCGGATTCGCGACGGTGCGACTCGGCCACGCCGCGCAACAGGGTCGCGGCCTGCGCCGTCGACTGGGCCACGATCGACAAGGCGTCGGCGCGCAGGGCCTCGACCTCGGCCAGGGCCTGCTGACGGGCCTCCAGCCGGGCCTGGGCGACCAGGGCTTCGACCTCGGCGGGGGCGAAGGATCGTTTGGCCGGCTGCCAGGTCGAGGCGCGCAGCACGGCGCCGTCGGCCCCGAACTCGGTGTCGAAAGCGAAGGGGACGGCGTTGGCGGGTTGGGCGCTCATGTCAGTAGATCAACTCGTCGTCGCCGCCCTGGCCGGCCAGCATGATGTCGCCCCGCGCCGCCAGATCCTTGGCCACCTGGACCATGGCCATCTGGGCGTTGTCGACGTCCTTGAGGCGGACAGGCCCCATGGAATCCATGTCCTCGCGCATGATCTTCGAGGCGCGCTCGGACATGTTGGAGAAGAACATTTCGCGCAGGGGATCCGAAGCGCCCTTCAGCGCCAGCCCCAGCTGGTCCTTCTCGACCGCGCGCAGCAGGGTCTGCACCCCGCCCGGATCGAGCCGCGACAGATCCTCGAACACGAACATCAGGGCGCGGATACGCTCGGCCGCGTCGCGGTTGCGTTCCTCCAGCGCGCCGATGAAGCGCGCCTCGGTCTGGCGGTCGAAGCTGTTGAAGATGTCCGCCATCAGCTCATGGCTGTCGCGTTTGGACGTGCGCGCCAGGTTGGACATGAACTCGCTGCGAAGGGTCTGTTCGATCTTGTCGAGGATATCGCGCTGCACCGGCTCCATGCGCAGCATCCGCTGGACGCACTCTAGGGCGAAGTCCTCGGGCAGGGCCGTCAGCACGCGCGAGGCGTGGTCCGGCTTGATCTTCGACAGGACGACCGCGACCGTCTGCGGGTATTCGTTCTTCAGATAGTTGGCGAGCACGGCCTCGTTCACATTGCCGAGCTTGTCCCACATGGTGCGACCCGCCGGACCGCGGATCTCCTCCATCAAGGCCTCGACCCGATCGCCGGGCATGAAGGAGGCCAGCAGGCGCTGCGTCTGCTCATAGGAGCCCATCAGCGAGCCGGACCCGCCGATGCCGGACACGAACTCGACCAGCACCTCTTCGACGACGGCGGCGGTGACGGTGCCCAGCCCCGCCATGGCCTGAGAGACCTCCTTGATCTCTTCATCGTCGAGCTGCTGCCACAGAGCGGTGTGCTCTTCGCCCAGAGACAGCAGAACGACAGCCGCCTTTTCAGGCCCCGTCAGCTTCTTTGCGTCATCAACCGCAGCACCCTTTGACACCAGCCGCGCCGCCATCAGCTTTCATGCATCCACGAGCGCAGGATCGCCGTGGATTCCTCTGGGTGGCTGTCGACGAAATCGGCGACCTTCTTGATGGAGGAGGCCTTCACCTGGCCCTCGATGCGGGCGATGTCGATGCGCTGCTCCATGTCGCTGGGGCCCGCCAGCATGGGCGCGCCGCCCGGCAGGGTTCCGCCGACGATCTGGGTGTCCAGGGCGGTCACGGGAATGCCGCCGGCGCCGGCCAGGGCGGGCGCGCCGCCAGAACCCGTCGCCGCTTTCAGCAGCGGACGCAGGACGAAGAAGACCAGTACGAAGCCCGTGACGGCCAGGATCAGCAGCTCGACCCCGCGCATGATGTCGTTCTTGTCGAAGGCGAACATCGAGGAGCCTTCCTCGGCGCCCGGCGCGGCCGACGGCTCGCGACTGAAGCGGACGTTGACCACCTCCAGCTTATCGCCGCGCGTCTCGTCGATGCCGACGGCGGCGGCGACCAGGGCCTTGATCTGCTGCACTTCCTCGGCCGTGCGGGCGGCATAGGTCGGCTCGCCCTTGCCGTCGGCGGCGGGGGTGTATTTGCCGTCGACCGCGACCGAGACCGACAGCTTCTTGACCTCGCCCGGCTCCTTCACCGTGGTGGTGGTGGTGTTGGAGATTTCGTAGTTGGTCGTCTCGGTGTTTTCCGAGTTGGTCGAGCCGATCGGCGTGGTGTTCGGGGCCTGCCCGCCGGGAATGTTGTTGGTGGCGGTGACGCCGCCGTCCTGCTGACCGGTCGTGTCCTGCGACTGCGAGCCGTTGGTCGAGGTCGAGCGGACGACCTGGCCGTCCGGGTCGAACTTCTGCTCCTGCGTCGTCGAGCGGCTGTGGTCGATGTCGGCCGTGACCTGGACGCGGGCGGCGCCGGCGCCGACGACGCCCTCGACGATGTCCTTGATGCGAGCCTGCATCTGGGCCTCGGTCGAGGCCTTGGACGCCTCGGCGGTGGCCGAGGTGAAGCCGGTGTCCTCAGACCCCGCCGCCAGGGTGCGGTTGGCCTGGTCCGTCACCGTGACCTTGTCCGGCTTCAGGTTCGGCACGGACGAGGCGACGACGTTGCGGATGGCCCGCACCTGATCAGCCGACAGGTCGCGGCCCGACAGACCCACCACCACGGCGGCGGTCGGGTCGATGGCGGCGGCCTGGAACATCTCACGCCGGGGCATGGTGATGTGGACGCGGGCGGAAGAGATGCCGCGCATCGACATGATGGTGCGCGCCAGCTCGCCCTGTAGGGCGCGCTGCTCGTTCAGGTTCTGCTGGAACTCGGTCTGACCCAGCACCGACTGGTTGTCGAAGATCTCGTAGCCGACGCTGCCCGAGGTCACGAGCCCCTTGCCCGCCAGCATCAGGCGCGCCGTGCCCACCTCGTCGCGGCTGACGAAGATGGTCGAGCCGTCGCCCTTGGACGAATATTTGATGCCCGCCTGATCCAGGGCGGCGCTGATTTCGGAGGCTTCGCGCAGGTCGAGATTGGAATAGAGCAAGGCGTCCGGGGCCTGGCCCACGCGCAGCATGACGGCGACCAGAACGGCGGCCACGCCCGCAGCCACGCCCAGGATGGCGGCCAGGCGTCCGATGCCGAACCTTTTCAAAGCTTCCGTGAAGCCGCCCACGCGCCATCGCCCCTGCACACGCGGGACGAACCGAACCCGCTAGGCAGAAACTGCCGCCTGGATGGTAAATGCGGCGTTAAGAGGCGTTAAAGAATGGAAGGCGGAGCCGCTGGCGCAGGCCCAAGAATGATAAAGGGGCGCGGACTTATGGCCCGCACCCCTCAGGCGCCCCCCGGCGCCCGCCCGCCTCCCGAGAGAGGCAGGCTAGCTGGTCAAAGGTCGATCTGACCTTCAAACTTTAGATCTTTAGGGCCGCGGCCTTCTTGTCGGCGGCGGCCTTGATGCGGGCCTCGGCGATGGCGTCGGCGATCAGATGGGTCGGCTTGTTCTCGGCGACCGAACGCTCGAGGATTTCCTCGAAGGTCTCCATCAGGCGCGACAGCTTGCCTTCGACCCACGAGGCGTCATAGGCGCCGCCGGTCTGACGGGCGTTCATTTCCGAGGCGACGTTGATGATGCCGCCGCCGTTGATGACGTAGTCCGGCGCATACAGCACGCCGCGCTTGAACAGCTCGTCGCCGATGTCGGCGGTGGCCAGCTGGTTGTTGGCGGCGCCGCAGACGGCCTTGACCTTCAGGCGGTCCAGCGTCTGCGGGTTCAGGGTCGCGCCCAGGGCGCACGGGGCGTAGATGTCGGCGGCGACGTCATAGATGGCGTCCGGAGCGACGATCTCGGCGCCGGTCTTGGCGGCGACGGCTTCCAGGTTGGCCTGGTTGACGTCGGTGATGATCAGCTTGGCGCCGGCCTTGTGCAGCTTCTCGGCCAGATAGGCGCCGACGTGGCCCACGCCCTGGATGGCGACGGTCAGGCCGGTCATGTCGTTCTGGTTGAACAGGCGACGCGCGACGACCAGGTTCGAGCGGAACACGCCCTCGGCGGTGACGGGGCTGGGATCGCCCGAGGCTTCCGGACCGTCTTTCAGGCCCAGAACGAATTCGGTGACCTTGCGGGCTTCGGCGATGTCCTCGACCGAGGTGCCGACGTCTTCGGCGGCGTAGTAGTGACCGCCCAGACCGTTCAGATAGCGGCCGAAAGCATGGAACAGCTCCGGCGACTTCTGGGTGCGGCTGTCGCCGATGATGACCGACTTGCCGCCGCCCATCTCCAGATCCGCGACGGCGTTCTTGTAGCTCATGCCCTTGGACAGGCGCAGCACGTCTTCCAGCGCCTCGGCGGCGGTGGCGTAGTTCCACATGCGGGTGCCGCCGACGGCCGGACCGCGCGCGGTCGAGTGCACCGCAACAATCGCTTTCAGGCCGGTTTTCTCATCATAGAAGGCGTGGACGCCTTCATGGTTCGAGAAAGAAGGAGAATCAAACAGCGTCATGCCCATGACAGGCCTTTCCTGGGGTATTTTTTGTGCGGAAGGACATACGCGCAGCCTGACCAAACGGCAAGCATCACCATGCGGCCGCCCCAGGCTTCTAGGAAACATGCGGAAAACGCCTCCGCATTCCGCAAGTTCTGCGTTCAGCGCGCCTTGGGATCAGCCTGCAGGGCGGGCAGCACAGCCGGCGCGCCTGACGGCAGAGGGCGTGTCGGATCGCGCAGCCAGGATTCGACATCGGCGAACACGGTCTCGGCCTGAAGATCGCGATTCAGGATGTGCCAGCCGTCGGCGTAATAGCCCGTCGTCAGGTTCGCCCGTTCGCCCGCCTGTTCCAGGGCGCGGCGCATGGGGCGTTTGGTGATGATCTGATCGTGCGCGCCGTAAAGCAGGAGGGTCGGTTTCTCGACCTGTCCTAACCGCTGGGTCGCCGTCTCCATCAGATCGACCAGGCCGTACAGGGCATCGAACCGCGTCGACAGGATCGACAGGGGGTCGCGGCCGTTGCGGATCAGCTCCAGCGTATTGTCCGAGGCGCGGATGTCGCGCACTGCGAAGGACGGCGGCTCGACCCGCTTGGCGCCCATCATGCGCGCGGCGGTCCACAGGCCCGCGCTATTGAAGGCGCTCTGGCTGGACCAGCCCCAGACGCCGGGCGCCAGCAGCACCACCCGATCGGCGTCCGGCGGCGTCTCCGATCCGAAGGCGGCGATGGTCGAGGAGCCGCCCATGCTCTCGCCCGCCACCACGATCAGGGCGTTCGGGCGCTCGGCCCGAACCAGGGCGACGATGGTGCGCAGATCCTGACTGGTCAGGCTTTCGGCCGCGAACTGGCCCCGGTTCGGCGCCAGGCCGAAGCCGCGCTGATCATAGGCCCAGGTCTCGATGCCCCGCTGCGCCCACCACGGCCCGGCGAAGCGGAAGGAGGCGTAGTGGTCGTTGAAACCGTGCAGGGCGACGATGACGGCCCAAGGCGCCTGGCCTTCCGGACTCCAGCGCAGATAGGGCAGCCGCGCCCCGTCCTGCACCACAAAGGCGCCGCGTCCCAGGGTTCCCGTTTCGATGCGCGGCCCGTTGAACCCGTTGGGCGGCGTCAGCGGCGACTGGACGTGCGGCGGGGCGCAGGCGCTCAGGCCCAGGGAAAGAGCCATAAGGCCCGCCGCCAATCCGCCCCACCAAATCTTCACGTCAGTATCTCCGCTGTCCGCTGACGAAGGTAGGGCAGAACCTCTGCCTCGAACCACGGGTTTTTCTTCAGCCAGGCCGTATTGCGCCACGATGGATGCGGCAGAGGCAGTATGGCGGGGGCGTAGTCGCGCCAGGCGTGGACCGTCTCGGTCATGTTGGCCTTGGCCGCCGCGCCTAGAGCCCAGGCCTGGGCGTAGCCGCCGACCAGCAGAGTCAGTTCGACCTTCGGCAGTTCGGCCAGCAGGCGCGGCCGCCACAGCTCGGCGCAGCGGCGCGGCGGCGGATAGTCGCCGCCCTTGGGATCGGTGCCGGGGAAGCAGAAGGCCTGCGCCGCCACGCCGAGACGCGGATCGCCGTAGAAGGTCGCTTCATCCACCCCCATCCAATCGCGAAGGCGAACGCCGGACGGGTCGGTGAAGGGCAGACCGCTTTCATGCACTCGCCGCCCCGGCGCCTGGCCGCAGATCAGCAGGCGCGTCTCAGGCGCGACCATGACCACCGGTCGCGGCGTGTGGGGCAGCTGGCCCAGACACGCCCGGCAGGCGCGGATCTCGGCCAGGAGCGCGTCCAGGCCGTTGTCCGGTTCAGTCGAAGTCGTCATCCGAAGCTTCGACCGGCGGCAGGGCCGCCAGGGCTGCGGCCGTCTCGGCCTCGGTCGGCAGGCGCAGGCGGATCACGCCGCGGAAGTTGTTGGGATCGACCGCCTTGCCCTTCTTGGTGATGGTCAGCTTGCCCTGACGCATCAGGCCCAGCGCCGTCGCCTTCACCTTGGGCAGCATCCGTTGCCACTGCTCGGGCTGCAGCTCCTTGGCCACGTCGGCCGGTTCAATGCTCTTGCCGCCGACGTTCTTGGGGTCGGCCTTGGCCAGTTTTTCGAAAATGGCCGCTTCGATTGGATCGCTCATAGGCGCTATATGCTGCACCGCGAGATCGGAAAGAAGGCAAAACCGACATGGCCGAGATAATCACCGTCACCGAGGGCGAGTTCGCCGGTTGGCAGACCTATGACCTGCGCGACACCTTCGACGTGGTGGTGGGGCCCTTCTACGGCAAGCCCGATCCCGACGGGCATATGCGCTGCGCCTTCCGCGCCGAGCAGAAGCACATGAACGCGGGCGGCCGGATGCACGGCGGCTGCCTGATGACCTTCGCCGACATCGCCATGTTCCAGATCGCCTATCAGGAGATGGAGGGCGCCTCGGGCGTGACGGTGCAGCTCGACTCCACCTTCATCGACGGCGCCTATGTGGGCGAACTGATCGAGGCGACCGGCCAGGTGACCAAGGCGGGCAAGAGCCTGATCTTCGTGCGCGGCCAGATCACCACCGGCGAGCGGCTGCTGATGACCTTCTCGGGCGTGATCCGAAAGTTCACGCCGCGCGGTTGAACCGTACGCCTAAGGCCAGGGCCATGGCGACGGCGGCCGCCGGCCACAGGGCGATCAGCCCCAGACGGCCGTAGACGACCGCGCCCATCAGCGCGCCCCCGGCCAGCCCCGCCCACAGGGCCATATAGGGCCGGAACGCCCAGGGATCGCCGCCGCGCACGGCCGCGGCCAGGGCGTGGCCGGTCTTGATCAGGGTTCCGGTCATATAGGTCAGGCTGACCCCGACCTCGCCGTCGCGCAGGAAGACCGAGTTCTCCACCGCCATGGCCAGGACCATCAGGCCGATCGCCAGGGGCGCGATCCCCGCCCCCGCCGCCACGGCGGCCCCGGCCAGCAGCG
>NZ_GL883084.1:36703-38966 GCF_000204035.1 Brevundimonas diminuta ATCC 11568
CCTCGCCGCCCGCGACCAAGGCCCCGAGCATGGCGCCCAGCACGAACAGCAGCAGAACGCCCGCCACCGCTCCCGCCGCCAGCCACCGCCCCTCGGCCAGGTTGACGGCCAGGCGGGTGGTGTTGCCGCTCATGAAGGAGACGAACACCCCGCCCAGATGCAGAAAGCCCAGGCTGTCGACATAGCCCGCCAGCCCCGCCAGCATCAGAGCCAGCCCGCGATCCGGCGCCGTCAGAGTCCGCAAGGCAGGCTCACATCCCCGCCGCCGCCGCCGGACGGGCGCGGCACGTCTCCAGCCAGCGGGCCAGATGGGTCAGCTCCTCGGGCGGGCGGTATTTGACCAGGCGGGCGAAATCCAGACCCACGGCCCCGACGATGTCGGCGATGGTGAAGCGGTCGGCGGCGATGAACTCATGCTCCGCCAGGTGGCGATCCAGCGTCTTCATGAAGCGTTCGGCGCCCAGGCGGTTGTACTCGGCGACCTGGGGCTGGGGCGCCTCCAGCGCGGCCAGGGCCGGGTGGGTGAAGCGCACGTTCAGCATCATCGGATTGGCCAGGTACATCTCGCACCGGCGCATCCACATCTCGATGATCGCCTGCTCCTTCGGATCGCGGCCGAACAGGTTCGGCTCGGGGTGCAGGGCCTCCAGATAGCGGCAGATGGCGATGGATTCCGTCAGGCAGGTTCCGTCGTCCAGCTCCAGCGCAGGAACGTGCGGCACGCCGAACTTGGCGCGATAGGCCGGTGTGCGGTGCTCGCCCGCCAGAAGCTCGATCTCGACCCGCTCGACATCGGTCACGCCCTTCTCGGCCATGACCCAGCGGACGCGGCGCGGATTGGGCGCGCGGCGGCTTTCATAGAGCTTCATCAGAGGGTTCCCTTCGGCTGCCCTCGGAACGCTACTAGGCGAAGACGGCGGCGGGCAAGGCCCCGACGATGCAGGCCGTCATCAGCGTGGCCAGGAAGCCCGCCAGCAGCGCCTTCCACACCATGCCCAGCACCTCCTCGCGCCGCTCGGGCATCAGCACCGACAGGCCGGTGACGGTGATGCCGACCGAGCCGATGTTGGCGAAGCCGCACAGGGCGTAGGTCATCAGCATCCGCGTGCGCTCGCTCATCTCGGCGACGGGCACCTTGCCCAGCTCGATGAAGGCGACGAATTCGGTCAGGGTCAGCTTGACCCCCAGCAGCCAGCCCGCCTTCTGGGCGTCGGCCCATTCCACACCGGTCAGCCAGGCCACCGGGGCGAAGAGCACGCCCAGGATGCGCTCGATCGTCAGCGGCTCTCCGGCGATGACGAAGCCGCCCAGGATGACGTTGGCCAGGGCCACCAGGGCCACGAAGACAATCAGCACGGCCGAGATGTTCAGCACCACCATCAGGCCGTCGGACGTGCCTTTCACGATGGCGTCGACGGCGCTGTCGTACTTCAGCGCCGAGTTGTAGTCGGCGACCGCCCCGCCCTCGCCCGGCTTTTCCGGAATGATGACGCGGGCCAGCAGGATGCCGGCGGGCGCCGAGACGATGGAGGCCACCAGGACGTGGCCCGCCGCATTGGTCAGCACCGGCGACAGAATGGTCGCATAGGCCACCATGGTCGAACCGGCGACCGTGGCCAGACCGACCACCATCATCAGGAAGACCTCGGACCGGCTCAGCTTGTCCAGATAGGCGCGGATGACGATCGGGCTTTCGATCATGCCCAGGAAGACGTTGGCCGCCACCGCCAGGGCCGAGGCGCCGCCCAGCCCCATCGTCCGCTGGAACAGGAAGCCGAAGCCGAGCGTGATCCACTTCAGGATCTTCCAGTGCCACAGCAGGGCCGACAGGGCCGAGATCACCAGGATCAGCGGCAGCACATTGAAGGCGAAGGTGAACAAGGCGCCCTCATTGGCCACAGCGTAGGGCTGATCCCCGCCCGCCAGATAGCCGAAGACGAAGCGCGTCCCCTCCGCAGTCGCCAGCTCCAGCCCCTTCACCGCATTGTTGATGCCGTCCAGCACCACCTGCGAGCCGGGAATGGCGAAGGTCGCCAGCACCAGCGCCGCCTGCACCAACACCGCCCCGATCGCCAGCCGCCACGGAAAGGCGCGGCGGTTCTCGGAGATCGCCCAGCAGACGGCGACGATGACGACCAGGCCGAACAGGCTCTGGAGGTTCAGGAGGCTGAACATGAAAGGCGGCTCCGCGACCGGCGCTATGGGAGCCGGCTTCTTCAGTGCGCATCAACGACAGCAGAACGCCGCTGGCAAGAGGACAATG
>NZ_GL883084.1:39297-54892 GCF_000204035.1 Brevundimonas diminuta ATCC 11568
AGGGAGACTAGAGCGTCCTACGAACAAGCTTGCCGTAGTCGTCCATCAGGCTCAGCGACAGCGCGCCCGGCGTGAAGCGATAGTCGCCGACCTGGCCCACCGGCGTCACCTCGGCGGCCGAGCCGGTCAGGAAGCATTCGGAGAAATCACCCAGCTCTTCCGGCAGGATGTCGCGGACAATGACCTCGATCCCGCGCGCCTGGGCCATTTCGATGACGGTCTGACGGGTGATGCCGTTCAGGATGTGATCGACACGCGGCGTGTGCAGGACGCCGTTCCGGACGAAGAAGACGTTGGCGCCGGTCGCCTCGGCCACATAGCCGCGCCAGTCCAGCATCAGGGCGTCGGCGAAGCCGCGCTTCTCGGCCGCCGTCTTGGACATGGTGCAGATCATGTAGAGGCCGGCCGCCTTGGCCGTCGACGGCGCCGTGGCCGGGTCGGGACGGCGCCACTTGGCCCACTCCAGGGCGATGCCCTTCTTCTTGACCTCGGGATCGAAATAGCTGGGCCATTCCCAGGCGGCGATGGCCAGATGGACCTTACTGTTCTTGGCGGTGACGCTGAGCTGTTCCGGTCCCAGATAGGCGACGGGGCGGATATAGCAGTCGATCAGACCGTTGCGCGCGCAGGTTTCCTTGCAGGCGGCGTCGATCTCGGCCACGCTATAGGGAATCTCGAAGTCGAGCAGCTCGGCGGAGCGCTTCAGGCGTTCGCTGTGCGCGGTCAGCTTGAAGATTTCACCGCCATACATACGCTCACCCTCGAACACCGACGAGCCGTAGTGAAGGCCATGGGTCAGAACGTGCGTTTTCGCCTCCCGCCAGGGAACGAATTCTCCGTCAAACCAGATCCATCCGTCACGATCGTCGAAAGGAACGAAGGCCATTGAAGAACATCTCCCGCGCAAGATATTTATTTAGACGCCCGTCGCACGCCCGCGTCAACGGCGCCTCGCGAGGAGATTCGCAGTGAGCATGATCGAGCCTCGCGCCAACGGCCGGTCCGGCCCCATCGCGCCCGCCGGCAGCGGACGGCACATCCTGGTCGTCGACGACGACGACCGCATCCGCGAACTGCTCAAGGAATTCCTGAGCCGCGAGGGCTATCGCGTCACCGGCGCCGCCCACGCGGGCGCGGCGCGGCGCATGGTCGAACTGATCGAGTTCGATCTGATCGTGCTGGACGTGATGATGCCGGGCGAAAGCGGCTTCGACCTGACCACCTGGATTCGCAGCCAGGCGGCCCTGTCCAAGACGCCGGTCCTGCTGCTGACGGCCAAGGGCGACCCGGACGACCGGATCGAGGGCCTGTCGCGCGGCGCCGACGACTATATGTCCAAGCCCTTCGACCCGCGCGAGCTGTCGCTGCGGATCGAGGCCATCCTGCGCCGCACCGGCGGCAAGCTGATGACGCCCAAGGAGATCCGCATGGGCCCCGCCGTCTTCGACATGGAGCGGCTGGAGCTGACGCGCGACGGCGAACTGCAACGTCTGACCGAGGCTGAGGCGCAGTTGCTCAAGACCCTGGCCATCCACGCCCATTCGCCGGTCGAGCGCATGACCCTGTCGCCCGACACGGCCGATGTGACCGGCCGCGCCGTGGACGTCCAGGTGACGCGCCTGCGTCGCAAGCTGGAGGCGGACCCCAAGAATCCGCGCTACCTCCAGACGGTGCGCGGCGTCGGCTATATGCTGGCGCCGGACTGACGACAGGACCGGAACGCTCCTCATGCGGCTGATGCCGTTCAACGTCTGGACGCGGTGGATCAAGCGTCGGCTGCCGACCTCCCTGTGGGGACGGTCGCTGCTGATCATCGTCCTGCCGGTGCTGATCATGCAGGCGGCGGTGACATGGGCCTTCTTCGACGCCCACTGGCAGGCGGTGACGGCGCGCCTGTCCGAGGGTCTGGCCGGCGACGTGGCCTGGGCGGCCGAAAGCTATCGCGACGATCCCTCGCCCCAGAACCTGGCCCTGATCTCCGAGCGCGCCGAACGGTCGATGCAGCTGTCCATCGCCTTCCAGCCCTCCGCCTCCCTGCCCGACGAAGAACGGCGCGGCGCCCTGGGCCTGGTCGACCGGACGCTGGAGAAGGCCCTGGCCTCGCGGCTGGACCAGCCCTTCTGGTTCGACACCACCCGCTACCCCGCCTATGTCGACATCCGGGTGCAGGAGGCTGACGGCGTGCTGCGCGTCATCGCCCCGCGTGAACGGGCCGTAGCGACCCAGGCCCACATCTTCGTCCTGTGGCTGATGATCGCCACCATCCTTTTGCTGGGCGTGGCGGTGCTGTTCATTCGCAACCAGGTGCGCGCCATCGAGCGCCTGGCCTCCGCCGCCGAAGCTTTCGGCCGGGGCGAGAGCGTGCCGCGCTTCAAACCGCACGGCGCGCGCGAGGTGCGGGCCGCCGCCACAGCCTTCCTGGACATGCGCTCGCGCATCCAGCGCCACATCGACCAGCGCACGGCCCTGCTGGCCTCGGTCAGCCATGACCTGCGCACGCCCCTGACCCGGCTGCGTCTCGAACTGGCCCTGGCCCCGCCGTTCAAGCGCGCCGAGGCGATGAAGGGCGACCTGGACGAGATGGAGCACATGATCGACGAGTACCTCGCCTTCGCGCGCGGCGAGGCGGGCGAGGCGATGCAGACGATCTCCGTACCCGAAATGCTGCGTCGCGCCGCCGAGGACGCCCGCCGCTCGGGCGCCGTGGCCGAAGTCGAGGCCCCCGACGATCTCAATATGCTGGCCCGCCCCCTGGCCTTCCGTCGGGCGATCAACAACCTGGTCGGCAACGCCGCCTCGCACGGCGAGAAGGTGCGGCTGTCAGCCCGCCCCCTGCCCTCCGGCGGGCTGGAGATCCTGGTCGAGGACGACGGCCCCGGCATTCCCGACGACATGCACGAAGAAGCCTTCCGCCCCTTCTCGCGGCTGGACGCCTCGCGCAATCAGAACCGCAAGGGGGTGGGTCTGGGCCTGGCCGTGGCGCGGGACGTGGCGCGCGGCCACGGCGGCGACATCATCCTGGGCCGCAGCGACCTGGGCGGGCTGAAGGCGTCCATCCGACTGCCGGCGGATCGTCGCGCCGCCTAGATCTTTGCTTCGCGCCCCTAGCGGAACCGTAAAATCGTCGCCATCTTGTTCTGTGTTCCAGGGGGGCCTGGAATCAGGAGCCCGTACTATGCGTCGTATTGCTTTTCTTGCGCCGCTCGCCGCCGCCCTCGCCGTTTCCGGCGCCGCTGCGGCCCAACCCTCGGCCGTCGTCGTGACGGTCAGCCCCGACTTCGCCCAAACCGCCCGAGAATTGGGCGAACGCGACGTCCAGCAACAGGTGAGCGACCTGACCCGCACCGTCGAGCGCGTGCTGACGGATCGTCACGCCTTGGACGGCGCTCGCGTCGAACTGGTCATCACCGACCTGAAGCCCAACCGCCCGACGATGCAGCAACTGTCAGACAAACCGGGTCTGGATTCCATGCGCAGCCTGTCGATCGGCGGCGCGGCGGTGGAAGGGTCCGTGACCATGGCCTCGGGCGAGGTCCAGCCGGTCAAGTTCGACTACTACACCCCGACCCTGGCCGATGCGCGCGGTTCGACCACCTGGACCGACGCCCAGCGCGCCTATGACCGCCTGGCCCGCAACCTGGCCGAGGGTCGTTTCGTCCGACGCTGAAGCGCCTGACGATCAGCCGCTGAGTTCAGTGGACTTGGCGACCGCCGCCTTCACGGCGCTTTCGACAGAATGGTCGAGGGCGCCGTTTTCATTGAGGGCGATCAGACCGGCCTGGGTCACCCCGCCGGGCGAGGCCACGCGGTCGATCAGGGCGTTCAGAGCCTCGTCGCCCTCCACGCCCGCCGCAGCCGAACGCAGGGTGGCGCGCGCCAGTCGCGCCGCCGCCTCGGGCGACAGACCTTCGGCCTCCCCGGCCTCGGCCAGGGCGCGGGTGAAGGCGAAGAAATAGGCCGGTCCGCAGCCGGACACCGCCGTCGCCGCGTGCATCAGGGCCTCATCGTCCAGCAGGACCGTCTCGGCGATCGGCTCGAACAGCGACTGTCCAATCTTCAGCGCGTCCGCGTCATCCGACCACAGCGTCGCCACGCCGCGCGCCTGGGCCACGCCGGTCGTCGGCATGACGCGCACGACCGGGCGGCCGCTGTAACCGTCAGAGATCGTCTCGCCGCGCACCCCGGCCATGACCGAGACGATCACGGCGTCCGCCGCCAGATGCGGCAGGACGGCCTGCGCGGCCTCCAGCCATTTGGCGGGCTTCACGCCGATGACGAAGGCCCGAGCGTTCGCCAGTTCCTCCAGCGGCGGATTGATCCGCGCGCCCCTGGCCCGCGCCGCCTCGGCGACCGGCTTTTCGGACGGCGTCAGGATGATCAGATCGGCCGGGTCGACGGCGCCCGTCGCCAGCCAGCCTTCCAGAATGGCCGAGCCCAGGCGTCCGACGCCCTGAAGCACGACCGGACGTCCGTTGCCGCTCATCAGGCGTTGCCCACGGTCTCGAACAGGCAGGCGTCGATCGCCTCCTTCGGCTTCTTGGAGCCGCGCACCATGAAGTCGAAGGCCGGATAGTAACGGTCCGCCGCCTCGACCGCCGCGTCGATCATGGACGCGGCCTGCGCCAGGGTCGGACGCTCGGTGTGCGGCAGGGCCAGGGCGTGGCGGAAGACGATCTCGCCCTCGTCCGGCCAGATCTCGAAATGGCCCAGCCAGGTGCGCTGGTTGATCATGGAGACCAGTTCATAGGCCGCCGCGCGCCGCGTCTTGGCCACCCGCAGGTCCAGCGCCAGGCACAACTGAAGGCAGTCGCCCTCGGGCCGCCAGGCGAACCACAGCTCATAGTCCTTCCAGTCGCCGGCCAGGGCGAAGGCCAGATCGCCCTCGTCCGTGCGGTCGAACGGCAGGTTCTCCGCCGTCAGGACGTGTTCGACCACATCCAGCGGATCAAAGGGCAGGTCGACCTCTTCGGGTCTCACAGCATCCATCAGGCGTTCAACTTCTTCAGCAGCGACAGCGACTCAAGTGAGCGCTTTCGAGGACGGTAGGCGTGTTCGCAGATTCGGCTCAACCGGCTGAATCCGGGGTCGAAGCCGCGTCTGTGGACGATCCCTTGGCGACCTTCTTCGGGGCCGGAGCCGCAGCCTTCAGCGCCGCGATCTCGGCGCGCAGGGCGGCGATCTCGTCCTTCAGCACGTCGAACTCGTCGCGACGGACCAGATCCATTTCAGCGACGAAGCGGTCGGCCTGGGCGCGCCAGGCGGCCTTGGCCTCTTCACCCGCGGCCTGGGCCAGGCCCATGGCGCCGGTGGTCAGCTTGGCGAACTCATCAAGGAGGGGATTGCGCGTCTGCATGGCGGCCTCTTGAGAACTCTCGGACCATCGGCCCGAACGTGGTTAACGGTGCATTGATTTGGGTAAACCAAATCTTACCTGCCTGCGGCCTATAGACTGCTTCGCGGGAAAAGCGCGCGACGAATGCAGTCCCGCTTGCTAGACGATGGACAACTTCTGAAGGCGCAGACGGAGGCCCCGTGCCCTTTCCCGAATTCGACCCTGTCCTGATCCACCTCGGCCCCCTGCCCATTCGCTGGTACGCCCTGGCCTATGTCGCCGGCATCGTCCTGGGCTGGTGGTACGCCTCGCGTCTGGCCAAGACCGAGCGGCTGTGGGCGCCGGGCAAGTCGCCGGTGAATGGCCAGCAGTTGGACGACCTGGTGCTGTGGATCACGCTGGGCGTCATCCTCGGCGGTCGTTTCGGCTACGCCCTCTTCTACAAGCCGGAGATGTTCGCTCAGTTGTTCACCGGCGACAGCTGGGGCGAGCGGCTGGAGCTGCTGCAGCTGTGGACCGGCGGGATGAGCTTCCACGGCGGCTTCCTGGGCGTCGTCATCGCCATCACCCTCTATGCCAATCGCCAGAAGGTGAACCCGCTCAGCCTGGGCGACCTGATCGCCCCAGTCGCGCCGCTGGGCCTGTTCTTCGGCCGCATCGCCAACTTCATCAACGGCGAGCTGTGGGGGCGCGAAACGACGGTTCCCTGGGCCATCCGCTTCTGCAACGAACGCATCCAGCAGATGTACGGCTTCTGCCCCGCCGGCAACGAGCCGCGCCACCCCAGCCAGCTGTATGAGGCGGGGCTGGAGGGCCTGCTGCTGTTCGTCATCCTGTCGCTGGCGATCTGGAAGTGGCGGATGCTGAAGCGTCCGGGCTTCGTCACCGGCCTGTTCCTGCTGGGCTACGGCGTCTGCCGCGCCGCGCTGGAGAACGTGCGTCAGCCCGACGCCGGGCTGGAGAACCTGCCGCTGGGCCTGACCATGGGCATGATCCTGTCGATCCCGATGATGCTGGTCGGCGCCTGGCTGATCTGGCGGGCGCTGAAGAAGCCGGCCGTCACGGAGGCGTAAGACCATCATGGCGGAGACGCTCAAGGACCGCCTGGTCCGCGAGATCGTGCTGACCGGGCCGATGACGGTGGCGGACTACGTCACCCGATGCCTGCACGACCCCAAGGGCGGCTACTACGCCACTCGCCCCGCGCTGGGCGAGCGGGGCGACTTCATCACCGCCCCCATGGTCAGCCAGATGTTCGGCGAACTGATCGGCCTGTGGGCGGTCGAGACCTGGACCCGTCTGGGCGCGCCCGAGCGGGTGCGGCTGGTCGAGGTCGGCCCCGGCGACGGCACGCTGATGTCCGACGTGCTGCGCGCGGCGAGGCTGGTCCCCGGCTTCCTGCAGGCGGTCGACCTGATCCTGATCGAGCCCAGCGCACCGCTGCGCGCCGAGCAGGCGCGGCGGCTGGCCGACGCCGACGTGCATCCGCGCTGGCTCAGCGCCCTGCACAAGATCGAGACGGACGCCCCGGTCATCCTGATCGCCAATGAGGTGCTGGACTGCCTGCCCGCGCGCCAGTTCATCAAGACCGAAGGCGGCTGGGCCGAGCGCCGCATCGGCGTCACCGACGCTGATGAACTGACCTTCGGCCTGACCGCCATCGCCGACGGCTTCGAGGCGCCGGGCTTTGACGTCGAGCCGGGACAGATCATCGAGATTTCGGAACAGCAGGCCGCCTTCGGCCGCGATCTGGCCAGCCTGATCCGCGCCGCATCCGGCGCCGCCCTGCTGATCGACTACGGCCGCAGCAAGCCCGAGGCGGGCGACACGCTTCAGGCCCTGCGGCGGCACCAGAAGGTTGATCCCCTGTCGACGCCGGGCGAGGCCGACCTGACGCAGTGGGCCGACTTCCCCCTGGTGCTGGAGGCCGCCGTGCGCGGCGGCGCCGACGTCACCGGCTGCGTCAGCCAGGGCGCCTTCCTGCAGGCGCTGGGGATCGAAGCTCGCGCCCAGCGGTTGATGCAGGGACGCCCCGAAGCCGCCCCGGTCATCCAGCGCCAGCTGGATCGCCTGACCGCGCCGGATCAGATGGGCGAGCTGTTCAAGGCGACGGCGATCTTCTCGCCCCGTTCACTAGCCCTGCCGGGCTTCTGACGCGGCCCGCCCGATGATGGAGACTGATGCGGCCATGACCTTCACCGAGCATGAGCGCCAGATCCTGTTGGCGACCAAGGGCGTCGGTCCCAAGGTGATCCAGCGGCTGGAAGAACTGGGCGTCGGCGGCTTCGTCCGTCTGGCCCAGGCCGACGCGGCCGTCGTCTGCGCCGGAGCCGCCGCCAGCGTCGGCTCGACCTGCTGGAAGAACAGCCCCCAGGCCCGCAAGGCCGTTCAGGCCGCCATCGACGCCGCCCGTTTCGAACTGGAGGGCGCCGCATGAGCCTGAACCCCATCACCCATCCGCTGCTGACCAGGGTCGGGGTGCGCCACGGCTTCTTCACCCGCGCGGGCGGCGTATCGGACGGCCTCTACGCCGGACTGAACGCAGGCGTCGGCTCCAAGGACGACCCGGCCCGCGTCGCCGAGAACCGCCGCCGCGTCGCCGAATGGATGGGCGGCGCCGCCGACGACCTGTGCGGCTGCTATCAGGTCCACTCCGCCGTCGCCCGCGTGGCCGAAAGCGGCTGGGCCGGAGAACGCCCCGAGGGCGACGCCGTGGTCGCGGGCGTGAAGGGGCCGGTGCTGACCGTCCTGACCGCCGACTGCGCCCCCGTGCTGTTCGCCGACGCCGAGGCGGGCGTCATCGGCGCCGCCCACGCAGGCTGGAAGGGCGCTCTTGGCGGCGTCATCCACTCGACGGTCGCGGCCATGCAGGCGCTGGGCGCCGAGCCGTCGCGCATCGTCGCCGTCGTCGGCCCCTGCATCGCCCAGGCCTCCTATGAGGTCGGCGCCGACTATCAGGACCGCTTCGCCCACCACGATCCCGGCAGCGAACGCTTCTTCGCCCTCGGCGCGACGGACGACAAGCGCCAGTTCGACCTGCCCGGCTTCGTCCTGTGGCGACTGGAGCAGGCGGGCGTCGGCGAGACGGCCTGGACCGGCGACGACACGCGCGCCGATGAAGGGCGCTTCTACTCCAACCGTCGCGCCTATCTGGCGGGCGAGCCCGACTTCGGCCGGTTGATCTCAGCAATCACCCTCACCTGACCCTTCTCCCCTTGAGGGAGAAGGTGGGCGCCGGAGGCGCTCGGATGAGGGGTGTCAGCCGGCATCTAAAAATTAGCGAGGACGGCGACGCGCCCATCCGGATGCCCGGGCGATCACACCCCTCATCCGTCAGGCTCCGCCTGCCACCTTCTCCCTCAAGGGGAGAAGGAAGCGGTCAGCCCGCCATCGCCATGTCGGGCACGCGAACCGTCTCGCGCCACGCATCCGGCTGAGCCAGCAGGGCGCGGACCAGCTTGTTGTTCAGGGCGTGGCCCGCCTTGACGCCTTCATAGCGACCCAGCAGCGGCGCGCCGAGCACATACAGGTCGCCGATGGCGTCCAGCGCCTTGTGGCGCACGAATTCGCGCTCCATGCGCAGGCCGCCGGGGTTCAGGATCTGGTCGCCGTCGATGACCACGGCGTTCTCCAGCGAGCCGCCGCGGGCCAGACCGGCCTGACGCAGGGCCTCGACCTCATGGGCGAAGCCAAAGGTGCGGGCCGCCATGATGTCCGAACGGAAGGTCGCCTCATCCACCACGAAATCCACCACCTGATGGCCGATGACCGGCGTGGGGAATTCGATCTCGAAGCGCATCTCATAGCGGTCGCAGGGCTTAAGGACGGCGGACTTGTCGCCCTCCTCCACCCGGATGGGCTTCAGGATCTCGATATAGGTCTGGGGCGCTTCCTGACGGCGGAAACCCGCGCGGTCCAGCAGTTGCACGAACGGCAAGGCCGAACCGTCCAGGATCGGCAGTTCCGGCCCGTCCACCTCGATCACGGCGTTGGAGACGCCCAGGGCGGCCAGGGCGGCCATCAGGTGCTCGATCGTCGACAGGCGCACGCCCGCCGCGTTCTCGATCATGGTGTTCAGGCGGGCATCCACGACCGCCTCGCCCGAGACCGGGATGCGGTTGTCGCGGTCGGTGACGTCCGTGCGCACGAAGACGATGCCGTGGCCGGGCGCAGCCGGGCGCACGACCAGACGCACGCGGCGGCCGGTGTGCACGCCGACGCCGGCGCAGATGGCCGGGGCGACGATGGTCTGTTCGTACTGGTCGTTGCGGACCGTCACTCGGAAACTCTCTGTTGCGCGACCCGCCCCAAACGGGACGGTCTTCGCCTCACCTGTCGTTTACGCCTCGGGGCTCAAGCCCGAAATGAAAGTCGGGTTTCGGATTGTTTCGGTTCGACGACACGTCCCAGCCCCGTCCCCACACGCAAAAACGCCCCGGAGGTCGGCTCCGAGGCGTTTCTGTTTCAGGGCTTCTTAGGCCGATCAGTTCGCGAGGCGGCGGAGAAAGGAAGGGATTTCCAGGTCGTCATCCTCGGACTGGCCCACCTGCGGATCTTGCTGCTGGGGCTGCATCGCCTGGGTCTGGCGCAGTTGCTGGGTCGTGCGGTTCGACGACGGCGGCGGCGCATAGGACTGTTGCTGCTGCGGCTGCTGACGCTTGCGGCCGAACAGGCTCCAACCGCTGCGGCGATGGTCGCGCTCGTCGTAGAAGGGCTCCTCGGCGGGCTCTTCATGACGGGCGGCCGGACGCTGGGCCGGTTGCTGCGGCGCCGGTTGCTGACGCTGCGGCGCACGGTCGAAATAGAGGTCGCCCTGCTCGGAAGAGGCGGCGGGTTGGGCCCGACCGGCGCTCTGCTCATATTCCTCGACCCACGGATCGATGATCGGCTCCAGATTGCGCGGCGCGTCACGGATGACCGGCTCGGGCTTGGCTTCGATCTTCGGCTCAGGCACGCGCGCGGCCGGAGCTTCATAGACCGGAGCGGGCGCCGGCTGCGGGGCGGCTTCGCGCACCGGATCGATGCGGACTTCCGGCTGACGCGACGTCGCGTTCGGCAGGCCGCCGGTGCGGCCGAAGCTCTGGCCCTGCGGCTCGATCTGCTGGATGACGGCTTCATCCATGCCCGTCGCGACGACCGAGACGCGGATCTTGCCGTCCAGGGCCGGGTCGAAGGCGGCGCCGAAGATGATGTTGGCGTCGCCGTCCACTTCGCCGGCGATGGCGTTGGCGGCCTCGTCGACTTCCAGCAGGGTCATGTCCATGCCGCCGGTGATGTTCACCAGCACGGCCTTGGCGCCCTTCAGGCTGGTCTCGTCCAGCAGCGGGTTGGCGATGGCGTTCTGCGCCGCCAGCAGGGCGCGGTCGTCGCCCGTGGCCTCGCCCGTGCCCATCATGGCCTTGCCCATCTCGCTCATCACGGCGCGGACGTCGGCGAAGTCGAGGTTGATCAGACCCGGCAGGATCATCAGGTCGGTGATCGAGCGGACGCCCGAGTGCAGCACCTGGTCCGCCATGCCGAAGGCGTCGGAGAAGGTGGTGCGTTCGTTGGCGACGCGGAACAGGTTCTGGTTCGGAATGACGATCAGAGTGTCGACGTAGCGCTGCAGCTCGGCCACGCCCGCGTCGGCCAGGCGCATCCGGTGACGCCCCTCGAAGGTGAAGGGCTTGGTCACCACGCCGACGGTCAGGATGCCGCGATCACGCGCGCATTTGGCGATGACCGGCGCCGCGCCGGTGCCGGTGCCGCCGCCCATGCCGCAGGTGATGAAGACCATGTGCGCGCCTTCCAGGTGCGCGTGGATCTCGTCCGCGCTCTCCTCGGCGGCGTTCATGCCGACTTCGGGGTGGGCGCCGGCGCCCAAGCCTTGCGTGATCGTCTCGCCCAGTTGGATGCGGCGGTCGGTCTTGGCGAAGCTCAGATGCTGGGCGTCGGTGTTGGCGACGACGAACTCCACGCCCTCAAGGCCGGAGTCGATCATGTTGTTGACCGCGTTTCCGCCCGCTCCGCCTACGCCGAAGACGACGATGCGGGGCTTCAATTCCGTAGCTTCCGGCCTGACCAGCGAGAGAGACATTGTATTATTCCGACCTAAGGACCCTGCCCTTCGTCCCCGATGCGAACTCCCCGCCGAATCGCATTGGTTATGAGCGCGTTAAGGAAAACCCTGACTGCGTTAACGAAGGGTTACCTCGATAGCGTGAGTCGGACGGAATGATAGTCGCTGCGAACAGCTTGACCGCAGATTTCGTGAACTTTCTTCGGTCTTGGTTCGCCGCGAATGTGAAAAGGGCGGCTCTCTCGAGCCGCCCTCTCCGTTTCGAAAGAGTTGTTCGACTTAGAACAGCTTGTAGTTCAGGCCAACGAAGAAGCGACGCCCATATGGGTCGAAGGTCGATGCGAAGCCCAGGTAGAGCGGCGGTTCGACATCCGTCAGGTTGGTCACGCCAGCGCGCACGGTGACATCATCTGTGACCTTATAGTTGAAGCTTACGTCGTGGCGGACGAAGTTGCCCGTAGTCCACCAGTCGGTCGGGGACTGATCGACGTTGCCCGACGCGATGGCGTCGCGCTTCTTGACCAAGTCCTGCGAAGCCATCCAGTCGGCCAGCCAGCTCACGCTCAGTTTATTGTTGGGCGAAGTCCAGCTCAGGCGCGAGGTGCCCTCTAGCCTCGGGTAGAAGACGTTGGTGGTTAGATCATCGAAGAAGTCACGATTCGTAAGGCTGGTGTACTGCTTCTGCTCGATCAACCACAGTGCGCCAAAGGAGTAATTAAAGCGGCCGAAGTTCTTACCAAAGATTTCTTCGGTATCGAGGCTGTAGGTGGCCGTAATGTCCAGACCGCGAGTTTCCAGCTTAGCAAAGTTCAGCGTCTGCAGGATGAAGCCGCCGATCGGATCGCCAACGGGAGCGCCAACCTTGAAGACGTTGAACGGATCAGCGTCGTTGTTCGGGTTCTCGCGGCGGATCAGGGCGCAGGCCACAGCGTCCAGTTGAGCGCCGTTGACGCACTGGTTAGCGATCTGCTGGCCCGACGGCGTGACGATCACATCGTCGATCGTGATCTCATAATAATCCAGCACCAAGCTGAAGTTCGGGATGAACCGCGGGCGCAGGATCGTCGAGAAGGTGAAGGATTCCGACGTCTCAGGACGCAGATCCGGGTTGCCAGCCAGAACACTGGCGACACCGGCCGAATAGGCGGGACGATAGTCGTCTCCGATACCGACCGTCGCCTGACCGAAGTCATATGCCAGACCCTTCTGGGCAGCCAGAGCCGTACAGTTGGCGATACGATTTGTGCGGATTTCCGCCGCATTATTGCCGCTCAAGGAAGCAATGACACGCGTGTCGCATGGATCGGAGAAGCTGTTCACGAACGTCTGGCCGTAAGGACGGTAGTTTTCGGACAGGTTCGGAGCCCGGAAAGACGTATTGAAGCTGGTCTTGAACATGATGTCCTGGATCGGACGATAGACCAGGCTAAGGCCATAGACGTCGCCCGTGCCCGCAGTCGTATAATCAAACGTGCGGTACGAGCCGTTGAACTCAGCATACTCGCCCAACCAGCTGTCACGGAACAGCGGAATAGCCAATTCTGCGAAGAATTCCGTGGTCTCGTATTCGACACCCAGGAAATCAGCGCCTGTGTTCAACTGCAGCAGGCGGTTGTTCGTGTCGCGGCTACGGCCGACGCCCTCGGTATACTCCCGGCGGTATTCGGCGCCCACCGAGAAGCCGATCTGACCAGCGCCCCAGAAGTCGCCAACCTGACCACCGAAGGTCGCGACCGCGCTTTCCTGCACGTTCTTCTCATGAACCGTTACGCTGGCCGAAATGTATTCGAGAGCTTCAGCCGATTGGTTCCCCATGCCGAAGACGTTCAGCGGCTTACAACCCGCGATTTCCGGGTTGGTGGCGGCATCGGTGTAGCTCGTCGTCGTCGTGTTGGGGTTCTGCTCCTGAACCGCAATGCCGCGCGCCGCCAGGTGCTGGACCCGACAGACGATCTCGCCTGGCTTGCCGTTCACAATGCCGGCCGTATCGACGATGGAGTCCATGGCGTGGCCGAAGCGGATCGCATCCGGTCCCGTCTCACGGTTCTTATTGTTCATTTCGCCGTAGGTGTACGACAGACTCCAGTTGGCGTTGTTGATGAAGCCGATACGATCGTAATCGCCTTCGAACGCCGCGACGTAACGCTGGACCTCACGATTGTTGGTCTGATCACGCGGAATGCCGAAGCCGCGGTGCAAGGCGATCGGAGCGGTCACGGCCGTACCCGGCGCGCCCGGCGTCGTGTTCGTCGGATCAGAATAGGGAATGAAGGTGTTGTTGCGGATTGCCGTAGCGAGATTGGCCGGCAGGAAGGCGTTGTCCGTCCGCGTGGCGAACGAACTGGTACCGCCGATCAAGCCCGGAGTATTCCCGTTGTTGCAACTGCGAGCCGCGCCGCCAAACGGCGTGCCGCCGCACGCCAGAGCTGAATCGACAATGAAGATATCCCAGAAAGAGAACTGGCCCTGATCGAAGGCGTCCTCGGTCGTGTATTTCGCTTCAAACGTCGCGCGAATGTTGTCGCTCACCTGCAGGTTGGCGCCGACCTGGTAACGTTGCGCTTCTTGTTCAGGGAAACGGGTCCAGGCGTCAAAAGCCGTCATGTTAGCCAGTTCGCCGTCACCGCCGATATTCCACGGACGGTTGGCGCCGGTGTTGCCGATACGCTGGCCGAAGTCAGCCAGACGCGCCGTGGCGCCGTCAAACCAGTAGGTGTAAGCTGGGTCCACGCTGAAGCAGTTGGACGAGGTCGAGAAGCTGCGGCACGCCGCCACCGGAACGTCCGGATCACCGAACGGGCTGGGGCGTTGCATGTTGGCCAGGGTCGTCGTACCCCAGAGCGGACGATCAAGGCGGCGAGCGTTGAAGAACTCTCCGGTATCTATAAAGCCATCAGCCGCCGGGCCGATGGCCAGGTTGGTCGGGTCGGCGTCAATGCCCAGCCCGACACGACCCCGACGCATCCAACCGATCTGGTTCGAACGAAGCTCATCGGCCTTTTCCCATTCAGCATGGGCATAGACGTTCAGACGATCGTCAAACAGGTTGATGCCGCCCAGGGCCGACACGCGGCGGGTAACGGCGTCGCCGCCCTTGACCAGCTGACCATAGTTGGCGTCGATCTCGAGGCCTTCGTAGTCTTTGCGCAGCGTGTAGTTGACGACGCCCGACACGGCGTCGGCGCCGTAAACCGACGAAGCGCCGCCGGTGATGATCTCGATGTTCTGAATCAGCAGGCGCGGAATCGTCGACACATCGACCGACAACGTGCCGGCCGAGGAGCCGACATGGCGGCGGCCATCAATCAGCGTCAGCGTACGGCCCGACCCGAGGGAGCGCAGGTTGGCGAATTCCAGACCGCCGTCATTCAGGCCCGAGCCCGTCGTATCCGACGGAACCAGCGAGTTGGACAGCGCCGGAATGGTCGCAAGGTAGTCGATAACCGTGGGCATGCCCGTCTCGAGCAGCGCCGCACCGTCGATCTGAATGATCGGAGCGGCCACAGTCGTCGGATCACGACGAATACGTGAACCGGTGACGACGATTTCTTCGACCTGCGTCGATTCTTCCGACACTGGCGGCGTCTGGGTCTGCGCCATGGCAGGCGCAGCGACCGCAACCACACCCGCCAAGACAGTCGTCCCAAACAGGTATTTGCGCTTCAAACTCATAATAGTTGCCCCCAAAAAGCTATGATCAGCGAACGCACGCGTCCGAAACGACGCGCATGCCTAATGACCACATCTAACGGAAAATGACGGAAGGACAACCATTGTGACCTAAATCAGGCCATTGAGCGTCGGTAATGTAACAATCCCGCCACAGCAAAGACACATACCTAACAACGTTGCTGCTCTTGGAAAGAATTTTTTGAAATTGCTCGAAATCAGAAAAATTCTTTCAGGTATACGCGCGCATCAGCATTCTCTCTAATCGCAGTCAGAGAGAAATAGGGCCGCAAAGCGACGTTATTTAGAATGCAAACCGCGCAGACAGCTACAGATTATCCCGCAGCCAGCCCGCCGCCCGGGCTACCATGCCGCCACGGTGAACCTTTGGCGCATCCGCCGCTGTGATCTGGCGGGACATCAGCTTGCGGGCGGAGACCGCCTCGCGCGGACCGTAGGCGGCGCGCAGAAGGACGCCTGCGGCTGAGCAAAAGGCAGGGCCGGCGGCGGCGTCGGCCAGGTGGGGCGCGCGTTGC
>NZ_GL883084.1:55155-66859 GCF_000204035.1 Brevundimonas diminuta ATCC 11568
CGAAGACGCGCACGGCCAGCTCGCGCACGCCGTTCAGTTGGCTGGCGCCGCCGGTCAGGACCAGGCCCGCGCCAGGTTCGAGGCCCAGCCCGGCGTGCTTCAGGCGATCGCGCAGCAACTCCAGCGTCTCTTCCACGCGCGGGGCGATGACGGTCTTCAGCATGGCGCGCGGGACGATGACGGGACCGGCCGAGGCGTCCTCGCCGCGCGGCGGGGCCTCAAGCATTTCGCGGTCTTCATTGGCCGACGCCATGGCCGAGCCGTGCAGGGTTTTCAGCCGTTCGGCTCCGACGCGCGATGTCGACAGGCCGCGCGCGATGTCGGCGGTTACATGGTCGCCGCCGACGTTCAGGCTTTCGATGTGCAGCAGGGAGCGCCCGCCCCAGACCGCCGCCGAGGTCGAGCCGCCGCCCATGTCGATGCACAGGGCGCCCAGTTCCATCTCATCCTCTTCCAACGCGGCGAGGGAGGAGACGACCGGCGCTGCGGCCACGCCCTGCAGGTCCAGGTGCGCCAGTTCGAGGCAGTGGCTGAGGGCGTTGAACGAGCCCTCGGACATGGAGACGACCAGCAGGTCCAGCCCCAGAGAGCCGCCGCGCATCGAGCGCGGGTCGTGGACGCCGCGCGCGCCGTCCACCGACCAAGCGATGGGCAGGACGTGGATCGGGCGTCGGTTCGGCAGGCGAATCTGGGCCAGGGCCATGCCGATGGCGCGCGCCAGATCGGCGTCGCTGATCGGGTGGGAGCCCAGCGAGACACGCGCCTGCACCCGATGGCTGGCCATCTGGCCGATGGCCGTGGTGACGACGACGCCGGAGACAGGGGCGCCCGCCGCGCGCTCGGCGCGTTCGACGGCGTGGCCGATGGCCTGGGCCGTCTCGTCCATGTTGACGATGGCCCCGCCCTTGACGCCGCGCGACTGGACGTGGCCGGCGCCGGCGACGCGGATGGTGCGGTCGGCGTGACGCACGCCGTCCGGTTTCATGATGAAGCAGGCGACCTTGGCCTGGCCGAGATCGAGCGCGGCCACGACCGGCGCGCGCGGCGCGCCCCTGCCCTGTTCCGGCTTGATGTCTCGGCTGCGTCCAACCATGGGGTCGTGTCCTAGGAAGTCAGAGGGTCAAACGGCGCCTTCGGAAGGGCGGACGGCCACTTCTTCCGGCGTGCGAAGGTCGATACGGGCGAAGCCCAGATCCAGCAGGCGTTCGCGCTGGTCCAGGGCGTCGAGGCGGATGAGGGCGGATTCCTGATCCACGGCGGGCAGCTGGATCAGGGCGCCGTCCTTGAGGCGCAGATCCCAGCGACGTTCGTCCACACGGACCAGGGCGTCCACCTTGGCCATCAGGCGCGGACGCTGGGCCAGCAGGGGCAGGACGTCGGAGGCCGCCTGATCGGCGCCCTTGCCCACCACCAGCGGCAGGCGCGGGTATCGGCCCGCGTCGGCGCCGGGAATGATGATCCCTTGCGCGTCGATGACATGAGCCTTGCCGCCGACCTGCCAGACGGCGAGGCGGTCGTGTTCCTTGACGTCCACGATCAGGGTGTCGGGCAGCAGGCGCACCACGCGCGCCTCCTTGACCCAGCCGACCGACTGCACCCGGTCGCGCACGGCGGCCAGATCCAGGCTGACGATAGGCTGATCGGCATGGACGCCGACAGCGGCGCGCACGGCGGCGGCGGCCTCGGGCGAGGCGCCGGCGACGTGGACCTGGCGCACCTTCAGACCCATGCCGGTCGTGACCGAGTCAAAGCGTTCGGAGACGGCCGTCGAGATGCGCTCGGCCCGCGCGCCGGTGGCCAGCACGGCCGCCAGTATGCCGACGCCGACCACCAGGGTCGCCGCCACGACGCGCGGCGACATGTCCAGACGGCCGATCTCGGCCGCGCGGCCGGACGGAGCGCCGCGCGCGCCGCCCTTGCCCGAAGACTGTCGCCGACCGCCGCGCACTACCGCGGGCATGAGGCGTCCTCCACCATCCAACGAACCAGTTCGCGATAATCCATACCGACAAAGGCCGCCTGCTCGGGGACGAGCGAGGTCGGGGTCATGCCGGGCTGTGTGTTCACCTCCAACAGAACGAGAACGTCGTTAACATCGTCATAACGGAAGTCGGCGCGGGAGACGCCTCGGCACCCCATGGCCGCGTGGGCCAGCTCGGCCTGACGTAAAGCCTTGTCAAAGACGTGCGGCGGCAGCTCGGCGGGCAGGACGTGGCGCGAGCCGCCGGGCGCGTACTTGGCCTCGTAATCGTAAAAGCCCTTGGTTGGGGTGATGTCGGTTATGGTCAAGGCGCGCGGGCCGGTGGCCTCGCCGATCACGCTGACCGCCAGCTCCTTGCCGGGGATGAAGGGCTCGACCATAACCTGATCGCCATAGGCCCAGTCCTCGGCGCCGACCTCGGCCACCGGACGGTTGGCGCCCTCGCGCGCCACATAGACGCCGACGGACGAGCCCTCGGCGTTCGGCTTGACCACATAGGGCGGCTCGATGACGTGGCGCGACGCCACTTCATGCCGGTCGAACAGGCCGCCGCCTGGCACGATGACGCCCGCCGCCTGCAACACGGCCTTGGACTTGTCCTTGTCCATCGCCAGGGCCGAGGCCAGGACGCCGGAATGGGTGTAGGGAATTTTCAGCGTCTCCAGGATGCCCTGGACGCAGCCATCCTCGCCCCATTTGCCGTGCAGGGCGTTGAAGACGACGTCGGGCTTCAGCGCCGTCAGCACCTGAGCCAGATCGCGCCCGGCGTCGACGCGCGTGACCTTGGCGACCTGTCCCTCCAGGGCGTCCGCGCAGCCGCGGCCCGAGGACAGCGAGACCTCGCGTTCCGACGACAGGCCGCCCATCAGGACAGCGACATGGAGGGTGTTCAGGGGCGTACGCATGGCGACATCCGAAGACTAGCCCACCCCTATGCCCTGAATACGGTTAACCGGTTGGAAACGATAGCGGCCAGAAGCGGAATTTAAGCGCCTACTTCCGCCCGATCCGCTTGATCTCCCAGTTCAGCTGCACGCCGGTCTTTTCCAGCACGTCCGCCCGAACCGCCTCGCCCAATCCCTCGATATCGGCCGCCGTCGCCTCGCCGGGGTTGATCATGAAGTTAGAGTGCAGCTCGCTGAACTTGGCGCCGCCGCCGGTAACGGCGTGCAGCTTGCCGCGCCAGCCCGCCTCGTCGACCAGCCTCCACGAGGAATGCCCCTCGGGGTTCTTGAAGGTCGAGCCGCCGGTCTTCTCGCGGATCGGCTGGGTTTTCTCGCGGCGTTCGGTGATCTCGTTGATCCGGGCGGCGACGGCCTCGGGCGCGTCGGGCGTCCCGCGATAGGTCGCCTCGACCCAGATGATGTCGGCCGGAGCGTTCGAGTGACGGTAGGTGTAGCCGAAGTCGGCCAGGGCCAATTCGACCCGCTCGCCCTTGCGGTTCAGGCCCCAGGCGGACACCAGCACGTCTTTCGTCTCGGAGCCATAGCAGCCCGCGTTCATCGTCAGGGCGCCGCCGATCGAGCCGGGGATGCCCGCATAGAACTCCAGCCCGGCGATGCCCGCCTTGGCCGAGGCGCGCGCCACCATGCTGTCCAGCGCGCCTGCGCCCGCCGTGACCGTGACGCCGTCGGTCGTCACCTGCCCCCAGGCGCGGCCCGCCAGACGGATCACCACGCCCTCGACCCCGCCGTCGCGCACGATCAGGTTCGAGCCGACGCCGATCACGGTGACGGGCACGTCCTCGGGCAGGGTCTTGAGGAAGTCGGCCAGATCATCGGCGTCCGCCGGAATGAACAGGGCGTCCGCCGCCCCGCCCACGCGGAACCAGGTGTAGGGCCCCAGCGGCTCGTTCAGCAGCAGCTTGCCGCGCACGGCGGGGAGGTTGTCAGTCCAGGCCATCCAATAAATCCGCTCATCCCGGCGGACGCCGGGATCCAGTGCTTTGGCTGCATCCAGCCGTTTGACGTTGATCTGATGTAGGGCGGCAAGGCTTCGTCGTGAAGCTCTCGCTGGATCCCGGCGTCCGCCGGAATGAGCAGGAGCGTGAAATTCAGCCCAGCGCTTCCAGCTGCGCCGGCAGGGCGTAGGCCCAGCTGGTGATGTCGCCGGCGCCCAGCAGGACCACCAGATCGCCGGGCTTGGCCTCATCCTTGATGACGCGCGGCAGGACGGCGGCGTTCTCCAGCGCGGCGACGTGGCGATGGCCGTAGCGGCGGACGCCCTCGACCAGGGCGTGCTTGTCGACGCCTTCGATCGGCTGCTCGCCCGCCGGATAGACGTCGGCGACCAGAACGCTGTCGGCGTCCGAGAAGCAGGTGGAGAAGTCCTCCATCAGATCGCGCAGGCGGGTGTAGCGGTGCGGCTGGACCACGGCGATGACGCGGCCGGTGTTGTCGGCGTTCTGCACCACCTGGCGCGCGGCCTTAAGCACGGCGGCGATCTCGACCGGATGGTGGCCGTAGTCGTCGATGACGCGCACCCCATGAGCCACGCCCGTGGTGGTGAAGCGGCGCTTGACCCCGCCGAACCCGGCCAAGCCCGTGCGGATGGCGTCGTCGTCCACCCCGATCTCGCGCGCCACGGCGATGGCGGCCAGGGCGTTGGAGACGTTGTGCCAGCCCGCCATCGGCAGGTGCAGGTTCTCGATGCGCGCAGGCTCGCCCAGAGCGGCCATGCCCTGCCCCTGGATCACCACGTCGAAGCGCGAGCCGTCCGGATCCATGCGCACATTGTCGGCGCGGACCATGGCCTGAGGGTTCAGGCCGTAGGTGACCAGACGGCGGTTGTCGATCTGGGCCGCCAGCTTCTGCACCTCGGGGTGATCTAGGCAGACCACGCCGAAGCCGTAGAAGGGAATGTCCTCGATGAAGTCGCCGAACGCCTTCTTCACCGCGTCGAAGTCGCCGTAGTGGTCCAGGTGCTCCGGGTCGATGTTGGTGATGATCGCCACCGTGCATTTGAGGCGCAGGAAGGAGCCGTCGCTCTCATCCGCCTCGACCACCATCCAGTCGCCCTCGCCGACCTTGGCGTTGGTGCCATAGGCGTTGATGATGCCGCCGTTGACCACCGTCGGGTCCAGCGATCCGGCGTCCAGCAGGGCCGCGACCATCGAGGTCGTCGTCGTCTTGCCGTGCGTGCCGCCGACGCCGATCGAAAACTGCAGCCGCATCAGCTCGGCCAGCATCTCGGCCCGGCGCACCAGAGGAATGCGGCGTTCGCGCGCCACCGCCAGCTCGGGGTTGGTCGACTTGACCGCCGTGGAATAGACCACCGCCGAGACGCCCTCGGTCACATGGGCGGCGTCGTGGCCGATGTAGATGCGGGCGCCCAGCTTCTCCAGCCGCTCGGTATTGGCGCTGGCCTTGGCGTCCGAGCCCTGCACCTGATAGCCGATCTTCAGCATGATCTCGGCGATGCCGCTCATGCCGATACCGCCGATGCCGACGAAGTGGACAGGCCCGAGGGCGAACGGAACGGGGCGAAGACGACGGATCATCTTCGCCCCATAGCTCAAACAGGATGCGATTTGCACCATGCCTTCGCCGGGATGAGCGGGTTTATGCCGCCTGGACCTCCGCCCATTCGCGCCAGAAGGCGTGCAGGGCCGCGATGTCGCCGCTGCATAGCAAGGGCATGGCTTGACGCAGACGGGCGTCGTCCCAGTCCCACCACTTCATCTCCAGCAGCATGGCGACGCTGTCGTCGTCGAACCGCTTGCGGATGACCCGGGCCGGATTGCCCCCGACGATGGCGTAGGGTTCGACATCGCGCGTCACCAGCGCCCGCGTGCCGATCACGGCGCCGTCGCCGACCTTCACGCCCGGCATGATGATGGCCTCGCTGCCGATCCAGACGTCGTTGCCGATGACGGTGTCGCCTGCCTTCTGGAAAGCGTCGACCGCCCCGGCGAAATGCGGAACCTCGGGCATGTAGAAGAAGGGGAAGGAGCTGGCCCAGTCGTTCCGGTGCCCCTGGTTGCCGGCCATGATGAAGGCGGCCCCGCTGCCGATCGAGCAGAAGTCGCCGATGATCAGCCGGTCCACGCCCGGCTCGGTCATCAGATAGCGGGCGCAGTCGTCAAAGCCGTGGCCGTGATACCAGCCGGAATAATAGCTGTAGCGCCCGACGATGATGTTGGGATTGGTCGCCAGATCGGACAGCAGTCGGCCCTTGAACGGGCTTTCGAAAACCTGAGTCATGGAAATCTCTATGTGCGCGGCCGCACCCGGTCAGCGCCGGGCGGCCTTGGAATTTTTACCAGAGGGTATGAAGCGCGCAGCCTTGATGCGCCGGGCGAAACCGGGTCGCAAAAGGCGCGCCGCTCGGGGGCGTCAGGCCCGCACGGACGCTATCAGAAAGGTCTGACCGCCATTTCCATGCGGAGATTATGGCCCCGTTTCGCCGCAACGCAATCCACGCAATCGCCGCGCGTGAATCTTGGTTACTCCGCCTTAACCGTAAGGATTCACCATAAGCGTCTCATCTGTCCGGGGCCGCTTTTCCATGTCCGAGTTGAAGACCGACGTCATCCTGCGTGGCGACTGCATCGAGGTGCTGAAGGGCCTGCCGGACAAGTCGGTGGACATGGTCTTCGCCGACCCGCCCTATAACCTGCAGCTGGGCGGCGACCTGCTGCGTCCCGACAACTCCAAGGTCGATGCGGTCGACGACGACTGGGACAAGTTCGACAGCTTCGCCGCCTATGACGCCTTCACCCGCGCCTGGCTCGGCGAGTGCCGCCGGGTGCTGAAGGACGAGGGCTCGCTCTGGGTTATCGGCAGCTATCACAACATCTTCCGCCTGGGCGCGGCGATGCAGGATTTGGGCTTCTGGGTGCTGAACGACATCATCTGGCGCAAGTCCAACCCGATGCCGAACTTCAAGGGCACGCGTTTCACCAACGCCCACGAGACCCTGATCTGGGCCGCCAAGTCGCGCGAACAGAAGCGCTACACCTTCAACTACGACGCGCTGAAGGCCTTCAACGAAGACACACAGATGCGCTCGGACTGGACTCTGGCCCTGTGCACCGGCGGCGAGCGGCTGAAGGACGAGAACGGCGACAAGGCCCACCCGACCCAGAAGCCCGAGGCCCTGCTGCACCGCGTGCTGCTATCGGCCAGCCGCGTCGGCGACGTGGTGCTGGACCCCTTCTTCGGCACCGGCACGACGGGGGCGGCGGCCAAGCGCCTGGGTCGCCGCTTCATCGGCATCGAGCGCGACGAGACCTACGCCAAACTGGCCGAAAAGCGCATCAAGGCCGTCATCCCCGCCGCGCCGGAAGACCTGGTCGTCACCGGCTCCAAGAAGGCCGAGCCCAAGGTGCCCTTCGGCGCCCTGGTCGAGGCCGGGCTGCTGGCGCCGGGCGACAAGCTGTACTGCCCCAAGGGCGAGCGCGAGGCGCGGGTGCGGGCCGACGGTTCGCTGGTGTCCGGCGCCCTGACCGGCTCGATCCACAAGCTAGGCGCCCTGCTGGAGAACGCCCCGGCGTGCAACGGCTGGACCTATTGGCGCTTCAAGACGGATACGGGCCTGCGCCCCATCGACGCCCTGCGCGCCGAAATCCGCGCCGGGATGCAGTAAGGCCGACGCTTCTCACCGCCTCATAACCTACAGGCGGCGTTGAAGAATATCGTTCCGGCAACGCTGGAACCCGGCGATCCTGGGCGGATTGAGGTTTCGGCGTCGCGTCGTCACGCGACGCAGGAGCCTGCCATGAAAATCGCCCAAGTCACGCCCTTGTACGAGGCCGTGCCGCCCCGGCTTTACGGCGGCACGGAGCGCGTGGTCGCCCACCTGACTGACGCCCTGGTCGAGCTGGGTCACGACGTCACCCTGTTCGCCAGCGCCGATGCGCGTACGCGCGCCCGCCTGATTCCGGTCCGTGACCAGGCCATCCGCCTGGACCCCGCGCCGCTGAAATCCGATCTGGCGGCCCACATGGCCCAACTGGCCGAGGTGCTGGACCGCGCCGACCGCTTCGACGTCATCCATTTCCACACCGACATGATCCATTTCCCCTTCTTCGAGGGCTGGGCGGACAAGACGGTGACGACCCTGCACGGGCGGTTGGACCTGAAGGATCTGGCCCCGATCTACGAGCGCTGGACGGAGTACGGCCTGGTGTCGATCTCCGACGATCAGCGCCGCCCCCTGCCCCACGCCAACTGGCGAGCGACCGTGCATCACGGCATGCCGGGGGATCTCTATCGCTTCTCGCCGCGATCGGAGGGCTATCTGGCCTTCCTGGGCCGCATCTCGCCCGAAAAGCGGCCCGACCGCGCCATCGAGATCGCGACCCGGCTGAACAAGCCGCTGAAGATCGCCGCCAAGATCGACGCCGCCGATCGCGCCTATTGGGAGACAAAAATCGAACCTCTGGTGTGCGGCAATCCCCTGGTCGAGTTCGTCGGCGAGATCGGCGACGATCAGAAGTCCGCCTTCCTGGGCGGGGCCGAGGCCCTGCTCTTCCCCATCGACTGGCCCGAGCCGTTCGGCCTGGTGATGATCGAGGCCATGGCCTGCGGCACGCCCGTCGTCGCCTTGGCCTGCGGCTCGACGCCCGAGATCATCGAGGACGGGGCCACCGGCTTCCTGGTCTCCTCTATGGACGAGGCGGTCGCCGCCGCCGCCCAGGCGCACCGGCTGGACCGGGAAGCGATCCGCGCGCGGTTCGACCTGCGCTTCTCGGCTACGGCGATGGCGCGGCGGTATCTGGACGTCTACGCCGACCTTCTGGCCCAGCGGCCGTTCGCCGCCCCGATGCGGACGATCGAGGAAGAGCGCAGCTTCGCCGCCCTCGCCTAACCCTATCGGCCCGATGACGAACGCCGTTTTCATCTGAACTGAACCGCGCGCCGACCGTTCGCTTCTGATCCCAAGCCGGGGGGACGAACCGCAAGCGGAGACGCTTATGGACGACGCCTATTCGGTCCAGACCACCGCCGCCGACACCAACGACCAGGACGGGCTTGAAACCCTGATGGCGCTGAAGGACGGCGACGCCTTCCTGGTCGCCGATCACTGGGGAGACGTGAAGTCGGGCGCCGACGGCCTGTTCGAGCGGGACACGCGGCTGCTGTCGCGCTTCGTCCTGACGGTCGGGCGGGCGCGGCCGTCGCGGCTCAGCTCAGGCGTGACCAAGGACAACGTCTTCTTCACCTGCCACTCGACCAACCGGCCCCTGCCGCCGATGGGCGGGCGCTCGGCCCCGGCGGGGGTGCTGCATCTGGAGCGGCGGCGCTTCCTGTGGGACCGGCGGCTGTTCGAGCGTGTGCGGATGGTCAACCACGGCGTCGAGGACATCCTGCTGCCGCTGACGTTCGAGTTCGACGCGGACTTCGCCGACATCTTCCAGGTGCGCGGCGCGGTGCGGGCTCAGCACGGCGAGATCCATCCGCCGGTGATCGACGGGCGGCGCGTGACCTTCAGCTACACGGGGCTGGACGGCGTGGGACGCACCAGCTGCCTGGCGTTCTCAGAGCCGCCCGCCCGTCTCAGCGCCAATCGAGCCGAGTTCATGTTCAGCCTGCCGCGCGGCCGCAGTCTGGACCTGTTCGTCGAGTGCGGCCTGGACGCCTGCGAGCAGCCGGACGAGGCGCGCTGGCGCTGGCACGCCATTCTGGCGCGACTGGCCATGCGACGACGGCTGCGTCGCGGCGCCATCGTCGAGGGGGGGCGCAACCAAGGCTTCAACGACTGGCTGCGGCAGTCGAGGGCAGACATCGCCCTGCTCGTCACCGACCTGCCGACCGGCCCCTATCCCTATGCGGGGACGCCGTGGTTCTCGACCCCGTTCGGGCGCGACGGCATCATCACCGCCTGGCAGATGCTGTGGATCGACCCCGGCCTGGCCAAGGGAGTGCTGACCTATCTGGCCTCGCGTCAGGCGACCGAGACCAACGCCTTCATGGACTCCGCGCCCGGCAAGATCATGCACGAGACGCGCGGCGGCGAGATGAGCGTGCTGGGCGAGGTGCCCTTCGGCCTCTACTACGGCGGGGTCGACACCACCTGCCTGTTCATCGCCCTGGCCGGCGCCTACGCCAAGCGCACCAACGACTATGGGACCATCCGCGCCCTGTGGCCCCATCTGATCGCGGCGGCGGGCTGGATGAGCGACTATGGCGACAGCAACGGCGACGGCCTGATCGACTACGCCCGCGCGGCGGACACCGGCCTGTCGAACCAGGGCTGGAAGGACTCCGAAGACTCCATCTTCCACGCCGACGGCCGCTTTCCCAAGGGGCCGGTCGCCCTGCTGGAGGTCCAGGGCTACGCCTTCGCCGCCTGGAAGGCGCTGGCCGAGATGGGCGCGGTGCTGGGCGACGGCCGCGCCCTCGAATGGGCCGCGCGGGCCGAGGCGCTGCGCGCCCTGGTCGAGGACCGCTACTGGATGGAGGACGAGGGCTTCTACGCCATCGCCCTGGACGGCGACGGGGAGCAGTGCCGCGCCATCGCCTCCAACGCCGGGCACCTGCTGTTCATGGGCCTGCCCTCGCACGAGCGGGCGCGGCGGGTGACGCGCCGGATGCTGACGGCCGAGTTCCGTTCGGGCTGGGGCCTGCGGACCTTGGCCAAGGGACAGGCCCGCTTCAATCCGATGAGCTATCACAACGGCTCGGTCTGGCCGCACGACACGGCCCTGGCGGCGGCGGGGATGGCCCGTTACGGTGAACGGCGGGCGGTCGCCATGCTGCTGGGCGAGATCTACGGCTCGGCCGCTCATTTTCAGATGCGGCTGCCCGAACTGTTCTGCGGCTTCGTGCGCGAGACGGGAGAGCCGCCGATCGCCTATCCGGTCGCCTGCCTGCCCCAGGCCTGGGCGGCGGGGTCGGTCTTCCTGATGATGCAGTCGGTGCTGGGCCTGAGCATCGACGCCGCCGAGGGCCTGGTCGAGGTCAACAATCCCGCCCTGCCCGCCGGGCTGGACCGGCTGTCGATCACGCGGCTGAAGGTCGGCGACGGGGTGATCGACCTGCATTTCCAGCGTCTGAACGGCCATGTCGTGGTCATGCCGCGCGAACGTAGCGGTGCGGTGAACCTGAGGGCGACGGGTTAGGCCGCGCCCAACCCGCGCTCCAGCGCCTTCCTGAACACGGTCGGCAGGGCCTTCGCCGCTTCGGCCGCTGTGGTCCACAGAAAGTCGCCCCGCCCTTCGGCCACATGCACCTCCAGCGTCAGGCTGAAGTGGGTGAAGACGTGCTCGACCGATCCGGCCGCCCGCCAGTCGCCCCCAGTCGGCGGGGCGAAATCCGGCGCCGCGCTCCAGTCCGAGGTCGGCAGGCCCGCCATGCCGCCCAGCAGCCCTTTGTCCGGCCGCCGCACCAAAGCGACGCGCCCCGTCGCGTCGGTCAGCACATAGGCGTGGCCGCGCCGATGCGGCCGTTCGGCCTTCTTCGTCTTCAAGGGATAGCGTTCGGGCGTCCCCGTCTTCAGCGCCTCGCAGCCGAAGGCCAGCGGGCACTGATCGCACAGCGGCGACCGAGGCCGACAGACGCCCGAGCCGAGATCCATCAGCGCCTGCGCCCAGTCGCCGGGTCGGTGGTCGTCGACGAACAGGGCGGCCAGGCGGCGCAGCTCGGGCCGCGCGGCGGGCAGCGGAGTCTCGACCGCGAACAGACGGCTCATCACCCGCTCGACATTGCCGTCGACGACATTGGCGGGCCGGTCGAAGGCGATGGCGGCCACGGCGGCGGCGGTGTAGGCGCCCACTCCCGG
>NZ_GL883084.1:67040-71296 GCF_000204035.1 Brevundimonas diminuta ATCC 11568
GGCGCCCACTCCCGGCAGGGCCAGCAGCTCGGCCTCGGTCTGCGGGAAGGCGCCGCCGTGATCCGCCGCCACGGCGCGGGCGCAGGCCAGCAGATTGCGTGCGCGGGCGTAATAGCCCAGCCCCGCCCAGGCGGCCATCAGTTCGGCGTCCTCGACGGCGGCCAGGTCGCCCACCGTCGGCCAGCGCGTGGTGAACCGCTCAAAATAGGGCGCCGCGTGGGGCACCGTCGTCTGCTGCAGCATCACCTCGGACAGCCAGACGCGATAGGGGTCGGTCTTCGCCTCAGCCCCCGGCGGCGCGCGCCACGGCAGGCTGCGCGCATGGGCGTCATACCAATCGAGCAGGGCGGCGCGGAGAGAGGGGACGTCAGGCATGGGTCAGGCTATATAGGACGAATGCGTCGTCCCCTGCCCACCGAAAGCGAAGCGCGCGAAATCCTGGCCCGCCGCCGGACGCGCCCGCCGTTGCGCCCGCCGCCTCCGGCTGGTCGGTCGCTGGCGCCGCTGATCAAGAAGCTGGACGCCCAGTTCGGGCGCGGCGCCTCGGCGCTGGAGCCGCGCTGGGTCGAGATCGTGGGTGAACGGCTGGCCCGCGTCACCCGCCCGCAGAAGCTGACCAAGGGGCGCGGCAACGCCGGCGGAACGCTGGAGCTGCGCGTCGCCGGCCCCGCGGCCCTGCTGGTCCAGCACCAGTCGGCCGACATCATTCAGCGGGTGAACCTGTTCCTGGGCGCAGGCTCGGTCGAGAAACTGCGCATCGCCCAAGGGCCGGTGAAGCCTCTGCCCGCTTCGGGCGCCAAGCCCCGCCCGCGCGGCCGCGCCGTCCTGCCCCCCCTGCCCGCCGCGACGGAAGCCGAACTGAACGCCTCGGTCGAGGCGGCGCCCGACAGTCTGAAAGCAGCCCTGGGCAAGCTGGGCCGCGCCGTGCTGTCGCAGCCTCCACGCGACGAGGGGCGTTGACAAACCTTCGCCATCGGCGTTCTCGACATTCAGACGATTTCGCCTGCGCGCACGAATCGCGCGACGTTTCTGAATCTCATTTCTGACAAGGACCAGCCGATGGCCCCGATCTTCAAATACGCCGCCATGAGCCGCCGCGCGGCCCTGTCCGCCGCAGCCCTGGCCTCGATGGCCGTGCTGGCGGGTTGCTCGGCCGGCGGCGCGGGCGGCGAGGTCGAAGGCGACATGGCCAAGGGCGCCCCTGAAGGCGCCAAGGTCACGGTCGTGGAGTACGCCTCGGTCACCTGCGGCCACTGCGCCGTGTGGAATGAAGAGGTCTGGCCTGAGTTCAAGACGAAGTACGTCGACAACAACAAGGTCCGTTTCGTCTTCCGCGAATTCCCGACCCCGCCCCAGGACATCGCCGTCGCCGGCTTCCTGATCGCGCGCTGCGCCGGTCCGGACAAGTATTTCGACGTCGTCAGCGACATCATGGCCAGCCAGAAGGAATGGCAGGCGGGCGTCGCGCCGCGCACCACCCTGTTCCGCGCCGGCCAGGCGGCGGGCCTCAGCGAGCAGCAGATCAACGACTGCATCCGCGACAAGGCCGCCATCGAGGCCATGGAGAAGCGCATCCAGGCCGGCATCAGCGCCGGCGTGACCGGCACGCCCTACTTCACCGTCAACGGCGTGAAGGTGGCGGACAGCTCCCTGTCCGGCCTGTCGGAAGTCATCGACGCCGAGCTGGCGAAGTAAGTCGTCCAAACGGGAGGAGGGGGCGGACATGATGAACCGTGCAGCGGTCGTCGGCATGGCGGCCACGGCCTTGATCCTGTCCGCCTGCAACCAGGGCGGCGGAAGCGGAGCGGCGACGACGCAGGGCGATATGGCCATGGGCGCGGCCGAGGGGGCCAAGGTCACGGTGGTCGAGTACGCTTCGACCACCTGCGCCGGGTGCGCCGCCTGGAATGAGACAGTCTGGCCTGACTTCAAGGCCAAATATGTCGACAATAACAAGGTTCGTTTCGTTTTCCGTGAGTTCCCCACTCCGCCCCAAGATATCGCCGTGGCGGGGTTCCTGATCGCCCGCTGCGCCGGAGACGATAAGTATTTCGAGGTCGTCGACCACCTGATGCGGGCGCAGACTGAAATGCGCAACGGCGTCCCGCCGCGCGAGATCCTGCTACGCACCGCCCAGGCCGCTGGCCTAAGCGAAACCCAGTTCGAAGAGTGCACCACCGACAAGGCCGCCGTCGCAGCCCTGGAACAACGTATCAAGCAGGCGTCGGCGGCAGGCGTGACCGGTACCCCGACCTTCATGGTCAACGGCCAAATCGTGACCGACAACTCCCTGTCCGGTCTGTCGGCCAGCATCGATCCCCTGCTATAGAATCCGCATGACTGTTCGCCTCCTGCACCTTCTGTCAATCGTGGCCCTAGCCAGCCTGAACGCCGCTCCAGTCCTGGCGCTCGATCCGGCTGTGACGCGCGGCTCCGCGACGGCGGCCGTGCCCGCTGTCACGGCGGCGGACCGTGTGATGGGCCGGGCCGATGCGCCGGTGACGGTGATCGAATACGCCTCCTTCACCTGCAGCCATTGCGCCCATTGGACCAATGACATCCTGCCGCAGTTCAAGGCCCGCTATATCGACACGGGCAAGGTGCGCTTGGTGTTCCGCGACATGCCGACCCCTCCGGCCCAGATCGCGGCGACGGCGGCGGGCATCGCGCGCTGCGCCGCCCCGAACCGCTTCTTCGACGTGGCCCACAGCCTGATGAGCGGTCAGGCCGCCGCCTTTGAAAAAGGCGACGCCCGCGACTGGTTCGCCGCCGCCATCGCCGCTAGCGGCCGCACTCAGGAGCAGATCGAGACCTGCATGAAGAACCCCGCGACCAGCCAGGCCCTGCAGGCCGAGGTCGACGGCGCCGTGGCGGCGGGCGTGACGGGCACGCCCTCCTTCTTCGTCAACGGCAGGCGGGTCAGCGACCATTCGCTGGAGGCCCTGTCGGCGGCCATCGACCCGCTGATCCGGGCGCGCTGATCGAGACGCGATGCAGTTCCAGCGCCTCCGGCTCGTCGGCTTCAAATCCTTCGTCGACCCGGCCGAGGTGCAGATCGAGGCCGGGCTGACCGGCATTGTCGGGCCGAACGGCTGCGGCAAGTCGAACGTGCTGGAAAGCCTGCGCTGGGTCATGGGCGCCAACTCGGCCAAGGCCATGCGCGGTCAGGGCATGGAGGACGTGATCTTCGCGGGCGCTGCGGGCCGTCCGCCGCGCAACCACGCCGAAGTCCAGCTGACCATCGACAACGCTCAGAAGCGCGCGCCCCAGCCCTTTACCGACAGCCCCGTGCTGGAAGTCTCGCGCCGGATCGAGCGCGGGCGCGGCTCGACCTATCGCATCAACGGCAAGGAGGTGCGGGCGCGCGACGTTCAGCTGCTGTTCGCCGACGCCTCGACCGGCGCCAACAGCCCGGCCCTGGTGCGCCAGGGCCAGATCAGCGAACTGATCGCCGCAAAGCCGCAGAACCGCCGCCGCATCCTTGAAGAGGCCGGGGGCGTGGCGGGCCTGCACACCCGGCGCCATGAGGCGGAGCTGCGGCTGCGGGCGGCCGAGACCAACCTCGACCGGCTGGACGACATCGGCAAGGAGTTGGAGTCGACGCTGAACCGGCTGAAGCGCGAGGCGCGTCAGGCGGAGAAGTACAAGAAGATCTCGGCCGAGATCCGCGCGCTGCAAGCGGCGCTGCTCTACGTTCGCTGGACCGACGCCAAGACGGCGGCCGAGACGGCGGCGGCCGAACTGCGCGAGGCCGACCGGCTGGTCGCCGAGACGACCACGGCGGCGGCGGCGGCCCAGACGGCGGCCCTGAACGCTCAGGAGGGGCTGAAGCCTGCGCGCGAGGAAGACGCGGTCGCCACCGCCCTGCTGAACCGGGCCATCATCGAGCGCGACCGGCTGGACATGGCCGAACAGGCCGCCCGCGCCGAGGTCGACCGCCTGAAAGCCGAGGTCGCCCGCATCGAGGCCGACCGCGTGCGCGAGGACGGCATGGCCGCCGACGCCGGGCGCGAACTGGAACGGCTGGACCGCGAGCTGGAGAAGCTGAAAGCCGAGATCGCGGCCGCCCCCGAGCGCGGGCCGGAACTGGAACGCGCCCTCTTGGAAGCCGAAGACGCGCGCAAGGCCGCCGACGCCGAGGTCGAACGGCTGGCCGGGACGCTGGCCGCCGTCGAGGCCCGCGCCAACGCCGAAAGCGCCAGGAAGCGCGACGCCGAGGCCCGGCTGGCGCGCGTGAAGGGCCAGCACGAACAGGC
>NZ_GL883084.1:71975-80016 GCF_000204035.1 Brevundimonas diminuta ATCC 11568
CCGAGGCCGCCGCCGAGAAGCTGGCCGAAAGCGCCTCCAACATCCGCGAAACGGCGCAGATGTCGCCCGAGGAACTGGGCAGGAAGCTGACCGACGACGCCATCGCCCGCCCGCCCGACGCGGCAGGCGCCGAGAGCCTGCTTTACGGCCTTGAACGCGAGCGCGAGGCGCTGGGCGCCGTCAACCTGCGCGCCGAGGAAGAGGCGGCCGAATACGGCGACCGGCTCAGCGCCATGAAGACCGAGCGCATCGACCTGACGCAGGCGATCGCCAAACTGCGCGACGGCATCGACGAACTGAACGCCGAGGGGCGCGAGCGGCTGATCGCCGCCTTCGACGTCATCAACACCAACTTCAAGACCCTGTTCGAGGCCCTGTTCGGCGGCGGTCAGGCCGAGTTGAAGCTGGTCGAGAGCGACGATCCGCTGGAGGCGGGTCTGGAGATCTACGCCTGTCCGCCCGGCAAGCGGCTGTCGGTGATGAGCCTGATGTCGGGCGGCGAGCAGGCTCTGACGGCGGCGGCGCTGATCTTCGGCGTCTTCCTGGCCAATCCGGCGCCGGTCTGCGTGCTGGACGAGGTGGACGCTCCGCTGGACGACGCCAATGTCGACCGCTTCTGCCGGATGCTGCACGAGATGCGCAGCCGCACCGACACCCGCTTCATCGTCATCACCCACAACCCGGTGACCATGAGCCGGATGGACCGCCTCTACGGCGTCACCATGCCCGAACGCGGCATGAGCCAGCTGGTCAGCGTCGACCTGCAACAGGCCGAAGAGATCGTCACGGCCTGACCTGGAGGCGCAGGGTCGAGACGGATGGAAAAAACAGAGTCCAATTCGTCTGAATCGTCTGAAATTGGCCCGGTCGTCTCCTTGTCAGCCCGCGCCGTCGTCGGCGCGCTGAGGAGTATGCGGGATGACTAGAAGACGGCCGGTCGATCCCGTCCAGTCGAGACAAAGGCTTAGGAATTCAAAGCCTCGACCAGCGTCATTGCGATGGCTGACGAGAGGCGCGGTTCAGCGTTTCCTGCGCCGCATGGCCTCTCGCACATCCGCCAACGCCGGGCCGATCAGGAACCAGGGCTCGATGCAGTAGCGGGTGAACAGCCGCTTGGGATCGGCGAACAGGCGGAACAGCCATTCGACGCCCAGCCGTCCCATCCAGCGCGGGGCGGCCTTCTGAACCCCGGCCTCATAGTCGAAGGCGGCGCCGACTGGCAGGATCGGAACCGGCGGCAAGGAGGCCAGATTATCCGCGATCCACAGCTCCTGGCGCGGCATGCCCATGCCGACGAACAGCACGTGCGGGGCGAAGTCCTTGATCGCCGCCAGAACCGCCGTATTGCCCAACGACCCCGGCGTGGCGTCGAAATAGCCGCTGAGCCCCTTCACCATCGCGCCCGGATAGCGGGTCGTCAGTCGCCGCGCCGCCTCTTCGGCCACGCCGTCCTCGCCGCCGACATAGAGGACGCGCCAGCCCTTGCGGTCGGCCAGACTCCAGAAATGATCGCGCCAGTCCAGATAGGTGCAGCGGTGCTGCGGACGCGCCGGATGGCCCAGAAGGCGGGCGAAATGGATCAGCGGCGTCGAGTCCAGTTCGATGAGGTCGGCCGCGTCGTACAGGCGCCGCATCCCCGGCGTGCGCCGGATCAGATAGAGGCTGTGCAGATTGTGGTTGGCGACGACGCTCTGGACGCCCGCCTCCACGCTGCGTTCGACGTGCAGCAGCACCTCTTCAGGACGCACCAGGTCGACCGGCTCGCCCAGCAGGGTGATGCGTTCTTCCGGACGGCGCGTCTGACGAAACGGCGCACGAACCCGTCGCCGCCGATCAGGCGGAGGGCCGGAAGGATCGAAACCGGAAGGCGCGTGGTACATGACGTCTGTCTAGCGCAGCCGTTTCAACGGCGGGTATGCGGACAGGGTTAACCGCCGCCGCTCGTTCGGTCATGTAAAAGGATGTCATCTTGCCCCTCGCCCTGCTGTTGACCGCCGCCCTCGCCGCCGCGTCCGCCCAGGAGACGCCCGTGATGGAGTTGGCCCTGACCGGCGTGGGCCGGTTCGCGGTCTTCGCGGATCGGGCCTCGATCACGCCCGACGGCGACGGCGTGCGGATGCGGTCCCTGCAGGTCAGCGAAGAAGACATGATGATCGGCGGCGTCGCCTATGTCGGGGGCTGGTCCTGGTGGCGGTTCGACTGCGCCGCGCGCACGGCTGACCGTCTCGACTTCGCCTCCCTGCGCGCCGACGGGACGGAAGGACCGCGCACCGCCGAAACCGCCCCGCCCTACGCCATCGCCCCCGGCGGCGACGCGGACGAACTGGCCGCCGTCGCCTGCGGCTCAGTTCGGCCCGAGACCTTCGCCTCCAGCGCGGCGGAGGCCGTGCTCATCGGCCGGGCGCGAATGACGGAAGACTGACCCTCTGCATTGACCTTCTGACAGCAAAACGCCCGCCCTTCGACCGAAGAGCGGGCGCTTCATGTCTTGGTCGCTGAGTAGAATTACTTACGCGACGCGCGGGCCGGCTTACGACCGCCTTGGCCCAGACCCATCTGCTTGGCCAGTTCCGAACGCGCCTTGGCATAGTTCGGGGCGACCATGGGATAGTCTTTCGGCAGACCCCACTTGGCGCGGTATTCCTCGGGGCTCATGTTGTATTTGGTGCGCAGGTGACGCTTCAGCGACTTGAACTTGCGGCCGTCTTCCAGGCAGATCAGGAAGTCAGGCGTGATCGACTTGCGAACCGGGACCGCCGGTTCCTGGGGCTCGGGCTCGGGCTCGACCGGAGCCACCGAAACGCCCGACAGAGCGGCGTGGATCTGAGCGATCAGACCCGGCACGGCGTCCGCCGAAACGGTGTTGTTGCTGACATAGGCCGACACGATGTCAGCGGTCATCTCGAGCAGTTCGGGTTTTTCTTCCATCTGCATCAGCCTCTTGCATGCCCCATTTTCAATCGACTGATCTGAATCGACCTGCCGTCGATCAGTTTCATACTTATGTTTCACATTGAAAGCAATGCAACGCGCGTTGCTCGCTTATGAAGCGAAATCAACGCCTGAATTCAGCTCGCACAGGAATGGCGATTTCAACGACCGAAGTTATCCGCCAAGGCGAGAGCCGCCGCACGCTCTGGCGCCGAGTATTCGTCGACCGCCTGGTCTTCCCCGTCACGGATCGCACGCAACAAGGCCGGCGTCAGGGCCGATGACAGCGACCAGTTCCAGTAACGCAGCACTGTCTGAGCGCGATCGACCGCCAGCATTTCATAGGTCAGTTGAACACGATCCCAGTCGGGATGCGCGGCGCCGTCGGCGGTCGTCTCAGGCCGCCGCATGGATCGCCACAAGGCCCGAAGATTTGGCCGCGTCAGCCCTGTCGCCTTACACAGTATAGCCACGGGTTCTCCGCCAGGATCGCTCATGATCTTGGCGGCGGTCAGCGGTTTGACGCCTGACAGATAGCCGATCTCGCTGACCAGTTCGCGCGACAGGCCCTGCGCCGCGGCCGCCGCCACGGCGGCTTCAAGATCAGCAAAGGGGCTCTTCTCAATCGCGGCGCGGTTTCTCTGGCGCCGTTCGATGAACTGAAGGGCCTTGCGCGCCACGGGATCATCCCAGCCCTCGGCCGCCGCCATGGCGAAGACGTCCTCGACGCTGGTCTGCATCACTTCACGCGAGACGGCGAACCGTTGCAGGATGACGCGTCGCTCGTCCGGTCCGCACCACCAGAACATGACATAGGCGCCGGAGGGTCTTAACTCGTGTCGCTTCAGCAAGGCCGCGCAAAGGTCGCGCGACGAGCGGCTGAGGGCGATCACGCCCTCAAGGCTGGTCTGGGTCAGACGTGCGGAGGGGTTGGCCAGTACGGCGGCGATCACCGCCTCTTCGCCCCAGCTCAGAAGGGTGTCCGTCACGGCCTCGGACAGGTCGCGCCGCGTCGCCATCATCAGTCGATGCTGGATCGTGGCGTCTCGCGCGCAGCCGATCAGGTCCGCATCCGACAAGGCGGCGCAGTCTTCCAGCAAGGGCGCCGCCACCTGAGGCTCGTCACGAATGAGCAGGCGCTTCAGCGCATCAGGCAACTCGCCCAAGGAGGCCAGGCGCTGGGACACGCGACGACGTTCCTCCAGCGGCGCCGGGCGCAGGACATCGACCAGCAAGTCGCCGGCCACCGCCCGTTCGAACGCATTGATCCGGCTGGCCGGCAGGCTGACGACATCGGCCAGCCGGCGCAGCAACACCTGCCGCGCCGTACGGCCGCGCGGCGCGTGCGTCTCTTCCAAACTGGCCTGGATCTCGCCCATGCCCGCAGCCTAGACGCCAGCGGTTAACCAGCAGTGCAGTTGCAGGGCCCGGACGCGCCGTTACAGCCCTTCGAACAGGGCCGTCGACAGATAACGTTCGGCGAAGCTGGGGATGATGGCCACGATGGTCCGGCCCGCATACTCATCCTGAGCCGCAAGGCGGAAGGCCGCCGTCAAGGCCGCGCCCGAGCTGATGCCGACCGGGATGCCTTCCTCGCGCGCGGCGCGGCGGGCCATGTCGAAGGCGTCCTCGTTCGTGACCTGCTCCACGCCGTCGATGACCGCGCGGTCGACCACCGCGGGGATGAAGCCCGCGCCGATGCCCTGAATCTTGTGCGGGCCGGGGGCGCCGCCCGACAGCACGGGCGAGGCCGTCGGCTCGACCGCGATCATCTTCACCGAGGGCTTCTTCACTTTCAGCGCATGGCCGACGCCGGTGATGGTGCCGCCGGTGCCGACGCCGGACACCACCACGTCCACGGCGCCCGCCGTGTCGTTCCAGATCTCCTCGGCCGTGGTGGCTTCATGGATGGCGGGGTTGGCCAGGTTCTCGAACTGGGCCGGGCTGACCGAACCGGGGATTTCCGCCAGCAGTTCCTCGGCGCGGGCGATGGCGCCCTTCATGCCCTTTTCGGCGGGCGTCAGTTCCAGCCGCGCGCCCAGCAGGGCCAGCATCTTGCGCCGCTCGATCGACATGCTCTCGGGCATGACCAGGATCAGCTTATAGCCCTTGGACGCCGCCACGAAGGCCAGGGCGATGCCGGTGTTGCCGCTGGTCGGCTCGATCAGAGTGGCGCCCGGCTTGATCTTGCCCAGTTGCTCCAGCGCCTCGACCATGGCCACGCCGATGCGGTCCTTGACCGAGGCGATCGGGTTGAAGAACTCCAGCTTGGCCAGCACCGTGGCCTTGGGCCGCAGCGCCGCCGTCAGATTGGGCAGCCGGACCAGAGGGGTGTCGCCGATGGTGTCGACGATGCTGTCATAGACCCGGCCCCGCCCCGCCTTCTTGTGGCGGCTGGCGTCATAGGCGGCTTGAGAAGCGTCGGACATGGGAAGGTCTCCGTGCGGCGATGTCGGCTCAACAGATAGGCCTTATACGCCGCGAACAAAGCAGACCCGCGCAGGAATTCTCAACGCACGTTCAGCATTCGTCGCTATCAACGTTTCCGCAAGCTCGTTCCGGCATGACCCGATGCTCAAAGACATAGCGACCAAGGGATGTTCTCGCGTGCAGGCAGTTGAGCTCAAGGGCGCCCGCGTGGTGCGCGCGCTACGTCGTTCATGTGATCCTGGTTCTCTCCTCGTAGACGTCGGCCTTGATGACGGACGCGAGGAGTTTTTGTGGCGCATCGTGTCGGTCCAAGAGGATATTCTTCTTCTTCGCGACGAGGATAGTGCGCGAACACGTCGCATGACGTTCGCCCTGGCCGCAGACGCGACATTCGTCGCTCCCGAAGAGCACGCGCTGATCATCGCCGTCACAGAAGCCGTCGATCCTCGCGAACACGCATTGGAGCAAGCTCTGCAAAGCCTGCGCCCATATTTACGCGGCGACCTGCTTAACGAGATGGACGCTCCCTTGATTCTTGAGGCGGTCCGCCACGCGGCCGCCGGACGCCTGCCTGACCGTACGACAAGAGCTCGCCAGGCTTCCGCCATCAAGGTCAATCACCAGTGGCGGCTAGGGGCCAGTGTCGCCCAAGGTTGGCTGAAACTCGCGCCGGAAGGGCAGCCCGCCTTCGACATCGACATGGATCTGGGCGTGTTTTTACGTCACGCCGGAGAGCCCAAGGCGGCTCTGGCGGCGATCCAAGAAGCGCTAAAGCGCCAACCACCGCCTTCGCTGCGAGAAGAGTCGATCCTGCGTACTCAGTGCGCGGCGTTGTTTGCGGATCTTTTTGAACGAGGAAAGCAGCGCGACCCCGACCTCTTGTCGCGCGCCTGGCGCGAAGCCTATCGCGCCCGCGACCTAGCGATGGGTGCCGCAGGCGGGCGCGACGTCCATGATGAGTTCAGTACGCTTTTCGCTCGCCTGGGCGCATTCGGCTGAATCTCATCGCACCAGGGCGCGACGGGCGGGATCGAAGGGCAGGACTTCGCGGATCGAGATCAGGGTCTTGAAGGCGCGGACGCGCGCGTCGTCGTTCAGCATCTCGCGGGTGAAGACCTCATAGGCCTCCATCGTCGGCACCACGACATAGAGGATCAGGTCGGTGTCGCCCGTCACATACCAGGCGGCCTGGACCTCCGGTCGGGCGGTCAGCTTGTCGATCAGGGCGTCCAGAACGGCGGTGCCCTCGCGCTCCATCTCGACCAGGACGTGCATGGTCAGGGCGCGACCCAGTCGGGCGGGATCGACCACGGAGACGTCGGCGATGATGACGCCCTCGTCGCGCAGCCGCCGCAGCCGCCGCGACACCGCCGATTCGGACAGGCCGACCTTTTCCGCCAACACGCGCGCGGGCTGAAGATTGTCGCGCCGGACCAGGGCCAGCAGTCGGCGATCGAAGGAATCGAGATCGATGTTTTCTTGCATTTGATACAAACATACGCCTGTTTCTTGCGTCGTGGCAGGTGAAATCAGCGAGAAACACAGACGGGTTTTGGCTAGGTTCCGCGCCATGTCCTCCCTGACGCTCGCCCTTCGCACGCCGCGCATCGCGGCCATCCTGCCCTATCTCGCCCTGATCGGCGGGATGGTGTCGCTTTCGGCCGGCACCTCCTTCGCCAAGACGCTGTACCCCATGGTCGGACCGGCCGGGACGGCGGCCCTGCGCGTGGGACTGTCGGCCCTGTTCCTTCTGCTGGTCTTCCGCCCCTGGCGCAGCGCCTTCACGCGCAGCGACCTGCGCGCCCTGGCCGTCTACGGCGGCGTCATGGGGCTGATGAACCTTAGCTTCTACATGGCGCTGAACACCATTCCGCTGGGCGTGGCGCTGGCGATCGAGTTCATGGGACCGTTGTCGGTCGCCCTGTTCAACTCGCGCCGCCTGATCCATTTCGTCTGGGTCGGACTGGCGATCCTGGGCCTGGGCCTGCTGTTGCCGCTGGACGGCAGCGTGGCGACGCTGGACCCGGTCGGCTGCGCCTATGCGGCGGCGGCGGCGGTGTTCTGGGCGGGCTACATCGTCTTCGGCAAGCGCGTCAGCCACCTGCCCAGCGGCGCGACGGTCGCCATCGGCATGTCCGTGGCGGCCATGACGGTGGTGCCGTTCGGCATCGCCGGCGCGGGCCTGGCCCTGTTCGACCCGAGGATCCTGGTCCTGGGCCTGGTGGTCGCCCTGGTGTCCAGCGCCCTGCCCTATACGCTGGACATGATCGCCCTGCGCCACATTCCCAAGCGCACCTTCGGCGTGGCGGTCAGCGGCGATCCGGCCATCGGCGCCCTGGCCGGGCTGTTCGTCCTGGGGGAGCACCTCAGCACCCTGCAATGGCTGGCCATCGCCGCCATCATCACCGCTTCGGTCGGCGCGGTGCTGACCTCGCCTTCCGATGAGGCTCAGCCGCTGCAAGATCCGGCCGCCCCCGCCTGACGACAGACGCGCGCCCATGAAGTTCCTGCTGTCCCGGCTGCAACGGCCGGTCCCCAACCTGATCGCCTGCCTGGTGTTCGGCGCCGTGCTTGCCCTGTTGATGCGGGGCGCGGTGAAGCTGCTGTTCTAAACTCTAGAACTCCGTCCATTCCTCAACCGCCGGGCCGTTGCCCACGGCGCGCAGGCGAGCGCGCTGCG
>NZ_GL883084.1:81044-88213 GCF_000204035.1 Brevundimonas diminuta ATCC 11568
AGCGTGCGCCCGACAACGGCGTGGTTGGGCCGCATCATCGATTCCTTCGGCGAGCCGATCGACGGCCTGGGGCCGTTGACGCCGGGCCTCGTCCCCTACCCCCTGCGCGCGCCGCCGCCGCCCGCCCATTCGCGCGGCCGGGTGGGCGAGCGGCTGGATCTGGGCGTGCGGGCGATGGACGTCTTCACCACCACCAGCCGGGGCCAGCGCCTGGGCATCTTCGCCGGTTCGGGCGTGGGCAAGTCGGTGCTGCTGTCCATGCTGGCGCGTCAGGCCACCTGCGACGTGGTCGTCGTCGGCCTGATCGGCGAACGGGGCCGCGAGGTCCGCGAGTTCATCGAGGAGACCCTGGGCGAAGAGGGGCTGAAACGGGCCGTCGTCGTGGTCGCCACCAGCGACGAGCCGGCGCTGAAGCGGCGTCAGGCGGCATACATGACCATGGCCGTGGCCGAGTTCTTCCGCGATCAGGGGCTGGAGGTGCTGTGCCTGATGGACAGCGTCACCCGCTTCGCCATGGCCCAGCGCGAGATCGGCCTGGCCGCGGGCGAGCCGCCGACGACCAAGGGCTACACCCCCACCGTCTTCACCGAACTGCCCAAGCTGCTGGAGCGTGCGGGGCCGGGACCGATCCGGCCGGACGGGACCGAGGCGGGACCGATCACCGCCCTGTTCACCGTGCTGGTGGACGGGGGCGACCATGACGAGCCGATCGCCGACGCCGTGCGCGGCATTCTGGACGGCCACATCGTCATGGACCGCAAGATCGCCGAGCGCGGCCGCTTCCCCGCCATCGACGTGCTGAAGTCCGTCAGCCGCACCATGCCCGGCAACCAGTCCCCGCCCGAGCGCGAACTGAACCGCCGCGCGCGCCAGTGCCTGAGCGCCTATTCCAACATGGAAGAGCTGATCCGCATCGGGGCCTATCGCACCGGGGCCGACCCCATCGTCGACCGCGCCATCGCCCTGAATCCGGCCCTGGAAGGTTTCTTGACCCAGGACAAGGACGACGTGACGCGCCTGAACGAAAGTTTCGACAGACTTGAAACCATCCTGAACCAGGGCATGGTGGACCAATGATCACGGGAGACGACGCATGACGACCTGGGCCCAATCCCTGATCCGCATCTCCAACTATGAGGTCGAGACGCTGCAGAAGCGTCTGGCCGAGATCAGCGCCCGCAAGGCCGAGGCCGAGATGCGCGTCGCCGTGCTGGACGCCGAGGCCGAGGTCGAGCGTGAGAACGCGCGGCACGATCCGTCCTCCGGCATGATGCTGCAGGCCTATCTCAACGGCTGGAAGCAGCGCCGCGCCGACGCCGAGGCCGAGGTCGCCGCCGTCGCCGCCGAGGAAGAAGGCGCCCGTGACGCCCTGACCGGCGCCTTCGAGGAGCTGAAGAAGTTCGAGCACGTCGCCGAAACCACCCGGCTGAACAAGCTGACGGCCGCCGCCAAGCGCGAGGCCGCCGCCTATGACGAAATGGGCCTGCGTCGCCGCGCCGAGGGCTAGACGTGATCGACCGTCGCGCCCTGCTGGCCTCAACCCTCGCGCTCGCCTCCTGCGGCGCGGGCGAGGCGCCCGCCACGCCGCCGACCGGCCCTGTTCGGCCGCTGAAAGCCGTCGCCCCCTTCCCTGTCGGAACCGTCGCCATGTCCGGCCAGCTGTCGGATCAGGACTGGTTCCGGTTGGTCTCCACCCACTTCTCCCAGCTCACGCCCGAGTGGGAGATGAAGATGGAGTACATCCTCCAGAAGGACGGCTCCCTGCGCTTCGACGCGCCGGACCGCATCGCCTATTTCGCGCGCGATCTGGACATCCGCCTCTTCGGCCACGCCCTGATCTGGTACGCGCAGGACCACCCGTGGTTCACCGCCCTTGTCGACGACCGCCCGCGCTTCATCGCCGAGCATGACCGCTATATCGCCGAGGTGGCCGGGCGCTGGCGCAGTCAGATCGTCGGCTGGGACGTGGTCAACGAACCGGTCGAGGATGACGGAAGCGGCTATCGCGACTGCGTCTGGAGCCGGGGTCTGGGCGGGATCGACGCCTATATCATCCGCGCCTTCGAACAGGCGCGCATCGCCGCGCCCGAGGCGACCCTGTTCCTGAACGACTACAATCTGGAGAACACGCCCAAGAAGGGCGCGGCCTTCCTGCGTCTGGTCGAGCGGCTGCTGAAGGCGGGCGCCCCGGTTCAGGGCATCGGCGTCCAGTCCCACCTCGACATCGAAATCCCCAAGGGCCAGATCGCCGCCTTCATGAATGAGGCCCGCCAGTTCGGTCTGCCCATCCATGTCTCCGAACTGGATGCGTCGCTGAAGCGCGGCGGCCGGATGCCGGACCTACGTTCCCGCGCCCAGCGCCGCGAGCAGCAGACGGCGCGCGTGGCGGAACTGGCCGAGGCCTTCATGAGCCTGCCCCCCGCACAACGCTTCGCCTTCACCGTCTGGGGCGTGCGCGACAGCGATTCCTGGCTGCGTCGCGGCGAAAACGACGACGGCCGGGACAGCCCCCTGCTGTTCAATGACGAGGGGCGGCCGAATCCGCTGTTCGGCGTCCTGTCAGGAGCGTTCGACGCCTGACGACGAAGGAAAAGGGGTGCGGAACGCAAGTCCCGCACCCCTATATGTCTCGACCGACGAACGCCCCCCCAAAGAGAAGGCGACGCCTACAGGCTGATCGGGTTGATCACCCGGACCGGCTGGCCCGCTTCCAGGCCCAGTTCGGCATAGGTCCAGCTGACCGTCACGCCCTCGGGCGCGAGGGCGCGGCACACGTCGGGCGTGCGACGCACCAACTTCAGCTCAGCCGGATCAGAGTCCTTGATCTGCACTTCGAAACTGGACGCCTCGGTGCAGCCGTTGGACCCGACCACGACGTTCAGGCGCTGGCCGTCGAAGTCGACGCGGCGCACCGCCTCCACGACTTCCGTCTTGGCCATATTGGGCTCCGTGACGACCGAAACCTTCTCGCCGCCCCCATTGGAATAAATGACGCAACCGCCCAGCAAGGGCAGCAGGGCGACGGCGGCCAGCAGAGCGCCGCGCATCAGGCGCCTTCCGCCGGCGGCGTGTGGATGACGCGCGTGGTCGGCTTCTCAGTGGCGATGATGATGCAGCCCGACAGAGCCGGCGCGGCGACAGCCGCCAAGGCCAGGGCGATGATGATGCGGCGCATGAGACGCGTCCCTTTTTTTAACTTGGCCGCACCCTGCCAGCGCCGGGTCGCAGGGTCATGTGAATAATCGGCAAGGATCGCCGCCCGTCACGCGGCTGTCGCCGTCTCCTCCAGGTCGATCCAGGCCGCGCCGTGGTGCAGGGCGTCGGCTTCGGGTTGGGGGCGGCCGAGCAGGTAGCCCTGCACCTCATTGCAACCCTGGGCGCGCAGGAAGGCCAACTGCTCGGCGGTTTCGACGCCTTCGGCCAGGACCGGGATCGACAGGCTTTCGCCGATGGTCAGAACGGCGCGGATGATGGCCCGCGACTGCGGCGCCTCGCCGTCCAGTTCGGTCATGAAGGAACGGTCCAGCTTGATCTTGTCGAAGGGGAAGGCCTTCAGCGTCGACAGCGAGGAATAGCCCGTGCCGAAGTCGTCCATGGCGATGGTCACGCCCAGCGCCTTCAGCTGACGCAGCACATGGGTGGTGCGCGCCATGTCGGTGATCATGGCCGTCTCGGTGATCTCCAGCTCCAGGCGCGACGGCGCAAGGCCGGTCTCCAGCAGGATCTGATGCACCAGACGAGGCAGATCGACGTGGCTCAACTGCACCGGCGACAGGTTGACCGCGATGCGATGCGGCTCCTCCCAGGCGGCGGCCTGGCGGCAGGCCTGACGCAGCACCCACTCGCCGATCGGCAGGATCAGGCCGTTCTCCTCGGCCACGGGGATGAAGTCGGCCGGCGAGATGTAGCGGCCTTCATCGTTCTTCCAGCGCAGCAGGACTTCATAGCCGGTGGCCTTGCCGGTCTCGACCGAGGCCTGGACCTGATAGTGCAGCTCGAACCGCTCGTTCTCGAGCGCCTCGCGCAGGGCCTGGGTGACGCGGCGACGGGCGCGGACCGCCTGATCCATGTCCGCCTCATAGAAGCAGACGTCCTGGGTCAGCGACGCCTTGGCCCGGTACATGGCCAGGTCGGCGTTGTTGATCAGGGTGGACACGTCCTGGGCGTCTTCCGGCCACAGCGAGACGCCGATGCTGGCGCCGCACGACACGTCGGCATGGTCGAGCGTCACGGTCTGGATCACGGCCTGACGCAGGCGCTCGGCCACCGCGCGGGCTTCGTCGCGGGTCGCGACCGAGGCCAGGGCCAGGAACTCGTCGCCGCCCTGGCGCGCGATGAACTCGCCCTCGCGCAGGGCGCCCTTCATGCGTTCGGCGATGATGCACAGAAGCTGGTCGCCGACCGCGTGCCCGTACAGGTCGTTGACCTCCTTGAACCGATCCAGGTCCAGGGCGAACAGGGCCAGACTCTCGCCCTCGGCCGCCGTCTGCTTCTGGCGCGTCAGCCGCTCCAGGAAGGAGGCTCGGTTGGGCAGGCCGGTCAGGCTGTCGTTGCGGGCCAGGTGGGCGATGCGACGTTCCTGGGCCATGCGGGCGCGCAGGTCGCGCACGGCGTAGATCATGGTGCGGCCGCGCGCCATCAGGTCGCGCCGGGCCGACAGTTCGACCGGAATCTCCTGACCGCCGGCCATAAGAATGGTCTGGGTCACAGCGCCGTCGTCGAGACGGTGGGCGTCCTGCACCCAATCCCCCAGATCGGCGCCGATCAGGCTGTCACGGTCGGCGCCGGCCAACTCGGCCAGGACTTCATTGACGGCCACGATGACGCCGTCGCGTTCGATCGCCATGCCGTCGACGCCGGTCTCGAGCAGGTACTGCAGCCGCTCGCGGTTCAGCGCCAGGGCTTCCCGATCCAGGGCGTGGCTGGCGGCGCCGGCGCCCAGCACCAGCAGACCGACGCCGGCGACGCCCAGCGCCAGCACATGGCGCGCGTCCTCGCCCGTCAGCATGCCGTCCAGCGGTCCCAGCGGAATGACGGTCATCGCCGCCATGGCCGTGAAGTGCAGGCAGACGATGCCCAGCACCATGGCCGCCCCGCCCTTCAGCCGCGCGAAGCGTTCTTCGGTCGAGGCCAGGCGGAAGGCCAGGGCGCCGAACGCCACCGAACCGATAATGGAGACCGCCAGATAGACGGCCGACCAATGCACCACGCCCTCGACCGACAGGGCGGCCATGCCGACGAAGTGCATCCCGGCCACAGCCATGCCGAACAGGGCGCCGCCCGCCTCGACGGAGAAACGGCGGCGCATGGAGGCCGTCGCCAGGGCCAGGCCGACGCCCAGGACCGCCACTGCCAGGGAGACGCCCGTCAGCATCGGCTCATAGGCCGTCTCGACGCCCGGTCGATAGGCGATCATGGCCACGAAATGGGTGCACCAGATCGTCGCCCCGCCCGCGACGGCGCCCAGGAACAGCCACGACACACGCGACAATCCCCCGTTTTCGCGAACGCGCCGCAACAGTCCTGTTGTGATGAAGCTGCCCAGCAGGCAGATCAAGGCAGCCAGGGCGACGAGCCCCAGATGGTGCTCGTCAGTCAGACAGGTCAGGACACGCATGGAAGACGCCGTAGGGAATAGGGAGTCTGATGTCCTAAAAGCCAAGGCGTTAACCCTGGCTGTCTCGATATGAATAACGAAAATTGAAAAAGCGGCCCTTAAGCCGCTTCAGCCTCTACTGGCTGACGGCCGCGGCCTCGCCGTCCATCATGTAGGGATTGTTGACCAGAACGTTGGCGCCGGGCGGAAGGCCCAGTTCCTTGAAGGTCCATTCCATCTGCACCCCGCCCCGGACCGGACGGCTGCAGCGATCCTCGTCCAGACGACGCAGGGTGATGACCGCCGAATCCTTGAGCTGGGTGATGAAGGGCTTGACGTCGCTCTTGTCGGTGCAGCCGTTCGAGCTGACGCGGAACACGGCCAGATCGCGGGTGAAGGCGGCGGCGTGGATCGGCTCCAACTGCCCCGGCATGCCCTCGGTCCGCACCAGGGCGCCCGGCTTCGAGGCGCACCCGGCCAGAGCCGCGACAGACAGCGCCGCAACAACGCAGAAAGCGATCCGATATCTCATCTCGGCCTCCTGCGGCTCGATCCTGACAGCGAGGGGCAACATGCCTTGGTTTGGCCCAAAAGGAAACCGCCGCTGCGTCTGATTAAAAAAGAGGCCCCGGCGAGCCGGAGCCTCTTTTCTTGTCTTGAACCACGACCCGACGGATCGGGCGGGATCGTCGAACTTACGAGGAGTAGTATTCGACGACCAGGTTCGGCTCCATCTTCACCGGATAGGGCACGTCGGACAGTTCCGGCACGCGGCCGTAACGGACCGAGAAACCACGATCGCCCAGTTCCAGATAGTCAGGCAGATCACGCTCGCTCGACTGCTGGGCTTCGAGCACCAGCGCCATGTTGCGCGACTTTTCCTTGACCTCGACGACGTCGCCGACCTTCACGCGGTACGAACCGATGTCGACCTTCTTGCCGTTGACGGTGACGTGGCCGTGCGAGACGAACTGACGGGCGGCCCAGACGGTCGGCACGAACTTGGCGCGGTAGACGATGGCGTCCAGACGCGATTCCAGCAGACCGATCAGGTTTTCCGAGGTGTTGCCCTTGCGACGGGCGGCTTCAGCGTAGGTCGCCGCGAATTGCTTCTCGGTGATGTTGCCGTAGTAGCCCTTCAGCTTCTGCTTGGCCTTCAGCTGCAGACCAAAGTCCGAGACCTTGGACTTGCGGCGCTGGCCGTGCTGGCCGGGGCCGTAGGAACGCTTGTTGACGGGAGACTTGGCGCGACCCCACAGGTTTTCACCCATGGCCCGGTCGAGTTTGTACTTGGCGCTATGGCGCTTGGACATGTGTCACTCTTCATCATGATGCGGCCCGGCTGCTCCCCGATTGGAGCGGCGATCTCAACGGCGGTCCACGCATCGTCCGTAATAGACATCGCGCCTCGGGCGAAACCCGGTGCGAGAAGGCCGGGCTTATGAAGGCGGCGGACCCTGGAGTCAATGTCGGCGACCTCTCCTCCTAGATGACAGAAAGGAAACTTGAGCCTGAAGCCGCTGTTCGTGCAGTTGCGCCGACAAGAAGAAACGACTCGGGAGGCTCTCGGCAT
>NZ_GL883084.1:88427-93254 GCF_000204035.1 Brevundimonas diminuta ATCC 11568
GGCGCGGCGCCGATTATCGGAGGGCGGGTGGTGGCCGTGGACGGCGTCATCGCCTGCGTGGGCCGCGCGGCCGACTGCCCGACGCCGCCCGGCGCCGCCGTCATCGACGCCGGCGACGGCAGCATCATCCCCGGCCTGATCGACCTGCACGTCCACCCGCGTCCGCACTACTACGGCTGGTTCCTGGCTTCGGGCGTGACCACGGTGCGGTCGGCCAACACCACAACGGAGATGGCCCGCGCCCTGAACGACCTGCCCGCGCCGCACGCGCGGCTGGTCTGGGCCGGGCCGATGCTGGACGGCGAGAACAGCATCATCAAACGCTTCTATCCCGAGGCGACGCCGGACGCGCCCTCGCCCGCGCGCGCCGCCGACGGCCCCTCTCTGGACGGCATAGAACTGCTCATCGCCGCGACGCCCGCGCAGGCCGTCGCCGCCGTCGACGCCCTGGCCGCAGAAGGCGCCGACTGGGTCAAGCTGTACGAGCAAACGCCGCCCGACGCCTTCGCCGCCGCCGTCCGACGCGCGAAAGACCTGGGGCTGCCGACGATGGCCGACCTGGGCATGGCCTCGACCCGCGGCCTCAGCGGCGCCGAAGTCGACCTGCTCCAGGCCGCCGCCCTGGGGCTGGACAGTCTTGAACACGCCAGCGGCGCGGCCCTGGCCTATCGCCGGCTGGGCGGCGATCTGGAGGCGGAAAGCCTGGATCCGGCGCTGATCGATCAGATGGCGCGCGCCCTGCTGGCGGCGGATACGGCGCTGATCCCCACCCTGTCCGTCTTCCATTTCACCGCCGAGACGCAGTCGCCCGATCCGGTGCTGACCGATCTGCCGCTGGGCGATGCGGCAGGGACGGTCCGCGACGGTCTGGATCAGCAATGGCGCGGCGTGCATCAGCATTTCCACGCCGATGCCGAGAGCAACAGCAAGGCGAGGCAGGACGCCCGCGTCGGCGCGGCCGTAGCCCTGCGTCTGGCCCAACTGGGCGGCCGCATCGGCGCCGGTTCGGACACGCCCGCCGGCGCCTACAACCTGCCCGGCGGAGGCCTGCACCTGGAGATGGAGCTGATGACCCGCGCGGGCCTCAGCCCCTTGCAGGCGCTGTCGGCCGCGACGGGAACGGCGGCTGACATCCTGAAGCGCGACGACATCGGCCGCATCGCCGTGGGCCGCCGCGCCGACCTGCTGATCGTCGAGGGCGACCCATCGCGCGATATTCGCGACACGCGCCGCCTGCGCCACATCGTTCTGGACGGCCGCGCCTATGCGCCGGACGCCCTGAAGCGTCAGGCGATCACGGACGGCGAGGCGCGGCTGGCGGCGCTTCTGGCGGAAGAAGGCGACTGAGCGCCGATCAGACGGCGGGCGCCGCCTCCGCGACCCAGACGTAGCCCTCGCCCCGGCGCTCGATCCGCCCCAGGCCCGGGAAGGGGAAGTGAACGCCGTACAGACGCAGCCGTTCGGTCGCGCCGCGCTCAAGGATCTCACGCCGTGTCGCGGCGCCTACAGCGCGGTCGCTGTCCCAGACCAGCGCCAGGTCGGGACGAGGAACCGAAATGATGGAGCTGTGCAGGGCGTCGCCGAGATAGAGCAGACGCTCGGAGCCGGAGGCGATTTCATAGCCGGAGTGGCCCGGCGTGTGCCCCTTCAACGGCACGGCGCGGATCGAGGGCGTGACCTGCGCGCCCGGCTGGAAGGTTTCGACCTTCGACTTAATGGCCGCCACCAGAGGCCCAGCCCCGTGCGCTTCGGCGCCGGCCTGGGCCGCGTCCCATTCCGGCGCGCTCATGCGGATCACCGCATTGGGAAAGACCGGGGCGCCCTCGGCGTCGACCAGGCCGCCGACATGGTCGCCGTGGGCGTGGGAGATCAGAATATCCGTCACCTGCGCCGGTTCGACGCCCGCAGCCCGCAGCGAACCGACCAGCAAATTGGCCGTCCCCATCTGACCGCCCGCCCCGGCGTCGATCAGCACCACGCGATCGCCGTCGCGCACCAGCAACGGCTGCACCGGCAGATGGACCGCATCCGTCGGCGCGCCGCCCGCCGTCAGCAGGGCGGTGATCTCTTCAGCCTTGGCCCCGGCTTCGACCCACGGGGTTTGCGCCACCGGCACGACGATCTCGCCGTCCCGCAGAGCCGCCAGCTTCAGCTCGCCCACCGTAAAGGGACGCACGTCGGGCGAGGCCGCGGCGACGACCGCCCGTCCCTGCCCCTGTTCGTCGGACTTGGGCTGCTGCTGGCAGGCGCCGGCGCCGATCAGAAGACCCAGCACAAGCCCCGAAGCGGCCAGTTTCAAATATGGTGTCATCCTCGCCCCCCCGAAAGAAAAACGCCCCGCCGGGATCGGCGGGGCGTCTGGTCTGCATCAGCCCTTGGCGGCTTCGTACAGTTCGTTGACCTTGTTCCAGTTCACCACCGACCAGAAGGCCTTGAGGTAGTCGACCCGGCGGTTCTGGTACTTGAGGTAGTAGGCGTGCTCCCACACGTCGGCAGCCAGCAGGACGGCGCCCTTCTCGGCCGCGTCGTCCATCAGCGGGTTGTCCTGGTTCGGGGTCGAGGTGACCTTCAGCTTGCCGTCCTGAAGGATCAGCCAAGCCCAGCCCGAACCGAACTGACCGGCGCCGGCGGCGTCGAAGTCAGCCTTGAACTTGTCCATGCCGCCCAGTTCGGCGTCGATCTTGGCGGCCAGTTCGGCCGAGGGCTCGCCGCCCGCGCCGACCGGGGCCAGCAGCTCCCAGAACAGGCTGTGGTTCCACACGCCGCCGCCGTTGTTGCGGATCGGCTTCGGCAGCTTGGACATGATCGCGAAGATGTCTTCCAGCGACTTGCCCTGCGCCTCGGGCGTGGCGTCGACGAACTTGTTCAGGTTGTCGACATAGGTCTGATGGTGCTTGTCGTGGTGGAAGGTCATCGTCTCCTTGTCGATGGCCGGCTCCAGCGCGTCATAGGCGTAGGGCAGCGGGGGCAGGGTGAAGGCCATGGGAGACTCCTCTTTACGGCGTTTGATTCCTCTGGACCCTATCTAGGGCCGCGCGCGCCAGACCCAAGCCTTGAACGTCGCCTTTGTTCACAATTCTCGAGGCGAAACCGCTTTTCGGAACCGAAAGCGCGAAACAGCCGTTTCCCGAACGCCCCAGACCCTCTTTTCAGGTCGCTTACTCAGGGGGATGCGTCATGCCTGATCGCGCCTCTTCGCGAAACGCCCTGCTGTCGGACGCCGAAGCAGAAAGCCTACGCCTGCAACTGCTGGAAGTGATTCCGCGCCTTCGCCGCCATCACCTGCTGGACCTCGCCGACACCCTGCATGAGGCGGCGCGGGAACGGCGCTGGTCGCCGGAAGAACGGCTGGACATGAGGGCCTGACGCCCTCGCCCGTCGTCAGCCTGCGTGCAGTTCCTGCTTCACCCGTTCAGCCAGGGTCTTGATGTCCAGCGGCTTGGGCAGGAAGGACACCCCGACCTCGTCCTGCAACAGATCCGAAAAGTCGCTCTCGGCGTAGCCCGAAATGAACATGACCGGGGCGTCGCCGAGGAAGGGCCGCGCCTTCCTGAGCAGCGAAGGCCCGTCCAGCCCCGGCATGATGACGTCTGAGATCAGCATGTCGATCTGGCCCGCCCACTCCTCGGCCAGGATCAGGGCCTCCTCGCCATCGGCGGCCTCGATCACCTCATAGCCGCGCTGGCGCAGCAGGCGGGCGGCGATGCCGCGCACGGCGGCCTCGTCCTCCACGAACAGAATGCGGCCCGCGCCTGACAGGTCGCGCGGCGCCTTGACGACCTTCTCGACCACGGGTGCCTCGACCAGTTCCTCAGCCGTGGCGGCGGGCAGGAAGATGCGGAAGGCGGCGCCGGCGCCGTCCAGATTGGCGACGGTGATGTGGCCGCCCGCCTGCTGAGCGATGCCGTAGACGGTGGCCAGACCCATGCCCGTCCCCTCGTTCACCGCCTTGGTGGTGAAGAAGGGCTCGAAAATCTTGTCCAGCAGGGCCGTCGGCACGCCTGGGCCGGTGTCCGACACCTCGATCAGGGCGACCTCGTCGGTCGCCTCGCGCCAGCCCATGTCGCGGGCCTGAGCGCCGGTCAGACGGCGGGTCTTGATCGTGACCACGCCGGCGCCGGGTTCGACCACGCCGCGCATGGCGTCGCGGGCGTTGACGGCCAGGTTCATCACCGCCGTCTCCAACTGGCTCTTGTCGGCCAGCACCAGCGGCAGGTCGCGGCCGTAGTCGGTCTCCAGACGCACGTCCTCGCGCAGCAGGCGGCGCAGCAGGACGGCGAACTCGCCGACCAGCTCGCCAAGATCCAGCCGCTCGCGCCGCACGGTCGACTTGCGCGAGAAGGCCAGCAGCTTGCGCACCAGATCGGCGGCGCGGATGGCGGTCTGGCGGATCTCGTTCAGCCCTTCATAGGAGGGATCGCCGACCGGGTGGCGCTCCAGCAGGCCCGACAGTTGCAGTTGGATCGCCGTCAGCAGGTTGTTGAAGTCGTGCGCGACCCCGCCCGCCAGCTGGCCCACGGCCTGCATCTTCTGGGCCTGCGACAGCTGCAGCTCCATCGACTTCTGCGCCGCCACGTCGAACAGCCAGACGCGGCGCCGGTCGCCCTCGGGCGCGACATAGAGGTGCAGCTGGCGATCCGGGTGGGCGCGGGCGATCAGCTCGATCGGGCCGGACGACCCGGCCTCCAGCTTGGTTCTGGCCTCGGCCACGCCCGCCGGGTCGAACAGATGGCCGAAGGCGGCGTCGCCCGAGGCCGCCGGGCCGGTCAGCAGGGCCAGGGCCGCGTTCGGCTCCTCGACCCGGCCCGCGAACAGGTCTTCGCCGCC
>NZ_GL883084.1:93411-108027 GCF_000204035.1 Brevundimonas diminuta ATCC 11568
CGCGGCGCGGACGAGGAAACGCCCCTGCCCCGCCTGGCCGATCAGCACCTCGATCTCGCGCGCGCCGATCTGGACGATGGCGCGGCCCTGATGCCCCTCGCGCGCCTGGGCGAAAGCCATGTAGAGGGCCTGGGCGGATTTCCCGCCCCCCTTGCCGGCTCTGGGCAGGGTGGTGACGGTCCCGTTCTCCTCGGCCCAGGCGGCGTTATAGGCCAGCACCTGGCCTGACGGCTGCACCAGGGCGGCGGGCTCGGCCATGGCGTCCAGCATCTCGACCGCCGTATCGCCTGAAGGCGAGCGACGCTCTGACCGGCCGAACGCCGACAGCCAGATCAGCGCCGTCGCCCCCGCCGCGAAGATCAAGATCAGCCCCGGCGCGGTGAAGGCGCTGGCCCGGAACGCCGGATAGGCGATGGCCGCGATCGCCAGGGCGAAGCCGACCGCCATCGCGACCAGCCACGGATCGAAGCGCGGGCGGCCCGCGATGCGGGTCTTCTGGCGGTCTTGCGGTCGGGAAATGGTCATGGCGTCTCGCCCGCGCGAATCAGGGTTCGTCAGCATACGCCGTTCCTCCGCCGTCGCCTTCATCGCCGCTTCCTTTGCTGCATGACGAAGCCGATGACCTTGGCGGCCGCCTCGAAATGTTCGCGCGGGATGACGCCGTCCACCTCGACCGCCGCATAGAGGGCGCGGGCCAGGGGCACGTTCTCGACGATGGGCACCTTGTGCTCCCTGGCCACCTCGCGGATGCGCAAGGCCAGGGCGTCCACGCCCTTGGCGACGCAGACTGGCGCGCCGTCGCCCTTGTCCGGTTCATAACGCAGGGCGACCGAATAGTGGGTCGGGTTGGTGATGATGACGGTGGCGTCGGGTACAGCCTGCATCATCCGCTGGCGGCCGCGCTGCATGCGGATCTGACGCAGCTTGGCCTTGACGTGCGGGTCGCCGTCGGACTGTTTGAAGTCTTCCTTCAGCTCTTCCTTGGTCATCCGCATCCGCTTGGCGAAGCGCATCCGCTGCCACAGATAGTCAGCCCCCGCCGTCAGCGACAGAAACACGAGGGCCGACAGCATCAGCGCCAGCGCCAGGTCGCGCGCGAACGGCAGGATCATCGCCGGGCTCATGGCGGCCAGGTTCTCGAGCTCGCGCGCGTGAGGCTTCAGCACCCACCAGCAGACGGCGCCGATGGCGACCAGCTTGATGAAGGTCTTGAGGAACTGCACCAGGCCGTCCGGGCCGAAGATGCGCTTGAAGCCCTCCAGCGGATTCACCTTGGACCACTTCGGCTTGACCTTGTCGGCGGTGAAGATGAGGCCCGACTGAGCCAGATTGCCGCCGACCCCGCCCAGGATGACCGCAAACATCAGGGCCGCCAGGAACGGCGCCGCCGCCCAGACGGCGTGCATGCCGATCTCGACGCCTCCGCCCGCCTCCAGCCCGCCGATCATGGCGTGCGGCTGGGCCAGGAAGGGCGTCAGCGCCTCGGCGATCCGGGTCGAAAACCAGCCGCCGCCCGCCAGCAGCACGCCGGCCGCCCCGGCCAGAGACAGGGCCGCCGCCACGTCCGGCGACTTGGCGACATCGCCCTTTTTCCGCGCCTCTTCGAGTTTTCGCGGGGTGGCGTCTTCTGTTTTCGACTCGGGATCGGGGCCGTCAGCCAACGGCGCCTCCCGTGAAGAAGGCCGCCACCGAACGGTAGCGGTCGATGAAGACGGTCCCCACCACGCCCAGGCTGAGCGTGAACACCGACAGGCCCAGGATGACGCTCAAGGGCGCGGCGGCGAAATAGACCTGGAAGCTGGGCATGACCCGCGCCACCAGGCCCGAGGCCAGGTTGAAGATCAGGGCGAACACCAGCACCGGCGCCGCCAGCTGCACCCCGAGCATGAAGCTCTGGCTCAGGGTCTTCACCGCCATCTGGGTGAAGTCCGACACGATCAGCGGCTTGGCCGGGGCGATGGCCTCATACGATCCGACCATGCCGCCGATGAACAGGTGATGGGTGTTGGTGGCGAACACCAGGGTCACGCCCAGCAGCATCAGGAAGGCCGACAGGGTCGTCCCCGGCTGGGCCTGCAGGGGGTTGGCGGTCTGGGAGAAGCCCAGCGTCGTCTGCAGGGAGACGATCTCGCCCGCCGTGGTCAGGGCGGTCATGAAGCTGCGCAGGATGGCGCCGATGGCCAGGCCGGTCAGCACCTCGCGCATCACCCAGCCGACGGTGGCGCCCAGGGTCGCGGGCAGGGCCGGCAGGCTGGCGCCCACGATGGGCCACAGCGCCAGCGACAGCACCAGCGCCAGCGACAGGCGCACCCGCGGCGGCACATAGGATTCGCCGAAGCCCGGCAACAGCATCAGGATCGCGCCGACGCGTGCGAAGATCAGCCCCCCGGCCCAGACCTGTTCCGCCGTGGCGTAAGGCTCCATGTCCCTGCCCTACAGCCTCGCCCTACATGCCCGCGATGCGAGCGGCGATCTCGCGCATGAAACCGCCCAGCAGCGCGCCCATCAGCGGCAGGAACAGCAGCAGGGACACGAAGATGGCGATGATCTTGGGCGCATAGACCAGGGTCTGCTCCTGGATCTGGGTCAGGGCCTGGAACAGGCCGATGGCCACGCCGACCACCAGGGCCACGATCAGGGCCGGCAGGCACAGCTGGATCGTCAGCCACAGGGCGTCGCGACCCACATCCAGAACTTCCGCGCCGCTCATCGCCGATCCCCGAAGCGCCCCGAACACAAGCACGGGACAGTGGGCAGAAAATGCCGACAGGATGGTTAACGCGACGTTAGGACGATGCAATGAGACCGATGTTCCGGTCGATGCCGGTTCATTCGATTGACAACAGCGGCGACTAGACGAACGTTTTCACCCTCCCCCCGATCAACGCCTGAAGGATGCCTCATGAAACCGTTCCTGCGTCTCGCCTCCGTCCTGACGATCGCGACCTCGGCCTTGCTGGTCGCTGCGTGCGACAACAAGGCGCCGGAACAGACTGAAACGGCGACGGCTCCGGCCGAGGGCGCCTCGGCCGCCGCCGGTCCCTTCGACGTGAACAGCGTGGCCCTGTCGACCGCCAGCCTGGGCGACTTCCCCTATCTGCGCCTGCCCGAGGGCTACAAGCCGCAGAACAGCGAGGCGCACGACTTCGCCGACTTCCCCTTCTGGACCGGCGCCCGGTTCGAAATGATCGAAGGCCGCGTTCATCAGACCCAGATCACCAACGACACCGGCAAGAGCTTCTCTCGGCTGGAGTTGCTGCGAAACATGGAGCACGCGCTGAAAGAGGCGGGCGCCGTTCGCATCTTCGACGGCCAGATTCCCAGCGACGCCGCCCACGCCCTGCCCGAGGCGGTGCAGATGGCGGCCCTGAACGGTATCGGCGACATCTATAACGGTCCGTCGCAGACCTGGGTGATCCGTCAGGCGGACCGCACGGTCTGGGTTCACCTGTATGTCGGCAGCGCGCAAGGCTCGATGGCGGTGGTCGAGGCCAAGGCCCTGGCGCCGACCGCCGGCCTGCTGCCCGCCAGCGAACTGGCGCGCAAGATCGCCGCCGACGGCCGCGTCGCGGTGCCGGTCGAGTTCGCGCTGGACAAGGCTGACATCCTGGACGCCTCGCGTCCTCAGATCGACGCCATGGCCCAGATGCTGAAGGACGAAGCTGGCCTGCGCCTGTCCGTCGAGGGCCACACCGACAACACCGGCGCGCCCGCCCGCAACCGTCCGCTGTCCGAAGAACGCGCCCGCGCCGTGGTCGCCGCCCTGACGCAGCAGGGGATCGACGCCAAGCGGCTGGAGGCCAAGGGCTTCGGCGCCGACAAGCCTGTGGCCGACAACGCCAGCGACGAAGGCCGCGCCCGCAATCGCCGCGTCGAACTGGTCCGCCTGCCCTGATCGGGGCAGAAGCCGTTTTAAACAGCGGCGCCGTTTCCAAAACCTGTGCAGGGGAGGTATGCAGCCTGTCATGAGCGACCAGACCCCCTCCTCCCCCGCCGTTTCCCAGGAAGAAGCCGAAGCCGCCGTCCGCACCCTGATCCGCTGGGCCGGCGACAATCCTGCACGCGAAGGCCTGATCGAGACGCCCAAGCGCGTGGCCAAGTCCTATCGCGAGCTGTTCCAGGGCTATGAAGTCGAACCGCGCGACTATCTGGAGAAGACCTTCGAGGAGGTCGGCGGCTACGACGAGCTGGTGGTCCTGAAGGACATCCGCTTCGTCAGCTTCTGCGAGCATCACATGCTGCCGGTGGTGGGTAAGGCGCACGTCGCCTATCTGCCGACCGATCGGGTCGTCGGCATCTCCAAGCTGGCCCGCGTGGTGCGCGGCTACGCCCGGCGCCTGCAGATTCAGGAGAAGATGACGTCCGAGATCGCCAACGCCATCCAGGACGTGCTGCGCCCCCACGGCGTCGGCGTGGTCATCGAAGCCGAGCACAGCTGCATGACCATGCGCGGCGTCGACGTCCCCGGCGCCAGCCTGTCGACCAGCTGCCTGCTGGGCGCCGTTCGCGAAGACCCGCGCACACGCGAGGAATTCCTGCGTCTGGTGCGAGGATAAGAGATCCTGCCCTCCTTCTCCCCGTGAGAAGGAGGGCAACGGCCCCGTTCTTGCGTAACAGCATTCGAACAAGGGGGTCGTGATGCTGCAGGCTGTATTTTCGTCCCGGAATGAACCGCCGCCAATCATGCGCGGAGGCTGGCTGGACGCGCTGCGTTTCATCGTGGCCGCCCTGATCATCCTGCATCACTTCCAGATGTCGGCGCCCGTCCCCCTGGCCGAAGGACTGCATCCCGTGTTCGAGCGCGGCGGCTTCCTGCTGACCAACTTCTTCCTGATCGACAGCGGATACGTGCTGATGCGGGTCTATGGCCGCGCGGTCGGCTCGGGCCGGATGTCCAAGACCGACTTCTTCATCAAGCGGGCCTTGAGGGTGTATCCGGCGCATCTGATCGTGCTGGGCTTGCTGGTGGCGCTGGTGCTGGCGGCGACCGCCGCGGGCATGCCGCCCAGCCATCCCGAGTGGTTCGCCTGGGATCAGCTTCCCGCCCAGGCGGCCCTGGTGCAGTCGTTCGGCGTGCACGGCGGCCTGGGCTGGAACGCCCCAACCTGGTCGATCTCGGCCCTGCTGGGCTGCTACGTCGCCTTCCCCTTCGTGCTGCGGGGTCTCAGCCGGATCGGGCCGTGGACGGCGCTGATCCTGGTCGTCGTCGGCTATCTGGCCGCCAATGAACTGAGCTGGGCGATCCTGAAATATCCCGTCTATCAGATGCCGCTGAACCTGGGCATCTGGCGCGCCCTGCCGCTGTTCATCCTGGGCATGGGGCTGGCCTGGTTCGCGCAAGGCGTGTGGATCAACGCCCGCATCGCCGGCTGGGCCGGGGTGCTGGCCGCCGTCGGCCTGGCCGTCGCCCAGTATTTCGACAAGAACGCCCTTCTGTCGCTGGTCTTCATCTCCATCATCATCCTGGCGGCGGGCGCCGTGCCGACCAAGCGGCCGTCGAAGCTGGTCGAGGCGGCGGCCATGGTCTCCTTCTCCATGTTCATCTCGAACGAGGTGGTGCGCATCGCCTGGTTCGGCCTGGCCGAGGCCTTCGCCGACAAGCTGGCGCTGGGCGAGGCCTGGCGCTGGGGCCTGTGGGCTCTGGGCGTGCTGGCGGCCTTCGTCTTCGCCTTCGGCCTGCACTATCTGATCGACCAGCCGATCCAGAACCGCATCCGCGCCTGGCTGAAGGCGCGCGGCAAGGGCGCCGCCGTCAGCCAGCCGGTCGTCTCTCTGGAGGGCTAGGCCCCGCCCGCGCCGCCGACCAGGTGCAGGATGTTGCCGTCCGGATCCTTGAACCAGGCCAGACGCAGCGGCCCGGCGACATGGACGTCGCCGTCATGCGCCATGCCGTCATAGCGTTCAAAGACGACGCCCTTGGTCTTGAGATCGGCGACGATGTCGTCCACCTCGACGCCCACGTCCCAGGTCACGGCGTTGGCCTGGTTCGTCCCGGCGAAGTCCGAGCGGTAGACCGTCAGCCAGGTGTTCCCGGTGCGATAGCCCAGCACCCCGTCCATGCCGGTGTCCGCCAGGTTCAGACCCAGCACGTCGGAATAGAAGGCCCTGGCGCGCTCCAGATCCTTCACCGCCACGATGGCCGAAGAGTTCTTGTCCTTGAGCATGGTGTTTCTCCCGTTTCGAGAGACAACCATCGGCGCCCAGGGTCGATCCCTGCGAGGCGCGACAAAAAAGACGCGGAGGTCGCCCTCCGCGTCTTCTTCTTTTCACGAACCAGAAGGTCCGTAAGGCCTTAGAGGAGCTTGAGATCCACGGCCGAAGTCTTGCCGCGCTGGGTTTCCAGCTCGTACTCGACCTTGGCGTTGTCATCGAGACCCACCAGACCCGCCTTTTGCACGGCGGTGATGTGGACGAAAACGTCCGCGCCGCCCGTGTCGGGTTGAATGAAGCCGAAGCCCTTCGTGGGGTTGAACCACTTGACCGTGCCGGTCGCCATATTGCGTCTCCGTAAACGCGCTTTTCCAGGCGGACGTCCTAGCAGGATCGCCCGTCAGCCCATCTGGACAAGCTCGTTCAGGCGAAGGAGCAAGACGCGGGTTTGGACCCCACGTGAAATCCGGACTGCGGCGATGTTGTCACCCGACTATCCACAGCGGTCAACTGTAAAGCGAAACCGAGCCGACAGGCTTTACAGTTAATTTCGCCGCGACGCGCGCAGCTTGCGCTTCTTGGCGCCCAACCGACCACGCACCGACGCGCAGTGATGAGGTCCGACGACTGCACATGGCCGAACAGACGACGTTCCGCCCCGTGCAAACACCGAAGAAACGCCGCTCCAGAAGCGCAGAAGCGGCTATAGCGGGCTCAGATACCCAGCATTTCCATAGCCATGGCCTGACAGGCCGGGCCGCCGCGCCCGCCGTCGTTGGACAGGCCGAAGACGGCCCGACCGCCCGCCGGATCGACCAGGGCGATGGCGTGCCACAGGGTGTTCGAACCCTCATGGGCGATCACCGACCCCTTGGCCCAGGGCTGGGGCGGCAGGACGATCCAGCCATGGGCGTAGTTGCGCCCCTCGCCCGGCGTGACGAGACGCCGCACCGTCTCCGGTTTCAGCCAGCCGCCGCCTTCGGTCAGGAAGACCTGTAGAAAGCGGGCGTAGTCGGCCGCCGTCATGTGAACCGTGCCCGCCGGGCCGAGCGCCAGAGGATTGTCCGAACCCGGATCGACCGGGTCCATCGGCACGGCCGTCTCGCCCATGCGGCGGTGCCCCCAGGCGTTGTCGCTTCCAGCCGGCGCGCCGAACCCCGCCGAGGCCAGGCCCAGGGGGCCGAACACCTCGGCCTGCATGGCCTCTTCCCACGAGCCGCCGGTGACGGCCTCGATCGCCGCTCCGACCAGCACATAGTTGGCGTTGCCATAGGCGAACGCCCCGCGCTCGCCGGACGGCGGAGCGGCCAGCGCCTTATCGACGATGGCGCGGCGCTGTGCGGGCAGGGATTGAGGGGCGGCGCGGGCGGTCATCAGCCAGGCCATGCCCATGACCGCCTCGTCCTTCAGCCCCGCCGTGTGGGTCATGAAGTCGTCCAGCGTCGCGCCGTCCCAGCCCGCGTCGATCGTCAGGTCGGGAAAGGCGTCAGCCAGCGGCATGGCCCAGCGCGCCCGTCCCTGCTCGACCAGGCGGGCGAACAGCGCCGCCGTCATCGCCTTGGTGTTGGAGCCCAGGTGCCAACGGTCGTCCGTCGTCGCCGGATCGTCCCCTCCCGCGCGCCGCACGCCGCGCACGCCGGACCAGGCCAGCCCTTGAGCCGTCACGACCCCGCCCGCCAGGGCGATCGGCCTGACCCCGTCGAAGGCTGTCGTCAGGGCGGCGTCGAACGCTCCTTCGCCTTGGGCGCGCGCCGCCGATGGCGCGACTGCGGCCGCAGCGCCGACGGCCAGGACATGACGACGATTGATCATTTTCGGCTCCTTTTGCGTTGCACCCTGAACAGCAAGGCTGGCGACGCCAGTGAATTCGCCGCAAGGTTGGTCGATCGCGACACAAGGACACGCCCATGGCCAAGGACGACTACGCCGACATCCTGGAAGCCCTGCAGATCCAGATGGTCGAGACCCAGGCCTGGGCCATCGAACAGGGGCTGAAGGTCGTCATCGTCTTCGAGGGGCGCGACGCCGCCGGCAAGGACGGGGCGATCAAGCGGATGACCGAATACATGGCCCCGCGGCAGACGCGCGTCGTCGCCCTGCCCAAGCCGACCGAGCGCGAAACGACGCAATGGTATTTCCAGCGCTACGCCGCCCATCTGCCGGCGGCGGGCGAGATCGTGATCTTCAACCGCTCCTGGTACAATCGGGCCGGGGTCGAGGCGGTCATGGGCTTCTGCACGCCCGAGCAGCATGAGCGCTTCCTGCACGACGCCCCGCATTTCGAGCGGATGCTGACCCAGTCGGGCGTCATCCTGATCAAGCTGTGGCTGGACATCAGCCGCGACGAACAGGCCCGCCGCCTGGAGGAGCGCGTCGACCACCCGCTGAAGCGGTTCAAGGTCTCGTCCCTGGACGCCGAGGCCCAGGCCCGCTGGAGCGCCTATTCCGCCGCCCGCGACGAGATGCTGAAGCGCACGCATCTGGACTATGCGCCCTGGACCGTGGTGGCGACGGATCAGAAGAAGACGGCGCGGCTGAACATCCTGCGCCATGTCCTGCGTCGCCTCGACCGACCCGGCCTTGAGTGCCGCGAGCCGGACCCGGACGTGGTCTTCCCTGGCGACGAGGCGCAAGGGCGGCTGGCGGAATAGGCCTCTTCAGCCGCCGAACAGCCGCCGATTCTTGTCGACGAAAGCGCGCATGGCCCGCACCAGCGGCCCGCCCTGGCGCCCTTTCAGATAGGCCCAACCGGCGCCCGCCCCGATCAGGGCGCCGATGGAATCCACGATCAGATCCCACATGGTGTCGACCAGGCCGGACTTCTGGGTGTTGAGGCCGAACACCTGGTCCAGCATGAACTCCCAGATCTCCCACAGGGCGCCGATGGTCACGGCGAAGCAGAAGGCGAAGAAGGCCACCGTCAGGGGCGCGGCCTTCAACTGGCGGCCCTGCACCAACATCAGCATCAACAGGGCGCCGACCAGGCCGAAGGCCACGGCCGAGCCGCCGTGCAACACCACGTCCCACCACCAGTAACGCTCGTAGAAGTCGCCCATCTCGCCCAGGAACAGGGTGGCGCACAGGAAGACGGCGATGGCGGTGACGAAGCCGATCGGCAGGTTCAGCCCGATGCGCGGCGCCAGCCAGAACGGAATCAGGGTCAGCAGAAACGTCCCGGCGCCGACGAAGGTGACGCTGAACTCCCCGGTCAGGAAGCCCCCGACGGCCGCGCCCAGCAGCACCAGCCAGGTCAGGGCCAGCAACCAGGGAAATGGGGGCTTCGTGCGTATCGTCATCCGTCTTGTCCGACCGGCTGCTGTTTCTGGCGATCAAGCCTAGCGGGACGATCCCGGCGCGCAAGCCCGCCGTCGCACCTAGCGGCTGCGCGCCGCCTGAAGCCGCATCCACCCAGCGACGCCCAGGGCGCAGACGAGGCTCAACACCGCGCCGACGGCAAAGGTCGCCTGCGGGCCGAAACCGTCCCACAACAGGCCCGCCGCGACATTGCCCGCCAAGGCGATCAGGCCCGAGATCAGGGCGAACAGGCCGAACGCCGAGCCGCGCAGATGGGCGGGCGCCGCATCGGCGATCAAGGTCATCAGCAGGCCTTGCGAAAAGCCCATGTGCAGGCCCCACAGGGCCACGCCCAGATAGAAGACGACCTGATCGCTCGCCAGCGCCAGCGCCACGTCTGCGGCGGCCAGGAAGACCAGGCTGAGCAGCAGCAGGGAGGTACGGCCGATGCGGTCCGACAGCGCCCCCACCGGGAAGGCGGCCAGGCCGAACACCAGGTGCAGCAGGACGATGGCCGCCGGCGCGAAGGCGGCCGGGACGCCGACGTCCAGCCCCTTCATCAGCAGGAAGGACTCGCTGAATCGCGCCAGACCGATCACCGCCGTCAGGGCGATCATGGTCCAGGTGGCGGCGTCCAGACGCAGCGCACCCTTCAGGCTGGGCGGCTTCTTGGCGCCCTCGTCCGGACGCGGCGGGTCGGACACGCCGCCGACCAGCAAGGCCACGGCCAGGAAGGCGGGGATGGAGGCCAGCCAGAACACCGCCTTGATATCGTTCGCCAGCACCACCATCAGCCCGATCGCCACCAGCGGGCCGACGAAACCGCCGACCGTATCCAGCGACTTTCTCAGGCCGAAGGCGCGGCCGCGAATGTCCGGCGGCGTCACGGCGGCGACCAGGGCGTCGCGCGGGGCGGTGCGGACGCCCTTGCCGATCCGGTCCACCCCCTTGGCCAGCAGCACCCCCTCGACCGAGGCCGCCAGAGGGAAGATCGGCTTGGACAGGGCCGCCAGCCCATAACCCGCGACCGCCAGCCATTTGGGCCGCGCAATGCGGTCGGACCAGAAGCCCGACAGGAATTTCACCGCCGTCGCCACGACGACGGAGAAGCCTTCGACCAGACCGATCATCACCGCCGAAGCGCCCAGCCCCACCACCAGATAGATGGGCAGAAGCGTCTGGATCATCTCCGACGAGACATCCATCAGCAGGCTGACGAGGCCCAGAATCCAGACGCTGCGGGGGATGGAGCTGCGAGCCATTCGCGCCCAGTGGCGGATACGGCCCCGCCTGTCCAGCCCCGGCCCGGCTCCGGCGAGAAACTTCATGAAACTGCGATCCGACGCGCCCCCTTCACCCGGCGCCGCATGGAGGGCTAAGACGGTTCGCATGAACACAGCCCCGCTTCCCGACGCCGCCGGCCAGAACTGGGTCGACCGCCATGCGCCCGAGCGGCTGAAGCCCTGGCTGAAGCTGGGCCGCTTCGACCGGCCGATCGGGACGTGGCTGCTGCTGCTGCCCGGCTGGCAAGGGATCATGCTGGCGCTGAACCAGTATGACCGACCGTTCGGCGGCTATGAGCTGTGGCTGGTGGTCGGCTTCGCCGTCGGCGCGGCCCTGATGCGCGGGGCGGGCTGTGCGGTGAACGACATCGTCGACCGCGACTTCGACGCCCAGGTGGCCCGCACGGCCCTGCGCCCCATTCCGGCGGGCCAGATCAGCGTCAAACAGGCCTGGGCCTTCGTCGGCGGCCTCAGCCTCATCAGCCTGTGCATCCTGCTGACGATGAACCTGACGTCGGTGCTGCTGGGCGCCCTGTCGCTGGGGCTGGTGGCGGCTTATCCCTTCATGAAGCGCATCACCTGGTGGCCGCAGGCGTGGCTGGGCCTGACCTTCAACTGGGGCGCCCTGTTGGGCTTCGCGGCGGCGACAGGAGGCCTGTTCGCGCTCGGCTGGCTCTATGTCCTAAGCGTGAAGGCCAGCGGGGACAGCTACTGGATGGCCGAGGGCCTGAACCGCATGGGGAACCTCGCCCTGTCAGCGGGGCTGCTCTACGCGGGCGGGATCTTCTGGACCCTGGGCTACGACACCATCTACGCGCTTCAGGACATCGAGGACGACGTCATGGCCGGGGTGAAGTCCTCGGCGCGGGCGTTGGGCGGCAAGGTCAGGGAAGGCGTGGTCGTCTTTTACGTCCTGGCCGTGGCCCTGGCGGGCGCAGCGGGCTACGTCGCGGGCCTGGGGCCGGTCTTCTATGTCGGTCTGGCGCTCTACGCCCTGCATTTCGTCTGGCAGGTGCGGCGGTTGCAGCCGGACGACCCGAAACTTTCCTTGCGTCTTTTCAAATCAAATCGCGATGCGGGGTTGATCCTTCTGGCCGCCATCGCGTTCAACGGCCTAGCTTTCTGATCGAACCGTTCCAAAGGAGCCCGGCATGATCCCTTCGCGCCCCCTTCGCGTCCTTCTCGTCGCCGCCGCCGTCGCGGTCTCGCTCGCCGCCTGCCAGCGCAATGAGAAGAAGGAGACGCCCGCCGCGCCGGCCGCCTCCGCCCACGCCGTCGAAGGGCCGCTGAAGTACGACAGCGCCACGCCCTACGCCAAGGTCAGCCTGAGCCTGCCGGAAAACGTGCTGTCCTATCCGGCGCTCTACACCCCGCTGTACCGCGACGAGGTGGCCAAGCTGAAGGAATACGCCGAGGGAGCCCAGGCCGACCGCACCGAAGCCGGTTCGCCGGAAGGGATGCCGCCCTATGAGAAGACCATCGTCTACGGCGCCCCGATCGAGACCGGCCGCCTGTTCAGCCTGATGCGGACCGACTTCGACTATTCGGGCGGCGCCCACCCGAACACGGTCGCCACCGGCCTGCTGTGGGACAAGACCGAAGGCCGCCGCATCGCCGCCGCCGAACTGTTCGCCGACAAGGCCGACAAGACCGGCCTGGAGCGCGCCCTGTGCCAGGCGGTGAACACCGCCAAGACCAAGCGTCCCGGCGCCGAGCCGGTCTCGACCAGCGGCGAGATGTGGGCCTGCCCCAAGCTGAAGGACGTAGCCGTGACCCTGGCGCCCGGCTCGGTTCCGGGCAAGGCGGGCGGCCTGACCTTCCTGCTCGACGCCTATGCGGTCGGTCCCTATGTCGAGGGCGCCTATTACCTGACCCTGCCGCTGTCGGCCTTCCAGAGCGCCCTGTCGCCGGAATACGCGGGCGAGTTTGCGGGCGCCCCGACCAAGGCGGGCGACGTCACCGACGACCTGCGGCTGAAGGCGCCCGCCGCCTGATCCGCGATCAGTCCTCGCTCTCTAGGAAGGCGTCGACCAGGGCGTCCAGCCGGTCAGGCTGATCGACCATGATGAAGTGCCGGGCGCCGTCGACGCGCTTCAGCGTCACGCCCGACAGGGCGGCGTATTCGCGGCTCCACAGGGCGTCGGCCATGGCGGCGGGCGCGCCGCCGTCCGCGTCCGAGGCGTAGACCGCCCAGACCGGCGTGGTCATGGCCGCCAGGCCGGGCCGCGCGTCGGTCGTCATCACCTCGCGGATCGCCGAGGCCATCGCCTGACGGTTCGAGGCCATCGACCAGTCGACCATGGCGGCGCGCCCGGCCTCGTCGCGCATCATGCCGACAGCGGTGCGTTCCTGCTGAATGCGAAAGGCCGCTTCGTCCGCGTTCAGGATGGAGGCGGCGGCCTGATCGGCGAAGGGCTTAGCCGTCTGCGGCGTGACCTGCGGGCCGAACATGGCGCTGAAGAAGGGCAGGCTGTCGACGCTCATCACGCGGCTGATCGCCTCGGGATTCTGCTGCGCCAGCAGCAAGCCGCTGAGCCCGCCCATCGAATGGCCGATGACCGCGGGCCGGTCCAGCGTCGCCGCATAGCGCGCCAGTTCATCCACGACAGGCTGGACGAAGGCGCCGTCGCCGTGCGTCCACGCCTCGCCCGCGAAACCGGCCAGTTGCACCAGATGGACACGATGCGTCGCCGACAAACGCCGGGCCAGCGGCCGCCACACCTCGCGCGAGGAGGCGAAACCGGGGATCAGGATCACGTCCGGCCCCTGCCCCATCACCTCGACCGACAGCCGATCGGAGACGAAGGCGGGCGCCTCGGCGCGGGCCGGTTCGGCCTGGGCGGGAGAGACGATGCTGGCGGCGCTGAAGCCGACGGCGGCGGCCAGGATGAAGGCGCGCAGGGTCTTGGCGGGTGCGGAGATCTTGGTCATGGCGTTTCCTTGGCGTGTTGGCCCTGCCCGCTGTTCAGCGCGCAGCAGGGTTCGTCCCTCGAGGCGGCCCCGAAGATGACGGCGATGAAGTGAAACAGAGAGTAAGGTTTTCCTGACTTTACGCGTCAGGCGTGCGGGTTCTCGAAGATGTCCTCGACCGGCCGCTCGAACAGGGCGGCGATGCGATAGGCCAGGTCGAGCGAGGGGTCGTGCTTCTCGGTCTCAAGGGCGTTGACCGCCTGGCGCGACACCCCCAGCGCCTGCCCCAGCTGCTCCTGGGTCCAGTTGCGCTCGACGCGCAGCAGTTTCAGCCGGTTCTTCATCAGTTCGACGACCGAATGAAGGCTGAAACCAGACCGAAGGCCGCCCAGAACAACGGATAGATCAGCCAGGCCGGCAGATGCGGCGCCCCGGCGAACGTCTCGCCGAATCCCCAGAAGGTCGCCGCCGCCATCGCCAGGCCGGAGGCGATGATGAACTGCTTGGCCGTGACCATGCGCACGAACTCATCGCTTTCCCGCATCAGCGACAGCGTCGCCCAGATCTGGCCGATGACCGGAGCCGCCACGGCCGCCGCCAGCACCCACCCCGCAGGCCGCCCCATCACGCCGTCGAAGGCGTCGGTGGTCATCATCGCCACGCAGATCGCCACATAAGGGACCATAAAGGCGAAGGTCCGCAGGACGTAGCGACGTCCGGCGGGGGTCTGTTGTTTGGAGAGGGTCAACATGGCAGGCGCTCCTGACTTTGTGTAAGGCCAACCTGACACTGCCTTCATGTCATGTCAACCTGACTTTTTATCAGCCTGTCCTGACTTTGTTGCCAGCGCCTTCGGCGGCCCCTAGCTTGTCGACATGCGTAGCCTTCCCGCCTTCGTCCTGGCCGTCCTGACGGCCGCCGCGCCCCTTGCGGCCCCGGTCGCCTCGCCTGCCCCGCCCGCCGTCGAGCAGGATGTCCG
>NZ_GL883084.1:108130-116890 GCF_000204035.1 Brevundimonas diminuta ATCC 11568
GGCGCGCGTGACCATGACGACCTGCCGCGCATGGACGGCGCGCGCATCCGCGCCTGGCGCCAGTTGTCGGTGGCCGAGATCACCCTGCCGACCGGCGCGGTGGCTGAAGGCGGCGCCCCGGAAAACGCCCTGCGCCTGCAGGGCCAGATCAGCCACCTGGACTACGCCATCCGCCCCGCCGTCGCGCCGATCGACATGGCGCGCCACTATGAGGAAGCGTTGCGCGAGGGCGGCTATGAGACGGTCTTTTCCTGCACCGGCATCGCCCGCTGCGGCTCGGGCATGGGGGCGCTGATCCTGCTCAGCGACGCCGTGGCGCCCGCCGGGTTCGCCGACGGCGTGTTCAACGATCAGCTGCGGGTGGTCGTGGCGCGCAAGGGTTCGACCTGGGTGCTGCTGCACATGACGCGCGGACCGGATCGGTCGCTGGTCTATCAGGCCGTGATCGAGGGCGCCCGTGAACTCGACTAGACGGATCGCCGACCCCGCCCATTTCATCCGCGACAACACCCGTCTTCAGCCCGTCTCCCACACGCCGGAGGTTTCGCTGTGGCTGGCCGATGAGGTCACGCCCATCTGGCGGCTGACCGAGGAAGAACTGGGCGAGATGGGCCTGCCGCCGCCGTTCTGGGCCTTCGCCTGGGCGGGCGGACAGGCGCTGGCGCGCTGGCTGCTGGACCATCCGCAGGCGGTTGAGGGACGACGCGTGCTGGATCTGGCGACGGGCTCGGGCCTCGTCGGCATCGCGGCGATGAAGGCGGGCGCGGCCTCGGTGCTGGCCGCCGACATAGATCCCTTCTGCGCGGCGGCGGTGGCGGCGAACGCTGAGGCCAACGGCGTCGAGATCGCCTTCACCGCCGACAACCTGCTGGAGGCCCCGCCCCAGGCCTTCGACCTGATCTGCGCCGGGGACGTCTTCTATGAGGGGCCGATGGCCGCGGCGATGCTGGCCTGGCTGAAGCAGGCGCGCGCGGCCGGGTCTAGCGTGCTGGTCGGCGATCCGGGCCGCACCTACTTCCCGAAAGAGGGCCTCAGCCTGCTGGCCGAATACCGCGTGCCGACGACGCGCGAACTGGAGGACCAGGAGGTCAAGCGCACGCGCGTCTGGTCGCTGGACGCCTGACGCCGCCTCAGGCGTCGCGCGGCAGGACGGTCAGCACCCGCGCCATGTGCTGATGGAAGGCTTCCATATAGTCGCGCAGGAACTGCTCGGTGCCGGGGACGCTGACGTTTCCGTCGTCGTCGATCAGGTCCGGTTTGAACTGGATATAGGCCTCGACCGCATTCATCTGCGGGGCCTGAAGAAAGCCGAGGATGGGGCGCAGGGTTTGTTGCCCCACCGCCGTGCCGATGGCGCCGGGCGAGGCGCCGATCACCGCCGTCGGCTTGTTCTTGAAGACATTGGTCCCGTAGGGACGGCTGGCCCAGTCCAGGGCGTTCTTCAAGCCGCCGGGAACAGAGCGATTATACTCCGGCGTGACGATCAGGATGGCGTCAGAGCGCTTGATCGCCGCCTTGAAATCCTGGGCCACGGCCGGATAGTCGGCGTCGTAATCGTAGGAATAGAGCGGCAGGTCGGCGAAGCTGATCTCGCTCATGTTCAGCTTGTCCGGCGCCAGCTTGACCAGAGCCTTGGCCAGCTTGCGGTTGATCGAGCCCTTGGCCAGGCTGCCGATGATGTAGCCGACGTTGTAGGTGGTCATGGAAGCGTGTCCCGCTGAAATTATGGGCGGCGCCCGGCGCCGCTGATAGCCAAATGTCCAACCAAGCTTAGCGGTTCCGTCTCAGACGCGCACGGCCTGACGCCCGCGTCCCGCCTCGCCGAACACGCGCAGATAGCGTTCGATCTCGGCCCGGTCGCCGGTGGCCTTTTCGACGTTGTCCGACAGCTTGACCGCCGGGCGACCCGCCGCCTGCGTCACCTTGCAGACCAGCGACAGGGGCAGCAGTTCCGGCGCCTCGATGGGAGCGCAATCGCGGAAGTCGTTGGTCAGATTGGTGCCCCAGCCGAAGCTGGTGCGCACCCGGCCCTTGAAGTGGGCGTGGGCCGCCTCGATGCCGTCCACGTCCAGCCCGTCAGCCAGAACCAGCAGACGCTCGCGCGGGTCGCGGCCCTTGGACGCCCACCACTTCATGATGATCTCGCCGCCCTCGATCGGCGGAGCGGAATCGGGGCGGAAACCCTTCCAGTCGGCCAGCCAGTCGGGCGCGTCGTCGAGGAAGGCTTGCGTGCCGAAAGCGTCCGGCAGGGCGATCAGCAGATTGCCGTCATAGGCCGCCCGCCATTCCTCCAGCACCCGATAGGGGGCGGCGCGCAGGGCCGCTTCGTCCTCGCCCGCCATGGCGGCCAGCACCATGGGCAGTTCGTGACCGTTGGTGCCGATGGCCTCAAGGTCGTTGTTCATGGCCAGCAGCACGTTGGAGGTGCCGATGAAGGCGCTTCCCAGCCCCTCCTTCAGCGCCTCGACGCACCAGCCCTGCCACAGGAAGCCGTGGCGGCGGCGCGTACCGAAGTCCGACAGGGCCAGCGGCTCCAGCTGTCGCAGCCGCTCGATCTTGCTCCACAGCTTGGTCTTGGCGCGTGAGTAGAGGATGTCCAGTTCGAAGCGGCCCATGCGGCGCAGGGCCCGGCGGCTGCGCAGTTCGTTCAGGATCGACAGGGCGGGGATTTCCCACAGGGTGACGTCGGCCCAGCTTCCTGAGAACTCCAGCCGGTACTGACCGTCGGCGCTGCGCGACAGGTCGTAGTCCGGCAGGCGATACTCAGCCAGCCAGGCCAGGAAGTCCGGGCTGAAGATCGACTTCACCCCATAGAAGGTGTTGCCGCCCAGCCAGATCAGCTCGCGATTGGTGAATCGCAGGGACCGGGCATGGTCCAGTTGGGCGCGCAGTTCGGCCTCGTCCACTTCCTCGGCCAGCCGCGCCGAAGTCGTGCGGTTGATGACCGAGAAGGTCACGGGCGCGTCGCGGAACCGGCGCCAGATCAGTTGCAGCATCAGCAGCTTGTAGAAGTCGGTGTCCAGCAGGCTGCGGACGATGGGGTCCAGGCGCCAGCCGTGGTCATAGGCCCGCTTGGCCAGGTCGATGCTCGCCATGCCGGGTCAGTCCGCCTTCTGTGCAGCCGGCTCGATGACAGCCTCGGGCGGGGCCTCGTCCTCATTGACCAGGCGGCCTTCGCGATGCGGCTTGATGTAGGGCGTCGGCTGCGGCGTCGGCATATTGCCGCGCATCAGGGCGGCCCCGGCCTTCAGCCCGCCGGTCAGGTCCAGGTCCAGGCGCGCCTCGTCGCGACGGCGCACGTCGGCGATGACGTCGGCGATCTCGTCTTCCGGCAGGCCCAGCTCCTCCAGAACGGCCTGGCCGAACCGGAGGGCGGACTCAAAGGTCTCGCGCACCTGATAATCGACCCCCGCCTGGATCAGGCGCAGCGAATGGCCGCGGTCGAAGGCCCGCACCATCAGCTTCACGCCGGGGAACTCGGACTTGACCAGTTGCACGATCTTGTCGGCGGCCTCCGGCTTGTCGACGCAAACCAGCACCGCCTCGGCCTTGCCCGCGCCCGAGGCCCGAAGCGTGTCGAGGCGCGTCCCGTCGCCGTAGTAGACCTTGAAGCCGAAGTTTCCGGCCGCCTGGATCATCTCCACGTCGTTCTCGATGATCGACACGTCCACGTCGCGCGCCAGCAGCGGCTGCGACACCACCTGGGCGAAACGGCCGAAGCCGATGATCAGCACCTGGCCGCGCAGGCCGTCGGCGGCGTCCACGCCCTCGGCGTCTTCCGGCGACAGGCCCGCCTCCTTAGGCAGGAAGCGCTTCAACGCCAGGGTCGTCAGCGGCGTCAGCGCCATCGACAGGATGACGATGGCCGTCAGGGCCGCGCTCGCCTGGACGTCGATCACTCCCGCCGTCGCAGCGGCGCTGTAGAGGACAAAGGCGAACTCGCCGCCCTGGGCGAACAGGGCCGCGCGCTCGATCGCCTCATGGTGGCGCGCCTTGAACACGCGGGCGACGACATAGATGACCAGGGCCTTGACCACCATGAAGGCCGCCAGCCCCGCCACGACGATGCGCCAGTCGTTGATCACCACGCCGATGTCCAGCGCCATGCCGACCGACAGGAAGAACAAGCCCAGCAGAATGGCGCGGAACGGCTCAACGTCCGCTTCCAGCTGATGCCGGAAGGTCGAGTCGGACAGCAGCACCCCCGCCAGGAAGGCGCCCATGGCCATCGACAGGCCGACCCCGTCCATGATCCAGGCCGTGCCCGCCACGACCAGCAGGGCGGCGGCCGTCATCACCTCGCGCCCGCCGTTGCGGGCCAGGAAGCGGAACACCGGATTGATGGCGTAGATCCCCACAGCCAGCACGCCCGCCAGGGCCGCCAGCGCCAGGCCGATCGACTGCCACAGGGGCGTCGTGCTCTCGGCCGAATGGCCCATAGACGCGCCCAGCAGGGCGACGATGGCCAGCAGGGGCACGATGGCCAGATCCTCGAACAGCAGGATGGACACGGCCCGCTGTCCGCTGGGCGTCGGCAGGTCGCCGCGCTCTTCCAGCATCTGCACGATGACGGCGGTCGAGGACATGACGAAGCCCATGGCCCCGACGAAGGCCACCGGCGCCGACACGCCCGCCGCCATAGCCGCCAGCGTCAGGGCCAGGCCCGCCAGGCCGACCTGGGCCGACCCCAGGCCGAAGATTTCCTTGCGCATCCCCCACAGCCGCTTGGGCCGCATCTCCAGACCGATGATGAACAGGAAGATGACCACGCCGAACTCGGCGACGTGCAGGATGGTCTGCGGCTCACGGAACAGGGCCAGGCCGAAAGGACCGATGGCGACGCCCGCCGCCAGATAGCCGAGCACCGAGCCCAACCCCAGCTTGCGGAAGATCGGCACGGCCACCACGCCCGCCGCCAGCAGGGCCGCCACATGGCCCAGTTCCAGTCCCGTCGCAGCCTCGGCCATCGCTCACCCTTGTGCTTGAGCCTTCATAGTGGGGGCGAAAGACCTCAATAGCGAGGGCTTCATCACCACAACCTCTGCGCCACAGGGCGACGGTGATGCGACTTCGCGAAGAACCTTCGCCTTAGTTCCGCCGAACATCGTCATTCTTCATGGTCGCGACAGGGTTGGAGGAGACCGAACAATGCCCCAGCATCCACGGCGCCGCGCCGCCGGATTTCAGCGTCGCCCGGCGAGCCTGACGCTGGTCGCCGTCGCCGCCCTCATGACCGCCGCCCCGGTCGGCGCCGCGCCCGTTCCGCCGCCCGTGGTTCAGGACGGAACGCCCAGCCCGGCCGCCTGTCGCGAACTCGGCTTCGATCTGTCGCCGCCGTCCCATGTGCGGCCGCCCGTCCTGCGATCACGGCCGCCCCATCCCGCACCGCCTCCGCCCGTCACCCTGTCGATCGAAGCGACCAAGAAGGAAGACCGAGTCGAATACGCCGCCCCGCCCGCCACCGTGAACGACGTGGTCGTCAGCGGGTCGCGCATCGGTCCCTATCCCCCCGGCCCTCCCCTGCCGCCGCGTCCCGTCGACACCGAACGCTATCCCGACGCCACGCTCAATGCGGTCAAGCGCACGGCGGACCAGCCGGTCTCGACCTTCTCCATCGACGTGGACACGGCCGCCTACGCCAACGTCCGTCGCTTCATCGACAACGGCAGGGCTCCGCCGCGCGACGCCGTGCGGGTCGAGGAGATGATCAACTATTTCGACTACGGCTACACCCGCCCGACCTCGGCCGCGCGGCCCTTCGCCGTTACGGCGACCACCACGGCCTCGCCGTGGTCCGAAGGTCGCCGGATCGTCCATGTGGGCCTGCAGGGCTATGAGTTGCCCGAGAACCAGCGCCGCCCGCTGAACCTGACCTTCCTGGTCGACGTGTCCGGTTCGATGAACAGCCCGGACAAGCTGGATCTGGCCAAGCAGTCGATGAACCTGATCATCGACCGCTTGCGGCCCCAGGATCGCGTCGCCGTGGCCTATTACGCCGAAGGCGCCGGCACGACGCTGGCCCCCACCGCCGGGACGCAGAAGCTGAAGCTGCGCTGCGCGGTCGCCTCCTTGCGGGCTTCGGGCGGCACGGCCGGGGCCACCGGCATGACCAACGCCTATGACCAGGCCCAGGCCAGCTTCGGCCGGAACAAGGTCAACCGCATCCTGATGTTCACCGACGGCGACTTCAACGTCGGCGTCACCGACGACAAGCGGCTGGAGGACTACGTCGCCGACAAGCGCAGGACGGGCATCTACCTGTCCGTCTACGGCTTCGGACGCGGCAACTATCAGGACGCCCGGATGCAGGCGATCGCCCAGGCGGGCAACGGAACGGCGGCCTATGTCGACGACCTGAAAGAAGCGCGTCGTCTGTTCGGGCCGATGTTCGACCGGGGCGCCTTTCCCATCGCCGACGACGTGAAGATCCAGGTCGAGTTCAATCCGGCGCGCATCACCGAATGGCGGCTGATCGGCTATGAAACCCGCCTGTTGAATGAGGAAGACTTCAACAACGACGCCGTCGATGCGGGCGAGGTCGGCTCGGGCGCTTCCGTCACGGCCTTGTATGAGATCACGCCCGTCGGCGGGCCGACCCAGATTCCCGAGCGCCGCTATGCCGACAACCGCATCGCGACCGGCGGCGGCGATCCGAACGGCGAATTGGGCTTCATCCAGGTGCGCTACAAACAGCCCGGCCAGCAGCGTTCCGAGCTGATCCAGCAGCCGCTGACCGACCGTTCGCGCGCCGACGCTCCGCCCGAGGCCACGCGGTGGGCCCTGGCCGTCGCCGCCTTCGGTCAGAAGCTGCGCGGCGATCCGTGGATGGCGCCCGACTACGGCTGGGATCGGGTGCTGGATCTGGCCCAGGGCGCGCGCGGCGACGATCCCTACGGCGAGCGGGCCGAGTTCGTCCAGTTGGTCCGCGCCGCCCAGAGCCTGCCGGAACGTCGGGAACCCTGAGCGTCCCCGCGCCGCCGGAACCGCGACCGGCGGCGCGGGTTCCTTAAGGCCAGGCCGCAACGGCCGCGCCAAGGGAGATGGCCATGAAAATTCGCGACGTGATGAGCAAGGACGTGCAGGTCGCCCGCCCCGAAGACACCCTTCATAACGTCGCCGGGCGCATGGCGGCGGGCGATTTCGGCTTCATCCCCGTGGCCGACGGCGACCGGCTGATCGGCGCCCTGACCGACCGCGACATCGTGGTGCGCGCCGTCGCCTCGGGCGCGGGGCCGGAGGCGCGTGTGCTGGACGTCCTGTCGCGCGACGCCCTGGTGGTGCGGGCCGACGACGACCTGAAGGTCGCGCTGGATCTGATGTCCTCGCGCCAGATCCGCCGCCTGCCGGTGGTCGACAAGGACGGCCGCCTGGTCGGCGTGGTTTCGCTGGGAGACCTCTCGACGCGGGTCAAGGAACGCTACGCCGGCGAGGCGCTGGAAGAAATCTCCCGCCCCTAGGGTTAACCGCCGCTAACCACGTCGCGGAACCCGACGATAACGGCCAGGGCCGCATCATTCCCTTCTTTCAGCAGGGGAAGTTCGGAATGGCGCGCGCCCAGTTCCAGAAAGGCCAGAAGGTCTGGGTCGAGAGCGTCGGCGTCTGGGCCCAGGTCGAGAAGGTCAATCCTGTCTGGGCCAAGGGCTTCGACGAGCCGGTCCGCATCACCTACGACGTGGGGCTGGGCCGGGAATTCGCAGCGGCCGAGCTTCAGGTTCCCTCAGACAATCCCGCCGCCGGCGCCCTGGGCGACTGGCGCATCCTGCGCGCGCGCAACAAGTGGCAGGATCCGGCCGACTGCGCCCATCACCCCTTCCCCGGCAGCTATCCCGTCGTCGTCACCGACAAGGCCGACTGGGGCGGCTGGCGCGTGCCCGGCGCCGAATACGACCGCGACCCGCAGCGCGTCGAGTTCCAGGCCCGCTTGATCGCGGGCGCGCCGGAGCTGATGGATCTGGCGCGCGAGTTGATGGCCTCGGTCGCCGAGGCCCCGGACGACGCCCCGCCCGAGACCCAGCGCCTGGCCCGCAAGGCCCAGGCCATCCTGCGCCGCATGACCGAGATCGCCGCCCCGCCGCCTGCGCCCATCCAGCCCGGCGACGGCGCCGAAGCCGAGGCTTAACGACCTTAATCCCACCCCTCGACGGATTCCGCGACGCAGCCTAGATTCCCGGCTGAATCGTCACAGGAGGGTCGCCCTTGCGGGGCACCGAGCGCCGCAGTTACGGGCCGGGCCGTCGGGCCACGGACCATCAGGCCGCGCGCTCTGCGCCCTGGGTCCGCATCCTTGCGCTCGCCGTGGCGCTGGCGCTGGCGGCCTATGTCATGCTGTTCGCCCGCGAGCACAGCCGTCCCAGCCGTGAAGTCGAGGCCGCCCGCCAGGAGACCCTGACGCTTGAGGCTCGGCTCGCCGCCGCCCAGGTCGAGGCCCGCACCAGCCAGACCGATCGCGCCCTGGACGCCGCCGCCCGCGTTTTGACCCAGACGCCCGGCCAGCCGGTGCAGGCGCTGGACAGCGCCCGGCTGGAAGACCCCGAGGCCGCCTTCCTGATCGCCGACGCAAACCGCCGCGCCCTGGCGGCGCGAGGCGCCCGCCTGGGTCCGGACGCAGCTGTGGGACTGTCGATCGGGGAGGACGGCCTGACCACGCGCCGGACGACGCCGGGCGGTCATATCCTGGTCGCCCGCACGCCCCTGCCGAACCTGAAGCCGACGCTGGCGCAGGCCGATCTCAGCGTCCTGCCGTCGGGTCAGGCGCCGGCG
>NZ_GL883084.1:117311-119757 GCF_000204035.1 Brevundimonas diminuta ATCC 11568
GTCGCACCGATCGGCGACACCGGCCTGTCGGTCGTGGCGAGCCTGCCCCGGCCCGACGCCTTCGCCGCCTGGCTGGACGACGCCTGGATGCTGGCGGCGCCCCTGCTGCTGGTAGTGCTGATGCTGGTGGTGATCGCAGTGCAGAACTGGCGTCAGATGCGGGCCAGCCGGCGCTGGGCCGACACCGAACGGCGCTTCCGCGTCGCGGTCGAGGCCGCCCGCTGCGGCGTGTGGGAATGGGATCTGGCCAGGGGCGAGGCGACCCTGTCCGACTATATGGCCGCCCTGCTGGAGGTGGAGACGGGAACCACCCTGACCACCCAGGCCATGATCGAGCGGGTCCACCCGCGCTATCGCCAGCTGATGATCGAGGCCCTGGACAAGGCCATGGCCGACGGCGTGTTCGAGGCCGCCTTCCCCGTGCCGCTGAGCAACGGCGGCGTGCGTTGGATCGACGCGCGCGGCCAGTCGCGCCAGCCGCAACGCGACGGCGGCTATGACAGCCTGATGGGAGTGGCGCTGGACGTCACCGAGGCGCGCCGCACCAAGGCCCAGGCCCAGGCCGCCGAGAGCCGCCTGCGCGACGCCATCGAAAGCGTGTCCGACGCCTTCGTCCTGTTCGACCGTCGCGGGCGGCTGATCCTGTGGAACCAGGGTTTCCAGGACGCCTTCGCCTTTCCTAAGGGCGTGGTGCGGCCCGGCGCCCAGAAGGACGAGCTGAACCGCATCGCCGCCGAGGCGATCAAGGCCGAGCACCCTTCCGCCGGGGGCCGCGCCGGGGTACGCGAGGTCGAGCTGAAGGACGGCCGCTGGCTGCAGATGGCCGAGCGCTTCACCGGCGACGGCGGCACGGTGGTGATCTGCGCCGACATCACCGTCATCCGCCGTCAGGAGGCCGAGCGCCGCCGCGCCGCCGACGAGCTGCGCGCCATGGTGGCGGAACTGGAGGCCAGCCAGGCGAACCTGGCCCTGCTGGCGCGCAAATATGAGGTCGCCATGACCCGCGCCGAAGCCGCCAACCAGGCCAAGTCCGAGTTCCTGGCCAATATGAGCCATGAGCTGCGGACCCCGCTGAACGCCATCAACGGCTTCTCTGAGATCATGGCCGCCGAGATGTTCGGTCCCCTAGGCGACCGTCGCTACAAGGGCTACGCCGCCGACATCCACGGCTCAGGCCAGCATCTGCTCAGCCTGATCAACGACATCCTCGACATGGCCAAGATCGAGGCGGGCAAGCTGACCCTGCACTATGAGCCGATGGCGCTGGACGTGCTGTGCGCCGAAGCGGTGCGGCTGATGCGCGGCAAGGCCCAGGAGGCGCAACTGGCCCTGACGCTGGACTGCCCCGAGGATCTGCATATCGAGGCCGATCAGCGCGGCCTGAAGCAGGTGCTGCTGAACCTGATCTCCAATGCGGTGAAGTTCACGCCCGAGGGCGGCGCCGTATCGGTGAAGGTCGCGCCGCGCGACGCCGCGACCGTGCGCGTCTCGGTCGTCGACACCGGCATCGGCATCGCCGCCAAGGATCTGGAGCGGCTGGCCCAGCCGTTCGAACAGGTCGAGGGTCAGCATTCCAAGTCGACGCAAGGGACGGGTCTGGGCCTGGCCCTGACCAAGTCGCTGATCGAACTGCACGGCGGCGCCATGACGATCGAGAGCGAACCGGGGCGCGGCACCACCGTCTGGTTCGACCTGCCGACCCGCGCACCCGAGGGCGCCGTGGCCCCCGTCGGCGCTCCGGCCCAGCGGGTTCAGGCCCGCGCGGCGTAGGGCCGATCAGGCCGCCGGTTCAGGCGCCGTCGACGACTTGGCCGCCGTCTTCCCCGTCGAGGGCGCGCACTTCGACGACTCCTTCGACCGGGACTTATGGCGCGACAGGATCGGCGCCAGGGCGGCGCGATCAGCCGGATTGAGGCGGTTCAAGGTCTCCACCGCTCCCGATTCCAGTCGCGCCCGACCACGCATTTCGGACGCGCGCGATCGTTCCAGCAGGGCGGCGACCGCCACGGGGTCGAACTGATCCGAGCGGGTCAGGGCGATCGCCTCGCGACGGGCGGCGCGCGCCTCCTCGAAGTCAGGGCGAGCTTCCAGAGCCGTGGCGCGCATCTCGCGCTTGATCTGGTCGCGCACGGCGGGCGGGCGGGCCTCGACTACCGCCCAGACAGGCTCGCTGCGGCCCGGCTGACGCGCCTCGGCGGTGGCTTCCTTGACACGCTTGGCCGCCATCCAGGCCGCGCCCGCGCCCGCCACGGCGAAGATATTCAGGGCGACCGACGCCGCCAGGGCGATCTTCAGGCCTCTTCCGTTCATCCGCCCAGAACCTCCGTGTCGTCCGCGCTGCTCAGGCTGGCCTGGTACAGCACGGTGTCTGCGCGGATGTCCGCCGTCATCTGGCCGGTCAGAACCACGCCGAAGACCGCGCCCGCACAGGCCGCCGCCGCCCAGC
>NZ_GL883084.1:120893-123136 GCF_000204035.1 Brevundimonas diminuta ATCC 11568
CCATGAACTCCCAGGTCTCGGCCTCGTCGGCGTAGTAGGCCTCCAGCGCCTCCAGCCGCACCGACACCGGCCCCTTGGAGCCGGTCGGACGCAGCCGCATATCGACCTCATACAAGCCGCCTTCGGCCGTATGGGCCGACAGTGCGGCGATGAACCGCTGGGTGAAGCGGCCGTAGAAGGTCTCGGCGCTCCAGCCGCGCCCGGCGGACACCGCCTCGGGCGGCGCCGCATAGACGGTCATCAGGTCCAGGTCCGACCCCGCCGTCATCTCACGCGACCCGGCCTTGCCCAGGGCCACCACGGCGACCGCGCCGTCGAAGGCTCCGCCCATCCGCTCAGCCTCGGACAGGGCCGCCGGGGCCAGCCCCTTCATGCAGGCGTCGGCCAGGGAGGTGTAGGTCAGCCCGGCCTGCTCGGCCGTGGTCCGGCCGGTGACGACATGCATGCCGATACGGAAGGTCTGTTCGCGGTGCAGGCGGCGCACGGCGTTCATGGCCCCTTCGAAATCGCCGGCCTCATGCGCCTCGCGCACCACCTGATCGGCCAGGCCGGTGTCGGTGCCCAGGGCCGTCATGAAGCGCGCGTCCAGCACCCCGTCCAGAGCCTGCGGCTGACGCCCCAGCGCCCGCGCCAGTCGCGGCGCGAAGGCCATGACCCCGACCACCAGGTCGAACAGCTTGGGCTGGTTCAGGAACAGGGCCTGCACCTGCACCCCGGCGCTGAGGCCCGAGAAGAAGACGGCGAACCGGCGGAAGGCCGCGTCCGGCGCTCCCGTCCTGGCCACCGCCGTCAGCAGTTGCGGCGCCAGACGGGTGAACAGCTCGCGCCCCCGCGCCGTGCGCGTCGCCTGGATGCGGCCGTGGTGCCAGCTGCGGATGGTGTCCGACACCGTGGCGGGCTCGGAAAAGCCCATGCGCGCCAGCGTCTCCAGCGTGCCGGGGTCGTTCTCCACCCCCGTGAACACCAGGCTGCCGTAGGGCGAGGACAGGTCTTCGCCGCCCTCGAACAGTTCGCCATAGCGGGCGTTGACCCGCACCAGCAGGCGCTCGATCCCCGCATCGAAGGCGGCCAGATCTCCCTGCCCTGCCAGGGCCGCCACATCGGCGCGGCGTTCGGGATCGACGGGCAGGATGTGCGTCTGTTCGTCCGCCAGCATCTGCGCCCGATGCTCCAGCGCGCGCAGCTCGACATAGGCGGCGTGCAGTTCGTCGCGCGCCTCGGGCGCGACGTGGCCGGCGGCGGTCAGGGCGTCCAGCGCCTCCAGGGTGCGCGGCGAGCGCAAGGACCGGTCGCGGCCGCCCAGGATCAGCTGCTGGGTCTGGACGTAGAACTCGATCTCGCGGATGCCGCCCCGGCCCAGTTTCAGATTGGCGCCTGCCGCCTCCAGACCCTCGCCGGTCTTGTGAACATGGATCTGTTTCTTGATCGACTGGATGTCGAGCACGGCCTGGTAGTCCAGGCTGCGCCGCCAGATGTAGGGGACCAGCGCCTTCAGGAAGGCGGCGCCCTCGGCCGCATCCCCGGCGCAGACGCGGGCCTTGATGAAGGCCGCCCGCTCCCAGTTCTGGCCGACGGATTCGTAGTAGGCCAGCGCCATCGGCGCCGCGACTGCAGGCGGGGTCGAGGACGGATCGGGCCGCAGCCGCAGATCGACCCGGAAGACGTAGCCGTCCGCCGTCCGCTCGGCCAGCAGGGCCGTCAGCCCCTGGGCCAGACGGTTGGCGAAGCCCTGCATCTCCACGCCCTCGGCCAGGGCGCTCTGCAGCGCCTCCGGCTCGTAGAACAGCGACAGATCGATGTCCGAGGAATAGTTCAGCTCGAACGCCCCGCCCTTGCCCATGGCCAGGACGAACAGGCCCGGAACCGGCCCGCGCGGATCGTCAGGCGCCGAGGTCAGCCGCCCGCGCCTGCGCCAGTCGTCGGCCGTGATCCGCAGNGCCGCCCGCGCCGCCGCATCGGCGAACCGCGACAGGGCGCCCGTCACCTGATCCAGATCCCAGACGCCGCCCAGATCGCACAAGGCCGTCAGCAGGTGCAGTTCGGCCTTCAGCCGGCGCAGCGGCGCCTTGGCCTCGTCCGGCGCGGCGGTTAGGGCGTCAGCAGCCGCCAGAATCTCCGCCAGTCGCGCTTCGGGATCGGCGTCCAGCGTCAGCCGCAGCCGATCCGGCCAGCGCCGCGCCAAGCCCGCCAGATAGGGCGAGGCGGCGAAGACTGGCTCCAGCGCCGCCCAGGCCGCATCCAGC
>NZ_GL883084.1:123391-126982 GCF_000204035.1 Brevundimonas diminuta ATCC 11568
CAGGGTCTCGCTCACGCCTCAGCCTCAGGCGCCCGCGTCGCGGCGGGCAGGATCAGGGCCACGCGCAGGCCCGGCCCGCGTCCGTCATAGACGCCCGGCCCCTCGTCCAGCTGGATGCGACCGCCGTGCGCCTCGGCCACCGCTGTCACCAGCGACAGGCCCAGGCCCGACCCCGGCTCGGTGCGGCTGTTGTCCAGTCGCACGAAGCGTTGCAGCACGCGCTCGCGATCCTCGTCCGGCACGCCCGGCCCGTTGTCAGTCACGGAAAACTCCACGTCGCCCGACGAGCGCCGCCGCGCCCGGAACGTCACCGCCCCGCCCTCCGGCGTATATTTGATGGCGTTGTCGATCAGATTGGCGAGCGCCTGGGCCAGGAAGGGCTGATTGCCCTCGATCATCAGCCCCTTCTCGATCTCGGCGGCGAACTCCAGCCCCTTGTCCTCGCCCGCCGGTTCGTACAGCTCGGCCATGTCGGCGGCCAGATCGGCGGCGTCGAACACCTTGGGATCGGGCGCCCCGCCCGCCTGCAGACGGGCGATGGCCAGGACGGTGTTGAAGGTCTTGAGCAACGCGTCCGCCTCGTCCAGCGCCACGCCCAGGGCGTCCACGCCGGACGTTCGCCCCGCCTCGGCGTCGATCAGGGCGACCTCCATCTTGGCCTTCATCCGGTTCAGCGGAGTCCGCAGGTCATGGGCGATGGCGTCCCCGGCATGGCGGATCGAGGCCATCGAGCCCTCCAGCCGGTCCAGCATCCCGTTCAGCCCCTCGGCCAGTTCGTCCAGCTCGTCGCCGGAATGGCGGATCGGAACGCGCGTCTTCAGGTCGCCCTCCTGCACCGCCGCCACCACGCGGTTCAGACCGGCCATGGCGCGTTCAACGCCCCGGCTGATCCACAGCCCGCCGCCGACGCCCAGCACAAGCACCATGACCATCGCCCCCCACAGGGCTTGGGTCAGCCGCGCCAGATAGGCCTCGATGTCGCCGATGTCCTCGCCGACGAACAGGTGTTCGCCGCCGGACAGGGGGGTGTCGATGCCGATCGACTGACGCCGTCGAACACGGCCGTCTTCGTCCGTATCCGTCAGACGAAAGCTGTCCCACTGCCCCGGCTTCACCCCGTCCGGCACGTCGGTGATATTGGCGGTGATGATGCGGCCGTCGGCGTCCTTGAAGACGTAAAGATAGGGTCCGTTGCGGATCGCCCGCTCGACAAGCGCTTGATTCAGAGCGTCGCGCCCGCGCGTACGATAGATGGCGGTCAGGCTTTCGACTTCGCCCTGAACGCTGGCCTCGGCCCGCGCCCGCGCCTCGGACGCCGAGGCGAAATAGACATAGGCCAGCACCGCGCTGGCCGTCGCCACGAACAGCGCGAGAAACAGCAGCGTCAGCCGAAAGGGCGTCCGTCGAAAGAGCGAGGGCAGTTTCATGCCGGGGCCTTACGCCTCCAGCCGGTACCCCGCGCCGCGCACGGTCTGCAGCATGGCCTTGTCGAAGCCCTTGTCGATCTTGGAGCGCAAGCGGCTGATGTGCACGTCGATGACGTTGGTCTGAGGGTCGAAATGGTATTCCCAGACCTTCTCCAGCAGCATGGTGCGCGTCACCGACTGGCCCGCGTGGCGCATCAGGAACTCCAGCAGCTGGAACTCCCGCGGCTGCAGGTCGATCTCCTGGCCGTCGCGGTGGACGGTGCGGGCGATCAGGTTCATCTCCAGGTCGCCGACCTTGAGCACGGTCTGGACCCCGCCCGTCTCGCGGCGGCGCGACAGGGCCTCCACCCGCGCGACCAGTTCGGCCAGGGCGTAGGGCTTGACCAGATAGTCGTCGCCGCCCGCCTTCAGGCCCGTGACGCGGTCCTCGACCTCGCCCAGGGCGGACAGGAACAGCACCGGCGTCTGGTCGCCCCCCTTGCGGATGGTCTCGACCATGGCGACGCCGTCCAGGCGCGGCATCATGCGGTCCACGACATAGACGTCGTAGCCGCCCTTCTGCGACTCAAGCAGGCCGAAGGCGCCGTCCACCGCATGGGTGACTTCGTGCCCGGCCTCGCTGAGGCCGCGCACCATGGCGGTCGCGGCTTCAGCGTCGTCCTCAACCACCAGAATACGCATGCAGCCTCCCAAAAAAGATTCGGCGGCGATGTTAGCGCATCGCCGCCGATCCCGTGAGTTACGCCTTATTCAGACTTGGCGAAGGGCAGAACCACCGGCGTGTTCCCGGCCGACGTTCGCACCAGCAGCAGGACGCCGGGTCGGTTGGCTGACCGTGCGGCCTCGACGGCATCGCGGAGCTCCTTCACCGAAGACACCGCACGACCGTTGGCCTGGACCACGACGAAGCCTGGACGGAAGCCCAGACGCGCCGCGCGCGACTGAGCGTCAATCGCGGTGACGACCACCCCGCGCGTCTCAGCCGGAAGCTCGAAACGGCTACGCAAGGCGGCGCTGATCGGCGCCACGGTCAGACCTTCGATCTTCTCGCCCGCCACGGCTTCGGGCGTATCCGGCGTCGTCGCATCATCGCTTTCGGCCTCGGCGGCGCCGAGGTTGGCGGGACGGGTGCCCGCGCGAACATTGATGGTCTGGCGGCGCCCCTCGCGCAGCAGTTCGAGCCGCAGCACGTCGCCGGGCTTCGCAGAGCCCACAGCACGGGTCAGTTCATTGCTGCCGATGATCGGACGGCCGTTCAGCGAGACGACGACATCGCCCGCCTGCAGCCCGCCTTGCTCGCCCGGCGCCCCAGCGGTCACCTCGGTGATGTAGGCGCCCTTAGTGCCCTCCGGCAGGCCCAGGCTCTCGCGATACTCATTGGTCAGATTGCCGATCGTCACGCCCAGATAGCCGCGCTCGATCTTCTCGCCGCGCATCAGGCGATCCGTGGTGTCCTTGGCGATCCCCGCCGGAATGGCGAAGCCGATGCCGACCGAGCCGCCCGTCGGCGAAAAGATCGCCGTGTTCACGCCGATGACGCGGCCATAGATGTCGAAGGTCGGGCCGCCCGAGTTGCCCCGGTTGATGGCGGCGTCGATCTGGATGAAGTCCGTATAGGGGTTCTCATTGCCGCCGATGGCGCGCGACTTGGCCGAGACGATACCCGCCGTTGCCGTGCCGCCCAGGCCGAAGGGGTTGCCCACGGCGATGACCCAGTCGCCGACGCGCGGCTCCGCCTTGTCTTCAAAGGAGACGAAGGGGAAGGCCGAACCTTCGACCTTGATGACCGCCAGGTCCGTCAGCGGATCGCGTCCGATCAGGCGCGCTTTGAGCTCGCGTTCGTCGTTCAAGCGGACTGTGATTTCCTCCGCATTTTCGACGACGTGGTTGTTCGTCACGATGAAGCCGTCGCCCGAGATGAAGAAGCCCGACCCGGCGCCTGCGGCTAGCTGGGTGTTGTCTTCGCCTTCCTCGCCCGATCCGCCCGGCGCGCCGGGGATGGGCACGGCGCCGAAGCCGGGGATCTGGAACACGCCGCCGCGCGGGCGCTGGACGCGGGTCTTCACGTCGATCTGCACCACGGCGGGGGCGACCTGCTGGAAGATGTCGGCGAAGCTGAGCGGCGCGCCCTGCGGCGGGGCGAAGGCCAAGGCTCCCGGCCCCG
>NZ_GL883084.1:127430-130605 GCF_000204035.1 Brevundimonas diminuta ATCC 11568
GCGGCGCGCCTCACGCCTGCGCCTCGACCGGCTCGCCCGGCTGGGCGGCCTTCTTCACGCGCGAGCCCGCCCCGACGCGCAGGCGCCGGTCCAGCAGGGAGATCAGCCCGCCCAGCGCCATCAGCGCCGGGCCTAGGAAGATCAACCGCGCCCAGGGGTTGTAGTAGATGCGCACGATCCAGGCCCGCTCGCCGTCGTCGGTCGCCGCGCGGTCGCCCATGACCGCGTAGACATCGTCCAGACCGCGGAAGTCGAGGCCGACCTCGGTCGTGGTCTGGCCGCCCGCCGGGAAGAAGCGGCGCTCGGCGGTGATGACGCGCTCGGGCGCGCGTCCGTCGACCGGCATGATGGTCAGGCGGCCCTGCTCGGCCAGATAGTTCGGGCCCTCGATGACCTGAACCGCGTCCAGCCGCGCCTTCCATGGCCCGGCGGCGACTTCCCCGCCCAGCGGCAGGGCCAGCGCAGCCTCGGCCTTGAAGCTGGTCTCGACCACGGCCCCCAGAATGAAGACGCCCAGACCGGCGTGGGCCAGCGCCATGCCCCAGGCGCCCAGCGGCAGGCCCTTGGCGCGGCGTAGAGTCTCGGCCAAGGGCGCGCGGAAGGCCTTGGTGCGCACGCCCAGCTCCGCCAGCGCCCCGCAGATCAGCCACGCCCCGACGCCCAAGCCTGCGGCGGCCAGCGCCTTCTTCGGCTCGAACAGGAAGAAGGCGGCGAAGGCGGCGGCGATCGCCAGAGCGGCGGCCAGCCACAGGCGCTGCAGGGCGCCCTTCAGATCGCCCCGCTTCCACGCCAGCAGCGGCCCGGCGGGCAGGATCAGACAGGCCACGATCATCAACGGGTTGAAGACGGCGTTGAAATAGGGCGGGCCGACCGAGATGGTCGCCCCCGTCACGCCTTCCAGAATGAGCGGATAAAGGGTGCCCAGCAGCACCGTGGCCGCCGCCGCCGTCAGGAACAGGTTGTTCAGCACCAGCGCGCCTTCGCGGCTGACCGGGGCGAAGGCGGCGCCCGAGCGGATGGCCGGGGCGCGCAGGGCGAACAGGATGAAGGCCGCGCCCGCCGCGACACCCAGAATGGCGAGCAGCATCATCCCCCGCTGGGGATCGACGGCGAAGGCGTGGACGCTGGTCAGCACGCCCGAGCGCACAAGGAAGGCGCCCAGCATGGAGAAGGTGAAGGCCAGGATCGCCAGGAAGACCGTCCAACCCGCCAGCGCCCCGCGTCGCTCGGTGACGATGGCCGAGTGCAGCAGGGCCGCGCCCGCCAGCCACGGCATGAAGCTGGCGTTCTCGACCGGATCCCAGAACCACCAGCCGCCCCAGCCCAGTTCGTAATAGGCCCAGAAGGAGCCCAGCGCGATGCCAACGGTCAGCAGGGCCCAGGACGCCAGCGCCCACGGCCGCACCCAGCGGCCCCAGGCCGGATCGACACGCTTCTCGATCAGGGCGGCGACCGCCAGCGAGAAGCAGACCGAAAACCCGACATAGCCGCCGTAGAGCAGCGGCGGGTGCACCGCCAGCGCCGGATCCTGCAACAGGGGGTTCAGGGACGCGCCCTGCACCGGCGCCGGGTCCAGCCGGAAGAAGGGGTTGGAGGTGAAGGCGGCGAAGGCCAGGAACAGGCTCGACAGGGCCGCCTGCACGGCCACGGCCGAGGTCTTCAGCCCGAACGGCAGGCCGCGCGCCAGGGCCAGCGCCCCGCCGAAGACCGTCATCACCAGACACCACAGCAGCAGGGAGCCTTCATGGCTGCCCCAGGCGGCGGCGACCTTGTAGAAGACCGGCTTGTCGGTATGGCTGTTCATGGCCACGTTCGACACTGAGAAGTCCGACACCACGAAGGCGTAGATCAGCGCGGCGAAGGCCAGGGCGATCGCCGCGGCCGAGGCCAGCATGGCGCCGCCCCCCGCCCCGGCCAGCACCGGACTGAGCCGCAGACGGCCCGCCGTGGTCAGCGCCAGACTGAGCACCGACAGCACCAGCGCCAGGATCAGGGCGAAGGCGCCCAGTTCGACGATCAAGGCTTAAGCCCCCTGCTGCACGGTTGCGGCGGCGGGCGCGGCCTCGTCGCCCTCGGGCCGCCACTCGCCCTTTTCCTTCAGCCGGTCGGCGACTTCGCGCGGCATATAGGTCTCGTCATGCTTGGCCAGCACCTGGCTGGCCTCGAAGGTGCGGTCGGGGCGGAACGACCCTTGAGCCACAATGCCCTGCCCCTCGCGGAACAGGTCGGGCAGGTCGCCGTGATAGATCACCTGCGCCGTCGCCCCGTTGTCGGTGACGACGAAGACGACCGAACCGTCGGCGGCCTTGTGCACGCTGCCCGCCTCAACCAGACCGCCCAGGCGGATCATCTGGCCGGCCGGAACCTTCTGCGGCGTCACCTCAGAGGGGGAGTAGAAGAAGGTCACATTGTCCTTCATCGCCCACAACGACAGGCCGACGGCCAGCGCCAGCACCGGCGCCGCAGCGATGACGACCCACAGGCGGCGGCGCGCCTTGGGCGATTTGGGCAACCAGCTCATGTCGACGATCCGGGGACGGCGGAAAACACCACCGCGTATATGGCGAGGTTAAGGGCGGGCCAACGGCTCATCGGGCGGCCTCGGCCAGGCGTTTCTGCAGGTCGGCGCGACGCGGATCCGACGGCGCCAGCACGGCGATCAGAGGCGTCCACATGGCTTCGGCCTCGGCCCGGTCGCCGCGCGCCAGGGCGGCCTCGCCCAGATAGAAGCGCGCGCCCAACTGGTCGGGATCCAGCTTGACCGCCTGGCGGAAGGCCGCCTCGGCGTCGCCGTCGACCGCGCCGTCATTGGCTCGCACCAGGCTCTCGCCCAGCCGCGCCCAGCTCTGGGCGTCGTCGGGCTGGATGGCCAGGGCGCGGCGGAAGGCCGAGGCCGCGCCGATGGGGTCGCCTGCCTCGAACCGGGCGGCGCCCAGCATGGTCAAGGCCAGACGGTCGTCGGGCCGGTCCTTGACCACCTGCCCCAGCACGGCCGCGACCTGCGCCGGCTCCAGCGCCTCGGGCGTCGAGGCCCATTCGCGCACGCGGGTCTCATAGGCCTGATCCTTCATGCCGGGCGCGCCGAAGACGACATAGAGGCCCAGCGACGCGGCGGCCGCGGCTCCGATCCCGCCCAGCACCCAATAGCGGTCGGCCGGGCGCGACACCGGACGGC
>NZ_GL883084.1:130927-136010 GCF_000204035.1 Brevundimonas diminuta ATCC 11568
CGGCAGGACGGCGTCCACCGCCCGCTCGGCCGCGCTGAAGCGTTCGGACAGGCTGAGCGCCACCTTCAGCCGCGCCTGCCGCACCGCCTTGCCCCAGGCGCTGTCGGCCTTGAGCGGCAGGGCCATGTCGATCTCGGCCAGGGTCTCGGCGCACCAGTCCAGATCGGCCTTGAAGGCGTCCAGGTCGGCCTCGCCCCCGGCCGGGTCGAAGGCGGCGGCCTCGGCGGCCCGACGCGCCAAGGCCAGCAGGATGCGGTCGACGAACAGGCCCAGCTCGCTTTCGCCCAAGGCCGTCTCGGCGCTGAGCTCGCGCCCGCCCGGCGCGGCCAGGGCGGCGACGCGCAGGATCAGGCGCGCATCCTCCAGATGGGCGAAAATGATCTCCAGGAGGCGGCTGGCCCCGTCGGGGGCGATCCCGGCCGCCTGGCGCAGCGCCAGCTTCAGCTCAGCCGCCGTTTCCGGCCCCGAACGGCCGATCCAGTCGGGCAGGTGCGGCAAGGCTCTGCGCGCCGTCGCCGCCAAATCCAGGCAGGCCGCCAGCTCCTGCGCTTGTCCAGACGCATCCTCCGGCCAGATCTCGCCCGCCCGGTCGCGCAGGGCGAAGGCGGCGCTGAGACACAGGCGGTCGGCGATCATGCGCGACAGGTCGTCAGCGCGATCCAGCTGCGGCAGCAGTTCCGGCTCGTTGCGGGTGGCGCTGCGCCACAGCCGCCCCAGCACCGCCGGCGGAAAGCCGAGACCCGGCAGGCCATCGGCGCGGGGCTGAAACAGAGGCAACAGGGGCCCGAAGGCGATGTTGCGGCGACGCCGATCCAGCGCCTCGACCTCGATCATGTCGCGCAGGTCCGCCGCCCGGTCGCCCGCCATCGTTCCCGCCAGCCCCGAAAGCTGCGTCAGAACCCGGTCCGGACACCGTTCGATCAGCTGGGCCAAGGCGGCCCTCTGGGCGACCGACAGGTCCGCCATTCCCACTCCTCCGGCCGCACAGATTCACGGCCACGGCGCCGAGAGTGCGCCGTCGCGGGTTAACAGGGGATTTTGAGGCGTGATCGATAGCGTGGACAGGATCGCCCGCCCTTTGAGTGAACCTCGTTTCGCGTCTCTTGCGGCCAGACTGCAAACCCGCAGAATAGCTCCTTCTCTGATGCAATGGGTTGCAGGTCTGATGAAGCCGACCGTCTTGATGGTGGATGTCGATGGCGTCGTGGTTCGTCACCCTGATCCGTCAGGATGATCCGTTCGCATTGAGGAGGATCTGGGTGTTCCGCGCCAAGCGCTGCAAGACCGCTTCTTCAAGCCGTGGTGGGACGACGTCGTTCATGGCCGCGCAACGCTGCGGGACCGATTGGCGCCCGCGCTCGCGGACGTCGCGCCGCATGTCAGCTGTGATCAGCTGATCCGCTATTGGTTTGAAGGCGACGCCCATCTGGACGAAGCTCTGCTGCTGCAACTGGCCGAGGTCCGGGCGTCAGGCGTGCCGCTGCACCTGGCGACCGTTCAGGAGCATGAACGCGCGTCCTATCTGTGGGACAGGCTCAAGCTTCGCGATCGGTTTGACGACATCCACTATGCCGCGCAGCTTGGCGTTTCGAAGCCATCACAGGATTTCTATGCGGCGGTCGAGCAACGCGTGGGCCTGCCCGCGTCAGCGATCGCCTTCATCGACGACACCGCAAAGAACGTCGAAGCCGCACGTGCGCGCGGCTGGAATGCTGCGCTTTGGACCCCCGGCGCAACGCTCAGCACGCTCATTCCAGAACTGAGCGATTAACCGCAACGTCCGCTTCCTCCCCTTAGGCCCAATGTCAGCTGTCGACCCATTGCGGACATGAGCACAGCAATCCAATGTCCCCGATGTCTACCCAAGATAGCCTGACTATAGGGGACCGTTTGCAGCTTGGCGGCGGCTATGAACCCAATTCCGCTTGGCTGTCCGGTCGAGCATCGGTTCTTGGCACAGTGACCCAATTCTTACCGGGTCAGAATGGATCGCGTGCCGTCGTGGTCCAGCTCGACGAACCAATCAGTGGCGAAAGCCTGTCTGGTTCGACGGTCGTGCTCCAGCTTCGGTATGCCGATGCGAAATGGGAGCCGACCGAGACCGTGCACGTCGAACTGTGCGATTTCACTCCCGAGCCGAAGGTCTGGAAAGATCGGCGTCAGGGTGAATGGATCGAAAGCCACGCCACTTATCGCTTGGTTTCTGACTGACCATCGGGTCCGCTAACCACCCTTAAGCGAACTTCGCTTCATGACGCTTAGCGACGTTATGCTATCCAAGTATCCACGCACCTTGCGCGATGCCACATGCCCCAGAAGCGGTAAAAAGTGCAGTCCTGCCCCGAGCCGGCAAGCGCCGCCAGAACCACACCAACTCCGACCTCAGCTCTAAAACCACCAAGGCTGTATCTCGGGGCTTCGACTGTGCTGCCCCCGCTCTCCGTTCCAGGAGCAAGTTGTTCGTATGCCACGGCATGTGGGAACCCCAAGCCCCGCCAGTCGCAGGCACGATCTGAACCGATCACGCGATAAGGAGGAGGCGTGCTGCGCAACGCCTGCGCCATGAGCATGCAATCTGCCCCCAACGGACCATCCATTCTCTGCCCCGGAACAGGGAGAGCTATTCCGACCATTGTCACGATTAATAGCAGCGAAGCGGTGACTGCCGAGGCCTTGCCTACAGTACCGATGCGTCTTTCCATCCGGCCCCCCAACGCGACGACGAAACTAGCAGATTGATGACCGCTTCCCACCCTTAAGCGAACTTCGGTTCACGACCCGTTGCGGACTTCTCATTCGGACGATGTCGGCGGCGCCGTCGGCGTTGGCACACTACACCGTGGCAAAAGCCACCACTTCGTCGAGCGGCTCATCGGGATGGCTTGACGTTGTAATAAATCGAGTGTCGTCAGACCCGTCGCCACTTATGAACCGGTCGATCCCGCTTCTCATAGCGCCGCAGTTTCGGCTACCATTCCTCATTGATCGGGGAAATCATGACGGACCAGTTGCAGCAAGGCAGGGAAGTAGCATCTGACGTCAGGAAGCCCGCAGCGCCGACCAGCGTCCCGGTTAGTCGATCAGGAGGATTTCAGCTTGCCAAACGGCTGACTGAGTTTTTCTCCGTCGTCACCGCCGCATCGTTTGCCGTGTCAATATTCGCAAATCAGGCGGTATTTGATCGTTGGGGTCTGAACTTCCTCCAACTCGCAACGGTCACTGACGTCGTAATGTCGGGTCTGTCGCTTCTCTTCTTTGCCATTCCCTTGGCAATGGCGCTGCTGGCCGCTAGGGTCATCGGAGGTTTTAGAGGGCGGTTGCGCTGGTTTGGCCGGATTGCGCTCATCATCGCCGCCCTTGTTTTCGCCCTGGGCCTCTGGGGGTTATCCCAAGGCGAAGCCGACCAAGGCGCAGCGGCTGCGGTGTCCTCGAGCGGCTTCGTGCTGGTGGGTCTGCTCGGTCAACCCGCTCTGCGTTTTCATAGAGAAAGGAGCCTGCGCGCCGGCATCGCAGCCATCGCCGCCGCTATCCTCGCCGCCCTCACCTTGGGCCAGACAGTCGCCTACACCGTGAAGAGGTATGAGGCGCGCGGCTATTCCGCCGACGCCCAACTCTATCTTCAGCCCGCGATCCCTTCTTGCAAAGGTCGAGCGCTGTGGGTTGGTGAGCGTGCCGTAGTGCTCGACTGCAGCGAACGAAGCGGCCCCCGCAGTATCAGCATCATCTTTGGACAAGAGGATCGGCTCTACAGAGCTGTGGCACCCCAACGGGATGGGGGAGTCCGCTAACCACCCTTAGCGGACTTTGGCGAATTGAACTTAGGAGAACCGATGATCATCGCCACGATGTTGTTCACTGTCTATCAATCTGCACCGCCTGCCGCACTGCGGCCTGAACCTGCCGTCTGTGAACTATCCGAGCGTGACCTAGCGACAGGATCTCGGCTTTGGTGCCCTGCCGAGCTCCGGAGGCGAGTGCCGCAAAGCCTAGTGACGACGATGCCCATCGATGGGAAGGGCAAGGGATGGGCGCTGTTGAAATGCGACCTAGGCGAAGGTGGCGTAACGACGGCGTGCAGTCTGGTCGATGAGTCGGAACCGGGTTCTTCGTTCGGCGCATGGGCGACGCGCGTTCAGCTCAGAGCGACTGCGCAGTGCACCGATGGCAGCTTTCCCCCGGCTGGTGATAGCTACTACGCCTTTGCTCGATGGGAAGTTCGTTAGCGTCTGCTTCCCACCCGTTGCGGACATAAGCTCTGGACTGCAAGCTGACCCCATGGGAACGAAATTCAGCGCTGAAGATGCGTGCGCCTACGAAACTCTGGATCGCCTCTTGTTTCGTCAGTGGGATCCCATTGGTGTTTCGGACATGGAGGGATCGGCTGACGATGAATATCGAGCCTATCTGCCCGAATTCTGGAGGTTGGTGCGATCCGGCTCCACAGAAACACAGATCGCCGAGTATCTCTCAGAGATCGAACGTGATCGGATCGAGTTCGAAACCAGCGACGAGCACAGGCTGGACATCGCACGAAAAGCTATCGCCTTGGTCGCAACTTGGCGCCTAGCGGTTCGCCCTTAGCGAAGGGCCCTCCGCGCTTCCTCGCCCTCACCCCTCCGCCGCGGGCAGCTCCAGCACGACCTTCAGGCCGCCCATGTCGCTGTCGGCCAGGGTGACGCGGCCGCCGTAGGCGCGGGTCAGTTCGTCGACGATCGACAGGCCCAGGCCCGTGCCGGGCGTGTCCTCATCCATGCGGGTGCCGCGTTTCAGGGCCGTGTCGCGCTGGTCGGCGGGCAGGCCGGGGCCGTCGTCCTCGACCACGGCGATCATCTGGCCCGGCGTCGACGGCCCGGCCGAGATGCGGACCCGGCGGCGGCACCATTTGGCGGCGTTCTCGATCAGATTGCCGAAGATCTCCTGCAAGTCCTGACGCTCGCCCAGAAAGGCGAGGTCGTCGGGGGCGCGCCAGTCGATCTCGACGCCCTTGGTCTCGAACACCCGCTCCAGCATGACGGCCATCTCGTCCAGCACCTCGGCGACAGTGGTGCGCTCGCCCAGGCCGTGGGCGGCGCGGGCGGCGGCG
>NZ_GL883084.1:136649-139368 GCF_000204035.1 Brevundimonas diminuta ATCC 11568
CCGCATGGCCGGCCGAGCGACGCAGCAGGGCGCGCAGACGCGCCAGCAGTTCTTCCGTATGGAAAGGCTTGGTCAGATAGTCGTCGGCCCCGGCGTCGAAGCCCGCCACCTTGTCCGACCATGCGCCGCGCGCCGTCAGGATCAGCACCGGCGTCGCCTTGCCCTCGCGGCGCCAGCGCTCCAGCACCGACACGCCGTCGATCTTGGGCAGGCCCAGGTCCAGCACCACCACGTCATAGGGTTCGGTGTCGCCCAGGAACCAGGCTTCCTCGCCGTCCGGGGCGTGGTCGACGGCGTATCCGGCGTCGGTCAGGGCGGTCTTCAGCTGGCGCGACAGATCGACGTCGTCCTCGACAAGCAGAACCCGCATTCAGTCGTCCCCGCGAACCCGGCCGGAGCGGCCGTCAACCTGGATGTCCGACACGCGGCCGCCCGGATATTCCCAGCGCACCACATAGTCGCCGCCGCGCTCCTGCACGCCCAGCATCCGGCCGGGACGGCCCGACTGGACACGGCGCGCCACGTCGCCGGGATTGGCGCGCGGGCCGCTGTCGCCGCGCGGCATGTCGCGCAGGCCTTGCCCCGGATAGTTCGGTCCGGAGGAGCTGCGGAATTGCTCCCGGCGATCATCGTCGCGATCCCGGTCGCGGCCGCGCGACTGAGCCGCCGCGTCCGTCAACGGGACGAGGGCGATCAGGCCAGCCAAAAGAAGGGCTCGAATACGCATCATGGATCGCGGTCTAAACCAGGGCCTCTGAACAGCGGCTGAACGCGCAGTCTACCGGCGTTCAGTCCAAAGAGGAACGTCGAGGGATGGAATCTCCGTCGCGGTTTCACACGCGAACCGCCCAGCATGACCACAATGTCACGCTGATGAACCCTATCTGAAGCGCGCCGTTCAGACGCGGCTCAGGCGCGGCGGGGTCATCTGGCGTCAACGCAGCCGATCGGTTGCGTCCAGATGAAGGAGCCCGACCATGGCCAAGTTCAAAACCCTGATGATCCCCGTCCTGGCCGCGACGACGGCCGCCGTCGCCATCAGCGCCGCCTTGCCCGCCGCCGCGCAATCCTATCGCCACGCGCCAGTCTACGAGAGCCGCCACGACGGCTGGCGGTCGATCCACCAGCGCAAATACAATCTGGACCGCCGCATCGACCAGGGCGTCCACACCCGCCAGCTCAGCGTCCGCGAGGCCAGCCGCCTGAAGAGCGAACTGAACAGCCTGGTGCGGCTGGAGCGCGCCTATCAGCGCGACGGCCTGAGCCGCCGCGAACGCATGGAGCTGGATCGCCGCTACGACGCCCTGTCGGCCAAGGTCCGCTATGAGCGCCGCGACCACAACGGCCGCCGCTGGTAAGCCGGACAGGCGCCGATCTTCGAGAGGCTGCGGGAGACGTCCCGCAGCCTTTTTCGCGTCTGCTCCACTTAAGGAGGGCGGCCGGGCTGGAGGACGACGCCCCGCCTGCCTATCTTGGCCTTATGTCCATCGCCCGTCTTGATAGTCGCGCCCTGATCCGCGTCAGCGGCCCCGACGCCCGCCCCTTCCTGCACAATCTGCTGACCCAGGACGTGGAGACCCTGCAGCCGGGCGAGCTTCGCTTCGGCGCCCTGCTGTCGCCGCCGGGACGGCTGCTGTTCGACCTGTTCATCTGGGGCGAGGAGGACGGCGTCGTCCTGGACGTCGCGGCCGAGCGGCGCGACGCCCTGGTCCAGCGGCTGAGCCTCTACAAGCTGCGCGCCCAAGTCGAGGTCATGCCCATCCCTGACGCGGTCTTCGTCGCCTGGGGCGTGGATGTTCCCGAGGGCTTCGTCGCCGACCCGCGCCTGCCCGGCCTGGGCGGCCGTCGCTGGGGCGATCAGAGCGAGACCGACGCGGTCGAGGCCGACTGGCAGGCGCATCGCCTGACCCTGGGCGTGCCCGATCCGACCCAGGACGCCCTGATGGACAAGACCTATCCGATCGAGGCGGACTTCGACCTGCTGAACGGCATCGACTTCCACAAGGGCTGCTTCATCGGTCAGGAGACGACCTCGCGCATGAAGCGGCGCGGCACGATCAAGAACCGCATGATGGCCATCACCTTCGAGGGCCCCGCTCCCGAACGCGGCGTCGAGGTGCTGAAAGGCGAACTGCGCGCGGGGGAAGTCATGACCGGCGCCGAGGGACGCGCCATCGCCTTGATGCGGCTGGACCGCATGGACGGCGATCTGACCGTCGAGGGCCGCCCCGTGCGGGTCGAGAAGCCTGACTGGATCCCTGATTTGTAAGGGAAAATCCGACAGAACGGAAAATATGCTTGTCGCGATGTAAAAGTCGCTTGACGAAAACACGACCTCATTGGTAAAGCTCACTTGTCAACACGACAGGGGAGCTTGTCATGAACACCGAAATCACCACCGCCGCCGGCGCCGTCGCCGCCGACAAGAAGAAGTTGGACGACCTGACCGTCGTCCTGTGCGCCCTGACCGTGGTCGGGGTCAGCGCGGCCTCCGCCACGCCGTTCTGGCCTGAAGCCTGGGGCCGCGCGCCGTCGATCGGCGTCGTCGTCCTGGCCGCCGGGCTGGCCGTCTTTCTGGCCCTGCACACCCTCTACTGGTGGCGCGCGCTGGATGAGGCCGCCAAGGAAGCCCACAAATGGGCCTGGTGGTGGGGCGGCAACCTGGGCTTCATCGGCGGCGGCGCGGCCGTCGTCATCGCCGCCCTCGCAGGGGTGAACC
>NZ_GL883084.1:139870-150680 GCF_000204035.1 Brevundimonas diminuta ATCC 11568
CTCCCATCCCCGCGCCGAGGGCGCCGGCCCGCCGCTGTGGGTGGTCAAGGACGCGGACTCCACCGTCTATCTGTTCGGCACGGTCCATCTGTTGCGACCCGGCACGGCCTGGGGCTCGGACAAGGTGGACGCCGCCTTCGCCAGCGCCTCGGACATCTGGGTCGAGATCGCCGACCAGGACGATCAGGCGGTCGTCATGCCGGTGATCCAGCAGCACGGCGTCGATCCGTCTCGCCCCCTGTCGTCGGTCCTGTCGGCCGAGGACTTCGCCGCCTTCGACAAGGTCGCCCAGGCGAACGGCGCCAGCGCGGCCGCCCTGGACGCCTACCGCCCCTGGCTGGCGGCCTTCATGATCTCCATGTCCGGCCCGACCGAGGCCGGCTATCGATCCGAAGCGGGCGTCGACAAGACGCTGATGGATCGCGCCCGGTCGGAAGGCAAGGCGCTGCACGGCTTCGAGACCGCCGACATCCAGGTGCGCCTGATCGCAGGCATGAGCGAAGAGGCCCAGGTCGCCTATCTGAACCACTTTGTCCGCAACACCGACCGCATCGTCGCCAACTTGGATGAAACCGTGGCCGCCTGGCTGAAAGGCGACATCGCCGAAACGGGCCGTCTGAACCGCGCCAACACCCGCGACGTGCATGAAGACATCCACCGCGCCGCCCTGATCGACCGCAACAGCGACTGGACCCGCCAGATCGAGGCGATGATGAAGGGTTCAGGCACGGCTTTCGTCGCCGTCGGCGTCGCCCACCTGGCCGATCAGGACAGCATCATCGACATGCTGACCGCGCGCGGGTTCACGGTCGAGCGCCTGTAGGACGCCCCGCAACACCCCATGAAGGCCCGGCGGAAACGTCGGGCCTTTTCGCTTGCGCTGCCAGAACATTCCAGCAACATCGCGCCATGACCGAATCCGAAAAGGCTGAAGGCCGCTGCGGCTGGTGCGGGACGACGGACCCGCTCTACATCGCCTATCACGACACCGAATGGGGCGTGCCCGAATACGACGCCCGCGCCCTGTGGGAGAAGCTGGTTCTGGACGGCTTCCAGGCCGGGCTGGCCTGGATCACCATCCTGAGAAAGCGCGAGGGGATGCGCGAGGCCTTCGACGGCTTCGACCCCGAGATCGTCGCCCGGTACGGCGAGGCGGACCGCGCGCGCCTGCTGGCCGACCCGCGCATCATTCGCTCCGGCGCCAAGATCGACGCGGCCATCGGCGGCGCCCGCATCTGGCTGGACATGAGGGATAGCGGCGAGGATTTCTCAGCCTGGCTGTGGTCCTTCGTCGGCGGCCAGCCGCTGGTGAACCAGTGGGACCATTTCCGCGAGGCCCCGACCCAGACCGCCGAAAGCCTCGCCATGGCCAAGGCCCTGAAGGCGCGCGGCTTCAAATTCTGCGGCCCGGTCATCACCTACGCCTTCATGCAGGCGGTCGGCATGGTGAACGACCACCAGACGACGTGCTTCCGGCATGGAGAGGTGGGAAATGGGCGCCGCCAACGACTGATTTCAGGACACTCGCGATTGTCCGCCTAAGACCCTTAGCGGGCCTCGGGTTCGACAACACCTAAGCTGACGAGTTCGCTGTAATTGGACGGATCGCGATCCACCCCAACCCACAGGTCATCTTGGTCGCCGACGAAGTCTTTGCCGCCCGTCCCTACCCAAAAGGAGCTGTTGGTCGTTCGGTGTTTGACCCCTACAACCCGCCGATGTTCGTCGTCAGGCAAGGTGAAAAGTTCAACCGACCTGAGAGTCGAGCCGATCAAACCAATCCAAAGATCGCCAGCAGCCTGAATGCGATCCAGTGAATGCGCGACCCATGCAGCATCCTGTGCTGTCGCCAGGATGAAACGATCCTCTACCTGCCGCCAAGAAAGGTTGATGGCATCCTGGCTGGCAAAGCGGACAAACGCTGCACCGGAAAACGAATACGACGCCATTTGCAGTTCTGAGGCGAGTTGCGGCGTATCGGCGGTGATCGGCATCCAAACCAAACCCGCGATTTCCTCCCCCAAGACAGGGCGGTAAACTTCTATCCAATCTGTCATGCCGTTAGAGAGCATGGCCTACGTCCGCTTTCCACCCCTCGGCAGCAACTCCTTCCCCCATGCTCCGGTTCGTGGCACTGACGCCTGATGCTCGCCCGCACTGCTACCGCCAAGACCGACCGCCCCTTCCCCACACTTATGCTGGAGCTTGAGGCGCGCGCGACCTGGAACGGTCATGTCTGCGGGGTGGATGAAGCCGGGCGCGGGCCGTGGGCGGGGCCGGTGTCGGCGGCGGCGGTGATCCTGAACCCGGACGATCTGCCGCCGGGCATCGACGACTCCAAGGCGTTGACGGAGAAGCGCCGCGCGGCGCTGGAGCCGCTCATCAAGAGCCGCGCCCTGGCCTGGGGCGTCGGCTTCGCCTCGGTGGAGGAGATCGACGAGCTGAACATTCTGCACGCCACCGGCCTGGCCATGCGCCGCGCGGTCGAGGCCCTGGCCCATGCGCCGGTTCACGCCCTGGTGGACGGCAACTACCGCTTCAAGCTGCCGTGCGCGGTGACGCCCGTGGTCAAGGGCGACAGCCGGTCGCTGTCGATCGCGGCGGCGTCGATCCTGGCCAAGACGGCGCGTGATCGACTGATGATCGAGATGGATGCGACCTATCCGGGTTACGGCTTCGCCAGCCACAAGGGCTATAACGCCCCCATCCACCAGAAGGCTCTGCAGACGTTGGGCCCCTGCCCCGAACACCGGCGCAGCTGGGCGCCGATCAAGGCCCTGCTGGACGCCGCTTAAGCGAAAATCAGACGGACAGGGCGCCGCCCAGCAGCATTCCCATCAGGCCCGCCGCGATCGCGCCGATCAGCAGGATGGTCCAGCTGTCCAGCCCACGCCCGCGCCGAGGCGACGGGCGGACCGGACGCGCGGCCTCCCGCTGGGCGTCGAAACGCGCAGCGTCAAAACCACGGGCGTCAAAGCGGGAAGCGGCGGGAGGAAGACTAGAAAGCGTACGCATACGGCACAAACGGCGTGCGCCCGGCTTTCGTTCCCGTCAGGCGGCGACCGGCAGTTCGATCGGCCGATCCGTGACCACGAACAGATATTCCACATTCCTCAGCCGCCCGACCGAGCCGACCTTCTGACCCTTCAGGTTATGGATGCCGATGCGGGCGCCGACGTAGCGGGGGCGCGGAATCTCGACCACCTGGACGTGGCCGCGCGCCGACAGCATGGCCGTCAGCTCATCGCGGCTCAGATAGCCCTCGTCGTTGAAGCTGACGATCAGGTTCGGCGCCTTCAGCCGCTCGATGACGGTCTGCAGGGCGGGGCCGATGCCCGGCCGGCTGTTGAAGGCCGACTTGCGCGTCTTCACGTCCACCCGCTTGCGCGCCACGCCATAGGTCTCGGGTTTGTCCCACAGCACCAGGCTTTCCCAGCAGTGGTAGTTGCCAAGGTAGGAGTGCTGGTTATAGGGCGGGTCCAGATAGACGAGGTCGGCCTCGACCTCGGCGGCGATCTCGACCGCATCGCCGTGCGTCGCCACGCACGAGCCCGCCGCCACGCCGGGCAGCAGGTCCGGCAGGCGCAGTTCCAGCGGCTTCAGCGCGCGCGGCGCCCACTGCTTCATGAAGGCCATCTGCAGGCCCGCCGAGGAATCCACCCGGTCGGCCGCCTCCATCAGGGCGACCAGGACGACCGCCTTCAATTCCGGCTCCAGCCCCATGACCTCGATGCGCTCGCGCATGGCGTCGATGCGGGCGCCGTTGTCGGGGTGGAAAAAGCGAGCTTCCTGGCAATAGGTGCGGGTGAACCAGCCCGGTGCGGGCGCCACGGCGCGCAGTTCGGCCAGCACCGCCTCGGCCCGTTCGGCCCGGACCTCGCGGTCGGCCTGGACATAGGCGGTGGCGAGCGCATGGGCATAGGCGTTGTGATCATTGGACCAGACGCGATAGCCCTCGCGCTTCAGCGCGTGGCCCACGCGCGCGGTGCCGGAGAACAGGTCGCAGACCGTCCCGCCCTGCGGCTGAGCCGCCCGCACCGCGCCGATCACCTGGCCCAGAAGCGCGCGCTTTGAGCCGATGTATTTGATCATTCCGCCCCGTCAGGTTTTGCGGGCGCGCTTCGCCCCGTGTTGCCGGGGGGCAGCATGGGCCGGAGCATGGGCCAGACGCAACAGATTCGCGGCCCCCGGCGCGCCGAAGGGCGTTCCGGCCAGGATCAGGATGCGCTGGCCCGGCTCGGCCAGGCCGTAGAGCATAGCCGCCTCGACCGCATCGTCGGTCAGGCCTTCCAGCGAGGTCGGCTGTTCGCCCAGACGCGGCTCCAACCCCCAGACTAGGGCCAGGCGACGCGCCGTCTCGGGCTTGGGCGTCAGGGCCAGAACCGGCTGCAGCGGCCGCTCGCGCGACATTCGCCGCGCCGTGCCGCCCAGGGTGGTGAACACCACCATGCAGGCAGTCGAGGAGGCCTCGGCCGCCTTGCGCGCGGCCGCCACCAGGGCGTCGACGTCGTGGATGTCCATGCCCGCGTGTTCGGCGTCCATCAGGCCGGGCCACAGGGGATCGCGCTCCACCCGCTCCATGATGCGGTTCATGATGGTCACGGCTTCCAACGGATAGTCGCCCGCCGCCGTCTCGGCTGACAGCATCAGGGCGTCGGCGCCCTCATAGACGGCGTTGGCCACATCGGACGCCTCGGCGCGGGTCGGGGCCGGAGCGCTGGTCATGGATTCCAGCATCTGGGTGGCGACGATGGCGGGCACGCCGCGCTGGCGGGCGGCGCGCAGGATCTTCTTCTGGGCGACCGGCACCTCTTCCGGCTCCATCTCGACGCCCAGATCGCCGCGCGCGACCATGACGCCGTCACAGTAGTCGAGGATGCTCTCAAGATCGTTCAGGGCCTGGGGCTTTTCGATCTTGGCCAGACAGGCGGCCTGGCCGTCGACGATCTGCTTCAGCTCGGCCATGTCCTCGGCCTTCTGCACGAAGCTGAGGGCCACCCAGTCGACGCCGAGACGAAGCGCGAAGGCCAGATCCTCGCGGTCCTTGGGCGTCAGGGCCGAGACCGGAATGACCGCCTCGGGCACGGCCACCCCCTTGCGGTCCGACAGCTTGGAGCCGCTCTCGACCGTGACGTCGCACCATTCGTCGGTGCGCTCGCCCACGCGCAGCCGCACCCGGCCGTCGTCCAGCAGCAGCAGCATGCCGGGCCGCAGCGCCTTGAAGATTTCCGGATGCGGCATCTGCACCCGCGTCTCGTCGCCCAGCGCCGGGTTCAGGTCGAAGCGCATCTGGTGGCCCGGCTTCACCTCGATCTCGACATCAGCGAAGCGGCCCAGCCTCAGCTTGGGCCCCTGCAGGTCGGCCAATACGCCCAGCGGCCGCTTCAGCGCCATTTCGGCCCCGCGCACGGCCTTGAGGGCGGCGGCGTGGTCGTCGTGCGAGCCATGGCTGAAGTTCAGGCGAAAGACGTCCACCCCGGCCTGCGCCAGCGCCTTGACCGTTCCCGGCGCACGGCTGGCGGGTCCGAGTGTCGCGACGATGCGCGCGCGGCGGGCTCTCTGCATGAACGGGTTTCCTCTTGCGGCTCTGACGGCCTGACGCCTCCCCTCAGAGGCGTTTCTCAAGCCCTTGTGCCAAGGAAACGCGGAAGGCGTAAGGCCGTCGCACCGTGTCGAAACACGAGTTTATGACGGCCCGCGCAGCCTGTTTCGCGCCGTCTACTTCGTAGGGCAGCGGCCCTTGGCGAACTGGGGCAGGTCCATGCAGCGGCCGTCGATCGGGCCGTCAGGCTGGACGCCGATCAGATTGGCCAGGGTCGGCGCGATGTCGATGGTGCGCATCGGCAGGAAACGCTCCTGCCCTTCGGCGCCCGGCCACCAGAAGACGATGGGCACGCGGCGGTCGTAATCCCAGGGCGAGCCATGGCTGGAAATGGCGCCGCCGACGCGGCCCTGGCCGGTCAGGCCCGGCTGCCAGGCGCGCAGGATGTCGGGCGAGCGGCCCGCCACCGCCGACAGACGCAGGCGCTCGCGCACATTCAGGTCTTCGGGGTTGATCGAGTTCGGCACAGGCTCGGCCAGCAATTCGTCGCGGGCCACGGCCAGGGCGACCTGCGGCTCGGCGTTCAGCAGTTCGATCGCGGCGGCCAGCACCTGGGACCGCAGCGGCTCCGGCAGGGACTTGCGATCCTTGTCGACGATGACGAAACCGCCCGCCGATGAGATCAGCGGATCGGCGTCCAGGCCGAAGCGGGCCTTCAGCGCGGCGTTGACGCGCGGCTGCAGGGCGCGATCCACCCGGCCGGCGTGAGGATAGCCCTCGACCGCCGAGCGCTCGGGGAAGTCCGAACCGCCGTGGTCGGCCGTCAGAACGACGATGGCGCCGCCGGGGATGGTCGACAGCTTGTCCATCAGCACGCCCAGGGCCGTGTCGAGGCGCAGCATCTGCTCGCACATCTCGGGCCCCTGGGTGCCGTAGCTGTGGCCGATGCGGTCGGTGGCCGACAGGCTGACGCCCAGCATGTCCGTGACGCCGCGACGACCCAACTGCTGGCTGTCCATCAGTTCGATCGCCCCTTCGATGGTCAGCTCGTCCAGGATCGGCGAGTTGTCGAGGCGGAAGTTGGCCGGCGGCACCTTGGAGTCGAAGGTCTGGCCCGCAATGGTCCACTGCCCTTCCAGGCGGCGGCAGGCGGCGTTGGAATAGGTCCAGCTGGGCGCCTGTCGCGTGAAACGGTCGATCATGCGGGCGTTCAGGGCCGCCACCGGGGCCAGGCGCGCCTGGGCCGACTGGCCCGGCTCGACATAGGTGGTGAAGCCGAAGTTGTCGGTCAGCCAGAAGGCGCCGTCGCCCTTGTGCCCAGCCAGGGTGATGGCGCCGCGATCCTTGCCCGACACGCCGTAGACGCGGCTTTCAGGGCTGACCGCCTTCAGCCAGTCGCCCAGGGTCGAGGCGCTCAACTGTTCCGGACCGACCGGGCCGTTATCAGTGTTCTTGCCGTGGGCCAGGGTGTTCTGCGGCGCGGCCAGGCAATAGGTCTCCTGGCCCGTCGTCGTGTCCAGCCAGTCGTTAGCGGGAATGCCGCTGCGGGCCGGGTGGGCGCCGGTCAGGACGGTCGAGTGGCCGGCGCAGGTCACGGTCACCCCGTGGGTCTGATAACCGTTGATCGAGACCATGCCCCGATCGGCCAAAGTCTTCAGCCCGCCGGTGAACTGGCTGCGGTACTGGTTGAACAGATTGGCGCTGAGTTGATCGACTACCACGGTGACGATCAGGGACGGGGCGGCGCGGCCGTCCTGGGCCGCCGGAGCCGCAGTCTGAGCCGCAGCCTGAGCCGTCTGGGCGAACGCCGCGGGCGCAGCCGCGCCCAGGCAGAGGCTCAGACCCAGGGCGGAAGCGAGAAGTCGGCTACGAAACATGAAACGGCTCACCTGGCGGAACAATCAGTGTGCGACACCTACGCCCCCCTCATGACGAGGCCAAGACAGTTAAGCTGGACGCCCGCGCAGTTTCGCCCTGCGGAACTGCGGCGCCGCATTTGACCCAAGCCGCGCGAAAGCCGAGAAAACCGTCGTGATTGATCCGCGCCCCTTGTCGTCCCTGCCTCTGCCGCGCAAACGGCTGCCTGCGCCCCCGACTGGCCGCGGGCGCATTCGGGGGTTCGAGGATATCCGGCTGAGCGTCGAGCAGGCGGAAACGTCGCTGGAGGCGGCGGCGGACCGTCTGTCCCTGCCCCGCTCCGGCTGGTCGTCGGGGCATTTCGACATGCTGGCCGTATCGGGCGGTGCGGCGGGCGGCGCCTATGGCGCGGGCGCCCTGGTCGGACTGACCGAGGCGGGAACGCGGCCGGAGTTCGCCCTGGTCACGGGCGTCAGCACCGGCGCCCTGATCGCGCCCTTCGCCTTCCTGGGACCGGCCTGGGACGAGCGGCTGGCCGACGCCTATACCGGCGGCCATGCGGCCGACCTGCTGAGCTTGCGGCGGCTGGCCTCGACCCTGACCGGCAGCCTGTTCCAGGGCGAGGCGCTGGACGCCTTGATCCACCCCTTCGTCGACGAGGCGCTGATAGACGCCATCGCGGTCGAGCATCGCCGGGGGCGTCGCCTGCTGGTGGCGACGACGGACCTGGACAGCCAGAAGGCCTGCATCTGGGACATGGGGACGATCGCCTGCCACGGCGGCGAGGAGGCGGTCGCCCTGTTCCGCGAGGTTCTGGCCGCCTCCGCCAGCCTGCCCGGCCTGTTTCCGCCGCGTCGTTTCCCGTGCGAGGTCGACGGCGAGCCGTTCGAGGAAATGCACGTCGACGGCGGGGTCGCCGCGCCGCTGTTCCTGATGCCCGAGGCCCTGTTGCGCTGGAAGCGGGTCGGACGGCGCCTGCAGCGCAGCCGGGTGCATATCCTGGTCAACACCGTGCTGGAGCCGGAACCGCGCACCACGGCCCAGAACGTCGCGGCGGTGCTGACCCGCAGCTTCGACGCCATGCTGCGGTTCTCCTATCGTCAGGCGCTGGGCGTCGCCACGACCTTCTGCGCGGCGCAGGGCCTGCCCATCAGCGTCGCGGCCATCCCGGACGAGCCCGAGCAGGGCGGGATGCTGAGCTTCGACACGGCGACGATGCAGCGACTGTTCGAGGCCGGACGACAACGCGCGCGCGGCGGCGATCTGTGGCGCTCGCCCGTCGCCGAACCGCGCGGGTTGATGTCATGGCTGGAGCGGCTGTCGCCGCAGACCTGAAGGCGATCGTCAGAACGGCTGGTGCGGGCGGCCGGGGTCGAACCGGCAAGGGCTTTCGCCCGACGGATTTTAAGTCCGTTGCGTCTACCAGTTTCGCCACGCCCGCTAACCGGACGGGCTGTATAACCAGCCCGCTCAATCCCGCCAAGACGCGCCTTAACGCGTCGACGCCTGCGCCGCACGCGCGGCCCGGAAGTCCACGTCGGAATCGGCGATCAGGCGCACCAGGGCCGCCCAGGCGGCGACGTTCTGGGTCATCTGAGCCGGGTCGATCTTGTCCAGGGTGTCGTCGGCGGTGTGATGCAGGTCGAAATAGCGCGTGCCGTCCTGACGCAGGCCGAAGACCGGAACGCCCGCGCGCGCCAGGGGACCGATATCGACCCCGCCGAACAGCTCGGCCTCGCCCGGCAGCACGCCCAGCGGGCGCAGGACGCGCTCGGCGATCTTGGCGAAGTCCGTATTCTGCGAGCCGGGCGGCAGGCCCAGGGCGTAGACGCGGTCGGCGCCGAAGTCGCTCTCGCCGGCGATGACGTGCTTCTCGACGCCCGCGCCGATGTTGCGAACATAGGCGCCGCCGCCGTTGCCGTGGTCGGTCGGCTGGGCGACCTCTTCGGAGCCGTACAGCACCACGCGGATCGTGCGCGCCGGACGGCCCTGCTCGGCGATCAGCTTGGCCGCGGCCAGGGTGATGGCGCCCCCCGCCGCGTCGTCGATGGCGCCGGTGCCCAGATCCCAGCTGTCCATGTGCGAGCCCAGGACGATGATCTCATTCGGACGCGAGGCCCCGACGATGTCGCCCATCACGTTCTGGCTGTGGGTCTCATAGGTGTGGGCGGTGGACTTCAGGCGCAGGCGCACCGTCTCGCCCATGCCCACCAGCCGCGCGATCTGATCGGCGTCCGGCGCGCTGAGCGCAAAGGCGGGCAGCGGCACCTTGCCTTCGACATAGCGGGTGGTGCCGGTGTGCGGCATCCGGTGTTCGTCCGATCCGGCCGAGCGCATGACGAAGGCGACCGCGCCGCGCTTGGCCGCCTCGGTCGGGCCGACGCCGCGAATGCGCGACAGAGGGCCGTAGCCCGAGCCGTCCTGCATCCGCACCATCTGGCCGCCGTCGACCACGGCGATCTTGCCGCTCAGCGATCCGGCAGGCGCCGCCAGCAAGGCGTCCAGACCGTCGAAGAAGACGACCTCGGCCTCAACGCCCTCGGCCGGCGTGGGAATGGAGTGGCCTAGAGCCGCCACGACCAGCTTCTGGGGACGCGCGCCCAGAATCTCGGCGCTCTCCTCGCCGCGCTCCCAGCCGATCAGGGGGAACTGCTCGATGCGGACGTTCTGGAAGCCGTGGGCGCGCATGTAGTCGGCCGCCCAGGCCGATGCGTCCTGCTCGGCGCGCGAGCCCGCCGGGCGCGGGCCGAAGCGGGTGGTGATCTGGGTGACGTAGTCGAGGGCGATATTGCCCTTCAGCGCCTGATCGCGCACCTGTTCGGCGGCGCGGATGGCGCGGGCGTCCTGCGCCATGACCGGCGCGGCGACAAGGCCGAGCGCCACAGCGCTGGCGGCCATCAGACGGATAGTGAACGACAAGAGCGCCTCCCAGACTCAAACGACAGGCGCGGACCCTAGCGGGCGAAGACTGCGACCGAAAGTCTCAGCTTCGCCGCTGGGCCGAAATCAAAGGCTCGAAATCACTCGCCCTTGATGAAGGGCTCGACCGGGCCTTGCAGCTTGACGGTCAGGGCCTTGCCGCGACGGTCGACGCGGTTGCCGACGGCCAGACGGACCCAGCCTTCCGAGACGCAGTATTCCTCGACGTTGGTCTTTTCCTCGCCCTTGAAGCGGATGCCCACGCCGCGCGCCAGCAGTTCGGCGTCGTGGAAGGGGCTGTCAGGATCGACCGAGAGGCGGTCAGGCAGGGCGTCGGACATGGAAAGGTCTCGCGAAAAATCGAAGCAGGCTGAATAGCCGCGCAAGGCCTGTGCGACAACCGTCGCCTATTGCACCGACTGACGGGCGGGGGCTGGGGCGTCGGCGGCAGCCGGGGCGTAGGGGCGCGGGCCGGTCTCGGCGGGCGCAGGG
>NZ_GL883084.1:150851-156005 GCF_000204035.1 Brevundimonas diminuta ATCC 11568
GTCGCAGCCTCAGTCGGAGCCGAAGCGGCGGCGGCGCGGGCGGCGTACTGCTGGGCCTGGAAGCGCTTGGCCAGCTTTTCGGTCAGTTCGCGCGCGGCGGCGGGCTGCATCTGGGCCATGATGGCAGCCAGGGTCCGCGGGCGCATGGCCGAGGCCACCGGCAGGCGCACGCTGTCGTCCAGGGTGGCGAAGACGGCCGCCGCCTCCTTGGGCCGCATGGCGGAATAGACGGCGACCAGACGATCAGCCTCGGCCTTTTCCTTCTCATCGACCTGGCCGACCAGGGCGCTGATTTCGCCCTTCAGGGCCTCCAGCGCCTGCAGCTTGGCGTCCAGCTTCTGCTCGGCGGCCACCATCAGCGGCAGGGTGGTGGCGAAGTCGGCGTCGCGCGCGTCCAACTGGTCGCGACGCTTCGACAGCGACTGGATGATCCGCAGTTCAGCCGGAGAGATCCCCGCCTGCTGGGCCAACTGCTCGGGCGTCAGGGCGCAGACGGCGGCGGGCTTGGGCGCGGGCTTGGCTCCCTCGCCTTCTCCGGCGACCGCTTCCTGGGCCCAGGCGGTCGCGCCCTGGAACAGCTCCGGCGCCACGCCCGCGGCGCGCACGGCCACGACGCCGCCGATGGCGACGGCGATCAAAGGCAGAAGGCGGGGCAGCTTGCTCATCGGTCAAACTCAGCGAACGGTTCGGCGCCACGCGCCGGGCAGGAAAAACACTTGGCCCCTCAAGTCGTCCGAGGCCGCGCCTCGGACATAGGGGCTGACATCAGGCGGCGAAAAGGTCGTCGTCCAGACTACGGCGGGCGCGGTTTAGGCTCTGTTGCGCAGCATGGTTAGCGGCCAGGGCCTGCATCACCGGCGAGGCGCGCTCGGGGACAGGCGCGGGCTTCGGCGACGGCGCCTTCATGACCGCGCGGGCGCCCTCGATGCGCTCCATCAGCGAGGCCATGCGGCGCGCGCGCGCCTCGTCGTCCAGCAAGGGGGCGACCGACGAGGCGCGGACGGTCTCGCGCTCGACCTCCATGATCGGCTCCATGTCGGCCAGGGCCTTGGCGGCGGCGCGACGCTCGTCCTCGCGCGTCTCGATGCGGCTCTCGGCCGGGCGGGCAGGCGCGCGGGCGATCAGCACCTCCAGCTCCTGCTTAACCGCGCGGGCCTTGATGATGCGGTCGTGCAGCAGGTCCGTCTCCTGCCCCGAGGCGCGCAGGGTGGCCAGCGCCTGTTCGGCGCGCCCGGCGGCGCTGTTCAGCTCGGTCACGGCGGCGGCGAAGGCCAACTGCCCCTCGCGCAGGGTCTTGAGCTTGCGCTCGAGCTTGATGCCGTAGCCGATGGCCGCGACCAGCAGCAGCATGAGGATGGAGTCGAGGATGATGCCGGTCATGTCAGCTGTTCTCCCTGGCGAGGCGGGCGGCGGCGTCGGTGCTGATGGGGCCTTCGACGCGGACGGCGATGTGCTGGCCCTTGCGGCCCATGCGGCCGGTGGTCAGCGGAATGGAGCCCGCCCGCACCGACACTTCGGACTCAGGCGTGACGTTCAGCATCAGGGTGTCGCCGACCTTCAGGTCCAGCACCTTGGACAGGGGCATCTGCTGCTCGTCCAGCACGCAGCGCACCTCGGTTTCCGTGGTCCAGAGTTCGGTGGCCAGGTGGCCTTCCCAGATGTTGTCGCGGCCGAACTTCTCGCCCATGAACTGCTGCAGCAGCATCTTGCGGATCGGCTCCAGCGTCGAATAGGGCAGCAGCAGCTCGACCCGGCCGCCGCGATCTTCCATGTCGATGCGCAGCTTGACCAGGATGGCGGCGTTGGCCGGGCGCGCGATGGCGGCGAAGCGCGGATTGGTCTCCAGCCGGTCCAGGTTGAAGTGAACGGGGGTCAGCGGCTCGAACGCCTGGCGGGCGTCGTTCAGGATGACCTCGACCATGCGCTGCACCAACACCCGCTCGATGGTGGTGTAGGGCCGCCCCTCGATGCGCAGGGCCGCCGTGCCGCGACGCCCGCCCAGCAGCACGTCGACGATCGAATAGATCAGGTTGGAATCGACCGTCAGCAGGCCGTAGTTGTCCAGCTCCTCGGCCCGGAACACCGCCAGGATGGCCGGCAGCGGGATGGAGTTCAGGTAGTCGCCGAAGCGGATGGAGCTGATGGTGTCGAGGCTGACCTCGACGTTGTCGGAGGTGAAGTTGCGAAGGCTGGTCGTCATCAACCGCACCAGGCGGTCGAAGACGATCTCGAGCATCGGCAGGCGCTCGTAGGAGACCAGGGCCGAGTTGATGATGGCGCGGATGCCGCTGCGTTCGGCGTCGTCGCCGCCGCCCATGTCGAAGCCCAGAAGGCTGTCGATCTCGTCCTGGTTCAGCACCCGCTCGGACAGGGCTGCGCCCAGATCGACCTCTCCGCCGAAGGGGTCCAGTTCCGTCTCGGGGGCCAGGGCGTCGGTCATGACTACTGGACCAGCATTTCTTCGATCAGCACGGCGTCCACCTTGCCCGGCGCAGCGATCAGATTGACCCGGCGCAGGATCTCGGCGCGCAGCTGATACGACCCGGCCGACCCGGCCAGATCCTCGGGCCGCAGTTCGCGCAGAAAGCCCTGGAACATGTCCTGCATGCGCGGCGCCTCAGCCTGAAGATGCGAGGCGACGGCGGCGTCTTTCATCTCCAGCGTCAGGCGCAGCTTCAGATAGGTCGGGCGTCCATCGGCCGACTGAATGTTCACGATCATGTCCGGCAGGGTGTAGAAGGTCACGCCGTCGGGGCCGGCCGCGATCTTGCCCGCGCCCTCGGCCGCCTCGCCTTCCTTGGCGCCGCCCCCGTGGCCGCCGCCTTCCTTCTTCTCTTTCTTCTCTTCCTTGGCCGGAGCGGCATGATCGCCCGCCGCCTCGGCGGATTTGGGCTTCATCAGCAGGAAGGCCGTCGCCCCGCCGCCGCCCAGCACCACCAGGGCCGCCGGGATGATGATGAACAGCAGGGGGATCTTCTTCTTGGCGGGCGCGGCTTCGCCGTCCTCGCCCTCGGCGCCGGGCGCGCCGTCGCTCACGGCGGGCAGGTTCGCGTCGTCGCCGGTCGGCGCTTCGCTCTTCTTCTTGCCCAGCTTCAGTTTCAGCATGCGTAAGCCGCCCCGATCCTCACATGCCGGGTGTGGCCCTGTTTTGGTTAACGAGGCGTTTACGATCGGCAAATCCTGCCGGGCGCCGCAGGAGCGAAAACCGCTCAAATCCCCATTCCACGGGCGTTAACCCTGTTGGCACGGTCGTTGCGACGGGAAACGGCGAAAGGAGCCCGCTCGTGGAAAACGCCGCCTATATCGGACTGTCGCGCCAGATGACGCTTCGCCGCGAGCTGGACATCGTGGCCAACAACGTCGCCAACGCCGACACCACCGGCTTCAAGGTCGAACAGCTGATGGTCGGGACCGAAGTGGGCCAGCGCGCCCGCAACGACAATATCCGCCCCTCGGCCAGCTTCGTGCTGGACAAGGGCGTGGGCCGCGATTTCGGCCAGGGAACGCTGAAGCAGACCGGCCGCGAGCTGGACTTCGGCATCGAGGGCGAAGGCGCCTTCTTCACCGTGCAGACGCCGAGCGGTCCCGCTTATACCCGCGACGGCGCCTTCGTGACCGATCCCGAAGGGCGGCTGACGACCAAGCAGGGCCTGCCGGTCTTGGCCGACGGCGCCGAGATCGTTCTGGACCCGCAGCGCGGCCCCGCCAGCGTCGGCGCCGACGGCACGATCAGCCAGGAAGGCCAGCCCGTCGGCCGCCTGACCGTGGTGCGCTTCGACGCCCTGTCGGTGCTGCAGAAGTCCGGCGACGGCCTGTATCGCAACGCCTCCAACGCCCAGCCGATGGATGCGACCGACGCCCAGGTCCGCCAGGGGATGCTGGAAGGGTCGAACGTCAACACCCTCGTGGAAATCACCAACCTCATCGAGATCAGCCGCGCCTATGAGCGCGTCACCAAGATGATCGAAAACGCCAACGACCTGTCACGCCGCTCCGTCGAGCGGCTGGGCCGGGTTTCGTAAGGGAGAGCTGAGACATGCGCGCGCTTCGCACCGCCGCCACCGGCATGGCCGCCCAGCAGCTGAACGTGGAGGTCATCTCCAACAACATCGCCAACATGAACACGGTCGGCTTCAAGCGTCAGCGGGCCGAGTTCCAGGATCTGCTGTACCAGAACGTCGAGCGCATGGGGGCCCAGTCCTCGTCGCAGGGCACCGTGGTGCCGACCGGCATCCAGATCGGCTCGGGCGTCAAGGCGGGCAGCGTCTATCGCATCACCGAACAGGGCAGCCCCAACCGCACCGGCAACACCTACGACATCGCCATCCAGGGCAAGGGCTACTTCCAGATCACCCTGCCCTCGGGCGAGCTGGCCTATACCCGCGCGGGCAATTTCACCGTCAACGGCGAAGGGCAGCTAGTGACGGACGACGGCTATGCGGTCGAGCCCGCCATCGCCATTCCGCAGGACGCCCTGGACGTCTCCATCTCCAAGTCGGGTCAGGTTCAGGTCACCACCGCCGGCCAGACCGAGCCGCAGGTCGTGGGCCAGCTGGAACTGGCCACCTTCTTCAACGAGGCGGGGCTGGAAGCCATCGGCGACAACCTGCTGCTGGAGACGGCGGCCTCGGGCCCGGCCACGGTCGGGGCGCCCGGCGAGGTCGGCTACGGCAATCTGCTGCAACACTACACCGAGGCGTCGAACGTCGACGCGGTCAGCGAGATCACCGCCCTGATCGTGGCCCAGCGCGCCTATGAGATGAACTCCAAGGTCATCACCACCGCCGACGAAATGCTGTCCGTCTCGGCCCAGGTGAAGAGCTGAAGGAAAGGTCTGAGCCATGAAGCGCGCCCTGATCCTCGCCGCCGCCGTCGCCGCATTCGCCGCCCCCGTGCTCGCCACCCAAGCCTTGGCCGGGCCGGTCAATCTGCTGCCCGATCCGGTCGACGACGACGGCCGCATCACCCTGGGCGAGCTGTTCGACGACGCGGGCGCCGCCTCAAACGTCGTGGTCGGCCGCCGCGCCGGAGCCACCGCCGTTTTGGAGGCCTCCCAGGTCCAGATCGCCGCGCGCCGCGCCGGGCTGGAGTGGAGCAATCCGACCGGCCTGCGCCGCATCGTGGTGCGCGAAGGCGGCGCCCTTTCTGGCGGGG
>NZ_GL883084.1:156228-190070 GCF_000204035.1 Brevundimonas diminuta ATCC 11568
CAGCCCGAGGACGTGGTCTGGGCCTCGGTCCAGTCGCACCTAGCCCCCGCAGGCGGCCCCCAGGACGCCGAGGCGGTGATCGGTCTCCAAGCCAAGCGCGCTCTGCGCGCCGGATCGCCCGTCGGTCCGCGCGACCTGGCCTCGCCTCAGGTCATCGCCCGCAACGACATGGTCGAGGTCGCCTATATCAACGACGGCGTCGAACTGACCGTCACCGGCAAGGCGACCCGCAACGCCTCGGCGGGCGAGGCCGTGCCGATCCTGAACGTCCAGTCCAACCGCACCATCGACGCCGTCGCCGTGGCGCCCGGCCGGGCCGTCGCCGGTCCCGCCGCCCAGATCGCCCGCCGCAACCCGCAACAGTTCGCCGCCCGTTGAGCGAGAGTTCCATCATGCGCCCCATCACCGTCGCCGCCCTGTCCTTGTCCGCCCTCAGCCTGGCCGCCTGCTCCACCGCCATCGAAGCGGTGAAGGGGCCGGAGCTGGCGCCCATCGGCTATCCGGCCGCCCTGGTCCCGGTCGAGCAGGCCTATCTGCCCGAGCCGACCTCGGCCAGCGCCAACAGCCTGTGGCGCACCGGGGCGCGCAGCTTCTTCGGCGACCAGCGGGCGCGCCGCGTCGGCGACATCCTGACCGTCGCCATCGACATCAACGATCGCGCCCAAACCCAGAACACGACCCAGCGCAACCGCACCAACAGCGCCTCGGGCGGCGTCACCAACTTCTTCGGCCTGGAGAACAGCCTGGGCCGCGCCTTCCCCGGCGGCTTCGATCCGGCGAACATGATCGGCACGGAAGGGGCGGTGAACGCCAACGGCTCGGGCAGCGTCAACCGCTCGGAACGGGTGAACCTGACGGTCGCCGCCGTCGTCACCGCCGTCATGCCCAACGGCAACCTGGTCATCCAAGGTCGGCAAGAAGTGCGCACCAACCGCGAGGTGCGCGAGCTGACCGTGGCGGGCATCGTCCGGCCCGAGGACATCGACAGCGCCAACACGATCCGCCACAGCCAGATCGCCGAGGCGCGCATCAGCTACGGCGGGCGCGGCGACATCAGCCGGATGCAGGCGACGCCCGCCGCCCAGTCCCTGGTCGAACGCTTCAGCCCCTTCTGACCCGCGTTCACCGAAACGTGTGATCCCGGCCGCACCGCATCACTGAATCGCGCGCGATCCAGCGGAGCCGTGAACCGTTAACAAGCGACCCGCGTTTGATCTGTCGAACGCGAGTGGATTTGTCATGCGTAAAACCGTCTTTCCCATCCTGGCCGCCGTGGGCCTGGCCGCCGTCGCGGCCCATGCGGCGACCTATTCTCCGTCCTCGTCCCGCAGCGGCGGCGAGGCCGTTCCCGGCTGGCATATGCTGCACGAGGGGACGATGGCCAAACTGGCCTATGGCCTGCCGGATTCGGACCAACTGGCTCTGATGCTGACCTGCGCGCCCGGCGACGGCCTCGCCGTGGTCTACGGCGACGTCCAGCCGCGCAGCGCGGGCCTGATCCTGGCCTCGCACGAGCCGCAGCCCATCGACCCGCTGTCGAACGGCGAGGCCTTCGAGACGCGTCTGCCGCTCGGCGACGCGGCCCTGACCGGCCTGGCGCGCGGCGGCCGCATGACAGTCCAGACCGAGGCCGGGGACCGCCAGCTGACCGCCACCCGCGCTGAGCGGCGAATGGTCCAAGGCTTTCTTAGCTATTGCGCTTCGGGACATGCCTGATCACAGTCCCCCGTCTTCCTCAGCGGGGGCTGAAACATGACCTCAATGCTCGGCCTGGTTCAGGCCACGTTGCTCTCCTTGGCCGTGCAGACGGCCCCTCAGACCGGGGCGCATCCGCCCGCAGAGCGGCCCCAGGCCGCATCGCCCGCCCGCTCCGCCCGCCCGTCCGAGGGCTGGACCTGGACCCTCTACAGCGGCGACGGACCGTTGGTTCTGGCCAATGAGATTCCCGACACGCCGCGCCTGCGCACCACGCTGGAATGCGCGCCCGGCTCCAGCGTCGTTCGCCTGGCCCTCCATGACGCGCCCGGCGCCGACGGCTTCGCCGTCATCCGCTCCGGCGGCGCCACGGCCGAGGTCGAGGCCCGCGCGCGACGCGGACGGCTGGAGGCGACGCTGCGCGCCGACCATCCCGTCTTCGCCGCCTTCCTGGCCTCGGGCCGCCTGACCCTCGCCCTCGGCGATCAGGCGACCGCCATCGAGATCGATCGAGCGAATCTGTCCAAGCTGCGCCGCTTCGCCGAACTGTGCACCGGATAAGGACGAGGATGCGCCCTAACCGCTGGCTGACCGCCGCCGCCTTCATCACCCCCCTCGCCCTGACCGCCGCCCTGGGCGCCTGCGCCCCCAGCGTCGCCCCTCTGAACACGACCGGCGCGCCCTTGCCCGTCGCCGGCTACGACTGGTTCCTGAACGAAGACCCGGACGAGCCGCGCCTGTCCTATGGCCTGGCCCAGTCCGACGACGTGCCGCTCAGCCTCATGTGCGCGCCCGGCTCGGGCAAGATCGGTCTGTCCCTGGCCGCCGATCAGACGCCGAACCGTCGCGCCATCACCCTGGAATCAGGCGGCGACACCGAAACCTTTCCCGCACGCGTCGAGGCGGCCGACATGCACGACGGCGTCCACCTGGTCGCCACGGCGCCCGCCTCCCACCCCGTCTTCCTGCGTTTTCGCCGCGTCGGCTGGCTGGCGGTGTGGAACGGGGACCAGCGCGCGATGATGGCCGCCCAGCCGGGTTCGGAAGGCCGCGCGGCGCGTTTCCTGGAGTTGTGCCGCTGAAGGCTTGACCGCAGCGGCGCGGTCCGCTCCCCTCCCCGCCAGTTCTTGGGAGGGCTTGAGTTCATGCGTCATCTTCTTCTCGCCGCCGGTATCGGCCTGTCGGGCCTTGCGGGCGCGGGCGCCCTGCCGGCCCAGGCCGCCGTCGTTCAAGGCCAGTCGTCGGCCGCCGCCGCGCTGGACGCCCTGCTGGTCGATTACGAAGCCTATCTGCGCCAGGCCGACCCCATCGGTTCGGGCATGGACGGCGACCGCGCCGCCCTGTCGCGCCTGCCCGACGCCAGCCGTGCGGGCGAACTGGCCCGCCGCGCTCCGCTGAACGCCCTGAAGGCGCGGCTGGACGCCATCGACCCGGCCGCGCTGGACGAAGCCCAGCGCCTGAACCACGCCTTCGTCGGCTATCTGATCGGCCGCGAGCTGGAGCGGATCGAACTGGACCCGTCGCGTCTGGCCTTTGATTCCGAAGGCGGTCCCGGCCAGCTTCTGGCCTATCTGGCGCCCGCCACACGCATTGCCACGGCCGCCGACGCCGAGGCCTGGCTGACCCGCCTGGAGGCGGCGCCCGCCTATTACGACGCCGGGATCGCCAACACCCGGCGCGGGCTGGAGACCGGCCTGATCCAGGCCCGGTCAGTGGTCGACAGCGCCCTGGCCCAGGCCGAGCGCGACCTGACGCCAGGCCTGGCGGGCGACGTCCTGCTGCGTCCGTTCAACGCCCTGCCCGCCACCATCCCCGCCGCCCAGCAGGAGCAGTTCCGAGCCCGCGCCCGCGCCATTGTCGAGGGACCGATCACCGCTCGCCGCACCGCTTGGCGCGACCTGCTGCGCGACGAATATGCGCCCAAGGCCCCGCAGGAGCCGGGCCTGGTCTACCGCCCCGGCGGCCGCGACCTCTACGCCTTCCTGGTCCGCAGCCACACCACCACCGACCTGACGCCCGATCAGGTGCATGAGATCGGCCAGCAGGAAGTCGCCCGCATCCGCGCCCGCATGGAGACGGAGATGCGCGCCGCAGGCTGGACCGGCGACTTCGCCGGCTTCCTGACCTTCCTGCGCACCGACCCGCAATTCTACGCCAAGACCCGCGAGGAACTGCTGGAGAAGGCGTCGGAGATCGCCAAGCGCGCCGACGACCGCCTGCCGTCGCTGTTCGCCACCCTGCCGCGCCTGCCCTACGGCGTGCGTCCGGTGCCGGTCGAGATGGAAGAGACCTACACCACCGGCCGTTACAACTCAGGCTCGATGGCGACGGGCGTGGCCGGGGGCTACATCGTCAACACCGGCAAGCTGGACCAACGGCCGCTGTATGAACTGCCCGCCCTGACGGTGCACGAGGCCGTGCCGGGCCACCATCTGCAGGTCGCCCTGCAACAGGAAGCCGCCGACCAGCCCTATTACCGCCGCGACGCCTCGGTCACGGCCTTCAGCGAAGGCTGGGGCCTCTACTCCGAGTTCCTGGGCGAGGAGATGGGCATCTATCGCACGCCCTATGAGCGGTTCGGCCGCCTCAGCTATGAGATGTGGCGCGCCTGCCGTCTGGTGGCCGACACCGGCCTGCACTGGCTGGGCTGGAGCGAGGAACAGGCCCGCGCCTGCTTCCGCGACAACTCGGCCCTGTCGCCGCACAACATCGAGACCGAACTGCAGCGCTACATCGGCGATCCCGGCCAGGCCACCGCCTATAAGATCGGCGAGATCCGCCTGCGCGAAATCCGCCAGAAGGCCGAGCGCGAGCTGGGCGACCGCTTCGACGTGCGGACCTTCCACGACGCCCTGCTGGTCGACGGCGCCCTGCCGCTGGCCCTGCTGGACGCGCGCATGGACCGCTGGATCGCCGAACAGAAAACCAAGACCCGGTAAGAAAGCCTCCCTCCGACATGAATTTCGTCAAGCGCATCTTCGGCTCGGTGCAGCCGCGCTATCTGATCCGCGCCTATGTGCTCAGCGCCGCCTTCATGGCCTTCATGACCTGGATGATGCTGTCGCTGGACGGCGCCAAGCCCATGCATTATCGCGCCGCCACCCTGGCCGTGTTCGGCGTCGGCGCCCTGCTGTTTCCCTTCTCGAAACTGGTCTGGGACGAGATCAAGCGGGTGATGATGGGCGAAACCGTCTTCTTCATGAACGCCATCCTCCTGATGGTCCTGAAGGTGCTGGTGAACTTCTTCCTGTGGGGCTTCTCGATCTTCATCGCGCCCGTGGGGATTCTCTACCTGTGGTTCCGATCGCGGAACGCCGCCGCCTAAAGCCCCAGCTCGGCCCGCGCCTTCTTCGTCAGCTTGGCGGCGATCAGGGCGTGGGCCGACTTGAGGTGATCGGCCAGTTCAGCATCCGGCCAATCGCCCGGATCGGCCAGATGCACCCACTTCGCCCGCGCCAGATAGGGGGCCGGCGCCGCCCGCCCCTCCTCGGTCAGCACCTCATAGGCGATGTCCGAAACCTTGAACGACAGCCCGCCCTCGGCCCCGATGATGGCGAACATCTTGCCCCCGACCTTATAGGCGTCATGGCCCGGCCCGAACGGGTGATCCATCGTCGCCCCCGGCAAGGCCAGGCAGGCCTCGCCCACGCCAGCGCGGTCCATCCTAAGCCCCGACGCCCAAGCCGATCGGGCAGACCACGCCCGTCCCGCCGATGCCGCAATAGCCCGCCGGATTCTTGGCCAGATAGCCTTGGTGATAGCCCTCGGCGAAGTAGTAAGGCCCGGCCGGTTGGATCTCGGTCGTGATCGCCCCGCGCCCCGCCGCGCTCAGCGCCGCCTGATAGGCCTCGCGCGAGGCCAGCGCCTCCGCCTGTTGCGCCTCGTTCAAGGTATAGATCGCCGAACGATACTGCGTGCCCTGGTCGTTGCCCTGACGCATGCCCTGCGTGGGGTCATGGTTCTCCCAGAAGGCCTTCAGCAGATCGTCGTATGAAATCTGGGCCGGATCAAACACCACCTGCACCACCTCCGTATGGCCGGTACGGCCCGAACAGACTTCTTCATAGGTCGGATTGGGCGTGATCCCGCCCGCATAGCCCGCCGACGTGACCCACACGCCCGGCAGCTGCCAGAACACCCGCTCCACGCCCCAGAAACAGCCCATGCCGAACACGGCCGTCTGCATCCCCTCGGGGTGCGGTCCCTTCAGCGCATGGCCCAGCACGAAGTGGGTCTCATCGGTCGGCAACGCCTCGGCCCGACCGGGCAGAGCCGTCTCAGGCGTGGGCAGTTCAGCATTCTTCTTCAACAACATGGCGCGAACTCCGCGAAAACAGCGTCTTCGCCTATATGGAGGCTTCAAGGGCGCTTGCCCATGGGGTCGTCATGCTCTAATCAGCCCCTCCCGTCGGTCCGCTCCCGACGACTCCGCCCCGGACGCATCCGGGCTTCAGGTGGAATGGACAGGTGGCCGAGTGGTTGAAGGCGCACGCCTGGAACGCGTGTATAGGGGCAACTCTATCGAGGGTTCGAATCCCTCTCTGTCCGCCACCCCGCGCAAATAATCGATCATTTTCAGTCCTGTAGATGCTGGAATGTCTAACCCCTTCGGTCTGGTTAGACAGATTTGTTCTGCCTTCGTGCCTCACCCCACCCGCTTCATGGCGCCGTCGGCGAGACCGCGGCGGTTGGCTTCTCGCGTGTAACGCTCGATCTCTTTGAGGCTTTGATGGCCGGTGATGGCCGCGATTTCATGAGTCGAACAGCCAGCTTCCGCCAAGCGTCGAGACTGTGCTTTCCGCAACCCATGCGCCGAGCAGTGCGGCAGGCCCGCCTTCACTGCGGCATCCTTGATCCAGTTTCCGAAGCCATTCGGCGTGTACATCTTCCCGTGCTGCGTGGTCAGGACAACCAAGTGACCAATGGCGCTCGCGGCAAGCGACGCCTGAAGGCGAGGGTGTTGAGGAATATCGATCAACTGACCCGTCTTACCCTGGCGGACCGTCACCCGATCGCGGGCGATCTGATGGACCGTCATCTGTCGCACGTCGTCGGATCGTTGCGCAGTGTAGAGCAATAGATCGAAGCCAAGACGCTGCTTCGAACCGAGGGGCCAATGGGCCTCGAACATTGCGATCTCGTCTTCGGTCCAAGTGTGAAAACCGCTCGTCTGATGCTTGAGCATTCGCACACCCATAGTCGGGTCTACTGAGATAAGGCCCCGTTCCATCGCGAACCGCATGACAGACCGGAGGACTTTCAGCATGGTGTTTGCCGGAGTTACGGTGTTTCCCTGCTCAATCATCTCACGCGCCATGTCATCCATTTGCTGGCGGATGTGACGGGGTTCGAGGCGGCTGAATGGCTTTGCGCCATGCACATCTCGATAGCGGTCCAAGACCCCTTTGTAGGTGTGCTTCGTGTTCGGCTTGAGCTGAAGAAATCTTGCGGAGCTGTAGTAGGCGACAGCGAGCGCGTGGATCGATCCGGGCTTCGTACGATCTTGTCCAATGGCCTTAGGACGCGCTTCGGATGATTCAGCATACCAAGCCCACCAGTCTTCCGTGCCGAAGATGGCGCGCGTCTGGCTTTGTGGCGAGCCGGTGCGTCTAAACCGCCAACGCAGCACGCCATGACGGTCACGATAGGCAGAAACAAACTTCGGCTTCGCCTTCACGCCACAGCATCCCAAGGATTGTCGAGCGGGTCCGGCCCATCATCGGGCAGCGCCGAAAACGCGCGATCAATCGCGTTTCGATCCCAGAGCTTTCGGCCGTCGATCCGCTTTGCGGACGGCATCCGACCATCATCAACCAGCTGGTCGAATTTGGAGACGCTGACCCCGATGTATTGGCTGGCCAGCACCCGGCAGAGTCCGCGCGGGGCGAGGCTCATCGGCAGCTCTGATCGATTACGAGCCATCGTCAACCTCTTTGGCCAAGCGTCGCCGCCGATGCGGGGACTCCGAAGCGGCTCGCCTCGGCGACCCTTTCCAAGGCGTCATGTCTGCGGACAAATGGGGCATCGACGCCGCGCACGCAGTTCATGGCGACATGAGCGGCGATTGCGCTCAATCGTATCGACGTGATCTTAGCTCTCGTGGCGTTGTCGATCGGACCCGCCAAGTTCAGGCTTGCCGAGAGAGGTGCGGGGTGCGGCAGTCCGTCTTGCGTAAAGCGCAGATACACGTCCTCGCCGCTCCTGACGTAGACGTTGATGTCGCCCGACCAACCGAAACGGTCGTGGCGAACAATGAATGAGATTTCAGACGGCCGGCGATCCCCGCCCCCTGCACGGTCCGAAGGCGAACATTCGCCATTGGCGTACTGCTCCAAGAGGAGCGCCAGACCATCCAGCATCGTGACGCCCGGTTCGAGGCCGGTTCCGACCGGTCGTTGACTGAGTGGGAACGTCCCATGATCGCCACTGAACGTGCGCCCCGCCGAGCCTTCGAGAAGACGTAAATTTCCGACCTGACGCAGAGTATCTGCGGCGCGCGTGTTGTCGCCGCCAGCTGCTACTGCGAGCAGCATAGCCGCAGCATCGCGCTCGGTCATATGAGCGGCACTACGCCCGCGCCCCCCAGTGGTGATGTAACCCGCCTCTCTGAGCGAACGAGCCAGCACGACCATGCCCGGTTCCGGGTCACCGGTGACCTGCGCCAAGACGCCGACGAGTTGGGAAAGCAATGCCATAAGCCATTTGTAGCTTGCGCAGATCGGAAGTCAACGATCATATGCGGGTCTCGCAAATGGAACTTTAGGATCCCATTTCGGACCGTCAGACCGGCGCGCTGAAATGGAAAAATATGGAAACGTATGGAAAACCCTGGCTCAGCTTCACCGGCCTCACGCCCCGTCCGTCATCAACTCACGCCGGTTTCCATAGCTTTCCATACTTCGCCTGGCGTTAGAGGGCAGGATACGCAATCCGATATCACTTCGCGCAGCTTCGTTCTTCGGCTTGCGGCTTACTCTCCTACGGATCGACGCCCAGTAAGCGATGAGAAGTGGGCTTGTCGGTGAGCCGGGCGAGAACCCGTCGGCTGTTGGTTACGCTGAGCGAAGCCGAACACGCTGGCATCAAAGCCAATGCGACGCGGTTCGGCATGTCGATGTCGATGTACCTGCGCAAGATCGGCTTGGGCTTTGAACCCAAATCAAAGTGGGATGCCGAAATCGCCCGCGACCTCATCCGGGTCAGAGGCGATCTCGGAAAGGTCGGCGGCCTGCTCAAGCTCTGGGTGATGGAGCGCCACGACGAGGGTCTGTCAGCCGATGACGTCACAACCCTCGCCGACCAGTTGGGCACCGTAGCGGAGGAGATCCGTCAGAAGGTCCGCGCCCTGTGATCGCGCACCACATCAAACGAGCAGGCGGTTCGTTTGAGCGCCTGGGTTGCTACATCCTGGACATCGCTCATCGCGCCGATCAGCGCGCTTTCGACCGGTTGGCTGGCTATGTCGTCGACCGGATCGGAGAAGGTGAACGCGTCGTTGCCGCTCGCGTCAGCAACTGTGCCGATGACGACATCGAAATGGCCATCACCGAGATAGAGTTGGTGCAGGCGCAAAACACCCGCTCCCAATCGGGAAAGAGCTATCATCTGGTCGTGAGCTTCCGCGAGGGCGAACGACCGACCGCTGAACAACTCCGCGATATCGAGGACAACCTCGTCGCTTCGATCGGGTTTTCAGAGCACCAGCGCATTTCTGCGGTTCACGACGACACCGATAACCTTCACATGCACATCGCGATCAACAAGGTTCACCCGACGACCTTTCGCAACGTGGACCCGCATTACGACTATCCGAAACTCATGGCCGCGTGCCGCGAGCTGGAACTCAAGCACGATCTCCAGCTCGACAATCACGGCCTCGCCAGCGATCAAGCCCGCAACCTAGGACAGGACATGGCCTCGGCGCGCAGGTCCGATCGGGCGATCAAGATGGAGGCTCACTCCGATCGCCAGTCACTTGCGAGCTGGATCGAGGCGAACGCCAAGGCCGACATTCTGTCGATCGTCGCCCATGCACGCTCATGGGAGGCGCTTCACGAGGCGCTCGGCCAGCATGGCCTGACGATCCGCCCGAGAGGCGCCGGCCTTTCCATCGGCGTCACAGGAACCAAAGCATGGGTGAGGGCCAGCAGCGTTGATCGCTCTATGTCAGCAACGAGACTGACTGATAGACTTGGCCTCTACGCTGGACCGGTACACAGCCATGCTCCTTCCCGCCAACGGTACGGCGAAGCACAAGGGCGTGACCCCCAGAAGCGCCGACTTCACACAGCCTACACAACGGAGCGCGCGGTGAGGATGTCGGTACGATCGGCGGCACTGGCGAAGGTGAACCAAGCCTATCGTGACTATGCCGTTCAGCTGCGCGACCACTATCGACGAGAGAAGGACCGAGTCCGCACCCAGCCCGGCCTTTCCGGACGGTTGCGTCGGGGAGCCGTGGAACAGATCGAACACCTGCGGAAGAAGGCCTGCCTTGAGCGCAACCGTCTACGGGATCAGGCCATGGCGGATGCGAAGGCCGCCCATCCCCTGCCGACATGGAAGGGCTTTCTGGAGCATCGCGCGGCCGCTGGCGACGAAGCTGCTCTGTCCTCGCTTCGATCACGCAAGGCGCGCAACGGCGGATCGCGCGGCGACCTTATCACGGCGCAGGATCGCGCCGGAGCCCGGGACATCATCTATCAGCAACGCATGCCGACCGTGATGCGGAACGGACAGGTCGCCTATCAAACACCGGACGGCGGCCGGGTCAGCGATCGCGCAGGCGAGGTGCGGGTCGAGACCGTCTCTGACGGCGCGGCCTTCCTCGCCTTGGCTCTGGCTTCAGATCGCTTTCCAGACCGACCATTGGTGATCGCAGGAAGCGACAGGTTCCTGGCTACGGTTCTGGCGGCGGCGAGCAGCCCTTGGCTTAAGGTGACCTTCGCGGATCAGACTTTGGAGCAAGCACGAAAGAGCCTTGAGCTTGAGAACAACGGTCACGAGCAGGGCCTGATGACGAGTCGGGAAGCCCCACAGCCCGTCGCTTCCACAGATCGACAGAGCCCGCGCATCGCAAACCCTGTGCAGTCCAATCTGCAACGCGACCGCCGCGGCCCTGAGCTCGGTCGATAGGGATAAAATCCATGGGACGTTCTCAGCGCGGCCAAAAGGCCGCACAGTTTTCCATCGAGCGGGTTCTGGCGCATCTGGATCAGCGCCATCCGGGGCTGCCGCCAGAACTCAGAGAGCGGCTAGGGGCAGCGATCGCGGAGCGGGTTTGGGAACCGCCCGTCTCGCTAGGCAAGGCCGTGGGAATTGTGCTGTCCACCTATGCCCGACACGAACGGACCGACTACGACCAACTGCTTCGCAAACACCAGCTCACGCGGGACGAGGCTCGCCTGGTTGTTCAGGCCGAGCACGATGAAATGCTCCGGTCATGGTCGATCGGTATCGAGGACGACATACAGGCTGGCGGGACGGCGCCTCCTTCACCATCAGGAGTATCGTGATGCGAGAAACCCAACAGCTTTTCCCTGTCGAGAAGGGCTTCGCGAAGGTGACTGCACCATCGGCTGAACTGCCGCTCCAAGCGGTTATGGCTTACAAGGCGCTGCTCATCGAGCTCGCAAAGCGGGGCCTTCTAAGCAAGGCCCAAGATGCTTACGTCCTTCTCAAACCGCGAGATGGGATCGAAGCAGAGCCCGCTTTCTCCGGCACTAGGTTCTTGGATGTCTTGCGCCAGATTTCCTCGGTGAGCTTGGAGTACAGTCTCGATGTCGAACCATCAGGGATAACCTACACCAGCCTCGTCGCAAGCTACGAACTTACGCGTCTCGAAGACAGCGCCGCCGGAGCATGGGAAGCCGAGCTCACACTGCCATCGGGGCTTTTGGCGCACCTCGCTGTCGAGGTGTCGAAACAGAGGGACTGGATCGAAAAGAATGTGTTCCCAACAGCGGCGAGTTGGGACACGGCCGACGCGGAATGGGCTCAGAACCTAACTATCCTATGCGTGCCCGGAGATACTTGGGCCTAACCTGCTAGCGCGGTCCACCGAACTCGGCGACCTTACTGCTTCGCCACGATCTTCTGCTGGCCACGGTCGTACCGGAACTGATGCAACCGTCCCTCCTTCAGGAGATTGGCCGCTTGGCTGACGTGTTCAGGCAGTACGTAGAACCATTCCCGTGGGTTCACCCGCTTTCCGAAGCGGTCTGTGATGAAAAGCTCGGCGGGTCTGGCGGCTTCGAAGAACCGGTGCAGTAGCTCCTCGACTCGCGCGCGCGGGAGGTTCTGCAAGGCAAACGTCGCAACCACTTCGACCGGAGCCAGCAGGAAGGTTGGGTCGTTGCGAGCGTCAGCAATCCGCCGACGCACATCCTGCGAGGTCACCCCGATCTTGTGCAGGATGTTTCGCTCTGCGGCGATGGCGGGGTCGGTGGACAGGCTGCGGGCTACATAGATCGATCCTGACAGGGCCAGTTTGTCGCTTTCCCAATCCGGGTCCAGAGCGCCCAGGCCACGGCGCTGCACGACGCGGGCCGTCTGATCGTCGTTGAGCGACTTCCTGAAGGATGACGCGAGGGGGTCGCTCTCTGTGCCGTTGGAGAAGATGACGCGAAGCCGATAGTCTCTGGATCCTCCGCGAGCGGTCATCTCCGATTTTTCAGCGATGAACGCCAACAGGCCGTTCCGAATGAAGAAATCCCCCTCGTAGGGATCGATCACCATGCGTTTCTCGATCGCCGTCGCGATCCGGTCTCCGGCTTCCAGCTCCTGCTGCATCTCCAGGAATTTCGGCTCAAAGACCTCGAAATCGACGCAGGGCACGAAGTCGGCGCGGTGATCCGGCAGATGCCGTTCGGCTGCCGGCGTGACGTTTTTAAGCTCGAACAGTTCCGCCGAAACATCCAGGTCGTCGTCAGCGAAAATATCGTCGAGACTGTCTGGCACCTCTCCTTCGGCGGGATCGTCGCGCCAAGAGGGCTCGCGAACGGCAACACCCGTCTGATCCAGAAGTCCCAAGCGATCTAGAGCACGGAGATTCTGCGAAGGCGACTTCGCCAGCTTCCGAAAGATCACGCCCAGACGCATTTCGTCATGACTATCGGCATCTGGATCGGGGATCCGACCATGCTTGGCGTGAAAGGCCTCGACGTCTTTCAGCACGGCCTCATCGGCATGGTCCGCCAACCGCGCGACCGCCGCGGGCTTCACGTCCAGCAAGCCGAACTCGTCGGTCTCGGCGAATATCTCATCAAGCGTGGGGCGCATCAGATCGCCTCAGCCCGCAGCTTCTGCGCCTTCCGGTTCCGCATCCAGGCCAATGCTTCGGCCATTCGCTTTTCCAGGTCGTCCGAGGAATGGACGTTCGGCTCTCGTCCCTCTTGGGCGCGGAAGCGCTTGATGCGCGGCCACAGGGTGCGCGCCTCGTCCTCTGTCATGTTGGTGCGCATGGCGACCATCGCCGACTGCATGTTCGCCAACAGGGCTGAGTCGAGCGATTTGGAGGTGATCTCGAACTGCTCGCGGAAGGTGTTGACGCTATCGATGAGGTCGATGTCGAGCTCGCGCACATTGATGAAGCGGCGCACCAGCGCCAGCAAAGTGTTCGGGGCGCTCGGAAGGTCATCCTCAGCCGCCCCGTCGAGAAGGGGCGCTCCCTCCCATTCAGCGCCCGTCTCCGACATACCCTCCTGCGCCTCACGCTTCGCCAGCGTCAGAATATTCATGCGAGCAGCGAGATCCTGACGAACAGACTCCGTCTCCTCTGGCGTCAGGTTTTCGTAGCGCTTCTCGATGATGTCGGTGAGCACCATCTGGGTCACCACCTCGGGCGCGGTTTCCGGCGACAGGGCGCGCTTGTCCATGGCCTGACAGGCGGCGGCCATCAGGTCGTGCATGTCGCGCTCGCAGATGTCGCGGGCTCGATCGGTCGGCGGCTCCATCAGGCCTTTGATGCCGATGGTCACTGTGCCGTTGTCATCGATGCTGATCGGCTCACGGACATCGCCATCCTCGCGACGGTAGAATTTGAAGTTGGGCGCCAGCACCTGCTCCATCAGGAGCGAACCGGAGATAGCCTTCAGCATGTCGTTGACGGCATCGGCGACCACGCCCGTCTCGACCCCCGGTTCAGCCACCAGATTGGTGAACCGAGCACGCGTCTTGCCGGGCGCGTCGCGCGTCGCGCGGCCGATGATCTGGACGATCTCAACCAGAGAAGCCCGATAGCCGATGGTCAGGGCGTGTTCGCACCAGACCCAGTCAAAGCCTTCCTTGGCCATACCCAAGGCGATGATGATGTCCACCTTGGCGCGGTCGGCGACGTCGTCGCGCTTGCCATCCGCCCCCTTGATCTCTCGAGAGAGTGCAGCCTTGACGCGGTCCCGGTCGGCGCCGTCGTCAACCAGATCGGCGACCTTCACCAGGCGTCCGTCCGGCGTCCGCAGCAGGTCGAAGCCGGTCTCGGGATCTGCCCCCTCCACCGTGCCGATAACGTCGTAGATGCGATGCACCTCGGTTGTCTTGGCCTCATAGGCTTCAGACGATCCGCGGTGCGGAATATGGATGATGGTCTTCAGCCGGGTGTCCAGCACCTCCGGCAGGCCGTTGGGGTAACGGCCCTTGTAGAAGTTGTAGTTCACCCCGAGCGACTTCAGATGCTCATAGCCATCTAGTTGCTCGTAGTAGGAATAGGTGACGGTGACGAACCGATCCTCGTCCTCGGCCCGCAGAACCGGCACGGCGTCCCCCCGGAAATAGGATCCGGTCATAGCCATGACGTGCGCGCGGTCGCGCGTCAGAATGCGCCGCAGGATCTCGCCCAGACGATTGTTGTCGGCGGCCGAGACGTGGTGGAATTCGTCGATGGCCAGGAACAGGTTGTCGAAGGCTTCGATGCCGTCCTCTGCCTCGACGGCGTCAAAACCGAAGCGGAAGGTGGCGTGGGTGCAAACCAGCACGCGCGCATCCGATTTCATGAAATCCTTGAAGGCTTTCACCTTCTGCGACTGCGGCGCCTCCTCGACACCGCTGAGGCAGAGGTTCCACCGATCCTCGACCACCCAATCGGCTTCGAAGCCATAGGACGACAAGTCGGTCGAGCGGAACGACCCGCCAATCGAGGTTTCAGGCACACAGACAATGGTCTTGCCCAACCCCTGATGCCGCATCTTGTCCAGGGCGATGAACATCAGCGCGCGGCTCTTTCCCGCTGCGGGCGGTGCCTTCAGCAACAGATGCTGGGCCGGGCGCGCGGCGTAGGCGCGGGCCTGCATTGGGCGCTGGCCCAAAGCATTGATGGCCTTGGACGCCCCTGTCTGCGCATAGGCGACGTTGACTGTCTGAACCATGACTTCCCCCTGATGCGACTGCTACTGCGCCGTCTTGGCGGCGTAGAGTTTGAACAGTGTCTCCAGCCGCTCCGTGTCGTTTCGGAAGGGACGGCCTATGTACATCGCCTCCAGCTGATCGTCGTTGTCCTTGTGTGCCTGCCGCAGATCGTCAGGCATCTTCGCGGGATCATAGAGCTGGGCGATGGTCGCCGGATGGTGCTCGTAGCGCGTCTTCAGAATGCGACGCGCTGAGGCGGACAGCGCATCTAGCTGTTCGTCAGAAAAACGGGGCACCGGAAATGTATTCCACCCGTTTGTGCTCGAGTATCTGAAATCATTTTTCATTTTACCACAAACGGTAGCGATCCAAATTAGGTGTAAACGAGATGCGATCAAGGAAATGCACCAGTCAGGTGCATCGTATATAACTTGATTCAGATCAGAGGATATTACGTCCTTACCGACGCGATCTACCGCCAGATACGGTCGCTTTTCCGAAGTAACTCGAGGCACCAATATCGAGTGCGAAGCGGCCTCTCCTCGGCCCGTCATCTGTCCAAATCGGTGCGGAGTTGATGCCGCGTCGCGAGTGACCTGGGCATCACTTTTGCTTCTCACCGCTGCTACCGCCCTTAATCGTTCAGCAATGGGAGGTATATTCTCCGCCAACGGCAAATCTTCATCCCGGATCCAAAGGCAATATCGATCAATTCCCCGGACGACCTCCTTTGATCCCAAGAAACGTCTGATAATCTGACGAGATTCCGGGTAATCTTTCTGCAGTAAATCTCGCTGCTCAGAAGAAAGTATCAAATATCCTTCATCACGAGGAATATTTCCAATGTCCATTTTTGGCAGTCCGAACAACGACTTTGAGGCAGGGCGCACTGTAAGGTTGGGGCCGTCCAGCAAGTAGGCATTAATGTTTGAGGCGGTCGCCTCGAGGTCTACACTAAACAACCGCCTGTTTCCGGCAACGCGGTCTGAAATTCCAACGATAACGCAAGACACGGCCGCATTGTGCATCGCATTGTTGGACCAATAAAACTGCTGGTGCGCGAACTTAATAACAATGCCGTTTCTCAGTACCTCCGGCCAAAGAAGATCAACCGTAACACCTTGACATATTGAGTTTGTAGAAACGAACGCGGCATCAGAAGCTCGGCCACAAACGTAATCAGATGCCTTCACAAACCAGCAAATAACGTAGTCAAGGCGGTGATAGGTTTTTAGGCGCCCCTTCAGCACGAAGTCCATGTCCGAGGCTTGCTCGTCTGAACGACTATTGAACCCAACGAAAGGCGGGTTGCCAGCTAAATACACCTCTTCCCCGTTCTCAGGCGGAGGGCAAACGCTTTCCCAGTCCGTCCTGAGCGAGTTGTCGCAAACGATGTTTCCGCCGTCCCGCAGGGGGAGCAAGGCCGGCATCCGCCCGAAGACATCAGCGAAGCGCGCGTTCGCCTGATACTCAGCGATGAACAGAGCCAGCTTGGCCGTCTCAGCCGCGAAATCGTTGATCTCGATGCCGTAGAACTGTCCGAGGCTGACGGACGAGAACATCTGCATCGTCGCCTTCTTCGGGTCAGGCTCACCCAGCCGCTTCAGTATGCGCAACTCGCGCTCGCGCATCTGGCGATAGGCGACGACCAGGAAGTTGCCCGAACCGCAGGCGGGATCAAAGACGCGAATCTTCGACAGGCGGGCCAGTTGGGCTCGCAGAGCGGCGGGCTTGTCCCATGCCTTGTCGATCTCGGCGTCCAGGTCATCCAGGAACAGCGGACCCAGCACCTTCATGATGTTGGGGACCGAGGTGTAGTGCATCCCCAGTTCCGACCGCGCCTTTTCATCCGCGATCGACTGGATCATCGAGCCGAAGATGTCGGGATTGATGAGCTTCCAATCCATCTTCGCGGCGTCGCGCAGATAGCGGAAACTGATGACATCGAAGACTGGCGCATCGATGTCGCCCGCGAACAGACCGCCGTTCACATACTTCAACACCCGCGCCCAAACCGGCAGGCCGGGCCGCTCGCCTTCCGGCATGTTCATGGCCGTGAAGGCCTGGATCAGCGTGTCGCGCGCATGTTCACCCCGATCGCCGCTGTACTCGAACAGCACCGAGGAGAATTGGCTTTCCGGGAAGACCCCGACGTCTTCGGCGAACAGGCAGAAGATGAGCCGCGTCATGAACAGGTTCATGTCGTGGCGGCGATCGTCAGCGCGCCAGTCTGGATTAGCCTTCAGCAGAGCATCGTAGAGCCGCGCCAGCTTGCCGGTTGCCCGAACATCGACGGGGTTTTCCTCGGCCGCCTGATACCGCTCCTTTCCCGCCGCCGGCAGGAAGAAGGAGAATTTCGCGCCCAGTTCACCGAATGCGCAGTGCAGGGTCGCGCCGGACTTGGGGTGCTCCGCCGCGATGGTTTGACCGTCGGTCGCCAGAAGGATGGCGGGCTTTCCGGTCTTGTTCTTTTTGCTGTCACCGAGCTGCGCCAGCACGGCTTCGACCTGCCCGGCTTCAGCTGGCGCATAGTGGAACTTGCGGCTCAGCAACATGCCGCCAGGAACATCGGACTTGCCAGTCGAACCATTACGCAGTTTGGCCAGCGTCGCCTGCGGGTTATCGGTCGCTTCCGCGAAAGACAGGCCAAAGGTGTCGGGCTCGAAAGGCTGCTGGGCCAGTGCGTCCAGCGCGTTGGCGATCTCGGTAGGGTTCATCAGCAATCCAGAGACGGAACTCGGTTGGGGCAGGACGGCGCGGAAGCGCAGTCAGTCCTGCGGCGCGAGGAAGTAGACGGGCACTAAAGGCAGGCGACGGCGCGCCTCATCGGCCAGCTTGTCATAACTCTCGACCCACAAGGTGACGAAGCGCCGGGCGTCGATCAGGGTGACCCGACGGTTCTCCTGATTGCGGGCATAGTCCTGCGCGTCCTTTGTGAAGCCCGCGAGGCAGACGTACAGACCTACATCGCCATTCGAGAGTGAAGCGAGGAACGACTTGAGGCCGTCGCTATCGACTTTGGACTGCCAGCGCTTGACCTGGACCTTGATGCGCGGCCCGGTGGCACCGAGCGGATCGGTGAAAGCTATAACATCCACCCCGCCGTCTTTGCCCGGTGGCGAGACCCAGGGGACATGATAGCCCATGCCGCGCAGGAGATCGGCAACCATCTCCTGGAACTCGAACGGGTCGCTCGCGTGCAGGAAAGCCGAAATCTCGGCCCAAGCATGATCCTCCGCGGCCTCAACGGTCACGCTGAGTTTCTCAGCGGCTTCCTCGATCGCTTCTGGCTCAATCGTCTGACTGACCGGGACAGATGAGGTCGCATCCCTCTCAGCCTTCCAGATCGCGTAGAGGCGGCAGGCCTCTTTGTAGAAGGCCTCCGGATTTGCGAAATCCTTGTATGCCTTTGCGCCCGCCTCGGTGACGGTCCAGATACCATCATCCTTGCGCAGCCAGCCGGCCTTTACGCAGTCCACGGTCGCGAACCGCAAGATCTTCTCGAACCGCTGACCGCCGGACGGATATGAGCCTGCTTCGTAGTCGCTTAGCTTGGTCGCGACTCGAACCTGATCGATAGCCGCCGAGGCGTGCACGCCCTCAGGCTCAGCCATCAGCACTTCAAACAGCTTGCGCAGAAACTCGCCCGTTCGGGCTCTTGTGATGTTCGCCATAACGCCTCCCGCGATGGGCTTAGCCTATCGGCGAAGTGGCGACCAGAAGTTGAGGACCGACGGCGGGGCTTGAAGGAGCAACAACCTATGCCTTAATGCCCGTAAAACGACCATTCGCCCGCCCAGTGCAGACGAGCATAAGTGGCCGCCTTGCCGGGGTGATGCAAAAATCACCGGCGCCGCGAGCGTGCGAACACGCGGCGGACGGTGGCTTTTCCGTCAGCTTCGAGCACGTAGTCATTCACAAGGTCGGACTTGCCATACAGTCCCAACTCATCCGGCGATCGAGCAAGTTCGTAGCCAGATGCGTCGAGCCAGATCACTTCGTCTTCACCAGACATGGGCAGGACATTGTAGCGCTTCATGGCTCCAGTCGTGCCGGTCAACTCCGCTTCCTCCGGTATAGCTTCGGCGCGCTCCCGTTCTCTGACGGGCAGGCTCCGTTCCCACGACAGAAACTGCTGCGGATCGATCAGATCTTCGGAGGTTGGCGCGTCGATCTCATCTGCGAGCCATTGTTCGAATGTGAGTCTCAGCGCTTCCGCATCCTCGCGCGTTTTTGCGCGTCCTTGAGCCAATGCAAAGGCAACGAAGGGATCGAGAGTTCCCCAGCGCAGCAGCTCACGCGCCCAGAAGCCGAACCAAGGAAGCCCCGTTGTGGCCTTCCACTCTGCAAGTGACGGAACGGCGAGCGGATCACCGGCACCCACGGTCCACTTCTGCGCGACGACCGCGCCGATCGCGACTCCCAGTCGAAACTCGAGATTGTCGGCGACGAACCGCTGATGGGCGCGAAGACTGCCAGCTTCGGGGACTTTGCCGCCCGGCGCGCGCATCCACCAGCTCAGGACGCTGGTCCAAGCCTCAAGGATCTCCTGATCTCCGACCGTATCACGCACTCGGAAACCGAAGCCGCGATCCTTCGTCAAAAGCTCGCCGAGGACCTCAAACCGCGTCAGACGCTCGGTTGGGGTCTCGGTTCCATAGTCAGTTGCTGCCGCCAGTAGGTCGGCAATTGCTGGTGCAATCGCCTCGAACCGCCTACCGACATAAGGAGAGAAGCCGTATTGGTAGAGCCGCCTCCGTTCACCGGCGTCAGGGTAGATCTCCTCGACGATTGCCCGCCCGCGCCGCACGATCGCTTGTTCGAGCCATGCCTCCTGCGCTGCTGCGGCAACGGTGAAGGTCCTTTGCCAGAGAGCAGTGAGCTTGACCTCGGCCTGCGCCCCGTCGAGCTCCGCGTCGAGAAGGCTGAGTTCCTCCAATGCCGTCATCACAAATGCATCGAGCTCGTCGACTGTATCGGCTAGCCGGGAAAGCTCGTCGCTCGCGCCGGTCCCGGCATCATCGCTCAACTCGCTGGGTGCGATCTGCTCGAGCCATTCCAGAAAGGCCTCGTCGGTCAGATGCCCGAAGTAGATCCGCGCCTTCTGACGCAGCTCGCTGAGTAGCATTGCGAGCGGACTGAGCGTCGCATCGCCCGCAAGTTCGTCAAGCCGGAGGCTCTCGCGCAATGCCTCATAGTCTTCGCGCAGTGCACCCACCTGATTGCGCTGAGTCTGTTTCTGCCCGTTGGCGGTAGTGGCTATCGTGGTGGGCAAAGCGATTAGTGTCAGCCCTTCCATACCACGCGTCGCACCCGGCCTGCCGGCACGTCCGGCGAGGTTGCGGAATTCGGCCGGAGTGTAGGGAGTGATGACCGGCTGCTGCTTGACGTTGTCATATGCGCTGCGCTTGAGCGAGGTGACAAAGATGATGTCAAACGGGAGATTGACGCCCTCAGTAAGCGTTGCGGTAGCCACCGTGATTGGACATATCTTCTCGTCGATCAGCGCCACCATCAGCCGCCGTAGACGTTGCGGCATCTGGCCATGGCTGGTCGCTATCCCACGATCAAGCAGCCGCACCTCATAGGAATCAGGCCCGCAATAATCGACGCAGGCTGCCCGGGCTTCAGCGAACAAATCACCGCGCCTTCCCTCGGGGGGCGCAAAAGCCGGTAGTCCCTGCCACGCCGGAAGGTCAAAGGATTCTGCGTACCACCCCATCGTCTGTTCGGGTTGCTGTGCCAGCGATATGAGGATCCGGCGATCGGTCGAGGCGAGGTGCAGGGCCGTCCAAAGAACGGTCACCTGGTTGAAGCGGTAGAGGCTGGACCGCATCTGCGGGGGCAATTGCGCCATCGGTGGGATCGTAAGGTTTAGATAAACCGGGGCATCACCACGGCCTTGAACGTAGAGAGGCCGGCCGTTCATAAGTTCCAGCAACATCGTGCTGCGCCGCTCCGATGCCGTCTCCAATACCCCGATGACTTGGCGAGTGCTGCGATACCGCGTGCCGATCGCTGCTGCGTCCGCGGCACCCTCCATCCAACGTGCTACGGGTCCGGCAGCCCCGCCGGCGACTGCGGTCAACGCAATACGGACAATGTCGGGAGCCTGAGTAAGCAAGCGCGCGACGAAGCTCTCTAGTTTGAGCGAACGGCTGCTATGATCGGCAAAGGCGCTACGACCGCTTTCCGTGTCATCGGGTAGAACCTGATGCGCCTCGTCGACGATCAGGAGCTTGAGGCGACTGAGCAACAGCGGCGCTAGATAGCGCATGAGCGCATCGGCCTTTTCAACCGTGGCGATGAGCACAGTTGGGCGGTCGGCGTTCAGCCAATAATCGGTGATGCCCCAGTCTGCACCGCCATAAAGGCCGGTAATGATGAGATCACGACCGAGCTCAGAGGCTAGTTTTGCCTCGACTTCACCGGCGAGCGCGCGGGACGGAACCAGATAAAGGGCCAACGGCACAACCTCGCCATGATCGCGCAGCAATAGTTCCTTCACGAGGCCGAGATTGGCGACCAGCGTTTTGCCCGATCCGGTCGGCGTGCAGAGCGCGAATGACGAGTTTTCCAGCAGGCGGGCGAGACCGGCACGCTGGGACGACCACAGTATTCCGCGCCCGCGCGAGAACTGGTCGCGCGCAAAGGCTAGCATGCGCGGCATTCGCTCAGGGTTAAGTTCGCCGAGCGCGCGGACCGAACGATAGATGCTGGCGTCGGCAAACCGTTCGCCGACTTGCCGCAACAAGGTGATGAGCAGCGAGACGTCGTCGCTGAACGTGCGCACGGCCATTGCATCGAGCGCCTTAAGCTTCGCAGCGGCCTTCGCGAGGCGGCGATCATCCCCACGCCGGATCGAATCCGCAAACAGGCCAAGCGCGCGAATGAGTTCGACCGTGAAGTACCAACTGAGCCTGTCATCCTTGTTTTCTTCAAGGATCCGGAGGGAAGAACCGGCGTAGGTCAGGTCCTCGTTCTGATGCCAGAAGGCCATCGCATGGACGAGCACTGCGTTGAAATCGGCTTGAAGGAACGCGGCGAAAAGCTTTGGGCCGTCCTCCTCGAGATTGAGCTGCTGGAGAAGGCCTGACGCCATCGCTGGGAGACCGCCCAGCTGGAAGGCAGCACCGGCGAGCAACTCGATGGGCGCGATCGTCCGGATGTCGTCTGCAGAGCGCGCCAGCCATTCGAGAAGCTCGCCGGCACGCCGGTAGCAGTCGATCGCGCGTGGCGCTTCATGGCCTTCGATCTCTGCAAAGATCTCGGCTGCCTGCAACAGGCTTCGCGCATCCGCCAGTTGGCCTTCAGAATCGCTGCGGTTCCAACTGATCGTGTCGACCTGCCATCCAATCTGGAGGCAGCGGACATAGGAGCGCGCCTGGTTGGCAGATATCTCGTTTTCCAGCGCCAGTCCGATACGGGCGCCGTTCGCAATCTCGAGCCGCTGCGGATCATTCGCGGGCATCAGATCGCCCACAAGGCTTCATAGACGCCATCGATCAGCTCATCGCCATCGTTCAGAATGAGCTCGACTACCTGCAGGTCATGCGGTGCCGAGTATTCTTGGGGCACCGCCTCCCAAGGGATCAGTGATGTTTTGGAAGCGCGGCTAGGCACGTCGCCACCCGAGATCAGGATCAGGTTCGTTCGTGGCAGCGGTTCGGCATTCCTCGCCATCAGCACACGGTCGAGCCTAGCGATCGCGGCGGAGTATCCGTCAGGGTCAATCTCGCGAAGCAGGCGCTGCAGTTGTCGTAGGCCGTGTGGCGCTGGGATGTCCCGATTGATCTGGAACCAGATACCCTTACCGTCGTGCTCAAGCTGCTCGGTGTTCGGGTTTTTCTTCTTCTTACCGTACATCAACTCAGCGACAACGGAGGGCTGAAGCTTCTTCCGCCACTTGGCTTCACCCGCGATGAAGCGCTCGATGTCCCCCTCATCGTTGAGCGCCAGTGCGAGGAAATCGGAGCCACGCCTGCCATAGACCTCGCGTTTGCGTTCTTCATCCCGGACGAGAGCGAAGAGGTAGGCCTCCGCATCCTCGTGGTAACGGAAGAGGAATACGGGAATCGTCCAAGTATGGCTGCCGATATAATCGTAATGCTCGGTGAGCATGCCTGCCATGACCTCACCAAACAGGCCACGACGCGTGATCGACGGCAGACAGGTTGGATAAGTAATATGCGCTTCGGGCGCATCCGCATCAGGATGAAGCTCGATGCCCATCTGTTCATGGAAGAACACGCGAGCGTCTGTATGCGCGGATTCGAAATAGCCCACCAAATCGGCGATTAGATCGTCGTCGCAGTCGCAATCTTGCTCGAGCAGAAGGTGACCATAATTATCGACGTCGCTCGGATAGTCCCTAAGCCATCTTGCCAGAGCAGCCTTTGGCGGTGGGCAATTGTGTAAGGTCAATGTTGAACTCCCCCGCACTGAATGTATGAAAATCAGGCGACGGCATGAAGCGATAAAAATACCCAGTTGCGATATTTGCGTTGACGCTGCGCTTGGCGCTTCGATCGGGCACTCCGAACCGCCCCAACGAGTCTCGGCCAATTATGCTTCGCCAGTTAGAGGCGCGTGCTTTCTTCGACGAGCAAATAGTTCGTACTGCGCCCACCTCCGGCATCTCGCTCCAGTATTCCCCGCTGCACCAGATCGCTGATATCTCGCAGCGCCGTGTCCGACGACGTCTTCGCCAGCGCCGCCCATTTGGCGTTGGTGAGTTTGCCTTCAAAGCCGTCAAGGAGGCGGTTGAGCACCTTCCTCTGCCGTTCATTCAGCGACTGATCGGCCAAGGCTTCCCAGAAGCGGGCCTTGCGCATGACACCTGCCAGGATCGTCTCGGCGCCGTCGAAGGCGCGGTCGAGGCAGGCGATGAACCAGAGCAGCCAGGCGGTGATGTCCAGATCGCCTTTCTGGGTCGCTTCCAGCATTTCGTAGTAGGTCTTCCGCTCCGTGCGGATCTGGGCGGACATGCTGTAGAACCGCTGAGAGGTGCCTTCAGCGCGAGCTAGAGCGAGGTCCGCGATGGCACGGGCGATACGGCCGTTGCCGTCGTCGAAGGGGTGGTTGGTGACGAACCACAGGTGGCCGACACCGGCCTTAAGCACCGGGTCAGGCGTGACGGTCTCGAACCAATGCAGGAAGGCCGTCATTTCGGTGTCGAGGCGATCAGCGGTCGGGGCCTCATAATGGACGCGCTCGCGCCCAATCGGACCGGACACCACCTGCATCGGGTCCCCTTCTGGTGTCCGCCAAGCCCCGACGGTGATCCGGCTCATACCGCTGCGCCCCGTCGGGAACAGGGCGGCGTGCCAACCGAACAGGCGGTCGGCCGTGAGTGGCTGGGCGTAGTTCTGGGTGGCGTCGAGCATCATCTCGACGACGCCCTCGACATCCCGATCCGCAGGAACCAGACCAACAACGTCCATACCCAGGCGGCGGGCGATCGAGGAGCGGACCTGTTCGCGGTCGAGGACTTCGCCCTCGATCTCGCTGGATTTCAACACGTCCTCGGTCAGGGTGCGGAGGACGGCCTCCTCGCGAAGCGCAAAGCCCAAGGCCTCCATCCGCCCGATCAGCCGGCCTTGGCGATGGCGCACAGCGGCAAGCGGCTGGGCAAGGGCGCTGTCGTCCCAAGTCAGGTTTGGCCAACCGGCCCGCTCATGGATGTAGGTCATATTTGCCGCACCTTATGCGGTGAATGTGGGCGCTATTCGCCGCAAGAGCAAGACTCAATCAGCGCGAAATTTGCGGTGAATATCGCAGACTTTCGCCGCAAGGCTCCGATCAGGCCGCAAGGCGTGTGGCTTCGCAGCGCAGAACGATGGACACGCCTCTCTCAGCAAGCGGACGACCGACAAGGTCTTTCAGCCGACCGAATGCGGTAGGACTGGAGCAGACGATGCGTTGGCCATCGGGCTCCCATCTGGCGCAATCCAAATAGCTCACCGTCGCAGCTTCCCCGATGACCTGAACGACCGCCTGCCGGATGTCGGCCTGCGCAAACGGGACAACCTGCGCCGGCGTACCGACCACGTCCCGCTGCTGGCTTTCGGCGGCGCGAAATCTTCTAATGGAGTCATAAGGGAATTGTCGGACGTCCATGTCCGGTTTTCGTGACTTGGGTGTCCGGTTTTTTGCCGGTTGAGTGGACGCGGGTGTCCGCTTTTCTCCCATTTGATCGGTCATGGATGTCCGCTTTTCAGATGCCTCTGCGGCATCGTCGGGTAGTGTGGCGCGGTAGATATTGGTTCGGCTACGGCCCTTGCGAACTTCGATTTGAAGATAAGCAGCGGTTTCGAGTTGTTTGAGCAGACGCCTCAGTTGCCTGTCGCTCAAGCCAAGGCTGGCGGCCATGCTGTCCTGGCCCCTCCAGGCACCCCCTACGCAGGGGTTCAGGTCGTGCACGAGTAGGCTGACGACAGATTTGGCGGACCGTGAGACGGCGGGGTCTCGCATGATCCGTTTATGCCAAGCGAGTTTTTCTGCGCAGAAGTTTTCAGGATCGAGACGGCGGCTCATGGTCGAGCCTCCGGCGTTGCAGCCGAGTCTGGCAGTGGGTAGGATGCCTGCGGCCTTGAGTGTTGTGCCCAGCCTATTCGAACCCCGCCGAGCGCTGCAACGCTGGCGGGGTTTTTCGTGGCCAAAACGTCTCCCGCCAGGTTAGCCAAACGGGGAAAATCCCAAAGAATTTCAATATGGGGGCTACACCCCGTTAGACACATCAAGGTTTTGGATTTACGAGGAAAGCGGATTTCCTCTCTGTCCGCCACCACGGCTTTTTCTGCTATACTTTAATCTTGTGTTACTGGATTTTGCTCAACGCCCTGCGCGCGGGGATAGAAACAAGTCTCTATTTCGTGCTCGAGGATAGCAGGGTCGGCCAGAGCCCGACGCTCTTCAGCTCGCGATGGCGTTCGGCGCCTTTTACCTTCTAGCGCCCGGGATAGACATGATCGCGCGGACTGGGCATTCAGCTTCCGCTAAACGTCTCGTCATGGCTTTTCACCGCCGCGTCGCGCGAGCTGACAGTTCTGATCGCCCGGTGAGGAGCTCCCGCCGTGAGCCCCCACCAAGCAGAGACAAAGTAAACAATGGTTCATTATAGTAATTAAGCGCGCACTAAGCCTGTCTGATCGGCAGGCGTTAAGGGCGCCCCCTTTATGGTCTCGTGGCAATCAGGAGCCATGAGGACGCCATGACCAAGTTGATGCGGCTGCGCCGCTGTGCGCTTCTTGTCGCCGTCGCCGCCGGCGTGACGGCCTTCGCTTCGCCGCAGATCGCTGCGGCGGGCCCCAGGGCGGGCGGTTCCTACCAACTGCGCGCGGTCGTACCCGTCGCCTGCTGGGTGCGGCCCGACACGACCGTCGTTGCGGAGACCGGCCGGACAGGGTCCGTTATCGAGGCCTGCAACAGCCCTGGAGGCTTCACCGTCTCCGCCGCCTATCGTCCGCTCAAGGCCACAGAGACCGCCCGCATGACCTATGGCGAGCGATCGCTGAACCTGACGAAGACCGGCAATTTGGAACTGCGTCGCTCCAATATGGCGGCCATCCGCACCATCGCCTACCGCTTCGACGAGGTGCAGCTGGACGAACCTCTGGTCCTGGCCCTGACGATTCAGCCGATATAGGCGAAGTTTTTCGGTTCAGACGCGACAAAGCCCCCCGCCGAAGCCTCGGCGGGGGGCTTTGTCATTCTGCGCGCCGCGCCTCATCGACGCGCATCACAGGCCGCCGATCAAGTTTCAAACTTTACAGTTAACGCCCTCGATTTTACATAATGGCGCTGTTCGTTGATCGCGATAATATCAACGAGCGAGACGGGGCTACGGCCCTGGATTGTCGACGGGGAGGGAACGGGGTGGGCCTGCAGGGACCGGCGGAGGCGTGTCGATTCGACATTGAAGCGATCAATGAGGCCGCCTGCTCAGAAGCCTGGAGCAAGAGCTGCAGCCGTGCGGCCATGATCATCACGCCCAGCCTGCACCTTCTGTGGAGCAATGAAGAAGGGCGCCGGCTTCTCACCATCGACCGCGATCTTGGTGAAGTCGGGGGCCGACTGAGCTTCGCCCAGCGCACAGGCGTGTTCGCCTTCGCCGCCTTTCTTGAGAACCTGGGCGACGAGCCTCGAGCCTGGGTTCTGGCTCGACGCGACGGCGGTGGAGACTGCCTGATCATCCGGGCGGTGCGGATCGCGCTGGGCGAAGCCCAAGCCGTCATCCTGGCCTTCAGCGACACCGCGGGATCGCGCCGCCTGTGGGCCGACTTCGGTCCCGCGCTCGACCTCACCTCGGCGGAAACCACTCTGCTGAAGCGGCTGGTCGACGGCGCTACGGTCACAGAAGCCGCGCAAGACCTCGGCGTGAGCCTGGAAACCGCCCGCACGCACGTCAAACGCGCCTACGCCAAGCTGGGCGTCAGCAGCCGCGAAGAGATGTTCGCCAAGATATCGCCCTTCCGGCTGTCCTGACCCGCCTGCGGCTGACGATCAGGCGGCGGGACACTGCGGCGCCGGATCACGCCGGATGCGCACCACCTCATCCGACCGCTGCTCGCCCGCACGCATCGCGGTCGTGCGGCTGACCTCGGACACCCAGCCGTCCGCTATATGGAGGGTGGCGCGGGTATCGCGCTTCATGCTGTTCGCGGTCCCGGTCGAGCCAGGCGTTTCGGCGCTGAACGAGCGCGTGAGCAGAAGGCCGCATCCGTCGGCGGTGCGCGAAGCCGATTGCACGCCGGATCGCGCCACCTGGTCCGTATTCTGAAGCGGCTGCTCGACACGGCCTTCCGGCAGAGGCTGTCGGGGCTGCATTTCCGCCAGCAAGGCGACATCGCTCAGCAGCAGGGACAGCAGATCCTCCGGCGGCAAGCGGTCCAGCCCCGCCGCCAGGACATCCCCCTGCTCCTGTTGCAGGCCCAGTTCGCTCAGACGCGTGCGGTACGCCTCCCGCACGGCGGGCCAGTCCGCAAAAGCCACGGGGCGTCCAGAGGCGTCAGCGACGACGACCACATCCACGCCGACCCAGGCCTGAAGAAGCCGCTCCAGACCGGGATCGCGGCTGTCCGTCAAGGAGGCTTCCAGCAACCGAAACCGGAGGGTCATCCGTTCCGTCGAGGCCGCCAGGGTCTCCAGCTCGAACTTCTGGCGGTTGACCTGACGCGCCTCGCCGCCTTCGGCGTAGGACATCAGCTCGGTCTCGCTGACGAACACGCGCAGATCGCCGACGGCGTCGGGCCGACGCTGAACCTCAAGGGCCGAGATCGGGGCGTCGGCAGGCCCGGCGGCGGCCGGCGGATCCTGAGGGACGGCCAGCGCCAGGACGTAAACGGCCGCGAAAAGCATCTTCATATCAGGCTCCCCCAACGACCTCGACACGAGGCGGGGTCGCTCCAATTCGCTCACGCGGCGAATTTCATCGAATAATCATGAAATTAACCATTCTTTCTTTTGGCGCGTACCCCAAATGGGGGACGATTAACAAAAGCCTAACGTGCTCCTTAGCCCTCGAACGAGGGGGCGGCGACATACGCCGGGGAGCAGATGCGAACAGCCTGTTTGCTTGCAGCCGCAATGCTGGTCGCAGCGGGAACGGCGGCCGAGGCCGCCGACGCCGGGCGCAAGTCCCTGGTGCTGGAAGCCGTGGGCCGGATCTCGCCGCGGTGCGACATCGGGGCCTTGGGCGGCGTCGACTTCGGCGACCTGCGGCGCAGCGGACTAGCCGTCGAGACGCGCTTCGGCCTGAGCTGCAACGTCCCCTTCGACATCAATCTGCGCTCCGCCAACGGCGGATTGGCGCATGAAACCCTGCCGCGCGGGCAAGGCCCGTACAGCGGCCTGGCGGCCTATCGCCTGGCCATCAACGTGCCGCTGGAAAGCGGAAACCCGGGCCGCGGCGGACGCGGCGGCGCGGCGACCGGCGACTTCACCAGCCGGCAGCTGCAGGCGGGACAGGTGATCTCGAGCCGAGGCGGCGTCGCCTTCGACGGCGGCCGCCTGAACATCGAGATGATGGAGCCCGAAGGCGCCGGCCTGCTGGCCGGACGCTACTGGGAAACCGTGGAGATCAGCCTCGTGCCGAGGCTGTAGAGACCGGCGATGAACGCGAAGCACATCGAGCGTCGAGTGGATGCCTGGCGCCCCCGTGGGGCAGCTGAGCGGACTGTGCGGAAGCTCGGCGTGTGCGGCGCGGCCAAAGCGGGTGTGACTGGCGCAATCCTGCGCACTTCTTGGAGGAAGACTGAAATGAAAGCCTATCAACTGATCGCCGGCGTCGCTGCGCTGGCCCTCTCCGCGACCGCCGCTTCGGCCGGCAGCTTCAGCCAGAGCGCGGCTCACCTGCCGATCATCGGCAGCATCAGCGGCTCGGGCCAGGGCTCGGCCCTCGTCGGCCAAGGCGCCAACGCCGTGTCGACCTTCTTCGGCGGCGAGGAAGTCGCGTCGTGGATCTCGGCCTCGGGCAGCGTCGCCAACAACATCGGCACCGCCGGCAACGCCCAAGCCAGCTTCACCCTGCGCGGCGAAGTCTCGCAGGACTGCTCCTTCTACTCGGGCAACATCAACACCGTTCTGAACTTCGGCCAGATCGGCATCAACACCCTGGACAACGGCGGCGTTGACGACGCCTTCGACATGGTCAGCGCGGCCAACGCCTCGATCGAGACCAACACCGCGGGCTGCAACACCCGCAACGAAGTGCGCATCACCAAGACCAACGGCGTCGCCGGCATGAAGTCGAACTACGCCGGCGCCTTCGACGGCGCCCAGTTCCAGGCCAACCTGCCGTACAAGGTGGATGCGACCTGGACCGGCGTTCCCGCCGGCGCCGGTTCGGCGACCGCCTCGACGCAAACGCTGACGGTCGACACCACCGAAGCCGGCGACCTGAAGGTCCAAGGCGCCTGGAAGTCGCACTTCAACGTCAACATCAACGTGCCGGTCCCGAGCAAGTCGCTGGTCTCGGGCACCTATCAGGACACCCTGACGATCGAACTGGCCGCCATCTAAAACGGCCCGGCAAGATGCGAAGAAGCCCGCCCGGCCCTGTCGGGCGGGCTTCAAGCATCAGCAGGGCGTCATTTGCGTATCAGCGGCACGAATCCTGCATGACGTCGGTACACGAGTCTGCAGACCGAGGGGGAAGGTGAATATGGGACTAGGGCTGAAACAGCGGGCCGCGCCTCGCGTCGAACGACAGAAAAAGAAGTCCCGCATCGGACTGGTCCTGGCCGCCACCCTGTTCCTGGGGATCACCGCCACCGCCGTCGAGGCGATGCGCGTCTCGCCCATGGTCGCGGAAATCTCGTCGCGCGGCGCCGGATCTTCCGCCCGGATCGAGGTGCAGAACCTGGCCGCCAAGGCTCTGCCCTATGAAACGCGCATCACGCGCATCTCCTTCGACGAGAACGGCAAGCTTGTGGAAACCCCGGCCGATGAGGACTTCCTGGTCTTCCCGCCGCAGGGCGTCGTGCCCGTGCGCGGACGCCAGGTGATCCGGGTCCAGTGGGTCGGCGACCCCGACATCGACGTGTCGCGCGCCTATTACGTCGGCATCCGCCAGCTTCCCGTCGAACTGGAGGAAGGCGCCAGCGGCGACCTCGCCGCCCAGGTGCAGGTCGTCTACCATATGAAGTCGCTGGTCACCGTCGCCCCTCCGGGCGCAACGGCCGACGTCTCGGTCGTCAGCGCCCGCGCGATTGAAATCGACGCCGCCCCGGCCGCCCCCGTCATCGACGAAAGCGTCGGCGGCACGGGCGAGGCCGCCCCGACGCCGAACGCCGCCAAGGTTCCCGGCGTCGAGGTCCGCGTGCGCAACGCCGGCCGCCGCTACGCCCTGATGAGCGGCGCAACCTGGTGGGTCGAAGGGCGTGGTCCCGACGGCGCGCGCACCGAAATCCGCCTGGACGCCTCGACCGTCAACGAGGCCGTCGGCGCCGGCTATCTCGAGCCCCTGAAGGGCGATCGGACCTTCTACCTGCCCACCAGCGTCGCCTTCTCGCCGGATGCGCCGATCAAGGTGCGCTTCAGCCAATGAAGCCTCGGCTAGTCCCTACGGCGATCCTGGCCTCGGTTCTGGTCTCGAACGGCGCAGCGCCCGCCAGCGGGGCGTCGCTGAGCGAAGACGCGCCCATCATCACGGCGCCGCCTCGGTTCGAAGAGCCGCCGCAGGCGCAGACCCCGGCGCAGGTTCAGGCCCAACCTCTGCAGAACCCGCCGCCGGGCGCGGCCCAGAGCGCCGCCCAGACCGCCGCCTCGCCGGCAGCGGTCGTGCGTCCTGACATCAATCCCTACAACCGCGACATCACCCTGACCGCGCCGCTGACGTTCAACCGGCGGCCTCTGGGCGAAGTTCCTGTGACGCTGACGCGCGATGATCGCTTCATCGTCGATTCAGCAGGTTTCCTCGAACTGATCACGCCCCTGCTCACCGACGAGGCCGCTGCGGCGCTCACGGCGCGACTGGCCGGCCAACAGGGTTTCGAAGGCGAGGAATTGGCCGCTCAAGGAGTGTCGCTCGAATACGACCCCACAGCCCTGTCGCTGCTGGTAGTGCGCATCGCCCCTAATCTTCGACGCCTGGAAGTCCTGTTCGAGCGCGGCGGCCCCGAGGCGGAAGGCCTGGCGCCCCTGCCCTTCTCCGCCTTCCTGAACGCGGCGACATCGTGGAGCTATCGCCACGCGACCGGCGACGCCCCTGCGCCGAACGTCTATCTGAACGGCGCCGGCCGCTGGCGCGGCCTGGTTCTGGAGGCCGAGGTTCAGGGCCGCGAGACCCTGGGGTCCGGCGACTATGAATGGCTGCGGCGCTATGCCCGTTTCGTCTACGACCAGCCCCAGGAATACCGCCGCTGGACCGTCGGCGATCTCAACCCCGAGTTCCGCGGTCTGCAGGGCTACGCCGACGTGGGCGGCGTCGGCGTGACGCGCCAGCGGCGCCGCTTCGACCCCTATCGTCCGAACGTGTTCCGCCAGGACCGGCAGTTGCTGCTGCAGAGCGAGTCCACGGTGCGTATCCTACGCAACGGCGCCCTGGTGCGCGAACTGCGCCTGGACCCCGGCCAGTACGACCTGTCCAACCTGCCGGTGCAGACCGGGAGCAATGACCTGGAGGTCGTCGTGGTCGACGGATCGGGCGCTTCCCAATCCTATCGCTACAGCGCCTATATCGACTCGATCGACCTCGATCCCGGCGAGTACGAATACGGCGGATATCTCGGGGTGGCCGGACGTCCCAGCTTCGGCCAGCCGGACTATTCGGACGGCGACCTCGCCTTCACGGGCTACTGGCGCAAGGCCTTCATCGACAAACCCGCCCTGGGCGTCGGCCTGCAGGCCAGCGAACGGGTCCAGATGGCCAACGCCCAGACCCAGTTCATCCTGCGCAACGGGTCTCGCCTGAACTTCCAGGTCGGCGCCAGCAACAGCGACACGGCCGGCGGCGGCTACGCCCTTGTCGCAGCCTATGATTTCTATATCGACCGCCCCACGACGTCGGACTTCTTCACGGTTCAGTTCGAACATGTGTCGGAAGGCTTTGCGACGCTTTCGGACCCAGACGCCTCCAACCCCATCGCCTGGCAGGCCTACGGCCAGTACTCGCGCGTCTTCTCCGACCGCCTCTACGGCAGCGTGGGCCTGGCCTACAACAAGTCGCGGGATAGCGCGGGCCTGGGCGATTCCTTCCGCTCGGACCTGACGGCCAACTACGCCATCAACCGTCAGTGGAGCGCTCAGGCGGGAGTGAACTACCTCAAGTACGAAGACACGCCCGGCGGCCGCCGCGACCGCGACGGCTGGGGCTTCACCTTCGCCCTGACCTGGCGGCCGTCCAGCGACGTACGCGCCGACGCACGCTACGATTCCAACCTGAACAGCGCCTCCGCCTCCTTCTACAAGATCCCGGAGAACCTGGCCGGTTCGATCGGCTATTCCGCCATCGCCACCTATGACGACGGTCCCGCCAGCCTTCTGGGCGGCGTCGACTATGTCGGCAACCGCTTCAACGCCTCGATCTCGCACGCCGGATACGGTCAGGACTTCGGCTCGATCAGCGACCAGCAGGTCACGACCGCCAGCGTCTCTACCGCCATCGCCTTCGCGGGCGGCAAGGCCGCCATCGGCCGGCGCGTCGCCGACAGCTTCGCCATCCTGTACAGCCACCCGAGCCTGGAAGATCGTCCGGTCATCGCCGGCGAAGTCCTGCGCGACGGCCGCTACTCGGCCGCCAGCGGCCCCCTGGGTCCGGTGCTCTATCCCTACCTGGGGTCGTATGTGAACGATTCCGTTTACTACGACGTCATCGACGTGCCCGCCGGCTATGACATCGGCGAGGGCGTACGGCGGGTGCGGCCGGCCTATCGCAGCGGCTACGCCTTCGAGATCGGTTCGGACGCCTTCGTCAGCGCCGTGGGCTCCGTCACCGGGCGCGGAGCCGCGGGCCCGGCGCCGTTGTCGCTGATCGGCGGACGCGTGATCGCCCTGGACGAACCCGACGCCGCTTCCCAGCCCTTCTTCACCAACAGCGTCGGCCGCTTCGCCGTCCAGGGGCTGAAGCCGGGCGGGCGCTATCGCGTCGAACTCTTCACTGACCCCAGGGGCGGCTTCGACTTCACCGTCCCGGCCGACAACGACGGCCTCTACAATCTGCGCGTCGTCCACGTCGACATCGCTGCGCCTGAAGGAGATTGAGCATGAGCGTTCTTCAAAAACGTGCGTCGTCCGCCTTCGCCGGCATGGCGCTGATCGCGTCGCTCGCGGCGGCCGGAGCCGCCACGGCGCAGGCGTCGCGGCCC
>NZ_GL883084.1:190297-210652 GCF_000204035.1 Brevundimonas diminuta ATCC 11568
ATGGGAGATCCGCGGCTATGATCCCTATGGCGACGATGCGGCCTTCGCCACTTTCGACATCGCCTGGTCCAACGACGGCGCGGCCCCCTGCGAGGGCGAGGTGGAAGTCACCACCGTAGGCCAGCCGTTCGGCTTGCGGCCGACCACCGGACCGAGCGGCCGCTGGTCCACCCTGCCCTACAGCCTGACGGACGAGTTTTCGGCGGCGAACCTGACCCCGGTCGCGGGCCGATCCCAAGCCCGCCCAGGCGGCGCGGCCTTGGCGCTTCAGCCGGGCGCGCGCGTCCTGCGCCGCTATCGTCTCGAAGTCGATGTCGATCAACTCAGCCAGGACGGCCTGTTCGAACAGCCGGTGCAATTCGCCTTCCGCGCCAAGGACAACCGCATTTCAGCAGACAAGCTGCTGGTGCTTGCGCTCAACGTCCAGCCGTCGGCCGTCATGGGCCTGCGCGGCGCATTCACCCGCACGGACGGCGGCGGCCGGATCGAACTGGGCGAACTGGCCGAAGGCGGGACCAATCTGCCGCTGCAGGTGTGGGTCAAGAGCACCGGCGGCTATCGCGTCGCGGTATCGTCGCGCAACAAGGGCCGCTTGGTGCTGGCCGAGGACTCGTCCTGGTGGGTGCCCTATCGCCTGAGCCTGGGCAACCGTCCCATCAACCTGGGCACGGGCGGCCAGGTGGAAAGCCGCAAGGGCACCGGCCTGGGCGAAGACGCCTATGACCTGCAACTGCAGGTGGGCGAAACCGCGCGCCGCCGAGCCGGCCTCTACTCTGACCTCATCGAGTTGACCGTAGCGCCGATCTAGGCCGGAGCACGGCATTGCCGGGAATTGAATAGCTCATGCTCCGCTCGCCCCCCGCTCGGGGCGATAAGTCGCGGAAAAATGTAGTTTTCGGCTCCGCTCCCTGTCCGCCGCCTCAATCAATATCCGCCTCATCGCCCTGCGCTCAGGGCAGGCGGCCGCTATGTCGTTTCGAAAGCGGCGATGCTAACCTCGTCGCCTCCCCTTTTTCGACGGATGCGCGACCCCATGACGCCCTTGCCTGCTCTCGCCGCCCTGGCTGCTGACATGACCGCCTGGCGGCGGGACATCCACGCCCACCCGGAACTGTCCGGTCAGGAGTCGCGCACCGCAAAGCTGGTGTTCGACGTGCTGGAAGGGCTTGGCCTGAAGCCCGAGGGCGGCATCGGCGGAGAAGGCGTGGTCGCCGTCATCGAAGGGCGCGAACCCGGCCCGTCCATCGGCCTGCGCGCCGACATGGACGCCCTGCCCATGAACGACGACAGCAACGTCCCCCACGCCTCGACGAGGCCCGGCGTCTCGCACGCCTGCGGCCACGACGGCCATACGGCGACCCTGCTGGGCGTGGCGCGCCATCTGGCCGCCAATCCGCCTGCGCGCGGCCGCGTGGTGCTGATCTTCCAACCGGCGGAAGAGACGGGTCTGGGCGCCGTCGCCATGATCGAGGACGGCCTGTTCGACCGCTACCCGTGCGACGAGGTCTATGGCTATCACAACATGCCGCTGCTGCCGCTGGGCGAAGCGGCGGTCCACACCGGCCCGACCATGAACGGCTATAAGGTGTGGGAGATCGATATTCGGGGCGTCGGCGGCCACGGCGCCGCCCCGCACAAGACCAAAGACCCCGTTCAGGCCGCCGTGCGCGTAGCCTCGGAAATCTCGTCCATCGTCGGCCGTCACGTCGACCCGATGGAGCCCGCCCTGATCACCGTCACCAAGCTTCAGGCCGGGTCGTCGCACAATGTCGTGCCGCACGAAGCCAGTCTGGCGGGCACCCTGCGCGCCACCTCATCCGACGTGATCGAAACGATGTGGCAGAAGCTTCAGGACATCTGCGCGGGCGTCGGCGTCATGACCGGCTGCACCGTCACGGTGCGCGAGACGGCGGGCGTACCGCCCGTCTTCAACGCCGCCGCTCAGGCCGATGTGGCGGCGGCGGCGGCGGGCGGCGTGTTCGGCGCGGACAAGGTGCATCGCGACCTGAAGCCGTACCCGTTCACCGACGACTTCGCCTATATGCTGCAGATCGCGCCGGGCGCCTATTTCTTCGTCGGCCAGGGCGGGACGATGGTCCACCAGACCGCCTATGACTTCAACGACGACCTGCTGCCGAACGTGGCCTCGGTCTTCGCCCGGATCGTCGAGGCGAAGCTGTCCTGAAGGCAGGTCAGGGCGGCGGGATCAGGCGCGCAGCGTGGCCCCGCCGTCGACGTAGAGATCCGTCATGGTGATGTGGGCGGCGCGGTCGGACAGCAGGAAGACCACCGCCTCGGCGATGTCTTCGGGCGTCGCCAGCTTTTGCAGCGGAATGCCCGCCTTGAACGTCTCGAGCGAGCCGGCGATGACGCGGGCGGCGCCGTCTTCATCGGCCCACATGCCGGTCTGCATCGGCGTCAGGGTCGAGCCGGGGGCGACGATGTTGCAGCGGACGCCCTTCGGTCCCAGCTCCAGCCCCAGACAGCGGGTGAACATGGTCGCCGCCGCCTTGGACGCGGCGTAGGCCGCCATCGCATGACGCGGCACCCCCGCCGCGTTGGAGCTGACGGTGACGAAAGCGCGGCTCTTCTTATCTTTTGGGCCCCGCTCGCCCATCCGGCGCGACGCCGCGCGGCCCAGATGGAAGACCCCGTCCGCATTGACCGCAAAGACGCGGCGCCATTCGGCGTCGGAGGTCTGATCGACCGTCACATTGGACAGAACGCCCGCCACGCTGGCGACAAAGTCGATCGGGCCGTCCTCGGCCTCGATGCGGTCGAACAGGGCCTCGACCGCCGCGCCGTCGGACACGTCGAGCGGCTCGACGCGCACGCCGTTCAGGAAGGCCAGACCCGACAGGGCGGTGGACGGCAGGTCGGTCGCGACCACGCGCGCGCCCTCCTCGACCAGCAGGCGCACCACGGCGGCGCCAATGCCGCCGCCCGCCCCCGTGACCAGGGCCAGACGGCCGGACAGTCCGCTGTCTCTCATCGTGTCGTATCCTCTGCGGCGGTCATGCGGGCGTCCAGCGCCGGGGCGATCAAGGCCGTCGCCGCCGGACCGGTCAGTTGCGGGTGCAGGAAGGGAACCTCGACCACGTCCAGATCGGCGGCGTAAGCGCGCCACAGGCCGGGCGTCAGGTCGCGCTCCTTGTGGTCCAGCGCCGCGCGGACGTGGGTGGTGCGGCCGCCGAAGGCCTTGTGATGATGTTCACGCACCAGACGGTTGGTGTCCAGCACCACGCGGATCACTCCGTCCAGCGCCGCCTCGGGCAGGCCGCCCAGCGCGCTGTCGCCCGCCTTCAGGAAGGCGAGAATGGCCGCGCGGCTGCGCAGCTCAGGATACAGGGTCGGGTCATATCCGGCGATGGCCAGAATGGCGCGCATGGCGTCGACCGGGTCCGGGTCCGGCTCGGCGCGCCAGCACTCGGCCGGGTAGGAGTCCAGCATGGCCATCAGCCCGACCTTGACCCCGCGTCGCTCCAGCTCGACCGCCGCCGCCTGGGCGATGATGCCGCCGACGGACCAGCCTGCGATGTGAACCGGGCCGGGCGCGCCCAAGGCCAGAATGTGATCGACATAGACGGACGCCAGCGCGTCGATCCCGTCCGGCAGGGCGTTATCGGGGTCCAGCGCGGGCGACTGCACGCCCCACACCGTGCGGCGCGGCGACAGGGCGCGCGCCAGGGTGCGATAGCCCCACGACAGCCCCCCCGCCGGGTGGATCAGGAACAGCGGCGGCAGGGCCGGATCGCCCTCGGCCAGACGGATCAGCACGCCCAGCCCGTTGTCGAAGTCCAGCGCCTCGGCGTCGATCAGGGCGGCCAGTTCAGCCACGCGCGGCCGGTCGAACAGGGCGCCCAGTCCCGGATCGCGCCCCAGCCGTTCGCGGATCAGCATCATCAGATGCACAGCCAGCAGGGAGTCGCCGCCCAGGGTGAAGAAGTCGTCGTCGGCGCCCGCCGGTTCGGCCCGGCCCAGCGCTTCGGCGAACAGTTCGGCGATGATCTTCTCGGTCGGCGTCTCGGCCGCCCGGCCCGCAGCGGCCTCGAACACCGGGGCGGGCAGCGCCTTGCGGTCCAGCTTGCCATTGGAGGTCGTCGGCAGGGCGTCCAGCGCCACGATGGCGGCGGGCACCATGTAGTCGGGCAGGCGCGCGGCCAGCTTCGCCTTCAGGGCGTTGGGGTCATACCCCTCGGCCGGGACCAGATAGGCGACCAGACGGCGCTCGCCGGGCCGGTCTTCGCGCGCCAGCACCACCGTCTCGTGCGCCAGACCGCTGGCGATGACGGCGGCTTCGATCTCGCCCAGTTCGATGCGCAGGCCGCGGATCTTCACCTGATGGTCGCTGCGGCCCAGATAGACCACCGCCCCGTCCGCACGGCGCCGCGCCACGTCGCCGGTGCGATACAGCCGCTGGCCCGGATGGTGCGGGTCGGGGATGAAGCGGTCCTCGGTCAGGTCGGGCCGGTTCAGATAGCCGCGCGCCAGTTGCACGCCGCCCAGATGCAGATGGCCGCCCATGCCGGGCGCTACCGGGCGCAGCCGCTCGTCCAGAATGACCAGCCGCGTGTTCCACACCGGCCAGCCGATCGGCATGGGGCGGGACGTATCGTCCGGCCCGGCGGCCCAATAGCTGACGTCCACCGCCGCCTCGGTCGGGCCGTAGAGGTTGTGCAGTTCCGCCGTCACCGTCTGGTGGAAACGGTCGCGCAGCTCGGCGGGAAGCTCCTCGCCGCTGCAGAAGACGTGGGCGACCGCGATACCCTTCGCCGCCGGATCGGCCAGAAAGGCCGACAGCATGGAGGGGACGAAGTGCAGGTCGGTGATCGCATGGCGGCGGATCAGCCCGGCGATGGCCGCCGGATCGCGGTGCGCGCCGGGCGGGGCCACGACCAGTTCGCCGCCGGAAATCAGCGCCAGGAAGAACTCCCACACCGACACGTCGAAGGTGGCGGGCGTCTTCTGCAGGATGCGGGTCTGAGCGCCGATCCCATACTCGGCCTGCATCCACAGCAGGCGGTTGACGATGGCCCGATGCTCGACCAGCACCCCCTTGGGATCGCCGGTCGAACCCGAGGTGTAGATGACATAGGCGGCGTCCTCGCCCCCTTGCGCGACGGCAGGAGCCGCCCCGTCCAGCGGCCAGTCGGCGGGCGCCAGCAGGGCCTGGCCGAAGGCGCCGCCGATGTCTTCATGAGCCAGGACGACGCTCGGCCCGGCGGCGCGGACGATGGCGGCGATGCGCTCGGCCGGATGCTCCAGATCAAGCGGCAGATAGGCGCCGCCGGCGCGCAAGGTCGCGACCAGCGCGATCACCAGTTCCAGCGAACGCGGCAGGGCTACGGCGACAAGGCTCTCGTGCCCCACGCCGCGCGCCGCCAGCGCCGAGGCCAGCGCGGCCGTGCGGCGGTCCAGTTCGGCGTAGGTCAGGGTCTGATCGCCGAAGGTCAGCGCCGGGGCGTGCGGCGTCGCCTGCATGGCCGCCTCCAGCAGGGAGGTCAGCGTCGTGTCGGGGACCGGATGGGCGGTGGCGTTGAAGGCTTCCAGTTCGCGCGCGGCCTCGCTCGGCGTGGCGATGGGAACCTCGCCCAGCGTCTCGGCGTCCAGCGCGTTGGTGAGGAAGGCGGCCAGACGCTCTGCGTGGGCGGCGGCCTCCTCCAGCGTGTAGAGGTCGGGGTTGGCGTCGACCTCCAGCGTCAGAGCCGGGGCGGCGTCGCCGCGGAAGGTGAAGCTGATGTCGTCCACCGGGCCGGTGCCCAGCACCTTCAGCGTCGTGTCCAGCCCCGCAAAGCGCGGCGGCAGGTCGAACGGCAGGACGTTGACCAGCGGCCCATACAGACGCCGCGCCCCGCCGATCAGGCCCAGATCGCGCCGCAACTGCTCGCTGCGGTAACGACCGTGGCGGCGGGTCTTGATCAGGGCCTTGGAGGCGAGGATCAACTGCTCGTCCAGCGGCGCGTCCTCGTCCAGCGTCAGGCGCAGCGGCGGGACGTTCATGATCATGGCGGGCGTGCGCGCCGAGACGCTGCCCATGCGGCCCATCCACGGCACGCCGATCACGGCCTCTTCCGCGCCCGAGAAGCGGCGGACATAGGCGGCGCCGATGGCCGTCAGAACGTCGGGCCATGACAGGCGACCAGCCTCGGCGCGGGCGCGCAGGCGAGCCGTGACCTCAGGCGGCAGGGCGCGCTCAATCCGGTGGAAACGGTGGGCGGTCGTGGCCTTGCCCGGCGCCAGAGAGGCGACCTCAGGCGCGTCGCCCATGATCTCGCGCCAGTAAGCCGCGTCGGCCGTGCGCTTGTCGGAGGCGCGATAGGCGGCGTCTTCTTCCCACACCTTGGCGATGGGGTTGAAGACCGGGCCGGGCGCCGGGCCGCCGCGCGCGGCGTTGTAGAGTTCCGCCACGCGGTTGGTCAGCAGGGCCATGCCGAAGCCGTCGGTGGCCAGGTGGTGAACGCGCAGGCTCCACAGGAAGCGTTGCGGTCCCATGCGGAACAGGATGTTGGCAGCCAGAGGGTCGCGCGTCGGGTCCAGCGGCGTCTCATGGTCGCGGCGCATGGCGGCCATGGCCTCGGCGACCGGATCGGCGGCGGCGGACACGTCGACGATCTGAAGCAAGGGCCGATGGGTCGGGTCGAGGGTCTGGAACACCTCGCCGCCTCGCTCGACGAAACGCAGCGAAAGCGCCTCGGCCTCAGCCGCGGTCTGATCGACGGCGGCGCGGAAGGCCTCGACGTCCAGATCGCCCCGGATGTCGAGATAGTGGGCCGTGTTGAAGATCGGATTGGCCGGGTCCAGCCTCTGGGCGAACCACAGGCCGGATTGGGCTTCCGTCAGCGGGTGTTCCAGCACCGCCGCCATGCGTCCGTCGTCCATGATACAGGCGTCAGGCGTCGTGACCGGCGGCGCGCAGGCGCGCCTGAACCACGCTCCACCAGCCCGCAAGCGTGGTGTGTTCAGCCAGTTCGCTGAACTCCAGCGGCACGGCCTCGCTCCACGCCAGCGACAGGTTGAGGGCGCGCAAGGAGTCGACGCCCAGGTCCATCAGATTGTCGTCGTCCAGAATGGAGTCCGGCGTTTCGTGCAGCACGGCGGCGACATCGGCGCGCATCCGCTCCAGCGTCAGATCCTGCGGGGTCAGCTTGGTCATGTCAGTCGTTCCAGAACGCGCGCCGTCGAAAGGGCCACGGCGCAGGTGTCGGCGGCCCAGGCCACCGCGCCCATATGCTTGTCGCGCGAGAAGTCGCCAAGCGCATCGGCGACGAAGAAGGGTTCGATATCGCGCTGAAACGCCTCGGCCGCCGTCAGCTGGCAGCCGATGTGGGCGTAGACGCCGCAGACGATCAGCTGGTCCCGCCCCCGCACGCGCATCAACGTCTCGAGGTTGCTGCGCTGAAAGGCGCTGTAGCGGTGCTTGACCAGAGGGAAGTCGCCCGGCGCCGGGGCCAGTTCGGGCAGTATCTCTTCATGCTCGGGCGCGCGACTCATGCCCGGTCCCCACAAATCTGCTTGAAGACCCCGGTCGCGGCGATCCTGATCGCCATGCTGGGCCGTGTAGAAGACCGGAACGCCCGCCGCCCGCGCCGCGGCGATCAGGCGGGCGATGTTGGCGATCAGGCCAGGCAGAGGCTCGGCGCCCGGCGCATAGGGGCGCATGAAATAGCGCTGCATGTCGTGGACCAGCAGGGCGGCGCGATCACGCTCCAGCGTCCACTGGGCGCGCGAGGCGGGGATCTCCGCCTCGGTCGGCAGGGCGTAGGCCGGGACGGTGGGCAGACCCTTTGATGCGGTCACGCCTTGCCCTCGTCTTCCAGAATGCGCTGACGCAGGGCGGCGCGCAGTTCGCGGCGGCTGACCTTGCCCACGGCGGTCACGGCGAAGTCGTCGACGAAGACGATCTGGTCCGGCACCTTGAAGTCGGCGATGTCGCGCTTGCGCATCCACGCCTTCAGCTCGACGCCGCGCGGCGCGGCGCCGTCGGGGATGATGAAGGCGCAGATGCGCTCGCCCAGATAGTCGTCGGGCACCGACACCACAGCGGCGTCGAAGACGGCCGGATGGGCCAGCAGGTGATCCTCGACCTCCTCGGCCGAGATCTTCTCGCCCGCGCGGTTGATGTGGTCGGTGGCCCGACCCATGACGACCAGATAGCCCTCGGGCGTGCGGCGCACCACGTCGCCGGTGCGATAGAAGCCGTCCTCGGTGAAGGACCGCGCATTGGCCGCCGGTTCGTTGTGATAGGCGCGGATCGTATAGGGCCCGCGCGTCAGCAGATTGCCCGGCTCGCCCTCGGCCACGGGCGCGCCCGCGTCGTCGACGATCAGGATTTCATCGTCGGGGCTGATCGGTCGCCCCTGCGTCTCCACGATCAGGCTCTCGGGGTCGTCCAGCCGGGTGTAGTTGACCAGCCCCTCGGCCATGCCGAACACCTGCTGCAGGGTGCAGCCCAGCTCCGGGCGCACGCGCCGCGCCGCCTCGGGCAGGAACTTGGCCCCGCCGACCAGCAGCACCTGAAGGCTGGACAGGTCGTGGGTCTTCTTGGCCGCAGCCTGCATCCACAGCAGGGCCAGAGGCGGCACCAGTCCGGTAATCGTCACCCCCTCGCGCGCGATCAGCGGAAAGCAGACGTCCGGCGACGGCGACGGCGCCATCACCACCGTCGCCCCGACATAGAGGGCGCCCAGATAGCCCGGCGAACTCATCGGGAAATTATGCGCCGCCGGCAGGGCCGTCAGATAGACGCTCTCCGGCTCCAGCCCCGAGATGTCGGCGCTTTCGCGCACGCTGTAGAGATAGTCGTCGTGGGTGCGCGGGATCAGCTTGGACAGGCCGGTCGAGCCGCCCGAAATCTGCAGGAAGGCCACGTCGGACGGATCGGCGTCGTCCGTCGGCAGGGAGGCCGGATCGGCGCGAAAACCGTCGAAGGATGCGAACTCCTCGGCCTCGCCCACCACGACCACATGGCGCAGAGCGGGAACCTCGGCCTGAACGGCGCGGGCCAGGGCGCGATAGTCGAAACCTTCATGCCGGTCGGCCACGACATAGGCGGCGGCTTCCGAACGTTTCAGGAAATGAACGATCTCGGTCGAGCGGTGCGCGGGCAGCGCATAAACGGGGATCAGCTTGGCCCGGAACAAGCCGAAGATCACGCTGAGGAACTCAGGCAGGTTCGGCAACTGCACCACCACCCGGTCGCCCGGCTTCAGCCCCAGCGCCAGAAAACCGGCGGCGGCCGTCTCGGCCTTTTGCAGCAGCTCGCCATAGGTCCAGCGTTGGTCCATGCCGACCACGGCGACTGCGTCAGGCTGCGCCTCCGCCCGGCTGCGCAGCAGTTGGGAGAAGGTTTCGCCGCGCCAATAGCCCTTGGCCCGATAATGCGCCGCCATGTCGTCCGGCCAGACCTGTTGCAGGGGAATCATACGCTCGCCTCATCCACGCCCAGGGCGCGCAGGACGGCCTGGAACTTACCCGACGTCTCGTCCGCCTCGGCGGCGGGATCGGAGCCTTCGACAATGCCCGCTCCGGCATAGAGACGCGCCTGATCGCCGCACGTCTCGGCGCAGCGCAGCGAGACGTACCACGCCCCGTCGCCGAAGGCGTTGGTCCAGCCCACGGCCCCGGCATAGAAGCCCCGGTCATAGCCTTCAAGCGCGTGGATCATCTCGGCCGCCTGATCGCGCGGCGAGCCGCAGACGGCGGGCGTCGGATGCAGCAGGGCGGCCAGTTCCGCGGCGGAGGTTTCGTCGGGGCGATGCAGCCGTCCCTCGATGCGGGTGCCCAGGTGCCACATGGTCCTGGTCGAGACGAGCGCCGGGCCCGGCGGCGCGCGCAGGTCGCTGCAGTATGGCGCCAACAGGTCCATGATGGCCTCGACCACCAGGGCGTGTTCGCGGCGGTCCTTGTCCGAGGCCAGCAGGCTATGCGCCGCCGCCTCGTCCTGCACCACGTCGATGCTGCGGCGGGTCGATCCGGCCAACGGGTGAGAAAAGACAGCCGGGCCGCGCTTGGACGCCAGCAGTTCGGGCGTGGCGCCGACCAGACGGCGCATGGCGCCGCCCTGTCCAGCTTGTTGGCCCTCGCCCAGCGGCGTCAGGAAACGAGCGGCGGTCGGGTCGGCCTTCAGGTCGCGCCACAGGGCGAAGGGGTCGATCGCGCCGTCGCCCTGAACCTTCAGGCTGCGCGACAGCACCACCTTGTCGACCGGCTCGGCGCGGCCCTGAGAGGCGCGCATGGCCTCAAGCGCCTGCGTCACCGCCGCCTCATAGGCCGCGCGCGAAGGCTCGGGCGTCAGGGCGCGGATCGCAGGGCGAGACGCCGTAGAAGACATGTCCCAGATGCGGTTGGCGGCGCGCTTGGGCAGGAACAGGCAGTCGTCGGCGCTGCGGTCGAACGGCAGGGCGCCGACCAGCAGGCGCGGCGACGGCTCATCGGTTTCCGGGGCGACCGGCAGATCGGCGAAGAAGCGGCGCACGCGCTCGCCCAGGGTCGCCGCCGGTCCCGGCGTCAGGCGCTGCTTCAGGCCCGTGGTGAAGAGCCGCAGCTCCGGCGTGCTCAATCCAAAAGCCCAGTCCATGTCGTCCTTCGGCGCGGCGGCCTCATGCCGTTCGGATGCGCCGCCGCCGATCTGAACCGACAGATCGGGCGCGCCCCAGAACTCCGCTACTCTCGACTCCATGCTGATCCCTGCCGCACTCAAGCTGTTGCATATCATTCGCAACAAACTGGCCTATAGCCGAGCAACCTTCGCATTGTCTTGCGGCGAGATTAATTCCAAGCCGGTCTGGTCGTTTCGTCGCAGAGGTTTAGAAGGGCGCTCATGCGAATGCTTGTCATTGACGATGATGCCCGAACCCGCGCCTTCGTGGCCGAAGGCCTGCGCCAGCAGGGGCATACGGTCGATGAGGCGGGCGACGGCGAGGCCGGTCTGCACATGGCGATGGAGGGCGCATACGCCGCCATCGTCGTTGACCGCATGATGCCGGGGCTGCCCGGTCTGGAAGCGGTCCAGGCCATGCGCGCGGGCGGGCTGAAGACGCCGGTGCTGATGCTGACGGCGCTGGGCTCGGTCGACGACCGGGTGGCGGGGCTGAACGCGGGCGCCGACGACTATCTGGTCAAGCCCTTCGCCTTCAGCGAACTGAGCGCGCGGCTGCAGGCGCTGGTGCGGCGCCCCCCGCTGGCCGAAGCCACGACGCGGCATCGGGTCGCCGATCTGGAGGTCGACGTGGCCGCCCACCGGGCGACCCGCGCGGGCCGGACGCTGGACCTGACCCCGCATGAGTTCAAACTGTTGGAGCGGCTGGCGCGCAACGCCGGTCACGCCGTAACGCGCACCATGCTGCTGGAAAGCCTGTGGGGCTTTCACTTCGACCCCCGCGCCAATCTGATCGACGCCCACATCAGCCGCCTGCGCGCCAAGGTGGATCGCGGCTTCGATCAGGAGCTGATCCATACCATCCGGGGGGTGGGCTATGTCCTCAAGGCCCCGGACTGAACCGAAACGCCCGTCGGTCTGGTCCACGGCCAGCCTGCGCTACGCCGCCGCCTTCTCGGCCCTGTTCGGACTGGGCGCGGCGGTGATGATCGCGGGGGTGGACTATGGGCTGATGCGCTTCGCCGAGGCCGAGGTCCGCGACGGGCTGAACCATCAGATGGACGTCATGCGCGCCGACGCTGACCGGCACGGCACGGCCCAGCTGGTGCAGGAGCTGAACGCCGAGGCCCGCAACCGCGACGCCCGCCGCTATCTGTTGCTGGTCGAGGCGCCGGACGGCAGCACCTTCTCCAACGGCCTGACGCGGCTGGCGGTCAATGAGACCGGCTTCCGCCGCAACCTGCCCAACAAGGCGCGCCCCGCGCGATGGCCCGACCAGACGCCGAACATGCTGGCGCTGAGCGCGCGGGCCTCCGACGGCGGCCTGCTGGCGGTCGGACGCGACATCCAGCATCTGGACGAGCTGCGCGGCGGCATCCGCCGCTACGCCCTTATGAGCGGGATCGTCCTGATCCTGCTGGCTCTGGCCGGCGGCTGGTTCGCGGGACGACTGTTCCTGCGGCGTTTGGAAGACGTCAACCAGGCGGTCGGCCGCATCATCGCCGGTCAAGATTCGGCGCGCCTGCCCGCCGTCGGCCTGGGGCGGGAGTTCGATGAGCTGTCGGCCAACCTCAACCGGATGCTGGACCGGCAGGAGGCGGCGCTGACGACGCTGAAGACCCTGTCCGAGGGCGTGGCTCACGAACTGCGCGCGCCGCTGAACCGGATCCGCAATCGACTGGAGGATCTGGCCGCCAATCTGGACGACGCCCAGGCGCGCGAGGCCGCCGTCGAACGCGCGCTGGAGGAGACGGATCAGGTCAGCGCCCTGTTCGAGGCCTTGCTGACCCTGGCGCGGATCGAGAGCGGCGACGCCGCCTTGCAGACCGAGCGGCTGGACCTCGCCGCCCTGGCCGCCACAGTGGCCGACATCTACAGCCCCTTCGTCGAAGAGGCGGGCGGGCGCCTGACCGTCGCCCTCGCCCCTACAGGAGCGGTCGAGGCCGACCCCGCCCTGATCCAGCAGGCCCTGGCCAACCTGATCGAGAACGCCGTCTTCCATGGCGGCGGCCGGATCGAGGTCTCGACGTGCAGCGAAAAAGGCCGGGCGGTCGTCCGCGTCGCCGACCACGGCCCCGGCGTGCCGGAAGCCGAGCGCGACAAGATCCTGCGCCGCTTCTATCGCCTTGGTCAGGGCGGGAGCGGCCATACGTCGGGCGCGGGGCTGGGCCTGGCCATGGTGGCCGCCGTGGCGCGGGCGCACGGCGGCGAACTGCGGCTGGACGACAACCGGCCCGGACTAGCCGTGGAACTGGCGCTGCCGACCGTCTCCTGAACCGTCTGCGCCGTCAGCCCCCACCGGTGCGGGGCCTGGCTCGAATTCAGCGAAGAGGGCGTCGATCAACCACTGGGTTCCGGCGTCCCCGTCCGAGCGTTCGTGCCAGACCAGGTGGTAGTCGAAGGGCCGCATCTCCTGCGGCGCTGGAAAGGCGCCGAGACCATGCGTCGCCGCGAAATGCTCGGCCGCCCGACGCGGCAGCAGGGCCACCGCTTCGCTGGTCTGCAACAGATAGGGAACCAGGGCGAAGCTCTCGGCCCGCACCAGGACGCGGCGCTCGGCCATGTCCGGCAGGTCATCCGCCACCCAGTCGCCGAAGCCGTCCCCCGCCGAGGGGACGACATGGGGCCAGCGCAGCAGTTCGGCGTGCGTCGGCGTCGCCTGATGCACAGGATGATCCGGCCGCGCCAGGCCCAGATGAGTCTCGCGAAATAGCCAGCGCGACTTCAGCCCCGCGCCTTCGGGATTCCATCCCGTCAGCACCAGATCCAGTCGGCCGTCCTCCAGCCGCCGCAGGCTGGCGTCCGACAGAGGCTCGACCGCCAGCTCCACCCCCGACGCCTCATGCTCGATACGGGCCAGGGCCGGCGTCAGAACGCTGAGCAGGCCGAAGTCGGTGGAGGCCAGGCGGAACACCCGCTTCATCCGCCCGACGTCCAGGCCGGGGTCGCGCAGCAGGCTCTCGCCCGCGTCCAGCCAGGCGCGCAAGGGGCCGGACAGGGCCTCGGCGCGCGGCGTCGGCATCATGCCGCGCGGCCCGCGCACCAGCAGAGGGTCGTCGAACTGATCGCGCAGCCGGGCCAGGATGCGGCTCATCGCCGGCTGGCCGATGCCGAGGCGTTCGGCCGCGCGCGAGACGCTGCGCTGCTCGATCAGCACCTGCAGGTGCTGAAGCAGGGTGAAATCGACGCGGTGGGGAAGTCGCCCCGACATATGGCCTCGCTGCATGACGCCCGGCGTCAGCCTCCGCTGTATTAAGAACGCCTCTTAATTGCAACACATCGACATAGGCCTTTGCTCCCAGCCCATCGCGCCTCCGCCGGCCGCGCCCTCATGCGGCTGGGCGAATAGGCCCCATGCCGAATCCGACATTGAGACAATATTGCGAATGATTATTAGGAGCGAGCCGCTCGCACGGTCGAGCTTTCCTCCCCTCCTCGGGCGCTCGTCGCCCGCCAACGCACGCCTTTGGGGGCGCAGATGCACCTATCGAAACGCCGCATCGGGCTGGGCCTGATGACAACCACCCTGCTCGCCACATCGCCGGTCCTGGCCGAGACGATTCCCGCCGATCTCTCAGGCGTCGATCCGCAGGCCACCGCCGTCGGCGATGTGATCGTGACCGCCTCGGGCTCGACCGTCGACGTGCGCGACGCCCCGGCCTCGGTCAGCGTCATCACCCGCGACGAGATCGAACGTCAGCCGGTCCAGAGCCTGGGCGAACTGCTGGGCCGCCTGCCCGGCGTGACCGGCGGCGTCAGCCCGACCGGCGCCATGTCCAAGATCACCATCCGCGGCCTGCCGGACAACTACACCCTGGTTCTGGTCGACGGGCGTCGCGTCGGCAACTCGCGCGACATCAGCTATCGCCCCGACCTGGGCCGACAGGATCTGAACTGGATCTCGCCCGACATGATCGAGCGCATCGAAGTGGTGCGCGGGCCGATGTCGTCGCTCTACGGCTCCGACGCCATGGGCGGCGTCATCAACATCATCACCCGCAAGATCGCCCCGACGTGGCGCGGGTCGGCCAACACCAGCTACACTTGGTCCGAGGATTCCGAGCGCGGCGACGCCTATCAGCTGGGCGTCAACGTGGCCGGTCCGCTCACGGAGAACCTGGGCCTGCGCCTGGGCGCGACCTACGCCCGCACCAATCCGGACGAAGTGAACCTCTCCGGCGCCAACGGCACGGGCGGCGTCGTCAACAAGAGCCTGAACGGCGTGCTGAACTGGACGCCCGTCGAGAACCACAACCTCTCGTTCGAGGCCAACTATGGGGTGGAGGAGCCTCTGGCGCCCAAGCTGCTGGTGCCGAACCGCAACGGCGTGCTGACGCCGCAGGGGGCCTTCGGCTCGGAAACCGAACGCACCAATTTCCGCGCCAGCCACGAAGGCGAATGGTCCTTCGGCAAGACGCGCCTGGACGTCTATCGCAACGCCTTTGAGAACAAGGCGATGGGCGAGTACGGCGGCTCCGGCGAATTCGAGGAGTGGATCGTCGACGGCCTGTGGAACTTCGAGAAGAATTTCGTCTGGCGGCACAAGTTCGCCCTCGGCGCCCAGTACCACCAGGAAGAGCTGACCAACACCGACACCATCGGCACGGTGCCGATCGACTATGACGGCAACGTCATCACCGGGGCCACGCTGAAGGGCGACACGGCGGCCGTCTTCGCCGAGGACCAGATCACCCTGCGCGAAAACCTGCTGCTGACGCTCGGCGGCCGCCTGGACAGCCACGACAAATACGGCGAGCACTTCAGCCCGCGCGCCTATCTGGTCTGGCGCCCGGCCGAGGCCTGGACCCTGCGCGGCGGCGTGTCCAAGGGCTTCCGCGCCCCGTCCCTGAAGGAGAACAGCGCCGGCGCCGCGACCCAGTCCGGCGGCAACGGCTGCCGGGGCCTGATCGGCATGGCCGCCAAGGACAAGAACGGCGACCCGATCCTGGACGGAAACGGCAATCCGCTGGTCTACACCTCGGGCGGCTGCTGGATGGCGGGCAACCCCAACCTCAAGCCCGAGGAAAGCACCAGCTACGAGTTCGGCTTCGCCTATGACGGCGACGCCTACAGCTTCGCCGCCACCTATTTCCACACCGACTTCGAGAACAAGATCCAGTACGCGCCGCTGGGCTATTTCGAAGGCCGCTGGTGGACCAAAAACGAGAACGTCCAGCGCGCCCGCACCAAGGGCCTGGAGCTCAGCGGTTCTGCGGCCCTGCCCTACGACCTGACCCTGCGCGGCAACGCCACCTGGATGATCGAGGCCAAGAACCTGGACACCGGGGCCAGCCTGATCACCACGCCGGAATGGTCGGGTTACGCCTCGCTGGACTGGCGGGCGACCGATCGTCTGGGGCTCATGCTGTCGGCCCAGTACACCGGCGAACAGCTGAGCGGCGGCTCGACCCTGACCAACGCCCGCACCGAGTTCGACCTGACCACAGCCTATGAGGCGTCCGACACGGTGACGCTGCGCGCCGGCGTCTCCAACCTCTTCAACGAGAAGGTCAGCGGCACCGCCGGCGACGGCTACTACTCGCCCGGCCGCCGCTTCTTCGTTGGCCTGACCACCCGCTTCTGATCCGGAGAAACTGCGATCATGACGACCCTGAGCAAATCCCTTCGCGGCGCCGCCTTCGGCGCGCTCCTGGCGGCTTCGGCCGTCGCGGTTCCGGCGGCGGCCTCGGCCCAAGCCCTGTTCTCGGCGCCCGAGCGCCTGGACGGCGGCCAGGTCGGCTTCTCGTCCGGCGAACGCGGCAAGCCCGTCCTGCCGGGCGGCCCGGTCGTGGCCAATGGCCGCGGCTTCCATCCGGGCCAGAGCATCGTCCTGATGTACGGCCAGACGCCGCTGTCGACCGGCCCGATCACGGCGAACGCCGAGGGCGGCTTCGAAGCGCGCCTGACGCTGCCGGCGAACGCCCAGCCCGGCAACCACCCGATCGTGGCGGTGTCGCAGTCGCCCTATAACGCCGTCCTGGCCGATCTGAAGATCTCGCCGAACGTGCCGCTGTCGAATGAAGCGGCCTATCGGATCACCAGCATCCAGCCCACGCGCGGCCTGTACCAGACCGCCTATAGCGCCAAGCGCAACGCCGTCTTCGCCACCTCGGCGGTCGGCCGCCCGCCGGTGCGCCAGTCGGAGCTGCTGCGCCTCAACGCCGACACCCTGGCGATCGAGGCCCGCGTCACCCCGGCCGCCGCGCCGGGCCGCACCGGCCGCGACGGCCAGCCCCAGGACGGCGGCGTCTTCGCCGTCTACGGCGTCGGGGTCGATGACGCCAACGACACCGTCTGGGTCTCGAACAGCCGCCAGAACACGGTCGCCGTCTATCGCCAGTCGGACCTGTCGCTGGTGCGCCAGTTCGAGCCGGGCACGGTCAACCACGCCCGCGACGTCGTCATCGACGAAGAGCACGGCAAGGCCTACGCCAGCGCCACCTTCGAGCCCGAGGTCGTGGTGTTCGACACCGCCGCCCTGACGGTCGCCAAGCGCATCAAGATCGACACGACCGTGCGCGGCGAGACCTTCTCGGCCGCCAGCGTCTCCTATGACCGCGAAGCGCGCCGCCTGTATGTCGCCTCCAACTCGACCAATGAAGTCGCGGTCATCGACGCCGCCGCCGACACCGTGCTGAACGTCTTCCGCGTGCCCGGCGCGCGCAGCGTGATCGGCGTCTCGCACGATCCGCAGACCGACCGCATCTTCGTCGCGGCCCAGGGCACCGACAACCTGGTGGTGCTGAACGGTTCGGACGGCTCGGTCGTGGCCGACACCCCGGTCGGCGCGGGCGCCCTGAACGTGGTGTTCGAGCCGAAGTCGCGTCGCGCCTTCGTCAGCACCTTCGGCGCGGGCACGGTGACGGTGACGGACGTCGACGGCCGCATCGTCGCCAACCTGCCCGCCCCGCCGGTGGCGAACCACGTCTCGACCGATGGTCGCGGCAACGTCTATGTCGCGGTCAAGTCCGGCTGGACCACGGACGGAAACGACTCCGTGCTGCGCATCCGCCCGGCGCGTTGATCCGAACAGCCCCCGCGCCCGGCGCGGGGGCTTTTTTCTTGCCGCCGCGACTAGCCTCGATAAGGCGCGGCGAAGCGCAGCACAGTCGGCAAGGCCGCATAGGGCGTCGAGCCGTGATCCTCGTCCTCCAGCACCCGCAGGCTCGCCCCACGGGCCTCCAGATCGCGGGCGTTGGAGACCATGCGCCGGGCCAGGTGCGCGAACGGCAGCCCCTCCATCTCCTCGCGGGCGCCGACCGCGACCAGCAGGTTCGCGCTCTCGGGCTGGGCGGCGACCACCGCCGGGTTCCACCAGATCGACGGGCTGATCGCGGCGTAGCGGGCGAAGGGCGCTCCGGCGGCGCGCGCCTCGAGGACGAAAAGGCCCGACATGGAATGGCCCATCAACACCGCCTGCTCGAGATCCGCGCCCAAGGCCGCCAGCTGCGGCAGTACCTCCGTGGCCAGCCGCGCCAGCAGGGCCGCGCCCTGCGGCTCCGACGCCTGGCCCTGCGGTCCCGGCGTGAAGGCGTAGGCGGCCACGCGATCAGCCACGCCCGACAGGCTGACCCCCGCCGTCATCATCGCCTCCACCCGCGTCTTGGCCGAGCGCCGCAGCAGCCGTCCGGCGACCTGAGCAGCCGTATCAAAGAAGGCCTCCCCCTCCAGCAGCACCAGAACCGGCCAACCGCCGGGCGGCCGTTCGCCCTGCGGCGTCGCCACCCGCACGTCCACGGCGGGCGCGCCATCGACAGCGGGCAGGCGGATGGCGTAGGGCTGGGTCGTGTCGGGAGCCGCGTCCTTCTGGGACGGGTCTTCAGGGGCGGGCGAGGTCAGCGTCATACGGCCACCCTAGCCTATCTGGCCATTGATATGTATTGCGACGCATTCTCTGAGTGGAGTTCGTGAATTGGCGAACGCTGAAAACGCCGTGCCCGAGGCGGTCGTCGCCTATTCCAGAAGCGTGCGGACCAAGCTGTTCGCCATCGCCGTTTTGGCCGCGCTGGCGGCGGCGGCCCTGCTGCTCGACATCGCCACCGGCCCCTCGTCGATCTCGCCCCTGACGGTGCTGCAAGGGGTGTTCGATCCGTCCAGCCTGACCACGGCCCAGCAGGCCATCGTCTGGCAGGTGCGCCTGCCCTACGCCCTGATGGCGATGATGGTCGGCGCGGCGCTGGCCCTGGCGGGCGCCGAGATGCAGACGGTGCTGAACAATCCGCTGGCCAGCCCCTTTACGCTGGGCGTGTCCTCGGCCGCGTCGTTTGGGGCGTCGCTGGCGATCGTGCTGGGCCTGGGATCGTCCTTCATCGGGGCCGACTGGCTGGTGCCGCTGAACGCCTTCGTCTTCGCCTTCGGTTCGGTGCTGGCGCTGCAAGCCCTGGCGCGGATGAAGGGGTCGGGGATCGAGAGCATCGTCCTGTTCGGCATCGCGCTCGTTTTCGCCTTCAACGCCCTGACGGCCCTGGTGCAGTTCCTGTCCTCGGCCGAGGCGCTGCAGCAACTGGTGTTCTGGACCATGGGATCGCTGTCGCGCGCGACCTGGAGCAATGTCGCGGCCCTGGCGGTGGTGCTGGTCGCGGTCACGCCCTTCTCCCTGCTGTCGTCGCGCGCCCTGACGGCGCTGCGGCTGGGCGAGGACCGGGCCATGAGCTTCGGAGTCGATGTGAAGCGGCTGCGCTTCCTGTCGCTGCTGCGGGTCAGCCTGCTGTCGGCGACGGCCGTGGCCTTCGTCGGCGCCATCGGCTTCATCGGCCTGGTCGGGCCGCACATCGCCCGCCTGCTGGTGGGTGAGGATCACCGCTACTTCCTGCCCGCCAGCGTGCTGGCCGGGGCGGTCATCATGTCGCTGGCCTCGGCGGCGTCCAAGATCATCGTGCCGGGCGTGCTGATGCCCGTCGGCATCGTCACCGCCGTGATCGGGGTGCCGGTCTTCCTGCTGCTGATCTTCCGCAACGGAGGCCGGGCATGAACGACCTGTCGATCAGCGGCCTCGACGCCGGTTACGGCGGCCAGCCCATCATCAGCGGTTTCAGCCTGCCTCCCCTGACCGCAGGCGAAGTCGTCTCCGTCGTCGGCCCCAACGGCGCGGGCAAGAGCACCCTGCTGCGCAGTCTGGCGGGCCTGATCCCGGCGCACGGCTCGATCCGGCTGGACGAGGCCGAACTGACCCGGCTGTCGCTGGCCGACCGGGCCAAGCGCGTCACCTACATGCCGCAGACCCTGCCGCAGGGCGTGGCGCTGACGGTGCTGGAGACGGTGGTGGCCTCGATCCGCGCCACGCCCCTGCGCGGCGCCGTCTACACCGACGCCCAAGCGGCCGAGCGCGCCTATGAGGTGCTGCAACGCATCAACGCCGAGGCTCTGGCCGTGCAACGGCTGGACCGGCTGTCAGGCGGGCAGAAACAGCTGGCCGGGCTGGCTCAGGCTCTGGCGCGCGAGCCGCGCCTGCTGCTGCTGGACGAGCCCACCAGCGCCCTGGACCTGCACTATCAGCTGCGCGTGCTGGGCCTGGCGCGCGAGGCGGCGGCCGAGCGGGGCATGACGGTGATGATCGTCCTGCACGACCTGCAGGCGGCGGCGCGTGTTTCCGACCGGATCGCCGTCATGGCCAAGGGGCGGCTGGTCGCCTTCGGAACGCCGGACGAGGCGATCACGCCCGATATCCTGGCCGAGGTCTATCGCGTCTCGGCCCGCGTCCAGCGCTGCGACCGCGGCGCGCTGCAGGTCATGATCGACGACGTGCTGAGCTAGAGCTT
>NZ_GL883084.1:210900-220752 GCF_000204035.1 Brevundimonas diminuta ATCC 11568
GCCAATAGTCTTACGGACGGATCAGCGTCACCACGTCGCCGGTCGGGTCGACCGGGACCGGCGTGCCCGCCGGGGCGCCGCGCGGCAGGCCGCGGGCCTTGTTCGAGACGTAGACGGCGTTGGTCGCGCGGTCGATGGCGATGGTCTGGGGGAAGGTGCCCGTCTCCAGGTTCGCCTTCACCGCATAGGTGTCGGAATCCAGCACCGTCACCGTGCCCGCCTGGCGGTTAGCGACGTAAATCTGCTTGACCGCGCCGTTATAGGCGACGCTCAGGGCGCCCGCGCCGGTGGCGACCTTGTGAATCAGGGCGCCGGTGTCGGCGTTCAGCACCGTCAGTTCGCCCGATTTCTGATTGGCGACGAACAGGCGGCGGCCTTCGGAATCGACGGCGACGTTGATGGTCGAGTCGCCGTGCGACGGCCATTTGCCGACCGTCTCGCCGGTGGTCAGGTCGATGACGGCGACCTCATTGCTGCTCATGCCCGTGACGTAGAGGCGGTTCGTCGAGGGATCGAGCGCCGCGCCCGTCAGGCCGCCGACCGTGGCGGCGATGGTGCGCTCGATCGTGTTGGTCGCGCCGTCGATGACCCAGATCAGGTTCGGCTTGGAGGCGTCGCCCGCCTCGCCGCCGACAACACTGATGTAGACCTTGTTGTTCGCCTCATCGACGACGACCTGGCGGACGTGGGCGCCCTCTTCGTCGCCGTTGCGGATGGTGGCGATCACTGCGCCCGTACGGGCGTTGATGGCCGTGATGACGCCCGCGCGGGTGTCCGTGCCGTACAGCACCTGGGTGCGGGTGTTCAGGTTCAGGCCGAACAGCGGATTGGCCGAGACGTCGACCGAGGATTCCGGCTCCAGCGTCTGACCTTGCAGGCGGACGATCTGGGCCTGGTTGGCGCCGCGCGGGCCGACGGCGGCGACATAGAGGTCGTTGTCGGCCGGGTTGAAGACGATCTCGTACAGGCCGCCGGGGGCGACCTTGACGGTCTTCTCGATCGTCTGGGCCGAGGCGGTCGAGGCCATCGCCAGGGCGGCGAAGGCGGCGGCGGTCAGAATGCCGTTGCGAAGGGTGATCATGGCGGTTCTCCGGGGTGAAATCAGGCGGCCGGGACCAGATCGGTCCAGTAGTCCCCGCGATAGGGGACGGCCAGGAAGTCCTTGTTGATCGTGTCCAGCGTCGCGCGCGGGTCCAGATCGGCGAACAGTTCGGGCTGGATCCACTTGGCCAGGACTTCGGTGGCGACGATATCGATGGGCGAGTTGATCAACTGGTGCGACAAACCGTGCACCCTGCCCTCGCGCACCGCCTTCAGGGTCGACAGGCCCCGCCGCCCGGCCACGCGGCGCAACGAGGCGCGCGAGGTCTCGACGTCGTATTTCGGACCGACGACGAAGCCGCCGGTCTTCTCCAGATGCGGGCCGCCGGTGGCGATGTAGATGTCGGGATCGCGCTCGACCACGAACTCCAGGTTCAGCTTGCCCGACGGCTGTTTCAGCACCTCGGCGCCGATGTTGCGGGCGCCGACGAAGGTCAGATAGTCGCCGATGTTCCCGGCCCCGACCGAGTTGCAGCAGTCCGGTCCATTGCCCGCGTGCGCTTCCAGGAAGACGGTCGGCTTCTGCTCGTCCTTCAGCCCGGCCACACGGTCGGAGATGACCTTCAACCGGGCGGCGCGGAAGGCGTTGTAGGCCTGCGCCTGTTCCTCGCGGCCGATCATGGCCCCCAGCAGGGACAGGCTGCGCGGCTGGTTCTCGAAAGGGTGCTGGAAGAAGTCGATGTAGGCCACACGCACGCCCGCCTGCTCCAGTTGGGCGGTCTGGGCGTCGGTCGGGCCTGAGTCCAGCGACACCAGGGCCACCTGCGGCTGGGCGCCCAGAACCGCCTCGACGTTGAATGCGGCGGCCGAACTCGGCGTCTTGGGCAGGGCCGCCAGCGTCGGCGACTTCTCCAGATAGGCGGCGTAGATGTCCGGGCTGAGGCGGTTCACGTCGCCCGCCCAGGCCGCCAGCAGGTTGACCGGATCAGGATGGATCAGCGACAGGGCGATCAGGAAACGGCTGTCGTCGATCGACAGCTTCGTCACCGGCGGGGTGATCGCCAGCGGCCGGTCGCGCAGATCGATCAGCAGGGAGGTCGGTGCGGCCTGGTCGCGGCGCGTGCAGGCGGCGGCCCCGGTCGCCATCAGGGCGACGGCGCCCATCAGCAGGGCCCGACGTCCCAACCTCACCTCGACCATCGGCCCGATCTCCGCCCATTCATCAGCGACGCCAGCGGCGCCTCGCCTCGACGCTTAATGATAATCAGTGTCAGCTTCAATCGCTGATTTGTCGCATGAAGCGGTACGGCCGTTCAGCGCGGCGGGATGATCCGGGCGAAACGGGCGGCGTCTCCGCGGGGAAGCGCCTGGTCCGGCGCCGCTTCCTGACGCACGGCCTCGGTCAGGGCCTTGGGATCGTCGCAGAAGATGCGGTGCAGCATGGCCATGACGGCCTCGGCGCGTTCGTCAGCCAGCGAATAATAGATGGAGCGCGACTCGCGCCGGGTCTTCACCAGCCCCGACTGGCGCAGCTCGGCCAACTGTTGCGACAGACCCGGCTGGCGTAGGCCCAGCTCCTGTTCCAGCTGACCGACCGAACGCTCTTGCTGAGCGATATGGCACAGGATCAGCAGGCGATTAGCGTTGGCCAGTTGCCGCAGCAGTTCAGCCGCCTCGGGCGCGGCCGCCTTCAACCGTTCCAAATCGTCGCCGGGAGTCATCGCGACGCCGGTCGGTAATACCAGGCGTCATCGCCCGCCAGCACATTGCCGAAGTCGGTCGGCGCCGCCTGAAGCAGGGGCGCGCCCGGCGTCCAGCCCTCGGGCGCCGAGGCCCCTTCCCGATCCGCCGCCTGCAAGGCCGTGACCAGCCGCAGCAGCTCCTCGATCGAGCGGCCGACGTTCATCGGATACCAGCTGATCGCCCGCACCACGCCGTTCGGATCGATGACGAAGGTGGCGCGCACAGAGGCGCTGTCAGGCGCCGCCGGGTCGATCATCCCATAGGCCTGGGCGATGACCATGGAGGGATCTTCGATGATCGGAAACTCCACCGTCACGCCGAAGCGGTCGCGGATGTCCTTCAGCCAGGCCAGGTGGGAATAGAGGCTGTCGACCGACAGACCCAGCAGCTCGCAGCCGATGGCGTTGAAGTCCGCCTGACGCCGGGCCAGGGCGATGAACTCGCTGGTGCAGACCGGGGTGAAATCCGCCGGGTGCGAGAAGAAGGCCAGCCACCGCCCGCGATAGTCGCTCAGCCGACGCTGGCCGCGCGTCGTGCGCGCGGTGAAATCCGGCGCCGCCTCATTGATCCGCAGCGGCCGCAGGAAAGGCGTGTCCGTCATCGAGTCGGTTTCCATGCCATAGGGCTACGCGCAGTCGGGGTGCAGCGCACCTTGAAAACAATTACTTGTATATAATATGTAAATATCTAATTGCTTGATAAAGATCAATGCGGAGAAACGCCGTGACCGACGCCCATATCGACCCTGCCCGCGATCACGCCGCGGACTTGATCCAGGCCGCCCTGGCTGAAGCCAGTCGCCGCCCGGTCGTTAAATCCTTCTTTGACGAGGCCACCTTCACCGTCAGCCATGTCGTGCGCGACCCGAACTCCAGGGCCTGCGCCATTATCGACAGCGTGCTGGATTATGATCCCGCCTCTGGCCGCACCTCGACCGCCTCGGCCGACGCCCTGATCGCCTATGTCGAGGCCGAAGACCTTGAGGTTCACTGGCTGCTGGAGACCCACGCTCACGCCGACCACCTGTCGGCCGCGCCCTACCTGCAGGAACGCCTCGGCGGCCGCCTGGCCATCGGCCGCGACATCATCAAGGTGCAGGACGTCTTCGGCAAAGTATTCAACGAGGGGACCGAGTTCCGCCGCGACGGCAGCCAGTTCGACCAGCTGTTCGACGACGGCGACCGCTTCGCCATCGGCGAGCTTCAGGCCACGGCCCTGCACGTGCCCGGCCACACCCCAGCCTGTCTGGCCTATGTGATCGGCGACGCGGTCTTCCCCGGCGACACCCTGTTCATGCCCGATTACGGCACGGCGCGCTGCGACTTCCCCGGCGGCGACGCGCGGACGCTGTATCGCTCGATCAAGCGGCTGCTGTCCCTGCCCGCCGCGGCGCGCGTCTTCCTGTGCCACGACTACAAGGCGCCGCCCGCCCGCACCGAGTTCGCATGGGAGACGACCATCGGCGATCAGTGCGCCTGCAACATCCACGTCCACGACGGCGTGACAGAGGATGAGTTCGTCCAGATGCGGACCGCCCGCGACGCCACCTTGTCCATGCCGCGCCTGATCCTGCCTTCGGTTCAGGTCAACATGAACGGCGGCCGCATGCCCGAGCCGGAAGACAACGGCGTCCGCTACCTGAAAATGCCCATCAACGCGCTCTGATCCCCAAGCCCTTTAAAGCCCCCTTTCCTCAAAGCCAGAGAACCGCCTCATGGACATCCGCCCCCTGGAAGACCGCCTGCACGTCTCGCCGCAGATCCTGCCTGAGGAGGTCCAGACAGCGGCCGATCAAGGCTATCGCGCCATCATCTCCAACCGCCCCGACGCCGAAGAGCCGGGCCAGCCGATGACCGAGGACATCCGCGCCGCCGCCGAGGCCGCAGGCCTGAGCTTCGTCCACATCCCCATTCGCGGCGGAGCCATGACGCCGGACGACGTGGCGCGCTTCAAGACGGCGCTGGCCGAACTGCCCCAGCCCATCCTCGGCTACTGCCGCTCGGGCACCCGCACCACCTATCTGTGGGCCCTGTCGCAGGCGGGCGAGCGCCCGGCCGAAGAGATCGTCGCCCTAGCCGCCGCCGCCGGCTACGACGTTTCGCCGCTCGGCCCGCGTCTGGAGGGCTGAGGCATGGCCCATCCGCAAGCTTCCCAGACCTGCGACGTCCTGATCGTCGGCGGCGGCGCCGCCGGGATCGCCACGGCGGCCAGCCTGCTGCGCCGCCGCCCCGGCCTTGACGTGGTGATCGTCGAGCCGTCCGAGCGTCACTATTACCAGCCGGGCTGGACGCTGGTCGGCGCGGGCGTCTTCACGCCCGAGCGCACCATGCGCGAGACCTGCCGCCTGATCCCCACGGGCGCCCGCTGGATTCAGGACAGCGTCGTCGACTTCGCGCCCGAAGCCGATCAGGTGCGCCTGTCGGACGGCCGTCGCATCGGCTATCGCGCCCTGGTCGCCGCGCCGGGCATCAAGCTGGACTGGGACGCCGTCCCCGGCTTGAACGAGACGCTGGGCCGCAACGGCGTGACCTCCAACTACCGCTTCGATCTGGCGCCCTATACGTGGAAGCTGGTGCAGGAGCTTAAGGGCGGCCGCGCCCTGTTCACCCAGCCGCCCATGCCGATCAAATGCGCGGGCGCGCCGCAGAAAGCCCTCTATCTGTCGGCCGACCACTGGCAGCGCACCGGCGCCCTCAAGAATGTGGACATCGAGTTCCACAACGCCGGGGCCGTGCTGTTCGGGGTCAAGGACTACGTCCCCGCCCTGATGAAATACATCGAGCGTTACGGCGTCGACCTGCGCTTCAACTCGCGCCTGACCGCCATCGACGGCGAGGCTCGCCGCGCGACCTTCGCCGTCACTGACGCTGACGGCGCCGTCAGCGAAGTCGTCCGCGACTTCGACATGATCCACGTCTGCCCGCCGCAGACCGCGCCCGACTTCATCCGCGCCAGCCCGCTGGCGGCCGACAGCGGCTGGATCGACGTCGATCAGGCCACCCTGCACCACATCCGCCTCGACAACGTCTTCGGCCTGGGCGACGCCTGCTCAGCGCCCAACGCCAAGACGGCCGCCGCCGCCCGCAAACAGGCGCCGGTCGTGGCCGAGAACGTCATCTCCATGCTGGACGGCAAGGCGCTGAAGGCGGTCTACGACGGCTACGGCTCCTGCCCCCTGACGGTCGAGCGCGGCAAGATCGTGCTGGCCGAGTTCGGCTATGGCGGCAAGCTGCTGCCCAGCTTCCCGGCGTGGATGCTGGACGGGCGTCAGCCGACGCGCCGCGCCTGGCACCTGAAGGCGCAGGCCCTGCCGGAAATCTACTGGGTCGGGATGCTGAAGGGCCGCGAATGGCTTTGCGCCCCCGACTGCGTCGAGCCGGGCGTCGCCCCGCGAACGAGGGCCGCGTGATGAGCGAGTCCCTCAGCCTTTTGCAGTATGGCCTGGGCGCCGGGGCGGGGTCGCTGGTCGGCTTCACCCTGGGCCTGGTGGGCGGGGGCGGCTCGATCCTGGCCGTGCCGCTGATCGTCTATCTGGTGGGGGTGAAGGATCCGCACCTGGCCATCGGCACCAGTGCCTTCGCCGTGGCCGCCAACGCCTTCGCCAATCTGCTGAACCACGCCCGACGCGGGGCGGTGAAGTGGAAGATCGCCCTGCTGTTCGCGGCGGCGGGCGTGGTCGGGGCGGCGCTGGGCTCCAGCCTGGGCAAGGCCGTGGACGGGCAGAAGCTGCTGGCCCTGTTCGCCGTGCTGATGCTGGTCGTCGGCGCCCTGATGCTGCGCGGCCGCTCTGCGGCGGGCGACCCGCACGTGACGCTGAACGCGGGCAATGCGCCCAAGCTGGTGGGCACGGGCGCGGCCACGGGGATGCTGTCGGGCTTCTTCGGCATCGGCGGCGGCTTCCTGATCGTGCCCAGCCTGATGGGGTCGACCGGCATGCCCATCTATTACGCCGTCGGCTCGTCCCTGGTCGGCGTCACCGCCTTCGGCCTGACCACCGCCTTCAATTATGCGCTGGCGGGATGGGTGGACTGGCCGCTGGCGGCGGTCTTCATCGGCGGCGGCGTTCTGGGCGGGTTGGCGGGCGCGCGGCTGGCCAAACTGATGTCCAGCCGCAAGGGCCTGCTGAACAGCGTCTTCGCGGGCCTGATCTTCGTGGTGGCCCTCTATATGCTGTATCAGAGCGCCGTAGCCCTGAATCTGATCGGCTAGGCCTGCGGGCCGCCGCGCGAAACGACGGCCCGCAGCCTTTCTATCCGCCGATGGACATGACCACGCGGCCTTCGATCTGGCCCTTGTGCATCCGGGCGAAGATGTCGTTGATGTTGTCCAGCGGCTCGATCGTGTTGATCGACTTCACCTTGCCGTCGGCGGCGAAGTCCAGCGCCTCCTGAAGGTCCAGACGCGTGCCGACTATCGAGCCGCGCACCGTCGTCCCGTTCAGCACCATGTCGAAGATCGACAACGGGAAATCGCCCGCCGGCAGACCGTTCAGCGCCACGGTCGCCCCACGCGACGTCATCCCCAAGGCCTGTTCGAACGCCTTGGGCGAGACGGCCGTGACCAGCACGCCCTGAGCGCCGCCGTCGGTCTGGCGCTTGATGTCGGCGGCGGGATCGTTGGAGGTCTTGGCGTTGACCGTCACCGTCGCGCCCAACCGCCGAGCCAGATCCAACTTGGCGTCGTCGATGTCGACCGCCGCCACGTTCAGCCCCATGGCCTTGGCGTACTGCACGGCCAGATGGCCCAGACCGCCGATGCCCGAGATCACCATCCAGTCGCCCGGCTTGGTGTCGGTCATCTTCAGGCCCTTGTAGACCGTGACCCCGGCGCACAGGATCGGCGCGATCTCCTCGAAGCCGATGTTGTCTGGCAGATGGCCGACGAAGTTCGGATCGGCCACCACATATTCGGCGAAGCTGCCGTTGACCGAGTAGCCGGTGTTCTGCTGCTCGTGGCACAGGGTCTCCCAGCCGCCGAGGCAGTGTTTGCAGTGGCCGCAGGCGGTGTAGAGCCACGGCACGCCGACGCGGTCGCCTTCCTTGACGTGCTTGACCCCGGCGCCGACGCCCGAGACGTAGCCGACGCCTTCGTGGCCCGGAATGAAGGGCGGGTTCGGCTTGACCGGCCAGTCGCCCTCGGCCGCGTGCAGGTCGGTGTGGCAGACGCCGGTGGCCTCGATCTTCACCTGGATCATGCCGGGGCCGGGCGTCGGGATCGGCGCGTCCTCGATCACCAGCGGCTTGCCGAACTCCCGCACGACGGCGGCCTTCATGGTTGCAGCCATGGTCTTTCCTCCTGGGTTGCAATCGCAAGACAAAAGGCGCGAACCGGAGTCCGCGCCTTGATGGAAATCAGAAGAAGCCCAATTTGTCCGGGCTGTAGCTGACCAGCAGGTTCTTGGTCTGCTGATAGTGATCCAGCATCATGCGGTGGTTCTCACGCCCGATGCCCGACTTCTTGTAGCCGCCGAAGGCCGCGTGCGCCGGATACTGGTGGTAGCAGTTGGTCCAGACGCGGCCCGCCTGAACGGCCCGGCCCGCGCGATAGGCGGTGTTCATGTCGCGCGACCACACCCCGGCGCCCAGGCCGTATTCGGTGTCGTTGGCGATGGCGATGGCCTCTTCCAGCGTCTTGAAGGTGGTCACGGCCAGGACGGGGCCGAAGATCTCCTCTTGGAAGATCCGCATGTCGTTCGTGCCCTTGAACACGGTCGGCTTGACGTAATAACCGCCCGCCAGATCATCCTTCAGCACCGCCTGATCGCCGCCGGTCAGCACCTCGGCGCCTTCGTCCTTGCCGATCTTCAGATAGGACAGGATCTTCTTCAGCTGCTGGTCCGAGGCCTGGGCGCCGACCTGGGTGGTCGGGTCCAGCGGGTCGCCCTGCTTGATGGCCTCGACGCGGGCGATCGCCTTCTCGATGAAGGCCTCATAGATGTCTTCGTGGATCAGGGCGCGGCTGGGGCAGGTGCAGACCTCGCCCTGATTGAGCGCGAACATGGCGAAGCCTTCCAGCGCCTTGTCGAGGAAGGCGTCGTCAGCGTCCATCACGTCCTTGAAGAAGATGTTCGGCGACTTGCCGCCCAGCTCCAGCGTCACCGGAATGATGTTCTGGGTGGCGTATTCCATGATCTTCTGGCCGACGGCGGTCGAGCCGGTGAAGGCGATCTTGGCGATGCGCGGATTGGTGGCCAGGGGCTCGCCGACCTCGATCCCCGTGCCCGACACGATGTTGAGCACGCCCGGCGGCAGGATGTCCTGAATCAGCTCCATAAGCAGCAGGATGGAGGCTGGCGTCTGCTCGGCCGGCTTCAACACGATGCAGTTGCCCGCAGCCAGCGCCGGGGCGATCTTCCACGCCGCCATCAGGATGGGGAAGTTCCACGGAATGATCTGGCCGACCACGCCCAGCGGCTCGTGGAAATGATAGGCGACCGTGTCGTTGTCCAGCTCGGAAATGCCGCCTTCCTGCGCGCGGATGCAGCCGGCGAAATAGCGGAAGTGGTCGATGGCCAGCGGGATGTCGGCCGCGAGCGTTTCGCGCACCGGCTTGCCGTTGTCCCAGGTCTCGGCCTCGGCGATGGCCTGAAGGTTCTGCTCCATGCGATCGGCGACGCGGTTCAGGATCAGGGCGCGCTGGGCGACGCTGGTCTTGCCCCAACCGTCCCTGGCCGCGTGGGCGGCGTCCAGCGCCAGCTCGACGTCGGCCGCGTCCGAACGAGCGATCTCGCACAGGACGCGGCCGTTCACCGGGGAGGTGTTCTCGAAATAGCGGCCGTTGACCGGGGCGACCCACTGGCCGCCGATGAAGTTGTCGTAGCGCGCCTTGTATTTCGGCGTCACGGCGCGGACGAATTCGGGTTTGGTCATGGGAACGGCCTCCTTGCGGTTTCCTTGGGCGCCGATTGTCGGCGTCGTTTGAGGCAAGGTCGGTCGACCCGGCGGCCTGTTCCAGACGCCGCCCGGATGGTGCGGCGCACACCTGTCGCAGACTTGCGACAGTTTCCGTCGGGATCGGTCAGTTCAGGTCGATCAGGCCCAGACGGTGCAGCTTGCGGTGCAGTGTGGC
>NZ_GL883084.1:221020-242907 GCF_000204035.1 Brevundimonas diminuta ATCC 11568
CCGCATCGGCCACGGCCGCCGAGATCAGCCCCAGGATGGCCTCGGTCGCGTCGGCGCGGCACGACGAGACGTCCAGCGCCCCGGCCAGCCGCCCCATATGGTCGTGGATGGGATGGGTGATGCAGCTCAGCCCCGTGTTGCGGGCGTGGAAATGCTGTTCGCGATGGATCGTCACGGCGCGATGCTCGGCCAGGGCCGTGCCGATGCCGTTGGTCCCCTCGACCGCCTCGGACCAGACGGCGCCGGGCCACAGGCCCCAGCGGTGGAAGGTGTCGTCGTCCGCGGCCGCCCCGCGTCGCTCGACCGGCACCCCCTCGGCGTTGGTCAGCAGGACGCAGCACCCCACGCCGCCGACGGCCAGAAACAGCCGGTCCAGCACGCCTTCGGCCGCGCGCGTCATCGCCTCCATCGCCTGACGCGCCTCGCGCAGCTGCTGTTCGGTGATGGTCTCGACCGCGCCGTGTTCGCTGGGGTCCAGGCCGTACAGGGTCACGGACCGACGCCACGACGCCGCCAAAGCCGAGCGCGCCCCGGCGCCCTCGTCGTCCAGCGCCTGACGGATCAGGCTGGCGTGTTCATCTCGCACTCTATCGCCCATGGCCGCAGCCTCCCAGGGTCAAGGTCGACCCCGATCAGACCCCCAAGAGCGCCGAGCGTCAATGCGACCTTTGCTCTAGGTCTCAGCCCGCTCGAACAGACCGGCCATGTCGACGCGGCGGCTGAGCAGGCCTTCCAGGGTGTAGCCGTCCAGCACCTTCATGAAGGCGGCCAGGGCCTGATGCAGGGCGCCCGTCAGGCCGCAGGCCGGGGCGATGATGCAACTGCCGCAGTCGACCAGATCGAAGCCGTCCTCGGTATGGCGCACCACGGCGCCGACGTTGATCTGATCCGGCGGACGCGCCAGCCGCACCCCGCCGAACCGCCCGCGCACGCTGACCAGATAGCCCGCGTTCACCAGGTCGCTGACCACCTTCATCAGATGGTTCTGCGAGATGCCGTAGGCCTGGGCGATCTCGGCGATCGAGCACAGCCGATCCTGGCGCGCGCCCAGATAGAGCAGCACCCGCATGGCGTAGTCGGTGTAGCGCGTCAGGCGCATTCAGCCTCTCGTGAGCCTTGGCGATCAGCGCGTCATCGCGCCGCAGAAAATTATATGCATCCTCGTTGCATGTTTCAAACGCGGGCTATAGATGCATTATCAATGCATCAATGGAGCGAAGGCGATGAACGGCCGCTCGCACAGTCAGACATCACAGCCGACGGACGGCCCCGACGCCGCTTCTGCGCCAGCGCCCCATCGCTCCACCCCGGTGTTCGACGCCGCCACCTTGCCCGCCGCCCTGCGAGCCGATCACAGCCTCAAGGCCGGAACCTGGGGGCTGATCCAGGTGCTGGAGGGCGAAGTTCGCTTGACCTATAGCGACCCGCACATGACCACCGTCCTGAAGCCCGGAACGCCGGGCCGCATCGGGCCGCAGCAGGTTCATTTCGTCGAGCCGCTGGGGCCGATGAAGATGCGCGTCGAATTCTACGACCGGCCGCCCGACGGCTAGGGCGCGGCCTCCCCCCTTCCTCCCCTTCCACATCGCAACGCCTAGGAGTTTCCTGATGGCTCAAGCCCTCAGCGAGCGCACGATCGCGCTTGTCAAAGCCACTGTCCCCGCGCTCGAGGCCCACGGCCTCGACATCGTCCGCGAGATGTATTCGCGGATGTTCCAGAACCCCGAGATCCGCGACCTGTTCAACCAGTCGCACCAGGGCGACGTTGGCTCGCAACCGCGCGCCCTGACCGGCGCCATCCTGGCCTACGCCAAGAACATCGACAACCTGAGCGCCCTGGCCGCCGCGGTCGAGCGCATCGCCCAGAAGCACGTCGGCCTGCAGATCCTGCCCGAACACTATCCGCACGTCGGAAACGCCCTGCTGGGCGCCATCGCCCATGTGCTGGGCGAGGCCGCGACCGAAGAGATCATGACCGCCTGGGGCGAGGCCTACTGGTTCCTGGCCGACATCCTGATCACCCGCGAGGCGGCCATCTATGAAGACCTGGCGGCGGCTCACGGCGGCTGGAACGGCTGGCGCGCCTTCGAGGTGGTCGAGGTGCGTCCCGAAAGCTCGGTCATCACCTCCTTCGTGCTGAAGCCCAAGGACGGCGGCCCGGTGCTGCGTCACCGACCGGGCCAGTATCTGACCTTCTGGTTCGATGTTCCCGGCCATGCGCCGATCAAGCGCAACTACTCCATCTCCTGCGCGCCGAACGACGAGACCTATCGCATCTCGGTCAAGCGCGAGGACAAGGGTCTGGCCTCGGGCTGGCTGCACGACAACGCCCGCGTCGGCATGGTGCTGAAGGTCGGGGCTCCGGCGGGCGACTTCTTCCTGCCCGAAACGCCGCAGCGCCCGGTCGTCCTGCTGTCCGGCGGCGTCGGCCTGACGCCCATGGTGTCGATGCTGGAGACCCTGGTGGCGGAGAAGACGGACACCGAGGTCCACTATGTCCACGGCGCCTATGACGCAGGAGTCCACGCCATGGGGCCGCACATCCGCGCCCTGACGGCGGCCCATCCGCGCGCGCGCAGCACCGTCTTCTATGAGGCCCCCGCCAATGACGGCGACGGCCATGATCACGCGGGACGCATCACCGGCGCCTGGCTGAGCCAGCAGACGCCGATCCAGGAGGCCGACTACTATCTGTGCGGCCCGCGTCCCTTCCTGCGCGCCCTGGTTTCGGACCTGCGCGACGCCGGCGTCCCGGCTGACCGCATCCACTATGAGTTCTTCAGCCCGGCGGACGAAATCCTCGCCGCCTGAGAACTCACGTCGAATCTGGGCCGTCCACGAGGCGGCCCAGGCTTCGCTCAATCCCGCTCGGGCGTCGGCAGCCGGGCGGGGTCGACGCGATGCGTCACCATGCGGCGATGCAGGTCGTTGATCACCCCGCTGCCCGTCTTGACGCACAGGCCCGGAAACACGGCGTGGACGAAGCAGGCCAGCGAGCCGACGAACATGGCCGCGCCGAACGAGGCGGCGACGCCCATGTGCTCCGTATAGCTCTCTCCGACCGAGGCCGGGTGATCGACGAACAGACGCTTGAGCATGAATCCTCCGCTACAGGCGACGGAGGATATCTCGATCTTCAGAGAGGATCATTTCTTTTCAATCTCCGAAACCAGCCAGAATAGAGAATATTATTCTCTCCACAGGCCGGTCAGAGCGGCAAGGCCGTCGTAAACTTGATCTGCTCCATGGCGAAGCTGGAGGAGACGTCGTCCAGCGGGGCGATGGCGATCAACCGGCGATAGAAGCGGTCATAGGCGGCGATGTCCTTGACCAGCACCTTGAGCAGATAGTCGACCTCGCCGCTCATCCGGTAGAATTCGACCACCTCGGGCAGGGCGGCGGCCTGTTTGAAGGTCTCCAGCCATTCGGCGTCGTGCCGCCGCGTCTTCACCGAGACGAAGACCACCAGCGGCAGGTCCAGCGCCTCGCGGTCCAGCAAGGCCACGCGCGCGGCAATGATCCCCGTATCCTGAAGCCGCTTCACCCGCTTCCAGCACGGCGTCTGCGTCAGGCCCACCCGCTCGGCCAGCTCGGCGATGGGCACGGTGGCGTCGTCCTGCAGTATGGCCAGCAGGCGACGGTCGATGGCGTCCAGTCCGCTCATGTCGCGGCCCTCCCCGGCCGTTCCAGGCGCCGCCTCAGGTCGTCAAGGCGCGGGGCAGTTTGAAGGTCACGGTCTCACGGGCGCCGTCGTCCTCGGTCACGGTCACGTCGAAGCGGGCGCGCAGGGCGTCGATCACCCCCTGCACCAACGGCTCGGGCGCCGAGGCCCCGGCGGTCAGGCCGACCGTCTCAACCCCGTCGAACCAGCTCCAGTCCAGATCGCCCGCGTCATCGACCAGGCGCGCGTCCCCGGCCCCGGCCTTCAGCGCCACATCCACCAGCCGTGCCGAGTTGGACGAGTTCTTGGACCCCACCACCAGCACCAGGCCGCAGCCCTCGCCCAGCCGCTTGACTGCCTCCTGACGGTTGGTGGTGGCGTAGCAGATGTCTTCCTTGTGCGGGTCGGGCAGCTCGGGGAAGCGCCGCTTCAGCGCCGCCAGAATCTCGGCCGTATCGTCCACCGATAGCGTCGTCTGGGTGGCGTAGGCCAGCGGCTGATCGCCGGGGCGCTGAAAGGCCTCCGCGTCCTCGACCGTCTCGACCAGGCTGATGGCCCCGGCGGGCAGCTGCCCCATGGTGCCGACGACCTCGGGGTGGCCCGCATGGCCGATCAGGATGACGTGGCGGCCCGCCGCGAAATTGCGCTCGGCCTCGACATGGACCTTGGACACCAGCGGGCAGGTGGCGTCCAGAAACAGCATCTCGCGCGACCGGGCCGTCGCGGGCACCGACTTGGGCACGCCGTGGGCCGAGAAAACGACCGGCCGGTCGTCCGGACACTCGTCCAGCTCCTTGACGAAGACGGCGCCCAGCCCCTTCAGCCGGTCGACGACGTGGCGGTTGTGAACGATCTCATGGCGCACATAGACGGGGGCGCCGTATTTCTCGATCGCGCGCTCGACGATCTGGATGGCCCGGTCCACCCCCGCGCAGAACCCCCGTGGCGTCGCCATGCGGACGGACAGGGGGCGGCGTTGAAACTGTGAGGACGAGACAGGCGCGTTCATGGTCCGGAACCTAGTCCTTCGCGCGCGCTCTCGCCACCTTCATCGCCGGGTGATGCGCGCGCCGTTTGCCGCGCCTCGCTTTAGCCGCTATCACCACCCAGCGTGGCCCGTTCGGGCGTCTGATCGGCCCCGCCTTCATCGACTGCCGGAAAGCTCCTGATGCGTCGCGTCCTGACCGCCCTCGCCGCCCTCTCCCTCACGGCCGCGCTGATCCCTCACGCCGCCGCGGCCCAGAGCGGTCGCCCCCAAGGCGGCCAGCAGGGCGGCCAGAAGGCCGAGCAGGCGCCGTCGCGTCCCATGCGCATCGCGCCGCTGAGCCGTCGCGCCAACGCCGGCCCGTGCCCCTATGTGAAGATTCTCTACGACGCGGCCCGCTTCGTCGAACTGTCCAACTATGAGCAGCCCACGACCAACGGCGTCGGCTTCACCGGCGAGATCGAAGGCGTCAGCTCCGACTGCGTCTATCGCGAGTCCGACCCGATCCGTCTGGACGTCAACCTGCTGTTCAGCCTGGGCAAGGGCCCGCAGGCCGAGGGCGACGCCCGCACCTATCGCTACTGGATCGCCGTGACCGAGCGGAACTCCGCCGTCCTGGCCAAGGAATATTTCGACCTGCCGGTGACCTTCGGCGGCGCCGACCGCACCCAGGCCGAGGCCAGCCAGACCATCGTCATCCCGCGCGCCGACGCCACCACCAGCGGCGGCAATTTCGAAGTCCTGATCGGCTTCGACGTCACGCCGCAGATGGCCGAGTTCAACCGATCCGGCAGCCGATTCCGTCCGACTGCGGGCCAACAGACCAACTAAGACATGACCGACCTCAAGACTTCTCTCAGCGAAGCGGTCGGGTCCGCCTTCGCCGCCGAAGGCGTGGACAAGGCCCTGGCCCGCGTCACCGCGTCCGACCGTCCCGACCTGGCCGACTTCCAGTCGAACGGCGCCCTGGCCGCCGCCAAGGCGCTGAAGGCCAATCCGCGCGAACTGGCCGCCAAGGTGGCCGAGCGTCTGGCCGCCGATCCGCGTCTCAGCTCGGTCGAGGTCGCGGGCCCCGGCTTCATCAACATGAAGCTGTCGAACGCGGCCCTGGCCCAGCGCGCGGCCGAGGTCGCGGCGGACAAGGAACTGGCCGGCGCCTCGCGCGTCGAACCGCGCAAGGTGGTCATCGACTACGGCGGTCCGAACGTGGCCAAGCCCATGCACGTCGGCCACCTGCGCAGCGCCATCATCGGCGAGAGCCTGAAGCGGCTGTTCCGCCTGCGCGGCGATGACGTCACCGGCGACGCCCACTTCGGCGACTGGGGCTTCCAGATGGGCCTGCTGATCACCGCCTGCGGCGACGAAGGGCTCGCGGACGCCTTCATGGTCGAGGGCGACGGTCCCTTCCCGGCCGAGACGCCGGTGACGCTGGCCGATCTGGACCGCCTCTATCCTCTGGCGGCGGGCAAGGCCAAGGAAGACCCCGCCTTCCGCGACCGCGCCCGCAAGGCAACCGCCGAACTGCAGGGCGGCCGCCCCGGCTATCGCGCCCTGTGGTCGCACTTCGTCGCCGTCAGCCGCGAGGCGCTGAAGCGCGAGTATGACGACCTGTCGGTCGACTTCGACCTGTGGAACGGCGAAAGCGACGCCGATCCCCTGATGGATGAGATGATCGCCGACCTGAAAGCCAAGGGCCTGTTGGTCGAGGACGACGGCGCCCAGGTGATCCACGTCGCCCGCGACGGCGAGACGCGCAAGAAGAAGCTGGCCGACGGCTCGGTGATCGAGGCGCCCTCGCCCCCGCCCCTGCTGGTCATCAGCTCGGAAGGTTCGGCCATGTACGGCACGACCGACCTGGCCACGATCCTGGACCGCAAGAAGTCGATCGGCCCGGACCTGATCCTCTACGTCGTCGACGAGCGCCAGGCCGAGCATTTCGAACAGGTCTTCCGCGCCGCCTATCTGGCCGGGTACGCGCCCGAGAAGTCGCTGGAGCACCTCGGCTTCGGCACCATGAACGGCGCCGACGGCAAGCCGTTCAAGACCCGCGCGGGCGGCGTGCTGAAGCTGCGCGACCTGATCGATCAGGCGACGGAAAAGGCGCGCGAGCGTCTGCACGAGGCCAAGCTGGGCGACGACCTGCCCGCCGAAGAGTTCGAAGACATCGCCCACAAGGTGGCGGTCGCCGCGCTGAAGTTCTCGGACCTGTCGAACAACCGCACGACCAGCTACGTCTTCGACCTCGACCGCTTCATGAGCTTCGAGGGCAAGACCGGCCCCTATCTGCTGTATCAGGCCGTGCGGGTGAAATCCCTGCTGCGCAAGGCGGCGGAACAGGGCGTGGCCCTGGCCCCCATCGTCATCGAGGAAGCCGCCGAGCGCGATCTGGCCCTGACGCTGGACGCCTTCGACGCGGCCACGGCCGACGCCTATGACAAGCGTTCGCCCAATCTGATCGCCGAGCACGCCTACCGGCTGGCGCAGAGCTTCTCGAAATTCTACGCCGCCTGCCCGATCCTGGTCGCGCCGGACGAGGCGACCAAGGGCTCGCGCCTGGCCCTGGCCGCCGCGACCCTGCACCAGCTGGAAACGGCGCTGCGCCTGCTGGGCATCGAGACGCCCGAGCGGATGTAATGTGATAAGGGGGAGGCGACCGCCAAGGAGCCTCCCCTCATGTCCCTCGACGCCTTCATCGCCGGCCTGCCCAAGGCCGAACTGCACCTGCACATCGAAGGCTCGCTGGAGCCCGAACTGATGTTCGAACTGGCGCAGCGCAACGGCGTCGCCATCCCCTACGACAGCGTCGAGGCCGTGCGCGCGGCCTATGACTTCTCGAACCTGCAGGACTTCCTCGACATCTATTATGCGGGCGCGGCCGTGCTGCTGACCCGTCAGGATTTCGAGGATCTGGCCTTCGCCTATTTCCAGCGCGCCGCCGCCGACAACGTCCGCCACGCCGAGATTTTCTTCGATCCCCAGACCCACACCGACCGGGGCGTGCCCTTCGCCGTCGTCGTTGAAGGCCTGATCGCGGGCATGGATCGGGCCAAGGCGGAGTTGGGCGTAACGTCGGGCCTGATCCTCAGCTTCCTGCGCCACCTCAGCGAAGACGAAGCCTTCGCCACGCTGGAGGCCGCCAAGCCCTATCTGCATCACTTCATCGGCGTCGGACTGGATTCCTCCGAGGTCGGCCACCCGCCGTCGAAGTTCCAACGCGTCTTCGCCGCCGCGCGCGAACTGGGCCTGAAGCTGTGCGCCCACGCGGGCGAGGAAGGCCCGCCCGAATACGTCCGCGAGGCGCTGGACCTGCTGCACATCGACCGCATGGACCACGGCAACCGCTCGATGGAGGACGAGGCCCTGATCGCCCGTCTGGCCGCCGAGCAGATGACGCTGACGGTCTGCCCCCTGTCGAACCTGAAGCTGTGCGTGGTCAAGGATCTGAAGGACCACCCGGTCCCCGAGATGCTGCGCCGCGGCCTGCACGTCACCCTGAACTCGGACGACCCCTCCTATTTCGGCGGCTATGTGAACGCCAACTATATCCAGTTGGCCGAGGCGGTCGGCCTGACGCGGGAACAGGTGACGCAACTGGCCAAGAACAGCTTCGAGGGCAGCTTCCTCAGCGACGCCGACAAGGCCGCTCGGATCGCCGAGGTGGACGCCTACGCGGCGGCGAACTGAGGCGCTCCACTCTCCCCCGCCGTCATCCGACATCCGACTCCCACGCGCACAATGTTCCTGATATGTTCCAGACATGGAGCACCCCGACCGACAGCCTGATGAAGACGCCGCCGGGCTGCGTTGGCTGTTCGTCGACCTGAACGCCTTCTTCACCAGCGTCGAACAGCAGCAGAACCCCGACTGGCGCGGCAGGCCCGTCATCGTCCGCCCGGCGATCAGCGAATACACCGGCGCCATCGCAGCCAGCTATGAGAGCAAGGCCTTCGGCGTCCGCACCGGGATGCAGGTGGCCGAGGCGCGTCGCCTGTGCCCCGACCTGATCGTCGCCGAGGCGCGGCCCGACCTCTATGTTCAGGTCCACAAGCAGATCATGCACGAGATCGACCAGCATGTGCCGGTGTGGAAGGTCGGCTCCATCGACGAATGTTCGTGCCAGTTGATCGGGCCGGAGCGGCAGGAAGCCAACGCCATCGCCCTGGCCCGGCGCATTCAGGCAGGGATCATGAAGAATGTGGGCGGGTGTCTGCGGTCCTCCATCGGACTGGCGCCCTCGCGGTTTCTGGCCAAGACGGCCTGCGGCATGAAGAAGCCCGCCGGGCTGACCATATTGCGCGCCCATGAACTGCCCGGCGCCATCCTGCACCTGCCGCTGTCGCAGTATCCGGGCGTCGGCTCGCGGATGCGCGAGCGGCTGGCGGCGGCGGGCGTCACGGACACGGCAGGCCTGTGGAACATGACCGCGAAGGAGGCGCGGGCGGTCTGGAACAGCATCGAGGGCGAACGCATCTGGCGCGGCCTGCACGGTCTCGACAGCGAGCCGACGCCGGAAAAACCGCTCGCCTCCATCAGCCACAGCCATGTGCTGGCGCAGGCCATGCGCAACCCGGACAAGGCGCGGGCGGTGGCGCGGCGCCTGATGGTCAAATGCGGGGCGCGGTTGCGGCGGATGGGGCTGACCGGCGCCGGGATCAGCCTGCATCTCGACATGGGCCCGAAGGGCGCCAAACGCGGCTGGGACACGACGGGCCTGACCCGCGCCGTCGCCCCGACCCAGGACACCTTCGCCCTGCTGGCCGCGCTGGACGCGCTGTGGCGCCGGGTCGAGCCGGAGCTGGAGGCCGGGCGGTTGAGCTATGTCGGCGTCGGCGTCCACGGTCTGAAGGCGCGCGACGCCTTTGAGGCCGACCTGTTCGACATCGGCCCGGATCAGGGCGGCGACGCACCGTCCTTACGCCTGTCGCAGGCGCTGGATGCGCTGAACAAACGCTATGGCAAGGACACGGTCAGCATCGGCCCCAAGGCTGGCTTGCCCGACTATATCGGCGCCAAAATCGCCTTCACCCGCATCCCCGACGAGGCGGACTTCTATGAGTGAGAGATCAGGTCTGCGGCCGCGATCTCGGCGACCTTCAGCGCGCTGAAGCTGGTCTTAGCGGCGGCCGCCGTGTCCGGGGCGATGGCGCGGCAGGCGTCCTCGATGACCACGGCCTCAAAGCCCTCGCGCACCGCGTCCTCGGCGGTGAAGCGGACGCAGTAATCATAGGCCAGACCGCACAGGAAGACGCGCTTTACGCCCAGATCGCGCAGCAGCCCCGCCAGACCGGTCGCCGTTCTGTGATCGTTCTCATAAAAGCCGGAGTAGCTGTCGACCGCCGGATTATAGCCCTTGCGAACCACGGCCAGCGCCTTGTTCACGGCCTGCGCCGCGTCGGGATGGAAGTCCGCCCCCTGCGTCCCCTGCACGCAGTGATCCGGCCACAGCATTTGCGGACCGTAGGCGACTTCGATCTGCGTGAAAGGCGCCGCGCCTGCGTGGTTGGAGGCGAAGCTGATCTGGTCCGGCGTGTGCCAGTCCTGGGTGGCGATGACGGTCGTGAACCGCTCGGCCAGCCGGTTGATCAGGGGCATGATCGCCGCCCCGCCCTGAACCGGCAGGGCGCCGCCCTCGCAGAAATCGTTCTGGGCGTCGATGACCAGAAGGGCGTCAGAAGCGGCGATCTGCATGGCGTCAGGCCGCCGCGATCTGGTCGACTTCGTTGGCCGAGCCGAGCACGACCGGCACCCGCTGGTGCAGTTCTGTGGGGGTCACGTCCATGATGGCCTGCTTGCCGTCGGTGGTGGACTTTCCGCCCGCCTGCTCGACCAGGAAGGACATGGGGTTGCCTTCATACATCAGGCGCAGCTTGCCCGGCTTGTTCGGCTCTCGTTTGTCCCACGGATAGAGGAAGACGCCGCCGCGCATCAGGATGCGGTGCACGTCGGCCACCATGGCGGCGACCCAGCGCATGTTGAAGTTCTTTCCGCGCGGCCCCTCGGCGCCCTTCAGGCAGCCGTCGACATAGCGCTGGACGCTCTCGGCCCAGTGGCGCTGGTTCGACATGTTGATGGCGAACTCTTTCGTATCCGCCGGAATGCGCACGTCCCCATGCGTCATCAGCCAACGGCCGTCGGACGCCAGGGTGAAGCCCGCCACCCCCTTGCCCGTCGTCAGCACCAGCATGGCCTGACCGGCGTAGACGGCGTAGAGCGCCGCGACCTGTTGACGACCGGTTTGCAGGAAATCGGCCTCGGTCGGCGTGGCCGACGGCGCCTTCAGCACCGAGACGATGGTGCCGACCGGCGCATTGATGTCGATGTTGGACGAGCCGTCCAGCGGATCGAACAGCACCAGATATTCGCCCGCCGGATTGGTCGCCGGCTGCACCGTGTCCATCTCTTCCGACGCCACGCCCGCCACGGCCGGATTGGCCAGCAGGGTCGCGGTCAGGATGTCGTTGGCGATGACGTCGAGCTTCTTCTGTTCCTCGTCCTGCACATTGACGGCGCCCGACGCGCCCAACGCCCCGACCAGAGCGCCGCCCGCCACCACCTGACGGATCTCGACGCAGGCGGCGGCGGCCGTCGTCAGCGTCTCGACCAGTCCCTGCGGCAGGTCGAGGGAGGCGAGGTGGGCGGCGAGATCGGTGCGGGCGGTCATGACGTCCTTGAAATCCTGTGGGCGAAGCGCGGTTCCACCCCCTCATGGCCGTTCGGATCGATCGCGGCAAGTCCGGCGCCGCTTGACTTCGCGCCGGAGTCGGGGCCTTAGGTCGAACGCTCTCGCGGGAGAGATCGGGTCCGTTCGCGGCGCCCGGAGCCGAAGGCGCAACCGCCCCGGAAACGCTCAGGCAAAAGGACCGCGAAAGCGCACGGACGCTGGAAAGTCGCCGAAGGATCGTCAAGAATCCGAGGGCGCGCCGACGGAGCAAGGCCGCCCCTTGGGAGGGAACGGTCGGAATCTCTCAGGCTTCAGGACAGCGGGGGCGCGACGACGGCGGAGCTATCGCCGCAACCCGCGACCCGGAGGCGACGCCATGAGCGATCAGGCCCTTAAGACTACCCCCCTCAACGCCGCGCATCGCGCGCTGGGCGCCCGCATGGTCGGCTTCGGCGGCTATGACATGCCGGTCCAGTATGAAGGCGTGCTGGCCGAGCACCGCTGGACCCGCGAGCACGCCGGCCTGTTCGACGTCTCCCACATGGGTCAGGCCCGCATCACCGGCGCCGACGCCATCGCCCAGTTCGAGCGCTTCGTGCCCGGCGACTATGCGATCGTGAAGCCCGGCAAGCAGAAATACTCCCTGCTGCTGAACGGCCAGGGCGGGATCATGGACGACCTGATGGCGGGTAAGCCGTTCGAGGACGGCCTCTATGTCGTCGTCAACGCGGGCAACAAGGACGCCGACTTCGCCTTCCTGAACGCCAATCTGTCGGGCGACGCCAAGCTGGAGGTGCTGGACCGCGCCCTGCTGGCCATCCAGGGGCCGGAAGCCGCCGAGGTCATGGCCAAGCACGAACCGGCGCTGGGCGACATGGGCTTCATGGACTGCCGCACCATCAGCCTGTTCGACGAGGACTGCATCGTCTCGCGCTCGGGCTACACCGGCGAGGACGGCTATGAAATTTCGGTTCCGGCCGCCGCCGCAGAGCGCGTGTGGAACCTGCTGCTGACCGACGCCCGCGTGAAGCCGGTCGGCCTGGGCGCGCGCGACAGCTTGCGTCTGGAAGCCGGCCTGCCGCTGCACGGCCACGACATCGACGCCGAGACCACCCCGGTCGAGGCCGCCCTGACCTTCGCCCTGTCCAAGTCGCGCAAGGAACGCGCCGACTTCGCCGGGGCTGACGTCATCCTGAAACAACTGGCCGAAAGCCCGGCTCGCGTCCGCGTCGGCCTGCACGTCAAGGAAGGCGCCCCCGCCCGCGAAGGCGCCGAGATCGCCGACGCCGACGGCGTCGTGATCGGCAAGATCACCTCGGGCGGCCCCTCGCCGACGCTGGGTCACAACATCGCCATGGGCTATGTGCCGCCGGCCTTCGCCGAGCTGGGCACGGTCCTGAAAGTCCTGGTGCGCGGCCGTCCCGCCGCCGCCGAAGTCATCGCCACGCCTTTCGTGGCGACCCGCTATTATCGCAAACCCAAGGCCTGAAGAGGGGTCAGTACATGAAGTTCACCAAGGATCACGAGTGGGTTCGCCTGGACGGCGACGTCGCCACAGTCGGCATCTCCAAGCACGCCGCTGACGCTCTGGGCGACGTGGTGTTCGTCGAGACGCCGGAAGCCGGCAAGACCGTCTCGGTCGGCGACAGCTTCGCCGTCGTGGAATCGGTCAAAGCCGCCTCGGACGTCTACGCTCCCATCGCGGGCGAAGTGATCGAGGGCAACGCCGCACTGGCCGACGCCCCCGAAACCGTCAACGCCGATCCCGAAGGCGACGGCTGGTTCGCCAAGATCAAAGTGTCCGACGCCTCGGTGCTGGACGGCCTGATGGATCAGGCCGCCTACGACGCCTATCTGACCACCCTCTAAGACCCGCCGTCGTCCCCGGACGGCGCGGCGCGCCGATCCGGGATCGCCGGATTCCCCGCCGCTTGAAGCGCTCCCGGAGCGTCGCCCCGCGCGACCTCCGGGATGCCGCCGAGGACTTGTAATGCGCTACCTCCCCCTGACGCCCGACGACCGTGAGGCCATGCTGGCCGCCATCGGCGCCAAATCCATCGACGACCTGTTCATCGACGTGCCGCAGGCTGCGCGCCGCGACGGCTTCGTCGACCTGCCCCGCGTGGCGGGCGAGCTGGAGGTCGAACGCGCCCTCTCGGCCATGGCGAGCAAGAACGCCACGGCGGGAACCGCGCCCTTCTTCTGCGGCGCCGGGGCCTATAAGCACCACATCCCGGCCACCGTAGACCATGTGATCCAGCGGTCGGAGTTCCTGACCAGCTACACCCCCTATCAGCCGGAAATCGCCCAGGGCACGCTGCAGTACCTGTACGAGTTCCAGACCCAGGTCGCGAACCTGACCGGCATGGAAGTCGCCAACGCCTCACTCTATGACGGTTCGACCGCCATGGCCGAAGGCGTGCTGATGGCCACCCGCGTGACCCGCCGCAACAAGGCCGTCATCTCGGGCGGCGTCCACCCCCACTACGTCAAGGCGACCGAGACAGTGGTTCACGCCGTCGGCGTCGAGACCCAGGCCCTGACCGCCGCCGTTGACGCCGAAGACGCCGTCATCGCCGCCATCGACAAGGACACGGCCTGCGTCGTCGTCCAGACCCCCAACGTCTTCGGCACCGCCACCGATGTGACGAAGATCGCCGAAGCCGCCCACGCCGCGGGCGCCCTGCTGATCGTCGTGGTGACGGAAGCCGTGTCGATGGGCTTGCTGAAGTCGCCCGGCGAAATGGGCGCCGACATCGTCGCGGCCGAAGGCCAGTCGATCGGCAACGCCCTGAACTTCGGCGGCCCCTACATCGGCCTGTTCGCCACCCGTGAGAAGCTGCTGCGCCAGACGCCCGGCCGCTACTGCGGCGAAACGGTGGACGCCGAGGGCAAGCGCGGCTTCGTCCTGACCCTGTCGACGCGCGAGCAGCACATCCGCCGCGACAAGGCCACCTCGAACATCTGCACCAACTCTGGCCTGTGCTGCCTGGCGTTCAGCATCCACATGAGCCTGCTGGGCGAGACGGGCCTGCGCCAACTGGCTCTGCTGAACCACGAGAAGGCGCTCGCCACCCGCGACGCGCTCGCCGCCATTCCGGGCGTCGAGGTGCTGACCCCGCGCTTCTTCAACGAGTTCGCGGTCAAGCTGCCGAAGAACGCCGCTAAGGTGGTGCAGACCATGGCCGACAACGGCATTCTGTGCGGCGTGCCCTACAGCCGTCTGGCGCCCGATGCGGGCCTCGACGACGTCCTGCTGGTCGCCGCCACCGAGACGACGCTGGACGCCGACATCAAGATCCTGGCGGGTGCGCTCGCCAAGGTTCTGGCCGCCTAAGGGGAGATTGGAACCATGAGCACCATGAACACTGTCGGCCGCCCGACCGCCCCGAACGCCGCCTCGGACGCGTCCTACAAGCCCGCCACCCTGACCGGCGGGCGCGGCCTGCTGCAGGACGAGCCGCTGATCTTCGAAGGCGAAGGCTGGGGCAAGACCGGCGTCGACCTGCCGAAACCCGCCGGCAACGGCTCGGACCTGGGCGATCTGGTCCGCAAGGATCCGATCGGCTTGCCCGGCCTCAGCGAGCCCGAGGCCATGCGCCACTATGTGCGCCTGAGCCAGAAGAACCACGCCATCGATCTGGCCCTGTATCCGCTGGGCTCGTGCACGATGAAGCACAACCCGCGCCTGAACGAAAAGATGGCGCGCCTGCCCGGCTTCTCGGACATCCACCCGCTGCAGCCGCAGTCGACGGTGCAGGGCGCGCTGGAGCTGATGGACCAGCTGGCCCACTGGCTGACGACGCTGACGGGCATGCCCGCCGTCGCCCTGTCGCCCAAGGCGGGCGCCCACGGCGAGCTGTGCGGCCTGATGGCCATCCGCGCCGCCCACGAAGCCAAGGGCGAGCATGAGCAGCGCCGCAAGGTGCTGGTCCCGACCTCGGCCCACGGCACCAACCCGGCCACGGCCGCCTTCGTCGGCTATTCGGTGGTCGAAGTGGCCCAGACCGACGACGGCCGCGTCGACGTGGCCGATCTGGCGTCCAAGCTGGGTCCGGACGTGGCCGCCATCATGGTCACCAACCCGAACACCTGCGGCCTGTTCGAGCGCGACATCCTGGAGATCAGCCGCCTGACGCACGAAGCGGGCGCCTACTTCTATTGCGACGGCGCCAACTTCAACGCCATCGTCGGTCGGGTGCGCCCCGGCGACCTGGGCGTCGACGCCATGCACATCAACCTGCACAAGACCTTCTCGACGCCGCACGGCGGCGGCGGTCCGGGCGCCGGTCCGGTCGTGCTGTCGGAGGCCCTGGCCCCCTTCGCCCCCGCCCCGTGGGTGGTGAACACCGGCGACGGCTACAAGCTGGTCGAGCGTGAGGAAGACGAGGCCGAACAGGCTTTCGGCCGTCTGTGCGCCTTCCAGGGCCAGATGGGCATGTATGTGCGCGCCCTCAGCTACATGATGTCCCACGGCGCTGACGGCCTGCGTCAGGTCGCCGAGGACGCTGTGCTGAACGCCAACTACATCAAGGCCCGTCTGGAAGACCTGATGAGCCCGGCCTTCCCTGACGGTCCGTGCATGCACGAGGCCCTGTTCGACGACGAATGGCTGAAGGGCACGGACGTCACCACGCTCGACTTCGCCAAGGCGATGATCGACGAGGGCTTCCACCCGATGACCATGTACTTCCCCCTGGTCGTCCACGGCGCCATGCTGATCGAGCCGACCGAGACGGAGTCCAAGGCCGAACTGGACCGCTTCATCGAGGCCATGCGCCTGCTGGCGGGCGCCGCCAAGGCGGGCGACGTGGAACGCTTCAAGGGCGCCCCCTTCCATGCGCCCCTGCGGCGTCTGGACGAGACCCGCGCCGCGCGCTCGCCGCGCCTGCGCTGGGCCGCGCCGGAAGGCTCCAACCGCGCCGGCTGATCCGGTCGGAACAGGCCTGAACACCGGGAACGCCGTGTCTTTCGGGACACGGCGTTCTGCATTTCGGGGCCGACTTACGAAAGCGTCATGGCGACGCCGCCTTTCGGCCTTGTCTCGTGCGTTTACTGATCGTCGGCCCTCCCTGGCCGAACCCTTGTTCGAGACGCCGCCCCGTGACCCTGGTCCTGCCCTCGCTGCGCCCGCCTCCGCCGCCCCGTCCGGGGCTGGCGCGGCGTCTGCGTCGCCTGGCGCTGATGGCGGTCGGTTTCCTCATCATCGTGCTGGGCATATTGATCGCCCCCCTGCCCGGCCCCGGCGGCGTGCCGGTCATCGCCCTGGGCCTCGTCATCGTCCTGCGCAACTCCTGGTGGGCCAAGCGGCAGTTCATCCGCGCCCAGCGCGCCCGGCCGAAATGGGTCTATCCCTTCCGCCGTCTGATGCGCAAAAAGCCCGAAATCGCCCCTGTCTTCTGGCAGCAGACCCTACGCGCTGAAAAGATGGTGCTGCGTCGCCGTCGCCGCCCCCTGGCGCGGTTCCGTCGTCGCCTGCGCCGGACCTGGCGCGCGTTACGGCGATAAAGGCCAAGCTAAGGCAAACACGGGAATGTGAACGAGGTTCACGCCGCATCCGCGCGGATCGGCGTATGCTCCGCCTTGCGTAGTCTCGAAGTTGAATGCGTTGGGAGGCGCTGTTCACATGATGTCACGCGTAAAAAAGGGAATCATCGCCGGCTTCGTCGCTACGGTCGCGGTTTCCGTGCTTGAAATAGCCAACCTGTTCCTCAATCACATGTTCGATCCCTTTCCGGGGATCATCGCCCAGATGTTCGGCATGCCGGGCAATATGGCGGCCGGTTGGGTGATCCACCTGCTGATGGGCACCTTCGTGCTTGGGTCGCTGTTCGGCGTCGTCTATCCGCGACTGCCCACCGCCACGCCGATCACCAAGGGCATCGTCTTCGCCGTCGGCGCCTGGGTGGCGATGATGCTGTTCCTCACCATGGTGGGCGACTATCGGACCTTCACCGGCTCGTCCGGCTTCGGCACCATCGGCTGGCTGCTGGCGCTGCACATGGTCTTCGGCGCCGTCCTGGGCAACGTCTACTATCGCCTGGTCGAGCGCGAGAAACGCGGCGCAGCTCCGATTGGAGCCGCCCCCGCCCACTGACCGTCCTCCGTCCCGAAAACAGGATTTCGGACAAGCAAAAAGGCCCCGCCGTCGCCGGCGGGGCCTGATGCTTTTCGGGGCTAAGCCTGTTCGCCGAAGCGATCAGTTCAGCTTGCCGCCGATCTGGGCGATGGCCTGGTCGATCAGCGCGTCCGTCTTGGCGCCGGCGATGCGGGCGGCCAGGATCTGGTGCGCGGCCTTGGCGGCCAGGTCGGCGGCCGCAGCCTTGACCTCTTGGGTGGCCTCGGCCTCCGCCTGGGCGATGCGGCGCTCGGCCAGGGCCTGACGGCGAGCGGTCGATTCCTCGATGCGCGCCTTGGCGTCGGCTTCCAGACGCTTGGCGTCGGCTTCGGCGGTGGCCAGCAGGTCGGCGGCCTGAGCTTCAGCCTCGGCCTTCTCCTGACGGATCTGGGCCAGCATCGCTTCGGCTTCGGCGCGCAGGCGGGCGGCCTCGTCCAGTTCGGATTGGATCTTGGCGGCCTTGGCGTCCAGGCTGGTGGCGACCAGCTTGGGCACGCCCGCCATCACCACGATGGCGATGAAGATCAGCAGGCCGATCGCGACCCACAGTTCAGGGTTGGCGACATCATAAAAATGACCGGTCAGGAAGGCGGGCATATCAGGCGGCTCCCTTGATAGCGGCGGCCAGTTCGGCGTCTGAGGCCTTCGAGCCGGTCAGACGCTCGAGCATGGCGCCCGCCGCGTCCGAGGCGATGATCGTGACGTTCGCCATGGCGGCGTCGCGGGTCTTGGCGATGGCCCCTTCGGCCTCGGCGATGCGCGCGTTGACCACGGCTTCGTCCGCCGCCAGGCGGGCGTTGAATTCTTCGGTAACGCGCTGCTTGGCGGCCACGGCGGTCGCGCGGGCGTCCGCGCGGGCCTTTTCAACCTCGGCGCGGGCGGCCTCAGCCTGAGCGGCCGCTTCGGTCTGGACCGAGCGGGCGGCGGCGACGGCGCTGTCGATGGTCTCGGCGCGCTCGTCCATGACCTTGCGCAGACGCGGGGCGAAGACCTTGGCGACCAGCACATACAGGACGACGAACAGGATCAGCAGATAGCCGATCTGGCCCGCCCAGTGCTGGAACTCCAGCTGAGGCAACCCCGATGAGCCATGCTCCACTGAAGCATGCGTGTCTGCGATCACGTCGCTGGACACGTTGTTCAGCGTGTCATTTGTGCTTTGTGCGGCCATGGTCCGTCTAATTTCAGATCAAGACAACGGCGCGCAGGACGAGCCTGCGCGCCATCGAAACTGGTGATCTTCCCAGATCAGAGGAAGAACATCAGGATACCCAGCACGAAGGCCAGGATGCCCAGGGCTTCGGCCAGGGCCGCGCCGACGAACAGGTTGCCGACTTGCGAGGCGGCGGCGGCCGGGTTGCGCAGGGCGCCGGCCAGGAAGTTGCCGAAGATGTTGCCGACGGCCAGGGCCGAGCCGATCATGCCCAGGGTGGCGAGACCAGCGCCGATGTACTTAGCGGCTTCAGCGTCCATGATGATTTCCTAATTTCTTGGAGCGTTGGAGGGTAGGGTTACAGACTGGACGTAGGCCTTAATGGCCCTCGCCCAGGTTGACCACATCGTTGAGGTAAATGCAGGTCAGAACGGTGAAAACGAAGGCCTGAAGGAAGGCCACGAGGAACTCAAGCGCCGTCATCGCGACCGTCATGCCCAGCGACAGAGCCGCCACGCCGATGAGTGCATAGGCGAATCCGCCGGCAGCGATGGCGAAGGCGCCCAATTGAACCACGAACTGGGCGAAGATCTTCAGCGCCACGTGACCGCCCAGCATGTTGCCGAACAGACGAAGCGCGAGAGTGAAGGGACGAAGGAGGAAAGACACCAGCTCAATGGCCCCGACCACCGGCCGCAGCGCCAGGGGCGCACTGGTCGGCCAGAACAGCCCCAGGAACCGGAAACCGTTCTTGACCACGCCGATGACAACGACCGTCAGGAAGGTGATCAAGCCCAGGGTCAGGGTGATCGCCAGTTGCGAGGTGGCGGTGAAGGTCAGGAACATGCCCAGCAGGTTCATCGACAGAACCATCAGGAACATGGTGAAGGCGAAGGGGAAATATTTCCGGCCTTCATGACCGATGATGGAGTTGGCCAGGTTGTCGACCATGCCGAACAGGCTTTCGCCCGCCGCCTGCATCCGGCCCGGCACCACCTTGGCGCCCGAGGTCGCCAGGGTCAGGAAGCCGACGACGCCCACGAAGGCGATGGTCATGGCCACGTGCGAATTAGTGATGGCGATCACCTGCTCGCCCAGGACGGGAACATTGACCGTGCCGAACTCTACGAGCGGCTTGACCTCAAATTGTTCAATCGGACCGGCCATAAAGCCTATCGTTCCCTGTTTTCTTCGTCAGCCTCGACGATAGGTTCGCCCTGTTGAGGCAAACCCGCCGCCTTGGCCTGCGCCATCAGCCGATTGGCTGTGCGGCGCGCCATATAAACCGATAAGGCGAAGCCCAGAAGAACCCCGCCCACAACGCCTATCGGCGTCGTCCCGAACAGCCGGTCGACGCCAAAACCAAGTGCGAGACCGATCAGCACCCCGCCGAGCAATTCGGCGATGATGCGATAGGCCTGGCCGACGACCTTTTGCGCGGCGACATCGACGGACTTGTCCGCCTGGACCTTCGCCTCCAGTGCGGATGCGCTTTCGTGGAGGCGTTTGATCGCCTCTTCGCGCGATTCCTTCGTCGGGGACATGGGCCTGTTCGCTCAGCGCCCGGCGCAGGGCCGGAACGGGTCTGAATTTCGGCGCGGAACCTATAGGCGAGACGGCCTCAGGTCAAGGCGGCGCGCCTTGGACTTAAGTCCATGACTTTCCGACGCTTCTTGGGGGCGCGACGTTCCGTCCCGGCTAAGGTTGCGACTCTTCGTCCTCGCTGACGAAATCCTGGGCGAACTCGGGCGCCGCGTCGTCCAGCCCGGTCAGCAGATCCTCGCCTTCGTCGTCGCCTGCACGCGAGGGGTCGGGCACCTCGAAACCGACCGGCATGGACAGATCCAGCAGGCCCGCCGCCTTCATCTCCTGCACGCCCGGCAGGTCATAGAGACTCGCGAGACTGAAATGCTCGAGGAAGCGGTCGGTCGTGGCGTAGGTCACCGGCCGTCCCGGCGTGCGGCGACGCCCACGCAGGCGCACGAAGTCCATCTCCAGCAGCAGGTCCAGCGTGCCCTTGGACAGGGAGACGCCGCGCACGCTCTCGACTTCGGCGCGGGTGCAGGGCTGGTGGTAGGCGATGATGGCCAGGGTCTCGAGCGCGGCCTTGGACAGGCGGCGCGGCTCCTCGCGCTCCTCGGTCATCAGGAAGCCGAGGTCGGGCGCCGTGCGGAACCGCCAACGCTCGGCCACGCAGTCCAGCTCGACCCCGCGGCCCTGATAGCGTTCCTGAAGCGCGGTCAGCGCCCCGCCGACGTCGGCGCCCTCGGGCAGACGACGCGCGATCTCGGCCAGCGACAGCGGCGCGGCGGCGGCGAACAGCAGGGCCTCGACCCGGCGTTCGATCTCGAGGTGATCCGGGGTGAAGTCGAGGGTCACGGCGTCAGCTCCAACGGCTGCCCCAGCCCTCTGCGCTTCAGCCAGACCGCGTCGAATGGCCGCTCCTGCCGGATGTCCATGCCGCCCTCCTTCACCAGCTCCAGACTGGCCGACAGGGTGGAGGCGGTATAGCTGGCCTGGCTGGGGCCTTCCTGCCCCTCCGGCTTCTGGGGCGCCACGCGCTCCAGCGGCGTCCATTCAGCCAGACGCGGCATGATCTCGCGCAGCCAGTCGCGCGCGGCCTCCAGCTGGAAGGCCTCGACCCGCTGGCCGGGGGCGTATTTGCGGCGCTCCTCGCGACGGCGCTGGGCGACATAGGCGCTCATCAGCTCATAGAGGCTGGCGTCCACCCGGTCAGACGGGATGATGACCGTCGCCTGAGGGTCTCCGCGCGTAAAGACGTCGCGCTTCAGCTGCGGGCGGCCGGTGATGGCCTCGACCGCTGTGCGCATGGCCTCCAGCTTCTGCAGGCGGAAGGCCAGGGCGGCGGCGATCTCTTCGGCGGGCGGCTCCTCCGGCTTGTCCTTCTCGTTTCGCGGGATCAGCAGGCGCGACTTCAGATAGGCCAGCCACGACGCCATCACGAGGTAGTCGGCCGCCAGCGCGAAATTCCTCCGCCGCGCCTCATGCACGAAGGCTAGATACTGTTCCGCCAGACGGGTGATGGACAGCTTCAGCAGGTCCACCTTCTGCGTCCGCGCCAGGGCCAGAAGGACGTGCAGCGGGCCTTCATAACCCTCCAGATCGACGACGAAGGCTTCCTGCGCCTCGACCTGTTCGACGGCGGTGAAGTCGAGGTTCGGCTGGAAGGCCTCGCTCATGCGCCCTCCCCGGCCATCTAGGCCTGCGCCTCGCCCACGTCCGGCCCCTTGGCGGCGTCGAAGCGGCCGTTCAGCGCCGCCTCCAGCCGGGCGCGGCCCTCGGCGACGT
>NZ_GL883084.1:243452-250545 GCF_000204035.1 Brevundimonas diminuta ATCC 11568
GGCGCGGCGTCGGTCGGGGCGCCGCCGTCGCGATAGACGCGGATGTCCGCTTCCGGGTCGACCGGCTGGGCGTCCAGCGGGGCCTCGACCTTCATGCTCTCGACCGGCGTGCCGACGGCGGGCGGCGCGTCCGTCGAGGAGCGCACGCCCGAGCGATAGAAGACCACCACGGCCACGATCAGCAGCAGCAGGACGACGGCGCTGATGATCAGGGTGATCGGCGGCGACTTGGCGGCCGGGGCCCGGCGCGGGTCATAGCCGCCGCGCGTGAAGGGCAGGTCGTCGTCGGTCGGCGGCGTATAGGCGCCCCGGTCGCGGCCGGCGTTGGGCCCGGCGTTGGGATTGCCTCGGTGATCGTCGTCGTAGGACATTGGGTCGCGCCTTGATGGTCGTGGGACACGCGCGCGAATCGGCGCGCGTCGGCGCTCAGTCTAACGCGCCGTGAAGCCCTTCTCGAATCACAGATCGAGGGCGAGGTCGAGGCTGAACAGCTTCCTGTGGACCTCGATAGCGTAACGATCTGTCATACCGGCGATGTAGTCGCACACCGCCCGCGCCCGCGCGTCCCGGTCGTCGGTCAGGGCCGAGGCCTGCCATTCCGGCGGCATCACCTCCGGCTCGGCCATGAACAGCTGGAACAGCTGGGCCAGCACCCGGCGCGCCTGGCTGCGGGTGCGGTTGACGCGGTAATGGCGATACATCCGCTCGAACAGGAAGCGGCGCAACACCGCCAGTTCCGCCATCATGCCGCTTGAGAACTGCACCAGGGTCTCGGGCGCGTTGCGGACGTCCTCGACCGTCTCGATGCGGTGCTTGGCCAGACGGGCCTCGGTCTCGGCCAGAACGTCGTCGACCATGACGCCGATCATCCGGCGCACGGCCTCCAGCCGCAGCATCCGCTCGTCGATGTCGGGCCAGTCGGCGCGCGCGCTGGCGATACAGCGTCCGATCAGCGGCACGTCTGCCAGATCCGACAGGCTGAACAGCCCCGCCTGCACCCCGTCGTCCACGTCGTGGTTGTTATAAGCGATGTCGTCGGCGATGGCCGCGCACTGGGCCTCAAGCGAAGCGAAGGTGCACAGACGCAAGTCCCAGTCGGCCGCCCCGCCCGGCGCATAGGCGGCGACCGCCTTCCACGCCGGGTCCGACAGCAGATGCGCCACCGGGCCGTTGTGCTTGACCACGCCCTCGACCGTCTCCCAGCTGAGGTTCAGGCCGGGGAAGCCGGGATAGCGGGTCTCCAGCTCGGTCACGACGCGGAAGCTCTGGACGTTGTGGTCAAAGCCGCCGAACGCCTTCATCTGTTCGTGCAGTTCGTCCTCGCCCGCGTGGCTGAACGGCGGGTGGCCCAGGTCGTGGGCCAGGGCGACCGTCTCGGCCAGATCGTCGTCCAGCCGCAGGGCGTGGGCCAGCGAGCGGGCGATCTGCGCCACCTCGAGGCTGTGCGTCAGCCGGGTGCGGTAGTGGTCGCCCTCATGCGCCACGAAGACCTGCGTCTTCTCCTTCAGGCGGCGGAAGGCGGTGGCGTGGATGATGCGGTCGCGGTCGCGGGCGAAGGCGGTGCGGGTGCGGCTGGCGGGCTCGAAAACATGGCGGCCGCGGCTTTCCGCGGGGTTTTCGGCGTAGGGGGCGCGGGTCTGGCTCAAGGCGGCAGGACTTCGTGATGGCGACAGGCCTTTGCGAACGCCTGTCGGCCCCTCATATAGAGGGCCGTGAGCACCGTCCAATCCACAGAATCAGTCCGCGACCTGTCGCTGTCGGTCGCAACCCGGTCGCCCGAGGGCATTGTCCTGGCCGAAAGCGGCGCGCGCCGCCTGGCCAAGCTGTCCGAGGCGGAAGGCAAGCCGGTCCTGCTGCGCGTCGCCGTCGACGGCGGCGGTTGCTCGGGCTTCCAGTACCGCTTCGAGCTGGTCGACGGTCCCGAGGCCGACGATCTGGTGGTGCGTCGCGACGGGCAGGCCGTGGTGATCGACCCGGTCTCCATCCCCTTCCTGAAGGATTCCGAGATCGCCTTCGTGGATGAACTGGCAGGCGCCCAGTTCGTGATCCGCAATCCCAACGCCGCCTCCAGCTGCGGCTGCGGCGTCAGCTTCGCGATCTGAGCCGCGATAAAGTCTCGCTTGGCGGCGAGGCGCAACACACCCATCTGTATGGGCATGACGCGCCTGTTCGTCCTAACCCTGTTGCTCTGCGCCGCCCCCTTGTCGGCGCAGGCCCAGACCTGGCCCGGCTGGCCCAGCCCTCCCCCTGCGGGTTACGATCCCCACATCGCCCGCGCCGAACAGCACGCTCAGGCCATGGAGCGTCTGCGCCTTCAGGCCGACCAGCGTGAGGCCGAGGCCGCCCGCATGAGGCTTCAGACCAGTCAGACATTGCAGCGGCTTGAAGCCGCGCGATCGCCGGCCCCAGCGACGCCGCCTGCGACGGCCTATGCGCCGCGCTCGACAACCCTGCCCGCGCCGGCGCCCCTGACGCCGCCGCTCGACCAGACCGCGCCCGGCGTGACGGAGATCGACGCCTGGCTGAGCCGTCCGCCGCACTGAACCACAGCGTTACATTTGCATCTCTTCACCTGCGCCTGCGTTTCAGCCTAGCTTCGGATCAGACGACGAAAGCGGAGAGCGACAGATGCGTTGGCAAGGCGGACGGCGCGGCGGCGGGATCGAAGACCGGCGCGGCATGGGCGGCGGCGCGGTCGCGGGCGGCGGCATCGGCGTGCTGGTGCTGGCGGCCATCGGCTATTTCGTCTTCGGCATCGACCCGAACACCACCCAGCAGTTGGCCAGCCAGTTCGGCGGCGCCGGTCAGGCCGAGCAGCAGGGCCAGATGGGCTCGCCAGGGGATCAGGACGGCCAATTCGTCGAAGTCATCGGCTCCAACATCAACGACGTGTGGAAGACCAAGCTGCGCGGCTACACCCCGCCGACCACCGTCCTGTATGAGCAAGGCACCCAGACCGGCTGCGGCTACGGCCAGGCGGCGATGGGGCCCTTCTACTGCCCGGCTGATCAGAAGGTCTATCTGGACCTGAGCTTCTGGCGCGAGATGGAAAGCAAGCTGGGCGCGTCCGGCGCGGACTTCGCCAAGGCCTATGTCATCGCCCATGAATTCGGCCACCACGTCCAGACCCTGACCGGCGCCAGCCAGCAGGTGCAGCGCGCCCAGCAATCGGCGCGGTCGCAGGCCGAGGGCAACCGCTATTCCGTCGCTCTGGAGCTTCAGGCCGACTGCTACGCCGGGGTCTGGGCCAGCAACGCCGCCGCCGTGTCGAACGGTCAGGTGGCGCTGGAGCCGGGCGATCTGGAGGAAGGCATGAAAACGGCCCAGGCCATCGGCGACGACGCCCTGCAACGCCGCGGCGGCGGCCGCGTCTCGCCGGAAAGCTTCACCCACGGCTCTTCGGCCCAGCGGGTCGAGTGGCTGCAGCGCGGCTATCAGACGGGCGACCCCGCCGCCTGCGACACCTTCGCCCAGCTATAAACCCGAAACGTCAGACGGCCTTCGCGCGCCTCAGGGGCGAGGGCCGTCCATAGGCGAACCAGCGCAGCGCCCATTCCAGCGGCCCCATGCTGAAGACCCGCAGCCACAGGGCGCTGAAAGCCATCTGGAACACCCAGATACCCGCCGCCACGCCCCACAGGCCCCACCAGTCCAGCCTGCCCCACAGGTCAAGGCCATAGAACAGCAGGCCCGCGATCGCCGACTGGGCCAGATAGTTGGTCAGCGCCATGCGCCCCAAATTCCTTAGGGCGCGCCCCACGAAACCGAGCGCGTTCATCTTCCACAGCGACAGAAGCAGGCCGACGTGCCCCAGGGTCATGGCGCAGCGACCCAGTTCATAGCTGGTCTGCGCCGTCCAGGACTCGGACGAGAACTGGCTGGTCCACAACATCACGGCCTGAGCGCCGTTCACCGCCAGACCCAGGGCGTAACCGCCCCCGGCCAGCGCCAGATAGAAGCCGAGCGACCGCGCCCCGCCCAACACCCCCAGCTTGAACAGCGCCATGCCCAGCAGCATGAAGGCGACCGATTCAATGACCAGGGTGATGGTGTAGCTGGACGCCGCATAATCCAACCAGGTGCGTACGCTCCATTTCAACAGACCGACGACGCTTCCCGTGCGTGCGGCCGTTTCCTCGACGATGGTCTCGGGCGTCAGGGTCTGCGCCTCTTGCGCGCGGACATGGAGCTTCAGCGCCTCGGCGTCCTCGACCGACAGGGCGGCCCCGGTCTCGACCTGACTGGCCAGCTCAGCGCCGCGTCGCGCCTCCATGGCCTGATAGGCGCCGACCACGGCCGACTCGAGCGTCAACAGCAGAAGCAGAGCGGCCGACAGGGCGATCAGCGTGCGCGGCCGAACCGCGCGAAAGACGAACAGCAAGAATCCCGACAGGCCGTAGACATAGAGAATGTCCCCCGGAAACAGCAGGACGGTGGCGTTGAACACGCCCAGCGCCAACAAGGCCATGCAGCGCCGGAAGTAGACGTCGGCCGCCTGGATCGTCCCGCGCCCGTCTTCGCCGCGCAGGGTGATCAGCAGCATCCCCGCCCCGAACAGCAGGGTGAACAGGCCTCGCATCGAGCCCTGCACGAACAGGTGCTGGATGATCCACGCCGACCAGTCGGGATTGGCCAGGGTCGGCGGCAACTCCGGATGATACTGCCCCCAGAGTCCGCCCATCATCATGATGTTGACCAACAGGATGCCGCACAGGGCGAACCCGCGCAGGAGATCCAGGCTCTCCAGACGTTGATTGGGCGACACTGATGTCATGCGAGGCGGCAGGGCGGTCATACGGGCCGCTTATCCCCCTTCAGGCCGCGGATGAAACGGATTTTTCAGATGGAAACCTATCAAAACTAAACAATGGTCACATCCATCAACGGCGCGAGGTGCAGCCGTCCGTCGCCCAAGTTCAAAATAACGTTCCGCCCGGCGAAAGCCTCCATGCCCAGCAGGGCCTCGGGGTAGTTGGGCAGCGCCCGGCCGACGTAGACGGCGGTCGCCACATTGCGCCACGCCTCGCCGCCCAGCGCCACGCTTTGCGCCCGGACCATCCGCGTCCTGGCAACCCCGCCTAGGACGATGCTGGACCCCGACTGCTCGGGCCGTCCGTCCAGCAGGCCCGCGGTCCGCGCCGCCTCGTCGCTGAGCGCCAGAAGCGAAGACGAGCCGGTGTCCACCACCGCCCTGACCGGCGCGCCCTCGACCACGACCTCGGCGATCAGAGCCGTGCCCGAGCGCCGAACAGGCAAGGGCCGGTAGGCGGGCGCCAGCGCCGTCCGGGCCTCGTCAAGCAGCCGCAACCGCCGTCGACGCAGGTCCATCTCCAGCGCCGCCTCCATCAGCAAATCCTGGCCCAGGATCAGCGGCGCGCCCAATCCCTCGTCGCCCCCCAACGGTCCCAGGTCCAGTATGCCCGCGCGTAGACGCCCCACGCGCGCCGTCCCAACCGCCAGATCCAGCGTCACGCCTCGCCCCATCTGGGGGCGCCCATCCACGCCATAGGCGATCAGCGGCATGTCGAAGAGGTCGTCCAGCCCCAGCTCCGCCACCAGCCGTCGATCGATCACCGAATACTGCGCCCCGCTGTCGATCAGGGCGGTCAACTCCCGCCCCGCCAGCCGCACCCGCACCGTCGGCAACAGGGTCCGTGGCGCGACGAAACCCAACCAGCCGCTCGTCCCGTCGGCGCCGAAGGTCACGCTGGGTCGCCGCCACAGCACATGATCTTTCAGCCACAGCCCGCCGCCGACGGCGGCGGCGACGGCCCCGGCGCGAATGAGAAGGGTACGGCGGTTCATTCGTCTGACATGAACCGGGCGGCCGCGCGACGCCAGCCCCTTTTCCGGCGCCGCGTGATCAAGGCGCACGCCCGTCGTCGACTGAGCCAGGTTGTTGCGTCATCGCGCGAAAATTCCTTTCGCATTCGCAAAATAATCATGACGAAGCGCTGGATCGCGGATAGAAACGACCCCGATATGACGACCTCCCCTGATCGCTACATCTCGACGCGCGGCGACGCCGCTCCCCCCCGCTTCAGCGACGCCCTGTTGCGCGGCATCGCGCCGGACGGCGGCCTCTACATGCCGCAGGCCTGGCCCTCCCTGCCCGCCGACGCGACACGTCCCGGCCGCGGCTACGCCGAGATCGCCAAGGCGGCGATGGCGCCCTTCATCGGCGACGCCCTGCCTGCGGGCGCGCTGGACCGCGCACTGGAACGCCTGACCAAGGGCTTCGACCATCCGCTGGTGACGCCCCTGGTCGAGCTGGAGCCGGGCCTGTTCGTACTGGAGCTGTTCCACGGCCCCACGGCGGCGTTCAAGGATCTGGCCATGCAGTTGGTCGCCGCCCTATCGGACGAGGCCCTGGCCGCGACGGGCGAGACCCTGACCCTGCTGACCGCCACCAGCGGCGACACCGGCGCCGCCGCCGTGCGCGCCTTTGCGGGGGCCGAGCGCATCAAGCTGATCGTCCTGCACCCGCTGGACCGCGTCTCACCGGTGCAGCGCAAGCAGATGACGACGGTCCAGGCCGACAACGTCCTGAACCTGGCCGTGCGCGGCGACTTCGACGATTGCCAGCGTCTGGTGAAGGGACTGCTGGCCGAGGAATCCTTGCGCGAACACGGCCGCCTGTCCTCGGTCAACTCGATCAACTGGGGCCGTCTGGCGGGCCAGATTCCCTATTACGTCTCGGCCACCGCCCAGCTGGGCCAGGCCGCGACCTTCGTGGTGCCGACCGGCAATTTCGGCGACGCCTTCGCCGGGATCGCCGCCAGGAAGATGGGCCTGCCCGCCGCCGGTTTCGTCGCCGCCGTCAACCAGAACGACGCCCTGGCCCGCGCCATCAACGACGGCGTCTACGCCCGCCGCCCGGCGGTCGAGAGCGGCAGCGTCTCGATGGACGTGCAGGCGCCGTCCAATTTTGAACGGCTGGTCTATGAAGCCTCCGGCCGCGACGCCGAGACGACCCGCGCCGTATTCGAGACCTTCGCCCGTGAAGGCGCCGTCACCCTGCCCGCCGACCTGCTGGCCGCCCTGCGCGCCGAAGTGTCGGCCGCCTCGGTCGACGAAGCGACGACCAAGGCCG
>NZ_GL883084.1:250704-253430 GCF_000204035.1 Brevundimonas diminuta ATCC 11568
GGACCGCAACGGCGCGCCGATCGTCGCCCTGTCCACCGCCCACCCGTCCAAGTTCGGCGCCTTCGTCTCGAACGTCATCGGCGTCGAGCCGGAACCGGCCCCCGTCATCCGCGCCCTCGGCGACCGGCCGGAGCGCCTGACGGTGATCGAGAACACGCCCGAAGCGGCCCTGGCGGCGGTGAAGGGGTTTGTGAAGACGGGCTGATCCCCGCCCTCTACCGTTAAAGTCAACGATCGCCGGTCGAGCGCGTGATCGCGGCCCTCATGCCCTCGGCGTGCAAGGCGCCGGACGGGGCGATCTTATCATTAGGCGTGTCCGCCGGGCCTGTGTTGGTCGTGCGGTTTTCCGGAATGCCGTCGTGCATTTTCTCGGCCTTGCGCGCGACGGCGGCTTTCAGGTTACGGGTCGCCGTCGTCGATGCACGACGGCGCTTCTGCTCCGCGACCGCGCGTTCGATCCCCTCGGAAAGCTGCGCCTTCTTCTCTCGAGCGCCGGTGTCGATGTTGACCTGACCCTCGCGATTGGCCTGACGGGTGCGGGTGCGTATCAGGCGCTGGGCGCGGTCGCGCCGCTCACGCAGTCGTCGTAACAGATCGGTCAACTGCGCATCAGTCAGTTGCGCCGCCGCACGGCTCATTTCGACCCATCCCGCCTCATTGCGATCCAGGGCGCGATTTGTGTCGGCTGCGGTCATGCTCGTCCTCCATCCTGAGATATGAAGGAAGCGCACAAATCGACATGGCTGTTCCTGCTTGCGACGCCGTGTCCCGGTCGCAGAATTCTGCGCCGAAGACCCTGCCTAGTAGACCCTAGGCCGGCTCCGCCGCCTTCCAGTAGTCCAGCCGCCGGAAGAAGGGCGCCGGATTCTTGGGCGTGACCAGGTTGGAAGGGTCGTGGAACAGGCGGTCGTGCAGGCGCGTCAGGGTGAAGCGCACCGCCGCCGCCGCGCCGAGTTCCGGCAGGGCCTGGCGCTCGGCGTCCGACAGGGGGCGCACCGACTCATAGCCCTTCTGGAAGGCGCGCAGGGCCGAGGGCATGGGCCGCCCCTCGGCGTCGAACCCCCAGGCGCTCAGCGCGATGGCCAGGTCATAGGCCAGCACGTCGACGCAGGCGAAATAGAAGTCGATCACCCCGCCCACATCCGTCGCCCCATGCTCGTTGGTCGCGAACAGGACGTTGTCGGGAAAGTAGTCGGCGTGGATCGGCCCGCGCGGCAAGGCCGGATCGCTCCACGGCCGGGCCAGATCGGGCAGCAGGCGCTGCATCTGCTCCAGCATCCGGCGATCCTCGCCCGCGGCGACCGTATCGCAGCGCGCGGCCAGATCGGCCCAGGCGCGCGGCCCGACCGGGTTGTCGCGCACGCCGTCATAGTCGGCCGCGTCCAGATGCAGCAGGGCCAGAACCTGACCGGCGCGATACTGATCCTTGTCCGTCGGCTGGCGCTTCCAGGCGCCCGGCGTCCATTCGACGATGGCGGCGGCGCGATCGTTCAGACGGCCGATCACCTGGCCTCGATGATCCGCGACGGGCGCGGGCGTCGGAAAGCCCTGCGCCGCCAACCGCCCGGTCAGGCCGAGGCAGAACGGCAGGGCAGAGGCCTCGGTCCGCCCCTCGAACAGGGTCAGGACATAGGCGCCCTTCTCCGTCACCAGACGATAGTTGGTGTTCTCGACCCCCTCGGCGATCGGGGTCAGTTCGACCAGCCCGCCGAGAGGGTAGCGCATGAGATAGTCGTCGGCCTGCTGCGGCGTGACGGGCGTGAAGACGGCCATGACTAGACAAGCTCCGCAGCGGCGCGGCGGGCGCGCATGACATCGGCCACATCGGCCAGGACGCTCTCGGTCGTGGCCCAGCGCCCGGCGCCGCGCCCTTTGCACGTCCACACCCGGCCGTCCTGACCATAGACCTTCAAGGCGTTGCGCTCTCCGTTCAGCGACAGGAAGAGCGCGTCTTCCAGTTCGCCGTCAAGACGGACATAGGGGTCCAGTTCGCCGTCGCGCTCGAAACAGGCGCCGATCTGGCGCACCGGCCGGTCGCCCAGCACCGTTTCCGCCGCCAGCACGTCGCGCGGCAGGTCGTCGGGCGAGCGGCCGAACGCTTCGAACGACAGCAGCTTGACCTTGGCCGCGGCGTCAAAGCCTTCCAGATCGGACGAGGGGTCTTCCTCGGCGAACCCGGCGGCGCGGGCGTCGGCCAGGGCGTCCGAGAAGGTCGCCCCCTCGCCCAGACGTTGCAGCATGAAGTTGACCGTGCCGTTCAGCACCGCCTCGAAACCGGCGACCGGACCGGCGGCGCGAGCCGCGCGCAGCGTCTCGATCATCGGCGAGCCGCCGCCGACCGAGGCCGACCAGGCGACGCGACAGCCGTTGGCGTCGGCCAGGGCCTGAAGCCCCTTGGGATCACGGGCCACGGCCTGTTTGTTGGCGCTGACCACGTCGCAGCCCGCCTCCAGCGCACGGCGGATCAGGGCGTGACCCGCCTCGCCCTCGGACAAGGCCTCCAGCACCAGATCCGGCTTCTTGGCCAGCAGGGCTTCGACGTCATTGGTGAACAGTTCGGCGGGCGCCGAGACGTCGCGCTTTTTCAACGGGTTGCGCACCAGGACGCCGACCACTTCAAAGCGGTCGTCCGGCAGCAGGCGGCTGAGCAGGCCGCCGCCCACGACCCCGCAGCCGGCCACGGCGACCTTCAACGGCGCCGCCGCCTGCACCGGGCCGGGAGGGGC
>NZ_GL883084.1:253559-262195 GCF_000204035.1 Brevundimonas diminuta ATCC 11568
CGGCGACCTCGATATCGACGCCGCGCGCCTCGGCCAGGTCGATCGCATCGTGCTGGACCAGGGCGCCGCCGACCTGACGCGCCGTGTCCCAGCTGGCCCGGCGATAGCGCAGCGGCGTGCCCGTTTCCGAGGCCGGATCGCGGTCGTAGAGGCCGTCGACGTCCTTCACCAACCGCACCCGCTTCAGCCCCAGTTCGGCGGCCAGCACCACCGCCGTCAGGTCCGATCCGCCGCGCCCCAGCAGGGCCACCCGGCCGTTCGCGCGCACCGCGCCGAAGCCCGGAACCACCACCACCTCATGCTCCGCCAGGGCCTGATGCAGACGCTCGCCCTTCAGCGACACGGGGCGGGCGTGCTGGGCCGGTCCTTCGGCGACGATGCCCAGTTCGCGCACCGACAGGCCGACGGCGTCCAGTCCCACCCGATCGCAGGCGACGGCGACCAGGGCGGCGGCCTTTTCCTCGCCCAGCACGACATAGGCGGGCAGCAGCTCGTTCTCGTGATCCAGGCCCAGGCTGCGGGCGTCGGCCAGCAGCTGATCCGTCTGTCCGGCCAGGGCCGAGACCACCGCCACAACCTTACGGCCGGCGCGGACGTGGCCGTAGATTTCGCTGGCGACCGCAGGGGCCTGGGACGCGTCGCGCAGGACCGAGGAGCCGAACTTCAGCACCACCACTTCGGCGGCGGAAGCGAGGGCTTCGACCGGTTTCGACTGATCGGCGACGAGGGCGAGAGAGGCGGGCATGGGCGGTTTCCTGAAGGCTGGGTCTGGGAGGATTTCGGGAGGGGTCGGGGGTGATCGAGGTGGGTTCGGGCCAATAAAAAACCCGCCCGGAGGTCCGGGCGGGTGATCGGTTTTTGCGTTTTCTCGCCTAGACGGCGCGCATCATCCGGTCCCCGCCCGCAAGGGCATGGTGGTGGTACCGGTGGTGGTAATCATGGACGCGAAGAGGCCCGTCGCCGAGGCGGCGATCAGGGTCGTCTTCATGCTGGCGAGGCGGTAAGGCACAGGCGGCGTCCGGTTGAAAATCGTGCCTTAGGGTGAGCCAGGGCGCCGCGCCGCGTCAACCCCGTCTCGAAAGAATTTTTCACAACACCGCCACCAGGCGCCGTTTTCGCCACCGACATGTGCCACCAGCGACGAAATGGGGTGAAATTTTTCGCTTGACCGGCGCTCTTCGCAACCGCACCGTAAGCTCACTCATCAAGACCGGCTGAGGGATTAGGCCCTTTGACGCCGGGGCAACCATCGGGTTCCGCCCGAAACGGTGCCAACTCCTGCGGGGTTCTTCGGGCTTGCCTGAAAGGACCGCGAGAGATGGGTGGAGCGTCGATAAGGCGACGCGCCACAGGTCTGTCACGCATGGGTTTCGCCGGTGAGCCGAACCTTTGAGTGATGCGATGACCTTGGCCCTGATTTCCACCGAAACCACCGAAGAGCCTTCCTGTAAGGCCTCCGTCGCTGCGCCTGCGCCCAAGGGCGGCGCCCAGATCGGCGTGAAGGCCGCGCGCCGTCCGTCGGAGCTGCTTCAGCGCGACGGCGCTCATGACGTCGCGGTTGCGATCCCCGACGACTTCGAACTCGATTTCGGCGGAACCCTGACCCAGAAGCGGGTCATCGGCCGCCTGCACGGCAAGGCCAACGCTCCCCTGATCGTGGTCGCAGGCGGCATTTCCGCCGACCGCTACGTCCACCGCACCGAGACCAAGGGGCTGGGCTGGTGGTCCGGCGCCGTGGGCGTGCGCGCGCCGATCGACCTGACCCGTTTCCGCGTTCTGGCCTTTGATTTCGCGCCGGAATTCGGCGAAGACGTCAAGGACGCCAAGACCCCTCTGACCATCACCACCCAGGATCAGGCGCGGCTGCTGGCCCTGCTGCTGGACCATCTGGGCGTCGAGAAGGTCGCCGCCTTCATCGGCTGTTCCTACGGCGGCATGATCGCCCTGGCCTTCGGCGAGCTGTTCCCTGACTGGGCCGAGCAGCTGGTGGTGGTGTCCGCCGCCCACCGCCCGCACCCGCTGGCCACGGCCTGGCGCGGCATCCAGCGCCGCATTCTGCAACTGGGTCTTGAGACCGGCCGCATCGATCAGGCCGTCGGCCTGGCGCGCGAACTGGCCATGACCACCTACCGCACCCAGGAAGAATTCGGCGACCGCTTCGATTCCGAAGCCCCCAGCCATGCGGGCCAGGCCTATCCGGTGTGCGACTATCTGCAGGCGCGCGGCCGGGCCTATCGCGACCGCACCACCCCCTCGCGCTGGCTCAGCCTGTCGGACTCCATCGACCGCCACCGTGTCGAGCCCGAGGCCATCACCGCCCCCGTCACCCTGATCGGCTTCACCACCGACCGCCTGTGCCCGATCGAGGACATGAGGGAGCTGGCCGACCGCCTGCCCAACCTCTGGCGCTTTGAACAACACGCCTCCGTCTACGGCCACGACGCCTTCCTGAAGGAAGACAAGTTGGTCGCCGACATCCTGACCTCCGTACTGAAGGACATCGACCAATGAGCCGCGCCCGTCCCGCCGATCCCCGCACCATCGCCGCCCGCTCGGGCGTCGATACGGACACGGCTCACGGCGCGGTCATGCCGGCGCTGTATCTGTCGTCCAACTATTCCTTCGCCGCCTTCGGCCAGCCGCGCAGATACGACTATTCGCGCTCGGGCAATCCGACCCGCGACGTCCTGGCCGAGACCCTGGCCGAGCTGGAAGGCGGCGCCGGCGCCGTCATCACCGCCACCGGCATGGCGGCGGTCGACCTGCCGCTCAGCCTGCTGGAGCCGGACGACCTGCTGATCGCCCCGCATGACTGTTACGGCGGCACCCACCGCCTGCTGACCGCCCGCGCCAAAAAAGGCCACTTCCGCGTCGCCTTCGTCGATCAGAACGACGGCCCAGCCCTGGACGCCGCCCTGGCCGACGGGTGCAAGCTGGTGCTGGTCGAGACGCCGTCCAACCCCCTGCTGCGCGTCACCGACATCGCCGATGTCTGTCGCCGCGCCCATGCCGCGGGGGCCAAGGTGGCGTGCGACAACACCTTCCTGTCGCCCGCCCTGCAACGGCCGCTGGAGCTGGGCGCCGACATCGTGGTCCACTCGACCACCAAATACATCAACGGCCATTCCGACGTGGTCGGCGGCGCCGTGGTCGCGGCAGATCCGGCCGATCATGAAAAGCTGGCCTGGTGGGCCAACTGCCTGGGCGTCACCGGCTCGCCGTTCGACGCCTATCAGACCCTGCGCGGCCTGCGGACCCTGTTCACCCGCATCGAGCGCCAGCAGGCGACGGCCGGCCTGGTCGCGGCGGTGCTGGAGCTGCACCCGGCGGTCAAGGCCGTCCACTATCCGGGCCTGACCAGCCACCCTGGCCACGACCTGGCTGCGCGGCAACAGTCGGGGCCGGGCGCCATGCTCAGCTTCGAACTGAACGGCGGGACCGAGGCGGTGCGCCAGGTGATCGAACGGCTGGAGGTCTTCACCCTGGCGGAATCCCTGGGCGGCGTCGAAAGCCTGGTCGCCCACCCGGCCACCATGACCCACGCCGCCATGACGCCCGAGGCCCGCGTGACGGCCGGCATCACCGACGGCCTGCTGCGCCTATCGGTCGGGCTGGAGCATCAGGACGACATCCTGGCCGACCTGACCCAGGCCCTGGACGCGGTGACGCTGAAGGCGGCCGCGTAAGCGCGAGGCGCGCTTCTCCCTCCCATGATCGGGAGGGAGAATTCCTCGCTTAAGCCACGGCTCGCGCCAGGGCTTCCATCCGTCCGCGCGCATCCAGGTCGCGCGCATCGTCCAGAGCGAACTGACCCATCATGCGGTCCAACTCGACCGCGTCGGAGGCCAGGGCGTGGCTGGCGGCGGTCGATTCCTCGACCATGGCCGCATTCTGCTGCGTCACCTGATCCATCTGGTTCACGGCGATGTTGACCTGCTGCAGGCCGCTGGACTGCTCGTGCGAGGAAGCGGCGATCTCTTCGGCGATGACCGTCAGGCGCTGGATCTGACCGGCGATCCGTTCCAGCGCATGGCCGGTGTCGCCGACCAGGGCCACGCCCGCGCCGACCTGACGACCCGACTCGGTGATCAGGGTCTTGATCTCCTTGGCGGCCGAGGCCGAACGCTGAGCCAGGGCGCGAACCTCCGACGCCACAACGGCGAAGCCGCGCCCCGCGTCGCCCGCCCGCGCCGCCTCGACGCCCGCGTTCAGCGCCAGCAGGTTGGTCTGGAAGGCGATCTCGTCGATCACGCCGATGATGGCGCCGATCTCGGAGGAAGAGCGTTCGATCTCGCCCATGGCGGCGATGGCGCGACCCACCACGGCCTGTCCTTCGACGGCTTCAGACTGGGCGCCGCGAACCACGCCGCCCGCCTCAATCGCCCCTTCGGCCGAACGGGCCACGGTGGCGGTGATCTGCTCCAGGGCGGCGGCGGTTTCTTCCAGGCTGGCGGCCTGCTGTTCAGTGCGACGCGACAGGTCGTCGGACGCCTGTGAAATCTCACGTGCGCTGGCGCCGATGGCGGCGGCGCGCTCGACGATCACCCGCATCACGCCCTGCAGCTTGTCCATCGCCGCGTTGAAGTCGGCGCGCAGCCCTTCATACTCAGGCGCGAACGGATCATTGAGGCGGAAGGCCAGTTGGCCGTGCGACAGCCGGTCTAGACCCTTGGCCACGCCCTCGACCACGCGGGCCTGCTGGCGGGCGGCTTCGGCGTCGCGTTCGGCCTGGGCCTGGCGTTCGACCTCGGCGGCGGCGCGCGCGGCCTCGGCCTCGGCTTCCAGGCGCACCTTCTCCTCGGCGTTCTGTTTGAAGGTCAGGACGGCGTCGGCCATGCGGCCGATCTCGTCGCGACGGCCGATCGCCGGAATGGCGACGTTCAGATCGCCGCCGGCCAGACGGGTCATGGCGCGCGTCATGGCCTCGACCGGGCGGCTCAGCGCCCCGATCAGCCACAGGGCCGCGCCCACGGCGATACCCAGGGCCAGCACCCCGCCCACAGCAAAGGCGACATAGGCCTCAGTGAAGGCGAAGGTCTTGGCCTCGGCGCGGGCCTGGGCGTGAACGGCCTCCTTGTCGCGGATCGAACCGACCGCCTGGCGAATGTCCGACAGGCGCGCCGCCGTGGCCAGTTGAGCCAGGGCCTCCTGATGCGTCGCCGGGTCGCGCGCCAGGGCCATGACGCCTTCCGCGCTTTTCTCGAAGTCGGCCGTGGCGGCGATCAGCGCCGTCTGCTCGGCGGCGTAGGCGCCCTCGACATCGGACGCGGCCAGATCCGCCATCCGCGACTTCACGTCGGCGCCGCCCTGGTTAAAGGCCTCGATGAAGCCGGGATCGCGGCTAGCGACATAGCCGCGCATGGCGTTCTGCTGCTCTACGGCGGCGGCCATCAAGCGGTCCGACGCCTTCATCACCTCGCGCGAGGCCGTGTCCGCCGCATCGGCGCGCTGCAGGGACGCCACGCACCACAGGACGATCAGGGTCGCCGCCCCGCACGCCGCGATCACCGCCATGAAGGACAGGATCAGCTTCTTGGGGACCGACAGGTTCTGCAACATGACTCTAAGGCTCGGGGAGAGAGGTTCAGCCTCGCTCCTAGCCCGCGCTTGTTCGACAAAGTGTTAGCGCCCGCCTGCGGGCATCTACTTAATCGTGGTCACAGCGCCTTCAGCACCACCGACAAGGCCGTCAGCAGCAGATAGACCGCAAAGGCCCGGCGCAGCATCTTCCGATCCAGCCGATGCGCCAGCCGCGCGCCATAGGGCGCCGTCAACGCCGTCAACAGCCCCATGATCACCGCCGCCGGCACATTGACGTAGCCCAGCGACAGCGGCGGCCGCCCCGGCGCGTCCCAGCCGAAGACGGCGAATCCCAGAGCCGCCGCCGCGCCGATGGCCAAGCCGAAGCCCGAGGCCGTCGCCACCGCCTGATGGATCGGCCGCCCGCACAGGGTCATGGTCATGCCGCCGAAACTGCCGCCTCCGACGCCCATCATGGCCGACAGCAGGCCGATGCCCGTGCCCACGCCGCGCCGCCCCCAGCCGGTCGGCATATCCTTTCGCAAGGTGAACCGTTCGGGCAGCAGCCCCATCTGCGCCGCGATCAGCAGCAGGCAGACGCCATAGACGATCGCCAGCCCCTCCATGGAGGTGAAGCCCGCGACCGCCGCCCCGATCAAGCCGCCGAACGCCACCCAGGGCGTCCAGGTCTTCAACACCTGCTCGTCCACCGCCCCATGCGCCCGGTGCGTCGCCAGCGAACGCAGCGAAGTGGCGACGATGGTCAGCAGCGAGGTGCCGATGGCGACGTGCAGATTGCTCTCGCCCCCCACGCCCAGCACCGAGAAGGCGTAGAACAGCGCCGGCACCAGAACCGTCCCGCCGCCCACGCCGAACAGGCCGCCGATCACCCCCGCGACCGCCCCCGCCCCGACCAGGGCGGCGAGCATCAGGGCGAGTTCGGACAGGGGCAGGGTCATGAGCCATGGCTTAGCCGTCCGCCGTCGCGCCGTCAGCCCCTTCGCCGAGATGAGCGGAGGCGAGCGGTCAGGCCGCCTTGCGCGCCTCGGCCTCGCGCACGGCTTCGACCGCGCGATCGACGACCTCCAGCCCCGCGCCGGGCTTCACGCCCTCGACCGTCAGGATGCGGCGGAAGGCGCGCGCCCCCGCCCGGCCGTGCATCAGGCCCAGCATGTGCCGGGTCATGCCGGCCAGGTTCGCACCCTCCTCCAGCCGCGCGGCCATATAGGGTCGGTAACGCTCAAGCGCCTCGAACACATCCACGTCCGGCGTCGTCTCGCCGAAGATGCGCCGATCGACCTGCCCCATCAGGGCGGGCTCATGATAGGCGGCGCGGCCCAGCATGACGCCGTCCAGCTGCACGCCGTCGTCGGCCCTCAGATGCGCCTCAGCCTGATCCAGATCGCCGATGCCGCCGTTGATGCTGATGGACAGATGCGGCCGCTCGCGCTTCAGCCGCCGCACCAGCGCATAGTCCAGCGGCGGCACGTCGCGGTTCTCCTTGGGCGACAATCCCTTCAGCCACGCCTTGCGCGCGTGAATGATGAAGCTGTCGATGCCGACGGCGGCCGAGGCGTCGACCGTGGCGAACAGGCTGATCTCAGGGTCTTGATCGTCCACGCCGATGCGGCATTTGACGGTGGCCGGGACACTGACCGCCTCCTTGATCGCCGCCATGCAGTCGGCCACCAGTTCAGGCTCGCGCATCAGGCAGGCGCCGAACTTGCCCGACTGCACCCGATCCGAAGGGCAGCCGACGTTCAGATTGATCTCGTCATAGCCATAGGCCTCGCCGATCTTCGCCGCCTCGGCCAATTGGGCCGGGTCCGACCCGCCCAGTTGCAGCGCCACAGGATGCTCCACCACGTCAAAGCCCAGCAGGCGGTCGCGGTCGCCGTGGATCACCGCCGGGGCCGTCACCATCTCCGTATAGAGCAGGGCGCGCGTGCTCAGGGCGCGGTGAAACGCCCGGCAATTGCGGTCGGTCCAGTCCATCATCGGTGCAATGGACAGTCTATGAGCTTGATTTATAGACATTTTTTCAGTAAGATCAAAAAGTTGGAAGGCGGCGTGTGCACTCGAATTTGCGACGTGTTGCGACGTTTTTTCCGGGTTTTCGACACCTCAGTGCACACAGAGCGCACACGAAATGGCGACGTACTCGAAACTCCCGTCAGGAACGTGGCGGGCCCAGGTAAGACGGAAGGGTCGCTATATATGCGAGACCTTCCTCAAACGCGATGACGCGCGCCGATGGGCGACCGAGGCCGAAGGCCGGATTGATCGCGGCGAGACGCCTACCCCCTCTCGGTCAGCGCGGCTTCGCACGTTCGGCGAGCTTATCGACCTACACATCGAGGACATGAAGTCCGTCGGCAAGGCGCCCAGGCGGTCCAAAGCCGCTACGCTCAGGATGCTGAAGACACGCCTGGGCGGGAAGAAGATCGCCCAGCTGGATCGGCAGCTGTTCATCGACTTCGGCCGGGAGCGAGCCTCCGAAGGCGCCGGGCCCATGACGTTGAGCATCGACATCGGCGCGATCAAGCTCATCCTGTCCCATGCCGCAGCGGTCCACGGCCTGACGGTCTCGATTGAGGCCATCGACATGGCCCGCCTCGCCCTCAAGCGCCTTTGCCTGATCGGCAAGGGCGTCGAGCGAGATCGCCGGCCCAGCGATGAAGAACTGGAACGCTTGATCAGCCACTTCGACGAGAAGCCTCGCCAAACCATTCCCATGGGTGCCGTCATTCGCTTCGCGATAGCCACAGCGATGCGCCAGGAAGAGATCTTCAAAGTCGTCTGGGATGACTATGCAGCCCGGACCAAGATGCTGACTATACGCGACCGGAAAGACCCTCGCGAGAAGACGGGAAATGACCAGCGCATTCCACTTCTATCGGTCTCCGGTTTCGATCCCGTCGCGCTGATCGAAGGTCAGCGCCCCTCTCGCACGAATGGGGACCTTCGCATCTTCCCCTTCAATCACCGATCAGCCGGCACGGCATTCACAAGAGCCTGCAAAAGCCTTGAAATTGCTGACCTGCATTTTCACGACCTTCGCCATGAAGGGACCAGCCGATTGTTCGAAGCAGGCTTTCAGATCCAGCAGGTGGCGC
>NZ_GL883084.1:263030-295977 GCF_000204035.1 Brevundimonas diminuta ATCC 11568
CCGTCCCTTGGTTGATCCTTCTGCGGCTCAATCAAAGAAGAGTAGGTCGGAGGACCGCTCCGATTGTAGAATCCGTCGCTCATCGACGGCATGCCGGCTGAGCCGATCGAGAACTCGGCCTGATGAGACCGTTCTGGTCGTTTGCCGCGCGCGAGTTCCGCCATTACGGCGCTGGTCACTTCGACAAGCGCGGTGCCATAGAGCGCGACCATAGCGTCGATCGCTTCAGCCGGAGTGCGCGAAATGGCAGTTCGGGATCTGGACATCGGGTAGGTTGTACCTTGATAGGCGCTCCGATCACGCCGCTATATATATCTTGGCCCGGCTTCGGGGCCGCGCCGGATGATTGCGCTGGAAAGCCCAAGCCAGGTCCGGTGGCCGAGGCTGACCATATTTGGGCCGCCCTCGTCTCCATTTCGAATGGGCTGGCATGCCCGGCGAATGGCGATTTTTCTTTACCGTCCTTCAGCCATAGCCGCAGCCGTTCGAGGTGCCAAAAGCACCACCCCTGAATTTATGTGGAACAACCAGAACAAAAGGAGCCCTAAAGGCTTGCCTTGAACGCTGTCTGCATCACATTGATAGGCCACACAGGAGCTGCCTTGCCGAGCGTATTCTTCTCATACTCGCATGCGGACGAAGGGTTGAGGGATCAGCTCGAAAAGCAGCTCGCCATGCTCAAGCGGCAAGGCGTGATCGAGACCTGGCACGACCGCCGGATCGGCGCGGGCGAAGACATCGACCATGCCATCGACGATCACATCAACAGCGATGAGATTATCCTGCTTCTCGTCAGCCCGGACTTCATCGCATCTGACTACTGCTACGAGATCGAGATGAAGCGGGGGCTGGAGCGCCACGCGGCAGGCAAAGCCGTCGTAATTCCGGTGATCCTCCGCGCTTGCGACTGGCACCACGCGCCTTTTGGAAAGCTCAACGCCACCCCTCGCGACGGTAAGCCAGTTACCCAATGGCCGGATACCGACGAAGCCTTCCTCCAGGTGGCCAAAGCAGTTCGTCGGGCGGTCGAAAGCCTCTCGAAGAAGACGAGCACGCCAGCAGCTCAACCTCGTGTTCCAGCAGTTCCATTCGATGCGCCCACCGTTGAAGCCGGGCCTCGTTCGAGCAATCTCCGGCTGGCGAAAACCTTCACCCAACGCGACAAAGACCAGTTCCAGGCTGAGGCGTTCGATTTCATCGCCCGCTTCTTCCAGAACTCCCTAGCCGAGTTAGGTGAGCGAAACTCAGGCATCGAAGGATCATTCCGCTTTTTGGATGCGAACCGTTTCTTCGCGACGATCTACAAGAACGGAAAGGATGTGGCCCGCTGCACCATTTACATGGGGGGCGGCGCGTTCGGTGGAGGTATCAACTACGTTCAAGGCCACGCCTCAGATAGCAATTCCCTGAACGAGGCGCTCTCCATTCAAGCTGATGACCAAGCCATGTACCTCCGCCCGATGGGAATGGCTTTCATGGCCGGCGAGCGCGATCCGAAACTGTCGCTTGAAGGCGGCGCTGAGTTCTTCTGGGACATGCTGATCCGTCCCCTACAACAAGGCTGGTGAGATGCTGTCGCCCGAAGAATTTACCGTCGGAAACGTCGAGGAGGCACCTCCGGGAAGCATCGTGTTGCCTCGGGGAAAATACGAGTCAGTCGTATTGATCTGCGAAGGCGACGAGGAACCAGTGGCGGTGTTCCTCGGGGCAGAGGGCGGGTTTCGATTTTTCCCGGCGATAGGGACGGATCGTTGGGGAGGTATGATCGTCCCGGATGTCCGCATCGAGGTCGATGAGACAAGCCTCTACAATCCCGAAACGCATGGCATTCATCCGGGGATTATAGTGAGAGAAGGGACCAAACTCTTCATCCGGGGCACGGGGCAGGACACCTTTGGACGTTCGTCGCCAGTCACCGTGAAGTCAGGACTTCCCGAGGGGAGCGGGGGTGCCGCCTTCACTAGATGGCAGGTCGTAGTCGGGCGAGGCGACGAAAAGCGGGCTCTTTACAAGGTTGATCTAGGCGACCCACCCAAAGAGTGAACCTCAACATGCCGTCGCTCAAACCTGCGAACTAGCTCGGTCGCACTGATCAATGCTGATCCAGCGGCTTCAAGCCGCCTAGCCCACGAGGACCAAATAGTTCTCAGGATCATCCGCAGCGGCGCGCCATTTCCTCCGCAAGATCAGTGACTTGTGCCCTTCAGGGGCGGGGAAGCGCCTCCTCCGCTCGCCTGTAAAATGTGTCTCTGCCTGACAGAGCGCATTGCAAGATCAGTGGATTTTCTCCGGAATCAGTCTGGGGCTCTCTATTCGCGAGTCGACCGATTCCGCCTCGGAACGGCGGCAGCGCGTGTCATCGACGATCAGCCAGTGTGTCACGAGGCAGGCAGTTGCTCCGTCCACCCTCCCCCTAGGGCTTGGTATAGAGCGACGGCGTTCAGCAACCGGCTTTCCTGAAGCTGGACCAGACTGAGCTCGACATTGAACAAGCCTCGCTGTGCGTCGAGTTCCTCAAGATAGGACGCATAGCCCGCCCGGTAACGGTTGCGGGCGTGGAAAAGGGCGTTCTCCAAGGCCACCCACTGGGCCTGCGCCTCCTCCGCCTGCCGTTCGAGCCGGGTGACGCCTTCCAGAGCGTTCTCGACCTCAGAAAAAGCGCCCAGGACGACGCCGCGGTAGCTGAACGCCGCCTGATCTCGCCGGGCTTCAGCGGCCTCAGCGCCCGCGGCGAGGCGGCCGCCGTCGAACAGCGGCGCGAGAATGCTGCCGCCCAGACTCCAGACCGTGGTCGGGTCCAGGGACTCCACCAGGAGCTCGCCCAGCGATCCAGTCAATCGAACCTGTGGCAGGAGCGCGGCCTGGGCGGAAGCGAAACTGGCGTCGGTCGCGATCAACTGGGCCTCGGCCTGGGCGACATCTGGGCGTCGCGCCAGCAGGGCGGAGGGCAGGCCCGGTGAGGGAGCCGGCAGAACAAGCTCCTCCAGCCGTCCGCGCTCGACCCGGCCCGGCATATCCCCGATCAGCAGGCGCAGGGCGTTTTCCTGACGGCGGATCGCCAATTCAAGAGCCGGGATTTGTCGAGCCGCGGCACGTTGTTCAGATTCGGCCTGGGTCAGCTCGAGTCGAGACGTCTGGCCGGCGTCGGCGCGCCTGGTGGCCAGACGAAGCGCCTCGTCACGGGAGGTCAGCGTGCTCCGCGCGATCTCAAGCTGCGCATCCAGCGACAGCAGGGTCACATAGGCGCGGGCTGTTGCTGACGCGACCGAGAGGGCCCGGGCGTCGCGCCCGAACTCGCTCGCCTGAAGCGACGCCCGGGCCGCCGCGTCGGCGTTGCGAACTCGGCCCCAGAGATCAACCTCATAGGCGACCTGCAACTGCACCTGGCCGGTCGCCGCTTCGGACGGTTGTCCCAAGGCGCTGAGCGTTCGCGCCTGCTGGGCGCCGCCGGAGCCGTCCAGCGTGGGAAACAGTCCCGCCCGCGCCTGATCGGCCAGGGCCTCGGCCTCGCGCACGCGCGCCTCGGCGACGGCGAGATCGATGTTGCGGACCAGCGCCGCATCGACGGCCGCGGTCAGCGCCGGGTCGCCAAACGCGCGCCACCAGCCGGGTTCGACCGCATGGTCGCCTGACGCGGCCGCCTGCCACGCCATCGGCGGGATCACTGACGCTGAGTCAGGATGAGGCGAGGGCGTCGTTGCGCAGGCGGACACGGCGAGCGCGCATGCGCCGATCATGAGGAGCCGACGCATCAGCGGTTCTCCCGCGCCGGCGACGCCGTGTCCACGCGCGCCACGACGGACATGCCGGGACGCAGCTTGGCGAGGCCTTCCTGCCCTGCGTCCAACACGATGCGGACGGGCAAGCGCTGCGCGACCTTGGTGAAGTTGCCGGTGGCGTTCTGAGCGGGCAGGACGGCGAACTCCGAACCCGTCGCGGGCGAAATATTCTGGACGCGGCCGTTCAGGCGACGATCCCCGAGCGCGTCGACGGTGACGGTGGCGGCCTGACCTTCGATCATACGGCCCGCCTGGCGCTCCTTGAAGTTGGCGATGACCCAGAACTGGGGAGGCACCAGGGACACGAGCTGACTGCCGGCCGTTACATACTGCCCCCGCCGCGCGCCGACCTGTCCAAGCTGCCCCGCTTCGGGCGCGGTGATGATGGTGTTGGCAAGGTCGATCTCCGCCAGCCGGACGGCGGCGCGAGCGGCTTCGACGGCGGCCTCAAGCCCTTCGCGCGAAACGCCGACCGAAGTGACATCCTGACGGGCTACCTCGCGAACCGCTTCGGCCTGCCGCACCGCTGCGCGAGCGCTCTGCAGCGCCGCCTCGGTCTGGTCCCGCTCTCGCAGGGACACCGAGCCGTCCGCTGCGAGGTCGGCCACGCGCGCCATGTCCGCCTGGGCGCGTTGAAGCTGAGCGCGGGCCGAAGCCAGCTCGGCGTCGCGGGCTCCGACGGTCGCCTGTCGCGAGGCTCCGGTCTGGGCTGAATTCGCCAACTGGGCTTGAGCGCCGGCCAGATTCGCTTTGGCCTGCTCCAGTCGCTGCCGATAGACGCGGTCGTCGATGCGGAACAGCGGCCGGCCCGCCTCGACAGACTGGAAATCGCTCGCGACAACCTCGACGATGTAGCCGCTCACCTGCGGGGAAATAACCGTCACTTGGCCCCGGACATAGGCGTTGTCGGTCCGCTCGACGGACGACGAGAACGGGGGCAGCTTCCAGGCAAAGAGGATCAGCAACACCGCCGCGAGGGCGAGCACAGCCGTGATGATCGCGGCGCGCGGCGTGAAGCGGCGCTTCTTTGACGCCTCAGGAGCGACGGGAGCGGCGGTCAGATTCTCATCCTCGGGCTGTCGCGGCGTGGCGGCGGGCGAGGGGGGCGGTTGGTCGGTCATGGGTTTCCGTCAGATGGCGACGGCGCCAGAGGCGCTGTCACTAGTCGTGGCCGCCGAACGGGCTTTCAGGCCCTGATTGACGAACATGAGGATATTGAGGACGAGGAGCGCGATGGCGCCCCAGGCGATGACGAGGAAGACGTCGTTGAAGGCGAGTATATTGGCCTGCTGGATCAGTTGCTGAGCGAGGGTCGAGACGCCCTGGGCCGAGCGCAGCGCGGGATCGGCGATGGTCGATCCGTAGGCCCCCGCATACATTTGCAGGGTCTGGGCCACTGCGGGATTGGAGGCCACCACGCCATCCGCCAGATAGGCGGCGTGGTGCTGGGTGCGTATGGTCTGAAAGGTCGCGAGCGCCGCCCCGCCGGCCATGCCGCCCACCATCTGGGTCACGCCGAACATCATGGCGAAGGTGATGAGCGAGCCCAGACCGCGGGCCATGAGTTGGCCAAGCCCAAGAACCAGAGCCGATCCCATGAACAGTGCCCCGGCGAAGCCCATGAGCCCTTGGCTCACGAAAAGACTGGCCGGGCGAGTGTCGGCCGTCGCCCCGGAATCCATGAAGGCGGCGACGCTGATCAGAACCAGCGACAGCAGAAACTGCACCGGCAGCAATTTGTTGGAGATCATCAGGCTGAAGGCGCCGAAGAGCACGCCGGCCACCGCCGCGGCCAACACCACGGCGTAGAGGGTTTGGGTCTGATCTGCTCCCATGCCCACGACCTGCACAAGGCCGGTCACCCCGAAGGGCTGCTCGATCAGCAGCACTCTCGCCAGCATGATGGAAAGGGCGAAGTTGAGAAAACCGAAGCTGAAGACCCAGCGGGTGTCGATGATCGGATGGGCCCGGTAGTGCTCGTGAACCGCGCCGGCGGACAACAGGGCGACGCAGGCCGCCAGGGCCCAACCGACCCATGGCGCCTCGGTCCACCAGTCAACACGGCCCACAGCCGCCACCGCCACGAGCAAAGCGAGGCCCGAGCCCAACAGGACGATCGTGATCGCATCCCGCCATTCGAAGACATGCACGCGAATGCCGGGCGGCAGCCGCAACATCTGCACCGCTGCAAGGCAGGCGAGGGCCAGGCCGCTCTGCAGCAGATACAGGCTTCGCCAGCCGCCGACGTCCAGGAGTTCGGGAGAAACGATCCAGACGATCGGCCCCGCCAGCTGAGTTGTGCCTAGCCCCAGCAATAGCGCCGGCAGCTTCAGCGTCGCCTTCGGCGGCAGACACTGCATCATGTACATTACGGCCAGGGAGCCCATGGCGGCCCCAGCCATGCCGCTGATCGCGCGCACCGCCAGAGCCCCGGCGTAGTCGCCGATGAAGAGGTGGCTGAGGGTGGCGACCGCATAGAGCGCCAGGAAAACCTTGGTGAACGACGTCAGGCCGAACTGCTGGCGATATTTGATCAGCAGCAAGTTCATCGAGATGTTGAACATCGCATAGACCGCGCCAAGCCAGGCGCCCTGCCGGACATCCAGGCCGAAGGCTCCCTGGATGGCCGGAAGGTTGGCGCTCAGCGCAGCGGTGCCCATACCCCCGGTGACGCCCAGCAGAAGGCCGGTGAGGCCGAAGGCCACCCGGGTTCGAGGCGGCATATGTGGTGTCGATGGCGACCCTGGAATCATGGGGCGTTCGTGGGGCGCCCAGTCAGGCGTCTCGCCAATGGGATCGCCTATCCGGCGGCGACTGGAGGCCATCAGTTTTGCGTCCGGATGCCGTTCAGCACCAGGTCAATCGCGCGGTCTGCCGCCTGATCGTCTCCCGGAGCATGACGTGCAGCTCCGGCCACCATCCTAATGATTATGATCACGTCTTTCAGCGTCAGATCAGGTCGCACCCAACCGGCTCTAATCGCGTCAGCCAAAGGTTGCTCCAACGCGGACTCGATATCTCTCTGGCGTTGCCGAAGCTCCGGATTGTCGGGCGCGATCGCACGCCAGGCGTCGGCGAGCACCGCCGAACCACGGCTCGCAAGTCCCACCTCCTTGATCATCGAGATCAGAGCGCCGTTCGGTCGATCGGAGCGAGGCGCCAGGAGCGGGGCGATCTCCCGATCAAACAGAGCCAGGAGCAGCGCTGTCCGGTCCGGAAAATGGCGGTATAGTGTCGCCCGACCAACGCCGGCTGCTTCCACAACCGCATCGAGGGCGACGTCTACGCCGTGAGTGGCGAAGACCTTTGCGGCCGCATCCATTAACGCAGCCCGGTGGCGGACTACATCGCTGCGCATCTGACGAATATGAGACATCTAGTCTCATATGGACGAATGTGTCCGTTTGGTCAATAAGTGCTTCGGTGACGGGACATGCCTCTTCAACGCCGTTCCGCCATGGCGTTGATGCGCTGTCTGCAAGCGACACCGCGGCAGTTATGCGGTTGAGCCAGTGGCTGAAGTGAGTTTGACTGGGAGGATGAACATGTCGCACCGCCTCAAAGCTGCCGCCGTCAGCTTGCTGACGGTTCTGGCGCTGGGAGCGTGCGGCACCCTGCCAAGGGACACCGCGCCGATCCGATTGGCGGACACCGCCCTGAGCCGGGACGTTGATCCCCGCCTGGACCTGGAAGATGCCGCCGCCCTGGAGGCGCTGGGAGCGGCGATGGACCGGGCTGTGCTGGCGCACGGTCAGGCGCCGACAATCCTGGCCATCTCCGGCGGTGGCGCTGACGGCGCATACGGCGCGGGCGTCCTGACGGGTTGGAGCGAACGGGGAGATCGTCCGGCGTTCGATCTCGTCACGGGCGTCAGCACCGGAGCCCTCACGGCCCCCTTCGCTTTCCTCGGCAGCGATTGGGACGACGAGCTCCGGGCCGCATACACCAGCGGCCAGACCGAAGGGCTCCTAAGCTGGCGCAGCCTGAACGCTCTGACGGCGCCCAGCCTGCTGAGTCCTCGCATTCTGTCCGACCTGGTGAACACGCACGTTACTCCCGAGCTCCTGAGGCGCGTCGCTGAAGAGCATGCCAGCGGCCGGCGCCTCCTTGTGGTGACGACGAACCTGGATGCGGAAGCGGCGGTCATCTGGGACATGGGGCAGATCGCGACGCAGGGCGATGCCAATGCACTCGCGCTGTTTCGCCAGGTCCTGCTTGCCTCGGCCAGCATTCCGGGTGTCTTCCCCCCGGTGCTGATCGCGACGGTCCAGAAGAACGGAACCATCGTGCGCGAGATGCACGTTGATGGGGGTGTCACGGTTCCTTTCCTGGCGAGCCCGGGCGGGCCGGTCACGGCGGCCCTGGAGCACTCAGGCAGGGACGACGGGGTTGCAGGTCGCGTCTTCATCATCATCAACGGTCAGGCGGGGCGGCAGAATGCGGTGACATCCGGCCGCATCTCCGCGATCCTGGGCCGCGCCTACATCACGTCGAGCAAGGCCGCCACGGCCCGAGAACTTGCCGCCGCGGTCACATTCGCCGGCGCGAACCACCTCGAATTGTTCATCACGGATATCCCCGAGGGGGCAGACTCGTCGAGCCTCGATTTCGACCAAGCCGCCATGACCTCGCTGTTCGAACTTGGCCACCGGAGAGGGCTGGAAGGAGATGCCTGGCGGGCGCCCGACGGCGGCCAAGCGGCGAGCGATGATGGGTCCGCCGAGCAGCTCCCGGGGCTGCCGGATGCGGCGCCGTAAAGGCTGTGGCGAACAACGACGCGCGCCTCAACTTGACGCGCGCATCGGGAACGCCCCGCCGTCGCATCACCTAAGCGCCGTAGCCGACAATCGCCTTGGTTTCGAGGAAGGCTTCGAAAGCGTAAGGGCCCCATTCGCGGCCGTTGCCTGACTGTTTGAAACCGCCGAAGGGGGCGTTCAGGTCCATCTGGGCGCCGTTCAGGACCACCTGGCCGGCGGACAGGCGCAGGCCGATCTCGCGGGCTTCTTCGACAGTCCCGGCCTCGACATAGGCGCCCAGGCCATAGGGCGTGTCTTCAGCCAACGGCAACACGCCCGTCGTGATGTCTTCGGGAGAACAATACACCTGGGCGCGAGGGCAGCTCACGCTTCCGGGCAAGCGGCTCTACATCACTGGCCGGACACCTTTGCGCTACGACTTGAACCTGGCTTTCGGCTGACCCCAATCTGGCGGCTCACCATTCGGTGGTGCCGACCGAGTCGGTCCGTCCGTTTTCAAGCCATAGGGCGTGCCTGTTCTTGGCACCGCGCAGACATGGTCCAAAAATTCTCGCGCGACCTGTAACCTTGAAGAGTTGCAGAAGCACTGCAGCGTCGGTGTTACAGTTAACTTTTCTTAAAGCATTGAGTTTACCTAAGATTTCTTCAGGCTACGAATCTGAGGGTCGGACGTTCGAATCGTTCCGGGCGCGCCGCGCTGGATGAGAAACCGAACAGTGCAGCACCTTGGCGTAGGGAAAGCCGTCGTCAACTCTCCGCCCCACTCAGCATCTTGCTTTTTTCACGGTGAGCGAAACCCTGTACGTTTTGGACAGGACGATAGATGATGCGTGCGGCAATCTACGCTCGATACTCGTCGGATTTGCAGAACCCTAGGTCCATCGAGGACCAGCTTTCAGTTTGCCGACGGCTCGCCGAGCGACATGGCTTCACGCTGGTCGCTTCGTTCGAAGACGCTGCTTTGTCTGGAGCTTCAGTAGCGAATAGGCCGGGCTTCGCCGCGCTCATGAAGGCAGCGGAAGAGCGAGCTTTCGACCTAGTTGTCTGCGAAGCGCTCGATCGCCTATCCAGATCGCAGGCCGATGTGAGCGCAGCGTTCGAAGATCTACGATTCTATGGGGTGGGGATCCACACCATTTCGGAGGGAGCCGTCTCAGAGCTCCATATCGGCTTAACCGGCACGATGAATGCCCTCCAACTCCGCGAGATTGGGCGCAAGACGAAGCGCGGCCTACAAGGCGTGGCGAGTGCGGGCCGCCACACCGGTGGACGCGTCTACGGCTACTCCCTAGACCGGCGCCTCGACGATCGCGGGGAACTGATACGCGGTTTGCTTGCGATCAACCCCACCGAGGCCGAGATCGTTCGCCGGATCCTGAAAGCATATGCTGCCGGGCAATCCCCACGTAGCATTGCCTCTGACCTCAACGCCGAGTCCATCCCCGCTCCAGGGGGCAGCTACTGGAACGCCTCAACCATCAACGGCAACGCGCGACGCGGCAACGGCATCCTTCACAATGAGCTCTACCGAGGTGTCCTGGTCTTTGGGCGACAGACCTGGGTGAAGGACCGAAGGACCGGCAGGCGGCACGCTCGGGACGGAGACCCCTCCGAAATCATTCGGACGCCCGTCCCTCACCTTCGCATCGTATCGGATCGCCTTTGGCGCAGAGTGCGAAAGGCCCATACAGCGCTCGCTCGGGAGGCCGAGGAGGGTTCACACAGAACGGTCCGGCCAAAGCACCTGCTTTCTGGCCTCATGCGCTGCGGCGCGTGCGGAGGGCCCCTAATCCGCTCCGGTTCTGGGGTACGATTTATATGCTCCTGGCGCCGCGAGAGAGGCGTATGCGCAAACGGTCGTAGCGTGCCAGGCCTATTGGTCGAGGCAGCATACGCAGAAGGTCTTGAACGTCTGCCGGCCAACAAGGCTAGGGAGACGCTCAGGGTTCATCTTGCAAACCTTAGAGCCTCGGATGGCGGCGGACGACCGCCGCTAGAAGCCCTCCGTCTAGTCCGTGAACTCACCGCGTCCGTCGTCGTAACGCCCCTTGAGGAGCGGGGCCGCTTTGCATTCGACGTCCGGTGGCTGGATGAGACGGCACTCCCAACATTGTGATTCCTCCCCTCCCCGCCTGGATTTGCGCGCCGAGCGCTTCCACATGGCTTCCACGGCTGGATTTCGCGCTTTGAATTTTGGGCAGCAAAAAGCCGCTAGACGATTGATCTAGCGGCTTATTTGTTTGGGTGCGGGAGCAGGATTTGAACCTGCGACCTTCAGGTTATGAGCCTTTAGGCCGATTCCTACGCCATGGTGTCCGGCGGTATCCGTTGACGCGCCCCGACCCTACGATCAAAACCGGCGCGCTGGACGAAGTTCGCCGTTTCCACGCTCCAACACGCCACAGCGTCCGCCAAATGATTCCGGCGCGCGCATCAGAGGGCAGTGGACCTGGGTCTGTTATCCCGAGCCCTGGAAAAGTTCAAATCGTCAGCTGGAGCCTGGCAGGAATGAGCCTCCAAATCGTGGATTGCCCCGGTGACGGACAACATGCACGGTTGTCGCCAGCACTATTCATCGGGCCTCTCCTCGCCCGCGCAATTTTCGCGCGAAACCAAAGAGAAGAGACATGTCGCAATCCAACCCGAGAGCCATCCAACTGCTGCGCACCGCTGAAGCAGCCGAACTGTTGGGCCTGTCCGGCAGGACGCTTGAAAAACACCGGACCTACGGAACGGGCCCCGTCTATCGCAAACTCGGCGGCAGAGTCGTCTACGATATCGCCGATCTCCAGGTTTGGGTCGACAAGGGGCGTCGCGCCTCAACCTCAGACTTTGGCACGGATACGGTCTACCCTGCCAAGCGCATGACGCGGAAATAGCCAAGTCAAAGCTGAGATGGCGCCCCGTGGTTTGGGTAAATCCAACCCGAACCACGGGCTATAATCTTCGCCCCTATCGGTCGGCGATTCGCAAATGCGCCAAGAGCATACGTAATCGGGCAGTACTGCGAAAAGGCCCCCTGAGGTTTTGATTGTTGAACCGCGCCGCCCTGGTAAGACGACGTTGGCGACAACGTGGTCAAGATGGTGCTTCTGAGTGAATTTTCCGCAATCATTAACGCGTGAAAGCGAACGGCGCAGTCGGGGCTAAAGACGTTCCGGTCTAACCTCGGCCCTGACCTGCATCCTGCGCAACACTCCAGAGAGATGACGATAGAGAGAAGTAATTAGGGAATGTATCACTTATAATCAATAAAAACGGTTCAACACCGTTGGAGATCGAGCAAATACTTCTTCTGGTACGAAGTAGTCTGCTAATAATTCATCTGCCGGGTTGTGAGCATACGGTGAAAAGTCCGTTACGCCCTCTTCGCGAAGTACCTCTTCATCAATAAAGAAGTTGCCCGTGCAGGATCGCGACGGCTTCTTGAAAATCGCGTAGGCGGCGTCGGCTACAATCTCCGGTTTGCGCGGCGCCCCCCGCTCCGTGCCGATGACATTGCGGACTGCCGCCGTATCGATGGCGGTTAGGGGCCAGAGCGAATTCACGGCGATGCCGCTCTCAGCAAATTCACCAGCATGGCCCAAGGTGCACAGGCTCATGTTGAACTTGGCGATGGTGTAGGCCACGTGGGGCGCAAACCACTTCGCCTGCATATCGAGCGGCGGAGACAGGTTAAGGACATGGGGATTCTCTGCCGCGACCAAAAATGGCGCGGCGGCGCGGGTGCAGAAGAATGCTCCCCGACCGTTGATCTGATCCATCAGGTCATAGCGCTTGGCATCGGTCGCGGCGGTGTCCGTAAGCGAAATCGCGCTGGCGTTATTCACCAGTATGTCGATCCCACCGAAGGTGTCGGCCGTTTTCTTCATAGCCGCCGCGATCTGATCTTCGAAACGAACGTCGCCGATAATGGCGAGACTCTTTCCACCCGCCGCCTCGATCTCCGCCGCAGCGGTGAAAACCGTTCCTGGCAATTTGGGATGAGGCTCGGCGGTCTTTGCGAAGATCGCCACGTTGGCGCCGTCTCGCGCCGCTCTCAGCCCGATGGCCAGACCGATCCCGCGTGATCCGCCGGTGATAAATAGCGTCTTGCCCTTGAGATCCATAACGCCCCCTTCCTGTCCACTCTGGACACCTACTCTTCGTTCTATATGCTACCTATCAGTAGGAGACATCATGGTCCAGCCGGAATCCCCCTGGAAGCCGAGACACGATCGTTCGAAGGAACGAGATGCCAAGCGCGAAGCGGTGCTGCTCGCGGCGGCGAGCGCATTCAATGAGAACGGCTTCCACAACACGTCGCTGGACGAGATTGCGGCTCGGCTGAATGTCTCTAAACCGACAGTCTACTATTATGGGGTCAGCAAGGAGGCCTTGCTTTCGGCTTGCTATCTCGCCGCGCTGGGTCTGCTCGACGATGTGACGCAGCGTACCGGACCGCAAACCGCGACAGGGGAATCCCGGCTCTGGATTCTGATCGTGGCTTATGCCGAAGCCATTCTATCGGTCTATGGCCGATGCCTTACACGAGTTCCCGACAATAGCCTCTCAGCGCCTTTGCGTGAGGAAGTTCGTCGCCTGAAACGCACGGTGGATGATCGCATCCGCGCTGTCCTGTCCGATGGCGCATCCGACGGATCTCTGAGGCCGACAGACCCCAAGCTAACCGCGTTCGCTATTGCCGGAGCCCTGAATGCGGCCGCTCTTTGGTTTGAGGACGACGGGCCTCATTCACCGAGGCAGATCGGCGAGCACTATGCAGATCTTTTCACAAACGCCTTGAGATCGACCTGACGGTCACCTCCCACATCTTGGAGCCGATATGAAACTGACTTCCTTTGATTTCCCAGTAGCGGCTGTCGTCACAGGCGGCGCCTCTGGGCTAGGAGAAGCTGCGGCTCGCTCCCTCGCCGCACGAGACGTCAAAGTTGCGATATTCGACATGAACGCCGAGCGGGGCGAACGCATTGCGGGGGAGATTGGTGGTGTTTTTTGCAGGGTGGACGTCACCTCCGACGCGGAAGTCGACGCGGCGTTCGAAACGGCGCGCGCTGTACATGGACAAGAGCGGATCCTGATCAATTGCGCCGGTATCGTTTCCGGAGCCAAGACCGTTAGCCGTAACCGCGAGACCGGCGCCCTGTCTCATTTCCCACTCGAAATTTTTGATCGGACGATCCGAGTAAACCTCATCGGGACGTACCGTTGCATCGCCAAAGCAGCCGTTGGAATGGCGACGCTCGCTCAGCTGGAGGATGGGGAGCGCGGGATTATAATCAACACGGCCTCCGTGGCCGCTACCGACGGCCAGATTGGCCAGGCAGCCTACGCGGCGTCAAAAGCGGGCGTCGTGGGCCTGACGCTTCCGGCGGCTCGCGACCTCGCGGGCGAAGGAATTCGGGTCAACACCATTCTTCCCGGCATATTCCAGACGCCGATGATGGCCAGTCTTCCAGCAAATGTTCAGGATTCCCTGGCCGCTAACATCCCATTTCCAAAGAGACTCGGCATTGGTGAGGACTACGCCTCGCTGGCGCTTCACATCGTCGAAAATGTCTATCTTAATGGCGAATCCTTCCGTCTAGACGGCGCGGTGCGCCTGGCTCCGCGCTGACCGATGGAACGATTTCAAACCCTCATTGTGGAGCAGGAAGCCGGCTATCTGGTCGTCCGAATTCATCGACCCGAAGCGCTCAATGCGCTGAACAACCAGGTCATGGATGAACTCACCGCCGTATTATCCGCCGCAGAAGCGGACGACGAAGTGCACGCCGTTGTGCTGACTGGATCCGATAAAGCGTTCGCAGCCGGCGCCGACATCAAGGAAATGGCGTCTAAAACCTACGCCGAGGCTTTTCGCGAGAATTTCGTGACCCGCAACTGGGAGGCTGCGGCGCGATTTCGCAAACCCATCATCGCCGCTGTCGCCGGCTTTTGCCTCGGCGGCGGTTGTGAACTCGCAATGATGTGCGACATCATCATCGCTGCCGAAACAGCCAAGTTCGGTCAGCCTGAAATCAACCTTGCAGTCACGCCGGGCGGCGGCGGCACTCAGCGCCTCACTCGCGCGATAGGTAAGGCGAAGGCGATGGATATGGTGCTGACAGGGCGCATGATCGGCGCGGTCGAAGCGGAGCGCGCAGGTCTCGTCGCGCGCATTACACCTCTTGATACCTATCTTGCAGAAGCCAAGAGCATCGCCGAGCGGATCGCGCGCCAGTCGCCCTTGGCGGTATTGATGAACAAGGAGATGGTCGATGCGGCTTTTGAAACAACGCTCGCCCAAGGCGTCCTGTTTGAACGACGCCTGTTTCACTCATTGTTCGCCTTTGACGATCAGACTGAAGGGATGGCGGCTTTCATCGAGAAAAGAGCGCCCAACTTCGTCGGGCGGTGAGATTCGGCACCCGTTTCTCAGCGCCGAGTTACTCTCGATTAGATATATTCCTACACAAAACTCATAACCGCCGCTTGTTGCGGTGAGGAGATCTCATGAAAATACTCGTCCCGGTGAAACGGGTGATCGACTCCAACGTCAAGGCTCGCGTGAAAGCGGACCAGACCGGCGTCGACCTCGCCAACGTCAAAATGAGCATGAACCCCTTCGACGAAATCGCCGTCGAAGAGGCTGTTCGGCTCAAGGAAGGCAAGGAGCATCACGCCGCAGGCACGGCGACCGAGATCGTCGTCGTCTCCATCGGCGCGACCCAGGCCCAGGAAACCATCCGCACCGCCCTGGCCATGGGCGCGGATCGCGGCGTCCTGGTGCAGTCGGACGCGGACCTGGAGCCCCTGGCGGTGGCCAAACTGCTGAAGGCCGTCGTGGACGAGGAGAAGCCCGACCTGGTGCTGATGGGCAAACAGTCGATCGATGGCGACAACAACGCCGTGGGCCAGATGCTGGCCGCCCTGCTGGACTGGCCGCAAGCCACCTTCGCCGGCAAGCTGGCGATCGAAGACGGCAAGGCTGTGGTGACGCGTGAAGTCGACGGCGGCCTGCAGACGGTGGCGGCGACGCTGCCCGCCGTGGTGACGGCGGACCTGCGCCTGAACACGCCGCGCTACGCCTCCCTGCCCAACATCATGAAGGCCAAGAAGAAGGAGATCGCCGTCAAGGCGGTCGCCGACTACGGCGTCGACACGGCCGACCGCCTCAAGGTTCTGAAGGTGACGGAGCCGCCGAAGCGTTCGGCGGGCGTCAAGGTCGCCGATGCGGCCGAACTGGTTTCCAAGCTCAAAGACGCAGGGGTTCTGTAATGGCCGTTCTCGTCATCGCAGATCACGACGGCTCGGCCGTTCGCGACACCACCCACAAGACCGTGACGGCCGCACTGGCGCTGTCGTCCGACGTGGACGTCTTGGTTCTGGGCAAAGGCGCGCAAGGCGTGGCCGACGCCGCCGCCAAGATCGCCGGCGTGCGCAAGGTGCTGCTGGCCGAAGGCGACGCCGTCGCCCACGGCCTGGCCGAGGCCGTCGAGGCCACCGTCCTGCCGCTGGCCGGGAACTACGACGCCATCCTGACCCCGGCCAACACCGACGGGAAGAACTTCGCCCCGCGCATCGCCGCCAAGCTGGACACGGCGCCGATCTCGGACATCGTCGAGGTCGTCTCGGCCGATACCTTCGTGCGCCCGATCTATGCGGGCAACGCGCTGGAAACGGTGCAGTCGGCCGACGCCAAGAAGGTCATCACCGTGCGCCCGACGGCCTTCGCCGCCGCCGCCGAAGGCGGTTCGGCCCCGGTCGAGAGCGTCGCTGCGGGCGAAGCGCCCAAGACCGCCTTCGTGTCTGAAGAAATGGTCAAGTCGGACCGCCCCGAACTGGGCGCCGCCAAGATCGTCGTCTCGGGCGGCCGCGCCCTGGGCTCGGCCGAAGAGTTCGCCGCCATCATGGACCCCCTGGCCGACAAGCTGGGCGCTGCCGTCGGCGCCAGCCGCGCGGCGGTCGACGCGGGTTACGCCCCCAACGACTATCAGGTCGGCCAGACCGGCAAGGTCGTGGCGCCGGGCCTGTACATCGCCATCGGCATCTCGGGCGCCATCCAGCACCTGGCCGGGATGAAGGACTCCAAGGTGATCGTCGCGATCAACAAGGACGCCGACGCCCCGATCTTCCAGGTCGCCGACTACGGCCTGGTCGCCGACTACAAGACCGCCGTGCCGGAACTGATGAAGGAAGTATAGTGATGTCCGCCGATCCCGTCGTCATCGTCTCTTACGCCCGCACGCCGATGGGCGGGTTCCAGGGCGTTCTGTCCGACGCCAGGTCAACGGACCTGGGCGCGGTGGCGGTGAAGGCGGCGCTGGAGCGGGCCGGTCTGGACGCGGGCAGGGTCGAGCAGATCATCATAGGCTGCGTCCTGCCCGCAGGGCTGGGCCAGGCGCCGGCGCGTCAAGCCGGCATGGGCGCGGGCCTGCCCGTCTCGACCGAGGCGACCACCATCAACAAGATGTGCGGCTCAGGCATGCAGGCGGCCATGATGGCGCATGACGCCCTGGCCGCCGGTTCCGCCGACGTGGTTGTGGCGGGCGGCATGGAATCCATGACCAACGCCCCCTATCTGATGCAGAAGCACCGGGGCGGCGCCCGCATCGGCCACGACGTCATTTCCGACAGCATGTATCTGGACGGGCTGGAAGACGCCTATACCCCCGGCAAGCTGATGGGCCAGTTCGCCGAGGACACGGCCAAGGCCTATCAGTTCACCCGTGAACAGCAGGACGCCTACGCCATCGAAAGCGCGGGCCGGGCCAAGCGCGCGCAGGACAGCGGCGGCTTCGACGCCGAAATCACCCCGGTCGAGGTCAAGACGCGTAAAGGCGTGGTGACGGTGGACCGCGACGAACAGCCGACCAAGTCCGACCCGTCCAAGATCCCCAACCTGCGCCCCGCCTTCGGCGCCGACGGCACCATCACCGCCGCCTCCGCCGCCTCGATCTCTGACGGGGCGGCGGCCCTGGTCATGATGCGCCAGTCGACGGCGGACGCTCTGGGCCTGACGCCGGTGGCGCGCGTGGTCAGCCATGCCGCCCACGCGCACGAGCCGCACCTGTTCACCACCGCACCGGTCTTCGCCTTGCAGAAGGCGCTGAAGAAGGCGGGCTGGACCGCCGACGACGTCGATCTGTGGGAGGTCAACGAGGCCTTCGCCATCGTGCCGATGATCGCCATGCAGGAACTGGGCATCCCCCACGACAAGATCAACGTCAACGGCGGCGCCTGCGCCCTGGGCCACCCGCTCGGCGCATCGGGCGCCCGCGTCTTGACCACGCTGATGTCCGCCCTGAAAGCCCGCGGCAAGACCAAGGGCATGGCCGCCCTGTGCATCGGCGGCGGCGAAGCCACTGCGATGGGCGTGGAACTGATCTAATCGCGTCAGAGGGCGCGTGCAATCACCATCCGCTGGATATCGGACGTGCCCTCATAAATCTGACACACGCGCACGTCGCGGTAGATTTTGGCCAAGCCGAATTCTTCCAAATAGCCATAACCGCCCAGAGTTTGTATCGCCCCCGAACAGACCGCCTCCGCCGTCTCGGAGGCGATGAGTTTGGCCATGGAGGCTTCTTTCAAGCATGGTCGCCCTGCGTCTTTCGTCGACGCAGCATGAAGGACAAGTTGACGTGCCGCCTCTAGCCGTGCGGCGAGGTCAGCCAGTCGGAAACCGACGGCCTGATGATCCATGATCGGTTTGCCGAAAGCGACCCGTTCGCGAGCGTATTTGACGGCGACCTCCAAGGCTGATTGGGCCATGCCGACACTTTGGGCGGCGATTCCGATCCGGCCAGTCTCAAGATTGGCGAGCGCGATACGGTAGCCCTCCCCTTCTCCGCCCAGTCGAAGTCCGTCGTTCAGAATCAGGTCCTCGAATTTCAGGGCGCAGGTGTCAGACGCGTGCTGCCCCATCTTATGTTCCACCTTATCGACCAGCAGGCCTTTGGCTCCCGATGGGACAAGGAAGGCCGTCAGGCCCTTCTTTCCCAACACCGGATTGGTAACGGCGAAGATGATCGTGAGACCGGCGGTCCGGCCGGAGGTGATGAACTGCTTCGCGCCGTTTATCCGCCAATCGCCACCCTCCTGAATCGCGCGCGTTGTTAGGGCGGCGGCATCGGATCCGGCACCGGATTCCGTCAGTGCAAAGGCCCCTATCATCTCACCGCCGCACAAGCTTGGCAGGAAGGTGGCCTTCTGGCTTTCGGTCCCTTCACGCACGAGGGCCGCGACGACAGGGGCGTTATGGACGGATACAACGGTCGAAAGTCCACCATCGCCCGCGGCCAGTTCCATCAGCGCGAGGGCATAGGACACATAGTCTGCTTCAGCGCCGCCAAAGGCGGCGGGTGCAGTCATTCCCATCATACCCAACGCCGCCAAGTCGCGAAATAGGTCGTCTGGATAGCGGCCTTCGACTTCCCAGGCCCTGGCGTTCGGGGTCACGCGGCCTTGCACGAACGTCTTCACTGCATCGCGGATCATCGTTTGGGTTTCGGACAGGATCATAGCTCACCTCCTAAGCGCGAGTAGCGCTCAGTCCGCAGGGCGCGGGCGACCAAGTAATGCGCCAGAGCGGCCAGCAGAAAGACGGGAGTTAGGGCCAGCATGGCGACGATGAGGGCGTTGTCGCCATAGCGCGGCGCCGCGAGATCGCTGACGAAGCCAATGAACAGCGGGCCGCCGCCAAGGCCCACGAGATTGTTGATTAGCAGGAACAATGCTGACGCCACGGTACGATTGGCGGGCTTCGCTCCGTTCTGAACTACCGCCAGCGCGGGCCCCATGAAGACGATATTGAGTGCGATAGGGATCGCAAACAGCAGGACAGACGGCGCCCAGCCAGGCACGATGACGGCCGCCACGAAAGCGGGGGCGGCCAGGACCAGGCTGGCGGCCGGCACGAGCCCGTAGGCGGCTGGATTACGGCGTGCCAGCCGGTCGGCCAGCCGGCCGCCGAACCAGAGGCCCAGCGCCATCGCCCCGGCGTTGATGAACCCCAGATACTGGGCGACTTCGCCCAGAGCCATGCCCTTGGTCCGCATCAAAAAGGACGGGAGCCAGTTCAGAAGGCCATAGGTCACGAACGCCGAAAGTCCTCCCGCCACCGCTACACGCCAAAGCGCCGGAGTCGTGAAGAACTCTCGCACGGCGACAGCCAGCGGCGCCTGGACTTCGATCGACTTCGTCTCGGTGTCGAGGCGGCCAGCTTTAGGTTCCTTGACCAGAAGCCAGAGCAACAGAGCGAAAAAGACGCCCGGCAGACTGACCACGTAAAAGGCCGCTCTCCAGCCGAACTCGACAGCCGCCCAGCCGCCAAGCGTCATTCCGAGCAATATGCCCAACGGGGCTCCAAGCGAGAAAAGGCCCAAGGCCTGGGCGCGCGCATGGGGCGGGAAATAGTCCGATATCAAGGAATAGGACGGAGGCGCGCCGCCCGCTTCCCCGATCCCGACCCCCATACGAGCAGCGGCCATCTGTGCGAAGTTCTGCGAAAAGCCGCAAGCGATCGAGCAGACGCTCCACACGATGCAGGAGGCCGCCATCGTCCGCACTCGCCCGAAGCGATCAGCCAGCCAGCCGACGGGAATGCCGAAGATCGAATAGAAGAGGGCGAACGCCAGCCCCGTGAGCAGTCCCAGCTGCGTGTCCGACAACCCCATCTCCGCCTTGATCGGCTGAGCCAGGATCGAGACGATCTGCCGATCGAGGACATTGAAGGTGTAGATCAGGATCAGCAGGCCCAAGACGAAATTCGGCCGCTGGGTCAGACGCGCCAGGCCGAGAGGCGGCGCGGGGCGAAGAAAAGGCAGCATGGGCGGTCCTCAGAAAGACCGGCCCGCGCCAACGCGCGGGCCGGAGTCGGAACAGGAGCCGGTTTAGAACTCGACGCCCAGGGAGATGCCGTATGTGCGAGGTTGGCCGGCGACACGCACGACCGAGTCCTGAACCCGGATCACGCTGTGCCAGTAGTATTCATCGGTCAGATTGCGCCCCCAGACCGAAAACCGCCAACGACCATCGGCCGAGGTGACCCCTAGACGCGCGTCCACCAGGGTGTAGGCGTCGATGTCGAACAAGGGATCGCTGTCGAAGTCCGCAGTCGCGTCGCTGCGATAGGCGACGCTGCCGCCGACGAACGCCTCCATGCCGTTCGAAAGCGGCCAGCTATAGTCGACGTCGAGATTGGTCTGCAGTTTCGGCGCGAAGCTGAACGGCTTGCCGGCGAAGTCCCTTTGGGCCCCGAGCGCGTCGAATCCGATGAACTCTTCGATCTCGGTGTCGAGATAGGCGAGCCCCCCATTGACGGTCAGGCCGGCCATAGGCAGCCACTGCAGTTCGATCTCGCCGCCCTTGGCATTGGCGCTGGGAATGTTCACCAAGGCCTGAAGCGGGCCAAAGACGGGATCGACGATCTTGGAGCGCGCCTGCTTGTCGATGTAGTCATAGTAGAAGACCGAAGCGTTCAACTGCATGGTCCGGTCAAACAAGGTCGCCTTCACGCCGGTTTCATACGCCGTCAGTTCTTCCTGGCGGACGGGATTGTATTGGGTGTCGAACGACCCGGCGACGGTGATCGAATTGCCGGCCTTGTATCCGCGGCTCGTCGACGCAAACAACCTGACATGGTCCGCCACTTCCCAGTTCAGCGCGACCCGCCAGGATACGTTGTCCTCGTCCAGGGTCTTGCGCGGTTCGGTCGCCAGGAAGTCGGTCCCCAGCACCACGCAGCCATCGACCGGAATGAAGGCCGCCGGCGGCAGGCCATTGGCGTCGCGGAAGAAGGCGCTGATGTTGGCGAAGGCCTGGATCGCCGCCGGTTCCGTCACATTGGTGCAGCCGACGAAGTCGAGCTCAGCCTTGGTGTAGCGAATGCCCGTCGTCAGGGTGAGGGAATCCGTCAAGCTCCAGTCGCCAGAGGCGAAGATCGCCGAAGACCTGATCTTGTTGTTCACCCGGCTGGAGGCGTCGCTGAACTTCACGCCGAAGCTGTTCTGGACGTTCGACGAACTCTCGATGTTCACCGTGGAATTTTCCTCGGTGTCGGCGCTCGAATAGGAAGCGCCCAGCACCCAGTTCAGGCGCTCGGTATCGCCGGACAACCGCAGTTCCTGTGAAAAGGCTTCGATGCGGCCGTCGAGCCCATACTGGCTGTTGTCGTTGCTCATGCCGTCGCGGTCGATGTAGTCATCGGTGTCTAGCGACGAATAGGCCGTGATGGACGTGAGCGTCAGGCTGTCGTTGATGTCCCAGACCGCTTTAGCCGACGCCTGCCAGAACCGGTCGTCGCGGAAGGGATCACGCCCGTCGCTCCAGTCCGCCGCCCGGGCGTTGTGGGGCGCGAGCGGATAATTGGCCACCTCTGGCAGAACGCGGGCGGGTGTCAACGGCTTGATGGCGATGAGTTGGGTCGCCTGAGGCTCAGAACGATCGACATAGCCGTTCAGGTTGAACGTGACCGACAGGTTGGCCGCCGGATCCCAGTCCAGCAAAGCCCGGGCGCTGGTCCGATTGGCCCCGCCCGTCGAGTCGTCGCGCGTATAGCTGTACTGCCAGTCGTCGCTCTGGACGCTCTGGACGGCCAGGCGTCCGCGGAGGGTTTCGCTGAGCGGGCCGCTGACATAACCCTCCAGTTCCGTGCGGTTGAACCGCCCATAGCTGACTTTGAAGCCGGCGGCGGGGTCCGCGGTGGGCGATGCCGGAATATAGTTGACCAGGCCCCCCGTCGCGTTCTGACCGAAAAGGGTGCCCTGAGGTCCGCGTAGGACCTCCACGCGTTGAAGATCGATCATGGCGCCCTGGGTCATGGCCGGATAAGGCAGGGCCACCTCGTCCAGATAGACGCTGACCGCCGGCGCGGCCGCCAGACTGTAGTCGAAATAGCCCACGCCGCGCAGGGAATAGACCGGCGCATTCACGCCCGTGTCCGCAAAACTGAAGCCGGGCGCGACCTTCTGGAGATCGGCGACCGTCTCGATACCGCGATTTTCGAGTTGCTGAGACGATACGGCGGTGATCGCCAGAGGAATGGTGTTGACCGCCTGCTCGCGCTTCTGCGCCGTGACGACAATGTCCTCGATGGTCGTCGCTGCTTGTGACGCCGGCTCGGCCGCCAAGGACGCGGGTGTCGTTTGCGCCAGCACGCCCGAGGCGAACAGGGCGCATGGCGCGACCGTCGCGAGATACAGAACGCCCTTTAGCTGCCTCATCTCTTTATCCTCCCGATGCGCGCCGATTAAGGGTCTTGGATTATCCGAGCCCGCGCGTCATAACCGGCCTAACATTCGGTAGGTTTTTTTACCTGTCAAGCGTTCGATTTTCTTGTGCCGGGTCGGCCCGTCCGCCATGATGGGGGCGGCTCTTAGGATCGCGGCACATTAGGCAAGGACTGACAATGGCTTTCACGGCAAGCACCGCACCGCGCAAAGGCGAGTTGTCGAGCAGCCGGCTTCTTGAACTCGCGGCGGATCTCTTCCGCCAGAATGGTTACGCCGCGACGACCATGCGAGACATCGCCGACGCCGGAGGGATGAAGGCCGGAAGTCTCTATTATCACTTCAGTTCGAAGGACGAGATACTCGACGGCGTCTTAGAGCGCGGCATCGGTGAAGCCATACGGGGGTTCGAGGCGGCGATGGCCGCCCTGCCCGCCGACGCCGATTTCGACGCGCGGATACGGGCAGCGACGACCGCCCACCTGAAAACGGTCTGGGAATACGGCACCTATACGGTGGCGAGCCGGCAACTGCTCAAGCACATCCCGGAATCGCTGCACGCCAAACACATTGGCATGCGGCGCCGCTATGACGAGCTTTGGCGAAACCTGCTTCACGACGGCGTCGAGGCCGGCATCCTGGCGCGCGACGCCGATCTCGGGCTGACCCGGCTGTTCCTGCTGGGTTCGCTGAACTGGACCAGCGAATGGCTGGATCCTCAGAAGAAATCCTTCGAAGACCTCGGCGCGATGGCGGCCGAGCTTTTCCTGAACGGCATGCGTGTGGCGCCCGCTAAATGACGACCTCGGCTGAAGCTCTGTTCAACCTCTCCATTCCCGACGTCGAGGCGTCCTATGACAAGCGGGACACGATCCTCTATGCACTCGGCGTCGGCGTAGGAAGCGAGCCGACCTCTCCGGCTCACCTCGCCTACACTTATGAAGAGGGGCTGAAGCCGCTGCCGTCGCTGGCCGTGGTCCTGGGCCATCCGGGCTTCTGGCCGAGAGACCTCGACACCGGCCTTGATTGGCGGCGGATTGTTCACGGCGAACAGACGTTGCGGCTTCATCGCCCCCTGCCGACCCATGGGCTCGTCAGATCGCAATCCCGCATCAAGGGGATTCAAGACAAGGGCGAGGGCAAAGGCGCGGTGATCGCCTATGAGCGCACCCTGTTCATCGACGGCGTGCTCTCCGCCACCATCGGCCAGACGCTCTTTTGTCGGGGCGACGGCGGGATAGGCTCCCTGGGAGAAAATGCGCCTACGATGGCAGCCACGCCCGAGCGCCCCCCGGACCGCAGCTACGAGCTTCGCACCCTGCCTCAGACGGCCTTGATTTATCGGCTGAGCGGCGACCTCAATCCGCTCCACGCAGACCCAAACGTCGCTCTTTCAGTCGGCTTCCCCAAGCCGATCCTGCATGGATTGGCCACCTATGGCGTCGCCGCCTTCAGCCTGCTGACGGCAACCGGCCTTCTGCCGGAAACGCTTCGCCGGCTGGATTGCCGGTTCAGAGCGCCGGTGTTTCCCGGCGACATGCTCACCACCGACATCTGGCGCGAGAACGATCGCGTCCATTTTCAAGTGCGCGCCGTTGATCGGGATCTCGTCGTTCTTTCCCACGGCCTTGCGGAGTTCACCGATGTCGCAGACCAAACCTGATCAAGAGTTCCGCGCCCACCTCGCGGAAGGCCGTTTCATGATCCAGCGAAGCGCCTCGAGCGGCGCCTATGTCTTCTATCCGAGGGTGGCCGAGCCGGGGACGGGCCGACAGGACCTGGAATGGGTCGAAGCGGGCGGCGGCGGCGAAATCTACGCCCTGACGATCGTGCATCCGCGCCTTCCGGAGGTTCCGTACAACGTCGCCCTCGTGGCGCTCGACGAAGGCCCGCGGCTCATGAGCCGGATTGAGGGCGTTGCGCCGGAAGCCCTCAAGATCGGTCAGCGCGTCGTCAGCCGAATCGCCGAATTGCAGGGCGGCCCCAATGTGGTCTTCGATCTGGCCTGACGCCCCTTGCCAATACCGAACTTGCATACTACCAAACGTTTGTTAGTTTCTTGCGCTGCCGCAGCGCGGGAACGGCTACGAGCGGCAGGAGGATGCAGACGTGAACCAGGACAGCCGCAAGGGCGAGTTCCTGTCGATGGTGCAGGAATCGGCCCAGGCTTTCATCGCTGACCACCATACGCGTGATCGCTTGAGGACGCCTTCCGCGTCGCTGTGGGCCGGCTTGATCGACATGGGGTTGACCGCCGCCCTCCTGCCGGAAGACGACGGCGGGGCGGACATTGGCGCGGTCGGGGCCGTCCGGCTGACACGCATTTTCGGCCGAGCCCTCCTGCCCGAACCTTATGTGCAGTTGGCTCTGGTTCCGTCCGTTCTCGCCGCTGCCTTGCCGCCGGGCGACGACCGCGACGGCGTGGTCACCGCCCTTACGACCGCAGGCGACGCCTGCACCCTGTGCTGGCAGGAACAGGGCGACGCGATCGACGCCTGGCCCGTCCGCTCGCGGCTGACGGCAGACCGTCTCACCGGTGAAAAAGTGTTGTCGCCGTTGGCGGAACGTCTCTTCGTCACCGCCGAAGCGGACGGCGAGCCCGTCCTGGCGGCGATCCATTGCGGCGAAGCCGGCGTCAGCGTAAGAACCCGTGCGGATCTGGGCGGCGGCGCGATCGCCGACATGCACTTTCTTGAAACTCCGACCTCCGGAATAGCCCTCAAGGGAGCCGCCGCACAACGGGCGGTGCGGCGCGGCCTGGATATGGGCGCCCTTGCGACGGCGGCCCAACTGCTGGGCGTCGCGGAAGGGCTCAACGCCCTGACCCTCGATCATCTTGGGGTGAGACGGCAGTTCGGCCGGCCGCTGGGCAGTTTCCAGGCTTTGCAACACCGCGCCGTCGATCTGCACATGGCCGCCGCCCTCGGCCAGGCGTCGGTGGAACAGGCCGCCGAACTCTATGACGCCGATCCGGACGCAACCAAGACACGGGCAGCGATCAGCGCCGCGAAAGCCAGGGCATGCGAGGCCGCCGCTCTCGCGAGCCGCGAGGCGATCCAGCTTCATGGGGCGATAGGCTTCACGGAAGAATCCGACGTCAGCCTCTTCGTTCGGACCATTCTGGGTCTCACGCCCCGTTTTGGCGGCGCCTTGGCGCACCGACGACGGTTTCTCGCCATGGGAGGCGACATCGATGGCTGAACACTCGCCGGCGACATCCGACGAAGCCTTCCGCGAGCGCTTCCGTGACTGGCTTGAAAAGCATTATCCCGCAGCCTGGCGACAGGACTCCCTTCGTCCGTTTCGACGGCTGAGAGGCGACCAGGTCCGGGAATGGATCGACCTGCTCAACGCCGGAGGCTGGCGCGCGCCAGCCTGGCCGGAAGTCTACGGCGGCCTGGGGCTGAGCTTCACGCAGCAGGTGATCTATGCCGAGGAGCTTGAACGCATCGGCGCAGCCCGCGTCATTGATCTCGGCGAGGTCCAACTCGGTCCGACCCTCATGCTCCACGGCTCGGAGACGCAGAAGGCGCAGTACCTTCCGAAGATCCTCTCGGGCGAGCATCTGTGGTGTCAGGGCTATTCGGAACCCGGAGCGGGCTCTGACCTAGCGTCTCTCACCACGACGGGTGTGATCGACGGTGACGACATCGTCGTCACTGGCCAGAAAATCTGGACGACCCATGCCAATGAATCCACTCACATTTTTGTCCTCGTCCGGACAGCCCGGACGGAACGAAGACAGGAGGGCATCACCTTCCTGCTGATGCCGATGGAGACGCCGGGTGTAACGGTGCGCCCCATCAACAACCTCGCGGGGGAGGACGAATTCTGCGAGGTGTTCTTCGATGAAGCGCGGATTCCCCTGACCCAGGTGGTCGGCGAGGTCGGCCAAGGATGGTCGGTGTCGAAATCGCTGCTCGGCTACGAGCGCGTCTGGATCGGAAGTCCCGGCCTTGCAGCTCGGGCGCTGACCCTTAGCCGCGCCCTGCTGGCGACCGGCGACGTCGACGGCGAACTGCTTGACCGTTACGCCCAATGCGCCACGGACTTGCATGACGTCCGCGCCCTCTATCGCAAGATCTGCAGGGCGATCGGCGAGGGTCATGAGCCGGGCGCCGAGGTCTCCATGCTGAAGGTCCTGTCCTCGGAACTCCAACAGCGGGTCAGCGAACTCAACCTGGACCTCGGACAGGGCCGGGTCGCTGTCGACGGCGCGTCCGAGGTCGGAGGCGTCGCAGTAGACCTGGCCTGGCAGTATTACATGTCGCGTCCACAGGCGATCTTCGCCGGAACCAACGAAATTCAACGCAACCTGCTCGCCAGAGCGGTTCTGGGATTGCCGTCATGACCGCAACTGAAATCGCGCCCCCGCCGCTGAGCGGGCTGAGGGTGCTGGACCTCACGCGGGTTGTCGCCGGCCCCTTCGCGGCCCAGACCCTGGGCGACCTGGGCGCCGATGTGATCAAGGTCGAGCGAAAGGGCGAAGGGGATGATGTCCGCCGTGTCGGTCCCCCGTGGATGAAGGACGCCGATGGCGAAGACCTAGAGGAGTCCACCTATTTCCAGAGCGTCAATCGCAACAAGCGCTCGATTGCGCTGGACTTCAGCGTTCCCGAAGGCGCGGACGCCCTGCGCCGGCTTGCCGCGATCAGCGACATCCTGATCGAGAACTATCGGCCCGGCACCCTCTCCCGGTACGGGCTCGGTTACGAGGATCTTCGCGCGGTGAATCCCCGCCTGATCTATTGCGCGGTCTCCGGCTTCGGCCAGGACGGCCCCTACGCGGAACGCTCCGGCTATGACTATCTCATCCAGGGCATGGGCGGGGTCATGAGCGTGACCGGGCCACGCGATGGAGAGGCGGGCGCCGGGCCGGTGCGGGTGGGCATTCCCCTCGTCGACATCTTCGCGGGAATGAACGCGACCATCGGAATTCTCGCCGCCCTGCAACATCGCCACCGGACCGGTCAGGGCCAGCTGGTCGACATCTCCTTGTTCGATTCTCAGGTTTCATCCCTGTTGAACACCGCCTCGGCCTGGCTGAACGCCGGAGCCGTCCTCGGCCGGACCGGCAACGACCATCCCAGCGCCGCGCCATACGGCGTCTATGAAGCGTCGGACGGCCACGTCATCATCGCCACCTTCAATGATCGGGAATTCTACCGTCTGGCCGACGCCCTTGGGCGGTCGGAATGGAGAACCGACCCCCGGTTCGCCACGAACGGCGGACGCGTTGAGAACCGCGCCGCTATCAAGGCCGCCGTGGGAGATATCATCCGCACGCAACCTAGGGCCTTCTGGGTGGAGACCCTGAACGCCGCCAAGGTGTCCTGCGGACCGATCAACGCCATGTCTGACCTGGAACATGATCCTCACGTCGAGGCGCGGGCGATGATCGTCGCTCTCGACCATTCCAGCCTGGGATCCGTACGAACCATCGCCAGCCCGCTCAGGCTGTCCCGATCCCCGGTCGCCTATCGGCGGGCGCCGCCCCTGATGGGGGAACATACCCAAGAGGTTCTCGCCGGCCTGCTTGGTCTTGAGCCAGAAGCGATGATGGCGTTGAGCGACAAGGGAGCGATCTGAATGCAGGCTTCGCTGCAGTTCACCCAAGTCGCCCTTCCCCCTGGCGCAGAGACGCTCCGCGCCGAAGTTCGCGCCTTCCTGGCCGAGCATCAGGAGAGTTGGAGCGCCCGGTCCGTGGCCCAGTCCTGGGTCGGTTTCGATCGATCCTTCACCCGGGCGGTCGGGGCTCGCGGTTGGATCGGCATGACCTGGCCGAAGGCATACGGGGGTCAGGCGCGGTCGATGCTCGAACGCTATGTGGTCCTCGAGGAGATGATGGCCGTTGGCGCGCCCATCGGAGCGCATTCGACGGGCGACCGGCAAACTGGCCCTCTCCTGCTTCGACTCGGCACGGAAGCCCAGAAACAGGCCTTCCTTCCGCGCCTGGCGAGGGGCGAAATCTCGATCTGCGTGGGCCTCAGCGAACCGGATGCAGGCTCCGACCTCGCGGCGATCCGATCGCGCGCCGATCCCGTTCCGGGCGGGTGGCGGCTCAACGGGCGCAAGATATGGACCACCAACGCCCATCAGTCGGCCTATATGCTCGGTCTATTCCGCACCGAAGGGACGTCTGCCGACCGGCAGAAGGGGTTGTCGCAATTGCTGATCGACCTGTCGGCGCCCGGGATCGAGATCCGCGGCATTCGCGATCTTTCGGGACAGGCGCATTTCAACGAGGTGACATTCGATGATGTGTTCGTCTCTAACGAAGCGCTTGTGGGCGAAGCTGGCGCAGGCTGGGCCCAGGTGACCGCCGAACTGGCCTTCGAGCGCAGCGGGCCGGATCGGTTCATGAGCGCCTTTCCGCTGTTGGACCGCCTCGCGCGGCATCCGGCCTGCGCCGCCGACCGCGGGGTGAGAGCCCAGATCGGCCAGGCGCTGGCCGATGTGGCGGTGCTTCGCTTCATGTCCCTGTCGCTTGCCGAGAAACTTTCACACGGGGAGACACCGAACCTCGAGGCTGCGGTCGTCAAGGAATTGGGCGTGACGTTCGAACAGAGCGTACCGGAACTGGCCCGGACCGTTCTTGCGGCCTTGTCCGGACACGAGCCCCTGCCGGCGGACTTGGTGGAGCTTTTTCAGGCCACGCTGGAGATTTCCCCCACCTATTCCCTTCGCGGCGGCACGCGCGAAATCATGCAAGGCATCGTGGCGCGAGGGCTGGGCCTAAGATGAGCGAACTGGACATTGGCGGACTGCTCGCGGATCAGATCCGGCGGCTCATGGAAGAGGCGGCGCCCGACCATCCGGATCGCGACGCCCTGTGGTCGAGACTTTTGGAACTCGGCTTCGATCGGGCCTTGATCAGCGAAAGCTCGGGAGGGCAGGGGCTGGAGTGGAGCGATCTGGTCGCGCCCCTTGTCGCCTGGGGCGGCTATGCGGCGCCCGCGCCGCTCGCGGAGGCGCTGGTCGGAGGCTGGCTTCTCGACCAGGCCGGTTTTTCGGCGCCGGATGCGCCCGTCATCCTGACCGGAGGCGATACCGTCCCGCAAGGCGCGTGGGCCCTGGCGTCTCGTCGCCTTGATGACGCCGATCTGTTGTCGCTGACCTCCCCTTCCGGCGGCACGGAGCAGCGGACCGTCGCTTCGGGGCTCGCCGAGGCCGCCCTCGCTGTGGCCACGGCCGCCCAGATCGCGGGCGCCCTTCAGCGTTCCTTGGAACTGAGCGTCGATCACGCCTCGACGCGCACCCAGTTCGGCCGCCCGCTCGGCAAGTTCCAAGCGGTTCAGCGTCTTGCAGCGGAACTGGGGCTTGAAGCGACGGCGGCCCGCGCCGCCGTGGATCTTGGCTTCTATCTTCTGCCTCACGATCCGGTCCTCGCAGCGAGCATCGCCAAAGGTCGGACGTCGCGCGCCGTCAGAGTCGGGACGGCCTGCGCGCATCAGATCCACGGGGCCATCGGCGTCACCGAAGAATATCCCTTGCACCGCCTGACGATGGCGATGTGGCGATGGCGCGATGTCGCTGGCGGCGAAGCGGCCTGGGGCGACGCCCTAACCCGACGCTATCTGCCGACAGCCGACCGCCTCTGGCCCACGCTGGTCGCGGATTGGGATATGGGAGCTGCCGCGTGAGCGTCGAAGGCAAACGGATCATCATCACCGGCGCCGGATCCGGGATCGGCGCCGCCACCGCCCGCCTGCTCGCGGAAGCCGGCGCTCGGCTCAGCCTGATCGATTTCGCGGGCGCAGAGACGCGGATATTAGGACAGGCGATCGGCGCCGAAGCGTTTCAAGCGGACGTGCGCGACGAGACGGCGACCGGGGCGGCGATCTCGGTCGCCATCCAGGCGCTCGGCGGCCTCGACGGCCTGGTCAATTGCGCGGGGGTCGCGACCACCCAAACGCTCGAAAACACCTCGCTGGACGATTGGCGGCGGCTCGTCGACACCAATCTGACGGGCGTTTTCCTGACCTGCCGCGCCGCCATCCCAGCCCTGCGGGCCTCGGGCCGAGGCGTCATCGTCAACCTGGCCTCGGCCAGCGGCCTGACCCCGTCGTTCGCCGGCGCCGCCTATAGCGCCAGCAAGGCCGGCGTCGTCATGTTGAGCAAGGCCCTCGCCCGGGAACTGGCCCCGACGATCCGCGTCAACACCGTATGTCCCGGCGCCGTCCGTACGCCGATGTTCAGCCAGATGACCGGCGACGCGGCCGACGCCGACGCGGTGGTCGGCGCCGGCTACGCCCTGGGTCGGATCGCCACACCCGAAGAGATCGCGAAAGCGATCCTGTTCCTGGTTGGCGACGACAGCGCCTATGTCACCGGCGTCGCCCTCGCCGTCGATGGAGGCCGAAGCTTCCACTGATCAGAGGTGGAAGCCGCCGTCCACGACGATGCTGTGGCCCGTGACATAGGCGGCCCGTGACGAGGCCAGAAACACCGCCGCGTCGCCGATTTCCTCCAGCTGGCCAAGCCGACCCAAGGGGACGGCCGCGATGGTCGCATCGACGAACTTCTCGTTGATCTGGCCCGCCGCCTTCATCTTATCGAACAGACCGCCGTCCAGAACCCCCAGCGCCACGCCGTTCACGCGCACGCCGAACCGCCCCTCCTCGCGCGCGAACCCCTTCACCATCGACTCCACCCCGGCCTTGGGCACGACGGAGAGTCCGTCCTTCAGAGGCCAACGGTAGAGGCCGGTGGTGTGGATCGCCACGGCGGACCCGCGCGACCGCCGCAGGGCGGGAATCGCCGCGTGCATCAGGGCGAAGAAGGCCAGGGTGTCGCCAGTGAGAAACTCGGCGAATTCCTCGGGAGTGACGGAGGACAGGAATTTGAACGGCAGCATTGGGCCGGCCGCATAGACCACCGTATGGATAGCCCCCGCCGTCCGCTCAACGTCGGCGACCAGCTCCGCAACAGCGACATGGTCTGTCAGATCGAGCGCGTGACAATCCGCCTTCCGACCGAAGTCGCGAACGGCGTCCGCAGTCGCCTCGGCGGCCGAACGGCTGGATCGATAGGTCAGGACCACATCCGCGCCATCGGCCGCCATCGCGCGCGCGACCGCGCCGCCGACCCCCCCGCCGCCGCCGATCACGAGGGCGACTCCAGTCTCGAAGGCCTTGTTGCGCGTCATTTCTGTATCTCCCCCTGGCGAAGCGCATCCCGCAACGCCGGCTTGTTGATCTTTCCGCTGGGCAGGGTGGGCAGGCTGTCGACGAAGACGACGCGCCGCGGACGCTTGTATCCAGCGATGAGCGTGCGGCAGTGTTCGATGATGTCCGCTTCGCTGAGCGTGCTGCCGGGCCGCGTCACGACGGCCGAAAGCACCGCTTCGCCCCATTTGGCGTCAGGCGTCCCGATCACCGCCACCCCGGTGACGTCCGGATGCGCCAGGATGGCGTCCTCCACCTCGCGGGAATAGATGTTCTCGCCGCCCGAAATGATGACGTCCTTCTTGCGATCGACCAGATAGGCGTAGCCGTCGGCGTCCATATGGCCGACGTCGCCGGTGTGAAGCCAACCGTCCCGAAGCGTCGCCAGCGTCGCCGCGCTGTTGTTCCAATAGCCGCGCATCATCACGGGGCTGCGGATGCAGATCTCGCCGATTTCCCCTGCGGGAAGCTGGCGATGGGCGTCGTCCAGGATGGCGATCTCGCAGCCGATGAAGGCATGGCCGATCGAATAGAGTCGCCGGCGCGCCCTGGCGTCATCGGAAAGGGAATGGGCCGACACAGGCAGCAATGTGCCGATCCCTTCGGTCTGGCCGTACATCTGCTGAAAGATGGGACCGAAGGCGCGCAAGGCCCGATCCAGCAGCACGGGCGGCATCGGCGCCGCCGAATAGAGCAGGGTTCGAAGGCTCGAAATATCGCGCTTTTCGATATCGGGGCAGTCGAGCAACCCCTGAACGAGGGTCGGCGCCATGTGGGTGGCGGTGATGCGATGCGTCTCGATGTCCGCGAGGATGGCGGCCGGATCGTAGGTCCGGTGAAGATGGACGACCCCGCCCACCCATTGCTGGGCGAGGGCGATCGCCTTCGCGCCGATGTGGAACAGCGGCATCATCAGCAGAGTCCGATCCTGACCGGCCAGTTGCATCGCCGCGGCGATGATGGAGGCGGTCGCCACCTCCGCCTTGTGCTCCAACATGCAGCCCTTCGGCCTGCCGGTCGTGCCGCTGGTG
>NZ_GL883084.1:296754-311856 GCF_000204035.1 Brevundimonas diminuta ATCC 11568
CTGAAGGCGTCGTAGAGCTGAACCACGTCGATATCGGCCGGCCCCATTCCGGCCATGGCGTAGGCGCGCCGTCCGGACGCTGAAGCGGCCGTCACCGTCAGGTCGGGCATCGAGGCGATATCGGCGTGCCACGTCTCCGCCGCGCCCCCGAGAACATAGACCGGCTTCGTCGCATGATCCTTCGCCCGGTCGGCCCGGACGAGAACCACCGCTGCGGCGCCATCCGTGATGAGACAGCAGTCCCGAACCGTCAGCGGCGTCGACACCATGCGCGCGGCCAGCACGTCGTCGATCGTCAACGGACCCTGGGCGAAGGCTTCGGGATTGAGGTTCGCCCATTGCCGGGCCGACACGGCCACGGCGGCCAAATGCTCCCGGGTCGTGCCGAAGACGTGCATGTGTCGCGAAGCGGCCAAGGCGTAGGAAGAGAGCGGATTGAGAGGGCGATAGGGCGTCTCATACGGCGACGCCTGCCGCATCGACACCAGTCCGCCGGCCCCCGTGCGCTGGTTGCTGCCGTGAACGACGAGCGCGACGTCGCAATAGCCGGCCTCCAGGGCCAGGGCGGCCATGACGACGTGACTCATGAAGGCGGATCCGCCGGTCCGGTTATTGTCCGTGAAGGCCGGACGGATGCCGAGATATTCCGCGACGCCTAGCCCGGAGAGCGCGTCGTTCGACGTACAGACGAAGAGGCCGTCGACTTCGTTCAGACCGATGTTCGCCTGTTCGAGGGCCGCCAGGCCCGCCAGGGCCGCCATGTCGTTCGGCGTATACCCTGGAGCCTCTCCGACGCCGAAGGTGGCTGCGCCGACGATTGCGGCGGCTCCACGCGGGAATTGATCCATTGACGTCTCCTCAGCCGTCTTCGCAGCCTCTGACCAGACGCTAAACAGCGCCATCGTTTCTGTCTATCGTTTGTTAGATTTTATTCAAATTGCGGCGGACGGCGTTCAAAGAAGGCGGACATCGCCTCGCGGAAATCGCTCGATCCCGCCGCCGTGACGAAAGCCTCCGCCTCGGTCTCCAACTGTTCTTCGAGCGGCTTGTCCCCTGCGGCGCGCAATAGCCTCTTCGTAGCGGCGATCGCCTCACGCGGCCCCGAGCAAAGACGGTCAGCAATCGCCTTGACTTCAGTGCTCAGCTGATCGGCTGGAAAACTCGAGTTCACCAGGCCCAGCGCCAGAGCCTCCGACGCGCTCAAGGTTTGCCCCAACAACGCCACGCCCATGGCGCGGCGAAGGCCGAGATGCCGCACCAGGCTCCAAGACCCCGAGCAGTCCGGACTGGCGGCGACCTTCAGATAGGCCATGTCGAAACGGGCGGTGTCGGCGCAGACGGCGAGATCGGTGGCCAGCGCCAGACTCATGCCGCCGCCGGCCACCGCGCCCTGCAGTTCCGCTATCGTTATTAGGGGGCTTTCGGCGAGGAGCGCGATGGCCCGGTGAAGCGGACCGATCAGCCGCCAAGCCGCGGCGGGAGCCTCCGCTCCCGCTTCACGGAAATAGGCGAGATCGCCGCCCGCCATGAAGGCGCGCCCCTGCCCTTTGATGATCACGACACGCGCCGCCTTATCGGCGACCGCGCGTTCGGCGGCCGCCAGGAAAGCCTCCGCAAGGCCGGGGTCGATGGCGTTGAGACGATCCGGCCGGTTGAGGACGATAGAAACCACCCCGCCGTTCTGGCGGTAAAGGACAGGATCGCTCATCGTCACCTCCAACGAGAGCCGACTTCAAGGTCGGCGCCGTTCAAATCGCGTTCTAAAGCCGTTTGACACCTGTCAAACGTTCGTTAGATTTAACGCCTATGCCGGAAAGGTTGCAAGTCAGCCGCCGATAAGAAAACTTTGGGAGTAGACCGCATGGCGTCCGAATTGTTGTCAGATGAGGTTCTGATGCTCCGTGACAGCCTGCGCCGGCTTCTCGACGACATCGCCCCGCCCGAGACGATCGCGAAATGGGACCGGGAAGATCGGCTGCCGCCGGAGCTTATCCTGGGACTCGCCGACCTTGGCGTCTGCGGACTCGCCGTGGACGAGGAGCACGGAGGCCTGGGCGTGGACGTGCCCGCCTTGCTAATGGTGGTCGAGGAATTGGCCCGGCGGAACATGGCCTTGGCTGGCCTCTATGTGATGTGCGTCAGCTACGCTGGCCTGAACCTGGGCGAACTCGGCAGCGCCGACCAGAAGGCCCGTCTGCTGCCCCGCGTCGCCGAAGGCCGCCTCCTGTTCGCTCTCGGCCTGTCGGAGCCGGATGTCGGCGCCGACCTGACCGCCGTCGCCACGAGGGCCGAACGGTCGGGCGACAAGATCATCGTCAACGGGGTGAAGCGCTGGTGTTCAGGCGCGGAGTTCGCTGACTACATCTACGCCCTGGTGCGCAGCGGTCCGCAGGAAGACCGGCACCGCAACCTGTCCTTCCTGATCATCCCTCGCGACGCGGCGGGCGTCAGCATGACGACGACGGAGACCATGGGCGTTCGCGGCGTGCCTACGAACGACGTCGTTTTCGAGAACGTCGAGGTCTCTGTGCGCGACGTCATGGGCGAAGAAGCGGGCTGGAACCAGGGATGGAGCCAGCTCGCCGGCCCGACCCTGGAGGTGGAGAAACTGCAGCCCTCGGCCATGGCCATGGGTCTCGGAGAAGCGATGGTCGAGGAAGCCTGGCTGTACAGTCAGGAACGATCCCAGTTCGGCAAACGCATCTGCGGGCACCAGGCCGTGCGCCATACCCTCGCCGACGTCCAGACCCGACTGAGGGCCTGCCGCCTGATGCTCGACCATGCCGCCGGCCTGGTGAAGCGTGGCGAGCCGAGCGCCGTGCAGACCTCGATGACCAAGCTTTTCATCGCGGAAACCGTGCGCGGCATCGCCCTCGACTGCCAGACCGTGATGGGCGCCTACGGCTATGCGCAGGGGTTCGCGATGGAACGCTATGTCCGCGACGCTCTTGTCCTGCCGATCTTCGGCGGGTCGTCCGCCATCCAGCGTTCCAACATCGCCAATCTGATGCGGCTGCCGCGGGAATGACGGCCCCCTCCGCCGCCGACCGGCCGGCCGTCGCGGTCGGCGACATCCTGCGGCTGTCCCGCCGTGATGAGCAGCGGTTTCGAGCAACCGTCTTCCAGCGCAATCACAGCCAGGCTGTTTTCGGCGGGTGTTTCCTTGGGCAGGCGATGGTCGCGGCCCAAGAGACGGCGCCCGGCCGGCCGCCCAGCGCGATGTTCGCGCGTTTTCTGGTCGGCGGCGATCCCGATCAACCGATCGATTACCTTGTCGAGACGCTGCGGGACGGCCGGTCCTTTTCCGAGCGGAGGGTCACCGCGCGCCAGGGTGACGGCCCCCTCGCCTTCGAGGCGATGATCAGCTTCCACGCGCCCGAGGACGGCGTTGCGCACCAGCGTCCCCGCTCGACCACGATCGACGCCCCCCAGAGTCTGCCCCGCCTCGCGGACCTCGGGAATGTCTACCCGAACGACATCGCCTCTGCGGAAGCCGAAGGGGTCGGCGGTCTCAGGGCGATCGACGCCCGGTTGATGCGGCCATTGGACTATTTCACCCATCCGGCGGAGCCGCGCGGCCGGTTCTGGGTGCGGGGCGTAGACGCCGCTCCCGACACCTCGGGCTATGCCGCCCTGGCCTTCCTGTCCGACTTCATGATGCCGACCGCGGCGATGATGCCTCATACACGCTCGGCTTTCGACGGCGGCTTTACGACCCTCAGCCTGAACCACGCCATCTGGTTTCACAGCCCTGTGCACGCAGACGACTGGTTCCTCCATGAAACGGAAAGCCCCTGGGCCGGCCAAGCCCGCGGACTCAGCTTCGGACGCCTGTACGCCAGTAACGGCGCTCTCGCGGCCTCCACTTCCCAAGAACTTTTGATCCGGCGTCGTTAGCGCCGAAGGAGAAACCATGGCCGAGGCCTATATCGTATCCGCCGTTCGCACCGCAGGCGGCCGTCGCAACGGCAAGCTGAAGGATTGGCATCCCGCCGACCTCGGCGGCGCCGTCGTCGATGCGCTCCTAGAGCGCGCCGGAGCCGATCCGGCGCTCATCGACGATCTGATCTTCGGCTGCGTCGGCCAGGTCGGCGAGCAGTCGCAGAACGTCGCCCGCAACGTGGTGCTGTCATCCAATCTTCCCGAGACGGTTGCGGGCGTTTCCGTCGACCGTCAGTGCGGCTCATCCCAACAGGCGCTTCACTTCGCCGCCCAGGCCGTCTTGGCGGGGAGCGCGGACGCCGTCATCGCCGGCGGCGTCGAGAGCATGTCCCGCGTGCCGATGGGCCTGCCCTCGGTCCTGCCGGCGGAACAGGGATTCGGCGTGTCACGCGGCGTCCGCATGGCCGCGCGTTATCCTGGCGTGAAGTTCAGCCAGTTCGACGGTGCGGAAATGATCGCCGCCAAGCATGAGCTAACCCGGGAGGTCCTCGACGCCTTCGGGCTCGAAAGCCACCGGCGAGCCGCCGCCGCCACGCGAGCCGGGCGCTTCCGCGAAGAGATCCTCGCCCTGAAAGTGGAAGGTCCCGACGGCGTCGAAAGCCATGAGACGGACGAAGGCGTCCGCTACGACGCCAGCCTGGAGGCCATGGCCCAGGTCAAGCTGCTTAAGGAGGGGGGTCGATTGACGGCCGCCACATCGAGCCAGATCTGCGACGGCGCGTCGGCCGTGCTCGTCGTGAACGAGGCCGGCCTGAAGGCGTTGGGCCGCCCCCCCCTCGCCCGGATTCACCATATGTCCGTCTTCGGCGGCGATCCGGTCATCATGCTCGAGGCGCCGATCGAGGCGACGCGGCGCGCCCTCTCGCGCGCTGGCCTAGGCCTGAAGGACATCGACCTGTACGAGGTCAACGAGGCGTTCGCGTCCATTCCCCTCGCGTGGCGGAAGGCGTTGGACGCCGACCCTCAGAAGCTCAACGTCAACGGCGGCGCGATCGCCTTGGGCCATCCGCTCGGCGCCTCCGGGACCAAGCTCATGGCGACGATGATCAATGAACTGCGGCGGCGCGGCGGCCGTTACGGGCTCCAAACCATGTGCGAGGGCGGGGGCATGGCGAACGTGACGATCATCGAGCGGCTTTGACCCGGTTCCCGCCCGGCAGGTCGACCTCGACGCGGTGGGCGGCGGCGATGATCGCCGCTGCGGCCGCGACATAGGCGATCGGTGCGATCAACAGCGCCAGCCGCAGACCGTCAACGCCGCGGCTCGGCGCAAGGGCGTCGCTGACGGCGCCGACACACAGGGGACCGAGCGACGTCCCCAGGCCATGGATGATGAAGACCATCACCGACGCCGTGAGCGCGCGCATGTGCACGGGGGCCATGGTCTGGGCGAAGGCGTAGCTCGGCCCCATGTAGAGCGATCCGAGGAAAAGCGGCGCTGCGAGCAGAAGCAGCAGACCCACACGACTGTCAGTGTTCAAGGCGAAGTACAGACAAGGGGCGCTGACGACCAGGCCTAGCGCTGCGAGAATCAACGTCCGCCTGGGGCTGTTCCAGCTCGAGATCCATCCCCCTACGAGGACGCCAGCGCCGGCGGCCAGGCCAGTCACCACGCCGATATAGGCGCCCGCATCGGCGATAGAAAATCCCCTGACCCGAACGAGATAGCTCGGTCCGAACGTAATGATGGCGGACGTGCCGAGCGTGAATAACGCCCCGCCTACGGCCAGCCATTTGAAGGTTTCTAAACGCCACAACGCGACCAGCGCCTGCCAAAGCGTCACCGCATCCTCGGCCTCGACCGCGTCTTCGCTCTGCCCGCGTTTCGGCTCCCTGAGCACGATCAGCATGGCCGCCGTCAGCGCCAGGCCAGCGCCCCCGGCCAGAAGCAGTGTTTCGCGCCAACCCAGGCTCTCGACGAGCCGGCCACCGAGCGCGAGGCCGCCCATCACACCGATCGCCCCGCCAGCCTGAAAGACCGCCATGGCGAGACCCCGGCGGCGAAGCGGAAAATAGTCCGCCAGGATCGCCTGGCTCGGCGGAACCGCCCCCGCCTCGCCGACCGCCAGCCCCACCCTGGCGAGCGCAAGGTGAACGAAGTTCTGACTCAGGGCGCCTGCGGCGGTCATCAGGCTCCAGAACGCCAATGCGCCTGACACCACCAGCTTGCGCGACGTGCGATCCGCCAGCCGGGCCAGCGGGAGGCCCAGGAGAGAGTAGATAACGGTGAACATGACGCCGCCCAGCAGACCCACCTGCGTATCGGTCAGGACGAACTCCGCGCGAATGCTCTCCAGCATGATGAAGGGCAGCTTGCGGTCGATCAGGCTGAAGGCGTTGACCAGGGTCAACAGCAGCAGGGCGAGCCAGGCGGCGGTCGTCGTCCGCGTCTGGCCGAGTCGGGCGGGATTGCTCGCGGTCATCGGGCCTCTCGGTTCAGGATAAAAAGTCCGGGCCGGGGAAGCCCCGGCCCGGTAGTCGGGAGGCGGTCAAAGCCCAGGAAACAGTAATGCGCCGTTCTCGACAAAGAACTTCCGGGCATAGCCGGGATCGAGACGATCCAACCATTTCTGGAACTTGCCGATCGGATCGCGGCTGCCCTCCAGATGGGGATAGTCGGTGCTGAAGACGTAGATCTCCTCCATGCCGTAGCGCTCGATCATCAGAGGCAGATTTTCGTGATAGAAGGGCGCCACCCGGACGTTGCGACGCACGTATTCACTGGGCTTCATCGGATACGATCGGCCGACCTTCGCCAGGAATCCCGTCCAAAGGTCCATGCGTTCGACGCAAGGCCCAACCCATCCCGACCCGTATTCGATGATGCCGAAACGTAGGCGCGGGAAACGTTCGAAGACGCCGCCCATGACAAGAATCTGAAGATAGAGTTCGGCCGGCATATGCGCCACAAGCATGAAGTAGGGGCTAATCGCCTCTTCGCCGCCGGGGCGCGAAGCGGGCGAGCCCTTGAGCGTCTCCGCCTGGCCCCATTCCCGTGCAGGCAGGATCGGATCGGGTTCCTGACCGCTCAACATGCCGCCGCCGCCCAGATGGAGGGTCACCGCGACGTCCGCTTCCTCCAGGCGCCGCCAGAAGGGGTCCCAAGCTGAATGCGCCGGCGACAGACCGGCCGGCGGGGCCGCGCAAGGCAGGGTGACGAGCTTAGCTCCGCCCCTGATCACGCGATCGACCTCTTCGAGCGCCCAGGCGATATCGCCCATGTTGATCATGCAGGCGACCCGCGCCCGCCCGCCTGTCTGGGCGCCCCAGGCCAGGGCCACGTCATTGTAGCGCCGGCAGGCGGCGCGAGCCGCCGGCGAGTCCACCCGAAGCTCCTTGCCGAAGGTGTTCTGGAAGACCAGTTGCGACCGCAACCCCATCATCTCAATGGCTTCGACTCGTTCTTCGGCGCGCGAGAAGGACGCGCCCAGGGCGCTGATGCCCTTGACGGACCAGATGTCCTCGCGGTTCTGCGCACGGCTCGCCTTATCCTCGTCCGAGTCGAAATAGGAGGCGATATAGTCCGAGATCGGATCGCGGCCGAGATCGCCCAGAATGTCGCGCATCAGGTCCGGCTCCGGATAGACATGGCCGTCGGCGTCCAGCCGCTCGCCGAAGAATGCATCCTTGGGCGGCGCGAGAATTTCGGAAACGCTCATTCGAAACGTCCTTCCTAGAGTTGATATTTAAGAGTGAAGGAGACGAAGCGTGGCCGCTGATAGGCGACGAAATCACCCAGGGCCGAGGTGAACATGTTGGAATAGATCGCTTCGTCCGTGAGGTTCTCGCCGGAGACCAGCGCCGACCAGCGCCCGCTCGGCGACGTCCAGCGCGCCGAAGCGTTGAGCTGGGTGTATTGCGGCTGCCGAATCCGGTTCAGCGGATCGGAATACCATTGAGCGCTGGCGTAAGCGTCGGCGCCCAGGCGCAGATCGCCCCCGAGGAGCGGCAGGGTGTAGTCGAGCCCCAGGCTCCACGTCCATTCCGGAGATCGAGAGAGGCGATTGCCGCTCACGTCCCGCACGACCTGCCGATTACCCGCGGGCGCGCCGCCGACGTAGAGGGCCGGATCCGGCTCAAGCACGACGGCGTCCGGAAACTCGTCGTAGCGGGCGTCCAGGAGGGAGCCGCCGAAGCGCAGGTTCAATCGGTCGGTCAGCGAGGCGTCGATATTGGCTTCCAGGCCCTTGATGGTGGATTGAGCCGCATTGGCCAGGGCGAAGGTGGTGGCGCCGTTGATGAACAACGGCACGGTCACCTGTAGGTCCTGATAGTCGTATTGATAGGCCGCTAGGTTGAGCCGCACGCGCTGCGCGAGGTCCGACTTCAACCCGATCTCGAAAGCGTCGACATATTCGGGGGCCGCCGGCACCGAGGAGCCGACCGCCGAGGTCGAGTTGAACGTACCGCTTTTGAAGCCCCGCGTGTAAGAAGCGTAGACATTCGAATTTTTGGCGAACTGATAGCGCGCGACCACGCGGGGCGACACGTCGGACCAGTTGTCTTCGCCTTCCGCAGTGACCACGGTCGGCGTCCTCTGGCTGAAGCGGGCGCTGCGTTCCTCATAGGAGGCGCGCAATCCACCGGTGAAAAACAGGCCCGAGACCGGTTCGAAGACGACCTCGCCGAAGAGCGAGGCTGCCTGGGCCTCCTGTCGGCCGGCGAAATTCGTCGCGCCCGAAAGAAAGGGATCTAAGATCGACTCATTGGAAAAGAGATTGCCGCCGAGCGTCCAGTTCCAGCGCCCTCCGCCGCTCGACGCGAGCACTGCCTCAAGGCTGTAGGTCTCGGCGTTGAAGGTCGTGTCATTGCCGGACACAGCCGCCGAGGTGTTGTCGGAGTCCGTGAGATTGTATTGACTGGCCTTGCTGTAGGCGAGGATCGTGCGGAGATCGAAGCCTGCGAACTCGCGGCTGTAATGAAGATCCACCGCGAACGATTCGCCCTTGGATATGGGAGTGAACTGGGTCGCCGTCGTCCAGGGCTCGGTCGGCACGACCGCACCCGGGACCCCACGCCCACGGCTGTTCCCGGCCAGAGGCTGCCCGGACTGATTGGTGTTGTCGCGGCCGTCCTGGTAGCTGACGCCCAGCCAGAGGCGGCTCACGTCGTCGATATCGAACACCAGCTTGGTTCGCGCGGCGAAAAGTTCGCGGCTGCCGCTGTCCTCATTCAGGAAAATGTTGCGGACGAAGCCGTCGTCCTTCAGGGCCGTCACCGCTAGGTTGGCGCTCAGGCGCTGGGTCAGCGGTCCGGAAACATAACCCGCCGCCTTCCAGTAGCCGAAATCCCCTGCGGACAGGGCGATCGACAGGTCGGGTTCGGCCGACGGCAAACGGGTGGTGATATTGATCGCGCCCCCCGCCGCGTTGCGACCGAACAGCGTCCCCTGCGGCCCCTTAAGGACCTCGATCTGTTCCACCCCTTCCAGTTCAAAGAGGTTGCTGAACTGTTCAGGCCGATAGACCCCGTCGATGTAGATGGCGACGCTGGACTCGTCGCCCTGGCTCCCGTTTCGCGATCCGACCCCGCGGATCGTGGGTTGAGCGAATTGGTTCGATCTCGCAAAGACCAGCCCAGGTGTAACGCTCGTCAGATCTTCCGTGGAGACGATTCCGGCGTCCTCAAGCCGTTCGCTTGAGAGCGCCGTCACCGAAATGGGCACGTCCTGGAGCCGCTCCGCGCGGCGCTGTGCGGTCACCACGATATCGTCCAGAGCGGACGGACCGTGGGGCAGCGGCAGGGGACTCGAAACGGCGTCCTGAGCCATTGTATTACCGGCAGAGAGGACGCAAAAACCTCCCACCGCGCCAAATATGAGATCTCTCATGTCCTCTCCCCTTGTTTGCTCTTGTGTTGTGAGCATTGGGGATAGACTTGGCTCGATCTCCTTCTAACTCAATACGATCCGCACCAACATCGCAGGTGCGATGATTAGGGGGAAAACCGACTTATCGCCCCACGAACACCGCTTGGGTTTTCTCGAGGAACGCCTTGCGTGCGGCCAGGTGATCGTCTGTGTTCGCGAGACCCGGAACGGTGTTGAGCTCGAAGCGAGCCACGTCGTCAATCCCGGCCAACCCCTGAGCCATCGCCGCCTTGATCGCCGCCAGGGACAGCGGCGCCGAGGCCTCGAATTCGGCCGCGACCTCAAGCGCGCGCTCCAGGGCCCCGCCTTCGACGGTCAGTTCGTCGACGAGCCCGATGGCGGCCGCCTCCTCCGCGGCGATAGTCCGAGCCGTCATCATCAGCCGCCGCGCTTTGGGCAGGCCAACGCGCAGAGGGAGGGTGTAAAGAAGGCCCATGTCCGGCAACAGGCCGATCTTGGCGAAGGATGCGCCGAAGCGGGCGCCCCGAGCGGCGATGACGACATCGGCCGCGGCCGCCATGGACATTCCGGCGCCGAAGGCGTCGCCCTCCACGGCCGCGATGGTTGGCTTGGCCCCTCCGATGATAAGTTCGAGCAGCCGGTGAACGCTCTTGAGGCGCTCCCGCACCGCAAGCGGTCCATTGTCAGCGTCGCTCACACGGCGCAGGTCAGCGCCCGAACAGAAATGGCCTTCCGCTCCGGTGAGGATGACCGCTCGCACAGCAGGATCGCTCGCAGCGCCGGCGATGGCCTCGGCGATCCGGCTGCGCATCTCCGGATAGAAGGCGTTTCTGCGACCCGGATTGGTCATGGTGAGTACTAGCGCAGCGCCGCGGCGTTGTATGATGAGACCGTCGATCGGATCAGTCATTTAGGGTCTCCAGGTTGTCCCGCGCGGCGCGGAGTTGGATTTCGTCGTGGCCATAGGGCGCGTCACGGCGCTGAAGCGCGGTCTTGACGCCTTCTGTCTTGACGAGATCGAAGAAGGCGCGCGGCGCCTCTGCGAGGTGAGCTCGTGCGTCATTTTCGGCCGCAAAACGCTGAAGCGTCTCCCACCCCATCAGCTCCAGCCCCATGTTGACCACGCGCTTATGGGCCGCCAGCAAGGCGGGATCGCCCAGGGCGATGCGATCAGCAAGTACGGCGACCGCAGCGTCCAGCTCAGCGGGGGGATGCGATTCCATGACGAGCCCTAGGGCGGCGGCGTCGCGCCCTCTCAACACATCGCCGGTCAACAGAAGGCGTTTCGCCCATTGGGGCCCCATCAGATAGAGCCACATATGATTGGCGGGCGACCCGAGCGATCGGGCTGCGGGAAAGCCGAAGCGGGCGTCATCGGCGGCAATGACCATGTCGCAGTTGAGCGCGATGTCCGTGCCGACCGCCAGACAGTTCCCCTGCACCTTGGCGATGACCGGTTTGTGCATTCGAAAGATGTCGAGACGGAGATTGGACCCATAGCGGGTATGCCAGACGTCATCCTCGAAGGCAGTCCGCCCGCGGTAGTCCGCGGGATCGTAAGAGCGCCGTCCGTCCGCGCCCGGTTCGATGCCCTCGGAGATGTCCGCGCCTGAACAGAAATCCTTGCCCGCCCCTTGCAACACCACGCAATGAACGGATCGCAGATCATCCGCCTCGCGCAACGCGTCATTGAGTTCTCGAAGACAGCGTGCGCTCTGGGCATTGCGCTTCTCAGGCCGATTGAAGGTGATGTAGGCCACACTCCCCCGCACCTCGAACAGCAAGGTGTCCGGCGCGTCCAACCATTTTCCCATCGTCTCGCTCCTCTGTCGTTGGGCAAGCGATAGCATCCCGGTTCCGCAAGAGAGCATCGGGGATGCGATGTTTGCTTCGTCCCCGCGCGAAACACGCCCGGGCGAACTAGCCTTGCTCCCGGACCGAAACCGGCTTCCGAGGGAGACGCCACCATGGGAACAGAGATCTTTCGCGGCTTTGGCGGCCTCGCCTTGTCGGTCGAGCGCTATGGCTCGCCTGACGATCCCAGCGTGGTGCTCCTTCATACGGGGGGGCAGCGGTCCTGCGTTTGGCGCAACACGGCCGAGGCGCTCGTCGCCGCTGGTCGACATGTTCTTTGTCCAGATTTGCGAGGTCATGGCTTGAGCGAGCGTCCAGCGGACGGCCGATATGATCTTGAGGCCTATGCCGAGGACCTGCGGGCGCTTCTGCGCTCTCTTCCCACCCGTCCTGTGATCGTCGGTGTCGCCATGGGCGCCGCTATCGCGCTGGCCGCGATCGCCGACGAAGGCGCGCATCTTGCGGCGGGCGTGGTCGTGGCGGGCGTGGCGCCGATCCTCGACCCCGACGCCGTTCGCCAGCTGGCGCGAAGCCGACGGTCCGACGAGACCGGCGATCCGCGCTGGACCACCGGACTGGACATCACGGACCTGGAACGCACGCTGGATTCGGTTCTTGGGCAGATCAGGCTGCCAATCCTGATCCTGCACGGCGCCGACAACCCCCTCGTCAGCCGCGACGCCCGCGACGCGATGGCGCGTCGCGCGCCCCACGCCCGACATGTCGAGGTCGAAGGGGCCGCGCACGATGTCGCTGCGGATCAACCTGAGCAGTTCCAGGCGCATCTCCTGGAATTCCTCGAAACGGAAGCGCCCCGGGACCCGCAGGCCTATCTCGCGGGATCCGACGTCAGGACCCTGCGTGACGCCCTCGGCTGCTTCGGCACGGGCGTCACCGTCGTGACCACCGTGGATCAGAATGGCGCCCCCGTGGGCCTGACGGCTAACTCCTTCACGTCGGTGTCGCTCGATCCGCCCCTGCTGCTTTTCTGCCTGGCGCGGACGGCTGGGTCCCTGGCCGCTTTCGAAGCGTCCTCGACCTTCGCGGTGAACGTTCTGCACATCGGCCAGCAGCCCACGTCCGACCGGTTTGCACGGCGAAGCGAAGATCGCTTCGCGGAGACGGCGTTCGAACCCTGGCATGACGGCGTTCCCGCGCTCGTCGGATCGCTGGCGGTGTTCCTGTGTCGCAAACATGCGGTTCACGACGGCGGCGACCACCGGATTTTCGTTGGGGAAGTCATACGGGCGCGCTTTGAGCCGAGAAGAGATCCCCTCCTTTATTTTCGCGGTCGTTATCGCCGGCTGCATTTCGCTTGAGCGCCATTTGACCACGACCCGGTAGGTGACGCGCCGCCGCGGCGCGAATCCGCTCAGCGAAGTCCGCCGCGCGATCGAGGGTGGTTTCCGCATCGCTTCCGATGCCGACGCCGAGCAACTGGCCGTCTCCGCAGTCGGGCAGGGGCGCGCAAACCATGCCGCCCCCTCGCCAGACCGTGTTGGCGGTCACGGAATAGCCCAGCCCTCGCATTTCGGCTGTCTCTGCCAGAACCGCCGAAGGCGTGACCCTCCATTTTTCGGAAACCTGCGAATTCAGTCGATGAACGAACTTACGGATCGCTTCATCGGGCAACGTCGAGAGGAGTGCCCGCCCCATCGCCGTATGCAGAGGCAAGGAACTGCTTTCCGGAACCACGGTGGTGACAAGTCGGGACGACGGCAACACATGCACATAGCGCACAGCCAATCCTACGAGCATGCCTAGGACGACGAATTCCCCGGTTTGTTCATTAAGGTCCGCCAGCATCTCCATGAGCGGACCGCCTTGAAGCAGCAGGGGGGCCGCCCCCGCCCCGAGCAAAGCCACCCTGGCGGTCGGCACATAGGTCCGACGGAAGGGATCGTGGGCCAAATAACCCAGGGCGGTGAGACATTTCAGCAGTTCTGACGTCGAAGACTGCGGAAGGCCATGAGCCTTCGCAATGTCCATGACGGTGGCTTCCGGCTGCTGACGGGTCGAGAAGTATTCAAGCACCTGCAAGACCCGTTCGGCCGACTTGATGCGCTTGGCGTCAGAAGCCAGAAGGGTCGACGCCCGACTCGGGCTTGATGATCGGCGAGGCGTGCGCGTCGGCGTCGCCTGACATGCGCCAGCGTCCATGACTTCACTCCCTAATTCCCTTCTCTGAGGGCTTCTAACTACCATCCGTTAGATTATGAGACCTTGTCAACGGAGCACGGACGAACGTCGTCGGTCGCAACGCATATGCGGTGCTTCCATGCCAAGCATTGCGACCGCCCTGGCGTTCGGACACCTTGAATGCGGTCATCGGAGAGGGCGTGTGTGAGCAAGACGAATTCGAAGTCCGGTCGAGCGCTTGCGGCGCTGCGCGTTGTCGATCTCGGGCGGCGGCCGGCCGCCGCCCGCGCCGCTCAATTGCTCGCAGAGCTCGGCGCCGACGTCGTGCGCCTCGAACGTGACGCGGAGCCGGACGACGCCCAGTATCGCGCGCTAAATCGGCACAAGCGTTCAGTCCGGATCACGGCTGATCCCGATAACCACGCTGCGTTGGAAGCTTGGCTCCGCGATGCCGATGTCGTGGTCGACGACGGAGAATTGGAGGCCGCAGGCTTCGACCCGACAAAGCCGCTGGTCTGCAACCGCGACCTTATTGTCTGTTCAGTTACGCCATATGGCCTTTCTGGTCCTCGTCGAGGAGAGGACGCCGATGAAGCGGTGCTCCAGGCGCAGGCGGGACTCATGGCGATCACAGGCCATGATGACGACGCTCCCGGTGGCGGCCCCATGCAGATCGGTGTTCCGCTCATCACGGGCCTGTCCGCTGTAAACGCGGCGACAGGCGTGATCGCGCTTCTGATCGGCCGCCTGCGGGCATTCGCGACTCCTACATTCGTGGATGTCGCGATGTTCGACGTGGCCGTCACGATGCAGTCTCACGTCGTCCAGAACTATTTGATCTCCGGTCGCCAACCTCAGAGGCGCGGCAACGCCGGAAACGGAGGCCATCCCGCCCAGACCTTCGACTGTGCGGACGGGGTCATCTACATTTCGGCTGGCACCGATCAACACTACGCCAAACTGTGCGAAGCACTCGGCCACGCCGACATGGTGGGCGACCCGCGCTTCGCCGACGTCCTCGCTCGAGACCGGAACCGCGCCGAGATCGACGCCGTGCTCGGCCCGATCATCAAGACCCGTTCGCGCCAGGCGCTGATGGATCTTCTGGTAAAGGCCGGGGTGCCCTGCTCCACCGTCAACACCTACGCCGATCTCGCGGCCGATCCCCACGTTCAGGCGCGCGGCCTGATCCTTCGGGACGAGGACGGCCTCCCTGGCGTGGCTTCCCCCCTCCGCCTGCCTCGCTCGCCGACGGTCCGCCCGGCGGCTCCGCCCCCCGGCGAGCCGTTCAAGGGTTGGCTCGCGCCGCGGCGCCCTCGATCGCTGCACGGCGATGG
>NZ_GL883084.1:312019-321583 GCF_000204035.1 Brevundimonas diminuta ATCC 11568
GATCGCTGCACGGCGATGGCGCCGTCTCGGCGGCGCCGCTCGACGGGGTCAGGGTCCTGGACCTGGGCCGGGTGCTGGCGGCGCCGTGGGCGGCGCAGGTGCTGGGAGACTTCGGAGCGAACGTCCTGAAAGTGGAACGGCCGGGCCGCGGCGACGACGCGCGCCTATACGGGCCGGACGCCTTGATAGACGCGGCTGGCGCTCGAACGTTGGAATCCGCCTTCCATCTCTGCGCGAACCGCAACAAGCGCTCTATTCTCGTGGATCTCGCCTCGGCCGAAGGTCAAGCGCGCATCCGGACGCTCGCGGCCGATGCTGATGTGCTGATTGAGAACTTCATCGCCGGCAATCTGGCTCGCTTCGGTCTTGACGCTTCCACCCTGGGGATCGTCAACTCTCAGCTGATCTATGTTTCGCTGACGGGATACGGCCAATCCGGCCCGTATGCCGACAGACCCGGCTATGATGCGGTGTTTCAGGCGCAAGGCGGCCTGATGGCGATGACGGGTCTCCCGGATGGAGAACCCGGCGGCGGTCCGTTAAAAACAGGCCCTAGTCTGATGGACGTGTCCACCGGCCAGTTCGCAGCGTTGGCCGCCGTCGCCGCGCTCTACCAACGCTATGCTGACGCGGCCCCCGGCCAGCACGTGGACGTGGCCCTGCTGGATGTCGCGGTTGCCATGCAAGCCGGCAGCATTCAGTCTTTTCTCGAGACAGGACGCCAACCGTCGAGACGCGGAAATTACGTCGGCTCTTCTCCAACCGGCCTCTACATCTGTCAGGACGGCCCGATCTTTCTGTCCGTAAGCTCCCCAGATCATCTGCACGCCCTGGCGACCCTCGCCAGCACCGTCACCCCCTCCCCATCGCCTTCAGGTTCCGGTAAGGCGAATGGGACGGGTCTCGAAGAGAGGCTGCGGGACGCTTTCCGGCGAACGACGCGCGACCGCGCACTCGAACGGCTCGCCGCCCTGGGCGTGCCGGGCGCCGCCGTGAACCGTTACGACGAAGTCTTTGCGGATGCTCAGCTTCGCGCCCGCGCGCTCGTTCAGGACATCGCGCACCCTGCGTCGGGAACGAATACCGTGCGAATTCTCTCCAGCCCCATCTTCCTGGGAAGCCACCGCTCCCCTTCGGAGCGCCCTCCCATGCTAGGCGAGCACGAGCCCGCAACGGGTTTCTGATGGTGGGTTCAAAATCAAGATTGAACTGCCCCGGGTGTCCCGAGGCCATTTGGTTTAAGTTATGCGGCGACGGGAACGTCGTGCATCGACGCGTAACAACGCTGCTTTGCCTCGCCGGATAGCCTCTTCGCCAACGGATCCCGACGGCTCCTTACAATCCCCGAGCATCGCGAAGCCACCCGTACAGGCGCGCCGTCGACATTGATCGGTCGAACAACCATCCAGGCACGTCCCTGATGGACGTGAGCCGGTGCTTAACGAGGGGTGGCGGGCGCGATTTTAGAAGTGAGCCCAGGGGAAGGTACTGGCCCTAGTGTCGTGACAGGTATCGCGCGCCAAAGGAGCGACTTTCCGAACCGCAGCAATGGGGCACGAATGGCAAATGGCCGACCGGGTCCCGGAAGCGCCAGTAGCGGCCCTTGGCTTAATGGCCGAAACCCGACACTGGGCACCATCTGCGTATCAGAGCGGCAAAGCCTTTCGGAGATTGGCCGTCAGCCTTTCGTCGGGTCCCAGAAGCGGTTTCGGCGGCGACGCTTCGGTCAATCCCAGCATGTTCGCCGCCGCATACATCAGCCTAAGACCGCCGTGGGCGCGGAACAGGTCCCACAAGCCCGCGAAGGCGGCGTCGCATCGGTCCGCTTCCTCGCGATCGCCTCTGACAGCCGCCGCCGCGAGCGGGGCGGCCTGTACAGGAAACAGCCCGCCGGCCACGCTGTACCAGCAGTCGGCGCCCGCCAGCAGCGCAGCCTTGCAGCCCCAGTCGCCGCTGTAGCCGATGGACAAGCCCGGCGCCGCCTGCCGAAAAGCCGCCAGGTCGGCGGCGATGTCGCCGGACGCCGGCAGCGGCAGCTTGATCGCCGCCACGGTCGTGATCGCCGCCAGACGCGCGACCAGTTCCGGCCTGAAGATGAAGTTGGTCGTTCCGGGATTGCTGTAGATGCATAGCGGCAGGTCCGTGGCCGAGGCGACGGCGAGGAAGTGCTGAAAGACCTCCTCCTCCGTCAGCGGCGTATAGCTGACCGGCGCCAAGAGCAGACCGGACGCGCCCTCTGCCGCCGCATCGCCCGCCTGGGCCTGGGCCTCGTCGGTGCGCATGGCGCCGACGCCGACAATGATCGGGATCGAGACGACGGCTTCAGCGGCCGCCGCCACGGCGCGTCGCCGTTGGTCGCGGCTGAGAAACATATAAGTCCCGGTACTGCCGAGCAGACCTATGGAATCGGCGCCGCCCGCCTCAATGCGTCGGATTAGTCGCTGCAGGTCAGGCGCAATGACCTCGCCTTCGGACGTCATCGGAGTGATGGGAAAGGCCGAAAGACCCGAAAACAGCGCCATGCTCTGCTCCAGAATATCGCCTTAGTGAGGACCGATGCAGCGGTCGGCTCAAATCAGGCTTGGCTTCAGTTTGTGTCATTTCAGCCGATCAGTCGGGGCGCTCTATTAGAAGGCTGCTCGCCTGCAGCGACGGACTGAGACGCTTCAATCCGGCGATCAGTTCGTCGCCCGCCCGCATCAGCGCCGAGATCGGCATGGGGGCCAGGCGCTCGAGGATGAACCACATGGCGGTGCTGTCGTCAGTGATCCGCGTCCGTACGCCCTGTCGCCAGTTCCATCGTCGGCAGGTCGCGCCGTGGTCATCGCGCCAGATAACCTCGCCGGGATCGATCACTTCGATCTTCGGTTCGCCGTTTTGGGCCGTGTCGAAAATCTCGCCGCCCTGCGCGACCACCAATCGGGGCGTCCCGGCGTAGGCGTCCGCATCTTCGCCGCCGATCGGAAGGGCGTAACGAAGGCTGACCGCATTGTAGAGATCTACGACGGCGTTCACCGGCGGCAGGGTCCCGTCCCGCTGCCCCCGCTTGCGCAAGGCCTCGACGGAGCATGGCGTCCGCTGCGGCTTGGCGCCGAAGGCGCGGTAGGCGTCCCGCCAAGCCCCCAGATGCGCCTCAGCCCACTCAGGCTCCTGCACCCGACACGCTAGACGCAACTGTTCTGCGTCATCAGGATCGCTCGGCCCGTTGCGCGCGCCAGTGACAAGGATGCTGAGCACGGCGAAGTCCGGGCGCAGGGCGTAGATTTCCGGGGCGATGACAGGTGGTTTCATGAGGACCTCGATGTTCTGAAATGGCGTCAGGCGAAGACGCCGCGCACCAGGACTACGGCTATGACGGTCATCATCAGGCCCGTGACGACATCCAGCACGCGCCACGCGATCGGGCGGGCGAAGAGCGGTGCCAGAAAGCGTGCGCCGAAACCGACGGACGCAAACCAGACAGCGGCGAAGGTTGAGGCTCCGATGATGAAGAACAGCCGCTGGCTCTCGGGCAGGCTGGACCCGACCGCTCCCATCAGCATGACGGTGTCGATGTAGACATGCGGGTTCAGAAGGGTGAAGGCGGCGGTGGCCGCCAGCGCCGCCCTGAGCGAAAGACCTGCGCCGTCCTCAATGATCAGGGCCTCCGAGCGCATCGCCCGTCGAAAGGCCCCGACGGCGTACCATGTCAGGAAGGCAGCGCCGCCGAGACTCAACCCCGCCGACAGGCCGGGAAGCGCCGCCAACAGTTGACCCAGACCATTCACGCCGGCGATGACGAGAACGGAATCCGCCACGGCGCAGAACAGGACGACCGGCAGGACATGCTCGCGCCGCAGCCCCTGCCGCAGCACGAACATGTTCTGTGCGCCGATGGAGACGATCAGACTGGCCGAGAGGACGAAGCCTTTCGCCAGTGGCGGAAGAATGGAAACGATCATGGGGCGCTGATCGCACAGCACGAAGTCGTAGCCGAACTAATCCTGCTTAAGTTAGATTAGCTACCCTAATGCTCGACTATCCCGCCCTCGCCGCCTTGGCCGCCGTCATCCGTACCGGATCATTCGATGCGGCTGCTGAAGCCCTGTCGGTCACGCCCTCGGCGGTGTCCCAACGCGTGAAGGGTCTCGAGGAGCGCCTGGGCCTTCCCCTCGTCATCCGTGCGACGCCCTGCCGACCGACAGAGGCCGGGGCGCGTCTGGCGGCCCACCTCGATCAGGTGGCCCTGCTGGAGCACGACATGATGGCGGGCGATCCCGTCTGGGCTGCGGCGTTCGGCGGCGCGCGCCCGACCTTGAAGATCGCCCTCAACGCCGACAGCCTCGGCACCTGGTTCCCCGGCGCAGCCACCCGCTTCGCCGCAGACCAGCCGAACACCCTGTCTCTGGTGCTCGACGATGAGGCCGACACCGCCGAGCGTCTGCGTTCGGGCGAGGTCATCGCTGCTGTGACCACGGCGGGAAAGGCCGTCGCAGGATGCCGCACCCTGCCGCTAGGCTCGCTTCGCTACGTAGCCGCAGCGACACCGGACTATCGCGATCGTTATTTCCTCGACGGCGTGACGGCCGAACGGCTTGCCGAGGCGCCGGTGCTCCGTTTCGGCCCGCGGGACCGACTGCAACTCCAGTGGGCTGAGCAGGTCGTCGGAAGCCCGATCGAAGGCCCGACCCATTGGGTGCCGTCCACTCAGGGGTTTCTGGATTTCACTCTGGCGGGCGTCGCCTGGTCCCTGACGCCGGAACGCTTGGCCGCTCCGTTGATCGCGTCAGGCCGCCTAGTCGATCTTGCCCCCGGCGTCATCGTCGACGTGCCGCTCTTCTGGCAGCATCTACGCATCACCACCCGCCTGATCGAAGACCTGACCAGGACGGTTCGCGCCGGGGCGGCCGACTGGCTACACATCGCCTGACGGCAATGCGCCAGGAGCAGTCATTGGCTTCTCGACGGACAGCTGACATTCCATCCTTGCTTAGCGTTCCCGGCTTGGTTGACGACACCATTAATTCCATTATTTTGGAATCATGGAATCCGAAGCCGCCATCCTCGCTCTTGCCGCCCTAGCCCAACCGACACGCCTTGAGGCCTTCCGTCTGCTGGTGCGGCACGAACCCGAAGGCCTACCCGCCGGCGAGATCGCGGATGCCCTGGCGGTGCCCGCCAACACCATGTCGGCGCACCTCGGGGTTCTGTCCCGCGCCGGCCTGGTCAATTCGGAGCGCCACAGCCGGTCGATCATCTACCGGGCGGACCTGGATCGCCTCCAGGCGCTGGTCCTGTTCCTGCTGAAGGACTGCTGCCAGGGCCGCGCCGAACTGTGCGAGCCGCTACTGGCCGAACTCTCGCTCTGCCGCGCATGAGGACACCATGGACGTCGTCATCTATCACAACCCTGCCTGCGGCACGTCGCGCAACGCCCTGGCCCTGATCCGACACGTCGGGATCGAGCCGCAAGTCATCGAGTATCTGAAGACGCCGCCCAACCGCGCCATGATCCAGGCGCTGGTCGAACGGATGGGCGTCCCCCTGCGCGGCCTTCTGCGCGAGAAGGGCACCCCCTTCACCGAACTGGTCCTCGGAGACCCTGATTTGACCGATGACCAGATTCTGGACGCCATCGAAGCACACCCGATTCTGCTGAACCGTCCGATCGTGGTCGCGCCGCTAGGCGTGAAGCTATGTCGCCCGTCCGAAGCGGTCCTCGACCTTCTGCCTTCAGAAGGACTCAAGCCCTTCACCAAGGAGGACGGCGAAGTCGTCATCGACGCCGGGGGCCGGAGGGTCCGCTGATGGTCAATGCCGTGATTGCTGAACAACCAAGGCGCCACCTGTCCTTCCTCGATCGCTGGCTGACATTGTGGATTTTCGCCGCAATGGCGCTGGGCGTGCTGCTGGGCACAGTCGCGCCCGGGCTTCCCGCCTGGATCGACGGCCTGTCGGTCGGGACGACCAACATCCCCATAGCCATCGGCCTGATCCTGATGATGTATCCGCCGCTAGCGCGGGTGACGTACGAGGAACTTCCCCGCGTCTTCGCCGACAAGCGCGTGCTGCTTCTGTCCCTGTTCCAGAACTGGGTGTTGGGGCCGGTGCTGATGTTCGCGCTGGCGGTGATCTTCCTGCGCGACCAGCCGGAACACATGACCGGCGTCATCCTGATCGGACTAGCCCGCTGCATCGCCATGGTGCTGGTCTGGAACCAGTTGGCGCGCGGCGACAACCAATATGTGGCGGGCCTGGTCGCCTTCAACTCGATCTTCCAGATCGCCTTCTTCAGCCTCTACGCCTGGCTGTTCCTGACCGTACTGCCGCCCCTGTTCGGGCTGGAGGGCAGCGTGGTTGACGTCAGCGTCTGGACCATCGCAAGCGCCGTCCTGGTCTATCTGGGCCTGCCCTTTCTCGGCGGTTTCCTGACCCGGCGCGCGCTGGTCACGCGCAAGGGGAACGACTGGTACGAGGCGCGCTTCCTGCCGCGCATCGCGCCGATCACCCTGATCGCCCTGCTGTTCACCATCGTCGCCATGTTCAGCCTGAAGGGCGGCGAGGTCGTCGCCCTGCCGCTGGACGCCCTGCGCATCGCCATTCCGCTGACGATCTACTTCCTGGTCATGTTCGTGGTCAGCTTCCTGATGGGACGGCTGATCGAGGCGGACTATCCGCGCACCACGGCCCTGGCCTTCACCGCTGCCTCCAACAACTTCGAACTGGCGATCGCCGTCGCCATCGCGGCGTTCGGATTGGCCTCGCCGGTAGCCTTCGCCGCCGTCATCGGTCCGCTGGTCGAGGTCCCTGTGCTGATCCTGCTGGTGTCGGTCGCCCTGTGGCTGGGCCGCCGCTGCTTCCCCGCGACCGCCCCGAAGAAGGGCGCCTGCTGATGGCCTTCAACGCCGTGGAGTTGCCCGAGCCCACTCCCGACCTCATCGCCGCGCTGGAGGCCGCCGGGCTGCCGACGGACGATCTCCACGAGCCCGGTCGGCGCTTCTACCGCTTCGGGGACGATGCCGGACTGATCGGCTACGGCGGGCTGGAGCAGGTCGGGCCCGACGTCTTGATCCGCTCCATCGTCGTCCCTGACAGCCGTCGCGGCGGCGGTCACGGCGGGGCGATCCTGTGCTGGCTCGAAGCCGAAGCCGCCGGACAAGGGGCCGACGGTCTCTATCTGCTCACGACCTCGGCCGCCGCCTTCTTCCAGCGACACGGCTATTCGGTCGCCCTTCGGTCAGCCGCGCCGCCCTCAGTCGCCGCCTCCCGGCAGTTCAGCGGCCTGTGCCCGGCCTCGGCGGCCTTCATGTTCAAGGAACTGCGCGCCCGATGACCCGCCTTCGCGACCTGCCTGATCCCGACCACCTGCCCGCGCTCGACCCAGCTTATCTGTCCAGCCGCCCCGCGCTCGGCCTCGGCCCGCACGATCATCCGCCCCGCATCCTGCTGCTCTACGGCTCACTGCGCGACCGCTCCTATTCCCGGCTATGCGTCGAGGAGGCCGCTCGCCTGCTGCGCTTCATGGGCTGCGAAACGCGCATCTTCGATCCGTCCGACCTGCCGCTGACCGATCAGGTCGACTACGACGATCATCCCGCCGTCCACGAACTGCGCGAGCATGCCCTGTGGTCGGAGGGCATGGTCTGGAGCAGCCCCGAACGCCACGGCCAGATTTCGGGGATCATGAAGCTTCAGATCGATCACCTGCCGCTGAGCATGGGCGGTATGCGCCCGACTCAGGGCCGCACCCTTGCCGTCATGCAGGTCTCCGGCGGCTCGCAGAGTTTCAACGCGGTCAACACCCTGCGCCTGCTCGGCCGCTGGATGCGGATGATCACCATCCCCAACCAGTCCAGCGTCGCCAAGGCCTTCCTGGAGTTCGACGACGACGGCCGCATGAAGCCGTCCAGCTACTACGATCGCATCGTCGATGTGATGGAGGAACTGGTGCGCTTCACCGTCTTGACGCGGTGGCACGCAGGTCAGTTGGTGGATCGCTATTCCGAGCGAAAGGCGTCGGGCGTGCCGATCGATGCGGCCAATGACCTGTCAGCGATCGCGATCAGGTCTGCGTAGCATCAGACTGGATTGCTGGAGAATGGCCACGGAAATCAGCGGCGAATCCAAAGCAGCCCACAGACGCCTGAGCGCGCCCCTGACCGGCTCGCCGGCAGAGGTCTTCGCGGTCTTCCTCAAACTCGGCCTCACGTCGTTCGGCGGCCCCGTCGCGCACCTCGGCTATTTCCGGAACGAGTTGGTCGCCCGACGCCGTTGGATCGATGAAGCCGGATACGCCGACCTGGTCGCCATGTGCCAATTCCTGCCAGGGCCGGCCTCCAGCCAAGTGGGCTACGCCTTGGGCTTGTGGCGCGCCGGCCCATTGGGTGGCGTTGCGGCATGGTGCGCCTTCACGCTGCCGTCCGCCGCGCTTCTGGTCTTGTTCGCCATGGGCGCAGCCTCGCTCCACGGGCCAGTTGGAATGGGCCTGCTTCATGGACTGAAGCTGGTGGCCGTGGCTGTGGTCGCTCAGGCGGTCTGGGGGATGGCCCGCACCCTGACCCCTGATTGGCAAAGAGCAGTCATCGGCCTAGCCGCTGTTGTAATCCTGATGTTGCTCGGCGGAGCGACAGGCCAGATCGTCGCTATCGTCCTCGGCGGTCTGGCGGGGCTGCGCCTTTGCCGCACGACGACCGCCGCGCCAGGGGCGACTGCAAGCTTCCCGATTTCACGGCGCGCCGGCGCAGGGGCCCTGGTCCTGTTCCTTCTGCTTCTGGCGGGCCTACCGCTCGCCTCCATGGCGACAGGGTTCCACGGCGTCGCCTTGCTGGACGTCTTCTATCGAGCCGGCGCCTTCGTTTTCGGAGGCGGTCACGTCGTTCTGCCCCTGCTCGAAGAAGGCGTGGTGCAGCCCGGCTGGATCGATTCCAATGGCTTTCTTGCGGGCTATGGCGCAGCCCAAGCCGTCCCGGGGCCGCTTTTCACCTTCGCCGCCTATCTGGGCGCCGTGATGGAGCCTTCTCCGAATGGACTCGCTGGGGCCGCCCTTTGTCTCGTGGCGATCTTCGCGCCGGGATTGCTGCTGGTGACAGGCGTGCTGCCGTTCTGGAGCCTGCTGCGCGCCCGACCGGCGGCCCAGGCGGCGATGCGCGGTGCGAACGCGGCGGTCGTCGGCATTCTCGCTTTCGCCCTCTATACCCCAGTAGGAACCAGCGCGATCCTGAGTCCGATCGACTTCCTCGTGGCGCTGGCCGGCTTCGTTCTGTTGACGGTGTGGAAGTGCACACCATGGATAGTCGTTGCCCTGACCGCCGCAAGCGGGGTCGCCTTCGCACTGATCTGAGCCGAGCCCGCGCCCGTCGCGATGTATCCAGGACTCCTGCATGGTGAACAAGGCAGACCTTGCACTCCGAGTGCTCGTAGCGGCATGGATGCCGATGGGGCATCATGACAAGAGCCATCTTCCCGTCGGGCGGTCGCATTGATGAGTCCTCCCAAGAGGGTTCGTCATTCTTGCCCCACCGGAGGGGCTTCGTCGGCTTATGGTCAGGTGTCCTCGCCTATTCGCGCTGATGTCGGCGACGCGCC
>NZ_GL883084.1:323110-333933 GCF_000204035.1 Brevundimonas diminuta ATCC 11568
GCCAGGAGCGGACATTGGGGCGGCGGCCGAAAGGCGACCTTTCGAACGCTGGGCGTCGACCTATTGTGGTCCTTTCGAGCTCGTCGTCGGTTGGTCAGTTATCGTCGAAAGAAGTTGTTGGGTATCCTGGCTTACTTCCATCGTACGCATCCGCTGGGCGCGGTAGATGGCAGACGTCAAACAGTCCTCTTCCGACATTTCCAGCACACGCAAGCGGAGCCGAATATTGGCAGCCTGGGTTTGAGCTGTCCCCCGCGCCAGTTCGAAAACCGCAGGCCGAGCGTCCGGCACCACGGTGGCAAATAACGCCATTTCGCGACGAAGAGCCTTTGTGTCCAGGTCGCCGTGGAGGGGGGTAAGAAGGCCCAGGCACCGCGAGGTCTGGCTGCCCATCTCAGAGGGCCCTTCACCTAAGGCTGCGACCAGCGCATCGCCGTTTGAAACGAGCATCGCAAAGTATCGGCGATCCAAGTCCGCGAAAGCAGCATCGATAGCTCGACTTGGATCTTGGGCCTGACCGAGAAGCATTGCCGCAAAAATGAGATGGACCATCCTGTCACCTCCCCGTGACGTAGCGTTAGTCGCTAGTTGGTGCCGGTCAAGACGGCCCCGAGCCCCCCCCCAACGGGGAGTGGTGGCGGACGCGTTAAAACCAAGGGCCGGCTGGCGCCACCAGCGGACCTTCGCGTCGCATCCACGAGCCGACATTTGCAATCCCACCGACGGCTCGTTGCATTGCCAACACGACAAGTCACTGCATAGTCTAGGCATGAGGATTTCGACGCGAACAATCGGTGCGCTCAAGCAGCACGTGACAGGAGACAGTGGTCTGACACCGTACCGGTCTGGGCCAGCCTTAGTCCGGCTATTTAACGAGTACGGTTCGGACGACGAGTATCCTAGCGGCGGTGGATTTCCCTCTCGGCACGTCTACGCCGAAGAGAAGCTGAAAAAGCTCAACGGCTCGCCAGACTTGGCCAAGCTGATTGAAGAAATTTTTGATCCACTCGAGTTCGAAGGGACGGACAAATCGTTTCACGACGCCGTCGAAGCGTTGAACCCGTTTCTCTTGCGAGACGGGTGGAAGGTGGTCTTGGTAGGCGGAAGGGCGCGCGTCGCGACGAATGATGGCAACGAGTTTGAGTTCGAAGCTCCCCTAACGGCCGTGGACGCCGAATCTGCAGCGTTCGTCGCTGACAATGCCGATAAGTGCAGGCGGAAGATGCGTGAGGGCGACTACAGAGGCGCGATTACCAACGCCCGGTCGCTATTGGAGGACGTCCTCTGCGGAGTGGAGCGCAAGCTCAGTCCAGACGCTCCTGCCAAGTACAATGGCGATCTTCCGCAACTGCTGAAGCGCGTTCGTAGGCTGCTCAAGATGGAGGCCGAACTCCATGCTGCGGACAAAGACCTCTTCGTAATGCTCAATGGACTCACCTCGGTAGTTGACGGCTTAGCTGGGTTCTCGAACCGGGCTGGTGACAGACACGGGGGCGGCATTCAGCCGGCGAAACATCATGCAGCCCTCATTGTTTCGAGCGCGATTGGCGTCGCCGCCTTCGTTGCCGAAAGTGCAGCGATGCAGCTACGGAGGTGAGAGGCGTAAGCCTCGAAGGCTCCCAATCCTTTCAGCTACGCGCCAATAGCGCTCCTTCGTGCCCGGCCCGGAGGTGGACATTCGTGGCGGTCCCTGCATTCCAGTGAACAGCGCGGGCGCACCTTAAAGCACCGCTTTGAGGCAGGACTTTTTGATCGCCAGCCAAGCTCTCGACGGCAGAGCTTAACGCGTCGCAGCCCCATATTCGAGATCATCAACGAAACCTCTTAGCGTCTTCCTCCCGACTTCGTTGTGGGTGCTTAGAAAGAAGGTTTCGTAGGCAGCGGCACTGTTTGCTTCTGGAACTGGATCCGGAGTGCCCCATCGGTGCAAAAACTCCCGGAGCTGGGTCAATAGCGCTTGGTCCGGCCCTCCCTCGGCGGACTTTTGCTGGATCAGCTTCAGGACCCGTAGGTCTTCAGCAAACGCTGCCAACTTAGCGGGCGCGAACAGTGGAGAACGACGCTCAGCTGATTTGGCGATCAAGATCGTCCGAACGCACCAGGCAATCCGTCTATTCGACAGCCGGGGGTTGGGGAGCTTGTCAGCGAAACGGCCAAGGAGCCAACCCAACGCTGAAGCCTGCCCCACCTCGCGATCATAGGAGTCGCGATACCGAAACGCCGCCCTGATACGAGGCAGGTCACCCGCGGGGTCGTACATGGGCCGTGCCTCGTTCGCGAGGTGACAAAGGAAGAGGTCACCTGCGGCGGCGCGTTCGATGAGGTCGTCGATCGGGTACATTGAGAGCGAAAGGTTGCCCATCGAACTATGCCGAGGTTGCCTCTCGGAGGTAACGAGGAGCAGGTCGACGTCCGAGCTCTCGTCCTGGTCCCCTCGGGCCCGGCTCCCGAATAGGCAGACCGCCGAGACCGTCATCGGAATACGCGCGCAGACGCTAAGGTCATCATGAACCCATCAGACGCGCCAACGCCTCCTTCGACATCTGCCGAGCCGCCGCCCGCGCCTGCTCAACCTCGGTACGGTTGCGTAGAACGAGTTGCTGTTTTTCGGGGGCCAGCCGCCCCTCCTCGACGTCGAGATTGTACTCGCTCATGAGGTAAAAGCTCTGGCTTAGCCTCGTCGGCAGCTTCCGGACGCCGTCTTCCATCTCGTACTCGATCTCCACTGCAGCCCGCCTTTCCGGCGCTAGGGCGGGATTTGGGATCAGGTCTAGATTGATTGTATGCACCCACTCGAAGTCCAAACTGGGGTCGATGGAGCACGGGCGTGGGTCGAACACGCGCTGAATCCGATTGAGGCTGTAGTCGCGGAAGTCGTTGTGCTCCCTCGACCAGGATCTTGCGTACCAACGGCCTCGGCTGTGCGCGAGGCCGTGAGGCGCGATGTTCCGCGCTGGTTCCGCCGTGCCCGTCATCGAACGGTACTCGATGCTGAGCTCCTGCTTTCCACGGATCGCGTCGAGTACGCGCAAGAGATGTTCCGCATCGGTCGGCCGCGAATTTAGGACGACGACTTCGGCGGGAGGCAACGCGTCGAACCAGGTGTCCTCCTGTCGCATCCAGCCGCCTTCCACGGCCGCGAGCTGGAGCAGGAACCGATCGGTCGACTGGCTGATGAAACGCGGCTTGAATGCGGGCCTGCGCACATAGGCCTTCAGAGCCGGGTCATAGGAGAGGTTGCCGGGAGCCAGCGCCTCGTATTGGGCGATGTCCGCGGATGCCTGCTGGCTCGAGATGCCGAAGCCGTCGGCGAGGGCCTTTCGATTGAACCGCCCCTCCCAAAAGAGTCGGAAATCGATGAACTCCAGCCTCCGCCGGACCCCCCAGCGCAGATGCGTTTCTTCGTCGTCCGTCATAGATTCATCCAGTAACTAGATTCAGTCCGACCAGTTTCTTGACGGATCGGGCAGCCATCCCTAAACTTATCGTCATGTTCGGGTTGGCCGTCAAACTGCGGCCGGTCCGTTGATCGCCAAATCCGAGCTCAAGGGGCCCTCCGTGAACGCCATCGTCCGAGAGACTTCCAACCATATCCTGGATGAGGGCGACGTCCTGCTCGCCGACGTTGCCGCGCGCGTCCAGCTGGCACCGTCCAACTACGCCACCGCCCGGGACCGCTATCACACCCTCGCCAACTGGGTGGATCGCGAAGATAGCATCCTCCACGGCAAGGTGGGCTTGGTCTACGGCCAAGGCGGCGTGGCGACCGGGTCCGTGGTGGCGAACCGCGCCTCGAACGACGAATACGACGTGGACGCGATCGTCGGTCTGCTGGTGGCGCCAACGTCCGATCCCCAGTTTGTCCTCGACGCGCTGTTCCACAGCGTCCGCGGTGAGCGTGGATCGCGCTACTACGACGTCACAGAGCGCTGCACCCGGTGCGTGCAGGTCTCCTACGCCGACGGCATGCATGTGGACCTGACGCCCGCCGTCCTCCTGGCCGGCCGGCGCGATCGCGAGAGCATTATCTTCCATCACCGCCCCGAGACCCCGCATGTCCCAGGGCGACATGTGCTGGCGAATCCGTACGGGTTCGCGGAATGGTTCAAGGCGAACACGCCCGCAGAGCCGCTCTTCGGCTCCGCCTTCAGCAGCTATCAGGCCATGGACCGCGCGCTGGTCAAGGCCCAAACCGAGCCGCTGCCGGAACAGGTCAAACCGCATGAGACCTCCCGCGCCCTATTGAGCCTCCAGTTGACGAAGCGCTTCAGGAACCTGCGCTACAACGACCGTGACGTCCGCTGCCCCCCGAGCGTGGTCCTGAGCAAGCTCATCGCCGAGCACAAGGTGCATCGCACCGGCTTCGGCGTCGCGTTGCTCTCCCATGTGACGTACATCCGCGACCAGTTCCGGGCGGCCCATGACGCGGGCCGGCTGTTCCACGCAGCCAACCCTGTCTGCCCGTCGGACGTCCTGACCGACCGCTGGCCCGGGACCCTCGCCGACCAGGCGATCTGGTGCCGGGACCTGGACCACTACGTCACCCAGTTGACCCTCTATGTCCTGGGGACGCCGACATTGGCCCAGCGCCAGACGATCCTTGGCGATCTGTTCGGCGAGCAGGCCGCCCGATCGGCCGTTCTGGATTTCGCCCAACGCATGGGACGCGATAAGGAGGAGGGGCGAAGCCGGTATGCGCCCGGTTCGGGCCGTCTCATCGTGCCGGCCGCCCCTGCGATCCTCACTCCGACCCGCGGGCGAGCGGAGCCGCAGACCAGCTATTACGGCGGAGCCGCGTGGTGGCGTCCCTAAGCAATGCGGCTCAGGACCGGCTGATCCGAGCATCCTGGCCGACCATCCGAACGGTCATCGCTGGTGAGCGACTCGCGATCTGGCGCGGCCGAATCCAGGGGCTGTCCCGCCCCTACGCGGTGGAGATCGTCTACGCCCGGAACCGTCACGGCGACCCGTTCCGCTACGACTACGCTCCGTTTCCCGAGGTGACCGTCGTCGATCCACCACTGGAGCCAAGGACCGACGATCCCGACGATCCGATCCCGCACATCTACACCGACCCGGCTCGGGCGCAGCCGGTCCTCTGCCTCTTCGATCCCCGCGCCGGAGGGTGGTCGCGTGACTGTGCGATCGCCGACACCATCCTGCCTTGGACGGCGAGCTGGCTGCGCTTCTACGAGGCCTGGCATGCGACCGGCGTCTGGATGGGCGGCTCCGCGCCCCATGGACCCGAGCTCCTGACGGCGCCAGCAGCTCGGGAAGAGGAGACCCCGCAGCCGAAGGCATCGACCACCATGGTCCGCCGCCAACTCTTCGCCGGTGTTTCCCACGATGCGCTGCTCGCCGGCACCCGGCCTGGAACGGCTGCCTCGGTGGCCGACGCCCACCCCCGACTTCACGCCGCATGACCCCGCCGGCAGGAGATACACCATGAGCTATGTCCCCCCGCGCCGCTCCGACGGCACGATCCAGCGCACGCGGGTCAAACAGCCGTGGCCGGCAGATCGGCTGTTCCGAATCCTCTCCATTGACGGTGGAGGCATCAAGGGGGTCTTCCCCGCCGCCTACCTAGCCGAGATTGAGAAGCGGTTCCTGGGCGGGGCGTCGATCGCGGACCACTTCGATATGATTGCCGGCACCTCCACCGGTGGGATCATCGCGCTCGCCCTCGCGCATGGCATGACCGCGCAAGAGGCGTTGCGTATCTACACTGACCGGGGCGAGCGCATCTTCCCCACGCTCAAGGGCTGGCGCAGGTGGGCCCGCGGATTGCGTTGGCTGACCAAGCCCAAGCACGATCAAGGCGCTCTGAGGGAGCAGCTTCTGGCCGTCTTCGGCGACAAGGTCCTGGACGACTCCAAGAAGAGACTGGTGATCCCGAGCTTCGAGGGCCTGCACGGTGAGCCGTTCATCTACAAGACGCCGCACCACCCCGACTATCAGAAGGACCGCCACAAGAGGTTCGCCCATGTGGCGCTCCACACCACGGCGGCACCCTCTTACTATCCGGCCGTGGACGACGATGGCTACGTAATGATCGACGGGGGGATTTGGGCCAACAATCCCATCATGAACGCCCTCGTCGACGTCCTGGCCTGCTTCGACGTGCCGAGGGAGAACGTGCGTATTCTGAGCATCGGTACGGGCGACGCCTTCTTCACGGTCGATAAGGGCGCGCGCGTTGGCGGAGCTGGACACTGGGCCTTCCTCCGCGCCTTCAAGGCTGCCGGTCGGGCGCAATGCAAAAACGCCCTGGGTCAGGCTTATCTGCTGATCGGCAAGAACAACATCGTGCGCATCGATCCGCCGGAGTCGGCCAACCCAATCGATTTGGACGATACGGCGAGGGCCACGGCGGAGTTGCCACTTGTGGCGCGAAGTCTGGTCGAGGGCTCAGGGCATTTGATTGAGGCCATGTTCCTACATGACCAAGTCGCCGAGTTCGAGCGCTGCCCCATCAATTGAAGGCAGCGAAGGCACGCAATGGCGGGCCAAACGAAGGTCAGTTGTCAGGACCAGACGCATTGGATTTGGGTTCCAGTACCGGCTCCAAAGCGGACCTTCCGAATGCCCGCGAAGAGTCACAACCGCCCGTAGCGCTGGCTAAAAGAACTCCTGCCAATCGGGATATCCGGCCACGCGCCTGGCAGCGCTATTCCAGAAGCCGGCTCGGCGGCACCCCTAACGCAGCAGCAATGCGTCCCAGCGCCCTGACGCTAGGATTTCTCGTGCCGCGCTCGAGATCGCTGAGATAACTCCGCTTCATACCAGCCCGGAAGGCCAGTTCCTCCTGCGAGAGGTCTGCAGCTGTCCTTAGAACACGCACGTTGCGGCCTAAAAGGGCTACGACGTCCATGGGCGCAGGAGACCGGCCAAGCTCGAACTTGGCTGCCCACCAGACGTGTCAATTGGAGTAGCGATCCGGCTCGAGCAAAATGCGTGGATCAACACCCAAAGCGATCGCAAGCCGCTCTAACGCTTCAACGCTTGGTTTTCGACTGCCGAGCTCGATGCCGCTCACATAGCTCCGCTTCATGTCAGCACGGAACGCGAGCTCTTCCTGAGAAATGCCCAGGGCGTTTCGATGACGCCTTATATTTCGGCCCAACAGGGCGACGAGGGACATCCAGACAATGGAGCGCCACCCGACCCTTTAATCTGTCCCCTAATCGTGTCATTTTGCCTCCTGAACGTGTCATTGAGGGGCTAATGACTGATCAGGCCGCGATCAGGCATGGAAACAACACATCAGGTCTAGGAGACCTGTACCTTCGGCATGCCCGCTGGCTCTCAGCCCGCCTCCGCCAGCTTGGCGTCGAGAGCCCCGAGGACGTTGTCCAGGAGACCTACCTCCGCATTGCGCCCTACCAAGCCCGAGGCGAGGTCCGTCACCCCAAGTCCCTTCTCCTCCGTATCGCCACCAACCTCGTGGCTGAGGAAGGCCGCCGTACTCAAAGGCAACGCCTCCACGTCGCCGCCGCGCCCCTCTGGACTGACGCCGCATCCCAGACCGAAGCCGTCCTCCTGAAGCAATTGGTCCTCAAGCTTCCGCAACCCGAGCGAGATATTTTCATGCTCAGCCGCTTCGGAAGTTTGACAAACGAGCAGATCGCATCACGACTAGAGGTGTCGGTGAAGACCGTGGAGCGTCGCATTTCGCGGGCTCTGAAACAGGTCGATGCTCAACTCCGACGCTAGTCCAGGGGCTTCGATGCCGGCTGAGGTACAGACACGAACGGTCGCCGACGACGAGGCGGCCGATTGGATTGCGCGGCTGGGCACGCGCACCATTTCGCTGGACACCATCCAGGCGTTCGCCAAGTGGCGCGAAGACCCGGCAAACGCCGAAGCCTATCGTCGTGCGGAACAGCTTTGGTCCCGCACAGGCGAACTGGCGGACGATCCTGACATCCAGGCCGCGCTCGCCCAGGCGCAGCGTCGACGTCCCAGACGCTTCGGCGCCAAACAGATCGGCGCAGTCGGCCTGACTGCGACTCTGGCCGCCTCGCTCGCGGCAGGCGTCTTCTTCTGGCAGGGCCGTGATACCTACGCCACAGGCATCGGCGAGCAGCGGGTCCTGCAACTGGCCGACGGGTCGCGTGTCCGCCTGGACACCGCGTCAAAGATGCGTGTCCGCTTCACCGCGGGGGAACGTCGCATCGAGCTTGCCGAAGGCCAGGCCCTCTTCGAAGTCGCGCACAATCCCGCCCGCCCGTTCGTGGTTTCGACGACAGACGCGTCCGTGACGGCGGTGGGGACTGTCTTCGAAGTGCGTCGCGTCGGATTGGAGACCCGGGTCCTTCTTGTGTCCGGCGCCGTCGACGTGGCGCAGGCTGCCGCGCCGGGCGCTCCTCAAAGGCTGCAGCCCAACCAACAGTCAGCCATCAGGGCAGGCAAAGCCAAGGTCTCAACCGTGAACGCCGACACGGCGACGAGTTGGACCACCGGAGAACTGACCTTCGTGGACACGCCTCTGGCCGAGGCCGTCGCCGAGGTGAACCGCTACCTGGCCGCCCCCATCGTTCTGGAAGCGCCCGCCGCGGCAAACACGCCGATCAACGGGGTCTTCCGCAGCGGAGACCGGACGGCCTTTGTTTCGGCCGCGGCGCACCTGTTCAATCTGAAAGCGATCAGAGAGGCTGACGGGCAGGTTCGTTTGGTCAGCTCAAGGAATAATGAGCAAGGGTGAGGGTCTGACCCCACCTCAACCGTCTCTCCCCCGACGCGCCAATGCGTCGTGGGGGAAGAAATAATGACCGCCTACTGTTTCAGCCTATTCTCCGGTGTCGCCGCTCTGGCCATATCGGGCGCCGCGCACGCCCAGCCTCAGACGCCGGCCCAGATCAACTTCTCTATTCCAGCCGGCCCCTTGGGCTCCGCGCTCAACGCCTACGCCAGCCAGGCCAGCCGCCAGCTGATGTTCACCTCGGGCCAGGTAGCGGGACATCGGACGCCTGGACTCAGCGGACGGATGACGGCCGACGCCGCCCTCGACCAGCTTCTTGCTGGTTCCGGCCTCGTTGCCGTTCAGTCGTCCAGCGGGGTCTGGATTCTTCAGCGCGCGCCTAAGGATCAACTGGCAGAGGCCGTGATCGTCGATGACGTGGTCGTCACCGGCACCCTGCTGCGCGGCCCCGGCGATACCCCCTCCCCGGTCACCGTGATTCGGCGGGATGATCTCGACCGCACCGGTCGCGCTACGATCGCGGACGCCCTCGCCTCCCTGCCCCAGAACTACGCAGGCAGCGGGACGCCGACTACGGCCCTGGTCGGATCGGACCCCATGCAGAGTAATTCGGGCCTGGCGACCGGCGTGAACCTGCGCGGCCTCGGGCCGGACTCCACCCTGGTGCTGGTCAACGGCCGCCGTATGGCGGGCGCAGGCGGCCGGGGTGATTTCGCCGACGTCTCGGCCGTTCCGACCGCCGCGGTCGAACGCGTGGATGTCCTGCTCGACGGCGCCTCCGCTCTTTATGGCGCGGACGCCGTCGGCGGTGTGGTCAACATCATCCTGCGGCGGGACTTCGACGGTCAGGAAAGCCGATTGCGTATCGGCGCGTCGAGGGGCGGCGGCGAGTCCGTCATCGCCGCCCATACCATCGGCCGGACATGGTCCACCGGCCAAGCGCTTCTGTCCTATGAGTTCGAGCGTCAGAATGCGCTGAGCACCATGGACCGCGCCTACACCGCCACGGGTGATCTGAGGCCTTTCGGCGGAACGGATCACCGGACCTATTACGGCGCCCCCGGCAATATCGTCCGTTTTGACAATGCGACCTCAGCCTATGTCGCCACCCATGCGATCCGACCCGGCGCGGACGGCCTCGCCAGATCGCCAGCCGATTTCGTCGCCGGCGAGCAGAACTACGACAACACTCGTGTCGGGGCTGCGCTCGTTCCGGAGTTCGATCGCCACGCGGCCTACCTCTACGCCCGACAGCAGATCGGCTCGCACCTCGAATTCACAGGTGACCTCCGCCTTAGCCAACGCGAGTTTGAGACCGAAAGTTTGACGCCGACCACGATTGCGACGGTCACCACGGCCAATCCCCACTTCGTCTCTCCGACGGGCGCGACGTCGCACAGCATCGCCTATTCCTTCGGTGAAGATATCGGGGCTTCGCGACGCTCCGGTCAGGCCCGCAGTCTCGGCGCCAGCCTCGGCGTCCGAGTCTTCCTGCCCGCAGACTGGGAAGCCGAAGCCTTTCTGACCTATGGCTCCGAGCGGACCGTCGACGGGAGCCGCGGCGTTCTGCACTCCATCTATCTTCAGGAAGCTCTGGGCAATACGGCGGACAATCCGGCGACCGCATTCTCGGCGCCGCGCGACGGCTACCTCAACCTCTTTGGCGCTGGCGCCGCGAACTCTCGCGCCGTCCTGGACTTTATCTCCAGCGGCTGGAGGCGCTACACAGACGAAAGCGAGGTGGCCTCCGCCAACCTCATCGCCCAGGGCGCGGCGTTCAAGCTTCCCGCGGGCGATTTGAAGGTCGCTGTCGGCGCCCAGTTCCGAACGGAGGCGCTGAAGAACAGCGGCGTCACCTTCACCTCAGGCCTCACCCCGCTCTCGACCCGATCCCCTGACACGGACCGCAAGGTCACAGCCGCCTTCATCGAGGTGCGCGCGCCGCTCATCGGTCCCGACCAAGCCATCCCTGGCGTACAAAAACTGGAACTCTCGCTCGCAGGGCGTGTGGAGGACTATGACGACATCGGGTCCACGGCCAATCCCAAGATCGGCCTGATGTGGACCCCAGCGGATGATCTCAAGATCCGCGCCAACTGGGGCACCTCCTTTCGCGCGCCGG
>NZ_GL883084.1:334406-340344 GCF_000204035.1 Brevundimonas diminuta ATCC 11568
GCCGCCAGGCCGCCGTCGATGAAGGCGGACAGGGCTGCCGCGGCCCCCGCCTCGCCTGGCGTCCAGTCGAAGCCGCCTGACCAGTCGGGCGCCGAGGGATGCAGCCCCCATGCGTCGAGATCGTCGCCGGCCGGTCCCTCGGGCGGGGTCAAGCTCTCGGGCGCGGGCGTCTCCGGCTTTTCAGGCACGACTTGCAACAGCGCCTTCAGGAAGGGGGTGAAAACCCGATAGGGCTTCCCTTCACCCGTCAGCACGGCGCCGGGACGCACCAGCAGACCGCCGTTGAAACCGTGGCTGTCGACGCCTTCGGCCTTCAGGGCATGGGCGATGTCGGCGTCCCGGGCGAAGGCGTCCGGTTCGAAGCGCCGGTTCATGAAGACCTGGTCCGCGCCCGTCTCGTCGATCAGACGGCGCAGTTCGGCCTCGCTGTCGCCGCGCCGCAGGATGAGCCGCCCCCCGCGTCCGCTCAGCGCCGCATCGAGCGCCCGCAGCGACTTGTCCAACCACCACAGGGAGGCGGCGCCGAGACGACGCCCCTCTCCGCTCTCGTCCAGGATGTAGACCGGCAAAATCGGCCGTCCGGTCGCGATCGCGGCCGTCAGCGCCGGATTGTCCGTCAGCCGGAGATCGCGCCGAAACCACAGGATGACGGGACGCGAGAACTCACCGGCCAAGACGGCTCTCCCGCGCTTGTTTTTGAATCGTCACAGGCTCCCAGGCGGGCGGCGGCTGACGGGTCAGAGGAACCCGCTTCAGCCAGAGTTTCAGCGCCTCCCAATGAATCGCAGCCACGACCTTGAGCGTCAGGAATGGCAGGGCGACCGCCGCCGACAGCAGATCGGCGTCGGTCAGGTCATGGCGCTCGCCCGACATGGCGGCCGTGATCAGCACGCCGCCCGAGTCGACGCCGTCGATGGTCAGGTCCAGACGCTCGCCCGGCGCATGGCCGCGAAATTCATAGTCCATCTCCATCCCCATGAAGGGCGAGACATACAGGGCCTTGGCCGCGCTCTGCCGGATCAGGCCCTCCGCCTGGTCCTCGACCGGGACGGGGATGACATAGGCGTGGCGCACGCCGAAGGTGCTAGTCACTTCATAGATCACCGCCGCCAGACGGCCGTCGGCCCGATGGCAATAATAGAGGCTGATGGGATTGAAGACATAACCCAGCACGCGCGGCATGGTCAGCAGGCGTATCGGCCCGCCCTCCAGCGCGACGCCGGCCCGCTCCAGCCAGGCCTCGATCTGAGGCCGCAGGGCCGCGCCCGAACCGTCGCCGTGGTCCCGATCGTGAAAGGACAGCAGGTTGAAGCGATTGCGCGAGAACAGGCGCAGCCGCCGATCCAGGCCGTCGATCTCAGCCAGGTCCAGCAGCAGCCAGAAGACGCGATAGTTCAGGCGGTGATCGCGCCGCCGCAGCCGCCTGTGCGTGACGCCGCCGCGATACAGGGCCGAGGCCTGGGTCACGCCGCCGCCTCCAATAGGTTGGGCACGGGCGGCAGATGGATGCGCCCGCTCTCGTTCCGGACCGTCCAGGGCCGCCGCACCCCGCCCAGCTGTTCGGCCACGGCGAGCCCGGACTGCAGGCCGTCCTCGTGAAAGCCCGCGCCGAAATGAGCGCCGCAGAACCAGACCCCGCCCTGCCCCTGCAGGCTCCACAACTGCTTCTGGGCCTGAATGGCGGCGGGGTTGAAGATGGGGTGCTCGTAAAGTTCGCTGCGCAGCAGGGTGTCCGGACGCGGCGGACGCGGCGGATTCAGGGTGACGAACAGGTCTTGGCCCCCAAGCCCCTGGAGCCGGTTCATCCAGTAGGTGACGCACAGGCCGTCGTCGGCCCCGATGTAGTTCCAACTGGCCCAGGCGCGACGACGACGCGGCATCAGGCTCTGGTCCGTATGCAGCACGGTCAAGTTGCGGCTGTAGCGGAAAACCCCCAGCACCTCTCGTTCGCGCGGCGTCGGCTCGGCCAGCATGGCCAGGGCCTGGTCCGCATGGGCGCCGATGACCACATGGTCGAACCGTTCGACGCCGCCCTGGCTGTCATGGACGACGACGCCCTCGCCGGAGCGCCGCACCGCCGTCACGCCGCGATCCAGACGAATGTCAGGGATCGCCCGCGCCAGCCTCTCGACATAGACCCGGCTGCCGCCCTCCACCGTACGCCAAAGGGGGCGACCGACCAGCTTCAGCAGACCGTGGTTGCCGCAGAAGCGGATGAAGGCCTCGGCCGGATAGTCCATCAAGGCGTGCGCGGGCGAGGACCAGATGGCCGCCGCCATCGGCAGCAGGTGATCGTCGCGGAAGGCTTCGCTGAACCCCTGTCGCTTCAGATAATCGCCCAGCGTCAGTTGGGGATCGGTCAGCTCGGACAGATCCTCCGGCGCCTGCCGATAGAACCGCAGGATCTCGCTCAGCATGGACCAGAAGCGCGGCCGCAGCAGATTGCGCCGTTGAGCGAACAGGCCCGGCGCGGCGTATTCGAACCGCCCCTGATCCAAGGACACGGCGAAGGACATGTCGGTCGCCCGTGTCGCAATCCCGAGATGCTCGAATAGGGCGATCAGATTGGGATAGGTAGCGTCGTTGAAGCAGATGAAGCCCGTATCGACAGGAACCTCGCCCTGCGGCGTTCCGGCCGTCACCGTATTGGAATGGCCGCCCAGCCGTTCGGCCTTTTCATAGAGCGTGACCCTGTGCCTCTGGGACAGCAGCCAGGCCGAGGACAGGGCGGCCACGCCCGAGCCCACGACGGCGACCTTCAGGGGCGCTTTGGACGGGGCGGCGAAGGATGACGACATGGGAGCTCCGGCGAAACCCGCGATCGAAGGCGATGCAGGTCCGGCTGATACGACCGGAGCGGTCGAACGGATGACGATTGATCCAGACTTTTGCGCGAAGCGTATTAGGCTCCATGCATGTCGAGGCTCCGTCTTTCGCATCCCCTGAACAGCGCGTCGGCGTAATGAGCGACGAGGCTGAAGACGCGCTTGAGCATGATCGGCTGATCGAGGCGGTGGCCCTTCGCCGCGATCGCGAAGCCTTCGCCCGCTTGTTCGAACATTTCGCCCCGCGCCTGAAGGCGTGGCTGATGAAGTCGGGCGCGACGGCCGCCGCGGCCGAGGACTTCGCCCAGGACGCCATGCTGACCGTCTGGCGCAAGGCGGACCTGTTCGACGCCCGCAAGGCGCGGGCTGCGACCTGGATATTCACCATCGCTCGCAATCGCCGCCTGGACATGCTGCGACGCGACGCCCGCGCCCTGCCCACGCCCGAGATCGAACCGACCGAGGACGAGGCGATGCGGCCCGACGTCATCCTGGCCATGGCGGACGACGCCCGGCGCGTGCGCGAAGCCCTGTCCCGGCTGAAGCCCGATCAGGTCGAAGTCCTGCGCCTGGCCTTCTTCATGGACAGCCCCCATTCCGAAATCGCCCAGCGGCTCGACCTGCCGGTGGGCACGGTCAAATCCCGTATCCGCAACGCCATGATCAAGCTGCGCACGATCCTTGAACCGTCAGAGGAGGCGTCGCGATGACCGTCGCCGCCCGCAATCCTTCCGAAGAACGCCTGCTCGCCTACGCCGCAGGGACGCTGAGCCCGCCCGAAGCCGTGGTCGTCGCCGCCCACCTGGCGCTGCGGCCCGCCAACGACGCCTGGGTCCGTCGGTTGCAGTCCGTCGGCGGCGAGTTTCTGGAGACCACCCGTCCCGCGGACCTGTCAGACGGCGCTCTGGCCCGAGCCATGGCGCGGATCGAGACCGACGCCGGCGAGGCGCGCGTTCCGCCGCCGCTGAACGACATGGCGGAACTGCCCGAACCCTTGCGCCGCTACGCCCTCGGCCCCTGGCGCTGGATCGGGCCGGGGATGCGGGTGCGCGACGTGCACGCCCCGCGTGACGGCGACTGCCGGGTCATCCTGCTGAAGATCGAACCCGGCCGGGAGACCCCTCGCCACACCCACGGCGGCGTGGAACTGACCTGCGTCCTGTCCGGCGCCTACGCCACCGAGACCGAACGGTTCGGGGTCGGCGATCTGGAAGAAGCCGACGAGGATGTGCTGCACCGACCGCGCGTCGTCTCCGACGAGCCGTGCCTGTGCGTCGTCGCCCTGGACGGCCAGATTCAGCTCGACGGCTGGCTGGGCCGGCTGATGCAGCCTTTCGTGCGGCTGTGATCGGCCCCGTCCTGGCGCTGTGGGCCGGGGCGGCGCTGTTCCTCGTCCTCGTCATGACCGCCGCCTGGCTGGCGCAGCGTCGCACGGGACAGGGCGGTTGGGCGGACGCCTTCTGGTCGCTGGGCCTGGGCGCCGCGGGCGTCTTCGTCGCCCTCTTTCCGCTTGACGACGGCGCGCCGTCGGCCCGCCAGACGCTGGCGGCCTGCCTGATCGGCGCCTGGGGGCTGCGCCTTGGGCTGCACATCGCCGCGCGCGCCCGCTCATCAGAAGAAGATCCGCGCTACGCCCGCCTGCGACAGGAGTGGGGGCCGCGTTTCCAGTCGCGGATGTTCGGCTTTCTGATGCTGCAGGCGGGCGCCGCCGCCTTCCTGGCGCTCAGCATACTCGTCGCCGCCCGCAATCCGGCGTCGGGCCTGACGGTTCAGGACGCCCTTGCGACTCTGGTGTTCGGGGTCGCCTTGATCGGCGAAGGACTGGCCGATCATCAGCTGAAACGCTTTAAGGCCGACCCCGCCAACCGGGGCAAGGTCTGCGACGCGGGCCTCTGGGCCTGGTCGCGCCATCCCAACTACTTCTTCGAATGGCTGGGCTGGTGCGCCTGGCCGATCTTCGCCGTCGACCTGAGCGGCGGCTGGCCCTGGGGCTGGCTGGCGCTGAGCGGGCCCGCCTACATCTACTGGCTGCTCACCCGCGTATCGGGCGTGCCCCTGCTGGAGGCCCATATGCGTCGCTCACGGCCCCATGCCTTCGCCGCCTACGCCGCCCGCACCAGCGTCTTCTTCCCTCGTCCGCCGCGCGACTAGAGAAGACGCAACGCCTTGGCGGCCAGGGCGCAGGCGATCGCGGACGAACCGCCGCTGACGATCACGCCCCACGTCATGTCGATGAGCGAGAGCTTCAGGCTCCAGGTCTTCAGCGTGGCCAGATTGGTCAGGTCGTAGGTGCCGTAGGCGAACAGGCCGAACAATCCGCCCCACAACAACGCCTTCTTCCACCCGCCCTCGGCCAGCCCCGGCAAGACGGCGAAGATCGTCAGCCCGGCCGCGTACAGGGCGTAGAAGGCGATTGCGGGCGCCAGCCTGAAATTATCGGCCAGCATGGAGCCGATGAAAGGTCTATAGAGCCGATCCCCCATGCTCCCCAACCAAGCCGTGTCGATCACCGCGAAGACGATCAGCGTGAGCAGGTAGGCGATCGCAATGTTCATAGAGAAAGCTCCGGATGCATCGATGCCCATACGCTCGCCAACTCCGGTTGGATCAGAACGCGAGCTTAGGGACGGCTCTGAGCGGTGTCTGACGTCTGACCGGCATCCTAGGCTCCCCTAGCGGCCGGACACCGCAATCGGGCGACGACAGCGCCTTCACCGGCAGAACTAGGAGAAGGTCTGGTCTCGGCTTGCGCGCTACGATCAGCGTTGCGTCAACGCGCGCGCCAGGGATCCGATCGTGGGGTGGAACAGCCCGTTCCACTCATAGCCCTCGTGCAGGCGCTTGATGACGAAGTCCGCCTGCGGCGCGCTTTCAGCCAGGCGATAGCCCAGCCGTTCGAGCGCCCTGCCCAGCCAAAGTCCCGCAGGGCCGGCCGCGTCGACAAAGGCCACGCCTCGCGGCGAGGCGCGGGTTTCAAAGCGCCCGCTCGATAGGGAGAAGACCAGGTTCGACTGGTCGAAGGCCTCGCCGATGGCGCCGGACAGGGCCACGTCCTCAGGCGCGCCGTCGATGAAGCGGCCCTCGCCGGGCAGCAGCCAGATGCGGTCGGCGGC
>NZ_GL883084.1:341355-350244 GCF_000204035.1 Brevundimonas diminuta ATCC 11568
ACCCCTCTGCGGCCGCCTGCAACGCCCCCGGCGCCGAACCGTGACCGCGCATCGCATTTACAGGGGTGACTATATGCAACGTTATACCATAACAACCCCAAATCACTTTCATCGGGGATCACATGAAAACGCTGCTCACAACCGTCGGCCTCGCCGCGCTTCTCGCCAGTCCGGCGATCGCCCAGGACGCCCCCATCGTCACAGGGGCCGACCATGTGACCGAGGTGGAAGCCATCACTGTCTTCGGCCGCGCGCTGGGCCGCATTCCCGGTGAGACGGCGACCAAATCGGGCGCCCCGACGCTGGAAACGCCGTACACGGTCAACATCGTGTCGCGAGCACTGCTGGATCTGCGCAATGTGTCGAACATCGGCGAGGCGGCCGAGACGATCAGCGGCGTCCAGCGCACCATCGGCTTCTCGGGCAATCAGCGCTTCCGCATTCGCGGCTTCCAGAACATCTCCACTCTGCGCGACGGTTTCCGCCAATCGGTGAGCCAGCCGGAAATCGACCTGCAGGGCGTGGAAAGCATCGAGGTTCTGAAGGGCCCCGCCTCGGCCCTCTACGGCCGGTTCGAGCCCGGCGGCGTGATCAATTTCGTGTCCAAACGCCCTTACTCCGAGGTCGGCGGCGAAGCCTTCGTCGTCGCGGGATCGAACGACTACTGGCGCGGCGGACTGGACCTGAACACGCCGCTGACCGCTGACGGCGCGGTCCTGGCCCGGCTCAACATCGGCTATGAGAACGCCGGGAGCTTCCGCGAACTCGTCGACAACGAACAACTCTACATCTCGCCCGTGGTCGAATGGCGCCCCGACGCCGACACCAGCCTGCTGGCGCGGCTGGAATATCTGCAACGCGACGCCGCCTTTGACCGCGGCTTCGGCAACAACACCGCCTTTCTGAAACAGCCTGTGCGCCGCAACTACGGCGAGGACTTCATGCGGATCGAGAAGGAGCAATGGGTCGCTGGTCTGGAGTTCAACCGCCGCCTCAACCCGGATTGGCGCCTGCGCCTGGGCGGCTTCATCTCCGCCGTCGACGTGCCCGAGGAACAGTTCTTCAACTACGGCTTTCCGGCTCTGTCCGGCACGACCGTCAACCGCAACTTCGTCAGCTATGACGAAACCCAGGACGACCTGACCCTTCAGGCGGAACTGTACGGCCGGGTCGTGACCGGGCCCCTGACCCATAGGCTGCTGATCGGGATCGACCACAGCCGCGACCAGCTCTCCTACCTCGACGGCCAGATCGCCTTCGGCCGACCGATCGACCTGTTGAACCCGGTCCGCACCGGACGTCCGGCGACCTACCTGCCCGTGGGCGACAGTCACTACGACTACACCTCCACAGGCCTCTATGTTCAGGACGAAATCGCATGGAGCCGGTGGCGGCTGCTGCTGGGCGGTCGGCTCGAAGAGGTCGAGACCTACGCCTTCGCCGCAGACTTCATCGAGCCCGGCGTGCGCCGCACGGACCGCCCCTTCTCGCCCCGCGCGGGCCTGACCTATCTGGCGACGCCTGACTGGTCGATCTACGCCAGCTGGGCGCGTTCATCGCGCAATGAAGGCGACGCCGGCCTGTTGGAGAGCGGCCTGACGCCCAAACCCACGCGCGGCGAGCAATTCGAGATCGGGACCAAGGCCCTGGCGTTCGACGGCCGCGCCGAACTGACGCTGTCGGCCTTTGAAATCACCAAGACGGATGCGGTCGTGGCCGACCCGATCGACTTCAACCTGGTGATCCAGGCCGGCGAAATCCGGGTGCGAGGCCTGGAAGCCGAGGTCTCGGCCAGGCCGCTGGATCCATGGACGATCATCGCCTCCTACGCCTACAGCGACAGCGAGATATCCAGGGACACCAACGCCTTCATCGTCGGCAATCGCCTGGCCGGGGTGCCGGATCACCAGGCCGCCCTGTGGACCTCCTGGGCTTTCGGCGGCGACCTGGACGGCCTGACCATCGGCGGCGGCCTGTTCCACGCCTCAAGCCAGGCGGCGACGACCGGCAATAACCTGGACCTGCCCGGATACACGCGGCTGGACCTGAACGCGGCCTATCGGTTCGGAGCGGGCTATGAAGTGCGCCTGAACGTCGACAACGCCACTGACGAGACCATCTACATCACCGGCGGCTTCTCCCAGATCCACCCCCAGGCGCCGCGCACGGCGCGTCTGACCCTCAGCAAGCGGTGGTGAGATGATGCGCTTCGCCCTTGTCCTCTCAGTTCTGGGAACGCTGACCACGGCCGACGCGGAAGCTCCGGACGCGCCCCAGCAGCCGCCCGCCTTCGCCGTTGCGTCCAGACCCGCGCCGGCGTTGAACCATGTCTATGTCGTGCTGGACGCCGTCACGTTCGCGGCCGTCCGCGACAGCGCCCCTCTCAGCCGACTGCTCGGGCGCGCCGACGGCGGCCTGCCCGACTACGCCCCGCCGCAGCCCGGCGCCGACCGCGTCTTCTTCCGCGGGCGAGAGACCTATCTAGAGTTCTTCGCGCCGGAGAACCGCTTCGGCGAACCCGTCGGCAAGGTCGGCCTGGCCCTGGGCTATGACGCCCCCGGCGACCTCGACGCCCTGGAGCGGATTTGGCGGCGAACCTGCCCGATCAGCGCCAGGCGCACGCCCGTCCGCTATCGTCGTGTCGACCCGTCCGTGCCCTGGTACGATTCCATACAGTGCGACGAGACGGCGGGCGGAGATCATCTCGCTGTGTGGGCCATGGCCTACCGCCCGGAATTCCATCGCTGGCAGTCGGGAACCGGCCCGACGGAGGCGCCGCAGACGTCGCGCGCGCACATTCTCGCCCCGCGAAGTGCAGAGGACCAGGGGCGTTTCGACATCAATCACCTAGCCCTTCAGGTCACGCCGCCCATGTTCCGCCTTCTGATCCGGCAGTTGGAAGACGCCGGTCTGCAGCGGCGGGAAACCGCCGACGGAACCCTGCTGACCGGGGATGGCTGGACGCTGTTGCTTCGCGCCTCCGAAGACCCGCCGCGCCTACTGTCGCTCGACCTTGCGACCGACGGCGCGCCGCCCGACATGCTGTCGTTGGGCTCAGGCGTCCTGATCCGAATGGACCCGCAGACGGTCGCCTTTCGTCCCACGAAAGGCGTTGACTGACATCGACATGCGTCCAGGCAGGTCGTCAACCCTTGTTGACAAGCGCACACGCGTCAATCAAAGTTGACGCATGATCAACCTGCACGACATCGCCGTCCCTTCCGATCCCGCCGAGGCGCTGACCGCAGTCGTGGCCTTGCGGCGCCTGGCGGATCGCATCGAACGCGACGCAGTCGGCTCGGCCTTGGGCCAGGGGTGGTCATGGGCGCGGATCGCCCAGGCCTTGGGCGTCACCAAACAGGCCGCCCACAAGCGGCTGTCGGACATCACGTCGACCCATCATTCCAGATAAGGGGACCGCCATGCTTCAAGGCGTCAAGTCGAAGCTCGCCGACATAGGCGTCATCAAATTTCTCAGCGAAACGGCGGAAGCCTACGCCCTGCAGGACCAGCAGCGGGAGCCCGGCGCCGAGCGCCTTCTCCTGGCGGCGCTGGACCTGCCGGACGGCGGCGCGCGCCGCGCCTTTGAACAGGCCAGCGCCTCGCCCGACGGCCTCAAGGCTGCGATCCAGAAACAGTATGACGACAGCCTAGGCTCATTGGGCTTGAAAGCGGACAGCCCGCTCAGCACGCCGATGACGGCGAACGCCGGCGTCTATCGCGCCGCCGCTTCGGGTCAGGACGTCATGCAGAAACTGGCGGCGCTCAAGAAGGGGCGAACCCCTCTTAACGGCGCGCATGTCGTCAGCGTCATCGCGGGTATGTCGGAAGGCGTGGCGGCGCGCGCGCTGCGGGTTCTGGACGTCGATCTCTCTCGGTTGAAAGCCGCGGCGGACGACGTCAGCGCGGCGAGCCGTGCCGGTTGACCTCCAGCCGAGACAGGACCGGATGGCCACGCGCCGCCGCCCTCACGGCTTCGGTCGTCTTTTCAGAAGTCGGTACAGCCAGAAGCCCTCGTCATTCCGGACCGAGGTTTCCAACCTGCGCGGCGACAGTCCCGTCACCCGCCGCACCTCCCGACCAAGATGCGACTGATCGGAGAAGCCCGCGTCGATCGCAGCGGCGGCGAGATCCGACGCCGTCTCACGCTCCCCCGCAAGGCCGTGAAGCGCCGCGGCCTCCACACGCTCATAGAGCTGCAGATCGCGTCGGCTCTGGCCGGTCCACCCCTTGATGCGGCGCTGCACCTGGCGCGCGCCCTCCCCATCCGGAGACGCCGCGCGCGCGCAGATCATGGACAGCCACGCCCGAATGTCGACGCCGCTCGGCTCGACCGGGTGGCCCGATGGCCAGGACGAGACGATCGACTGCACGCGCGAAAAAGGCTCAGGGCCGCGCTCGATGTTCAGCAAGCATGTGAGCGCCGCCCCCGACATCACCGCCTCAAGCGGCAGGATCACGTCCAGACAACGCTCAAGGGAAATGTCCAGCACGCGGCCGAGGGCTTCAGGATAGAAGCTGACCGTAAGCGCATGGACGGCGCCGGGCGACCAGCTCGCCACAGGCCGTCGATGCGGCCCCGCGAACACCACCCGAGGAAGCGGCCGCCCTAACCTCCCTTGTGCGACAGCCGAGCGGTCTGCGGCCATGTGCAACTCGCCCTCGAAAATCCATGAGACGCTCGGAAACGGCGTGGCCGGATAGCAGTTGAAGCGCTGTTCGTCGGCGAGCGGCAGGCCGCGCGTATCGCGTTCGACGGCCATATAGATCCAGGCTGACGCCGGGGCGCTGGGCCGGTGCAGGCGGGCCGACATCACGCGCGACGGCCCCCGTGTCGCTTCGGTTCTATACGCAGAACAACCTCCCCAGCATGGATCGCCGGGCGTCGGCCTGAAGCCCCCGCTGACGCAGCGCGCCGTCCTCCAGGCGCAGCTCCCATTAGCCTGCAATCCTGCTCAAGAGGCCTGTCATGAAGCCCAAAGACTTCCTGTTTCAACGCTTTCCGTTGGACGGCCGCGTCATGGTCGCGGACGAAGAACTCACCACGCCCTATCATGTCTATGACGGCGTCATGCTGTGCATGAACGGCACGGTCGATGGGAAGAAGGCGGCTGAGCTGCTGGCCCAGGAAGGGCTGACGCCCCTGCTCGACACGCAAGGCCGGGCGCTGGCCGCCATCTGGATATGCGACTTCGTCAAGGCCAACCTCGGCGCCCATCACGAGTTGCAGATATCCCTGTTCGCGACCCCCGTCGCGGGAGCGAAACTGCCCGCCCACCCCTTTGCGTTTTTCGGCGCCCTGGCGAACCGGCCGGATCTTCACATGGTCTGCCACGGCCTGTGGAACGATACGCTGCGCGTCGTTCGCTACAATGACGAGCATCTGCGCCTGCCCGCACGCCTGACCCGAAGCGAGATCAAAAAGGAAGGCGAGCTCTGGCGCTTTCGATTTGCGGACACGGCCGGCGATCTGATCGCCGAGGGCTCCATTCTGCACCGCCATGGCTCGTCCATCGCGCCAGCCTGGCGGATTGCCGGACAAACCGGCCTCAAAGGGATGATTACGCTGATGCGCGCCCCCGCCGTCAACATCCCCGTGGTGAACCTGAGACGAGCCGGCGAGACCCATAATCAGGTCTGTCAGACCTATACGACCTATAGTCGGGCGCATGTGAGAGCCGCCGGCCCCAGCGATGAGGTGACGATCCGCCACCCCGTCTACGCCCCGCTCGATTTCAAACCGGCGGCCATCCAGCAGTTCGACAACGTCGGCTTCATCTTTCTGCGCCCGGAACCTCTGTTTGACGACCGCCCCCCCCCCGTTGACGCGCCAACCGGCCTATCGAAATGAAACAGACTGGACCTTTCTAACCATCCGGCAAGCCAGCACCCTCGCCTCTGTCACCACAGTTCACGCGATTTCGGACAAGCAGGACGACCGGCCATGAACCAAGACTCGCGCATCCATAACCCAGGGCCGCGCAGGCGCTCTTTCGAAGGGGCCGATACGCCGGAAGGCGGCGCCTCGCGCAAGACCGCCCTGATCCAGATACTGGCCCTTCCCGTCGCCGTAGTGACGGCGGCGGTGCTCATTGCGACCATCGCCGTCATCACGATCGGATGGAGCTGACTTCGCTTCGCGGCGCTCAGGCCGCCCTGCTTGAGCGCCTGCCTCGCGTCAAAGCCCCGCAGGCGGCTTCGAGGCGGGCGCCGGCGTCGGCGATCTCCTTGGCCGTCACCGTCAGCGGCGGCGCGAAACGCACGACGTTATCGCGCGCCGCCAGGGCGATCAGACCCTGCTCCCGCAGCGCCGCCACGAAATCGCGCGCCTCGACGCCTCGGGCGCAGAAGCCCTGCAGCAAGCCTTCCCCGCGCAGTTCCCCGACCAGCCTGCCGTAAGCGCGCTGCACCCGCTTCAGCTGGCGCCGCAACAGCACCGCCTTGTTCAGCACCCGCGCCAGGAAGGCGTCGTCCTGTACGATGTCCAGCATGGCGTTGCCGACCGCCATGGCCAGGGGGTTGCCGCCGAACGTGGTGCCGTGGGTGCCCAGGGTCATCCCTTCCGCCGCATGGCGCGTCGCCAGACAAGCGCCCATGGGAAAGCCGCCGCCGATGCCCTTGGCCACCGTGACGATGTCGGGGACGATCCCGCTCCATTCATGGGCGAAGAACCGGCCGGTGCGGCCCACGCCCGACTGAACTTCGTCGAGGATCAGCAGCATGCCGCGCTCGTCGCACATGCGCCGCAACCGCTCCAGGGTCTCGGTCTTGACGACGCGCAGTCCGCCTTCGCCCTGGATGGGCTCGATCATCAGGGCGGCGGTCTGGTCCGTGACAACCGCCTCCAGCGCGTCCCAGTCGTCCAGCCGGACCTGATCGAAACCTTCGACCTTGGGGCCGAAACCTTCGATGTAGGGCGGGTGGCCGGTGGCGGCGATCATGGCCAGGGTGCGCCCGTGAAAGGCCCCCTCGAAGGTGACGATGCGATACCGCTCCGGCCGACCCGCCACGGCGTGGCGACGGCGCGCCATCTTGACCGCCGCCTCATTGGCCTCGCCGCCCGAGTTGGCGAAATAGACCACTTCGGCGAAGGTGCTGTCGACGAGCCGCTGCGCCAGCCGTTCGCCCTCGGGAATGCGCACCGTGTTGGAGGTGTGCCAGATCTTGCCCGCCTGCTTCTTCAGCGCCCGCACCAGGTGCGGGTGGCAATGGCCCAAGGCGTTCACCGCGATCCCCGATGCGAAGTCCAGATAGGCCTTGCCGTCCTGGTCATAGAGCCAGGCGCCCTTTCCATATTCGAACGCCAGATCCAGACGGGCTGCGACGGGTAGGATGGGGCTGGTCATGAGGCTCTTCGTGAATAGGCCGGACACGGCGAAAACCTGTCGACAGGACAGGCACGCAGCCACGCTAATCCGATGCCGGATGGTTCATCAGGGTCGGTTTCAGGAATTCACCTAGACCGGATGACCGTCCGATCAGCAGAAGCCGGACGGCCTGACCAACCTCAGTCGCGCGCCACCTGGAAGCCGGCGAACGACTGGCTGACCGGCATCAGCTCCAGCGCATTGACGTTCAGATGCGCAGGCAGGGTCGCGACCCAGAACAGGGTCTCGGCGATGTCCTCGCCGGTCATCGGGGCCGCCCCGCCATAGAGGGCGTCGGACGCCGCCTGGTCGCCGCCGGTGCGGACCAGGGTGAACTCCGTCTCGGCCATGCCCGGCTCGATGGAGGTGACGCGCACCCCCGTCCCGTGCAGGTCTGAGCGCAGCCCCAGCGAGAACTGGCGCACGAAGGCCTTGGTCCCGCCATAGGCGTTGCCGCCCTTGTACGGATAGGTCGCCGCCACCGAACTGATGTTCAGGATCGCCCCCTTGCGCGCGATCAGGCGCGGCAGAAGGCGGTGCGTCAGCGTCACCAGGCCGGTGATGTTAGTGTCGATCATCTGGCGCCACTGGGCCAGATCAGCCTCTTGCGCGGTCGCCGTGCCCAGCGCCAGCCCGGCGTTGTTGATCAGCACGTCGATGTCGCGGAAGCCCTCGGGCAGGGCGTCCAGCGCCGCGTCGATGGCGGCTTCGTCCCGCATGTCGAACGGCGCGGCGTGGACCCGGTCCGCGCCCAGTTCGGCGACCAGTTCGTCCAGACGCTCCTGACGGCGGCCGGTGGCGATCACCTTCCAGCCCGCGCCGGCGAAGCGACGCGCCGCCGCCCGGCCGATGCCCGAGGTGGCTCCGGTAATCAGAATGACGCCGCTCATGATGTCCGTCCTGGCTGAGGCTTTACTGTCGGGCCGACTTAATCCCGCACCAGCCCGCCGTCGACCACCAGATTCTGCCCCGTCACCGCCCGGCTCCACGGCGAGGCGAAGAAGAGGGCCGCATCGGCGAACTCTTCCGGCGTGGTGACGGACCGCAGCGGGGTCATGCCGGCGATCAGGTCGAACACCGCTTCGGGCGTCGCGGCGCTGGCGTCGGTCGTCCGCAGAAGCCCGCCCGAGATCATGTTGACCGTGATCCCCGACGGCCCCAGATCGCCCGCCGCCGTTCGCGTCAGGCTGAGCAGGGCGGCCTTGGCGGCCGTGTAGTCGTGATAGGGCACGACCGGATTCTGGAACAGGTTGGTGCCGATATTGACCACCCGACCGAACTTTTGCGCGCCCATGCCCGGCGCCGTCGCCTGAATGACGTTCAGGGCGCCGCGGATCACGGTCGCGAACTGACGCTCCATGTCTTCCCATGGAATATCGGCCATCTGGGCGCGGGCGTCGCCGTTGAAGCTGTAGTCCAGCGCATTGTTGACCACGGTGCTGACCCGGCCGCCGAAATGGGCCTGAACCTTCGCCACCATGGCGTCCACGGCCGCACGATCGGTCACATCAGCCTGAACGGC
>NZ_GL883084.1:350462-364704 GCF_000204035.1 Brevundimonas diminuta ATCC 11568
ATGCCTGCCTCACGCCAATGAACCAAGCCAAGCCATAGGCCGCCCGTCTCCCCCCGTCATCCCGGAAAGGACAACTCATCTTCTCCCGCTCATCCCAGCAGACGCCAGTTTGAGAGTGAGCCTCGACCAAACGCGGCTTGTATTTAGGATATTTCCTAATTATCCTCTTCCCTATGAACAGCCTGTTCAAGGCCCTCTCCCATCCGGTGCGGCGGCGCATCATCGCCATGTTGCGCAAGGGACCGCTGGCGTCCGGCGACATCGCCGCCGCCTTCGACATGAGCTGGCCGACCATCACCGGCCACCTCAACGCGCTGAAGGAAGCCGGTCTGGTCAGCCCTGAGCGCGACGGCCAGTCGATCCGCTATCGGCTGGAGATTTCGGCGGTCGAGGAGGCCCTGGCCTTTCTGATGGACCTCAGCGGAACAGGCAGAACGGACGAGAAGGAGACGCCGAAATGACCAGGATCCGCTTCACGGTGCTGGACGCCTTCACCGCCTTGACGATCGCAGGCCTCGTCGCCCTCGCCGTCTGGGTTCTGACCGCTGGTCCGACCACGCCCCTGCCCATGCACTTCGACATCCACGGCCAACCCGATCGTTGGGGCGACCGCAACGAACTGGCCGGCGTGATCGGTTTCATGGCCTTCATGGCCGCGATCACGGCCGGACCGATGAGCTGGTACGCCAAGCGCACGCCTGACACCGCCCGGCGGCGCGGGCTGGAGGTCGGCCAACTCGTCTCGCTGCTGGCCATTGGCGGCGTCAGCGCCTTCATAGTCTGGACGATCCTGGGCCACGCTGCGTCGCAAGCGGCTCCATCGATGACCCTGATCGCCGCCCTGATGAGCCTGCTGTTCGCGGTCATGGGCGCCTTCATGGGCCGGGTCGCGCCCAATCCCATCGTCGGCCTGCGCACCCCCTGGAATTACAAGAGCCGCCTGGCCTGGGATCGCTCCAACCGGCTGGCGGGCCGCCTCTTCTTCTGGCTGGGCGTGCTCGGCCTGATCACCGCCCCCGTCGCGCCCCAGCCCCTGGGTTTCGGCCTGCTGATCGGCGGCGTCTTGATCGCCGCCGTCTGGTCGGTGTTCGAAAGCTGGCGCGTGTGGCGCACCGATCCCGACCGCCAGCCCTTCTGATCTCAAGACGGAGACAAGCATGCTGACCCTCGCCGCCGCCCTGCTGCTCTCGCCGGTTTCGACGCCGGTCGAGCTGGCCTCGACGCCCGCCCCCCTGCACGGAACCCTGCTGGCACCAGAAGATCAGACACGCGCCGCCGCCGTCATCATCGCCGGTTCCGGCCCGACCGACCGCGATGGGAACAGCCCAATCGGCGTGACGGGCGGCGTCTATCGCCAACTTGCCGAAGGCCTGGCCGAGCGCGGCGTGGCGACCGTCCGCTATGACAAGCGCGGTATCGCCGCCAGCGCGGCGGCGGCGACGAACGAGGCCAGCCTGACCTTCGACACCATGATCGACGACGCCAAGGCCTGGGCCCGGTTGACGGCGGAGCGGACAGGCCAACCTTGCGTCTGGCTGATCGGACACAGCGAAGGCGCGCTGGTCGGACAGGCCGCGGCGGCCGACAACCCTCTGGTCTGCGGCCTGGTCCTGCTGTCGCCCGTCGGTGAGCGTGCGGGCGTCGCCGTACGCCGCCAGCTTGAGGCCGCCCTGCCCGAAGCCATGAAGGCCAACGCCTTCGCCATTCTGGACGAACTGGAAGCGGGCCGCACCGTCGCCCAGACGCCGCCCGCCCTGGCCGCCCTGTTCCGCCCGTCGGTCCAGCCCTACCTGATCACCTACTTAATGGTCGATCCCGAAGCGCTGATCGCTGAATACGACCGTCCGGTCCTGCTCGGTCACGGCTCCACCGACATTCAGGTGCCCCTGTCCAATGCGGAGCGCCTGGCGAAGTCCCAATCCAGGGCTGAGGTCGTAATCTTCGACGGCCTTAACCACGTCCTGCGCCCGGCTCCGATGGACCGCGCCGGCAACGCCGCGACCTATGGCGACGCCTCCATTCCCCTGGGCGCCGAAGTCGCGCCCGCCGTGGCGGATTTCATCCTGAAACCGCGCTAGGCCCTAATCGTCCAGTTCCGACCGCGCCTGTTCTGCCAGGTCGAAGAAGCGGCGGCGGACTTCGGCGGCGAAGGGGTTGTCGTGTTCGATGGCGCGGAACACCGCTGCGCTGTCGTGGCGGACCATGTCGACGCCCTGAATGACGCGCTCGAAGCTGGTCGTCGTCATGCGCGTCGGCAGCGGCTCCATCGCCAGCAGCACCTTGGCGATCAGATGAGTCAGGCCCTGCACCGTCGCCGCCTCGCGGTCGTGATCTTCGGGCGTGACGACGAAGACCTTCAGCCCCAGCGCCTTCCTGCAGAAGGCGGCCACGCGCCACGCCGCCTTGTCGCCGCGCACCGGACAGACGGCGATCCTCAGCCCCGCAATGCCGTCCTTGCCGCTCTGGGGGCCGAACAGGGGGTGGGTTCCGACGATGCCGACGCCGTCAGGCAGGCCGTCCAGCATGACCTTGGCCGGCTTCACCTTCACCGAGCCGACGTCGAGAACCAACGCCCCCGGCGTCAGGTGCGGCGCGATCGCCGCGACCGTTTCCGCCAACACGCCGACCGGCACGGCCAGCACCACCACCGGACAGGCGGCGGCCTCTTCCAGCGCGGTCAGCCGCGCCAGCCCCTCGTCGTCGCTGGCCGCCGGATCATGGGCGAGGATGTCGAACCCCGGCGACAGATGCTTCGCCGTCAGCCGCCCGAAGGCGCCGAAGCCGATCAGGCCGAGTTGGGGCTTTGGGCCGCTCACCCCGCCAGCGTTTCCTGGAATCGCACCGGCTGGCCGTGGGCCTGACCGATCAGTTCGCCGTCCTTCATCACCACGCGGCCGCGCACGATGGTGGCGACCGGCCAGCCGGTAGCCTCGAAGCCGTCGAAGGGGGTCCAGCCGCAGCGCGTGGCCTGCTGGTCGTGCGTAATAGTCTTCTTCGCCTTCAGGTCGACGATGGTCAGATCGGCGTCATAGCTGACGGCCATCCGGCCCTTGTTGGCGGTGCCGAACACCCGCTGCGCCCCGCCCGAGGTCAGGTCGATAAAGCGTTCCAGCGACAGCCGCCCGTTGGCCACATGGGTCAGCATTAGCGGCACCAAGGTCTGCACCCCCGGCATGCCCGAAGGCGAAGCCGGATAGGGCTTGGACTTTTCTTCCTTGGTGTGCGGCGCGTGGTCCGAGCCCAGCACATCGGCCACGCCCTGCTGCATGCCCCACAGCCACAGGGCGTCGACATGCTCCTGCGACCGGATCGGCGGGTTCATCTGGGCGTAGGCGCCGAGGCGTTCATAGGCTTCCGGCGCGGCCAGCGTCAGGTGCTGGGGCGTGATCTCGACCGTGGCGACGTCCTTGTGGAAACGCAGGAACTCCATCTCGTCCTTCGTCGTGACGTGCAGGACGTGGATGCGGGCGCCGGTCTCCTTGGCCAGGCCCACCAGACGGCGGGTGGACATGATGGCGCTTTCGGCGTCGCGGACCTCGGGGTGGCTGGTCCAGTCGCCGGTGCGGGCCAGGTTGCGGCGCTCAACCAGGCGGTATTCGTCTTCGGAGTGGAAGGTGGCGCGGCGGCGGACGTTCGACAGCACCTTGCGCACGCCCTCGTCGTCGGCGATCAGCAGGTCGCCGGTCGAGGCGCCCATGAAGACCTTGACCCCGCAGCAGCCCGGCAGGCGCTCCAGATCGGCCAGATGCTCGGCGTTCTCATGCGTGCCGCCGACGTAGAAGGCGTGGTCGGTCCACATCCGATCCTTCGCCCGCGCCAGCTTGTCGGCCATGGTGTCGGGGTCGGTCGTATTGGGGTTGGTGTTCGGCATCTCGAACACGGCGACGACGCCGCCCAGAGCCGCCGCGCGGCTGCCGGTCTCCAGGTCTTCCTTCCATTCCAGCCCCGGCTCGCGGAAGTGGACCTGGGTGTCGATGACGCCCGGCAGGACGGTCAGGCCGGTGGCGTCGAACACCTCTCCGGCCGAGGCCTGAGACAGGTCGCCGATGAAGGCGATGCGGCCGTCGATGACGCCGACGTCGGCCTTGCCGCGCCCGGCGTGGTTGGCCACCTCGCCGCCCCGAACGATCAGGTCATAGGTCTGGGTCATCGCGCGCATCTCCTGAAGTTCCGGCGCTTATGCGCGCCGAAGGCTTGGAGACGCAAGCCGAGGGCGATCAGGCCGTCCGTTCGGCCAGCAGCTTCTTCGCCGCCTTCAGCACCCGCTCATAGGGCAGGTCCATCATGTGCTGGATGTGCTGGTTCAGGCGCGGGTCCAGTTCGCGGAACTCATCCAGGGTGCGCGGGCCGCGTACGGCGACGCCGGTCCACGGGCGTTTCAGCGTCTCGTCCGAAGGGCCGAACACCGCCACTGCCGGAACGCCCGCCGCCACGGCCAGCTGGGTCCACAGGGAGTCGCCGCCCAGATAGAGGTCCGCGTGCGACAGGGCCGCCGCCGTCTGCAGGCGCGTCAGCCGCCCCTGCAGTTCGATCACCCGGTCGCGCTTGACCGCCGAGCGGACGGTCTGGGCCGCGTCGCGGTCCGCCTCCTCGCCCACGATCATCAGCCGTCCGCCCGCCAGCGGCCCGCCCTCGCCCAGAAGGGAGATGGCGACCTTGGCGTAGCGATCGGCGGGCCAGCGTTTGCCGATCCAGTCTGCGCCCGGCCCGACGGCCAGGATCGGACCTTCGCCCGGCGGGATCAGGGCGTCGGCCGCTTCCTGCGCATCCCGTGCGATGAACAGTTTCGGCGGCGGAATCTCGTCCAGTTGCAGGGTCCGCGCCGCCTGCTCCACCAGATGCACGCCCGGCAGGGTCTTGCCCCGAACCGCCCGACGCTGGCGCCGCAGCTTGCCCGACAGGGTCGAGCCGCGCATGTCGACCACCAGCCCCCAGTTGGTCTCGCGCACCTGGTTCCACAGGGCGATCCAGTCCCAGCGCCCGTCGCGGTCAAGGGTGATCAGCCGCTGCAGACGCGGCAGGTCGGCGAACAGCGGCGCGCTGGCCGGCGAGCCGACGACGGTGAAGGTCGCCTGAGGGATGGCCTCGACCAACTGGGCCAACACGCCCGACGACAGGACCGCCTCCTCGGCGTCCGCCTCGGCGATGTAGAGGATCGGAAAACGACCATGCATGGGCTGAGTCTAGCCGGATTCTCTTCGGAATTCAGCGGGAATGCAGGACGGCGGGCCGCCGCTGCACGCCAACCGCCCCATCGTCCTCGAGTCGGACGAAGCGCACGGGCTAGCGGCGCGCTCGCACCCCGCCAAACGCCCTGACAGCGGGAAGAAACGACTTTTCGGACGCGCCTTGAAATTGTGCTTCGGTGGTCGAAATTTGCGATCAGGCCAACATTGTTTCATAATCGAAGGATTGAAATGACAATATGAGAACAACTTGGAGAATATTTCTTCATATTCGCTAAAAAGACATTTGTTCTGATGTTGCCGATCAATCGAAGAATTATAAAGATAAACACTCAATCCGATAAGTATGAACTCTAAAATATTAAGACGATTTTATATTTTCGCGCGCCGATTCCATGACCTCATTCCATATATTGGGAGTGCTGGCGGTTCGGCCCTTCGTTCGCCCCGTGTGATTTGCGGCCGCAGCGCCGCCCTGCGCCGGGGCCTCTGACCCATCAGCCCAGAGTGAATATGCCCAAGCAAAAACGTATCGCCATCATCGGCGCCGGCCCTTCGGGACTGGCCCTGCTCCGCGCCTTCCAGTCGGCCCGCGACAAGGGCGCGGACATCCCCCAGATCGTCTGTTACGAGAAGCAGAAGGACTGGGGCGGCATGTGGAACTACAGCTGGCGCACCGGCATCGATGAGAACGGCGAGCCCGTTCACGCCAGCATGTACCGCTACCTGTGGTCGAACGGCCCCAAGGAATGCCTTGAGTTCGCAGACTACACCTTCGACGAGCATTTCAAGAAGACGATCTCTTCCTATCCGCCGCGCGAAGTCCTGTGGGACTATATCCAAGGCCGGGTGAACAAGGCGAACATTCGCCCGTACATCCGGTTCAACACCGCTGTGAAGGACGTGGTCTTCGACAAGGCGTCGGGCCGGTTCACCGTGACGGCCAAGGACTATTCGGCCGGTCGCCGCACCACCGAGACGTTCGACCATGTGATCGTCGCCACCGGCCACTTTTCGACGCCGAACGCGCCGTCCTATCCGGGTTTCGACCTGTTTCCCGGCCGCATCCTGCACGCCCACGATTTCCGCGACGCGGCCGAGTTCAAGGGCAAGGACGTGCTGCTGATCGGCTCCAGCTATTCGGCAGAGGACATCGGCTCCCAATGTTACAAATACGGCGCGAAATCAGTCACGACCAGTTATCGCAGCCGGCCTATGGGCTATGACTGGCCCAAGGGCTGGGAGGAAAAGCCCTGCCTGACGCGCGTGGACGGCAAGACCGCCCACTTCAGCGACGGCACGCGCCGCGACGTCGACGCCATCATCCTGTGCACCGGCTACAAGCACCACTTCCCCTTCCTGCCGGACGAACTGCGCCTGAAGACCAGCAACCGTCTGTGGCCGCTGAACCTGTATGAAGGCGTGGCCTTCACGCCCAATCCCAAGCTGTTCTACCTGGGGATGCAGGATCTCTGGTACAGCTTCAACATGTTCGACGCCCAGGCCTGGCTGACGCGCGACATCATCATGGACCGCATCCAGCTGCCGTCGCGCGCGGACATGGAGGCCGCCAACGACCACTGGCGCGAGAAGGAGGTCGAAATCCGCACGGATGCCGAGGCCTTTGAATACCAGGGCGAATACATCAAGCGCCTGATCGCCCAGACCGACTATCCGGATCTCGACATCGACAACATCAACCGGATCTTCCTGCAGTGGAAGAAGGACAAGAAGGCCGACATCATGGGCTATCGCGACAAATGCTATCGCTCGGTCCTGACCGGCACGCTGGCGGCGCGTCACCATGTGCCCTGGATGAAGGCGTTCGACGACTCGCTGGAAGCCTATCTGCGCCTGCCCTCGACCCGCAGCCAGGCCGCGCGCGCCTGATGCATGGCCCCGCCCTGCGGTCCGGCGGGTCGCAGGGCGGGGCGCCCCGTGCGCCAGAGCTCCGTCAAAGCCCGCGCATTTGCGCCCGACCTGCGCTAGACGGCGGCCATGTCCCTGCCCCTTCTTCCTGAGCGCACCTGCGGCGGCTGCGTCGAATGCTGCCGCGTGATCCCGCTGGACCTGCCCGAACTGGCCAAGCCGACGGGCGAACTGTGCGCCTATTGCGTCGACGGCGCGGGGTGTTCCGTGCATGAGATCCGGCCGCAGACCTGTCGGGTCTGGTTCTGCCTGTGGCGGGCGGTCGAACTGTCCGACGACTGGCGTCCCGACCGCAGCGGCGTGATCGTGCGGCCTGACGGGGTCGAGGACGGGATCATCACCCTCTATGTCCTGCGCCGTTCGGACTTTCTGCTCGGGATGGACTTCTTCATCACCGTGGCGGGCTGGATCGCTGAGGGGATCGAGGTCGCCCTGAGCGCGCCCGGCCCGGTCGGAACCTATCCGGCGCGCGCCGTCGTCACCGACTGGCTGCGGCCCGCCGTCGAGGAGGGCGACCCCGACGCCTTCGCCGCGCGCGTCCTCGCCTCGCTGGACCGGCTGGCCGCCCACGACTTCCAGCCGGACGGGATCACCGCGCGCTACGCCGTCGGCTGAGCCCCGTCGACGACCGTGATCTCGGGCCAGCGGCCGCGAGCGTTGGCGATCACTCGTTCCCAACCCTTGGCAAGGCCGCGCGTCGGATTGGGGCGGATGGTCATGGCGAACACGTCCTCCAGTCCGAAGGGCGCGACCACGCTGATCGCGTCGTCCGCCTCCAGCCGCACGCCCACGGCGAAGGCCGGAGCCACGAAGCGGGCCGGGGCGTCGTCGGTGCAGGTCAAGGGGTCATAGGGCTCGCCGAACTTGTCTTCGAACCACAGATGGACCCGCGCCTGGTTCCGCACCTCGACCTGATCGCGCAGGGGCGGCTCAAAGGCGGCGGCGACGCGCTTGATGACGACGTCCTCGGCGTCCCAGGAGGTGTCGGCGTCGAAATAGCCGATGTCGTAGTCCTTGATCCCATAGCCGACCGGGCGGCCTGTCTGGGCGTTCCACACCGCCTGATAGACGGCGCCGGAGAACAGCCGCCAGTCGGGCAGATCCAGTTCCCGCATCACGGTCAATACGTGCATCAGGCCCGCGTCGGCGCGGACGATCTCGGTCAGGCGAGCTTCCAGGGTCATGCCGTCCTGTGAGGGCGATTCCGGCGCCGCGCCAAGCGGCCTCAGCCCCGCACCGGCCAGGCGTGATCCAGCGGACCGTGACCCTGACCCAGGCCGGGCGCGCGGCGGATGGCTTCGGCGACATAGGCCCAGGCTTCCGCCACCGCGACCGGCAGGGGCAGCCCCTTGGCGATCCCCGCCGCGCAGGCGCTGGCCAGGGTGCAGCCGGTGCCGTGCGTGTGGCGCGTCTCTATCCGTTCGCTCTCCAGCACCGTCTCGCCGTCGGCTGTCAGCAACAGGTCGACCACCGTCGCGCCCGGCACATGGCCGCCTTTCATCAGAACCGCCCGCGCGCCCATGTTCAACAGCGCCTCGCCCGCGCGGCGCTGGCCGTCCAGATCGGCGACCTCCAGCCCGGTCAGGGCCTCGGCCTCCGGCGCATTGGGGGTCAGCAGGGCCGCGCGCGGAACCATCAGGCGGCGGACGGCCTCGACGGCGCGGTCCTCCAGCAGGGGCGAGCCGCCCTTGGCGATCATGACGGGATCGACCACGGCCGGAACGCCCCCCGCATAGTCGATCAAACCGGCGACCCTCTTCACCACCTCGACCGAGCCCAGCATGCCGGTCTTCAGGGCGTCGGCGCCGATGTCGTCCAGCACCGCCGTGGCCTGGGCCTCGATCACCTCCAGCGGCACGGGGTGGACGCCGTGAACGCCCAGGGTGTTCTGGATGGTGATGGCGGTGATCGCCGTGGCGGCGAACCCGCCCAGCATGGTCACGGCCTTGATGTCCGCCTGGATGCCTGCGCCGCCGCCGGAATCCGAGCCCGCCAGGATCAGCACCCGGCCTTTCATACCGTCACGCCCGAGAACAGCTTCAGCCCGACGATGCCCGCGACGATCAGCAGGATGCAGACCGCCCGCACCGCCGTCGCCGGCTCGCCATAGACGGCCACCCCGACCACGGCCGCGCCCACGGCGCCGATGCCCGTCCACACGGCATAGGCCGTGCCGACCGGCAGGCGCTGCGTCGCGGCCCACAGCCCGACCATGCTGGCGGCCAAGGCTACGGCCACGCCCAGCGAGATCAGCGGCCGCTGCACGCCGACGTATTTGACGCCGGACGCCCAGCCCACTTCGAACAGCCCCGCCACCACGAGAACCAGCCAGGGATTAAGAGACAGAAGCCAAGACATGACGGCTGAATGGCGGATGGCGCCCATTCAGACAAGAGGCCGCCTGCCCTTGCAACGCAAGCACCAGCCGATCCCAGCACTCCGCGCCCACAGGACAGTCCATCACCACAAAAGCATGCACGAACAACGATCACTATAAATATTTACACATGGTAATGTTCGTCGATATTGAGTTATCACTCAGGTTGCATTCTTTTATTCACGCCACAGAAACAATTACTCGACTACAAGCGTTGCCGCCTCGATTCCCAAAGAGAATGGGTCTGCATGTCGACGCCCACAGTTCATACTGGAATACTTATTCGACGCCCCATCGATGAGGTTTATCAAGCCTTTACCGAACCAGGGGTGACGTCGTGGTTCTGGTTCACACACGGCGATCGTCGCCTGTCACAGGGGGCGACCGTGACATGGACCTGGGGGATGTACGGCGTTTCGACGCGTGTCCTGGTCAAGGATGTTCAGGTTAACCGGCGAATTCTTGTCGACTGGAACCTGGATGATCAGCCGACCGAGGTCGAATGGCGCTTCGAAGCGCGCGGCAAGACGACCTGGGTCGAAATCTTCAACCGGGGCTTTCCCGCCACGGACGAAGGGGCGAAGGCCGCGCTGGACGCCATGGAAGGCTTCACCCTGGTTCTAGCCGGCGCCAAGCTGTGGCTGGAGCGGGCGATCGAGCCGACATTCATCGTCGATCGCTTCCCCGATCAGGTGCTGCCTGACTGGAAGGGCTGAGGCCTAACCGGCCGCCGTCACCGCCGCCTGAAGCTTCAGAGCCTGGACCGTTTCGCGCACGTCGTGGACCCGCACCATGCGGGCGCCGCGCCGCCCGCCCTCCAGCGCCAGGGCCAGAGAGCCGCCCAGACGATCGCCCGTCTCTATCGCCGCGGCGTCCACGCCCTGAATGAGACGCTTGCGACTGGCGGCGTAAAGGACCGGAAAGCCCAGATCGACCAGGGCGCCCAGTCGCGCCGTCAGCGTCAGATTGTGGGCCGTCGTCTTGGCGAAGCCGATGCCGGGGTCCAGCCAGATCTTCTCGCGCGCGATACCCGCCGCCACGGCCGCCTCGGCCCGCGCCGCCAGAAAGGCGACGACCTCGGCCACGACGTCGTCATAGCGCGGGTCGTCCTGCATCGTCTTGGGCGCGCCCTTCATATGCATCAGCACCACCTCGCAGCCCAGTTCGGCGGCGGTCGCCAGGCTGTCGGGCTCATGGTTCAGGGCCGTGACGTCGTTCCACATCGTCGCCCCGGCGGCGACGGCGGCGCGGGCGACGGCGGGCTTCATGGTGTCGATGCTGATCCGGCCGCCCCAGCGCGCGCGGATCTCGGCGATCAGGGGCGCGACGCGGGCGATCTCTTCGGCCTCATCAACCGGATCCGAACCGGGGCGCGTGCTTTCTCCGCCCACGTCCAAAACGTCGGCTCCCTGTTCGATCAACTTCAGGGCGTGAACCAGCGCCGCCTCGGCCGTGGCGTGGCGCCCGCCGTCGGAAAAGCTGTCCGGCGTGACGTTGACGATGCCCATGACGAGCGGCGGCTTCACGAGGGATTGATGGGTCATGCGACATCGACTCCAGAGGCCGCAGTTTGACTTTCACCGCGCCTGGGTCCAGCCTCTAAAGGCAATGGAACGCTTCGTCAGCCAGGCTCGACGCCTCACCCACGCGGGACGCCGCGTCGAAGGCCTTTAACCCGTAGCGGTCCGCCGTGCGCCTTGCGCCGGGCGCCCGTTACGGGACCAAGTTGCTTTAAGTCTCCTGTTTCCCCCATTCATTTTGCAGGACCGCGCCGGCCTGAAGCCGCTCGCGTAGATTTGCGCCATGACACGCCGCCCAGACACTACGGACGACAGCCGTCCCGGCGAACCGCCGCGCGGCGCCGACATCATTCCTTTTCGGAGACCGACCGCGCCCGGGGCGCCGTCCGACCCCGAACATGCCGATCCAGAACAGCCCGACGACGACGGCCCCTCGGCCGCCTGACGTCGCCCGAATTTCCAGAGAGTTTTCCTCATGACCACCCCCCGCAAGGGCGCCCTGCCCGCCATCACGCTTCGCAGCGACGACTTCGACGCCCTGGACCGCCTGGTCGGCGACCTGCCCGGCTCAGGCCCCGCCGGCCTGCTGCAACAGGAACTGGACCGCGCCAAGGTGTGCGAGCCCAAGGCCATGCCCAAGAACGTCGTCACCCTGAACCGCTGGCTTCAGTACGTCGACGACCACAGCCCCGAGGTGCGTCGCGTCCAGCTGGTGCTGCCCAAGGACGCCGATATCGACGCCGGGCGCGTCTCCATCCTGTCCTATGTCGGGGCGGGACTGATCGGCCTGAAGGAAGGCCAGTCGATCAACTGGCCCGACACCTCCGGCGCTGCGCGCAAGCTGACCCTAGTCAAGGTCGAGGACGCCGAAGCGGCCGTAGGCTGAACCGCTTTCGATCAGAGCAAAAATAGGGGCGCGTCCGACGGACGCGCCCCTTTTCATATCGGCTTGCCGGACAGGCTCTACGCGCTCGTCGCGGGCTGGACGGCGGGCTCGGCCTGCGGCGCCGCCTCGTCTTCCGGCGTGGCCGGGACCGACAGCGACGGACCGACGACCGTATCGTTCTCGTCGTCGCGCTTGGGCGGCTGGTCGTTCTCCAGCAGATCCTTGATCTCGTCACCCGACAGGGTCTCGTACTCCAGCAAGGCCTGCGACAGCTTCTCGTGGTCGCCCGCCTTCTCGGTCAGGATGCGGCGCGCCTCTTCCCAACCTTCGGTGACGATGCGGCGGACCTCTTCGTCGATGATGCGGGCCGTCTCTTCCGAGACGTTCTGGCTGCGCGACACCGAATGGCCCAGGAAAACCTCTTCCTGGTTCTCGCCATAGGCCACCGTGCCCAGCTTCTCGGAGAAGCCCCAGCGCGTGACCATGGCCCGCGCCAGCTTGGTCGCCTGCTCGATGTCCGAGCTGGCGCCCGAGGTGATGCTCTCCGGTCCGAAGATCAGCTCCTCGGCGACGCGGCCGCCCGCCATGATAGCGATGCGGTCGATCATCTGCTGGAACTTCATAGAGTAGCGGTCGCCTTCCGGCAGCTGCATCACCATCCCCAGGGCGCGGCCGCGCGGGACGATGGTCGCCTTATGCACCGGGTCGGCCATCTTGACGTTGATGGCGACGATGGCGTGACCGGCCTCGTGATAGGCGGTCAGGCGGCGTTCTTCCTCGTTCATGGCCATGGACTTCCGCTCGGAGCCCATCATGACCTTGTCCTTGGCGTCCTCGAAGTCGCGGTGCGTGACCATGCGACGGTCCTTGCGGGCCGCCATCAAGGCCGCCTCGTTGACCAGGTTGGCCAGGTCCGCGCCCGAGAAGCCCGGCGTGCCGCGCGCCAGGGTCTTCACATTCACATCGGCGGCCAAGGGCACGTCCTTCATGTGAACGCGCAGGATGCGCTCGCGACCCGAGACATCAGGGTTGGGCACCACGACCTGACGGTCGAAGCGGCCCGGACGCAGCAGGGCCGGGTCCAGCACGTCGGGACGGTTGGTCGCGGCGATCAGGATGATGTTCTCGGACGCCTCGAAGCCGTCCATCTCGACCAGCAGCTGGTTCAGCGTCTGCTCGCGCTCGTCGTTGCCGCCGCCCAGGCCGGCGCCGCGGTGACGGCCCACGGCGTCGATTTCATCGATGAAGATGATGCACGGCGCGTTCTTCTTGGCCTGTTCGAACATGTCGCGCACGCGGCTGGCGCCGACGCCGACGAACATCTCCACGAAGTCCGAACCCGAGATCGAGAAGAAGGGCACGCCCGCCTCGCCCGCCACCGCGCGCGCCAGCAGGGTTTTACCCGTACCCGGAGGGCCGACCAGCAGGGCGCCCTTGGGGATCTTGCCGCCCAGACGCTGGAACTTGGCCGGATCCTTCAGGAAGTCGACGACCTCCTGCAGCTCGTCCTTGGCCTCGTCGACGCCCGCGACGTCGTCAAAGGTCTTGCGGCCCTTGTGCTCGGTCAGCAGCTTGGCCTTGGACTTGCCGAAGCCCATGGCGCCCTTCGCCCCGCCCTGCATGCGGTTCATGATGAACAGCCAGAAGCCGATGATCAGCGCCACCGGCAGCAGCAGGCCCAGCAGGCCCGACCACCACGGCTGGCGCGTGCTCTTGGTCTCGACCTCGACGCCGGACTTACGGATCTGCTCGACCAGCTCGGCGTTGGGCACCGGCGTCACGGCGGTGAATTTGCTGTCGTTCTTGAAGACGCCGGTGATCGTCTCGCCGCGCGCGACGATCGACTTGATCTCCTGACGCTCAACGGCGGTCATCAGCTGAGAATAGGTGATGGGTTCGGGGCGACCGGCGGCCGCGGCGCCCTTGGCGCCCGGCATGGCGGGGGCGCCGCCGTTCTGGCTGATCGCAGCATAGACCGTCACCAGTCCCAGAAGGATCACGCCCCAGATGGCGAAATTGCGCAGGTTCATTCGGTCCTCGGTTCCTCGACGCGGCCGCGCTCGGTCCGTCGATCAGCAGTCTTTCTCTGAAAATAGGTCAGACGGCGGCGTTTCGCCATGAAGGGATTGAAAGAGTCCGTCTTCCTGCGTCGTTTCGCCCCCGAACGCAGCCAGGGCGAGCGCCAGACGTCGCGACGCCAGCGCCCTTACACACGCCTCGCGCCAGGCCAGAACCGGCCGTCCTTCGGGATCGATCAGCACCGGCGCAGCGGCGCGCGCGGCGGGCGGCAGGGGCGCCAGAACGGCGCGCTCAAGGTCGGAAAGTTGCGCCAACCGCCCAGCGG
>NZ_GL883084.1:365402-369792 GCF_000204035.1 Brevundimonas diminuta ATCC 11568
CGTGTTCGGCCAGGTGACGATGACGGTCTCCAGCGCGCGTCCGCCGCGCGCGGCGTCCTCGCCCGCCAGACGCATGGCGGCCTGCAGATCCTGCGCCGCGTCGCCGGTCGGCGAGTGGGCGACGATCGGCCCGTTCAGTTCAGCGGCTTCCTCGGCGGCCTTTTCGGCGCGCTCGACGCGGCCTTCCAGATCGCGCAGGCGGCGGCTCATCTGCGTGTTCTCGCGCGTGACTTCGTCCAGTTGGAAGGTCAGACGCTCGCTGTCGGCGTTCATGCGCTGGAACGTCTGCTCCACGTCGCTCAGACGGCGCTCCATGATCGAGACCTGGCCTTGCAAGGCCACGACCTCGGGATCCGTCTCGACCAGCACTGGCTCGCCGGCCGCGTTGCGCTGGGTCAGGGCGCGCTCCAGACGGCGGACGTTGCGGTCCAGCTGGTCCAGGCGGCGCTTGTCCCACTGGATCGGCTCCATCGGCTGCACCTGGGCGACGACGGCGCCCCCGATCAGGGTCAGGCCGATCGCCGTCAGGACGGCGGGTTTGGTGAGGCGGAATGGCGTCTTCAGCATGGTCCTGTCGTCCCATCGATTTGCGGCGACGGCAAGGCCCCGATCAATGTCCGAGGCCCAGATAGATGATGGCGACGATGAACAGCGTCGCCGCGATCTCGCAGAAAATCAGCAGCGCCACCGTCCGCCACAGGGTCGAAAAGACCTTCAGGCTGTAGGCGCCCTTCAACTGGGCGAACATGTGCGCCGGCACGATCAGGGCCGCGATCGTCGCGGCCGCCGCGCCCGCTCCCTTCAGCGTCGTGGCGACCAGCACCACCGCCATCAGCAGCAGGGACATGAAGGTCAGGGAATAGAGGACGAAGACCCCGTGGTCGTACAGGGTGAAGCCCCGCTTCCACAGAAACATCAGGGCCACGAAGGGGATGGACAACGGCACCAGCAGGAAGGCGAATTTGTAGATGGTCTGCTGCAGCTTGTAGAGCGCCAGGTCCGGGTTCTTCAGCTTCTTGGCGACGGTCTTGGTCAGGCCGTTGGTCTGGCCGTCCGTGCCGACGCTGGAGGCGATGTCCGCCACCTGGGCCTGCCAGCTGCCCGAGGCCAGACCGTCCTTGCGGCCCTCGATCGCGTCCTTCTGCAGACGCTCCAGCTTGGCCTTCTCGGCAATGACGCCGGCTTCAGCTCCGGCCAGAGCGCCGGCGGCGGCGCCGGCCCGCGCGCCGCTGTTGAACGCCGGGGGCGAGCCGTCCGACGGCTCCATCGCCGCCTCCGCCGCATCGACTTCCTTGCGGGCGGCGGCGGCGACCTGCTCCGCTTCGACTATCGCCTCCTTCTGGGCCTCGATCTGCTGCGAGAGGGACGGCAGCGTCACCGCCTGATGCGGCATGAAGCTGAGGGCGAAGAACATGACGAACAGGGTGAACAGGAACATCGCCAGCGGCGAGACGAAGCGGGTCCGCTTGCCCTGCACCCATTCGCGGGTCAGCCGCCCCGGATTGAGGATCAACAGCGGCAGGGTGCGCCACAGACGGCCGTCGAAATGCATGACCCCGTGCAGCAGCTCTTCGCCCAGATGCAGCAAGGTGCGGTGGACATGGGCCGCCTGGCCGCAGTTGGAGCAGAAGTTGCCCGTAACCTCGGCCCCGCAGTCGGCGCAGGCGCCGTGAGCTTCGCCCGCATGGCCCGTCGGCTTCTCGATCGCCCCGGCGATGACGCCCGCCGTCACCGCTCCGCCCGCCGCTTCCAGATCCATGCTGTCCCTCCCCAGGATTCGCGGCGGACTTTGATCGTCTGGAGGCGCAAAGAAAAGAGGCGCCGGCTTACGCCGACGCCTCGATCCGTCTGTTTTTTACGTCGCGTGTTTAGCGCGGCGCGCCCGACACGATGGCGGTGCGGGCGTTGCGGTTCTGGGCCCAGGCCGACTCGTTCGAACCCTCGGCGATCGGACGTTCCTTGCCGAAGCTGATGGTGTCGATGCGGGCGGCCGGAACGCCGCGGCTGATCAGGTAGGAGCGAACGGCCTCGGCGCGGCGGGCGCCCAGGGCCAGGTTGTATTCGCGCGTGCCGCGTTCGTCGGCGTTGCCTTCGATACGGACCGTGACCTGCGGATAGCGGGCCAGCCAGGCGGCCTGGGCGTCCAGACGCGGCTGGGCCTCGGCGCGCACCGAATAGGAGTCCAGGTCGAAGTAGACGCGGTCGCCGACGTTGACGACGAAGTCCTGCTCCGAGCCGGGCGCCGGGGCGCCGACGTTGCCGCCGCTGACGGGGCCGGTCGGGGCGGTCGGATACTGCGGGCCGACGGCCGGCGGCGGCGTTTCGACCGGCACGGCCGGCTCGACCTTGGGCTTGGTGCAGGCGGCCAGCGAGGCCATGGCGACGCCGACAGCGGCGAGCCGGATCAGGGTGGAGGTGTTCATGGATCGTCTCCTTCTCATTCGGTTCGAGGCCGACGCCTCTAGCTTGACTGTATGCGAGCGCTGCTAACGCGCAGCGCAACACCGCGCCAGCCGCGATAACGCACAGTTTATGGGAATGGCTCCGCTCGTGATCTCACGAAGCCGTAAGTCCGTCAGGCCGGGCAGGAATCCGCGCCCTGGCCGATGCCCAGATTGACCGGCGGCGCATCCAGCAGACCCGACCAGGCCGGGTCCGAACCGCGTCCGTCATAGCCCGCCTGAGACACGACGCGGCCCGACAGGTCGACGGTCCACAGACGGGTGTCGCCGCCGGGGCTCTGACGCGCGAAGGCGATGTAGCGGCCGTTCGGCGCCCAGGACGGGCCTTCCTCGAAATAGGAGGACGACAGGATGCGCTCGCCCGTGCCGTCGGACTTCATCACGCCGATGTGGAAGCGGCCGCCTTGCTGCTTGGTGAAGGCCACCAGGTCGCCGCGCGGGCTCCACGCCGGGGCGGTGTAGCTGCCGCCGCCGCGGCTGATCGGGCGCTGGCCCGAGCCGTCCGCCCGCATGGTGTAGAGGCGCGCCGAACCCGAACGGTCCGAGGTGAAGACGATCTGATTGCCGTCGGGGCTGAACGACGGCGAGGTGTCGATGCCCGGATCGGTCGTCAGGCGCGACAGCTGGCGGCTGCGCAGGTTCATCACATAGACGTCGGTGTTGCCGCCCCGGATGATCGAGAAGGCCATCTTCGACCCGTCGTTCGAGAAGCGCGGGGCCAGAACCTGGCCGTCGAACTCGCCCAGGCTTTCGCGGCGGCCGGTCGACAGATTGTAGAGGTAGATGCGGCTGTAGTCCTTGCCCAGCGCCACATAGGTCACTTCGTCGGGGTTGGAGGCCGAGAAGCGCGGCGACATGATCACCTCGTCGCCCTGGGTCAGGAAGACAGGGTTGTAGCCGTCCTGGTCGACGATGGTCAGGCGCGACAGCTTGTTCAGCTGGGTGCCGCTCTCCGACACGAACAGGACGCGGGAATCGAAGAAGCCCGCCTCGCCGGTCAGGCGCTGATAGACCACGTCAGAGATCTTGTGCGCGATGCGGCGCCACTGCTCGGACGTGGCGGTGAACTGATAGGAGACCAGCTGGCACTGGCGATAGGGGTCGTACAGGCGGAAGCCCACGTCGATCCGCCCGTCCGCGCGCGGCGTCACCCCGCCGTACAGCACCGCCTGGGCGCCGATGGAGGTCCACTGCGGGAAGTTCGGGGCGTTGGCCAGGGTCAGGCCCGTCTCCACGAAACTGGCCGGGTTCAGCGGATCGAAGAAGCCCGATCGCTTCAGGTTGCCGCTGATGACGCCCGAAATCTGCGACCCGTTCTGGCCGGTGAAGGGCACGACGGCGATCTGGAGGGGACGCAGCACGCCCTCGTCCACCACCACATCCTGCATCGGCGCCCCGACGGCCGGGGTGGATTGCGCCTGGACGGACCCGCCCAACGCCAGGGGCGCGGTCATCGCAAGCACGGCGGCCGAGGCGAGAAGGCGGTTCAGGCGCATGGGTCGATCCTTCGGGTCGTTACGGTCAGGCTGGCCGCCCCTCTTAACATCAGCGCGGCGGATGATCGCCAGCTTCACGGGGATTTGGGCGACTTTGGGGTGATAGGCGATTTACGTCCTAACGGTTCCCGCATTGACGCTTGGTTTCAAAGCGGAAAGGCACTTCCTGCGCCTGGAAGCCATCGGGCACGGTGAAGGGCGAGGTCGCCCGCAGCGCGCGCAACATGGCCTCGGATGCGGCGCGCCAGGTCGGGTCGTTCCGGGTGTCCTGAAGGCGCGGCGTGCCGATGATCTGGCCGTCGGCGCTCAACCGCACCGTCACGCGGATCACCAGGTCGTCCATGCCCGGCATGTCGCAGTTCAGGTTCCAGTTCGGCGTCACCTGGGCGCCCAGGGCGGCAAGCTGCGGCCCGGTCGCGCGCGGCGCGGAGC
>NZ_GL883084.1:370026-376719 GCF_000204035.1 Brevundimonas diminuta ATCC 11568
GGGCGGCGTGGGGTCCGGCTCGGGCGGAGTCGGCTCGGGCGGGGTCTCGACCGGGGCCGTCTCCCCATCCTCAAGCGAGGGCTCCTCCTGCGGATTGTCGGCGGGCGCGGCGGCGATCTCGATGTCCGAGACGATCGACACCGGCACGGAGTTCACCAACGGCTTCGGCCCGTCCTTCGACGACCAGGACACGAAGGCGAGCGCCACCACCCCCGCGTGCAGGGCGATGGAGCCGAGGATGGCGGGGCTGGGGCGGCGCAAGGTCCGTCAGCCCTCCGTCGGCTCGTCGGCGGCGGTGTCGGTGATCAGGTTCAGCTTGGTGAAGCCCGAGGCCGACAGGCGCGCCATCACGCGCGCCACGGCCTGATAGGGGGCGCGGCCGTCGGCGCGGATGAAGATGGCCTTGTCGCGCGCGTTCTCGCCGCCCTCTTCAGCCACGCGCAGGGCCAGTTGCTCCCAGCGGACCTCGCCCTCGCCGATGAAGATGGCGCCGTTCCGGTCGATGCTCACCGTAACCGGCTTGTCAGTCGTCTCGACCGCGCTGGCCTCGGTCTTGGGCAGTTCGACCGGCACCCCGACCGTCAGCAGGGGCGCCGAGATCATGAAGATGATCAACAGCACCAGCATGACGTCCACCAGGGGCGTGACGTTGATCTCGCTCAGCGGCCGTTTGCGCGCGCGGCGACGGCCGCGCCCGCGCGCTTCACCGCCGCCTCCTCCACCCAGGGCCATGGATCAGGCGCCCCGGCGCAGGTTCAGGTCGGACGACGGCGGCGGCGGGCGGGGGCGGAGGCGTCGCAGGCGCGCCCAGACGCCGGGCGATGGCCGACTGCAGATCGTCCGCAAAGGCCTCCAGACGGCCCGTGAACTTGCCCGCCGACACCGAGAAGGCGTTGAAGGCGATATAGGCCGGGATGGCCGCCGCCAGGCCGATGGCCGTGGCGAACAGGGCCTCGGCGATGGCCGGGGCCACGGTCGTCAGATTGGTGTTGCCCGCCGCCGCAATGCTGTCGAAGGCGTTCATGATGCCCCACACCGTGCCGAACAGGCCGATGAAGGGCGAGGCCGTGGCGACCACCGACAGCACGCCCAGACCGTTCTCGATCTTCTGGCTTTCCCGAGCGATGACCGAATCCAGCGCCCGGTCGATACGGGCGATCAGCATGTTCCCTTGCGTGTCCGTCATGGCGCCGCGCGCGCGCGCCTCGCGCCAGTCCTGCAGGGTCAGCACCAGCATGCGCGGCAGGGGATCGACCGGCTGAGGCCCGGCCTGGGCGGCGACCTCCTCCAGCGAGCGGCCGCTCTCGACCTGCTTCTCGAACTCGGTCGCCCGGGCGTTCATGCGCGAGAACCGCACCGCCTTGTCGATGATGATGGTCCAGGACCAGACCGAGGCCGCGGCCAGGCCGATCATCACCGTCTTGACCACCCAGTCGGCGGTCATGAACAGCTCGATGGGATTCAGCAGGGAGGCGTCGGCGGGCGGAGTCATGCGTGGTCCTTGGCGAAGAGTCCGTTCATCCGCCTTTTGCACCGGGCGGACGTGGCGGTTTCATGGCGGCGGGTCTAGCGGGCGTCGCGCCCGGCGTCATCAGCCTACCGGCTGACAACCTCGTTATTGCCGAGCCGATCCTGTTTCCCCCGACAGCCAGGGCGTCACCAGTTCGATCAGCCGCTTCGTCGGACGGCGCGGACGCCCGTCCAGATGGATGCAGACGGCGACGACGTCGGCCCGGCACAATACGTCGCCGTCGCGCTCGACCGTCTGGCGGATGATCAGGCGCGGTCCCTTGATCGCCTCATAGCGGGTGCGCACCGCCAGCGCGTCGTCGATCCGCGCGGGCTTCAGATATTTGATCGCCAGGTCCGACACCACGAAGGCCAGCGGCTCCTCCTGCTCCAGCAGGTCGACATGCCCTACCCCCGCCAGACGCAGGAAGTCCGACCGCCCCCGCTCGAAATAGCGGACGTAGTTGGCGTGATAGACCAGGCCGGTGAAGTCCGTGTCCTCGTAATAGACCCGCACGGGCAACAGGTGATCGCGGCCGTCGAACCGGCCGGCGCTGGGTTGGTCGGTCATGGTCTCAGCTCTTGCCGGAAACGGCGGCGGGCGCCGGGGCGTCGAAGCCCGGACAGTAGCGCGATTTCAGCGTCGCGAACTCGCCCGTCAGCGGGTCGTGGCTCATCAGGATGCGGTTGGGCCGGGAAACGAAGGCCACGGCCTCCCGACTGCCCTTCAGCCCGGCGTAGCCGCAGGCGGCCTTGCCGCGCCCGGCCTCGACATGCCGGACCTCGGCCTGCGGCCCCATCTGTTCGCGCACCTGCTCAAGCGCGCGTTCGGCGGGCGTGGTCTGGCGGGGTCCGAAGCGCGCCCCCTGGGTCAGGGCGTAGAGGCTGAAACCGCCCAGCACCAAGACAGCCGCGCCGAGCACGACGATCATCCGGTTCATCCTGCGGGGATGCGCCAAGGCCGCCTCCTTCTGGGAAAGGGAGGATGACCGGCTTTACCGCCGAGGTGAAGTCTTTTTGCGAAAGATTCGCGCGACGTCTGCTCAGTCGCGGTCGTAGAGGCGCATCACGGCCAGGGCGCCGATGGTGGTCAGCACGCCCAGCGCAAAAGCGCCGACCAGCGAGCTGGTGGCCGCCGCCGTCGACACCGTGACGGGCCGCTTGGCGTACCACTGAACGATCTCGCCGGCGTGGGCGTGATCGATGCCCTCGTCATAGGCTTCGTCCAGATAGGTGTCGTCGGCGGCGGCCATCGGCGTCTCCAATTCTTGCCTGCGCATAATCCCCGGCGCGTTCGGGCGGTTCCCCTCTCGTGACAGAGGAAGCGCCATCCAGTAAAGGGCGCCCCTCAGCATATTCGACATCTGGCGAGCGACTCCATGGCCGGCCATTCCAAATTCAAGAACATCATGCACCGCAAGGGCCGCGCTGACGCGGTCCGTTCAAAGCTCTTTTCGCGCCTGTCACGGGAAATCACCGTGGCGGCCAAGTCGGGGATGCCCGACCCGGCGATGAACCCCCGGCTGCGTCTGGCGGTGAACAACGCCAAGGCCGAATCGATGCCGAAGGAGAACATCGAGCGCGCCATCAAGAAGGCCTCGGGCGGCGAAGTCGATGCGATGGAGGAGATCCGCTACGAGGGCCGCGGCCCCGGCGGCGTCCAGGTCATCGTCGAAGTCCTGACCGATAACCGTAACCGCGCCGCCTCGGGCGTGCGCTCGGCTTTCGCCAAGAACGGCGGCGCCCTGGGCGAGAGCGGCTCGGTCACCTTCATGTGGGATCGGGTCGGCAAGATCCACTATCCGGCCGAGGCGGGATCTGAAGACGCCGTGATGGAGGCCGCCATCGAGGCCGGCGCCGCCGACGTCGAGAGCGACCTGGTCAAGCCCGACATCTATGAGGACGCGCCGGGCCACACCATCTGGACCGCCTTCGAAGACCTGAACGAAGTGGCCGAGGCCATGTCCAAGGTGCTGGGCGACCCCAAATCCACCGCCATCGTCTGGAAGCCGCAGTCGGAGATCGACCTGACGGGCGATTCGGTCGGCGTCCTGTTCAAGCTGCTGGACGCCCTGGACGGCGAAGACGACGTGCAGCAGGTCTATTCGAACGAGAACATCTCGGACGAAGACGCGGCCAAGTACGCGGGCTGATCCGCAAGCGATGATCCTGCCCCCCGGCGCCGCACCCATGCGGGAGCGGCGTCGGGGCTCAGGAACCGGACCTGTGTTCGGAGGCTTCTTAGGGCTCAAGCCTTGCCGCGAGGAGCCCCCCATGGACATCACCCAGCTGATCCTGGACGACCACGCCGAACAGCGCAGGCTGTTCTCGCTGATCGAGCAGATCGGCGCGGACAATGTCGAGGCGCTGGAAGCGGTCTGGGGGCGGCTGTCGGCCTTTCTGGACGCCCACGCCGAGGCCGAGGAGCGGCATTTCTATCCCGCCCTGCTGAAACTGGGCGAGGGCGTCAATGACGCAGACGACGGCACGGTCGAGGGCGAGACCGAGGACGCCATCGAGGATCACAACAAGCTGCGCGACGCGGTGAAGGCGGTGGCCGCGCACGCGGTCGGCAGTCGCGCCTGGTTCGACGCGGTCGGCGCGGCCAACATCGTCAACTCCAAGCACATGGGCGAGGAGGAGCGGCAGGGGCTGACCGACTTCCGCCTGAACGCGGACCTGCAGACGCGGCACGACCTGGGCGTGCGCTTCGCCGCCTTCCAGGCCCGCCACATCGCCGGGGTGAAGCCGGTCAACAAAGACCCCGAAACCTACGTCGAGAACCATGGCTGACGCCGCCTGGCTGGAGACCGTCGTCCTGCCCATCGCCGGCGCCCTGATCGCCGGCGGGATGATCGGCTTCGAGCGCGAGTGGCGCGGCCGACCGGCAGGGTTCCGCACCCACATCCTGGTCAGCCTGGCGTCCTGCCTGCTGATGCTGGCGGCCATGACCCAGGCCGACTGGGCTTTCCGCGCCCTGCCGGACGAGAACATCGTCACCGACCCCACCCGCATGGCCCACGGGGTGCTGACGGGAATCGGCTTCCTGTGCGCCGGAGTCATCTTCCGCACCGGCTTCTCCATCCACGGCCTGACGACGGCGGCCTCGCTGTGGATCACCTCGGCCATCGGCCTGCTGTTCGGGGCCGGCCTGTTCGCCCTGGGCGCGGCTGGGACGGTGATCACGGGCCTGATCCTGGTCGCGCTGCGGCTGGTCAGCGCGCGGCTGCCGGACCGCACCCTGACCGATGTGGAGGTGCGCTGGCGTCGTGACGGCCCCTCGCCCGAGGCCGAGGTCGAGGCCGCCCTGCGCGCGATCGATCCGAAGCCCGCGCCCGACCGTTTCGAACTGATCGACGACGGCGCGGTGGTGCGCCGCAGCTGGCGCGTCCACGCCGAGGGCGAGACGGCGCTCAAGACCCTGGCGGGGCGGCTGTCGGCCCTGCCTTCGGTCTGCGGCTACGTGCTGAATCCGCGCGACGACTGACGACTTGCCCCGGCCTGCGCGGAGGTCCAACCTGCGCGGTCGTTGGGAGCGTTGGGATCATGGCGATCGACTGGGGCGTGACGCATTGGGGCGTCGAGGAACTGAGACTGCTGGCGCCGGTGGCCTCGGCCATGGTCGCGGGCGGGCTGATTGGGATCGAGCGGACCTATCACGGCCATCCGGCGGGGTTCCGCACCCACATCCTGGTCTGCATGACCTCCTGCGTCCTGATGCTGGCGGCCATGCATCAGGCCAGCTGGGGCTTCGTCGCCCTGCCCGAGCAGCGGCTGGTGATCGACCCGACGCGGATGGCGCACGGCATACTGACCGGCATCGGCTTCCTGTGCGCCGGTGTGATCTTTCGCGAGCGGTTCTCGGTGCACGGCCTGACCACGGCGGCTTCGCTGTGGACCACCTCGGCCACCGGGGTGATGTTCGGGGTCGGCCTGTGGAAGCTGGGACTGATCGCGGCGGGAGCGACCCTGCTGGTGCTGGCCATCCTGCGCTTTCTCGACGCGCGCCTGCCCCACGTCGGGGTGCTGGACGTCACCCTGCGCTGGACGCGCGGAGCCGCGCCGCAAGAAAAGGCGCTGCGCGCCCTGCTGGCCGAGAACGGCCTCAAGCCCACGCGCATCGGCCATGTCGTCAGCCCCGACGGCCAGATCCACGAACACCACGTCAAGGCGCGGGGCCCCATGCCGCTGAAAGTCGACGCCCTGTCCCGCGCCCTGTCGGATCAGGCGGGTCTGGCCGGTTTCTCGGTCATGCCCAGAGACGATTGAGCCGACATCGGGCCCTGAGGCTGCGCCCGGTCATTGTTCGCTAACCCTCTTTGGGGCAATAGGAACGGATGGCGAACGAAACGACTCGGATCCTGGGGCTGGACCCCGGCCTGCGCCGCACCGGCTGGGGCGTCATCGAAAGCGAGGGCAGCCGCCTGCGCTGGATCGCGCACGGCGTCGTCGCCCCCGACGACAAGGCGCCCTTCTCCGAGCGGCTGCTGCACCTGCTGGAGCAGGTCGGCGAGGTCTGCGCCGCCTATGACTGCGACGAGGCGGCGATCGAAGAGGTCTTCGTCAACGTCAATCCGGCCTCGACGCTGAAGCTGGGCCATGCGCGGGCGGCGGTCATGCTGGCCCCGGCGCGGGCGGGTCTCAGCGTCGCCGAATACGCCCCGACCCTGATCAAGAAGGCGGTGGTGGGCGCCGGGCAAGCCGACAAGAGCCAGATCGCCTTCATGATCAAACGCCTGCTGCCCGCCTCGGGCGAGGTCAAGGCCGACGCCGCCGACGCCCTGGCCGTGGCGGTCACCCATGCGCATCATCGTCGATTTCGGGCCTTGCCGGTGCGAGGCGCGGCATGATCGGCCGTCTGCGCGGAATCCTGGCCGAGGTCGGCGAGGCGGAGTGCCTGATCGACTGCGGCGGCGTGGGCTATGTGGCCGCCTGCGGGGCGCGAACGCTGGGCCGACTGCCCGCGCCGGGCGACGAGACCCTGCTATTCATCCAGAGCCAGTGGAGCCAGGACCAGGGGCCGCGCCTCTACGGCTTCCTGAGCCGGGACGAGCGCAAGGTCTTCAACCTGATGCTGACCATTCAGGGCGTCGGGCCGAAGGCGGCGCTGGGCGTGCTGGACGTGCTGCCGCCCGCCGAATTGGCCGCCGCCGTCGCGCGCGAGGACAAGGCCGCCGTCGGCCG
>NZ_GL883084.1:378336-387942 GCF_000204035.1 Brevundimonas diminuta ATCC 11568
CTCGCGCGCGGCGCGGACCGCAGCGTCCCCAGCTTCAGCCCATAGCGGTCGCAGACGGCCTCGGCCGTATCCCCGGCCAGATAGTCGCGCCGCGCCGCCACCCAGACCGCCTCGGAGCGGACGCGATAGCCCTCCCGCGCCGCCGGGTCTTCGTAATAATGGCCGCGCGGGGCGTCAGCTGTCTCAGCCCGCTCGGCGGTCGAGGGCCGCACATGGTCGGGGATGTAGGTGGTGTCGCCGTACTCGTCCTGCTCCCACCGGCCGGAGGCGATGATGCGCGGCGCCTCCTCATGCCAGTGTTTCTCGGGCCAATCCTTCTCCCGCCCGCCCGAAGCCTGATCGTCCATCGCGCCGCCTCCTGCCTGAAAGGCGGAGGATGAAGGGCGGGTGCGTCAGGGTCGGACGGGAGGAAGGAAATCCTGAACGCTGACCTCTACCTATGGAACCATTGGCTCAGCTAGCGCTTGTCGGACCCGCTCAGCCAGGGCCTTCATCAGAGCGCCGTCTGCAATAGCGGCAACTTCCATCAGGGATCGATCATTGTGCCTAGCGCCTCGTCCTGGATACGATAGATGTCGCAGCAACAGGCTTAGAAGAGTTTTCCCTCGGATAAGATGTTGGTACCTCGCACAAACCTTCTCATAAGTCGCAGAACTTCTTGTAGAAATAAGCCTGCTCGATTCAATATCCGTAATAATATTTCCATCTCGATCTAATATACGATCAACATGCATGTCTACTAGGTGCGACTGGCCCTGACTATACAAATCGACTTCACGAGCAAACCAATTACACAATTGAGACAAGTCACGCCTAAATCGACCAACTTCTTCCCCGTGCAAAAGACGCTCTAATTCACCATCTATGTAAAGGTCATTTTCTATTGAGTAGCCGAAAGTCGTTGCTAACCATGGTGATACAAACTCTTCAGGCGGCTCTGAAAGAGCCCACATATCGAGATCAATGATAAAAGCAACCTTCCCTCCAGCCATCTCCGCGCGCCGTCGGAAAATCTCTAAAACTGTTGCCCTGCCCCCCACGGGAAAAAATGATGCCCCACTATCACTCACCATTGCCTCGACGCGCCTATATATAAAATAGTCGTCTTTCCCTTCCGTAATGACGGTAGGCAGGCTTGATCGGCGTATAGTTCCTATAACTTCATCAATAGAAAGAGATGACATATCTCAATCTTCACCACGATCTGGATTCAGAACGATCTCATGCTCGCCATAACGGCTATATATAAACGGGGAATGGGTAGCTACTATGAACTGATTAGAAGTGCCTTGAGATTCAAGTATTTCAAATAATGTACGCTGCCAATCCACATGTAGACTCAGCTCAGGTTCATCGATAAAAATTACTGCATCCCTGTAGAATGCATTGTAACATATGAAACTTAGTAGTTGCTTTTCGCCTGCCGAAAGCGACGTAGAATTTATCGCATTTGCAGCATCACCAAAACTAATACGTCCTGTTAAAGAAATACCGGAATGCTTAAGAACGCTCGTTACCGTCTTTTGAATTGCATCAAATGGCGCAAAAGTACGCTCCCTATCAGCATCTATAGATTCAATCTTTACCTTAACCTCCTTTAGAACAGACTCCGCCGTCCGACCCTTCTCAGATTGATCCTCAAATTTTCTGATATCATCTATAACTTCTTGCGATACCATACGTTGATAGTTACTAGACAGCTCAGACATTTCGGTATATTGCTTAAACAAAAGCGCAGAAATATCTGTAGTAGATATCGAAGAAACAAATGTGTGCTCTTCGTTACTTAGAGACTCAGAAACATTAGAAAGCGCTTCTTCTAGATTGCTCTTTGCTTTTGCAGACCTGTTAAGGAATGGGTTTGAAAGCCCCCCCCTGCCAGAGGAATTTTCGGTCGCAAAGCCACCCTCAATCCGCCGAAACGTCGGAAAAAATAGAGACCTGTCAATGTCTTCCAATATGTTCTTGGCGACCATTTCCGCATCGAATACAATGTCGCCGTCGTCATCCTCCTCATCTTCCATGACACGAGTTATGCCGTCGCGCGTTAACTCAACAACAGTCTCAGTCTTGCTCTTTTTTATAGCCCTAATAGTATAGCAGTTCGTCTCAATAAAAACATAGTCGTAATCGATTTCTCGACGTGCCTGCGCAATATTCCCGCTGACTATATACCACAGTAACTTTAGAACTGTAGTTTTCCCCGATCCATTTCGCCCGGTAAATATGTTCAGCCTCTCATTGAGACTGGACGAAATCACACCCTCTTGCCCCCAAAGCCCGCCGACCTCAAATCGCTTAATAAACATTTCAAATCCCTCACCAATTGCACACAATTCATAATGCGAGAAAGCTGAGCTGGCCAGCCTCTCACACCTTCACCTCGATCTCCCCGCCCCCGGCCCTGAACTTCGCGCTCATCTCGGCCATGCCCGCCTCGGCGTCCGTCAGGCTGGCGCCCGCGTCGTTCTGGGCCTTGGCGGCGTCGCGGATGTCCTGGCTGATCTTCATGCTGCAGAACTTGGGGCCGCACATGGAGCAGAAGTGGGCGGTCTTGTGCGCCTCCTTCGGCAGGGTCTCATCGTGGAATTTGCGGGCGGTCTCGGGGTCCAGGGAGAGGTTGAACTGGTCCTCCCAACGGAACTCGAAGCGGGCTCTGGAGAGGGCGTCGTCGTGGGCGCGGGCGCCAGGGTGGCCCTTGGCCAGGTCGGCGGCGTGGGCGGCGATCTTGTAGGTGATGACGCCGTCCTTGACGTCCTGACGGTCGGGCAGGCCCAGATGCTCCTTGGGCGTGACGTAGCAGAGCATGGCCGTGCCGAACCAGCCGATCATGGCCGCGCCGATGGCCGAGGTGATGTGGTCATAGCCGGGGGCGATGTCGGTGGTCAGCGGGCCAAGCGTATAGAAGGGCGCCTCGTGGCAGTGCTTGAGCTGCTCATCCATGTTGGCCTTGATCTTGTGCATCGGCACGTGGCCGGGGCCTTCGATCATGACCTGACAGCCCTTGGCCCAGGCGATCTTGGTCAGTTCGCCGAGGGTGCGCAGCTCGGCGAACTGGGCCTCGTCGTTGGCGTCGGCGATGGAGCCGGGGCGCAGGCCGTCGCCCAGCGAGAAGCTGACATCATAGGCGCGCATGATGTCGCAGATGTCCTCGAAGTGCTCGTAGAGGAAGCTCTCCTTGTGGTGGGCCAGGCACCACTTGGCCATGATGGAGCCGCCGCGCGAGACGATGCCTGTCACGCGTTTGGCCGTCATCGGCACGAAGGGCAGGCGCACCCCCGCGTGGATGGTGAAGTAGTCCACACCCTGTTCCGCCTGCTCGATCAGGGTGTCGCGGAAGACTTCCCACGTCAGGTCTTCGGCGACGCCGTTCACCTTCTCCAGCGCCTGATAGATGGGGACGGTGCCGATCGGCACGGAGCTGTTGCGGATGATCCAGTCGCGGATGTTGTGGATGTTGCGGCCCGTCGACAGGTCCATGACGTTGTCGGCGCCCCAGCGGGTGGCCCAGACCAGCTTGTCCACCTCGTCATCGACGCTGGAGAGGACGGCCGAGTTGCCGATGTTGGCGTTGATCTTCACCAGGAAGTTGCGGCCGATGATCATCGGCTCGACTTCGGGGTGGTTGATGTTGTGCGGGATGATGGCGCGGCCGCGCGCGATCTCTTGCCGGACGAACTCGGGGGTGACGAAGTCGGGGATCGAGGCGCCGAAGTCTTCGCCGTCGCGGATGCAGGGCGCGGTCTGTTCGCGGCGCAGGTTCTCGCGGATGGCGACGTATTCCATCTCGGGCGTGATGATCCCGGCCCTGGCGTATTCATACTGGGTGACGGGGCGGCCCTCGACGCCCTTGAACACGCGGTGGTTGGAGACGTCGAAGCGGGGGGCGAGGTGCTTGCCGCTGGCGTGGCCGTTGTCCTCGGGCTTGACCTCTCGCGGGTTCAGGACGGGGGCGATGTCGCCGCGATCCAACTGCCACGACGACTTCACGCGGGGCAGGCCCTTCTTGATGTCGATGGTCACGGAGGGGTCGGTGTAGGGGCCCGACGAGTCGTACATCGTCACCGGCGGCTCATTGGCGGACGGGTGGACGGCGACCTCGCGGAAAGGGACGCGGATGTCAGGGAAGAGCTCGCCCGCCACATAGACCTTCTGACCGCCCGCGCGGGGGCCGGTGGGGATGCGGCCATGCTCGGCGGCGACTTCCTTGCGGGCGTCGGCGAGGGCCAGATCGACCTGCGGCTCGTGCGGCTGTTCGTTGGAAACGTGGATATTCATTGTGGCGGCCTCCTGCGAGAAGAGGTCCGCCGGCGCGGTAGGAGCGCCCCCTACGCCGGACTTCGGGCGTCGAAAGCGGTGAACTCGTCCCTTCGCCGGCATGACCCGGATCAGGTTCGACGGGTCAGAGGAGAAACCTCAATCTCAGCCGCTCGATTGCGACCCCCCGGAGAACGGCGCGACCCTAGCCCGTTTGCACGGCGGGTCAAGCCGCGGGCGTGCTAGGGATCGGGACATGTTGACCATCCGCCCCTATCGCGCCGAGGATCGTGAGGCCTGCCTGGTTCTGTTCGACGGCAATATGCCGCGCTTCTTCGATGAGAGCGAGCGCGAGGGATTTGTCGCCTGGCTGGACGACCAGGCCCTGCATTGGCCTTACCTAGTGATCGAGCGCGACGATCAGATCGTCGCCTGCGGCGGCCATGCCGTCCAGCCGGACGGCAGCAGCGTGGCGATGTGCTGGGGCATGGTGGGGAACGCCCTGCACGGCCAGGGTCTGGGCCGTGCGCTGACCGAGGCGCGGCTGGCGGCGGCGCGGGCGACGCCGGGCGTCCGACGCGTGGTGCTGGACACCGGCCCGCACACTCACAGCTTCTACGCCCGCTTCGGCTTCAAGACGGTGAAGGTCACGCCTGACGGTTATGCGCCCGGCATGGATCGCTGGGACATGGAACTGAAGCTGGATTGAGGGAGAGGGGGCGGCCCGGCTTCTCAGTCGGGGGGCGTTAAGGCCGGGCCGCCGCAGACTTCGTCGGGGTTGGGGGGGCGTCCGACGTGTCCGATTGCACAATCCCCGGCCGCGATGTTGGTTCCGCTGATTTTCGCGTGTTAACGCTCTTTGTCGAACAATAATCGTTTTTCCCGCTGCGCCCGGTTTACTTGGCGCGCGGCGGTTCAGCAGGATCGTAAACATGGCGCGCGTACTGGGCGTTCTGGGCGGCATGGGGCCCGCCGCGACAACAGCCTTTCTGGCGCGGGTGCAGGCGCTGACGCCGGCCGGGGCGGACGAAGACCATGTGCGCGTCATCGCCGACATCAACCCCCAGGTGCCCAATCGCCATACTCAGCCCGAGGCGGCGGGCCGGACGCTGGGCGAGATGGCGCGGGCGCTGAAGGCGGCGGGCGCGCAGGTGCTGGCCATGCCATGCAACACGGCCCACGCCCATGCGGGCGCCATCCGCGCGGCGGGCCTGCCCTTCATCGACATGATCGCCGAAACCGCGAAGGCGGCGGGCGCGACCGGGGCGCGGCGGGTCGGGGTGCTAGCCACCCCGGGCGCCGCCTTGCTGTACGCCGAGGCTCTGGCCGCCGAAGGGCTGGAGATGGTCGCCCCCTCCCTCGCCGAGCGCGAACGGTTCATGCAGGTGGTGTTCGGGGTCAAGGCGGGCGACGTCGGACCTGACCAGCGCGCGGCCATGCGCGATTTGGCGAAGGCGCTGATCGCGGCGGGCGCCGAGGCGGTGATAGGCGGCTGCACCGAGGTTCCGCTGCTGCTGGATCAGGGCGACGTGGACGCGCCGCTGATCGACTCGGCCGAGGTGCTGGCGCGGGCCTGCGTGGCGGCGTGCCGCTGACCGGCCGCTAGGCGAGGCGCCCGGCTTGGCCTAAGCGGAAGGCGACGCCGTTTCAGCAGGAGCCTTCATCATGGATCGCCGCGCCTTCATCGCCGCTTCGTCCGCCGCCGTCGCCGCCTCGACCCTGGCCGGACCGGCCCTGGCGCGGAACGACCGTTTGCAGATCGGGATCATCGGCACGGGGCTGAGGGCGCAGAGCCTGATGTCCATCCTGCTGAAGCGGGCCGATGTGGACATCGTCGCCCTGTGCGACATCGAACCGCTGATGATCGCGCGGGCCAAGGGGATGATCGCCGCCGCCGGGAAGCCTGCGCCGCGCGCCTATGAAGGGGCGCCGGACCGGGCCTATCGCGACCTGCTGGCCCATCCGGGGCTGGACGCCGTCATCATCGCCACCCCGTGGGAATGGCACGCCCCCATGGCCATCGCGGCGATGGAGGCCAAGATCCCGGTCGGCTGCGAGGTGGTGGCGGGCGTCAGCCTTCAGGATCACTGGGACGTGCTGGAGGCGCACGAGCGGACCGGCACGCCCTATATGGTGCTGGAGAACGTCTGCTATCGCCGCGACGTGCTGGCGGTGCTGAACATGGTGCGCGCCGGGCTGTTCGGCGAGTTGGTCCACCTGCAGGGCGGCTATCAGCACGACCTGCGTGCGGTGAAGTTCAACAGCGGCGATCCGCAGCAGCCCTATGGCGGCGGGGTCGAGTTCGGGCCGAAGGGCTGGTCCGAGGCGCGCTGGCGCACCTGGCATTCGGTCAACCGCAACGGGGAGCTTTACCCGTCGCACGGCATCGGGCCGATCGCCAACTGGATCGACCTGAACCGGGGCAACCGGATGACGACGCTGACGGCCTATGCCTCCAAGGCGCGGGGGCTGCACGCCTATGTGGTCGACAACGGCGGGGCCGATCATCCGAACGCCCAGGTGCAGTTCAAGCTGGGCGATGTGGTGACGACCTCGATCGGCTGCGCCAACGGCGAGACCATCCTGCTGCAGCACGACACCAATCTGCCGCGGCCCTATTCGCTGGGCTTCCGGGTGCAGGGGGTGAAGGGGCTCTGGATGGATTTGAACAAGTCGGTCCACATCGAGGGCCGCAGCCCCGAGCACCAGTGGGAGGCGCAGGAGGCCTGGTTCGAGCAATACGACCACCCGCTGTGGAAGACCCACGCGGACACGGCGGCCGGGTCGGGGCACGGCGGCATGGACTTCTTCGTCATCCACGCCTTCGTCGAGGCGCTGAAGGCCAAGGCGGCGATGCCGTTGGACATCTATGACGCCGTGAGCTGGAGCGCGATCACCCCCCTGTCGGAACAGTCGATCGCCGAGGGCAATCGCACGGTGGACTTCCCCGACTTCACGCGCGGGGCGTGGCGCGAACGCAAGCCGATCTTCGGCTTCGACGGCGTGTATTGAGGCCTCTCCCGCCCCGTCACCCTCGGGACAAGCCCGAGGGTGACCGAGCAGAGGTCAGTTCTCCGACTTCCTGCCCATCAGCGGCGACAGCAGGCTGTTGACCTCGTCCATCTGGCCGTGGCCCTGGGCGGCGCGGTGCTCCAGTTCGTCAGCGCGGCGCTCAAGCGCGCGCGCGCGTTCGGCGCGCGGGTCGTCCTCGGGTACGGCGTGAAGGGCGGGACGACGGGCCTCCAGTTCGGCGATCAGCTCGTCGAAACGGGCCTGGTTCATGTTCTCGCCCTGCTCGAACAGGGCGATGGCTTCCTCCAGGGCGGCTTCAAAGGCGTCTTGATCGGGCATGGGCCTCATCCTCTTATGCTTACGCTTTCAATGAGCGGGGCCGTGCGCCGGTTCCGCCTTGGCCGCCGATCACGCAGGGTTTACGAGACCGCCATGCGCACCCTTTTCGCCTCCGCCGCCCTGATGGTCCTGCTGACCGCCTGCACCGTGTCGACGGAAGCGGCGCCGGAGCTAGCCGAGGTCGCGGGCGCCGTCTGCGACGTGCCGGACGACCTGCGCCCCGCCCGCCCCTATCGCATTCCGCAGGACGAGGTGGCGGCCGACGTGCCGGTCGCCTTCAACATGCTGGCGGTCAGCTGGTCGCCCCAGGCGTGCCGCAGCGGCAAGGACTATCCCGACGAACGCTATCAGTGCGCGGCCAATCAGTTCGGCCTGACCCTGCACGGGCTGTGGCCCAACGGCGCCGCTGACAAGCACCCGCGCTATTGCGCCGCCCCCGGCCCGGCCATTCCGGTCGAGACGGTACGCGAACATTTCTGCATGATCCCCTCGCCCAGCCTGCAACAACATGAATGGGCGGCGCACGGCACCTGCGGCTGGGACAGCCCCGAGGCCTATTTCGAGCAGGCGGCAAAGATGTGGGACGGGCTGAACAAGCCCGATCTGGAGGCCATCCCCGCCCAGCGCCTGACCGCCGGGGCGATCCGCGACGCCTTCGTCGCCGCCAATCCGGGCTTCCCGCGCGACGGGGTGTTCATCGCCACCACTGACGGCTGGTTCCGCGAGGCGCGGCTCTGCTACTCCAAGGACTATCGGCCGATGCGCTGCCCGCGCGGCCTGGGCGCCCCGGACCGCGAGCGGCTGAAGCTGGCCCCGAAAGGGGTTCCTGGCGGCGTGCAAACGACCGGTTAACCAGAACAGGGTCAGGCTGCGGGTTGCTGTTTCGTCCGAGGCCGTCATGTCGACCATGCTGACCCAGTCCCGCCGTCGTTCCAGCGACCATTTCCAGCCCGAGGACATGGAGCCGCAGGAGCAGCGCCGTCTGCGCGGTTTGCTGGAGCAGATCGACTACGCCGCCTATGTCGCCAACCGCGAACTGATCGGCCACGCCCTCGCCCAGGTGGACGTCGGCGCCTTTCAGAAGCTGGCCGTGCTGACGGCCCAGGCGCGGGCGCGCTGGGGCGCCGAGGCCGTGCGTCTGGCCGAATCCGGCGCTCCGGCCACCCCCGACCAGGTGGCCCGCCTGACCGCCGCCCGCACCGCCTATGACGAGCTGGCTGAGGCCTATGACGCCCTGCGCCGCATGGTGGAACGCGGTTACCTTCCCTTGCGCCAAGCGTGACCGTTCCCCTTATCCAGGGGCATGAAACGCCTGATCGCACTACTGGCAGCGGCGCTGCTTCTTTCCGGCTGCGGTTCTCAGGGTCGCGCTGACGATCCGCCAGCGGCCCGAGCCGACAATCCGGCGCTGACCGCCCTGTTCAACGCCGACCAGAAGGCGCGCAAGGACAATCATCTCGACCTGCTGGAAGCCATGGCCGACGCCGAACGCCTGGCCGAGACCAAGGCGATGCTGGGCCGTGGCGAGGTCCGATCCGACCCCGACTACTACCGAGCGGCTTTTATCTTCCACCACAGTCGTGAGGCGGACGACATCCTGAAAGCCCATGTGCTGGCGACCGCTGCCCTGGCGCAAGGTCATCAAGACGCCGCCTGGATCGCTGCGGCGAGTCTGGACCGCTATCTGCAGGCGACGGGACGGCCGCAGATCTACGGGACCCAGTACATTCAGATCGACGCAGGGATGACGCGCGGCGCCTTTGATCCCGGCTTCATGCCCGACAGCGTGCGCCGCGACACCCGCGTGCCGCCGCTGGCCGAGCAGAAGACGCCGCCGCTAGCGCGCTAGGTCAGTTCGGCCGCCAGATCAGTCCAGCTTCTGGGGCCGGGTGACGATGGGAGCGTTGGGATCGGTCTGAGCCGGACGCGCCTGGGTCGGCGGCGGGCCTTCGACCTGGGCCGGGGCGTCCGGTTGGGACGCGGCGGGCGGCGTCACCA
>NZ_GL883084.1:388379-397427 GCF_000204035.1 Brevundimonas diminuta ATCC 11568
TCATCGCGCGGCAGAGGGCCGACGTGGAAGGCGGCCTGGGGCGGGCGGCCCCAGGTGATCTGGCCCCGGCGGAAGGGCTCGGGGGCGCGCGGGGCGGACTGCGTTTCAGGCGACTGGGGCTTGTCGTCGGCGTCGGACATTCGGTCTCCGGCGCTCACGGCGAGCGCGCATCAGGTCGAAAAGGCGTTAGAGGGGCAGGACGGTGAGCGCCGAGTTCGGCGCTTTCGTGACCTTCAGTTCTTCAGACGATAGCCGGTCTTGAAGATCCAGCCCACCACCGCCAGACAGGCGAAGAAGAAGCCCAGCGTGGCCGCAAGGCTGATTTCGACGCTGACGTCCCCCACGCCGTAGAAGGCCCAGCGGAAGCCCGAGATCAGATAGACGACCGGGTTGAAGAGGGCGACCGTGCGCCAGCCCTCGGGCAGCATCTCGATCGAATAGAAGGCGCCGCCCAGGAAGGTCAGGGGCGTGACGATCAGCATGGGCACGAACTGAAGCTGCTCGAAATTCTGCGCCCAGACCCCGATGATGAAGCCGAACAGGGCGAAGGTGGTCGAGATCAGGATCAGGAAGGCCAGCATCCAGAAGGGGTGCAATATCTCGAGCGGCACGAAGAAGGCCGCCGTGGCCAGGATGATCAGACCCAGGATCGCCGACTTGGTCGCCGCCGCCCCGACATAGGCCAGCACGATCTCCAGCGGCGACACGGGCGCGGACAGGATCTCGTAGATCGTCCCGGTGAACTTGGGGAAGTAGATGCCGAAGGAGGCGTTAAAGATCGACTGGGTGAACAGGCTGAGCATGATCAGGCCCGGCACGATGAAGGCGCCGTAGGGGACGCCGTCCACCTCGGTCATGCGGCTGCCGATGGCGCCGCCGAAGACGACGAAATAGAGCGAGGTGGTGATGACCGGCGTCACCAGCGACTGCCACAGGGTGCGTAAGGCCCGCGCCATCTCGAAACGATAGATGGCCCAGACTCCGTATCCGTTGAAGCTCATCACGCGGCCTCCCGATCCTGATGGACCAGGCCGACGAAGATGTCTTCGAGCGAGCTCTGGCGGGTGCTGAGATCCTTAAAGCCGACGCCGAGATCCGACAGGCGGCGCATCAGGGAGGGAACGCCGGTCTTTTCGGCGTTGGAATCGAAGACGTATTCCAGTTCGGTCCCGTCGCCTTGCAGCGTGAGGTTCCAGTCGGCCAGTTCGGGCGGCAGGGCCGCCAGCGGCTCCTGAAGTTGAAGGGTCAGGGTCTTCTTGCCCAGCTTCTGCATCAGGTCGGCGGTCTTCTCGACCAGGATCAGTTCGCCCTTGAGGATGACGCCGACGCGGTCGGCCATCTCCTCGGCTTCCTCGATGTAGTGGGTGGTCAGGATGATGGTCACGCCGCGCTCGCGCAGGCGACGCACCAGCGACCACATGTCCCGGCGCAGCTCGACGTCAACGCCCGCCGTGGGCTCGTCCAGGAACAGGATCTCCGGTTCGTGGCTCAGGGCCTTGGCGATCATGACGCGGCGCTTCATCCCGCCGGACAGGGTCATGATCTTGGCGTCCTTCTTGTCCCACAGGGAAAGGTCGCGAAGGATCTGTTCGACATAGGCCGGATTCGGCGCCTTGCCGAACAGGCCCCGGCTGAAGGTGACGGTGGCCCAGACGGTCTCGAAGGCGTCGGTCGTCAACTCCTGCGGCACCAGGCCGATCTTGGTGCGGGCGGCGCGATAGTCGCTCTGAATATCGTGGCCGTCGGCGGTGATGGTTCCGCTGGACGGGGTGACGATGCCGCAGACGATGGAGATCATCGTCGTCTTGCCCGCCCCGTTCGGACCCAAGAGGGCGAAGATCTCGCCCTTCTCGATCTCCAGATCGACGCGCTTCAGGGCCTGATGGCCGGACTTGTAGGTCTTGGTCAGACCTTCGATGGAAATGACGACTGGCATGGAGCCCCTCCCGGCTTCGGGGAAGGCAGATAAGGAGCGGCATGATGCGGCTCAAGGGGACGCCCGCCCTCTTCCAACGGGAAGGGGTTGCAGGAGCGATCCGCCCTGAAAGGCGTTATAGTCGAGGCCGAACCGCACAGGACGATCGCCATGTCCCCTCGCCGCCCCCTTCTTCTGGCCCTGCCCCTCGTCGCCCTGCTCGGTCTGGCGGCCTGCGAAACCGAAAGCGTGCTGCCGGAAACAGACGGTTTCGGCGCCGCGCCCAACCTGCCGGCGCCCCGCCCCCAAGCCGTGCCGACCGTGAAGATCGCCCGCGCCGTCGGCTGGCCGCAGGGACAGACGCCGGTTGCGGCGGCGGGCCTGGCGGTGAACGCCTTTGCGACGGGGCTGGATCATCCGCGCTGGCTCTACGTCCTGCCCAACGGCGACGTCCTGGTCGCCGAATCCCAGGGGCCCGCCAAGCCGAAGGAGAAGAAGGGGGGCCTGCGCGGCTGGATCGAAGGGCTGGTGATGGCGCGCGCCGGATCGGGCGACCGCCCCAGCGCCGACCGCATCAGCCTGCTGCGCGACGCCGACGGCGACGGGACGGCGGAGACGAAGACCGTCTTCCTGAGCGGCCTGACCTCGCCCTTCGGCATGGCCCTGGTCGGAGAGCGGCTGTACGTCGCCAACGCCGACGCCGTGGTCATGGTCCCCTATCAGACGGGCCGGACGCGCATCGACGCGACGCCGGTCAAGGTCGCGGACCTGCCCGCCGGGCGCAATCATCACTGGACCAAGAGCCTGGTCGCCTCGGCGGACGGGACCAAGCTGTATGTCGGGGTCGGCTCCAACTCCAACATCGGCGAGAACGGGCTGGACGAGGAGGTCGACCGCGCCGCCATTCTGGAGATCGACGCGGCGACGGGCGCACGGCGCGTCTTCGCCTCGGGCTTGCGCAACCCGGTCGGCCTGGCCTGGAATCCGCAGGACGGGCGTTTGTGGACCTCGGTCAATGAGCGCGACGCCCTGGGCGACGATCTGGTGCCCGACTACATGACCTCGGTCACGCCCGGCGGATTCTACGGCTGGCCGTGGAGCTATTACGGCCAGAATGTCGACGAACGGGTGCAGCCCGCCCGGCCCGACATGGTCGCCAGGGCGATCAAGCCCGACTACGCCCTGGGGTCGCATACGGCCTCGCTGGGCCTGACCTTCTATACGGGGGCGCTGCTGCCCCAGTGGCGCGACGGGGCGATCATCGGCCAGCACGGCTCGTGGAACCGCAACCCGCCGTCCGGATACAAGGTCATCTTCGTGCCCTTCCGCGAGGGCCGCCCGGACGGCCCGCCGCAGGACGTGCTGACCGGCTTCCGCAACGCAAGGGGCGAGGCCATGGGGCGGCCGGTCGGGGTGGCGGTAGACGGACGCGGCGCCCTGCTGGTCGCAGACGACGTGGGCGACGCGGTCTGGCGCGTGACGCCCGCCTCGCGATGAGATGCGACGTCCGCCTGATCAGTCATGAAGGCGCGGGCCCGATTTCATCTGTAGACGATCCAGTGTGGAACCGTCGATCAGCGCCGGATCAGCTTGACCTTAGGTCGGCCTTCGACTTGACCCTACGTCATTGAAAAGGACGCGAAAGCTTGCCTTTTTGTCGAATGGCCCCGCCTGCGTCTCCGCCGCCGGTTGACCCGCCGCCCCGCGCCGTCCATCAACCATGACAAAGGCAATCGGGAAGAGGCGGCGCACCCATGGGACTGGCGGCAAACATCCGGCGTGACATCAAGTTCGCTGGCGGGCTGTTCAGACTTCTGAAGCGCATCAAGCCCATCACGCTCGACAGCGACGTCCTGGCCTGTGACGACATCGAGGAGGCGGTCGACAGGTTCGGCCCCAACATCGCCGTCGAAGACGAAACCCGCAAGCTGACCTATCGCGAGTTCGAGGCCCTGGCGAACCGCTACGCCAACTGGGCCAAGAGCCGCAATCTGAAACGCAGCGACGTCATCGCCCTGGTGATGCACAACCGCGTGGAATACGTGGCCGCCTGGTTCGGCTTCTCCAAGGTCGGGGTGGCCACCGCCCTGATCAACAACAATCTGACCGGCGCGGCCCTGGCCCACTGCCTGACCATCTCGACCGCCTTCAACGTGGTGACGGACGAGGACTGCTGGCAGGCGGTCGAGGACGCGCGCGCCCTGGTCGACCGCAACCTGATGATCTGGGTCCACGGCCTGGGCGAAGAGAACGAGACCAACGCGCGCCGCGACCTGGACAACGCCGTGCGCAGCGCATCGTCCGTACGGCCCGACCGTTCGCTGCGTCAGGGCATGACCAACCGCGACACGGCCCTGTACATCTACACCTCGGGCACGACCGGCCTGCCCAAGGCGGCGCGGATGCCGCACTCGCGGGTGCGGACCTATATGCGCGCCTTCGCCGGGGCCACGGCCTCGACGCCGAAAGACGCCCTGTTCAACGTCCTGCCGCTGTATCACTCGACCGGGGGGCTGGTCGGCGTCGGCTCGGTGCTGCTGAACGGCGGGCGGATGATCACGCGGCGGCGCTTCTCGGCCACGCATTTCTGGCCCGACGTGAAGACGACCGGCGCGACCATGTTCGTCTACATCGGCGAACTGTGCCGCTATCTGATCAACAGCCCCGAAAACCCGGACGAGAAGGGCCACAAGTTGCGGCTGGCCTTCGGCAACGGCCTGCGCCCCGACGTCTGGCCCGAGTTCCAGAGCCGCTTCGGCATCAAGGACATTCTTGAGTTCTACGGCTCGACCGAGGGCAACGTCTCCCTGTTCAACTTCGACGGCAAGGCCGGGGCCATCGGCCGCGTGCCGGGCTTCCTGAAGTCGCAGATCAACATCCGCCTGATCGACCTGGACCCGGAGACGGGCGAGCCGGTGCGCGGCCCCGACGGCCTGTGCCGCCTGGTGCCGACCGGCGAGACGGGCGAGGCCATCGGCCAGATCGGCAGCGACATCCGCCACGACTTCTCGGGCTACGCCGACAAGAAGGCGTCGGAGAAGAAGATCCTGACCGACGTGTTCAAGAAGGGCGACCGCTGGTTCCGCACCGGCGACCTGATGCGCCAGGACCGTCAGGGCTACCTCTATTTCATGGACCGTCTGGGCGACACCTTCCGCTGGAAGGGCGAGAACGTCTCGACCGCCGAGGTCGAACAGCGCCTGTCCGAGGCGCCGGGCGTGCAGGAAGTCATCGCCTATGGCGTCGAGGTGCCGGGCCAGGAAGGCAAGGCGGGCATGGTCGGCCTGGTGCTGGACGAGAAGTTCGACGCCGCCGCCTTCGCCGCCTGGGCCGATGAGCAGTTGCCGACCTACGCCCGGCCGGTGTTCGTGCGGATGCTGAAGTCGGCCGACACCACCGGCACCTTCAAATACCGCAAGGTCGATCTGGTCGCCGACGGCTTCGACCCGGACAAGGTCGACGGCCCCGTCTGGGTGCGCGGCGGCAAGGCCGGTTATCAGAAGCTGACCGCCAAGGCGCGCGAGGCGATCCTGAGCGGCGCGACGCGGCTCTAGACCCGCGCGCGAAACGCCTGCGGCGTCACGCCGGTCTGCGCCTTGAAGGCGCGGTTGAAGGGGCCGATCGACCCGAAGCCGCAGTCATAGGCGATGGTCAGGATCGGCAGGCGGCGCAGAGCGGGGTCCGCCAGCCGCCGCTTCGCCTCCTCGATGCGGAAATGGTTGGCCATCTGGCTGAAGTTGCGGAAGCCCAGCCCGGCGATGCTGCGGCTGACCTTGTATTCCGCCTCGCCCAGACGCTGCGCCAGATCCGACACCTTGAGGTTGGGCTGGGCGTAGAGCGCCTGTTCGGTCATCAGACGCAGGATGCGCTCGCCCAGGTCCGCCTCCGCATCGGTCCGGGGCCGGGCGCGACTGCGAACGGCCGTCGTCAGCGGGCGGCGGCGACGCCACCAGACGGCGAAGCCCATGCCGCCCAGGGCGATCAGGGCGCAGACCGCCTTGATCTCGCCGCTCCGAAGCGCGGCCCAGCTCCCGTCCGGCGCGCCGTTCACCCAGACGACGGCGACCGCCAGGATCGCCGCATAGCCGACGGCGAAGCCGATGCGGAAACCGCGCTCCGAGGCGGAAACGCCCGACCCCAGCCGCTTGAGCGGCTCGACGGCGGCGAGCAGCAGCAGGGCGGAGCTGACCAGGCCGCTCAGATTGTCCACCATGCGCGGCCCGGCGGCTGAAACATCCGGCGCCAGGCGCAGGAAAGCCCCCGCCCCCACCAGGGCCAGAACCACAAGCAGGGGCCACCGGGCGCGAGCGCCTCCGGCCGGAAGAGGCGGCTGGAACAGGGCGCGGACCAACAGCCAGGACCAGCCGCAGGTGGCGTCGCCCAGCACGGCGACCGCTTCCGACGCCATGCCGAAGCGATGGCCCATGACCTGCGCCAGACAGAAGGCCCCCGCCGCCGTAGCGAAAAGACCGCCGTACAGCGTCAGCTCCGACAGGCGCGACCCGGCGCGCGACGACGCCATCAAGCCGTCGGCGCTCATGACTGAACCTTTCCGCGCCGGCGCAAGGGAAAATCCATGGCCGATTTCCAAATCGGCGAGATCGCGACGACCAAACCGCTCACAGCCCGGATCACCTCAAACGAACCAGGGACGCACAGGACGTGACGATATCGAAAACCGCAAGCCCCCCGATCCGCGTGCGATCGGACGCAAGCCTGCTGCGACGGTCCGGCGTGATCTGGTTCGGCGTCGCCGCGATCGGCCAGGCCGCCTTCGTCTGGATGATCCTGGCCCATTTCGGACGACGGACCCTGATCGGGGACTTCGCCGGCTGGAACGACAAGCCTCTGATCAAGGGCTATGCGCCCGGCGACGACGCCGGGAATGTGATGTTCGCCGTCCACGTCCTGCTGGCGGCGGTCGTCACCCTGGGCGGACTGATGCAGCTGATTCCGGCCCTGCGGCGCCGGGCGCCGGCCTTCCATCGCTGGAACGGGCGCATCTTCCTGATCACGGCCGTCGTCATGGCGGTCGGCGGCCTGTGGCTGACCTGGGGGCGAGAGACCTATCTGTCGCTCATATCGGCCGTCGCGGTCTCGGTGGACGGGGCGCTGATCCTGGTCTTCGCCGCCCTGGCCTGGCGCACGGCCGTTCGACGGGACTTCGAGGCGCATCGACGATGGGCGATGCGCGCCTTTCTGGCGGTCAACGGCGTCTGGTTCCTGCGGGTGGGACTGATGGCCTGGGCCATCGCCACGGGCGGCCTCGGCATGAACAAGACCCTGTCCGGCCCGGCCGACGTCGTACTGCAGTTCGGCGCCTATCTCATTCCCCTGGCCCTGTTCGAAGCCTATTGGCGCGCAGGACGCAGCGCCCGCCGCGGCCTCCAGCGACTGACCGTCGTCGCGATGGTGCTGGCCGCCGCCGTCACAGCCTTGGGCGTTTTCGGGGCCGTCGTCTTCATGTGGGGCCCCTATATGCTCTAGCGACGCCCATCTCGCGTTTTCGTCCCGAACCGGGATTCGCGAAACGCGGCCTTAAGCATTAACGCCGATAACGGCGTCCTGACCCTTCGGCTCCAGGACGCCTGCTCGCCTCATGTTCCAGATCATCGGCATCGTCATGCTGTTCGCCATGGTGTTCGGCAGCTTCCTGCTGCACGGCGGCAAGATGGCGACGATCCTCTATTCGCTGCCCTATGAGCTCATGGCCATCTTCGGGGCGGGCATCGCGGCCTTCCTGATCTCCAACAGCCTGCCGGTGATCAAGGCCACCCTGGGCGGTCTGGGCAAGTGCTTCGCCGGGCCGAAGTGGAAGAAGCAGGACTACAAGGATCTGCTCAGCCTGCTGTTCCAGCTGACCAAGACGATGAAGTCCAAGGGCGTGATCGCCCTGGAAAGCCACATCGAAAAGCCGGCCGAGAGCGCCATCTTCCAGAAATACCCCAAGGTGCTGAAGGACCACTTCGCCACCGACTTCATCTGCGACACCCTGCGGATGATGACCATGAACCTCGAGGATCCGCACCAGATCGAGGACGCCATGGAGAAGCAGCTGGAGAAGCACCACCACGAGGCCCTGGCCCCGGCCCACGCGCTGCAGACCCTGGCCGACGGCCTGCCCGCCCTGGGCATCGTCGCCGCCGTGCTGGGCATCATCAAGACCATGGGCTCGATCACCGAGCCGCCGGAAGTGCTGGGCGGCATGATCGGCGGCGCCCTGGTCGGCACCTTCCTGGGCGTCTTCCTGGCCTATGGCCTGGTCGGGCCGTTCGCCTCGCGCCTCAACGCCATCGTCGAAGAGGAAGGCGCCTACTACAAGATCATCCAGTCGGTGCTGGTGGCCCACCTGCACGGCAACGCGGCCCAGATCTCGGTCGAGATCGGCCGCGGCGACATCCCCTCGACCGCGCAGCCGTCCTTCACCGAAATGGAAGAAGCCCTGGCCGCCGCGCCGATGGACGCCTGACGCCCTTCGGCGATCTTCGGAACACGGAGCGTTCACGACGGTTCTCTCAGGATCACGGCCGCGTGCGCGGCCCTAAGCCTGGAGCCGTCCCATGCCTGTGCGTCTCACCCGCCGTCCCGCCCATTTCGCAGCCGCGCTCGGCGGCCTGTCGATTCTGATGCTGACCGCCGCCTGCAACGAGCGGGCGCCCGAACGACCCGCCCCCCTGGCCGACCCCGCGCCCGCGGCCGCCGCGCCTCCGGTCAGTCCCGCGCCTGCGCCCGATTCGACGGGAACGGCGACCCCGCCGCCAGGCGACGCGATCCCCGTCCCCACGCCCCCGACCCTGCCGCCCGATCCGAACGAGCCGACTCCGCCCGACCCCATGGACCCGACGGCGCCGCGTCCCGTTCCCCCGGACAACCCTTGAATTTCAGGGCTGAATCCGGCCTGCCTCAAGTTGTCTTCACGAACGCGTGAGAAATCGCTTGCACTCCCGCTCACGAAGCCGTTATCACTTCCTCAGCGAGGTTCATGGTCTCGCTTTTACCTTCTGAAGGAAGAAACCTATGCGCATCACCGCTCTGATCGCCGCTTCGGCCGCCGCTCTGGCCCTGGCTGCTTGCCAACCGGCCGCCACGGACAAGGCTGAAGACGCCGCCGCCGACGCCACCGCCGCCGCCGA
>NZ_GL883084.1:398638-400580 GCF_000204035.1 Brevundimonas diminuta ATCC 11568
CGCTGTGCGGCGCCTGGGGCGAAGCCGGTCTGTACGTCCTGACGGGGCTGGGCTCGCGCGGCTTCTGCGTCGCCCCGCTGCTGGGCGAGCACCTGGCGGCGCTGATCATGGGGCGGTCATCTCCCGTTCAGCTCGACCATGGGCATCGTCTGAGCCCTGCGCGTCATGACAATGTCGCTGAAGACCACTAGGGTTGCATACCAACGATCGACAAAGGATTCGCCATGGCTCGCCGCATTCCCTTCGCCGCTTGTAAGATCACGGCCTTGAGCCTGGCGCTGAGCCTGGGCGTCGCAGCCTGCGCGCCCCAGACGAACGGCGGCGCCTCCACCGTGCAGACGGCCTCGTCGACGGCGGCTCCCTGCTTCTATGCCGATCAGGTCCGCAACTTCCGCTCGGATGATCGCACCAACATCTATTTCGACACGGGTCGCGGACGCATCTATCACGCCCAGGCGGCCGGCATCTGTCAGGACATGGACTTCGCCACGGCCCTTACCATTCGCCCGCAAAGCGCCGGCAAGTCACGCCTGTGCGCCGGCGACTGGGCGAACCTGAACGTGCGCGGCATGTCGGGCGTCAACGGTCCTTGCCGCGTCCGTATCGTCAAGGCCCTGAGCGCGGCTGAGGTCGCCGCCTTGCCGGATCGGGTCCGCCCCTGATCGCACCTCGGCCGCCCGCACAGTCAGAACCCATTTCGGTTGCAGATTACATCGCAGTAATTGCGAATGAGTCGTTTGAGCGCGGATCGCCGAACGGGTAAACAGCGTTGCTATGCCCGCGACGCCGGACAGAAGGTTGGCGCGCGCCTGACTGTACGCTCAACCTCCCAGGATATCCGCACGTGGCGACCTCTCGACGCTTTCCGGCCAGGCTGAACGTCAGCCTGGCTCTCGCCTTGGCTTCAAGCCTGACCCTGGCCGCCTGCGGCGGACACGGGGACGAAAAGGACAAGAAGGACGGCGCCTCGCGCCAGACCGTCAGCGCGACGACGGCGACCTCGGTCGCCCTGCCTCGCACCGTGGTCGCCTCGGGCACCGTCTCGGCCTGGGAAGAGGTGCCGGTCGGCGCCGAAACCGGCGGACTGACGGCGACGACCCTCTATGTCGACGAAGGCTCCTATGTCCGTCAGGGCCAGCCGCTGGTGCAGATGAACGACGTCCTGCTGCGCGCCCAGGTGCGCCAGCAGCAGGCGGCGGTGCAGACGGCGGAGGCCAACGTCGCCCGCGACGACGCCGCCCTGGGCCGTGCGCAGGAGCTGAAGACGCGCGGCTTCCTGAGCCAGGCGTCGCTGGACACGGCCCTGGCCAATCAGCGGGCCTCGGCGGCCAATCTGGCCTCGGCCCAGGCCGCCCTGGCCGAGACCCAGACTCGCCTGTCCCAGGCCACCATCCGCGCGCCGGTCAGCGGCCTGATCATCAGCCGCAGCGTCACCAAGGGCCAGATCATCAGCGCCGGAACCGAACTGTTCCGCATGGTGCGCGACGGCCGTCTGGAGCTGGACGCCCAGGTGCCCGAGACCGAATTGCCGTTGATCCAGGCCGGTCAGAGCGCGGCTGTCACCTCCAGCCAGGCCGGTTCGACCACCGGCACGGTCCGCATCGTGACGCCCGAAGTCGATCCGCAGACCCGCCTCGGCCTGGCGCGCATCAGCCTGGCGCCCGGCAGCGCGCTGAAACCCGGCATGTTCGCCCGCGCCGCCATCGAGGCGGGCGCCCGACCGGCGACCGTGGTGCCGACGGACGCGGTCCTTTACCGCAGCAACAAGTCAGGGGTGTTCGTGCTGAACGCCGACTCCTCGGTGCGCTTCGTGCCGGTGACGGTGCTGTCGCGGCGTGACGACCAGACCTCGGTCGAGGGGCTGAACGCGGGCGTCCGCGTCGTAGTGGCCGGCGCCGGCTTCCTGAACGACGGCGACAAGGTGACAGTGGCCGCGCCGCGC
>NZ_GL883084.1:400738-415141 GCF_000204035.1 Brevundimonas diminuta ATCC 11568
GGCCGCCGCCCCCGCCGCCCAAGCGCCCGCCAAGAAATAAGGCCCGGCCATGAATCAGCTTTCCGCCTGGGCGATCAAGAACCCCATCCCCATCATCCTGCTGTTCCTGCTGCTGACGCTGGGCGGCGTGACCGGCTTCGCCGGGATGCGGATCAACAACAACCCCGACATCGACTTTCCCCTAGTCGCGGTCACGGCCGCGCGCCCCGGCGCCGCCCCGACCGAGATGGAGGTGCAGGTCACGCGCGTGATCGAGGATTCGATCGCCGGCCTGTCCGGCGTGCGCCACATCTATTCCAACGTCTCGGACGGGGTGTCTTCGACCACCATCGAGTTCGAACTGGGCACCGACACCGAGCGCGCCACCAACGACGTCCGCAACGCCATGAGCGGGGTGCGCGCCAGCCTGCCCCAGGACATGCAGGAGCCGACGGTCCAGCGCATCGACATCACCGGCGACGCCCTGATCACCTATGTCGTGCGCTCGGAAACCATGACGCCCGAGCAGATCAGCTGGTTCATCGACAATGAGATGAGCCGCGCCCTGCTGGCGCTGGGCGGCGTCGGCGAGGTCAACCGCTCCGGCGGGGTGGACCGCGAGATCCGCGTCGAACTGGACCCGCAGCGGCTCAGCGCCTACGGCGTGACGGCGGCCCAGGTCAGCCAGGCCCTGACCAACGTGAACAACAACCTGCCGGGCGGTCGCGTCACCATCGCCGGGTCCGAGCGCGCCGTGCGCACCCTGGGCGCCGCCGGTTCGGTCGAGCAGTTGCGCGAGACCCTGGTGCCGGTCGGCGACGGCAAGAACGTACGCCTGGGCGACCTGGGCGCGGTGGTCGACAAGTGGAGCGAACCGCGCCGCCTGGCCCGCTACAACGGCCAGGAGGCCGTGACCTTCAACTTCCTGCGCTCGCGCGAGGCCAGCGAGGTCAAGGTCTCCGAAAAGGTCCGCGCCGAGGTCGAGAAGATCGACGAGGCCCATCCCGAACTGACCATCGAACAGGTCACCTCGAGCGTGAAGTACATTGAGGAATCCTACCTCGCCTCGCTGGAGGCGTTGATCCTGGGCGCGGTCCTGGCGGTCATCGTGGTGTGGATCTTCCTGCGCGACTGGCGGGCGACCCTGATCGCGGCGACGGCCATGCCGATGTCGCTGATCCCGACCTTCGCCATCCTGGGGCCGATGGACCAGTCGCTGAACGTGGTGACGCTGCTGGCGCTGTCGCTGACGATCGGCATCCTGGTCGACGACGCCATCGTGGAGATCGAGAACATCGTCCGCCACATGCGCGACGGCAAACCGCCCTATGACGCCGCCTTCGAGGCCGCCGACGAGATCGGCCTGGCCGTCGTGGCGACGACCGGCACCATCATCGCCGTGTTCGCGCCCGTCGGCTTCATGCCCGGCATCATCGGCCAGTTCTTCAAGGCCTTCGCCCTGGCCGCCTGCATCAGCGTCTTCTTCTCTCTGGTGGTTGCGCGTCTGCTGACGCCGCTGATGGCGGCCTACATGCTCAAGCACACCCACCATGAGGACAAGGATCCCTTCTGGATGGGGGGCTATCTGCGCTCGCTGAAGTGGTGCCTGCGCCACCGCTGGATCGTCTTCATCATGGGCGGCGCCTTCCTGTTCGGCTCCATCGGCCTGTCGATCGCGGCCAAGATGTCGTTCGAGTTCATGTCGCCCGCCGACGAGGGCCGCGCAGCCTTCCAGATCGAACTGCCGCCCGGCTCCACCCTGCATCAGACCGATGTCGTGGTGCAGCAGGTGACGCAGAAGCTGAACGCCCGGCCCGAGGTCACCTCGGTCTACGCCGCCATCGGCGGGCAGTCGGTGAACCAGGCCAATGTCTACGCCGACATGGTGCCCAAGAGTAAGCGCGAGCTGAGCCAGCAGGCCTTCGCCCGCGTCATGGTCGATGAGATGAAGCAAATCCCCGGCGCCCGCATCCGCGCCGGCATCGCCCAGCAGGGCGGCGGACCGGGCGACGGCACCAGCTACACCTTCTCCATCCTGGGCGACGATCCCGTCGTGCTGGAAGCCGCAGCCCGCAAGGTCGAGGAGGAGATGCGCGGGGTGCCGGGCCTGGCCAATATCGTCAACACCGCCGCCATCGCCCGGCCGGAAATCCTGGTCACGCCGCGCCCGGATGAGGCGGCGCTGCTGGGCGTCTCGGCGGGGGCCATCTCCCAGGCCGTGCGCGTCGCCACCATCGGCGACATCGACCAGAACCTGCCGAAGTACAATCTGGGCGACCGCCAGATCCCCATTCGCCTGCAGCTGACCGAGGCCGCGCGCGAGGATCTGAACGTGCTGGAGACGCTGCGCGTGCCGACCGCCTCGGGGGCCGCCGTGCCGCTGAGCGCCGTGGCCGACATCGAGTTCGGCGCCGGTCCGGCCACGGTCAGCCGTCAGGACCGCTCGCGCATCGCCTCCATCTCGGCCGAGCTGGACGGCATCACCACCGGCGCGGCGGGTCAGGCGGTCAACAAGCTGCCCTCGGTGAAGAACCTGCCGACGGGCGTGCGCCAAGTGCCCGCCGGGGACGCCGAGTTCATCCAGGAGATGCTGGTGGGCTTCGGCATCGCCTTCCTGTCCGGCATCCTGCTGATGTATGCGGTGCTGACCCTGCTGTTCAAAAGCTTCGCCTATCCGATCACCATCATGGCGGCCCTGCCCCTGGCCATCGGGGGGGCCTTCATCGCCCTGGTGATCTCGGGCAAGAGCTTCTCCATGTCGGCCCTGATCGGGGTGCTGATGCTGATGGGGATCGCGGCCAAGAACTCCATCCTGCTGGTCGACTACATCATCATGGCCGAGAAGAGCGGGCTGAGCCGCTTCGCCGCCATCATGGACGCCGCCCACAAGCGGGCGCGGCCGATCCTGATGACCACCTTCGCCATGGGGGCGGGCATGGTGCCCATCGCCATCGGCTGGGGCGCCGACGTGGAGTTCCGTTCGCCCATGGCCGTGGCCGTGGTCGGGGGGCTGATCTCCTCGACCTTCCTGTCGCTGCTCTACATCCCGGCGGTGTTCACCATCATCGACGACATCGCCGGCTTCGGGCGGCGCATGCTGAACCGGATGTTCGCCGGGCAGCGGAGACTGGCGGGGGAAAACCACACCCCGGCGGAGTGAGGCGGCCGGCTCGCGGTTGAATGAGGAAAAGCCCCCGGTCATGCGGCCGGGGGCTTTTTCGTATGGCGGTCGCGTTCGATAGCCGCTCATCCAGCGGACGCCGGGATCCCGTCAGCCCGTCGCCGACCCTGCCTGATTATGGAGACGTTCTGAGGCCAAAACACTGGCCCCCGGCGTCAGCCGGGGTGAGCGGGATTGGGCCCTCCGTCCCACGCGGTCCCGCCAAAAGCAAAGGGCGGGCCGGATTGCTCCGCCCCGCCCTCAGACTCTCAGACGCCCTGCTGGATCAGTAGCGGACGCGCAGGGTCATGCCGTAGGTGCGCGGCTGGCCCATGAAGGCGTTGTAGGTCTGGGTGTCGCCGGCCGGGCTGTAGTACGTGCCGTTCGGCTGGACCGTGGTCTGGAAGGCCGAGCCCTGCAGCGGAGCGTTGATGGCCACCTGCATATACTCTTCGTCCGTCAGGTTCTGGCCCCAGATGTCCAGCGCCCAGTTCTCGTCTTCCGCGCCCAGGGTGATGCGGCCGTTCAGCAGGGTCATGGCGTCCTGCATCTTGTAGGGCAGCAGGTCGGAGCCGGTGTTGAACTCGGTCGAGTATTTTGCCGACAGGTTCATACCCAGCTTCAGCCCCGCGCCGATCGAACGGTCGAAGGCCACGGAGGCCGTCGCCGACCATTCCGGCGCGAACGAGGCGCGGGCGCCCGGCAGCAGGGACAGCTGCGGGAAGTTGCCGGGGTTGGTCAGGTCGGCGGCGGTGAAGTCGCCGTACTTGGTATCGGTGTAGGTCACGCCGCCCGACAGCGACAGGCCCTCGACCGGCGTGAACCAGACGAAGTCGGCGTCGACGCCTTCCGAGGTCAGCTCAGGAATGGATTCGACCACGAAGGCCGTGCCCAGGAAGGTGTTGAGTTGGAAGTCCTCGAACTTCTGATTGAAGTAGGTGATGTTGAACAGCACCGAACGGTTGAACAGGGTGTTCTTCAGCCCGATTTCATAGCTGTCGACGGTCTCCGACGGGAACAGCAAGGAGTTGTTCGGCGTGATCGGCAGCGGGTTGGCCGCGGTCGGCCCCTGCACCCGGTCCATATTGTAGCCGAACGACTTGTAGCCGCGCGCGTAGGAGGCGTAGGCCATCACGCTGTCGTTGAAGCGATAGCTGCCCTTAATGGTGCCGCTCAGCTCGCCGTTGTCGTGGCTTTCCGAGATTCGACGGTTGTCGAACTGCGGATTGGCCCAAGGCAGGCAGATGTTGGCGGCCAGACGACCGGCGGTGGCCTGAGCAGTCGCTTGGTTCAGGCCCGCGCCCATCAGGGCGCCGGTCATGGCGCCGATGTTGCCCAGGGCGCCGCCGCAGGCCGCGCCGTTGGTTCCCAGGTTGTCCTGAACGCCCAGCAGGCGTTTGTCGTCCAGGGTGTAGCGTAGGCCCAGGGTCAGATCGAATTTGTCGGTGACGCGCCAGGTGTTGTTGGTGAAGAGGGCGAAAGATTCCGTCGTCTGGCTGTAGTGGTCCTGCACGCCGTGGCCGACGCCGAAGCCGGGGCCGCTAGGCGCCGTCGGGCCGGTGGTCGCGCTGCCGCCCTGCACCAGGCAGCCCGCCAGGAACTGCGCCGTCGTGCTCGGACGGGTCAGGCAGCCGATGATGCCGGGACGGATCGGAATGGCGCCGCCCGAGCCGGCGTTCAACTGGCTGGAGATCAGCAGCGACAGGAAGGGCGTGTAGCCCGCGCCGTACCAGTAGCTGTCGGCGCGATCGATGTTCTCGCGCGTCATGAAGGCGCCGACCAGCCAGTCCAGGCGGTCGGTGGCGCCCGCCAGGCGGAACTCCTGGGTCAGGTTCTCCAGCTCGAAGCCGTAGCCGCCGTCGTCCACGCGATAGAGCAGGTCGGCGGTGGTGTAGTCGAGGTCCATGCCGTTGACGCCCGACCAGTTCCGCCACGAGGTCAGCGAAGTGAAGGTGGCGTTCCACGACGGAATGTCGATGTTGGCCTCGACGGAGAGGCCCATGTCCTCCATTTCCTGCCCGGTGCCGCGGTTGGCGTAGGCCTTGCGCGAGAAGGGCAGTTCGCCGAAGCCCGGCGCCGGGGCGGCCTGCTGGCCGCCGACGGCTTGGATAATCGGATAGGTCTGGCCGGTGCGGACCTGGGTCGAGACGCAGCAGTATTCGTCGCGCTTGGAGTAATCGGCGATCAGGCGGATCGACACGTCGTCAGAAGGCAGGATCAGCAGTTGGCCGCGCGCGGTCCAGAAGTCCTGGTTCTGGTCGTCCTGCTCCTGACGCGGGCCGGGGCCGGTGACGACGTCGTAGAAGCCGTCACGCTGACGCTTGGCCACATAGAGGCGGCCGGCGATCTGATCGGTGATCGGGCCGGTGATCGACCCGGCCAGGCCCCAGGCGTTGAAGTTGCCGTAGGTGGCCTCGGCGCTGAAGCCCGGCGTGAAGGACGGCGCCTCGGTGATGATGTTGATGACGCCGGCCGAGGTGTTCTTGCCGAACAGGGTGCCCTGCGGCCCCTTCAGCACCTCGATGCGGCTCAGCTCGCCCAGGTCGCCGAAGCCGACGCCGTTGCGCGAGCGGTAGACGCCGTCGATGACCACGCCGACCGAGCTCTCCAGGCCGGGGTTGTCGCCGACGGTGCCGACGCCGCGGATGCGGGCGGTGGTGGCGGTTTCCGACTGGGTCGAGGTGACGGTCATGCCCGGCGTCAGGATCTGCAGATCCTTGATGTCGCGGACCCCGGCGCCGTCCAGCGCCTCCTGCGACAGGGTCGTCACCACGATCGGCACGTCCTGCAGGCTCTGTTCGCGCTTCTGGGCGGTGACGATGATGTCGTCGACCGTGGTCGGTCCGTCCTGAGCGGCGGCGGCGCCGACAAGACCGAAGGCTGCGACGCCGACGACGGCGACCGAAGCGGTGCAGCGGAGGATGTGGTTCAAACGCATAAGGCGGCTCCCCGACTCTATGGGCCCGACCGCATTCGCGGCCGTGCGCGATTCCTGTCCCTGATGACCCGCGCTCATTGAACGACGCGAATTCTCATTCAAAAGGGGTAGTCCATGGTCGAGTCACCGACAAGGAGAGGCCACTTGGAGAACGATAATTTCACCCAAGCCCGCCTCACCTGTGGCGATAAAGAGACAAATATACTGACGTTAGGTCAATGTTATCGTCGTTCAGGTAGCCGAAGCGACTGATTTAGCATCGCGTCTTTTCTTTCGCCCGGCCTCGGCGAGCGCCAGAATCGTCGCCGCCATGACAGCCGACAGCAGCGACCCGCCGATGACGCCCAGCTTGACCTCGATCTGCTCGGGTGAGTCCACCGCGCCGGGGAAGGCCAGGACGCCGATGAAGAGGCTCATGGTGAAACCGATGCCGCACAGCAGGCTGACGCCGTAGAGCTGCATCCAGCCCGCGCCCGACGGCTTGTCGCCCAGGCCCAGCTTCACCGCCAGCCAGGCGACGCCGAAGACGCCGATCTGCTTGCCGATGAAGAGGCCCAGCGCGATGGCGATGACCAGCGGGGCGAAGGCCTGCTCCAGCGACAGGCCGGCGAAGGAGACGCCCGCCTTGGCGAAGGCGAACAGGGGCAGAACCAGATAGGCCACATAGGGGTGCAGGTCGTGCATGGCGTCCTTGAGCGGGCTCTGCGAGGTCTCGCGGCGCGGATCGACCGGCACGATCAGGGCGAAGGCCACGGCGGTCAGGGAGGTCGACAGCCCCGACTGCACCGTCAGGTACCAGACGGCGCCGAAGCCCAGCACCCAGAAGGCGGCCGCCATGCGGCGACGCCCCAGGACGGCGAAGACGGCGATGACGCCCAGCGCCGCCAGCAGCGGAACCCACTGCACCCCCTGGCTGAACAGAATGGCGATCAGGGCGATGGCGCCCAGGTCGTCGACGATGGCCAGGGTCAAGAGGAAGACGCGCAGGGAGGACGGCAGACTGCGCCCGACCACGGCGAAGACGGCCAGGGCGAAGGCGATGTCGGTGGCCAGGGGAATGGGCCAGCCCTGCGTGGGTCCGCCCAGCGCCCCGACCACGCCCAGGTAGACCAGGCCCGGAATCGCCATGCCGCCCAGGGCGGCCAGGATGGGCAGGGCCAGCTTCTTGGGATTGCTCAGTTCGCCCTTGAGGATCTCGTATTTGATCTCCAGGCCGACGACGAGGAAGAAGATCGCCATCAGACCTTCCTTGATCCAGTCGGAGACCGTCTCTTCGAGCCGCAGCGGGCCGATCTGGACGGTGTGGACGCTCTTGAGCCAGGCGAAATAGTCGGCCGACAGGGGCGAGTTGGCGACGATCAGGGCTGCGACGGCGGCGAGGCCCAGGACGGCCCCGGAACCGGCCTCGGTCTTGAGAAAGGCGAGCGTGAATTTTCTGGCCACGAAGGTCTCCGAAACAATGAGATGGTCTGTCGTGGCGTCAGGTTATCGACGGACGCCGGACCGGATTCGCGCGCAAGGCGGCGCCGGCCTGGCCTCGGGATCGGTTCACGCGAGACCTGATGTCTGCGGGAGAAAATACGGATCGGCGACGAAGGTTCAAGCCTGATCGGCCAGATCGGGCTCGCAGTTGCGAAATGCGCGGCGAAGGCGCATCTGCCGCCCATGCCCGTCTCCCCCGCCTATCGCCCCGAACCCCGCTTCTTCGACCTGGGCGCCGACTACGGCGACCCCGTGCAGGCGGCCGATTTCCCGCAGACGATCCTGCGCCTGCGCAACGACCGCGCGGCGGCGCAGGTCGGGCTGGAGACGCTGAGCGACGCCGAATGGATCGCCCATTTCGGCCGGTTCGAACCCCTGCCCGGCCAGCCCGCCCCCGTGGCCATGCGCTATCACGGTCATCAGTTCCGCGTTTACAACCCCGAGATCGGCGACGGGCGCGGCTTCCTGGCGGCGCAGATGCGGGAAGTCCCTCAAGCAGCCTCCCTCCGCGAGGGAGGCGATAGGGACACTCAAAATCCCCGCCTTCTCGACCTGGGAACCAAAGGCTCGGGCCAGACGCCGTGGTCGCGTCATGCGGACGGGCGGCTGACGCTGAAGGGCGGCGCGCGCGAGGCGCTGGCGGCGGCCATGCTGGACAGCCTGGGCGTGCCGACCTGCCGCATCCTGTCGCTGATCGAGACGGGCGAAGACCTTGAGCGACATGACGAGCCGTCGCCGACGCGGTCGGCCGTCATGGTGCGGCTGTCGCACAGCCACATCCGGTTCGGGACGTTCCAGCGCGCGGCATACTATGGGCGCAAGGATCAGATCGAGGCGCTGATGGAGCACGCCCGCAGCCTGTATCATCCGGCGGTCGCGCCGGGCGACGCGGCGGGCTTTCTGGCGGCGGTGGTCGAAGCCTCGGCGGCGCTGACGGCGAAGTGGATCGCGGCAGGCTTCGTCCACGGGGTGCTGAACACCGACAATCTGAACGTCACGGGCGAGAGCTTCGACTACGGCCCGTGGCGCTTCCTGCCCCACTATGAGCCGGGCTTCACCGCCGCCTATTTCGACCAGAACGGCCTCTACGCCTTCGCGCGCCAGCCCGAGGCGGTGTTCTGGAACCTGACCCAGCTGGCGGGCTGCCTGAAGCTGATCGCCGAGCCCGAACCGCTGGCGGCGGCGCTGAACGCCTTCGGCCCGGCCTACATCCGCCATCTGCGGACGGCCTTCCTGAACCGGCTGGGCGTGCAGAGCCTGGGCGAGGCGGCGGACCAGCGGCTGCTGGACGCGACCCTGGCGCTGGCGCGCGAGAAGAAGGAGGCCCTGCGCTGGGAGCCGCTCTTCTTCGACTGGTTCGGCGGCTTCAGCTCGGCGGCGCGGGCGCTGGGCGGGGTGCGCGGCAAGACCTATCAGGGCGAGACCTTCGACGCCTTCCGCTTCGCCCTGATGGAGCATGAGCCGGACCGGCCCGAGCGGCTGGAGCATCCGATGTTCGCCGCCCCCGAGCCGGAAGAGATGCTGATCGACGAGGTCGAGGCCCTGTGGAGCGCCATCGATACGGCCGACGACTGGGCCCCGCTGCAGGCCAAGCTGGCCCGACTGGAGACGGCGAAGGCGGCCTGGCGTCTTTGACGCCTCGCCATCCCCGCGCACGCGAGAATGGGCGAATATTGTGAAGTCGCGCCCTTAAGTCATCAATTGATGTCATCGAGCGTTGACTCGAAATCCGCCCGGGCGTAGAGGCGGATGATCCCGGTTGGGTTACGAGGAATTGTGGTTTCGGCCCTGCTGTCGCCACGTCGTTCTCCGACCGTGATCACAGATTGTTTCAGCCGCTTGCAAATCGGAACCCTGCAACTGATCTTGTGTCTGTTGCGAATTAACGGTTACGGCCATGACGACGACCACCTTGACCAATCATCAGGCGCGCGCCCGCGCCGACTACCTGAACATCGCGCTTTGGACCTTCCAGGGCTGGATCGCCATGTTCTTCATCGCCGCCGGCTACGCCAAGCTGTCCGAACCGATGGAGAATCTGATCGTCCTGATGCAGTGGCCCGCCGCGGCCGGCGAGGCCTTCGTGCGCGGTCTGGGCGTCGCCGAGATCATCCTGGCCGCCATGGTTCTGGCGCCGCTGGTCTCGTGGCGCTTCGGCCGCCCCCTGCTTCTGACCGCAGCGGCGGGCCTGCTGATCCTGGAGAGCATCGCCCTGGGCGTGCACGCCTTCGGCCTGGACCTGGGCCTGAGCCTGACCAACGTCTTCCTCATCGCCGTCACGGCGCCGGTGCTGTGGCTGCGCCGCCGCTGAGCCGCCGCATCGCTTAAAGGTTTTGCGGGTCCGCTTCTCCCCCTCCCCCCCCTGAGGGCCCGCAAATACAGAGGCCGCGACCCGTCCCCGGTCGCGGCCTTTTCTTTTTGTCCGCCGACGCCCTCTCGCCCGCTCGTTCACAACTTCGTAGCCCGGCGCGCGAAAAGCTTCCCTTTACGTCCGCGTCAAGTTATGAAGTCGTCATGCCGATTGCTGACGAACATCGCACCTATTCCATCCGGCAGCTGTGCCGCGAGTTCGGCGCGACCGCGCGCGCGCTGCGCTTCTATGAAGACAAGGGCCTGCTGACGCCGTCGCGCAAGGGTCAGACGCGGGTCTACGGTCCGCGCGACCGCGCCCGGCTGAAGCTGATCATGCGCGGCCGGCGCATCGGCTTCACCCTGGTCGAGATCCAGGAGATGCTGGATCTGTATGACCAGAAGGACCACAACGTCCATCAGATGGCCATCGCCCTGCCGCGCCATCGCGCCCGCATTCAGGCGCTGAAGCAGCAGCTCGAAGACATCGAAGGCGCCATCGAGACGGCCGAGGCCGCCTGCGCCTGGATGGAGTCCAAGCTGACGGAACACCGTCCCGACCTTCTGCCGGGCGCAGAGGCCTACGCCAGCCTGCTGAGCGAGCGTCTCAACGACCCCGACGATCACTTCCTGACCTTCAAAGCGAGAGCCTGATCCCATGAGCTACAAGGCGCCCGTCCGCGACCTGTCCTTCGTCCTGCATGACGTTCTGAAGGTCGAGAACTACGGCAACCAGCTGCCCGACGCCGACCTGTCGCGCGACCTGATCGACCAGATCGTCGAGGAAGGCGGCAAGTTCGCCGAAGAGGTCATCGCCCCGATCAACCGTCCCGGCGATCTGGAAGGCTGTCACATCGAGGGCGACGTGGTGACGACGCCCAAGGGCTGGAAGGAAGCCTATCACCAGATGGTCGAGGCCGGCTGGCCCTCGCTGGGCTTCAGCACCGAGTTCGGCGGTCAGGGGATGCCCTCGGTCGTGTCGAGCGCGGTGGGCCAGTTCACCGCCGCCGCCAGCGCCGCCTTCTCCATGTATCCGGGCCTGACCAGCGGCGCCTTCCACGGCATCGAGGCCAGCGCCTCGGACGAGATCAAGCAGAAGTACCTGCCGAAGATGGCGTCGGGCGAATGGACCGGCACCATGAACCTGACCGAGCCGCAGTGCGGCACCGACCTGGGCATGGTCCGCACCAAGGCGGTCAAGAACGACGACGGCTCCTATTCGATCACCGGCCAGAAGATCTGGATCTCGGCGGGCGAGCACGACTTCGCCGACAACATCATCCACACGGTGCTGGCCCGCGTCGAAGGCGCGGTTCCGGGCATCAAGGGCCTGTCGCTCTTCGTGGTGCCGAAGTTCCTGGTGAATGAGGACGGTTCGCTGGGCGAGCGCAACGGCGTGTCCTGCGCGGGCCTCGAGCACAAGATGGGCATCCACGGCAACGCCACCTGCGTCATGGCCTATGAGAACGCCAAGGGCTGGCTGATCGGCGAAGAAGGCCGCGGCATGAACAACATGTTCGTGGTCATGAACGAGGCGCGCTTGGGCACCGGCCTGCAGGGCCTGGCCATCGGCGACGCCGCCTATCAGGCCGCCGTCGAGTTCGCCAACGACCGCCTGCAGGGCCGCAGCCTGACGGGACCGAAGAACCCGGACGGCCCGGCCGACCCGATCATGGTCCACCCGGACGTGCGCCGCATGCTGCTGGAAGCCAAGGCCTTCGTCGAAGGCGGCCGCGCCTTCATCCTGTGGACTGCGCTGCAGGCCGACCTGCAGAAGGCCGCCGATGAAGCCGTCGCCACCAAGGCCAAGGACTACATGGGCCTGATCACGCCCGTGCTGAAGGCCTATCTGACCGACAAGGGCTTCCACGTCGCCTCTCTGGCGATGCAGGTTCACGGCGGCTCGGGCTACACCGAGCACTTCCCGGCCTCGCAGTATCTGCGCGATGCGCGGATCACCATGATCTATGAAGGCACCAACGGCATTCAGGCGCTGGATCTGGTCGGCCGCAAGCTGCCCGCCAACGGCGGCCGCGCCATCATGAGCTGGTTCGCCGACATTGACGCCTTCGTCAGCGAGAACGGCGACGACGAGGCGATCAAGCCCTTCGTCGAGGGCCTGGCCGACGCCAAGAAGAAGCTGCAGGAGGCCACCATGTGGCTAATGCAGAACGGCATGGCCAACCCGGACAATGCGGCGGCCGCCTCAACCGACTATCTGCATATCTTCGGCCTGACGGCCTACGCCTTCCTGTGGGCGCAGATGGCCAAGGCGGCGCAAGAGAAGATCGCGGCCGGGGACGCCGATCCCTACTACGCCAACAAGCTGATGACCGGCCGCTACTTCGTCGAGCGCATCCTGCCCGACGCCGGGGCGCACCTGAAGAAGCTGAAGTCCGGCGCCGAGGTGCTGATGCAAATGCCCGCAGAGGCGTTCTAATCCGCTTCTGATCCAGGGGCCTCTCTCGCCGCAGCGGGGGAGGCCCTTTCTTTATCGCAGAAGGGCGGCGCAGACCGCCCGCGTCAGCAGGAAACAACCCTATGAACGTCCTAGGCAGCCCCGATCCCGACTTCATGCGCGAAGAGGAGATCGTCCTCTTCTCCGACTCCGTCGCCAAGTGGATCGACGAACACGCCCCGCCAGAGAAGTTCCAGCAGTGGATCGCCGCCTCCTCGGTGCCGCGCGGGCTGTGGAACGCGGCGGGCGAAGCGGGCCTGCTGGGCCTGTCGCTGCCGGAAGAGGACGGCGGCTTCGGCGGCGATTACCGGCACGAAGTCGTGCTGATGCGCCAACTGGGCTGGAAGGGCGCGGACCACTTCGGCATCAGCCTGCACAACGCCATCGTCATGCCCTACATCTGGCACTACGGCACGGCCGAGCAGAAGGCGCGCTGGCTGCCGCGCCTGCAGTCGGGCGAACTGGTCGGCGCCATCGCCATGACCGAGCCGGGCGCGGGTTCAGACCTGCAAGGGGTCAAGACCACCGCCGTCAAACAAGGCGACCACTATGTCCTGAACGGCTCCAAGACCTTCATCACCAACGGCCAGCTGGCCAATTTCATCATCGTCGTCGCCAAGACCGACCCGGCCGAGGGCGCCAAGGGCACCAGCCTGATCTGTCTCGAAACCGACGGGGCCGAAGGCTTCGAGCGCGGCCGCAACCTGCACAAGATCGGCATGGAGGCGAACGACACCTCCGAGCTGTTCTTCAACGATGTGAAGGTGCCGCTGGAGAACGTCATCGGCGACACTGAGGGTCAGGGCTTCGTCCAGCTGATGCAGCAGTTGCCGCAGGAGCGACTGAACATCGCCGTTCAGGGCGTGGCCGCCGCCGAGCGCGGGCTGGAGGCGACGCTGGCCTACGTCAAGGAGCGCAAGGCCTTCGGCAAGCGCGTCATCGACTTCCAGAACACCCAGTTCAAACTGGCCGAGATCAAGACCAAGCTGACCGTGGCCAAGGTCTTCGTCGACCACTGCATCGGCCTGCACCTGAAGGGGCAGCTGGACGCCGCCACGGCCTCCATGGCCAAATACTGGGTGACGGACATCCAGGGCGAGACCATCGACGAGATGCTGCAGCTCTTCGGCGGCTACGGCTATATGACCGAATACCCGATCGCCCAGCTGTACAAGGACGCCCGCGTCCAGCGCATCTACGGCGGGACGAACGAGATCATGAAGCTGCTGATCGCGCGGACGCTTTAAGGGCGCCGTGCGGCGCCAAGGGAGATCAGGGACGGATGGCCGCCCATAGCGAGACGGACCTGTCAGAAGCGCTGCGCGCCGTCGAATCCCTGATCGCCAAATGCGAGAAGGCGGTCCTGAAGCTGGCCCCCGGCGCGGCGCAGCACACCCTTCTCGTCCGCCGCATCGCCGCCTTGAAAATCGCCCGCGATCTGATCGAGGAACGGCTGGACGCGACGCGCTGAGGCCCGTCAGCGCAGCAGCAGGGCGCCCGCGACCAGGGCGCCGGCGAGCACAATCGAAGCGGCGATCCACCGCCCGGCCGAGACGATCGACCGGGCGGTTTCCTTGTCCGACGCTGCGTTGACGACCGGGTCGGCCGTCAGGCCGCGCGAGGCGGCGCGGATCAGGCGGGGCAGGTCGTCGCTGGCCGCCGACAGGTCCAACAGGGCGCCGATCAGGCGGTTGCGCAGGGCCTCGGGGCTGCGGCTGGAGAAGAGGGCGCGGCTCCAGGCGCCCTTCATCGTCTTGACCAGGTCGAAGTCGGGATCGACGCGCGACAACACCCCCTCGATCGTCACCAACGCCTTGAGGATCAGCACCAGATCGGGCGGCGCCGCCACCCGTTCCTGCCGCATCAGCCCCATCAGATCGGCGACGATGGCGGGCAGATCGACCGCGCCCTGACCGTGGCGGGCGATCAGCCGCTCGGCCCCGGCGGTCAGGCTGGCGCGCGAGACGTCCGTCCCCTCGGTCCAGTCGGCCAGCACCTCGGCCATGCGGGCGCCGTCGCCGGCGGCCAGCGACTGGA
>NZ_GL883084.1:415218-441355 GCF_000204035.1 Brevundimonas diminuta ATCC 11568
TCAGCTCGGCGCGGCGGCGCGGGGTAACGGCCCCGACCATGCCGAAGTCCAGCAAGCCCACCCGGTCGCCGGGCAGGCCGCGCAGGTTGCCGGGGTGCGGATCGGCGTGAAACCGCCCGTTGACCAGCACCATGTACAGCACCGCCTCGGCGCCGACGCGGGCCAGCCGGTGGGGGTCGACGCCCGCCGCCCTCAGCCGCGCCGCGTCCACGGGAGGGACGCCGTCGAGATAGTCCTGCACCAGCACGCTGTCGGTCGTGTGCTGCCAATAGACGGCCGGGATGACCACATCGCGGTTCCTGGCGAAGTCGGCGGCGAAGCGGTCGACGTTGCGGCCTTCGGTGGTGAAATCCAGTTCGTCCAGCATGGCCTCGGTCAGTTGGGCGATCAGGGCGCGCGGGCGATAGCGGGCGATCTCGGCGCTGGACTGTTCGGCGCGGCGGGCCAGTTCGGCGATCAGGCGCAGGTCGGCCTCGACGCGCGGGCGCACGCCGGGACGGCGGATCTTGACCACCACCTCAGTCCCGTCGTGCAGGGCGGCGCGGTGCACCTGGGCGATGGAGGCTGCGGCCAGCGGCGCCGCGTCGAAACGGGCGAAGACCTGTTCCGGCGGCCCGCCGAGCGCGGCCTCGACCTCGGGCCGCAGCGTCTCGAAGTCGAGGGTGGGGCCGGCGCTCTGAAGCTGTTCGAACTCGGCGATCCAATCGGCGGGCAGCAGGTCCGAGCGGGTGGACAGGATCTGGCCCAGCTTGACGAAGGTGGGGCCCAGCGCCTCCAGCGCCTGACGGGTGCGGCGCGACAAAGGCTCCGGCCCGTCGGCATGGGCTTCGCCGCCGCCGAGACCGAGGCGCAACAGCACGGCCTCAAGCCCGAAGCGGGCGGCGACGCCTGAAATCTCGGCCAGACGTTTTCGATCGCGCGCCGCTACGGCCAAGGTTGTGAACATGAAAGGCGAACGCGGGGCAGGCTCGCCGCGTTCCCATCAGGCCGAGGTTGGTCGTCTCTGCGAAAGCGCGATATGCAGGCGCCATGATCCGTCTTCATGTTCAGGGCGACCTCGCCCCCGGCGCCGTCGTGGCGCCCACGCTCGACCAGTCGCGCTATCTGACGCAGGTGATGCGGTTGAAGGCGGGCGACGAGCTTCTGGTCTTCAACGGCCGCGACGGGGAGTGGCGCGTCAGCGTCGCCGAAGTGCTGAAGAAGGGCGTCATCCTGCGCGCCGAGGAACAGATGCGGCCGCAGGTCTATGGCCCCGATCTGGAGCTGATCGTCGCCGTGGTGAAGAAGGCCCGCGTCGAGACCATCGTGGAGAAGGCCGCCGAACTGGGCGCCAAGCGGGTGCGGCTGGCGCTGACCCATCGCACCAACGCCGACCGTCTGCGGCTGGACCGGCTGGACGCCATCGCCGAGGAGGCCGCCGAGCAGACCGGACGCCTGGACGTACCCGTCGTGGATGATCCGGTGAAGCTGGACGCCCTGCTGGACGGCTGGGAGGCGGGGCGTCGGCTGATGTTCTGCGACGAGACGGGCGGCGCGCCCGCCGCATCGGCGTTGACGCAAGCGGGCGACGGCAAGTGGGCCATTCTGATCGGGCCCGAAGGCGGCTTCTCGCCCGAGGAGGGCGAGCGGCTGCGGTCCCTGCCCTTCACCACCGCCGTCTCGCTGGGGCCGCGCATTCTGCGGGCCGACACCGCCGCCATCGCCGCCATGACCCTGTGGCAGGCGGCCGTCGGCGACTGGGATCGCTAGAAGTTTCCACGGCCCCCCTTGAGCATGGCCGTCGGCTGGCCCATCTAGCCGCGACAGCAGAGGTTACAGATGTCCGACACGGCGCCCCTTTCCAGAGACCAGCTGATCCACGCCATGTCGAAGGGCGAGAAGCCCCGCGACCAGTGGCGCATCGGCGCGGAGCACGAGAAGTTCGGCTTCGACAAGTCGACCCTGCGTCGCCCCGCCTATGAGGGCGAGAACGGCATCCTGGCCATGCTGACGGGCCTGCAGCGCTTCGGCTGGTCGCCGGTCGAGGAAACCGGCCGCGTCATCGCCCTGGAGCGCAAGAACGCCGAGGGCTTCAGCGCCTCGATCAGTCTGGAGCCGGGCGGTCAGTTCGAACTGTCGGGCGCCCCGCTGAAGGACATCCACGACATCTGCAACGAGACCGGCCAGCACCTGATGGAGGTCAAGCAGGTCGCGGACCAGCTGAACCTGGGTTTCCTGGGCCTGGGCTTCGACCCGATGTGGCGGCGCGAGGACATCCCCGTCATGCCCAAGGGCCGCTATGACATCATGCGCGCCTACATGCCCAAGAAGGGCGATCTGGGCCTGGACATGATGCTGCGCACCTGCACCATCCAGGCGAACCTCGACTTCGACAGCGAAGCCGACATGGTGATGAAGTTCCGGACTTCGCTGGCGTTGCAGCCCATCGCCACGGCCCTGTTCGCCAACAGCCCCTTCACCGAGGGCAGGCCGAACGGCTTCCTGTCGGCGCGCGCCAACGTCTGGACCGACACCGACCCGGACCGCACGGGGATGCTGGATTTCGTGTTCGAGGACGGCTTCGGCTACGAACGCTACGCCGACTATGCGCTGGACGCGCCGATGTATTTCGCCAAGCGCGGCGAGACCTATGTCGACCTGTCGGGCCAGTCGTTCCGCGCCTTCATGGACGGCAAGCTGGACGCCCTGCCGGGCGACCGCGCCACGGCCAAGGACTGGGCCGACCACCTGACCACCCTCTTCCCCGAGGTGCGGCTGAAACAGTATCTGGAGATGCGCGGCGCCGACGGCGGGCCGTGGAGCCGCATCTGCGCCCTGCCCGCCCTGTGGGCCGGAATCCTGTATGACGCGCCGTCGCTCGCGGCGGCCTGGGATCTGTGCAAGGACTGGGACATCGCCGACCATGAGCGCCTGCGCCGCGACGTGACGCGGCTGGGCCTGAAGGCCGAGGTCAACGGCCGCAGCGTGCGCGACATCGCCGTCGACATGGTCAACATCGCCAAGCAGGGCCTGAAGAACCGCGCCCGCTTCAGCGGCGGCATGGTGGACGAGCGCGGCTACATCACCGAACTGGAAGACATCGCCGACAGCGGCGTGACCTCGGCCGACCGGCTGCTGGAGCTCTATAACGGCGAGTGGGGCGGCGACGTCAGCCGCGTCTATCGCGACATGGCCTACTGAAGCTCTCCTGAGGGGCGAGCCGCAAGGCGCCCTTAACCGGCAGGCGCTAGGGTGAGGTCCAGCCCGCCTTCAGGACCGCGCCTCAGGACCGCCCATGCCCCTCACTCCGGCCGCCGCCCCTTCCTCGACGGGACAGCCGCAGCCGCCGCCTGACGCCGGAGTCGATCTGGCGACCTTCTTCGACGTGTCCCTGGACCTGCTGGTGATCCGCGACCTGGAGGGGCGGATCGTGCGGGTCAGCGCCTCCTGGGCCTCCATCCTGGGCTATCGACCCGAAGAGCTGGTCGGCCTGCCCATACTGACCCTGGTCCACCCCGACGACATGCCCGGCACTCTGGGCAGCGTAACCGAGGTCGAGACGCGCCGCCCCGGCGATCCGGTGCTGGGCCACGTCAACCGCTATCGCCACAAGGACGGCCGCTACGTCACCCTGGAATGGCGGGCGCAGAAGTTCGGCGACCGCATCTACGCCGTCGCCCGCGACGTGACGGCCAAGGTGGCCGCCGAGCGCGCCCTGGTCGAGGCCAAGGCCGCGGCCGAGACCGCCAACCGCGCCAAGTCCGACTTCCTGGCCAATATGAGTCATGAGATCCGCACGCCGCTGAACGGGGTCATCGGCGTCATCGACGCCCTGGCGCGCACGCCGCTGTCGCCCCAGCAGGCCGAAATGGTCGAACTGGTCCGCAGTTCGAGCGTGACCCTGGAGCGGCTGGTCACGGACATCCTGGACGTGTCGCGCATCGAATCCGGGCGCATGACGCTGGAAACCCGCCCCTTCGACCTGAACGACGCCCTGATCCCCGCCATCGCCCCCCTGCGCGGTCTGGCCGAAGAGAAGGGGCTGACCTTCCGCCTTGAGCGCGCCGAGAGCGCGTGCGGCGTCTTCAACGGCGACGTGGTGCGGGTTCGCCAGATCCTGGGCAATCTGCTGTCCAACGCCGTCAAATTCACCGCCCAGGGCCAGGTGTCGGTCCATGTCGATCTGCTGGACAGGGGCGACGGCGCCGTCCTGCTGACTCTGGAGGTGCGCGACACCGGCATCGGCTTCGGCGCCGATCACGCGGCGCAGTTGTTCCAGCGGTTCAGCCAGGCCGACGCCTCCATCACCCGGCGTTTCGGCGGGGCCGGGCTGGGCCTGTCCATCTGCCACGCCCTGACGGAGATGATGGGCGGACGCATCGAGGCCGAGTCGGCCCCGGGCGAAGGCAGCCGCTTCCAGGTCGAGCTGCCGCTGACGCGCATCGCCTCCCTGGCCCAGTTCGACGCGGCTTACGTCGAAGAGGCGGCGTCAGACGCGCCGCCTCCCGGCCCGCGCCCGCGCGTCCTGCTGGCCGAGGATCATCCGATCAATCAGCGGGTGGTGCAGTTGATCCTCGGCGACAGCGTCGAGCTGACCCTGGTCGAGAACGGCGAGCAGGCGGTGGCCGCCTTCGCCGCCGAACGGTTCGACCTGGTGCTGATGGACATGCAGATGCCGGTGATGGACGGGCTGAGCGCCACCCGCGCCCTGCGCGAGATCGAGGCCGCCGATCCGGCGCGTCCGCGCGCGCCGGTCATCATGCTGAGCGCCAACGCCATGATCGAGCATCAGGAACAGGCCGCCCAGGCCGGCGCCGACCTGCACCTGGCCAAGCCCGTCACGGCCGAGGCCCTGACCGATGCGGTCCGCAGGACGCTGGCCGACCGCGCGGTCCAGCCCGGCTGACCTAGCCCAGCCAGCCGGCGATCATGGCTCTGAGCGGATTGGCCGGATCGGACAACAGCCGCGCCGTCATGGCCAGGGAGATGACCACCAACAGGGGGCGGATCAGGCGCGGCCCGAAACGCATGGCCGCGTGCGAGCCCATGCGCCCGCCGACGAACTGGCCCACCGCCATGATCCCGGCCAGAACCCAGACCACATGGCCCCCGACCGCCAGGACGACGATGCCCACGACGTTGCTCATCAGGTTCAGCGCCTTGGTGTGGGCCGTCGCCCGCGTCAGCCCCATGCCCAGCAGCATGACGAGGCTGAGCGCGAAGAACGACCCCGTCCCCGGCCCGAAGAAGCCGTCGTAGAAGCCGATCCCGCCCGCCACGAAGGCGTAGGCCAGCGGCGTCAGCCGGGCGTGGGCGTCCTCGTCCGCCGCCTTGGGGCCGAGCAGGAAATAAAGCGCGATGCCGACCAGCAGCACGGGCAGCAGGATCATCAGCCACCGCGTGTCGACCAGCGTCACGGCGAAAGCGCCCAGCCCCGCCCCGATCGCCGTCAACAGCATCGGCCAGCGGATCAGCCGAAAGTCCACCCGTCCCTTGCGCCAGAAATTCCACAGGGCGCTGGCGGTGCCGACGCTGCCCTGAACCTTGTTGGTGGCGATGGCGGCGACCGGGTTCAGCCCCACCGACAGCAGGGCCGGCAAGGAGATCAGCCCCCCGCCCCCGGCGATGGCGTCGATGAAGCCGGCGATCACCGACGCGACGCCCAACAGGGCGATGATCTCAGGCGTCAGTTCGAACACGCGCGCAGCACTCCGGTCAGGCTGGCGCTATAGCCCCGTGGGGGACGGATCGCCACCACGTTGAGACTGTGCCTAGGCGCGAACACCAGGCCGTTGTTTCACGAGATGGCGATGGCGGCTTTCAACCCGTTGCGAACTTTTGGAGCGTATTCCGGTCAGATCGCAGTCGCGTGCGAAGCTGTTTCACCTCGGCTCTTCCTGCCCCGTTCTTGATTGGTGGCCGAGGAACACCTCCACATTCGGATGCGCGGCCGCAAAGCTGCGTAGCCGTTCGGCAGAGGTTTCAGCAGCGGCGCGGGCGGCGGGCGCGACAGGCTGCGGCATCTGCTGCTCCCAGCCCAGGCGGGTGCTGACCGCGTCGCCGACCACCAGCTTCGGCCCGTCCACGGCGTTGACCAGATAGGCGGTCGATCCCGCCGAATGTCCCGGCGTGCTGATAGCCCAGATCGAGCCGTCGCCGAAAACGTCCAGCACCCCGGCGAACCGGCCGTCGGGGTCCGGCTGGAACCGCCACTCGCGCAGGGGGCCGTAGCCGCGCAGGGCGGCGTCCGCCGGGCGGCCCAGCACCAGGTTCGCGCGACTGCGTTCCTGAGCCTCCCCTGCGCCCACATAGACAGGCGTCGTGACCGGCAGGTCGACCAACCCGCCCACATGGTCGAAATGCAGATGGGTCAGGAAGACGGCGCGCGGCGGCGTCTGGCCGTCCAGCCACTGAGCCGTGGTGCGCGTGATGCGGACATCAAGGTCAGACACCGCCCGGCGCATCAGACCATTCAGCCGCTCACCCAGTTCGGACGACACGCCGCTGTCGATCATCACCCGTCCGAAGCGAGGATGATCCACCACATAGGCGTAGATCATCGCCTCCTCATCACCCTTGGGCACGGTCGCCGTGCGTGGATCCTTGCGATCGATGAAGACGCCCCGTCCCGCCGTCCACTGAGCGAAACGAACGCGCTCGAAAGTCACGACGCCGGGCCGCGCCAGGCTCGCCTCCAGCGCCGAGGCGCGCGAAGCCGCGCCCAGGTCTGCGAGCGTCAACGGGTGGCGGCTGGCCGGAGTGGCGCAACCGGCCAGCAGGGCCGCCAGAGCCAGACCAGCGATCATGGGCGCCCCGCCCCCTTGGTCTTGATGCGACATGTCGTATCCTCGGTTGAGTTATTGAACATATCGAAATACATAAAAATATAGCCGTCAATCGAATTGGAGCAGCGTTATCCCATGGCGGTTGTCGTCGCCTTGCCCCCGCCGGTTCCGCTGGAGCCTGACGCCTTCGTCCGCATCCGGCGGCTCAGCCGTCCGCTGGAGTGGCTGTTCACCGTGCTGTTCGCGCTGGGCGCCGCCCTGTTGGCGGTCGCGGTCGTCGCCGTGCTGACCTATGTCGGAACCCGGTTGCAGGTCCGCCCCGGCGGGATGCAGATCTATATCGAGGCGACGGTCCCGCCCGTGCCGCCCGGCTGGACCACCGTCGGCGCCCTGCCCTGGATTCAGAAGATCGCCCTGGCCCTGTCGGCCAGCGTGATGATGATCCCCGCCCTGGCGGTGCTGTGGGGGCTGCGGCGGCTGTTCCGCCTCTATGGATCAGGGATCGTCCTGGCCCCGGAGAACGCTCGCTGCATGGGCGGCATCGCCCTGTGGCTGATGGCCTACGCCGTCGCCCCGACACTCGGCCATGTCCTGGTGACGCTGGCGGGGTTCGACGACGAGGGCTGGCTGAGGATCGACAGCGCCAAGGCCCTGGCCCTTGGGCTGATCTTGTTCGTGGTGGCGCGGGTCATGGCCTGGGGCGCCGAGGTGCACGACGACGCCTCGCGGTTCGTCTGATGCCCATCATCGTACGGCTGGACGTGATGATGGCGCGACGCAAGGTGCGCTCGAACGTGCTGGCGCGCGCCATCGGCATCTCGGAAACCAACCTCTCCCTGTTGAAGTCAGGCAAGGTGCGCGGCCTGCGCTTCGCCACCCTGGACGCCATCTGCCGCTATCTGGACTGCAGCCCGGCCGACATTCTGGAATACGCGCCCGACTCCGGTGAGGGCGCGGAAAGTGAATGCAACAACAAGCGGACCATAAGTCAGCTCCGACTGTAAAGGCGGCAATCCCCCTTAGCAGACACGCACCCGCCCGCTTCCCATAGCCGCCCTCGGTGATTTCTGCGATCAAGGCGGCCTTCATCAGGAGGCGCAGCCATGACAGGATCCATCCATATCGGCGTCGGCGGCTGGACCTTTGAGCCGTGGCGCGGGGTCTTCTATCCCGAGGGGCTGGTGCAGAAGCGGGAGCTGGAGTTCGCCAGCCGGGCGCTGACCTCGATCGAGATCAACGGCACCTATTATTCGACCTTCAAGCCCGACAGCTGGGCGAAGTGGCGCGACGAGACGCCGGACGGCTTCGTCTTTGCGGTCAAGGCCAGCCGCTATTGCACCAATAGAAAGGTTCTGTCCGACGGCGCCGAGAGCTTCGAACGGTTTCTGTCGCAGGGGCTGACGACGCTGGGCGACAAGCTGGGGCCGATCAACTGGCAGTTCATGGGGACGAAGAAGTTCGAGCCCGAGGACTTCGAAGGCTTCCTGAAACTGTTGCCCAAGGAGAAGGACGGGGTGCGGCTGCGCCACGCGCTGGAGGTGCGCAACCCGACCTTCGCCACCGAACAGTTCTATGATCTGGCGCGGAAATACGGCGCGGCCGTCGTCTATGCGGTCGACGACGAGGAGCCGACCTGGCCCCAGATCGACGAGGCGACGACGGACTTTACCTATGCGCGGCTGATGTCCAGCCGCGAGGACGAGCCGACGGGCATGACCTCGGACGAGTTGGACGCCGTGGCGAAACAGGCGCGCGGCTGGGCCGAGCGCGGCGACGTCTTCGCCTACTTCATCTCGGGGGCCAAGGTGCGGAACCCGGCGGCGGCCCAGGCGCTGATCGCCAAGCTGAAGGACTGAACCCATGCCCATCGCCACGCGCGCCTTCGCCGCGACCGCCGCCGACCAGCCGCTGCGCCCCTACAGCTTCGAGCGCCGCGATCCCGGCCCGGACGACGTGGCCATCGCGATCAAATACTGCGGCGTCTGCCACTCGGACCTGCATGTGGTGAAGAACGACCTGGGCGGCACCCGCTATCCCATCGTGCCGGGCCATGAGATCGCCGGGGTGGTGACGGCGGTCGGCGCGAACGTCGCCCGCTTCAAGGAAGGCGATCGCGTCGGCGTCGGCTGCATGGTCGACAGTTGCCGGACCTGTTCGGCCTGCCGCGAGGGGCTGGAGCAGTATTGCGAGCCGGGCATGACCCAGACCTACGGCTCGCGCGATCCGAAAGGCCAGGCGGTCGGCCAGACCATCACCCAAGGCGGTTATTCGGACAGGATCACCGTCGACCAGGCCTTCGTGCTGAAGATTCCCGACAGCCTGCCGCTGGATGCGGCGGCGCCGTTGCTGTGCGCGGGCGTGACCACCTGGTCGCCGCTGAAGACCTGGGGCGTGGGGCCGGGGTCGAAGGTGGCGGTGATCGGCCTGGGCGGGCTGGGCCATATGGCGGTCAAGCTGGCCGCCGCCCTGGGCGCCGAGGTGACGGTGCTGTCGACCTCGGACCGCAAGAAGGCCGACGCCGAGCGGATGGGCGCCCGGCATTTCCTGATCAACTCGGACGCCGAGGCCATGAAGGCGGCGGCCGAGCAGTTCGACCTGATCATCAACACCGTCTCGGCGACGCATGAGATCGCCAGCCACGTCAATCTGCTGGCGCGCGACGGGACCATGGTCATGCTGGGCCTGACGACCGAAGGGCTGCCGGTCTTCGCCATGCCCCTGCTGTGGCGGCGGCGCCGCATCGCCGGCTCGCTGATCGGCGGCATTCGCGAGACGCAGGAGATGCTCGACTTCTGCGGCGAACACGGGATCGTGTGTGAGATTGAGGTGATCGCCCCCGATCAGATCAACCAAGCTTATGAACGGATGGAGCGGTCGGACGTGCGCTACCGCTTCGTCATCGACATGGGCCGTATGGCCGCGACGGCGTAACCCCGTCTTCTCGTTCGCCGCCAGCCGCGCTAAGGCTGTCGGCAAGGGAGGCGGACGGCGTCGCGACCACGACGGCCGCCGCACAGGACAGGGAGACGTCATGACGCGTACCGCATTCGTCACCGGGGGCACCCGGGGCATCGGCAAGGCGATCGTTCAACGACTGAAAGAAGACGGGCTGCAGGTCGCAGCCGGTTATTCCGGCAACACCGAGGCCGCAGAGGCCACCGCCCGCGAACTGGGCGTCATGGTGGTGAAGGGCAACGTCGGCTCGTTCGAGGATTGCGAGCGGGCGGTCAGGGAGGTCGAGGCGCAGCTGGGCCCCATCGACGTCCTGGTGAACAACGCTGGCATCACGCGCGACGGCTTCTTCCACAAGATGAGCGCGGACCAGTGGTCCGACGTGATCCGCGTCAACATGGACAGCGTGTTCAACATGACGCGCCAGGTCATCAACGGCATGCGCGACCGGGGCTTCGGCCGCATCGTCAACATCTCCTCGATCAACGGCCAGAAGGGCCAGATCGGCCAGACCAACTATTCCGCCGCCAAGGCCGGGATGATCGGCTTCACCAAGGCGCTGGCGCTGGAGAACGCGCGCAAGGGCGTGACCGTCAACTGCATCGCGCCGGGCTATATCGACACCGAAATGGTCGGCGCCATGGACCAGAAGGTGCTGGACGCCATCGTGGCCCAGATCCCCGTCGGCCGCCTGGGCAAGGGCGAGGAGATCGCCGACATGGTGTCCTGGCTGTCGGGCGAGCGTGCCGGATATGTCACAGGCTGCACGCTCTCGCTCAACGGCGGGCAGTACCTGGTTGGATAAGCCGCGTTCGCCCAAAATCCGCCGTTCGCGCGTATCACCTCTGAAAACATGAAGTCTGCGGTCGAAGTCGTGGCGGAGAAACCGCCTTTCTTCGCCGTCGCGACGCCCAGCGCAGCGACGGGCGCGGGCGTGCGCCTGCTCCAGGCCACGGGGCTGGCGCTGGCGTTCGCCTGTCTGGCGGGCGCGGTCGAGGCCGAGGCCCAGACCCGCTCGAACGTGCAGTCCGAACAGAGCCGCGTCATCCGCGACCAGTCGGTGATCCGCACCACCCCGCCGCCGGGACGCTATGTCTCGGAAGCGGGGCAGACCTTCATCCTGGACCGGGCGGGGTCGCTGACCCTGCTGCGGTTCGAGCGCTCGACCGAGACCTGGGCCCTGCGCCCGTCCTCGGCGCCGCGCGGCGACACCATCTATCGCAACGACGCGGGCGATCAGGTGCTGCGCGTCACCACCGGCGGCGGCATCACCGTCTATACGACGCGCACGCCCGGCGGCTCGCCGGTCAGCCTGGCCGGGCCGCCCGTCAGCCTGGAGCCGCCCTCGCTCGGCCCGGTGCAGATGTTCAACCTGATGACCCGGCGCAGCAGCCTGGTGTCAGAGGCCATGGGCCGCCTGGTCCGCATCAACGTCTTCGGCGAAGAATCCGAGGCCCTGTGCATCGAGGCCCTGATCGTCACCACCGACGCCGTGGTCCGCATCGCCCGTTCGCCCAGCGCCCGCCCCTTCTTGGACCGGCTGCGCAGCATCACCGTAGTCGAAGGCCCGCGCGCGAGCGTGACCTATTCCAGCGGCGATCTGCGCGTCGTGGTCGATCCCCGGCGCGGCATCGCCGGCCGCCCTTCGTCCGCGCGCGTCATCCGGGCCGTCATCCCGCAGGACTGACGGTGGACCAAAGGTCCGACCCGCGCCATCTGCCCTTTCGCGCCCATTGGGCGTATGAGGGCCGCCATATTCACTATCAGAGAGGCTGATTTCACAGTGACCTCTTCCCTCACCGCCGTTTCCGCCGAGGACAAGGCCAAGACCCGCGCCATCGTTCCGGTGTCGATGAAGGGCTATGACGCCGACTTCCAGGCCTTCGCCGACGCCCTGGGCGCCTCCTTCGCCCGTTACGGCTTCGCCGTCATCGCCGACCATGGCCTGGATCAGGGCCTGATCGACGCGGCCGTGGCCGACGCCAAGGCCTTCTTCGCCCTGCCTGAAGACGTGAAGCGCCAGTATCACCAAGCCGGCACGGGCGGCGCGCGCGGCCTGACCCCCTTCGGCGTCGAGGCGGCCAAGGGCGCCGCCGCCGTGGACCTGAAGGAGTTCTGGCACACGGGCCGCGAGTTGCCGGAAGGCCATCCCTATCGCCAGTACATGCGCGACAACGTCTGGCCGACTGAGGTGGCGGGCTTCCGCGAGCACGTCTACGGCCTGTTCGACGGCCTGGACGAACTGGGCCGCCGCATCCTGAAGGCCATCGCCCGCTATCTGAAGCTCGATGACGACTATTTCGAGGACAAGGTCCAACTGGGCAACAGCGTGCTGCGCCTGCTGCACTATCCGCCGATCCCGGCCGACGCCGAGGGCGTGCGCGCGGGCGCCCATGAGGACATCAACGTCATCACCCTTCTGCTGGGCGCCGAAGAGGCCGGACTGCAGCTGAAGGACTCCGACGGCGAGTGGCTGGACATCGCCCCGCCGCCGGGCGCCCTGGTGGTCAACATCGGCGACATGCTGCAGCGGCTAGTCAACCACGTCCTGCCGTCGACGACGCATCGCGTGGTCAATCCGGAGCCCGAGCGTCGCGGCTTCGCCCGCTATTCGACCCCCTTCTTCCTGCACTTCAACCCGGACTTCCCGATCGAGACCCTGCCGTCGACGATCACGGCGGAGAACCCCGACCGCTATGCGGGCCAGACCATCCTGGCCGAGGACTTCCTGACCCAGCGTCTGAAGGAGATCCGCCTGATCTGATCGGACGGAACGACTGAAAAGCACGAAGGGCCGACGGAGCGATCCGCCGGCCCTTTTGCTTGCCCCGCGTCTTCGTCAGCGGGCGATGCGCAGGCGGGTGATGTCGCGGCCGATGGCGCGGAAAGCTTCCTTCAGGTCGGTGCCGTCATCCGCCTGGAAAAAGTGCGTCTGTTCATTGGTCGCGCACTCGCGCATCACGTCCAAGGCGGTATCCACGACGCCCTCACGTCCCGTGGCGCTGCCCAGGTCAAAGCCGACAGTATAGACGACCACTCCCTTGGCCTGCATGGCCTGGCATAGGGCGACGGACTGGGCGAAGGGGTCTCCGTTGGACGAGTTCAGGTCAATATGACTGTCCAACCCGCCGCTGCCGGTTCCGGCGTCAAGAGCGATGACCCCATCCCTGAAGGGCGTGTTGAACTCGCCGTCAGTCATCAGAATGGCGACCTTCAGTGTATCGCTGGGAGCGTAAGCGCCTGGCTGGCCTTCACCACTGAACAGGGAAGCGAAGTCAGGCGAGAGCGCATACCAAGCCCAGGCGATGCCGATCTGGCCCGCCGTCGAACCGCCGGCGCTCATCTGATCAATCTTGCTCTTGAGCGAACTGGCGCTGGTGGAAAGGGCGGACAATTCCGCCGAAGGACAAGAGTTCGAAGACGATAGGTAACTGCGCCCCACATAGGCTGTCGACGGACGAGCATCCGTATACCGCTCCACACCGACCCGTTCGCTGACACAGGTGCTGGAAGCGTGGACGTTGACGTACCCATCCGCCGTAGGGAAAACCCGCCATTCGCTGCCGTCGCGACCGTTCATGAGCTTGCCGCCGCTGCTATAGGTCACGCCGCCCTTGGACGCGCCAGCCAAGCCCAGGCTGCGTGTCGTGTCCAGAACAACCTGGGAACCGCTGACGCTGGCGACGCGATAACCACCGTCGTTCAACTGCGCGAGCCCGCCCATGTTCGTCAGGCGCACATAATCATCTGCCGCAAGGCCGTGACCAGACGCCGTCAACACCAGACCGCAATCCGAACGCGCGCATTTGGCGACATAAGCCGTGTTCGACATACTGCTGGAGGAACTGACATAGCTGGACGCATTGCCCCACCTGTCCAGTGAACGCAGTCGGAACTGGCTGCTGGAAACGCGCACGACCTCATAGGGCACGCCATTCAGACCCGTTATCCTAGCGACGTTCCAAAGCACAACGCGATCACCGTTAGAAAAGCCGTGGCTGCTGGCGTTGACGGTCAAGGGCGAGCCCCCGGAAATGCTCGAGATCGTCTTCACAGAGCCCGTCAACCATGTGGCCCCCGAAATGTTGTGAGTGGTCGTGTCCAACGGACCGCGCGCACTAATCGCTGAAGAACCGACGTTGACGCCTGCAGCATAGGGAATCAGAGCGACCTTTGAATAAAAAGGCGTCTGCTGATCCTGCACCACGATGTCGACCAATTCCTTGGCCGCAGCCTGCAAATCTTCAAGCTTGGAGGTCGGTGGACAGTTGCGGCTGCAGTTGTCCATCGATCCGGTAATGTCCAGCGCCATCGCCACCTCGACGTTGCGCGAGGCGCGCAGGACTTCGGAGCGGCTGCTGACCGGCAAGAAGTCATCCAGCAGCTTGCCGTAGGGCGGCAGGACGACGTTGGCGACCAGCACCTTGACGTTCACCGTCGCCTCGCCGGTAACGCGATTGTTGAGCAGGACGAAGCTGGCCGTGTCGCCCGAGGCCTCGCCGAAATAGCTCGGCATATTGGCCTTGAGCGCCGCCAGGCCGACCTTGTTGATGTTGACGTCGTCGGTGAAGGTCGAGCGGGCGGCGGCCAGGGCGGCGGCGTCCAGCGCGTCCTGAAGTTGCGCCTTAACCTTGGAGGCCTGATGGATGTCGATGGCGCCCAGGGTGATCATCAGCAGCACCGGCAGGGCCATGGCGAACATCATCGCCACATTGCCCTGGGTCTGGCGCAGGAAGCGCGAGGCCAGGCTCTTCAGCCCGGCGGCCGCGCGGGCGCGTTTCAGTCGGTCCATCGTCTTGCCAAACCCCGGCTGCCTCGGCGCGGACGCACGGGTCCGCAGTCGATCCCAGGCTGACACGGTTCCGTTAAGGCTTGGCCCCACGCTCACGGTTAACGACAGGTTGCGAAACGGCCGGCTTCAGCGGCGGTCGACGCAGGCGTCCAGCCCCTGTTCGCGCACCGTGCCCATGGCCGCCTGAATGCGGGCGGCGCGACGACGGACATAGGGACCGGGCGATCCGGCGTTGTAGCGGCGCGGGCTGGGCAGGACGGCGGCCAGGCGGGCGGCCTCGCGCGCCGTCAGCTTGTCCGCGCTCTTATCGAACCAGTGGCGCGAGGCGGCCTCGGCGCCATAGACGCCCGGCGCCCATTCGGCGACGTTCAGATACATCTCCATGATCCGCCGCTTGCCCCAGCCGATCTCGATCAGGCCGGTGTAGCCCGCCTCCAGACCTTTGCGGACCCAGTCGCGGCCCGGCCACAGGAAGACGTTCTTGGCGGTCTGCTGGCTGATGGTGGAGCCGCCGCGGACCTTGCCCGAGCCGCGTTGTTCGGCGCGTTCATTGGCCTCCAGCGCCTTCTGGATCGCCTCGACGTCGAAGCCGTGGTGCTGGCAGAAGCGGGCGTCCTCGGCGGCGATCACCGCCTCGACCAGACGCGGCGAGATACGGTCCAGCGAGCGCCAGCGATAGTCCATGCCGTGCCCGGCCGCCGCCTGCTTGACCATCAGGATCGTCGCCAGCGGCGGCAGGAAGCGATGCACCGCCACCCCGGCCAGCGGGAACAGGGCCAGGATCAGCAGAAGGGTCAGGAGCGGCCGCCGCTTGCGGTGTTTCGCACGGGTCATGGACGGAGCATGGCTCAGGAAGGTTGAGAAATCACGGCGAGGCTTGCCGAACCGCCGTCGCGAGGCTGGACCCTCGGGTCAAGCCCGAGGATGACGGCAGGGAGGCGTTGTTTCAGAGCGAAACCACGCCCGCCTGCCCGTCCTCGTCCGCCCAGGCGATGCGGGCGGCGCCGGCGCTCATGGCCAGGGCGGTGATGGGGGCGCCCTTGTCCTGCTTGACGAACTGAAGCCCGCGCCCGGCCGGATCGGCCCACCAGACGCGCCCGTCTTCCAGCCCCGCCGCCAGACGGCCGTGGGCGGGGGCGGCGGCGACATGGGCGATCAGGGTCGTCTCGTCATAGCCGATCTCGGTCGCCTCGCGCCCCATCGGCCCGTTGGAGCCGACGAAGGGCCACAGCACCACGCCCTGCGCGCCCGAGGTGGCCAAAAGCTGCCCCTTGGCCAGGAAGGCGAAGCTCTTGATCTTGGACGGATAGCCGCCCATCCGCATGTTCTTCTGATCCTTGAGGCGCCAGCCGTGCAGCTGGTTGTCCTGCATGGAGGTGACGACATAGGCTCCGTCGGTCGAGAAGCCGACCGCCAGGTGCGACCCGGCCCAGGCCAGCTTCGTCGGCTGCTGCTGCTCGATGCGGGCGTACCACAGCCAGGCGCCGCCATAGGTCGAGGCGGCGATGCGGCGGCCCTTGGGGTCGAAGGCCACGCCCGAAACGGTGCGCTCGTGCTGGAAGTCGCGGCGGAAGTGCGGATCCTTGACGTCCAGCACGCTCAGGGTGCGGCCCGAGGAGAAGGCGATCAGGCCCGACTCGGCCGAGGCGGCCACGGCGTCGATCCATTGCCCCTTGGTCTGGGCCAGCAGGACGGCCTCGCCCTCGCGGCTCCAGACCAGCTTGCCGTCGTCGCCGCCAGTGACGATCCCCTCGCCCGAGGGGTGGATGCAGGCGCACAGCACGGCGCCGTCATGGACCTCGCTGCGGGCGCCGCTCTCGAACCGCACCGAGCCGTCGCCCAGGGCGAAGATCGCGCCCGTCTTGTCGAACAGGGCGGCGGTGACCTGGGCGTCGAAGGAGAAGGTCGTCATGTCGGCTCACGCGGGGCGAAGGAGAAGTCGGATGCGCCTCATAACCTCCCCCGTCGCGTCTGTCGCGTGGCGGGTCTATGAGGGAGCCATGACCCTGCTGCTCATTCCCGGCTTCATGGCCGATGCGACCCTGTGGGACGCCATGACCGACGACCTGGCCCCGTTCGGGCCGCTGGTCGCCACCGACCTCAGCCGGGGCGAGGATATCGAGCGCATGGCGGCGGCCGTCCTGAGCGATGCGCCGGAGCGGTTCGTCGCCGTGGGCTTTTCCATGGGCGGCTATGTGGCGCGGGAGCTGGCGCGGATCGCGCCGGAGCGGGTGGAGGCGCTGATCCTGATCGCCACCTCGGCGCGCGGGGATACGGAGGAGCTGATCCACCAGAGGCGCTCGTCGTTGAAGGCGCCGCCGAAGGCCTTCAAGGGGTTGAGCCGTCCGGCCATCGTCTCGTCCCTGCATCCTGATCTGACGAACGACGAGACGATGATCGCGCGGGTGCGCGACATGGGCTTGCGGCTAGGCGGCGAAGTGTTTCACCGCCAGTCGGCGATGGCGCGGGCGGGCGATCTGGCACGTCTGAGCGAGATCCGTCAGCCGACGCTGATCGTGGCGGCGGACGCCGATCGCCTGCGGATGCGCGAGGAGGCGGAGGAGCTGCACCGCGGGATTTCCGGCTCGACGCTGGCGACGGTGGAGCACAGCGGCCACATGATCCCGCTGGAACAGCCGAAGGCGCTGGCGCGAGTGATGACATCGTGGCTGAAAACCCTCTCCTGATGGGAGAGGGTCAGCAACCTATTTGTGCGTCTCGACCCAGCGTTGGGTCATCAGTTCGCCCGAGGCGTAGGCCTCCTGAAGCTCGACGCTCCAATAGTTGAGCGCCTCCAGCGGGATCGGCGCGCCCGAGACGGCGCAGCGGACGTGGTCGCCGTGCTGCACGATCTCGAACTCGGGCGTGCCGTAGATCAGCTTGGCTTCGGTGCGCGGGCGGGGCGGCGGGTTCATGCGGCGCAGGCCTCGAACCCGGCCTTCAGGGCGGCTTCGTCCAGATCGCGGCCGATGAAGACAGCGCGGCTCCAGCGGCGCTCCTTGTCGCCCCACGGCTTCTGAAGGTCGCCTTCGAGGATCATGTGCACGGCCTGGAAGACCAGGCGGCGGTCCTCGCCCTGAACGTCGATGATGCCCTTGGCGCGCAGGATGTTCTGACCCTGCTCGCCCAGCAGCTTGTCCAGCCAGGCGGTGAATTTGGCGCCGTTCAGCGGACGGTCCAGCGTCAGGGAAATCCCCTTGATGTCGTCCTCATGGGCGTGGCCGCGCGGGCCGTGTGCATGATCGTGGTCGTGATCGTGATGCTCATGGCCGCAGTGTTCGTCGTGAACGTGATCCTCGGCATGGTCATGCCCGTGGCCGCAGTGCTCGTCGTGGACGTGGCCCTCGGCGCCGTGGGGCGGGTTCACGAAGTCCGGCTTGACCTCGAGGATGCGCTCCAAATCGAAGGCGTGCAGGCCCAGCACCTGATCCAACGGCACGTTCGAGCGCTCGGCGCGAACGATGGGGGCCAGGGGGTTCAGCGCGCGCAGGCGGGCCTCGACGTCAGCCAGAGCGGCCTCATCCACCAGGTCGATCTTGTTCAGGATGATGCGGTCGGCGAAGGCGACCTGCTCGCGCGCCTCCTTGGAGTCGTCCAGACGCGCCATGACGTGTTTGGCGTCGACCAGGGCGGTGACGCTGTCCAGCTGGGTCTTGGCCTTGACCTCGTCGTCGACGAAGAAGGTCTGGGCCACCGGGCCGGGGTCGGCCAGACCCGTGGTCTCGACGATGATGGCGTCGAAGGCGGGCTTGCCCGGGCGCTGGCGCTTCATCAGGCCGTTGACCACGCGGATCAGGTCGCCGCGCACCGTGCAGCAGACGCAGCCGTTGTTCATCTCGAACACGTCCTCGTCGGCGCCGACAACCAGATCGTTGTCGATGCCGATCTCGCCGAACTCATTGACGATGACGGCGTAGCGCTTGCCGTGGTCCTCGGTGAGGATGCGGTTCAGCAGGGTGGTCTTGCCGGCGCCGAGGTAGCCGGTGAGGACGGTCACGGGTGTCTTCTGGGTCATGGCTCGCTAGATGGCGGCTGAGGGCCGCCTTGGGAAGAGGCGAAACCGCTCAGCAGGTCGGACAATCCGGCAGGACCGCCGTTTCCAGCTGAAGGGTCGTGTGGCTGATGTCGAATCGGCCGCGCGCCAGGCCTTGCGCCTCGGCCAGCAGGGCGTCGCCGTCGGGGCGTTCATGAACGATGTGGGCGGTCAGGGCCGCATCGGTCGTCGACAGCCCCCAGACGTGCAGGTCGTGCACCGCCGTCACCCCCGGCAAGGCCAGGAAGGCGGCGCGGATCTCGCCCACGTCCAGGCCGTTGGGCGCGGCGTCCAGCGCCAGATTCACCGAATCCTTCAGCAGGCCCCAGGTGCCGATCATGATGACGGCGACGATGATCAGGCTGACGATCCCGTCGATCAGCGACCAGCCGGTGAACAGGATGACGACGCCCGCGACGACCACGCCCAGCGACACGGCGGCGTCGGCCATCATGTGCAGATAGGCCCCGCGCACGTTCAGATCCTTGTGCTGGTCCTTCATGAACAGCAGGGCCGTGCCCAGGTTGATGAAGAAGCCGATCCCGGCCACGACGATGATGACGCCCGAGGCGACAGGCGCGGGCTCGGCCAGGCGGCGCACCGCCTCGAAGGCGATCGCCCCGCAGGCGAAGATCAGCAGCAGGGCGTTGCCCAGGGCCGCCAGCACCGTCGCCTTGCCATAGCCGTAGGTGCGCTTCGGCCCCGCCGCGCGCCGCGCCAGCCAGGCCGCCCCGCCCGCCATGGCCAGACCCAGCACGTCCGACAGGTTGTGGCCCGCATCGGCCATCAGGGCGGTGGAGTCGGCGATGAAGCCGGCCGTGAACTCGGCGACGACAAAGGCCAGGTTGACGATCAGGCCGACGGCGTAGCGCCAGTCGCCCGTGTCGGTCGGGCCATGATGATGGTGCCCGCCGAAGCCGTGCGAGTGGCCATGGCCATGCGAATGACCGTGGTCGTGGGAGTGGTCGTGGCCGTCATGGCCGTGTGCGTGATCGTGCGCCATGTCCGCTCAGCTAGGTCTTCCCGCGCGAGAAGGTCAAGTCCCGCAGAAGATAAGTCTTTGAATGTAAATATATAACCTATCGAAACTCAGTGCTGGTGCGTCAGCACCAGGAAGCCGATCAGGATCAGCGCCCCGCCCAGGATGGCGCCTTCATAGCGCGCCCACCGCTCCAGCCTAAGAATAGAGTAGCCCGCCGTCGCCAGGGCCGCCAGCAAGGTCATGCCCAGCACCGTCCCCGCCGCGAAGGTCAGGGTCAGCAGGGCCAGGGCCCCCACCCCCTCGGTCGCCGAGGACAGATAGATCGGCAGCAGCACCTCGCCCGGCGTCACCGCCATCATCAGCACCAGGCCCCAGAAGGCCGCCTTGTCGGACACGGCGGGTTCAGCCAGTTCCGTCGCCGGCCCGCCCGCCGTGACGGGACGCTTCAGCGAGGCCCTGGCCAGGTAGAAGGCGCCGAACAGGAACAGCAGCGCCGCCGACAGGTGCGGCAGCAGCCCCTCGACCCAACGGTTCAGCGCCAGCCCGGCCGCCACGATCAGCGAGCCGACCACGGCCGTCGACAGAATATGCGCCAGCCCCGCCGTGACCACGGCCGTCATGACCCGCGCCACGCTCCAGCGCTGGGCGCGGCCGACCAGGACGAAAGGCAGCCAGTGGGTCGGCAGGGCCGCATGCAGGAAGGCCGCGACGAAGCCGCCGCCCAGAAGCGAAATCAGAACCGGTTGCTGCAGGTCGGGCGGCGTCATTGGGGACGCCTATAGGCTGTTATTATGTAACGGTCGAGCCGCCTCTTGCCTTATCGATAAAGATCGGCCCTATCCAGCGACAAGCCAGACGGCCCCGGGCGGCGACGCTGAGCCACTGTCTGATAGACCAGAACCGACCCTCGCTCGAACCCCTTGGCGAACAAGGCGAAGTAGATCAGCCATAGCCGCGTGCGCGCCTCGCCCGCCAGTCGATAGGCGTCTGCACGACGATCATAAAGGCGTCGCGTCCATTCACGCAGCGTCATCTCGAAATGCTCGCGCATGTCTTCGACGTCCAGGGTCTCAAACCCCAGGCGGCCGAGATTCCCGACCGTCATGCCGATGGTGTCCAACTCGCCGCCGGGGAAGATGAAGCGGGTGATGACACGGGTGGTCGGCGTGGGCTTCAATTCGCCCTTGCCGCCGCGCCGCACGGACGCCTGGTGGAAATAGAGACCACCCGGCTTCAGCAGGCGATGCATCTGCCTGAAGTGCTTTTCGTGATTGGCGAAGCCGGCGTGCTCGAACATCTCGACCTGGGCGATGGCGTCATAGGCGCCGACGCCATCGACCTCGCGATAATCCTTGAGCTCCAGCGTCACCTTGTCCGACAGTCCCAGTCGTTCGACCTTGGCTCGCGCATGATCCAGTTGCGCTTGGCTGAGGGTGACGCCGTGCACATGGACGCCATATTTGCCTGCCGCCCAGCAGGCCAGGCCGCCCCAGCCGCAGCCGACATCCAGCATCCGTTGACCCGGCTTGAGCCTCAGCTTGCGGCAGATACGATCCAGCTTTTCCTGCTGGGCGTCCTCAAGCGTTGCGTCATGGCCGGTGAAATAGGCGCTGGAGTAAACCATCTCCGGATCAAGGAAGAGAGCGTAGAAGTCATTGCCGACATCATAATGGAACTGGATGAAATCCTGGTCGCGCCGTCCGTTGCGATCCCGGCCGACGCCGTCGTCGCCCGTCGCATCCCAGGCCGGAAGTCGCACAGCGCCATCTCCGCCCCCGCCGAGCAGGAAGGGCAGCGCCTCACGCAGAATCAGGCCGCGATCCATGGACCGCTTCAGGTGCACCGCCCGTCCATGGTCCCAACGATCGGCCGCCTCCAGCGGGCTGCCCCCCTCGACCTTCAGGTCACCTGTGGCGAACAGTTCGAACAAGGTCATCAGCGACGGCTTCAACATCAGTCTGCGCACGGCGCCTGGCCGTGCGATCACGATCTGAATGTCGTCGCGCGCGCCCGCACCTAGAGGCAACACCTCCCCGTTCCACAGACGTACCGACAGATCGGCCTTAAGATGGTCGGCGACATGGCCGACGATGCGACGGGCCGCGACGACCTGCCGATCCGAATTCATGTTCATTGGCGTTCCCCTTCCCTGAACAGGGCCCGGCAATCGCACGAATGCCAACGGCCGGACAACGAAAACTCGAGGATTCACGACAGGATCGGGGTTTTCGCGCCGTGAACGTTGACTCTTCCGTGACCATCCGTATATGTCGCCGCTCTTCGCCCGCAGGGTCTCCTGGCGGGCGCATCCATTTTTGCGTTCACGCTGAGGCTTCCTAATGTACGCGGTGATCAAGACCGGCGGAAAGCAGTACCGGGTCCAACCGGGCGATGTGATTGTTGTCGAGAAGATCGACGGCGACGCTGGCGCTGCCGTCAATTTCGGTGAAGTCCTCATGCTGGGCGGCGACAAGGGTGTTACGGTCGGCGCTCCGCTGATCGACGGCGCCGCTGTCGCAGCCACGCTGATCGAGACCCGCAAGGGCGAGAAGATCAAGATCTTCAAGAAGATCCGTCGTCAGGGCTATCGCCGCACGAACGGCCATCGCCAGATGGAATCGGTCCTGCGCATCACCGGCATCGAAGGCGCCGGCGAGAAGGCCAAGTGGGACGGCAAGGTCGAGCTGATCACCAAGGCGGAAATCAACGCCCGCGCTCGTGGCCTGGCCCCGCGCGTCGAGGCTGTCGAAGCCGAGGCTCCGAAGGCCAAGAAGGCTCCCGCCAAGAAGGCCGCCAAGGCCGAAGGCGCCGAAGCCTAAGATTTTCACCGGCGCTGGATCAGCGCCTAGCAGGACAGATGGTGCGCTCAAGCAGCCCGAACGGGCGGTAGCGCACCAAGGAAGAGGAGCAGCAAGATGGCTCACAAGAAATCTGGCGGTTCGTCGCGTAACGGTCGCGACTCAGAGTCGAAGCGCCTTGGCGTGAAGAAGTTCGGCGGCGAGCGCGTGCTGGCCGGCAACATCCTCGTGCGTCAGCGCGGCACCAAGTTCCACCCGGGCGCCAACGTGGGCCTGGGCCGCGACCACACCCTGTTCGCCACGGCGACCGGCGCGGTGCAGTTCACCACCAAACGTGGCGGCCGTTGTTACGTGTCGATTCTCCCGGCCAACGACGACGCCCAGGCGATGGCCGCCGAGTAACGCGAAGCCAGGACAGTATTTCCCCGGATCGCGTTGCTCTCGACAGCAGCCGATCCGGACCAAGGGAAAATTTTCCGCGGGGAGTCTGGATCACCAGGCTCCCCGTTTGCGTTTCCCCGCCTCGCAAGCCGCCCGAGCCCTCCAAGGAGGCGGCGCCGAAGACATCGAGGCCGAACCATGTGCGTGATCGAAACCTCCCCCGTCGTCGAGACGCGGCGTCTGCTGCTGCGCGCGCCCGGCGCCCAGGACGTGACGCGGATCGCGGCCCTGGCCAATGACCACGACATCGCCCGCATGACCCAGCGCATGCCCCACCCCTTTCGCGTCGACGACGCCGAGGACTTCGTCCTGCAGGTGGCGTCCCAGGATCCGAAGCGGGCCAACACCTTCCTGATCGAGCACGAGGACCACGGTCCCGTGGGCGTCATCGGCATGTTCCAGAACACCGACGCCGTGCCCGAGGCCGGCTATTGGATCGGGCGCGAGTTCTGGGGCCGCGGCTATGCGACCGAGGCGCTGGAAGGCGCCCTGGTCTGGGCCTCGACACGGTGGAAGCGCCGCGCCCTGATGGCCGGCCACTTCGCCGACAACCCCGCCTCTGGCCGGGTGCTGGAGAAGGCGGGTTTCCTGTACACGGGCGAGACCCGCCCGGCCTTCAGCCGCGCGCGGGGCGAAAGCGCCGATACGCGGATGATGGTCTGGCTGGCCTGATAGAGCGCGGATTTCTCGGAGCTTTTGGTCAACGGTGCAGTTTTTTCAGGAATCGGGAAAAAGCCTGTTGACCGTCCCGAGGCTCCCCCCTATTAGTCCGGCCCTCGGCGGGGCGACCCACCGGGCCCAGGTGGCGGAATTGGTAGACGCGCTGGCTTCAGGTGCCAGTGGCTTAACGGCCGTGGAGGTTCGAGTCCTCTCCTGGGCACCATTTCTCAAGCGGCGCTGTATCCGATCGGATGCGGCGCCGTTTGTCATTTCGGCCCTTGCTTCCCCTTCCCGACGGCCGCGACAGCAAAGCTCGAGCCTGCGTCCTAGCGATAGCGCGCGGTTCGTCTATGTTACGGCCTGAACGACGAACGAGTTTTACGCGCATGACGGTTTATTTCCACGAAGGCGACCTGCCCGACGGCCTCGACCTGGGGCCGCAGGTGGCGATCGATTCCGAGACGATGGGCCTGCGCTTCCGTCGCGATCCGCTGTGCGTGGTGCAGCTGTCGTCGGGCGACGGGAACGCCCACGTCGTACGCCTGAACCGTCCGGCCTACGACTGCCCCAATCTGAAGCGGCTGCTGACCGATCCGAAGGTGCTGAAGATCTTCCACTTCGGCCGCTTCGACATCGGCATGTTCGACCTGCACCTGGGCGTCGAGACGCGCCCGGTCTACTGCACCAAGATCGCGTCGAAGCTGGCGCGCACCTACACCGACCGCCACGGCCTGAAGGACGTGGCCAAGGAGCTGGCCGGGGTCGACATGTCCAAGGCGCAGCAGAGCTCGGACTGGGGCGCGGCGGAACTGAGCCAGGCGCAACTCGACTACGCCGCCTCGGACGTTCTGTACCTGCACGCCATCATGAACCGCCTGAACGAGATGCTGGTGCGTGAAGGCCGCATGGAGCTGGCCCAGGCCTGCTTCGACTTCCTGCCCGTGCGTTCGCGCCTCGACCTGGCCGGTTGGGACGAGATCGACATCTTCGCCCACGCCTGAGAATCGGACCCGAGACGCCGATGAGCGAACAGCCCGCCCAGGACGAGCAGAAGCGCGCCGACGAGGCGCGCGTCGCCCGCGCCGGCGAACGCTGGCGCACGCGCTCGCGCCGGGTGAAGCTGTATCGCCGCGTCCTGCCCATCGTCATCCTGATGCTGGCGGGCGGCGCCCTGACCTGGACCGTGTTCCGCACCGTCATGTCGGGGGTGGAGCGCAAGGCCAGCGAGAGCCGCGAGATCCGCCTGGACAACCCCATGTTCCACGGCCAGGACGCGCAGGGCCGCTCCTTCGTCATCGGCGCCCAAGGCGCGGTGCGCGATCCGGCGACCGGCCATTTCCGCCTGGTCGGCCCGCTGCTGCGGCTCAACCTCGGCGCGCGCAAGACGACCGAGCTGACCGCCGACGGCGGCACCTATCTGGAAACCCAGCGCAAGGTCGTCATCGGCCCGAACGTGAAGATTTCCGACGGCGGCACGGGCTGGACCCTGGTCACGCCCGAGGCCGTGGTCGACACCGAGACCGGGGTGGTGACCGGCGACAAGGGGGTGCAGGGTCGCGGCCCCCTTGGAAGCATCAATGCTTCGTCTTATGCGATTTATGATCAAGGCCAGCGGGTCGTTTTCAACGGCCAGGGCGAAACCAAGGTAAGCGGGACGATCAATCCCGCCGGAGCCGACCGATGAACATGTCCAAGTCCAAGCTGACGATCGCGGGCGCCGTCCTGATGACCGCCCTGGCCCTGCCCGCCGTTTCGGGCGCCCAAAACCGCGCCGACGCCAGCCGCCAGCCGGTCCAGTACGGCGCAGACAGCGGCGAATATACGCCCGACGGCTTTTCCCTGCGCGGACGAGCCGAGGTGACGCAGGGCGGCAACCGCCTGCGCGCCGACGCCATCCGCGGCTTCACGGCCAACGGCGAGCTGAACCGCATCGAGGCCAACGGCGGCGTCTACTTCGTCACCCCGGACCAGAGCATGAAGGGCGACCGCGCCGTCTACACGCTGAACGACGGCAACGTCGTCGTGACCGGCGACGTCATCCTGACCCAGGGCAAGAGCGTGCTGACCGGCAACCGCCTCGTCTACAACGTCCGCACCGAGACGGCGCGCATCGAGGGCGGCGGCGCCAACGGCCGCGTCCAGGGCGTCTTCTATCCGCAAGGGAACTGACCCCGCGTGGCGCGCAAGGAACTCTCAGCCCTGAACCGGGACGCGCCCGCCGCCGAGACGGCGGCGATCTCGGCCGACAATGCGCGTCCGACCGGCCTTCGCGTCGAGCACATCGCCCGCAGCTTCGGCCAGCGCCAGGTCGTGCGCGACGTCTCCCTGAACGTCCAGCGCGGCGAGGTCTGCGGCCTGCTGGGCCCCAACGGGGCGGGCAAGACGACCTGCTTCTACATGATCACCGGCCTGATCCCCGCCGACAGCGGCTCGATCTGGCTGGATAATGAGGACATCACCCAGCAGCCCATGTACCAGCGCGCGCGCATGGGCCTGGGTTATCTAGCGCAGGAAGCCTCCATCTTCCGCGGCATGACGGTTGAGCAGAACGTCAAGGCCGTGGTCGAACTGCGCGAGAAGACCGCCGCCGGCGTGCGGGACGAAACCACCCGCCTGCTGGAAGAGCTGCGCATCGACCATCTGCGGCACGCCCCGGCCACCGGCCTGTCGGGCGGCGAGCGGCGCCGCGTCGAGATCGCCCGCGCCCTGGCCGCG
>NZ_GL883084.1:441521-447909 GCF_000204035.1 Brevundimonas diminuta ATCC 11568
GCCGTTCGCCGGCATCGACCCCCTGGCCATCGCCGACATCCGCCAGGTGATCCGCTATCTGTCCAGCCAGGGCATCGGCGTGCTGATCACCGACCACAATGTGCGCGAGACGCTGGACATCATCGATCGCGTCTCGATCATCTCGTCCGGATCCGTCCTGTTTGAAGGCACGGCCGACGAGGCCGTCGCCGACGCCGAGGTGCGCCGCGTCTACCTGGGCGAAATGTACGCCTGACGCCCAGAAGGCCTGACGCGGCGGCTGTTCGCCTCGCGTTAACGGCTTCCGATCCATGATCCCAGCAAGAAGCGGGCCAACAGCGCCTGCGTGCGGGGTGGAAACGACGTGATCGGTCAGAGGCTGGAGGTCAGGCAGGGGCAGGGGCTGGTCATCACGCCCCAGCTGCAGCAGGCGATCAAGCTGCTGCAACTGTCGAACCTTGAGCTGGAGGCCTTCGTCGAGGGCGAGCTGGAGCGCAATCCCCTGCTGCAGCGGGATGAGGGCGAGCCCGGCTCTGAGAGCGCGCCCGAGGCCGCCAATGACGCGTCTGCGGGCGACGGCGGCGACGACGGCGAGATGCGCTTCGTCGAAGGCTCGGACGCCCACGCCCAGAGTCTGGACGCCGGCGCCGACGATCTGTACGGCGACGCCGCCCCCGGCGAGCGCGTCAGCGACCGCCAGGGCGATCAGGCCACCGATCAGCCCGGCCTGGCCGACTGGTCTCGCGCCGGCTCGGGCGGCGGCCTGGCCGACGGCGAAGAGCGCGAACGCCCCGACCAGCGCGACGAGACCCTGTGGGAGCATCTGCAGGCCCAGGCCTCGGCGGCCGGCTTCAGCCCCGCCGACCACGCCATCGCCCTGACCCTGATCGACGCCACGGACGAAGGCGGCTATCTGCGCGCCGACCTGAGCGAGATCGCAGAACGGCTGGGCGTGGACGAGGCGCGTATCAAGGCCGTCCTGGCCGTCTGTCACGGCTTCGAGCCGACCGGCGTCATGGCCCGCTCCATCCCCGAGTGCCTAAAGCTGCAACTGGTCGAGCGCAACCGCTTCGACCCGGCCATGGGCGCCCTGCTGGACCATCTGGACCTGCTGGCGCGGCGCGACCTGGCGGCCCTGCGCAAAGTCTGCGGCGTCGACGCCGAGGATCTGGTCGAGATGATCGCCGAGCTGAAGGCCCTGACGCCTCGCCCCGGCGCCGGTTTCGGCGGCGAACCGGCCCAGACGGTCGTGCCCGACGTCCATGTGCGCCCCGACCCGGCCGGCGGCTGGCGGATCGAGCTGAACACCGACACCCTGCCCCGCCTGCTGGTCGACAAGCGCTATCACGCCGTGGTGGCGGCCGGCGCGCGTTCGGACATGGAGAAGACCTTCGTCGCCGACTGCGCGGCCCAGGCCAGCTGGCTGGTCAAGTCGTTGGATCAGCGCGCCCGCACCATCATGAAGGTGGCGTCCGAGATCGTGCGCCAGCAGGACGCCTTCCTGGCCTTCGGCGTCGAGTTCCTGCGGCCCCTGACCCTCAAGACGGTGGCCGAGGCCATCGAGATGCACGAATCGACGGTCAGCCGCGTCACCTCGAACAAATACGTGGCCACCCCGCGCGGGGTGTTCGAGCTGAAGTTCTTCTTCACCGCCGCCATCCAGTCCAGCGACGGCGGCGCGGCCCACTCGGCCGAAGCCGTGCGCCAGCGAATCAAGACCATGATCGACGGCGAATCCGGCGACGGCGACGTGCTGAGCGACGACCGCATCGTGGAGATTCTGAACGAGGCGGGAATCGACATCGCGCGGCGCACTGTGGCGAAATATCGCGAGGCCCTGCGCATTCCCTCGTCGATCCAGCGCCGCCGCCTGATGAAGGCCGGCTGACCCCTTCTCAAGCGTCACCACAAATCGGTGATCGGCATTGACACCAAAGCCAGTCAGTCGCGTTCTAGGGACATGAAGATCCAAGTCAGCGGCAAGCAAGTGGATGTCGGCGAAGCGCTAAGCTCGCGCATCTCCCAGGAACTCGAAGAGGGCATCGGCAAGTATTTCGCCCGCGGCGCCCAGGACGCCGAGGTCGTGGTGTCCAAGGATCGACACGGCTTCCGGGTCGATTGCTGGGTGCGTCTGGCCTCGGGCCAGTCGCTGGTGACGACCGGCTTCGGCGGCGACGCCCAGGCGGCCTTCGCCGACAGCCTGTCCAAGCTCGAGAAGCGCGTGCGTCGCTACAAGCGCCGCCTCAAGGACCACCACATCGGACCCAAGGGCCTGTCGCCCGAGAAGACCGAGAACGCCGCGCGCGAAGTCGCCGCCCTGACCATCTTCCGCGACCCCGACACCGTCGAGGACGAGGAGTTCGGCGAGGCGGGCCTGCCGGGCGAACCGCCCCCCGTGGGCATGGTCATCGCCGAGACCGAGGCCGAGATCCGCACCCTGACCGTGGGGCGCGCCGTGGCCGAACTGGACATGACCGGCTATCCGCTGGTGATGTTCCGCAACGCCGCCCACGGCGGCCTGGCCGTGGTCTATCGCCGGCCCGACGGCAACGTCGGCTGGATCGATCCGCAGCGCACGACCAAGGGCGCGGCGGCGCAAGCTGTCGGCTGAGGCTTCCTCAGGAAGGGCGAAGGCGCTAAAGAGCACCCGCCCTTCCGCCAATGTCGGGTTCGATTTTCGGGGTAAGCATGGACATCGCTGATTTGCTGTCGTCGGACGGGATCGTCCTGCGGGGCGGGGCGTCATCCAAACGTCAGGCCTTGCACGCCGTAGCCGAAGCCTTCGGCGCCGCCTTCGACCTGGACGCCGACAAGGCGTTCGAGGCTCTGCAGGAGCGCGAGGCCCTAGGCTCGACGGGTCTGGGCTCGGGCGTCGCCGTGCCGCACGCGCGCATCAAGGGGCTGGATCGGGTCTGCGCCGTCTTCGTGCGCCTGGACACGCCGGTCGCCTATGAATCGCTGGACGATCGTCCGGTTGATCTGCTGTTCGCCCTGTTCGCGCCCCTGGACGCCGGGGCCGAGCACCTGCGGGCGCTGGCGGCGGTGTCCCGCGCCCTGCGCTCGCCGGAACTGCGCGAGCAACTGCGCCAGGCGCGGACCGTGGACGCCATCCGCGCCCTGTTCGTCAAGGATGTGTCGAAGACCGCCGCCTGAGCGGTCTTCCTCGCATCTCCGCCCGTTCTCACGGACAGCGCAGTTTTCAAAAATGCAGGACGCTAGTGGACCGACATCGGCTCGAGGTCGTGCGCCACGGCGGCCGCGAAGGCGGTCTCGCGGTCCAGCATGACGGCCAGACGCTCGCCGTCGGCGCCGTGCACCGCATAGAGGATCTGATCCGGATCGATTTCGATGTCGGCCGCCGTCTCGACCCTGACATCCTCCAGAACGTCGGAGGCGCGGATCGCACGGACATAGACCAGGTCCGGGGCGCCAAAATCGGCGAAGTCCTTCGTATTCATGTTGGGCGTCATAAGACCGCCTCCTTACGCTTGACTAAACGCCTGGAAAGCCAGGCGGTTCGACGGCCGTTCAGCCCGTCGTGATGGGGATGCGCCGCACGCTGCGTTCCTGTTCCGGGCGGATCAGTTCGACGTGCAGCAGGCCGTGCTCCAGGCGGGCGCCCGCAATCTCCAGCCCGTCGGCCAGGACGAAGCTGCGGACGAAGCCGCGCGCCGCGATGCCCCGGTGTAGGAAGGCCTGAGGGTCGCGCCCGGCGTCGTCGCGCTTGCCGGTGATGGTCAGCTGACGCCCTTCCACCGTGACCGACAGCTCTTCGGGGGTGAAGCCCGCCACCGCCAGGGTGATGCGCACCGCCGCCTCGCCGAGCTGCTCGACGTTGTAGGGCGGATAGGACTCGGCCGCCGCCTTGGCCGCCCGATCGATCAGGGCGCGCGTATGGTCGAAACCCAACAGGAAGGGGCTGTCGAACAACAGGGTGCGTGCAGTCATGGGGCCCTCGCAATGAAGCGACCTCGGCCGTCCGGCGCCCCCCGTGATCGGCGAAGCGCCCGGCCGCTGTTACAGATGGGGGGACAGGCTGCGGAGGTCAACGGCAGGCGACGCCGGTCCGCGTTCATGGTCCATACACATTGAAACCTTAACTGTGGGGCAAGCGTTCACGCGACCAGAAGTCGCCATCGAAAGGATTTCCCATGCGCGCCAAGATCGCCGTCGCCGGTCTGAGCATCGCCGCCCTGCTGGGCGCCGCCGCCTGCACCACGACCGACCCCTACAGCTCCACGCCGCGCCGGAACAACACCGGCACCGGCGCCGTCGCGGGCGCCCTGGGCGGCGCGCTGCTGGGCTATCTGACCAACACCTCCAGCGGCGAGCAGGGCCGCAAGAACGCCCTGATCGGCGCAGGCATCGGCGCCCTGGCCGGCGCCGGGGTCGGCCAGTACATGGACGGCCAGCAGCGGGCCCTGGAAGCCGAACTGTCGGGCACCGGCGTCGGCGTGGCGCGTCAGGGCGACAACCTGGTCCTGCGGATGCCGTCGGACGTGACCTTCGCCACCAACCAGTCGGACCTGGACCCGCGCTTCCTGCCGGTGCTGGACGACGTGGCCCGCGTGCTCAACCAGTACGACCGCTCGATGGTCGACGTGGTCGGCCACACCGACTCCTCGGGCGGCGACGCCATCAACCAGCCGCTGTCGGAGCGCCGCGCCGCCTCGGTCGCCGCGCACCTGATCAACCGCGGCGTGATGCGCGAGCGCATCTATGTCGCCGGCATGAGCGCCCGCGCGCCGATCGGCTCCAACGCCACCCCGGAAGGCAAGGCCCAGAACCGCCGCGTCGAAATCCTGATCCGCCCCTTCACGGGCTGATCGACGACAACTGGATGTGAAGAAGGGGGCGGCGCGTTATGCGCCGCCGTCGTGGTCGCCGCTGTGGTCATCACGGCCGGTCGCCTGCTGCTGCTCTAGTCAGGCCGCGTCCAGCGGGCGGCCGATGGAGAAGTAGCGGAAACCACGCGCCCGCATGTCTTCCGGACGATAGACGTTGCGCAAGTCGACCATGACCGGCTGCTTCAGCAGCAGCTTGATCCGGTCCAGATCCAGGGCGCGGAACTGGTTCCACTCCGTCATGATGACGGCGGCGTCAGCGCCCGCCAGGGCGTCATAGGGGCCGTCCTTGAACACCACGCCGTCCAGCAGCTTGGCCGCCTCCTCCATGCCTTCGGGATCGAAGGCCTGGACAACGGCGCCGCGCTCGATCAGCGCCGGGGCCACGTCCAGCGAGGGCGCGTCGCGCATGTCGTCGGTGTTCGGCTTGAAGGTCAGGCCCAGCAGGGCGACCGTCTTGCCCTTCAGATCCCCGCCCAGGGCCTCAGCGACGCGGTCGGCCATGGCCTTCTTGCGCGCGTCGTTGATGGCGACCGTGGTCTCGATCAGCTTCAGCGGCGAGCCGGCGTCCGTCGCGGTGCGGACCAGGGCCAGGGTGTCCTTGGGGAAGCACGATCCGCCGTAGCCCGGCCCGGCGTGCAGGAATTTCGAACCGATGCGGTTGTCCAGGCCGATGCCGCGCGCGACCTGCTGCACGTCGGCGCCGACCGCCTCGCACAGGTCGGCGACCTCGTTGATGAAGGTGATCTTCATGGCCAGGAAGGCGTTGGCCGCATATTTGATCAGTTCGGACGTGCGACGCCCGGTGAACATGATCGGCGTCTCGTTCAGGTTCAGCGGGCGATAAAGCTCGGCCATGACCGCACGGGCGCGCTCGTCCGTCGTGCCGACCACGACGCGGTCGGGGCGCTTGAAATCGCCGATGGCGGCGCCTTCGCGCAGGAACTCGGGGTTGGAGACGACGGCGAACTCGGCGTCAGGGCGGCGCTCGCGGATGATGCGCTCGATCTCGTCGCCGGTGCCGACGGGGACGGTCGACTTGGTCACCACGACAGTGAAGCCCTGCATCAGGTCGGCGATCTCCTCGGCCGCCGCATAGACGTAAGACAGGTCGGCATGGCCGTCGCCGCGCCGCGACGGCGTGCCCACGGCGATGAAGACGGCGTCCGCCGTGCGGATCGCCTCGGCGCCGTCGACGGCGAAGGCCAGACGCCCGTCGCGGACGTTGTTGGCCACCAGATCATCCAGCCCCGGCTCATAGATGGGCATGATGTTCTGGTGCAGGCGCTCGATCTTCGAGGCGTCCTTGTCGACGCAGGTCACCGTATGGCCGAAATCGGCGAAACAGGCGCCTGACACCAGGCCCACATAGCCCGTTCCGATCATGGCGACGCGCATGGACTGCTCCTCTTATCAACCGTCCCTGCCGCAATAGCCCCGGTCGCGGCGGATCGCCAGCGACGCCCGGCCGCAGGTTCAAGAAAAAGCCAAAGAAAAAGGACGGCCGACCCGTGGGATCGACCGTCCTTCATGTCTTGCAACCTCAAGGTTTCGGGGGCCGATCG
>NZ_GL883084.1:448246-455561 GCF_000204035.1 Brevundimonas diminuta ATCC 11568
GGGGGAGCCGCCGGCTCGGCGCCGAACGCATAGCGCAGGCCCAGCGTCACGGTGTGCGACTGGTCATAGTCGCCCGACAGAGTGCCGTACTGAATGGCGCCCGTGCCCGCAGAGCGCGTGTCGAACTCAGCGTCACCCGTCAGGTAACGGTAGGTCAGGTCGACGTTGGCGCGGTCCGAGATGGACCAGGCTAGGCCGGCCAGGGCCTGAGCGGCGAACTTGGTCGAGCTGTCGTCAGCCGAGAAGCTGACGCCCGGCGTCTGGCGCAGACGGCCGACGGTGTCGACGTTGACGCGGTTCACACCGACGCCCAGGCCGACGAACGGACGGATAGTCCAGTCCGGCGAGCCGAAGTCGTACAGCACGTTGGCCATCAGGGTGGTTGACGTGATGTCGCCTTCCGGCGAGTGGCACGGGCCGGTGGCCGGCGTCAGGTTGCACAGGCCGTTCGGGCCCGAGACGGCGCGCACCTTGCCGATGTCGCCCGAGCGGTAGCCGCCTTCGAGTTCGACACGCCAGTTCGGATTGAAACGGTAGCCGAGGCGAGCGAACGCCGCCCAGCCGTCATTGACTTCCCAGTTCCAGTTGTGGCCGTTCGTCGACGCTTCCGTGTTGATGTCGTCGATGATGTGGTAGCCGGCGTCGATCGCACCGTACCAGCCGTCCGGCTCAGCCGATGCAGCGCCGGCCGACAGGGCCAGGGCGGCCGCTGCGCTCGACGCCAGGATCAAACTCTTGACACGCATAGGATGCGGCCCTCCGAGATTTATTGAAAGGTGGGCGATATTTAAGTCACCGCCTATGTCGACCCTTACCAGCGTCGCCATAGGCGGTCGAGCACGAAACGCTCACTTTTGGCTCCACGCAACACAAGCGTGTTCCAAAAGCTACAAAAGGTTAAGTCTCTCTTTAGCTCAAAGCAAGTGAGGGAGCACCGCCCCCCAAGGTTCTCGCCTCAGCGACCTGTGTAAAGGCGGAAACAATATGATACAATGAACTGGCGGGAGCGGCTTCATCAATGAAGCGGCCGTTTGCAAGCCTCTTATCTCGCCACAGTCCGTCATCCGTCAGATATGTCCAAAGGGCGCGCTGAGCGCGAGCCGCCTCTGACGAAAAACGATTCTCATCTGCCGGGCACAGATCAGCAAGAAGCAGGGAGGCTTTCAGCCACTCCGTCTGAGGCCACAGACGAGCACGCCTTACACGAACCGCCCCCTCCTCATCCAAGGCGTCTACGGCAACCTGACCGCGCGCATCCACTCCCTCAACCCCGCTGTCGAACAAAATCTTGGCGGCCGTCAGCCACTTCTGATCTCCGCCGCGACGGTGCAAGCGCGCCAACAACCAGGCCCATTCGAATTGATGACCCGGCTCGACGAGACGACCTTTCTCGCCAGAAGCAGGCGTCCAGTCAGCCTCGAAGAATTCTCTCAATCGGCCGGTCTTTGAATCCATAAAAACAGTCGTGGCCAAGCTCGCAACCTGTTCTGCGAGCGTACTCCATGTCGGATCATCGCTGACCTCGGACCAAGCCAAGGCCGCCTCCAGCAGGTGCATGTGGGCGTTTGACTGGTATGGCTGGTCTCCGGCTTCGACGATGGCTCCACCGTCATCCGCCCTTTCCAGCAACCGCTTTCTCACCTCATGAGCGATCGCTTCAGAACGCCCGTCCCAGTCAACGCCCGATTTCTTGGCCGTCGCTAGCGCGAGCAGAAGAAAAGCCTGATCATAGACACGGAAATCCTCGTCCAGAGGCGTGCCGTCATGCGCCACCAACGTTCGCATCAAACCATCCGGACGCAGGAACGTTCTTTCCAGATATGCGAACCCGTCCATGATGTTCTGACGCCAAGGCCCTTGCCATCCAAGCAAGCCCGCCTGCGCAAAAACATAAATCTGTCGAGCCTGAACGCGCGCACGTCGCTCCGCCGCTACACTTCGCCCATCAAGATTAAGCAGCTCCGCAAATGCTCCATTTTCGGCCTGGCCCACAGACGACCAAAGCGGCAATGCGCGCAAACGCAACCACTCCCGGAATCGGCGCGCACCAACTTCAAGCGTCTCCATTTCAGGTTTGACGAAGTCTATATGCTGAGGGGAAGACTTTCGCAGTCGCTCCACTACCTTCTTCACGTCTTGAGCGCGAGACAGATCGCACACCAAGACGGCGTCGCCTTCAACCACAATGGCCAGATTTCGAACCCCAAGGGCCGCGACGACTACGCCTTCCGGTGCACGCGCCATGCAGCCTTCAGCGTCCTCGAAGATATGCCCGCCGAATTCTCCTTCGCCCGTCGCGGCGACGGCGTCCCAAGCTCCCAAATCCGACCATTGGAAATCAACTGGCAAAACCCAGGCCCGCTGCGTGCGCTCCATCAAGGCATAGTCGATCGAAATCTTAGGCGCAGAACGGAAAGCTGCGCCAAGCTCAAAGACATCCCCAGCACAACCGTCAACCGACGCTCGTGCCGACTGAAGGACATCGGGAGCACAATGCGCGAGTTCAGAAAGCAGCGTCTTGGCAGAGAGTATGAAATTGCCGCTATTCCAAAGAAATCCTTTTTCAATGTACTCTCGAGCTACATCTCGATCCGGCTTTTCAACAAACTGTTGCACTGGAGCAAGATTACTTGCGACCGGCTGAATATACCCATAAGCGGTCGAGGGCTCGGTCGGTTTGACGCCCAGGGTGACGATATGCCCCTGCAACGCGGCTTCGCCCGCCTTTCGTACAGCTTCGCAGAAGGCGCCATGATCCGGAATATGGTGATCTGACGCGACAAAAACGTTCACCCCGTCCGCGTCGTGTTGTTCCGTCCATGCTGCGGCCGCCGCCATAGCGGCTGCCGAATCCCGCGCCTCCGGCTCAAGCAAGACTTGAGCAATGACGCCGATTTCATGAAGCTGATCCAGAATGGCGCTACGATGCGCCTGACCGCCAATAACAATAATGCGCCCGCCACCGGAAACTAGCGGCTGCGTCCGTAAAACGGCTTCCTGAAAAAGGGAACGATTACCTGAAAGCGGGATGAACTGCTTAGGCCTTGAAGGGCGAGAAGCCGGCCAAAGCCTGGTTCCCGCACCGCCGCACATAATGACAGGATATAATCTCATGCGAGGATGCCTAATCTGAATCGCGCAGAAGGGAAGTACCCGACCATAGAATTACGAAAGAATGACAACTCTCGCTAACTTCAACAGCACCTCCCCCGTGACTCCCGCCGCCCTTGGGGCTATCGAGCGCGCACGATGATAGAGACTGATCGGCAATCCGAGGAACGCGGCTGGGAAACGGCGAAGACGCTCGCCGAGGCCCTGCCCTATATCCAAGTCTATGACCGCGAGACCGTGGTCATCAAATACGGCGGCCACGCCATGGGCGAGAGCGCCGTGGCGAAGCAATTCGCCGCGGACGTGGTGCTGCTGAAGCTGATGGGCGTGAACCCCGTGGTGGTCCACGGCGGCGGCCCGCAGATCAGCGCCATGCTGGACAAGGCAGGCGTGAAATCGGCCTTCGTCGACGGCCTGCGCGTGACGGACAAGGACACCATGTCGGTGGCCGAGATGGTCCTGTCCGGCGCGGTCAACAAAGAGATCGCCCACTGGATCACCGTCGCCGGCAAGGAAGCCGACGTGCGCGGCGTCGGCCTGTCGGGCAAGGACGCCGGCCTGCTGACGGTCGAGAAGACCAAGCGCACCAAGCGCGACCCCGACAGCATGATCGAGCACGAGGTCGATCTGGGCTTCGTCGGCGAGCCGACCAAGGTCGATCCCAAGCTGATCAAGGGCCTGATCGCCTCGGAGACCGAGGACTGGGTGCCGGTCATCGCTCCCATCGGCGTGGCCGAAGACGGCCAGACCTATAACGTCAACGCCGACACCGTGGCCGGGGCCGTCGCGGGCGCGCTGCACGCCAAGCGGATGCTGCTGCTGACCGACGTGCCGGGGGTCAAGGGCGCCGACGGCGAGATCATCCGCCAGATGACGCTGGACGAGGCGCAGAGCCTGATCGACGACGGCGTCGCCACCGGCGGCATGATCCCCAAGCTGGAGACGGCCATGGCCGCCATCCGCGCGGGCGTCGAGGCCGTGGTCATCCTGGACGGGCGCCGCCCGCACGCCATGCTGGTCGAGCTGTTCACCGAGCACGGCGCCGGCACCCTGGTCAGGCGGAAGTGACGGGTTCGGCGCCGAAGACGGCGCCTGAAACCGCGCCTACCGAGATCGGCGCGGACCTGCGCCATGTGCGGTCCTGGGTCTTCGATCTGGACAACACCCTGTACCCGCCGGAGACGCAGTTCCTGCGTCAGGTGGAGCAGCGCATCAACCAATACGTCGTGCGGACCTCGGGCCTGGAATCGGCCGAAGCCCTGTCGGTGCAGCGCGGCTATCTGCACGACTACGGCACCTCCCTGGCCGGGCTGATGATGCACTATGAGATCGACCCGCATCACTTCCTGGCCGAGGTGCATGACGTGCCGCTAGACGTGCTGGCGCCCGATCCCGGCCTGCATGCGGCGCTGGAGCGGCTGCAGGGTCCGCGCCTGATCTTCACCAACGGCTCGGCCGGTCACGCCCAGCGGGTGATGGAGAAGCTGGAGCTGACGCCCTTCTTCGACGGAGTGTTCGCGTTGGAGGACGCCGACCTGATCCCCAAGCCGGACCCGCGCACCTTCCACAAGATGCTGGCGCGCTTCGGCGTCGATCCGGCGACCGCCTGCTTCTTCGAGGACACGCCCAAGAACCTGGAGCCGGCGCGCGATCTGGGCATGACCACCGTGCTGGTCGGAACCAAGGCCTTCACCGCCGAGGGCGACCACATCCAACACCGGGCCGCCTCCCTCGGCCCCTTCCTGACCACCGCCATGCTGGACGGAGATCCGCAATGACCGACCTGACCCACCTGGAATCCGTCATCGAGGCCGCCTGGGAAGCCCGCGCCGAGGTTTCGGCCGCCACGCGCGGCGAAGTGCGCGACGCCGTCGACACCGCCCTGGCCCTGCTGGATTCCGGCCAGGCGCGCGTCGCCTCGCGCGGGGAGGACGGCGTGTGGACCACGCACCAATGGCTGAAGAAGGCGGTGCTGTTGTCCTTCCGTCTGAACGACAACGTCATCATGCGCGCGGGCCACGCCCCGACCCTGCCGCTGTCGGCCGATCATCCGGTCGCCGTCGGCCCCTTCTGGGACAAGGTGCCCAACAAGTTCGGCGATTGGAGCGCCGCCGACTATAAGGCCGCGGGCTTCCGCTCGGTGCCGGGCGCGGTTGTTCGTCGCGGCGCCTATGTCGGCAAGAACGTGGTGCTGATGCCGTCCTTCGTGAACATCGGCGCCTATGTCGATGAAGGCTCGATGGTCGACGCCTGGGCCACGGTCGGCTCGTGCGCCCAGATCGGCAAGAACGTCCACCTGTCGGGCGGCGCAGGCATCGGCGGCGTGCTGGAGCCGCTGCAGGCCAACCCCACCATCATCGAGGACGGCTGCTTCATCGGCGCCCGCGCCGAGGTGGCCGAAGGCGTCATCGTGCGCGAGGGCGCCGTCCTGGCCATGGGCGTCTATCTGTCGGCCTCGACCAAGATCGTCGACCGGTCCACGGGCGAGATCTTCCGCGGCGAGGTGCCGGCCTATTCGGTCGTGGTGCCGGGCGCCCTGCCCGACCCGAACGGCGGCCCGTCGCTGTACTGCGCCGTCATCGTCAAGCGCGTCGACGCCCAGACCCGCGCCAAGACCGGCGTCAACGAACTGCTGCGCGACTGATCGTCCGTCACCGGATCCGACGGACTCGTCAATCTCTCTGAAACCAGCCTAATGGCTGGATAGGTTTCGGGAGAGGGAACCATGTCCGTTCAGCGTCTGCGGCGATACGCCGTCTCTATCAGCGTTCTGGGCCTGCTGGCCCTGCCCTTGGCAGCCTGCGGCGGCGGGGGCGGCGGAACGGGCGGCGGCATCGTCACGCCTCCACCTCCGCCGCCTCCACCGCCTCCACCGCCTCCGCCTCCTCCTCCTCCTCCGGCCATCCCCAGCGCGACGTCCGCCGAATATCTGCGCAACTGGGGCGTCGGAGACGTCGGCGCCATGAGCGCCTGGCAGAGAGGCGCCACCGGGCGCGGCGTGACCGTCGCCGTGGTGGACAGCGGCATCAAGCTGAACCATCAGGATCTGGGGGTGAACGTCTCTCCCCTGTCGACCGATGTGGTGCCCGGCCGCAACCAGCCGCAAGGTGCGGACGACCACGGGACCAATGTCTCCAGCATCATCGCCGCGCCTTTCAACGGCTTCGGCACCGTCGGCGTCGCCTTCAACTCGACCATCTTGTCGATTCGCGCCGATGTCAGCGACTGCACGGACCCCGACGACAAGGTCTGTTTCCGATCATCCGACCTGGTGCGCTCTTTGGACTACGCGGTTCAGAACGGGGCCAAGATCATCAATCTGTCCCTGGGCGGCGAGACGCCTCTAGGCTCCCAATTCGAAGCGGCCCTGCAGCGCGCGGTAAACGCCGGGGTCATCTTCGCCATCGCCGCCGGCAATGAGGCGGGCACCAATCCCGAATGGCCTGGCCGATACGCCAGCGACCCGCGCTTCGCCGGCTCCATCATCGTCGTCGGCGCCCATGATCGCGCGCGCCAACTGGGCGATTTCTCCAATAAGGCAGGCGTTTCGCAGGGCGTTTATCTGACGGCGCCGGGCGTCGATGTGATCGTGGGCTGTGAAGGCGACGGCTGCTGGCGGGTCAACGGCACCTCCTTCGCCTCGCCCGCCGTGGCGGGCGCCCTGGCCCTGTTGCTGGAAGCCTTCCCCAATCTGACTGGACGGGAGGCGGTGGACATTCTGCTGCGCACCGGGGCGGATCTCGGCGACGCGGGGACCGACGTCACCTTCGGGCGCGGAGCCCTGGACATCGCCCGCGCGTTCCAGCCCGTCGGCGCAACCGCCTCGCCCATGGCGGCCGGCGCATCAGTGAACATCGCCGTGGCGCCCGGCGCCCATGTCGGCGGGCCGTTCGGGGACGCGATGGGTCGGACCGGGGCGCTGAGCACCATCGCCTACGACGAGTATGAGCGGCTGTTCCGGGTCGACCTGGGCGACGCCTATCGCCCCGCGCCGCGCCGCAGCTGGCAGCCCGAGACGCCGACGCCCATGCGCCAGTCTCAAGTGTCGCTGGATGCGCCGGGCGGGACGCGACTGTCCCTGGCCGCCGCCGTGCCGGTCGAACTGCCCGAGCCGGTCGTGGCGCGCTACGGCCCCTATGACGCGCCGTGGCTGGGCGACGAACCGCGCAGCGAGGCCCTGTTCGACGTTCAGGCGGGGCGGCTG
>NZ_GL883084.1:455833-481612 GCF_000204035.1 Brevundimonas diminuta ATCC 11568
GCGCCGAGAACGGCGGCCTGTCGTTCAGTCTCGGGGCTCTGGACGAGCGGATGGGGCCGCTGGGGGCCTATCTGCCGACGCAGTCGGACTTCGCCCTGCCGTCGCGCACCCGCTTTGCGGCGGTCGGGGCGGATGTGGACCTGGGACGCGGCCTCACCCTGTCGGGCGAGGCGGGTTTCGGCCGCACCGAGTTGGAGGGGCGGTTTCTGCACCTGTCGGCCCCGGCGCTCAGCTCCACCTGGCGGGCGTCGTTGCAGTCGGCCTGTCCGACGTGGTCCTTCGCCAAGGCCCTGGGCTGCCGCAGTCTGACGTGGGAGATCTCCCAACCGCTGCGGATCGAGGATGGGACGTTCAGCGCCTATCTGGCCGACGCGCCGCTGGACTATTTCGACCCGGTGACCTTCTCGGAGCGGCGCTTCTCGGCCGCGCCGTCGGGGCGTCAGATCGACTTCAGCGTGCGCAGCCTGCACGCCCTGCCCGGCGGCTCCTGGCTGCAGCTCGAGGCCGTGGCCAGCCGCGAGGAGCAGCACCGCGCGGGCGCCCCGACCGGCTACGCCCTGCTGGGCAGCTGGCGGCGGGGGTTCTGAACTTCCCGCCCACCCCGGCGTCCGCCGGGATGAGCGGGGGTTATAGGGCGCAAGCAAAAAGGCCGGCGATCGCTCGCCGGTCTTTCCTGCTTCCACCTATGGCGTCGTGCCTAGGCGCGCTCCACGCACATCGCCACGCCCATGCCGCCGCCGATGCACAGGGTGGCCAGACCCTTCTTGACGCCCGAACGCTTCATCTCGTGCAGCAGCGTCGTCAGGACGCGCGCGCCCGAGGCGCCGACCGGGTGGCCGATGGCGATGGCGCCGCCGTTAACGTTGACCTTGGCCGGGTCGAGACCCAGCTCCTTGACCACGCACAGCGACTGGGCGGCGAAGGCTTCGTTGGATTCGATCAGGTCCAGATCGGCGACGGTCCAGCCCGCCTTCTCCAACGCCTTCTTCGACGCCGGGATCGGGCCGGTGCCCATGATGGCCGGGTCGACGCCCGCCGTGGCCCACGACGCGATGCGGGCCAGCGGCTCCAGGCCGCGCGCCTTGGCTTCATCGGCGCTCATCAGCACCAGGGCGGCGGCGCCGTCGTTGATGCCCGAGGCGTTGGCCGCCGTCACCGTGCCGTCCTTGACGAAGGCGGGCTTCAGCTTCTCCATCGCCTCGAGGGTGGCGCCGTGGCGGATGTATTCGTCCTGATCCACGACCACGTCGCCCTTGCGGGTCGAGATGGTAACGGGAACGATTTCGTCGGCGAACTTGCCCGCCTTCTGGGCGGCCTCGGCCTTGTTCTGGGAGGCGACGGCGAAGGCGTCCTGAGACGCGCGGTCGATCGACCATTTAGCGGCGATGTTCTCGGCCGTCTGGCCCATGTGATAGCCGTGGAAGGCGTCGATCAGGCCGTCCTGAAGCATGCTGTCCTTGAAGGCCAGTTCGCCCATCTTCTGGCCGTTGCGCAGTTGCGCCGTGTGCGGCGACTGGCTCATGCTTTCCTGACCGCCGGCGACGACGATCCTGGCGTCGCCCTGCACGATCTGCTGATAGGCCAGGGCCACGGCGCGCAAGCCCGAGCCGCACAGCTGATTGAGGCTCCAGGCCGGGGTTTCATTGGCCAGGCCCGCGCCGATGGCCGCCTGACGCGCCGGGCCCTGGCCCGCACCCGCCTGCAGCACCTGGCCCAGGATCACTTCATCCACATCGGAAGCGGCCACGCCGGCGCGCTCCAGCGCCGCCTTGATGGCGACCTCGCCCAGCTTGGAGGCCGGAAGGGTCGACAGGGCGCCGAGGAAGGAGCCGACCGGCGTGCGGGCGGCGGAGACGATGACGACGTCGGTCATTTTATTCACTCCCTGGAGAAATTCTTTGCGCGAGGTTGTGCCGCATTCGCAGGCGCACGTCACCTGTTGCGATGCAGCAATCAGCAAAACGTCATCGCCGCGCCGCACCATCGGCCGGGAACGATGCCCCGTGCCGCGCTTTCAGAAAGGGAAGGAGACGTGATCTTGCCGAAAGCCTCACCATGCTGAAAGCCCTCGCCCGCCGTATCTGCACCCCCGACGATCTGGACATGATCGAACACTACCAGACGCGGGCCGAGCGCCTGGCCGATCTGTGGGTGCACGCCGTGGGCCTGGCGCTGGCGGCGGCGGGCGGCGTGGTTCTGGCCGTTCTGGCCAGCGTCTATGCGGGCGTGGGCGCGGCGGTGTCGACGGCGATCTACGCCCTGTGTCTGGTGGCCATGCTGGCGGCCTCGACCGTCTACAACCTGACCCATCCGTGCGCGGCGCGGCCGGTGCTGCGGCGGCTGGACGAGGCGGCCATCTTCCTGATGATCGCGGGCAGCTACACCCCCTTCACCGCCGTCAGGTTCGAGGGCGCCTGGTCCGTGGGCTTCACCCTGGCGGTGTGGACCATGGCCTTCGTCGGCGCGGGGGTGAAGATGCTGGCGCCGCGCCTGTCCGACGCCTTCTGGAGCGTGATCTACGTCCTGTTCGGCTGGGTGGCGGTGTTCGCGCTGAAACCGATGATCGAGACCGTGCACCCTCTGGCGCTGGGCCTGCTGGTCGCGGGCGGGTTGATCTATACGGCGGGCGTCTTCGTCTTCATCAGCCAGAAGGTGAAGTTCCGGCGCGCCATCTGGCACGGCTTCGTCGTCACCGGCGCGGGCGTGCACTGGGCCGCCGTGCTGATCGGCGTGGTGCTGGTCCAGGCCTGACTCCCCGCGTCAAAGACGGGACTCGCCTTCGCGCGCGCAATGCGGGATGCTTGGGCGTTGCAACATCGCGAGAACAAGCGTGACCGACAAGAAATCCGAGGGCGGAAAAACCCGTGACGGCATGGTCGTCATCAAGAAGTATGCGAACCGGCGGCTCTACAACACCGCCACCAGCGCCTATGTGACGCTGGACGATCTGGCCCGCATGGTGCGCGAAGGCGTGGAATTCGTCGTCTATGACGCCAAGACCAACGACGATCTGACGCGCCAGATCCTGACCCAGATCATCTTCGAGGAAGAAAGCCGCGGCGAGGCCCTGCTGCCGGTGCAGTTCCTGCGTCAGCTGATCGGCTTCTACGGCAACTCCATGCAGGGGGTGCTGCCGTCGTATCTGGAGATGTCGCTGGATACGTTCACGCGCCAGCAGGAGCAGCTGCGCGGCCAGTTCACGCGCGCCTTCGCCGCCGCGCCCGGCGGCAATCTGATGGAAGAGGCCGTGCGCCAGAACATGGCCATGTTCGAGCGCGCCATGCGGATGTTCCCCGGCTTCGCCTATGGCCGTCCCGAAGGCGAGACGACCGAGACGCCCGCCGCCGAACCCAAGGCTGAACCGGCCAAGGAAGGCGCGGCGCTGGACGAGATGCGCCGCCAGATGGACGAGATGCGGGCTCAGATCGACCGCCTCGCCCAATCCAAGGGCTGAGGCCGAGGTGACGGATGAAATCCGTCCCATCGGCGCGGCGGGGCCGCTGAACGACCCTGTCGTGGACGACCGCCGCGAAGGCGACCGCCGCCATCGCGAGCGGCGGCGCGCGCGCGCCCTGGTTCCGACCGAAGCCTCGTCGTCGCAAGAGGCGGCCGATCCTGCCGCCTCCCCGGCAAAGCCTGCCGTCACCCCGCCTCCGCCGCCCGCGGCCTTCGCCGCCCAGGTGCTGGGTCAATCGGGGCAGAAGCGCGGGCTGAAGGGCGGCGCGCCGGTGCTGGACGCCGCACGCACCACCTATCTGGGCCGGGAGTATTCGGGGCGGCACGACCGGCGCCCCTCGCCGGGACGATCACGCAAGACCGAGATCTGACGCCGCCTGGCGCCCGACTTGCGTAGGCCAAGGCTCAACCGCCTTCGGATCGCGCCATGCCCGCCGTTTTCAGCCTCGCCGCCCGCCTGCTCGACGTCACCGTGGTGGCCGTGATCTTTCTGGCGTTCAGCTAGGAGGCTCCTTCCCTCCCGCCGTCATCCTCGGGCTTGACCGAGGATCCAGTTGTCCGCCTGCCCGACGGCCGGGAGTGAGGGCGTCGCTGCGCTCGATCCTCGGGTCAAGCCCGAGGATGACGGCGTAGGGGTAGCGTTCTTAGAACTCGCTGATGTCGCCCGGACGGCGCGAGCGGGACTTCAGCCACATCACGCCCAGCAGGTCCGAGAAGGACGCCCGCAGCCGCCCCCAGTTGGTGTATTTCGACCGGCCCGTCTCGCGGTGGCGGTGGTCGACGTCGAGGTAGCGGTTCTCATACCCCTCGCGGATCATCAGGGCCGGCAGGTAGCGGTGGATGTGATCGAAGTAGGGCAGCCGCAGGAAGACGTCGCGACGGAACGCCTTCAGCCCGCAGCCCGTGTCGTCGGCGTCGTCGCCCAGCAGCTTCTTGCGGATGCGGTTGGCCCACAGCGACGCCTGGCGCTTGGCGTTGGTGTCCTGACGCTTGGCGCGCACCCCGCCGACCAGGGCGACGTTGGGCGGCGCGGCCAGCAAGGCGTCGGCCAGACGCGGCGCATCGGCGGGCGGGTTCTGGCCGTCGCCGTCCAGCGTCACCACGATCGGCGCCCGCGCGGCCAGGACGCCGGTGCGCACCGCCCGGCTCTGCCCCGCATTGGTTCCGTGCGACAGCACCCGCAAGGCGGGTAGTTCGGCCATCGCCGCCTGCAGCTCGGCCAGGGTCGTGTCCCGACTGGCGTCGTTGACGAAGATCATCTCATAGGACCGCCCGGCGAAGGCCTCGGCGATTTCGCGCGCCAAGGGCACGGCGGCGCCGGATTCATCATGCACGGGCACGACGACGGAAATGTCGGGCGAAGAAGCGGAGCGGTCGATCATCGGCCCTCCTTAGCGCAGGCCGCGCTCCGACGAAACGGCGCGTCCACAGCCGATGAAGAAGCTGAAGCTTCCGGGCGCCGCATCCGGCGTGATACGACAGCGGCATGAACCGCCCGAACCTGGATCATTACATCGCCGGCTGGCGCGGCCCTGTCCTTGCGGCCCTGCTGGCCCTGATCGCCGGCCTGCCCAGCCTGATGCTGTTGCCGCCGCTGGACCGGGACGAGAGCCGCTTCGCCCAGGCGACCGCCCAGATGCTGGAAGGCGGCGACTATGTCGACATCCGCTTCCAGGACGATCCGCGCTGGAAGAAGCCCATCGGCATCTACTGGATGCAGGCGGCGGCCGTGGCCGCGACCTCGGACGTCGAGGACCGCAACATCCAGCCCTATCGCCTGCCGTCGCTGCTGGGGGCCATGCTGGCGGCCTGGGCCGTGGCCTGGGCGGGCGCAGCCCTGTTCGGCCAGAGGGCGGGCTTCCTGGCGGGCGCCATGCTGGGCGCGACCTTCCTGCTGTCGACCGAGGCGGGCATCGCCAAGACCGACGCCATGCTGGCGGGTCTGACCACCCTGTCGATGGCGGCGCTGGCGCGCATCTACATGTCCACGCGGGCGGGCGAGAAGGCGAACCGGCTGCACAAGCTGCTGTTCTGGGCGGGCATCGGCCTGTCCATCCTGATCAAGGGGCCGATCGGCCTGCTGGTCGTGGCCCTGACCATCATCGCCCTGTCGCTGTGGGATCGAAACATCAAGTGGCTGGGCCAGCTGGGCTGGGGCTGGGGGTTGCCGCTGGTGGCCCTGCTGGTCGGCCCCTGGGCCATCGCCATCACCATCGCCACCGACGGCGGCTTCTGGCGCGAGGCCATCGGCGGCGACCTGGCGCCCAAGATCGCGGGCGCCCACGAAAGCCACGGCGGCTTCCCCGGCATGTATGTGCTGCTGTCGCCGCTTCTGCTGTTCCCCGTCACCCTGATGCTGCCCGCCGCCCTGTCGACAGGCTGGCATCGCCGGGCCGAACCCGCGATCCGCTTCGCCGTCTGCTGGCTGGTCCCGGCCTGGCTGATGTTCGAGCTGGCCCCGACCAAGCTGTGGCACTACACCCTGCCGACCTTCGGGGCGATCGCCCTGCTGGCCGCCGCCGCCCTGACCCAGCCGATCGGCAAGGTCTCGCGCGTGACCGGCGCCTTGCTGGGCCTGTTCGCCGCCGTAGTCATCTGCCTGATCACCGTCTACGGCCTGACCGAGTTCGGCCGCTCGACCGCCCAGACCTGGGCCACGGTCACCATCGTCTTCGCCGTCATGGCGGCCGCCGTGGGCGGCTTCCTGCTGGTCAACCGCGCGGCCATCACCGGGGTGCTGATCGCCATCTCCTTCGGCATACTGGCCCACGCGGGCCTGGCCGGGACCATCCGCCAGCTGCGTCCGCTGTCGATCGCCCCGCGCCTGGTGCAGACGCTGGACTCCGCCGAGCTGAACCCCGCCCAGGGCCGTTATCCGGGGCCGGTGGCCATCACCACCTTCCATGAGCCCAGCTTCGTCTTCCTGACCGGCAAGGACACCCAGCTGACCGACGGGGCCGGCGCCGCGCGCGCCCTGGCCGAGGGCCGCCCCGCCATCGTCGAGGCCCGCGACGACGAGGCCTTCCGCCGCGCCCTGGCCGATCTGGGCGCCGCCGGGCGGGCTGTCGGCGTGGTCAGCGGCCACAACTATTCCTCGGGCGACGACATGCGCCTGACCGTCTACGCTCCCGCCGGATCGGGCCAGCGGAGCACGAACCAGGGGAGCCCCCGCCGATGAGCCGCTTCATCCAGATCGTCGAGGTCGGCCCGCGCGACGGCCTGCAGAACGAGAAGACGGTGCTGGAGCCCGCCGTGCGCGCCGACTTCGTCCAGCGGCTGGAGGCGGCCGGGGCCAGGCGCATCGAGGCTGTCAGCTTCGTCCACCCCAAATACGTGCCCCAGATGGCGGGCGCCGAAGAGGTCATGGCCGCCCTGCCCCGCACCGACGGCCGCAGCCGCATCGGCCTCGTCTTGAACGGCAAGGGCTATGACCGCGCCCTGGGCACGGCCGTCGACGAGGTCAACGTCGCCATGTCCGTCACCGACGGCTTCGGCCTGAAGAACCAGGGCCTCAGCGTCGACCAGCAGGTGCAGATGCTGTCCGAGATCGTGGCGGGTCGCGCCAATGCAGACGGCGCGCCGGGCGCGACGCCGAAGCTGTCCGCCACCCTGTCCTGCGTCTGGGGCTGTCCGTTCGACGGCGAAGTTTCAGTCCAGCAGGTCAGCGACCTGGTCGCCCGCATCGCCGCCCTGGGCGTCGAGGAGATCGCCCTGGCCGACACCATCGGCGTCGGCGATCCGTGGAGCGTGACGAAGAAGGTCGAAGCCGCCCGCAAGGCCGCGCCCGACGCCACCTTGCGCCTGCACTTCCACGACACCCGCAACACGGGCCTCGCCAACGCCTATGCGGGCGTGGAGGCGGGCGTCGACGTGCTGGACGCCTCGGTCGGCGGCATCGGCGGCTGCCCCTTCGCCCCGGGGGCTACTGGTAATTTGGCGACCGAAGACCTCGTTCATGCCCTTCATCGCGGCGGCTTCGAAACCGGCTATGACCTAGAGGCTTTGATCGATACGGCACGCTGGATAAGCGGCCATCTAGGTCATGACGTGCCTAGTGCCGTGTGCCGTGCGGGCAAGTGGATGCCCTAATTGACTGCCATGCCTGCGCGTAAAACCATATTGATCGACGCCTACAATATTGCCATGCTGAAGGGCACAGGCATTGCCACCTATGGTCGCAACCTTGTACGTGATTATCAGTTCATGGGCCATGATTGCGCCCTGTTGCTAGGCGGCGATACTCTCGGCGCTTTGAGCACGCCGACACAGCGGGAAAAAATGGTCGGCAACCATAGGCCACCTCGCTTCAGAAAAGCTTGGCGTATACTAAACCGCATTGCACCAATGGTCGCCGATCCAGAACATCCAAAGCGTGTGGGCAACACCTCGCAGATAGGCTGGCCAGAGCGTATGCCCAAGTCATGCGAGCTTTGGCACAGCAACAATCTTTATAAAGACGCCCAGAAGATTTTCCGCCTCACAGGCAGACCGCTAGAAATCGAATTGCCTGCCAGCGCACGTACCGCACTAGCCCACTGGACCTCACCACTTCCGATTGTCGCCAAGGGCATACCCAACGTCACGACCCTGCACGACATCATTCCACTGACGCACCCTACTCTCTCCCAGAACGATTTGGCCCGTTACAAAGCGCTTTTGAAATCCACCCTCGAACGATCTGATAGAGTCATCACTGTTTCCGAATATAGCCGCCAGGCCATCAGTGATTATTTCGATATCGACGAAAACAAGATTTACAACGCCCATCAATCTATCGACACGCAGCACCACCCCCGCCCACAAATACTTCTTGAAAACGCCCTCCATCCGGACAATTACTTCGTTTTCAGCGGAGCAATTGAGCCCAAAAAGAATATCACGCGCATGCTGAAAGCCTATGCCGCCAGCAATTCACGCCTTCCTTTTGTGGTGATAGGCCACGGCGGATGGGACAACGCCGAAGATATAGCTTTACTCACGCTCATGGCTGAAGAGAAGCAGATCATTTGGCTTTCTTATCTAGAGCGTGATGAGCTGATGACCCTTGTAGCAAACGCCAAGGCGATGGTTTTTACTTCGCTTGCAGAAGGCTTCGGCCTTCCAGCTGCAGAGGCGATAACGCTTGGCACACCAGTGCTAGCATCCAGCATCCCTGCCCTACAAGAAGTCTGCGGCAAAGCCGCAATCTACGTCAACCCCTTGTCTGTCGAAGAGATAGTCGAAGGTTTCAGATCTATTGATATTTCAGATAGTCGCTATCAGGCCGCGCACCAAGCTTCACTATTGGATGACCATCGCTTCTCGACCGATCAGCACGCCGCAAGGCTTGCAGAAATCGTCATGCATCTGATCTGAGTTGCAGAACCTCAGCCATTATTAATCAGGTGTTTGCACAACTACCCTCGCCTTGGTATCAACCCAGAGAATGATCCCTAGCCGGCCGCCCTCTTTGCCCTCGAAATTCCTTTCCCGCCATCCACGGATCATCGGCGCACTCATGATGCGTGAAACCATGACCCGCTTTGGCCGGGAAGGGCTGGGTTTTCTTTGGCTTGTCGGCGAACCTCTGGCCTTCTGTTTGGGCGTTATCGCCCTTTGGACCATCCTAAAACCTCCCTATGAGCACGGCATCCGTGTCGGAGCGTTTGTGATGACGGGCTATATGAGTCTGCTGTTATTGAGACACCAGATCAGCTTCGCGATGAACGCGTTGAACGCCAATGCAGGCGTGCTTTACCACCGCCACGTCAAGCCCATGCACATCTACCTGTCGCGAGCTATTCTAGAATTCGCGGGCAGCACGCTTGCACTGGTTGTGATCTATGCTTTGCTACTGGCCTTTGGGCAGGTTTCTCTACCAGCCAATATTGGCCTTGTGTATGCGGGCTGGTTCATTCTAGCTGCTTTGGGTTTTGGCATGGGCCTCATCATGAGCGCCATGGCCATGCGCTTCGAAACCTTCGAACGACTGTCGCAACTGATCACTTATTTGCTAATCCCGCTGTCGGGAGCTTTCTTCATGGCCGATACGTTGCCGCCGGGCCTTCGTGAATATTATCTTCTCATCCCCCTGCCCCACACAGTCGAGATGATTCGTTCAGGTGTGTTCGGCGAGTTCGTCGCTACCCACTACTCCATCACCTACCCCCTAGCATGGGCGGGCGGCCTTATTACGCTCGGTCTCATCTTGTTGAAAGTCTTTAAGGATCGTGTCGATGTTGAATAGATCGGCCAATACTGAAAATGGCTCGCTCACGCGACTTGGCGATCTACCGGGAACCAACAACCGTAAGAAGGGTTTTTCCTCGCGCGTGCCGTGGGTATTCGTCACTATCGTTGCCATTCCGACGCTGATTGCGGCCATCTATTTCGGTATTTTAGCGCGCCCGATTTACGTGGCAGAGGCTCAGTTTGTGGTTCGCTCGCAGCGTGAGAATACCCCCAATGCGCTTGGTATGGCGCTGCAGGGTATCGGCCTTTCGACTTCCTCTTCTGACTCCTTCCTGGCCCACAGCTATCTGAAGTCGCGTTACGCGCTTGAAGCCGTGTCCAAGGATGTTGAAATCCAGAACATCATTCCCAACGCCGGAAACCTGTCGAAGGAGCGCCTCTACAAGGCTTTCCAGAAGCGAATCGTCGTCGGTGTGAATTCTGCCGATGGTATCAGCACCCTGCGCGTGCGCGCCTATGACGCCGGCACGGCCCAAGATGCAGCCAACGCCATGCTTGATGGCGCTGAGAACGTTATCAATGACCTGAACGAGCGCTCTTCAGCAAAGACGCTGGTGGAAGCTCAAGAAACCTTCTCCCTCGCGGAACAACAGCTTCAAAAGACCACCCAGGCCGTTGCAGAGTTTCGTCGTGCTAACCAGACCGTCGATCCTGTTCGTATGGCCACAGAAAGCGGTCAATTGCTGGGCGGTCTGATGCTTGAAATCGCACAGGCCAAGGCCCAGCGAGCGACCATTGCCTCGCAGTCGCCTTCCAGCCCGATGCTGCCGCAACTCGACGCCCAGATCCGCGCTCTGGAAACCCAGCTGCAGAACGAACGCTCCGCACTGTCCTCTGGCACCGGCTCAGTCGCCAACCAGATTTCGACCTATGAGGATCTGGTTCTGCAACGCGAGATTGCCGAGCGTGCACTGACCGCGGCCAAAGCCTCTCTGGAAGAAGCTTCTGTCGAAACGCGTCGTCAGAAGCTCTACCTCGATCGTATCGTCCCTCCCCAACTGCCCGACGAAGCGACCGAACCGCGCCGCCTCTACAACATCTTCCTAACCCTGCTCAGCGCCCTGCTTGTCTATGGCGTGGTTGCCCTGCTGTGGGCCAGCGTTCGGGAACACAAACAGTCATGATGCCCGAGCCGCACACTGCTGCGGTGACGGTTTCGCGACTTCGCATGGCCTATCCCAGCAACCCAAAACGGCCTGTCCTCAATGGTATCGACTTTGAAGTCCGCCTTGGGGAGCGCTGGGCGCTGCTTGGTCGCAATGGTCAGGGTAAATCCACGCTGATCCGTTTGCTTGGCGGTGTGGTTTCACCTACTGCGGGTACCATCGACTGGAAGGTCGCATCGTCCTGGCCTATTGGCTTTGGGGGCGGCTTTCAGGGCAGTTTGACGGGCCTGGACAACATCCGCTTTTTGTCCCGTCTCTACGGTCAGGATTATCGCATCCTTCTCGACAAGGTCGACGACTTTGCACAACTGGGATCGCGACTGCACACGCCGGTCAAACACTATTCCTCGGGTATGCGCGCGCGCCTGGCCTTTGGTCTGTCGCTCGCCATCGAGTTTGACTGCTATCTGATCGATGAACTCGTCGCCGTTGGTGACGCCTCCTTCCAGCGTCGCTGCAGCGAAGAATTGTTCGAGCTGCGTAAAAACCGCACCTACATCATCGCCTCGCACGACACGAACCTGATCTCTCAGGTTTGTGATAAGGCCCTTGTCATCGAAGGCGGTACCGCACGGGCGTTCAACGATGTCGATGAAGCTCTCGAAATTTACGCCTGGCTGAAAGCCGCTTGATGACTGAGTCTATTTTTCTGTTCATCGTTCCTAACAAATTGTCCGGCGAGTGGAGTGTAGCCCTCCGCCAGTTGGCCACCAACGTGGGCTGGACGGTCGAGGAAGTGATCCACGAGATTTCCGCGCAGGATATTGCCGACAATTCCAAGCGCATCTGGCTCAGTGAAAATGCAGACCATTTCGTAAACGCACCTATTGAACAGTGCTGGTACACCGACCAGCCAGGGGCGAGTGTTCTGGAACTCTTGCGCCACTATTCGCCTGATGAGGATGAGAGCCATGTGGCTGGTCGTGCCAGCATCTTTTTAGCGCAACGTAACACCTTGCGTCTGCGTGGTGCGCGTCCACTTAAAATCGGTACGGAACAGAGGCTGACGAGCGAGCTGCCACCGATTCTGTTGGTAGCTGGCCACTATCAAGAGGACACCAGCTACTGGAACTATTTCGAGAATCCAGCTTACGAGACAGTCACTATCCCCACACAGTCTTTGCGGCTTGGACAAACTCGCAGTGACCGTGGTGATGCTATCTTCGATCTACTCGGCCCCAATCGTCAGATCATAGCTGGTCCATACTTCTATGTACCGGGTGGCCTCTGGAAAGTGAAGCTCGAGTTCGCCATCTCGAACATCAAGTCGCCAATCGAATTTGCTGCCCTGTGGCCTCACGAGGGTGGCGATACTTTCGACTTCCGCATTGAAGAAGACGGCGTCTATGCGCTGGAACTCGAGAGAGAGCTACCTGAAGATTCGCAGATCGTGCTGTCGATCAGCACGACCCACTCTGTGCTCTACGGTGAACTAGAAGTGCTCTCGCTGGCGGTCACACTCTTAGCGTGACGCCGCGACCTTAATGTCGTCGATCAAACGCACATCCGCGCGGAGAACCTTCATCCTGTTGGCGATCACGCCGTTGAACATCGGGCAAATGAAATAAAGCCCATTGTGCAGGTATTTGGGATGGGACTGATACCAGCCTAGCGCCACCAGATAAGTCGCCACATCTTTAAAGATATAGGTTCCTGCCGAGGCGTGCTCCGAAATCACGACCTTTTCGCGCGCTTCTACGACAATGCCACCCTCTTCGCGCAGGTAGCTGTAGGAGGGCGAGGTGGCGGCAAAGGTCAAACCAATCGCTCCAGCCGAAGGATCGGCCTCCAGAAGGGCCTGAGGGCTCTGCAAATCGCTTTCGTAAAGGATATCTGCAAGATCGACGACGAGTGTCTCATCTGGCTTAGCCAGGCCGCAACCTGCCAAGACAGAGAAGGCTGCGCCATTGGTGTAAGCGCTCAAGAATACCTGACGCGATGCCGGATAGTACTTGCGTAAATACCGTTCGGTGAAGGCGCGGGTAGCCTCTGTATCGTACAGGACGAACACATAACCCGCACCGTCATCACCGCCCAAAGCGCGCCATGGACGGCTTTCCAAGCAGGCCTGTAGGAGCGTCGTGCCCCTGTAGGGGATCTCGGCCTTAACCTGACCATCCGACAGGATGAAGTCCGGCCCCGCCAGAGGCACGATGATCATTTAAGCACCCCGTGCTAGATAAGCAGCCAAATCTTCCGGCGTACCAAGTCCATGCATGGCAGTTTGCGGCACTTCGTACACACCGATACGCGCGCCCTTCGCGATCATGTAGTTATAGACGGGGCAAGTGTAGAACTCATTATTTACACGGTCATTACGCACGATCATGTCTATGGTAGAGGCTACGAATGTGTCACCGCGACGGAACAGATAGACACCTACAGTCGCCAGATCCGAAATTGGCTTTTTCTCAGCCACCTCAGTGACAAGTCCATTGGCGTCCAGCTTTGCGAACGACCATTTGGGATCCATTGTCGGGTCACGGAAGACGAGGATCGAGCCGTCCAGATCGCGGCGTATACAGTCGGCAACAAAGTCTTCAACATTGAAATCGACATACTGGTCGGAATTGGCCACCAGCAGTGCGTCTTCGTTATCGATCGCTTCGCGCGCAAGCAGCAGAGTGCAGGCCGTGCCTTCGGTCAGTTCTTCGACAGGGTGGATCGTCACACCACGGGCATTCAAGCTGCTGACCGCAGCATCACGACCGACAACATGCTCCTTGCGGAGCAGAGTGTGAGTTTTGGCCCCTTTGACAGCCATGTTCTCAATGACCAGATCGATCATCATGCGGCCTTCGACAGGAATAAAGGGCTTGGGATCGGGGAAACCCGCCTTGGCAAAACGGCTGCCTTGGCCGGCCGCAGGAATCACGATGTTCAAGGACGCCTTCTTGCGTTGGAGGCTGTTGGCCATATTGTCCTCGAACTCACGGATTTTGTCCGGCGAATAGAAGCTATGATAGTCTGTCGAAGCAATATAAAAGGACGCCACCTTACCGCCCGCCAAGATCACCTCGTTGAGGGTCGAAGAAACGTAATAGAGGCCGTTGACCTCGTTCATTTTCAGCAGAACGCTCTGCGCGCCCTCGAAGAAAGTCTTGGCACTACGGAAGTAGTAGAACCCTGCAATGGCCGAGCGGCTGATGACGCGCTTCTCGGCGGTAAAGGTAACGGTTCCATCCTCATCGGTACGTGCATAAGACCAGCGCGGATGGACGCTGTCGAAGGTAATGACGCCTGCATCCGCACCTTGCGAACGGAAATGAGCAAGAGCATCTGCGTAGTTCACGTCGATAATCTGGTCACCATTAGCGACGATCAGTTCATCTTCCATATCCAGTTCGTCGGCGGCTAACAGGGCGCTGCACAGACCGCCGCGGGTCTGGCCCGTTACGGTGATGATCTTGGCTTCATTGCCCGCAATCAGACGTAGCGTGCCGTCCAGCGAATAGGATGTCACATCATCCTTTGAGACGACAAAGTGGAAGGAGGCCCCGGAGAGGGTATCACTCAGATCGTCCACCACACGCTCGATCATCGGGCGGCCCATGACCTCGATCAAGGGTTTGGGGAAGAAGAACTGATCAGCGGGGAAGAAGGCCGACTTTGCAGCCATAGGAATGAGGATTTGCATCAGCTTACTGCCTCGGCCATAGCCTGTTTGATACGGGCATATTCGACATCATCGGGCGTACCGATCACCAGGACTTGCGCACCGGATGCACGCGCGGCCTGAATGCCGTGTTCGTTGTCTTCAAGGATCAGGGTCTCGTGCGGTTGCACGCCCAGTTCCGACATGGCCTTCAGGTACATTTCCGGATCCGGCTTGGCCTTGGACACATCTTCGTTGGAGACGATGAGGTCGAGGTGCTGGGACAAATCCGATAACTCCATCATCAGTTCGATAGTCTTGCGGATCGAGTTCGAACACACCGCCATCTTCATGTCATCATCGCGCAGACGGCTGAGCGCAAAGGCATGGTTGAAGGTCGGCTTGCAGCGCTGGATAGCAATCTCAGCGGTACGCTTCTGCTTCACCTGATTTATAACCGAGTGCAAACGCCGCGGCAGCCCGCGCGTTTCGGTCAGCATTTCCAGCTTGGTACGGGTGGGCAGGCCGTCATAGGTCGACAGGTGAGCGTCGCGACCGATCTCCATCCCGAACAATGCCAGCGCATCGTTCAGTGCCTCATAGTGCCAGTCTTTGGCGTCGATCAAGACACCATCCATGTCGAAAAGTATGGCTTTAATCATGATCTGCGCGCGTCCTTATCGACAAAAAAGCGTTCAAATTCCTCGGGAAAGTCGGTGCACACCATGGGCATGATATCGTCTTCCTTGAGACTCTCTTTCCAGCGTGCCCAAATATCTTTGTAAGGGCGACCATGGAGTTCGGGGGACACAATCGCAGCCGCCTTGCCCGATGCCAGAGCCATGCTGAACAGGGCATCATCGTCGCGCCCAGTAAAGCAATCCCACCAGATGCCTGACATGTCAGCATCGAGGACAGAGGCTTCCTCATATTCGCTACGGCGTCCAAAAGTGGTCATGCCTGCGCGGATGTAGTGGAGGCTATCCGGTATCGACATATCAAAGACAAAGTAGCGACTGATATTATGCTTTGCCAAGGATACCGTAAGCGCTTTTGTCAGTCCGTCGGACTTGATATTCAACGCCAGCACAGTGCCCGCACCATGATCGTTATATAGCTTCAGAAAAGCGTCAAAAGTCAGTTCATCTCCTGTCGGGATATCATGACTGATAACCAGTTGACCGCCTGTATCGCGCACGTCGGTCTCAAGGCCGTAGCCAGCCTTCCACGCACGCATGAAGGCCTCAACCGAGTTCTTTTCATTGGCCGTCAGCCACCATCCGCGGTGCGCCAGAATATCCATGGTCATTTCTTTCGTACCTTGGATTTCTTGAAATTTTGACGCATGGCCTCAATATGCTCGCCCATACGGGTCTCATGAGAAAATTGGGCGGCAGCAATAGCGGCAATCTCTTCGAATCTTTCGATATCACCATCCAGAGAGAGTTCGCGCAGCAGGTAGAAGAGCACCTCGAAACCGCGACCGCCATTCTCGACAACCGAAAGCATTTCCCGGATGCCCGCCTCGCGCTCGCCGCAGTGGATATACGAGACGGCCTTAAGCTCAGTCATCGCCATAGTACACGGCCCCTCGTCCATTTCCATATTGATTACCGCGTGATGATTTCCCGAAAAATACTTCAGATAAAGAGCGTTAAATCTTTGCTTGTTATTGAGAACATCAACATTGACCTTAGAAAATCGGACATCTAACTCATAGCGATCGCTACGGCGCTTCCAATGCCCCCAGTATTCGTCATAGGAATCGATACGGAAGTTACGTGGCACAACATTCAGTTCACAAAGCGACTGATACTCCGCCTCGATCCCGCCGATCTTTGCAGTATCGTGCAGGAATGCAACGTTAGCCGAAACCTCGCCCATATATTCAATCACGTACTGACGATAGGCTTTGCCCAGAACCTCATAGTCATAGGCCGAGAAATCATCGCCGCAGCCCGTGCGTAGACGAAAGCGGTGATCGTGACGTTCAAACGGGCTCGACTTGGGCTGGATGAGCGATTTGTAAAACTGGTATTCTGGAAAGATGTTGAAATAGTCCACAGAGTTCGTATCGGCGATAGAGGCAGACACGAAACGCTCTATGTGACGCGGACAGAGCGCCAGCACACGGTCCTCGAAGAAATACGGACAGCTGTCATCTACACCCGAAACCAGCGAGCGGTCCTCAAAGAATGGACTGCTCCATGCGGCTAACAACAGATCCAGATAACGGCCGATATTCTCGGGCGAACCGAAATTGTGGTCAGCCCGCAGCCGCACTGTATGCGCACTCTCCGAGAACGCCTTAAGCCCCGTAATGATCTGGGCGCGCTGGGCCAGATAGCTGCCCACGTCGCGATTGTTGATCACAGACAGATAGGCCGGAGGCATGGTCTCGACATAGGTGGGCTCCAGAGCATCGGACCCAAGCGCCTTCATGTGCGGTATATCTTCAAGCCACGTCGAAACCACGACCTGACTAAGCTTGGACTCAGCAGCACGCAGACCTTCTACCAGAACAGAAAAAACCTGCTCATCTCGTACCTGGCCGGTCAAAAGTACATTTATCTTCATCAGGCGAGCTCCCTGCGCGTCATGCCGTCTTGCTGCGGCTGTCGTGTTGTTTTTGACAGAATAACAAGAACTTACTGAGATAAACCTTGACCCTTTTGTTCAAGTGACGCACGACGGTACGAGGCACTCGTCTCAAGATCCCCCATATCCTCATACGCCATGCTCATCTGCAACAGTAGGTCAGCATCAGGGGCCGACAAACTTGCCGCACGATCATAGGCTTCGATTGCCGCAATCGGACGACCAGTATCTTTCAACATATTGCCTAGTTGCACCCAAAAGGCCTTTGCCATTGGGCTCAACTCAAGCCCTTTGCGATAGAGTTTGGCGGCGTCGCCATAGTTGCCGCTATCGCGTTCTCTATCGGCCTGCTTGAAGAACTCACGCGCCTTGTTGTGACGTGCACGTTTGCCAAATCCGAGGCTGTAGAGCAGGCCGCCATTCGGGCGGACATCCATATAGTAGGATGGAGCAACGAGTTGAGCGATCTGCCCGTCACGGGCTAGACGCAAGCCCACGAATACAACTGGTACAGCCAGTACACCTCCTTGCTTGATACGAAACTCGACGATCTCTGCCTCAGCTTCGACCGAAAACTTCATCATTAAGGAGGATTCACTCAGCTTTACACTTCTGGCCACAAGAACTTTACCACCTTCGGCTACGATCTCGATAGCGGCCGGGGTGTTTGAAGCCTCGGTCGAAGTCTTGAACAGGAAGGTAGCTTCATAGTTCCCGGTAGGGATACGGATATAGGGTCCAAAGACAACGTGGCCGCCAGCATTGATCAGCGGGAATTGGATGCCCTCAGAAGTGTGCGTACCACCAATTGTATGAAAATCCTTGGAGGACAGTTCCACATATGACAGCGGGCTCGATGCATGACTGCTTTTCAAGCGCTCCGAAAGATTGCCATCCGCTTCCAATGCCGCACGAAGAGTTACGATGTCATAGGTCGTGACGTAGTTTTCGCCAAAGTCGAACAGCACATCACGTTGAAACTCAGGTTTGGCGACCTCACGCCCTTCGAGAGGCGCAGGAACATCCAGGAGCGGCTCGGGCTGCCCCTGAAGGCTTGCCATCATCTGTCGACAAATCAGATCAAGCGTATACTGTTTAGCGATCTTAAGTTGAGTTTCGACAACTGCAGCTTCGGTCTTGGGATCAAGTACGCTGGCCACACGCTTGGCGAGCACATTAATATCCATCTCCGGAACGCTTAGCGGATGCCAAGACAGTAATTCCTTCATGGCCGTACGCGTGCAGGCAACTACAGGAACCCCACACAACATGGCCTCAAATATAGGCAAACCGAATCCTTCGTGCTCAGACAAGCACACAAAGACATCAGCGTGATTATAATACTTCTTCAGATCCTCTTCGGTCACCTCACCGGAGAAGTTGACAGTCACCCCCGCCGCAGCGCTTTTTTGGCGCTGTTCCAGAACGGCATTAAAGCCCCCTGCCGATGCATCTTTACGCCCCACAAAATCGAGACGCACCGGACGTCCAATCTCCTTGCTGACTTTTTCAGCCAAGGAGATGCAGTGCAAATGCCCCTTGTGAGCGACAACACGGCCCACGAACAGCATATGGAACTCATCGCCCTGCTGTTTCTTGCCCCGCAGCGGCACATCTCGCGTGGCATAGCGACTGCCTGGATAGACGACCTTGACTTTTTCGTTCCGCCCACCGAGGACGACGAGTTGTCGAGCTGTAAATTGAGAATTTACCCAAAATTCAAGGCCCTCCACCTGCGCCAGCCTGTGGATATTCTCAAACCCGCGAACGCAGCGATCGGCGACTTTCACGTCATAAGGAGCATAGAACCATGGCGGAGTGTTGTTATGCCAGCGCACAATCGTGCGACCTTTGAATCTACGTTCAATCAAAAACTGATCGAACGCGCTCCACCCGTCACAAAAATGATAGATAACTAAATCAAATCTATCCATTTCTGAATAAAATTTTTCAATAGGGCTGATCCGAGATTCCGGATACCTGCTTTGCTCGAATTTTTCAGCAAATAAGCTTACACTCCCCTCGCCCAGCGCCTGCTTCAGAATATTGTATTCAAAGACAGCATCGTAGCCTATAGAGTCGCTTTTCTCGAACAAACCTTGAACGACTATTGCGACCTGCCCAAGTTTCAGGGAGGCAGAAGCCATCATCGAACTCTTTCGTTGTAACGCGTAAGGGAGATTAACCCCCTCCCTATCACTGATTGCGACTGGAGCAAGCCCAAGGCTTCATATAAGCGAAAACTACAGGTTCAATAGAGTAGGATCGCCGCCCTGGGCGGCGATGTTGATGCTGATGGCCTTTTCAGCGGCGTAGCGGATCAGGCTGTTGGGGCCGCCGGCCTTGGGACCGGTGCCGCTGAGGCCTTCGCCGCCGAAGGGCTGGACGCCGACCACCGCGCCGATGATCGAGCGGTTGACGTAGACGTTGCCCGCCGGGACCAGCTCCATCACTTCCTTGGCGAAGGCGTCGATGCGGCTGTGGACGCCCAGCGTCAGGCCGAAGCCGCGCGCCGCCAGCTTACCGGCGACCTTCTCCAGATCCTTCGGCTCATAGCGGTAGACGTGCAGGATCGGGCCGAAGACTTCACGCTCGAGGAAGTCCGGGGTCGGGATCTCGGCGATGGTCGGGGCGAACAGGTCGCCCTTGTCGGCGCCGGCCGGCAGTTCCGCGCGGGCGATGATCTTGGCTTCCTTGGACAGGCGCTCGACGTGGGCTTCCAGGTTGGCGCGGCTTTCGGCGTCGATCACCGGGCCGATGTCGGTCTTGGCGTCGGTCGGGTCGCCCAGCACCTGGGCGGCCAGGGCGCCCTTCAGGCCCTCGATCAGGGCGTCGGCCGAATCCTTGGGCGCATAGAGGACGCGCAGGGCCGAGCAACGCTGACCGGCCGAGCCGAAGGCCGACAGGATGACGTCGTCGATGATCTGTTCCTTCAGCGCCGTGGTGTCGACGAACATGCCGTTCAGGCCGCCCGTCTCAGCGATGAAGGGGATGATGGCGCCCGGACGGGCGGCCAGGCCGCGGTTGATCGCCGAGGCGGTGTCGGTGCCGCCGGTGAAGGCCACGCCGTCGACGCCCGGATGGTTGGTCAGGGCGGCGCCGACGGTCTCGCCGCGGCCGGGGACCAGGGCCAGCAGGTCGGGGTTCAGACCGGCCTTGTAGTAGAGGCGCACCGCTTCGGCGGCGATCAGCGGCGTCTGCTCGGCGGGCTTGGCCACGACGGCGTTGCCGGCGGCGAGCGCAGCGGCGATCTGGCCGGTGAAGATGGCCAGCGGGAAGTTCCACGGGCTGATGCAGGCGAAGACGCCGCGGCCGTGCAGCACCAGCTCGTTGGTCTCGCCGGTCGGGCCCTTCAGGGTCTGGCGGCCGCCGAAGTCGCGCTCGGCCAGCAAGGCGTAGTAGCGGCAGAAGTCTGCGGCTTCGCGCACCTCGGCCACGCCGTCGTTCAGCGTCTTGCCCGCTTCACGCGACAGCAGGGCGACCAGACGGTCCAGATCGGCTTCCAGGGCGTCGGCCATGGCGCGCAGGACGGGTGCGCGGCCCGCGCCGCCCAGACGATCCCAGGCGAGCTGAGCATTGGCGGCGGTGTTGACGGCCAGATCGACGTCTTCGACCGAGGCTTCCGACACATGGCCCAGCACGCGCGAGCGGTCATAGGGGTTGGTGACGTCCTGGGCGTTCACCCCGGCGCGCAGCTTGCCGCCGATGATCGGGCCGGCGGTCAGCTTCTCGCTGTCGACGCGCTCCAGAGCCGCCGCATGACGCTCGCGGTCGGAAGCCTGCGAATAGTCGCGGCCGAGGGAGTTCTGGCGGTCACCGTAGATGTTCATGGGTACAGGGATCTTCGGATGGCGGTCAGGCTGGGCCTCGACCGAGGTGATGGGATCGGCGGCCACGTCGGCCGCAGGCACGCGCTCGTCCAGCAGGGCGTGGACGAAGGAGGAGTTGGCGCCGTTCTCCAGCAGGCGGCGCACCAGGTAGGGCAGCAGCTCTTCGTGGCCGCCGACGGGGGCGTAGGCGCGCACGACCACGTCGCCCCACTCGGCCTTGGCGCCGTCATAGAGGGCCTCGCCCATGCCGTGCAGGCGCTGGAACTCGATGGTCACGCCGCGATCGGCGGCCATGCGGTGCACGGCAGCCAGGGTGTGGGCGTTGTGTGTGGCGAACTGCGAGAAGATGTAGGGCGAGGCCTCGATCAGCGCCTTGGCGCAGACCAGATAGTTCAGGTCGGTCGCCGGCTTGGTCGTGAAGACCGGATAGTCGGTGCGGCCGTTGACCTGGGCCAGCTTGATCTCAGTGTCCCAATAGGCGCCCTTGACCAAGCGCACCATCAGGCGACGGCCCGAGGACTTGGCCAGTTCGGCCAGCTTGGCCACCGTCTCGGTCGTGCGCTTCTGATAGGCCTGAACCGCCAGGCCGAGCCCCTGCCAATCGCCCAGCGCCGGTTCGCGCGCCAGCCGCTCCAGCAGCTTCAGCGACAGGGCCAGACGGTCGGCCTCTTCGGCGTCGATGGTGTAGTTGATGTCGTATTTGGCGGCGATCAGCGCCAGGCGCAGGATGCGGGGATACAGCTCTTCCCACACCCGGTCTTCCTGCACCGCCTGATAGCGCGGCGACAGGGCCGACAGCTTGACCGAGACGCCGTGGCCGCGCTCGGGGCCTTCGCCCTTGGCGGTCTTGCCCACGGCCTCGATGGCGTCGGCGTAGATCTTTTCATAGCGCTCGGCGTCGGCGGCGGTGCGGGCGCCCTCGCCCAGCATGTCGAAGCTGCACAGCCAGTTCTCGCGGTCCGACCGCTTCAGGGCCGCCTCGATGGTGCGGCCGACGACGAACTGCTCGCCCATGATCTTGACGGCGGTGGCGACGGCCTGGCGGATGACCGGCTCGCCCAGACGCCCGACCAGACGCTTGAGGAAGTTCGGCAGGTCGCTGCGGGCTTCATCGTCGACGTCCACCAGCTTGCCGGTCAGCATCAGGCCCCAGGTCGAGGCGTTGACGAACAGGCTGTCGGACTGGCCCATGTGGCTGGCCCAGTCGGCGGAGCCGATCTTCTCGGCGATCAGGCGGTCGCGGGTGTCGGCGTCAGGCGTTCGCAGCAGGGCCTCGGCCAGGCACATCAGAGCCAGACCTTCGCGGGTGCCCAGGCTGAACTCCTGCAGGAAGCTTTCGACCACGCCCTGGCGCTTCTGGCTCTTGCGGGCGCTTTCGACCAAGCCGACAGCATCGTTCAGGACCGCCGCGCGACCGTCAGGCGTCAAGGGTTCGGCGGCCAGCAGTTCGGCCACCACCTCACGTTCGTCCCGGTACTTGTTCCGGTCCAGCTCATCCCAATGGCGAAGATCGGTCGGCGTCATGAAATCCATCCTGTGAATTTCCGCATATATGGCGACTGAGACCGAATGTGCATCGCATGATTGCGACATATGCCGCACAGAATTCGGCGGCGCGTAGAATCTTCTGGAAAAACCCTCAACCAAAAATGAGGTGCGGCTCAACATGGCCGTTCGCGAAGAGGTGAAGCCTGTTCACACCCTGCTCTATCATGCCGTCTCGCCTTCGTCATGCGGAGCGTCTAGAAGTTTCGCCTCCGCGAAACGGCTCAAGGCCCTATCGACTTCATGCGCATTGTTCTGGTCACCGACGCCTGGGAGCCTCAGGTCAACGGCGTCGTCCGCACCCTGACCCGCACCGTGGCCGAATGCCGCGCCATGGGCCATGAGGTGGAGGTCATCGAACCCAGCCAGTTCAAGACCATTCCCTGCCCGACCTATCCCGAGATCCGCCTGGCCCTGGGCGCCGAGGAAGAGATTCGCGAGCGCCTGCGCGCCTTCGAGCCCGAAGCCGTCCACATCGCCACCGAAGGCCCCCTGGGCATCGCCACGCGGCGCATCTGCGTGGAATGGAAGCTGCCGTTCACAACCAGCTATCACACCAAATTCCCGGAATACGTCTCGGCCCGTTTCCCGATCCCGGTGCAGGTCGGCTACGCCTATATGAAGTGGTTCCACAAGCCGTCGGGCCGGTTGATGGTCGCCACGCCGACCCTGCGCGACGAACTGGTCGAGCACGGCTTCAAGAACGTCTCGCCCTGGACGCGCGGCGTGGACACCGAGCTGTTCCGCCCCGACCTGGAGCCGATCTACCAGGAGATGGGCGGTGAGAACTGGCCGCGCCCCTTCTTCCTGAATGTCGGTCGGGTGGCGGTCGAGAAGAACATCGAGACCTTCCTGGGGCTGGATCTGCCCGGCACCAAAATCATCGTCGGCGACGGCCCGGCCCGCGCCGAGCTCGAAGAGAAGTATCCTGACGCGAAATTCCTCGGCGCCAAGTTCGGCGAGGATCTGGCGCGCTGCTTCGCCGACGCCGACGTCTTCGTCTTCCCCAGCTGGACCGACACCTTCGGCCTGGTGATCCTGGAGGCCATGGGCACAGGCACCCCTGTCGCCGCCTATCCGGCGCACGGCCCCATCGACATCATCCCCGGCTCGGGCGCGGGCTTCATCGACGACGACCTGAAGACCGCCTGCCTGAAGTGCCTGGAGCTCGATCGCAAGGACGTCCGCGCCTATGCGGAGAAGTTCAGCTGGCGCGCCTCGGCCGAGCAGTTCGTCGAAAACCTGCAGCCCTATCCCGAGCCCGCGCGCGGTCGCTTCTGGCGTCGCCTGCGCCGGGTGGCGCGGCTGCGGCGGCGCGTCGCCGCCTGATCAGTCGGGCACGCCGCAGCGCGGCCCCACGTCGCCTCGGTAAAGGCGGGTCAACGTGGCCAGCATGTCGTCGAATGTCATGTCCAACGCCTGGCGCGTCTGAACCGTGGGCTTCAGATAGACCGACCGACCGACGGCGCTCCGCTCCAGCAGGTTGCGCTCGACCAGATCGTTGACCCGGCGGTGGATCGTCGACACCGGAATGTCGAGGACGCCGGCCAGCGCCGACAGGTCATAGGGCCGTCCCTGAATGTCGCCGACGATGATGGTCCGCACGATCAAGGCGTCCAGGGGACCGCCCCACAGCCCTGTTTCCATCGCATAGAACCGGTTCAGGCACTCGATCACCTGAGCCTGCGCGGCCGCCTTGATGCGTTCCTCCGCATCCGGTTCCATCACGCCCCATCCTCACCGCCTGCACCGTCGCAGCCTAGGCTCGGCGGCGACCTTTGCAAAATGGAAAGCTCCGATCTCCGGCGCACAAATCCTTCGGCTATCGTCCTCAGTCAGGCGGAAGGGCGAGCCGTCCGCGACGTCTTGAGGAGGGCGAGAATTTGACCAAGCACATCTTGGTGGTCGGCGGGGGCATCGGCGGGACCATGACCGCCAACAGTCTGGTCGCGAAGCTGTATCCTGAAATCGCCAGCGGCAAGGTGAAGGTCACCATGCTGAGCGATTCTCCGTGGCACTATTACAAGCCCGCGTTCATGTATGTGGCCTTCGACATGTTCTTCAACGAAGAGCTGCGCCGCAAGCAACGCAACCTGCTGCGCCCCGAGATCGACTTCATGGTCGACAAGGTGGTGCAGTTCGACTTCGCCGGTTCACGCGTCAAGACCCAGAGCGGTCAGGTCATCGGCTATGACTACATCGTCGTCTCGACCGGCTGCCTGCCGGCGCCGGAACGCATTCCCGGCCTGAAGGAAGCGGGCGACTACTTCTATCAGCACGACCCGGCCCGCCAGTTGGCCGACAAGCTGCGCCGGTTCGAGAAGGGCCGGATCTTCATCACGGTGAACTTCCCCGAGACCCCGAACGTGCCGCACCAGTGCGGCATCGCCCCGATCGAAACCACCCTGATGCTGGACGAGTACCTGCGTCGCCGGGGCATCCGCGATCAGGTCGAGATCGTCTACACCTATCCCAGCGTGGCCCAGCTGTTGCGCAACTGCCTGTTCCTGCAGCAGGAGACCTGCGAGATCCTGCCCTCCATCTTCGAGAGCAAGGGCATCAAATACCAGCGCGGCTTCACCCTGAACTCGGTCGATCCCGACAAGAAGATCGCCACCTCGGCCGAAGGCAAGGAAGAGGGCTTCGACCTGCTGATGTGCACCCCGCCCATCCGGGCGGTGGACGCTGTGCTCGAAAGCGGCGTGTCCCAGGCGGCGAACAACGAAGGCTGGCTGCCCACCGACCGCCAGACGCTGCAGATGGAAGGCTATCCGAACGCCTATGTCATGGGCGACACCGTCGACCTGCCGGTCAGCAAGGCGGGCGGCTCCTGCCACAACCAGTGCCCGGTGATCGTCAACAACATCGCCGGCGACATCCGCATCGGCCGCACCGTCGACGCCTATGACGGCAAGGTTCAGGCCGTCGCCCAGATGGGCCTCGAGGTCGGAATGCCGCTCTGGTACGACTATGACGAGGACGTCCACCCCACCCCGCCGACCAAGGTCGGGGGCCTTCTGCGCAAGGCCTTCAACCGCGGCATCTACTGGTCCGTCGCCCGCGGGATCGTCTGATCCATGGCCGCAGACACTGAAACCAAGGGGAAAGACACCATGAGCACCGCCAAAACCACCGCCCCCGCACCGGCCATCGTCATCGACGAAGCCACCGAGCGCGGCGTCCAGCATCTGATCGACAAGGCCGCTCCCCTGCTTCAGGGACAGCGTTTCGACAACGTCATCGACCTTCTGTCCCTGCTGTCGGACGCAGTCGACATGTCGGACGACGCCATGATCCAGAAGCTGATGAAGGTCTATGAGGAGGGCGTCGGCGCCGCCTGGACCCTGGGCAACGCCGC
>NZ_GL883084.1:481804-489622 GCF_000204035.1 Brevundimonas diminuta ATCC 11568
GGCCTGGTGCGGGCGGCGGGTGACGAAGACGTCCGCCGCGGCCTGCATTTCGCCATCCGCTTCCTGGGCGTGCTGGGCCGTCAGATGAAGGACGACGGCGCCGCATGACCCCCGACGATCCGCTCGCGAGCCTCTATCACGATCGGATCAGGACGCTGGCGGCGGCAGTCCGCAACGATCGCCGCCTGGAGGGGGCCGACCTGTCTCTGACCCAGGTCAGCCCCCTGTGCGGCAGCCGGGTGACGCTGGATATCGCCCTCGACACGGCGCTGCGGATCAAGGCCTTCGGCTGGCGCGTCCGCGCCTGCACCCTGGGCGCGGCGGCGACGGCTCTGGTCGTGCGCAGCGCCCAGGGCCTCAGGCTGCACGCCGCCGCCGGATGGCATGACGCCATGCAGCGCCGCCTTGAGGGCGAGGATGCGGCGGTCGAAGGCCTGGAGACGCCCGAGGTATTCGACGCCGCCCGATCCTTCCGGGCGCGGCACGGGGCGGTGCTGCTGCCCTTCGCCATACTGGCCGAGGCCTGCGCGATCCGGCCGGACGCCGGCGCATAAGAAAACAGGCCGCCCCGACGAAAGGGCGGCCTGTCTTTCTTCGAGTCTGCTCGCCGCTTAGTTCGGGCGGGCCATCGAGGTCATGGCCGAGGCCTTGGCGCGCTCGGCGGCCAGTTCATCGGCGACCAGCGGCACCAGACCGCGGTCCTGCAGATAGCCGCCGCGCCCCGCCGAACCGTCAGACATGAACTCCTGAACGAACTGTTCGAGGCCCGGCGTCACGCCGATGTGGGCCTTCTTGACGTAGATGTAGAGGCTGCGGGCCAGCGGATAGGAGCCGTCGGCGATGGTGGCGACCGAGGGGGCCACGCCGTCGATGGTCTCGGCCTTCACCGTGTCCATGTTCTGCTCGAGGAAGGAGAAGCCGAACACGCCCAGCGAGCCCGGCGTGCGGTTCAGGGTCTGGACGATGGCGTTGTCGTTCTCGCCCGAGTCGATCCAGGCGCCGTCTTCACGCAGGGTGTGAGCCACGGTCTCGAAGCGGGTCTTGTCCTGCTTCTCGATGGCGGCGACGGCCGGGATCAGCTTGGCGCCCGGAGCCATGCCCAGCTCCAGGAAGGCGTCGCGCGTGCCTGAGGTCGGCGGCGGGCCGTAGACCTGGATGCGGGTGGCCGGCAGGGCCTTGTTGACCTCGTTCCAGGTCTTGGCGGCGTTCGGGCCCAACTGGCCGTCGGCGCCCGGCGTTTCCTTGGCCAGTGCCTCGTAGAGGTCGTTCAGCTCGAGGTTGAAGCTCTGGCCTGTGCGGGCGGTGGCGACGACGATGCCGTCGTAGCCGATCTTGATCTCGACGATGTCGGTGACGCCGTTCTCGACGCAGCGGTCGAACTCGCTCTGCTTCATCGGACGCGAGGCGTTGGCGATGTCCGGGGTCGAAGGGCCGACGCCCGAACAGAAGGCCTGAATGCCGCCGCCGGTGCCCAGGGATTCGACGCGGGGGGCCGAGCCGCCGCCGCCGTTGCGGGCGAAGGTCTCAGCCACGCGGGTGGCGAAGGGGAAGACGGTCGAGGAACCGGCGGCCCAGATGCCCGTCCGAGCCTTCTGCGAGCCGGGGGCGCCGCCGCCCTCGTTGTTTCCGCAGGCCGCCAGGGCCAGCAGGGCGGCCGCGCAGGCCGTGAACTTCAGTGTGCGGATCATGGCCGGACCTTCTCCAGTCGTCAGTGCACGACGCTTAAAGCAGGAAAATGTGACGGTCCGGCCAGACCTTTGTGACAGTCAGGGCAAACCTGCCCGATACGTCGTCAGAGCAGGCGCTTGCGCATGATCTGGGACAGGGTGTCGATCAGGGTCACGGCGATGACCACGATGATGACGATGGCAGACACGGCCTTGAAGTTGAAGGCGTTCATGCTGTCGAACAGCACCTGGCCGATGCCGCCCGCCCCGATCAGGCCCAGCACGGTGGCCGAGCGGCTGTTCGATTCGAAACGGTAGAGGGCGAAGGAGGTCCACAGCGGCGCCACCTGGGGAATCACGCCCCAGACGATCTCGTGCAGCTTTGAGGCGCCGGTGGCGCGCACGCCTTCGACCGGCCCCTTGTCGATCGACTCGACCGCTTCGGAGAACAGCTTGGCCAGGACGCCCGCCGTGTTCAGGGTGATGGCCAGGACGCCGGCCAGCGGGCCCAGGCCCACGGCGGTGACGAACAGCAGGCCGATCACCAGGTCCGGCACCGAGCGCAGCAGGTTCATCAGCCAGCGCACCGGCGTCACGACCCAGGCCGGGGCCATGTTGCGGGCGGCGGCCAGACCCAGCGGAATGCCGAACAGCACGGCCAGGAAGGTGCCCCACAGGGCGATCTGGATCGTCTCCCACATCTTGGCGACGAACATCTTCCAGTCGGAGAAATCCGGCCGCAGCAGGTCGTGGACGAACATCTTCATGCTGTCGTTGCCCGAGAACAGGCGCGAGATGTTGCCCAGGTCGACCGCGTCGACGCTGTACAGCAGGACGGCGATCACGCCGCCCCAGACCAGGACGTCCATCGCCCAGGAGACGGCGGATTTTTGCGGCGCGGCCGGAACCGGCGACGTCGGAAGCGGAGCTGCGGTCAAGGTTGGACCTCACGCAGGCTGCGCAGGCGCTGAAGCTCGGCTTCGGCGGCGGCGACGCCGGCCTTGTCGCCCTTGGCTTCGGCTTCGCCGCGCTTCTGGTCGGCGATCATCTCGCGGATCGGGTTGAGATAGGAATCATCGGCCGGGGCGAAGCGCGAATACTCCAGACCCGCCAGCACCTTGCGCTGGCGCTCGGCCTCAGGGCCTTCGCCCTGGCCGTAGGTCAGGAAGAAGCCCCGGATCTTTTCCTTCAGGGCCGGGTCCAGGTCTTCACGCACGACGATGCCGCTCTCGGGCACCGGCGGCGAGGTCCAGATCTCTTCGATCTGATCGGCCAGCTGGGCGTTCTCGCGGCGCATGAAGACCAGGTTGACGCTGTTGGAGGTCGCCACGTCAATCACGCCGGTGGCCACGCCGAAGGCGTTGGCCTGGTGGTTGGCCGAGCGCACGGTCTTGAAGCACTGCGACGGCACGACGCCGCGCGCGTTGAACAGGAAGGTCATGGGCGCCAGCGTGCCCGAAGTCGACTGGGCGTCGCCGATGCCGAAATTGTACTGCTTGCCGCAGGCCAGCACCTTGTCCAGCGTGATGCCCGAGCCCTTCTTGACGATCAGGGTCGACTGATAGGAGTCCAGCCCTTCGCGGTTGACGGTGCGGGCGATGACCTCGGCGTTGGCGCGGTCGATGGCCTCGACCTCAGGCTTGGCCGAGAACCAGCCGACCTGGGTGTGGTTGCCGCGCATGGCCTCGACCAGAACCGTGTAGTTCGAGCCGAAATAGGGCTTCACCGGCACGCCGATCGCCTTGGACATATCGTCCAGCAGCGGCTGCCACAGCGGTCCGGCCGAGGCCTGGCCTTCCGCCGACAGGATGGAGAAGGTGATTTCGCTGGGGGCGGCGCCCGACTTGGTCTCTTCGCCCTTGCCGCAGGCGGCGAGGCCCAGGGTCATGGCGGCGATGGCGGCGGCGCCCAGCAGGCGGCGATTGATGGCGATGCGGGTCATGCCTTGGCTTCCCAGAACGCGTCCTCGTACTCGGGACCGTAGATTTCGATCAGGCGCTGGGTGTCCAGGCCCGTGGACGGACCGTCATAGACCACCTTGCCCTTCTGCAGCGCGATGACGCGGTTGCAGTAGCGAATGGCGTAGTCGACCTGGTGCAGGGTGACGATCACGCCCATGCCGTCGCGCTTGTTCAGCTCGACCAGCAGCTCCATAACCTTGCGGGCCGACACGGGATCGAGCGAGGCGACCGGCTCGTCGGCAAGGATGGCCTTGGCGCCCTGGACGATGGCGCGGGCGATGGCGCCGCGCTGCTGCTGGCCGCCCGACAGGGTGTTGGCGCGCTGGGCGGCGTAGTCGGACACGCCGACGCGGTGCAGGGCCGCCATGGCCTTGTCCTTGTCCGCGCCCGGCCAGACGCCGAACAGGCCGCGCCACGACGGCAGGCGCCCCAGGGCGCCCAGCATGACGTTGGAGAAGAGGCTCAGCCGCCCCACCAGATTGAACTGCTGGAAGATCATGCCCAGGCGGCTGCGCGCGCGGCGCACGGCGCCCGTGACGCGGCCGTTCTGCTGAACGACCTCGCCGAAGACCGTGATGGTTCCGCCGGGATCGATGGGGTGAAGACCCGTGATCGAACGCAGCAGGGTGGACTTGCCCGAACCAGAGGGACCGATCAGGGCGACCATTTCACCGGCGCCGACCTCGACGGACACGCCGTCGAGCGCCTTTCTGGCCCCGTAGGTCTTCGAGACGTCGCGAACGGACGCGACGGCGGCTGTTGAAGAACTCATGAACCCATGGATGAGGTTGCGACAAAGGGGGCGCCGCATGACGCGAGACGGGCGCAAGGGCAAGTCTTAATGGCATGTCTGCGTCGATTTCGTCCAGTGCGGCGCCGATTCAGCCGAGCGCTGCGGCGCGCGGGCCATGCAACCCCGCCATGAAATTTCCACTTTACATGACAGGCCAATGCCCCCATATCGCGCGTTCCGGCGGACCCCGTAGGTCCTATCTTGCGCCGCTAACGCCGGGTCTGGGTTTAACAATCATCAGGGGGTTACGTGAATTGCACACGTACCAGCTTCCCCTGGACCTGGTCCGTCAGCGGTCCCCGGAGCGTCCGGTCGCACTCGTGCGTCCCCGCTCCGTTGCCGTAGCGGCGCAGTGGTTCCAGGATAATCTAAAAGCCGACGTCTTCTATGCGGTGAAGGCGAACCCTTCGCGCTGGATCATCGAGGTTCTGGTCGAGAACGGCGTCAACGCCTTCGACGTCGCCTCCCTGGCCGAGATCGAACTGGTTCGTTCGGTCAGCCCGAATGCGCGCCTGGCCTTCATGCACCCGGTCAAGAGCCGCGGCGCGATCAAGGCCGCCTACGCCGACCACGGCGTGCGCACCTTCGTGCTCGACAGCCATGACGAGCTGGACAAGATCCTCGAGTCGACCGGCCACGCCGACGACCTGAACCTGATCGTCCGCATGGGCGTGTCGGCGGACGGCGCCGCCTATTCCCTGTCGGGCAAGTTCGGCGTCTCGCCGGACCAGGCCCCCGCCCTGCTGCAGGCCACGCGCCACGCGGTCAAGGACGGTCAGATGGGCGTCAGCTTCCACGTCGGTTCGCAGTGCATGCGCCCCTCGGCCTATGAGGCGGCGATGACCCAGGTCGGCCGCGCCATCAAGAAGGCGGGCGTCTTCGTCGACATCGTCGACGTCGGCGGCGGCTTCCCTTCGGTCTATCCGGGCATGGTCCCGCCGGACCTGAGCGAATACGCCGACGCCATCCATCGCGGCTTCAACGAGATGCCGGTGTCGGAGACGACCGAGCTGTGGTGCGAACCCGGCCGCGCGCTGGTGGCCGAGGCCTCGTCGGTGCTGTGCCGCGTGGACCTGCGCAAGGGCGACGCCCTGTATCTGAACGACGGGTCGTACGGCTCGCTGTTCGACGCCACCCACTCGCGCTGGCCCTTCCCGACCAAGCTGGTCCGGGACGGGGAGTCGTCGTCGGAGCTGAAGCCCTATCGCTTCTATGGTCCGACCTGCGACAGCATCGACCACATGCCGGGCCCGTTCTGGCTGCCGGCCGACGTCCAGGAAGGCGACTTCATCGAGATCGGCATGATGGGCGCCTATGGCGTCGCCATGTCGACCGGCTTCAACGGCTATGGCGAACACGAGATCGCCGCCGTCGAGGACGCCCCCATGGGCTCGATGTACGGCCTGGCGCCGCGCTCCATCCCGACCGTGCGCACCACGGCCGAGGAGAACGCCCGCAAGGTCGTCCGCCTGTCGCGTCCCAAGGGCAAGGCGGGCCAGCGCAAGCGCAAGCGCTGATCCATCGCATCACGCCTTGAACTGAAAAATGTCTCAAGGCTTTGGTACAAGCAGCGGCCCGTCGCTCCGTCCGGGCCGCTGTTCCTTATTGACGACGGGCGCTCAAACCAAAGGGAAACCCGAGAGATGAACGCACCGGTTCGTTCCAACGCCAAGGCGGAGCTCCTGGCCACGACCGTCGAGCACATCGACATCACCAGCTTCGACGCGCGCCCGATCATCGATTCCATGCGCAAGATGTCGTTCTCCTCGCGCGACACCGCCCGCGCGGCCGACATCTTCAACATGGCCCTGGAAGACCAGGCCTGCTCGCCGTGGCTGATCCTGGCTGGTTCGACCTCGGCCGGCGGCTGCATGGACGTCTACCGCGACATGGTGAAGTTCGGCATGGTCGACGCCGTGGTCGCCACCGGCGCCTCGATCGTCGACATGGACTTCTTCGAAGCCCTGGGCTTCAAGCACTATCAGGCCGCCGGCCAAGTGGACGACAACGTCCTGCGCTCGCACTACATCGACCGCATCTACGACACCTACATCGACGAAGAAGAACTGCAGGCCTGCGACCACGCCATCTATGAGATCGCCAGCCGCCTGGAGCCGCGCGGCTATTCCTCGCGCGAGTTCATCTGGGAAATGGGCAAGTGGCTGTCGGAAGGCAACGCCAAGAAGCCCGGCTCGCTGATCCAGACCGCCTATGAAGAAGGCGCGCCGATCTTCTGCCCGGCCTTCGTCGACTCCTCGGCCGGTTTCGGCCTGGTCAAGCACCAGAAGGAGCGCATGGCCGAGGGCAAGCCCTACATGATGCTGGACGCGATCGCCGACTTCCGCGAACTGACCGACATCAAGATCGCGGCGGGCGTCACCGGCCTGTTCATGGTCGGCGGCGGCGTGCCGAAGAACTTCGCCCAGGACACCGTCGTCTGCGCCGAGATCCTCGGCGTCGAGGCCGACATGCACAAGTATGCGGTCCAGATCACGGTCGCCGACGTGCGCGACGGCGCCTGCTCGTCCTCGACGCTGCAGGAAGCCGCCTCGTGGGGCAAGGTCCAGACCACCTACGAACAGATGGTCTTCGCCGAAGCCACGACCGTCGTGCCGCTGATCGGTTCGGACGCCTATCACCGCGAAACGTGGAAGAAGCGCCAGCCGCGCCGCTGGAACAAGCTGTTCGGCAAGTAAGACCCGCGGAAGGCGGCGCCTTCTCGATCCCGCGACAAAGACGAGGGCCGGCGGATCGCTCCGCCGGCCCTTTTTCTTTGCACGCGCAACATCGCCTCGCGTGAATGCGGGAACCTCCGCGCGACCGGTCCGCTTGTCTTGCACGAGCAAGGAGACCTTCCATGACCGATCCCGCCGCCGAGAACGAAGACGCCCGCGAAGCCGCCGCCATGGGCGAGAAACCCGATCTGGGCCACGTCGAGGACGCCCTGAAGAAGGCCCTGCAAGGCAGCGATTCCGGTTCCGACACCCGCGCCGGCTCGCTGCGGGGAGGCTCGGCTTCCGGCTCGGAGATCGATCCGGACCAGGACGCCATCAACGCCGATATCGCTCGCCAGGGCCGCGAAATGACCGAAACCCGCTCGCGTCCGGCGGGAGGCCCGGAACAGGCCAGCAAGTCGACGGGCCAGCCCGGCGACGACGTGGACGCTCCTACGGGTTGAACCGCCTTGCTGCCGCCGCACGGATAGGCCACGGTGCAGACAGTCGCATAGGGATTAAGGACGTAGGCTGAATGAAGCGTAGCGTGGCAACCGTCGTCTTGGCGCTGAGCGTCGGCTTGGCGGCGTGCGATGACCGCAGTCAGGCCGCGCCCGAAGTCGAATCGCCCTCGGTTCCCGCCGCCGAACCGGCGAGGGAGGCCGCGCCTGCGGCGGCTCCGC
>NZ_GL883084.1:490386-501345 GCF_000204035.1 Brevundimonas diminuta ATCC 11568
CGTCAGCACCCGCTCGCCCACCATCGCCGTCTGGTCGCGCCGGATCGCCGTCGACCGCTGGAGCCGTCCAGCGGACGTGCGCATCGCGCGCTGCCTGATCCACGGCTCGGTGCGGGTGTGGGGCATGGGGGCGGACGGGAGCTATGACGACCTGCGCGCCTCCTCCCGCACCGCCGACCACACCGCCGCCGCCCAGGCGGCCGCGCCCAGCCATATTGCGCTCGATGAGGTGATCATCCGGGGGACGGGATCAATCCCGCTCTACATCGGTCCCGGCGTCACCCGTCTCACCCTGACCCGATCCACGCTCGAGGGCCGCAGCGTCTCCACCGCCCTCTACCTGGACGCCGAAAGCGCGGACAATCGGATCGAAGGCAATCTGTTCCGCACCCGCACCGAACGCGAGATGATCGCGGTCGACGGATCCGCGCGAAACCGCATCACCGGCAATCGCTTCGAATTGGGCGGGCGGCCCGGCGTCTTCCTCTATCGCAACTGCGGCGAGCGCGGCGTCATTCGTCACCAGACGCCGTCATACAATGTCATCACCGACAACGCCTTCACCGGCGTCGCCCGCTGGCGTCCGCGCCTGGTGGTCGAGAACGCCCGGCAAGGCGGCCGCGCCTACTGCGGCGCCGACAAGGGCTACCCCTGGGGCAGCAGCGCCGATGATCGCGACGGCGCATCGCAGAACACGGTTCGTGACAATTTTCGAAAATGAGCGTAATTTTTGCCTCATATTCCGAATATATTTCAGTATAGGGCAATTTATTCCAGTCTGTGCCATTATTGACGCAATTCTGACTTGCTTGAGGCAAGCCTCGCCGTAATGTCGTCGGCGCAGGCCGTTCGGTCCTGCACGTACCGCGAGCCGTCGGTTCAGCCCCATCGTAGGGGGCGGGCGACGGCTTGTTTTGTTCAGGAGAGGGTCTCTTTTGAGAAAGAGAATTGTCCGCGAGTCCTTGCTCGCCTCGACCATCATCGGGGGCGCCGCCCTCAGCTTCATGGCCGCCACGCCGACTTTCGCCCAAACGGCCGAAGAAGAAGTTTCCGAAGTCAGCGCCATCGTCGTCACCGGCTCGCGCATCCGCCAGCCGGGCTATGAGGCGTCCAGCCCCATCACGTCGCTGAGCTCCGAATCCATCGCCATGTCGCAGCCCGTCGCGGTTGAAGAACTGGTCAAGGATCTGCCGGCCGCCGTGCCGGCCGTCGGTTCGGCCACCAACAACGGCTCGGGCGGCGGCGCGACCATTAACCTGCGCGGCCTGGGCACCAACCGCACCCTGGTCCTGATCAACGGCCGCCGCGTCGTGCCGTTCAACCTGGAAGGCGTGGTCGACACCAACACCATCCCGCTGGCCCTGGTCGAGCGTGTCGACACCGTCACGGGCGGCGCTTCGGCCGTGTACGGCGCCGACGCCGTCGCCGGCGTGGTCAACTTCATCCTGAAGAACAATTTCGAAGGCGTTGAGGTCAACTCCTCCTACGGCTTCTCGGGCGAGGACGACGCCGTTCGTCGCAAGTTCGACGTCACCATCGGCGGCAACTTCGCCGAAGACCGCGGCAACGCCGTCGTCAGCTTCGGCTACACCAAGACCGATCCGCTGTATCAGGTGCGTCGCCCCTGGGGCGAAGTCGCGCTGTCTTCGACCTCTGGCAAGCCGCTGGGTTCGGGCACCTCGGTCCCCGGTCGTTTCGACCTGACCCCCGTCAAGGGCGGCGTCGCCCTGCCGTCGGGCGCTGAACTGGACCCCACCACGGGCGCCCTGATCGGCTCGGACCACCCGAACTACAACTCGGCCGGCTATAACTACAATCCGTACAACCTGTACCAGACGCCGCTGAGCCGTTACCAGATCAACGGTCTGGGCAGCTTCAAGATCAACTCGGCCGCCGAAGTCTACAGCCACTTGACCTATGTCCAGAGCGACGTCTCGCTGGACAACGCCTCCAGCGGCACCTTCGGCAACACCTACAAGGTGCCGATCGGCAATCCGTTCATTCCGGACGCCATGCGCCAGCAATTCTGCGGCGCCCTGCTGATCGATCCGGCCAAGTGCGTCGCCGGCGCGGCGGGCGACACCATGATGGATCTGACCATCAACCGTCGCTTCACCGAGATGGGCACCCGTCCCGTCGACATCGAGAACAAGACTGTCCAGTTGCTGGCCGGCGTGCGTGGCGACATCAACGCCGACTGGAACTACGACGCCTACATCTCGCACGGTGAAACCCAGCAGCTGCTGACGCGCCGCAACTGGGGTTCGCTGTCCAAGCTGCGCAACGCCCTGAACACCGTCTCGTCGACCCAGTGCCTGGTTCCCGGCGCCTCGACCCCGGTCGCGGGCTGCGTGCCGATCAACGTCTTCGGTCCTGAAGGCACGATCACCAAGGAAATGATCGACTACATCAACCTGTCGTCGATGAGCAAAACCACGATCAAGCAGGACGTGGCCTCGGGCTCGATCTCGGGCATCCTGCCGGAGCAGTTCAGCAGCCCCTGGAGCGAGCGTCAGATCGCCGTCGCCTTCGGCGCGGAATGGCGCCGGTCCAGCGCCGAGACCCGCGGCGATGCGGCTTCGCAAGCCAACGGCGAAATCCTGGGCACCGGCGCGCCGGTTCCGGATCGCAACGGTCAGTTCGAACTGCGTGAAGCCTTCGCCGAACTGGCGGTGCCGCTGATCGAGAACATGCCGTTCATCCACAGCCTGAACCTGGAAGCCGGCTACCGCCAGACCGAGTTCAAGGCCGGCGGTTCGAAGACCAACTACGGCAGCTACAAGTTCGGCGGCGACTGGTCGCCGATCGAGGACGTCCGCGTCCGCGCCATGTATCAGCGCGCCACCCGCGCCCCGAACATCGGCGAACTGTTCAACCCGCAGGTCACCGGCCTGGGCAACATGGCGATCGATCCGTGCCAGCTGGACCTGATCAACAGCGCCGACGCCAACACCGCCGGCACGCTGAGCAACCTGTGCCGTCTAACCGGCGTGCCGGAAGGCGCGATCGGCTACGTGGCCAAGCCCAACTCGGGCCAGGTCAACCAGCAGACCGGCGGCAACCCGAACCTGGGTCCGGAAGAGGCTGACACCTGGACCATCGGCGCCGTCTGGCAACCGGCCTTCGTGCCGAGCCTGCGCCTGAGCCTCGACTACTATGACATCAAGATCGACAAGACGATCAACAGCCCCAGCCTGGCTGATGTCATGAACGGCTGCTACGACAAGGCTCTGAACCCAACGCTGGCGTTCAACGACAGCTGTAAGGCGATCCAGCGCAGCGCCGCCAACGGTTCGCTGAACGGCGTCGACGCCAAGGGCGTCATCCGCCCTACGACCAACGCCGGCAACGAGCGCGTCTCGGGCTTCGATATCGCGGCCAACTACCGCGTCGAACTGTCCGACTTCGGCTGGGGCGACGTCGGCCGCCTCGACCTGAGCGTCAACGGCAGCATCCTCACCAAGCACGAGACCCAGGCCACCCCGGTCTCCGTGCTGCGTGACTGCGTCGACTACTACTCGGTCTCGTGCGGCGAGCCCAAGGTCAAGCAACGCTGGAACAGCCGCGCCACCTGGACGATGGGCGACTACTCGGCCTCGCTGAGTTGGCGTCACCTGTCCGGCGTCGAAGTCGAGCCGAGCAGCACCAAGTGGTTCCCGGACTACGCCCAGATCGACAGCTACGACTACTTCGACCTGAGCGGCCGCTGGGACATCACCCAGACGGTGCGTCTGACGGCGACGATCAACAACCTGTTCGACAAGGCGCCGCCGATCGTCGGCTCGCAGATCGGCACCACGTCGGCGAACAACGGGAACACCTTCCCGCAGACCTACGACGCGATCGGCCGCTACTTCACCTTCGGCGCCACGCTGAAGTTCTGATAGCGTTCAACGCATAAGAAGAGAGGCGGAAGACCCCGGTCTTCCGCCTCTTTTTTGTTTGTAGATCAGCCGGCTTGCCGGGTCAGGCCGGGCGCCCTGTCGCCAAGGCGCCGTAGAGGTCGGTGCGGCGATCGCGGAAGAAGCCCCAGGCCGCGCGGTGGCGATCCAGGAAGCCCAGGTCGAAGGTGTGGACGAGGACGCCCTCTTCGCGGTCCAGGCTCTCGACCAGATCGCCGCGATGATCCGCGATGAAGGAGTGGCCGTAGTAGGTCTGGCCCGCTTCCGTCACCTGTTCATGACCGATGCGGTTAGCGCCGACGACCGGCACGACGTTGGACACGGCGTGCCCCTGCATGGCCCGGCGCCACGGGGCGGCCGTGTCCAGGGTATCGTCATGCGGTTCGGTGCCGATAGCCGTCGGATACAGCAGCACCTCGGCGCCCTGCAGCATCATGGCGCGCGCCGTTTCCGGGTACCACTGGTCCCAGCAGATGCCGACGCCGATGCGGCCGAAGCGCGTGTCCCAGACCTTGAAGCCGGTGTCGCCGGGGCGGAAATAGTACTTCTCCTGATAGCCGGGGCCGTCGGGGATGTGGCTCTTGCGATAGACGCCCATCAGCTCGCCGTCGGCGTCGATCATCACCAGGCTGTTGAAGTAGTGCGGCCCTTCGCGCTCGAAGATCGAGACAGGTAGGACCACGCCCAGTTCCTTGGCCACCGGCTGGAGTTGCGTCACGGCTGGATGCTCGCGCCAGGGATAGGCGGAGCCGAACCACTTCTCTTCCTGGGAAACGCAGAAGTACGGTCCCTGGAACAGCTCCGGCGCCAGGATGACCTGGGCGCCCTTGGCCGCGGCTTCGCGGATGAAGCCGATGGTCTTGTCGATGTTCGCCTGCATGTCCTCGCCGTAGGCGGTCTGGATGGCGGCGACGGTGATCTGACGGGTCATCAGGCGGGCTCCTGCTGGCTGATGCAGTGGAACGAACCGCCGCCCGACAGGATGGCGGTCGACGGCAGGGGGATGATCTCGCGATCGGGGAAGACGGTCGCCAGGGCTTCGCAGGCCAAGCGCGCGGCCATGTCATTGCCATAGGTCGGCACAACGACGGCGCCGTCGGCGATCAGGAAGTTCATGTGGCTGGCCGGGACCGGGCGCTCGTCCTCGTCCAGGATCAGACCGGGCGAAGGGATGCGCAGCACCTTGATCGGACGACCGGCGGCGTCGGTCATGGCGGCCAGAGCCTGGGCCGTCTGGTCATAGACCTCGGCGTTGGGATCCTTGGGGCCGAAGCCGACCGGGCAGGCCGCCACGCCCGGCGCGACGAAGCGGGCCAGATTGTCGACGTGGCCGTCGGTGTGGTCGTTCAGCAGGCCGTCGCCCAGCCACAGCACCTTCTTGGCGCCCAGGGCCTGCGCGAAGGCGGCTTCGGCCGTCTCCTGCGTCCAGCCGGTGTTGCGGTTACGGTTCAGGACGCACTGGCGCGTGGTCAGCACCGTGCCCTCGCCGTCGTGATCGACAGCGCCGCCTTCCAGGATAAAGTCATGGCGAGTCAGGGCGACGCCCGTCTGTTCGCCGATCTGATCAGCGACCTCATCATCGTGCGGCAGGTCGTACTTACCGCCCCAGCCGTTGAAGACGAAGGCCTGAGCCGACGCCGAGCCGGCGCCGAAGATCGGCCCGGTGTCGCGCAGCCAGATGTCGCCGAACCGCCCGGCCACAACCGTCACGCCCGCCACATCGGCGAAGCGCGCCTGGGCGTCGGCCAGGGCCTCGTCATTGCCGACCATGAGCTTGACCTGCTCGCGGCCCGGCCCGGCCAGGGCGCGCACCAGGGCCTCAACCTCGGCCTGAGCCGGCTCGAGGTTCTCCTCCCACAGATCGGCATGGCTGGGCCAGCCGACCCACATCGCGCGATGCGGAGTCCATTCAGCGGGAACAGGCAGGGTCATGGGGCGAAAACGTCCACACAAAAGGATGAAGCACGAAGGGGGCGAGATAGGCCCTGACGACGCCCGGTTCAATGGCGACGGCGCGTCGCGCATTGAAGCGCCCAACGCCCTCAAGCAGCACGGCAGCGCGCTAGGGCCGCTCAGAAAGAAAAGGGCGGCCCGTCGCCGGACCGCCCTTCCCTTCTCAGATTGTCGTTCGCTTAGAACTTGTAGCGAACGCCGAACTTCACCTGCCACACCGACTGGTTGTTGTAGTTGGTGGCCGTCCAGTCGCGGAAACCGTCGTATTGATAGAAGTTTCCACGACCCGCCGCGCAAGTTTGAAGCTGGCAGTTGCTAGCCGTGACGCCACGCGAGAAGTAGGGGAAGCCGACTTGCTGGATCACGCCCCACTCGTCGTTGAGCAGGTTGCCGATGTTCTCGATATCGACATAGCCTTCCAACTTGGCGCCGCCCGGGAAGAAGGCCGGCAGCTCTTGCGAGATACGCAGATCGAAGCGAGTCACGTCCGGCGACTTGAAACCGTTCCGCGGCGTGATCTTGCCTGCATAGTCGATCAGGCCCGTACGCTTCAGATAGTCGTTGAAGGCCGCCATGGCGACATTCATGTCGCCGCCGAAGTCACGCGCGAAGTTGCCGCCGTAGGTCACCAGCGGATCGCTGCTGACGGAAACCAAGCCGTCGCTGCCGACCGCCGGCACGTAGAGCAGCTGACGGTTGCGACGAGCATACTCGTTCGCTTCGCCAACCAGACCCGACCCGGTGAAGGTGTGGCTGAAGGGCAGACCCGAGCGGCGCTCGCCGAACAGGTTGAAGCTGGTGCGATAGTCGCCGAAGAACTTGCGGCTATAGCTCAGGTTCAGCTTGGTCGAGTGCTTGATCTCATAGTTCGAGGTCGCCACTTCCGGGCTGTTCGGGTCGGAGACTGCAACCTGGCCGAAGTTCGACGCAGCCACCGAGGAGGTGCCGGGGTGGACTTCGGTCGCATCGACGTAGGTGTAGGACAGGTCGAAGCCCAGGCCTTCGGCCCAGCCTTCGTACCAGGCCTTGTTCACGCCGACGGTGAACTGATCCGTCTTGCCGCCCTTGAAGTTGGTCAGCATCAGAACGACCTGGCTGCCGTTCGGGCCCGAATAGGTCGGACGACCGTCCGGCGCGACGCCGTTCTGGCGCTTGGCCATGTTCAGGTCGACCCAGCCGATGGCGTTTTCGACTTCCGAGTGAACATACTCGGCGCGCACCGCCCAGCCGTCGCCCATGCTCCAGCGGTTGAGGTCGAAGTCCTTGGTCAGGCCCAGCGACGTCTTCCAGATGGACGGCGCCTTGAAGGTCGGGTCGATCACGTTGATCGCGCCCGTGCCCAGCTTGGCGCTCTCGGTCACAGCGTCCTTGGCGACCTGGTTCGGATTCAGGCCGTCGACGTTGGTCAGCGTCGCCAACTGTGCGGCCGAGCAGACCGGAACGCCGTTGTTGACGTTCTGGCTGGTGTAGCCGTTAGCGCGGCACTGGAACTGGCCGATCAGGTTGCCCGGGTTCGAGAAGTTGTTCGAAATCCAGACGTTCGGCGAGCCGCCCGAGAACAGGCCGAAACCACCGTAGACGTTGAAAGTGTCATCGACGCGGTAGTTGAAGCCGAAGCGCGGCTGCAGAAGGCTGATGCCGTCCAGATTGTGAGTGTTCGAGAAGCCGTACTTGTCCTCGAACGCCTTGTTGTACAGCGGCTCGTCCGACATCTCGTACCAGTCGAAGCGCAGGCCCGCGCGCAGCGTCAAGCGATCATTCACATCCCATTCGTCCTGGGCGAACAGGGTGTTGGTCGTGTAGCCGAAGCTCGCGCCGCCATCGACCTTATTGTTGGTCACAGCGTTCTGGTAGTTGATGTAGGAGGCGCGACGGTTCTGCAGGTCGGCCAGCGAAGCGAACTCATACTCGCCGTTCGCGGCTTGCACGAAGACATTGTAGATTTCGAGATCTTCACGTTCATAGCCCGCCGTCAGGCGGTGACCCGCGTTCTGATACTTGGCGACGAAGCGGTACTGGTTGAGGTCGTTCGTCAGCGAGTTGGCGTGACGCGAACGTTCCGGCCCGAGAACCACCGAGCGACGCTGTGCGGCGCCAACGGGATCCAGATAGACACGGAAGGCCGCGAAGTCCGAACCGCCCAGGTTGCTGGTGATGTTCTCGCTTTCCTTGCGCGAGATCGACAGCTCGGTCGAGAAGTTGTCGGTCCAGTCAGAGAACAACTGAGCCTTGTAGGCCGTGATGTTGCTCTGGAAATCATACCCTTGCGACAGCAGGCCAACGCTCGGCGTGGTGTTGCTGGTCGAGGTGCCGTTCAGGCTCAGACGCGAACCTTGCGTCTGCTGGTAGGACGCCACCGCACGGTGACGGTCGTTGATGTTCCAGTCCAGCTTGGCGAAATACTTCTCGTCGAAGGTCGTCAGATTGCTCGTCGACCAATCCAGCGGGTCGTAGCCATAGACCGACTTCACGGCGTTGCGGACCGAATCGACGTCGGCCTGCGTGATGCCCGGCACTTCATTGGTGGCGCCCGAACCCGTCGGGCCGGAAAGCACCGGCTCGGTCGCTTCGAACTTCTCGTAGTTCAGCAGGAAGAACAGGCGATCCTTGATGATCGGACCTGACAGGGTCGCGCCCCAGGTCTTCTCTTCGAACTCGCCGGTGACCGAGCGGTTGATCGTCTGGCCCGACGACATGTCTTCATACGAGAAGCTGTCGCCTTGCAGATCCTGGTTGGTGATCTCGTAGAAGGCTTCACCGCGGAACTCGTTGCCGCCCGACTTGGTGACCGAGTTCACTACACCGCCCTGGAAGGCGCCGTACTGGACGTCATAGGGGGCGACATCGACCTGAACCGCTTCCAGGACCGAGATCGAGATCGGCGAGTTCACGGTCGGATAGCCGTTAGGCGACAGACCGAAGTCGTCGCCCTGACGGATGCCGTCGACCATGAAGGCGTTGGTGCGGCTGTTCTGACCGCCCAGGATCAGGGCGTCGCTGTTGGTCGAGTCGACCGACGCGAACGGCGAGGTGCGGACGAAGTCCTTGATGTCACGGCTGATCGTCGGGAGGGTTTCGATCTGCTCGGCGCCGATACGGGTGCGCGGACCGGTGATCAGGCCGCCGCCGCGAACGCCGCGCACGACCACGTCGGCGACCGAAGTCGCGTCGTCAGACGCCGAAACCGTCGCCGTCAGGTTCAGGGCCGTCGGCGAGCCGATGCTGACGGAGGGAACCTGGCCCGAGACTTCGCCTTGCGCCGTCAGCGCGGTCACGACGTAGGGGCCGCCGACGCGCAGGTTGCGCGCCGTATAAGAGCCGTCAGCACCGGTCACGGTGGTGGTGCTGGTGCCCGAGGGGATGTGGGTGACGACGACCGTGGCGTTCGCCATCGGCGCGCCCGAAGCATCCGTAATCACGCCCCGGATACCGCCCGTGGTTTCCTGGGCGAAGGCGGCGCTGGAGGTCGCCAACAGGATGGCTGCGGCGGAAACCCCATAGGCGAGGTTGCGGTTCAACATTGGTGCTGTGATCCCTTTACGACGCCAGATGCCAGAACGACGATCCGCGCGGTCATTGATGAGGCGGCTTTAGGCCCCCCGTCCGACGCTCGGGCGACAGCTAGATGACAGAATGATGACAGCGCTTCGGGGTGGCTTGGGCGCCACACCGAAAAAGGGCCTTTCAGCGACCTAAATAAGCCGGGTCGACAGAGCGTCCGCCACCCGCCCGGCCGTCGCCGCCATGACGCGCGGCTCATGATAATTGCCGTTGATCTGGGTGCGATTGATCACATAGGCGCGGAAGGCGGCGAACAGCTGGCGTTCGGCAGGACGCGGCGCCTGCCAGAAGGCGTCCAGCGGCTGTTGATCCGTCAGCCCCTCGAAATCGAAGAAGGCCTGCCCCAACACCTTGACCGGCGTGCCGAACCCCAGAGCCGACAAGGCCGCGCTGGAATTGTTGACCACCATGCCCTCCGAAGCCCGGCACAACTGAGCCAGATTACCGCCGTCGATGAAATCGACGCGGCCTTTCAGCCCGCGCGCCTCGGCCATCCGGCGCGTCTCGCGGGCGAGATTGACGATGCCCGGGTCGAGAGGATGGTTCTTGACCACCAGGCGGCTGTGCGCCGGCGCGCCGGCGGCGAAGCTGTCCATGACCCGCGCCAGGAAGGACAGATTGTCGTGGATGTCGGAATAGCGCAGCAACTGGGCGTCGCCGTCGCGCTGCAAGCAGGCGATGAAGAAAGGCCCCTTGGTCCGAAGGCGGTCAGCGTTGCTGGCCCCTTGCGGCCGCATGCCTAGCCCCAGATAGCGGCGAACATGCCCCAGACATTGCCGCAATGGCGACGCCGAATAGTGATGACGGAAGCGCGGAAACAGCAGCCACCCCAGCGGCTGCACCGCATGGTAGAGACTGATGTTGATGACGTGGTGCGGCAGAATTTTGCCGACAGGACGCGAGACCGGGAGTTCCGGCGGCGGCGGCGGATAGCCTGACGCCGAGCGAGGCAAGGCGCTGGAGCCGTTCACCCCATTGCGCTCCAGAGTGATCCAGTCAGGCCGGAAGTAGCCATTCTCGAGAACCCAGACGCGCGCCTTCAACCGGCTCGCCTGATTCAGGACGCCCTGATTATAGGGACCGCCCTCCCCGAACACGATGATATCTGTGAACTCGGCCTCGAGAGCCGCCAGTCTTTCCGGCCACAGCTCCGCTCCCTCGCGGAAAGGCAGACCGCCCGAACGGCCCCAGTTCGAGACATCTCCGGCGTTGAACAGCATGCGCCGCACGTCACCGCCACGCGCCTCAATGGCATGCGCCAACACGCGCCCGAAACGGCCGAAAGGCGCGGACACGATGAGGAAGCGACGGCCGATCAGATCAACCTGGACCTGAAGACCTAGCTCAAACTGATCAGGATCAAACGGCGCGAGCAAACGCTGATATCTTTCGAGGAGCGAGCTCTATTAATAGCCCGGCCGGAGTCTTGGCAAGGTGAAACTGAACCCGATTTTGAACCTAAGCTCTTGAATCAAGGCCGCCGAACCCAGATCGAGTTCGGCGGCCTGATCAATCAATCGACCAAGGTTTCGGGAGCCGATCA
>NZ_GL883084.1:501584-535525 GCF_000204035.1 Brevundimonas diminuta ATCC 11568
GGGGCGGCGGCGGGCGGGGGAGCCGCCGGCTCAGCGCCGAACGCATAGCGCAGGCCCAGAGTCACGGTGTGCGACTGGTCGTAGTCGCCCGACAGGGTGCCGAACGGAATGGCGCCGGCGCCCGATGTCGTGGTGTCGAACTCAGCGTCACCCGTCAGGTAACGGTAGGTCAGGTCGACGTTGGCGCGGTCGCCCACGGCCCAGGCCAGACCGGCGATCGCTTGAGCGGCGAACTTGTAAGAGCGATCATCCGCTTCGAAATTCACAGCCGGCGTCTGGCGCAGACGGCCGATCGTGTCGACGTTGACGCGGTTCACGCCGACGCCCAGGCCGACGAACGGACGGATGGTCCAGTCCGGCGAACCGAAGTCGTACAGGACGTTGGCCATCAGAGTCGTCGACTCGATGTCGCCTTCCGGCGAGTGGCACGGGCCGGTGGCCGGCGTCAGGTTGCACAGGCCTTGCGGGCCGGAGACGGCGCGCACCTTGCCGATGTCGCCCGAGCGGTAGCCGCCTTCGAGTTCGACACGCCAGTTCGGGTTGAAACGATAGCCGAGGCGAGCGAACGCCGCCCAGCCGTCGTTGACTTCCCAGTTCCAGTGGTGGCCGGTCGCCGACGCTTCCGTGTTGATGTCGTCGATGATGTGGTAGCCGGCGTCGACCGCGCCGTACCAGCCATCGGGCTCAGCCGATGCAGCGCCAGCTGCGAACAGCCCCGCAGCAGCGACACTGGCCAGAAGTTTCAGCTTCATGGTGTCCTCACACTCTTAGTTGATCCGAAAGCCCATGCGATACCGCGAAGGCGCTCGAAAGCCGAACGATATTGCAGTGCAGCGGTTCCCCATTTGAGCGTTGAATGTGTCCACTGTGGCGCCATTTCAACATAAATCGGGTTGCCGCCCCGCACCGGGGCAATACGGCTTCACTGTGTCAGCAAGGATGAATGGTCGATGAACCGGCCCTTTCATCCAAGCGGCGATCATGGCGACGACCGCTAGCAAGAGAGCCTACTGCGACCCTTCTTTCGACTGCGACGCCGCCATCAGCGCCTGAACATAGTCGTCGCGCCAGCGGGCGACGTCAGTGTCGCGCACGACCTTCATCAGGGCCTTCCATTTCCGTATCCGTTCCTCCCGCGGCATGGTCAGGGCCTTCTGGATCGCCTCGGACAGCTCCTCGCGGCTGAAAGGATTGACTAGAAGCGCCTCCCCCATCTGTTCGGCGGCGCCCGCGAAGCGCGACAGGATGAGGACGCCGGGGTCTTCAGGATCCTGCGCCGCCACATACTCCTTGGCCACCAGATTCATGCCGTCGCGCAGGGGCGTCACCAGCCCCGCCTTGGCCGCGCGATATATCCCCGCCAGCTGGTCGCGGCGGAAGGTGCGGTTCAGATAGCGGATCGGCTGCCAGTCCATGTCGGCGTAGGCGCCGTTGACCCGCCCAGCCAGAGCTTCCAGGCGCACGCGCATATCCTGATACGTATCCACCTCGTCCCGCGAAATCGGCGTGACCTGCAGCAGGAAGACCTCGCTGCGCAGTTGGGGATTGTCCTCCAGGAACTGTTCATAGCCGAGCAGGCGCTGCTCCAGCCCCTTGGAGTAATCCAGCCGGTCTACGCCGACGATCATGGAACGGAAGGCCGCCGAAGCCGACATCCGATCATAGGTCCGACGCCCCAGCGGCGAGTCGCGCGCCGCCAGGAAGCCGTCCACATCGATGCCGATGGGGAAAGCTCCCGTCTGAACGCTGCGGCCGAAGGCCTCGACCCGGCCGTCGGCCCGCACCTTGCCTCCCGCCTCGACCTCGACATAACGCTGGAACAGGCCCAGCCACTCGCGCGTCTGGAAGCCCAGCAGGTCGAAATCGAACATGGATTCCACCAGCCGCCGGTGATGCGGCAACGTCACCAGCAGCTGACGCGCCGGCCAGGGCGTGTGCAGGAAGAAGCCGATGCGGTTCTTCACCCCCAGCCGCCGCAGATCCCGCGCCATGGGAATCATGTGGTAGTCGTGGATCCAGATGACGTCGTCGGGCTGGAGCAGAGGCTGAAGCACTTCGGCGAAACGGCGGTTGGTGCGTTCATAGCCTTCACCGTAGGACCGCTCATAGGCGGTCAGGTCGATACGATGATGGAACAGCGGCCACAGCGTCTTGTTGGCGTAGCCGTTGTAGTATTCGTCCACATCCTGCGGCTCCAGATCGACGGTAGCGACGGCGACGCCCGCACGGTCCTCGATATTCAACTCGCCGGTGAAATGCTCGACCGTCTCGCCGGACCAGCCGAACCATAGACCCTCATATTTGCGCAGCGCCGCCGACAGAGCCATGGCCAGACCGCCGGCCGAGCCCGCCGCCGGATCCTTGGGCGCTGAAACGCGGTTGGAGACGACGATCAGGCGGCTCATCGCGCATCCGTCCACGAACGACTGAGCAGGACCGCGCAGTTGATGATGCCCACCAGGGAATAGGTCTGGGGGTAGTTGCCCCACAGTTCGCCGTCCTGGATCGCGATGTCCTCGCTGAGCAGGCCCGCATGGGTGCGGCGGCTGAGCATCTCCTCGAAGATGACGCGCGCCTCTTCGACCCGACCGTTCAGGGCCAGCGCCTCAATGTACCAGAAGGTGCAGAAGTTGAAGGCGGTCTCCGGCTCGCCGAAGTCGTCGGGGTGGATGTAGCGGAACAGATAGGGGCCGCGCTTCAGATCGCGCTCGACCGCCTCGAAGGTCTTCACCTGACGCGGGTCATGGGCGTCGAGAAAGCCCAGGTCCGTCATCTGCAGCAGGGAGGCGTCCAGCTCCGTCCCGCCGAAGCTGGCGGCGAAGCGGCCCTCGTCCGGCAGATAGGCCTCGGCCTCGATGCGCTCGCGGATGATGCGCGCACGCTCACGCCACAACTCGCAGCGATCGTCCAGACCCAGATGATGCGCCGCCTTGGCCAGACGATCGCAGGCCGCCCAGCACATGACCGAGGAATAGGTGTGCACCCGCGCGATGGTGCGGAACTCCCACAGACCTGCGTCGACCTGATCGTGCATGGCGAAGGCGCGATCGCCGACCTTCTCCAACGCGCGAAAGTCCTCGATCGTGCCGGGACGCAACAGCCGGTGATCGAAGAAGGCCTGCACCAGCGGCAGGACGATCTGGCCGTAGACGTCATGCTGAAGGTGCTCGTGCGCCTGATTGCCGACGCGCACCGGCTTCATGCCGCGATAGCCTTCGACGCTGTCGACGATGTGCTCGACGATGGCGGGCTCCAGACCCACGCCATAGACCGGCTGAACATGACCGCCCGCCGAGGCGTCGACCAGGTTGCGCAGATAGCCGAGATAGCTCTCGAGGATGTCCACCGCGCCCAGACGGTTCAGCGCCCGCACCGTATAGTAGGCGTCACGAATCCAGCAGTAGCGATAGTCCCAGTTGCGTCCGCTCTCCGGAAATTCCGGCACGGAGGTCGTCATGGCGGCGACGATGGCGCCGGTCTCTTCATAGACGCAAAGCTTCAGCGTGATAGCGGCGCGGATCACCGCCTCCTGCCAGTCCAGCGGCAGATAGAGGGTGCGGGTCCAGTGCTTCCAATGGGCGATGGTCAGGTCCAGGGCGGCGGTGACGCCCGCCAGCACCGACTGGTCATAGCCCTCGTCCGGGCCGAGGAAGAAGGCCATCTCCTCCTCCAGGCGGAAGGCGCGTTCGTTCAACACGTGGCTGACCGGGCAGTTGGTGGTCAGGCGCAAGGTCACATCCCTGCACAGATAGCGGATGTGGTTGGAGCCCGAGGTGCGCTCAGCCGCCCGCGCGCCCCAGTCGGTCGACGGGCGCAGACGCATGGTGACGCGCGGCGCGCCCGACAGAGGCCGCATCACGCGCGCAAAGGCGATCGGCCGATAGATGCGCGAGTGCTTCAGATGCCGCGGACAGAAATCCAGCATCTCGACCGCCCCGCCGTCCGCCGCCGTCAGCACGGTGCGCAGGACGGCGGTGTTGCGGACATAGGCCTGTTCGACCGCGACCTGCCCCTCCAGCTCCACAGCCCAGAAGCCGTGCTCGGGCGAGGCCCCGTCCATCAGGGCGGAAAAGACGGGATCGCCGTCAATGCGCGGCGCGCAGGCCCAGACGAACCGCCCCTGCCGATCGACCAGGGCGCTGACCGAACAATTGCCGATGGGGGCCAGGTCCAGGTTGGGGGTCATGCGCGGGCCTCCTTCTCCTCTACGGCGGCCGAGGCCAGAGCGCCGAGCCAGTCGAGCACCGCCTCCACGTTTTCGAGCCGATAGCGGGCCGCCGTCGGTCGATCCGGTCCGACCAGAACGCCGAAACCGCCCAGAGCTTCCGCCGCCCGAAAGCCCGCCTCATCGGTCAGGTCGTCGCCGACCATGACGGGCGTGGCGCCCACGAAAGGCGCCTCGGCCATGAAGGCCGCGACGGCCGTGCCCTTGTCCGCGCCAGGCGTCTTGAGCTCCAGCACCATCGATCCCGGCTGAAGCGCCAGACCGGTTTCGTCCGCCAGGGCGGTCGCCAAGGCCAGGGCCGCATCGGCCTGACTGGGCGCCTGGCGGAAATGCAGCCCGGCAGACAGGCCCTTATCCTCGACCAGGACGCCGGGGCGAGCTTCGGCGAAGTCGTGAAAGGCGGCCAGCGCCGTCTTTACCGAGGGGGCAGGGTCGCGGGCGCTCAGCACGCCGTCTGCCCGGCGACGTTCCAGCCCGTGCACGCCCGAGGCCGCGCGCGCCGCCCCGTCGACGATCCGGTCGATCTCGGCCAGGGTGCGGCCGCTGACCACCGCGACCCGGCCGCCCAGAGCGTGGGTCAATTGTTCGACCGTCCGGGTGCGGCGCGGTTCCGGTCCCACGGCGTCCGGCGTCGGCGCCAGCGGGGCCAGAACCCCGTCCAGATCAAGGAAGAGCGCCGCTCCGCTCAGACGTTCCGGCGGCGCAGGCAGTGGGGGGCGCGCAAACCCCTGTGCAGAAGACATGCGTTTCAGAGTGCTTTCTGTGCGTGGACCATACGGCAACGCATGACGCCTGGAATGGTTGTCGCTATTCATCGTTCGTTCACCCGCGACGGCGCCATTGTGCCGAACTCTCGAATGAGGCATTTGCCACTGCGCTACGATAGAGCCGCAGAAGCGGCCCCGGCGCCTGGAGCCGTCATGACTGCTTTCTCCGTTCCTTCCTCTCCTGAACAACTCGCCGCCATGTCCGACCGGGCGCGCGAAGTCGTGCGCCTGAACATAGAAGCGCTGGAGGCGCTGGAACGTTCGCTGGATTCCTCGATCGCGCGCGCGGCCGACATCATCCTGTCGCGCCCCGGCTATGTCGTGGTGACGGGCATGGGCAAGTCGGGCCACATCGGCGGCAAGATCGCCGCCACCCTGGCCTCGACGGGCACCAACTCCTTCTTCGTCCACCCGGCCGAGATGAGCCATGGCGACCTGGGCATGCTGCGCCCCGACACCACCCTGCTGGCGCTGTCCAACTCGGGCGAGAGCCGCGAACTGCGCGATCCGCTGATCTTCTGCGCGCGCAACGACATTCCGGTGATCGGCGTCACCCAGCGGCCCCAGAGCTTCCTGGGCCGTCATTCCGCCGTATGCCTGACCATGCCCAAGGTGGCCGAGGCCTGCCCCAACGGCCTGGCGCCGACGACCTCGACGCTGATGTCCCTGGCCATGGGCGACGCCCTGGCCATGGTGCTGATGGACCGACGCGGCTTCACGCGGGAAGATTTCGGCCTGCACCATCCCGGCGGCGCCCTGGGCATGAGCCTGCAGACCGTACGCGAGTGGATGGGCGACAACGCCGCCGCTCCGGCCAGCGTGCCCCTGGACGCCGACTTCGGCGCCGTCGTCTCGGCGATCACCGAAGGGCGCAAGGGGGCGGTCGCCGTCCTGGCCGCCGACGGGGCCCTGGCCGGCATGATCACCGACGGCGACCTGCGCCGCGCCCTCACCCGCGACGTCAGCGCCGTCCGGGCGGAAGACATCATGAGCCGCAGCCCCATCACGGTCGATCCGGACTCCCGCATGAGCGACGTGGTCGACCTGCTGAGCGCCAACAAGATCAGCAATCTGTTCGTGGTCGATGACCGCCGCCCCGTCGCCATCATCCATATCGCCGAACTGATGCAGGCGGGCTATGTGTCCTGATGCCTGAGGACATTCTGTTCGACGCCAGCCGGCTGCTCAGCCGTACCGAACGCAGCGCCCCGACTGGCGTGGACCGCGTTTGCTTGGCCTACGCCGAATGGCTGATCGAGCACCCGACCTATCGGATGACGCCCGTACGGGCGCGAAAGGATCAACTGGCGCGCGTCGACAACGACTGGTTCCGCGAACGCCTCGCTGAACTGCGCACCCGCTGGACGGGCCCCGGCGCCGTGACGGAACTGGGCCCCGAAGCCCGCAAGCTGTTCGACGCCCTGCGCTCGCCTGACGACGGAGCCTCGATCATAGGACGCGCGCCCGAAGAAAAAGCGCCGCCCAAGACCAAGCCGAAACGGATCTGGAAGCAGTACTTCAGGTCGCGCCGCATCGCCGCACCTCCATCGGCGCGAGCCTATATAAATGTCGGGCATACGAGCCTGAACACGCCCGACATCCTTACGTCCCTGGCCGGCGGAGGTATTGAGCGGATCATCATGGTCCACGACCTGATCCCCGTGACCCATCCCGAGTTCTGCCGCCCCGGCGACGGCTTGAAGCATGTGCGACGGATGACCAACGTGCTGCGCCACGCCTCGCGGATCATCGTCAATTCCCAGTACACAGCCGACGAACTGAAAGGCTTCGCCGACCAGTCGAACATCGCCGCCCCGCCGATCGAAGTCGCGCATCTGGGGCTGGAGCGCACCTTCGACAGCCGCACGACGATTGCACCCGCTCGCCCCTACTTCCTGCACGTCGGCACGATCGAGGCGCGAAAGAACCTGGCCTTCCTGCTGACCGTCTGGCGCCGGTTGCAAGAAACCATGGGCGCCGACACGCCGCGCCTGGTCCTGGTCGGCCGATACGGCTGGGAAAACGAGGCCGTGCTGGACCACCTGCAACGCTCGCCCAATCTACGCGGCCTCGTGCACCAGGCCGAAAACCTGCCTGACTGCGCCCTTTCGGCTCTGATGCGGGGCGCACGCGCCATGGTCGCACCCTCATCGGTGGAAGGCTTCGACCTGCCCGCCGTCGAGGCCAGCGCCATGGGCGTGCCCCTCATCGCCTCGAACATCGCCGCCCACCGCGAACTGGTCCCGCACGCCCGCCTGATCGATCCGCTGGACGGCCTGGGATGGCTGGCCGCGCTTGAGGACTGGACCCGCAATTCGCCGGTCGCGCCGCCCTATTCTCCGCCCAACTGGGACCAGCATTTCGATGTCGTCCAGCAACGGGTGCTGTGCGCCTCTGGCGGCGCAGCCGCCTGAAGGGTAAGCATCTGATGGAACTGCACCGAGGCCCTATGTCCAGAACCGCCGCCAGCCTGCTCATCGTCGCTCTTCTGGCCGGATGCTCGACCCTGCCGCGCGACGGGCCATCCGGCCGCAACGTGGTTCAAGGCTCGTCCTCACCGGAGCGGGCGGGCGACTACGCGCTCGTCGATCTGGACTTCGCGCTGAGCGAACGGCTGAAGGCGGCGCCCCCGCCGTCCTTCTCGAGCTTGGCGCTCGCCTCCAGCGAAGCGCCCACGGATGTGATCGGCGTCGGCGACACCCTTGCCGTCAGCATCTTCGAACCGGGCGGCAGCCTGTTCGGCAGCGGCTCGCCACGCGACGGCGCCAGCAGCGGCAACCAGACCCTGCCGCCGCTGATGGTCAACCGAAACGGCTCCGTCCCGATCCCCTTTGCCGGCGAAGTGACCGTGCAAGGCCTTACCCCGTCGCAGGCCTCGGCGGCCATGCGCCGCGCCCTGGTCGGCAAGGTCGCCAATCCCCAGGTGGTCGTCACCATCGCGGGCAACGCCTCCAACGCCGTCACCGTGCTTGGGGACGTGCGCAGCCCCGGACGCCAGCCCCTATCAGCCAACAGCGACCGCATCCTCGACGTCATCGCCGCCGCCGGCGGCCCGTCGCGTTCGCTGCACGACATCGACGTGCGCATCCAGCGCGACGGCAAGGTCTATACGGCCCCGATGTCGATCGTCACCACCGAGTTCAACGAGAACGTGCGCCTGCAGCGGGGCGATCAGGTCAACCTGGTCTACAAGCCTCGCCGCTTCAGCTCCTTCGGCGCCTTCAACGCCGTGGCGCGCAGCGAACTGCCGCCCGGCCCGCTGACCCTGGCCGAGGCGCTCAGCGGCGTCGGCGGCCTGGATTCCAACATCGCCAACGCCCGTTCGGTTCTGGTTTTCCGTTTCGAGCGGCCGGAAGTGGCCCAGGCCCTGGGCATCCAGCAGCCCGTCACCTCGCGCGGGGTGCCGGTGGTCTATCGCCTGAACCTGGCCGAGGGCGAAGGCTTCTTCATCGCCAGCAATTTCCAGATGCAGTCGGACGATCTCATCTACACGCCGCGTGCAGGCGCGGCTGAGATGCGCAAATTCTTCGAAGTGGTCCAGAGCATCACCCGCGTCGTCTACGACGTCTCGGTCACCGGCAACCTGAGCCTGAACTAAAGGCGATGCTGAGCCGCTTCGGACGCCGTCGCGACGACCGAGGCGGCGAGCAGGCTGTCGTTCCTTCTGACGCCTTGTCGGACGGCGTGGACAGCCTGCTTGCGGAAGTCGCCGCCATAGAGACGGCCGCGTGCGACGTCTATGGCCGTCACGGCCTACCCGCCCAGCCGGGTCAGTACCGTCGACAGGGTGAGAACGGCGCCCGGGAGAAACTGGCCGATCAACTCACCCCTGCCGAGAAATGGGCGATGATCCAGGCCGCGCCGTCCGAAGAAGGCTGGCGCTTCGCCTCGCTGGACGGCATAGGCGCGCGCTCTACGATCCCTGAGATACGACATGCCTCCGCCGTGCTGGCGGCCTGTCGCGGCCTGCGTCAGAGACTGACCGACGCCGAACCCATAACGCCGCAGGATCTGGCCGACGCAATCCGCCTGGGCGCCGCCTGGCGTCGCCTGGACGCCGAAAACGCCGCCTCTCCTCTGCTGTTCAAACCGCCCGCCAGCAGCCGCTAGGCGGACGCCAGCCCGGTCGCCGCGGCGAGCAGCTCGAGCGAGCGCACGCGGGCGGCCGGATCCCATATCTGGCTGGTCAGCATCAGCTCGTCCGCGTCGGTCTGGGCGATGAAGGCGTCGAGGGCGGCCTTGGCCGTCGCGGGCGCGCCCACCGCCGAACAGGCCAGGGCGACGTCGATCATGCCGCGCGCCGCGCCGTCCAGCCGTTCGTAGTAGCCCTCGACCGGCGGCGGCAGCTTGCCGGGGCGGCCGGTTCTCAGGTTAACGAAAGCCTGCTGGACCGAAGTGAACAGCAGGCGCGCCGCCTCGTCCGTGTCAGCCACAAAGGCGTTGTAGCCCAGCATGACGTAAGGCTTCTCAAGATGCGGCGATGGACGGAAGGTCTGGCGATAGATGTCGAGGGCCCGCAGCATCTCGCCCGGCGCAAAATGGCTGGCGAAGGCGTAAGGCAGGCCCAGGTGCGCCGCCAGCTGGGCGCCGTAGGTCGAGGAGCCGAGGATCCAGGTCGGCACGGCCTGGCCCTCGCCCGGATTGGCGATGATGCGCTGATCCGGCGTCGCGGGCGCGAACCACTGCATCAGCTCCATCACGTCCTGAGGGAAGGCGTCGTGGTCGCCCTGAAGCGTGCGGCGCAAAGCTCGCGCCGTCGCCTGATCCGAGCCAGGCGCGCGGCCGAGGCCCAGGTCGATCCGACCGGGGTGAAGCGCGTTCAGGGTGCCGAACTGCTCGGCGATGACCAGGGGGGCGTGGTTGGGCAGCATGACCCCGCCGGCGCCGACGCGGATGGTCTTCGTCGCCGCCGCCACCGCGCCGATGACGACCGAGGTCGCGGCGCTGGCGATGCCCGGCATGTTGTGATGCTCGGCCAGCCAGTAGCGATTGTAGCCCAGCCGTTCGGCGTGGCGGGCCAGATCAATGGTGTTGGCGAGCGCCTGCCCCACGTCGGAGCCTTCCGGCACGGGGGCGAGGTCGAGAATGGACAGAGGGATCATCCGACCGATATGGGGGCCGCTTTTCAGCGACGCCATACCGGCCGTGACGATCAATCGTCTATGGGCGGGCGCTTACTGACCGGCGGGGCAGTCGCCGATGCGCTCGGCGGTCATGGTGACCTTGGTCTGGGCCATCTGCGGCGTCGGCGCCGGGTCCATCTTGGTCGTGACCTCGGTGACGTAGCGGCTGTTGAAGTCGCCGGTCACGCGGATGGTGGAGTCGGCCTTCATATTGCCCGGCAAGGTGCAGGACGAGGTGGCGACCATGGCGTCGCCCTCACGCGCGAACGGCTTGGTCGTACAGTCGGCGCCCGGCTGCTGGGCGCTGGCCGGGGCCTCAAGCTTGGCTTCCTTGATGCAGACTTCCTGCGGCGGGACGGCGGCGCCGCCCGGCATGCCTTCCATGGCGGTGGACACGCGCCACAGGCCCGGCTTGGGCGCATCGAGCGTCGCCGGCGCGGCGGCCGTCGAAGCGGTCTCAGCCCCGTCAGCGGCCGGAGTTTCGGCCTTGTTGTTGTTGTTTCCGCAGGCCGACAGACCCAGCAGGCAGGCGATGGCGACGCCGCCGATGATCGCTGAACGCATGGAGCGCTCCCCTCTCGTTAAGAACCGAGGGGGACAACGCCGGTCTGGCTTAACGGTTCACGCGGATGTGAGATTCAGTCGAGGACGACGCCCGTGGTGCGCATGATCTCGGCGCGCAGTTCGGGCAGGCCGAAACCCTTTTCCGACGAAGTGACGGCGACGTGGGGATAGGCGGCCGGGCGCTTGGAGATGGCCTTCAGCGTCGCCGCCTGGACCTTTTCGGCCTCGCCCTTCTTCAGCTTGTCGGCCTTGGTCAGGACGATCTGATAGGAGACGGCCGACAGGTCCAGTGCGTCCAACGCCTCGTCGTCGACCTTCTTCAGGCCGTGGCGGCTGTCGATCAGCAGATAGACGCGCTTCAGCGTCACCCGGCCGCGCAGATAGTCGCGGCCCAGATCCTGGAACTTCTTGACCGTGGTCTTGGACGCCTTGGCCCAGCCGTAGCCGGGCAGATCGACCAGACGCATCCGCCCGTCCAGGTCGAAGAAGTTGACCTCGCGCGTGCGGCCCGGCTCGTTGGAGGCCCTGGCCAGCTTGTGCATGCCGACCAGGCCGTTGATCAGACTGGACTTGCCCACATTGGAGCGGCCGGCGAAGGCGATCTCGGGCAGGTCCGGAGTCGGCAGCTGCTCGATCTTGGCGCAGCCCAGGACGAAGCTGGCCTGGCGCGCGAACAGGACGCGCGCCGCCTCGATCTCGGCGTCGGAATATTCCCCGACCTTGGGCTCGTCAGACGCGTCCAACCGATCAGGCCTTCTTGAAGCGGGCGAGGAAGGCGTCGATCGGGTTCTCGGCCTTGAAGCGATGCATGATCACATACTGCTGGATGATCGACAGCACGTTGTTCCACGCCCAGTAGATCAGCAGGCCGGCCGCGAACGGGGCCATGATGAAGGTGAAGACGATCGGCATCAGGGCGAAGATCTGGCGCTGCATCGGATCCTGCGCCGGCGGGTTCATCGCCATCTGCAGCCACATGGTGAAGCCATAGACCAGGGGCAGCACGCCCAGGTGCAGCGGGCCGTTCAGGATGCCGCCCAGGATCGGCAGGGTCGCCGGATCCCACGGAATGGCGCCGAACAGGTTCCAGATCGTCGAAGGGTCGCGCGCCGACAGGTCGCGGATCCAGCCGAAGAAGGGCGCGTGACGCATTTCAATGGTCACGAACAGCACCTTGTACAGGGCGTAGAAGACCGGGATCTGCACCACCATCGGCAAGCAGCCCGCCAGCGGATTGATCTTCTCCCGCTGATACAGGGCCATCATCTCCTGCTGCTGCTTCTGCGGTTCGGAGCCGTGCTTCTTCTTGATCTCCTCCATCTTGGGCTGGAGGTTCCGCATCTTCGAGAGGCTCTCGTACGACTTGTTGGCCAGCGGGAAGAGGATCAGCTTGACCACCACCGTCAGGGCCAGGATGGCCAAGCCGAAGTTGCCCAGGACGCCGTAGAAGAACTCCACCACGGTGAAGATCGGGCGCGTCAGGAACCAGAACATGCCCCAGTCGATGGCGTAGACGAAACGCGGCAGGTTCAGCGACTGCTCATAGGCCTTCAGCACCTCGGCGCGCTTGGCCCCGGCGAACAGACGCTGGGTCTCCTCGATCTGGCGGCCCGGCTGGATGGTGTGGGTGGCGCCCAGCATGGCGGCTTCGTGGATGTTCATCCCCTGGGCGTCGCGCACCGAGAAACGGCCCTCGATGGTCTCGTCCTGGGTGGGGATCAGGGCCGCCAGCCAGTATTTGTCGGTGATGCCCAGCCAGCCGCCGGTCGATTGGTTCTCGATGCGCGGCTTCTTGGCCCAGTCCTTGTACTTGACCTGTTCGGTCGAATAGCCGCCCCCGTCGCCGAAGGTGCCGATGGCGCCTTCGTGCAGGATCATCTGCTTGCCCAGGTCGACCGGAACACCCTGGCGCTCGACGCGGCCGTAGGGAGCGATGGCGATGGCCTGGGTTCCCAGGTTGGCGACCGTATCCTTGACCGTGAACATGTACTGGTCGTCGATCGAGACGACGCGCGTGAAGCGCAGGCCCGAACCGTTGTCCCAGGTCAGTTCGACCGGAGTGGTCGGCGTCAGGGTCGAGCCCTTGGTCAGGCGCCAGACGGTGTTGGGGCCGGGCACGCCGCCGGCGACGTTCGGGCCGCTCCAGCCGAACTGGGCGAAATAGGCGTGCTCCATGCCCTGCGGGCGGAACAGCTCGACCGGCGGGGAATTCTTGTCCAGCGTCTCGCGGTAGCGGGTCAGATACAGGTCGTCGATGCGCGCGCCCTGCAGCGACAGCGAGCCCTTCAGGGTCGGGGTCTGGATCGGCACGCGCGCGACCGTGCCCAGGGCCTGGGCGCGATCCTTGATGAAGACGCCCGGCGCGGCGCCCGACGGCGTCAGGCCGGCGTCGGCGGAAGCCTCGCGCGCCTTCTGCTGCTCGGCGGCGACGATCTGCGCCTGGCGGCGGCTCTCGGCCTGCGGGCGCATCACCATGAAGTAGTAGACGCCCATGATCAGGGCCGCGCACACGAAGAAGATGATGGTGTTGCGCGAGTTCTCGTTCTGCATCGGGATCAGCGGTCCTGGTCGGCGGGGCGCGGGTCGGGGGCGGCGCGGGCGGTCGAAACGGCCCGGTCTCCCATATCGGAAGCCGTGCGCGGGGTTGCGAGCCTTGTAAGGGCCGATTTCACATCGTCAAGCAAGCGGTCCCAGTCGCGGTCCGCCGTGCCCATGCGGGCGATGAACACATAATCGCATCCCGCCCGCCCGTGCAGGGGCGTCAGCAGGCGCGCAGCTTCGCGTAGACGGCGCTTGGCGCGGTTGCGCACGACGGCGCCGCCGATCTTGCGGGTGGCGGTGAATCCCAGGCGCACCGTCGGGTCGCCGTCGGCGCGATCCAGTTGCTGGACCACCACGGCGCCGCGAGCCTGAGAAACGCCTTTGGCGGCCGCCAGAAACTGGGGCCGCCTCAACAGGCGATCGATTTTCATCAGATCGGTCATGCGCCCGCCCTGAAGGGTAATGGGCGCGTGACGTCAGGCCGTCAGGCGCTTGCGGCCTTTGGCGCGGCGACGCGCGACAATCTTTTGACCGTTCTTGGTGGCCATCCGAGAACGGAAGCCGTGACGGCGCTTGCGCACGAGTCGCGACGGCTGATAGGTCCGCTTCACGGTCGGCTCCGGGTTACTGGGGTTGGCGACAGACACAAGCGTCAGCCGCGAGAGAGGCGGGCGTATAAGCGGCGACAGGACGGGAGTCAACGCCACAGCCGCTTTTCCGTGCAGTCGACAAGCGCGCGCGACAGCGCGAAATCCGCTAGGGATACAGAAGAAAGAGGACGGAGCGCGGTTTGAACCGGGTCAAAAGATTTCTGCCCCTGGCCGTGCTGTTGGTCGCCGTCGCCGTGATCTTCGGCATGGGCTGGAATCGCTATCTGTCGCTGGACACCCTGCGTGAGCACGGAACGGCGCTGGAGGCCCTGACCGCCCAGCGCTACCTGCTGATGCTGGGCGCCCTGATGCTGATCTTCAGCCTGCTGACGGCCAGCGTGGTGCCCGGCGTGGTCTTCATCACCGTGACGGCGGGCTATCTGTTCGGGCCGTGGGTCGGCGGCGTCGCCACCGCCTTCGCCGCCACCGTCGGCGCCCTGGCCGTCTATTATGTGGGGCGCACCGCCTTGGGCGATTCCCTGCGCCGCCGCGCCGCCGCCGATACGGGCCTGTTGAACAAGGTCTGCGCCGGGGTGGACAAGAACACCTTCTGGTATGTGCTGGTCGCGCGGCTGGTGGTCACCGTGCCCTTCCACATGATCAATGTGGCGGCGGGCGTGATGGCGGCGCCGCTGCGGCCCTATGTCGTCGCCACCTTCATCGGCCTTCTGCCCGCCCACACCATCTATTGCTGGATCGGCGACAGCCTGCACGACGTTCTGATCACGGACCCGAATCCTGACATTCGGAGCCTGTTCGCGGAATTCTTCTGGCCCCTGATGGGAGTCGCCTTCCTGTCCATGCTGCTGCCCCTGCTGCTCAAGCTGGCCCAGAAGCTGCGCGCGCGCCCCCGCATGGAGGCGTCATGACGGAACGCGAGGCCCTTCCGACGGAGCTTCATACGCCCCTGACCCCGGCGACGACGGCCAGACCGCCTGCGACATCGCCCGCCCCATGGCGCGCCCTGCGCCAGCGGCTGCAGCCCCGCGCGCCCGACGGCCTGTCCAGCCGCCTGCTGCTGCTGACCGTCGCCTTCACCCTGGCGGTCGCCGCCCTGATCATCGTGCCCAGCGCCGCCTCCTTCCAGGAGCGGTGGCTGATGGACCGGCTGCAGGCGGCTGAACTGGCCTCGGTCGGGGTCGAAGCCCTGCCCTATTCCGCCGTCGAGGACTCCACCGCCGAACAGCTGCTGAGCATCGGCGGGGTGCAGTCGGTCGTCATCGGCGAACAGGGGGTGCGGCGACTGCTGCTGCAAGCCCCCAACCTGCCGCGCGCGCCCGAACTGATCGACCTGCGCCAGCGCAACGTCGGGGCGCGGCTGCTGGACCCGTGGAAGACCCTGTTCGGCCACCCCGATCGTTCGCTGCGGGTGCAGGCGGCGCCGCGGTATCGCTCGGGCGATCTGGTCGAGATCCTGGCCCCGGCCCAGCCGCTGAAGAAGGAGCTGGAGGGCTTTCTGGTCAACAGCCTGATGATGTCGCTGCTGATCGCGGCGGTGGCGGGCGGCCTGCTCTACGCCTCCCTGTCGATGCTGGTGCTGCAGCCCCTGCGCCGCGTCACCCGCTCGATCGAACGCTTCGCCGCCAATCCGGAAAGCCCGGCCGAAACGCCCTCGGATCGTCAGGACGAGATCGGCCGGGTCGAACGCGAACTGGCCCGGATGCAGGAGGAGGTGCGCCAGTCCCTGCGCTCGCGCGCCCGCCTGGCGGCGCTGGGCGAGGCGGTGGCCAAGATCAACCACGACCTGCGCAACATGCTGACCTCGGCCCAGATGGCGTCCGAGCGGCTGTCGACCTCGTCCGACCCCCTGGTGGCGACCGCCCTGCCCCGTCTGGAGCGGGCGCTGGACCGAGCCTCGACCCTGGCGCGCAACGTCCTGGCCTACGGCAAGACCGAGGAGCCGGCGCCCCAGCTTCAGAAGATGCTGCTGGCCCGCGCGGTGGCCGCCGCCGCCGAGGACGCGGCTGGAGCCGGATGGCGTGCGGCTGGTGCGCGACCTGCCCGCCCGCTTCACCGTCAACGCCGACCCGGACCAGCTTCACCGCATCCTGGTCAATCTGATGCGCAACGCCCGCCAGGCCATCGAGACCGCGCCCCAGAGCAAGGACAAGAGCGGCAAAGGCGCCATCACCGTCAGCGCCGAGACCCGCGGCGGCATGGCCGCCGTCACCGTGCGCGACGACGGCCCCGGCATTCCGCCGCGCCTGGCCGATCGCCTGTTCGAGCCCTTCGTCAGCGGCGGCGGGGCCGACGGCACGGGCCTGGGCCTGACCATTTCACGCGAGCTGGCGGCCAACCACGGCGGCGCCCTGACGCTGCTGGACACCGGACCGCAGGGCACGCGTTTCGAGCTTCTGTTGCCGCTCTAGGGCGCCGGACGGCAGCCTTACGCCGTCCCGGACGTTGTTTCCTTTGAACGCCGAAAGCGCCAAGCTTGCGGTCCTTCGTATTCCTCCCGCCAGGAGCGCTCCATGACCCGCCCCCCGTCCTCGCAAACCCGCCCCGCCCGTCCCCTGGCGGCGCTGATGCTGACCACGACCCTGGCCTTCTCGCTGGCGGCCGGCTCCGCCTACGCTCAGGGCCAGAGCCAGACCCGCCCGCAACCGGCGCCGAAAGATCCCGTGGCCGAAATGCTGCTGTCCAAGGGCGAGCGTTATCATCGCGCGCCGGATTCGGCCCAGGATCCCGACGAGCTGCGCCAAACCCAGGCCCTGAACGCCGAGATCGTGGCCCAGAACGACCTGGCCGAGAACGAAGACCGCGCCAATCAGGCCGCCCAGGCCGAGGCCCAGCGGCGCTGGCAGGCCGAAGTGGAGCAGACGGAGGCGCAGGCGCGCGCCGATCGCGAACGGCATGAGGCGGATCTTCGCGCCGCCGACGAGGCCCAGGCCCGCTATGAGCGCGACATGGCCGACTGGCGCGCCACCGCCGCCGCCTGTCAGCGCGGCGACACCGCGCGCTGCAACGCGGGCCGCAAGACGCCGAACTGAGGCTTCAGATAAGGAAAGGGCGCCGCCGACCTCGCGTGGGGCGCCCTTTTTCTCGCTTGAGATCAGGCCGGATCAGGCCCCGACGGATTCCGTGCGGCGCTTCATCATGTTGTCGAAGCTGTCCCAGACGCCGTCGGCGCCGTGCCAGGCGCCCTGCGTGGCGGCCTTGGAGTATTCGGTGGCGCGCGCCTCGAAGAAGTTGGCGTGCTCGACGCCCGACAGCAGGGCCTGCAGCCACGGCAGCGGATTCTCGGTCACGCCGTAGACTTCCGGCAGGTGCAGCTGACGCAGGCGCCAGTCGGCGATGAAGCGGATATAGGCCTTGATGTCGTCTGGCGTCATGCCGTTCACCGGGCCCATTTCGAAGGCCAGGTCGATGAACTTGTCCTCCATCTCGATCACCGTCTTGCAGCAGTCGACGATGTCGTCGGCCACGGCCTTGGTGACGGCGCCCGTCTCCTTGTTGAAGGCGTGGTAGAGCTTGATGATGCCTTCGCAGTGCAGGCTCTCGTCGCGCACCGACCAGGACACGATCTGTCCCATGCCCTTCATCTTGGACTGGCGCGGGAAGTTCATCAGCATGGCGAAGCTAGCGAACAGCTGCAGCCCTTCCGAGAAGCCTCCGAACATGGCCAGGGTCCGGCAGATGTCGGCGTCGCTGTCGACCCCGAACTGGCCCATGTAGTCGTGCTTGTCCTTCATGGCCTCGTATTCCATGAAGGCGCCGAACTCGCTCTCGGGCATGCCGATGGTCTCGAGCAGCAGGGCGTAGGCCGCGATATGGATGGTCTCCATATTGGCGAAGGCGGCCAGCATCATCTTCACTTCGGTCGGTTTGAACACCCGGCCGTAGCGCTCCATGTAGTTGTCCTGCACCTCGATGTCCGCCTGGGTGAAGAAGCGGAAGATCTGGGTCAGCAGGTTACGCTCGCCGTCGTTCAGATTGGCGGCCCAGTCCTTGACGTCCTCGCCCATCGGGACTTCTTCAGGCATCCAGTGGACCTGCTGCTGCTTCTTCCACATGTCGAAGGCCCACGGATAGCGGAAGGGCTTGTAGGCGGCCGAGGGGGTCAGCAGACCGGGCGTGCCGGGACGAATGATCGTGGCGGGAGCGTTCATCGAAGAAGACCTGGGGCGAATCCGGAAAAAGTGCGTTTCACCATGCGTCCGCCGGCGCGCGGGGACAAGGGAAGATGCGCACATCTAGCGATCACTTTTCAACCGACCGCTAGATATGGTGTTTCCGTGACAAGAAATTGGGGAGGAAGATGGGGATGGTTTTCACGCTCTACGGCGCCGCCGGGTCCGGCTCGGTCCCGGTCGAGGCGACGCTGCGGCTGATCGGGCAGGACCATCGCGTCATCGAGGCCCCGACCTGGGAGGGCGAGGCCGAGCGGGACAAGGTGGCGCAGGTCAATCCGATGCGCCAAGTGCCGGCCCTGGTCACGCCGGGCGGCGAGGTGATCACCGAAAGCGCCGCCATCCTGATCTGGCTGGCCGATTCCCACCCGCAGGCCCGGCTGTCGCCCGCGCTGGACGATCCGCGCCGGGCGCAGTTCCTGCGCTGGATGAGCTTCATCCCCGCCGCCGTCTATTCGATGTTCTGGGTGCGGGACGAGCCGTCTCGCCTGGCCGGCGACGATCCGCAGGCCCAGGCTGAAATCCAGCGCCGCACCATCGAACGCATCGCCGACTGCTGGCGGATGATGGACGCCCAGATCACGCCGGGCCGCTTCCTGCTGGGCGAGGAGATGACGGTGCTGGACCTCTATGTCGCCGTCGCAAGCCGCTGGACGCCTCGGCGTCGCCGCTTTTACACCGAAGCGCCCGGCATGGCCGAGGTCGTCCGCCGCGTGGACGCCCTGCCTGAGCTTCAATCCTTCTGGGCCGAGCGGTTCCCGTTCGACGAGGGCTGGGAGGGTTAGGGCCTAGAAGAGGCCCATCGCCTTCGCCTCACGCTCCAGCCCTTCGCGGAACTCGGGCGCGGCCAGGCTGATCAGGGCGCGGGCGCGGGCGTCGTCGGTCAGCCCCTTCAGATTGGCCGCTCCATGCTCGGTGACGACGTAGTGGATGTCGTTGCGCGGGGTCGTCGCCGGGCCGTCCAGACGCGCCACGATGCGCGAGGCCGTCCCCTTGGCCGCCGTGGAGTGGCAGGCGATGATCGACTTTCCGCCCTCGGACGCCGCCGCGCCGCGCACGAAGTCCAGCTGGCCGCCCGACGCCGTGTACTGCCGCCCGTTCAGGTATTCCGAGCAGCAGGCGCCGAACAGGTCGATCTGCAAGGTCGCGTTGACCGAGATCATCTTCGCATTGCGGGCGATGACCGCCGGGTCGTTCACATAGTCGACAGGGCGGGCCTCGAAGGCCGGGTTCTCGTGCAGGAACTCATAGGTCGAGCGGTTCCCCATCGAGAAGGTGAAGACCGTCTTGCCGGGGTGCAGGGTCTTGCGCGCATTGGTGACGACGCCCGCCTTCATCAGTTCGACCAGGCCCGGCGTCAGCATCTCGGTGTGGATGCCGAGGTCGCGATGGTCGTGGAGCGCCGCGCACACCGCGTCCGGCAGGGCGCCGATGCCCATCTGCAGCGTCGAGCCGTCCTCGACCATGCCGGCGATCAAGGCCCCGATGGCCAGATCCTGCGGCTGCTGCGGCGCCTTGCCCGCCTCCAGCAAGGGGGCCGAATGCTCGACCAGGGCCGCGACCTGCGAGACATGGACGCGGCAATCGCCGAACACGCGCGGCATGTGCGGATTGACCTCCAGGATCACCCGTTCGGCGCTCTCGGAGACAGCCAGGGCGTAGTCGGTGTTGGTCCCCAGGCTGAAATAGCCCTCGGCGTCCATCGGCGAGACCGTCGCCAGCAGGGTGTCGACGCCGATTTCGCGCGTCAGCACGCGCGGCGTCTGCTGAAAGCCGGTCGGCACGAACCAGACGGCGCGACGGCCCTCTTCGATCCCGCGCGCTTCCAGCTTCCGCTCGATGGCGCCGTGGAACAGGCTGTGCGGGCGGATGCGGTCAGTCAGTTCGAAGCGCATCACCGTCTCGCCCGCGATGGCGGTGGACAGCAGGTAGTAGAGGTTGACGTCCCCCACCTGCCGCGCCTCGGCCCGGTCGGCCAGGGCCTTCAGCAGGGCGGGCGGCTGGCCGACGCCCAGGGCCATGGCGACCTTGGCGCCCGACGGGATCAGGGCGGCCGCCGCCTGAGGCGTCGTCAGGCGTTCGGCGTAGAGGGCGGCGAAATCGGTCATGGGAAACTCCTGAAGCGTCGTCCTTGAGGGCGTCCGTCGCTTGCGTGGCGACGGCTTCTGATCGCCTTTATCCGACAGCCGCGCGCCTTCGCGGCGCTAGACCTTGGTCTAAGAAACCATACGCCTAGGGCGCGTCCTGCAGGGGCGCGTCGTGCAGGCGCTGGCGCCGCTCGGCGGCGTAGGCGATCAGCCACAGGGCCATCGACCAGGCGGCGCCCACGCTCCACCCCGCGAACACGTCCGACGCCCAGTGCGCGCCCAGATAGATGCGCGTCAGCCCGATCAGCAGGGCGATCGCCACCGCGCAGCCCAGAACATAGGCCTTTAGCCGCTTGCGTGGAAAAGCGCGCGTCAGCATGACCCCCAGCGTCAGATAGAAGACGGTCGACAGCAGGGCGTGGCCCGAGGGGAAGCTGGCGTTCAGCGTCTCCACCGCCTGATAGATTTCGGGCGGCCGTTCGCGCTCGAACAGGGCTTTCAGGCCTTCGCTCAGGGCCACCCCGCCCGCCAGGCCGACGACCAGCATCAGCGCCGACAGCCGCTTGCCCATGATCAGCAGGAAGCCGATGGCGATGACGGCGAACAGGGTCAGCACCGATATGCCGCCGAGCGAGGTCAGATCCGCCGCCGCCTCGTGCAGCCACCACGGCCCCCAGGGGCGCCCCGGATCATCGGCGAAGGGCCGCACCGCCGCCAACACCGCATGGTCAAAGGCCTGGCCGTCGGCTTCCTGAATGTCGTCGGCCACCTCGATGAAGATCAACACCCCCAGGGCGACCACCAGCATGGCGGCCACGGCGGCGATCTCCGTGCGGGCGACGCGCAGGGCGCGGGTCAGGAAGGCGGTGGGATGCGGGGCCATGGGGCGCTAACGGCCAAGCTGTTGCGGTGTTCCCTGTCAGCCCTCGCAGAAATCGACGACGGTTCGGTGAAAAATGTGATCCCGCATTTCCTGAGTCATTTCCACAGGGTGTGATCAGCCGCCCACCGATTCGTCAGAAAAGCTCCCGTCAAGAGCTTTACCTGCGGTTAGGGATATGCACCCATATATCTAGCCGAACACCGGCAAGCAGCCACTAGATGTAGTGTCTCAAACCGGTACGGCCTTCTAATCGCATTTGTTCGGGACAGGGACGAAAATGGCTGGCGGCGAAGCGTTGCAGACGACGGAATTCTCTACGGTTTCCTCGGCGTCGCCCGAGACCAAGCCGGAGCTGACGGTGGTGAACGGCCTGAAACTGGACCGCACGCGCGACGCCCTGCTGACCGAATTCGGCAAGAAGACGCTGGAAGACCGCTACCTGCTGGCGGGCGAAAGCTATCAGGACATGTTCGCCCGCGTGGCCACGGCCTACGCCGACGACGCGGATCACGCCCAGCGCGTCTACGACTATATGTCCAAGCTGTGGTTCATGCCGGCGACGCCGGTGCTGTCGAACGGCGGCGCCGATCGCGGCCTGCCGATCTCCTGCTTCCTGAACTCGGTCAACGACAGCCTGGACGGCATCCAGAACGTCTGGAACGAGAACGTCTCCCTGGCCTCGAACGGCGGCGGCATCGGCACCTATTGGGGCGGCGTCCGCTCCATCGGCGAGAAGGTCAAGGGCGCGGGTCAGACCTCGGGCATCATCCCCTTCATCCGCGTGATGGATTCGCTGACCCTGGCGATTTCGCAGGGCTCGCTGCGTCGCGGCTCGGCCGCCGTCTATCTGGACATCCACCACCCGGAAATCGAAGAGTTCCTTGAGATCCGCAAGCCGTCGGGCGACTTCAACCGCCGCTCGCTGAACCTGCACCACGGCATCAACATCACCGACGCCTTCATGGAGGCGGTCCGCGACGGCAAGCCCTTCGACCTGATCTCGCCCAAGAACGGCGAGGTCCGCAAAACCGTCGACGCCCGCAACCTGTGGACCAAGATCCTCGAAATCCGGATGCAGACGGGCGAGCCATATCTGATCTTCTCGGACACGGTGAACCGGCAGATGCCGCAGCACCAGAAGGATCTGGGCCTGTCGGTCAAGCAGTCCAACCTGTGCTCGGAAATCATGCTGCACACGGGTCTGGACCATAAGGGCGTCGAGCGCACCGCCGTCTGCTGCCTGTCGTCGGTCAACGCCGAGACCTTCCTGGAGTGGCGCGAAGAGCCGCGCTTCATCGAGGACATCATGCGCTTCCTCGACAATGTGCTCGAGGACTTCATCACTCGCGCCCCGTCGTCCATGGCCGCCGCCGTCTATTCGGCCCAGCGCGAGCGTTCGGTGGGTCTGGGCCTGATGGGCTTCCACTCCTTCCTGCAGTCGCAGGGCGTGGCCTTTGAATCGGCCATGGCCAAGAGCTGGAACATGCGCCTGTTCAAGCACCTGCGTCGCGAGGCCGACAAGGCCAGCCGCACCCTGGCCGAAGAAAAGGGCCCCTGCCCCGACGCCGCCGATCGCGGCGTGATGGAGCGGTTCAGCCACAAGCTGGCCATCGCTCCGACCGCCTCGATCTCGATCATCTGCGGCGGCACGTCGGCGGGCATCGAGCCGATCCCGGCCAACATCTACACCCACAAGACCCTGTCGGGCTCCTTCGCGGTCAAGAACCCCTATCTGCAGGATCTGCTGGGCGAGAAGGGCATCGACACCGAGGCCGTCTGGTCTTCGATCCTCGAGAACGAAGGCTCGGTCCAGCACCTGGACGCCCTCAGCGACGACGAGAAGGCCATCTACAAGACCGCCTTCGAGCTGGATCAGCGCTGGGTCATCGAACTGGCCGCCGACCGCACCGGCGACATCTGCCAGGCGCAGTCGCTGAACCTGTTCATCCCCGGCGACGTCAACAAGTGGGATCTGCACATGCTGCACTGGTCGGCGTGGGAGCGGGGCCTGAAGTCGCTGTATTATCTGCGGTCCAAGTCGGTGCAGCGCGCCGCCTTCGCCGGCGCCGAGGACAAGAAGGAAGAAGAGATCGATCCGAACCAGCCGGACCTCTTCTCCATCGCCCGCACCGACTATGACGAGTGCCTGGCCTGCCAGTAAGGCAAGCCTTCACACTCAACGCCATCGCCTTTGAGCCGCCCGGGGAACCCTCTCCGGGCGGTTTCGTTCGTCATAAAGGAATGTGGCGTAAAAGAGTCCGTTGCGGTTCCCCGGCGTTCGTGCACAGTGGAAGCGTTAACGGATCGGGAGGCACCGTTGATGCGTCGGATGGCATGGGCAGGATGGATGATCGCGGCGGTCGCCCCGACGACCGTTTTCGCCATGCCGCAAACCGTTGTGGAAGGCCCCATCGCCGCGCGCGGCGGCGACGCCATCCGGTTCGAGGACGCCGCCGCCCGGCTGGACAGCCGCCTGCCCTTCACCGCCGAACCTGACGCCGCCTTCGGCGCCCCGGTGCAGTTCAACGATGTCGCCCGGCTGAGCGCCGATCAGGGCGAACTGCGTCAGGAAGCCTGGTTCGCCGGCGACGGCTTCACCGACCGACTGCGGATCACCACGACTGGAGAACTGCGTCGCGCCGACGGCTCGCCCGCGCCGCCGCGCGCCCTCGACCCCGTCGCCTTCTCGGGCGAGAGCTATGACGTCACCTATACGCGCGGCTGGACCGCCGCCAAGGGCCGCACGGCCTCGGGTCTGGAGGTGTCGCTGACGCCCCACGCCGGCTTCGGCGTCGGCAGCGACGGCCCCTCGGCCGAGGCGGGCGCCACCCTGCGCATCGGCGAGAACCTGGACCGCCTGGCCCCCAACGGCGACGAGGCCTTCGGCGAGCGGCCGCGCTGGTATCTGTACGCGGCCGGGTCCAAGCGGGCGGTCGGCTACAACTTCGCCCGCACCCGCGACGGCGACTTCGCCCGGTCCGGGGTCAGCCAGGACGCCGGAACCTACCTGGGCGACGCCTCCATCGGCGTGGCCTATCGCCGGGGCTCAGTGCAGAGCTCCTTCGGCGTCGTCTATCGCGAGATCGAGGCCAAGGGCCTGCGCGGCTATCAGGGCATCAGAACCGATGTGTCGGAAGGCCTGGTGGCCTTCCAACTGACGATCCGCCCGCCGCGCTAGGCGGCCCCGCGCCCCTTACTGCGTCCGCGCCACGCCCTCGCGGCGGCTGTCGGCCGCCCCGTCCCAGCGCCCGTTCCGCCACAGCCCGCCATGCAGGCCCGAAGTCTCGGTCGTATTGGGCCGCAGCTCGACGCCCCGCTCCGCCATGCCGTCGCGCACCGCCTCGGGGAAGCCTTCGGTGTCGGCGCCGAAACCGTCGCCCTTGGCCACCAGATTCGGCAGGTCGAAGGCCTGTTGCAGCGGCAGCCCCCAGGCCAGGGCGCCGATCAGGGCCTTGGCGTTATAGGCCAGGATGGACGATCCGCCCGGCGAGCCCAGCAGGCCGATCAGACGTCCTTCGCGATCCAGGATCAGGGCCGGCGACATGGACGAGCGCGGCCGCTTGCCCGCCGCCACGGCGTTGGCCGCCGGCGTGCCGTCCGACGCCGTCGGCACCATGGAGAAGTCGGTCAGCTGATTGTTCAGGAAGAAGCCGCCCGCCATCCGGCCCGAACCGAACAGGCTCTCGACCGTGGTGGTCATGCTGACGGCGTCGCCCTTCGCATCGACGACGACCAGGTGCGAGGTGCCCGCCGGTTCGCGCGTGGCGTCCGCGCCGACGTTCGGCGCCCCCGCCGGCACGCCATAGGGCGCCGCGCCGCGCAGAGCCGGCGCCAGAGCCGCCCGCTCAGCGACATAGGCCGGGTCCAGCAGGCCTGCGACCGGCACGGAGACGAAGGCCGGATCGCCGAAATAGCGGTCGCGGTCGGCGTACATCAGCCGCTGCAGCTGGCCGAAGGCGGCCCAGGCCTCGGGGCTGTCCGGCCCCTTGTCGATGTCCGGCGTCTGCTCGGCCATGGCCAGCAGCTCCAGGATGGAGGCGCCGCTGGACGGCGGCGGCGGCACGCAGATGGTGTAGATCTTATAGGGACCGCACACGGCCTCGCGCACCACGGGGCGATAGCCGGCGATGTCGGCTGCCGTCAGGGCGCCGGGTCGCGGGCCTTCGTTGACCGCCTCGACGATGGCCTCGGCCAGCGGGCCCTGCTGCAGGGCGGCCGCGCCCTCGCGCGCGATGCGGCGCACCGTCTCGGCGTAGGCCGGATTGCGCAAGGTCTCGCCCGCCTGATAGCGCGCGCCGTCCGGCTTGGTGAAATACTCGGTCGCCCAGCGCGTCTTCGCCTGGGGGGCATCGCCGTTGATCATGCCGGCCAGACGCGGGCTGACGATGAAGCCGTCCTGCGCCAGTTTCTCGGCGTCGCCGAACAGGTCGGACCAGGCCAGGACGCCGTGCTGCTGCTGAGCCAGGGCCAGCATGGGCACCACGCCCGGCGCCCCGGTCGAGCGTCCGCTCAACACCGCATCGACAAAGGCCAGCGGCTTGCCGTTCTCATAGAAGAGCTCAGGCGTGGCGGAGGCGGGGGCCGTCTCACGTCCGTCATAGACGGTGATCGCGCCGCTTCCGGCGTCATAGAACATCATGAAGGCGCCGCCGCCCAAACCCGAGGACTGCGGCTCGGTCAGACCCAGCACCGCCTGGATCGCCACCGCCGCGTCCACGGCCGAACCGCCTCGGGCCAGCACCTTCATCCCCGCCTCGACCGCCAGGGGGTTGGCCGCCGACACGAACGGCCCCCTGGCGACGGAGGCCTGCGCCGCCGCAGGCGCCTCAGCCGAAACCGGCGCCGCCTCGGCCTGAACCCCTTCCGCCGTCGTCGTGCATCCCGTCAGCAACAGGGCCGCAAGCGCCGTCCCGGCCGCGAGAGAGGAAATCCTGCGCGCAGGGCGCAGATGGGAGAAGGAAAAGGCGCGCACTCAAGCACTCCGGGACGTTACAGGGAGGCTTTATGCCTAGGCCCGCAGGCCTCCGAGGCCAACCCCGCATTTTCTCAAGATTTTCTGAGAAAACCTGCTTGCCAGCACGAAAGCGACCCGCTAGATACCCGGCCCTGCCCGCAAGGCGGTGCGCACCCGTAGCTCAGCTGGATAGAGCACCAGACTACGAATCTGGGGGTCAGGAGTTCGAATCTCTTCGGGTGCGCCATCTCTCCTTATCATGATGATGTAAGGCGAAACGGCCGTAATATGCGCCGTTCGCTCTGGCTGCGCGACGCACGACCCACGCCCTCCATCGCCAAGTTAATATAAAATCAACGTTTCTGCGCCTTGGCAGGAACGACCGTCGCATTGTGGCCGTTTCTTGTCCGGAGGAACGCCTGAGATGGTGTGCGAGAGGGACGGAAGCCGGACCGCCGGAGGTGGTGGGTCGCGCCTGCCCGCAAGGGCATGGTGACGCGCGCGGTCAGCGTGCGCCGTTCCGTATCCGCGCCGGCCGATCTGGCCGCCCTGCGCAATCTCGCCTCCATCACCCGACTGAGCGATGAAGAACGCGCCCTGATCCGACGGTTGTGCGTGTTTCAGGAGGCCGTGCCCGCGGGCCAGCCTTTCGATCCCGACGGCCGAGCCGCCTCGCCGCGCCTGATCCTGAGCGGATGGGCGTGCCGCCAACGCATCCTGGCCGACGGTCAGCGCCAGATCTTCGGCTTCCTGCTGCCCGGAGATTCCGTAGGGCTGAGCCTTGATCCGCGTCCGCTGGACGAGACGACCATCATCGCCCTGACGCGGGTCGAATATGTCGACGCCCTGATGCTGCGCGAGATCCTGGCGCTTCAAGACCCGCGCCACGATCGGCTGCGCCGCGCCCTGGCGACGTCGCGCCGATACGAGGAAACCTGCCTGCTGAACCATGTGGTGCGGCTGGGCCGGCAATCCGCCCAGGCGCGTCTGGCCCACCTGCTGCTGGAGTTGCGCGACCGGCTGCAGCGCGCCGGGCTGTGCACCAGCGACCGCCTGCACCTGCCGCTGACCCAGGAGACCCTGGCCGACGCCCTGGGGCTGAGCCTGGTCCATGTCAGCCGCACGCTGGGCCAGATGCGGCGCGGGCGGCTGATCGCCATGCAGAGCGGCTGGGTCACCCTTCTGGACGAGGCCCATCTGCGCGCCGCCAGCGACTATGGCGTCGACGACCACGCCCTTCACTGAAACCCGAACGAAAAGAGAGAGAGCGAGCGTCATGAGCCCCCACCGACAACCGTCTCGGCCCCGCCCGCCTCTTTCACCGCATCGACCGCCGCGCCGGACCGGGTCCACGCTGCGAATGATCGGCGCCTCGGTCGCCATGGCGGCCCTGCTGGCCCCCGGCGCCGCCCTGGCCCAGGACGAAGAGCTGGCGGCGCGGGTCGCGCGGCTGGAAGCTCTGGTCATCGAGCAGCAACGCCGTATCGAGGCGCAGGAAGCCCTGTTGAACGAACGCGCCGCCATGGCGCCGCCGTCCGTCGATCCGCGCTGGCAGGTGCAGACCGACGCCTCGGGCCGAGCGGTCTTCGCAGATCGAACCCTGAACCAGTTGCGCGCCGGCCAGCAGGTCGCCAGCACCATCGCGCCCAACGGTCCGGCCCAACCGACCCTGCCCCCGAGCGAAGCCCCGCCGCCGCCCGCGCCCGAGGTGCGGCGCGAGCAGCTGGCCGCCATTCCCGAAGGCATCGCCGTGCTGAGCCAACCGGGCAAATTCACCCTGGACGTCTCGACCGAGTACACGCGCTCCAGCGCCAACCGCCTGGTGTTCCGAGGCATCGAGATCGTGCCCGGCGTGCAGATCGGGGTGATCGAGGCCAATGAGGCGGATCGCGACACCGGCGTCGTCACCCTGGCCGGGAAATACGGCATCGGGCCGCGCATGGAAGCGGAGCTGCGCGTGCCCTACGTCTGGCGCAACGACACCATCACCACCGTGCAGCAGCGCGACGAAGCGGTGACGCGGACCATCGACCTGAGCGGCGACGGCGTCGGCGACGTCGAAGCGGCCCTGCGCTATCAGATCAACGGCGGCGAGCGCGGACGCCCCATCTTCATCGCCGGCCTAAGGGTCAAGAGCGACACGGGCGAAGGACCGTTCGACATCGATCGCGACGAGTTCGGCATCGCCACCCGCCTGGCCACAGGCTCGGGATTCTGGGGTGTCGAGCCCAGCATCAGCTTCCTGTACCCCAGCGATCCGGCGGTCATTTTCGGCAGCCTGAGCTACTTCGCCCACCTGCCGCGCGACATCAACAAGACCGAGGGCGAGATCCGCATCGGCGAGGTCGATCCCGGCGACGCCATCGGCCTGTCGATCGGTTTCGGCTTCTCGCTGAACCCGCGCTTCTCCTTCTCGCTGGGCTACAAGCACAACTACATTCGGCCGACGACGAGCGAGTTGAACGACATCACCGAAAAGTCCGATGCGCTTCAGGTCGGCGCCCTGCAGTTCGGCATGTCCTACCTGCTGAACGACCGCTACAGCCTGAACGGCAATTTCGAGTTCGGCGTGACCGAGGATGCGCCGGACATGCGCTTCATCCTGCGCCTGCCGATCGTCTTCTGACATGAAGAAGGGGCCGCCCGACGGCGGCCCCTGAGAGACTCGAACGCTGCGGCCTAGAAGCCGCCCAGACTTCTGAGTCCGGCCCAGTCAATGTCGCGGGCGATGTTCGATCCGTAGTTGTGCATCTGACTGTTGGTCTGGATCGTCGCCAGGTCAGGCAGGACCAGGTTCAGCTCCATGTCCTGGCGGATGTTGCGATTATCGGCGTTGTTGATGATCAGGTTCTGCAACTGGCTGGTCGTGATGTTGTGCAGGATCGCCGTCGCGCCCGAGCCGTCCACCACCGCCACCCCGCCGGTGTTGCTCAATCCGCGAAGGTCGATGCCGCCCGCCACCAGGCTGGCCATAGCGCCTGCCAGATCAGCCACGCCGGGGACGTTGTGCTGAACCTGCTGACTTACGGGTCCGGTCGGCGTCCAGGTCAGTTGCGTCTGAAGAGCCAGCTGATCGTTCACATAGGAACGGACCACCACGCCGAAACCGAAGGTGAAGCCTCCCGCCGTCATGAAGCCGCCACGCGCCTCGGACATGTCCGCGTCCGTCATGATCTGAGGCCCGCGCATGACCTCGACCGGCGTAGCAACCGGCGATGGCGCCGCCGACGGCGGGGTCGCGAAGGGCTCCAGAGAGGCGTCACCGACAAGCTCGGCGGCGAAGGCGACGGATTCGGCCGAGACCGGCGCCGCCAGACTGACCGGCGCCAGGCAGGTCATGACGAGCAGAATGCTTGAACGCGCGCGTCTCATGGTCGTCACCTCAGATAGGGATCGAGGGAGAAACGCGTCGTCACTTGATACAGCGGCGGCAACTCCCGCGTCAGTTCCGCCAAGGACATGGGCTGAAGCGCCTGCCCCGGCCGCGACCGGTTCCAGATGCGCCACTCCTCGGCGTCGTTGAAGGTGTCCGCCGGCTGGCGGACGACGAAGGCGACTCCATTCCACATGGCGGTGAACTGGTCGCGCGAATAGATCTTCAGGCCCAGGGCCGGATCGCCGACCAGGACATGGCCCGCGTCATCGCCCTTGAAGACCACGAAATGTTTGTAGCCGGCCGTGTCGATCATCACGATGGCCGGAGCGTTCATCTCGATCAGCTCGTCCAGGCTGAGCCGGAAGCCGTCGGCGGGATAGCCGCGCGCGTCGAGGTAGCGCTTCATGTCCAGCAGGGAGAAGCCGACGCGGCGGATGGTCTCCTGATCCCCGTCGGCGAACATGGCGCGGAACACCTGAGCCTCGCCGACATCGCGGCCGTAGTGATGGCGCAAAAGGGTGGCCAGAGCCGCCGAGCCGCAGCTGAAGTCGTACTGCTGGCGCACCACGGTGCGGAACGGCAGGTCGCGATAGCTGACCACCTTCACTCGGCCCGCGGCGGGACCGTTGTTCAGCAGGATCTCGGCCTGGGCCGAAGCCGCAGACAGGGCCGGCAAACCCGCCACGGCGGCCAGGCCCAGGTTGAGCAGAAGCCGGGCGGACGAGCGTGTCACGGGTTCGGAGCCGTCGTCACGATATTGATCGTGATCGCGCCTTGCAGGTTGTTGTTGTTGCCGCTGTTCATGACGAAATTGCCGATGCCGTTGAAACCGGAAAAGGCGTTGGCGTCGATACGCATCCCGCCCGTCGTCACGGTGTTGGCGTTGACGCTGTTGCCGCTGTTGGTCGCCTGCAGCAGTTGGTCGCTGGCGATGACCACCGACGACGCGCCCTGACGGCCGTGCAACGCATCCAGTTCGTCAACAGCCAGCGACCGCGGCCCTGTGGCGGCGGTTGAAGCGTCAACGGGAGCCGGAGCGACAATGATGAAAGGCGGAGGGGGCGTCGGCGGAGAGGCCGAATTCGGATCGGCCGCCCCCAGCAACGCCAGGGTCGACAGAATGCTGAGCATGGTTCCCTCCCAGGAAAAAGGAGTTCGGCGGCCGGAGGACCGGCCGCCGAAACGAAGGCTTAGTTACCGCCGCCGTTGCCGAAGGTGACGTTGGCGTTGGCGCTGATCGCCGTGGCCGCCTGACCAACCGAAGCCAGGCCGGTGTTGTTGCTCACCGTCTGGATGCCCGCGAAGCCTGCGAAGGCGCCGCCGCTCTGGTTGATGTCGCCGGTGCGAATCCGGCCGTTCTGCCGACCGTCATTGTCTTCCGACATGTCGAAGCTCAGGTTGCTGACGTTGGCGCTGAGCTCCTGCATGTTCAGGGACACACGGATGTCGCCGATATTGGTGGAGTTGTCGTTACCCGAGTCATTCACCGAATTGTCGTTGAAGGAGTCAGAGACCCCCAACTCCAGGTTGGTGTTGGTCGAGTTGTCAGTATTGGTCGAGTTGTCCGTATTGAACGAGTCGTCGACGCCCAGCTCCAGATTGGTGTTGGTGGAGTTGTCCGAATTATCGTTCAACGAATCCGAAATGCCCACATCCAGGTCCGTGGAGTTGTCGGTGTTGAACGAGTCATCAACGTCCACGTCCACATCAGTATCGGTGCTGTTGCCGCCGCTGTTGTAGGAGTCGGTCGCCGTGGTGTTGCCGCCGACCGCACCGTTCGGACCGCTCGAGGACTGAGCCTGAGCCATGCCCGCAAAAGCCAGAGCCCCAGCCAGGACCGCAGCAGACGTCATTAGTTTGGCACGCATTTCCTTGCCTCCAATCAAAGGTGATTAAGGAGGCTCCTCCACCTCCGAAGGCCGAAATCGTCGAATGACACGGGTCGTTCCCCTTAAGAGAACCCCTGATTTTCCTCGAGAATTCGTACACTCCGGCCATCTTGCGGGAGAAGATCTGATCAAATGGAGTGGAGCCCTGAGGCCAGGACGCTCGACATCCCGTCATTTGATCAAAAGACCACCCAGAATAAAGTTGGCGAAGTCGTGACTTTTTTAAGGCATGCGCGCCGTAGCGGTTCGAGTCTCCGCTCAACGGCTCCCGTGGCGCAATCGCTCCGGCCGTGCTACGCGCGCCGAACCATGACGACGCCCCCTATCGAACGCATCCGCAACTTTTCGGTGGTCGCCCACATCGACCACGGCAAGTCGACCCTGTCCGATCGCCTGATCCAGTTCACGGGCGGCCTGACCGCGCGCGAAATGTCGGAACAGGTTCTTGATAATATGGACATCGAGAAGGAGCGCGGCATCACCATCAAGGCGCAGACCGTGCGCCTGAACTACAAGGCCAAGGACGGCGAGACCTACGTCCTGAACCTGATGGACACGCCGGGGCACGTCGACTTCGCCTATGAGGTGTCGCGTTCGCTGGCCGCGTGCGAAGGCTCGATCCTGGTGGTGGACGCCTCGCAGGGCGTCGAGGCCCAGACCCTGGCCAACGTCTATCAGGCGATCGACAACAACCACGAGATCGTCCCGGTCCTCAACAAGATCGACCTGCCCGCCGCCGAGCCGGACCGGGTGCGGGCCCAGATCGAGGACGTCATCGGCATCGACGCCTCGGAGGCCGTCATGTGCTCGGCCAAGTCGGGCATCGGCATCGAGGACGTGCTGGAGGCCATCGTCGCGCGTCTGCCGGCGCCCAAGGGCGACATCAACGCCCCGCTGAAGGCCATGCTGGTCGACGCCTGGTACGACCCCTACCTGGGCGTGGTGCTGCTGGTGCGCGTGTTCGACGGCGTGCTGAAGGCTGGCATGCGGGTGAAGATGATGCAGACCGGCTCGTCGCACCTGGTCGACCGCGTCGGCGTCTTCCTGCCCAAGAACACCCCGGTCGAGCAGCTCGGCCCCGGCGAGGTCGGCTTCATCACCGCCCAGATCAAGGAAGTCGCCCACGCCGCCGTCGGCGACACCATCACCGACGAGAAGAAGCCCACGGCCGAAGCGCTGAAGGGCTTCAAGGACGTGCAGTCGGTGGTCTTCTGCGGCTTGTTCCCGGTCGACGCCGCCGACTTTGAAGACCTGCGCGCCGCCATCGGCAAGCTGCGCCTCAACGACGCCAGCTTCACCTATGAGATGGAATCCTCGGCGGCTCTGGGCTTCGGCTTCCGCTGCGGCTTCCTGGGCTTGCTGCACCTGGAGATCATTCAGGAGCGGCTGAGCCGCGAGTTCAACCTGGACCTGATCGCGACGGCCCCCTCGGTCGTCTACAAGATCGGCCTGCGCGACGGGACCGAGATTGACCTGCACAACCCGGCCGACCTGCCCGACGTCATGCAGATCGAGACCATCAGCGAGCCGTGGATCAAGGCCACCATCCTGACCCCCGACGAATACCTCGGCGGCGTGATCAAGCTGTGCCAAGATCGTCGCGGCAGCCAGATCGAGCTGTCCTACGTCGGCAGCCGCGCCCTGGTCGTCTATGAGCTGCCGCTGAACGAGGTCGTCTTCGACTTCTACGACCGGCTGAAGTCGATCTCGAAGGGCTACGCCTCGTTCGACTATGAGATCACCGACTACAAGGTCGGCGACCTGGTGAAGATGTCGATCCTGGTCAACGCCGAGCCGGTCGACGCCCTGTCCATGCTGGTCCACCGCGCCCGCGCCGAGACGCGCGGCCGCGGCATGGTGGAGAAGATGAAGGAGCTGATCCCGCCCCACATGTTCACCATCCCGATCCAGGCGGCCATCGGCGGCAAGATCATCGCCCGCGAAACCGTCCGCGCCCTGCGCAAGGACGTGACCAGCAAGTGCTACGGCGGCGACGCCACCCGCAAGAAGAAGCTGCTGGAGAAGCAGAAGGCCGGCAAGAAGCGCATGCGTCAGTTCGGCAAGGTCGAGATCCCGCAGGAAGCCTTCATCGCCGCCCTGAAGATGGACGAGGATTGAGGATCAGTCCAAATCTCCGGCATTACGAAGAAGATTCAATTCCTCGTCCGACTTGGGCTTCACAGCGACGAAATCGTCGGTCGCCAGCTGAAAACCGAGTTTTCGGGCCAGTGGCGCATCATAACGCCCTGACAACAGCGCAACTCCCAAAGGTCGCAGAACATCGGGCGCGCCGCCGTTCGCCCGAAGTCGCTTCATCGGGTCTTTTTGGTCGAAGAGCAGCGCTGCAAGAACCGTCCGGTGCGTGACCCGTCGATCATTTTCGAGAAAGAACATCGCGGCTCGCCGCTTCCCGATCTTTATCTGACGAAGTTCACGAAAGCGCTTCATATCGAGACCCGCCCAGCGATTGGGCGGCCAGGCGACACCCGATGCCAGCCAGAGGATGTTGCCGTAAGCTGAGGAAAGCACCCCGCGTTTGCCGTCCCGATTAGGCGCACCGAGGTACGCTTCGCGCGCCACCATCAACCCCATCCAAGATTTGCGCTCGTCTTCATCGGCTGCAAGCAGGATGACGGGCTCCTCATCGCGATAGGTTTCCGGCGGGATCATCCAACTCCATGATCGGCTGACCGTATTCTTTATATCCACGTCGTGATCCAAGAGCGTGAGGTCACGAACGCCTTTAGGCGCA
>NZ_GL883084.1:536795-544078 GCF_000204035.1 Brevundimonas diminuta ATCC 11568
CATCGAGAAGATCTCGAACGAAGTGCTCAATTTTCAAGCCGATGAATGTCTTTTCGACATTATCGAGTTCTGAAAGTGTCGTGCGTCCGGTCCGAATGGGATCCAGAACAAACTCAATCGCTTCGACCACCGCACCCACGAAGGCGTCTGCAGGCCGTGCGCCGAGACGTTTGTCGATCTCGCTCGCTAAGCGTTCGAGAAAGACATGGTCGGGATGGTCCGGCAAAACTAAGGATGGAGGCACTTTTCGCATGCCGCCATATGGACAGCGGATTGGTTACGAAACGCTTCCAGCGGGGATAACGGCTATGCAGCCATTGAGCAGTCGGTCAGCGCCTTCAGAACGGTTGCAGCGAGTGCGCCTGCCAAGTTCGGCGGGACCGCATTGCCGATTTGGCGCGCCACTTCCACTTTCGTCCCAGAGAATTTGAACTCGTCCGGAAAGCCCATGAGGCGCGCGGCTTCACGGTGAGTGATCGGGCGATGGGCCTCCGGATGGAGATACCGCCCCTTCTCAGGCTTATAGAATTCCGTGCGGATCGTAACTGAAGGGCGGTCCCACCACAGTCGGCCGAACAGATCAGTTCCCCCACTGGTCTTCCTAATCCAGCAATTGGGAGTGATGTCCGGGCGGTTGGATTGTAGATCGAAACGATTGCCGCCGGGCGGCACCGCCCGATAACGCTGCATGCTTTTTTCCGTAGGATTGCGCCCGAAGTGCAGGTCGAAGGTCTTAGCTACGCCGATCTCCGTGCCGAACGGGTCCGTGGGAAGATCTCCGATAACGTCGCGGACCGTCCTCCAACGCGGGAGATTACTCTTCAGTTTAGGGTCGGCGTGCGTCGGCAAGGGCGGAAAATTCGGGAAATTGTTCGCATCCCGCCAGCCCAGGATGATTGTGCGCTTGCGCGTTTGCGGCGCGCCGTAATCCGCAGCATTCAAAATAGCGGCCTGTGTCTGGAAGCCGTGTTGACGCGCCTTCTTCTCAATTAGAGTGCGTTCGGGTGAGCGGTAGAGTTCCGCCACATTCTCCATCACGAAGACGCGCGCGCCCGAACGCTCGGCAATTTCGATGAAGGGCTCCCACAAAGCGCGACGAGCGTCGCCGTCGCGCTTCTTGTTCAGCAAGCTGAAGCCTTGGCAGGGAGGGCCTCCGATCACCACATCGGCGGGTGGCACTTCATTCTGGAGAAGCCATTCCTCGATATTGGCTTTAACGGCCTCGCCTGGGAAGTTGAGCTCGTGGGTTTTGACGGCCGCGGCGTCATTATCGATCGCCAGTACCGGGGTGAACCCGCCGCAAAACAGCTCGTCGTAGAAGCCCAAGCTCATGCCGCCGGCGCCGCTGAAAAGGTCAATCAGGCGCAATGTCATGGCGGCCTCGCCCTCCTTAAATACACGCAAACAAAACGCGAACACGATTCGCGTGTCAACAGCATACCATCCAAGGGTTAGGCCCGGGTGAAGCCCTTACCTGAGGTTGACCAATCTCTCTGTAAGAGCGACGTGATGGCGGGTCTCGCACTCCCAAACCGTGACCACCTCCAAGCCCATGCCGCGCAAGTCAGCCTCGACGCGTTGATCCCGCACCCGATTCGCCGCGAACTTAACCAACCATTCCTCCCGATTGTTGACCGGCACCGTTCCTCGCTTGCAGTCATGATGATGCCAGAAGCACCCATGAACCTGCACGACCCAACCCTTGGAGCGGTTGGCGAAGTCCGGTTTCCCCGGCAAGTTACGGACATTTCGCCGATAGGCCTTGCCCAGTTCACGAAGAACCGTTGCGACGCGCTCTTCAGGCGTCGTTCGCTCTTGGCGGACCTTGGACATTGCCGACGTGGTGCGGGCGTTCAGAGGCTGCATGAGCCTGATATAGCCGCAGTGTCACCCGCAGCGATCGCAATCGGCCGTAAATAATCCTTTCATTACATCAGGACGGGCTACCTCCCATAGCAACGACCCGCCTGGGTCGGCGCCGGTCCTATCCTTGCGCGCATGAAGGAGACCCTGGACGCCAAGCCCGCGCACTATCGCCTGTCGCGGGCGACGTGGGAGATCATTCTGGAGGCCTATCGCAACGGGGCGACCGTGCCGGAGCTGAGCGAGCGGTGGCGGGTGTCGCAGCACGCCCTGCGCAAGCGCATCACCGTCCATGGCGCGACCAAGCGCGACTGGGGCGATGCGCGGGCGCGCGAACAGGCCGAGGCGCGCGAGCGGATGCAGGTCGAACGGGCGGCGGCCGAGGCGGTCCGCGCCGAAGCCCTGTTCGCGCCGTCCGAAGGGGACGCGGACGAGACGGCGGAGGTTCTGGCCGAGACGGCGATGCGGGCCTCGGCGCGGGCCATGCGGGGACGGATGTGGGACGAGGCCAGGGCCCTGGCCCAGCTGGCCGAGGCCTATGGCCGGATGGCGCAAAGGAGCGAGCGGGCGCGGGGACGCGGCGAGGTGACGCTGGACGACATTCCGCTGGAGCTGATCAAGGCGCTGGCGCTGAACCAGGATCAGTGCGCCTCCAGCCGCCTGGCGATCTGGGACGAGGCGGACCCGCATCCGGCCAAGCAGGAGTATTGGGCGGTCAACGCCGCCCAGCGCGAGGCCGGCAAGGAAGAATGGCTGGCCCTGATGCGAGAGCGCAAGACGCTGCGGGATCGGGTGCGCGAACTGGAGGCGGCGGCGGGCCTGGATCCTCGCTCCGATCAAGCGTAGGCCGGGCGCGCAAACATGAACAATCGTTCACATAGCGATGTGTCGCGTTGCGGCGGCCGCGCGCGCGGTTAAGGTCCGTCTCAACATGATCTGTTGGGGACTGAAAACACCATGCGTCTTGCCGCCTCTTCCGTTGCGCTCGCCGCCTTGCTGGCCGTGAGCACGCCCGTTCTCGCCGCGCCTGCGGCCGCCGCCTCCGCTGCGACCACGACCCAGGCCGAGCCTCTGCGCGGCGCGCCGGTATCGGAGTTGATCGCCCGCGTCGACATTCCGTGGAAGCGCTTCCAGCTCGACAACGGCCTGACCGTGCTGGTCCACGAGGACCGCAAGGCGCCGGTGGTGGCGGTGTCGGTCTGGTACAATGTAGGATCGAAGGACGAGCCCAAGGGCTCGACCGGCTTTGCGCACCTGTTCGAGCACCTGATGTTCGGCGGGTCGGAGAACTCGCCCTCCAGCCACATCCAGACGATGAACGCCGCCGGCGCGACCAGCCTGAACGGCACGACCTGGTTCGACCGCACCAACTATTTCCAGACGGTGCCGACCCCGGCGCTGGACTACACCCTGTATCTGGAATCCGACCGCATGGGCTATCTGCTGGGCCAGGTCAGCCAGGAGGTCTTGGACCTGCAGCGCGGCGTCGTCCAGAACGAGAAGCGCCAGGGCGACAACCAGCCCTACGGCATGACCTATTACGCCACGCTGGAAGCCCTGTTCCCCGAGGGGCACCCCTATCGCCACTCCACCATCGGTTCGATGGCCGACCTGGACTCGGCCAGCATGGAGACGGTGCGCGACTGGTTCCGTGAGAACTACGGCCCGAACAACGCCGTCCTGGTCCTGTCGGGCGACATCGACGAGGCCAAGGCCCGCGAGCTGACTGAGAAGTATTTCGGCGCCATCGCGCGCGGCCCGGTCAACACCCCGGCGGCGGCGCCCGTGCCGACCCTGGCGACGCCGGTCGAACAGGTGCTGCACGACCGCGTGGCCCAGACCCGCATCAGCCGCACCTGGGCCGTGCCGGGCCTGGGCGATCCGGACTCCGTGCCGCTGAGCGTCGGCGCCTCGGTGCTGGGCGGCCTGGCCAGCTCGCGCCTGGACAATGTGCTGGTGCGCGACGAGCAGACGGCCTCCAGCGTCTCGGCCTCGAACCAGACCTTCCAGCGGCTCGGCATGTTCAGCTACTCCGCCATGGTCAAGCCGGGCGCCGATGCGGACGCCGTGGCCCAGCGCATGGACGCCGTCCTGGCCGACCTGATCGCCAACGGCCCGACCCAGGACGAGATCAACCGCGTGGTGACGCGCTACGCCTCGCAGCGCATCCAGGGGCTGGAGACCGCCAACGGCAAGGCCTCGGTCCTGGCCGAGGGGCAGCTCTATTCGAACGATCCGGACTTCTACAAGAAGGAGCTGGCGGCCTACGCCGCCGTGACCCCGGCCCAGGTCCAGGCGGCGATGCAGAAATGGCTGAGCCGCCCCGTCTACAGCCAGATCGTCATGCCGGGCGAGCGCGAGGCCTACGCCGAGGCGGCCGCCGCCCCGTCGGGCGCGACCCCGACGCCGGCCGAGCCGATCCAGCGCGTGGCTCGCGACCCCGCCCCGGCCATCGGCCAGGTGTCCAACGTCGACTTCCCGGCGGTGGAGCGCGCCGCCCTTTCGAACGGGATCGAGATCGTCTACGCCCGCTCGACCACCGTGCCGGTGACGCGCGTGGCGCTGGAGTTCGACGCCGGGGTCGCGGCCGACCGCGCCGACCGCCTGGGCGCCCACACTTTGATGCTGAGCGTCATGCAGGAAGGCACGACGACGCGCGACTCCAAGGCCCTGGCCGAGGCGCAGGAGCGCCTGGGCGCCAACGTCTCCGTCGGCTCGTCGATGGACCGCACCATCGCCAGCCTGTCGGCGGTGACGACCAATCTGCAGCCGTCGCTGGCCCTGCTGTCGGACGTGGTGCGCAACCCGGCCTTCGCTCCGGCCGAGATCGAGCGCCTGCGCGCCACGCGCCTGGCCGGCCTGGCCAATGAGAAGACCCAGCCCGCCGCCATCGCCGGCCGCGCCCTGCCGCCGCTGATCTATGGCGAGGGCCATCCCTACGGCCGTTCGTTCGGCGGCACGGGCGACGAAGCGGTGATCCGCGGCCTGTCGCGCGACGACCTGGCGGCCGAGCACGCCCGCTGGATCCGTCCGGACAACGCCCAGTTGTTCGTGGTGTCGGACCTTTCGCTGGCCGAGCTGAAGCCGCAGCTGGAGGCCGCCTTCGGCGACTGGCGCGCTCCGACGGCGGCCAAGGGCGCCAAGGCCTTCGACGCCGCCCTGCCGCAGACCTCGGCGCGGGTGGTGCTGATCGACCGGCCGCAGTCGCCGCAGTCGCTGATCTACGGCGGCCAGGTGCTGCCGGTGTCGGGGACTGACGACATCCTGACCCTGACCACGGCCAATACGGTGCTGGGCACGGACTTCCTGTCGCGCATCAACGCCGATCTGCGCGAGACCAAGGGCTGGTCCTACGGCGTGCGCGGCACGATCAGCCAGTTGGAGAACCGCGCGACCTATATCGTCAACGCCCCGGTCCAGGCCGACCGCACGGGCGAGTCGATCGCCGCCCTGGTCAGCCAGTACGACCGTTTCCTGGGGACCGAGGGCGTAACGGCGCAGGAGCGCGAGCGCACCGTCCTGGGCCGCACCCGCGCCCTGTCGGGCAGCTATGAGACCTCGTATCAGGTGCTGGGCGCCCTGCAGTCCAACGCCCTCTACGGCCGCCCGGACGACTATCCCGAGACCCTGGCGGGCCGGATCAACGCCCTGACGGCGCAGGAGATGGACGCCGCCGCCCGCGCCGCCATCCAGCCCTCGCGCTTCGTCTGGGTGGTGGTCGGCGACGCCTCGGTCGTCAAGCCGCAACTGGACGCCCTGGGCCTGCCGGTCGAGGTGCGCGCCGCCGAGGCGTCGAAGCCGGCCCAGTAAGCCGCTTCGATCCGTCTGAAACGACGACGGCCGGCGGGGCGACCCGCCGGCCGTTTTCTTTGCAGTTGATTCCGGGCGCGGCCGGGGCGAGCCTTCCCGTCTCTCCTCCCCTCGCCGGAGCCTACATGCCGACCGACGCCTTCAACCCCGCCGCCCGCGCCCCGCGCCTGGCCGTGCTGATCGACGGCGAGAACGCCTCGGCCCGCATCGCCGAGGCGCTGTTCACCGAGATCGCGACCCTGGGCGAGGCCTCGGCGCGGCGCATCTACGGCGATGCGGCCAGTCCGGCCTTGCGGGGATGGATCGACGTCCTGCCGCGCTGGGCGATCCAGTGGCAGCAGAATTTCCAGAACACCAAGGGCAAGAATTCAGGCGACATCGCCCTGGTCATCGACGCCATGGACCTGTTGCATTCGGGTCGGTTCGACGGCTTCTGCCTGGTGTCGTCGGACAGCGATTTCACCCGGCTGGCGGCGCGCATCCGCGAACAGGGCGTCCCGGTCTACGGTTTCGGCGAGCGCAAGACGCCCGAAAGCTTCCGCCAGGCCTGCACCCGCTTCATCTACACCGAGAACCTGACCGGACGGGCCGCCGCCGAGGCGGGCGCGGATGCGGCGCCCCCGGCCGAGCGCAACCCCGCCGAGGCCGTTCCCCTGATCGCCGCCGCCATCGCCGACATGGACGAGGACGGCGACGGCTGGGTCAATATCGGCGGCGTCGCCAACCGCCTGCGCAACACCTATTCCGACTTCGACCAGCGCACCTACGGCCACGCCAAACTGTCCGAACTGGTCCGCGCCACCGGCCGCTTCGACGTCGAGGTCGGCCCCGGCGGCGTCATGCGGGTGCGGTTGAAACCCCGCTAGGCTCAAGCGAAGCCGTTGAGCGAACAATGTTGCAACATCGGTCGATTGCCCGCATGGTGACCGTCTGACATCCCCCATTGGGAGGCTTCCGCCATGCTGATCTCGACCCTCGCCCTCCTGGTTCTGAGCGGTGCGCCGATGCAGGACGACAGCGCCGCCGAGGCCGATCTGCGCTCGCCTATCGCTTCGACTTCGCCCAGCCGCACCATCTCCGCCCGGCCGCCGTCGGTGACGAACGGCCCGACGCGGACGGTTTGCAGTTGGAAGCGCGCCATGGGCAGCACCATCCAGCAGCGCGTCTGTCGCAAGGTGCCGCTGAACAGCAGCCAACGCGAACGCATGTCGACGGATATGATGCGAGACATGCAAGGTTCGCGCTGGGGCGAACGGCCCGCCGCTCGTTCGCCCGGCGGTCGACCTGTGGGCTGACCCGCACGCCCTGCCAGATCGGACGGACGCGCCTCTAGGGGCCGTCGCGACGGAATCGCCGACCTAGGACGCCTCGTCCCCTTTCCCCCGTCGCAGTATGGTCTATGTGTGGCGGATGGCCGCCGCAGAGACCCCCGTAGAGACGTTCAAACGCGCCCTGTCGCACGCCGCGCGGGCGCTGGCCGAACAGGCCGAGCTGGAAGTGCGTTTCGGCTCGGACGGGCCGCGTCTGTCGAACGGCGTCCTGTCCCTGCCCCACCCGCCGCGCGATCCGGCCGCGCCGGAAAGCGCCGCCCTGCGCGGCCAGGCCGACCG
>NZ_GL883084.1:545243-549612 GCF_000204035.1 Brevundimonas diminuta ATCC 11568
GGCGGCTGGCGCGTCGGCGGCGAAGGCGGCGGGGTCTGGGACTGCTCGCTGGAGGGTTGCCGCCCCGTGGTCGAGCCGACGGCACCCACTGACAGTTGGCGGCTGACCGGTCTGGAGCGCGATCCCCGCGGCGACGGCTGGTTCGCGGTGCAGCGGTCATGGCGTCCGCCGTTCGACGTCCGCGCCCGCGTGCGCCGCATGGACGCCGACGGCGCGCTGGGGCCGGTGCTGGTCGAGCTGAAGCTGCCGGGCCTGACGGATAATTTCGAGGGGATCGCCGCCGAGCGCCGTGCGGAAGGAACGCGCCTCTACATCCTGTCCGACGACAACGCCAATCCGGCGCAGAAGACCCTGATGCTGGCGTTTGACGTCAAGTGACCCTTCTCCCTCAAGGGGAGAAGGGATTCAGATGCGTTCGCTGATCTTGATGGCGGCCTTGCAGCCGACCTTGATGACGCTGCTGAGCAGGCGGTAGGCGGGAGCCTCGCGGCTGCCGTGCTCGATGGCGTGGTCGTGGTGGGCCAGTTCCTCTTCGCGGAACTTGGTCAGTTCGGCGGCCAGTTCGGGATCGCGGTCGCGGATCTCCTCGATCTGGTCGGCGTAGTGTTTCTCGATGACGCTCTCGACCGCCTCGGTGCAGGCGTGGGCGGCCTTTTCCGAGATCAGGGCCGTCCCGGCGCCCAGGGCCGTCGCCGCCAGCTTCCACAGCGGGATCATGGCCGTGGGGCGCACCCGGTTCTCGTTCAGCAAAGCCTCGAACCGGGCCAGGTGGACGGCCTCGTGCCCCTCCATCTCGGTCAGGTCGGCGGCGATGGCGTCCTTGCCCTTGCGGCCCTCCAGCACGGCGCGCTGGGCGCGGTAGATGTGGACGGCGGCGAACTCGCCCGCGTGGTCGACGCGCAGCATCTCGGCCAGGCGCGCCTTGTCCTGCCCCACGCCGGGGCGGGCCAGGGGAATGCGACGGGCGGCGGAGACGGCTTCGGCTGATTGGGTCATGACGCCTCTATCCTAGCTCCTCGGCGCGCGGGCGTCCTTGGGACGTTTCGCCGCCAGCAGGCTGAAGACAGCCAGCGCCAGGGAGATCACAAAGTTCCAGCCCGCCATCGACAGGCCCGCGAAGCTCCACGGAATGTCGCCGCAGGAGACGAAGCCCGCGCTTCCGCCCGTGCCGTCGATCAGGGCGGTCAGGGCCGACAGGTCGATGGTGGTGCTCGGCGCGGCCATGCAGGTGGCCGGCAGGGCCCACCACTTCAGCTCGCCCCCGGCGTGATAGCCCGCCGTGATCGCCCCGGTCAGGAAGATCGCCGCCAGCAGGAAGGAGGCGATGCGCGGCGTGCCCCGGCTGGCCCGGCTGAACAGAGCCCAGAAGGTGGCGGCCCCGGCGATGGCGACGGCGGCCCAATAGACCTCGCGCTGCTTCAGGCACAGGCTGCACGGCGGCATTCCGCCGAACCGCTCGAACGCATGAGCCGCGCCCAGCATGGCCAGCGACGCCCCAAGAGCGAAGGCGGTCCACCAGCGGGTCAGCAATTTGTAGATCGCGCTCATCTGCGCCTCACAGGAACCAGGCGCCTCTCATAAACTGAGCGGAGAGCGGCGTCGATCAGTGACCGATCAGCTTGACCATAAAGAAGGCGCCGACCAGCAGGACCAGGAACAGGACGGTGAACAGGGCCAGCCGCTTTTCGACGATCGCCAGCATGGGCGGACCCCAGCGCTTGAGCACGAAGGCCACCAGGAAGAAGCGGGCGCCGCGCGTCAGCACGCACAGGGCGATGAACAGCGCCAGATTGAACTGGAAGATGCCCGAGGCGATGGTGATCAGCTTGAAGGGGATCGGCGTCAGCCCCTTGATCAGGATGACCCAGGCGCCGTGCTGCTGGAACAGGGCCTTGGACGCCTCGAAGGTGTCGGCCTTGCCCAGCAGGGCCAGCATCCACATGCCGACCGGCTCCAGCCAGTAGCCGATGGCGTAGCCCAGGATTCCGCCCAGCACCGAGGCGATAGTGCAGACCGTGGCGTAGAAATAGGCGCGTTCCGGCTTGGCCAGCACCATGGGCGCCAGCATGACGTCCGGCGGAATCGGGAAGAAGGAGCTTTCGGCGAAGGAAACGACGGCCAACGAGCGCGTGGCGTGACGGTGGCGGGCCAGAGAGAAGACCCAGTCGTAAAGCTTGCGAAGCATTCAGGCGTCCCGATCGAGGCCCCCGCCTCTCGTCCCCCGCCCGATAGCAGGCCAGGCGAAACGGCGCGAGAGGCGAACGATCGCCTGCGACACCGGAACGTGTGCCGTTTCAGTCCACAGCCGCCTTGCGCCCGATACCGCCCCGCCAGTAGGTTCCGCCCCAATCAGCGGCCGCGCCATGTCGGCCTGAGCCGCGTCAAACCATAAGAGAGAGGAGACGCGTCATGCAGGACGCCGCCAAACTCGACCAGGAAAACCCCCTCGGCGTCGACGGCTTCGAGTTCGTCGAATTCACCGGCCCCGAGCCCGAAGCGATGATTTCGCGCCTGGAGCTGATGGGCTTCACCCCCACCCATGTGAACCCGGCCAACGGCGTGGTGCGCCTGAAGCAAGGCGACATCACCATGCTGGTCCACCGCACGCCCGCCGGGCAGGCGGCGGACTTCGCCAAGGACCACGGCCCATCGGCCAACGGCATGGCCTTCCGCGTCGCCGACGCCAAGGCCGCCTATGAGGGCGCGCTGGCGCGCGGCGCCCGCAAGGCCGAAGGCACGGGCGGCGGCGCCCTGGCTGGCGACTACCCCTATGTGCTGCAGGGCATCGGCGGCAGCCTGCTGTACGTCATCGACCAGTACGGCGAGAACGGCTCGCTGTATGACGCCTGGGACGAGATCGAGGGCTGGGAAGAGGCCGAGCGCAAGAACTCCGTGGGTCTGGAGATCCTGGACCACCTGACGCACAACGTCCGTCGCGGCGAGATGCGCACCTGGTCGGGTTTCTACAGCTCGGTGTTCAACTTCGAAGAGCAGAAGTATTTCGACATCAAGGGCAAGGCGACGGGCCTGTTCTCCCAGGCCATGATCGCGCCCGACCGCGCCATCCGCATCCCGCTGAACGAAAGCCAGGACGAGAATTCCCAGATCGAGGAATTCATCCGCCGCTACAACGGCGAAGGCATCCAGCACATCGCTCTGACGACCGAGAACATCTTCGAGACGGTCGAGGCCATGCGCGAACGCGGCGTCGACTTCCAGGACACCATCGAGACCTATTTCGAGCTGATCGACAAACGCCTGCCGGGCCACGGCGAGGACGTGGAGCGGATGCGCAAGAACCGCATCCTGATCGACGGTTCGGACGAGGAAGGCCTGCTGCTGCAGATCTTCACCCAGGACACCTTCGGGCCGATCTTCTTCGAGATCATCCAGCGCAAGGGCAATGAAGGCTTCGGCAACGGCAACTTCCAGGCCCTGTTCGACTCGATCGAGCTGGACCAGATCCGTCGCGGCGTCATCAAGGTCGACGCCTGAATGCGGTTTCGGCCTCCGCACTGGCTGCCCTGGCTCGGTCCGCTTCTAGCGGCTGGGGCTGGGGCCCTGGCGGGCGAGTACTGGCTGGGGGGCGGCTTCTGGATGGTCCTGGCCGCCGCCCTGGTCTGCGGCTTCGCCCCCATCCTGGCCCACCGCCTGTGGCGACGCCTGCATCATAAACGCTAGACTAAGGCGGAGGGGCCTGGGCGATTGACGCCGCCTCTCCGGCTCGTCTGCCATCGCGGCCGATCCGCCTCCCTCGCGAAGGGAGAAAAAGAATGAATGGGGAGCTTGAAATGAAATCCATCGCCTTGGCCGCCGCAGCGGCCGCCGCCTTGCTGGCCTGCCCGGCCGTCGCTCAGGATGCGCCGCAATGGTCGCTCGCCATCCACGGCGGCGCGGGCGTGATTGAGCGCGCCCAGCTGAGCCCCGAACGCGACGCCGCCTATCGCGCAGGCTTGCAAGCCGCGCTGGACGCCGGATCGGCCGTGCTGGCGCGCGGCGGCTCGTCGCTGGACGCCGTTCAGGCCGCCATCGAGGTGATGGAGGAGAACCCCCTGTTCAACGCCGGGCGCGGCGCCGTCTTCACCTCGGCCGGGAAGAATGAACTGGACGCCGCCGTCATGGACGGAACGGACCTGAACGCCGGGGCCGTCGCGGGCCTGACCCGCACCCGTCACCCGATCGCCGCCGCCCGCGCGGTGATGGAGAAGTCGCCCCACGTCATGCTGATCGGCGAAGGCGCCGAGACCTTCGCCCGCTCGGCCGGGCTGGAGGAGGTGGCGCCGTCCTTCTTCTTCACCGAAAGCCGCTGGCAGGCCCTGCTGAAGGCGCTGCGCGACCGGGGCGAGCCCCTGCCGCCGCGCCCGGAAGG
>NZ_GL883084.1:549770-555345 GCF_000204035.1 Brevundimonas diminuta ATCC 11568
GCCCCTGGCCTTCAACCTGCATGAAGCCCCGCTGGACGAGCGCAAGTTCGGCACCGTCGGCGCCGTGGCCGTGGACAGCCAGGGCCGCCTGGCCGCCGGAACCTCGACCGGCGGCACCACAGCCAAACGCTGGGGCCGGGTCGGCGACGTGCCGATCATCGGCGCCGGCACCTACGCCTCCAACGCCGACGGCTGCGCCGTCTCGGCCACCGGCACGGGCGAGTATTTCATCCGCGCCACCGTCGCGCGCGACATCTGCCGTCGCACCGCCGAAGGCGCGACCGTCCAGGCCGCTGCTGACGCGGAAATCGCCGAGGTGGGAAACATCGGCGGCGACGGCGGCGTCATCGTCATGGGCAAGGACGGCGTCCACGCCTTCTCGATGAACACCTCGGGCATGTATCGCGGCGCCGTCTCATCGACCTCGCCCGCACGCGTCGCCATCTACGGCGACGAAGCAGGCGCGCGTTGAGACCTAAAGGCGACCATTCCGGCGTCGTCGTGCCGCCGCCGGTGATCTATTTCGCCTTCCTGCTGGGCGGGTGGGGGCTGGGCCAATGGCTGGCCGAGCCTTCGCTGGGTCTGGCGACCGAGGTCCGGCGCGGCGTCGCCCTGGCCTTGATCCTAGGCGGCCTGTTGCTGGACGGAGCGGCGGCGGGCCATTTCCGCCGTCTGGGCACCCCGCCCGAGCCGTGGAAGCCGACCACGGTCCTGGCCACGGGCGGCCTCTACCGCTTCAGCCGCAACCCCATCTATCTGGGGTTCGCCGTCACCTATCTGGGGCTGGCGATCGCCATGGACAGCCCGATCGCCCTGGGCCTGCTGATCCCCTGCCTGATCGTGATCGACCGCTTCGTCATCGCCCGCGAGGAACGCTATCTGTCTGCTCGTTTCGGCGCCGAATACGACGCCTATCGCCAGAAGGTCCGTCGATGGCTGTGAGCCCTGAACCTCCCGCGCCCCATGCCGACGAACTGTCGGAAATGGCCATTGAAGAGCTGGACGCCGCCTGCGGTCTGCGCTGGGTCGAGCTGAAGGCCGTCACGCCCTGGGGCGACACCTATGAGGGCATGGCCCCGTCCGGCCGCACGGTCGAGATCGAGCGCCGCTACCTGTGGGCGCACGAACCCGCGGGCGCCGTCATCGTCGAGGTCGAGGTCCGCGACCCGGCCCAGCAGACCGGCGCCGAAGCCCGCGCCGTCATCGCGCCCCCGAACAGTTGATCGAACGGCGTCCGCCCCCCTCATCTCCCCGCTTCCCAATCGCCTCAGCCAAGACTAGCCTCGCCTTATGAAACTCGCCTCGCTCAAGCACGGCCGTGACGGCCGCCTCGTCGTCGTCTCCAACGACCTGAACTGGTTCACGGACGCCTTTCTGATCGCGCCGACGCTGCAGGCGGCGCTGGACGACTGGGAGCGGTGCGAGCCGCTGCTGCGCGCCCTGGCCGAGAGCCTGGAGCACGAAGCCGTGCCGCGCGGCCGCTTCCACGAGCGCGACGCCGCCGCCCCCCTGCCCCGCGCCTATCAGTGGGCGGACGGCTCGGCCTATGTGAACCACGTCGAGCTGGTGCGTAAGGCGCGCGGCGCCGAGATGCCGCAGAGCTTCTGGACCGATCCGCTGATGTATCAGGGCGGCTCCGACGGCTTCCTGTCGCCGCGCGACGCCATCCCGCTGAAGGACGAGGCCTGGGGCTGCGACCTGGAGGCCGAGATCGTGGTCGTGACCGGCGACGTGCCCCTGGGGGCGACGCGCGAAGAGGCGCTGGCGGCGATCCGCCTGGTCGGCCTGGTCAACGACGTCAGCCTGCGCAACCTGATCCCGGCCGAACTGTCCAAGGGCTTCGGCTTCGTCCAGTCCAAGCCGGCCAGCGCCCTGTCGCCGGTCTTCGTCACGCCGGACGCCCTGGGCGACCGCTGGACGGACGGCAAGCTGTCGGGCGCCCTGCTGGTCCAGGTCAACGGCCAGGACTTCGGCCGCGCCGACGCGGGCGTCGACATGACCTTCGACTTCGGCACGCTGATCGCCCATCTGGCCAAGACCCGCGCCCTGGGCGCCGGGACGATCATCGGCTCGGGCACGGTGTCGAACAAGGACGCCGACGGCGGCCCCGGCAAGCCGGTGTCCGAAGGCGGCCTGGGCTACAGCTGCATCGCCGAGATCCGCACGGTCGAGACCATCCAGACCGGCGCGGCCAAGACCCCCTTCCTCAAGCACGGCGACACCGTTCGCATCGAGATGCTGGACGACAAGCATCACACCCTGTTCGGCGCCATCGAACAGACGGTGGCGGCGGCCTGAGGCGTCCGACGTAAAAACTGGCGGCGGCTGCGCTTCATCGATTGACGCGACCACAGCCGCCGCTAGATTGCGCCGCCTTGAGCCTAGCCGTGCCGGTGTGGTGGAATTGGTAGACGCGCCGGACTCAAAATCCGGTTCCGCAAGGAGTGTCGGTTCGAGTCCGACCACCGGCACCAGCTGACTTCAAGGCTCCGCTGAGGATTGGAGCGACGCTCTCCTCGGCGAATCATATCCCGCAAGACGACCCGTCGGCGGAATCGCGGACGCCTCAACGGACAAGGGCGCGGCGCCGACCAGGGCCCCGTCCTCGGCGCAGAACGGATTCATCTGCCGCTCCCAGCCGCCGTTGAGCGAGCAGGAATAGCAACCCGACAGCATCACGCAGACGCCGAGGACCGCTAGGGCTTTCCATGTGCGTGCGAGCATCATCGTCCTTCCTCGTCCCTCGCCTTCAACGCGACCTGTAGCACAGTCCCCGCCCGCGACGCCGATCGCGGCGCAGCGTGCGCGCGACTTGTGCATTTCAGGAAAACAGCCCACTTGAACAAGCGGACACAAGTGTCCACTTAGCGCCTCATGACCCGCCCCTTGCGACAAGACGCCGCGGAACGCCGCGAAAGGCTGCTGAAGGCGGCCGAAGAGGCTTTTGCGCGCGACGGGCTGGACGTGCCTCTGCATCTGATCGCCGAAAAGGCCGGAGTGGGGCGGGCGACGCTGTATCGAAACTTCGCCGATCGGTCGGAGCTGGTGTTGGCGATCTTCGTCGAGCAGATCGAGGATTTGGGCCGCCGCACGCGCGCGCGGTTGCATGATCCGGACGTCTTCCTGTGGTTTCTGGATCAGATGGCAGCCCTGATGATGGGCAGCGCCGGCCTGTCCACCGCCATTCGCGACCTGAAGGTCGAGGCGATGGAGCCGGTGCGGCGAAGCCTGCGCGAGGCCGGCGCCGAGGCCCTGGCCGTCTCGCAGGCGGCGGGGCGAGTGCGGGCCGATCTGACCATCGAGGACATTCGCGTCCTGGCCCTGATGCTGGGCGCGCCGTCACGGGCCGTCGTCTCGCCCGAGGATCGTATCGCTCTCAGCCGTCGGTCGCTGGAGCTGGCGCTCGAGATGGTGCGCGCCCAAGGCGGTGCGCGCGCATGAGCCGCCGTCACTGGAATCTGCCCTGGGAAGAATTCTTCGCCACGCTGAAGCCGCACGAACGGCCGGTCATGCCCGGTTCGCCGTCGACGCCCGACCATACGATGCCCTGGCGCCTGGCCTATGGGCTGGTGGGCGCCCTGGTCACCATGACCGGCAGCCTGGGCAATGCGGCGGTGACGGCCAACCAGCCGCAGTTGGCGGGATCGCTGGGCGTGACCCTGGCCGAGGCGGCCTGGCTGCCGGTCATCTTCGTCATGACCAACGCCAGCATGAACCTGCTGCTGGTCAAATTCCGCATCCAGTACGGCCTGCGGCTGTTCGCCGAGATCGTCTTGATCGTCTTCCTGGCCGCCGCCCTGGCCCACCTGTTCCTGCAGGACTTCGTCTCGACCCTGGTGGTGCGGGCCGTCGCCGGGGTCGCGGCGGCGGGCATGACGACGCTGGGGATCCTCTACATCATTCAGGCCTTTCCGGCGCAGCACCGGCTGAAGGGCATCATCCTGGGCGTCGGCCTGTCCAGCCTGGCCATCCCAGCCGCGCGACTGGGCGTCACCACCCTGCTGGACCGCGACCTGTGGCGGGCCTTCTACATGTTCGAGGTGGGGCTGGTGCTGGTGGCCCTGCCCGCCGTCTTCGCCCTGAAGATGCCGCCCGCCCAGCGCATCAAGAGCTTCGAGCCGCAGGACTTCATAACCTTCGCCCTGTTCGCGCCAGGCATGGCTCTGCTCAGCGCCGTGCTGGGTTTAGGGCGGATCGTCTGGTGGTTGGAGGCGCCGTGGGTCGGTTGGGCCCTGGCCGCCGCCGTCCTGTTGCTGTCGGCCGCCGCCATCCATGAGTACAACCGCGCCAATCCCCTGATCGACCTGCGCTGGCTGGCAGGGCGTGACATCGTGCGCCTGATGCTGGCCATCCTGCTGATGCGGATCGTCCTGTCGGAACAGACGACCGGCGCGGTCGGCTTCCTGCAGCAGATGGGACTGGGGAACGACCAGATGCACAGCCTGTTCTGGGTCATGCTGGCGGCCACGGCGGCGGGGTCGCTGGTCAGCGCCTTCACCCTGAACCCGAACAAACTGTGGAAGCCGATCTCCATCGCGCTGGGCCTCATCGCCCTGGGCGCCTATCTGGACAGCCACGCCACCGTGTTGACGCGGCCGAGCGAGCTGTACGTCAGCCAGGCCCTGCTGGCCTTCGCCGCCGCCTTCTTCATCGGGCCGACGATGATCATCGGCTTCGGCAAGGTGCTGCAGGGCGGCGGCAAGAGCTTCATCAGCTTCATCATCTTCTTCTCCCTGTGCCAGAACGTCGGCGGCCTGATGGGCTCGGCCCTGATCGGCACCGTCCAGACCCTGCGCGAGAAGTTCCATTCCAATCAGTTGGCCGAGAGCATCGGCCTAGGCGATCCCGAGACGGTGCAGCGGCTGCAACAGCTGGGCGGCGCCTACGCCCACGTCATCGACGACCCGGCCCTGCGCCAGAGCGCGGCCCTGCGCCTGCTGCACCAGCAGGTCAGCCAGCAGGCCCAGGTGCTGGCCTACAACGACGTCTTCCTGATGATCTCCGTCGTCGCCGCCGTCGGCGCCGGCTGGGTCGCCGTCAACCATTACCGCCCCCGCATCGAGGCGCTGTGCGCCCGCCGTCGCGACGCCGCCCAGGCGAGCCAAGCGCCAGCGCCCTCCGCCGAGTGAACCGGACCCGACCATGACCGACGCCTCCCCCTCCGCCCCGCCGCCTCCCGCTCAAGCGCCTGCGCCTGCCGCGCCTCCGCCCCTGGTGTCCAGGACGCGGCGGATGATGTGGGGCGTGGTCCTGGGCGTGATCGCCCTGATCGGGGCCGGGCTGATCCTGCACGCCTGGGGCCTGCCGCCGTTCTCGGGCGGACCGCAGACGACGGACAACGCCTATGTGCGCGGCCAGGTGACGATCATCAGCCCCCAGGTCAGCGGCTATGTCACCTCGGTCGAGGTGCAGGACTTCCAGACGGTAAAGCAGGGCCAGCTGCTGGCCACCATCGACGACCGCATCTATCGCCAGCGGCTGGAGCAGGCGCAGGCCTCGCTGCACTCGGCCGAAGCGGCCCTGGCCAACTCGGCCCAGAGCCAGGCCTCGGCGCGCGGATCGGTGGCCCAGACGC
>NZ_GL883084.1:555599-564579 GCF_000204035.1 Brevundimonas diminuta ATCC 11568
GCTCGCGCCGACGCGACCCGCGTGCGCACCCTGTTCGAGGGCGGCTGGGTCGCCCAGGCCCAGGTCGATGTGGCCCAGAACGCCCTGCGCGCCGCCGAGGCCCAGTTGGCCGAAACCCGCGCCGCCGAGGACGTGGCCCAGACCGGCGTGACCTCGGCCGTGGTCAGCCGGGGCTCGCTGGAGGCCGCCGTCGAGAACGCCCGCGCCCAGGTGCGGCTGGCCCAGATCGACCTGGACAACACCCGCATCGAAGCGCCGCGCGACGGCCGCCTGGGCGAGATCTCCATGCGTCAGGGCCAGCAGGTGGCGGTCGGCACGCAGATGACGGCCCTGGTCCCCGACGTGGTCTGGGTCACGGCCAATATGAAGGAGAACCAGATGCGCGACGTGCGCGTGGGCCAGCCGGTCAAGATCACCGTCGACGCCCTGGGCGGCCGCGTCCTGACCGGCAAGGTCGAGCGCATCTCGCCCGCCACCGGCTCGGAGTTCAGCGTCATCCGTCCCGACAACGCCACCGGCAACTTCACCAAGGTGGCCCAGCGCATCCCCGTCCGCATCGCCGTCGATCCGGGGCAGGAAGGCGTCGAGCGCCTGTCGCCCGGCATGTCGGTGACGGCGCGGATCACGGTGAAGGACTAAGGCTCCGGCTCGGACCCTGCTCATCGCCTGTCTTATTGTTGCAGCGCGAAAAACTTCACCTTTGCAGGGTTGCGTCAGCCTGTCGCAGGCGGCATCTGCTCTCCATGACCCGAGCCCCGACCCCGCCCGCCGAGATCGAGGCCAAGCCGTCGCTTCCCGCCAAGGGGCCGGGCTTCGCCGAATTCGTCTGCCTGATCGCGGTGATGATGGCGCTGAACGCCCTGGCGATCGACGCCATGCTGCCGGCCCTGCCCCACATCGGCCAAGACCTGGGCGTGACCAATGAGAACAGCCGTCAGTGGATCATCACCGCCTATCTGCTGGGCTTCGGCGGGGCGCAGCTGTTCTATGGCCCGCTGTCGGATCGTTACGGACGACGCCCCGTGCTGTTCGCGGGCATCGGCGTCTATGTCGCCTTCAGCGTGCTGGCCGCCTTCGCCCACAGCTTCGACCTGCTGATCCTGTCGCGCGTCGGCATGGGCGTGGGCGCAGCGGCGACGCGGGTGCTGGCCGTCTCCATCGTGCGCGACCGCTATGTCGGACGGACCATGGCGCGCGTCATGTCGCTGAGCTTCCTGGTCTTTCTGGGCGTGCCGATCATCGCGCCCGCCGTGGGGCAGATGATCATGCTGGTCGCGCCCTGGCCGTGGATCTTCGGCGTCTTCGCCCTGTCGGGCGGGGCCTTCCTGATCTGGGCCGGGTTGCGCCTGCCCGAGACCCTGCATCCCGAAGACCGGATGCCGATCAATCTCGGCCGCATCGCCGGCGCCTTCCGCTTCGCCCTGATCCACCGTCAGGGGATGGGCTACACCCTGGCCATGACGGTCATCAGCGGGGCGCTGTTCGGCTTCATCAACTCCTCGCAGCAGATCTTCTTCGACGTGTTCAAGGCGCCGGGCCTGTTCCCAGTCGTCTTCGCCCTGGTGGCGGCGGGCATCGCCGTGGCCTCGATCCTGAACGCCCGCCTGGTCGAGAAGCTGGGCTCGCGCCTGATCGCGCACACGGCCCTGATCGGCTTCATCGGCTTCAGCGCCCTGCACGCCGTCATCGCCTACCTGGGCCACGACAGCCTGTGGATGTTCGCCGCGCTGCAGGCCTGCAAGATGTTCTGCTTCGGCTTCATCGCCGGCAATTTCGGCGCCATGGCCATGGAGCCGATGGGCCATATCGCGGGCACGGCCTCCTCGGCCCAGGGCTTCATCTCCTCGATCGGCGGGGCCCTGCTGGGCTTCGCCATCGGCCAGCAGTTCGACGGTTCGACCGTGCCGATGACCGTGGGCTTCGTCCTGCTGGGCGTCGCGGCCCTGCTGCTGGTGCTGGCGGCCGAGAAGGGGCGTTTGTTCAAGGCGCATCACCTGCCGCCGCCCGCAGCAAAGGCTTGATCTTTCGGGCGCGAGGGGGCCTTTTCGGGCGCATCTGAATACGGAGCGTTCGATGACCCTGAAGCTGGTCGGGCGGGTTTCCGCCCTCGCCCTCGCCGCCGCCCTCGCCACGTCCCTGGGCGCCTGCGCCACGACCGGAGAGATCACCCCCATGACTCCGCTGGTCCCCGCCGCGCCGGCCCCGGCCCCCGCGACCGACTACGTCAACGACGCCCACTCCTACGCCCGCCCGGCCGAGGCGCGGGTGACGCACGTCGACCTGGACCTGGCCGCCGACTTCGCCGCCAAGACCTTGTCGGGCAAGGCCACGCTGGACGTGACCGGCCGTCCCGGCGCGACCGAGGTGGTGCTGGACGCCAAGATGCTGGACATCAAGGGCGTGACCGACGCCCAGGGCCGCGCCCTGCAATGGAGCCTGGGCGCGTCTGATCCGATCAAGGGCCAGCCCCTGACCGTGCGCATCCCGGCCTTCCAAGGCGGCGAGACGCAGAAGATCGTCATCGACTATTCCACTCGCCCCGACGCCTCGGCCCTGCAGTGGCTCAGCCCGCAACAGACGGCGGGCGGCCAGAAGCCCTATCTGTTCAGCCAGGGCCAGGCAATCCTGACCCGCACCTGGATCCCGACCCAGGACAGCCCGGGCGTCCGCCAGTCCTACACCGCCCGCATCACCGCCCCGGCTGATCTGACCGTCGTCATGTCGGCCGAGCAGTTGACGCCGAAGGGCGAGGCGGCCGGCGCCGGGACCAAGGCCTGGCGCTTCAAGCTGGACAACCCGATCCCGCCCTATCTGATCGCCGTCGCCGTCGGCGACCTGGCCTTCGCCCCGTTCGACGAGCGCACCGGCGTCTGGGCCGAGCCGAGCCAGCTTCAGGCCTCGGCGCACGAGCTTCAGCCGACCGCCGAGATGGTGGACGCGGCCGAGGCCCTGTACGGCCCCTATCGCTGGGGCCGCTACGACCTGCTGGTCCTGCCGCCCAGCTTCCCCTTCGGCGGCATGGAGAACCCCATGCTGACCTTCGCCACCCCGACCATCATCGCCGGGGACCGGTCGCTGGTCTCGCTGGTGGCGCACGAGCTGGCGCACTCCTGGTCGGGCAACCTGGTGACCAACGCCACCTGGGACGACTTCTGGCTGAACGAAGGCTTCACCTCCTATTTCGAGAACCGGATCATGGAGGCCGTCTACGGCCGCGACGCCGCCGTGCAGGAGCAGGTTCTGGCCTGGAGCGGGCTGCAGGACGAGTTGAAGGAGCTGGCCCCGGCCGACACCCGCCTGCACCTGGAGCTGACCGGGCGCGATCCCGACGACGGCATGAACACCATCGCCTATGACAAGGGCGCCGCCTTCCTGCGGACCATCGAACAGATCGCCGGGCGCGAGAAGTTCGACGCCTGGCTGCGCGGCTATTTCGAGCGCAACGCCTGGCGGCCGATGACGTCGGAACGCTTCCTTCAGGACATCCGCACGCACCTGATCAAGGGCGACGCGGCCCTGGAGCAACGGCTGCAGCTGAACGCCTGGGTCTATGAACCGGGTCTGCCGTCCAACGTCCAGGCGCCGGTGTCGCACGCTTTCGAGCCGGTCGATGCGGCCGCCCGCGCCTTCTACGTCGCCAAGGGCCCGGCCTCGGCCGTGCCGTGGAAGGACTGGAACACCCAGCAGCGCCTGCGCTTCCTATCGTGGCGGCCCGAGGGGCTGGCGGCGGGCGCCGACTGGCTGAGCCCGGCCCAGCTGGCCGATCTGGAAAGCACGCTGAAGCTGGACCGCGAAGGCAACGCCGAACTGGTCTTCGCCTGGCTGCAGGCCGCCCTGGCCAACCGCTACGAGCCCGCCGTGGCTGTGGCCGACCGCTTCCTGACCAGCCAGGGACGGCGCAAATTCGTCCTGCCGCTGTTCCAGACCCTGTGGGCCGAAGGCGACTGGGGCCGCCCGATCGCCACGCGCATCTACGCCAAGGCCCGGCCGCTGTACCACCCGGTCACCAGCAACTCGGTCGATCAGGTGGTGGGGCGTCCGTAAGGCCGTCTAGAGGTTCGTCACCTCCGCCCCGTCCTCGCGCGCCAGCCGGTCCGCGAGGATGGAGCGGTGGCAGCCGCAGGCGTCGGCCTCGAAGCACAGCAGGGCGACGCGCCGTTCGCCCGCCACATGGCGCAGTTGCTGGAAGGCGGCCTCGGCGTCCGGTTCCTGCATATGGGCGCTGAAGACGGCGCGCATGGTCGCGGCGTCGCCCTTGCGCGCCGCGTCGCGCCCGGCCTTGGGCGTACCCAGGGCGCGCAGTTGCAGATAGTCCAGCCCCTCGGCCTTCAGGCTTTCGCCCAGCACGGTCTTGGAAAAGCCCGCGATGCGCGACGAAGCGACCGCCCGCACGTCGGCGACCAGTTCGACCCCCGCCGCCTTCAGCCGGTCGATGACCTGGGCCTGCGTCGCGCCTTCATAGCCGATGGTGAACAGCTTCATGCGGCGATGATGCGCGCAGGATCGCTTGACGCCAAGCCCGGCTGCGGCTCCCCTGCGCCGCGACTGGAGGCGCTGATGATCCGAACCCTGAAGACCCTGTCCCTGGCCGCCGCCCTGATGCTGGCGGCCGCGCCCGCGGCCTACGCCCAGAACCTGCTGATCCGGGGCGGGCCGATCCATACCGGCGACGAAGCCCGGCCGACCGCCGAGGTGGTGGTCGTGCGCGACGGGCGCATCGCCTATGTCGGCGCGGCGAACGGCGCCCCGTCGGCCGAGGGGCTGGAGGTGGTGGACCTGAAGGGGGCGGCGCTGTTCCCTGGCTTCACCGACGGCCACGCCCACCTGGACGGCATCGGCTGGCGCGAAACGACGCTGAACCTGGAAGGCTCCGCTTCGGTCGTCGAAGCCATGCAGAGGCTCCGCGCCTGGGCCGAAGCCCATCCCGAGGGCGTCATCGTCGGCCGCGGCTGGATCGAGACCCATTGGCCCGAGAAGCGCTTCCTGACCGCCGTCGATCTGGACGCCGCCGCGCCGGGCCGGATCGTGATGCTGACCCGCGCCGACGGCCATGCGGTGGCCGTATCCAGCGCGGCGATGAAGGCGGCGGGGATCGACGCCTCGACGCCCTCGCCCTCGGGCGGGGACATCCTGAAGGGACCGGACGGCCGGCCGACGGGCCTGCTGGTCGACGCCTCGGGCGACCTGATCGCGGGCCTGGCGCCGCAGGCTGATGCGGCGGCCACGCGCGCGGCCTATCGCGCGGGCTTCGACGTCTACGCCCGCTACGGCTGGACCGGCATTCACTTCATGAGCGCGCCGTGGAAGGACGTGCCCCTGCTGGAGCAGATGGCGCGCGACGGCGAGGCCACGGCCCGCGTCTACAACAACATCGACATGGGCGACGCGCGCGCCCTGATGGCAGGCGGCCCGCGCGACGCGGGCGACGGCCTGGTCATCACGCGGGCGATCAAATTCTACGCCGACGGCGCCCTGGGCTCGCGCGGGGCCAAGCTGTTCGAGCCCTATTCGGATCGCCCGGACACCACCGGCCTGATGCGCACCTCGCGCGAAGAGGTCATGCCCCTGTATCAGGAGGCGTTGCGCACCGGCGTCCAGATCGCCACCCACGCCATCGGCGATCAGGGCAACCACGATGTCGCCGCCTGGTATGAAGAAGCCCTGCGTTCCGTGCCGAAGGCCGAGTGGAAGCTGGCCGATCCGCGCTGGCGCATCGAGCACGCCCAGATCATCCGGCCCAGCGACTATCACTACTTCGACGAGTTGCCGATCATCGCCTCCATGCAGCCCAGCCACGCCATCGGCGACCTGCATTTCGCCGCCGACCGCCTGGGCGACGCGCGGCTGGACGGGGCCTACGCCTGGCATACGCTGGTGGATCGCGGGGTGATCGTGGTCGGCGGCTCGGATGCGCCGGTCGAGCGGGGCGATCCGCTGATCGAGTTTTACGCCGCCGTGGCGCGGCGCGACCTGAACGGCTTCCAGGGGCCGGACTGGCGCCCGAACGAAGCGGTCGATCGGGCGACGGCGCTGAAGATGTTCACCCTGTGGCCCGCCTACGCCAGCTTCCGCGAGGACGAACTGGGCACCATCGCGGTGGGCAAGCGCGGCGACTTCACCGCCTTCGACATCGACCTGATGACCGTCCCCGCCGCCGACATCACCAAGGGCCGGGCCGTGCTGACGGTCGTGGGCGGGCGCATCGTCCACCGCGCGGACTGAGGGGGCCGGCTGAAGGGGCTGGCGGATCGGGCGGAATCCCGCCCCTTCTCGTTGCGGGGCGGGGCCGCTTCGGTTAAGCCCCGCCCATGAGATTTTCGCCTCCGGCTGCGTGTGCGGCCGGGGCTTGGCGTTGGAGCGTCTGAGATGGCTGATTTCGCCCCCGGTCTGGTCACCGTGTTCGGAGGCTCGGGCTTCATCGGAACCCAGGTGGTGCGCGCCCTGGCCCGTCGCGGCTGGCGCGTGCGCGTCGCCGCGCGCAACGCCAAGAGCGCGCCCGTGCTGCACATGGCCGGCGACGTCGGCCAGGTTCAGGTCGTCCGCTGCGACATTACCGACAAGGCCGCCGTAGCCGAGGCCGTGCGCGGCGCCGACGCCGTGATCAACCTGGTCGGCATCCTGTTCGAGACCGGCGGCCGCAAGTTCCAGACCCTGCACGTCGAGGGCGCGACCAATGTCGCCGAGGCGGCCAGGGCGGCGGGCGCCAAACGTCTGACCCACATCTCGGCCCTGGGCGCCGACGCCAACGGCAAGGCCGACTACGCCCGCACCAAGGGCGAGGCCGAGGCCGCCGTGCGCGCCGCCTTCCCCGGCGCGGTCATCGTGCGCCCGTCGATCGTCTTCGGCTCGGGCGACCAGTTCCTAAACCGCTTCGCCGCCATGGCGACCTGGTCGCCGGTCCTGCCGTTGATCGGCGGCGGCCAGACGAAGTTCCAGCCAGTCTATGTCGCCGACGCCGCCGAGGCGATCGCCCGCGCGACCGTCGCCGCCGAAGCGGCGGGCGAGACCTATGAACTGGGCGGCCCGTCGGTCTGGACCTTCGAGGACATCCTGAAGTTCATCCTGCGCGAGACCAACCGCAGGAACATCCTGCTGCCCCTGCCCTTCCCGGTCGCGCGTCTGATCGGCTCCCTGGCCCAAATCCCGGCCGTGATCGGCCTGACCCCGGCCCTGACCAAGGATCAGGTCGTGCTGCTGGAGAGCGACAACGTCGTGACGCCGGGCGCCAAGGGCCTGGCCGATCTGGGCGTCGAGCCTTCGGGCCTGGAAGCCATCGCGCCGAGCTATCTGTGGCGCTACCGCGACGGGGGCCAGTACGCCGAAAGCCCCGCCGCCTGATCTTCTCCTCCCCATGCAATGGGGAGGTGGATCGTCGGCGATAGCTGACGAGGCGGAGGGGCGGCTTGGTTCCGCCATCGCTAGGCCCCTCCACCGCTGCGGTCCCCCTCCCCACGCAGTGGGGAGGAAAAGCTTAAAGCGCGCCCGTCACGCCCAGGCCGATGATGCCGACGACGCCGACCACGATGCGCCACCAGGCGAAGGGGCCGAAGCCGCGCTTGGACACGAAGTCGAGCAGGAAGCGCACCACGGCCAGGGCCGAGACGAAGGCGGCGATGAAGCCGATGGCGATCAGGCCCAGGTCGCTGAAGTCCAGCACGTCGCGGTTCTTGAACAGGTCATAGAAGACCGCCGCGCCCATGGTCGGCAGGGCCAGGAAGAAGCTGAATTCGGCCGCCGACCGCTTGTCCGTGCCCAGCAGCAGGCCGCCGGCGATGGTGGCGCCCGAACGCGACACGCCGGGGATCATGGCCAGGCACTGGAACAGGCCGATCAGGAAATAGACCCGGAAAGGATAGCGGTCCGCATCGAGATAGGCTGGAACCTTGCTCATCCGGTCCAGCCACAGCAGCAGCACCCCGCCGATGATCAGGGCGACGCAGATCACCAGCGGCGTCTCGAACAGCACCGTCTTGATGAATTCGTAGGCGAAATAGCCGATCGCCGCCGCCGGCAGGAAGGCGACCAGCAGGCCGATCAGGAAGCGCCGCGCCTCCGGGTCGAAGGGCCAGCGCGTTGCCAGGGTCCATAGCCGTTTGAAATAGACGCTGATGATGGCCAGCAGAGCGCCCAGCTGGATGACGATCTCGAACGTCTTGCCGGTGCTTTCAAAGCCGAGGAAATGCCCCAGCAGCAGCAGGTGGCCGGTGGACGACACCGGAATGAACTCGGTCAACCCTTCGACCAGACCCAGAAGGATCGCCGTCAGCCAGTCCGCCATGAATGCTCCGTCTCGATCTTTACGTCGGGCGCGCTGCGCCCTGCGGCGTCCCGTCTCCTCTCCATAGCGTCCCCGCCCCGCCGCCGCCATTGGCGCGGGCGCTGTTTTGGGCGACAAGGGCAGGGAAATGACCGCCTCTCCCCTCGACGCCGCCCATGAGACCACGCGCCGGATCACCACCTTGTCGGTGGCGACGGCGGTCCTGCTGATCGTCATGAAGGCCTTCGCCCTGGGGGCGTCCGGCTCGGTCTCCATCCTGGCCAGCCTGGCGGATTCGGCGTTGGACCTGGTGGCGTCGCTGGCGACCTTCTTCGCCGTGCGTTGGGCCGCCGCCCCGCCCGACGACGACCACCGCTATGGTCACGGCAAGGCCGAAGGTCTGGCTTCGCTGGTGCAGGCGGGCATGGTGCTGGCCTCGGGCGTCTTCATCGGCTGGGAGGCGGTGCAGCGCATCTTCGATCCCCGCCCCGTCACCTCGGGCGGCTGGGCCGTGGGCGTGGTCCTCCTATCCATCGCCGTCACGGCGGGTCTGGTGTGGATGCAGACCCAGGCGATGAAGAAGACCGGCTCCCTGGCCGTGGCGGGCGACCGCGCCCACTACGCCGCCGATCTGGCCGCCAATGTGGTGGTGCTGGTCGGAGTGATCTCGGGCGCCTTCCTCCAGGCGCCGGGACTGGACGCGGCGGCGGGCCTGGTGGTCGC
>NZ_GL883084.1:564834-635787 GCF_000204035.1 Brevundimonas diminuta ATCC 11568
TGGACCGGGCCGCCTCGGACGAGGAGCGCGCCGCCATCGTCGCCGCCGTGACCGAGGACGCCCGCGTCGCCAACGTCCACCAGTTGCGCACCCGCATGGCGGGCCAGGCCCTGATGGTGCAGATGCACGTCGACCTGGACCCCGACCTCAGCCTGAAGGCCGCGCACGACATCATCCTGGACGCCGAGAAGCGGGTGCTGAAGGTCTTTCCCCACGCCGACATCCTGATCCACGCCGACCCGCGCGGCGCGGCCGAACCGCACGGCGGCGCCTTCACTCCGCCCCGCCCGACGGCGCCGGAATCGACCGCGCCCGACGCGCCTGTGGCCCGCAGCGGCCCCTGGTCCTGACCCCCTGCGACAATCGCGCGCGGTAAACGGAGCCTTAACGCGCGCGGGCGCATGAAGGCGCACGATGACCACGCCCGCCGTCCTCTATCATTTCGCCTATCACCCGGCTTCGCGCACGGCGCGGCTGGCGCTGGGCGAGGCCAAGGTCGACTATAGCGAGGAAGCCGTCCGCCCGTGGGAGGACGACTGCCCCCTGTTCGAGCTGAACCCCTCGGGCATGCCGCCTGTGCTGACGACGACGGAAAAGAACCGGCCCCTGACCCTGTGCGAGCTGGACGCCGTCCTGGGCTGGCTGGAAGACCGTTCCAAGGGCGACTTCCTGCTGCCCGCCGATGCGGCCGAGCGGGCCGAGGCGCGCCGTCTGGCGACCTGGTTCAGCCGTCGCTTCTCCGACGAAGTGGACGCCGTCCTGCTGCATGAGCGGATGGAGAAGCCCCTGCTGCGGCTCGGCCCGCCCGACGCGCGGATGCTGCGTGAAGGCCGCGAAGCGCTGAAAAGCCATCTGACGGTGCTGGAGCCGCTGGCGGCGGGACGCGAGTGGCTGGCCGGACGCCGTCTCAGCCAGGCCGACCTGATCGCGGCGGGCCATCTGTCAGTGCTGGACTATTTCGGCGAGATCGCCTGGGCGTCCTGGCCGTCGCTGAAGCTGTGGTACTCCAAGCTGAAGTCGCGCCCCTGTTTCCGGCCGCTGCTGGGCGACCGCTTCCCCGGCGTGCACCCGGCGCCCTGGTACGCCGACCTCGACTTCTGAGGCCCCTCAGGGCTAAAGCGCCCTCATGGCGGCCGATCCCCGCATCTTCATCCGACAGCGCGCCGCCGAACTGGGCTTCGGCGTGTGCCGCTTCGCCTCGGCCAGCGATCCGTGGAGCGCGGGCGAGAAGCTGGCCCATTTCATCGACGCGGGCCGTCACGGCGACATGGGCTGGATGGAGACGACGCTTGAGCGCCGCGCTCACCCCACCGCCATGTGGGACGGGGCGAAGACCGCCATCGTCCTGGGCATGAACTACGGCCCCGACGAAGACCCCCGGCCCGAGTTGGAGGAGGCGTCGGCGGGCTATATCTCCGTCTATGCGCGCGGCGACGACTATCATGAGGTCATCAAGGGGCGGCTGAAGATCCTGGCCGGCCAGATCGCCGCGCGGCTGGGCCAGGAGGTCAAGGTCTTCGTCGACACCGCCCCCCTGATGGAGAAGCCGTTGGCCCAGCGGGCGGGCCTGGGCTGGCAGGGCAAGCACACCAATCTGCTCAGCCGCACCCACGGCAACTGGCTGTTCCTGGGGACCATACTGACCGCCGCCGAGATCGAGGCGGACGAGGCCGAGGTCGAGCATTGCGGCCGCTGCACCGCCTGTCTGGACGCCTGTCCGACGCAGGCCTTTCCGGCGCCGTTCCAGATCGACGCCCGACGCTGCCTCTCATACCTGACCATCGAATATGCCGGCGCCTGGCCGCACGAGTTCCGCATCGCGACGGGCAACCGCATCTACGGCTGCGACGACTGCCTGGCCGCCTGTCCGTGGAACAAGTTCGCGCAGGAAGCCTCGGAGACGCGGCTGCAGGCCCGCGACGCGCTGAAGTCGCCGCCGCTGGCGGACCTGCTGGCGCTGGACGACCCCGCCTTCCGCGCCCTGTTCGCCAAGAGCCCGGTCAAGCGGATCGGCCGCGATCGCTTCACTCGCAATGCGCTCTATGCGGCGGGGAACTCGGGCGAGGCCACGTTGATCGGGGCGGTCGAGCGGCTGCTGGACGATCCGGCCCCCGTAGTGCGCGGGGCGGCGGTGTGGGCGTTGTCGCAGCTATCGCCGGAGCGGTTCGCCGAGTTGCGCGAGACGCGGCGGGCAAGCGAGACAGATGAAGCTGTGAAGCAGGAATGGCGTCCTTCTCCCCTTGCGGGAGAAGGCGGCCCGCGCAGCGGGTCGGATGAGGGGTCTCGCCGCCCTCAAACCTAGCAAAAAAGGGGCTTCCCCCGCGGAGAAACCCCTCATCCGTCAGGCTTCGCCTGACACCTTCTCCCGCAAGGGGAGAAGGAAGATCAGCCCATCGCCTGGCCCACGCCGCGGCCGCCGCCGGGCACGGGAGCCACGTCCAGCAGCTTGAGGCGGAACACCAGCACCGCATTGCCGGGGATCATCGGCGGGCCGCCCATCTCGCCGTAGCCCAGCTCGGGCGGCAGGAAGAGAATCCACTCGTCGCCGGGCTTCATCAGTTGCAGGGCCTCGGTCCAGCCGGGCACCACGCCCTCGGGCGAGAAGACCGCCGGGGCGCCGCGCTTGAACGAGCTGTCGAACACCGTGCCGTCCGTCAGCGTGCCTTCATAGTCGACCCTGACCAGGTCATTGCGATCGGGGCTGACGCCGCCCGCCGGACCGGAGGCCACGACCTTGTACTGCAGGCCGGACGGCAGGGTCTGCACGCCCTCTTCCGAGGCGTTCTGCTTCATGAAGGCGGCGGATTCAGCCGCGTTCTTGGCCAGGTCTTCAGGCGCGCCGGACGGTCGGCTGCAAGCGGAGAGGGCCAGAAGAGCCGTCACGGCCATGGCGGCGCCGAGGGGGCGCCTAGCCCATGCGAAGTTCATAACCCTGGTCCTTCAAGGCGGCGCCGATTTCCTCGGCATGACGGGAATCGCGGGTCTCGACCATGATGTCGAACTCGGCTCCCTTGGCGGGCACGTCCAGCGCCAGCCGGTTGTGCACCACGTCGATGATGTTGCCGCCCCGCCCGCCGATCACGGCGGCCATGGCCGACAGCATGCCGGGGCGGTCGTCGCCCAGGATGCGATAGACGATCAGCCGCTTCTCGCGGACCATTTCACGGTTCAGCACCACGGCCAACATGCGGGCGTCGATGTTGCCGCCGGTCAGCTCGACGCCGACCTTCATGCCCTTGAAGCGTTCCGGATTGGCTAGGATGGCGGCCAGGCCGCCGGCCCCGGCGCCCTCGGCCACCGTCTTCTCCAAGGTCGCCAGCAGGGCCACGCCCTTTTCGAAGTCGGCCTCTTCACAGACGAAGACCTCGTCGATCAGGCTGTCGGCCAGGGCGAAGGGGATTTCCCCCACGGCCTTGATGGCGATGCCCTCGGCGATCGTTTGTCCGCTGCACTTGGCCGGTTCGCCGCGACGGCGCGCCGTAAAGGACGGATAGCGGGCGGCCTCGACGCCGAAGACCTTGATCTCCGGCTTCATCGCCTTGGCGGCGATGGCGCTGCCCGCGATCAGGCCGCCGCCGCCGATGGGGATGATCAGGGCGTCCAGGTCCGGCGCGTCCTCCAGAAACTCCAGGCCGCAGACGCCTTGCCCCGCGACGATGCCCTCGTCGTCGAAGGCCGAGACGAAGACATAGCCGTGCTCGGCCTGAAGGCGCTTGGCCTCCTCGGTCGAACCGGAGAAGTCGAGGCCGTGGATGACCACATTGGCGCCGTGGGCGCGGGTGCCGTCCACCTTCACGAAGGGGGTGCCTTCGGGCATGACGATGGTCACGGGCACGCCCAGACGGCCGCCGTGATAGGCCAGGGCCTGGGCGTGGTTGCCCGCCGAGGCGGCGACGACGCCGCGTTTTTTCTCGTCCGGCGTCAGCTGCAGCAGCCGGTTCAGGGCGCCGCGCTCCTTGAAGCTGCCGGTGAAGTGCAGATTGTCGAACTTGATCCAGATCTCGGCGCCGGTCAGTTGCGACAGGCGGCGCGAATAGCGGACGGGCGTGCGGTCGACCTGACCGGCGATGCGTTTTTGCGCCTCGCGGATGTCGTCGATGGTGACGGTCATGAATTCCCTGATTTTGTTTACGGCCGGCCTCTTTCGTCCGGTCTACGGCCCCCTTTTGGAACAGGGCGCGACGGCGAGCAACCTTGACTCGCCCTGCCCTGCAAGGTCATGCCGGGCCGACGCCTGAACTGAAACCGGGAGCCGCCACCATGACCACCTTCTCGCGCTCGCCCGCCCGCCTCAAGGGGCTGGCCGCCCTCGTGATCGGCGGTCTGGCTCTTTCCGCCTGCGCCACGACCCCGATGGGGGGCAGCGCCGTCGGCCCCGCCGTCTTCAACGCCGATGATTTCGCCTGGTCGACCCGCGCGGGGCAGGCCTCGATCGAGGGCCGCGTGGCCTTCGCTCAGGACGGTCGCGTCTTTCAGTGCGCCGGCAACGTCGGCCTGATCCCTGACACCCGCTACACCCGCGCCCGCATCGACCGCCTGTATGGCGCCGCCGATCGCGCCGCCGTCCCGGCCGCCGTGGTGCGCGCCCGATCGGCCGGCGAGCAGGGCGCCGACTATCGCTCCTATGAACGGGCCGAGCCCTGCGCCGACGGCGGCTTCCGCTTCTCCGGCCTGCCGGACGGAAGCTGGTTCCTGATCGCCCCGGTCAAGGCCGGCGACAGCGTCATGGTGCTGATGCGTCGGGTGCAGACGCGCGGCGGCCGCGCCGTCAACGTCACCCTGGGGGGCTGAGCCCCTTAGCTGAGCCGTTAGCTGGGCCGTAAACTAGGCCGTTAGCTGAGCAGTTTTTCGACGGCCGCGCCTCTGCGCGGCCGTCGTCGTTTGACCGGCGTTCGCCATCCTTTGGCCCCAAGAAGCCGCTCTCTGAGGCGTTCCGTTCAAGGAAAAGTCGGGAGCGTCTTCTTTGTCCCAGCACAACATCATCGGCTCCGAAGCCTTCACCAACCGCCCCTATGTGCTGGTGCGAAACGTGCGGCCGGGCGGGTTTCGCCGTCGCCGGTCTCGCTCGCTGATCGCCTATGGGGTGGTGGCCGTGCTGGCCCTGTCGGCCGGCGCCGCCGTGGCCGCCTTCGCCATGGGGCCTCTGCTGATCGACAAGGCCGTCGAAGCCACGCCGACGGCGGTCGCGCCGCTGACGACGCCGAGCGCGCGCTAAACGCCTTCGCTCAAGGGACCACGAAAGCCAGAGCCTGGGCGAACAGTTCGCCGCGGCTGCGCACGCCCATCTTCTGATAGGCGCGCTTGAGGTGGGACCGGACCGTCTCCAGCGAGACGTCCATGATCTGGGCGATGCGGCCGGTCTCGTTCCCCGCCAGCAACATCTCCACGATCCGCCCTTCGGACGGCGACAAGAGGTGGGTCTCGATCAGGGCCTGGAAGCGCGTTTCGCCGCCGACGCACTGCAGGGTCAGGCCGATCAGGCAGGTCGGTGCCGACGCCACCTCGCGCGCCCAAATCACCCAGGTCCGTCCGTCAGACCCCGGCGTCGCCAGACACCGCGTTTCATCTGATCGCGCCTGCGCCATCAGACGCGGCAGGGCGCGCGACCGCAGGGACAGCCGCCCCCCTTCGACCCCGAACAGGTCGCCGTCTTCCTGGAGCGCGCGCGCGGCCTCATTCAGCCACACCACCTCCAGCATCCGCGTGACCAGCAGGCGCGCGCGCATCTCGTGATCGATCCAGGCGGCCAGGGCGCGATTGCACTGCCCTTCGACATCGTCGGCGGCCGCCGTCAATGGCCGTCGACGGCGATCCGGGTTCGATCGTCTGTCCGGGGCGAACCACGCCCCCTCTGCGGCCCGGCGTCCTGCCCGACCGGCCTCCCACACAGATTGTTCCAACGCCAACGCTCCAGGACTGGCGCACGGCCTCGCTCGAAACCGGCGGCATCTTCAACGTAAGCAACGCCTGAGCACTAACGATACCTTAACGCATATCCACAGAAGACGCACGCTTATTGCTTTTTGAGTCTTGAATTTCACATTTCAAGACAAAGCCTCGCTGCAATTGACAGATTCGCGACCCATCTGACCGCTCACTGAAGGCGACCGCAGCGCGTCGCCCGAAACGCAATTGAAAACGGCGACCCTTCGCAGGGCCGCCGCTCTCGCTTGATCGTCTATCTGACCGTCAGGCCGCCGCCGGGCGCTCCGCCCCGTCAGCCCCGTCCACAGGCCCGTCGCCCACAGGCATGTCGTCCAGTTCGCCTTCCCACTTGGCGACCACCGCGGCGGCGACCGAGTTGCCGACGACGTTGGTGGCCGAGCGGCCCATGTCGAGCAGGTGGTCGACGCCCAGGACGATGGCGATCCACGCCTCGGGCAGGCCGAAGTAGGTCAAGGTCGCCATGATCACCACCAGCGATGCGCGCGGAATGCCGGCGATGCCCTTGGACGTCACCATCAGCAGCAGCAGCATGAAGATCTGTTGCGACACGCTCAACTGCACGCCGTGAGCCTGCATGATGAACATGGTGCCGAAGGTGCAGTAGAGCATCGACCCGTCCAGGTTGAACGAATAACCCAGCGGCAGGACGAAGCTGACGATGCGACGGCGCACGCCCACCTTGGGCAGGGCCTCCAGGATGCGCGGATAGGCGGCTTCCGAGCTGGCCGTCGAGAAGGCCAGCAGGGTCGGGGTGCGGATCTCGCGGAACAGCGGGATCACCCGCTTGCCCAGCACCACGGCGCCGGCCAGGAACAGCAGACCCCACAGCACGCCCATGGAGCCGTAGAAGCCCAGCACGAACTTGGCGTAGGTGCCCAGCATCTCGAGACCCTGGGTGGCGATGGTCGAGGCCAGGGCGGCGAAGATGGCGAAGGGCGCCAGCTTCATCACGAACTCGGTCACCTTCAGCATGATGGAGGCGGCCTGTTCGACCAGGTGCAGCACCGCCGGAGCCTTGTCGTCCAGGGCGGCGACCGCCGTGCCGACGAAGACCGAGAAGACGACGATCTGCAGGATCTCGTTCTTGGCCATGGCGTCGAAGATCGAGGTCGGCACCAGATGGGTGATGAAGCCATGCAGCGAGAAGGCGTCCGTCGAAGCCGCCGGCGCGCTGGCCGCCACGGCCTCAGGCAGATGCATGTTCGCGCCCGGCTGCAGCAGTTGAACCATCACCAGACCCAGCACCAGCGACACGATCGAGGCGCCGATGAACCAGGTCATGGTCTTGACGCCGATCCGCCCCACCGAAGCGGCGTCCTCCATGTGCGCGATGCCCGCCACCAGAGTCGTGAACACCAGCGGCGCGATGATCATCTTGATCAGGCGCAGGAAGACGTCGGTGATCAGATTCAGGTTCGACGCTGCGGCCGAGGCCTGATCCGCCGTCAGGAAATGATTGAGGCCCCACCCTGTGAGAACCCCCAATATCATGGCTCCGACGATGAAATAGGCGAACAAGCGTTTCATACAAAAAGTCGTCCAGCTTTGCAGGCCCGACGTCGCCGGACCGCAGTTACAAACCGATGGAGGATCCCCACCCGCCCAGAAGGAAGAGGCAGCGAATAAACGAAAATCCTCTGAGCTCCAACGAACTCCTCGAGGCCCAGGCGGGGGAGACATGGATCGGCCGCCGAATTTCGGCCTAGAAACGAATATTTTCCGGCCTGAAGTCCGAAAATTCGTTCATGTCTGAAACATATTCCGGAAAGGGGCGATCTCTCCCGAATTGTCCGAGACAGCGCAGGAAAATTACTCTCTTGAGACGGCGACGACCGGATCGATGCAAATTGCGTTCACGCCTGGAAGACGCCAAGCTGCGCTCAAGCCTCGCAGAAGGCTGATCGAGTGAACGCATCAGGAGTCCGCATGTCCCGCCCCATCCTTGGTTCTGCACGCCGGTTGGCCGCCGGACTGGCTGTCCTGGCCCTCTCGTCGACCAGCGCCCTGGCGCTGGAGGCGGCGGCTTCCATCTCTCCCGCCCCTGCCGCGGCGGCCGCTGCGCCCGCCCGCGCCCTGACCACGCCGATGGAAGCGTTCGGCCATGAGGTCGGCGCGGACTATCGCCTGATCACCTACACCCAGTTCGAGCGCTATCTGCACACCCTGGCCGGGCAGTCGGACCGGATGAAGCTGCTGGAGATCGGCCGCTCGTCGGAAGGGCGGACGCAATACCTCTCGGTCGTCTCCTCGCCGCAGAACCTGGCCAATATCGACCGCTATCAGGAGATCGCGCGCCGCCTGGCCAAGGCCGAGGGCGTCAGCGAGGAGGAAGCCCGCGCCCTGGCCGCCGAGGGCAAGGCCGTGGTCTGGATCGACGGCGGCCTGCACTCCACCGAGACGGTGCCGCCCCAGGCCCTGATCGCCGCCCTCTATGAATGGCTGACCGCCGAGGACGCCGAGGCCAAGCGCATCCTGGACGATGTGGTCATCCTGTTCGCGCCGCTGAACCCCGACGGGTGGGAGCTGGTCTCCACCTGGTACATGCGCAACGAAGACCCGCTGAAGCGCGAGTACGACAGCATCCCGGTGCTGTACCAGAAGTACGTCGGCCACGATAACAACCGCGACTATTACCTGTCGGCCATGGCCGAGACGACCAACGTCAACCGGCAGTTCTTCCGCGAGTGGTTCCCGCAGATCATCTACAACCACCACCAGACGGCGCCGGCGGGGACCGTGGTCTTCATGCCGCCGTTCCGCGACCCCTTCAACTACAACTACGACCCGCTGGTCATGAGCACCCTGTCCGAGGTCGGGGCCGCCATGCACAGCCGTTTGATCGAAGAGGGCAAGCCCGGCTCGACCATGCGCAGCGGGGCCAACTATTCGACGTGGAACAACGGGATGGAGCGCTCCGTCACCTATTTCCACAACGCCGTCGGCCTGCTGACCGAGATCACCGGCCACCCCACGCCCAGCCAGATCAGCCTGATCCCGCAGAACCAGCTGCCGCGCAACGACCTGCCCATGCCGGTCGCGCCGCAGACCTGGCGTTTCGCCCAGTCGATCGACTATTCGCAGTCGATCAACCGCGCCGTGCTGAACTACGCCTCGCGCAACAAGGACCGGACGCTGTTCAACATCTGGCGCATGGGTCAGAACGCCATCGACAAGGGCAATACCGACACCTGGCGCCTCACCCCCTCAGCGGTGGATGCGCTGAACGCTGCGGCCGGAACGCAGGCCGACGCCCGACGCGGCGTCGATCCGGCCCTGTATGAGCGCATCATGCGCGACCCGGCCCGTCGCGACCCGCGCGGCTATGTCATTCCGGCGGATCAGGCCGACCTGCCCACCGCCGTCGCCTTCCTGAACAGCCTGATCAAGACCGGCGTGGACGTCGAGCGCGCTGTCCGCGCCTTCGCCATCGGGGGCAAGACCTATCCGGCGGGCTCCTATGTCGTGAAGACGGCCCAGGCCTATCGCCCGCATGTGCTGGACATGTTCGAGCCGCAGGACCACCCGCACGACCTGCAGTATCCGGGCGGCCCGCCCGCCCTGCCCTATGACGCCACCGGCTACACCCTGGCGCTGCAGATGGGGGTCCAGTTCGACCGCATCCTCGACGGCTTCGAGGCGCCGACCGAGCGCGTCGCCGACGTCATGGCCCCGCCGCCCGGCAAGATCGAAGGCACGGGCCGCGCCGGTTGGCTGATCGATCATGCGCCGATCAACGGCTATCTGCTGACCAACCGCCTGCTGGCGGCGGGCGTGCCGGTCTATTGGCAGGAAGGCGAGACCCCCGCAGGCCGTGCGACCCTGGCGCCCGGCGCCCTGTGGATTCCGGCCGACGACAAGGCCCGCCCGATCGTCGAGGCGGCCGTGCGCGACCTGGGCCTGAACGCCCACGCCGTCGCCCGCGCGCCCAGCGGCGAGCGGATCACGCTGAAGCCGGTCCGCATCGGCCTGGTCGACCGTTACGGCGGCTCGATGGCCTCGGGCTGGACCAAGTGGATGCTCGAACAGTTCGAATATCCGTTCGAGGTCGTCTATCCGCAGCGCCTCGACGCGGGCGACCTGAACAAGGATTTCGACGTCCTGCTGTTCGCCTCGGACATGATCCCGGCCAACCTGTCCGCCGCCGCCCAGCGCCCGCAACCGGCGCCGGACAGCATCCCCGCCGAATACCGCAGCTGGCTGGGCCACATCACCGCCGAGAAGACCGTGCCCCAGCTGGACGCCTTCGCGCGGGCAGGCGGCAGCGTCGTCACCATCGGCTCGGCCCACCGCCTGGCCGCCGCCATGGGCGCGCCGGTGCAGGACGTGCTGACGGGCGCCGACGGCAAGCCTCTGGCCTCGACCGACTTCTTCATCCCCGGCGCGGTGATGAAGACCGAGGTCGACAACAGCCGCCCCCTGACCTTCGGCGCGCCGCGTCAGATGGACATCTTCTTCAACCGCAATGCGGGCTTCCGCCACGCGGGCGACGGCGCGTCCCTGGTGCGCTATCCGCAGCAGGTCGCCGTCTCCAGCGGCTGGGCCATCGGCTCGGACAAGCTGGCGGGCGCCGACGCCGTGCTGGATCTGGAGCACGGTCAGGGCCGGGTCATCGTCCTGGGCCCCGACGTGGTCAACCGCGCCCAGGCCCGCGCCTCCAGCCGCCTGCTGTTCAACGCCCTGTTCTACGGCCCGGCTGCATCGCGCGACGCGGCCCGCTAATCAGACCGACCGAACAGGACAGGCCGCCCGGCGATCAACCGGGCGGCCTTTTTCGCGGCCCAGTCGTGGAGAGTGAACGCGTCCGGATTCGCCGACGCACTGGGGGCGGTCGTCATGAGGTCGCGTTCCGAAGCTGGGCATGGTCGCGCCACTCCCACCGACCGAGAAGAATGATCAAGGACATCAGCAGGAGCACGCAGTTCACGGCCGCCAGGAAGATGTCGCCGTTGAGCGTGTGAAAGACGACCATGCCGCCGGCGACCGCCAGAAGGCCGGTAGCGCCGACCAGCATGACCGAACGGAACAGCGACCAGGACATCAGCGGCGCCACGATGAACAGGGCGAGCGCCGTCTCGATCCCGCCGATCACACGCAGCAGTTCCGTATCGACCTGAGCCGGCCACGTCATCATCAGGGCCAGCAAGTCATGCTTCTGAGTGAGCTTGGCGTATCCGGCCCCGATGTAGAACATGGCCAGCCAGCTTTGCATGACCCACAGGAACAGGTGCGCGTACAGGCGTGAACGCCGCGCTGCGGGGGATGTCGGCCCAGGACGGCGCGCCCCTGCGACCCAGGAACGGGGAAGCATGATCGATCTCAATCGGCGGAAGTTGACAGAAAAGGCCCGGCCGGTCGGTTCAGCCCTGCGGTCCGGCCTGCAAGGCGGCGACGACGCGCGAAAGCCAGCGCGTGCCGACGCCCGGCGTCTGGGCGGTGCACCCCCAGCAGGTGGATGTAGAACATGGCCAGCCAGGTCTGCATGATCCGCAGGACACGCTGCATGCCCCCCCAAGAACGAGAACGCATGGTCAATCAGTCCTTCTGCGGCCCGGTTCCGGCCGCTTCGGGGAAATAGAGCCCCGTCACGGAATCCACAGCCATGCTCGCGGCCATGCGGCCGATGTCCCGGCGCGGACCGTAGGCGGCGCAGGGGTCCGGTGAGGGAATTTTGATCTCCTTACGGGCCTTGGTGGCGAAGGCTTCTCTCACCGCGTCTCCCATCGGCTCGGCCATCTGCAAGGCGTCGCCGACGCGCGAGAGCGAAGGCGTGTCCATGCCCACCACCTGGGCGGTGCGCGCCCAAGAGATGGCGGCGATCTGGCGTCCGTCGCCCGGCTCCAGCAACTCCGATTCCACAGCCAGTCCGCCGGTCGAACCCGGCACGCGCAGAGTGACGACAGGCACGACGAAGCCGCTGGCGGCGCTGACGACGGACCCCACGCGGCCGGTCGCTTCGAACCGCACGATGGCCGTGCGGACCGTCGCGGTCTTCGACGTCGGCGTCGTCACCACCGCAAAACGCTCGCTGACTTCGAAACAGATCTGACGATCCACCTCGCGCAGCACCATCGAACGCTCCGTCTCCGTCAGACCTTCGCCGACGCGGGGAGCGAAAACCGCCTTTTCCAAGAAGACGCTATCAACGCTGTCGGATGCGGCGTCGTCGCGCCGCTGCTGAATCGAGGCGCCCTCGTTTATGCCGCCGCGCTTCTGCATGTCGGCGTAGCTGCTGAGAAAGCCGGAGTTCGGCGCCGGCTTGGTGCTGCAGGCGGCAAGGCCCGCCGTTGCGAGAATGGGGGCGATCATGAGCGCTCTGTTCATGAGATGTCTCCGGTCGTCGTCTTGGCTCACAGCGCCCTGATGCCGGCGCTCCACCTGAGACGCCGCCGCCCCGCCTTCCCCTCAATCGAATTCAAAATATTCTTCCGGACTCCAACTTGACGCATTGCGGAAAACGCCAGCGCATTGGAGAAGGCCGCTTCTGGATATGGCGACGTCTGACATCGAGGGGTCTATTCACACGTGACGTCGAACGCGAAAGCCGAACTTCTGGCCGTTTACTTGGAACGACGCCCCGCGCTCGTCCGCTTCTTTGCGACGAGGACCGGATGCCCTGATCGTGCGGAAGACATCGTGCAGGACATCTACGTTAGACTTCAGGCCCTGCCGGAAACCTCTGCGCGCGAAATCGCCAATCCCGCCGCATTCCTATACCGGATCGGCGGCAATCTGATGTTGGACGGCGTTCGGCGACGACAGCGCGCCTCGGCCAGGGATCAGGCCTGGTCCGATGCGTCGAGCCTAAGCTCTGACGGCGTATCGGTCGCCGATTCCCCCTCTCCCGAGGATGCGGCCTGGGCGCGGTTGAAGTTCGATCGGGTCGCGGCGGCCGTCGAGGAGCTCCCTCCCAATGTCCGCATCGCCCTTCGTCTGCACCGGATCGAAGGCCTGACCCACGCAGAGGTCGCCGCACGCATGGGCGTCTCGCGCAGCTCGGTCGAAAAGTACCTGAGCACCGCCCTGGCCCACCTGTTGAAACGGGTCGGATGGCCATGAAATCAAGATTTCACCGCTATTCATTGTGGGTCGTCGCGCTCCGCGGCGTCTCTTTCTCTGGACGCCCCCTCGTCCTACGGGCTGAAGCCGCATGACACGCCACACCTCGCCCTTTTCCCAGAGCGTCATCGACCAGGCCTCGGCCTGGGCCGTCCGGCTGGGCGGCGGCGACATGTCCGAGGCGGACTACCTGGACCTTGAAGCCTGGCTGGCGGCCTCGCCCGATCATCCTCACGCCCTGACCGAAGCCGAGCAGCTATGGGCGGCCCTGGACGATGATCGCGGCGCGCTGGACGCCGCCTTGACGCAGGCCGCCGCCGCGACAGCGCCGACGATATCCGCCCTCGCGCCCCGCAAAGGCTCGCCCAATCGACGCTGGCGGTGGGCCGGCGGAGGCCTGGCCGCCGCCCTGGCCGCAGGCCTTCTGCTTCTGCCCCTGTTGAGCGATCGGCCCTCCACCTATGTCACCGCGCCCGGCGAACAAAAGACGATCACCCTCCGCGACGGCTCGTCCATCGCCATGAACGGCGGCTCGGAACTTTCGGTCCGCCTGTCCGGCAAGGAGCGGTTGATCGAGATGAAGTCGGCCGAAGCCGCCTTCGACGTGGCGCACGACGCCCAGCGCCCCTTCCGCGTGACGGTCGGCGAGAGCCGGATCGAGGTCTTGGGCACGGCCTTCGACGTTCGTCGCGACGGGCGCTCCACGACCGTCAACGTCTCCAGAGGCGTCGTGCGGGTCTCCGAACTGGCGGACCCCGCCCACAACGTCCGCCTGACCATGGGACAGGCCGTCACCCTGGTGGACGGCAGCCACGCCCTCGAGGTGACGCAAGGCTCGACCGAGACCGCCGGCTGGCGCGCCGGGCGGCTGGTTTACGACAACCGCCCCCTGTCGGACGTCGCCGCCGACCTCAGCCGCGCCTATCCGACGCCCGTACGCGCCGTCGGCGACGCCGCCGATATCCGCTTCACAGGCACCCTGGTTCTCGACGACCAGGCCTCGACCTTGCGTCGTCTCGAGGCCTTTCTTCCCATCTCCGCATCCCGCGCGGATGGAGCCGTCCAGCTCAGGTCACGCGAAGCCGCTCGATGATCTGCAGAGGACGACGCGGGTTCATCCTGTTCGGCATTGCGTTCTCGCTGGGCGGCCAGACGGCGCAGGCCGGGGAGCGACATCGCCTGTCCATCCCCGCCCAGCCGATGACGGCGGCCGTCCTGCAACTCGGCGTTCAGGCCCGGGTCTCGATCAACGCCGGAGCCGCCGCCGCCTGCGGCCGTTCGCGCGCCGTCCGCGGCTCTCATGACGTCCAATCGGCCTTGCGCCTGATGACGGAGGGGAGCGCCTGCGCCTTCCGGCGCATCGACGATCGAACCTACATCATCACCACGCCGCGCCCCCAACCGCGCCCTGCGCCCTCCCTGAGGACAGCCCCCGAAGCGCCGCCGGTCGAGTACGTCCCTTTCGCCGTCGATGACGTCATCGTCACCGCCACGAAACGCGATCTGGCGCTGGCCGACGCCCCCTACGCCCTGTCCGCGCTGGACGGAGACGTCTTTGACGCCGCGGCGCGACAAGACACCGCCGCCCTCGCCATTCGCCTGGCGGGGCTCACCGTCACCAACCTGGGCTCCGGCCGCAACAAACTGTTCGTGCGGGGACTGGCCGACAGCCCCCTGACCGGCCAGACGCAGGCGATGGTGGGGCTGTACCTCGACGAAACCCGCCTGACCTACGACGCGCCCGATCCGGACCTGCGCCTGGTCGACCTGGAACGCGTCGAGCTCCTGCGCGGCCCCCAGGCTTCGCTCTATGGGGCCGGCGCCATGGGAGGGGTGCTGAAGCTGGTGAGCCGACCGCCCGAACTGGACGCCTACAGCGGCAAGGCCTCCGCAGGGGTCAGCTTCACCGAAGGCTCCATCTCCGGCAATTCGACGGATGTGATCTTCAACGCGCCGTTGATCCGCGACCGCCTGGCCATGCGCACCGTCATCTATCAGGAAAGGTTCGGCGGCGTCATCGACGACACGAATCTGGGCCTGATCGACACCGGCCGCACCGTGCGCTCGGGAACGCGCATGACGTTTCTATGGCGCATTGATCCCCAGTGGCAGGCGCGGCTCGGCTGGGTGCGGCAGGACATCAGGATCAACGACAGCCAGTACGCCTTCGAATCCCAAGGAGCCTACGAACGCGCCCTGTCGAAACGCGAGCCGAGCAACAACAACTTCAGCGGCATGGCGCTGGCCGTCACGGGGGATTTGAGCTGGGGGCGGGTGAAGATCACCAACGCCTTTCAGGCGCACAACCTCGGCCGTCGCTACGATGCGACCAGGGCCGCCGCGTCACTGGGCGCAAGCGACGGGCCGCTGATCTATGACGAGGCGGACAGCATCGAGGCGATCGCGCTGGAGATGTCCGTCGCCACCCATCCAGGCGGCCCCTTTGAAGGCATCGCCGGCGTCTACGCCTCGCAATACGAACATGACCGGGCCGGCGAACTGCGCGATCTCAAGCCTGACCAACAACTGTTTCGGGCCGTCAAGCAGGACAAAACCTGGGAAGCCGCCCTGTTCGGCGAAGCGACCTGGAATCCGCGTGATCGCATCAAGCTCACCGTCGGCGGACGCTACTTCGTCGTCGCGATCTTTTCCCACACCTATCAGCAGAGCCGCGCGTCCGAAGACCAGTTCGAGGGACGGCATAAGGATGCGGACTTCGCGCTGAAAAGCGTGCTTGAGTATGATGTGAGCGACAGCCTGCTCGCCTATGTGCAGCAAAGCCAGGGCTATCGCGTCGGCGGCTTCAACGGCGGCGCGCTGATCGACAAACCGTACGGGCAACCGGGCTCCGGGGCCCCGCCCTTTCGCGAATTCGCCCCGGACAGGCTCTATAGCCTGGAGGCGGGCGTGCGCTGGCGGGGCTTCGACAACCGCCTCATGCTCCGCGCCGCCGCCTTCCGGACCCGATGGGAGGAGATTCAATCCGACCGCGTCTCTCCGGACGGCCTTCCCTTCACCGCCAATATCGGCTCCGGCGGCAGCACCGGCATAGAAGTCGAGGGCGTCTGGCGCGACGGCCCGTGGCGGTTGGACTTCAACTTCATGGCCAATGACGCCCGCCTGGAGACCGCGGACAAGAACTACCCCCTAGAAGAAGGCGGCCATCTGCCGGGCGTGCCCAGGGTTCTGGGCGCAGCCAGCGCCCGCCGCGAGGTGTCGCTGGGCGGCCTGCCCGGATGGATCAGCGGTTCGGTCGGCTATGTCGGCCCGTCCAGCCAGCAATTGTCCCCCGTCGCCACCACCCAGATGGGAGACTATGTGACGTCCGAAGTGGCCGCGAGCGTCGCCATGGGCGCCTGGGACGCCACCCTCCGCATAGACAATCTGTTCAACGGCTCGGGCGACACCTTCGGCTACGGCAACCCGTTCCTCGTCGGCCGAGAAACCGTCGCCACGCCCCAAAGACCGCGCAGTTTCGCCCTGTCGCTGACGCGCAGCTTCTGACGGCGGGGCATGCCGCACCCTGTCGCCTGTGGCGACTTGGCTGGCTGCCCATAAATCATTGAAATGATTGGAGCGGGTAGCGAGAATCGAACTCGCGACATTCAGCTTGGGAAGCTCCAAAGCTCCTATACAGAACAACACGATAGCGCCCAACTGGCCTGATTTCGGGGCATTATAAATCAATGGGTTACGGGCGTTTTCCCAACTGGATACAGACGCCAACCGCACAGCTTGTTCTGATTTTGTTCTCGTGTAGATGTGTCGGCCATCATGGGTGCCGATCCGAATGTCTATTCCGCACTTCCACCTGAGCGTGAGCCATCTCCACGCCTTGCCTTGACCATTGGCGAGATGGTCGGGCGGAAGTGGCAGGTCCGCTCTGTGTGCGAGCGCTGCGCGATCTACCTCTGGGTCGACCCCCAGCCGCTCATTGCGGTGATGGGGCCGCACGCCTTCTTCTGGGGGCGCCGAGGGTCGTGCAAGGTGATGATGGGGCCTAACCGATGCAGCGGCCGGACGCGGTTTGAGGCCAGGACAATCAAGGGCGAGGCATGGCGTTCTCTGGACGACAACCTGACGACGGCGCGCCACCTGTTCCAGTTGAGGAAGAAGGCCTGAAACGAAGAAAGCCCCGCCACCCGGTGAGGGGCGGCGGGGCGTAGCGGAGCCTGACGGCTCGACGCTAATGGACGGTAATGGAGCCTAATGGATTAGCCTGGCCTGGGCGGAAGTTCGGGCGGCGGCGGGCAACTGAGGCCCTTCATTCCCATCTCATCGAAGAACCGGCACAGGCGTCCGACCTGTGCCCAGCCCGCCTCGCCCCAGGCCTCTACGGCGTTGTCGTGCTTCTCGCCCGCGATCCGGCTGGTCAGCACGTCGTCCGGCGGGACCGGCTTAGGCTGGACCCTCAAGTCCTCGACAGGCGGGCGGGATGCGCCCAGCGTCCCGCAGCTGGCGACAGCGGCGCCTAAGCTCACGCTCATCAGGCACGCCGTCAGGAAGGGCTTGCGCGGCATGGTCTCTCTCCTCTTGCCGGTCACGGATGGTGATGGTGTCGGTCAGGCGTTCGCCGGCGGCCGTTTCCCGTGCGCTGGCGGCCTTCGCTTCGGTATTGGCTTGCTCGGTCGCGTGACGGTCCTGGACGCCCTGCGCGCCCCTGTGAGCGCAATAGGCCCCGAAGATCAGGAAGGCGGCGGCGACAGCGAAGATCAGCCAGGTGCGCGGCGGGAAGGTGCGCCAGAGTGCGAGCAGAGCGGCTATCACTGCGCAGCCCTCCCGGTCTCCATCTCACGCGCGAGGCGTTCCGCTCGGCCTTTCACCTGTTTGGCCCACAGGCTGGCGCGCATCCCTGCGGCGGCCTGAGCGTAACGGCCGGCCTCGACGTGGGCCAGCGTGTTGACGAAGCCGGACAGCCCCTCACGCTGCGGCGTCTTCGGATCGTCCCAGCCCATGTTGAAGTGCATGTTCTCGATCACGCGGCGGCGGACCGGATCGAGGCGCTTCAGCCAGGGCAAGGCGGCGTGGATCACTCGGTTGTGCTCACGGGCGTCCTCGATCAGCCAAGCCTCGGCGGTGGCTTCTGTGATGACCTGGCCTTCCTGAATGCCGCGCGCTCGGCCGTACCCGATCGTCCATGGGGCGCCGGAGCCCTTGCCGGTCCTTGCGCGAGGCGAAAGCGGATCGGGATAGGCTTTGAGCCGCAGCCCTTCGTCCTTCTTCAATGCAGCGATCAGTTCTGGGTCGGGATCCCCAGGAGCGTCGGCCGCCCGAGGCAGGCCCATTGCATCGGCAAGGGCGTCGATCATCGGCACCCAGTCGGGCTTCAGCTTTCCGCCCGGCGCATGGGGGCGCACGGCGTCGAACAGGGCCTTACGGTCCATGTCGGTCTCCAGTTCAGATTGTGATGGGGGCGGCTCGCAGGATGGACAGGTGCGTCGATCCCGCCTAAAAACCACCGTTCAGCAAAAGGGGCGCGAGATGCCGGGCAAGCATCGAAACCGGGTCGGCTGGGTGATGGAGTCTGTGCTGATCGCCCTGTGTCTGGCGATCTTCGGCGTGCTCTTCTGGATCGCCGTGGGTTGAGCCCAGCCTCGCCCCGCGCCGCAACCTTAGCCGAGACATCTGCGTTCAGACTCGCCTGACAGGGGAGGTCTGGAATGAGGCAAACGTCAGTGATCGAGCGCGCCTTGGAGTTGGCCGACAGCGGCAACTTCCGCATTCCCAGCGAAGTGCGCAGGGCTCTTTTGCGGGAAGGCTACACGCAGTCAGATTTGTTCGGGCTGGAAGGCAAGGCCACGTGGCAACAGCTTCGGGAACGGTGCGGGAGCGCCGCCAAGCAGAAGGCCGACAATCACAGCTGATGGCCGGTTAGCAACCAAATCCTGCACAGCCTGTTGGCCTGATATGACTGGACTTGGTGGATACCTGCTTGCGGCGCTTGACAGCCTCTTCAAACGACTGACCGGGAACGAGCGCCTGCTCTAGCGACCGGGGCCGTCACGCCGCCGTAAGCAGCACGGCCACGATGATCAGGATGACGAGACCGGCCCCGGCCATCATGCACAGGCGCACACAGCGGCAAGGTTCCCGCTCGCTTGCCGATCGCCCGTGGGGTTCAGGCGGCAGGGCGAAGGCCATCTCCGCCACCACCTGATCAGAGACGCCCCGGCGGACAGCGAAGCCCAGCAGGCGCTCCGTCCACGGCGGCGGCGCCCGGTCCCGCATCACCCATTCCAGCAGGACGAGCGAGAGGCCAAGCACGACGAAGGCGGATGCCGGAACAAGGGCGCTCATGTGCTGGACCGCAAAAGCCCGGCCGGGGAAGACGAACGACAGGCCCCGCGCCACGAGAATGAGCGTCGAGGCGAAGAAGAAGCCCCGCACCGCCCAATGGGCCGTGATCTTGGTGTGATAGGTCGGCCCGAGCAGGCGGAACACCTGGCTCAGCACCGCCCCGGCCGACAGGAAAACAAGCCCCGTCGCCAGAACCATCCAGTCGTGAGCGGTCATCGCTGTGTCTCCTTTAGAACCGCGTGAAGCGCCGCATAGACCAGGCGCTTGGTGAAGCCGAAGAAGCCGCGAGGGTCGTTCGCCGCGATCCAGCCCAAGGTCATCGCCACCCCGCGCATGTCGAGCGCGGGAACGACGGCGATCAGGCTGGGCGTGAACGCTTCGGCCAGAATGGGACCGGCCACGACGCCGAGCCCCAGATGCAGCCACGCCTTGCGCTGGGCCAGCGGATTGCCGGCCTTGGCGGAATAGGCGGTGACCAGACCGACGGCGCCGAAAAGCACGCCGCCGCACAGCCCCCAGAACGCGGGGAAATCCCTCGGGTCGAGCATCCGCCCCTCCAAGAATGTCGGCCATAGGTGAGAGGCAGCCGACGCTCAGGGCGCGGGCTTCAGGGGACGAACCGGGTTCGTCAGGCTTCGGGGGCAGCCTCGGGTGCGGGCGTCGGCTGCAGCGCCTGAACACGAGCCTGCGCGGCATCCAGACCACTCTGCATCGATGTGACGATGCGCTGGAGCATTTGCTTCGTGCCTTCTGCGCCGGGCGTGCCGAGAGGCCGCGGGAGGTCGTCTACGCTGGCGGCGATGGCGGCCTTCAGGTCAGACAGGAAGGCGGATCCAGTCTTTCCTTCCAGCAGCGCCACAGCGGCGCTGGCGGATGGCAGGCGCGCGGCTTTAGCGGCTTCTGCTGCTGCGGACATGGCAGCCTCGGCGGCAGCCAGTTTCTCGGCGTCGGTCAATTCTGTCATCACAATCTCCTAGGTCTGATAGTAGACGCCCTGGAAGCGGGCGTTTCTGGCCGACGCGGCGACCACGTCGTCGGTCCCGCTCATGGCGAGTTGCAGGTGGAAGCGACGGTTGCCTCTGTTGCTGACGTGCCCCTCGATCAGGGTGTAGGGCTGGCCCATGGGAGCGTTGGCAATGCCGCCTGCTCCAGCGACATAGCCGTTGGACACTACCCGCTGATCGCCGCCATCCAGGTTTGTGCTGATCACTCGCCAGTTCAGGCCGTAGACAGGCGCCTCTGAGGGCGGAGATTTAGGCGTCAGGGTCGCCTGCCAGTCAGCGCGCAACAGGAAAGCGCCGTTGGTGTAGACGTACTTGCTCGCCACAGTTGCGACCGTGTTCCAGCCAGCAGGAAGACCTATGACCGACGCGCTCGGAGGGCCTGAGTCAAAAGGGCCGTTGGACGTCTTACCCCCGAAGAAGCCGTCCGTAGCCGAGATGCCCAGAATGCCGTTGTCCACGGTCTCGGAGCCGTAACCGACCGTCGTGGGACCAGACCAAAGCAGCAGGTCGCCAGCCACCCCGAAGCCCGGCCCGATCGTCGCTCGGCGCCCGTCCTTGACCACGCTGGCGGGCTCCGAGAAACGCACGCGGCCGTCTTCGGCTTCCATCGCAACCAGGGGATCGCCACCAGGCACGGTGTTGAGCAAAGCGACGACCGGCGCTGCAATGGCTGCATACCCGCCGCTCGTGGACGAGACGAACTCATAATAGGCGGGCGCCGCTCCGCTAGCCTCAGCGATCTTGCGGAAGCTCGCCAGCGCCTGCTGGTTCTCTAGATCGATGATGGCGAGGGACTGCTCGGTGACGGAGGCGTAAAGCTGCGCCTGGCTGGCCTCTGCCGAGTAGCGCGTTGCAGGCAGCCCTCCGAGTTCCAGCTTGCCTTGTCGGATCGACCAATAGTTGATCGCGCTGATCGGGTCAGCCACCACACCCTTGATAACTACGCGGTCGCAGTTTTGGGGCGTCGTGAAGGAGATCGCGTAAGCTTGCCGACGCGCATCGCTGCCGTCGAAATCATGGGTGCCTTTGAGCTGCCCTTGAACTGTAGTCGGGATTGCGCCTAGCGGTGTCGATCCACTGAACCCGTCAACGGCAAAGAATGACTCAACCGGCTCGTTGGGATCGGCCATGAAGAGCGCCATATCCGCCGAAAAGACGTATTGCCGGGACGGAAAGACCTCTGTTGCGGGCCACGTCATGACCTGCGTTCCGCCGCCTCCAGGAATGAACCGCACGCTGCGGCCCCAGGCGTCATCTACAACGACTGACGCGCCGCCCCAGCCAATACCCGCGAGCCCTTTTTCGAAGCCGCCGTTGATCTGGATATTGGCTCGCCCCGCGAGTTTGGCCGTCACCTGGCTCACGGATTCCGCCCGTGCTGTCACCTCATTGGCCAGGGCGTTTTCGAGATCGATGATGTCGGCCTCGGTTTTGGCAGTTCGGGCCGCCACGCCGCTGATCGCCAGGGCGTTGGCCTCATCGCCGTCGATGCGCGCTTGGTTGACGCCAGAAATGCGGGCGCTGAGGTTGGCCTCCCCTGCCCGTGCTGCCGCGATCTCTGCGCCCTGGGCGTCCAACTGGGTCCGGGCATCGGCGAGCAGCTCCGACACGTCGAAGATGTCGCCGAAGGCCGCCTCTATGTCGTTCCTGATGCTGACGATGGTCGGGGCGGTAGGAGACGGATCTAGCAGCGGGGCCGTGTAGGGGCCGTAGATGTACCGTTCGGAGTAGTTCTGGTCCCGCTGGTACTGAACAGCGACGAAATAGGTCGCGCCCGGCTGGAGGCCGTCGATCGGGATCGTCGTGACCGTCGGAGGCCCCTGATAGGCCTGTGTCCACGGCCCCGTCGCTGTCGGCCCGTACTCAACGATGACCGCAGTCGCCGTCTCGTTCGAAACGATCCCGCCGAGGTCGAAGCCGGGAAGCTGGCCGCCGCCCGGCGCAGGCGGGCGCGGGGTGATCGTCCAGTCGCCGGGGAGCGGGGGCGACACGTGCGTGGGGTCGACCGGCGTCAAGGCAGGCGGCGGCGGGGGATTGGGCGTCTGCCCGAATGCGTAGGGATACTTGGCGTCCGTCTCCGACACGAACGTTACCATGTGGACGCCGGTGTTCGCGTCGTAGCTGGTTTCCAGGCAGAGACACTTCAGCCCATCCAGCACGAACTCAGGTTCGGTGATCGTGAAGGCCGAGCCGGGCCCGATGCCCTGCATGTAGGACTTGAGCGGGATGCGTCCAGAGATGCCCTCTCGCGTATGAGCGAGCGCCAAGCACATCAGTTCGGCGGCCTGCTTGGCCTTGTCGACATAGCTGTAGGTGACAGGCACCGACCGCTTGCGGCCGCCATCCTCCGTCACCCATTGGGATGAAGAGACTTCCGGCAGGGCCGTCATCTTCCATCCGTCGGCCTCGGACAGATAGGTCGCGACGCCGGTGTTCTTCCGGTCGAGGTAGCTGGCGCTGGTGTCGAGTTCGATAGGCCCGGCCGTGTCAGCCGCCGTGATCGTGGCCACACTGACGCGCGGAGCCGCACGATGGATGCACGACGCCTTGCCCGCGCGCTCGATATAATAGGCCCCGCCCGCCTGCAGGAAGGCATCCAGCACCTGAGCCTTGTCGTCGTCGGTCGAGGGCCAGGCGGCGCAGGTCCAGCCGTGCGTGTCCGCGATGTTGGCCGCTTCAGTGAAGGCGGCGACGTCGATATTCTCCCAGCGGGTGCCGATGCCTCCGACCTGATAGTCGACCTGCGGCGCGCCCTTGCCGGTCGGACCTTCCCAGAGCCCGAGCAGCCACTTCACCGACCACAGGATCGGGTTCGCGTTGTAGCCCCAGGTGGACGGGTCATTCAGACGCTGGGGGCCGGAGCCGCCCGGATAGGTGCTGTCGCGTCGCCAGTCATAGACGCGCAGCCCGCGGATGATCGTGCGAGGCTTGGGATATTGCCCCTTGTAGGCCGACTGCTTGCTGTTCTCGGACAGCGTGAGGATGAAAGCCGCTTTGCCTGACAGCTTGTGGCTCGCACCCCAGTTCGGGAGTGAAGCCCCTCCTTGAAGGCCCGACGGCGAGGCGAGGTACGATCCCTCAGGCTGGAAACCCAGTTGCGTCCTGCGCCACATGACATTGGCATAGTAGGAGCTGTTAGCCTTGCCGCTGGCGTCGAAGGTGACCGGGATGTCGTTCGCCGTGAAGCTCTCGAAGGCGTCGATCGGCCCGGCATCGGAGACGACCGTGACCGCGCTGAAATACATGCGGTCGTTCGGGCCATAGGCGGCCTTGTGGCGCAGATCGCCACCTACCGCGATCCGTCCGGCGGCGAAGTGCAGAGGGCCGTTCGGATCACCAACCCAGCCAAGCGCGCCTCCCGCGCTCGACACCTTCGGCTGCGAAAGAGAACCGCCGATGCTGGATACAAGACTGCCGACCGACAGCAAGGCACCCGCGGAGACGCTGAAGCTTCCCACCGACAGGACAGCGCTGGTCGCGAGGCTGGCCGAACCGAGCAAACCGACGCCGGCGCCCATCGCCAGCGCCATGCCTCCGGTCGCCACGACTGCACCGACGATCATGATCGCCGTGCCGACCGCTTTCACAGCCTTCGCCATCAGACCATCCAGACTTTCAGAGGAACGAAATCGGGCGCGAGCTTGATCGACACACCGACATCGGCGCCGTCCTGGTAGCCGCTGACGTAGCCGTCCCCGAGGTAGACCCCGATGCTGCAGCCGAAGGCGTCGTCACCCTGCATCGCCACCAGATCGGCGGGGCGGACCATGGAGAACGGGATCACCAGCAAGCCCGCCGCGTCCACGCCCTCGATGAGCGATGCGAAACCAAGCTTGCGCATGGCGCGATAGGCCCCCGCTTCGGATCCCCACTTCACACCCTTGAGCAGACCCGTGGACTGCTTGCGCAGGTGCATGACGTAGCGGGCCTGACGCACGCAGTCGTACTGCTTGAAGTCGAGGGGCTTGCCGATGAAGCGCGCAGCACATTGCCGGGCGACACGCACCCTTTCATCCCAGATGTTCATGAGACCTCAGACTTGGTTTTGGATGACGCCAGGCCAGTCGCGGAATCCGCCGCCACCTCCCCCGCCGGGCGCGGGACGGCTGGAGCTGATCGCCCCCGGAGGCGCCTCGGTGCGCCAGTAGTCAGCATCGGTCAGGCGCGAGACATTGGCGTGGCCCAGCTCGCCCCAGATCTTCCGGTGCATGGCGTCGTTCGCGCGCCAGTCCGTGTTCGGGATCAACTGCAGCTCCGACTCGGTGCCGCACTCGATGACGACCGACCAACTGCTCTCGTCGACGCTAAACCGAGCCTTGTCGTACTGCCCCTGGAACTTCAGGAGGGGTTGGCCGATCAGCAGACCCGTCGCTGGATCAATCGAGCCTTCCCACCATTGGACAAGGCCAGTCTGGTTCAGCGGATCGGCCAGCGCCGCGACAGCGACGTCGCTCTCGGCGTTGATCATCAGTTCAGAGCGGGTCGTCGTGCCGGAGCCGCCCTCGGTCAGTTGGCCGATGGTGTCCAGCGAGCCGATGCCGGGATGCGCCGCGAGGTAGAGTTCGCCGCCGTAGACCGCGAACCCGCCGTCCGTCAGCCGCACCACGCCAGAGCGCAACTCCATCCGAACCAGCACGCACGGCACATAGGCGGGCTGGCGCTGTGCGTTGGAAAGGACAGGATCCATCAGGCGGTCTCCCTCACCTTGAACTGGATCGCGACCAGCCGGTCGACACCGACCTCCCAGCTTTTCATGTCGCGCACGAAGCCCTCAATCATCGGCTCCGCCAGCTTCACAACGTCGTTGTCCTGGGGCGGGAAGCGCAGCATGGTCCGCAACTGGATTTGCGCCTGGCCCGATGCGTTCGCGGTCGCATCCGCAGCCGCCCGATAGAGGTAGTGGCGCCCCAGAGTGACGACGTTCAGGAACTGGCCCTTGCGGACCACGTAGCCGGGGGTCAGGCCATCAACCGTCAGGAAGATGCCGCCCTGCCCTGCCCCGTTCACGCGCGGAGCGCCGGGAGACCCAACGTCGAACCCCGGCTGATAGACCGCCATCAGAACCGTCGCGCCCTCGGCGTTCAGATCATCCCACGCCATTGAGGTGACGTAGCTCATGGGCGGCATGGTGAAGGTCAGGGCGTATCGTGAGCCCTTGCGCTGACGCTCCTGTTCATCGCCCCCAAGAGCCGAGACCAGCACGTTCTTGTTGGTCAGCAGTTCGATGCCCATGCCCGCAGGCGCAGGCGTGGATGGGAGGGTGAGAACCGGCATCAACGCCCCCTGCGATACGGCGCGATCCGAACGGCCCGCTGCCGCTGCCCCTCGCTCGCTTGATAGGAGGCCACGCCGGCCTGGGCCGACAGGGGCGCGGCCGTCTCCGTCGATAGCGCAATGAAGCTGTCCCGCTCCGGCCTGACGATGACCTCGTGCTGGACGCGCTGGACTTGAGCCTGTCCTGACCCGCCAGAGGCCAGAGCGCCCAACGGCATCGCGAAACCGTTGCGCGGCATGAGGATGTCCTCGGGGCCGTGCTCACCGACGCGATACCAGTTGCCGCCGTTCATGGCGCCGCCGGTCGCCCTGCCCCCGCCGAAGCTGAAGAGAGAACCGATCCCACTGGCGATTGACGACCAGAAGCCGCCGCCCTCCTTGCCCAGGCCCTTGGCCGCATCGGTCAGGAGGTCGAACAAGTCGTCCGCCAAATTGTCGAGCATCCGCGTCGTGAAGCGGTCGGCGAGGTTGTCGAAGAAGCTGCCCAGGTCGCCGTCGATGGCGGCCTTGATCCCATCGGTGAAGGCGTAGCGGAACTCGTCACGCATCCGGCCGGTCTGGTCGGCTGTGTCCAGGCGCTGCCATTCGTTCTCGGCCTGGGCGCGGCGCGCTTCCGCTGTCAGTTCGGGCCGCAGTGACAGCAGGTCGTTGATCCGCTGTTCGATCCAGAGTTCGCGCTCCCGCTCCTTGATGCGGTCGGGGTCGCCTTCCAGTCGGGCGATCTCGGCTTCGAAGCCCAGGCGATCGAGGAGGAGGTCGTTCTGGCGACGGACGCTTTCACCAAGCTCCTCCCAGAATGCAAGGCTCTTCTGTTCCCAATCAGCGATCTGTTCGGAACGATCGCGAATGGCATCAAGCGCCTTCAGGTGATCCTGCGCCTTGGTGGCGGCGTCAGCATATCCAGCTCGCTCGAAATCGGCAGTCAGTCGCGCCAGCTCCTGCTTACGCTCCAGCGCCTTGATTTGAGCGCTGTTGCCGCTGGCTCGGGCTAGGTCCAGGGCGTTCTGGAGGTCGAGCGCCTCGCGCATAGCGGCGATGTCGGCTTCTGTCAGGCCGGTGCGGCCACGACCGCTGCGGCTATCCTCTTTGGCCCCGCCTGGTTGCAGCAATGCCGGGGGAAGCGAGAAGCCGCCCGGCACCGATGTATCGACTTCAGGAGCGGACGGGATTGCGGCGTCGCTGGCCTTCTGGATGCGAGACAGTTCCGCCAAGTTTGACGTGATCCGGCGCTCAATCCTCTGGCGACGGCTTGCTGAGGCGCCTTCCTGCTCCAGGCGAGCGAGGTTGCTTCGATTGAATGCCAGGTCTCGCTGAACCGCAGCCTCATCGCGTGTTGGGGCCGGCGCGAACGACCCTTGGCTGACCAGCAGACCCGCCCCAAGGGCAGCCGAACCGGCCAGCGGAAGGATTGCCCCACCCTTTGCGCCACCTGCTACTACGCCTGCCAGCGCGAGGCGCGTATCGTTTGCGAGCTTGATGATCTTACCCAGACCGGCGAGGACGCCTGCAATCGGCCCACCGGCTGCGACCAAGCCCAGCAACGCAAGGCCCGCCACTTGGACACCTCCCGGAAGGTCGTTGAAGGCCTTCAAGACGTTCGTGGCCGCGCCAAACACCTGCGTCATGGCGGGGAGAAGCTCTTGGCCTAGCGAACGCGCAGCCTTGTTGAACTCCGCTGTCATCGCGCGGGTCTTGCCGGTGGCCGAGTCCGCTTCCGAAGCCGCGCGTCCTTCCGACACCCCAAGCTTCTCGATGATGAGGTTAGCCCGCGCGATGGACTTCGCAGCCTCGTCGGCTTCCGATGCGTTGCCCTTGAAGCCAAGGCGAAGAAGCTCAGCCTCGACAGCCGCTTGGCTGATGACGACGCCGAAGGCCTTGAGTGGTTCGGTCTCGCCCGTAAGGCCGGAAACAATCTTCTGAAGGGACTCCGCGTCCGACACGTTGAACATCGCCCCGGCGTCCACGCCGCGCGCCGCCAGAGCTTCGACCATCTTCGTCGCGGTTTCAGCAGCAACGCCGGTCCCGGTCAGAACCAGTTGGAGCTTGGTCATCTGCTCTCGCAGAACCACGGCGTCACGGCCCGAGGCGTCAGCCAGAGCTTCGGAGAAGGTACGGGCGCCCCGTGCTCCAGTGGCAAACGCCATATCGAACGACGCTTCGATCTCCTCGGCGTCGGCTGCTAGTTTCAGCGAGTAGGCAGTGATTGCTGCGAAGGCGAGTTGGGCGGATCGCGAGATGCCCGCGAACGTCTGGCCGATATCGGAGCCGAGGTCGCGGTATCGACCCTTCAGGTCTTTGGCGACACGCTCGGCCGCAGCCCGCACCTCGTCCTCGGTGTGGTCGGAGGCGTTGCGGATGATCCGCATGGAGCGCTCGAACTCGCTATGCCCCGCATCCGAGAATGCGCGCTTCAGCTCCGCCTGGGCATGACTAGCGGCATCCTCGACCTTCTTCATCTCGGCCCTGGTCTCGCGCTCGGCGCGGGCCAGGTCGGACTTCAGTTTGTCGGTCGTCGCTCGCAGTTCAAACTCGGCCGAGCCGACGACATTGCCTTCAGCCATGGAGCCTCCAAAGAAAAAGGCCCGCCGGAGCGAGCCTTGAGAAAAGAGAGCCGCCGGGGCGGGCCGTGATTAGTGTATTAACGCGTCAAATCTAGAATAGCATCTAAGCTACCTCGAACCTCACTTGGCTTAGCGTTGAGGTGACTGGCGGCTGTGTCAAAACTGATTAGATTATTCTTAGCTGCGTTTGCGACCAACCAAGCGAAACGACCACGACGGGTGATTGGCGTTGACTTAATAGGAAAATAGTCGACGGCCATATTCTCTGCCGCTTCCCACTCGTCTGACGGAAGAGGCGTATCCACTCCGTCAGGCCAGGACACTTCACGCCCCAAAACATTCGAAGCATGATATTTGGCGGCAGTGAAACTAATTCCATAGACGTTGCACAGCTTGGTCAAAGCCGAAACATCATCAGAGTCAGATCTGAACAGCCCCCTCACACCAACAGGGGGAGCCAAGAACGCAACCGCAAACGCGTTTGCTCTAATTTCTACAGGATCTACTCTATTCCCATAGCCTGCGTTCAAATCCGAATAACTGTCGACCGTGAGGCGATTTAGTCGACTATCATCATCCCACAGCAGGTGGCCAAGCTCATGACACAACGTCATCCGCCTAACCCAAACGTTACTATTCGCACCTTGCTGGTTTACAACAACTCCTCGCGTCTTGCCATTCGCCAGGGTAGCGCCAGCAAAGACAGTTCCCAAATCTTGTTGAACAACAGGCACGGCGAGTTGGCTCTCGAGAAGAGTTCGGAGACTTTTAACCGGCTCGGCATCTCCCAGTCCGAGATGGTCTCTGGTCTTCGTCGCAAGTCTAAAGCCGTGCTGCCAAGCTGGATAATGGTAGGAAGTATCAGGCTCCGCAAACCGGCAGAAGACGGGCTCGGAGCACGCCTTCGCAAGAGTGGCCTGCTTTGATATTACCCAAGCCGCTTCAGCTAATTTCAATACAGTAGGCGGGTTAAAACGGACCGCGTCTTTTTGCTCTTTAAGTTCTCTCAGCCTAACACCAAGCGCTTGGTCTCCTTTAGCTTTGGGAACGTGGCCGACCATGCGCTCATCTAGAGCAAGGTATCTAGAAATGGCTTCAAGATCTCTTACAGGGACGACGGCGTCTGGCGTCTCGGCCTGCCGGATCATTTTCTCGGGCACTCCCGCCGCTCGAGACAGTTGAGCGACCTCGATTCCCATTTCCTCACGACGCCCCTTCAGCGTCGCCGCAGGCTCGCCGCTCCTCGCTATGAGCGGAAAAGCACCATTTGCGTGGATAGCCGAAAGGGCACCTTCGCCATAAGCGACTAGGACTTCAAACGCGCTTAGCACCCGCCCCTTCGCGCCTTCGCGATAAGGACCGATCTGGACCTGGCTCCTGACGTATTGCCGGGTCGAACGCTTGGCGCGGTCACTGGCCGACCCCTCTCCAGGGCCGAAAATTGCGTCTAGATCCACGGCCTGGATCATGCGACCAGCCTCGGCTGTACCCCTACGAAGGGGTTGGGCATCATCGTTTCCTCGTCAAAGCCCATCGACCACACCGAATAGCCAGATTCGCGAAACGCCTTGGCTAAAGCATCCAACTCGGCGGCGCACCGCACGGGATAGCGCCCGGACCATCCGATCACGCAAATGGTGCGGTCATCAATCTTAATCATTTCGCCACCAGCGTAAGCGGCCGATCCGCCGGTTAAATTGGTGTGCTTAACTGATCCGGTGCACAGTTGTTGACCGAAGCTGCAATACTCAGGCGACGCGACTACGTCGGTGTCCCGAACGACCCAGAGATATCTAGGGTTCCCCTCCAACTGGCTGCTGGTTGGCGGCGGAGGCATTAGATGCTGTCCTGGGCCATCCTCCCAAGGCTCGAGCCCTTGGTCCTCCGTTTGGAGAATCAGCTCGTCATCGTTCGCAATCTTGTCTGTGATAGGGTCGCGAGCAGGCCCATAGCTGAGGCGGTAATTAGCAAAGGCTGCTTCGGTCAAGATGGTCGCCACACTGTCCCCCTCCAGCGAACGGCGCACTAAGCCCAAAAGCTCCGCAATGCCAAGCGGCAATAGGACTACGGTAGCCGAATCCTCGGGCAGCGCATCGAACGTTGTAATTTAAACACGCTTAAGCTCCAGTCAATAGTCCCCTCCTCAGTCATGGTGATCTCCTGGGTGGCGGCTATCCGTTTCGAGATACCCACTCTTCCTCCGCACGTGCGCGTTCCGGGCCACAAAGTCTCGGCGTTAGGGACCGACCGTTTTCGTCGCACCAGTCGTGGAAAGCCACGACGCCGTTGGGATGATCAATGCGGACCGACGCCAGATCCAGCAATTGGTAATCAGCGATCCCCTTCCAGTTGACCTTTTCGAGGTCAGATCGCCCCCATGAGAACGACAGAGCGGGAGCATCGCCGTCGTTGCCGAACTTATCAGAGGTTTCGACCCTCACGGAGAACCTATCCAGGGTGTCGCGCTTTCCGCGCCGGAGAGCCTCCCGCTTGGCGTCGGAGAAGACAGACTCGATGTAATCAGCCTTGATGTCGCCCGTCAGTGGCTGTCCGCACCCCGAGATAACCCCCACCGCCGCCAGCGCCGCCCATCGCTTCATGACTCACCCTCCGCTCGGCGAACCCTATTCGGCGTCGGAAGCCTCATCAACTCCAAGCCCATGCATCATCGCAAAGCTGGCGATAAGCGCATCACCCGCGTCTGCAACCTCCTCCTCGCGATCCTCCAGATAATAGGACAGGCGCGAAAGGCGCGGCTCCCGAGCAAATCGCTCGCTCATCCATCCGTGGGCCGTCGCCATTTCAATGGCTCGGTGCCCCCGCGACCGAATGGCGAGATGGGTCAAGTAGGGCGTCTGGTCCCAGAACTCAGCCTCAGTCAGGCCGACCGAAAAAGCCGCCTCCAAAGCGTCCTCAACGACGTCCAGAGGCGGATCAGAGGGTTTACGGCACGCTCAACCCCAGACGGCCGCCGCGAAGCCAAGGCCCACGCTTTCAGGACGGCGAGGTAGGCCTCAGCGGCCGGAAGACCGAAGCCGTCGAGCAGCTCTTCCTCACGGATCTGGCCGCCACTGGCGACCACGATCAGGCGGGCCAGCGCCTCCATGTCGCCCGGCTTGCCAGACGCGGCCACGTCGAGCGTCTCGATGACCCCGACGCGGCCGAGTTGGTCAATCGCCCGCCAGGTGAAGCGCAGGGGGATCGTTCGGTCGCCCAGAGGCAACTCCACGACCCCACGACGATCATCGCTCATCAGGTGGCCGACCTACGAACCGGCGCCGCCTTGGGCATGACGCTGACGTCCGACATCATCTTGCCATCCACACTGTGGCTCTCGCCGATGACGACGCGGCCGACGAATTCGGTCGCCTTGGTCAACGCCTTCAGCCGGACCTTCACGTCCTCGGCCGAGGCGTATGCCGCGAACAGCAGTTCTTGGGTCGCATCGCCGGGCTGGAGGTGCATCTGGAACGTCAACGGCGGGTTGGTCCGGGCGCCGTAGAGCGTCTCCGTCTCGCCAACCGGCGTGTCGAAATCGGTGGCGTCGGTCTCGCGCGGCGTGCCGCCCGTGTACGAGGCCGTGGTGACGCCGGGGATGACGGTCCAGTCGGGCGTTTCGGTCGCTGAAGTATCGATCTCGACCTTCACAGCGCCTTGGACAAGAGTTGCCATTGCTCAGCTCCTTTGCAGGCATGGAAAAGGCCGCGCACAGCCTGCCCTGGGCGCGTTGGGGATGACCGGCTGGGCCGGGGTTCAGGTGTTGCGGAGATCCAGTCGGATCGTGACGCGGCGGCCGGTGTAGGCCTCGTCCGTTGTCGGGGATTGGACCGGGCCGGTGACGCGGGCCACGTCGCATTTGCCGCCGGAGACGATGAGGTCGCCGGGGCGGTTGTGGAAGAGGTCGCGGACCTGACGCATCATGGCGTCCAGTTGGGCGGCTGAGCCGGTCCGGCGCTGATAACCGCGCACGTCTTGGACGATCAGGCGGCCGGTCTCGGTGAATGTCTCCAGCGCTTCGTCACGACTCGGCACGGCGATGATGAGGAAGGGCTTCGACGGCTTCGGCTCGTGGCTGAGAAAGTCGTCGGGCGCCGCCTCGTTGAAGATGGCCGGGGCGTTGTTCCAGGTCGCCAGAGACGAGGCGACGGCGGCCAGGCGGGCGAAGATCGTGGCGGTGGAGTTCAATCGCTTGCTCCCGCGACAAAGGCGTCCCGCAGGTCGTCGGTATGGTCGGTGGCCAGCAGGCCGAGGAAGGGGCGCGGCGCGATCCGTTCGGTCCCAACTTCCAGCGCGTGGGCATATTCTGTGTTCGCCACCACGCGGCCGACAATGTCGTCGCCATCCCGGCGGACTTGCGTGTCGGCTTGGGTCGCGTTGCGCAGACGGCCGGTGTCGACGGCGGGCGGCTCCCCTGGGGCCGAGGCCTGATGTTTGCCGTAGATGCGGCCGGTGCCGGGGCGCGACAGGTTAGCCTTGGTGATTGCTTCGCCCGCCAAGGCGGCGCGCTGGATGCCCTTCACGGCCTTCTCTTCAGCGATGCGCTCCAGAGCGGCGAGGTTGATCGTGACCGTCGCCATCAGCGCCCCTGAACCTCCCAGGTCGCCTTAGCCGGGTCGCGAGACAGGGCGACGATCTGCCAGTCCCGACCTTCAGCGGTGATGGTGTGCCCGACAGCCGGAGCCACGCTCAGACTGGCCGCCAGGATGATGATCTTGCGGTCATGGGCCGGGATGCCCGCCGTTGCCCTCCGCATGTCGCTGTAGTCATCGACCAGCGCCTTGCAGGGGTATGAGGTCGGGGTGCCCGGTATCCAGCCTCCCTGCCCGTCCGATGTCGGTTCGCCCGGCACCTTCAGCACGCCATCGCGGAACACGTCGTCCAGCGCCTCGGCGATCACGTCGGGCAGATCGTCGAGGATGCTCATGACTTAGCCAGCCTGACGTTGACGCCGGAGCCGATCGCATAGACGCCAGCATAGCGCAGAAGGCCCGCCACCAGCGCCAGCCGCGCCGCGCTGCGGCTTTCCGCAGATGACGTTTCGTATTCCACGGCAACAGAGCCGGCCTTCACCGACTTGCGCGCCGCCTGGGCTGCCTTGTCGCCGCCGAGCAGGGGCGAGGTCAGAGACAGCCGGGCGGCCTCGACGATGGCCTCGCTGATCTGTTCCTCGACCGCAGTGTTGACCTTGGCCGGGGGTCGGCAGGAAGCGCGGACATAGGTGCTGGCGTCGAGAATGGCGCCGCTCTTACGCTCAGGCGTCAGGACGGCCCAATCGGACCAGCCGCGAGCCTGGGCGTAAGCGTCGGCCTGATCGACCGTAGCGAGCGGACCCGAGGGCCAGCTCACCACGCCATTCTCGACGATCAGCATCAGGCGCCGCCGCCTTCGGAGGCAGCCGCAGCGGCCTTGGCCTCGTCGCGCAGCTTCAACAGCTCTTCACGCGGGCCATAAGGATCGAACTCGACCTTGAGGTTTTCCAGATCGGCGTTGATTTCGCGGCGCGACAGGCCCTCGGACGTGTCGTCCAGCAGGGCGTTCAGCACCTCCGTCAACTTGTCGACGCCTGCCTTGTGGTGCGCCTTGCCGCCCAGGGTCGTGATGCGGGCGCGCAGGCGGTCGATCTCGTCCTGATCGGCGTTGATCTCGGGTTCGGTGCGAAGGTCGGTCGGGATCGTCCCGCCGTTCTGCGCCACCCGGTTGAGGAAGTTCAGGTCAGCCATAGAGGCCTCCAGAAAGGCGAAGGGCGACCCGGAGGCCGCCCTGTCGCTCAGGTTGTTATGGTGCTCACCCGTTGGTGCGGACAAACGCCAGCGGGACGTTCTTGCGCTCGAAGGCGCGATCCCAGTTCTCGGCGGCCTTCAGTTCGGCATAGGTCGGGCTGTCACCGGCGACGCTCGCTTCCTTCCAGGCGAACCCGGTCGGATGCACGATGTCCTGGCGACGATTCCACAGGGTCTCGATGCCCTCGCCGTTGCCGCCAGCGGCTTCGCGTTCGACCTCAGTGGGGGTCTTCGGCGAGCCAGCGCCGTGGCGGAAAGCACCGGCCCCGAACAGGATCGACGTGTAGGTCACGCGGTTCGTGCCCACGGTGACAGGCATGCCGTCATCCATGATCACGCGCTTGCCCTGGAACGTTTGGAAGGCCAGAGCGCCGGTCTCAGGGTCGTAATGATCGACCAAAGCGCCAAGCCTCTGCATCCGGGCATGGATGACGGAGTGGATGCCGATGGCTACCAGCTTGGACTTCGCGTCGCCCATGGTCTGAGCGGCGTTGATCATGATGTCCGTGCCGAACAGTTCAGCGTCGGTCGGGGTGCCGCTGGCGTCCGTCGCGACATCGATCAGCATGTCCCCGCTGTCGTTCGCGATGTTGTCCGCCAGCAGGCCCAGGGCGGTGTTCAGCACGGTATCCTGGTTCACCGCGGCCCAGTATTCACCGACCTGGTTGCCGATCGCTGCCATCGGGTCATTGGCGATGAAGGCGGTGTTGAGGTCAGCCGAGGACCAGCCGTTGTTCCGCATCAGCTTGCGGGCCACCTCGACGCCGGTCCCGATCTTCTGCGGCGTGGCCTTCTGCGTCGGGTCGTCGGACGAGATGTTCGGCTCGTTCTTCACCAGGCGCTTATAGTGCGGCAGGTTGTAGGTGATGCCCTGTTGAGCCGCGAGGCTGTCCAGGTAGGGATCGCGCACCAGCACTCCCGACGCCGCGAAGGCGTTCAGGCGCGTGGCCGCTTCAGTGGTGTATCGCTCCCAGTTGGGACCGAATTGCAGGTCGGAAAGCTGGGTCACGCCCATGTCCGTCTCCTATGTGAGGTAAGGGTTCAGACGCGGCCGTGATGGCGCGCGCATCGAGTGCGCGGGCGGCTTAGGCCGCGCCCGCTTCAGCCTTCAGTCGGGCCGCGAGGTCGGGTTTCTCCCTCTCGATCCGATCCTGATCCGTGAGATTGAAGGTCGGCCCCGACTTCCAGGGGTTCGGGCCGGAGTGAGCGCCCTTGCCGCCCGGGGCGCCGCCGCCGCTGTTGCCGGCCAGCACGAAGGGCTTGCCCTCGTCGCCTTCGGCCCAGAGCTTGATGGCTTCGGCCAGCGGGAGACCGCCCTTGTAGGCAACGGGCTCGCCATCATCGTCCTTGAGCTCGACGCCTTCGCGCAGAAGGGCGGCTGCCGCGCGCTTCAGTTCAGGTTTCACGCGGGCCTCGTCCAAGGCGGCGGACAGGCCGTTGTCGATGACCAGCTTCTCGACCTGGCGCTCGGCCTTCTCGGCGCGGTCGGTGACGGCCTTCAGTTCCCGGCCGTGCTTGGTCTCGAGTTGGGTGCGGACGGCTTCGACATCGCCGCTGGCCTTGGCCTTGTCGGCTTCGGCCTGTTCCTTCTCGGCCTCGATGGCGGCGAGCCGGTCATTCAGTTCCCTCAGCGCGTCGCGGTCGGCCTTGGCGTCCTTCTTCAGGCGCTCATGGGCCGAGGCCAGCGCAGCGTGAGCGGCAGGATCGATCGGCTTGGGCTCGTCTTCCTCGCCGGTTCCGGGACCAGCGGGCGGGTGATCGTCGGGCCCGCGCAGATAGCGGCCCATGGCGCGCTCGCGTGGCGTCATCCGGCCGATGACAGGCAGCACGGAGCCGCCGCCCATAAGGCGGTTCTTGGTGGTGTTCATGGTAGGTAGTTCCTCCCGCTCAGCGGACAGAGGGGGCGCTGCTCAGCTCACGCCCTGGTGGATGCCCCGGCTCTGCTCGGGACATGAAAAGACCCGCCGCTAACGACGCGCCAAAACCGTGTTATCAATGGATAGGAGGGCCCAATGACCACTCATGAAATTCCAGTCACCGCCACCTGCAAGGAGTGTGGCGCCGGTGTTCCGCTTTCAGACTCCATGACGGACGACCAGATCGTTTCTTGCCCGCAATGCGGCATCGACGTGGGCCGGTTTGGCGCGATTAGAAAGGCCGCCGTCGAGGCGGTGCGGAAGGCGGCTTTAGCTTCGGCAAGGAAAGCCTTCAAAGGTATTGGTCGTCGCTAGACGACCACGTGTTCGCCGCGCGCCAAGCAGGTCGCACACACGATCTGCTTCTGGCCGCCGGTCGGCTTCCCGTTCTTCCAGACCATGCCGAGCTTCACCTCGATCATCGCGAGGCCCGTGCAGCGAGGGCAGCGGACAAGCGGCGTATCAGGAACCGACGCCTTCATGCGCTTCAGCGGGCCTTCCGGCTCCAGCGTCCCGTCGATGACCTTGAAGGGCGTGCTCACCCCGAGACTATAGGCCCTCGAACGCCGCCGCGTCACGCTTCTTCAGTTCCTCCAGCGTGAGGACGCGGCCCTTGCTGTCGACGAAGCGATCCAGCGTCAGCTTGCCCGAGCGGAACAGCTGGGCCTTGCGGACGCCCAACACCTCGTTCTGCACTTCGACCGGCTGGCGCATCAACCAATCCGAATAGGATGGCGCCTCAATGGGCGGTAGACCCTTGATGACCGGAGCCGTTGTTGATCGGCAGTTCACGTGCCGAGGCGGCCAGGGAAAGCTCTCCAGCGGGTGCACCGTGTTGTGCAGCGCGCCGCATGTGATGGTCGTCCGCGCATCCAGCGTGGCGATGAAGCGGACCTGATCCACGCCGAGGGCCGCGTAGGTCTCTTTGGATGCGACGGCGGCCGTATGCGTAAGCGCCGTGCGGACCATGGCTTCGGCTCCGCGTCGGCTGATCTCCAGCACCCCGTCCTTGTATTGGAGCGCCCGCGTCCCTCTGATCTCGCGGACCAGCGCCGTGACAGATCGGCCTTCAACAAACCCCTGCCTCAGCGTCTCCCTGACGCGCTTGGTGGCACCAGCTTCAGCCTCGTCCAGCCAGCCCCGCAGGAACCGGCCTTGGAACGGTCTAGCGTTCACGGCCGCCACAACCTGGGCCGTCGTCGGTGCGTTCGTGACCGTGGCCAGCCCTGCCGATCGTTGGCCGAAGTGAACCATGCGCTCAGTGAAGAGGCGCTCCGCATCCGCCAGAGCGGCCACTTCCTCGTTGAGCCGGCCGCGAAGCACGCTCCAGCCATCGGACTGAAGCGCCCTGACCTCTTCCAGCAGGCGTTCCAGTTGGGCGGGATCGCGGCCCTCGTTGTCGGCGCGCAGGATGCGTTCGACCAGACTCGCGTCGGTGCGGTTCAACAGGGCCAGCACCTTGCGGACAGTCGCCGTGGAATAGCGGGACAAGGCGATCCGGTGTTTGACCGCCTCGTCGATCAGGGTTTCGGCCGGGGAGGCCATCAGGCGGCTTCCCGCTTAGCGCCCCGAGCCAGCATTTCGTCGGGCGCCGCCGTATCCAGCCACGCCTGATAGAGCCCTTGGAAAATGGCCTGCATGGCGTAAGCCTCGAACTCGATGGAAGGATCCTTCTCGCCCATGACCTTGCGCACCTCTTGCCAGATGTGCGTGGCTTCGTGACAGAGCAGACCTGCGATCTCGACGCGGGTGCGACCCTCGGCGTTTTGCGCCTTGCCCAGCGTCACGATGATGCAGACCTTGCCGTCCTTCTTCGTGAAGGTCGTGGCGCATCCGTCACTGCCCGGATACGGCTCCTTGCAGCCCATCCGGCGCATCTCACGGGCCCAGGCCTTCCGCGAGGGGCAGAAGCCGAAATAGACCGGCTGCCAGCCCCGATCGCACCAGATGACAGCGGCGTCTCGCGCCGGGGCCTTCGTCATACTGCGTCGTCCTTCACGGTGCCGAGCCCTTCGCCTTCCTCGTCCAGCGCCTCGCGGTGATCCTCAAAGCTCTTCGCCGGGTCCACGATCTCGGCACGCTGCAGGTTCTCGAACAGGTCTTCCAGCGTGATGGCGCCCGACTGCCAGGCGGCAAGGAGAGCGGTCAGTTCCGGTGCGGAAAGGCCGGCCGGGTTCAGATCCGTGTTGAGCCAATACTGGATGCCCTCGCTCGACACGCCAGCCCAATCGGCCATGAACGTCAGCGCCTTCGTCAGGCAGTCCGACAGGGCATTGGCTATGCCGGATACGACCGACGTCTCACCCGCCCGTTCGATACGCGCCGTCTCTGCCGCAATAGCCGCCCGACCGGTCTCCAGCAGCATCCGGGCGCCCATGAGAGCCGCGTCCTTCCGCTTGGCTTCCAGCGCCAGACGCAGTTCCGACAGACCCGAGCCGGTGAACTCCATGAACTTGGCGTCGCCATCCGCGGACACCGCAATACCCTCGGACGACCCCAGCTTGATCTCCTCATCATCGCCGAGGGCGAGCCCCTTGAAGATTGGCGTCGGGTTGGCAGTCCACAGCAGCGCCCATTCCAGCGCCGCCGAATTGTTCAGATGCGCGACGCTGATGTCCGCGATGTCGTCTAATGGCGGGCGGGCCGGGCTGGGTTCGCCGTCGCGCGGGTTAGAGAAGAAGGCCGGGATGACGTGTAGCCGGGTGTTCTGGCGCCTGGGCTCAATCGTCTCACCGAACTGCGCCCATTGGCCGTTGATCTGACGGAAGATGCGCTGCCGGTAGAAGCCAGCCACATCCAGATCCAACACGCGGACCTGACCGACCTGCTTCAGCTTGAACTCGTCCGCCGCGTCCTTCTCTTCGACGACCTCAGCCACCCGGATGTGCGAGAGCTTCAGCGCCGCTCCGATCTTCTGCACGCGGGCCGCAAGGATCGCCGTAGCGTCGTAGAGCTTCAGCGTGGGCCTGACCCCATCGGCCTCAGCGTCAGCCTTCGTCGCTCCCGCAGGAGCGTCGGGATAGTCCACCAGCACCATGACGGCGCCGGTCGATAGGATTCCGTCGAAGCCCTGCTCGGCGAACCGATCGATGTCTTGGCCCGAGCCGGTCACGTCGCCTAGATAGGCGTCCAGAGCGTCGAGGTTCGAGCGTGTAGGGGTCTTGCCGAAGACCAGACCGCTGAATGCCTCGGCCGTGCGCGCCGTCACCGGGAGATAGTAGGCCCCTTCTCTGAACCGCTTCGCCGTGGCGTCATCATGACCCGGCAGCGCACGGACATAGCTCAGAGCGTCTTCTCGGCCGCTCAGGAGGTCATGGACCTTCTTTCGGGCGTCAGCATGGACAGCCCAAGCCGGATCGCGATCGTTCACCGCCATCAGAAACTGACCTTCACCTTGCGGGCGGGCTTCGGCTGCTCAACTACCAGCAAGTCGGTCACGGCCCACACCAGAGCATCCATGCGGTTCGGCGAGTCTTCGCCTTGATATCCGGCCGGGGTGGTCATCAGCATCTCGGCCTCCATCAGCGGGAATTGCTCGCGGTGCCTTATCCGCTTCTGGTCGTAGAGCGCGGCAACAGGCTCAGCGCGGACTTGCTTGCCTCGGCTGGCCGTGACCATGACGACGCGGGCTTTGACGCCACCGGCGCGCAGGGTGCTTTCCACCATGTCGCCGCCGAAGTTCTTCTCCGCGACCACGCAATCAGCGCCCCAGCGATCCACGGCCTTGGCTGTGGCCGTGGCCCAGGCCATGGGCGAGGTTGCCGGACAGGTCGCGTCCTCCAGGATGATGGCGCCGTCGCCGTACTCGGCCGCCACGACGATCCCGACGTCATCTCCGCCGCCCGAGGGGTCGACCCCGACGACTACGCGGCCCCAGCTTCCTTCCGGGGCGTGGCGGCCCTCACGCCAGGCCTCGTCTAGCCCCTCGCGGTTCCAGATCGCCCCTTGAACCGAGGGCATGTAGCCGCCGAGCCAAATCCATGCGGCCCGCAGCTTGTCCTTCGAGAAGTCCAACTCCATCAGCTCGCGCAGAGCATCCGGGAAGTGTGGGTTCTGGTCGTAGTTGATCTTGCGGACGATAGCGCCCTTGGGCTTCACCGGCCCTCGGAAGAAAACGTCTATCGGGTCCGTATCGAGGCGCGGGTTCCAGATCGCCCAAAGCTCAGATATGGCGGTGCGCAGAATGGTCGGCAGCAGCACGTCCAGCGACGCCTGGCGGACCTCCTGCGCCTCCTCGAGAATCGTGAGCCCCGCGCCCTCCAGCGACTTGATGCCCTCGGGCTTCCCGCCCTTCCAGAGGCCGATGAACATGATCTTCTGACCGCCGAGGCCCTGGAAGGTGCCGTTCACCTCGCGGAAATAGGACCCCAGCAGTCCGAAGTGCTCCAGCCGCTTGCGGACCAACTCCAGCGACGACTCCGTCAGGTTCGCCATGATCTCCCGCAGGAAGACCACACGCAGCCGAGGCGTTGTCACCGTATGGAAGATCGCCGCATCAACGACTGACCAGGACTTGGCTGAGCCCCGTCCGCCGTGCGCCGCCCGGAAGCGGTAGGAGCCCAGCGGCTTCGCGGTCAGGAACCGGAAGGCCGGGATGGGCTCGTAGATCATCCCTCCGTCTCGTAGTCCTCAGGGCTCGGCGCGGGCAATGGATCATCCGACGTGACGTAGGTGACCGACAGGCCAGTATGCTTGTGCTGATGGTCGCCCTTCTCGACGACGAGTCCGTTCAGCTTCGCGGCGTCCATGAGGCTGGCGCGGGCAGCTTGCAGCATCGGTGCATCCCCGCTCTTCTCTGCCTTGGTCGCAATAGCCAGGAGCCGCTCAGTGATGCTGGCGACGCTGATCTCGGTGCGCTCTGCCGCCCTGGTCTGAATGGCGGAGACCCGCTCACAAATGTTCACATCGGCGGCTAGGCGAGCTGCTGCACTGCGGCTCGGCTTATAGCCTGCCTCTTCGTAGGCCTCGCTCTGGCTTAACCCCTTGGCGAGCGCCTGGGCGAACCGCTCGTGGCGGCTATTACTTAGAGCGGCCATCCGACTTCGCTTCGGTCCTCGGCGATGCTTGCGTGTCAGCCTTCACCCGCTCCGCAACGCCTGCCGCCTCTAGGCGATCAGCAGCCTTAGCGTCCTTGGCGTTGAAGGTGGCGCCAGCGGCGGCCGATCCGTCAGCCAGGGAGAAGCCGACGAGGGCTTTCATGGGGACCATAGCCATCTCCTATTAGTATCCGCCGATCCACACTTGCTGGCTGATCACGGGTTAGTGGCGATCTAGAAGATCGCACCCTCTAGGGCACCGTGGCGAGTCTGACGGTCGTACTGGGCAGACGCAGCACTGACCTCCTCCCTGCCAGCCCGGACAGCCGCTTGCATGGCTTCGCAGTCAGTGGATGCACGCATCGCCGCCAGCATGCGCCTCGCCCCCTCGTTGACGATGCGTGCATGATTCACTTCATGATTGACTAGAGCGCCGAAATATCGATCCCAAGCTGCCCTGTCTCCCCGGCTGAGTTGATCTCGGGTTTCCAAATCTGGCAGCGTGATTGTGATATTGTAATGTACATCGGCGCTCTCGGGGACGCACTCGCCGTTTCGACGCATGAATGTCGGTTGAAAATACCAGGTGGTGTAAGCATCATGACGAGCGCCCGAGCGATCAGCCGGACGTGAATTGTTAATCGCACGTCGCACAGCGCTGCGATTACGCGCTGACACCGAATAACCAATAATAGTGGTGTTGGGCAGGCTCGCCGCAGCGGGGGCCGCTTCTATTAAGCGGGCGCTTGGAGGAGGGGGCGCGTCATCAGCCCCCAAACCGAGCCCAACAGACAGCAAGACAACTGCGATCATCGAACACTCTTCCCAACGAAGATGCGTTGCATAACAGAAATCGCGGAAAGGAAAATCCCACCCTGATCCAGCCATTCCCGTAGGACCGAACTTGGTCAGGGGAAGCCCCGCCCGAGTGAACGGGCGGGGCCATCAGAATCAGGCCGGACAGTTCTGAGCGTTCGGATTGACCTCAGGCCCGATGGGCGGGGGATTTCCGTTTTCATCGTACTGAATGGTCGTCGGGGAATAGACCGAGATCTTGTAGGATCCATCCGCGGCCTTCGCGATGATGTACATCCGAGCCTTGGAGCCGCTCCCCGTGCTGTAGGTGTTCATGATGTTCTGCAGCGTTTGCATGCCGCCCTGGTCGCCAGGATAGGTGCCCGAGGGAGCGGACGGCAGATGCTGACCGACGTTGTGGTTGTGGATTACACCCACAATGCGGGACCTGTCACCGACAAGCGCCGGTTCCAGACTCGTGATCGGCTGCTCGCTAGAACCGGCTGGCCCAAAAGTGGAACCACGAGCGATCGGTCCTAGCGAGTAAGTGCCGTCCGGATTGCGCAAAATGTAGGCTCCGCGTTCGCGAAACTCGAGATTGGCTTCACCAGCGCTCAGTGCATCCGCAAGAAATGCGCTTACTGCAGAGGCCGCAGTGGCATCCATGTTCCATTCGCGCTTGCGAGCTGGAACGCTGCAGGGGCTTGGTCCGCCGCCCCCATTCGGATCTTTGATAATTTCCGGGGTGGGCAGCACCACGCCAGGAGATGGCAATGACGGGAACGGGCTGCTCGAACCGTTCGGGCGGCGCTGTCCGTTGACAACGATTTCGCCGAGGTCGGTAGGGTTGGACATGGGGAGCTCCTGTTGATGGAGCCCCCTAAAGATGGCCTTTGACTGCGCTTTCCAACGCACTCGATCTGCATGGCAGATCCTGGCGAAGCACGCCTTCGGCTTCAGCCGCCAGTGCGACGATTTCTGGGACGTAGCGCGGGACGCCCGCCTCCAAGGTCCATCGCCCATTTTTTGTTTTGGTCGACCAGGCCTTCCTGGATGTCACGACCCTCATCTCGACCTCAAGAGGCAAAGGTCCAAACCGAGCGTATCAAGCCAGACCCCCGCCATCAGGGTCAGCTTGAAGCTCTTTTTGCCAGTTCGGGTGAACGGACGCTCCAGATGTGAAGCGTAGCCATCATGGAAACCAGCCATGTGATCGACGTCGGATAGGGTTAGCCCTAGCTCTAGCCGCCTTTGCTTCATCGCCTCCGCAAAGTCCGCCTGGCTGGCCACCGTCAGAATCGGTCGCAGGACGCCGAGCGGCGCCCCGTTTGGTTTTGACTCCATGTCGTTTGGACTGCTCTTGCTTGTCCCGCCGGATGCATCGGTGACGGGACTGAGGATGGCGACGGCCATCCAAGGTGCAGGGGTCCAGCCTGCGGTTTGAGGCGCGGCAAACGCCTCGGCCCCCGTCTATGCAGCGGGCAAAAGAAAAGGCCCCGCCCGAGAGGGAGGAGCCTTGCTTTGGGCGAAACGCCCGATTTGCCTGATGTCAGGGATTACCTGTCCGGTGTCAAGCCTTGGTCAGCTTTCCACAACAGTAACGATGCTTCCTGCCACTACCGCAAGCGCATTTCTCGTTGGCCAGCAACCTAGCTTCCCGCTGGCGAAGCGTCTCAAGCACCTCCCACCCAATCTGACGGATTGAATACGCTTCGGCTTGTGCGAGCGGCGTCTCGATTTGGCCATCACTTGCCATCCAGCCCAGAGAGTTTTGCCGCGCTAAGTCGTCATATGTCTGGTCAATCGTTCCATCGACATGCGAGCCGCCGTCTTGGTTTGCAGCAATCAGAATGAGGTCTCGCCGCGTCAAGAACCGGTTTGAGCCATCTTTGATAACCGGCTCACTCCACCAATCCTCGAAAGACTGATCGTCCAGCGACGGTCGTCCGCCAGGCATTTGACAGTGGGCTACGTAACCGCTTCGGTCTGCGGTCATGCCCAATCCAATTAAACCGTGGTGATTTAGTAGATTTCGCTCGTCGTAAGGGAAGGCGGTGTTCACGAAGGGTATGTTTTTCTCCCCTAGGTGAGCGAGCAGAGAGGTAGACGACCCCGTGTCGTGAACCAGGGTGCGGATGGCTGCGGCGATGCGTTTGAACTCCGCGGTCCGACCACCATCGAATCCTGAACAGGATGACTCGAGATAACCGATCTGTTCGGAGAGATGTTCGTGGAACCGGGCCGCGCTGACGGTGACGCGCGGGGGTGCCAACTTCTTGTTCTTGGCCAATGAACTACTCCAATCCATAGGCGATAGCGCACGCGTCCAGCGCGAAAATCAAGTCCTCGCGGATGCGGGCGCGGACTGATCCATTACGCGCCAGGTCCAGTACGTTCTGGCCTTTCCCAGCGATCTCGTTCAGCGCATGGATCGCGCGCATCGCCGGATGACCGGCCGGCAGCCTAGGCACGGCCCGCCGCTCTGTCTCGGTCGGCGCATTGACGCCGCAGATCATCAAGTGAATGCCGAAGACACGCTCCTCAATCTCTCGACGCTTCTGATCCCATCCGTCACCGCCTCGGACGACGTTGATTTTCTCAGGGTCCAACTGCGGAGGCGTAAGCTGCTTTTCTGGATCGATGCGCTCGTAATCCGCTCGATAGAGAATTCCAGCCGCGTGTTGGGTCCGCGTGATCGAGCCGGCCGTCAGCAGGGTCTCCAGGCCATCCCGCGATGCTCGCGGTGCCCCCCTGGCCTTCTCATGTTCGGAAACGCCGATGTCGAAGCCGCGCAGGGCTTCCAGGCTCCGTAGTTCTTCGAGGTTCTCCTTGGCATCCCGCTCGAGGATGCGCGCGTCGATTTCGGCGTCCAGGGCGCGGAACATGCGCTGGCCGTCCCGCTGCTGATCCAGGTCCGGCGACGCGACCTTGGCCTCGGCCGCCATGAACCGCAGCGCCTGGCTGTCGGTCAGTCGGACGCCCCGGATCGACACCGGCGCCGTGTTGTCGTTCGCAGCCTCAATGTTGTCGTTCGCCCCGATGGACCTCGGCATGGAGGGCCTGGCGTAGCGCTTCCGTTGCTGGCGCTTCTTGGCGCGGTCAGCCTTGCTCATGGGCGGTGTCCTCCGAGTTCGGCGCCAATGTCTGGAGCCCGAGATTGCTGGGTTTCAGGGTGGTGCGCAGGGTCGAGATGGGCAGTTTGGGCGCCGACCTCTCGGGCCTCTGCGGCGATGGCTCTGCAGATGGCGTCGGCCGCATCCATGAGGGCGAACCGCGACGCCGAGCCGTCCGGGCGCTGGTCGATCCGCGCTACGACGTACCGCTGGATTTCGTAGAGGTCGGTCACGCTGCGTCTCCTTGGGCGAACAGGTCGGGCTTGTGATCGTTTGCGCCGGCCGGCGGGGCGTGCCCGAACTCAGCCAGCAAGGCAGCCGGCACGCGGCAGGCGGGGTGTCCCGGCCTGGGCCCGGCATCGTCGGACGGCCAGTGGCCATTCAGGCGGTATTCCCGCAGCCAGCGGCGCCAGCGGTCGGTCTCGGACGGGGTGGCCCGGCTCTGCGCGGCGGCGACGGCCGTCTTCGGAGCGTTCTTGATCGCCCTGTCGCACCAGTTCCGCCACGTCGCGGCCCAATCGGCGTACCGGGCGTCATTGCCGATCGACCAGTTCCGGAAACGCTCGGCCTGGTTGGACACGTCGAGGTTCGCCCCGACCGATCGGGCCTTGGCCTGCTGCTCGGCGATGGCCTCGGCAGACGGGAAACCATCGGGGATGGCCCGTTTCGGCTTCCGGCGAGATGGCTCGGCAGGCTGACCGGCTTGGGGGGATATAGGGGGGTTATATTCGCGGGAGGGTGTGGGTGGTTGGGGGGTCTGGGGGGAAGGAGGGAGAGGGAGGGAGGCTCCTTCATCCTGTAACGTCTCGTGACGTTCGCGAGCCGTTACATAACGTTTTTCCCGCCATGCAGAGGCCCAAGCGGCGCCCTTCCATTCCTCGACAGTCCGGCCGCTCTTCGCCTGATTGCAGGTTGAACAGGCAGCGACAAGGTTCGCCTCGTCGCTACCGCCGCCTTGGATGAGCGGGTCGACATGATCGCAGCAAAGTCTGCTTTCAGACCCGCAATACGCACATGCGCCGTCGCGTTCGATGATCCGGCGTGAAAGCGCTCTCCACTCCGTTGTGGTGAGCCCCGAAGCTTCCAAACGCTCACGGTATCGAGCCTGCCTCTCGGCGCCACGCGTCCTCTCTCCACTCGCTCGCACAGTCTTCTGCCCAGCCTGTTCGATGGCCTCGACAGCAATGGCGATCACCTCAGGCGTCGCGCCCGCTTCAACCAAGCGCCGGACGGTGTCGGCTATGCTCATGCCGCGCTCCTGTCAGTGATGAGGTCGATCTCAGCCCGGTACTGCTGGGGCTCGGAGCCCTCGGAGCCGTGGCGGTTCTTGGCGATGATGACGTCCATCACCGTGCGCTTCAGGGCGACCTCGGCCTCCCAGAGCATGTGTTCTTCGGTCCCGGCCTTCGGCTCGGCCTTCTGGAGGTAGTAGACCTCGCGGAAGGGGAAGAGGACGGCGTCGGCATCCTGCTCAATGGAGCCGGACTCCCGCAGGTCCGACAGCATCGGGCGCTTGTCGTCGCGCTGCTCGACCGAGCGGTTCAGCTGGGACAGCAGGATGATCGCGATCTTGGCTTCGCGGGCGAGCGTCTTCAGAGCCCCGGTCATCTCGGCGATGGCGGACGCCTCGTTGCGCCCAGCCAGGGCAGGACGGCGCATGAGCTGGAGGTAGTCGATCCCGATGGCGGCCAGGTCGCCGCGGCGCTTCATGGCCCAGACGGCGCGGGAGACGTCCTCGACGGACACCCCTGCCCTGTCTCGCAGCCAGAGGTTCTTCGGGATCTCGCCCTTCACGGCATGAAGGGTCTGCAGGTCGAACGAGGTCAGCGGCGCCACCTTGGCGATGTCCGAGAAGCTGACGGGCTGCTCATGGGTGGCCGTCAGACGTGACAGGGCCCGGTCGTTCAGCTGGTCGGTGTCCATCTCCAGCGAGAAGCCCGCAAACAGCTTGGTCGGGTTACGCAGGGCGGCGCCGTAGAGGACGTTGCCGAGCAGCGCCGTCTTACCCATGCCGGGGCGCCCGGCCATGACGATCACCGATCCGGGCATCAGGCCGCCGAGGCGCTTGTCGATCGATGACAGACCGGTCTGCACGCCCTTGGGCTTGCCGGTAGCGACTTCCAGCTCCAGCCGGTCCATGCGGGCCAAGGCGGCGTCATGAGCGTTCACGAACAGGGCGTCTTCGGGCGCAGCACCGCGCTCTGCCGCTTCCAACTCGGCGCGGGCCTGGGCGACGGCCTGATAGCCAGTCACTTCCGGGTTGCGCGCCTGATGCATCGTTTCGGCAGCCATCTTGATCAGGCGCCGGCGCACGGCCGTATCCGCCACCACGGCGGCGTAGTCGCGGGCGCGGTTTGCCGGCGGCGCCCGGTCGACCATGTCCATCAGGTAGAACGGCCCGTCGAACTCGATAAACGCCGGGTCGTGTTCGAACTCAGTCCGAAGGATGGTCGGGTCCGCCAGCTTCCCAGCCGTCACAAGCCCGTCGATGGCCGCGTAGAGCCGCTGGTGGAACGGCTCGCTGAAGTCCTCGGCCGTGACGACGTCATGCACCTGCCGGTGGACGTCATTGTCGAACATCAGCTGGCCCAGCAGGGCTTGCTCAGCTTCCAGGTTCAGCGGGAGCGCGTTGGCCGCATCTTCGGCGTCGCGGGGATCATCCATCATGCCGCGCGCTCCGTGTCGAAGAGCGGCCCCGACCGGATGGCTTCGGCACGGCCGACGGCGGCGTCCGCCCAGCGGTTCAACTGTTCAGCGATGGCTGGATAGCGCTTGGCGCGGGATTTGGCCTCACGGCGAAGCATCCGGGCGTAGTTCAGTTCGAGGTCGAGAAGGTCGCGACGGTTCATGCTCCTGCGACCTCCATCAGCCTTTCTAGAACCGTAGCTCGGCCGGGCTCAGGCAGGGCGTATCCAAAGCCCCGGTAGGTCTGAATGAGACCGCCCAGGCCCACGTCCTCAAGGCTTTCCCTCAGAAGGCAGATACGCGTCTTGGCGACGTTGCCGGGATCGACGGCTTCGCTTTGGCCCATCCATGCACGGGCGTTGGCGATGGACTCGTAGCTGATCGGCACGCCGGAGGCATGCAGCAGCGCGCATAGCGAGGCCGCCTTCGTACGGGTGCCGAGAAGCTGAAACGCAGCGACTTCAAGGCCCAGCCTCTCTAGGGCGTTCATACCTCACCCCCATCATTCGCCGCCGTCAGTCTGCTCCAGGCGTGTTCAGCAGCCGCGTTCTTCACAGCCTTGGGCAGGCGGTAGATCGCGAACACATCGGCTGCGACCGAGTTGAGCGCGGTAGCGGTCTCGACGCGGCCGATCAGGGGCCAACGGAACTCTGCGGCGATGTCGATCAGGTCGCCCAGAAGCGCCGCCTGTTCCTGCGGATCCGTCACGTCCTGCATGAGCGAGCGCACTGTCCGGCGCGCGGTCATGCGCAGGAACATCGCGCGAGACGAGCGGGCCTGTTGGTTGGTCGCGTTCTCCCGGCTGCGATCGATCCGTTCAACGAGGTACTTCTCACGCTGGCTCACGCAGCCCTCCCCTGATCCCAGGGGGTGGACTCCGCGCGACGGGCCGGGCGCCGCTGACCGAACCCGAAAGCCTTGGACGCGGCGAGCACCCTGCCGACCGCTCGCTTATGGTGTGTCGGGCAGTAGGTCTCAGTCGCGCCGGTGGCGTTCGGATCGACCGGCTGACCGCAGCACATCTGTCCGGCGCCCGAGACCTCTCCGACCGGCCATGAGCACTGGAACCGGCGGCGGTCGATCAGCAGGATCGAGGTGTCATTCGCAGCTTCGGCAAAGCCGTCGATGATCCCGGCGCCATGCTTTGCGAAATGCTCGCGCTTCTTGGCCGCCTCTTGGGGGCTGGAAGGCGCGAACCGGCCGAAGCTGGATGCAGGAGCAGGCTTGTCGATCCTTATCCCGCCGGTGCTGCGGTTGCGCTTCACGGCTGGGGCGCGGCCAGTCGAAGCCGGGGGAGACGCCTTCGCCTCCATGCGCTCGCGCGTCAGACCAAGACGGTGCACCTTGGCGATGACAGAGTTTCGGGATCGGGACGGCAACACCCGCGCGATCTCCGTGGCCGAGTTCCCGGCCAGCCACATCTTCTTCATCGTCTCGATTTCGTGGTCGTGCCACGCGTTCAGGATCGTGCTCATGCGGCGGCCTTTCGAAGGATGGTGGGAGAGATTTCGACATCCACGCCCGGCACCTCGGCGTAGCGCTTGCGGGCGATCAGGCTGACGACCAGGGCGTCGTCTCTGAACGCGACCTTGTTGCAGCCGTCGAGAACGGCCTTCACGACATTGTCGAGGTCGGGGAGCTTGGTCGGGGCCATTTCGCCCGCCAGCATGGAGGCGCGCTTCTTGCGACTGCTGGACGCGGCGGGGGTCATGCGGACGGTGACAACGACCGTCAGGGGGCAATCGAGCGGCGCCCTGCCGCCGAGAGCGCGAGACGCCGCCAGCTTGACGAGGTTCTCGTAGCTGGCGGTCTTGCTGTCGGTGAACATGCGAGCATGGCCGCCAATGGTCGTGGCGCGGGGCCGGCCCTTACCGCGAGGGTCGCCCGGAATGGTAAAGGCCAGCCCCGACATCAGGCGGCCTCGCTTTCGTCGTCCAGGCGCCCGTCGATCTCGCGCGCGTCAGGCTGGTCGTCGTTGGCCACGTCCTCGATGTCGATCTGGTCGTCATCGTCGGTGACTGGCGCCTGCGCCAAGCGGGCGGCAAAGGCGCGGCGGACCGTGGCCTGCCCTTCCTCATGGCCCTCGCCATAGGACTGGATGCAGTCGTGCGGGCATTCCTTGGGCGCCTCGTTCGCCCAGCCCTTGCCGGCCAGACCATCGCGGAAGCCGATGTTGCGCCACTTCAACTGTTCGCGGACCGGATCGGGCGTGGCGTCGGTGCCGTACAGCTCCAGTTGCGAACCGATGGGCTGGCGCATGGCTTCGGCGAACCAGTCACGCTCAGCATAGAACTGCTTGACCTCTTCCGGGGTCCATTCAAGCAGGCGGACCTGTTCGTCGAGAACGCCGAGCTTGATGCCCTTCGCCTTCAGGCCTTTGCGGAACGCGCTGACTTCGGCGTTCAGCTTCTTCCGCTTCTCGTTCCACTGGACCATTTCGTTTGCGGCCATGCGGATGTCGTCATGCGACGGCATGCCGTTGTCCGGCTCGTTCGGAATGGCGCCGATCGTCCCTTGAACGTCGGGGTACTGGTCATTGTCAGCTTCGAGCTTCTTGGCCATCTGGCCCTCCATCAAGACCGCTCAACGGGGCGGTCAGTCCCGTTCGGTCACGCCGCTCGCTGCGGAGTGGGAGTTGCGGCCTCAATGGCTCGGCGGACGCCGCGCACCCGCTCAAGGGCCTCTTCGGCGTCACGCTCGGCCGCCGCGATGGCGTCGAGGTCGTTGTTGGACAAGCGCCCGTCCGCCAGCGCCTCGCGGACGACGGCGACGACGTCCATGCTCTCCTGGGCGAGGTCGAAGGCGAGTTCTTTCAGGCAACCCGTGAGCGGCTTGGGCTTGCAGAGGTCCGCCAGGGCTGCGCTGTAGATCGCCCTCCCGCAATGACGCTCCAGATCAACCATCACGTCCGCCGGCATCGTCGACGGCTCATTGGGGTTCTCGTAGTTCGACAGCGACGACCTGCGGACCCGGCACGCCCTCGCCGCCTCCTCCAAGCCTCCACAGGCTTCGATGAGCTCTCCGGCGAGCCGGGCGTGTTCTCTGTGGCTGATCTTGTTCACTGGACGTTCCGTGGTCGTTTCCAACTGACCCGCGCTCTCGCTCAGGCGACGGTCGGGGTTGGCTGTTCGGGAGAAGGCGGTTGGGTTTCGTCGTTCGCGGCATTCGGCTTTTCAGCGGGTACGCGACCGAAGAAGGGAGCGAGCGTCCCCTGCGTGAGATCACGAGCCTTTGCGGCCTCACGCTCGGCGGCGAGGACTTCGCGGATAGCGTCGATCTCGAAAGGAAGCGCGCCGGTGATCGTCGCCAGCACCTTCAGTGCATCCGCCTCGCGACCTTGGACGGCCAGTTCATTGGCGCCGATGATCAGGCCGTAAACCGTCCCCGCGTTGATCAGGGCTTCCTGGCGTCGAAACTGGAGGGCGGCCGATGACAGCATGTCACGCCGCCTCGCTGGCGGGGGCGTCGTCGTTGGCCGGGATGGCCGCCGCCGCGTGGGCCAGACGCTCCAGAGTCGCCACCGCGCGGGGGCGCCAACCTGCTTTCTGCCAATCGATCAGGGTGGTGTATGGGACGCCGGATCGACGGGAGAGCGCAGCTAGGCCCTCCGCTTTGGCGGCACGCTCAATCTCGGTTAGGGCCGTGGTGACGTGGTTCATGGCCCATATCTACGGAATATCGTAGATGTTTGCAATAGGAACTACGGAACTTCGCGGTTACGGGAATCCGTATTGCCTGCAACACTTACAGGCAATGTCACTCCAGGATGTTCGACGCGAGAATTTTATCGCTTGGATGAAGGCGAGCGGCCTCAACCAGAGCCGCGTGGCCAGCGCATCCGGCGTGTCTTACAACACCATCAGGTCATACGTCGGAGACGGAACGGGCAAGCAGACAGCCAGCCTCACGGGCGTCAATGAAGCCAAGATTGCCCGCGCGTTCGACCTGTCCGTGGAAGACATTTTTGGCTCCGAACTGGAGGAGCCCGAGCGCAACCATCTCGCGGCTTGGCGCAAGTTTCGCTTCATGACGATCGACGAGTTGGCCGACAAAATAGGTGTGCCGCCCGCCACGATCGAACTGCTTGAAACTACGCCTCGGCCTCCGTCGGACAAGTGGCTTCGACGCTTGGCCGTACCGCTCGAAACGACCGCTGGATTCATTCTGGATTTCGATCCGACCGACGTCGACACTGCTGCGCTGGAGGCCGCCCTCTCAGTGGTGCGCCCAGCGGAAGCGAAAGTAGCTGAGCGAGCCGAGGCGCGGCGCACCGGAACGACCGGCTAACCATTCACGCTGAATGTCGGCAGAGCCTTGGGGGAGAGGCAATGTTGAAGTGGCCTTTAATCGCGTCGGCTATTGCCGCGCTCTTTGCAACGACCGCGAGCGCCCAGGCTTGGCGCGTAGAAACCGATAGGGATGCGTTCACGGACGAACGTCGTGTCCGGGCGGTCTACCATTCTCGTCAGATATCAGTGGCGGTTCGCTGCAACGGCGGCATCCTCGATGCAATCTTCGCTGTCGGCTATATCGGCGAGAGTGACGCTACCGTCAGGTACCGCGTCGATCGCGGCGAGGTGTTCTCTAACGTGTGGGACGCCGCCAGTTCACGAGACGCTCTTTTCGCCTGGGATCCGGGCGAGGTTGGAAGGCGCATGGCCGCTGGCTCCTCTATGGTGTTCGAGCATGACGACTTCGCCGGAACTCCCCACCGCTACACAGTGCCGTTGAGCGGCTCTGGCGCGGCTATCCGCCAGGTCTTCACGGCATGTGATGTGCCCATGACCGACCCCAAGACGCAGGACGGGGAGATTTGGACTCGCGTGGTCGATGAAGTCGACAAAATACCGCGAGGTGACCTCCTCACGCTTCAGTCGATCTTGGCCGGTGTCGGCTACGAAGTCGCAGAGGATGGCCGCCGATCCCTGGCGACCTACCAGGGGCTCTCAAAATTCTATTCGACGTACTGGCGCGGTTGTGAGGCGGGCATAGACGTAGGCTCAACATGCCGATCATGGCGCTCACGAAAGGAATGGGACTCTGATTACGACTACCCCAAAGAGGCAGTTGATCTGCTTGTCGAATTCCTCGACGAGGCGCCAAAGCCAGCGGATGGCGACGAAAAATAGAGCTGACCTCCGCAACGGCGAAGAGCGCCACCTGCTGCTGACGGCGAACTGACGGGCGAGGCTAAAGCGGGGCGAGTGGGGAGGCCGAAGCCTCCCCAAGTGGTCAGTCTTCAAGCATGTCCCATTGATGGTGGACGGGAACGGCTTCGGGGAATGCGCGGTAGAAGTTGCGCTCGAAGGCTGATCGGTCCTTTGAGGCTTCTCCTATGCCGATGGTTTGCCAAAGGTGCTGGCGAAAAGCATCGATGCCGATTTCGTCCGATAGGTACTGGTGAAATTTGTAACGCCGGCTCCCCCCTGCATAAACGACCGGGTTCTTCTCCTCGAGCTTCTCGAGGATGGCGCCCCGGCTGTGCGCTAGGGGGAAATATACAAATCGTCGGATGAACTTTCCGAAAAACTGCGGGTGCTTGTTGCTGTCGGGATTGGCGCGCTTGAGCCCGTACAAACGGTAGATCATGTCGAAGAACTTCTTCGGGAATTCGCGCTGCCACTGACGGAACTCGTCTTGGATGAAGCTCTCGAAGAGCTTCCGATACTCGTCCTTCCGGCGGTCGACGTAACCCACCGCTTCGTCGACCAGGGCGATGATCCCCACCTTAGCGGCGGAGCGGATAATGAACTCAGCTTGAACCGCCAAGAAGTACTGCGATGGATGGAGGTTCTCATCATTTCGCGCCTGGATAAGAGCATCGCAGACTTCGATTAAGGTGGTGGCCTCATACCCATCTGCCAAATCCCACCCCAAGCCACGGAAATGTATCGGGTTTTCGATCTTTTTGACCAATTCTGGGGTCAAACTGGATCGTACCCCCTCTCTGGTCATTGAGCGCATGAAAGCATTACCTCCCTCGGACTTCAGCCCGAGAGCAGCGGCCATCGCACGCTTGCTGATCACGCGGCGCTTATCCGATAGGAGGTAGACGTCTAGCTCCACCTCTCCGATGATCAGCTTCCCGTCACTGTCCGCCTCTGGAAGGCGGGACGGGTCTTTGATCTTCGCCCATCGCTCTTGGGCCGCACGCTTGGCGATGGCTGCTCGTTGCTCTGAGGACAGCTTGGCGGCTCGCTCCTTCCCTCCGCGCGACTGCGGGGATTGGGGGGTGTCATTTTTAGACAAACGAATCTCCTGCTTGCTTTACAACAGAAGAAAGTATGCTTGCTGCCATAGCAAGCATTAAATGCGCCCATGGAGCGCGACATGCTTGCTTGTGTTCTATCCCTCGCCCTAATCCTGCTCCGCCGCTTTCAGCTCCGCATGCAGCATCTCAGCCTCAGCATCACACTCGGCTTTCGTCTGATCCATCCACCGGCTGATGGTTTCCTGACGCCTCACGATGTCACGTAATTGCCCCGGCAGATCATCATCGGCGGCGTCGCCTTGGGCAAACAGCGCCATGATATCGGTCAGCGTTTGCATACGCCCCATGATCACGCCGAAGCGGTAGTTGGGATCGTCCCGGATGTCGTCTTCGTCCATGGGCAGAACCTATCACCAGCGCCAGAATTAGAAACGGCGGTCCGCCGGAACCGCCGCTTACACAGCCTAGAATAGTTATGTGATCTTCTTCGCTGCGAACACGCCCAAAGCCAGGAAGATCAAGAAGATCATCACGGCGAGGCCGAAGAGGAATTTCGCGATCCCAGCTGCTGTGCCAGCGATGCCGCCGAAACCAAGAATGCCCGCGATGATGGCGACGATTGCGAATATCAGAGCCCACTTGAGCATGTCGTTCTCCTTGAAATAGCGAAGGCCCAACGAGAGGCAGGCTTGGCGGTTCCGACCTGCCCGACCTGCACTGTGGGACCGCCTCGCGTCTTCAGGTTCCCCGCTGTCCGCCAAACTTATTGTGTGGAGCGGCCGCAGGAACAGGCCCCGCTCCTGCTGATTGGCTCTACTCAACCAACAGGAGATCGCCATGACCGACGTTCCGCCGAACGACCCGAACTCTCGCAGCCCTGCCGCTAAAGACAGCCTGCAGGAGCAGGCCAGGCGCGAGACTGAGGACGCCGAACGCCGGGAACAAGAGCCTGATCCCAGCGTCACCACGCCTCAGCCTGACGAAAACCCCGATCAGCGCCGAAAGCTGGAGGAGGAAGCGGCGAAGGCTCCACCGGCCACGCCGCCGATCGCTAACCCGGACTGAGCGATCGGCAACTCAATTGCAAACGGCGGCCCCGGTTGGAGCCGCCGTTTTTCTATCGAACTCCTACTCCGGACGACCGGTCGCTGGAGCGCGCTCTTGGCTGAGATCCACGTGCGCTGGGTTCGGCGTCAAGTCTAGCATCGCGCCTGTACCCGCATCGATCCCGGCGCCGATGATGCCCCCTACAAGCACGTTCCCAGCCATAGCGACGCCGCCACCGGTGGAAACCTTGTTGGTCACGGTCACGGTGGCCGGTTGATACCCGTCGAGCGTCAGGGTCGCGATGAACTCGGACTTGCGCGGCATCTTGATCGAACAAGGCGTGGCCTGACAGTGGAAGCCGTTGGAGGTTTCGACGCGAGCGCCCGGAGGAGTGGAGGTCACTTCCCAAGCCGTCTTGGTGCCTCGCGTCACTGATGCGCAGGCAGACGTGAGCGAAGTGGCGACGCCCAGCGCCGCCAGAATGATGATCTTGTTCAAAAGGAATGCCCCGAAGTTAATCCGCCCAAGCCCCCTGCCCAGACGCATAACTTCGTCATATCACGCCGCTATCGCGCGTCTAGATAACGTAGATCAGTAACGGGCGTTTTCGACCTCCTAGGCTGCATCCTCGTCTATTTCGTCTCGTGGCAAGGGCTCCACCTGGGTCCAAACGTCGCCAGCAGCACTGCAGTCGATTTTGAAGTAGGCGATATCGTCTGGAGGAGGATCGGGCTCGATAGCCGGAGCGTCGCCAAACATCTGGACCATGCGAGGCTCCTCCCAGAGGTCGATGTCAGGGTAGCCCACCACCGAGAACACGGCGACGCCATGGGCGCCCGTGAATAGAGCCTGACCGCCTTCAATCGCGCGCTCGCGGTTCAGAAACTGATGAACCTCCCCGCCCGTCAGGCCTCCTCCTCGATGCCAAAAGGCCTGGGCGCAGTAGATCGTTTTTCGGGCCATTCTGGCTCTCCTTCCCGTCCATCGTCGCGTTAACGAATCAACGTTCGCGCCAAGAAGTCGAGTGGTGGACCGCTGGCCTGCGACCGATATTGTCGCCGCGAAGCTCCATTACGGAAAATCGTAATATGCTCTTGTGATCTACGGAATACCGTAGTATCAGTCTCTCCATCAACCGGAGAGACCTTATGTCCATCCAATCCACGAGAGACCGCGTCGAAGCGCCTGCCCTGGCAGCGAACGACGACGCGCCGAAGCTGAACAAGCGCCAAGCCTCGAAGGTCGCGACGCGCGAGAAGCTGCTGCACACCGCCCGCGTTCTCTGGGCTCCGGCGGGCAGCTACGCCCCCGTCACCATCCGCGACATCGCCGCTGCGGCTGGCATGTCGACAGGCGCGATCTTTGCGAACTGGCAGGGCAAGGAAGACCTGTGGCGTGAGGCCATGGGTTACGAGCCGCCAATGGACTGCGAGGCCGTCCGCGCCGCGCTGAAGGCCCAAGCCGCGCAAGCACGGTGGGCTGCGTGATGGGCTTCGCGACCTTCACCCCAGGCGAAGCCGTCCTGATCCCCGCGCGCGTCGTGCATCCTGTTGGCGCTGGTCTGGGCGATTGGGGCCGCGCCCTCATCGAGACTCGGTGGAGCCAATACACCCTCGCCTTCATCGGTGACGCCGTCATCAACGGCTTGGCGCGCGGCGTCATCCTCGCCCCGGCCAACAGCGGCGCGGGCAAGTGGGACGTGCAGGTCGAGAATGGCCTCGCCGGCGTCGTCGTAACCGTTCCCGGCGACATGCTCGCCTCGGCTCTTGAGCCTCTGAGGAGCGCTGCGTGATGCAACACATCTCCGAAATCATGCCCGGCGTCGTGGCCGGTATCGCCAAGGCAGGGAATGTGAACCTCGCCTTGGTCCCGCCGAGCCGCCAGCCGCTGTTCGTGGTCGAAGGTCCAAAGATTCTGGACCGCCGCACCCGGCGCCGGATGACGGTCGATCAGGCCACGCAGGAAATGCTGCGCCTCGCCGGTGAACTGGCTGCGGCCGAAGACCCTGGACTGCTGATCCCGGTCGTCAATGCGCTGGCATGGGCCATTCGGGACGCTCGGGAAGCCGAGAACGATCCCCTGCCCCCGGCAAGCATGGCGAGGGCGGCATGACGATGGCCGACTACCGCATCATCCCCTCGCATCCGTGGGAGGCCGTGCGCGAGCGCTATCGCGAACTCGCCGCCCAGGTGCGCCCGGGCGATCCGCGCGCTGTGCCGTTCGAGCCGCGCCGCCTGCCCGTGAACCTGATCCGGGCGTCCCTTCAACTCGTCGCGGGCGCTGTCGTCCTCGGCTCACTTTGGTGGCTGCTGTGAGCCAATCCATCGGTTTCATGGTCTGGAACCCGGCGCGCGGTATGCCGCACGTGGTCCATGACACCATCGAGCGCGCACTGGCGGAAGCCGAGCGTCTTACGGCCAAGAACCCCGGCGAGCGCTTCATCATCATGTCGCCCGTCATGGCGGGATCAGACGCCAGCGCTGCCAAGGCGTGGAGCGATGGAAAAGCTGAAGGGCTGGCCCAGGCGCACCGCGAGATCATGAAGGCCGAAGCCTTCTCCGATCAGTGGTGCGAAAGGGCGCAAGACTTTGAGCGCCAGCTTAATCGCTACGGCGCGATCCAGCGGAGCCAGCGCCGCTTTCAAGCCATCGTGGCGGACAGCCTACTCTGGTTCGACGGCTTCCGCGCCGCCCATTCCCCGAAGGACAGCTGGGAGCGGCCGCACGTCCCTGACCGCGAAGCCCTGCGCGAGCTGAACGCAGCGCTACAGGCGCTGGAAGCGCCGCAGTCCGAGTTTGAGGAGATCCCGTTTTGACCCTGCACAATCCCCTGCCCATGCCCACGTCGGGCAAGATCAGCGAGCCGGGCGTCTACGACCTCAGCATGGCCCAGTATCACGGCGACTGCTGCGACAGTCCTTCCGTCTCGTCCTCTGGTCTGCGCACGATCTGGGCCAAGTCCCCGGCCCACTACTTCCACGCCAGCCCGTACAACGCCGAGGCTTTCGAGCTGCAGGTCGTGGATGGCGTCGAGGTCATGGTTGCGAAGGACCAGCCTGAGCGCCCGCACTTCTCCATCGGCAAGGCGGCGCACCACCTCCTCTATCTCGGCCGAAAGGGCTTCGACGACGAGTTCGTAGTCCGTCCGTCCAAATGGAAGGACTGGCGCACCGCTGACGCCCGCGAGTGGAAGGCCGACCAGATCAAAGCCAAGAAGACAATCATCACCGACCATGAGCTGGAGCTGATCACCGGCATGGCTCGGTCGCTCGGCGCGCACCCACTGGTCAAGCAAGGCATACTCGACGGCGCGGTTGAACGGTCGCTGATCTTCAAGGACTCCAAGACCGGTGCCTGGCTCAAGAGCCGTCCCGACAACATCCCTTCGTCATCCGGCCTCTTCGCCGACCTGAAGACAACCGAGAGCGTCTCCGACGACAGCTTAGAGCGATCGTTCGCCTCCTTCGGCTACCACATGCAAGCCGCTCTGGTCGGCATGGCCTCCGAAGCCGTCCTCGGCCGCCCGATGGAAGAGTTCGCCCTCGTCTGGGTGGAGAAAGCCCCACCATTCTGCGTCCGTGTGACCGTCCTGACCGGCGAAGACCTCGACCGAGGCCGCCAGCAGCTGCGCCGCGCCATCGACCAGTTCGCCGAGTGCGTCGCCACCGGCATTTGGCCCGGCCCCGGCGGTGATCGCCAGGACGCCGAATACCTGACCCTCCCGCCTTGGGCGGCAAAGCAGATCGATCAGCGGCTCGAGGTCATCGCCGCTGAAGCCAACGACAACCATCCGCACCATGAGGCCGCCTAAGCCATGAACGCCATCGCCATCCAGGGACCGCGCCTCCCCTATCATCCTGCCGTTGAGGAGCGTTTCGGCGTCGATCAGGGCTCGTGGCGTGTTCTAACCGACGCGGTGTTCCCGGCCGCCGAACGCCCCGAGAGCATCATCATGGCGCTGGCTTACTGCCGCGCCCGTAACCTCGACATCTTCAAGAAGCCCATCCAGATCGTCCCGATCTACGACAGCAAGCGCCGCTGCATGGTCGACACCGTCTGGCCCGGCATTGCCGAGTTGCGAACGACGGCCATGCGCACCGGCTCTTTCGCCGGCTTTGATGACACCGAATACGGCCCGCTGGTCGAGGAGAGCCTCAGCGGCGTCACGGTGCGCTATCCCGAGTGGGCACAGTGCACGGTCTATCGCCTGATCGCGGGCCAGCGTGTGCCCTTTGTCGGCCCCAAGGTCTTCTGGATCGAGACTTACGCCACGGCCAAGCGCGACACGAAGGCGCCGAACAGCATGTGGGCTAAGCGCCCGCGAGGTCAGCTTGAAAAGTGCGCCGAGGCGGCTGCGCTGCGCCGTGCCTTCCCGGAGGAGATCGGGAACGAGTACGCAGCGGAAGAGGTCGAGGGCCAAGCCTTTGGCGGTGTCCGCGACGTTACCCCCCGCCAAGGCCCGAACCTCGCCGCCCGCCTGGCCGCGCCGAACGACGCGCCGCGCGAAGGCTTCTCGGCCATCCACGGCCTGAGCGACGACGACCACATTCCAGATTTCGACGCGGACACCCCCTCCGACGCCGCGTCGAATAAGCCCGCGTCTGATCCCGCCTCCGACCCATCAGACGCGGGCGACCCTTTCCCCGGCGATCTCCCCCCCGCCGAGGATACGACAGCCAGCGGCGCTGAGGCCGACGCCGATGAAGGGATGTCGCTGGCTGTCGACACTATCGCTTGGGCGGACCGGCTGATTGCGGACCTGCCGTTCCTGCGGCCCGAGCAGATCGCCGCGCTCGAAACTGACCGGAAGGAGCTGGCGAAGTTCGCCGTCCTAAAGGCCACCGACATGGCCAAGGCGCGCGAAGTCGAAGCCGCCATCACTGCCGCGAAGGAGGGCTGAGGCATGCCTCGCATCCGAGTGATCGACTTCGAGACGACGGGCATGGAGCCGCCGACCGCTGAAGTCATCGAGTACGGCTGGTGCGACCTGACCAACGATGGGTCTGGCTGGATCGTAGGGAAGCCGCAGGCTCACCTCTATAGCGTCGGGTCGATCCCGCCAGAGACCCGAGCCGTCCATCACATCACCATGTCGGACTTGGCTGACGTCGTGACCCATTTCGACGAAGCCGAGGTTCACAACCCGATCGAGGACGTGTCTGTCTTTGCGGCCCATAACCTCGCTTTTGAAGACCTCTTCATCCCTCGGCGCGCACTGCCGGGCATCTGCACCCTCAAGGCCGCCCTCCGGGTCTGGCCTGAAGCCCCCAGCCACTCAAACGGCGTCCTCCGCTACTGGCTGGAGGATCAGGGGCTTCTGTCCCTAGATCACGACACGGCCATGCCGCCGCACCGCGCCGGGCCTGACGCCTATGTCACCGCCCATATCCTGAAGGCCCTCTTTGCGGCCGGCGCCACCGGCAAGGACATGGTCGCGTGGACGAAGGAGCCGCGCCTGCTGCCCACCTGCCCGATCGGCAAGTTCCGCGGACAGAAGTGGGCCGACGTCGAGGCGGGGTTCCTGAACTGGATGCTGGCCCAAGCGACCATGGAGGAAGACCTCAAATGGAACGCCCGCCGCGAACTCGAGCGGAGGCGCGCCTGATGTCTCGCATCGTCGAAGAATGGATCGGCAAGACAGCCGACAGCGCCATCCCCGCCCGCGTCAGGGCTCGGGTGTTCGAGGCCCATGGCGGCCGCTGTCACATCTCCGGCCGCAAGATCGGAGCTGGTGAGCCCTGGGACTGTGATCACGTCATCGCCCTAATCAACGGCGGCGAGAACCGCGAGAGCAACCTCGCCCCGGCCCTTCGCGACAAGCACCGCGAGAAGACCGCCCAGGACGTGGCGACCAAGTCCAAGACCGCCCGGATGCGGGCAAAGCACCTCGGCATCTGGCCGAAATCTCAAACCCGCTGGCCCTCCCGGAAACTGGGAACGGGTCGCACCCACCGCGAGGCCCAAGACCATGGCTGAAGTGAAGCTGCCAGCAGCTTATGACGCGCTCGACTGGCGGGAGCGACGCCGAGTTCGCGAGGCGTATGTCCAGTACCAATCCGGGGCCTGCCATCACTGCAACGCGCCCCTGTCAGGCCTTCCGCCCCAGCCCATCCGCGACAAACGGATCAACTGGCGGCTGTTCCCGAAAAACTTCCTGCGTCACCCCGTTCATCTTCACCACAGCCACAAAACCGGCCTCACGATCGGAGCCGTCCACGCGCTCTGCAACGCGGTTCTTTGGCAACATCACGGAGAGTGACCATGGCTGAAGTGAAGCATACTCCGGGGCCTAAAGCCGACGTTCTGATCAGGCTGACGAACCCGGAAAGCGGGTATGTGAGCGAGACCGCTGCAAAGGTGACGGCCTCTGATTGGCAAGTCATCGACCGCGTTATCTGCGGCAGCGGCCACCTCTACGCCGCCGCGCCCGAACTGTTCGAGGCTTTGGAGGCTTTCTCGCGCGAATACGACGGGTTCGAAGACGGCAACGGCGATCCGTGCCCGATCCTGAAACAAGCCCGAGCCGCCCTCTCCAAGTCTACCGCCCAACAGGAGGGTCGCTGAGATGGGGGAGATCACCGCAATCGAATGGTGCGACCACACGTTCAATCCGTGGATTGGCTGCACCAAGGTCAGCCCGGCATGCGATCATTGCTACGCCGAGGCGCTGATGGATACGCGCTACGGTCGCGCGCGCTGGGGCGCTGGCGAGGACCGGGTACGCACCGGAGTTGCCAACTGGCAGCAGCCGCGCCGCTGGGACCGCCAGGCAGCGAAGGACGGGACGCGCCCGTTCGTGTTCTGCGCCTCTCTGGCCGATGTGTTCGACAACGAGGTCGAGCCCCTGTGGCGCCGCGACCTGTTCAAGCTGATCGAAGAGACGCCGAACCTCGTCTGGCTTCTGCTGACCAAGCGCATCGGCAACGTCCTGAAGATGACGGATCCCATGCGAGACGGGGTATGCCTGCCGCGTAACGTCGCCATCGGTGCTACCATGGTCACGCAGGAGGAATACGACCGCGACCGGATGAAGTTGTGGGAAGTGAAGCAGAGCCTGGAGCCGCTTTTCACCTTCGGATCGTTCGAACCACTGTTGGGCCGGATCACGCTCGACTGTCACGCGCCTGATTGGATCATCGTTGGCGGCGAGAGCGGACGCGAGGCCCGCACCATGGACGCGGAATGGGCGCGCTACCTGAAGCGCCAGTCCGCTGATCTTGGCCGCGTCTTCAACTTCAAGCAGATGGGCGGCCGCTCATCCGACAAGGGCGGTCACACGCTGGACGGAGAGACGTATTTCGCACGGCCTGTCGTTGCCCTCGCCAAGCCCCAACAGGTGCAGCCATGACCGCCCCCGAAGTGCTGGAGGATGGGGCGGTGGATTACGCCGCACTGGCTAAGATCGGCTACGAGGCGTCCTGCAACAAGAAGTGGGAGTGGGCTTCGCGCGGCTGTCAGATCGGGTGGACCGACGCCGTAAAAGCCATCGTCTCCGCCCTCCGCCAAGCCTACATCCGTGGGGGTGAGGCATGATCCGCATTGCTGATCTCTACAGTTGCGCGGGTGGCGCTGGCTATGGGTTTAAGCTGGCTGGCGCACACGTGACCGGCTTCGATATTAAGCCGCAGCCCCGATATGCTGGCGACGCCTTTGAGCAGCGTGACGTTCTGGCGATCTCAGCCGAGGAACTGCGCGAACGGTTCGACTTCATCCACGCCAGCCCGAAATGCCAAGGGCTGACGGAGCTGAACAACGACAAAAGCCGTCATCCGAACCAGATCCCCGCGACGCGCGCGCTGCTACTTGCGACGGGCCTCCCTTACACGATCGAGAATGTCCGCGCGGCCCGCCGTCACCTCATCGAGCCGGTTTCCCTCTTCGGCACCATGTTCGGTTGCCAGATGGTCACGAGCGCAGGCGAGACGTTTGTCCTTTCGCGCCATCGTCTGTTCGAGGCGAACTGGCCCCTCGTGGCACCGGAAGATCCTGGACCGGAAGGCAGGCCTATCGCCAATGTCTTCGGAGGACATCTGCGCGCGCGGTCGGGTAAGTATCGAACTGGCGGCAGCACTGGCCGAACCGTCGATTTCCCCGGCGAGGACCGGCCAGCCCTGGCGCGACAGTTGATGGGGATGCCGTGGGCAACGATGGCGGAACTGTCTGAGGCCGTGCCGCCTGCCTTCACCCGTTACATCGGTCGCCAGCTAATGGCCCACCTTCAGCCGCAGAGGAACGCGGCATGAGCGGGGTGAAGCATACGCCGTGGGAACACCCCGGCACCAAACTCTACGCCGTCTTTAATGGTCACTACTGGGACGTGTGCGTCGGACCGAACGAGTTCAGCCACACCGTTGGCTCTTGTCATCGGAACCGCCCTCTCGGCTACGACCTGGATGGCGCTGAGCGCTACGCCCGCCTGTTCGCCGCCGCGCCTGATCTGCTGGAGGCGTTGGAATGGCTGGTCGAGACGAGCGGCGATCCCGACAGCGCGCATCTTGGCCGCGCTCGCGACAACGCCACTTCGGTCATCGCCCGCGCCCGTGGTGAGCAGGACGGGGGTGGGGAATGAAAGTCCTCGACCTGTTCAGCGCCGCTGCCGGCGGTTGGTCGCTCGGCCTGCATCGTGCCGGGTTCGAAACCGTGGCCGCCTGCGAATGGATCGACTGGCGCCGCGCCCTCTATGCCGAGAACAATCCCGGAGTCCTGATCTATGACGACGTCCGCACGCTCACGGCGGATCGACTGCGAGCCGACCTTGGAGCTCTTCCCGACATCATCGTTGGGTCGCCTCCCTGCCAGGACATCAGCAGCGCCAACACCAAGGGCAAGGGCGTCGACGGCGAGCGGTCGGGCCTCTTCTTCGAAGCCATCCGCATCATCGGAGAGGTCCGCCCTCGTTGGATCGCTCTTGAGAACAGCGCTAATCTCCGAACTCGGGGCGCTGACGCCGTCCTCACTGCACTGGAAGACCGCGACTACGCCTGCTGGGCGACCGTGGTTCGTGCTGGCGACATCGGCGCCAACCATGAGCGTCCCCGATCGTGGATCATCGGGTGCGATGTCGAACAGCTTGCCGACGCCCCGGAAATCGGATGCGCACCATGGGCCGGAGATCACCAAGGCGAACACGCCTGGCTCAACGGGCGTCTCGCTGGTCACGACAATGGCGATGGGAATCCTCTCCATGCCTCGCGCCTCGGACGTGAAGGCAGGCGGTCACGGCGATACGGGCCGAATGGGGACGGTGCGACATCAGTTGCAGGTAGCGCAGGAAGCCCTGCCCACACCGACCAAGCGGGACAAGCGGATGGACCGCTGGTCGCCAGCCTACGACAGACGGAAGTCGCCGACGATGGACGCGGTGCTGGACGGCGCGCAGACGGGCAAGGCGTCCGACAAGTGGGCTTACGCCCGGCAGATCGCCTCGCTGCTTTCCAGCACCGGGCTGACTGGTCCCTCGATGACCTTGCCCGTCACATACGGCTGGATGATGGGCTACCCGCCTGGCTGGCTGAGCAACGCATTGCGGTCGGCGGTCCTCGCGGAACGTCTGCCGCTAGCCTCGTCGTCGAAGCGTTCGGCGACGCCGTCATCCCGCAAATCACCGAAGCCATAGGCCGAGCCATCCTCCGCGTTGAAGCGGCGATGGCGGCGGTCGCGCGTCCGGAAAGGATCGCAGCATGACCACCCCTCGCGTTACCGTGCCGGTTGACATGAAGTGCTCCAAATGCGGAGCGCGATCCGGCGATGACTGGGAGCAGTGTTTCGGCAGTTGCCCGATGCCGGGCTCACCTCACTACTCCGCAGCCCCCGCGCCGGAAGGCGGGGCGGTGAAGGGGCCGGGCGATTACACGATGTGCATTGCCGAGCCTCAAACATTCGAGAGGTTCCCCGCTCTGGCGTCTCACATTGAGCGCATGGCTGTCGGTCGCTCGGTCGGCTCGCTTATTGAATGGGACGCCTTTCTGCGCGAGCTGAACGCCGCCCTCGCCGCCCGCGAGGATGCGCAGCCGGTGGCTTGGACGGATCAGGAAAACATGGACGTTCTTCAACGTGGGCGCGGTGCTGCAACCATGTGGCCTACCGATCACGGAAAGACCACACCGTTCGCTCTCTACACCCACTCCGCCCCCGACGCGCTGCAAGCCGAACAGAAAGGCGGTGCGGCGTGAGCGCGTGGTTCAAGGATCGGCGGCAAGAGTTCATTGCCGCGACGCTCCGCCAGTTCGGACAAGTCCGGCGCTCTGACCTGGTGCGGGAGTTCGGCATTTCGCAGCAACTGGCAAGCGCGGACATTGCGACATTCCTCGCTTCTGAGGCGCCGCGCGTTCGATACGACGTGAGCGCCAAAACCTATGTCCTGGAAGACGACCTGGAAGCCGAACAGAAAGGCGGTGCGTGATGGGCGGGGAACAGCGCTGCTTCGACAGGCGAGGTATTCCGATTGAGCGCGGGGACATCGTGAAGGTGTTCCATTTCACCGGAGCGCGCCGAAAACGGCACTACATGTTCAAGCAATGCCTCGGGCTGAGCCGCTACCCGTCATCTCCCAAGGGATGGTCTGGCGTCTTCTTCTCGCACCTGAACTTCCGCGAGATCGGTGACCGCGACAACGGGCCGTATCACGAGACGCCAGGTGCATTTCTTTCCGATTACGAAATCGTCCAGTCGATCAAATGCGACCACGATGATCGTGACCGGCACCTGCAAGCCGAACAGGGGGCGAAGTGATGGCCGAACCCGAATACGAATACGACGACCGCGACGAAGGCGTGATCTGCCCGCGCTGCATGGGCGATGGGTCGGTGTCCTGCCATTGCGGCGGCGACCTGTGCGTCTGCGACAACTACGGCGAGCGCGATTGTCCGGTGTGCTTTGGCGATGGCGACGTATCGCGTGAGCGCGAGGCCCAATACCTCAGGGCCGAAGGCGAGGCGATGGCGGCCATCCGCGCGGCTTGGCCCACCCCCTCGGATAAGGAGGGCGGGGAGTGAGCGCGCCAGACATGACCGAACGGGAGCGGTGGGCCGAGGGCGAGGCGCGTCAGTTCGATAAAACTGCGGAAGCCATTCGCGCGAGCGGAGAAAGGTGGAGGACCATGAGCCCAAGCGCAGAAGCCATGAACATGGCCCAGGTCTGCTTCCTGAAGGCCGAGGCGTGGTCTGATGCCGCCATGTCCCTTCGCAAGCCGTATTTCGCGCGCCTCGAAAGGGAGCAACCTCAATGACCCACCCCCTCACCCCGCGCGAGAAGGTGGCGGAGATTGTCGATCCGCTGGTGTTCGAGTTGGCGGCCGCACTGGACAACGCTGAAGGCGAGCCTGCCGCGTTACGGCGCGACGCTACCGAGATGCGCGACATGCGGATGAGAGAGGCGTTCTCCAAAGCCGACGCCATCCTCACCGCCCTAGCATCCGGCTCCGGCGATCATGCGGAACTGGCGAGAGACCTCCGAGCATTTGAAGGTAGTGATGACCTGGGCAATGGCGACTTCACCGTCTGCGAATTTGCAGCTGACGCACTAGAAGCCCTCCTCGCAGAGAACGCGGCGCGGCGGGCTGAAAACGATGTGCTGGAAGTCGAGCGCATTGGTCTGCGGTCTGCGATCTTCGGCAGTCACGACTACGATCCCGGCCTTCGACACGTCAGCTTCATCGAGATGGCGCGCACGACCGAAGATGCTCGCCGAGGTGCCGTCGCCCGAGCCACCGAAGCAGAGCGCAAGCTGGCTGAGGCTGACAAGGCGTTAGAACTCGCAGCGATCCGGCTCGATGAAATCTATGAAGCCGCCGAGGTTGATGACGTCGCGTATCGAAACGAGGCGACTATCCACTCCATCAACGGCCTTGCAGGTGTGGCCCAAGCCGAAATCCGCACCTTCCTATCCAGCAAGGAGGCCGAACGTGGGTGAGGGTGTAACCACCAAGATGCGCCATCGGGTGCACACGGCATTCGAGGCTGATCCCAATAGCGGGTGCTGGCTGTGGACGGGGGCGATCAACGCTCACGGCTACGGCGTCATGAATAGCCGAGGCTACACTGTTTATGCGCATCGTCTGGCCTACACAGAAGCGCATGGGCCCATCGCTTCCGGCCTAGTGATCCGGCACCTATGCGACACGCGTTGCTGCGTGAATCCTCTGCACCTTCAGCCCGGAACGCATGCTGAGAACATGAGGGACAAAGCCAAGCGTGCGCTGCCGTGGCATGGCACTCGCTATCGCCGGTTCTCAGACGAGCAGCGTCAGCAGCTTGCGGCCATGGCGGGCATTCCCACCAAGCAATGCGCCCGGATCATGGGCGTCTCGCCCGACACTATTCGCAACGCGCGCCGAAAGGATCTGTCATGAATGACTACGCCGATTTGATTTGGCGGCTGGAGAACGGGGCGGATCGCTTTCTGAAGTGGACTTACAACGAGCCCTATTCCGGCGCTCCGGTCATCAGCATCCCGCGCCACCCAGACAACATCGACGCCCTCCTCACCGAAGCCGCCGCCTGCATCCGCGAGATGGTGGAGTGGAGGGACCGAACTAAAATCGCCTATGCCAAATCCAACGATCAGGTCTGTCAGTCCCTCGGAAAGGCGCTTGGCTATCCTTGGTTCAAGGACGATCAGGTAAACTTTCCTAGATCGACTGAAGCCGACGGCGTGTGTGTCGGTGAGCACGTGGCTGAGAGCATTGCCGACGAGGCGGCCAAAATAATTACCGAGACTACGCAATGGAGGGACATTTCGACGTTCACCGGCAGTGGTCAGAACGAAAGCGTCATGGTCGCCGTTCCGAATAGCGAAGGCGGGTTCATCGTCGGTGAGGCGTGGCGCTGCGTCATGGCTGAGGACGACGACTATCGAGGTCTCTCGGGATGGTGGTGGGCTGGTACAGCACCCGGCGATTACAACCACGACCCAATCCGCGACATGAACCACGGTGATCCCACCCACTGGCTCCCCCTCCCTCCAGCACCAGGAGCAGAAGCATGACCGTCATAAGCTTCAATCTGGACGATCAGGTTTCGGTCATAGAGACGGACGAAGCACCTTATCCCGGATGGGGATTCTCATGCGAGGGCGTCACCGTATCGTTCTCTAACGATGCGTGGTGGCGGCTAATCGAAAGCCTCCAGGAATGGCTAGGCGAGTGTCCGCACTGCGCCAAGCAGATCGGCTCAAAGCCGGAGGACACCACCCATGACCGCTGACCTGTCCGCCCTCATCGACGCGATAACGATCCCGGTCGGTTTGGTCGGTCTCTACTTCTGGATCAAGTTCTGCATCGCCATCATCCGCGCCAAGGCACAGGAGGGGTGAATGGCTCGATACGCCGCTGAAACATCCGTCTCCCAAGACCGCAGCCGTGCCGAGATCGAGGCGACCCTGAAGCGTTACGGCGCCACGTCGTTCATGTATGCGAGCGAGGTGACGGCGGCCATGATCGGCTTCCGCATCAAGGACCGCATGGTGAAGTTCGTCCTGCCGATGCCTGATCCGAAGTCGCGGGAGTTCACGCACACCCCCGCGCGCGGCACCCTTCGTTCGCCAGCCGAGGCCGAGAAGGCTTGGGAGCAAGCCGGGCGCCAACGCTGGCGCGCCCTCGCCCTGGTCATCAAGGCGAAGCTGGAGGCCGTCGCGGCCGGGATCACTACCATCGAAGACGAGTTCCTGGCGCACACCGTCCTGCCTGACGGATCGACCGTGGGGCAGTTCATGAAGCCCCAGCTAGCCATCGCCTATGAGCAAGGCTCGATGCCGACCACCCTTCTGCTCGGAGGGCCAGCATGACCCCGCTGATCCTGATCTGCGCCAACAACGAAGCCCGAGAGAGAGGAAGGGGGGTGTGGCAGTGAGCCGCGTTCCGACAGTCAGACGCACCGACCTGGACCGCAGCCTCGCCGCCCTGAAAGCGGCCGGGCATGAGATCGCAGGCGTCACCATCAAGCCGGGCGGCGAGGTCATGATCTTGACGGGCCAGCCCTCGACGGCCCACCAATCCGCTTCTGTGTCCGCTCTGGACGCGTGGCGGGAGCAAAGGCGTGGCCAGGGTGCGGCTTAAGGGCCTGAACCAGATCACCAAGAAGCGCGCGGACGGCTCCCGCGTGACCTACTGGTATGCATGGAAAGGCGGGCCGCGCCTTCCGGGCTCGCCTGGCTCCCCGGAGTTCATGGCGGCCTACAACGCCGCCGTGGCCGAGCGGAGGGCGCCGAAGACTGACACGCTGCGCTCGCTGGCGATCCTCTACAAGCAATCGCCCGAGTACGACGCCCTGGGCGACACCACCAAGCGAGAGTGGACGCGCTGGCTCGACGTCATCATGGACGACAGCGACGCGCCCTTGGCTATCGGCGGCCTACCCTTTGATGCGCTGGACGACCGCCGCGTGAAGGCCGAGATATTGGCCTGGCGTGACCAATGGGCCGACCGGCCCCGCAAAGCCGACTATGGGATCCAGGTGCTTTCACGGGTGCTGTCATGGGGGATGGATCGCGGCCTGCTGGCGCTCAACGCCGCGGCCGGGATCAAGCAGCTCTACACGAGCAATCGAGCCGATCAGATATGGACGGCCGAAGAGATCGAGAGATACGCCGCCGCAGCCAAATCCCCCGAGGTAGGATTCATCGTCCGGCTTGCTTGCCATACGGGCCTGCGCCGCGAGGACTTGGCCTCCCTGTGTTGGTCGCACGTCGGAGACCTCGCCATCGTCAAGGCGACGAAGAAAAGCCGTGGGAAGAAGACAGCCGTCATCCCCCTCCTGGACGACACCAAAGCCCTGCTAGAGGAAATCCGCGCTCAACAGCGCCGGCGCCATTCCGAACTGGCCGACAGCGCAGCCAAGAAGAAGCGGCCCGCTCCGGTCGAATGCCTGACGGTTCTGTCCAACACGCGCGGTAAGCCCTGGAGCCTGGACGGGCTGGAGCATCAGGTCGTGGACGCCAAGGCCGCCGCCGGGATCAACAAACACCTGCACGACGCGCGCGGGACCTTCGCCACCCGCCTCCGCAGAGCTGGTCTGACTGCCGCCGAGATCGCGGACATCCTCGGCTGGGAAGAGGATCGAGTGCAGCGCCTACTAGCGGTTTACGTCGATCGGGACAGCATCGTCATGGAGATCGCGAACCGCATCCGGCGGAACGAAACGGCGACAGATTCTCCCAACTAGCTCCCAACTGCGTCTTCCGCGTCGGGATGGAGAGGGCGTAAGTCATTGAAATGATTGGAGCGGGTAGCGAGAATCGAACTCGCGACATTCAGCTTGGGAAGCTGACGTTCTACCTCTGAACTATACCCGCGCCGCGCCGAGGCGGAGCGCGAAGATATAGGGCGCGGGGCAAAAGAAAAGGCCCGGCGAACCGGGCCTTTGGTTTTTTTGACAGAGGCCGCGACGGATCAGTCGCGGACTTCCTCGACCGTGACGCCGCGCTTGGCCAGCATGGCCTGAACGCTGTCGGCCCCCGCCAGGTGGCCGGCCCCGACCGAGATGAAGGCCGTGCCCGAGCCTTCCAGCAGGGTCACGATCTGATTGGTCCAGTCGGCGTTGCGGCGCGTCAGCATGACCTCGTACATCTCCGGCGATTCCGCCTTCATCTCCTGGCCAATCAAGACGTCCAGACCGTCCACGTCGCCGGTCGACCAGGCGCCGACCATGCGGCCCAGGAACTCCGGCGCCTGATCGAACTCCTTCAGGCCCGAGCGCAGCATGGCCAGCTGCGCCTCTTCCGACATGTCGGCGATGAAGCCGATCTGCTGGGGCATGGTTTCAAGACCCTTGATCGGCTTGCCCGTGGCGGCGGCGCGGGCGTGCAGCACCTGGTCCCCGCCGTTCTGCGGCAGATAACCGGCCTTGGTGATGCTGGCCATGGCCAGTTGAAGGGCCGCGAACCACGGGCGCAGCGGGTCCAACTGGGCGGCCGTGGCGCCGATGGAGCGGGCGGCGGCGTCGAGGTCGGCCTGTTCCTCGGCGGTCAGCAGGCTGGACAGGGGACGGTCGGGCGAGACGCCCTTGGACTGGATGATCGGCACGGCGCCCGCGACGTCGTTCAGATCGGCGATCTCGAACCAGTATTCGTCGGCGGCGGCGAAGGCGCGGTCCAGCTTGGCGCTGCCCCAGGGCGTCTCGGGCTTCAGCACATGGACGGTGCCGAACAGATAGAGGGTGGAGTCCGCATCCTTGACCACCCACAGGCGCGGACCGGACCCGGCCGGGGCGACGGCCACGGCGGCCGGATCGGCGGCGG
>NZ_GL883084.1:636020-639986 GCF_000204035.1 Brevundimonas diminuta ATCC 11568
AAAGAGAAACAGCCGTCAGCCTTCTTCGTCGATAAAGATGGATTCGATCGGCATCTGGAACAGCCGGGCGATCTTGAACGCCAGCGGCAGGGAGGGGTCGTAGCGGCCGGTCTCGAGCGCGTTCACCGTCTGACGCGACACGCCCAGTTCGTCGGCCAGGTGCGCCTGGCTCCAGTCGCGCTCGGCGCGCAGCACCTTGAGGCGGTTCTTCATGCACGTCTCTCCTGGCCGGGACGCGACAGGTTGAAACGCGCCACCTGGGCCATCGCCTCGCCGAACAGAAAACCGCCCGCAGGCAGGGTCGCCAGCATGACAGGGCTGACTCCATCGCCCATCAGGCTCAAGATGACGAACAGGGTCGAGCCGTAGGCCAGGGCCCACCAGCCGCCCTGAGCCTGCGCCATCAGGGCCAAACGCTCTTCCAGCTCATCGATCGCCGCCTGTCGGCGAAGCACGGCGATCCAGACGAAGACAGGCAGAACCACGGCGGCTGCGGCCAGCGCCTTCAAAGGCAGCGCGTCGTCGCCCGTCGACAGGTAGGCGCCGCCCCAGGCGGCGCCGGCGAGCCAGACGACGCCCGCCGCCATCTTCAGCAGGAACAACACACCGGTTCGGGCCAAGGGCTTGTCGCCCATGAAAGCGCTGTCGCTCACGGCATTCTCCTCAACGACGGCCCAGCCACCACCAGGCCCAAGCCAGGCTGTAGCCGGCGACCTGGAACAGTAGAATGGCCATCATGCCGCTCAACAACAGGTCAGGCGGGGTCTCGCCCACCCACCGCGGTAAAAGAATTTCGTCCCGGCGCAGAGACAAGACCAGCAGCAGCACGGCCCCGACGGCCATGCCCCCCATGCCGCCCCAGAACCAGGACCACTTATGGGCTTCGCGCGCCGCCTCATCGAGATGACGCCACCACCAGATGCAGATCAGCAAAGTCCCGGCCATGACCAGGGCCAGCATGGCAGCGGTCATGGCAAAACCGGCCACGCCCGGCTGGTCTGACAGAACAACGCCGAGGACGCCGCCGAGCACTCCCAGCGCGAGAGACACGACGAACACCAAAAGAGCGCCTCGCACTCCGAGCGGCTTGAACGATTTGGACGACATGGACGCTCTCGAGGACAAACAGACAAGTTTGTTTGTCACCCTCAGCACAAAACGTCAAGCGTGTTTGTCACACTCAGTCGTCACTCCGGCGCGTTCAGCAGCTCCGGGCGGCTGAGGGCGCGGGGCGATTGTTCGACGGCGTTCAGTTCGGGAAGCTCCTTGCCCTCATGATCGACCTTCAGATCCTCGAAGCGGCGGGCTGAGACCATCACCTGGCTTTCCAGCGAGCCGACGAACTGGTTGTAGCGGGAAACCGCCGCGTCCAGCGCCTTGCCGACCGAGGCGGCGTGGCCGCCCATGACCGACAGCCGCTTGTAGAGCTCCTTGCCCAGCTTGGCGACGTCCTCGGCGTTGCGGGCCTGCTCCTCGGCGCGCCAGCCGTAGGCGACCGCCTTGCACAGGGCGAACAGGGTGGTGGGCGTGACGATGACCACGCGCGAGGCCATGGCCGTGGTCATCAGGTCCGGCTCATGATCCAGCGCGGCGGCCAGGAAGGCGTCGCCCGGCAGGAACATGGCGACGAAGTCGGGGCTGGGCTTGAACTGGTCCTGATAGGCCTTGGACGACAGCTGGCGCACGTGGGTCTTCATGCTGGCCGCAGTGCGCAGGGACATGGCGCGGGCCTGGGCCTCTTCATCGCCGTCCGCCTCGTCGGCGAAGGCCAGCGACACCTTGGCGTCGATGACGAACATGCCGCCGCCGGGCAACTTCACGATGAAGTCCGGGCGCTGTTGGCGGCCCTCGTCGGTGGCCGAGGAGTTCTGCTCTTCGAAGTCGAAGCGGCCGGCCATGCCCGCCGCCTCCAGCACGTTGCGGCAGGTCTGTTCGCCCCAGCGGCCGCGACGGCCGGTGTTGCCCTTCAGCGCCTCGGTCAGGCGCCGCGCCTCGTCGCGGGTGGCGGTCGAGGCGGCCATCAGCAGGTTGAGTTGCTCCTTCAGGCCGCCGGTCTCGTCGGCGCGCGCCTTTTCCAGCGCCGTGACGTGCTGCTGAAACTTGGCGAGGGTCTCGGACACGGGCTTGAGCTGGGCCTCCATCCGCTCACGCGCGACGCGGTCCTGGGCCTGAAAGGTCTCGGTGGCGCGGGCGACCAGCTTGGTCGCCACCGCCTCGGCCGACTGCGACGCCTGAGCCTTGAGGAACTCGGCCATGGAGTCCCGGCTCTCCTCCATCAGCGCCAGCCGCGCATCGGCGGCGTCCAGCGCGCCGCGCGTCTTCTGCCAGCCCATATAGGCCCACAGGAAGCCCGCCGCGGCGACCGCGACAAAGGCCAAGAGGACGAGTTCCAGCATGTTCATGCTCCGTTCCTAGCGGGAGTCGGAGCCAGATTAAAGGTGGGCCGCGTCAGACGCGGACGCGCCTGCGCCACCTCAGCCCAGTTCGGCTTCCAGATCGGCCAGGCGGGCGGCCTGGTCTTCGGCGATCAGGGCGTTGAGCATGGGGTCGAGGTCGCCCTCGAGGATTTGCGGCAGGCTGTGCAGGGTCAGGCCGATGCGGTGATCCGTCACCCTTCCTTGCGGGAAGTTGTAGGTGCGGATGCGTTCGGAGCGATCGCCCGAGCCGACCTGGGACTTGCGCGCGTCGGAACGGGCGGCGTCCTTAGCCTGGCGCTGCATGTCGTAGAGGCGCACGCGCAGGTTCTTCATCGCCTTGTCGCGGTTCACATGCTGCGACTTTTCCGAAGAGGTGGCCACGATGCCGGTGGGCAGGTGGGTGATGCGCACCGCCGAGTCGGTCTTGTTGACGTGCTGGCCGCCCGCGCCGGACGAGCGATAGGTGTCGATGCGGATGTCCTTGTCGAGAATCTCGATCTCGACGTCCTCGACCTCGGGCAGGACGGCGATGGTCGCCGCCGAGGTGTGGATGCGGCCGCCCGCCTCGGTGGTGGGCACGCGCTGGACGCGGTGGACGCCGCTCTCGAACTTCAGGCGGCCGAAGACGCCCTCGCCGCTGACAGTGGCGATGATCTCCTTGAAGCCGCCGGCGTCGCCCTCGGCGGCGCTGTCGATCTCGACCCGCCAGCCGCGCGACTGAGCGTAGCGCGAGTACATGCGGAACAGGTCGCCCGCGAACAGCGCCGCCTCGTCGCCGCCGGTGCCCGCGCGCACTTCCAGCACGGCCGAGGCGTTTTCATCGGCGTCGCGCGGGGCCAGCAGCAGGGCGACTTCACGCTCCAGTGTCGGCAGGCGCTCGGTCAGGGCGTCCAGTTCATCGGAGGCCAGGGCGGCCATTTCCGGGTCGGCGGCCATGGCCTTGAGGTCGTCCGCCTCGGCGCGGGCGCGGGCCAGGGCCTGAACCGCGTCGGCCACGGGCTTGAGCTCGGCGTGCTCTTTCGACAGGCGCACGATCTCGGCGCCGTCGGTGGCCGCGCCCATGCGCGCCTCCACCTGATGGAAGCGGTCGAGCACCTGATCGAGCCGGGCCTGAGGCAGTCGCAACGGCGTGTCCTTGCTGAGAAAATCGAGCGCGGAGCCTTACCCGCGACACGCCGCCGTGTCGATAAAAACGCCTCTACACGCGCTCATGGAGCAATCGTGAACAGCCGTCACAAGCCCGTCAGGCCGGTTTTTTCGCAACTGCAAAACCCCTAGCTGCTGTGAGGCTGAAACAGAAGGAGACAGGGGCATGACCGTCATCAAGCCTCAGAACGCCGCCCCGCCGGGCGCGGCGAATACCGATGCGGCGCGACTGTGCGCCCTCTACGACGGCCTGTTGCAGGCGGGCGGAACGGTGTCGCCCGAGGCCGAGCGCGAGTTGAGAGCCCTGGCCAAGATCTTCGACCTGGACGCCGAGCGCCCCGCCGCCGAACTGTGGCCCTATGTCCGCGCCGTCCTGGTGCGCCAGGCCCCGGCGCCGGAGCGG
>NZ_GL883084.1:640111-643238 GCF_000204035.1 Brevundimonas diminuta ATCC 11568
TCGACCCCGGCGGCCGAAGCCGCCCCCCTGACCGTCCTGCTGGTCGAGGATGACGCCGACGCCGCCCTGGACCTGACCGAGGCGCTGGACGCCGCCGGGCACCGCGTCGTCGGTCCCTTCCACAGCGCCGAAGCCGCAGCAGCGGCGACCGCGCTTCACCCCATCGACGTGGCCCTGCTCGACATCAACCTGTCGGGCGAGAACACGGGCGTGGACCTGGCCCGCAGCCTCAAGTCGCGCTGGGGCGTGCCGGTGATCTTCCTGTCCGGCGACGTGACGGCGGCGGCGCAGAACGCCGAACTGGCCGCCGCCATGGTCATCAAGCCCTATCGCGGTCGCGACGTGCTGGACGCCCTGTCCCGGCTGGAGTCCGCCTGAGCCGGCTCATGACGGCCATTGCCAGGCGGCGCGCGACCTGCGCCTGATGGCCCTCAACCCCACCGGCCCGAGGCGCTGAATGGACACCTTCTTCCTGTTCCTTCTGGTCGGCGTCCTGGCCCAGGCGGTCGACGGCGCCCTGGGCATGGCCTACGGCGTCATTTCCTCCTCGGTGCTGCTGGCTTTGGGCGTGCCCCCGGCCACCGCCTCGGCCAGCGTCCACGCCGCCGAGGTCTTCACCACCGCCGCCTCGGCCGGAAGCCATGCCTGGCACAAGAACGTCGAGTGGCGGCTGCTGGCGCCGCTGGCCATCGCGGGCGTGATCGGCGGGGTGCTGGGCGCCTATGTTCTGACGGGACTGGAGGCCTCGACCATCAAACCCTTCGTCGTCGGCTATCTGGCCCTGGTCGGAGTGTGGATCCTGTGGCGCGCCGGGCATGACATCCGCCCGCGCCACCTGCCCGCTTGGGTCACAGCGCCGCTGGGGCTGGTCGGCGGCTTTCTGGACGCCGTGGGCGGAGGCGGCTGGGGGCCGACCGTCTCCTCGACCATGGTCGGCGCCGGGCATGAGCCGCGCAAGGCCATCGGCACGGTGAACACAGCCGAATTCTTCCTGACCGTGGCCGTCTCGGCCACCTTCGTCTGGGCCCTGGTCAGCGGCCACTGGGAAGAGGCGGGCGCGCTCCAGAACCACGCGGCGGCCGTCGGCGGCCTGGTGGTCGGCGGCCTGATCGCCGCCCCCTTCGCCGGACTGATCGTGAAGAAGGTGCCGCGCAAGGCCCTGACCTATGCGGTCGGCTTCCTGCTGCTGATCCTCGCCGCCTTCCAGGGCGCGCAACTGCTGAAACTGATCGGCTGATCCCGTCTAGCGCGGGAAGGTGTCGATGAAGCTGGGACGCTGCTCCAGCGCCGCCTGCAGGGCGACCAGGTTCGGGCGGCCCGTCTTCCAGTCGTAGTCCGGGTGACGGAAGCCGATCCAGGTGACGGCGATCCCGGCCGTCAGCACGCCCATGTCCAGCGCCTCGGCGTCCGGGGCGGCGCTCTCCAGCGCATCCAGGGCGCGGCCCATGTTGACGGTCCAGCGCGCGATCCAGGACGGCGAGCGTTCCTGCTCGGGTCGCCGCTTCTCCAGCACCAGCTTGACGCCCATCTCCAACGCGGCGTTGGCCTGGGTCTCCAGCCGCTTGACCCGCAGGCGCTCCGCCCCCTCGGTCGGCAGCAGACGCGGTCCCGAACCCAGGGCGTCCAGATACTCGGCGATGACCGGGCTGTCGGTCAGCGGCAGGCCGTCCGCGGCGATCAGCGTCGGAACCTGAACCACGGGGTTGGTCGACAGAAGCTCCGGCGCGTCGGCGTAAGGATCGACGATGATCTCCTCGACCCGGTCGGCCAGCCCCTTTTCGCGAGCGACGATGCGAACCTTGCGGGCGAAGGGCGACGGGGTGGTGATGTAGAGCTTCATGGTCATTCGGCGGCGTTGAGAGCGATGGCGGCGGCGCGGGCGGCGTCCAGTTCGGCGGCCTTGGCTTCGACCTGGGCGACGATCTCGTCGATCATGCCCTCATTGGCCTGCTTGTGAGCGATCTTGCCGTTCAGATAGACCATGCCCGCCCCCTTGCCGCCGCCGGTGAAGCCGATGTCGGTATAGAGGGCCTCGCCCGGACCGTTGACCACGCAGCCGATGATGGACAGCGACATGGCCGTCGAGACATGCGCCAGTCGCTCCTCCAGAATCCCCACCGTCTCGATGACGTTGAAGCCCTGACGCGCGCAGGACGGGCAGGCGATGATGTTCACCCCCCGGTGACGCAGGCCCAGCGACTTCAGGATATCGAAACCGACCTTGATCTCTTCGACCGGATCGGCGGCCAGGGACACGCGGATGGTGTCGCCGATGCCCGACCACAGCATATTGCCCATGCCGATGGCCGATTTGATGGTGCCGGTGCGCAAGGGGCCCGCCTCGGTCACGCCGAGGTGCAGGGGGCAGTCGATGGCGTCAGCCAGTTGCTGATAGGCGGCCACCGTCAGGAAGGGATCGGACGCCTTCACCGAGATCTTGAACTCGTGGAAGTCCAGATCCTGAAGAATCCGGGCGTGGTTCAGGGCGCTTTCGACCATCGCATCCGGACAGGGCTCGCCGTATTTCTCCAGCAGCTCCTTCTCCAGCGAGCCGGCGTTGACGCCGATGCGCATGGAGCAGCCGTGGTCGCGGGCGGCCTGAACGACTTCCTTGACCCGCTCGATCGAACCGATGTTGCCGGGGTTGATGCGCAGGCAGGCGGCGCCCGCCTGGGCCGCCTCGATGCCGCGCTTGTAGTGGAAGTGGATGTCCGCCACGAGCGGCACGCGGGCCTCGCGCGCGATGGTCCTGAAGGCCGCCGTCGACTCCTCGTCCGGGCAAGAGACGCGCACGATGTCGGCCCCGGCCTCTTCCAGCTGGCGAATCTGCTCCAGCGTCGCCGCCGCGTCGGTCGTCGGCGTATTGGTCATCGACTGGACGCTGATCGGGGCGTCGCCGCCGACAGGGACGGAGCCGACCATGATCTGGCGGCTCTTGCGGCGCTCGATGTGGCGCCAGGGGCGGATATGGCCGAGTTCGGAATGGTCGCTCATGACGCCGGGAACATAGGACAGGAAGAGCGGCAAAACCACGACAGGCGGCGAAAGATCGCGCCTTCGTCGAGGAAAGGATCAGGCGGCGGGCGCGGGAGCTGCGGCGGCGGCCTGGGTCGGCGTCGGCGAAGGC
>NZ_GL883084.1:643552-650828 GCF_000204035.1 Brevundimonas diminuta ATCC 11568
AAGGCCGCCGGATCGGGCGTGTCGATGGTGGCCGCCACGCCGGGCGGCGCGCGCCAGGCCTCGCCCGCAGCCAGCTGGCGCGCGAACAGGATGCGGCCGTCGCCCTGGCGGATGACCAGGATGGCGGGCTTGCGCGCCTGAAGCGTGACCTGAGAGACCGTGGCCGAGGCGCCGTAGATGGCCCCGCGCGGGTTGAAGGCGGCCTGCACCGGCGGCGCGGGCGGAGGCGCGGCGTTGGGGTCGTCCGGGTCGATCCCGGTCAGCTGAGCCTCTAGCCCCGGGGTGATGTACATGGCCGGCGTCGTCTGGTCCGGCGGGGCCGCCTTGGGCGCGCCGAGATAGAGGGCGCGGTCCCGTTGATGGTCGGCCTGCTCGGCCCAGTCCTTGGGCACGGCGACCAGGTCGGAGGGGTGCGGCGCCTCGATCCGGTTGATGCGCTGGAAGACGTTCCAGCCGATCACCACCGCCAGGAAGACGCCGATGACGCCCAGGATCTTGGGCGAGTTCTGGCGCATCTGCTGCAGGGCGGCGCCCGTCGGCGGCTGCAGCGGCACGGCCGCATCGGGGTATTCCTGCTTGAACCGCTCGACCGCGTTCAGCTCGTCCAGGCCCAGGGCGCCGGCATAGGCGCGCACATAGCCCATGGAGAAGATGCGCGACGGCAGGACGGCGTACTCACCCTGCTCCAGCGCGGTCAGGAAACGCGGATGCACCCGCGTCTTGGTCGACAGCTCGGCCATGGACAGGCCCGACGCCAGGCGCGCGGCGCGCAGGGACGCGCCCAGGGAATCGTCCGAGGGTTCTTCAGGCGTCGCTTCGGGCGTCGCCTCCGGGGTCTGATCCAGCGTCGCGTCGGCGTCGAAGTCGAACGCGGCTTGCCGATCCTGGTCCATAGGGTCGGTGTTCCGTCACGCTGGGCGCCGATGCGCCCGTCACCCCCGCTTAGACGAGGCCGGGAGCGCGGGCAACGCGGGAAAGCGGCCCCGCTTTCTCAGACTTCGACATTGAGCTTGCGCGCCAGGGACTCGATCTCGCCGCGCACCGACGCGGCCGAGGAGCCGAGCAGGGCGTTCATCCCCCGCCGCGCCGCGTTCAGATCAGCCGACAGGATCATGCGTTTGACCGGTCCCACCCCGCCCGCCGGAACGGACAAACGGCTGTAGCCCAGGGTGATCAGGGCGAAGGCCTCCAGCGGACGGCCCGCCAGTTCGCCGCAGACCGAGACGGGCGTGGCGCTGTCGGCGCACTTCTGCTGAATATCCGCCAGGGCGCGCAGGAAGGGCGGCGACAGGGGATCGTAGCGATCTGACACGCGCGGGTTCGTCCGGTCGGCGGCGAACATATACTGCAGCAGGTCGTTGGTGCCGATCGAAACGAAGTCGGTCAGCGGCAGCAGGGCGTCCAGGTGCCACAGCAGGCTGGGGCATTCGATCATGGCCCCGACCCGCAGCAGGGACGGCAGAGGCCGCCCCCGGCGCCGCGCCCAGTCGCATTCGACGTCGACCAGTTCACGGGCGGCGCGAAACTCGTCCACCGTGGCGATCATGGGGAACATGACGCGCAGCTCGCGCCCGGCGGCGGCGCTGAGCAGGGCGCGCAGCTGCATCCGCAGCAGGGCCGGACGATCCAGCCCAAGACGGATGGCGCGGCGGCCCAGCGCCGGGTTCTCTTCGCGCTCATTGTCGAGGTAGGGCAGCACCTTGTCGCCGCCGATGTCCAGCGTGCGGAAGGTGACGGGCCGGTCGCCGGCCGCATCCAGCACCAGCTTGTAGAGCGCCGCCTGGGCGTCCGGGCGCGGCAGCTCGTCCGAGACCATGAACTGGAATTCGGTGCGGAACAGGCCGATGCCCTCGGCGCCCGTGGCGTCCAGATTCTCCAGATCCACCGCCAGGCCGGCGTTGGTCAGCAGCATGATGCGCTTGCCGTCCCTGGTGACGGCGGGGGTGTCGCGCAACTGGTCGAACTCGGCGCGGCGCTGTTCGCGCACGGCCATGCGGCTCTCGACCGCCGCCAGCATGTCGGGGCGGGGCCGCAAGTAGGCCTCGCCCGTCTCGCCGTCGACGATGACCTGATCGCCCTCGGTCAGGCGATCGCGCAGGCCCTGCAGGCGGCCGACGCAGGGAATCTGCAGGGCGCGGGCGACGATGGCCGCGTGGGCGGCGGCCGAGCCTTCTTCCAGCAGCAGGCCGCGCAGCTTGTGGCGCGGATACTCCAGAAGGTCCGCCGGTCCCAGGTTCTTGGCCACCAAGATGGCGTCGTCGGGCAGGTCGCGCTGGCCCGGATGATCGCCCGCCATCAGCCGCAGCAGGCGGTTGGCCAGATCCTCGAAGTCGTGCAGCCGCTCGCGGATATAGGGGTCGCGGGCGTTGGCGAAGCGGGCGCGGTGCTCGTTGCGGACGCGGTCCACGGCGGCCTCGGCCGTCAGGCCGGAACGCACCGCCTCCTCCAGCGACCGGTTCCAGCCCCGGTCGTCGGCGAACATCCGATAGGTCTCCAGCACCTCATAGGGGGTGCCGCCCAGCTTGCCCTGGCTGCCTTCCAGCAGGGCGTCGATGCTGGTGCGCAGACGCTCCAGCGCCTCCTTGAGCCGCACCTCTTCGGCGGCCGGATCGTCGGACAGCAGCTGTTCCGGCGCGATCGGCGCCTCGTGCAGCACGGCCCGCCCGAACGACAGGCCCTCGGCGAACTTCTGCCCCTTCAGCCGCTCGGGGCGGTGGGGCGCGACCTCGACGTCGCGCAGCTCCTCCAGCGCCAGCAGCTCGCCCGAAGCCACCGTCTCGGCCAGGACCATGGCGATGGTCTGGATGTCCTCGACCTCTTCCTCGTCATAACGACGGGCGGCGCGGTTCTGGACGACCAGGACGCCGATGGCCCGGCCGCCGCGCAGCAGGGGCGCGCCGAGGAAGGCGTGATAGGGGTCTTCGCCCGTTTCCGGCCGATAGGAGAAGCTGGGATGCGACTGGGCGTCCGACAGGCTGATCGGCGCGGCCGTGCGCGCCACCTCGCCGACCAGGCCCTCGCCGGGGCGCAGGCGGGTGTTGTGGACGGCCTCGGGGTTCAGACCCTCGGTGGCGAACAGCTCCAACTCGCCCGACGCGCGCCGCAGATAGATGGAGCAGACCTCGGCCACCATGGAGCGGGCGATGATCCGCACCACCATGTTCAGCCGGTCCTGCGCGGGCGCGCCGCCCCCGGCCCCGGCCAGAGCCTCGCGGATCTGGCGCAGCAGAAGGCGGGGCCCCCTCGCCGTCGCTGCCACGCCCTTGACCATGCCTGCTCCCGCCTTGCCGCTCCCGATCCGTTCCAGATAGGGCGGCGCTTCCGATATCCTAGTCTTCCGCGTCCAGACCGTAGGCCGCGTGCAGCGCTCGGACCGCCAGCTCGGCGTAATCCGAATCGATCAGTACGCTGATCTTGATCTCAGAGGTCGAGATGGCCTGGAACTTCACACCCTTGTCGGCCAGGGCGCGGAACATGGTCTGGGCCACGCCCGCGTGACTGCGCATGCCCACGCCGATCACCGAGACCTTGGCCACGTCGTCGTCGACCCGCAGCTCCTCGAAGCCGATGTCGGCCTTGGCGGCGGTCATCAGGTCGGCGGCGCGGCGCGCGTCGCGGCGGCCAGTCGTGAAGGTCAGGTTGACCGCGCCTTCGGTGCGGGCCTGGCTCTGCACGATCATGTCGACGTTGACCTCGGCCTCGGCCAGGCGAGTGAAGACGTCGGCCGGCGCATCCGTCCGGTCCGACAGGCCAAGCAGCGTGATCCGGGCTTCGTCCCGGCTCATGGTCACGCCGGAAACGATGCGCTTTTCCACGATCTCATCCTCGTCGCAAATCAGGGTGCCGGCGTGTTGCGGCAGGTTTCCGTTTTCATCCGGTTCGATGAAGCTGGACAGGACGCGCACCGGCACGCGCTTGTGCATGGCCAGCTCGACCGAGCGGGTCTGCAGCACCTTGGCGCCCAGCGACGCCATCTCCAGCATTTCTTCGTAGGACACCTTCTCCAGACGCCGGGCGCGGCTCTGGATGCGCGGGTCGGTCGTATAGACGCCGTCCACGTCGGTATAGATGTCGCACGGCGCGCCCAGGGCCGCCGCCACCGCCACGGCCGAGGTGTCCGAACCGCCCCGGCCCAGGGTGGTGATGCGCCCGTCGCGGGTCACGCCCTGGAAGCCCGGCACGACGGCGATCTCGCCCGCGTCGAGCGCGGCCCCCAGCGCATCGCCGGGCACCTCTTCGATGCGGGCGCGGCCGTGGGCGTCGTCGGTCAGGATCGGAATCTGCCAGCCCATCCAGCTGCGCGCCTTCAGGCCCATGTTGCGCAGGGTCAGGGCCAGCAGGCCCGACGTCACCTGCTCGCCCGAGGCGACCACCACGTCGTATTCATCGTCCGACAGGACGCCGTCGCCGTACAGGCCCGGCGCGGCCGCGCCCACGCCGTCGGTCCAGGCGACCAGCTCATTGGTCTTGCCCGCCATGGCCGAGACGACCACAGCCACCTTCTTGCCCCTGACGGCTTCGGCGGCGACGATGCGCGCCGCGCGACGGATGCGTTCCAGGTCGGCCATGGAGGTGCCGCCGAACTTCATCACCAACCGGTTCGTGTCGGCCCGCGTCATCCTGGCGTCTGATCCCCTGCTTGCATGGCGGGCGAAGGCGGTCCATGCCTCTGCCCATGCCCGCTTCTAACGACAGCCTCGATCCACGCAAACCCCAAAGCGAAGAGGGTTTTTCACCCTTTGCTACCGATCGTGCCGAAGGGCCGAGCATCGACCCGGCCGACGTGGCGCGCTTTTCGGCCCAGGCGGCCGAGTGGTGGGATCCCAAAGGCCCCTTCGCCCCCCTGCACCGCTTCAATCCGGCGCGGCTGAAATTCGTGCGCGATCGGGCGGCGAAACACTTTGATCGTGACGTGAAGGCGCGCGCGCCTTTCAGCGGCCTCAGCCTGATCGACATCGGCTGCGGCGGCGGCCTGATCGCCGAGCCGATGCGGCGCATGGGCTTTGAGGTCACGGCCATCGACGCCTCGTCCGAGAACATCGGCACCGCCCGCGCCCACGCCGATCAGGTCGGTCTGGACATCGCCTATCGCGCCGCCACGGTGGAGCAGATGGTCGAAGCGGGCGCCGGCCCGTTCGACGTGGTGCTGACGATGGAAGTCATCGAACACGTCGCCGATCCGGAATCCTTCATCCGCGCCTGCTCGAAACTGATCAAGCCAGGCGGCCTGATGATCGTCGCCACCCTGAACCGCACGCTGAAAGGGTTGCTGCTGGGCAAGGTCGCGGCGGAATATGTGCTGCGTTGGGTGCCGGCGGGCACGCACGACTGGCGCCAGTTCCTCAAGCCCGACGAACTGCGCGCCATGCTGGACGGCGAGCCCCTGACCGTCACCGGCCCCTATGGACTGACCTATGATCCGCTGAACGACCGCTGGAGCGAGGGCGACGACGTGGGCATCAACTACATGATGATGGCGACCCGCGACGCATGAGCGGCCCGCGCCGCATCGTCCTGACCGGCGGTCCCGGCTCGGGCAAGACGACGCTGCTGGAGGCGCTGGCGGCGGCGGGCCATGCGACCTCGCCCGAGGCCGGGCGCGCCATCATCCGCCGCCAGCAGGCGATCGACGGCGAGGCCCTGCCGTGGAAGGACCGGGCCCTGTTCGCCGAGCTGATGCTGGACCGCGAGCTTGAGGCCCACGCCCGCGCCGAGAGCGCCGACGGGTCGGTCTTCTTCGATCGCGGCGTCCCGGACGTGGTCGGATACCTGACCCTGTGCGGCCTTCCGGTTCCAGCTCATATGGAGCGGGCGGCGCAGGACATCCGCTATGACCGGCGCGTCTTCATCGCCCCGGTCTGGCCCGAGATCTTCGGCCAGGACGCCGAGCGCAAGCAGGATCTGGACGAGGCCCGCCGCACCTCCGACGCCATGGCCGAGACCTATCCGCGCTTCGGCTATGAACTGATCGAACTGCCCAGGGCGCCCGTCGCCGAGCGCCTGGACTTCGTGCTGACGACGCTTACAGCGGCCTGACCATATAGCGGGCGTCATCGCCGTAGCTGGCCAGCTTCTTGGCCATGCCCGGCGGGTTCTGAACCTCGAAGCCGTTGCGCGCCCAGAAGCTTGATGCGTCGTTGACCGCCACCAGGGCGACCGCCGGCCAGCCCGCCGCCTTGGCCTGCTCGGCCAGGCGCTCGACCACCGGCCGGGTGTGGCCGCCGCCGCGCGTGTCGGGGTGCAGAGCCAGGTCGTGCAGATAGACGACCTCGGCCTCGGCCGGGATGGCGTCGATCAGCACGTTCAGCGCCGGGGCGGCGTTCAGCACCCACGGATAGGCGACCAGATAGCCCATGACCGGACCGTCCTCGGCGGCCAGCACGAAGCAGCCTTCGGGGTGCAGCTCCAGACGGTTGGCGAAGCAGGCGCGCTCTTCCGGGTGATCGGGGAAGGACAGTTGGGCCACCGCGACCACGCCGTCGAGGTCGTCCGGCGTCATCGGCCGCCAGGTCAGAGTGGACAGCGGGCGTTCAGCTCCGCCCTGTTGAATCGCCATTGCACGCTCCGGTTCTCATCGTCGTCCGCCCCTTCGATCCGGGCGGTCAGTCTATCCCCCGCGCGTTCATAGATGATGCGGTGCGGAAAGTCGTTGTCCGGATTGGCGAAAACCGCCCGCTGGGGGCCGCTGTCGACCAGGCGGAAAGGCGTCGCGGGCGCTCCCTCAGGCTGGGCGAAATAGGCCAGGCCGCCGTCTGTCAGGGGGGCGATACGCGCGCTCTCGAAGCCGCTGCGGCCATTGCGCACAGTCACCGAGTGGCCGACGATCAGACCCGCGCGCGGATCGCTCCAGGTCTCTGACGCCTCGCGCCCGCCGGAACAGTCCAGCCAGTAGCCCGCCAGCCACGACAGGTCGGGCGCAGGCGTCGCGGGCAAGGATGCCTGCCACAGGGCGGCGGCCAGCAGGCTGGAAACGGACATGGGCTCTCCCTCCTCAAGGACGAAGGGAAGGTTACGCAGCCCTCACGGCGCGGGCTTGTAGGAATGCGACGCCAGCCGCAGCGCCAGCTCCACCTGTTCGCGCGCCCAGGCGGTGGCGGTGCAGCCCAGGAAGCGGCGGAAATCGCGCGCCATCTGCGGTTGGTCGAAATAGCCGGCGGCCAGACCGGCCTCCAGCCAGGAGGCGGCGTCGGCGTCCTGGCCCATCGCGTGATCGAAGATGCGACGGAAGCGGAAGACCGAGCGCAGCGTGCGCGGCGCCACGCCGACCCGGTCGCGG
>NZ_GL883084.1:651085-654089 GCF_000204035.1 Brevundimonas diminuta ATCC 11568
GCCTGCCCCGCCGGATCGCCGGGCGGCGCCGTGAAGCCGTCCAGCCGCGCCACAAGGTCCAACCGCCGGTCGGTCGCCTCGATCAGCGGGCGGCCGAGGAACGCCCGCGCCCCGTCTGGCTCGAACTTGGCGGCGACGATCTCGACCGGGCCGACCGGGCGGATGGCCATGGGCCGGGTCATCTGACCGGCGAAGATCACCGACGGCTGCGGGCGGAAGACGCCGTCGGCGTCCTGTTCCTCATAGGGGGCGGCCAGATCGACCACCAGCTCGGGACAGCCGTCCGGAGCGATGCGCTGGACCCCGCCGCTGGGGCGAGGCGCGGCGTAGGTCCACAGCAGGCGCACAAAGGGGCGCAAAGGTTCGGGCGGGGCGAATTCCTCGTACCGCTCCCCCTGCCCCATCTGCGGTCAGTTCGCCTTCTTGGGATCGGGCGGCAGGCTGGGCAGGGGAGCGCAAGGCACGCCGTCGTCCTTCAGCTTCCTGACCTCGGCGGGGGTGGCCTCGCCGTAGATCTCGCGCTTCTCGCTGCGGCCTTCGTGGATGTCGCGGGCCTCGCGGGCGAAGGCGTCGCCGACGTAGTCGAAATTCTGCTCGACGTGGTCGCGCACCTCGCGGGCGGCCTGCATCATCATCGACTGCATATGCTGCAGAGCTTCAGGTTTCAGGGCGTCGGGCGAGGTCTTCTTCGTGCCGGAGACGGCCGGGGCCATCACCTGCTTCCTCACCGCCGTCGAGCCGCAGAAGGGGCATTCCACCAGACCGCGCGCCGCCTGATCGTCATAGTCGGACGAAGAGCCGAACCAGGCCTCGAAGCCGTGGTCGCGGTCGCAGGAGAGGGCGTAGCGGATCATAGGGGCAGGTCGAAGTCGCGGTCGTGGCGCAGGGCGGGGACGCTGGCGCGCGCCTTCTCCACGGCGGAAAGGTCCAGACGGGCGTGCAGGACGCCCGGTTCGTCATGGTCGAGGCGGGCGATCACCTCGCCCCACGGGCCGACGACCAGGGAGCGGCCCCAGGTCTGGCGGCCGTCCTCATGCGTCCCGCCCTGGGCCGGGGCCAGGACGAAGGCGCCCGTCTCGATGGCGCGGGCGCGCAACAGGGTCTCCCAGTGCGCCTCGCCGGTCGGGCGGGTGAAGGCGGCGGGAACGGCGATCAGCGTCGCGCCCGCTTGGGCCAGGGCGCGGTGCAGATGCGGGAAGCGCAGGTCGTAGCAGATGGTCAGGCCCAGACCGCCCCAGGGGCTGTCGGCGAGCACCGCCGCCTCGCCGGGCCGCACCGAGGCGCTTTCGCGATAGGTCTCGCCGTTCGGCAGGTCGACGTCGAAGACGTGCAGCTTGTCATAGCGGGCCGTGATCGCCCCGCTGGGGTCGATCAACAGGGAGCGGTTGGCGGCGCGCGGGTCATCCGCCACGCCCGAGCGGACGATGGCCGAGCCGACCAACAGCCACACGCCCAGTTCGGCGGCCAAGGCCTTCAGCCCTAGGACAGCCGGGTCGGCGCCTTCGTCCGACAGGGCGGCGTCGCGCAAGACGCGGCGTTGCTCGAGAAAGTTGGTCCCCTCGGGCGTCAGGATCAACTGCGCCCCCTCGGCCGCCGCCTGACGGATCAGGGGCTCGACATGCGCCAGCCCCGCGGCCGCCGTCGCCGGCGTCCGCGTCTGGATCAGCGCGATGTCGAGCGTGTCGGTCACCTAGGCCGCCAGCAGGGCGTCCAGCTCGCCCTTGCGATCCAGGGCGTGGATGTCGTCCGAGCCGCCGACGTGCTTTCCGTCGATGAAGATCTGCGGGAAGGTGGCGGCGCCGCCCGAGCGTTCGACCATCTCGGCCTTCTTGGCCGGGTCGTTGGAGGCGACGATCTCCGTATAGGCCGCGCCCTTGCGGTCCAGCAGGGCCATGGCGCGGATGCAGTAGGGGCAGCCAGGTTTGGTGTAGAGGACGACTTCGGCCAAGGGGAACTCCTGAAGGCGGATGGGAAGGTTCCCCCTCACTTAAGCGGTTCGCGCGCGTTTTTCACCCTCGCGATGACGGCCAGGTCGACAGCGCGCGCTCCGGCCTCGATCAGCGCCCGCGCGCAGGCCTCGGCCGTAGCCCCCGTGGTCAGCACGTCGTCGATCAGCAGCAGACGACGTCCCTTGATGCGTCGGCGCCCGACCTCGGTCACGGCGAAGGCCGCCTTGACGTTCAGCCGCCGTCCGCGCGCGGACTTGCCGCCCTGGCTGGCGGTCGGCAGAGGACGGATCAGGGCGTCGGGCAGGTAGTCGAGCCGCGCCGCGCGGGCCAACGGCCGGGCGATCTCGGCGGCCTGATTGAACCGGCGCGACAGCAGGCGGGCGCGGTGCAGGGGCACGGGGACCACGGCGTCGGCCGTCTCGATCAGGGGGGCGGCCGACCGGCTGATCCAGCGCGCGAACAGGGGGGCGAACTGCTGCTGGTCGCCGTGCTTGAACTTGAGGATGATCCCGCGCGACGCCTCGTCGTAAACGCAGGCCGCCCGCGCCCGGCCGAAGGCGTAAGGGCTGGCGACGCAGGCCGCGCACCGCTCCGCCGCGAAGTCGCCGCCGTCATATTCGAACGCCGCGCCGCAACCGTCGCAGACCGGCGCCTCCAGAAAGGCCACCCGGCTCCAGGCGTCCGGCGACAGGCCCGCGGACGCCGCCGCCTCGCGGCTGTCATGAGCGACGGGCGGCAGCAGAATATCCAGCAGGCCCCGGCCCGTATCGCGCGCGCCGGATGCTAAAGGCGCAACGACGCCTTTCAATCGACCTCGCCAGCCCCCATCCTGAACCGACATGAGCGCCCCCTCTCCCTCCTCCGGTCCCCCGATCATCTTCGACGCCGCGCGCCGCGCCGCGCGCCTGAGCCGCGCCGCCCGACATTTCCCCGACGCCGACTTCCTGCACCTGCGCGCCGCCGACAATGCGGTGAACAGCCTCGAAGTGATCCTGCGCGAGTTTCAGACGCCCGTCGACCTGTCGCCTCACCCCGGCGTCTTCGCCCGCGCCCTG
>NZ_GL883084.1:654167-662247 GCF_000204035.1 Brevundimonas diminuta ATCC 11568
GGGGGACGGGTCGGCCGATCTGATCGTCAACCTGCTGGGCCTGCACTGGGCCAACGACCTGCCCGGCGCCCTGAGCCAGATTCGCCGCGCGCTGAAGCCCGACGGCCTGTTCGTCGCCAGCCTGTTCGGCGCCGCGACGCTGAAGGAGCTGCGCGGGGTGCTGACCGAGGCTGAGCTGGAGGTCAACGGCGGCGCCCAAGCGCGCGTCTCGCCCTTCGCCGACGGCTTCGACGGGGCGGCCCTGCTGCAACGGGCCGGGTTCGCCCTGCCGGTGACGGACGTGGACCGGGTGACGGTGCGCTATGGCGATCCCTTCGCCCTGATGCGCGACCTGCGGGCGATGGGCGAGACCAATGTGCTGGCCGGGCCGATCCGGCCGCTTAGCCGCGCCGTGCTGGCCCGCGCGGCCCAGCTCTACGCCGAGCGCCACGCCGAGGCGGACGGGCGCATCCCCGCCACCTTCGAGATGGTTCACCTGGCCGGATGGGCGCCGCACGAGAGCCAGCAGAAGCCCGCCAAACGCGGCTCGGCCAAGACGCGGCTGGCCGATGCGCTGGGCGTCAGGGAGCAGACCGGGGAAGAGGGCTGAGCCCCGCTCTTCCCTGGATCTAGGCTCCGCCGATAGCGCCGCTGATGGTCGTGGAGATGTAGTCGTACATGGCCGTGGAGCGCGCTGCGAAGGCGCTGACGGCGGCGATGATGACCAGGAAGATCAGGCCGCAGATCAGGCCGTATTCAATGGCCGTGGCGCCGCCTTCGTCGCGGTGGAACCGGCAGATGAAACCCTTCACGCCCGGCCCTCCTCTGTCGTCGGCCTGTCAGAGCAGATCGCGCAGCCAGGCGATCAGCGGTTCGTCGGCCGGAGGCATGGGATAGGCCGACAGCTTGTCCGGCTTCACCCAGGCTAGGCCCGCGTGTTCGCGCGCCTCGACCACGCCGGACCAGCGCCGGCACAGGTAGAGTGGCATCAACAGATGAAAGGATTCGTAAGCGTGACTGGTAAACACGAAGGGGGCCAGGCAGGCCTCCTTCACGTCGATGCCCAGTTCTTCCTTCAGCTCACGGATCAGGGCCTGTTCAGGCCGCTCGCCCGGCTCGACCTTGCCGCCGGGGAATTCCCACAGGCCCGCCAGCTGCTTGCCCTCGGGCCGTTTGGCGATCAGCACGCGGCCGTCCGGGTCGATCAGGGCGACGGCGACGACCAGGACGGTGGGAACTTCGGGCGTCTTGCTCAAGAGCGGTAGTCCCCGTTGATCTCAATGTAGCGTTTGGTCAGATCGCAGGTCCAGACGGTGGCCGAAGCCCGGCCCGAGGCGACGTGGACGGTGATGTCGATCTCGGCGTTCTTCATATAGGCGCTCATGACCGCCTCGTCGTAGGTCGGCGAGGGGGCGCCGTCGACGGCGGCGACGTGCGGACCGAAGCGGATGGCCAGACGGTCGCGGTCCACCGCCTCCTCCGTCTTGCCCACGGCCATGACGATGCGGCCCCAGTTGGCGTCCTCGCCCGCGATGGCGGTCTTCACCAGCGGGCTGTCGGCGATCGACTTGGCCAGTTTGCGCGCCGAGGCGGGGCTGGCGGCGCCCTCGACCGTCACCTTGACGAACTTGGTCGCGCCCTCGCCGTCCTTCACCAGCTGGTGCGCCAGGTCGAGCATGACGGCGTCCAGCGCCGCCGAGAATTCCTTCAGCCGACGGTCGCCGACGCGGCCGATGCGCGGCGCGCCGGACGCGCCCGTGGCGAACAGCAGCGCCGTGTCGTTGGTCGAGGTGTCGCCGTCCACCGTCACCGAGTTGAAGGTGGTGCGGACGTGCAGGTTCAGCAGGGCCTTCAGCACCGGCGGGGCGATGTCGGCGTCGGTGACGATGAAGGCCAGCATCGTCGCCATGTCCGGCGCGATCATGCCCGAGCCCTTGGCGATGCCGGCGATGCGGACCTTGACGCCCTCGATCTCGCATTCGGCGTAGGCGCCCTTGGGGAAGGTGTCCGTGGTCATAATGCCCAGACCGGCCTGCGCCCAGGCGTCAGCCTTCAGACCGGCTTCGACCTCGGGCAGGCGGGCGGTGATCTTTTTGTCGTCCAGCACCACGCCGATAACGCCGGTCGAGGCCAGCATGACGTCGCGCTGGCGACAGTCGAAGCGTTTGGCGACCTCGGAGGCCGTGCGGCGCGCGGCGTCGGCCCCGGCCTTGCCGGTGAAGGCGTTGGCGCATCCGGCGTTGACGACCAGGGCCTTGACCCCCTCGCCGCCCTTGTCCGCGTCCAGATGACGCTTACACCAGTCAACCGGCGCCGAGCCGACCTTGTGCCGGGTGAAGACGCCCGCGCAGGACGCGCCCTCGGGGAAGCGGAAGACCACCAGATCGTCGCGCTCATGCTTGTAGAAGCCCGCGCGCGCCGTCGCGATCTCGACCCCGCCGATCGGCGGAATGGCTGGGAAAGGCACGGCCAGGGGCGAGATCATCAGGCCCGGCTTGCCGGGCGAGGCGGCGACCGCCTGGGTGGCCGATTGCGTCGCGCGCTTCAGCGCCGAGGCCAGCGGGTCCAGCGCCTTCTCGATGGCGGTTTCGATCTTCTTGCCGGTCGAGGCGGACTTGGAGGGCGGCTGGCTCATGAGGCGTTTCCGGCGGGAGAAGCGGAGGTTTTCTGGGCCGCAGGCGGAGCTGCGGACTCAACGGGGGCTGAAGGCGGAGCCGTCTTGGCCTCGTCCAGGGAGATCTCGACCTCGGCTTGGCCGCGAAGCTGTTCAAGCAGCTGGCGGACGCCTTCATAGGTCAGGTAGCGCACGATCTGCGGCCGCGCCTGCTCCAGAGTCGGCGGAGTTTCGACGCGGCGATCCTCGACCTTGAGCACGGCCCAGCCGGTCTCGGTCTGGATGGGGCCGACGACCGCGCCCGGCGTCTGGCCCTGCAGGGCGGCGGCGTAGGGACCGGGCAGGACGTCCAGCGTCGAATAGCCCAGGTCGCCCCCGGAATAGCGGGTGGCGTCGTCGATCGAGCGTTGGGCGGCGACGGCCTCGAAGGCCGCCCCCTGGCCCAGGACGCCCAGGACGGCGTCGGCCTGTTCCTTGGTCGGCGCCAGAATCAGGCGCACCCGCACCTCTTCGGTCGCGCGGGCCAGCCGCTGCTGCTCGGCGTAGAGGCGTTCGACCGCCTGTTCGGAGACGGCGCCGGACACCACCTTCTCGACCAGCATGTCGCCCAGGATGCGTTCGCGCACGGCCTGCAGGCGGCGCTGGGCGGCGGGGCTGGAATCGAGGCCGCGACGTTCGGCCTCGGCGGCCAGCAGCTTCTGGTCGACCACCTCGTCCATCACCCGGCGGAACAGCTCGGACGAGGCGTCCAGGGGATCGTCCTCGCCGATCAACCCCTGCGCCACCGCCTCGCGGCGCACGTCTGAGGCCCAGACGGCGCGATCGTTGACCCTGGCCACGACGCGGTCGTTCTTTTCCGGCGCGGCCTCGTCGCCGCCGCGCCCGCAGGCGGCCACGCCCAGCGCCAAACCGGCGACGACGACCAGAAACAGGCTGTGGAGGGGACGTCGCGCTCGCATCGGACGCTCCGGGCAAGGGTCTGTGGACAGGCCGTCGAAACGGACATTCGCGCCTGAAACACGCCGCCTTAAAAAGGCCCTCGCGTTGACAGGGATAAGGGCGGTGCTTAAGTCCCGCCTGCGCCCAAGTCGAGGGGTTTTCGATCGTCTGCGCGGCCCTTCGCGCGCCCTCATCTGCAGGGAAGGCCCGGGGCCGGCGTGATCGCGGCCCTCCGACCGGGTGAAACTGTCTTTCTCAGAGCCTTCAGCCGCTCGACCGCCTGACCCGGATCGCCCATGCTCGGCTTCGCCAAGAAATTTCTCGGTTCCTCCAACGACCGCAAGGTCAAGGCCTTCATGGGCCAGGTCCAGAAGATCAACGCCCTGGAATCCAAGTTCGAGGCCTTCTCGGACGACGAACTGCGCATGATGACGCAGACGTTCAAGGATCGCATCGAAGCCGGCGAGAGCCTGGACAAGCTGCAAAACGAAGCCTTCGCCGTCGTGCGCGAAGCCTCCAAGCGCGTGCTGGGCCAGCGTCAGTACGACGTGCAGATGACCGGCGGCATGATCCTGCATGAAGGCGGCATCGCCGAAATGCGCACCGGCGAAGGCAAGACCCTGGTCGCCGTGGCCCCAGTCTATCTGAACGCCCTGGCCGGCAAGGGCGTCCACGTCGTCACCGTCAACGACTATCTGGCCCGCCGCGACGCAGAGCAGATGGGCCGCGTCTATCGCTTCCTGGGCCTTGAGGTCGGGGTCATCGTCAACGGCCTGTCGCAGGGCCAGCGCCAGATGGCCTACAACGCCGACATCACCTACGGCACCAACAACGAATTCGGCTTCGACTATCTGCGCGACAATCTGGTCTACGACCGTCGCGAGATGGTGCAGCGCGGCCACCACTTCGCCATCGTCGATGAAGTCGACTCCATCCTGATCGACGAGGCGCGCACGCCGCTAATCATCTCGGGCCCGACCGAGGACCGTTCGGACCTCTACAAGGTGCTGGACGCCCTGGTGAAGGAACTGGTCAAGGACAAGGACACCTACGACCTCGACGAGAAGCAGCGTCAGGCCCTGCTGACCGAGCTGGGCTCGGAGCGGATGGAGCAGATGCTTCAGGACGCCGGCCACTTCGCCGAGGACACCGTCGACCTGTACGACCCGGCCAACGTCAGCCTGGTCCACCACACCAACCAGGCCCTGCGCGCCAACACGCTCTACACGCGCGACAAGGACTACATCATCAAGGACGGCGAGATCGTCCTGATCGATGAATACACCGGCCGCATGATGACGGGCCGTCGCCTGTCCGAAGGTCTTCACCAGGCCATCGAGGCCAAGGAAGACGTCAAGATCATGCCCGAGAACCAGACCCTGGCCTCGGTGACGATCCAGAACTATTTCCGCCTCTACGAGAAGCTGTCCGGCATGACCGGCACGGCCGCCACCGAGGCCCAGGAATTCCTCGACATCTACAAGATGGACGTCCTGGAAGTGCCGACCAACCGTCCGATCCAGCGCAAGGATTACGACGACGAGGTCTATCGCACCTTCAAGGAAAAGAACGCCGCCATCGCCGCCCAGATCGCGGAATGCCACGTTCGCGGCCAGCCGATCCTGGTCGGCACCGTCTCGATCGAGAACTCCGAAGAGCTGTCCGAAGTCCTGAAGACCTACAGCTACAAGGTCGAGCGTTCGCGCACCCTCAAGCCCGAATACGCGGGCCGCGAGAAGGAAGCGCAGAAGGTCGGCGACGCCGCCTATGACATCGACTACGCCACCGGCCGCGGCATTCCGCACAACGTCCTGAACGCGCGCCAGCACGAGCAGGAAGCCTACATCGTCGCCGACGCCGGTCTGCCGGGCGCGGTGACGATCGCCACCAACATGGCCGGCCGCGGCACCGACATCCAGCTGGGCGGCAACCTGGAGATGCGCCTGCAGCGCTGGAGCCAGGAACAGCGCAACATGGCCGTCGCCGTGACGCCGGAAGACCTTGCAGCCAAGGAAGCCGAGTTCAAGGCCGAGATCGCCGCCGCCAAGGAACAGGCCATGGCCGCCGGCGGCCTGTTCGTCCTGGGCACCGAGCGCCACGAAAGCCGCCGCATCGACAACCAGCTGCGCGGCCGCACCGGCCGTCAAGGCGACCCCGGCACCTCGAAATTCTACCTGTCGTGCGAAGACGACCTGCTGCGCATCTTCGCCGGCGACCGTCTGGACGCCATCATGAAATCCTTCGGCGTGGCCGAGGGCGAGGCCATCAGCCACCCCTGGCTGAACCGCGCCGTCGAGACTGCCCAGAAGCGCGTCGAAGCCCGCAACTACGACATGCGCAAGAACGTGCTGAAGTACGACGACGTCGTGAACGACCAGCGCAAGGCCGTGTTCGAACAGCGTCAGGAGTTCATGGACTCCGAAGACTTGTCGGAGCTGGTCGCCGACTTCCGCAACGACGCGATCAACGACCTGGTCGAACGCTATATGCCGCCCAAGGCCTATGCCGAGCAGTGGGACATCGACGGCCTGGACGAGAAGGTGAAGTCCACCCTCGGCCTCGAACTGCCGCTGCATGACTGGGCCGCCGAGGAAGGCGTCTCCAACGAGGAGATCGAGGAGCGCATCGTCGCGGCCGCCGACGTGCGCGCCGCCGAACGCCTCGAACTGATCGGCGCCGACCAGACGCGCGGCCTCGAAAAGCAGTTCATGCTGCAGATGATCGACATGCAGTGGCGCGAGCACCTGGTCCATCTGGACCACCTGCGCGGCGTCATCGGCCTGCGCGGCTACGGCCAGCGCGACCCGCTGAACGAATACAAGACCGAAGCCTTCAACCTGTTCGAGACGCTGCTGCACGACCTGCGCCACAACGTCACGCGCTGGCTGATGACGGTCGAGTTCCAGTTCCAGGCGCCGCCGCCGATGGAAATGCCCGAGTTCCAGGAAATCCACCTGAACCCCGGCACCGGCGAGAACGAGATGCTGAACCCGATGGCCCAGAACCCGGAAGGCCAGCTGACCGGCGACGACCGCTCCAAGCTGCCGGTCGAGGCCCTGCCCGTCGGTTGGGAGCGCACCAGCCGCAACGCCGACTGCCCCTGCGGCTCGGGCCGCAAGTTCAAGCACTGCCACGGTAGTTTGATCTAAGGCGCGCTAACGCGCGCGGCGCGGTCGCTCGCTGCTTGAGCGCCAAAGACCGACTTGAGAGAGGCGGGTTCGCGAAAGCGGCCCGCCTTTTTCTTTGGCCGCGCCTTTCCTTACCGCTCATCCGTCTTTTCTGTTGGGCCGCCCGCTGATCCGGGTAAGGTCGGACCATGAACTACAAGCCCCTGTTCTCGCGCGCGCTAGGCCTCGATCCGGAACGCCTGCATTTCGCCGCTCACAGCCACCACCTGTGGCCCGACGTCAGCTTCGACGGCCAGGTCCAGGCCTGGGCCGAGGCCAACCGCTTCGCCGACCGCAAATGGGATCTGGTGTTCGGAGAGGTCATCCCGGAGGCGCAAGCGCATGTCGCTAAGGAACTGGGCCTGCCCTCGCCCGACAGCCTGATCTTCGCGCCCAATACGCATGAGATTCTGCTGCGCATCGTCTCGGCGGTCGACAAGGCGCCGGTACGCATCCTGGCCACCGACGGCGAGTTCCACTCCTTCCGCCGCCAGTCGGAACGCTGGGAGGAGGCGGGACAGGCCGTCGTCACCCGCGTGCCCCTGGCTCCGTTCGAGACCTTCGCCGACCGCTTCGTCGCCGCGGCCAGGGCGGGCGGGCACGACCTGATCTTCGTCAGCCAGGTCTTCTTCCGCACCGGCGGGCTGTTCGAGCGCATCGCCGAACTGGCGGAACTGGCCGACCCGGCGGGACCGTGGGTGGTGGTCGACGGCTACCACGGCTTCATGGCCACGCCGACCGATCTGTCGGCCGTGGCGGACAAGATCTTCTATCTGGCCGGGGGGTATAAGTATGCGATGGCCGGCGAAGGCGCCTGCTTCCTGCACGCCCCGCCCGGCTTCGGCCCGCGCCCGGTCGTGACCGGCTGGTTCGCCGAGTTCGGCCACCTAGAAGGCCCGCCCGGCGGGGTTCAGTACCGCACCGACGGCGGCCGCTTCTGGGGCGCCACCTTCGACGCCAGCGCCCTGTACCGCTTCAACGCCGTGCGCCGGATGCTGGACCAGCACGGCCTGACCACGGCGACCATCGCCGAGCACGCGCGCGGCCTTCAGGCCCGGTTCCAGACGGCGATCCAGTCGGACGAAGCCGGGGCGCTGGCCGGGGCCGAGATCCTGAACCCCGTCGAGGGGACGGCGCCGCGCGCCCGCTTCTTGGCCCTGCGCCACGCCGACGCCCCGCGCTGGAAGGCGGCGCTGCAGGAGATGAACGTCATCGCCGACGTGCGCGACGACGTGATCCGCTTCGGCTTCAGCCTGTATCAGAGCGAGGACGACGTGGAGAAGCTGATCCACGCCTGCGCCCGCCTGAGCTAGGTCGTCAGAAGAACAGGCTGTCGGCGTCGCGCCGCGCCTCTGGCGGATCGGTGCGCCGGGGCGAGGCG
>NZ_GL883084.1:662499-679745 GCF_000204035.1 Brevundimonas diminuta ATCC 11568
TCGGCGTCGTCCGTCGGAACGGGCCGAAGCTCATGGCCTTGGGCCTCGAGCTCGGAGGCGATCTGGGACAACCAGGCGGCGCCGCTGGAATCGGGACCGTCGCGATCATGGACATAGACGGGCGTAAGGCCGAAGGCGGCGCCCCCGGCCGCCGCTTCCAGCCGCGCCTCGAACCCCTCGGGCGCGATGATCGGCTGAGGCTCATGACGCGCGACCGCCAGCCACCAAGCGGCCAGCGCCACCCCCAGCATCAGCAGGCCCAGGACAGCGCCGATCAGCGCGCCCAGCAGGATGCGCGGCAGTTGAGAAGAAGAGGCGGACGACGTCATCGTCCGTCAGGACTAGCATCGAACCGACGCACGACAACCCCTGAGGCTAGGGCGTGGTCTTCATGGCCTGGGCCGACCAGCGCACCACAACCTTCTCTTCCTGCTCGGCGCCGAGGCGGGCGTAGAAGCGCCGCGCGCCGTGATTGTCCGCGCGAACCTCCCAGCGGCCGCTCAGCCCCTCGCCCGCAGCCTCGGCCGCGAAAGCCCGCATCAGCGCCTCGCCTACGCCAGCGCCGCGCGCCTCTTCGGCCACGAACAGGTCGTCGAGGTTGAGGTAGTCCCCGCCCCGCCAGATGCCGTAGACCCGCGTCCAGGAGACGAAACCCGCCGCCCGCCCCGCGATCTCGGCCAGAAGGAAGGCGGCGCGCGGCGGCTGGGTCGACAACGCCTGCGCCAGACTGTCCGGCGTGGCGGCGAGATAGGGCGTCAGGCCCTCATGCTCCGCCAGAGCGCGCATCAGGGCGTGGATGCGCCCGGCGTCCGTCGCCGTCGCGCGGCGCACCGTCAGGTCTGCGGTCATGACGATCCTCCCTCTCGGCCGGTTCCGTACGGCCTTTTGGCGCGACAGGGACGTTCCGCCAAGCGCGGGATCAGACCGCCAGGTCGAACAGGGCGTCGCGCGTGATCTCGGCGTGGGTCATGGGGAACAGATGGCCGCCGCCCGCCGTCGTCTCGACCTGCATGGCCGCGCGACGCGCTGAGGGCCGAACCGCGCACAGGCTGCCCGTCTCGCCCTTGAGGATGCGCACCGCTCCTGGATAGCGGGCCAGCGCCCGCCACGGGTCGTGCGCCTGGGCGGCGTAGTTGGAGGCCTCCCACGCCGGGCTGCAGGTCAGCTCCAGTCCCCGATCCGTCTCGGCCAGGCCGTCGGCCAGATAGTCGGCCAGCATCAGGTCCGGCCAGCCCTTGAAGGCGCCGCGTCCGCGATAGGCGACCAGGGCCTGTTCGCGGCTGTCGAACACCGCGCGGCGTTTCAGGGTGCGCGAGACGATGGGAAAGCCACGCGACAGTCGGCCCGCCAGCGGAAGGTTCAGCGCCATCACCATGGGACGCGGCCAGATCACCGGGTCGAGGAGCAGCAGGCGCGACACCCGCTCGGGCTGTTCGGCGGCGGCCAGCAGGCCGCTGGTCCCGCCGATGGAGTGGCCGGCCAGAGCCACGGGCGGGCCGCCGATCGCCTCCAGCAGGCCGATCAGGTCGTCGCGGTGATCCTTCCAGCTGCGATGGCCGTCCGGCTCGGCAGGCAGGCGCGTCGCGCCGTGGCCGCGCAGGTCGGGCGCCCAGATGCGCAGGGCGCTGGACAAGGGCTGCAGCAGGGTGCGGTAGGTGCGGGCGTTGAAGCCGTTGGCGTGGACGAAGACCAGATCGACCGGCCGCTCGCGATCGCCGAAGTCCAGAACCGCCATCTCGCCGCCGCCCCAGCGATTGTCGATGGGGACGCTGATCCGGCGCGGCGCCGACAGGGCCAGGGCGTCCATCAGGTTCAGGCCGCCACGCGACAAGCCGGGCAGCGGCCATGCCCTTCTATGGTGGTGCGCTCGATGGCGTAGCCGGCGCCGGCGGCGGCGCGGGCGAAGGCGTCGCCGCCCTGGACCGCCACCTCTTCGGCGGCGCCGCAGCAGTCGCAGATCAGGAAGGCCGCCGCGTGGCCCTTGTCTTCGCCCAGGGCGTCAGCGGTGCAGGCGACATAGGCGCTGATGGAGGCGATGCGGTGCGCCAGGCCCCGACGTTCCAGGAAGTCGAGCGCGCGATAGACGGTCGGCGGCTTCGCCGCCTGGCCGTCCAGGCCGTAACGGGCGATCAGGTCATAGGCCTTCACCGGCTCGCCCGCCGTCAGCAGCAGCTCCAGCACCCGGCGACGCGGGGCGGTCATGCGCTCGCCGTCGGCGGCGCAGCGCGCCTCGACGGCTGTCAGGGCGCGCTCCACCTCGGCGGCGCCGAGCTCGTGTTCAGCGTGTTCATGATCGCAGGCCAGACCCATGGCCTACAGCTAGGAGGTCAGGGCCGCCGCTGCAACCGCATCGACGGTCGCACCCGCTCGGGCCGCCGCCCGCAGCCGGCGCAATGTGGCCAAACAGCGGCGTTTGCGGCGGCCCCGGCCATGGGCTAGAAGAACCGTCCTTTCTGTTCAGAAGATCCGTTTTTCATGACCGACGCCATCCAAGCGAACAGCCCCCTGTCGGGCAACGTCCTGTTCTATTCCCAGCCCGAACCCCTGTCGGCCGAGGCTCACGGCAAGCTGGGCGTGACCCCGGCGGACAAGCCCTACGCCTTCGTCGCCCAGACCAATGTGGTGCCGCTGACGGTGACGGAGTTCGCCCCGGCCGCCCTGTCCTATCCGGTCATCTTCGTCGGCGACGCCAAGCAGCCGGTCGCCGCCATGGGCCTGAACGCCGGCGAGAACCTGTTCATCGAGGACGGCGACTTCCGTCCCGACGCCTACATCCCGGCCTACGTCCGTCGCTACCCCTTCGTCTTCGCCAATGACGAAGAGCAGAAGCGCCTGGTGCTGTGCATCGACCGCGCCGCCCCCTTCGTGGTCGAAGGCGGCGAGACCCCCCTGTTCGAAAACGGCCAGCCCAGCGGCTACGTCAACTTCGGCATGGAGTTCTGCAACAACTTCGAGCAGGAGCGCGTGCGCAGCGAATCCTTCGTCGCCCTGCTGAAGGAACTGGACCTGTTCGAGGTGCGCGAGGCCAACTACACCCCGCGCAACGCCGACGGCACGGCCGGAACGCCGCAGAAGATCGCCGAATACTTCGCCGTCTCGGAAGACAAGCTGAAGGCCCTGCCGGCCGAAAAGCTGGCAGAACTGCGCGACAACGGCGCCCTGGGCCAGATCTACGCCCACCTGGTGTCGCTGCTGGGCTGGGATCGTCTGATCGCCGTGGCCCTGACCCGCGCCGCCAAGCAGCAGCCGGTCGCCGCCAACGCCTGATTTTTTGAGGGCCTAACGCGCGTCCGCGCTGCTTGAGGCCCTTGGAACACCAAACGGCAACGCCCCGTCAGGAAACTGGCGGGGCGTTTTCTTATCTTTCTCCTCTTGTGGGAGAAGGTGGCCCGCCAGGGCCGGATGAGGGGTCTCTCCGAAGTTTGACGCCGGCTGACGGTCAAGGGCGCGAAACCCCTCATCCGTCCGGCTTCGCCGTCCACCTTCTCCCCCAAGGGGAGAAGGATTCTAACGGCGCGCGACCAGGGCGCGGGTCAGGCAGGAGAAGACCAGCCGCCCCGCCTCGTCCAGCAAGTCCTGCTGGGCGATGACCACGCCCTTTTCGTCCCCGACCGGATCCTTGCCCATGATGGTCAGACGGCCGCGCAGGAGCTCGCCCGCCGGGGGACTGCGCAGGAAGCGAAGCCCGTCGACCGCCAGGGTCTTGGCCCCCGCCCAACCGCTGGTGCGGTCGGCGGCCAGGCGGCTCCACAAGGCGTAGACCATGGCCTCGGGCGCGCCGTAGGCCACGTCCCAGCCCGGCTGGAACCGCTCGGCGAACAGATCCAGCGCCGCCGCATCCACGGCGCAGGCGCCCAGAGGGATGACCTGACCGATCTCGAGATCCTCGAAATGGACGTTCAGCGGCTCGGTCATGCGCGGTCTTCCCTCCGTCAGGCGGCCGGTTCTTCCGACACCCTGACCATCAGCTTGCCGTCATGGTCGCCCGTGAACAAGCGGTTCAGCGAACCGACCGCCCCTTCCAGCCCGTCGTCGACATGGACCTTCCAGTGGATCTTCCCGTCGGCCAGCCACGGGCCCATCTCGGCGACCATCTCCTTGGCGCGGTGAGCGTAGTCGAGGACCAAGAAGCCCTTCACATCCAGGCGGTGGGTGATGATGCGGGCGAAGTTGGGCGAAGGCGGCATCCGCGTGGCGTTGTAGGCCGAAATCAGGCCGCAGACAGCCATGCGGCCGTGCACCTTCAGCCGGTTCCAGACGGCGATCATAATGTCGCCGCCGACGTTCTCAAAATTGAGGTCGATGCCGTCGGGGGCCAGGCGGTCCAGGGCGTCGCCGACGTCCTCGTTCTTATAGTCGACGGCGCCGTCGAAGCCGAGCTCCTCGGTCAGCCAGCGGCATTTCTCGGCGCCCCCGGCGATGCCGATGACGCGGCAGCCGCGCTGCTTGGCCACCTGACCGGCGATGGAGCCGACCGCCCCCGCCGCCGCCGAAATGACCAGGGTCTCCCCGGCCTTCGCCTTCAGCACGTCGGTGACGCCGAAATAGGCGGTCATGCCGGTCATGCCCAGGACGGACAGGTTGGCCGTCAACGGCAGGCCCGGCGCACGGTGGACCGGCCGCAGCCCCGCCTCGGGCACGACGGCGTAGTCAGCCCAGGCGCCCGACAGGGGCATGACCAGATCGCCTTCCTTGTATCGCTCGCCGCGCGACTGCTCGACCACGCCCAGGGTCAGGCCGCGCATGACGTCGCCCAGGCCGACGGGCGGCAGATAGCCTTCGGAATCATTCATCCAGGTGCGGTTGGTCGGGTCGATCGACAGATAGACGGTGCGAACCAAAACCTCGCCGTCCTTCAGATCGGGCAGGACGCTCTCGACCAACTCCAGATCGCCGTCCTGAATCAGGCCGTGCGGCCGCTGACGCAGGATCCATTGTCTGTTGCGCAGGCTCATCAATCGATCTCCCAAAGCGTTTTCTTTCAGAACCCATAGTGACGCCTCGCCGCCAGAGGGCAAGCGCGACGGATCGACCGGTCGCCCCGGCCTGCCGACAAAAAAGAAGGCGGACCCGTTCAGGATCCGCCTAGGAGTCGCATCATCGAGAATGAGGCGAGGGCGAAGACCGGCCGAGCCGGTCCGGGGGAACGACCCTCGACAATCAGATAACGGCGAACGCGAAACTCGGTTCCAAAGGGCGCGGACCGCCCGGCGCTCCTCCCCGTCGGAACGGCGGAGCGGGGGCGGCGTTGGCCCTAGAGGTTTCCAGACCGCGAAAAAGGAGGCGAGCCGATGACCCACCAAGACCCGCATTCCCACTCCGCCGACGCCGTGCACGAGCACCAGGGGGTGGAGGCTCAGTATGTGCGCCAAGGCCGAAGCGGACGCCGCATCCTGGTGCTGCTGATCGTTTCGGCCGGGGCCGCCGCCATCCTGCTGCTGGGGTGGTGGGCGATCAACAACGCGGGGCTCCAACGCACCTCGGAAGCTACCGACGCGACGCCCGAACCCTCGCCGGTTGTGCAGACCGACCCTGCGGTCCGCCCCGCGGGGCCGGAAGCCGCGCCGCCGCCTGTCGAACCGCCTCCGGCGCCCTGATGCGGTTCTGAACGAAAAAGGGCTCCGCTGCGGCGGAGCCCTTGATCTTGGCCGAAGAAATTCAGCCCGATCAGGCGGCCTGCTTCTGGCGCGACGGATGGAAGAACAGCGCCTGGCTGATCGCCGCCTTCACCGTCTCCGGCTGGAAGGGCTTGGTGATCAGGAAGGTCGGCTCGGGGCGCTCGCCGGTCAGCAGCCGCTCGGGGAAGGCGGTGATGAAGATGACCGGCACGTCGAACTTCTTGAGGATGTCCTTCACCGCATCGATGCCCGACGAGCCGTCGGCCAGCTGGATGTCGGCCAGCACCAAGCCCGGCGTGTGGCGCGACACGGCGTCCACGGCCTCGTCATGGGTGGTGGCGGTGCCGGTGACGCGGTGGCCCAGCTCCTTCACCAGGCTTTCGATGTCGGCCGAGATGATGGCTTCATCTTCAATGATCAGGACGTCGGTGGCCAGCTCGGCGTCGATGTCCGACTGGGCCTCGGCGATCAGCCGTTCGACCGTGCGCGGATCGACGGCCAGGATCTGGGCCGCCTCGGACGGCGTGAATCCTTCCAGCGCGGTCAGCAGGAACGCCTGGCGCGAGCGCGGCGAAATCCGCATCAGGCGATGGGCGGCGTCGTCGCCCTCAGCCGCCGCGCCGTCCTCGAGCTGGGCGCCCGTGGCCGCCCAGATGGTGTGGAAAACATGATATAAAGCCACGCGCGGCGTCATGTCCGTCGGCAGCTGGCGCTCGCCCGCCGCGAGGGCTTCAAGGGCCACGCGGACGTAGTTGTCGCCCGTCGCCTGGTCGCCGGTCAGCGCCCGGGCGTAACGACGAACGTAAGGCAGATGAGGCGCTAGTCTGGCCAGAAGGCTCATATTGGTTCGTTCCCCGACAATCTTCGCGCCGCATGTCTAATGGCGCACCAGCGGATTGAACGTGCCAAATGGGCCGCGGTTCCCGCACCGTCCGCCAGCTTGAGCATAAAAACGTCCGGCGTTAGGAACTCTATGCGAGAGGCGGCGTTTTCCGTTTCTACAGGCGTTTCAACTGGCTTGGGCGGCAGCCGTAAACTCGATGATCAACACCAAGGACACCCCCGTTCACCCCGACGGGACACCGTCGAATGAGCGAGGGCTTGAAGAGGTCCGCCTGCGTCAGCAGGCGATCGGCGTGAAGCTGCGCCACATGTTCGACGAGGTCGTGAACGAACCCGTTCCCGACGAGTTCCTCGAGATTCTCAGACGCGCCGACCAAGCGTCGTCCACCAAGGAGGGACAGTGACCAGCACCCCATCCCGGCCCCCGTCGGCCGATGACGGCGCCTTCAAGGCCGAACTGGTCACCCTGATCCCCCACCTGCGCGCCTTCGCCCGCACCCTGACCGGCGACCCCACCGCCGCCGACGACTTGGCGCAGGAAGCCATGATGAAGGCCTGGGACGCCCGCGCCAGCTATCAGATGGGCACGAACATGAAGGCCTGGACCTTCATGATCCTGCGCAACCAGTTCTACTCCGAGAAGCGCCGCTCCTGGCGTCAGACCCAGCTTGACCAGGAAGCCGCCGAACGCACCCTGATCGCCGTCGACGATCCCGAGGCGCCCGTCGCCCTGGACGAACTGCGTCAGGCCTTGCAGACCCTGCCCGAAGAGCAGAGGGAAGCCCTGATCCTGGTCGGGGCCGGAGGGTTCGCCTATGAGGAGGCGGCTGAGATCTGCCAGTGCGCCGTGGGCACGGTGAAGAGCCGCGTGTCGCGCGCCCGCAAGGCGTTGCAGGCCACCTTGGAGCGCGGCGGCTACGCCCGCGACGGAAAGTCCGCCGGGGATGCGATGCGATCCATCCTGGCCGACGCCGACAGGCTGAGCGGCTCCGGGCGGAGATAGTCGTGCGGCGGATCGGCCGGGTTCTGGGGCGAAAGCTCGGATGGCCCAGCGTGCAGGGAATCCGCTTTCGCCTGGGCGTGGCCATGGCCATCGCCCTGCTGCCGATCCTGCTGCTGGCCATGATCCAGACCGAGGCGAGCTTCCGCCGCCAGGCCGCCGAACAGCGCATCGATCTGCAACTGGCCGCCGACCGCAGCGCCGCCCACGCCAAGAACAACATCGACAGCGCCGTGGTGCTGTTGCAGGCCCTGGCCCCCGAAGGCGTCGGCTTCTATTGCGAGCCGCGGCTGACGACCCTGGTCGAACGGATGGACAGCATCGCCGCCCTGGCCCGTTTCAGCGCCACGGGCGAGCCGGTCTGCGCCTCCCGCTCCAATCCGCCGCCCTCCGGCGCCGAGGTGCGCGAGCGGTCCTGGTATCAGCGGCTGAGGCGCGGCGAGAACGTCGTCATGGAGTGGACCGCCGGGAAGCCGAACGCCCTGTTGGTCGCGGTCCGCTCCGAACGGCCCATGGGCGCCTTCCAGGGCGCCATGACCGCCATTCTGCCGCTGGCTGCGCTGCAGCCGGACATTCGCGATCCCGCCCTGCCCCTGGGGGCCCAGGCGGCGGTGATCGACGCGTCCGGACGAGTGCTGACCACGACCGACGCCGAATCCTTCCAGCTCAACGATCCCCAGGCCATCGTCGCCTGGGCCGCTGAGGCCCAACGCGGCGACACAACCCTATTCGAGGCGAAGGACGCGCGCGGCCGCCGCCACGTCTATGCGGGGGCGCCCCTGTCGGGGCGCGACGTCTTCGTCCTGCTGTCGGCGCCCGCGCCGGGCCTGCTGTCCTGGGCGCGGCTGAACCCCTTCGGCACCCTGCTGCTGCCGCTGGCGGCCTGGCTGGCGACCTTCGCCGCCGTCATGCTGTTGTCGGAGCGGATCGTCGTGCGCTGGCTGATCTATCTGGAGCGGGTGGCCGCCATCTATGCGCGCGGCCGCTTTTCGGTCCGCCCCGTCCAGGCCGAACACGCCCCGGCCGAAATCCGCGTCCTGGCCCGCACCCTCGGCGCCCTGGGCGACAACATCACCCGACGCGACAAGGCCCTGCTGGAGGCCCTGGACGAGAAGGACGCGCTGATGCGCGAAATCCATCACCGGGTGAAGAACAACCTGCAGATCATCTCGTCCCTGCTGTCGATGCAGCAGCGGGCGGTGACAGACCCCAGCGCCCGCGCGGCCCTGGGCGACACCCGCCAGAGGATCGCCGCCCTGGCCCTGATTTATCGCATTCTCTACCAGAGCGAGCACGTCCGCGAGGCCGACTCCGAGACCTTCCTGCGCGAACTGGTCGGCCAACTGATCGCCGGAGAAGCGATGCGCGGCCCTCTGGTGACCACGACGATCCAAGCCGATCCCCTGGTCATCGACCCCGACAAGCTGGCGCCCCTGGCCCTGTGGGTGGTGGAGGCCGTCTCCAACGCCCAGAAGCACGCCTTCGCCGAGCGCGGCGGCGACCTTCAGGTCCGCTTCCGGGTCCAGGGCGACACCAGCGTGCTGGAGGTGCAGGACGACGGCCCCGGCGTCGCCGACGCCGCCGGGGCGGGGGTGGGCCGCACCCTGATGATCGCCTTCGCCAAACAGCTGCGCGGCGAGGCTGAGATCGTCCCCGCGCCCGACGGGGGCTCGATCGCCCGCCTGACTTTCGTCACGCCCGAAGCCCACGGATCGGCCCATGTGCGCGAGGTCGCCGCCTTCCGGGTCAGTGGAACCCGACCTTGAGCGTGGCGTTCAGAAAACCTGAGGGCTTCCGTCCCGACCGTCCCATGTCTCAGGAGCATTCCATGCGCAAAATCATCATCCTGGCCGTCGCCGCCGCGGCCCTGACCACCGCCGCCTGCAACACCATCCAAGGCGTCGGCAAGGACACCCAGGCCGCCGGCCAGGCCGTCGAAGGCGCCGCCCGCGACGCCAAGAACTGATCCCCTTCCGATCAGGAGACTGTGCCTGGACCCCGCCGAGAGCATCGCTCGGCGGGGTTTTATTTTTCACTGGCGCGACCTTGGCGGCTCATTTAGCGTCGCCGCGCCCCATGAAGGGGCCAGGACTTTGAAAAGAAGATGCGCGTCGGCTGCCCCCGAGAAATCAAGACCAACGAACATCGCGTCGGCCTGACGCCCGCCGCCGTGCGCGAATACGTCGCCCACGGCCACGCCGTTGTCATGGAGACGGGCGCGGGTCTCGGCGCGGGCTTCTCCGACGCCGACTACGTCAAGGCGGGCGCCCGCATCGCGCCGGACGCCCGCACCGTCTTCGCCGGCAGCGACATGATCGTGAAGGTCAAGGAGCTGCAGCCGACCGAGTTCTCCCTGCTGAACGACGGCCACATCCTCTTCACCTATCTGCACCTGGCGCCCGATCCCGAACAGACCAAGGCCCTGCTGGCCTCCGGCTGCGCGGCCGTGGCCTATGAGACGGTGACCGACAAGAACGGCGGCCTGCCGCTGCTGGCGCCCATGTCCGAGGTGGCGGGGCGCATCGCCGTCTTCTCGGCGGCCGAGACCCTGCTCAAGCACAAGGGCGGCATGGGACTGCTGTTCTGCGGCGTGCCGGGCGTCGCGCCGGCGCGCGTGCTGGTGCTGGGCGGCGGGGTCGTGGGGCTGAACGCCGCGCGCATGGCCATGGGTCTGGGCGCCGAGGTGGTGGTGCTGGAACGCTCCATTCCCCGGATGCGCCAGATCGACGAAGTGACCGGCGGCCGGGTCATCACCCGCTATTCCTCGCTGCACGCCATCGAAGATGAACTGCCCAAGGCCGATGTGGTGATCGGCGCCGTCCTGACGCCGGGGGCGGAGGCGCCGACCCTGGTGCGGCGCGACCAGCTGGCGTCGATGAAGAAGGGCAGCGTCCTGATCGACGTCGCCATCGACCAGGGCGGCTGTTTCGAGACCTCGCGCCCGACCACCCACGACCAGCCGACCTATGTGGTCGACGACGTGATCCACTACTGCGTCGGCAACATGCCCGGCGCCGTGCCCCGCACCAGTTCGGAAGCCCTGAACAACGCCACCCTGCCCTTCGGCCTGGCCCTGGCCGACCGGGGGCTGGAGGCCCTGCGCGCCGACCCGCACCTGGCCAAGGGGCTGAACGTGCTGAAGGGCGAGATCACCCATCCGGCCGTGGCCCAGGCGCTGGGCATGGACTGGCGCGACCCCTTCGGCGTCTGGGCGCACGGATGAAGATAGGCCAACGGGCTTGCCGTCGTTCAGACGGCGCCCCAGGAATGCGATTCTAACTGTTCAGGAGCTTAGCCATGCTGCTTCTTGTCATGATGTCCATCGTCGCATTCCAAGAGACACCGCCCCCGGCCGGGGCGCCCGCGACGGCGTCCGTGCGCTGGTCGGCGCCGCCGCGCGCCGAAACTCCGCCCAAGGCTCTGCAGGACAAGGTCAGCGGCGCCGCCACCTTGCGCTGCGACTTCACGAGCGGCTCGCCGACCGCCTGCCGCATCATCGCCGAGAACCCGGTCGGTTACGGCTTCGGCATGGCGGCGCTGCGCGCAACGCGATCCGCGCGGGCTGCAAACGGCCTCGACGGACTTCACGAATTCTCGGTCGCCTTCGAAGTTCGCTGACGTCGAACGGGTCTGGCCTGTAATTCGCCGCTCTCTTCGGCCATAAGGCGCCCATGAAGTTCCTCGATCAGGCCAAGATCTATATTCGCTCCGGCAACGGCGGCGCGGGCTCTGTCTCGTTCCGTCGCGAAAAATTCATTCCCAACGGCGGTCCCGACGGCGGCGACGGCGGCAAGGGCGGCGACGTCTGGGTCGAGTCGGCCGACGGGCTGAACACCCTGATCGACTTCCGCTATCAGCAGCATTTCAAGGCCGCGACCGGCAACCACGGCCAGGGCCGCCAGATGCACGGAGCCAAGGGCGAGGACGTGGTCCTGCGCGTGCCCGTCGGCACCCAGGTGCTGGACGAGGACAAGGAGACGGTGCTCGTCGATCTGGACGAGCCGGGCATGAAGGTGAAGCTGCTGTCCGGCGGCAACGGCGGCTGGGGCAACACCCGCTTCAAGGGGCCGGTCAACCAGGCGCCGCGCCACGCCAACCCCGGCCAGGAAGGCCAGGAGCGCTGGATCTGGCTGCGGCTGAAGCTGATCGCCGACATCGGCCTGGCGGGCCTGCCCAATGCGGGCAAGTCGACCTTCCTGTCGGCCGTCTCGGCGGCGCGGCCCAAGGTGGCGGACTATCCCTTCACCACCCTGACGCCGAACCTGGGCATGGTGGACCTGAGCCCGTCGGAACGCTTCGTCATCGCCGACATCCCCGGCCTGATCGAAGGCGCCAGCGAGGGCGCAGGTCTGGGCACCCGCTTCCTGGGCCACGTCGAGCGATCGGCCAGCCTAATCCACCTGATCGACGGCACGCAGGACGACGTGGTCGAGGCCTATCGCATCATCCGCGGCGAGCTGGAGGCCTATGGCGAGGGCCTAGCCGACAAGGTCGAGATTCTGGCGCTGAACAAGATCGACGCCCTGACGCCCGAGGCCCGCGAGGAGAAGGCGGCGGAGCTGGAGGCGGTCGCCGGTCGTCGGCCTTATCTGGTGTCCGGCGTCTCGGGCGAGGGCGTGACCGAACTGCTGCGCGCCGCCTGGGCCGAGGTGAAGAAGACCCGCGGCGAGGTCTCGGACGAGGGCGAACACGTCATCCCCGAAACGCCGGGCGGCTGGCAGCCCTAATCCGTCACATGGCCGGATGACGGGGGCGTCGCCGCCCCCTATGTTCGCGCCATGACCGACGCGCCCGCCGAAATCCCCGCCCGCCCCCTCACGCAAGACGGGCCGCCTCTGCGGCTGTGGATGATCGACGCCTCGGCCTACATCTTCCGCGCCTATCACGCCCTGCCGCCGCTGACCCGCAAGTCGGACGGCCTGCCCGTGGGGGCCGTGCAGGGCTACTGCAACATGCTGTGGAAGCTGCTGAAGGACATGAAGGGCGAGGACGGCCCGACGCACCTGGTCGCCGTCTTCGACCATTCGGAGAAGACCTTCCGCAACGATCTCTATGACCAGTACAAGGCTCACCGCCCCCCGGCGCCCGAGGATCTGGTGCCGCAGTTCCCCCTGGTGCGCGAGGCGACCAAGGCCTTCGGCGTCCACTGCGTCGAGATGGCGGGCTATGAAGCCGACGACCTGATCGCCACCTACGCCTGTCAGGCGCGCGACGCGGGCGGCGAGGCGGTGATCGTCAGCTCCGACAAGGATTTGATGCAGCTGATCGGCGACGGCGTGGTCATGTACGACCCGATGAAGGACCGTCGCCTGGAAGAAGAGGCCGTGTTCGAGAAGTTCGGCGTCACGCCGGACAAGGTGGTCGAGGTTCAGGCCCTGATCGGCGACAGCGTCGACAACGTCCCCGGCGCCCCCGGCATCGGCCCCAAGACGGCGGCCCAGCTGATCCATGAATACGGCGACCTCGACACGCTTCTGGCCCGCGCGGGCGAGATCAAACAGCCCAAGCGCCGCGAGACCCTGATCAACTTCGCCGATCAGATCCGCCTGTCGCGCGAACTGGTGAAGCTGACCTGCGACGCGCCGATCCCTGAACCGATCGACGACTTCCTGATACGCGATCCGGACCCTGAAACCCTGTCGGCCTTCCTGGAGACGATGGAGTTCAAATCGCTGGCCCGCCGCGTCGGCGACGGCAAGGCGCCGCAGAAGGAAGGCTCGGCCTTCACCCGCCAGCCGAGCGCGCCCGTCGCCACTCCGCGCTACGGCCAGACCGAGGTCGCCGCGCCGACAGAGACCCATGCGATCGATCGGGATCGCTATGAATGCGTGCAGACGCTGGAAGATCTCGACCGCTGGATCGCGCGGGCCAGGGCGGCGGGCGTGGTCGGCTTCGACACCGAGACCGACGCCCTGTCCTCGACCCACGCCGGGCTGTGCGGCGTGTCGCTGGCGGTCGGGCCGAACGAGGCTTGCTACATCCCCCTGACGCATGAGCATGAGCCGACCGGCGACGGCGGGCTGGACTTCGGCGACGGCGGCGACGCGCGCCCGCCCCTGCAACAGATCGACAAGCCGACGGCCCTGGCTCGACTGAAAGACCTGCTGGAAGACCCATCGGTGCTGAAGGTCGGCCAGAACATCAAATACGACCTCGCCGTCATGGCCCGGCGCGGCGTTCGCGTCGCCCCGATCGACGATGTGATGCTGATCTCCTACGTCCTCGAAGGCGGTCTGCACGGCCACGGCATGGACGAGCTGGCGCGGCTGCACCTCGGCCACGAGCCGATCCCGTTCAAGAGCGTGGCCGGGACCGGCAAGAGCCAGAAGAGCTTCAAACACGTCGAGCTGAAATCGGCCGTCTGCTACGCCGCCGAGGACGCGGACGTGACCCTGCGCCTGCATCGCCTGCTGAAGCCGCGCCTGGCGGCCGAAGGGCTGTCGAATGTCTATGAGACGCTGGAGCGCGGCATGCCCGCCGTCCTGGCCGACATGGAGCGGGCCGGGGTGCGGGTCGACCCGGACCGGCTGCGCTCGCTGTCCTCGACCTTCGGCCAGCGCATGGCCGAGCTGGAGGAAGAGGCGCACAAGCTGGCCGGCCGCCCGTTCAACGTCGGCAGCCCCCGCCAGATCGGCGAGATCCTGTTCGGCGAAATGAACCTGCCCGGCGGCAAGAAGACCGCCAGCGGCCAATGGGGCACCGACGCCAGCGTGCTGGAGGATCTGGCCCAGAGCCATCCCCTGCCCCGCACCATTCTGGACTGGCGCCAGCTGTCCAAGCTGAAGGGCACCTATACCGACGCCCTGGTGGCGGCGATGGACCCGCAGACGAACCGGGTCCACACCTCCTATCAACTGGCGGCGGCGACCACCGGCCGCCTGGCCTCGTCCGACCCCAACCTGCAGAACATCCCGATCCGCACCGAGACGGGCCGCCAGATCCGCCAGGCCTTCATCGCCTCGCCGGGCCATGTGCTGATCAGCGCAGACTACAGCCAGATCGAGCTGCGCCTGCTGGCCCACATCGGCGACATTCCCGAGCTGAAGCGCGCCTTCAAGAGCGGCCTCGACATTCACGCGGCGACCGCATCCGAGATGTTCGGCGTCCCGGTCGAAGGCATGCCCAGCGAGACGCGCCGCCGGGCCAAGGCCATCAACTTCGGCATCATCTACGGCATCAGCGCCTTCGGCCTGGCCGCCCAGCTGGGCATCGACCAGGGCGAGGCCGGGGCCTACATCAAGACCTATTTCGAGCGCTTCCCCGGCATCCGCGACTACATGGACAGGACCAAGGCGCTGGTGAAGGAGCAAGGCTTCGTCACCACCGTCTTCGGGCGGCGCATCCACATCCCGGCCATCCACTCCAAGTCCGGCGCCGAGCGCCAGTTCGGCGAGCGCGCGGCCATCAACGCCCCGATCCAGGGAGCCGCCGCCGACATCATCCGCCGCGCCATGATCCGGATGCCGGGCGCCCTGGCCGAGGCCGGGCTTCAGACCCGCATGCTGCTGCAGGTCCACGACGAACTGGTGTTCGAGGCCCCCGAAGCCGAGGCCGAGCGCGCCGTCGCCGTCATCCGCCGCATCATGGAAGGCGCCGCCCTGCCCGCTGTGGCCCTGAGCGTGCCGCTGGACGTCGAAGCCAAGGCCGCCGGCAACTGGGACGACGCGCACTAAATCCGCTTAACTTTGAATAGGGACGAGACATGAGCCTGGACCCCGAAATCCGCGACAATGAAGAGGCCAAGCGTTACGAGCTGGAGGTCGACGGCGAGACCGCCGTGGTCATCTACAACCCCGTCGCGGGCGGGCGCCTGATCACCGAGACCATCGTGCCGGTCCCGCTGGAAGGACGCGGCATAGCCAGCCGCATGGCCAAGCACGTGCTGGCCGATCTGAAGGCGAAAGAGCTGCTGATCCTGCCGACCTGCCCCTTCTTCTCCGGCTATCTGAAGAAGCACCCGGAATACGCCGATCAGGTGCATCCGACCTATCGGGCCATGCTGGGCCTGTAGGGCATCGCTTCAAGCCCCGCCTCCTGCTAGGGCGGGGCGATGAAGTCTTCAGACATCGACGTCCTGATCGTCGGCGCCGGCGCGGCCGGCATGATGTGCGCCATCGAGGCGGGCAAGCGCGGCCGCCGCGTGCGCGTGATCGACCACGCCCGCGCGCCCGGCGAGAAGATCCGTATCTCGGGCGGCGGGCGCTGTAACTTCACCAATCTGGGGACCGGCGGCGCCAATTTCCTGGGCGAGAATCCGCGTTTCGCCCTGTCGGCCCTGCGGCGCTTCACCCAGCACGACTTCATCAAGATGGTCGATCACCACGGCATCGCCTGGCACGAAAAGACCCTGGGTCAGCTGTTCTGCGACGACAGCGCCAAGCAGATCATCCGTATGCTGACCGACGAGATGAAGGCGGCGGGCGTCACCCTGTCGCTGGGCGTCGGCGTCAAGGCGGTGGAGCGCGCAGGCGGGCGGTTTCAGATCGATCTGGACGACGGATCGCGGGTGACGGCGACGTCGCTGATCGTCGCGACCGGCGGCAAATCCATTCCCAAGATGGGGGCCACCGGCTGGGGCTATGAGGTCGCGCGCCGCTTCGGTCTGCGCGTCACCGACACCCGGCCCGCGCTGGTTCCCCTGACCTTCGAGCCGGGCCTGCTGGAACAGTTGAAGCCTCTGGCGGGCGTGTCGGTCGACGCCGTCGTGCGGCACAAGGCGCCCAAGGATGCAGGCGCGGGCCGCCCGGCCAAGGAAACCGTCTTCCGCGAAGGCCTGCTGTTCACCCATCGCGGCCTGTCGGGGCCGTCGATCCTGCAGATCAGCTCCTACTGGCGCGAGGGCGAGGCGATCACCGTCGATCTGGCCCCCGATCGCGACGCGGCCGCTGAAATTCTGGCCGCCAAGAGCGAGAACGGCAAGCAGGCCGTTCACACGGCCGTCGGCCACGTCGTGCCGCGCCGTCTGGCCGAAGCCCTGTGCGCGCGCGAAAACCTGTCGGGCAAGCTGGCCGAGGTCGGCGACAAGAAGCTGCGCGCCCTGGCCGAGGCGGTCAACGCCTGGACGGTCAAGCCGGTCGGATCGGAAGGCTATCGCACCGCCGAGGTGACGCTGGGCGGGGTCGACACCGCCGCCCTGGACCAGCAGACGATGGAGGCCAAGGCGATCCCCGGTCTGTTCTTCATCGGCGAGGTCGCCGACGTCACCGGCTGGCTGGGCGGCTACAACTTCCAGTGGGCCTGGTCGTCGGGCTGGGCGGCGGGCCAGCACTGCTGACGGTGTGAAAACAAAGCCTGCGGCGACGCGGCGCGTTGTCGCGCAGGCGGGCGATCCCTACCTCTTCTGCTCTAGCGGGACGGGCCCCTCTGGCGGCGCTTCGGCGGCGTGATGTCGGACCGCATTCAACGACGAAAGAGGATGTCATGCCCCTGCTGATGTGCCCGAACGACAATGCGCCCATGCAGACGCTGGACCGCCACGGCGTCCAGTTCGACATGTGCCCGACCTGCCGCGGGGTCTGGCTGGATCGCGGCGAGTTGGAGAAGCTGATGGCCGCCGCCGGCGATGAAGGGCGCGCCGCCGCCCCTGCCTACGCCCCGCCCCCGCAACAGGCCCAGCCGCAGCCCCAACAACCCTGGGGAAGCCAGCCGACCTATCGCGAGCCGCCGCGTCCTCGCGACGACCGCTATGACCACGACCGTCGCCGCGACGACGACTACCACTACCGCAAGAAGAAGAAGCGGTTGGACATCTTCGACATCTTCGACTGACGCCGAAGAGCGGTCAG
>NZ_GL883084.1:680217-682420 GCF_000204035.1 Brevundimonas diminuta ATCC 11568
GGCTGGAGCCCTGATCCAGACCGGGGCCGAGAATCTGGGCCAGGCCCGCGCGCGATCCCAGAAGCTCGCACAGGATCTGCTCGACCGCGACGAACACCAGGGCGCGCGGCGGCCCCTCGATCGGCGCCCGATCGCAGATGTCCATCAGCCGCTCCAGCCGCGCCCGCGCCCCCGTCAGGCCGCGCAGCGATCCGGCCACCGCCCCGCCCATGAGAAAAGCCCGGTCCGCGGCGCCGGTCAGGCTGTGCGCCAGATCAGCGACGGATCGCGTCTCCAAATCGACGAACGTCCGGCTGCGGCCCGCCTTCAACAGCCGCTCGATCGCCTGTTCGGCCAGGCGCTGATAGTGGCGCATCAGTTCGTGCACCGATTGGCCGGGCACGGCCTGGGCCTCGGGCACGGCGACCTTCTGGATGGCGTGCTGCAGCTCCACGCCCGACGCTTCCAGCCGTTCGGCCAGATCCGGCCGGTGCAGCAGCTCGAAGGCCGTCGCGCCCTGGCGACCCAGCCAGTCTTCCAGGATGCGGCCGATGGTCTCGCGCGCATGGGGGGCGTAGAGATCCTGCACCCCGCGACAGGCGGGGCCGCGCGGTTCGACCGGCGCCGGGCGCTTGCGCTTCAGTTCCGGCGCCCCTCGCGTCAGGACGACGACGCTGGCGAACTCCATGGTCTCGGGGTCCATCGTCTCCTTGGTGACGCGCACAGCCACGGCCTGACGGTCGCGCATCAGATCCTCGGCCGTCTCCATGGCGCGGCGGCGGTCCTCCATCGCCTGCGACAGCGACCAGTCGTCCGGCGGCGTGCGGCGGATGTAGATTTCGTAGTGAACGGGACCAGCCATGGCGCCTTCGTGGACAGCAAGACGGCTATTCTGACTTTCCAGGCTTTAAGGCGAGGTTTCGTCTTTTCCTCACACGGGTTGAAAGGCAGAGTCGCGCAAACCATTTTGCGGTGGCCGTAAAGTCACCGCGAATGCATAGAACGGTTACGCTTGCCGTGCGTTACCGGATACGGCGGCCGATCACGCGATCGCCCCGCCCGCACTAAGGAGAAGCCCTTGGCTAACATCACCCTGGTCGACGACGACGAGAACATCGTGGCCTCCGTCTCACTGGCGCTGGAAAGCCACGGCCATACGGTGACCGCCTATCACGACGGCGCCTCGGGCCTGGAAGCGCTGGAGACCACCCCGCCGGACCTGGCCATCCTGGACGTCAAGATGCCCCGCATGGACGGCATGGAAGTGCTGCGCCGCCTGCGCCAGACCTCCAGCATTCCGGTCATCATGCTGACGTCCAAGGACGAGGAGATCGACGAGATCCTCGGCTTCAACCTCGGCGCCGACGACTATATCCACAAACCCTTCAGCCAACGCTTGCTGATCGAGCGGGTGAAGGCCCTGCTGCGCCGCGCGGGCGTGGAAGGTCTGGACCCCGTCGATCCCGCCGCCGTCGAAGCCGGCAAGGCGATCAAGCGCGGCAAGCTGTCGATGGACCCGGCGCGCCACGAATCGACCTGGGACGGCAAGCCGGTGAAGCTGACCGTCACCGAGTTCCTGCTGCTGCAGGCCCTGGCCCAGCGCCCCGGCTTCGTGAAGAGCCGCGACAATCTGATGGACGCCGCCTATGACGATCAGGTCTATGTCGACGACCGCACCATCGACAGCCATGTGAAACGGATGCGAAAGAAGTTCCGCATGGTCGACCCTGAGTTCGACGCTATCGAGACCCTGTATGGCGTCGGATACCGCTACCGCGAGAGCTGAACCTGAAGACGCCCCGGCGCGGCGCCGATTCCGCTTCGGCGGCTCGCGCCTGGGCGGGTTCATCCTGGCCCTCAATCTTCTCAGCCTGCTGATTCTGTTCGGCGGCGCCCTGCTGCTCAACGAGTGGCGGCGCGGTCTGATCGAGGCGCGCCAGGAATCGCTCGGCGTCCAGGCCGAACTGCTCGCCAACGTCCTGGGCGAACTGGGCATCACCCAGGGCGACCCCTATCCCATGCTGGACGATCGCGCGGCCGCCCTGTGGCTGCGCGACAACTTCATCCCGGCAGGCCAGCGCGCCCGCCTGTTCGACATGGACGGCATCGAGGTGTCGGACTCCTTCCGGGTCAGCGACACCATTCCCGGCGCCCCCCTGCCCCCGGCCAACCCGGCAGGCACGGCCCTGGCGCCGTCCGAACCGTCGCCGCGCGAGACCGCGCG
>NZ_GL883084.1:682686-701283 GCF_000204035.1 Brevundimonas diminuta ATCC 11568
GGGCGAGCGCGTCGTCTCCGTCTCCCTGCCCGTGCGCCATGTGCAGCAGGTGCTGGGCGTGCTGACCCTGGAAGCCGGCGACGTCAACGCCACCCTGGACGCGCAACGCCGCGCCCTGATGCCTTTCGCCCTGGTGGCGTTGGCGGTGAACCTGCTGGCGTCGCTGGTGCTGCACCTGTTCGTGGCGCGGCCGGTGATGCGGCTGTCGGCGGCGGCGGATCAGGTGCGCCTGCAGCGCGCCCGCGCCATCTCCCTGCCCGACCTCGAGGACCGTCGCGACGAGATCGGCGACCTGGCCCGCGCGCTTGAATCCATGACCGACACCCTGTCGACGCGCATGGACGCCATCGAGCGGTTCGCCGCCGACGTCAGCCACGAGATCAAGAACCCCCTGACCTCGATCCGTTCGGCGCTGGAGACCCTGCCCCTGGTCAAGACCGATGAGCAGCGGGCCCGCCTGACCAATCTGCTGCAGCAGGACGTGCGGCGGCTGGATCGCCTGATCACCGACATCTCCAACGCCTCGCGCCTGGACGCCGAACTGTCGCGCGACCGCCCGCGCGCCATCGATCTGAAGGAACTGCTGGGCGACATCATCGGCGTCTATGAGGCCGGACAGAAGCCGGGCGAGCCCCCGGTGCGCTTCGTCTCGACCGCCGACAGCGCCCGCGTCATCGGCCGCGACATTCCTCTGGGGCAGGTGTTCCGCAACCTGATCGACAACGCCCGCTCCTTCAGCCCGCCCGACGGCGAAGTGCGGGTGAGCCTGGAGCGTGACGACAGCCAGCCCGACCTGCCCCTGCGCGTCCGCGTCGAGGACGACGGCCCCGGCATCCCGGCCGACAACCTGGAGACGGTGTTCGAGCGCTTCTACACCTCGCGGCCCAAGGGCACGGCCTTCGGCGCCAACTCAGGCCTAGGCCTGGCCATCGTGCGCCAGATCATCGACGCCCACGGCGGGCATGTCCACGCCGAGAACCGCACCGGCCCCGACGGCGCCGTGGTCGGCGCCCGCTTCGAGGTGCGGTTGCCGGCGACGGGCAAGCGCCCGTGATCCGACGCTCATGACCGCGTCGCGCCAGCCCCTGCACGCCACCGTCGTCGCCACCCGCCTCGAAGGCGCCTGGCGCGGCGTGCTGATCCGGGGACGATCCGGCGCGGGCAAGAGCGACCTGGCCCTGCGGCTGATGCAGAACGGCTGGCGGCTGGTCGGCGATGACTGGGTCGAGGTTTTCGCCTGCAAGGGCGCCCTCTACGCCGCCGCGCCCGCGACCATCGCCGGACGGATGGAGGTGCGGGGCCTGGGCGTCGTCAGCCGGCCTTTCCTGCCCCTGACGCGGATCGCCCTGTCGCTGCATCTAACCCATGAACCGGTCGAGCGGATGCCCGAAGCGGACCAGGACGTGATCGACGGAATCGCGATTCCGCGCCTGGTTCTGGACCCGCGTCCGGCCTCGGCGCCCCTGGTCGTGGCGGCGGCGATGGCGCTCGTCGCAAAGCGTCCGCTAGGGCGCGACGACGGCGCCCTTTGATCCGCGCCGCGATTGCCCTATGAAACGAGGCTTGTCGCTCGTCGAGGCGAGCTGGGGATGTCTTTGGTGAAGCCTATATGATCGGGCTGGTGATCGTCACCCACGGGGGCCTGGCCTCCGAATTCCTGTCGGCGATGGAGCACGTGGTGGGGCCGCAGCGCGGCGTCGCCGCCATCTGCATCGGCCCTGAAGACGACATGGAGCGGCGCCGCCGCGACATCGTCGACGCCGCCGCCGCCGTCGATGAAGGCGAGGGCGTCATCCTGCTGACCGACATGTTCGGCGGCACGCCGTCCAACCTGGCCATCTCGGTGATGGAGCAGACCGGCGCCGAGGTCATCGCCGGGTTGAACCTGCCCATGCTGATCAAGCTGGCCAGCGTGCGCGGCCGCGAGACGCTGGAGGCCTGCGTGGCCCACGCTCAGGATGCGGGCCGCAAATACATCTCGGTGGCGTCGTGGGTGCTGGCGGGCGAGAAATGAGCGACGTCGCCTCTTCCGCCCAGGCGGTGCTGAACATCTGCAACCAGCGCGGCCTGCACGCCCGCGCCTCGGCCAAGTTCGTCAAACTGGCCTCCGAGTTCGAATCCGAGATCCAGGTGACGCGCGACGGCGTGACCGTGGACGCCCGCTCGATCATGGGTCTGCTGATGCTGGGCGCCGGGATCGGCTGCGGCGTCGAGGTGAAGGCCGAGGGGCCGGACGCCGCCGAGGCCGTCGCCGCCCTTACCGACCTTGTGGCGCGTCGCTTCGACGAGGATCAATAGCCGTCAGGTCGGGCGGCGTGCGGACCACGCCGGCGCATTCGCCCTCCAGCGGCACCCGAACCCCTTCGCCGGAACGATCGGTCCGGTCGCGGAACAGGGCCGCGCGCGCCAGGATGATCAGCGTCACCGGCGTCGTCACCGTGAAGAAGACCGCCACCAGCAGCTCGACCGGCATGAACCGCCCCTCGGCCGCGGTGAAATAGACCACCGATCCGCCCAGGATCAGGAACATGCCCAGCGTCGCCCCCAGCGTAGGGGCGTGAACCCGCTCGTAGAAGGTCTTGAGCCGCACCAGGCCTAATGCGCCGATGAAGGTCAGGCCGGAACCGGCCAGCACCAGCGCCGCCGCCAGCAGCGCCGCCCAGGCCGGGACATTTGCGGGAAAGTCGCTCATTCGATCACCTCGCCGCGCATCAGGAATTTGGCCAGGGCGACCGAGGAGGTGAAGCCCAGCATGCCGATGATCACCGCCGCATAGAAATACAGATGGCTGCCCGTCCGCACCCCGAAGGCGACGATCAGCAGCATCCCCGCCTGATAGAGGGTGTCCAGGCCCAGGATGCGGTCCTGGGCGCGCGGCCCCTTGGCGATGCGCCAGACGCCGATCAGGGCCGCACCGGCCAGGAACAGCTGCGCCAGAACCAGCGCCCAGTAGAAGACGGCGCCGCTCATTCGAAGATCTCCATCAGGCGGCGCTCATAGCGGTTCTTAATGCGGTCCTCCCAGTCGTCGCCCTCCCGCAGGTCGAGGATGTGCAGCAGGAGCACGCCCGTCGCGTCCTCATACTCGACCCAGATGGTGCCCGGCGTGCTGGTGATGATCACCGCCAGCACAGCCAGGCCGTAGCGGTCGCGCATCTCCAGCGGAATATGGACAAAGCCCGAGACGCGGCTGTCGCGCGAGGCGTTCAGCCCCAGCACGACCAGGGCGACCTCCCAGTTCGACCGGATGATGTCGCGCATCACCACCACGGCGAAGCTCAGCAGGGTCAGCGGCTTTCTGACGCGAACCGGTTCGACCTCCAGAGCGCGCATGATGTGGGGCGCGGCCAGGGCCATCAGCAGGGCCAGCGCCAGGGACGGCGGCGCGGCCGACCCGCTGAGCAACAGCGAGGCCCCGAACAGGGCCAGCGACAGGATGGGGTGCGGCAGGACCGCCCGGATCATGAGCCGCCTCCCAGCACTGCGCGGACATAGGCGTCGGGCCGCACCAGCCAGTCGGCCGTGTGGTCGGCGTAGGCGAAGCCCGCCTCGCCGAAGATCGCCAGGAAGATGCAGGCCGCCAGCAGGCCCGCGATGGCCACGCCCTCGGCGGCGCCGACCACGACCGCCGGCTCGGCGTCGTCGTCCCGCGCCCACAGGGCCGCCATGCCCAGGCGGGTCAGCCCGATCAGGGCGCCCAGCGACGCCAGGGACAAGGCCGCGATCACCGTGTAGCCCGCCCAGCCGCCGACGCCCGACAGGGCGTCCATCATCGCCAGCTTGCCGATGAAGCCCGCCAGCGGCGGCAGGCCCGCGATCATCAGGGTCGAGATCAGGAAGGCGCCGCCCAGGGCCGCCACGGCCGCCGGGATGACGAGACCGGGCTCGTTGCGCTCTTCGTCGTCAAAGGGGTCGATATATTCATCCTCGAACACGGCGCGGCCCGAACGCGCGCCGGGATCCTGGCCCCGGTTCAGCACCTCGGCCAGCATGAACAGGGCGCCGCAGGCCAGGGTCGAGCCGACCAGGTAGAAGACCGCTCCGCCCAGGACATCGGCGTTGCCGATGCCGACGGCCGCCAGCACCGTGCCCGACGAGACGATGACGGCGTAGGCGGCGGCGATCGACAGGTCGCGCGCGGCGATCATCCCGGCGGTGCCGAAGCCGATGGTCGCCAGCCCGCCCAGCAGAATCCACAACTGACCGAATCCGGCCGAGGCGCCGCTGTCCGGCGCGAACAGCAGGAAGCTGAGGCGGATGATCACATAGGCGCCGACCTTGGACAGGATGGCGAAGACGGCCGCCGCCGGGGCGCTGGCCGCCGAATAGGTGGTGGTCAGCCAGAAGCCCAGCGGCCACATGGCGCACTTGGTCAGGAAGGCCACGCCCAGGACGGCCGCGCCGACGTGGAACAGGCCCCGGTCCGCCTCGGCGATCTGGGGGATGCGCACGGCCAGATCGGCCATGTTGAGCGTGCCGGTCACGCCGTAGATCAGGCTGACCCCGATCAGGAACAGCATGGAGGCCGTCAGGTTGACGGCGATATAGGCCAGGCCCGCCCGGATGCGCGCCTCGCCCGACCCATGCAGCGCCAGGCCGTAGGAGGCCGCCAGCATGATCTCGAAGAAGACGAAGAGGTTGAACAGGTCGCCCGTCAGGAAGGCCCCGTTGACCCCCATGACCAGCAGCAGGAACAGGGCGTGGAAACGCGGCCCCGCCCGGTCCCAGCGCGCCAGGGCGAAGATCATGGAGCAGGCGCCCAGGACGCTGGTCAGGGCCACCATCAGGGTCGACAGACGGTCCGCCACCAGGACGACGCCGAACGGCGCCGGCCAGTCGCCCAGTTGATAGACGCGGGCGGTGTCGCCCCCGCCCGTCGCCCCGGTCGCGCTCTCGTGCAGCAGGGCCAGGGCCATGGCCAGGATGGCCGCCATGGCGAACAGGCTGAGGCCGCCCTTCAGCAGGCGGCGGCGCTCGTCGAACAGCAGCATGGCCGCGGCGATGACCATGGGCAGGACGATCGGCCCGATGATCAGATGTTCCTGCCAGTCGGTCATTCGGGCGCCTCCTGGCCGTCGACATGGTCGCTGCCGGTCTCGCCGCGCGAGGCCAGCAGCACCACCAGGAACAGGGCCGTCAGGGCGAAGCTGATGACGATGGCCGTCAGCACCAGGGCCTGGGGCGTCGGATCGGCGTAGAGGGCCGGGTCTTCCGCGCCCTTGCTGGTGATCGGCGGCGCGGCCGAACGCAGCCGCCCCATGGAGAAGATGAACAGGTTGACCGCATAGGAAACCAACGACAGGCCGATGATGACCTGGAAGGTTCGCGGGCGCAGCATCAGCCACACGCCCGAACCGGTCAGGACGCCGATGGCCAGGGCCAGGACGATCTGGGTCATTGCGCCCCTCCCTTCTGCTCGGCCTCGGCTTCCGCTTCGGCCTCAGCTTCCTCAATGCGCGCGCGGCGCAGCGACTGGTGAGCCAGGGCGACCAGCACCAGCACCGTGGCGCCGACCACCAGCACCACCACGCCCAGGTCGAACAGGACGGCGCTGGCCAGCGGCACGCGGCCCAGCAGCGGCAGATCGGCGTACTGGAAATAGGTGGTCAAGAAGGGCTGATCGAAGATCCAGCCCACCGCCCCGCTGAGCGCGGCCAGCAGCAGGCCGACGCCGATCCAGATGATCGGGCGGATCTCCAGCCGCTCCTCCACCCAGCGGGCGCCGGACGACATGTATTGCAGGATGAAGGCGATCGACAGCGCCACCCCCGCCGCGAAGCCGCCGCCGGGCAGGTCATGCCCGCGCAAGAACAGGTGCACGGCCAGCAGGATGATGAAGGGGAACAGCCAGCGCATCACCACGCCGGGGATCAGCATGGTGTCGCTGAGAGTGTCGCCCTCGGTGCGGCCTTCGCGGGCGCGATCCGAGGCGTCCTGCACCCGCTTCTGCATCGGCTGGGACAGGCTGTCGCTGGCCGGGCGGAAACGACGCAACAGGGCCAGCACCGTCAGGCCGACGACGCCCAGGACGGTGATCTCGCCGAAGGTGTCGAAGGCGCGGAAGTCGACCAGGATGACGTTGACGACGTTGCGGCCGCCCGCCTCCTCATAGGCCTTCTCGACGAAGAATCGCGACACGCCCTCCACCGGCGGGCGCACCATGACGGCCCAGGCGATCAGGGCCACGCCGGCGCCGGCGCAGACGGCGATCCCCCGGTCGAGACGACGACGCCAGCGCGCGCGGCGCTGCTCGGACTCGGGCACATGGATCTCAGCCAGCCGCTTGGGCAGCCAGCGCAGGCCCAGCAGCAGCAGCACCGTCGTCACCACCTCGACCACTAGCTGGGTCAGGGCCAGATCGGGCGCCGACAGCCAGACGAACGTCAGACAGCTGGCCAGACCGGCCCCGCCCATCAGGATGACGGCGGCCAGGCGGTGATATTTGGCCTGCCAGGCGGCGGCCAGGGCGCAGGCCCCGCCCGCCAGCCACAGGGCGGCGAAGGCCAGGTTGTGCGCCTGGGGAACGCGGAACTCGGGCCAGGTCAGCACGAAGCCGCCCGCCGCCGCCACAGCCGCCGACAGCAGGGCCGTCAGCAGGATCAGGCGCAGTTGCGGCTGCAGGCGCTGCGCGCCCAGCCAGCGCACGATCCACTGCGACAGGTCCATCAGGATGACCTGAGACCGCTCGAACAGATAGCCGCCGTTGAGCCGCTTCATGCCCCAGGGGCCGCCGCGCGGATTGGCGTTCAGCGCCTTGCCGAACACGGCGTAGAGGCCGATCCCGCCCGCCATGGCGATGACGCTGAGCAGCAGCGGCAGGTTGAAGCCGTGCCAAAGGGCCAGGCTGTAATAGGGCAGATCGAAGCCCAGCATGGTCACGGCGGCGCTGCGCAGGAAGGGACCGACGGTGACGGCGGGAAAGACGCCGACCAGCAGACACAGGGCCACCAGCACCTCGATCGGACGCCGCATCCAGCCCGGCGGCTCGTGCGGGACGCGATCCAGCTCGGTCGGCGGCGGGCCGAAGAAGGTCGTATGGATGAAGCGCAGCGAATAGAGGACGCTGAAGGCGCTCGCCAGGGTCGCCAGCACCGGCAGGGCCTGGTTCAGCGCCGAGGTCTGGGTGCTGGCCAGGGCCTCGGCCAGGAACATCTCCTTGGACAGGAAGCCGTTCAGCAGGGGCACGCCCGCCATGGCGGCTGCGGCGACCATGGCCAGGGTGGCGGTGATCGGCATGAAGCGGATCAGGCCGCTGAGCTTGCGCATGTCGCGCGAGCCGGCCTCGTGGTCGATGATGCCCGCCGCCATGAACAGCGAGGCCTTGAAGGTGGCGTGGTTGATGGTGTGGAAGATGGCGGCGATGGCGCCCAGGTCCGACCCCAGGCCCAGCAGCAGACAAATCAGGCCCAGGTGGCTGATGGTCGAATAGGCCAACAGGCCCTTCAGGTCGTGCTGGAAGATGGCGCACCAGGCGCCGACCAGCAGGGTCGTCAGGCCCAGGCCGCCGACCACGAAATACCACATCTCGGTCTCGCCGAAGACGGGCCAGAACCGCATCAGCAGGAAGACGCCGGCCTTCACCATGGTCGCCGAGTGCAGATAGGCGCTGACCGGCGTGGGCGCCGCCATGGCGCGCGGCAGCCAGATGTGGAACGGGAACTGGGCGCTCTTGGTCAGGGCGCCGATCAGGATCAGACCCAGGGCGACCGGGTACATCGGGCTGGCCAAGATGACGTCGCGCGCGCCGATGACGGCGTCCAGCTCATAGCTGCCGACGATGCGCCCGATCAGGATCATGCCGACCAGCAGGGCCACGCCGCCCGTGGCGGTGATGGTCAGGGCCATGCGCGCGCCCTCGCGCGCCGAGGCGTTCTGGTGCCAGTAGCCGATCAGCAGGAAGGAGAAGAGGCTGGTCAGCTCCCAGAAGACGACCAGCTGGATCAGATTGCCCGACAGCACCACGCCCTGCATGGCGCCCATGAAGGCCAGCAGGAAGGAGAAGAAGCGCGGCACCGGATCCTTCGGCGACATGTAGTAGCGCGCATACAGGACCACGAGCGCGCCGATCCCCAAGATCAGGGCGCTGAACAGCCAGGACAGGCCGTCCAGGCGAATGGTCAGATTGACCCCCAGCGACGGCAACCAGGCCAGGGTCAGCTTCAGCACCTCCCCGTCCTGGAACCTAGGCCAGAGCACCGCCAGACAGCCGACGCTGATCAGGGCGATGATCCACGACAGGACGGCCGCAGAGGTCCGTGCGTGACGCGGCAGACCCGAGGCGATCATGGCCCCGATGAAGGGCAGGAGCAGGATGACGAGCAGGAGGAAGCTGGCGGGCACGGGCGTGTCGATCATCTCCGAAAGATTTTGGGACGGCGTCCGAAAGGCTGCGGATCGCGCCTCATCGTTCTGCCAGAGTTTTTCCTAAGGGAAATGACGCGCTTGCGTCAAAGCGACGAGTTGGCGCGATTGTGACCGTAGCAGGAGCGATTAGGACGCAAAAAGACTAAGATTGATTCTGATAATCGTTCGCACTAAAGCGAGCCCAGTTTCAACCGGGGTTTCGCCGATGCGCTCGCTACTCATGATTTCCGTCGGGCTGACCGCCCTCGCCGCCGCCGCTCCCGCCATCGCCGCGCCCGCCGTCGAGGACCATGCGATCGATCTGAACGAGCCCGTGCGCGTGGCGCCGGTCACCGTCGTCGGCACCCGCACCGAACGCCGCGTCGATGAGGTGCCCGCCAGCGTCAGCGTCATCACCGCCGAGGCGATCGAGACCAACCTCGTCACCGACATCAAGGATCTGATCCGGTTCGAGCCGGGCGTCAGCGTCCCGACCAGCCCCGCCCGTTTTTCGGCCGCCCTCTCGGGCGCCGGGCGCGACGGCAATTCCGGCTTCACCATCCGCGGCATGGGCGGCAACCGCGTGCTGATCGTTCAGGACGGCGTGCGCGTGCCGGACGGCTTCGCCTTCGGCGCCCAGTCGGTCGGTCGCGGCGGCTATAACGACCTGGATCTGGTCAAGTCGGTCGAGATCCTGCGCGGTCCGGCCTCGGCCCTCTATGGGTCGGACGGCATCGCCGGCGCCGTCAGCTTCACCTCGAAAGACCCGTCCGACTTCATCGAGGCGGGCCGCAACTTCGGCGCCCGTGCGCGCGTCGGCTACAACTCCGCTGACGAGGGCTGGACCGAGGGCCTGGCCCTGGCCGGGCGCAGCGGCGCCTTCTCGGGCCTGCTGGCCTACACCCGCCGTGACGCTCAGGAGACCGAGAACATGGCCGAGACGGGCGGCGTGGGCGCGGCCCGCACCCAGCCCAACCCCCAGGACTTCGCCTCCAACGCCGTGCTGGCCAAGCTGGTCTGGGACGTGAACGATCATCACACCCTGCGCCTGACCTACGACCACTTCGATCAGGAGATGGATGGCGAGGCGCTGAGCAGCTACTCGGCCACTGTCGTCGGCCTGACCGCTCATGACGAGACCCAGCGTGATCGCGTCAGCCTCGACTGGCGTTTCGATGACGTTCTGGGTCTCGATTCCGGCTCTGTGGCCGCCTTCTGGCAGGATTCGACCACGCGCCAGTTCACCTATGAAGACCGCACGCCTGCGGTCGACCGCACCCGTGACGTGACGTTCGACAACGCCGTCTGGGGCCTGGCGGCGCAGGGGTCCAAGAGCTTAGGCGGCGAGGCCGTCCGTCACCGGATCACCGTCGGCGCCGACTGGTCGCGCACGACCCAGGAAGGCGTCCGCGACGGCACGGTCCCGCCGATGGGCGAGCCCTTCCCCGCTCGCCCCTTCCCCAAGACCGAGTTCGACCTGGCGGGCCTGTTCATTCAGGACGAGATCGACCTGCTGGGCGGCCGCCTCAGCATCATCCCGGCCCTTCGCTACGACTGGTATGAGCTGACGCCCAAGAAGGACGCCCTCTTCCCCGCCGCCGCCGAGAAGCAGAGCGACAGCCGCCTGTCGCCCAAGATCGGCGCCATCTACTGGGCCGACGATCACTTCGGCGTCTTCGCCAACTACGCCCAGGGCTTCAAGGCGCCCTCGCCGATGCAGGTGAACAACTTCTTCGCCAACCCGGTGTTCGGCTATGAGTCCATCCCCAACCCGGACCTGAAGCCCGAGACCAGCGAGAGCATCGAGGGCGGCTTCCGCTTCCGTAACCTGGACCTCTTCGGCGGGAGCCTGTCGCTGCAGACGACGGCCTTCCGCACGGAATACGACGACTTCATCAACCAGGTGGTGGTGCGCGGCACGGGCCGTCCCGGCGTCGATCCGCTGATCTATCAGTACGTCAACCTGACCACGGTGAAGATCTGGGGTCTGGAAGCGCGCGGCGACATTCATTGGGACAACGGCTTCTCGACCATCGTCGCCGCCTCCTTCGCCGACGGCGAACAGGAGACGGAGGGCGAGCGCGGCGCCCTGACCAGCGTCGATCCGATCAAGCTGGTCGGCGGCCTGAACTACGCCGCGCCTTCGGGCGTCTGGGGCGGGAGCGCCACCGTCACCTGGTCGGACAAGAAGTCGAACCACGAGTGCGGCGGCGGCCTGTGCTGGCCGGGCGAGCGCTTCACCCTGCTGGATGTCACCGCCTATTGGAACGTGGCCGAGCGGGCCACCCTGCGCGCCGGCGTCTTCAACGTCTTCGACGAGAAATACGCCTGGTGGAGCGACGTGCGCGGCCTGAACCGCCCCGCCGTCGGCGCCAGCCCCGGAACCCTGGACGCCTTCACCCAGCCGGGACGCAACGTCGGCGTTTCGCTGAGCGTGCGCCTGTGACGGACTTGAAATCACCCGCCGCCAAGGAGCCTTCCATGCGCGCCATCCTGATCGCCGCCGCCCTGTTGACCGGGGCGGCGCCCGCCGCCCTCGCCACGGCAGCCTCCGCCCAGACGGCGCAGGCCGCCGCGCCTGCCCGCAGCCCCCAGTTCGAGCGCGACCGCCAGTCCATCCTGGCCCAGGCGGGCGAGTTCCGCGTCCACTTCGACATGCGCGAAAACGTCAGCTTCGTCGCGAACTACGACCCGCTGGAAGAGCAGCTGTCCAGCGGCACCGAAATCGTCCGCGTCGTCTATGACCACAGCGACCGCATCAGCCTGCAGCACATCCTGGTGATGGAGCACGGCGGCAAGAGCATCGTCGTCAAACACTGGCGCCAGGACTGGACCTATCAGCCGCAGAGCGTCCTGACCTATGTCGGCGACAACACCTGGCGCACCTCGCCCGTGCCCGCCGCCGAGCGTGAGGGCGCCTGGTCGCAGACCGTGTGGCAGACAGACGATTCCCCGCGCTATGGCGGCGTCGGCCGCTGGAGCTATGAGAACGGGCTGAGCGCCTGGACCTCCGGCCCGACCTGGCGGCCGCTGGCCCGCCGCGACGCGGTGCGCAACCCGGTCTACGACCGCTATCTGGGCGTCAACCGCCACATCCTGAAACACGACGGCTGGGTCCACATCCAGGACAATATGAAGCTGTCGGGCAAGGACGGCGGCGAGCCGGTCGCCATCGTCCAGGAAGACGTCATCAACAGCTATGACGCCTCCACCGCCTTCTCGCCCAAGGCGGGCGACGACTACTGGGCGGCGACGAAGTGTTACTGGGCGGCCGTGCGCGACGCCTGGGACGCAATCATCGCCCGCGACGGCGGCGTCCGCGTCGCAGAGGAAGCCGAGACCGGCGCCATCACCGCCCCGCCCCTGATGAAGCTGGCCGATCAGGTCCAGGCCGGCGAACTGACCACCGAGGCGGCCGTCGCCCAGGCCCGCGTCCTGATCGAGGCGACCGCCCGCTGACGCAAAACGCCCCCCGCTCCGGCAAGGGAACGGGGGGCGCTTCAATTCAGGCCTTGGATGTCAGGCGTCAGCCTTCGCCCATGCCCTCGGCCGGGCGCGGGGCGCCGCCCGCCCGCACCGCCGCCTCGATACGGCCGCCGACGTCCGGGTCGATGCTCTTCCAATAGTCGAAAGCGCGCTCCAGCACCGGGGAACGCACGCCGCCCAGCAGGCTGCCCGCCACCTGATCGACCAACTGGGCGCGCTGGTCGTCGTTGAACACCTCGCGCACCAGAATACCCGGCTGGGTGAAGTCGTCGTCCTCGGCGTGCAGCGTATAGGCGCTGCGGACCAGTTCGCCGTCGGCCTCCCAGCCGTCATGAACCGGGCCGGTCTCGTCCGACCAGATGCGGCCGCCGCTGTTGGGCGCATAGACCGGCTGGGCGCCCGAGTGGTGATAGGCCATATGCCCGTCGAACATATAGGTGTTCACCGGAACCTTGGGCTGGTTCACCGGCAGCTGGTGGAAGTTGGTCCCGATGCGGTTCCGCTGGGCGTCGTTATAGGCGAAGGCCCGGCCCAGCAGCATCTTGTCCGGCGACAGGCCGATGCCGGGCACGGTGTTGCCGGGCGAGAAGGCCGCCTGTTCGATCTGGGCGAAGAAGTTCTCCGGATTGCGGTTCAGCGTCATCACGCCGACCGGGATCAGCGGATAGTCCTTGTGCGACCAGGTCTTGGTCAGGTCGAAGGGGTTGAACCGATAGGTCGCCGCCTCGGCGTAGGGCATGACCTGAACCGACAGATCCCAGACCGGATGCTCGCCGCGCGCGATGGCGTCGAACAGGTCGCGGCGGTGGAAGTCGGCGTCGGCGCCCGACATGGCGGCGGCCTCGGCGTTGGAGAAGAAGGCCATGCCCTGGCGGGTATGGAAGTGGTACTTGACCCAGAATTTCTCGCCCGCGGCGTTGATCCACATATAGGTGTGCGAGCCGTAGCCGTTCATCTGACGCCAGGTGCGCGGCAGGCCCCGCACGCCCATCAGATAGGTCACCTGGTGCGCCGACTCGGGATTGTTGGTCCAGAAGTCCCACTGCATGTGGTTGTCGCGCAGCCCGGAGTCGGGCAGCCGCTTCTGGCTGCGGATGAAGTGGGGGAACTTCATCGGATCGCGCACGAAGAAGACCGGGGTGTTGTTGCCGACCAGGTCGTAGTTGCCCTCGTCCGTATAGAATTTCAGCGAGAAGCCGCGCACGTCGCGCCAGGTGTCGGGGCTGCCTTGCTCGCCCGCCACGGTCGAGAAGCGCGCCAGCATTTCGGTCTTCGCGCCGGGCTGGAACAGCGAGGCCTTCGTATAGGCCGAGACGTCGTGCGTGGTTTCGAACACGCCGAACGCGCCCGAGCCCTTGGCATGGGGCTGGCGCTCGGGAACCTTCTCGCGGTTGAAGTGCGCCATCTGCTCCAGGAAGTGCACGTCGTGCAGCACCACGGGCCCGTTCGGCCCGACGGTAAGCGAGTTCCGATCACTGACCGCCGGAGCGCCTGCGCCCGTCGTGGAGCCTGATTTCTGTTGGGTCATCGCCTGTCTCCTCTGCCGCCCGCCGCGTCACCCACAGCCGAGCTTGGCTTATGAGATGGACCAGAGGCGTGAAATTGCAACCGTCCCTGTCGCTGAAAAGACAACTGCTCTGACGGGTCGGTAAAGCGCCCATGACGGCGCAGCCGATCTCGCCGGATCAAGCTCCGGGTCAGCGATCTCAGCAGGCGACATCTGGCAGAACGACCTTAGGCCCCAGCCGTTCCGGCCAGCGTCACAGCAGGCGGTGCGCGGCCTGGAGCGCCTCGGCGGCCTGCGCCTGGCCGGGGACGACTGCAATCAGAACCGCCGTCGCCAGCGCCAAACCCGCAATCGTCAGAGGCGCGATCGCCCGTGGTGAAATAGCGAACTTCATGCCCGTCAGCCCCGTCTGCGATGACGCTGAAAACTAGGGCGGCTCCATGATGATCCGCGCACATTTCCACGGCGGTCCGGCCAAGTTTCAGCGACAGAAGTTTGGCGGAACATCGCTCGACAGATGATTGCTCGGGACGCAGAGCCGCGCCGCTTGATGCCTTTTCAGCATCAATTCTGAACAAATCGGCATTTTGGGTCATGACACACGCCTCCTAAGGTCGGTCTCAACAGAGAACGCGGAGACGACAGGGTGCAGGCATCAGCGATTGAACGGGTGGAGACGATCGTCCTCGACGTGCCGACCATCCGGCCGCACGTCCTGTCGGTCGCCACCATGCAGTCGCAGACCGTGGTCCTGGTGCGCCTGCGCTGCGCCGACGGGATCGAGGGGATCGGCGAAGGCACCACCATCGGCGGCCTGACCTACGGCGGCGAAAGCCCCGAAGGGATCAAGCTGGCGATCGACGCCTATTTCACGCCGCTGCTGATCGGCGCCGACACCACCCGCCCGGCCGTCATCATGGATCGCCTGCGCCGCTCGATCATCGACAACCGCTTCGCCAAGAACGCCGTCGAGACCGCCTTGCTGGACATTCAGGGCAAGCGCCTGGGCGTGCCGGTCAGCGAACTGCTGGGCGGGCGCATCCGCGACCGACTGCCGGTGCTGTGGACCTTGGCCAGCGGCGACACCGCCCAGGACATCGCCGAGGCCGAAGCCATGATCGCGTCGGGCCGCCACGCCGCCTTCAAGCTGAAGATCGGCAAGCGCCCGGTGCAGGACGACGTGGCCCACGTCGCGGCGATCAAGCGCGCCCTGGGCGACCGGGCCAGCATCCGCGTCGACGTCAACCAGGCCTGGAGCGAGGCCGCCGCCAAGCGCGCCCTGCCCCTGTTGGTCGAGGCGGGCGTCGATCTGGTCGAGCAGCCGATCCGCGCCCATGCGACGGCGGGCATGGCGCGGCTGACGGCGATGGGCCTGATCCCCATCATGGCCGACGAAGCCCTGCACGGTCCCGAGAGCGGCTACGCCCTGGCCTGCGGTCAGGCGGCCGACGTCTTCGCCCTGAAGATCGCCCAGGCCGGCGGCCTGACCGAGGCCAAGCGTCTGGCGGGCGTCGCCCAGTCTGCGGGCGTCGCCCTTTACGGCGGCACCATGCTGGAAGGGCCGGTCGGCACCATCGCCTCGGCCCAGTTGTTCGCCACCCTGCCCGAGATCGAGTTCGGCACCGAACTGTTCGGCCCCCTGCTGCTGACCGAGGAACTGCTGGTCGAGCCGCTGCACTACGCCGACGGCTGCCTGAGCGTGCCCAGCGGGCCGGGTCTGGGCGTTCAGTTGAACGAGGACGCCATTGCGGCGCTCCGCCGCGATCGAGATTCCCGGACCTCGGTCATCACGCCCAAACTGGTTGCGGGGTAAGACGATGCTGTTTCATGTGACCATGGATGTGCGCATTCCGCACGACGCCGACCCGGCGAAGATCGACCGGCTGAAGGCCGAGGAAAAGGCCCGCGCCCAGGATCTGCAGCGTCAGGGAATCTGGCGCCACCTGTGGCGCGTCGCGGGGCGATACAGCAACGTCAGCGTCTTCGACGTCGCCGACGCCCAGACGCTGCATGACCTTCTCAGCACCCTGCCGCTGTTTCCCTACATGGACGTCCAGGTCACCGTCCTGTGCCGCCATCCGTCATCGATCCACGAGGACGATCGCTAAGAGCCCACAAGGGCCAACACTATTGGAGAGGAAGAAGACATGACCGAAGATTTCGTCGCCACGCCCGAGGTTCAACAGCTTCTCGACCGCGCCAGCGGCATGACCGTCGAGGGCGGCGATCCCCGATTGAAATCCATCACCCGCGACGTGATCGAGGCCCTGATGCGCGTCATCGCCAAGCATGACGTCAGCGAGGACGAGTTCTGGGGCGCGATCAAATTCTTCCAGGACGGCGCCCAGGAGTTCGGCCTGATCGTGCCGGGCACGGGTCTTGAGCACTTCATGGACCTGTTCCTCGACGCCAAGGACGCCGAGGCGGGCCGCACCGGCGGCACCCCGCGCACCATCGAAGGCCCCCTCTATGTCGAGGGCGCGCCGCTGGTCGAAGGCGAGAACGTCAACCTGACGGACGACGCCGACGACACCGAGACCCTCTATATGACCGGCAACATCGTCGGTCCCGACGGCGAGGCCCCGGCCGACGCCATCCTTCACGTCTGGCACGCCAATTCGAAGGGCTTCTATTCCCACTTCGACCCGACCGGCGAGCAGACCCCGTTCAACAACCGCCGCCGCATCAAGGTCGGCGCGGACGGCCGCTACTACTTCAGCTCCAAGATCCCCAGCGGCTATTCGGTGCCGCCGAACGGCGCGACCGATCGGATGCTGAAGGCCATCGGCCGCCACGGCAACCGCCCGGCCCACGTCCACTTCTTCGTCGAGGCGCCCGGTTATCGTTCGCTGACGACCCAGATCAACTTCGGCGACGATCCGTTCGCGGCCGACGACTTCGCCTTCGCCACGCGCGACGGCCTGCTGCCGGTGCCGCAGCGTCAGGGCGACAGCGCCTATGTCGCCTTCGACTTCACCCTGCAGCGCGCCGCTGACAAGGCGGACGAGCACCTGTCCGGCCGCGCCCGCGCGGCGGCCTGATCGAAAGACCTGCGGTTCGTGTCCAAGATTTTCGCTTCTCCCCGCGCCGCGCTCGAGGGCCTGTTGTTCGACGGCATGACCATCATGTCCGGCGGCTTCGGGCTCTCGGGCAACCCTGAGAGCCTGATCCCCGAGATCAGGGCTTCCGGGGTCGGCGGGCTGACCGTCATCTCCAACAATGCAGGCGCCGACGGCTTCGGCCTGTGGATGCTGCTGGAGAGCCGTCAGGTGAAGAAGATGATCTCCAGCTACGTCGGCGAGAACAAGCTGTTCGAGCAGCAGTATCTGTCCGGCGAGCTGGAGCTGGAACTGAACCCGCAGGGCACCCTGGCCGAACGCATCCGGGCGGGGGGCGCAGGCATCCCCGCCTTCTATACCCGCACCGGCGTCGGCACCGTCGTCGCCGAGGGCAAGCCCGTCGAGACCTTCGAGGGCGAAGACTATGTGCGCGAGACCTGGCTGCGCGCCGATCTGTCGATCATCAAGGCCTGGCGGGCCGATCCGGCCGGGAACCTGATGTTCCGCAAGACGGCGCGCAACTTCAATCCGAACATGGCGACCGCCGGAAAGACCATCGTGGTCGAAGTCGAGGAGATCGTCCCCGAAGGCGCCCTCGATCCCGACGCCATCCACACGCCGGGCATCTATGTCGACCGCATCGTCCTCAGCACCATCAATGAAAAGCGCATCGAGAAGCTGACGACCCGTCCGCGCGAGGAGGCCTTGTCATGAGCTGGACCCGCGACGAGATGGCCGCCCGCGCCGGACAGGAACTGCGCGACGGCTACTATGTGAATCTGGGCATCGGCATTCCGACGCTGGTCGCCAACCATGTGCCCGAAGGCGTCCGGGTCACGCTGCAAAGCGAGAACGGCCTGCTCGGCATCGGTCCCTTCCCGTTCGAGGGCGAGGCGGACCCCGATCTGATCAACGCCGGCAAGCAGACGGTGACGGTGCTGCCGACGTCCAGCTTCTTCTCCTCGGCCGACAGCTTCGCCATGATCCGCGGCGGCCATATCGACATGGCCGTGCTGGGGGCGATGGAGGTCGCCGCCAACGGCGATCTCGCCAACTGGACCATCCCCGGCAAGATGGTGAAGGGCATGGGCGGCGCCATGGATCTGGTCGCCGGCGTCAAGCGGATCGTCGTGGTGATGGACCACGTCGCTAAGGACGGCTCGCCCAAGATTCTGGAGCAATGCGCCCTGCCCCTGACCGGTCGGAAGGTCGTGGATCTGATCATCACCGATCTGGGCGTCATCGCCGTCGACCGCAAACAGGGCGGCCTGACGCTGATCGAGACCGCCCCCGGCGTCACGGTCGAGGAGATCACGGCCAGGACCGGCGCCCCGCTGGCCATCGCGGCGGCGGTGGCATGACCGCCCTCATGCAGGGAGCCGCCGCGCGGCGAGCGATAGGGCAAGCCATATGACCGAGGCCTTCATCTGCGACGCCGTCCGCACCCCGGTCGGACGGCTGAACGGCGGGCTGTCAGCGGTGCGCGCCGATGATCTGGCGGCGATCCCGCTGCGGGCGCTGGCCGAACGCAACGCCACGCTGGACTGGAGCGCCGTCGAGGACGTCATCCTGGGCTGCGCCAATCAGTCGGGCGAGGACAACCGCAACGTGGCGCGCATGGCCGTGCTGCTGGCGGGCCTGCCCGAGACCGTGCCGGGATCGACGATCAACCGCCTGTGCGGCTCGGGCCTCAACGCCGTGGGGCTGGCGGCGCAGGCCATCCGCGCGGGCGAGGCCGAGCTGGTGATCGCGGGCGGCGCCGAGAGCATGACCCGCGCCCCCTATGTCATGGGCAAGGCCGCGACCGCCTTCGACCGCGCCCAGACGATCGAAGACACGACGATGGGCTGGCGCTTCATCAACCCGGCCCTGCGCGCCGCCTATGGCGTGGATACGATGCCCCAAACGGCCGAGAACGTCGCCGAACAATGGGGCGTCAGTCGTGAGGCGCAGGACGCCTTCGCCCTGGACAGCCAGACCAAGGCCGCCTCCGCCCTGGCCTCGGGCCGGTTCGACGCCGAGATCACGCCCGTCTCCGTGCCCCAGCGACGCGGCGACCCCGTCGTCTTCACCGTGGACGAGCATCCGCGCGCCACCTCGCTGAACGCCCTCGCCAAGCTGAAACCGGTCGTGCGGCCGGACGGGACAGTGACGGCGGGCAACGCCTCGGGCCTCAATGACGGCGCGGCGGCGATGATCGTCG
>NZ_GL883084.1:701415-721717 GCF_000204035.1 Brevundimonas diminuta ATCC 11568
CCTGACGCCGCGCGCCCGCGTCGTCGCCATGGCGGCCTCGGGCGTGGCGCCGCGCATCATGGGCGTCGGCCCGGTCGAGACGACGCGCAAACTGTTCGCCCGCACCGGCCTGAGCATGGCCGACATGGACGTCATCGAGCTCAACGAGGCCTTCGCCGCGCAAGCCTTGGCCGTGTTGCAGGAGCTTCAGGTCGATCCGCGCGATCCGCGCCTAAACCCCAACGGCGGCGCCATCGCACTGGGCCATCCGCTTGGGATGTCGGGCGCCCGCATCGTCATGACGGCGGTGGAGCAGCTTCACCGCACCGGCGGCCGCTACGCCCTGTGCACCATGTGCATCGGCGTCGGTCAGGGCATCGGCATGATCGTGGAGCGGGTATGAGCGAGCAATACGTCACGCTCGGCGACGGCTGCCGTCTGGCCTATCGCTTCGACGGCCCTGAAGACGCGCCCGTGCTGCTGCTGTCCAACTCTCTGGGCACGCGGATGGAGATGTGGGACGCCCAGATGGCCGCCTTCGCCGCCCGGTTCCGGGTGCTACGCTATGACAACCGGGGGCATGGCGCCTCGGACGCGCCTGCGGGCGCCTATGGTCTCGACCGGCTGGGCCGCGACGTGGTGGAGTTGCTGGACGCGCTGTCGCTTGAGCGCGTCGCCTTCTGCGGCCTGTCGCTGGGCGGCATGGTCGGTCAGTGGATGGGGGTGCGTGCGCCCGAACGGCTGGAGCGGCTGGTGCTGGCCAACACCTCGGCCTTCATGGGGCCGCCCTCGGCCTGGGATGCACGCATCGCCAGCGCCCTGTCGCAGGGGATGGCGCCGCTGGCGGCGGCCTCGGTCGCGCGCTGGTTCACGCCGGACTTCGCCGCCCGCGCGCCCGATCCGGTCGCCGTCATCGAGGCCGGGCTTCTGGCTACCTCGCCGCAGGGTTACGCCGGGTGCTGCGCCGCCATCCGCGACATGGACTTAAGACGGCTGGGCGGACTGATAACGACGCCGACGCTGGTCATCTCGGGCGCCGCGGATCCGGCCACCCCGCCCGAACACGCCGCCGCCCTGGTGAAGGCCATCCCCGAGGCCCAGCTGAAGGTGCTGGACGGCGCCCATCTGTCGAACGTCGAACAGCCCGACCTCTTCGCCGACGCCGTGCTCAGCTTCCTCGCGGCCTGATCTGGCTGCGGGTGCGTTCGCGCACCAGGGCGCAGAAGCCGCCCAGCACCGAGGACCGATTGTCGCGCAGATAGGCCAGGCTCAGCTGCGTCTCCCGCTCCTCGCCCAGCAGAGGGCGATAGGCGACGCCGTGCAATTGAGCCTCCGAGGTCGATTCCGGCACGAGCGACACCCCCGCCCCCACCGACACCAGCGACAGAGCGGTCTGAATCTCCAGCGTCTCCTGAGCGATCTCGGGGGTGAAGCCCTCGGCGCGGCACAGGTCCAGCACATGGTCGGCGAAGCTGGGCCGGGGCTGGCGCGGGTAAAGGATGAAGGGCCGCACCGCCAGATCGGCCAGGGCGATGTGGCTCTGTTCGGCCAGGACGTCAGTGTCGGGCAGGGCCACGATCAGCGGCTCGCGCTGGACCACTTCGCTGACGATGTCGGGATCCTGAATGCCGGGGCGGGCGAAGGCCACGTCGATGGAACGGTCGCGCAGCGCCACCCGCAGCTCGGCCGTGTTCATGGCGTGCAGCACCAGTTCGACCTCGGGATACTGTTCGCGATAGGCGTTGAAGACGCCCGGCAGGATGGAAAAGGTCGCCGAGCCGACGAAGCCCACCTGGATCACCCCGACCAGCCCCTCGGCCGCGCGGCGCGCCACGCGCACGGCGTCGGCCACCCGCGCCTGAATATCGCGGGCGCGCGGCAGCAGGGCCTCGCCCGCCGGGGTCAGCTGGATGACGCTGCGGCTGCGGTCGAACAACAGGGCGCCGATGGCGTTCTCAAGGCTAGCGATCTGACGGCTGAGGGCGGGCTGGGCGATGTAAAGCCGCTCCGCCGCCCGGCCGAAGTGCAGTTCTTCGGCCACGGCAAGAAAATAGCGCAAACGCCGCACATCGACGCCCGAAAGGACGGCGCGCGGCAGGGGTTCCGGCATCGGCGAGCGTTTCATTCCAACATCAGAGCCTGACGCCCGGCCGCAAGGCAATAACCAAAAGGCATCAGACCCTGCCCTTTTTGTATTGGCCCATTATCAGACCCTCCGACAGTCTTCGTTTCAGGGACAAGCAACGAGCCGCGCCAAAGCGGCCCAACCCAGGAAACGACCATGACAGCGGCGCCCAGCCCGATCACGCGACCCTGCCCGGTTCCGGGCAGCCGACCCAAGCTCCAGACCGTCGTCCGCCATGTGACGGACAACGGCATCGTGGAGTTCGACTTCATCTACGGCGACCCCGACCTGAGCGTCGAACTGGTCCTGCCGCGCGCCGCCTTCAAGGAGTTCTGCCTTGAAAACGGCTGCCTGGTGACCGCCGCCGATCCCGCCGCCAGCCACGCCGTGCTGCGCCTCGTCAAGGACGGCGCCGCCCTCGAACCTGTTGGAGCGCCCCAATGAACATCGACATCCAGGCCGAGGCGATCACGCCGCGGCGTCATACCTTCTCGCACATCGCGCGGCGCTTCGGCGTCGACAAGCCCGCCTCGCGCTATGAAGAGGCGACCTATGACGTGCAGCCGGTGGTCAACTTCCACTATCGGCCGACCTATACGCCGCAGTTCGAACTGTACGACCCGCGCCGCACCCGCATCGTGATGAACGACTGGTACGTCTTCCGCGATCCGCGCCAGTTCTACTACGCCTCCTACAACATCAGCCGCGCGGCCATGCAGCAGTCGTTCGACGACGCCGTGAACTTCGTCGAGAAGCGCGACCTGATCGCCGATGTCGCCCCGGAATGGCGCGACCTGTTCGCCGCCTGGCTGCTGCCGCTGCGCCATGTGGAATGGGCGGCGAACATGAACTGCCAGCTGATCGCCGACTGGGGCTATGGGACGCAGATCACCTCGGCGGCGGCCTTCTGCGGGGCCGACCGCCTTGGCATCGCCCAGGTCATCTCGCGCATCGGCCTGCTGCTGGGTCAGGGCACGGAAAGCGCCCTGAAGGAAGCCAAGACCCAATGGCTGGAGGCCGACGTCTGGCAACCCCTGCGCCGCCTGGCCGAAGACCAGCTGGTCGTCCATGACTGGTTCGAGCTCTATGTCGCCCAGCTGATCGTGCTGGACGGCTACATCTATCCGCTGGCGACGGGCGCCTTCGACCGTGCGGGCGCGGCGCACAACGGCGCCGCCTTCTCGATGATGACCGGCTTCCTGGGCGACTGGTACGCCGACAACAGCCGCTGGACCGACGCCGTCATCAAGGCCGCCGCCGCAGAGTCCGAGGCCAACCGCATCGTTTTGGGCGAATGGTTCGAGCGCTGGTCCGCCCGCGCCGAAGAAGCCGTCCGCCCCCTCGCCGCCATGGTGTTGGGCGCCGAAGGCGACGCCGGCGTCGATGCGGTCGGCGCGCGCCTGCGTGAACGGATGGTCGGACTGAACGCCCTGGAAGCGCGGGAGATGGCGGCATGACCAAACCCGTCTCCATCACCCTGCAGAACACCCAGGACGGCTTCGCCATCGTCGAGGCCATCCTGGCCGACAATCCCGAAGCCAAGAGCAACCCCTTCCCCGCCATGACCAAGATCGACTGCCCCGGCCGCCTGGAGATCCGCGCCGAGAGCGTCTCCGAGCGTCTGGGCCGCGACTGGGATCCGCAGGAAATCCATCTCAGCGTCATCTCCCTGTCCGGTTCGGTGGACGAGGATGACGGCGTCTTCGCCATTTTCTGGAGGTAGGCATGACACCCCCCCGCAAACTGAGCCTGAAGCAGAAATACGGCGCCTATACGCGCGGTCTGGACTGGGGTCCGACCTATCAGAAGGCCGACGACATCTTCCCCTTCGCCAAATACGAGGGGATCAAGATCCACGACTGGGACGCCTGGGAAGACCCCTTCAAGCTGACCATGGACGCCTATTGGAAGTTCCAGGCGGAGAAGGAGCGCAAGCTCTACGCCGTCATCGACTCCATGGCCCAGAACAACGGCCAGCTGGGCATCACCGACGCCCGCTATCTGAACGCGGTCAAGCTGTTCATCCAGGGCGTGACGCCGCTGGAATATCAGGCGCACCGCCACTTCGCCCACCTGGCGCGGCACCTGCCGGGCGCGGGCCTGCGCGTGGCGGCGCAGATGCAGTCGATCGACGAACTGCGTCACTGCCAGACGCAGATCCACACCATCAGCCACTACAACAAGTATTTCGACGGCATCCACGACTTCACCCACATGCACGACCGCCTGTGGTATCTGTCGGTGCCCAAGTCCTTCTTCGACGACGCGACCAGCGCCGGGCCGTTCGAGTTCATGACGGCGATCAGCTTCGCCTTCGAATACGTCCTGACCAATCTGCTGTTCGTGCCCTTCATGTCGGGCGCGGCCTATAACGGCGACATGGCGACGGTGACGTTCGGCTTCTCGGCCCAGTCGGACGAGAGCCGCCACATGACGCTGGGCCTCGAGGCCGTCCGCTTCCTGCTGGAACAGGACGAGGCCAATGTGCCGATCGTCCAGGGCTGGATCGACAAGTGGTTCTGGCGGGGCTACCGCCTGCTGTCGCTGGTCGGCATGATGATGGACTACATGCTGCCCAAGAAGGTCATGTCCTGGGGCGAGGCGTGGGAGACCTACTATGAGCAGGCGGGCGGCGCCCTGTTCGCCGACCTGGCCCGCTATGGCATCCGCGAGCCGAAATACGCCGACGTCGCCAAGGCCGAAAAGGGCCACATGACGCACCAGGCGTGGGGCATCTTCTACAACTACACCCACGCCGCCGGCATGCACACCTGGGACATCGACGAGGCCCACATGGCCTGGCTGCGCGAGAAGTATCCCGACACCTTCGCCCAGCACTATGAGCCGCGCTATCGCAAGTGGCGCGAGCAGGCTGAGGAAGGAAAGCGCTTCTACAACGACGGCCTGCCCCAGCTGTGTCAGGTCTGCCAGATCCCGATGGCCTTCACCGAGGTCGGCGATCCGAACACCATCAGCTTCCGCGTCTCGGAGCACGGCGGCGACAAGTTCCACACCTGTTCGGACGGCTGCAAGGACATCTTCGACCACGAGCCGGAGAAGTACGCCCAGGCCTGGCTGCCGGTGCACCAGATCTTCCAGGGCAACTGCGGCGGAGCGACCCTGCCCGAGGTGCTGGACTGGTATCACATCAATCAGGGTGCCGATAACATGGACTACGCCGGATCCCCTGAAGAGGCCCAGTGGAACCGCTGGATGGAAGGGCGTCGCCCCGTCGTCCCGGTCGCAGCGGAATAAGGAGGACAGCCCATGGCCACCGCAAGCCTGCACCCCGGCTACACCGGCCCCGTCCGCGACCGGGTCGAAAACTTCAACGGCGCCCAGCTGGTCTATGTCCACTGGGAGGAGCATCTGAACTTCTGCTCGGCGATCACCCTGCCCCTGCCGCCGCAGACGCCCTTCGCCGCCCTGACCGGCGAGATCCTGCCGTCTCTCTATGCGGTGGATCCGGAATGGGCCGAGGTCGACCTGTCCAAGGCCCGCTGGATGTTGGACGGCGCCGACTGGACGCCCGATCCGACCCTGTCGCTGGCCGATCAGGGCGTCGGCCACAAGTCGCTGATCCGCTTCTGGACCGGCCCGTCCGCCACGGCCTGAGGATACGCCGATGCCGACCCTGACCATCGAACCGATCGGCGAGACCGTTGAGGTCGCGCCCGGTCAGACCCTGCTGGACGCCTGCCTTCGGGCCGGCGTCTGGCTGCCCCACGCCTGCGGCCACGGCCTGTGCGGCACCTGCAAGGTCAAGGTGCTGGAAGGCGAGGTCGATCACGGCGGCGCCTCCCCCTTCGCCCTGATGGATTTCGAGCGCGACGACGGCAAGACCCTGGCCTGCAGCGCCATGCTGCTGGCCGACACGGTCATCGAGGCCGACGTCGATGAGGATGAAGACGCCCGCCGCATCACCGTCGACGACTATGTCGGACAGGTCGAACATCGCGAGATGATCACCCCGGACATCATGGCCCTGTGGCTGCGTCTGGACGGCGCGGGGATCGACTTTCAGGCGGGCCAGTACGTCAACCTGCGCCTGCCGGGCATAGAGGGCGCCCGCGCCTTCTCCATCGCCAGCAGCCCGGCCGAGCCGAACCTGATCGAACTGCACGTCCGTCGCGTGCCCGGCGGCGCCGGCACCGCCTGGCTGCACGACGAACTGAAGACCGGCGACCGGCTGGCGTTCACCGGGCCGATGGGCCGCTTCTACGTCCGCCGCTCGGCCGAGAAGCCGCTGATCTTCCTGGCGGGCGGCTCGGGCCTGTCCAGTCCCAAGGGCATGATCCTGGACCTGCTGGAACAGGGCTATTCCGAGCCGATCACCCTGCTGCACGGCGGACGGCGCCCCTGCGACCTGCACTTCGGCGACCTGTTCCGTCGGCTGGAGGCCGAGCACGACAACTTCCGCTATGTCCCCGCCGTCTCGCAGCCCGAGGCCGACGACGTCTGGGACGGCGAGATCGGATACGTCCATGAGGCGGCCGAACGGCTGTTCGAAGGACGGTTCAGCGGCTGTCAGGCCTACCTGTGCGGGCCGCCGCCGATGATCGAGGCGGGCGTCACCGCCCTGATGAAGGGCCGCCTGTTCGAGCGGGACATCTTCATGGAACGGTTCCTGACGGCGGGCGACGCCGAGGCGACGGCGCGCTCGCCCCTGTTCCGCAAGATCTGACGCCGAAACGCCGCGTCTGAGGGGGCGCGGCTCAACCCAAAACCGAGCGGGTTTCCGACCGGCGCATTTGCGCCGGTCGGCGGCCTGCACCCGAGAATATCCAAGGGAGGGAACGACAATGAAGACACTGAAAATCACCACCGCCGTGATGGCCGCAGGCCTGGCCATCGGGATCGCAGGCGCCGCCCAGGCTGGCGAAACGCGCGGCACGGCCTATGCCGACGGCGCGGAATCCATCGGCGTGGCGCAACTGCCGCCGCCCGGAACCTATCTGCTGACCTACACCAACTATTACACCGCCGACCGCCTGAACGACGGGGACGGCGACAACCTGGTCCCGGACTTCTCGCTCAACGCCTTCGCCAACATCGCCCGCGTGGTCCACGTCAGCGACAAGACCTTCCTGGGCGCCACGGTCGCCGCCCACGCCCTGATCCCGGTCGTCAATCTGGACGTGAAGGCGGGCGGTCGGAGCCAGAGTAATTTCGGCCTGGGCGACATCATCGTCAGCCCCCTGGTGCTGGGCTGGAAGAAGGGCGACTGGAACCTGGTCGCCACCGTCGATGCGTTCATTCCTACCGGCGACTACAAGGCCGGCGATCTGGCCAACATCGGCCGTAACTACTGGACGTTCGAGCCGGTCTTCGCCGCCACCTACGCCCAGCCCGGCGGCGGTTGGGAAGCGTCCGCCAAGGTGATGTACGACTTCAACACCACCAATGACGACACCGACTACAGGTCGGGCCAAAGCCTGCACACCGACGCGGCGGTGGCCTACACCACCGGCAAGCTGACGCTGGGCTTGACAGGCTACTATTACCGCCAGACCACCGACGACAAGATCGGCGGCGCCCGCGTCGGCCCCGATGGCGTGCGCGGCGAAGCCTTCGCCCTCGGCCCCCTGGTCCGCTACGTCGTCGGCAACGTCCCCGTCACCGCCCAGTGGCAGCACGAGTTCCACGCCGAGAACCGCCCCCAGGGCGACAAGTTCTGGGTCAAGGCGGCCTTCCGCTTCTGACAACGCCCCCGGAACGGAAGCCTGCGCTTCCGCTCCAGGCGACCCTATCGCCTCAGAACTTGCCGATCAGGTTCACGAACCAGCCGCGTTCGTCATAGCTGAGGTCGCCCAGATCATCGGAGTAGTCGGTGAAGTTGTAGCCTAGGCCCAGCTTCACGTGATCACCGAAATGGTGGTAGACCCCGACCAAAGCGCCCAGACGGCTGTCGTGAGCCTCCTTGATCGACAGCTCGCGCACCTCGACCAGGACGTCCCAGCGGCGGACGATCTGATAGTCGGCGCGCACGGCCCAGAAGACCGCCTCGCTGTCGAACCAGGGCGCGCTTTCATCACGCGAGGTGCGCAGCTCACCCAGACGCCAGGCGACCTTGGCCCCAACCGCCAGACGCGGCGTGACCTGATAGGTGCCGTCGATCGCGGCGATGTGGCTGCGCTGGGCATAGTCCAGCGACTGACCCAGGGCGTCCACCTGAGCCGGCGACGGCAGGTCGGCCAGATAGGTGTACTTGGCCAGCAGGTTCAGCCGGTCGTTGTCGACCGGGCGATAAGCCCCGGCCAGCGCCAGCTCATAGTAGTCGGCGTTCATGGCCATCGCCTGATCCGAGTTGGACAGGGAGATGTTGGCCTTGGCGAACAGGCGCAGCGACGGCGTGGCCTTGTAAGTGACCTGGTTGCGGGTGGCGACCGTGGTGCGCTCGCCGACCGTGTCGCCCTCGTCCTTGCGGTACTCCAGCGCCGAGGCCCAGCGCAGGCGGTCGCTGCCATAGTCGGCAGTGGCGCCGATGGCCATGCGGTCGATCTCCTGACCCAGGGCGTCCGCCAGAGAGCCGGTCTCGTAGCGCGCGCCGAAGGTCCAGGCCTCGATGGGGCTGAAGTCCACGCCATAGGCCTGGGTCCAGCCGGTCGGGCCGTCGCCGTGGTCATAGCGTTGCTCGGCGAAGAAGCTGGTCTTCTCGCCCATCTGCTGACGCGCGCCGCCGGTCAGGCGACCCAGGCGACCGCCGGTCATGGCGTCCGGGTTCTCGCCGGCCAGGGCATAGCCCAGATAAAGGCTGCCGCGATCCGTCATGGCGAAGTCAGCCCGCACATCGGCGCCGAAGTCCATGTCGCCGCCCGAGACCTCGCCCTTGAACCTGAGCCGGTCGTGGACCTGATATTCGCCGCCGAGGCCGAAGCGGTCGTTCGATTCCCGGCCACCGTCGTGGTCCAGCGTCGCCTGGGCAAAGGTCCAGACGGCCCAGGGGGCGTCGCGCTGTTCGACGTTCGGGGTCTCAGGGTTCGGCGTGTGGCGGTAGCCGACCGAGACGGCCGCGTCGGTCCGCGTGCCCTCGCTAGGCGGCGGCACGTACAGCGGGCTGTAGGGCGTGCGCTGGCCCTGCTGCTTGTCCGAACGGACGCCGATCGAGCCGAACCAGCCCGCCGCCGTTTCGCGACGCAGGCCGACCTCGACCGCGTGGCGCTCGGTCAGGCGGCCGTCGGTGACGTCGCCCTTGGCCTGAAGGCGAACCGTGTCGCTGAGCGCCATGTCGAAGACGCCGCCGTACTGATCCAAGGTCTCGCCGAAGGTCAGCTCGCCGGCGGCCGAGAAGCCCGCCTCGCGCGTCTTCCAGTAGCCGCCGAAGCGGCCGTCGCGCTCCAGTCCCAGTTCGTCCAGCTGACCGGCGAAGGTCAGGCTGACGGCGTTGGCCTTGTCCGTCTCGGTCTGGACCTTGGTGAAGTCATAGCCGCCGGTGGACGACAGGAAGGCGCCGTCGCCGGGCCCGTCGGCCTGGGCGAACTCCAGCTTCACGAAGCTGTTGGGCGCGTGCTGGTACAGCAGGTCGGCGCCGAACAGATCCTGCGACGCCTGATCCTCGCCCTGGTGATAGGCGCTGCCGGCCACGCGCAGACGGTCCGTCAACCAGTGCTGCGCCCGGCTGCCCGTGGTGAAGGCTTCGGGACGGGTCAGGCCCGGCGAGTACTCATAGGCAGCCACGACCCAGACCGGGTTCCCGGCCAGCGACGACTGGGACACGAAGCTATTCGAGTCCGCCGTCATCGGCGGCGGGTTGCGCATGATGACCCGGCCCTGAAGGTAGTTCACCTCATAGTCGCGGGCGGCGATCAGTTCCTGACGCTCCAGCACCAGGCCGGAATCCTTGTCGCGAACTTCCAGGAAGACCCGCTCCGAGCCCGGCGCGATGTCGCGGTTGCGGAAGAAGTAGACCGAACCCCCGGTCGAGGCGAAGTCCTCACGGCTGGCCACTGTGCCGGGGTCGGCGGCGAAGGCGGTGACCTCGGTGCGACGCTCGCCGGTCGCGGTCACCGCATCGCTGCGCCAGTCCAGATTGGCGCCGTAGAGGGTCCGCTGGTGACGGATCAGCTCATTGCCGCCCAGACGACTCTGGAACACGCCCCACATGGCGTCGGTGTTCTCATTCTCGGCCCGCACATAGAAGCGGCCATAGGTCGGGGCGTCCTCGACCGTGACCGAGTCGTCGCCATAGACCGGATAGTGCATCTCCGGGTCGATGCGGCGCAGCAGCGAGCGCGGGTCTTTTTCCAGGAAGCCGTCGAACAGGCTCTTCAGCGGCTGCTCGCCGGTGTCCGCCGAGGCCGTCAGGCGCCAGTCGTTCTTCACCACGCCCTTGAAGTAGAAGGCCAGACGGCCGTCGACGAAGTCGTTGCGGTGATCGCCCGCATCGCCCAGCAGTTCATGCTTGGCGGCGTCGAAGCTGCGGCTGCCCGCCGTGATGTCGGCGATGCCGACGAAGAAGCGGTCGGTGCGCGGCAGGACGATCTCGCGCACCAGATCGACCGGGGCCTGACCGGGACGCGCCACCTGAACGGCGACGGCGGCGGTATCGGCGGGGACGATCTGCTGGACCATGAAGCGGCCCGTGCGGTCGACCGGAACCACGGTCCCCAAGGCGGTGACGCGGGTTGCAGCGTCCTCGACCTCGCCGCTGATGGTGACGGCGGCGCCCTTGACCGAGATGGCGTCGACGACGCGCATGTTCTCGAACAGAAGCCCTGCATGGATGTCCGGCTTGGCGACATTAACCGCATGGGTCACGTCCAGCGTCAGGGCCGAAGTCTGGTCGTAGCGTCCTTCGGCGTCATAGACGCGCAACACATAGCGATAGCGATGCTCGCCCGGCTGATCCCGCTCGGTCGTCCACAGCACCGGCTCGCCTAGACGCGCCGGAATGACGGTCAGAGGCGTGGCCTCGACGCTCTGATCAGCGCGGAAGATGCGAACCTCGGCACGGTCGATATAGGCCGCATAGTTGCTGAGGGTGAAGAAGCGCACGGCGTCGCCGGCGCGGATCACCGGCTGGTCGGCGACGATGCTTAGGACCGGACGCACGTCGAAGGCCGTGGCCTGAACCCGCACGTCCGCTTCAGCCAGGGCCATGTCCTGACGGCGCTGGCGATCGGCGCGCAGATCGTCGCCGCCCTCCCCTTCCCCGTCGATGCTGACGCGGAACGGCCCGGCCGCCCCGCGATCCGCCGCTTCCAGGTTGGAGCCGACGCCGCGACGCTCCAGCGCCGCATCGTCCGCCACCGGACCGCAGGGACGCTCGGTGTCGCGCCCGCAATAGACCTGACGGTCATTGGCGGCGGCGTCCTGGGCTTGAACACCCGTCGCGAGGGCGATGGCTGATCCGCCCATCAGCAGGGCGGTCAGCAGCTTGTTCGACGCGCCGATCATTGCACGCCTCCCTCACGAGGGGTGGACAGGACGACGGTCTCCTCTTCGACGACCAGTCGGTAGCGGCCGCGCTCGTCGTTCCAGCGGTCCTGGAGCCGACGACGGACCTGGGCCACGCGGTCCTTGATCAAATCCGCGCTTTCACCTTGCGAGGCATAGGCCAGACGCAGGACCGAGGGACGCTCGGCCAGGGTCGCGATCAGGCCCTCGAACTGCTGCGCGAACTCCGGACGCAGGGTCTCGCCGTCGAAGGCCTCGCCGTTGAGGTCCAGACGGACCACGCGGTGCAGGCCGGCTCCGAAGTTCAGGCGGGCAAACTTGCCGCGCGTCAGGCGCACCGTTTCCGGGTTGCCCGAGGTGACGCGGTAGCCCGTCGGCAGGGTCCGGTCGTCCAGCTTCACGATGAAGTTGGAGCCGCGGTCCTCGTTCGGGATCATAGGGCAGGTGATGTGATACCGGCCCTCGGCGTCCGTGGTGATCAGCAGACCGCGCGCGGTCGCCAGACGCACCCCCGGCAGACCCGGTTCGCCGTCGTCCTGAACGCCATTGCCGTTCCGGTCGTCGAACACCTTGCCCAGAATGTCGGTGCAGTCGAAGTCCGGGTCGGGGATCATCCGCACCGTGGCCTCGGCCAGGTTGGAGATGACCTGATCGACGATCGGGTTCACCGCAAAGGCGACGTTGGTGTGTTCGCCCTCGACCACGCCCGCGCCGACCACCAGGATCAGCTCCAGACGCTTGGTTTCGCCCGCCATGAAGGTCAGGTCGTTCCAAGTCAGCAGGCGGCCGTTCTGGATCGGCTCAACCGCCGCGCCGTCGATGCGGGCGCTGCCCTCGCGATAGCGGAAGCCGGCCGGCGTGCGATCCGTCAAAGTCACGCCGGGCACCGTCCCGGCCAGCGTATTGCGAGCCGTGATGACGTAAGGGACCAGACCGCCGCGCACGACGTTGACCATCGGGGTCGTCTTGGTGACTTCGATCGCCCCCTCCAGGATCGGGTCCAGAGGAATGTTGTTGTTGACGACATTGGCCGAGACGCCCGACGTCAGGTTCAGCGACAGGACATAGCCGGTCGTCATCGTGCCGGTGGCGCAGTTCTCAGCTGTGCCCGCCGGCGGCGGGCCGTTGCTGGTCGAGACCAGCATGGGGTCCGGCGTCGCATGGACCGTCAGCGGCCCGACGCATGGCGGCAGGATGCTGGACGGCTGGATCGGGTTGTAGCTGCCGTTGGGCGGCGTCACAGACAGGGTGTAGACGCCCGCCGGAGCCGCATTGAGCAGCTGGAAGTAATACAACCCGAGGGCGTCGACGGTTTGGCGCGCGGAGCCCGAGCCGCCCAGCAGATGCTGGGCCGGATCGAAGCCGGCGGGACCGTTGATCTCGACCACCGCGCCCTGTACCGGGGTCCGGCGGACAGCGTCATAGACGACGCCCCAGGGATCCAGCGGCAAGGACTGCTGCGGGACGGTCGCGCCGGGCTGCAGAGTAACGCCCGTCAGTTCACGATCCTTCAGCGTCGCGCCGCCCGCGTTCGAGGCCGAGACGACGCCGTCGACGAAGGTCGCGCCGGTCTCGTTCGGACGCGCGCCGCCGTAGACCGCATTGTTCTGCGGATGGCGGAAGCGAACCGCATAGCCCGAACCCGGCGCCACGCCGGTGAAGGCGTAGCCGCCGTCGGCGCCGGTACGGACCGTGTCCATCAGCACGTCATTCAGGAACAGCTCCACGGTCCAGTCGGACTGAGGGGCCTCGCCGCCGCCGCGTGCGCGGTCATGGTCGGCGTCCATCCAGACCGAGCCGGAGATGGCCGCATCCGCGCCGCGCTCGCCGAACAGATAGCCGGTCGCCTCGGCTGCGGGAGCCAGGACGATGCCGGAGATGACGTCGCCGCCGTCCGACAGACCGCCGGACGTGCCGGGCGTGTCGAGACCGTCGTCATAGCCATCCGGCTGGGTCTCCGTGACCGTATAGGCGCCGCCCGGCAGATCGGTGAAGCGATAGGCGCCATCGGGCCCTGAGACGACTGTGCGGGTGACGCTTTCGCCGCGCGCATCCGTTCCCGTCAGCGTCAGGGTGACGCCGCCGATTACAGGCTCGTTCGCGTCGTGGACGCCGTTGTTGTTGGTGTCGTTGTAGGTCAGACCCGACAGCGCCCCTGTCCGCTCGCCGAAGTCGACGGTGGGAGGCGTCTGATCGGGGCGGATGGTCACAGGCACGCGATTGGAGGGGTTCTCCGGTCCCTCGCCGTAACCTTCCGGCTGAATCTCGACCACGACGTAGTCGCCGCCGCGAATGTCGCCGAAGCTGTAGGAACCGTCCGGGCCGGTGGTCGTCGTGGCCACCAGTTCGCCCGAAGGCTTGCGCAGTTCGACCACCACGTCTTCCAGAGGACGGTCCCCAGGCCCGTTGGAGCCGTCCAGGTTCACGTCCACATAGACCGTGCCGTTCAACCCCTGCCCCCGCTCGCCGAAGGCGTAGTCGGTCGCGTCCACGCCCGTCGGAAGGACGATGTTGTGGATACGATCGCCGTCGACCTCAACCAGGCCGCCGACCGAGCCCGCGCTATCGCGACCGTCGGCGAAGCCTTCAGGCTGGGCCTCCGTCAGTTGGTAGTTTCCAGCCAGCAGGTCGTCGATGCGCCACTCGCCCGTCGCGTCCGTCGTCGCCGTGCGCGTGACCGATTCACCGGCCGCGTCCGTCCCCGTCAGGGTCACGATCACGCCCGCGATCGAGGCCTCGCCCGCCTGGCGCACGCCGTCGTCATTGGCGTCGACGAAGACATGGCCCGCGATGCTGCTGACCGTCTCGCCGAAGTCCACGACCTGGGCGGCGCCCGGCGTCAGATTCACCGCCACCTCATTGGGCGTCGATGAGCCGTAGCCGTCGGGCTGGATCTCGCGGACCGTGTAGTCGCCGCCGGGCAGGTCGATGAAGCTGTAGGTTCCGTCCGGTCCGGTCGTCGTCGTGGCGATGACCACGCCGTCCTTGACCAGTTCGATCGTCACACCGGGAATCGGAGGCTCGCCGCCGCCGTTCACGCCGTCACGCTGCGGATCCTTGTAGACCGTGCCGGTGATGACCACCGCGCGTTCGCCGAAGACATAGTCCACGCCCTTCTGGCCCGCCTCCAGCGTGATGGCGGTGATGGCGTTGGCCGCCGCAGAGGCGTCGAACACCGTATTGGGCGCCACGCCGCCGACGCTGCCCACGCCTTCACGGCCGTCGGCGAACTGGGTCGGCTGGCTTTCCGTCAGGGCGTAGGTTCCCTTCGGCAGATCATCGAACCGATAGGCGCCGTCCGCGCCTGTAACGACGACGCAGGTCTGGGCCGGGTCGAGCGCCGCGCGCCAGGCGCAGATGTCCTGACCGTCCGCCGTCACGCCCGACAGGGTGACGGTCACGCCAGACACGGCGGTCTCGCCGGGTTGGCGCGCGCCGTCGTCATTGGCGTCGATGAAGACGCCGCCGGCCAGCGAGCCCGGCAGTTCGCCGAAAGCGTAGTTGGCCCCCAGGCCGCCGGTCGGCAGGACGATGCCGCGGATGACGTCGTTTCCGACCTCGCCGCCGACGCCGCCCACGCCTTCCTGACCATCGAAGAAGTTCGACAGGGGCGGCGTGTTCTGGGCCTGCTCGGTCAGGGTGTAGCCGGTCGCGTCCGACCCCGGAACGCCTAGGAAGATAAAGCCGCCCGTCGCATCGGTGACGGCCGTGCAGTCAGCCAGATCGCAGACGTTCTGACCGTTCGCCGTCGCGCCCGACAGGGTCATGGTCACGCCCGGAATCCCGGCCTCGCCCGCATCGCGGACGCCGCTGGCGTCGCGATCGATATAGACATAGCCGCTCAACCCCTGGCCCGTACCGCCGAAGTCATAGTTGGAGGCGGTCGAGCCGGCGACGACGACGACGTCGCTGATGCTGACCGCCGTCAGGCCGGGCGAGGCCGCATTCGGCCCCGCCACTCCGTTCGACGTCCCGCCCAGGGCGCCGACATAGGCGCCCGTATGAGTCAGACCCGGCGCGGGCGTGATCGCCAGCTGATAGTCGCCGGGACGCAGCACCTGGCAGATCGGCGAGGCGTCCGCTGCGTTCGGGAAGCGGTACAGGCCCGTGGCCGTGGTGGTGATGGAGCAATCCACCGCCTGCCCCAGGTCGTTGGTCCCGCTCAGTCGGACGATCGCTCCGGCCAGGCCGGTCGTTTCCGTCGTCGCGCGCGTCGCATCGGCGTCCGGGTCGAGGAAGACCATGCCGCCCAGCGTCGAGGTCGGCAATTCGCCGAAGTTGCGCTCGGTCAGATCGGCGCTGGGCGCCACGAGACCGATGCCGAAGCCTTCCGGCGCCGGACGACCGCTGGAGCCGGGGATCACGCCGCCCGCGCCGTTGGCGTCCAGGCCGTCGGACGCGCCATTGGGCTGGATCAGCTGCGTGATCGTGTACTCCGCCGCACCCGAAGGCGGCACGGAGTTGAAGACGTAATGACCGTTGGCGTCGACCGACGCGGTCAGATTCACCGCCCCGCCCGCATAGTCAGCGCCCGTCAGACGGATATGCGGCGTCGAGGCGAAGTCGCCGGGCGCGAAACCCGACTCGCCCGCGTCGCGCAAACCGTTGTTGTTCACGTCGCGATAGACATAGCCCGACACCCGAGCGGCGCCGATCTCCTGGAACAGATATCCCGTCGCCTGGGTGACGGCGGGCAGGTTAATGTTCGCGATGACGTTGGTCGCCGGCGTGCTGCCGTAGGCGGCGTTGTTCACTACGCCCCCCGCCGAGCCGACGGTCTCATTGCGATCGAATACGCCGGCGGGCTGGGTCTCCACGATCTGGTAGACGCCTTCAGGCAGGCGATCGAAGACGAAGGCGCCCGTCGCGTTCGTATCCGTGGCGCGCGCCGTGACGGCGTTGCCGAAGACATCGGTTCCGGTCAGCGTCAGGCGGACTCCGCCCATGCCTTCGCCGCTGTCGACCACATCGTTCAGATTGTCGTCGCGATAGACCACGCCCGCGATCGAGGACTGGGCGACACGGGTCGTCTCGGTCTTGGAGTTGTTGTTCGGATCGGTGTCGCGGCTGATCTCCACGCCATCGCCGTCCCGCCCAGGAGCGATGCGAGCCGTATTGATCAGATTCGCATCCAACGCGCCAGCGTACGGATAGGCCGCCTTAGCGAACACCGTCAGGGTCACGACGTCGCCGTTGCCGGGGAACAGGCCGTCCAGCACGCACAGGACGGTGCTCGTGCCCGAGCAATTCATCGCCGAAACGGCCGCTGAACCGCTGGTCGTGACGGTCTCGCCGCCCACACGGGTCCAGCCGCTGGGCAATTGGTCGGTGACGCGCACCTGTGTCGTCGGCGAGACGCCGTTGTTGCGCACCACGATGCGATACTCGACCGGCTGGTTGATCTGAACCGGGGAATCCGTGACGCGGGTCTTGCTGACCACCTCGAGATCCGTCGCAGGCAGGACCGTCGTCGTCTGGACCGCCGTATTGTTGGCCAGCTCGCGGTCGGCCTGGCTCACCGTCGTATTGTCCTGCTCCAGCGACACGATCTCGGCGCTGTTGGAGAAGGTCATGGGCCCGGTCGGCGCCGGACCCGTCACCGCCATATGCAGGCGGAAAACGACCTGGCGACGCTCGTCCAGATAGTTCAACGCCGGATCGGTCCCGTGCAGGCGGCATTCGATGTTGGCGCCGACCGTCACGCAGGCCGGAGCCGGGGGCGTGTAAAGGGTCAGGCCGCTGTTGGCGCCCACAGGGTTCACCTCGAACCGCGACAGGCTCATCGTATAGCCGGCCGGCGGAGCGGGAATGTCCGTAATGACGATATTGCCCGCGCGCGACGGGCCGAAGTTGGAGGCGCGCAGGTCATAGACCAGCTCCGAACCGAAAGGCATCGGATCAAAGGCGGCGCTCGGCTCCTGCTTGGTGACGGCCAGGTCCATGATCGGAGCGGACACGTCGTGGGTCAGCTCCACGCTATTGTTGCTCGTGTTCGATTCCGTCGTGGTCGTCGTCACCGTCGCCGTGTTGACGTGGCTGATCGGGAAGCCGGAGGTGGCGCCGCCGAAGGGGAAGCGGGCCCGGACCTGCTGCAGAATCTGATAGGTCTGGCCGCGGTTGATCGTCCCCATGTCACAGGTGATCTCGCCGTTCGCATCGATCTTGACGCACGTGGCCCCGCTCTTGGTCGCGATCGGCGGCCCGATCAGCTCAAATCGCGCCGGATCGATGACGTCCTTGACTACCACGCTCGCGGCCGGGTTCGGCCCCTTGCCCCGAACGCTGATGGTGTAGGTCGCCACCACGCCCACCTGCGCCGGGTTGGGCGCAATGGTCTTGGCGTCCAGGGTGATGTCCGTGATCGGCGCTATGTCATAGGCGGCCGTCGACTGATTGTTCGCCAGATTGAGCTCAGTCGTGTCCGGCGACGTCACGCGAGCAACGTTGTCGAAGCGGCCGCTTTCGACCGGTCGACCGATACGGACCACGGCGCTTTCGCTCTCGCCGGCGGCCAGGTCGGTCACGGTCCAACTGATACGGCCGTTCGCGGCCGTATAGGCGGGCGCGCCCTGCGACGCCGACGCCACGCCGAAGCCCGTGATAAAGCCGCCGCCATTGATGAAGTTCGGCAGGTCGTCGGTGACGACCACGGTGCGCGCGACATCGCCGCCCAGGTTGCTGACCGTGAAGCGAATATAGAAGGCGTTGTCCGCGACGGCGATCGGCAGGTCCGGCGTCTGAGTCCACGGGCCTGTCGGGCTGAGACCGACCTCCTTGACGATCGCCAGGTCAGCGGCGTTCGGCGTCGAACGCGAACCCGCCGTGGCGCAATCATTATCGACGTTGGGGTCCAAGGGCGTAGCCGTCGAGCCCCCCGTCGCGCCCGTGCAGGCCCGGTTGGACAGGTCCAGGTCGATGCCGCTGCCCGCCCTCGTCTTCAGCGACAGAACGGCGTCCGCGCCCACCACCAGAGATCCCGGCCCCGCCAGTTCACAGACGATCTCAAGCCCGGTCTGCGAACAGACCCAAGGCGCATCCGCTGACACATAGGTCTCATCCGCCGTTACCGTGTCGGTGATCCGGAGCGGGTTGGCGGGACTATAGTTAAGAACAGACGGCCCGTTGTTGCGGACGCTGATGGCGCTGGTCATGATCTCGCCGGCGGCCACAGGGTTCGGCCCCTTGGTCTTGGCGATGCTCAGATCCGAGCTCGGCTCGGCGATGCGATAGTCGGCGCTGGCCGTGTCGTTGCCGCCCACAGGATCCGTCACCCCGGCTGGCGGCGTCACCTTGACCGAATTGACGACCGAGCCCGACGTCGCGGCGATCGCGGTCACGGGAATCTGGAAATTCTGGCCCTGGCCGACAGACAGGCCGCCCGCGACGCAGGTGACCGTCTGCCCCACGGCCGAACAGCCGGCGGGAAGCGAGCCGATCCCGAACTCCGGCGCGATCTCATCGACGATCAGCGCACCGGTCACCGTCAACGGTCCCATGTTTCGCACGCCTAAGGTGATGGTCGTGCTGTCGCCCCGGATAATGGTCGACGCCATGGACTTTTGCGCAACGAGGTCCGCGCCCGGTTCAATCGTCGTGATGACCGGAGGCGCAGTGTTGTCGTTCGGCGCCGGGTCCAAAACCGTCGGGCTGGTCAGCTCGACGAAGGCGTTGTTGGTGATGGTGCCGCCGCTCGCCAGCACCCGCCCCGTCACCTTCACCGGCGGCAACGCCCCCATGGTCGCCGGTCCGGTGTAGTCGCACGTCACGATTCCGGCGGAGTGGCCGCAGGTCCAGTGGCTGCCGCTAGCGGACATGAATTCGAAATCGCTGGCCGCCGGCAGGTTGTCGATCAGCCGAATGGCGCCGGTGGCGTCCGGGCCGCTGTTCGTGACGTTGAGGGTGTAGGTCAGGATTCCGCCGCCGGGGATGGAGCCGTCCGGCTCCCCGTCGTCCTTGAGGACAGAGATATCCGCCCCCGCCTGAACCGCTGGCGAGACCACGAGCGTGTCGTTGAGCGGGTTGCTGTCGACATTGGTGTCGCTGGCGATCGTCGCCGTGGACGTGCGCGATCCCGTCGCCACCGCGTCAGCGGCAAAGCCGAAGCTGAAATCCCCAGCCGCCAGAGTCGGCAAGGCGCACGTCAGCGTCTGGCTCCCGACAGCACCCGTCAGGCCGCAATAGGACGGCAGATCGCCCGGCCACACCACGAAGTGCGCGGGGACCACGACGGTCACGACAGCGTCGTCGACCGAACCCGGCCCATTGTTCGTCACGCGTATGGTGAAGCTAGTCTGCGCGCCGTTCGCTACGGGATCGGGCGACCAGGTGTAGTCGGAAACCTGAAGATCCGCCGCCGCCGCAACGCCGGCCGCCCCCATCAAGGCCAGAGGCGCCAGGATCCGCGCCATGCGCAGCGCCACGCGCTTGAAGGAGTTCAACAGTTGCAACACGTCTCGGCTCTCCCGTTCGACAGGAAAATCGGAGAGCGATCCAGTACGACCATGCAGCATTGCGCTGGGCACATGGAGGAGCCCAGCTTGCGAACCGGCTTTCGCCGCCCCGCGCCACCATTGCGCTTCATCGCCCCCGACAGGTCGAATGAGCCGCCCTGTTAGCGCCAAACGACGTCCACGGCCACGCTTGAATTTTAATTAAGTTATTGATTTCATATAGATTTACACTCTTTCGCTCGATCCGTTCTGTTTGATGCGGATAGCGGCACGGCGGTCACCAATGAGGCCCGCAGATCATCGCCGACTTGTTTTCGGCGCAAACAGCAGAAAGCCCCGAGGCGTATGCCAT
>NZ_GL883085.1 GCF_000204035.1 Brevundimonas diminuta ATCC 11568
CGAGGCAGCTGCGGTAAAGCTCATCAGCGTGGTCGTGAAGCGATTCACAGATGTCTGCCTGTTCATCCGCGTCCAGCTCGTTGAGTTTCTCCAGAAGCGTTAATGTCTGGCTTCTGATAAAGCGGGCCATGTTAAGGGCGGTTTTTTCCTGTTTGGTCACTGATGCCTCCGTGTAAGGGGGATTTCTGTTCATGGGGGTAATGATACCGATGAAACGAGAGAGGATGCTCACGATACGGGTTACTGATGATGAACATGCCCGGTTACTGGAACGTTGTGAGGGTAAACAACTGGCGGTATGGATGCGGCGGGACCAGAGAAAAATCACTCAGGGTCAATGCCAGCGCTTCGTTAATACAGATGTAGGTGTTCCACAGGGTAGCCAGCAGCATCCTGCGATGCAGATCCGGAACATAATGGTGCAGGGCGCTGACTTCCGCGTTTCCAGACTTTACGAAACACGGAAACCGAAGACCATTCATGTTGTTGCTCAGGTCGCAGACGTTTTGCAGCAGCAGTCGCTTCACGTTCGCTCGCGTATCGGTGATTCATTCTGCTAACCAGTAAGGCAACCCCGCCAGCCTAGCCGGGTCCTCAACGACAGGAGCACGATCATGCGCACCCGTGGCCAGGACCCAACGCTGCCCGAGATGCGCCGCGTGCGGCTGCTGGAGATGGCGGACGCGATGGATATGTTCTGCCAAGGGTTGGTTTGCGCATTCACAGTTCTCCGCAAGAATTGATTGGCTCCAATTCTTGGAGTGGTGAATCCGTTAGCGAGGTGCCGCCGGCTTCCATTCAGGTCGAGGTGGCCCGGCTCCATGCACCGCGACGCAACGCGGGGAGGCAGACAAGGTATAGGGCGGCGCCTACAATCCATGCCAACCCGTTCCATGTGCTCGCCGAGGCGGCATAAATCGCCGTGACGATCAGCGGTCCAATGATCGAAGTTAGGCTGGTAAGAGCCGCGAGCGATCCTTGAAGCTGTCCCTGATGGTCGTCATCTACCTGCCTGGACAGCATGGCCTGCAACGCGGGCATCCCGATGCCGCCGGAAGCGAGAAGAATCATAATGGGGAAGGCCATCCAGCCTCGCGTCGCGAACGCCAGCAAGACGTAGCCCAGCGCGTCGGCCGCCATGCCGGCGATAATGGCCTGCTTCTCGCCGAAACGTTTGGTGGCGGGACCAGTGACGAAGGCTTGAGCGAGGGCGTGCAAGATTCCGAATACCGCAAGCGACAGGCCGATCATCGTCGCGCTCCAGCGAAAGCGGTCCTCGCCGAAAATGACCCAGAGCGCTGCCGGCACCTGTCCTACGAGTTGCATGATAAAGAAGACAGTCATAAGTGCGGCGACGATAGTCATGCCCCGCGCCCACCGGAAGGAGCTGACTGGGTTGAAGGCTCTCAAGGGCATCGGTCGACGCTCTCCCTTATGCGACTCCTGCATTAGGAAGCAGCCCAGTAGTAGGTTGAGGCCGTTGAGCACCGCCGCCGCAAGGAATGGTGCATGCAAGGAGATGGCGCCCAACAGTCCCCCGGCCACGGGGCCTGCCACCATACCCACGCCGAAACAAGCGCTCATGAGCCCGAAGTGGCGAGCCCGATCTTCCCCATCGGTGATGTCGGCGATATAGGCGCCAGCAACCGCACCTGTGGCGCCGGTGATGCCGGCCACGATGCGTCCGGCGTAGAGGATCCACAGGACGGGTGTGGTCGCCATGATCGCGTAGTCGATAGTGGCTCCAAGTAGCGAAGCGAGCAGGACTGGGCGGCGGCCAAAGCGGTCGGACAGTGCTCCGAGAACGGGTGCGCATAGAAATTGCATCAACGCATATAGCGCTAGCAGCACGCCATAGTGACTGGCGATGCTGTCGGAATGGACGATATCCCGCAAGAGGCCCGGCAGTACCGGCATAACCAAGCCTATGCCTACAGCATCCAGGGTGACGGTGCCGAGGATGACGATGAGCGCATTGTTAGATTTCATACACGGTGCCTGACTGCGTTAGCAATTTAACTGTGATAAACTACCGCATTAAAGCTTATCGATGATAAGCTGTCAAACATGAGAAT
>NZ_GL883086.1:0-19666 GCF_000204035.1 Brevundimonas diminuta ATCC 11568
TAGCCAAAAGCTCCGGGGCTTTCTGCTGTCTGCGCCCTAAACAATGAGAATACGGGCTCGCTCTCTGGGCCCGCGATCCGCATGCTTATGACTACGGTCTGGTCCTTCCTCCTAATGGAGTCGAAGGGGTCGGTTGTTTCAGCCGGGCGGCAGGGAAGTGGTTCCCCCGCCGAGCTGCCTACGTGCCCGTGCCGAAGCCCTTGGGACCGCCGGCTCCGGCGGCTCCATCGCCGCCGGTTGAAGGCGTGGCGTTTCTGTCGGCGGGATTATTGTTCGCTAAGGGGTCTTGATTGGTTCCCGTCTTCCGGGCCTGACGACCAGCCTCGACTTCTTCGCCCTTCAGATCGGGAGCGTCGGCTTGATCACGGTTGGGGTCATTGGGTTGGACGTCGGTCATTATGATCTCCTGTTGGTTGAATAGAGCCAATCAACAGGCGCTGAGCCTGTTCCTGCGGCCCCGCTACACGATAAGTTTTGGGAAGCGGTCGGAACCTCAGCGTGAAATCGGATCGGGCCAGCCGCTGGGAAGGCGCAACGGCGCCTATTCGCGGACGCTCTTTGACGATTTCGACGCCGAGAACGGTGAAGAGGACTGAGGTCAGAGCTAAGCACGCGCCTTCTTCAAGCGTTCCTGCAGAGCCTTCCGCTGCGCATCGTAGGCCTGTCGCTCGTCGTCGCATCGCGTACGCAGGGCTTGCAGCTCCTCATCCCATCGTCGCGTCGCCTGGCCATGCATGGTGTCGAGGTCGTCTAGGGCGAGTTGCGCCTTCTCGACCTCTGTCCGGTTAGCCGCGTCTGGCTGTTCCGCCTGGGGGGCGCCCTTGTCGCAGGGGGGCTCGGTCATGGTCTTCTGGTGTCTGGAGAGAAGACGAAGGGAAAGGGGATGTTCCCTTTCGCGTTGGGGCGCGTGATGCACGACTCTCGGTCAGGCTTCAGCCTCTGTCGACGTCATCCAGCGGGCTCGGACAGTTCGGCGTCATTCGACGATGCTTGCTTTGAAAGGGCGGGAGCCCCTTGGAACAGCCCTGCAGGCGTCACGTTGGCTGATCATGGCTGAAGATGTCGCAAACTTAATAGGCTCGGCTGCGGCGCTCTGCTCAATCACCAGTTTTGCGCCTCAGGGCTATAAGATCTGGCGGGAGCGTGATGCATCGGCGGTCAGTCTGAAGACCTATTCGCTGACCGTCAGTTGTTTCATTCTGTGGACGATCTATGGCGTCATGGTCTCGGCTTGGCCGGTAGCGTTCGCCAACGCCTGCGCCTTGTTCATGGCGTCAGGCGTTTTGCTCATGAAATGGCGGTTCAGGGACGGAAAGCCGGGCGCGACGCCGCCCTGAACATCACGCGGCGATGGGCAGGCGCACCGTGAAGCAACTGCCTTGACCGGGGCCTTCGCTGGCCAGTTCTATCGCGCCGTCGTGCATCTCGACCAGTTGTTTGACCAGCGCCAGGCCGATGCCGAGGCCCTCGCGTGAACGATCGTCGGGGCCTTTGGATTGGGTGAACAGATCGAAGATGCGACCTTGCATGTCATGCGCCACGCCCACGCCGTTATCGGCGATGTCGATCCGCACGTGGTCCTGATCGACGTCGGCCGAGACGCGGATCTGACCTTCAGGCGGCGTGTATTTGGCGGCGTTGGTGAGCAGGTTGCTGACCACCTGCGAGAGCCGCGTGAAGTCCCCTTTCAACCACAGGGGCTGGGCAGGCAGGGCGACCGTGAGGTCATGCGCCCCGGCCTCGATCTTGGGGCGACTCGTGTCGACAGCGGACTCGATGACGCTCTGCAGGCTGACGCGCTCGCGCTTGAGGGAGATCTTGCCTTGGTCGATCCGGGCGACATCCAGCAGATCTTCGATCAGGCGTGAGAGGTGGTGGGCCTGAACCTCCATGCGCGCGTGGATGCCGGCTTTCATCCGCTCGTCAGACTGACGCTCCAGCAGCTGAAGACCGGCCCGCAGAGCCATGATCGGATTGCGCAACTCATGGCCCAGCATGGCGATGAAGTCGTTCTTGCGCCGATCGGCAGCGCGCAGGGCGTTGGCGGAGGCTTCCAGTTCGTTGCGCTGGGAGAGGATTTCCATCCGCTGGCGATAGAGGTCGATGAAGACCTTCGCCTTGCTGCGCAGGATGTCCGTTTCGACCGGCTTCTGGATGAAGTCCACCGCGCCGGCCTCGTAGCCCCTGAAGCGACGTTGCAGGTCCGCGCTTCCCGCCGTGACGAAGATGATGGGGACGTGGCGCGCGTTCACATTGCCGCGCATGAACTCGGCCAGCTGGAATCCGTCCATGCCGGGCATCTGCACGTCCACCAGCGCCAGGGCTACGTCGTGAACCAGCAGCAATTCCAGAGCCTCATCGCCCGAGCGGGCCTTCAGGCAGACCACGCCCTCACGCTTCAGTAGCGCCTCCAGCGCGAGCAGGTTCTCTTCAAGGTCGTCGACCAGCAGAAGATGGATCGGCTGTTCCGGGCTGGTCATGCTTTTCCGAGACCTTTCAGATGTTCGGCGATGCGTTGGAGCGGCAGGGCGAGGGCTGCGTCGCAGGCGTTGCGGGCGGCCTGGGGCATGGCCTGGGCGTAGGCGGCGGCGGGCTCCTCCACCAGGGCGATCCCGCCCGCAGCGGCGACGGCGCTCAGTCCTGCGGCGCCGTCCTCGTTGGCGCCGGTCAGGATCACGCCGGTGAGGCCGGCTCCGTAGGCGTCCGCCGCGCTCTCGAACAGCACGTCGATGGAGGGGCGGGAGTAGTTGACGGCTTCGTCGGAAGACAGGGCCAGATCGCCGTTGCTCTCGACCAGCAGATGGTAGTTCGAAGGGGCGAAATAGACCACGCCGGGACGGGCGGTCTCCTTGTCTTCGGCCTCCTTGACCTCAAGCCGGCATTTGGCCTCGAACAGAGGGGCCAGCACGTTGCCGCGGTCGGCCGGGACGTGCAGGACGATGAAGATCGGCCAGGGAAAGTCCGCCGGCAGCGCCGGCAGAAGAGTGAGCAGCGCCTGCACGCCTCCGGCGGAGGCGCCGATCGCCACGGCCTGGTCCGGGGAGGGACTCACGGTTCGCGTTTCCTGTAGATCTTCTCCGCCGGGACGAACTCCGAAAAGGCGGCCGCATGGCGCGAGAAGCGCAGGTTCTCCTTTGATCCGATGCCCAGAAAGCCGTTGCGCGCCAGGGAATCCTGGAACAGGCCCACCGCGCGATCCTGAAGCCCCCGGTCGAAATAGATCATGACGTTGCGGCAGGAGATGAGCTGCATCTCCGCGAAGACGGCGTCCGTAACCAGGCTGTGGTCCGAAAAGACGACATTGGCGCGCAGCGACTTGTCGAAGACAGCCCGGCCGTAGTCCGCCGTATAATAGTCGGACAGCGACGATCGCCCGCCGGACTTCTGATGGTTCTCTGTGAACTTGCGTATGCGATCGAGGGGATAGATCCCGGCTTCGGCGGCGCGCAGGGCGTCAGGATTGATATCGGTGGCGTAGAAGAGGGTGCGGTCAAACAGGCCTTCCTCGCGGAAAAGGATGGCCATGGAGTAGAGTTCCTCACCAGCGCTGCAGCCCGCGATCCAGACCTTGAGCGAAGGATAGGTGCGCAGGTGGGGCAAAACCTGCTCGCGCAGGGCGCGGAAATAGTCGGGGTCACGGAACATCTCGCTGACCTGAACGGTCAGGAAGGCGAGCAGACGCGGCAACATTTCGGGGTCGTGCAGCACGCGTTCCTGCAGGGCCGTCAGGCTCGGCAGGCCGAAATGGCTGCGCGCCTGAAGCAGGCGGCGCTTGATCGACGCCCGCGCATAATGGCGAAAGTCATAGTGGTAGCGTTGAAACAGCGCCTCCAGCAGAAGCCCGATCTCGATGTCCTCGATCTCGTTCGTCATGGCGGAACTCAGCGGGGCATCCAGACGCGGACCAGGGACAGCAGCTTGTCCACGTCCAACGGTTTAGCCATGTAGTCGTTCGCCCCGGCCGCCATGCAGCGTTCCTGGTCGTCCGGCATGGCCTTGGCGGTCAGCATCAGCACCGGCAGCGTCTTCCAGCGCGAATCCTTTCTCAGCTCGCGCGTGGCCGCCAGACCGTCCATGACCGGCATCATCACGTCCATCAACACCAGGTCGACGGCCTTCGACGGGTCGGTCGAGGATCGCTCCAGGGCCTCAAGCGCCTCCTTGCCGTTGCGGGCGATCTCGATCATGGCGCCGCGCGGTTCGAGGACGTTGGTCAGGGAGTAGACGTTGCGGACGTCGTCCTCGACGATCAGAATCCGACGCCCCTCCAGCACGGCGTCGCGGTTGCGGGCCTTGCGGATCATCTTCTGCTGCTCGTGCGGCAGCTCCGACACCACCTGGTGCAGGAAGAGGGACACTTCGTCGAGCAGGCGTTCCGGCGACTTTGCGCCCTTGATGATGATGGAGCTGGAATAGCGGCGCAGCTGCTGCTCGTGATCGGGCGATAGATCGCGTCCTGTATAGACGATCACCGGCGGGAAGCCGTGGCCGGCTTCGCGGCTGAGGGTCTCGAGCAGGGAAAAGCCCGACGCGTCCGGCAAGGTCAGGTCCAGCACCATGCAGTCGAAGGTCTGGCTTCTGAGTTGTTCCAGGCACTCGGCGGCGGTGCCCACGCCTACGGTCTCCACATCGCCTGAGGCCAGCAGGCGGCTCACAGCGTCGCGCTGGACCACGTCGTCCTCGACGATCAGCACGCGACGCACGGTGCGGGTCAGCTTGTCCTCCAGGGTGCGCAGAACCTCGGCGAGATCTTCGCGCTTCACCGGCTTGACCAGATAGCCGATGGCGCCCAGCGACAGGGCGGTCTGGCTGTGATCCTCGGCCGAGACGATGTGGATCGGAATGTGACGGGTGTCGTCGTCGCGCTTCAGCACATCCAGTACGGTCAGGCCCGACTGGTCGGGCAGGCCCACGTCCAGCACGACCGCGCTGGGGCGATGGCGCTTGGCCAGCTTGAGGGCCTCCTCCGCCGTACCCGCCACAATGCACTGGAAGCCCAACTCGCGGGACAGGTCGCGAACGATGGCGGCGAAGCGGTCGTCATCCTCCACCACCAGCAACAGGCGGCGCGTCCCGGCCAGATGATCGCGGTCGTCCTCTATGCTTGCCGGCACATGAGACAGGCGGCGCTCGGGAGTTGCGTCCGATGGGGACGAAGTTTCCAGGGCAGGGGCGGGCGTTTCGCGAGAGGCGACCTGCGCCGCGTCATAGGTGCGCGGCAGAGAAAGGGTAAAGACGCTGCCTTCGCCCAGTCTGCTTTCCAGCCTGATCCGCCCGCCAAGCAGACGCGCCAGTTCGCGCGAGATCGACAGGCCCAGGCCTGTGCCGCCGTATCTGCGGCTGATCGTTCCGTCAGCCTGCTGAAAGGCATCGAAAACGCCCTTCTGCTGCTCGGGCGATATGCCGATGCCGGTATCCGACACGGCGAAGGCGATCCTGTCGCCGGGCTGGGCCGATATGCTCAGCTTTACCTTGCCGCTTTCCGTAAACTTGAAGGCGTTCGACAGCAGGTTCTTGAGGATCTGCTCCAGCCGTTGACGGTCTGTCTCCATCAGATCGGCTCCGGCGTCCAACTCGATGTCGAAAGCCAGGCCGCGATCGTCCGCCACCGGCTGGAAGAGTTGGCGCACGTCTTCGGTCAACCGCTGCATCGAAACCGCTTCGGGACGCGCCTGGATGTGACCGGCTTCAATCTTGGATAGGTCGAGGATGTCGTTGATCAGGGCCAGCAGGTCATTGCCGGACGACTGAATGGTGCGAGCGTAGTTGACCTGGTCCTCAGACAGCGTCCCCTCCGGGTTGTCCGCCAGCAGCTTGGACAGGATCAGCAGCGAGTTGAGCGGGGTGCGCAACTCATGGGACATGTTGGCCAGGAAATCGGATTTGTACTGGCTGGCCTGTTCCAGTTCGCGCGCCTTCAGCGTCAAAGCTGAGGCGCCGCGCTCCAGATCGTCGCGCTGAGTCTCCAGAAGTTGGGCCTGCTCCTCCAACTGGCTGTTGGTCTGCTCCAGCTCCGCCTGTTGCTGCTCGAGACGCGTCTGGGACTCCTTCAGCGCGCGGCCCTGCTCCTCCAGCTCTTCATTGGAGACGCGAAGCTCTTCGCTCTGGACCTGAAGTTCTTCGGCCTGGCGTTGGGTTTCCTCCAGCATGTTCTGCAACTGGGCGCGGTAGCGAGCGGATCGCAAAGCCGTGCCTATGGCGGGGCCCGCCTCTTCGAGCAGCGCCATGAGCCGTTCGTCAGGCGCGTGAAGGAAGCCGAGTTCCAGAACCGCATTGACGGCTCCGTCCGCTCGCGCTGGGGCGAGCACCAGGTGCCGAGGCTTGTCGCGGCCCAGAGCCGAACCGATCGTCAGATAGCCTTCGGGCACGTCGGACAGGGTCAGAACCTGACCTTCAGCCGCCACCTGACCGAGCAGCCCCTCACGCAGACCGAAGCGCTCTGCGATGGGAGCGTCAGACGGTACGCCGAGGGCGGCGACGCGCCGGTAGAGGCCGCCTTCGCCCTTGAACAGCGCGCCGGCCTGCACGCCGGCATAACGCCCCAGATAGGCGAGGATGCTGTCCGCGAGTTGTTCCAGGGACTGATCTCCCATCATGGCGGCGGCCAGGCCGACCTGCCCTTCGTGCAGCCATTCCTGGCGGGCGCGCGCTTGCGCGCTGCGGCGGATCAGAGTGAAGACGACAAGCGTCAGCGCCGCTCCCAGCAGGCCGGAAAGCACGCCGCTGATCAGCGCCGTCCGATAGGCGGCGTCCATTTCGTTCAGGCGCAGTTGGCGCACCCGCTGCTCTTCCTGGCGCAGGAGCGTGATCTGGGCGCGGACCGCATCCATCTCACGCTTGCCCTGATCCGTCGCCATGCGCGCCAGGGCGGCTTGCATCCCCTCGGTGCGGCGCGTCTGAAGGGTGGCTCCCAATTCAGCCATCTTGGCGTCGATGTGGCGTCGCAGTTGGCGCAGATGAGCTTGCTGGGTCGGGCTGTCCTTCGTCAGATCGCCGACCTCGTCCAGACGTCGAGCCAAGTCCCGGCTCGCGGCTTCATAGGGCTGCAGATACTGAAGGTCGCCCGTCAGCAGATAGCCACGTTGCCCCGTCTCCGCATCCTGAGCGGCGGACAGTACTTCATCGACCGCGACGATCACCCGGTGTGTATGGATGATCTGTTGGTTGTTGGCCCGCAAGACTTCCACGTTGCGCCAGGCGACGACGCCGGTGGCGAAAAAGAAGGCGAGAACAAGGGCCAGCCCCAGCGTCGCCCAGGCTTCCATTTTTGAGCCCGTAGACGGGCGACGTGGCGATTTCATCAATCTGCGAACCTTGGCGAGCCTCGGGAACGCCCTGCCTACAGGCGGGGGCGAAGCGTGCAATAACCTATGCTGGACTCATCGCACAGGCTGGGCGAAGAGCGAGGCTGGGGGCGCCTGTTCGCCCTATGTTCGAGCCCGTCAAGGGAACCCTCTGCGAGCATGAGCTTTGGCTGCCTATGGCTTCCGGCATCCACTTTGGCCCCATACCGGCAAACGCCGTCCATCTGTGCGTGGACATGCAAAGACTGTTCGCGGAGGACACGCCGTGGCGCACGCCCTGGATGCCGCGCGTCCTGCCTGTGATCGTGCATCTGTGCGAGCGCAAGGCCGAGCGTACCTGTTTCACCCGGTTCATCCCCGCCCGCTCGGCCGATGAGGGGCGGGGAGCCTGGCGTCGGTATTGGCGGCGATGGGCCTCGATGAAGCTTGAAAATCTGGGGGAGGAACGGGTGGAGCTTCTGCCCGAGTTGCAGGCATTCGCTCCGCCCGGACAGGTGCTGGACAAGGCGCACTATTCTCCCTGGGTCGACACGGGTCTGGCGTCGGCTCTGATGGCGAGCCAGGTCGACACCTTGGTGGTGACGGGCGCCGAGACCGACATGTGCGTGCTGGCGACCGTTCTGGGCGCCGTGGATCTGGGTTTTCGCGTGGTGGTGGTGTCGGACGCTCTGTGCAGTTCCTCAGACCAGTCGCATGACGCCTTGCTGGGTCTTTATCACGACCGTTTCGGCCAGCAGATCGAGACGGCGGAATGCGACGAAGTTCTCGAAGCCTGGATCTAGGCGGGGCCGCCCAGCAATCGCGCCAGGCTCGAATCGAAACCCTGAGCGTCTGGACCAGGCAGTAAGGTTGTGATGCTTCCGGTTTCATAAAGTTCAATCACGCGCGGATGCACATAGGAACCCCGGCAGACCGTCGGCGTATTGCCAAGCAGGCCCGCGATCGTTCTCATGCAGGCTGAGACGTTGCGCCGGGCTTCGGTCTGGGACGTGGGGAGGGCCATCTCGCAGAAGGCGCGGGCGGCGGAAACGGTGGCCGCCCAGGTCCGGAAGTCCTTGGCGGAGAACTGATCGCCCATGGCCTCGCGGATATAGGCGTTCACGTCGTCTGAACTGATCGGCTTCAGAACGCCTTCGGCGTCGCGGTATTTGAAGAGGTGCTGGCCAGGCAGGCCTTCCAACCCGCGCATGACACGCGCCAGACGCCGGTCGCTGACCTTGACGCAGTGTTCCTTGCCGCTCTTGCCCCGGAACTCGAAGATCAGGGCCGAACCGTCGACTTCCAGGTGGCGTTTGCGCAAGGTCGTCAGGCCGAAACTGCGGTTCTGGCGGGCATAGGCGGCGTTGCCGACGCGGATCAGGGTGATCTCCAGCAGACGGACGGCCGACGCCACGACCTTCTCCTTGCAGGGCCCCCGGCGCGATAGATCGTTCTCCACCCGCGCGTGCAGCCGCGGCAGGCGGCGAGCGAAATCAGGCAGGCGGGCGAACTTGTGCGAGGCGGCCTGAGCCGTCCATTCGGCGTGATAGCGATACTGCTTGCGGCCGCGCGCATCGCGTCCCGTCGCCTGGATATGGCCGTTCGGGTCAGGACAGATCCAGACGTCCCGCCACGCAGGCGGAATGGCCAGGGCGTGGATGCGCATGAGGATGCCCTGATCGCGGACCAGGCGGCCTTTGGCGTCACGGTAGCAGAAACCTCGCCCGCTCCGGCGACGCGTGAGGCCCGGAGTCTCGTTGCTGGACCAGATCAGTCCGTCGGAAGACGGCGGCTGGGGCGCACTCGTCAGCATCTCTGCAGCTCTGGCTGAGTTTGGGTCTAGGCAACGCCAGAGCGCAGCTTCGGCTCCCCTATGTGATCCGTCGCGGGGGGCGCGCCGCAGCGGCACGAAAAATCTGAGAGGCTGTCGGCGTCCAGGATAGACGCCTTGCCGCGGCTGAAGCGCACAGCGCCCATAGTCTGCAGGTTGCTGGCGGCGGCGTTGATGCTCGTTCTTTGGACGCCGAGCATGGCGGCCAACTGGGCCTGCGTCAGGCGAAGCGACGCGCCGTTGCCGCCGTGGTGCAGGCGAAGCAGCCATTTCGCCAGACGCTCCGACACGCGGTGCGAAGCATTGCAGGCGGCTTCCTGTTCCAGAAACGTCAAACGCTGAACCGCCTGAAGAGCGATGAAACGCGACAGCCAGTCGTAGCCCAGCGCTTCGCGGACGGCGGCGGCTGGAACGCGAAACAGCCGAACATCCAAAAGCGGGCGCACGTCGGCGCCGCTGCCGCTGGAGCCCAGGGCGTGATCCCAGCCGTAGACGGAGCCGGAGACGATCGGCGCCACGCAGACGTCGCTGGCGGCGGGAAAGACGCCCAGAACCCCCGACAGAATGAACCAGAGGTGGTCCCTGTCCAGCGGGGTCTGTGCATCGCCTGACAGGTCGAGCTCCACCCCCTCGGCGATCAGACGCTGTTGGGCGTCCGACGGCAGGGCGCGATAGACCGGATGGTCGTGGATGTTGGGCCGGGAACGGCCGGTAGGCCGTGCGGGCGAGGGGAGAACGGCGGCTGAATCTGCGGGCATGGGGCCTCCTGACCTGAAGCCCTGCCACGGAAGCCTAAGATCCCCACTTACATGGGTTAGTCGCGACTGGGCGGCGCATCCGCGAGATCGTCCGCGATGCTGAGCCCCGCGGCCAAGGCCAGACCCTGCAGGTCAGGCAGGATGGCCCGCCCGGTCCGGTAGTCGACCAGGCCCGCCCGTCGGAGCTGCTGCAGCGTGCGGTTTATATGCACGGCGCTGAGCCCCAGGATGTCCGCCAGCATGTCCTGGGTCAGAGGGAGATGAAGAACGCCGGGCTCGGCGGCGCCGAGGCGGCTTTGCCGCTCGTACAATTCCAGCAGAAGGTGGGCCGTCCGCTCATAGGCGCTGAGACGCCCCAGACGGATCACGTGCCGCGCTAGGCGCAGACGCTCCGCAGAGCGGACCTGGCGCCAGGCTTCCAGCAATCGGGGGCTGACGTCGACGCTTTCCGAAATCGCCTCCCACAGCAGGGAGGCGTCGAGGGTGGAAGCGTCGGTAAGGGCCCAGACCGCCATGTCGGCGTCCACGGCGTCGGCGGCCAGAATGACGTCGCCAGGCAGGCTGAGGCCCACGATCTGCCGCCGGCCGTCTTCTAGCATGGCTCCACGCGCGATCCAGCCGCGGGCCACCACGCGGGCGTCCTGACGTTCGGGATGAAGAGACACCGACCCGCCAGGCGGGTGGAACAGCGCCGGACCGTGGAACCAGCCGCGGACGCGATCGATGTCGGCGGGCGACAGCGCGACGAAGCTGGACAGCATACGTTCCAGCGACGCCGCGGCTATGTCTACATCATCTTGATAAGACTGATTCTTCATCCCCCTGACCAACAGCACGGCCAGAGGTGTTTCGTTCTTTACATAGGTTAGTCGGAACGCTCGAACGTCACGCTTGCGACATCGTCATCAGAGCTCTTTTAGGCGCGGTAGTAGGAATCCGAGCAAAGGGTGCGAAGCTGCCTCCACGTGGCCTTGCCTTCCAGTTGGAAGAGCTCAGCCTGGGTATACCGATCTGAGATCAGGGCTTTTCGCACTTCGCTAGGGATACGGAAACGCCCGCTGCGAGCCAACTCGAAGGCGCGCTCGATAACTGGTGTTCTATTCACGATACAAACTCCCCTGTTACGGGAAGACAATGCGGCTCAGGCCTCGCGGTTCTCTGTGTCGCATTTGCGGCCCCCGGGAACACCGGCGGCTTCCCAGCCTCGCAACATTCGCGAGGAATCGGCGTTGTGTTTCCGCCAACGTAGGGGAGCGAGATGCACGATCACAGCCGTCTTCTGGAGAACAAGCTGGAGCGCCGCGACGTCATCACGGACTGCGAACGGCAGGCCTTGCGAAGCGTGCTGACCCATGTGGTTCTGAAGCCCGCCGGCAGCGACATCGTCTCCCAAGACGCTTTGGTCGATCATTCCAGTCTGGTCGTCGACGGCTTCTGCGCGCGTTATCGCGATCTGAGCGACGGACGGCGGCAGTATACTCAGATCAACCTGCCCGGCGACTTCATCGACCTGCACAGCTTCGTTCTCAAGCGTGTCGACCATGGCGTGCGTGCGCTGTCGGACTGTCTTATCGCCGAGGCCCCGCATGACCGTCTGCGCGAATTAACTGAACAGCATCCTCATCTCACACGCTTGTTGTGGCTGGAGACGGTGGTCGACGCCGCGATGCATCGCGAGTGGCTGCTGGCGCTGGGGCGGCAGGAAGCGCTGGAGCGGACGGCCCTGCTGGTCTGCGAAATTTACGCCCGCCTGGAGGCGGTGGGGCTGGCGCATGACGGCGTCTTTCGCTTCCCCATCATACAGGCTGAGATTGCGGATCTGCTAGGCATGTCCGCCGTGCACGTGAACCGTACGCTGAAGGTCATGCGCGAGGCTGGATGGCTGGAGTGGACGGGATCTGAGGTCCGTATTCTGGAATGGGACCGTCTGGCGGACGAGGCCGAATTCAATCCCTCCTATCTGCGGCTGGAGCGACTGCCGGTTTAGCGCCGAATGACGGCCCCGCCGCTGATCAGGCGGCGGGGCCGTCGGAATTCAGGCGGCGGGCTTCAACGCCTCGGCGTTGATCGCGGCGTCGGCGATGGCCGTCAGATCATCGTCGGTCTGGCTCTCTTCCTGCAGGGTTTCATCAAGCAGTTTGACGGCGTCCTTCAGCCCCATCACCTCGGCCCAGCGCTTAAGCGTGCCGTAGCGGGTGATCTCATAGTGCTCGACCGCCTGGGCGGCGGCCAGCAGGCCGGCGTCCAGCGCCGCCGAATCCTTGTACTCTTCGGCGATCTCGTCGCCCTCGGCCAGGATGCCTTCGATGGCGTCGCAGGTCTTGCCGCGTGCGGGCTTGCCGATGATCTCGAACACCTGTTGCAGGCGCTCGATCTGCCCTTCCGTCTGCTCGCGGTGTTTTTCAAAGGCCGCCTTGAGATCGGGCGACTGGGCAGCGCGCGCCATCTTTGGCAGGGATTTCAGGATCTTGCGCTCAGCGTAATAGATGTCGCGCAAGGTGTCGTGAAACAGGGTCTGCAGCGTTTTCTCAGCCATGGGGCTCTCCTGAATATGAAAGGGGAGCCTGCGAAGCGGCAGGCGGACCTGCGCGTTCCTAATGTTCGGATATGAACAGGGCCGGGCGCAACGCAACCTTTGCGAATTAGACGGCCTGGCCAATGCCGAAGGCGGCGGGGAGTCGCTGAATAGAAGAAGGGGCGGACTGCAGTCCGCCCCTTCGCGCCGTTTTATCTTTCGGCCGGCCTCAGCCGATCAGGTTGGATTGCAACTGCTTGGCGCGCTCCAGGTGGGCTTCGATCTTGGGCAGGACGGTGCGTGCGTGCTCCGCCAGGGCAGGGGCGTCCGTCTTGTCCGAGAAGCCGCGATGCAGGGTGACGGCCTCCTCATGGGCGGCGACCTGCTGGTCGATATAGGTCTTGTCGAAGTCCGCCGCCGAGGCTGAGCGCAGGTTGTCGATCAAGCCCTTGCGGCGCTGGTCCAGCTCGGTCGGCAAGGTCGTGTCCGGCGCAGCCTGTCCGGCTGCGGCCTTTAGAGCGGTCGAGGCGGCCGAGTGGTCCGTCTTGATCATCTGCGCCAGTTCTTTGACCTGGGCGTTCTTTGACCGCTCCAGGGCGATGTCGGCGGCCTGGATTTCGTACATGTCGCCCATGGCGGCGTTCGGGACATAGGCGCTGACCATATTGGCGCCCATGGTCGCCGCCGAGGTCTGGCCCACCGGCTCGGAAACGGCGTCCTGCGCCTTGTCGACGGCTTCGGACCCTTGCTGTTGATTGCAGGCGGCCAGGGCGAGAGCGGCGGCTGAAGCGGCCAGGAAGGCGGCGGTTTGCTTCATCATCATATTGATTCCTTAGTTGATCAGGATTTGGCGGCCATGCCGGGCGTGACGGGGGCCAGTTCTTCCGCCTGAGTTTTGGGCGGGGGCGCGTCGGCGTGCTGAAGGCCGTCGTCCGGCGTTTCTCGGATGGACAAAACGGCCTCGTGAACGCGCATCAGCGGGGCAGCGGCGTCAATGGCCTGGGCGTCGGTAGGCGAGGCCACCCGCAGGCGTCTTTGAGGCCCGCTGTCGCTGCCGACCACGACTTCATAGAAGCGCATGGCGGTCTCCCGTCGCGGGGACGCCCGGGGGGCGGCGATTGCGATCGATCATGTCTTTAATCCTCTCTGTGACGGGAGCTTAAGCGGCGGGACGCGGCGGTGTTCCAAATGCTCAAGCCTGGACATGCCGTCACATGGCGCGTTCCAGCGGGGCTTCGGCGCCGGTCATTCGTGCATCGGGAGTTTTTGTTTGTGTGCGGAGAAAACCGGTCGCCGCCGTGGCCAGGTAGACGACGAACAACAGGGCCAGAAGGGCTCCGACGAGCATCAACAGCTGGCGCGGACGTCGCAAAATCGGCGGTTTTTCCTTGTTTGCAAGCGGCAAAGAGAACTCCTTTCGTATTGATAGGAGAAGGAAACGACGCCGAGCCTGTTCCATACGGCGCCGGTCAGTTCTTATTTTTGCCGCGGGGATTTTAGGCTAGATTCAAAGGGCTTTGAGGGGCAGTTGCGCCGGGCCAGCACGGCCAAGGTCAGTTTCTCGGCCGTCAGCCGCACTTCATCTTGAACGGCGGGATCGCGATCCAAGGCGTCATGGCTGGTGGCGTAAGGCTCCCAATAGCCGATGTAACGATCGATCTCGGCGCCGGCCGGCGACAGCTCCATCGAAACCAGCCAGTCGGACAGAGAGCGACGCACGTTCTCGGCGCCTTCCGCATCGCCATGAACGACCAGGGCGAAACGCCGACCCGCCAAATGGCGGGGATAGGGCCAGTCGGCCAACTCCAGCGCCTTAGCCATCGGAACGGTCTTGCCGTGCGTCGTGGTGGGGTCGGGATTGCCGCCGTCGGCGCAGACCATCCGGTCCATCATCAGCTTGAACGGGCTTGAGGCGTGATACCAGTTGACCGGGGTGACGATCAGGACGCCGTGCGCGCGGACCCACATCGGATAGATGTCATTCATCCAGTCGTGGACCTGGCCCAGGCTGTAGTTGGGATAGCAGCTGCACGGCCAATGGCAGAGGGCCGCTGCGGTGGAGAAGCAGGCCTTGCAGGGATGAATTTCCCGGCCGTATTCCGACGCCAGGCGTGACAGGTCGAGAACTTCAGTCTCCACGCCCGCGTGACTTTCCACAACTTCGCGGGCGATCTGGACCAGACGCCAGCTCTTGGACATTTCGCCGGGGCAGGTGTGCTCGGAACGGCTGGAAGCGTTGATGATCAGGATGCGCGCGGGCATGGCGGCGTCGTCATGCTGCGCCTCGGCGGCGCGGAGAGCTTTGTGGGCGTCCAGCCAGTCCAGCGCCAACTCATAGTCCGGCTCGGCGAAGCTCGGACCGGCGGGGCGCGTCAGCGGCGATTTCCGACCCCCGATGTAGCCGTCCCAGGCTGCGGCGGCCAGGCGGTCGATCTCGTTGCGCAGAGGATCGAAGGCGGGGTCCGCGAACCGGCTGCGGAAGCGGGTTTCAAAGGTTGCGCGGTCCAGTTCCGGGCTGGGCATGCCCTTGCGCGGTTCAGGGACGGCTGGAGCGTGGGGAACAGAATCTGGCATGCGGCTTCTCCGGCTCGGGTGCGTCGGAAACGTCGCGTCTGAAGACGACGTTCCGCCGCAGGAGGGGAACGCGCGGACAGAGGGCGACTTAGGAAGGCACGCCCTTCAAACGTCTACAGGAGCCGTCATGTCCGACCGTCTGACAATGCAGGATCCCCGTCATCAGTATCCGCGTCCGCCATTTCCGCGGCAGCCGCAACCGGCGCCCGGACTGGCGGCTGAGATGGAGCCCAGGCCCGATCATGGGGAGGAGAGCTATCGCGGCCACGGGCGGCTGAAGGGGCGTCGCGCCCTGATAACCGGGGCCGATTCCGGCATCGGCCGCGCCATCGCCATCGCCTACGCCCGCGAAGGGGCCGATGTCGCCGTCTCCTATCTGCCCTCCGAGGAGGCCGACGCGCGCGAGGTGATCGCCCTGATCGAGACCGAAGGCGTCAAGGCGCTGGCCCTGCCCGGCGATATCCGTGACGAGGCGTGGAATGCGACCATGGTGGCGCGCACGCTCGAGGCCTTCGGCGGCCTGGACATCCTGGTCGTCAACGCAGGTCGGCAGCAGTTCCGCGAGGACGTAGGCGAGGTCTCGACCGAGGATTTCGACGCCACGCTGAAGACCAATCTCTACGCCCTGCACTGGTTGTGCCAGGCGGCGACGCCGCACCTGCCGCCGGGCGCGGCGGTCATCACCACGGCCTCGATCCAAGCCTATGAACCGTCGGACATCCTGCTCGACTACGCCACCACCAAGGGCGGGATCGTCACCTACACCAAGGCCCTGGCCAAGCAACTGATCGAGAAGGGCGTGCGGGTGAACGCCGTGGCGCCGGGCCCCTTCTGGACTGTTCTGCAGCCCAGCGGCGGCCAGCCTCAGGAGAAGGTCGAAAAATTCGGGGCTCACAGCGCCTTCGGCCGCCCGGGCCAGCCGGTCGAGATCGCACCCGTCTACGTTCTGCTGGCGTCGCAGGAAGCCAGCTTCGTCACGGGCGAGGTCTGGGGCGTCACCGGCGGCGCCGGGATCGCCTGAGCTCAGACATCGAATACGCGATAGGGCGTGTCGCCTAGCGCCCGCAGCACGGGCAGGGCGACGTTGTAGACTGGGACGCCGCGCGCCGTGCGGCCTTCCGGCGCCCCGCGATGCGCATGGCCGTGCACCACCAGCTTGACGTTCTCATAGCGATCGACGACCTCCGCCAGCCGCGATGAGCCGAGGAAGGCGTGGATTTCCGGCGGCTCGCCGATCACCGTGTCGACCACCGGCGCATAGTGGAGAAGCACGACGCTCCGTTCGGTGCGCAGGGTGCGGATGGAGTTCTCGATGAGGTTGGCGTCCTCCACCGCCTCATTGACAAAGGTCTTCACCGAGGCCTCGCCGAACGAACTGAGCATGTAGCGGCCGAAGCCGCCCACGAAGCCTTTTCCCCCGGCGAAACCGACGCCGTCGATCTCATAGGCCTCGCCGGTGAGCATCTTCACGCCGGCTTCGGTCAGCATGCGGGCCACCTCCAGAGGTTGGCCGCACTCGTGCTCGTGATTGCCCAGCACGCCGATCATGGGGATGCGGCAGGCGCGCAGATCCTCCAGCAGGTTCTCCACCTCGACCGTCTTGCCGAAATTGACCAGGTCGCCGCACAGGCAAAGCACGTCCGCGTCTTCATGCACCCGGTCGAACAGGTCGCGATAGGCGCGATGCGAGGTCTCGCCGACGTGCAGGTCGCCGACGGCGGCGACGCGAAGCTTTTTCTTCGGTCCGGCTTCCATGCCGGGTTGAGGCGTCTGGCTTTCAGCGGCGGGGGCGGCGGGTTCAGGCGACGGGGTCATGGCGTTCCTCCAGGCCCTTGCCCACCACGTCGCCGAAGCCCCATTCGGAGATGTCGGCGATGTAGTCTCTGGGGCTGAACAGGCGGCCGCGGCAGACCTTTACGCGCGGCGCCGGCAGATCGACCTGAGCCTGAAGGCGGCCGATCAGCTCCGTCATCAGCCACGCCGGCACCAGGCCGCGCTCCGTCGGATAGGCGAAGCGGAAGTTGAGCAGATGCGCCATCAGCACCTCCCAATAGAGGTCCATCTGATCCAGAAGCGACTTCCAGTCGATGGCGTCGGCCTGCTTGAGAATGACGTGGTTCACATCGGCGCCGTCGTAGCGATAGCGGTCCTGAATGAAGGCCTTGGACAGGATCAGGGCGGTCGGCGGGGTGATCGTCACCTCATGCCCGTAGACGGTGATGCGATCCGGCCCGAACCAGCTGTCGGAGACGGCGATGGTGCCGTTCGACATGGCGAAGATGACGTCGAAGAAGTGCTTGTCGTCCTTCCAGACCTTGGCGATCCAGCGTTCGTCCTCGACGTCGGTGCGATAGCCGTGCGCCTGGAAGAAGGCCAGAATCCGGGGGTAGTCGCCGGGCTTGCAGAAAACGTCCAGATCCTTGGTCGGCCGACGGATTCCGGTATAGGCCGTCACGGCGTAGGTGCCCGAGAGCAGGAAAGGAACGCCGGATTCCTTCAGCAGACGCAAGTACTCTTCATAAAAGGCCTGGGCTTCTGCGGGAGGCTCGAAGGCGGGGTCGGCGACGGTATCGGACATGAGCGGGTTCCTGAACAGGGCATGGAAACGGCGCATGGTGAAACCGGGTTCCGCTTCGTTTGAGCCAGCAGGAGCGGTGAACCGTCGCTGCGCGGAGGCGTTGGCCCAGGATGGTCGATGCCGTCTGGACACCTTATTGCGGGCCCGCGCCTGATCCGGTCGAGGCGCTGAGCCGCTGGAACGGCGATCCGATTCTCTGGGTCGTTCTGACGGCTGCGACGGTCGCGGGGCTGGTTCTGCTGCGCGGGCCGGAAAGGGGGCGATATACGGCTGCGATGACCGTGCTGGTGATCGGCTTCATCTCGCCTCTGTGCGCGCTGAGTTCGGCGTTGTTCACCGCACGGACGTTGCACCACCTGCTTCTGGTGCTGGCGGCGGCCCCGTTGCTGGCCCTTTGTGTGCCGGCGATGAGAAAGCCGAGGCTGGCGACGGCGACGGCCGCGCAGGCGGTGATCTTCTGGGCCTGGCATGCGCCGGGCCTCTATGCCCAGGCCCTGTCGCATGATGCGATCTACTGGTTGATGCAGTTCACTATTCTAGGCAGCGCAGTCTGGTTCTGGGCGGCCGTGCGCAGCGCCAGAGGCCATGCGGCCGTCGCCGCCTTGCTGGCGGCCATGCTGCTGATGGGGCTTCTGGGCGCCCTGATCGTGTTCGCGGGCCAGCCCCTCTATGCGCCGCATTTCGCCAGCACCATGGCTTGGAACATGACGCCGCTGGAGGACCAGCAGGCGGCCGGGCTCATCATGTGGGCGCCGGCGGCGGCGGCCTATCTCCTGGTCGCCCTGTGGCGGATTCACGGTCTGCTGAAGCCGGCGGGCGAGGCGGCGGCATGATCGACCGGCTGATCGCCCAGGCGCTGGAGTGGGCAGCCGGTCATCATGATGAGGGGCGCTATTCCCCCGTGGCCATCTGGTTTCACTGGATCATGGCAGGTCTGGTCGTGTTCCAGTTGGGCTGGGGCTGGTGGATGGGGCGGTTGCCGGTCGGCGGCGAGAAGGTCGCCGCCTATGAGGCCCATTTCGCCGTCGGCGTGCTGATGCTGTTGCTGGTGATCGGCCGCCTGACCTGGCGGCTGGTCGCGCCGGACCTGATCAATGACGCAGACAAGCCGGGGTGGGAAAGCACGGCGGCCCGCGTCACCCACTATGTGTTCTACGTCTGTCTGTTCGGCCTGCCGTTGTCGGGTTGGGCGATGGTCTCCGCGACGGCGCGAAACACCCAGTTGGAGGCGGCGGGCTTCATTCCATGGCCGCTGTTGCCAATGCAGAATTTGTCGAACCGCCAGCTGTGGGCGGTCGAGGCTGCGGCGGAGTGGATGCACTGGGCGTTGATTGTCGCTCTTCTGCTGATGATCCCGATTCATGCGGGGGCGGCGCTGAAGCATCACCTGATCGACCGCGACGACGTCTTTCACGCCATGCTGCCGGTCGTGCCTCAACTGAGGCCGCGCCGCACGCGATGGCAGCGACGATGGCGCGCGCTGGAGAAAAGGATCGCGACGACCGTTCGGGGGTTGCGGCGCGGCCGCACCCGCTCCCAGGTCTAGAGTCGGTCCAGGATCGCCTGCATTTGGGCGATCTCCCGCTCTTGAGCGACGATGATTTCATCGCACAGGGCGATCAGTTCAGGGTCGGTCAACTTGGCCTTTCCGCACATCAGGATCGCTCCGGAATGATGGGGGATCATGCCGCGGATCAGTTCCTGGTCGTTAATGGCCGCCTGGGTGCGCATGGCGTAGAAGCTGGCGGCGAATACGACGGCGGCGACTCCGATGATGATCCAGTTGGCGCGTCTGTTCTGGAACATCGAACGCATCGACAGCAGCATGACCACGGCCATCGGCGCGACCATCATCAGCGTCATGTAGACGTTGTTCAGGTTGAAGCGGAAATGATCGAGCGTCGCGATCATGGTGAACATCACCAGATACATGATGACGAAGTCGATCAGCAGTTCGATTGCGAGATTGCGATAGCTGTGGGCGTGCATCAGCGGCCTCCACCGGGTTGTTAGTCGTGTGACAGGCAATCTCTGGGCGCGCGGCCTGTTCCCGAGGAGTTCAGTCGCCGTCGGAACGAGCGGGGCGGCGGATCTCGCGCGACGCGGCCGGGCGCGCGGCAGCAGCGA
>NZ_GL883086.1:20661-51938 GCF_000204035.1 Brevundimonas diminuta ATCC 11568
GGGGTGCGGCGCCTGCCACACCATACGCGGAACCGAGGCCAACGGCCTGGCCGGGCCGGACCTGACCCATGTCGGTTCGCGCCAGACGCTGGGCGCGGGCATCCTGCCCAATAATCAGGGCACGATGGCGGGCTGGATCGCCGACAGCCAGGGGATAAAGCCGGGCAATCGCATGCCGTCCTATCCAGTGCTGACCGGGCGCGAGCTGCGCGACCTGGCCTCCTATCTGGACAGTCTGAAATGACGTCGGAAACCGGCTTCGACGTCCGCAAATACGATCGCTTTCCCACCGAAGAGCCGCGTCCGGACGGCGAGCTGGAGCAACTGGAGGCCGCCTGGTGCGGTCCGCGCCGTCCCGGCGAGTGGATCACGGCGATCAACAACAACATCATCGGCGTCTATTACGTCGGCGCGGCCATGCTGTTCTTCGTGCTGGCGGGGGTGCTGGCGCTGCTGATGCGCACCCAGCTTGCGCTGCCGATGACCGGCTTCCTGCCGCAGGAGACCTACAACCAGATCTTCACCATGCACGGTACGGTGATGATGTTCCTGTTCGCCGTGCCGGCGGTCGAGGCGTTGGGCGTGCTGCTGTTGCCGCAGATGTTGGGGGCGCGAGACCTGCCGTTTCCGCGCCTCGGGGCCTACGCCTTCTGGGCCTATCTGATCGGCGGCCTGGCCTTCTTCTGCTCCCTGTTCTTCGGCCTGGCGCCGGACGGGGGATGGTTCATGTATCCGCCTCTGACAGGCATGACCTATTCGCCGGGAATCAACGCCGACTTCTGGCTGCTGGGCATCGGCTTCATCGAGATCTCGGCCATCGCCGGAGCGATCGAGATCATCGTCGGCGTGCTCAAGACGCGCGCGCCCGGCATGACGCTGGACAAGCTGCCGGTCTTCGCCTGGGCCATGCTGATCTTCGCCTGCATGATCATCATCGCCTTTCCCTCGGTGATCCTGGCGACCTTGCTGCTGGAGCTGGAACGGGCGCTGGGCTGGCCCTTCTTCGACCCGCTGAAGGGCGGCGATCCCATGCTGTGGCAGCACCTGTTCTGGTTCTTCGGCCATCCGGAGGTCTACATCATCTTCCTGCCGGCGGCCGGGGCCATGTCGACCATCATCCCCGCAATGGCGCGCACGAAGCTGGTCGGCCATCCCCTCGTGGTCATGGCCATGCTGGCGACCGGCTTCATCAGCTTCGGCGTGTGGGCGCACCACATGTTCACCATCGGCATGCCGCAGATCAGCATCAACTACTTCAGCGCCGCCTCCATGGCGGTCAGCGTGCCTGCCGGGGTGCAGGTCTTCGCCTGGATCGCCACCATAGCGGCCGGAAAGATGCGCTTCACCACGCCGGGTCTGTTCGCCGTGGGCGGTCTGGTCATCTTCGTCATGGGCGGTCTGACCGGGGTCATGGTCGCCATGGTGCCCTTCGACTGGCAGGCCCACGACAGCTACTTCATCGTCGCCCACCTGCACTACGTCCTGATCGGCGGCATGGTCTTTCCCATGTTCGCGGCTATCTATTACTGGCTGCCCATGTCCAGCGTCCGGCCGCTGAGCGAGCGCATGGGCAGATGGGTCTTCTGGCTGATGTTCGCCGGGCACAACATCGCTTTCATGCCGATGCATCTGACTGGGCTGATGGGGATGCCGCGTCGGGTCTACACCTACCTGCCGGGGCGCGGCTGGGATCTGCCCAACTTCATCTCCACCGTCGGCGCCTTCCTGTTCGGCCTGGCGGTCCTGCTGTGGGTCGTCGACATGATCCGCAACTTCCGCCCCTTCGGCCCGCGTGAGGCGGGCAACATCCACGACGGCCCAGGCCTGGAGTGGCTGCCCAGCGGCTATTATTCCGTGCGCTCCGTCCCCGTGGTGAAGAGCCTCTATCCGCTGTGGGAACAGAAGAGCTTGGCGAAGGAGGTGCAGGAGGGGCGCTGGTTCTTGCCCGGCGCGGCGGGAGGCGAGCGCCAGACCCTGGTCACCAGCCCTCTGAACGCTGAGCCGCAGTATGTCTTGCGCCTCCCGCGTCCGTCGCCCTGGCACGTGTTCGGCGCTCTTTTCACGGCAGGCTTCTTCCTGATCCTGACCATCCAGGCCTATGCCGCCGCCGTGGTCAGCGGCGTGCTGGCGATCTACTGCATCATGCGCTGGTGCTGGTTTCTGGACGCGCCGCATACCCGCAAGACGACCGACATCGGAGCGGGCGTTCGCGTACCCAACTATGTTTCGGGTCCGGCCAGCCACGGCTGGTGGGCCATGGTGATCGTGCTGATCGTCGGCGGCATGGTCTGCCTGCTGGCCGGCTTTTCCTACATCTTCCTGTGGAGCCGGCGCCCGGATCTGTGGCAGGCGCCGCCGGAGACGGCGTCGATGATGCTGCATCTGGGCGGTCTGGCCTTAGGAGGGCTGTGCGCCGCAGCGGCGCCGCGCGTTCTGCGCCGGACCGGGAAGGGAGCGGAGACGCTCGCTACGGTTCTTCTGGTCATCAGCGCCATCGGCGCCGCAACGGCGATAGGGCTTGAGCTCCAAGCCTGGTGGACCGCGGGGCTCAAGCCTGCCGCCACCAGCCAGGGCGCCGCCGTCTTCGCCCTGCTCGGCTGGTCGGCGACGTTCGCCGGGATCGGGATGTTAATGGGACTCTACATCCTGCTGCGACGGGCGTTCAGGCGGCTGTCGGCCGAGCGGCCGTCGACGGTAGACCTGATCGGCCTCTTCATGACCTATACGGCGGCGCAGGCGGTGATCCTGGTGCTGCTGATCCGACTGTTTCCGGGCTCCGGCGCATGAGGCGCTGGCTGGCGATGACGGCGGGGCTGCTGATCTGGGCCGCGCATTTTCTGGGGCTTTACCTGTTGGCCAGCGCCGCAGACGTGTGGTCCTCTACCGAGGCGGTCGCCGGTCGCTGGATCGGATTGGGTTTCAGCCTTCTGTGTCTGACGCTGATCGCCGTCGCGGCCTTCGCCATGGCGCGGCGTCCGGCGCCGGAGGGGCCGGCTCTTTGGGAGCGGCGTGTCGCCTTAACAGGCGCTCTGGTCGCCGCCGTCGGCGTGACCTGGCAGACCGCACCGCTGGCGTTCTGAGAAAACGCTCCGGCCAAGCTGGATCATCCCATGAATGGAACATATCATGAACAAATGGCGCAGATTGATTTGAGACGAAAGCTGGCGGTGCTGGCGGATGCGGCGAAGTATGACGCTTCATGCGCCTCATCGGGTTCGGCTAAACGAGATTCCTTGGGCGGTCGCGGGATCGGCTCGACCGAGGGCATGGGCATCTGTCACGCCTATACGCCGGACGGCCGGTGCGTCAGCCTGCTGAAAATCCTGCTGACCAACTTCTGCATCTACGACTGCGCCTATTGCATCAACCGGGTGTCATCGAACGTCGAGCGGGCGCGTTTCACGGTGCAGGAGGTCGTGGACCTGACCCTGGCCTTCTACAAGCGCAACTATATCGAGGGCTTGTTCCTGTCGTCGGGGGTGATCCGCAACGGCGACTACACCATGGAGCAGCTGGTCGAGGTCGCGCGGCGACTGCGCGAAGATCACGACTTTCGCGGCTACATCCATTTGAAGCTGATCCCCGAGGCGGACGCACGGCTGGTCGAGCTGGCGGGCCTGTATGCCGATCGCTTGTCCGCCAACATCGAACTGCCCCGCGACGAGGCCTTGGGCCGACTGGCGCCCGAAAAGGACGCGCGGACAATCCGCAAGGCCATGGGGCAGGTGCGGCTGAAGCTGGAAGCGGCCCGGCCCGAAAAGAAGGACCGAAAACGCCCGCCCGCCTTCGCCCCAGCGGGGCAGTCGACCCAATTAATCGTCGGCGCCGACGGGGCGCCGGACACGGAGATCATGGCGCGCAGCGCCGCCCTGTATGGCGGTTACGGCCTGCGTCGGGTCTACTATTCCGCCTTCAGTCCTATCCCCGACGGCTCCAACCTGTTGCCGCCGACCAAGCCGCCGCTGATGCGGGAACACCGGCTTTACCAGGCCGATTGGCTGATGCGATTCTACGGCTTCACCGTGCCCGAGATCGGGGAGGGGACGGACGATGGAATGCTGGATCTGGCCGTCGATCCCAAACTGGCCTGGGCCTTGCGTCGGCGCGAGGCCTTTCCCGTCGACGTGAACCGTGCAGCGCGTGAGGCGCTGCTGCGGGTGCCGGGACTGGGTGTGAAGGCGGTCGACCGCATCCTGTCCGTGCGGCGGCATCGGACCTTGCGGTTGGAGGACGTGGGCCGGCTGACGCGCTCCATCGAGGCGGTGCGGCCGTGGATCACCGCCCTGGACTGGACGCCCGGCGGCCTGACCGATGCGGCGGACCTGCGTGCGCGCCTGGCCCCCCGGCGCAAGGCCGAACAGTTGAGCCTGTTCTGATGCATACCCTTGTCCTGGCCGATCCGCTTGATTTCGACAGCTGGCGCGAGGCGGCCCGGCGTTTGAGGCTGGCGGGCGTCGAGCCGGCACAGGTGCGGTTCGTCGTGGGCCGTTCGCGCGGCGACCTGTTTGACGAGACGGCGGCTCTTCCCGAAGTCGAGGGCGCATTCCATGCCCCGCGCGCCTTCATGGAGACGGCGGCGCAGTTGATCCAGCATCGATCCGAGGATCGTTTTGATCTGATGTATCGCCTGCTGTGGCGCTTGAAGGATCGGCCTGACCTGCTGGCCGTCCTGTCGGATCGGGATGTGGCCGAGGCGGCTGATCGGGTGAAGGCGGTGCGCCGCGCCGCCCACAAGATGAAGGCCTTCGTCCGATTCCGACAAGCTGAGGATGAGGCAGGCGATCACTGGGTCGCCTGGTTCGAGCCGGCGCATCGCGTGTTGCAGGCGACCGCGCCCTTCTTCGCCCGGCGATTCAGCGCCATGCGATGGACGATCCTGACGCCGGACGGCTCAGCTCATTGGCACGGCGAGACCTTGACCTTCGGCCCTGCCGGCGAACAGGCGCAGGCCCCGGCCGAGGACGCCGTGGAGGACTTCTGGCGCACCTATTACGCTTCGACCTTCAATCCCGCACGGCTGCGGCTTCAGGCGATGCGGTCGGAAATGCCCAAGCGCTACTGGAAGAACCTGCCCGAGGCGGCGCTGATACCGGAACTGACCGCCGCTGCGTCGGTTCGCACCGAAGCCATGGTGACGCAGTCCGCACCGAAACCCAATGAGCGTTTCCAGCGCGTCCGCGCACCTTCCGTCGATCGCGCGCCGACCGACGATCTGGTTCCTGGCGATCTGGATGAGCTGGCGCGGGGCGTTCAGGGGTGCCGCCGCTGTCCCTTGTGGCGCGACGCCACCCAGGGCGTCTGCGGCGAGGGCCCCAAGCGTGCGGCTCTGATGGTGGTAGGCGAACAGCCGGGCGATCAGGAGGATCTGGTCGGACGACCCTTCACCGGTCCCGCTGGACGCCTGCTGGACGCGGCGTTTGAAGAAGCGGGCCTGCATCGTCGTGACCTCTATCTGACTAATGCGGTCAAGCACTTCAAGCACGAACCGCGCGGCAAGCGCCGACTGCACAGAACGCCAAGCCCTAGCGAGGTTCAGGCCTGCCGCTGGTGGTTGGATCATGAACGACGTCTGGTGAAGCCTCGGTTGATCCTAGCGTTGGGCGCAACGGCGGGTCTGGCGGTGCTTGGCCGGAAACCCGCCGTGCAGGCCGAGCGGGGCCGGGTCATCACGGCGGACGACGGCGCGCGCGTGTTTCTTACTGTTCACCCTGCTTATCTGCTGCGCCTGCCTGTTCCTGCTGCGAGGGATAGCGAACGCGCCAAATTCCTGGCGGACCTCAGAGTCGCATCGGCCGAGTTTTAGAGTCTGTCGGCTAAAATCTCAGGTGAGGAAGTTAAGTGTGAGGTATCGCCCAAATCCTGCTCCCGCATCACATCCGGACGTGAGGCTCTGATCTGCGGAAACCCCATGGCTTCCAGCCGTGGGGTTTTTTGCGTTTCGGGCTTGACCCAGAGCCAGCAGTGCCGCCAGGCTGCCGTGTACTTCCGTCTGTCCCGCCAAGATGGCGCCGCCGTGGGGCGTGCCGGGGTCGATGGTCGTCGTCTCCAGCATGGTCCGGCCCAGAGTGGCGATGGTCTGCGCAGACGTCGCTGGATGTGGTCGTGCGACGCCTGCAACTGCCTCGAGGCGCTGCGGTAGGCGATATCGTGGCGGCGCGGATGGTCCTCTATCTCCTGGAGGGTGAGGAAGTAATCCACCGCCGCGTCGGCCCAGGCCAGGTCCATCTCGCGTCGGGCAGACATACGGGCCGTGTGGCGCAGATAGTCGAAGTCCTGGACGCGATAGAGCTGCCCATCCAGATAGAGCCGCACGTCCTCCGAGCCGATGTTGATCGGATAGCTAGAGGTGTTGAAGGCGGCGATCGAGAAGAAGAACTTCTGGGTGTCGTTGTAGCGCACAGGTAAAAGCATGATTGCGCTGGACCGCCCGTTCGACACCATCAGGGCGTTGCCGCGGGAGAAACGAACGCCCACGCCGTGATCAGCCGTGGGGATCATCCGCACCTCCGGCGGGGGCGTGGTGGCGCAGCCAGCCAGAGCGACCTTGGCCGCGACGAGGGCCAATGGATCGAAGGCGGGTTCGTTGCGGAGATCGATGAAGTGACGGGTATCCGACAGCCGGACCCCTCATCCGGTCCGCTGGTTTGCCAGAGACCCGCAAACCGAAGGAGATCGACATGATCAACAACGACGACGTCTGGCGCGACGTGTTCGTGACCGGCTTGAAGAACGCCCATGCCGTGGAGCATCAGGCCATGGCCCTGATGGATCGGCAGATCGACCGCGCTAGAAATTTCATGGAGGTGGCGGAGAAGCTGAAGGCGCACCGGCTCGAAACCGAGCAGCAGATTTCACGGCTTGAGCAGATCCTTTCGGGCCTGGACGAGAGCCCGTCAGGTCTGAAGGACGCCGCCATGTCCATGAGCGGCAATATGGCCGCCCTGGGTCACACCTTCGCCGAGGATGAGATCCTCAAGAACGCTTTCGCCAACTTCGCTTTCGAGAACTATGAGGTCGCCGCCTATAAGGGACTGATCGTCCTGGCCCAGCATGGCGGCTACTCTGTCGCCCTGGACCCGCTGAACGCCTCGCTGGATGAAGAAGCGCGTATGGCGGCCTGGGTGGACCAGAGCCTGCCGGCCCTCACCGAAAAATTCCTCATGCTGAAGCGCGCAGGCGAAAACCCCAGCCGCTGATCGCCGTCGCAAGGAGACGCGAGATATTCATGCACAACAAGAAGCTGATGTACACGGTGCGGGTTTCGGAACCCAATCCGGCCCTGGCGACCCTGATGCTGGAGCAGTTCGGCGGACCGCAGGGCGAACTGGCGGCGGCGATGCGCTACTTTACGCAGGGTCTGGCGGACGAGGACGTCGGCCGCCGCGACATGCTGATGGATATCGCGACCGAGGAGCTCAGCCACCTCGAGATCATCGGTTCGATTGTCGCCATGCTGAACCGCGGCGCCAAGGGGCGTCTGGCCGAGGCGGCGGAGGAGGAGGCCGATCTCTACGCCAGCATGACCTCGGGGGGCGAAAGCCACACCACGTCCATCTTGTATGGAGGCGGCGCGGCCCTGATCAATTCGGCGGGCGTGCCCTGGACGGCGGCCTATGTGGACTCGATCGGCGATCCGGCCTGCGACCTACGCTCCAACATTGCGGCGGAGTCGCGGGCCAAGATCGTCTATGAGCGGCTGATCAACGTCACCGACGACCCGGGGATCAAGGACGCCCTGACGTTTCTGATGACGCGTGAGGTCGCCCATCAGAAGTCGTTTGAGAAGGCGCTTTACGCCATCCCCGCCAACTTCCCGCCGGGCAAGCTGCCGGGCCATCCGGACTTCGCCGACAAATACTACAACATGTCCCAGGGCGAGGGCGATGCATCCGGACCGTGGAACACGGGCGAGCAGTGGGACACCGTCGACGAGCGCGAAGCTCAAATGGCTGTCGACGGCGGAGACGGCCGCGCCGAGGTGGCGCTTTCGGTCGACGAAGAAAAGGCGGTGGAGACCTTCGCCGCCCGCACGCGTTCCGAACCCGAATTCGATCCGCTGACCGGCGCGGACCTCGGGGCCGGCCCAGGGGCCGGGCGAACTCGGCCTATGCCCGCCGTCCCGCCTGGCTAGGCGCTGGCGTTTCACATCAAAAAGGGGAGGCGGGGGTTTGCGGACGGACGATACGAAACATCGTAGCATACGCGGAGCGGCCGGCGCGTCAGGCGTCGGCCGTATCCATATCCGCCTCAAGAGTGTTGTCGGCCTTCGTTCCGAGAGGAGAAGACATGGACCATGAGATTGTCATTGTCGGCGGCGGCGCAGGTGGCCTGGAGCTCGCCGCACGGCTGGGGCGCGCGTTGGGCCGCAAGGAAGGTCCGCGACGCGTGCTGCTGATCGACCGGACCATCTTTCACCTGTGGAAACCCTCCCTGCACGAGGTCGCGGCCGGCTCGCTGGATTCGCATCAGGAAGGCCTGGCCTATCCGCTGCTGGCCCGGCGCAATCACTTCAGTTTCGCCTTCGGAGACCTGGAGGGACTGGACGTTGCTGAAAAGAGCCTAAGCTTGGCCGAAGTGCGGGACGACGACGGCCGGGTTCTGATTCCGGCGCGCAGCTTGGCCTATGACCGCCTGATGCTGGCGACGGGCAGCGGCTCCAATCTGTTCAATACGCCCGGGGCCGCCGAGCACGCCCACCTGCTGGAGGACGTGGCGGACGCCGAAGCCTTCAACCGGCGCCTGACCGCCGCCTTCCTGGCCTCGGCCTATGCGCCCGGCCAAAGGCTGGACATCGCCATCGTCGGGGCGGGCGCTACGGGGGTCGAACTGTCGACCGAGTTGATCGAAGGCCACCGAGCCCTGTCGGCCGGTCTGGGAGCGCATCAGAAGTTCGATCTGGGGGTCACGGTGGTCGAGGCGGGGCCGCGCATCCTCGGCGGTCTGCCCGAAACCGTGGCCGCCAAGGCGGCGCGCGAGCTGGAGCGCCGGGGCGTGACCCTGGCCGTGAACGCCAAGGTCGAACAGGTTGCAGCGGACGGGCTGCAGACCAGCCGGGGCTGGATTCGATCGGATCTGACCGTATGGGCGGCGGGCGTACTGGCGTCGCCCCGCAATCGCAACTTCGGACTGGAGACCGGCCATCTCAACCAGTTTGTAACGGACGATCGTCTCAGGACGTCCGTGCCGGACGTCTACGCCATGGGAGATTGCGCCCAGGCACCGCGCGGCGACGGCTTCGTCCCCGCCCGGGCGCAGGCGGCGGCCCAGCAGGCGAGGTACCTGACTCGCGCCCTGCTCAAGGCGGGCGATCCGGGCCCCTATGTCTATCGCGACCGCGGCTCCCTGGTGTCGCTGGGCAGCGAAGGCGGCGTGGGATCGCTGATGGGCGGTCTGGTGGGGCCGAACTTCCTAATCGAGGGCTGGCTGGCGCGTCAGGCCTATATGGGTCTGCACCTTGACCACTATCGCGCGGTGATCGGCCTGCGGCGCACGGCGCTTCTGGCCCTGTCCCGCCTGCTGATGCGCCGCGTGTCCGGGCGGCTCAAACTGCACTGACGGCTTTTGAGGATGGTTCAGGTGCGCGCAGCTTTGCTAGGGCGACGGGGTGGATCATGCACATCCGTATCCCTCCCGGCGACGGAGAGGATTGTGGTGGCTATAACGTCCGGCGGCTCCGCTCAGGCGCACTTTGGTGGGCTGCGTCCGAAGGGGGAGCAGACCCCTTCTTGAAGGTGTCGCCGATCTCTCGCGCGTCAGGACCGTCCGGCCCCGCCCGCCGGCGGGATTCGCGTCCGACCCGCCGCACGGCTTCATCCGGCGTGTCGGCGTCGGGCTTGCCGCCGGGGATGGCGGCGTTTCGCTCCCGACCCTCGGATTGCTTCTGTTTTCCCATCGGACTCTCCCGTCATGGCTTTGCACTGAGGAGAGGACGGCGCCTGAAATTGTTCCCGTCGGCGACGGGGCGACCGCCTTCTGTCGGGTGGCGGTCAATGGCAGGCGAAGGATGAACCCGGCGAAGGCGGGCGGGTTGGAGGGGAGCCCTTCGGGGCGATCAATGAAAATGAGGGAGTGAACAATGGCTGAGAACCAGCAACAGGGTCAGCAACAGCAAGGCTCGTCGTCGTCGAAGCGCGGCTTCGCCGCCATGGACGAGGACAAACAGCGCGAGATCGCCAGCAAGGGCGGGTCCAGCGTCGATCCGGAAGATCGCAGCTTCTCCAAGGACCATGAGCTGGCCGCCGAAGCGGGTCGGAAGGGCGGACAGGCTTCGCAGGGAGGCGACGGAGCGTCCGCCACGCGCCAGGGCGATGACAGCGGCGGCTCGGCGGGCGGCGGCAATTTCGCCGACGATCCCGAACGCGCTTCGGAGGCCGGACGAAAGGGCAGGGAACGCTGATCCCTTTTCGTTCGGGTGAGAAGGAGGCCGCGACGGCGGCCTCCTTTTTCATATTTGGAGGAACCGTCGCGCAGGCAGGGGTTTACAATTGATCAGAACGCAATCGTTCGTTGCTGCTGGCCAAGTCCAGCAGCTCTCACTGGATCAAAACATGACCGGGTTTCACGCCGATGTCGGAAGCGGGCGTGCGCCTCCGCGCGCCAGGAGGAGACTGGAGGACCATCCCGTCTACGCCGTGCTGCCACAGAAGGTTCAGGTCGGGCTGACGGAGTCGGCGCGCCGTCTTTCATTGGAAGCGGGCGAGGCGCCGCCAAGCAACGCGCTCTATTTCGTCCTGAATGGCGCCTTGGGCTTCTTTCCATCCGATCAGCGGATCTGTGTGGGCGTCGTTCCACCGGGCAGCGTTCTCGGATGGGAAGGCGCTATCGGCGTGACCATTGAGGCTCATAACACGCGAGCCATTCTGCCGACCGAGGGCTATATCGCGCCGCTGAAGTCCGTTCGAACCCTGTTGAAGAGCACTTGGATTCACCAGTTTCTCGCCGCCTATGCCGCATCGCGGGCGCGCGCGCTTGGGGGGGCTATCGAGCGCCTGGGCGTGATACTTGGCCAGCGTCACGTTCCATTCGTAGCTGGCGCGCGGCAGCAGGGGGCTTTCCATGCCGGCGGGCGAGGGCTCGAAATAATAGGTGCTGCCCGCGCCCATTTCGTGGAAGTCGATCTGGATGTGGGGCCGCCAGCGGTGGAAGGCCTCCAGCTTGGCGCGCGTCTCTTTCTGCGTCACCGCCAGCCAGTCGCGGTTCAGGTCGGTGAAATAGTGGTTGGTGCGACCGGCGGGCCAGGCCTCGACGTGTTCCTTGTCCTGCGGGTCGGAGACGGCGGGCTGGTTCTTCCAGGCGTTGTGCCAGTTGGCGGCGCGGTCGCGACCGTCGGGGTTCTGGGCCGGGTCGATGACGACCACGGCCTTGTCCAGCCAGTCCAGCACCTCGGGCGAGCGCCCGGCGGCCAGATAGTAGGCGGTCAGCAGGGCCGCCTCGCCGCTGGACGTCTCATTGCCGTGGACGCTGTAGAACAGGCCGACCACGACCGGGGCGTCGGCCGTGGCGGCCGGGCCGCCGGGATCGCCCGCCGCGATATGGGCGCGCTGGATCTGGTCGATCCGGCCCTGATTGGCGCCCGAGGTGATGACCACGGACAGCAGGGGCCGCTCTTCATAGCTGCGGCCGATCTCCTCGACCGTGACCCGGTCCGACAGGCGGGCCAGCTCGCGCAGATAGTCCACGATGCGGTCGTGGCGGGTGTAGTGGGTTCCGATCGGATAGCCGAGGAAGGCTTCCGGCGTCGGAATGGCGGGGTCGAAGTCCCCGGCCGCCGCCTGAGGGAAGAAATAGGCGCTCTGTGCGACGGCGGGCGTCGGTACGGACAGCACTGTTGCACTGAACAGAACAGCCAGAGCGGCGCCTGCGGCCAGTTTGCGGCGGGTGAACAGGGAAGGGGCGGCTCTGGCGTTCATTGTGGTGGTCTCAATCAGAAGCGGACGTCGAAGCCGACGCGGAAATAGCGTCCACGCAGATCGTACTGGCCGAAGTCATAGGGGGCGCGCACGCCGGGGAAGGAGGCGTCGTGCGGCGGCGCTTCGTCCAGCAGGTTCTCGATCTTGGCGTAGAGCGTCACGCGCTCTAGCCCGGACCACGCCGCATACAGATCGAATTGGTGATAGGCGTCCACGCGCGATTGTCCCCCGACAACCGGCACCTGATCATAGCCTGAGGTGTAATACCAGGTCAGGTTGGCGTCGAAGACGTCGCGGTTCCAGGCCAGGCGCGTCGTCGCCTTGTGCGCCGGCAGGGTCGCGCCCCGGTTCGATCCGGCGTAGTCCAGCAGCGGCCCGCCCGCCGCGTTCGGCCGTTTGTATTCCAGCAGGTGCGTATAGGCGCTGGAGACGGTGAACGTCCCCCAATCGCCCAGTCCCCAGTCCTCGGTGCGCCAGCGCTGGCTGAAGTCCACGTCGATGCCCGAGGTCTCCAGCGCCGACAGGTTGCGATAGCGGTTGTAGACGGCCTGCAGCTTGCCGCGCGGGTCGCGGATGACGTCGGCGGGGTTGTTGCCCTGGACGATGGCGGTGGTGTTTCCCGTGCCGATCAGGTTGTCGAGCTTGATCTGATACCAGTCGATGCTCAGCGCCGTGTCACGCGTCGGGGTGAAGACGACGCCCAGATTGTAGGAGCGGGTCTTTTCCGGCTCCAGATTGGTGTTGCCGACGGTGAAGAAGGTCGGGCTCTGGCGTGAATTGGGCAGGTCGGGATCGTAAGGGTCGATGACCGAGCCGTAGGAGATCATGGTCGAGGCCGAGTTCTCCGACAGCGACGGCGCCCGGAACCCGCGCGAGGCCGAGGCCCGCAGCGCCAGCCAGTCCAGCGGCTTCCATCGCACGCCCGCCTTGGGCGAGAAGGCGCTGCCGAAGTCGCTGTACTCATCGGCCCGCGCGGCGACCTGGATGTCCAGATTGCTCAGGACCGGAATGTTGAACTCGGCATAGGCGGCCCAGACGTCGCGCTCGCCGTCCACGGCGGCGATGGCGGGACGGATCTGCAGCCCGGCGTCGATCTGCCACGGATTGCTTGAGACCAGGCTTTCATGCCGGAACTCGACCCCGGCGGCGTAGCCGATCTGGCCGGCGGGCAGGTTGAACAGCTCGCCCGAAATCTTGAAGTCGGCCCCATAGAGGCGCGACTCCGCTGGACGCAGGGTCGACAGACGGATGCCGTCCAGCACGGCTTGAGGCGTGGCGCCGGGCTCATGCAGGTTCAGCGTGCCGTTCGCCAGGGCGTCGGCCAGGTTCCAGCGATGGGCGAAGCCGCCCGACACCGTCTCGCGCTCATCGCTGCCTGAGGCGAAGACGGCGGCCTCCCAGTCGAAGCGGTCATGGCGGCCGCGCACCCCGCCCAGCGCACGATAGGACTTCGACTCATTGGTCTTCAGCGTCCGGCCCAGATCGAAGAAGGTGTATTCGATCGGCGTGGCGACGCCGTAGGGGTTGTAGGGATTGTTGGCGGGCAGCAGGTTCGACACCGGCTCGGCCAGACCGGTCTGGGCGTTCAGCGCGAACCGCCCGCCTTCCAGCGTGAAGAAGGGGCTGGAGCCGAACAGCGACGCCCCCTCGACATAGGAATAGAGCACCTCGCCGAAGGCCTCGATTTGCGGCGTCAGGCGCTTGGTCCCGAACAGATAGGCCTGATAGCGGTCGGTCGAGGGGATCAGCGTCGTGTGCGGCGCCAGGTTGATGGCGCAGGTGTCGCCGGCCAGGCCGTCGATCGGGGCGCTGGCGGTCAGCACCATGCCCTCGGGGCACTGGCCCTGGGCGTCGAGGAAGGGCACGGACTTGCCGTCGACCAGGAAGCGCGCGCCCTTGGCCGACCAGCCGTTCCAGCGGCCGCCGGGCAGGTCGGTGTAGATGCCCGACTTGGTTAGGTCGCGCTGGTCCTGATCCAGCCGGTTGCGAGTATAAGCCTCCAGCGACAGCAGGATGTTGTAGCCGTCCGTCTCCAGATCGCCGTGGCCGACGACCAGTTTGGCGGTCGAGGTTTCCAGGCCGCCCTGACCGGCGACGCCATAGCTGGCGCCGAACTCCAGGCCCTGGAAGTTCTGGCGGGTGATGATGTTGGTGACGCCCGCCACCGCGTCCGAGCCATAGACGGCCGAGGCGCCGTCCTTCAGCACCTCCAGCCGCTGGGTCGCGACCATCGGCAGGGCGTTCAGATTGACGAAGGTGTCCGACAGGCCGCCGCCGGGGAAGCCGTAGTTCGCCACGCGCCGCCCGTTCAGCAGCACCAGGGTGTTCTTCTGCGACAGGCCGCGCAGGCCGATGCCCGCCGCGCCCGACGACCAGCCGCTGTTCTGGGTCTCGTTCGAGCCGTTGCCGGTATTGGCCGAGATCGAGCGCAGCAGGTCCGCCGTGGTCGACTTGCCCGAGCTCTCCAGCTCTTCGCGCCCGATCACCTGGACCGGGTTGAAGCCCTCGGTGTTGGCGCGGCGGATGTTGGAGCCTGTCACGACGACATCCGAGACGGAGTAGGCCGACGTCGTTGCGGATTGATCTGTTAGATTCTCAGAGACTTCCCCGTGTGCGGCGCTGCACGCTCCAGCGGCTGAGAAGAAGGCGAGAACGGTCAGGGATGGCCTGATCATGGAAATGCTGCACCGCAATAAAAGTCACAATTGGGCGCGCAATAAGGCACGTGAGCGGCGCGTTTCTAATGTAGAATTTCTAATTTCATGACGAGTTTTTGTGGCCGAGATCGCACGGCGGCGCGGCCCGCCGGTCCGGATGTGCAAGCCCTGATCGCGCGATGAAAAAGGCGGGTTGTCATCGATTATGAACAGTGTTTAATTGTCTTCGCGCCATGCGTTGCGGCGTTAGTCGATCCCTGTCTCCTGTCGAGAAACGAGTCTCGTATGCAATCCTCAAAGACCATCGCCGCCGTGTGTCTCGCTGCGTTCGCCGTGGCCGCGGCGCTGCCGGCTTCGGCTCAGTCGCTGATCGAAATCCAGGATGTGGATCGTGACAATGTCCTGACGGGAACACCGGCCGCCTTTGTCGTCGCCTTCCCTGAGGCTCAACGGAACGAAGCGGTGCGAAAGGTCGGCGACGACGTCTACAGCTTTGTGCCGCTGGCCTTCATCCCTCTGTCCGACACGCGCGTCGCCCTGGTGAGCACGGGAGCCAACGAATGCACGGGGCAGGCCTGCAGCGGCATGAACGCGGTCCACTATCTCGACCATGACGCGGGCGCGCCGCGCTACCCTTATGCGCTTCAGGGCGAGTGGCTGGATGTCGGCGCGGCGGGCGTGGTCGGCAACCCGGCTCTGCGATGGGGCTGGACGAAGGCGATCGCGGCCAATCCGGTCCTCTATACCGAGGCTGGCGGCGTGTGGCAGGGGCGCGGGTGCGGCTATGCCGAACTGACGGAGTTGACCCCGTCCGGCCCGGTGCGGATCGCGCGCATCCAGACCTATTTCTCGGACGCCAGCGCCGATGACGGCGAGGCGGGCGTCGACGGGGTGATCACGGCCGCCGACCAGGGCCGCAGCTTCACGGTGTCCTACAGCGGATCCGCCAGCTTCAAAGAGACCTACACGCGCGGCGCCGACGGCCAGTTTCGACTGGACGGCCAGAGCCGCGTTCCCGCCTGTTAAGACGACATCAGCGTCGCCGCAGCGACGCCAGAAACCAAGGAGGTCTGCGTGCGTATTTTCATGACGAGCCTGACTGCGGCCGCTTGCCTGGCGGCGACGGGCGCCTTTGCTCAAAGCGCCGTCTGCACGTCGCTGGACAAGGGCGATTTGTCCATCGGCCAGACGCTGTCGCAGGCGCAACAGCAGCAGCTTCGCGAGCAGGCGCCCGTGGGCGCGCTGCATTGCGGCCGGACGGGCTGTACGGCAGCGGCGTCGGATGGGGTGAGCTACAGCTGGCGGCGCGACGGCCGGATCGTCGGCAAGACGATCGAAATGTCCGCGCCGACGAACCTGCCGGGCTGGCGCGGCGAGATCGATCAGGCGTTCGCCGATCGCCTGGGTCAGGCGACGTGCACGCGCTTCACCGTGTTCGACGATGAACTCGACGGCGGCCGTTCCATGAAGAGCGCGCCGTTTGCGGCGTCGCAAGGGCAGATGATCACCGCCAGCCTCTTCGGGCGTGGAACCGCTGAAGAGCCGCTGACGATCGAGATGCGCGCCGTGGATCAATAAGTCCTGCCCTTGGACGAGGATCTGTCGCTTAAGCGTCGAAGGAAATTTGCATGACCCTGAGAACCTTGCTCGCGCTCGCCCTGGCCGCGACGCTCGCCGCCTGCTCGCAGGCCGAAGAGGGGGCGGCCGCCGCCCCGACCCCGGCTGAAGCCGATGTCCCGGCGTCGTCCGCAGCGCCGGCAACTGCGCCTGACCGGAACGGCGAGGCGCCGCCGCTGTCGGCCTATGTCGGCAAGCATCCGACCGAGCCGGTGCAGGGCGTCACCTTCTTCCAGCATCCGGACGTGCGCGCGGCCATGGTCGCCTCGGGCGTGGATCGCGACATCCAGAAGTCCATCGTCTTTGACGGCAACGTCGTCGGCGTGGTGACGGAGACGCGCGGACGGCTGTTGCTTCACGGCTATGATCCCGCGGGCGCCGGGTCGACCAACTGGGCCATTCTGATGATCCCGGACGGCAGCAAGGCGGCGGTCTGCTACTCCACCGGCATCGTCGGTTATGAGAAGGGCGCCGACTGGTATTTCGAGGGCGATGTGGCCTTCACCCTCTACACGCCCTGTCCCTCCGAGGAAGGCGATATGGAATCCCTGAGCAACTGGCCGATCGGCCCCATTCCGGGCTGAGGCCGGGGAAGGCGCGTGTGCACTGAAAGAGGCATCTGATGGCGCTTCGTCGTTTCGCGAGCGGGTTGGTTGCGACGCTGGTCATGAGTGCGGCCGGCGTCGCCGCAGCTCAACCCGCCGGGGCCGACGAAGAGGCCGCCCGGGCCGCCCTGAAGGAATGGATGGCGGCCAGTCCCGAGTACGCCAAGCTCCAGTATGATCTGGTCAAGGCTCAAGCGGGACTGGCCGTCCGTATCGAGCGATTGGTCATGATCGGCCTGCTGTGCGAACGTCTGTCGGAGGACGACAGCCGCCTGATCATCGACAGCGCCCGCGAGGAGATGGCGTTCGGCCAGTCCGTGCTGTCCGAAGCGCAGCAGGCGGATTTCGCCCTCTACTACGAAGGGCTGCGACAGGGCGCGCTGGTCGCCGCCGCGCCTGACCCGCCTCGTCCCGAAACGTGCGAGGACTTCGCCAAGCCGGGCGGAACCCTGGTCAAGTTGCTGACCTGGACCGGGCGACGACAGTTCATCAGCCCAGGCGTTCTCGCCAGCCCGAGGACCATCCCTTAAAGGCCGCGCGGATCATCGCGACGGGTCCGGCAGACGCATCGCCTGGAAATAAGTTCCCGAGAGCGTACCGCCCGAACCGCAATAGGGGACGGCGTCGGCGCCGTTCTCGATCGTCTCCTTGACGACAAGCGTCGCGCCCTGGGCCTTCACGTTCAGGGACCAGGCGGCGGCGCCGCTGATGTCGTCAAAACGTGCTTCGTCTTCGCCGATGCAGTCGCCGCTGCCGTCGGCCTCGCAGGACCAGCCACCGCCGCGCGGGTCGGCGGCCGTGGCCGTGAACGTCAGGACGCCGGTCGCCCATTGGTTGACGACGATCTCGCCGTTGAGATTGCGCCAGCGGCCGACCACGCTGACCAGCGGGTCGTTGCCCAGATCGGTCAGGAATGCTTCACGCCGCGTCAGTTGATCGGTCAGTTCTTCGATCAGGTCGGCGCCCGTCAGCCGCGCGCCGACCGTGTTGCGGGCCGCAAGAAAGGCGCGCTGGTCGCGACGAAGCGCCTCGGCGCTAGCGGCGTCATAACCCCTGATCGCCGTTCCATAGCGTTCAGCGATCTTGGCGTCCAATGCGGTGAGGGCCGGGGTCGAGCAGATGGCGGTCTCGACCGGACCGGAGGCGCGTCGGCAGTCAGCGCTTTCGGCGGCCGCAGGTGTAGCGACCGAGGCCGTCAGGGCGGCTCCGAGAAGCAGGACGGCGGTCGAAGCGGACGACGGGAAGCGAAGCGCGGTCATGGGAAACCTCAAGGCGGATGCGGGAGGGCGCGAAAGCACCGTGTCGGGCGCAATTCATATCCTTAAATGAGCATCGATCAATAAAAAACGAAAACTGACGTTTCTTCCCGCTCTCTGCACAGCTTCTGCTATGCAGGGTTAATGGGAAGGCGATCGGATCATACGCGGCAGGAGCTGGAGCGGCTTTTCGTGGTCGAAGGCCACAAGCACATGGCCGAGGTGGGCTTTGCGCGCTTCTCGGCGCGCGAGGTGGCCAAGCGCGTCGGCTATTCGATCGGCACCCTCTACAATGTGTTCGGTACGCTGGATCAGCTGCTGATCGCCATCAACACGCGAACCTTCCAGCTCTGGGCGGAAGAGGTGCGCCAGGCGCTGGAAGGCAGCGGCCCAGACCGCATCCGATGCCTGGTCGAAGCCTATTTCGGCTTCGCGCGCGCCAATCCCCATAGCTGGCGCGCCATCTATGAGCACCATTTGCCCCCGGACGTGGCCCTGACCGACGAGCAGAACCAGCGTCGCGGCGACCTGACCCAGATCATCGTCAACGAGGTGACGGCTGTCTTGCCGGCGAAGGCGCAGGCGGGCGCGCCGCGTCTGGCGCGTTCTCTGATCGCTGTGGTCCACGGCCACTGCGTCTTCGACCTTAACGGCAGCTTCGCCCTGATGAGCATCGAAGAGCCTGTCGAACTGGCGCTGGAACGTGTCCGTGAAAGCCTGTCTCAGGCCGGTGCGGCCTAGCGACCGCCCGATGGGCTGCGGTGTTGGATGCGGTCTTCACGAAACTGGCGCGAGACGGTGAGCATTTGTCGTCTCGCCGGCCAAACTCTTGAGACAGTCCTAAACGCGAAGGCGTATCGATGTCGGCGGACGGCTCATGGCTTCGAGGCCGCCAGCGGTCTGAAGCCCTAGTGTTCGATAGACTGTACGCCTGACGCGATTTGAAAGATAGGCTGTGCGGCGAGCGAATTTCGCGGTTCTGCCGTTGCAGCTTCATTCGCCCGTGACCGCCGCGTCGCGCCCACGACATTCAGCGTCTTTAGGTCTGCCCTGCTTTCTCAGGGGGTAAGACCATGAAGCCGATCAGCCTCAAGCGTGGATTTCTGGCGGGCGCCGCTGTCGCGGGCCTGATGGCGGCCAGCGCCGCCCATGCTCAGAACGTTTCGCCGGGCGAGGCGACGACCGCCGTCGACGACATCGTGGTGACGGCCCAGCTGCGCGCCCAGGATCCGATCGAGGTGCCCTTCGCTCTGACGGCCTATAGCGGCGACTTCCTGGAAAACCTGGGCGTGCAGGAGTTCGACCAGCTGTCGGCCTTCGTGCCGGGCTTCCTGGTGCAGAACCAGTCGCCGAACAATCCGGGCTTCGTGATGCGCGGCATCACTTCGGACTCGGGCGCCGCCACCGCCGAGCCGCGCGTGTCGGTGTTCCAGGACGGGGTGTCGATCTCCAAGTCGCGCGGCTCCTATGTCGAACTGTTCGACATGGAGCGGGTCGAGGTGGCCAAGGGGCCGCAGTCGACCCTCTATGGCCGCGGCGCCCTGATCGGCGCGGTCAACCTGGTGCAGAACCGCGCCCGTCCGGGCCAGTTCGACGCCGGCGCCCGCATCGAGGCGGGCGATCTGGACTATCGCGCGGTCGAGGGGTTCGTGAACGCGTCCGTCGGCGAGACCGGCGCCCTGCGCCTGGCGGCGCGGATGAAGACGCGCGGCGGCACGGTCGAGAACCTGCTGGGCGGCGAGGACTACAACTCGATCGAGACCAAGGCGCTGCGCCTGTCGGGCGCCTGGGCGCCGACCGACAATCTGCGCGCCGATCTGATCGCCAACTATCAGACGGATTCGGCCAGCGGCACCTCGTTCAAGTCGATCGCCTATGATCCGTTTGATCCGAGGACGGGCGCCTCCCTGGGCGGGCGTGCGCCTTGGGACGGCGCGGCCCTGACGCCGGGCGCCGATTTCGACGGGGGCGTCGGCCTTGGGCTGGATCGCGAGGTCTGGGGCGTGACGGGCCTGGTGAAGTGGGATCTGTCGCCGTCGCTGACGCTGAACTCGACCACGGCCTATCGCCAGTTCGACTCGACCGAGGTGTTCGATCCGGACGGCACGTCGCTGCCGCTGCTGACGGCGGCCGAGCACGCCTATGGCGAGCAGTGGAGCCAGGAGTTCCGTCTGAACTTCGACAACGGCGGGCGCTTCTCGGGCTTCGTCGGCGCGGGCTATTTCAACGAGGAAGGCTTCCAGCGGATGCCGACCCAGTTCGACGAGCGCCTGGCCCTGCTGCAACTGGCGACGCCGCTGGGCGGTCAGCGGCTGAAGATGATCTACGCCGCGCCGACGCCGTTGCTGATGGGCGGCATTCTTCAGTCCATGCTGCCCGCTGCGGCGCATCCGCTGATCCCCGGCATCGTCGGCAATCTGAAGCCCGCCCATATCGAGACGGCGACGAACCGGGCCGACCTGACCTCCTATGACCTGTTCGGCGACCTGACCTTCAAGGCGACCGACCGTCTGGAGTTCTCGGGCGGGGTGCGCTGGACGCGCGACGACAAGACGACGGGCTATTCGGCGGCGGTGCTGAACGGACGCTCCATCGCCGGCGGCCTGGTGGCGGTGCAGACGCTCGGCGTGCAGGCGCAACGCCTGGCCCAGGCCGGCGATCTGGCCGGCGCCCAGCGCCTGCAGCAGCAGATCACGGCCATTCTGACGGGCCTGGCGACGCCGGGCGCGGCCAACCTGCCCGCAGCTTCGGGTCTGCCGCTGTTCGCCCTGACCGCCCAGCCGACTGCTGGTAACGGCGACCTGATCCAGGCGGATCACGAGGACGACGGCTTCACCTGGCGTCTGACGGCGCGCTACGCCCTGTCGGACGACGCCAGCCTCTACGCCAACTATGCGCGCGGCCGCCGCCCCGAGGTGCTGGAGGTGCGCGGCCCGTCCGTTCCGCTGGGCGCCCCGACCTTCGAGGTGATCCCCGCCGAGACCGTCGACAGCTTCGAGGTCGGCTACAAGACGGCGCTGATGGATCGCCGCCTGCGTCTGGACGGGGCGGTGTTCCACTACGCCTACGACAACTTCCAGACGACCGAGCAGGACGGCACCCGCTTCGTCACCGTCAATGCGGGCAAGGCCAACGCCTATGGGTTTGAGGGCCAGGTCGCCTTCGCGGCGACGCCGACCTTCGATCTGTTCGGCACCTACGGCTACAACCACTCGCGCTTCGACGGGGGCGCGCGCGACGGCAACCGCTTCCGTCTGTCGCCGGACCACATGGCCTCGATCGGGGCGACCTGGCGTCTGCCGGTCGAGGCCGGGACCATCGAGGTCCAGCCGACCTACACCTGGCAGTCCAAGGTCTTCTTCGATGACGACAACGACCGCCCGGAGCTGCAGACCGGCAACTTCGTCGCCGACACGGTGCAGGACGAGTACCAGGACGGCTACGGCCTGCTGAACCTGCGGGTGCGCTACGCCCCGTCGTCGGGGAACTGGGGCGTCGAGGCCTTCGGCGACAACATCCTGGACGAGGAATACATCAAGGACGCGGGCAACACCGGCGATGCGCTGGGCCTGCCGACCTTCATCGCCGGACGAGGCGCCAGCTACGGCGTCGCCTTCACCCTGCGCTACTGAGGATCAGAGCCATGACCATGAACCGTCGTGGCCTTCTGGGCCTGTTCGGCGCGGGCGCGGCGGCGGGCTGCGCCACGGTCCCGACGGCCGAAGGCGTCGCTGTCGACTTCGCCCACGGCGTGGCCTCGGGCGATCCGGCGACCGATCGGGTGATCCTGTGGACGCGTGTCACCCCGGCGGACGGTCATGTCGGGCCGGTCTCGGTCGCCTGGCGCGTGCTGGACGGGCAGGGCGACCGCGTCGTCGCCTCGGGCCGGTTCGAGACGGGGCCTGAACGCGACTATACGGTCAAGGTCGACGCGGCGGGCCTGCGCCCCGGCCGCGACTATCGCTACGACTTCGCTGTGGGCGAGACGCGCTCGCCCATGGGCCGCACCCGCACTCTGGCGGCGGAGGGCGTTGCGCCGGTCAATCTGGCGGTGGTGTCGTGCCAGTTGCACCCCGGCGGCCTGTTCAACGCCTATGAGTCGATCGCCGCCCTGCCGACCCTCGACGCCGTGGTCCACCTGGGCGACTACATCTACGAATACGGGGCGGATTCCGATGCCTATGGCATGGCGACGGGGCCGAAGCTGGGTCGCGTGCCCGAACCGGCGCACGAGATCGTCTCCCTGGCCGACTATCGGCTGCGCCACGCCCAGTACAAGCGCGACGCCGACCTTCAGGCCGCCCATGCCCGCGCGCCCTTCATCTGCGTCTGGGACGATCACGAAACGGCCAACGACGCCTGGCTGCACGGCGCCGAGAACCATCAGCCCGAGACCGAAGGCGACTTCGCCCAACGCAAGGCGGCGGCGCTGAAGGCCTATTATGAGTGGATGCCGATCCGCGAAGCCGCGCCCGGCGCGCTGAAGGAGGCGATCCACCGCAGCTTCCACTTCGGCGATCTGGCCAGCCTGATGATGGTCGAGACCCGCCTGACCGGCCGCACCGAACCGCTGGCCTATGACAGGGATCTGACCGCCAAGGACGGCCCCGACGGCGAGCCGGTGCTGGACCTGGACGCCTTCCGCGCCAAGCTGAACGATCCTGCCCGCGATCTGATGGGCGCCGAGCAGCGCGACTGGCTGAAGCGCGAACTGGCCGCTTCCAAGGCCAAGGGCCGTCCGTGGCAGGTGCTGGGCAATCAGGTCGTCATGGCGCGCGTGGCCGGTCCCGACGTGTCGCGCACCCTGACCGAGGCTCAGGTTCAGGGGCTGATGGCCCAAATCCCCGAAGCCTATCGCGACCAGTTCGAACAGGCCCTGTTCCTGTTCAAGATGGGCCTGCCGTTCAACCTCGACGCCTGGGACGGTTATCCGGCCGGGCGCGAGCGGCTCTACGCCGCCTTCGCCGAGGCGGGGGTGCAGCCTATCGTCCTGGCGGGCGACAGCCACGCCTTCTGGGTCAATGAGCTGAAGGACGCCGGCGGCGCGCGCCGGGCGGTGGAGTTCGGGACCAGCGCGGTCTCCAGCCCTTCGATCGGCGACGCCATCGGCGGCTTTCCCCTGGGCGCGGCGCTGATGCAGGCCAATGACGAGGTGCGCTTCTGCGACCAGTCGGCGAAGGGGTTCATCCTGTTGACCCTGACCGAGGACCGGGCCGAGGCGGCCCTGATGCAGGTCTCGACCATCTTCGCCAAGCCGTTCGAGGTCACGACGTTGAAGCGGGTCGGCGTGAACCGCGCCGATGGGGCGATCACGGGCGTCTGATCGCCGCCGGCTCCCCGCGCAACGGTTTCCTCGCGGGCGGATTAATCGCCCATGCGCGGAGAGCTGAAGACCTATCAGGCCAAGCGGCGTTTCGAGCAGACGCCGGAACCCAAGGGCGCCAAGCGGGCCGGAGACGGCGCGCGGCGCTTCCTGATCCAGCGCCATGCGGCGACGCGGCTGCACTACGACTTCCGCATCGAGGCGGACGGGGTGCTGAAATCCTGGGCCGTGACCAAGGCCCCGTCGCGCGACCCGTCGGTCAAGCGCCTGGCGGTCGAGGTCGAGGATCATCCGCTGGACTACGGCGGGTTCGAGGGGACGATCCCGGCGGGCAACTACGGCGCGGGCACGGTGCAGCTATGGGACATTGGAACCTGGGAGCCGCAGGAGCCGGATCTGGAGGCCGCCTGGGCGCGCGGCCAGATCAAGATGATCCTTCACGGCGAGCGGCTGAAGGGCAAATGGGCGCTGATCCGGCTGAAGAGCGACCGGGGCAAGCCGTCCAAGCGCAACAACTGGCTGCTGCTGAAGGAGAAGGATGCATACGCCGTGGCAGGCGAGGGCGACGCTTTGGCCGAGATCGACGCCTCGGTGACGACCGGCCGCTCTCTGGCCCAGATCGCCGAGGGGGACGCGCAATGGACCTCCTCCAAGCCGACCCGCCGCAAGGCGCCGCCGATGCCCGCGCCGTCCAAGGCGGCGTCCAAGGCGAAGCGGCCGCACGCCTTCGTGCCGATCCAGCTATGCAAGGCGGTGGACCACCCGCCTTCAGCCGCCGGTTGGGCGCATGAGATCAAATTCGACGGCTATCGGCTGCAGATCGGCGTCGGCGGCGGCCAGGCGGTGCTGCGAACCCGCAAGGGCCTGGATTGGACCGATCGTTTCCCCGAACTGGCGGCGGATGCGGCCGGTTGGCCCGATGCGGTGATCGACGGCGAACTGTGCGCCCTGGACGAGGATGACATGCCGGACTTCAGCGCCCTGCAGGCGGCGATATCCGAGGGGGAGACGGGGCGGCTGGTCTATTTCGCCTTCGACCTGCTGTTCGAGGGGACGGAAGATCTGCGTAAGCTGCCGCTGTCGCACCGCAAGGCGCGATTGCAGGCCTATATCGACCGCCTCGGCGCCAAGGCTGGAGGGCGTCTTCGCTACGTCGAGCACTTCGCCTCGACGGGGCAGGCGGTGCTGGAAAGCGCCTGCCGGATGCATCTGGAGGGCGTGATCTCCAAGAAGCTGGACGCGCCCTATCACGCCGGGCGCTCCTCGACCTGGGTCAAGTCCAAGTGCCGGGGGCGTGACGAGGTCATCATCGGCGGCTGGTCGTCGGAGGGCGGCAGCCGGTTCCGGTCGTTGCTGGTCGGGGTGCGCGAGAAGGGCGGGCTGAAATACCTCGGGCGCGTCGGGACAGGCTTCGGCGAGGCGGCGACGCGGCTGCTGATCTCCGCGCTGAAGGCCGAGGCGTCGGACAGGAGCCCCTTCACCGGCGCAGGCGCGCCCGACGGCGACAAGGGCATTCACTGGGTGAAGCCCAGGCTGGTCGCCGAGATCGAGCACGGCGGTTACACCGAGTCAGGTTCATTGCGGCAGGCGGCCTTCAAGGGCCTGCGCGACGACAAGACCGCCGAGGACGTCACCGAGACGCCCCAGCCGCCTGCGTCGCCGTCGACATCGAAAAAGGGCGGCAAGGTCACGGTGGCGGGCGTCGTCATCTCCAGCCCAGACAAGGTGCTGTGGCCGGCGAGCGAAGGCCGCCCGCCCATCACCAAGGCCGACCTGGCGCGCTACTATGAGGCGGCGGCTGAGCGCCTGCTGCCCCATGTGGCCGACCGGCCCACGTCGATCATCCGCGCCCCGGACGGCATCGAAGGCGAGGTCTTCTTCCAGCGCCACGCCATGACCGGATCGAACCCTCGTCTGAAGTTGATCGATGTGAAGGCGCGCACGCCCTATGTCGCCGTCGTCGATGTGGGCGGCCTGGTCGCCGTCGCTCAGTCAGGCGGGCTGGAGCTGCACCCCTGGGGCTGCAAGCCGGGCGATCCCGAGACGCCGGAGCAGATCACCTTAGACCTGGACCCCGACGTGGGCTTGGACTTCGACGACGTGATCGCGGCGTCTCTTGTGGTGAAGGCCAAGCTGGAGGCGCTGGGCCTCAAGCCCTTCGTCAAGACGACGGGGGGCAAGGGTCTTCATGTGGTCGCGCCGATCCGCGCCGACGGGCGTTCTCGTGTGACCTGGGAGCAGAACAAGGCCTTCGCCAAGGCCGTGTCCGAGGCGATCAGGGCCGAGGCGCCCGACCGCTTCACCACCACCCTGGCCAAGAAGGCGAGGGGCGGAAAGATCTTCATCGACTATCTGCGCAACGGACGGATGGCGACCGCCGTGGCGCCCTGGTCGCCGCGCGCGCGGCCGGGGGCTGGGATCGCCTTTCCCCTGTCGTGGGATCAGGTGAAACCGGGACCGAGGCCTGCGGACTACAATCTGTGGGTTTGGCCCGAGCTGCTGAAGCGGCCCGATCCCTGGGCCGATTTCCGCGCCGCCGCCGTCAGCCTGAGACCGGCTCTGCGCAAGATGGGCGTGGAGTGACGCTCAGGCCGTCTTCTTGCGTGGCGCGGGCTTCTTCGCCGCCGGTTTGCGGGCCCCGCCAGCCGAACCCTTCAGGCTGTTCTTCAGCGCCGCCATCAGGTCGATGACGTTGGTGTCGTCCGGCTCGGCCACGTCGACCAGGCCCTTGCCGCCCTTGGTCTTGGCCTTGATCATCTCGCGCAGGGCGTCGTCGTAGCGGTCCTTGAAGGCGGTTGGGTCGAAGTCGGCCTCCTTCTGGGCGATGATGCGGGCGGCGATCTCGACCATGTCGGCGTCGGCCTTCACCGTGGGAATGTCGTCGAAATAGTCGTCGGCGTCGCGCACCTCGTCATGGGCGCGCAGGGTGTAGGCCAGCAGGCCCTTGCCGCGCACCTCCAGCGCCAGCTGGCGTTCCTTGCCGCGCAGGACAAGCTGACCCAGCGCGACCTTGCCCTGCTTCTGCATGGCGTCGCGGATGACGGCGAAGGCCTCGACGCCCGCGCCCTTCTCGGGAACGACGAAGAAGGGATCGTCCCAATACAGGCGGTCGATGTCGGTCTCGTCCACGAACTTGTCGATGGCGATGGTCTTGGTGCTGTCCAGCCGCACCTGGTCGAAGTCGGCGTCGTCGAACAGGACGTATTCGTCCTTGGTCACCTCATAGCCGCGCACCAAGTGACTGCGCTCCACCGGACCGGCGTCGGGGTCGGTCGGCACCATGCGGATGCGGTTGTGGGTGTCCGGATTGATCAGGTGGAAGCGCACGTCGGCGGCGCTGGTCGTCGCGGTGTAGAGCGCCACCGGGCAGGTGACGAGCGACAGCTTCAGGTGTCCTTGCCATGTGGGGCGAGCGGCCATGTCGGTTCTCCTCGACAGGCTAAATGCCCGGCGCCGACATATGTTCGCTGTCGCGGGCAAGCGCGGGGGCTCCCCGGCTTGCCCGCGACGGTTCAGGTTTCGGCGTTCGCCTCGGTCTCTTGCGAAACGGGCCGACTCTCACGGGCGTCCTTGAGGATGTCGACGCCGCCCTTCACCGCGATGGCCGCTACGATCAGCCCCACCACCAGGTCCGGCCACGCCTGATCCAGCGCCATGACCAGACCCCCGGCGATCAGGATGCCGCCATTCGAGGCGAAGTCGTTGAAGCTGAAGGTCTCGGCTGCGCGCATGTTGACGTCGTCGCCGCCCTGACGCCGGATCAGCATCAGGCAGATCAGGTTCACCACCGCCGCGATGACGGCCAGGCCCATCATGGTCCAACCGACCGGCTCGGTCCCGACGATCCAGCGCCGCCCCACGTCGATCAGCACCCCGGCCGCGAAGACCAGCAGCATGATCCCTGACAACCGAGCGGCGCCGCGCTTCCACGCCATCGCCCGCCCGACCGCCAGGAAGCTGATCAGATAGACGATGGCGTCCGATCCGTTGTCGGCGGCGTTGGCCAGCAGGGCGCTGGACTCGGCAAACAGGCCGCCGAGTCCGAGCATGACGAACAGTAGGACGTTCAGCACCAGCACGATCAGCAGCGTGCGGCGCTGAAGCCCCTCTCCATGATGAGATCCGCTCAATCCTCTATTCCTTCCGTCTTGCGGTGTTTGACGGCCTTGGCCGCGAAGGTCGGCAGCACCAGCAGCGTCAGGGCAGTCGCCGTCAGAAGGCCGCCGATGACCACGGTGGCCAACGGCTTCTGAACTTCGGCGCCCGCCCCGGTGGCGATGGCCATGGGGATGAAGCCGACGATGGCGACCATAGCCGTGGTCAGCACCGCCCGCAGACGGCTGAAGGCGCCCAGAAGAGCCGCGTCGCGCGGTGTCTGACCCGCCTGCAGCCGCTCGCGGATGGCCTGCATCAGCACAAGGCCGTTCAGGGTCGCGACGCCCGACACGGCGATGAAGCCGACCGCCGCCGAGACCGAGAAGGGCATCCCCCTCAGCAATAGCGACAGCGCCCCGCCGACTAGCGCCAGCGGTACGCAGGCGAACACCAGCCCCGCTTCCGCGAACGATCCCAGCGCCATGAACAGCAGGATGCCGATCAGGACGAAGACCACAGGGATAACCAGACCCAGCCGCTGCTCGGCCCGCTTGAGGTTCTCGAACTGGCCGCCCCATTTGAGCGAATAGCCTGCGGGCAGGCTGACCTGCTGATCCACCTGCGTCTGGGCGTCGGCGACGAAGCCGCCCAGATCGCGGCCGCGCACATTGGCCTGAACCACCATGCGGCGGCTGCCGTCGTTGCGGCTGATCTGGTTCTGGCCCTCCTTCACCTGAATGCGGGCGACCGAAGATAGGGGGATGGTCAAGCCGCTCGCCGTGGTGACGGGCAGGGCGTTCAGGGCGGCGGGATCGTTACGCTCCGCGTCCGACAGGCGGACCACCACGTCGAAGCGGCGGTCGCCCTCGAAGATCTGACCCGCCTCGGCGCCGCCGATGGCGGCTGAGACGGCTTCGGACACGTCGGCCGCCGACAGGCCGTAGTTGGCGGCGGCGAAGCGGTCGACGCTGACCGTCAGGGTCGGCAGGCCGGACGCCTGCTCCACCCGCACGTCGGCCGAGCCGGGCGTGTCGCGCAGGGCGTTGGCCACCTGATCGGCCGTCTTCTGAAGCTGGGCGAAGTCGTCGCCATAGACCATGACCGCCAGATCGGTGCGGACGCCCGAGATCAGTTCGTTGAAGCGCAGTTCAATCGGCTGGCTGAACTCAAAACTGTTGCCTAGCTGGGTCGAGGCGGCCTTTTCGATACGGGCGATCAGCTCTTCCTTCGGCAGCTTCGGATCGGGCCACTCCTTGCGCTTCTTCAGCACGATGACGGCGTCGGAGATGTTCGGCGGCATGGGGTCCACCGCCGCCTCGGCCGTGCCGGTGCGCGAGAAGACGGTCTTCACCTCGGGCTGGGCCGTGATGGCCCGCTCCAGCGCCATCTGCATGGCGAGGGATTGCTCCAGCGAGGCCGAGGGCACGCGCAGCGCCTGCATGGCGATGTCGCCTTCGTCCAGGGTCGGGATGAACTCGCGCCCCAGCAGGGTGAAGGCCAGAGCGCCGACCAGCAGGGCCCCGAACGCCGAGGCCAGCACCGTCTTCGGATGCGCAACGGCGGCGCGGATGGCCGGTTCGATCCAGCGGCGCGCGTGGCGCAGCAGGAAGGTCTCATGCTCCTCTGCCTCGCCGTTCTCATCGACGTGGACGGTCTTGGGCTCCTTCACCAGCAGGGCGGCCATGGCCGGGACGAAGGTGAAGGAGAAGATGAAGGCGCCGACCAGGGCCAGCATGACCGTGGCGCCCATGGGGATGAAGGTCTTGCCCTCGACCCCTTCCAGCATCAGCAGGGGGGTGAAGACCAAGAGGATGATCAGCTGGCCGAAGGCGGCGGGCTTGACCATCTGACGGGCGGCGCCAGCGGCGACGCCCAGCCGTTCGTGACGGGTCAGGGCGCGGCCCAGGTCGGCGCGCTTCTGGCCCAGGCGCAGCAGGGTGTTCTCGACCACCACCACGGCGCCGTCGACCAGCAGGCCGAAGTCCAGCGCCCCCAGGCTCATCAGGTTTCCGCTGATGCCGAAGCGGTTCATGCCGATAACCGCGAACAGGAAGCTGATCGGGATCATCAGGGCCGTGATCGTCGCCGCGCGGATGTTCCCCAGCAGCAGGAACAGCACGACGATGACTAGCAGCGCCCCTTCGGTCAGGTTCTTGGCCACCGTCTTGATGGTCGAGTTGACCAGGGCGCTGCGGTTCAGCACCGGCTCGGCCACGATGTCGGGCGGCAGGCTGGCGCTGATCTGCTCCAGCCGCTCGGCGGAAGCCTGGGCCACGGTGCGGCTGTTCTCGCCCGCCAGCATCAGGGCAGTGCCGATCACCGCCTCATGGCCGTCGCGACTGGCGCCGCCCAGACGCGGCGCCTGGCCGATCTCGACGGTCGCCACATCCGCGACCCGCACGACCAGGCCGTTGCGGTTGACCACGGGCGCCTGGGCCAGATCCTCGACGGTCTGGGCCAGGGCGTCGGTGCGGACGGTCAGGGCCTCGCCCGCGCGCTGGATATAGCCCGCGCCGGCTTGCGTGTTGGCGCGGTCCAACGCCTGGATCAGATCATTCAGGCTGAGGCCGTAACTCGCCAGCCGCGCCGGATCGGGACGGACGGCGTATTCCTTCACATAGCCGCCGTTGACGTCGACGCCGGCCAGACCGGGCGCAGTCCGCATCCGGGGCGCGATGATCCAGTCCTGCACGGTGCGCAGATAGGTGGCCCGCGCCTGCGGCGTGTCCAGCCGCTCGCCCTCGGGCGTCAGATAGGCGCCGTCGGGTTGCCAGCCGGGGCGGCCCGCGCGCGCCGTCTTGGCGTCGAAGGGCTTGAGGTCGACCGTCCACATCAGGACTTCGCCCAGGCCCGTGGTGATGGGCGACAGCGCCGGTTCGACGCCCTCGGGCAGGTTCTCGCGCGCCTGGGCCATCCGCTCGGCCACCTGCTGGCGGGCGAAGTAGATGTCGGTGGCGTCGCTGAAGATGACCGTCACCTGGCTGAAGCCGTTGCGGGTCAGGGATCGGGTGCTCTGGATTCCCGGAATGCCCGCCATCGCCGTTTCCAGCGGATAGGTGACCTGACGCTCCATCTGTTCGGGGGCCAGGGCCGGGGCCACGGTGTTGATCTGCACCTGACGGTTGGTGATGTCGGGCACGGCGTCGATCGGCAGCTTGGTCAGCTGGAACAACCCCCAGGCCGCGACCAGGGTCGTGGCCAGAACGATGAACCAGCGGAAGCGGACGGACGCCTCGATGATCGCTTTGAACATGATCGCCCTCCCTTAGTGGCCGTGCTCGGCTTCGCCCTTGGCCAGTTCGGCCTTGAGCAGGAAGGCGTTGGTCGAGGCGACTTTCTCGCTCCCGGTCAGGCCGCGCAGGATCTCGGTGGCCCCCCCGGCCTGACGCCCCGCCAGCACGGGCTGGGCCCGGAAGCCGCCGTCCGCCTGGACGAAGACCACCGTGGCGCCGTCGACCGTCTGAACTGCCTCGGACGGAACGGTCAGGGCGCCGCCGGTCTGACCTTCGGTGACGACCGCGCCGGTGACGGGCGATCCGGCGGGCGGCAGGCGGCCGCCCTCGGGCCGAGCACGGATCACGGTGGCGCCGCTGTCCTGCAGACCGGCGTCGGCGGCGACGCCCGTGACCAGGGCGTTGAACTCGCCCTGCGGACCGGTGACGCGAACGTGCGAGCCGAGGCGCACCTGGGCCGCCAGATGCGGCGGGGCGTTGAAGACCAGCTCGACCCGCGCCGGATTGGTCACTTCGGCCACCACCGCGCCTTGGGCGACGAAGCCGCCGGGGCCGACCTGAACATTGGTCACGACGCCTGAG
>NZ_GL883086.1:52632-58544 GCF_000204035.1 Brevundimonas diminuta ATCC 11568
GCTCCAGATCCTGGCTGAACGCCAGGCTGAGGTCGCCTGCGCTGAGACCGGAATAGGGGCCGGACCCGACGACGTTCTCAAGGTTGATGGATAGGTTGGGATTGGGACGGACGCGCGCCTGACGGACGCGCGCTTCGGCGGCGTCGCTGAGGGCGTCGGCTTCGACGGCGGCGGGCGTTCGGCCCAGTTGGGCGAGCAGTTCGCCATAGGAGGGCGCGGGATCAGCCCACGCCGGGGCGGCGCCGAAAACGGCGACCACGGCGAGCGCGCAGCCGACCGCCAGACGCGGCCGACGACGATGTGTCGGAGACATGTTTGATTTCCAGAGATGATCAGAAGAAGGGCGCACGAGGGCGCAGACTTCCGATCAGCTTCTGGGAGGGCGCTTCAGTCCGTCGGAGGCGAACGACACGGTGCTGTCGTCGCGCAGGATGTAGCGGCTGGCCTGGACCTGGGGCCTGGCGATGTTGAAATCGCCGCTGGACGCGCGCTCGCCGGGGTGATGGCAGTGGCCGTGAATCTCGCCGCCCATGCGGTCGTGATCGCCCTTGGATCCGTCCTGGGCGTGTTCCCCATTCTCGCCGTGGGCGATGTCCATGGCCTGATGCGCGATCGCGGCGTCGGGCGCGCAGGTCGCCGCATCCGCCGCAGGCGCAACCACAAACACGGCGATGACCAGCATCAAGGCCGCGAAGAGGTTCGCCAATGTCATCATCGACCGAGGCATGGCCGCCTAGGTAGGAAAGGGCCGAGTTGAAGGCAATCTGTTATAAGGTTCGTCCGAAAGGGCGTTTTTGCGCCATATCGTCACGCCCTGAGGCTGCTCGCCGAACGGATCATGGCTCGGGCGCATGGGTGGGTGTCCGGGGAAGCGCGTCTGTCCGGCTCTTGCTCGATACTCCAAGCCATGAGAGAAGCAGCACGATAAATAATATACTATATACGTTGATAGCATGACGTTTCTTCCCCCCGCCGCCGGTCCCATCACTGCTGCTGAGCGGCGCGCTCGCATTCAGGCCTTGGCTGCACGGCTGAAGGCGGAAGGGACGGCGGCGTTGCTTCTCGGTCCTACGGCGTCGCTACGCTATTATACCGGTTTGGACTGGCATCCTTCGGAACGGCTGAGCGGGGCCTTGATCCACGCCGACGGTCGGGTGGAGTACGTCTGCCCCGGGTTCGAGCTGGACAAGGTCGCGGGATTGACGGCGGCGTCGAACGCCATCGCCGGCGACATCCTGACCTGGGAAGAGGAGGAGAGCCCCTACGCCTTGGCGGCGGGGCGTCTGCCGGAGGGCGGCGTCCTGGCGGTCGACGATCAGGCGGCGACCTTCATCTGGCTGGGCCTCAGCCGAGCGCTCGGCGCGGAGCGAGTCATCGACGGCGCGCCGCTGATCCTGGCCCAGCGCAGCCTCAAGTCGCCCGCCGAGATCGCGTTGCTGACACGCGCCAAGGCCATCACGCTGGAGGTCCAGCGCCGCACCCGCCGCTGGCTGAAGGCAGGGGTCCGCACGTCGGAGGTCATGGCCTTCATCGACGCCGAGCACCGCCTCCTGGGCGGGGAGGGCGGATCGTGGTTCTGCCTGGTCTCCTTCGGCGAAGACACCTGCCTGCCGCACGGCGGCGAGGGCGACCGCGCTCTGCAGGCCGGCGATGTGGTGCTGATCGATACGGGCACTCTGGTCGACGGCTATCACTCGGACATCACGCGCACCTATGTCTTCGGCGAACCGACCGACGACTTCCGCCGCGTCTGGATGCACGAGAAGGAGGCCCAGGCCCGCGCCTTCGCCGCAGCTCAACTCGGCGCGCCGTGTCACAGCGTCGATGACGCCGCGCGGGGCTATCTGACCGGCCTCCGATACGGCCCCGACTACCGACTGCCGGGTCTGCCGCACCGCACGGGGCACGGCATCGGCCTGGACATCCACGAGGCGCCGAACCTGGTGCGCGGCGACGCCACGCCGCTGGCGCCCGGCATGTGCTTCTCGAACGAGCCGATGCTGGTCATTCCCGGCCGGTTCGGCGTCCGCCTGGAAGATCATTTCTACATGACCGAGGGCGGGCCGGTCTGGTTCACCGAACCGTCGCACAGCCTGGACGACCCCTTCGGCGAGGGCGCCTCTGCATGAGGACGCCGCAGCGCTGGGCGGTCATCGGCGGCGGCCTGGTCGGAACGGCGACGGCTCTCAGGCTTCAGGCGGCGGGTTTCGAGACGATTCTGATTGACCGAGGCGATCCGCGACGCGGCGCCTCCTTCGGCAACATCGGCCATATCGCCGCCGAGCAGTGCGAACCCATGCCCTCGGCCGCGACCTTGAAAAGCGCGTTCGGCCGCTTGTTCGCTTTCGGCGGTCCGCTGGATTTCCGGGCGCGAGACGTGGCGTCGTGGGGGCCGTGGGCGCTGCGATTCCTGGCGGCCTCTCGCCCCGCGGAGGCCGCGCACGGCGCCGAGATCCTGGCGCGACTTCTTGATGATCCTCTGGGCGCCTGGATGCGGTTGGCGGCCCTGGCCGAAGCGCCGGACGGCCTGATCCGCCCGACCGGCCACGCGGTCGTCTGGTCCACGCCCGAGGCGGCGAGACGGGGACTTGAGGCCTGGCGCGGCGCGCGCACGGGAAGCGCTCGCTTCCGCCCCATGGAGACGGATGAGCTGGCCGCCTATGACGCGGTCCTGAAAGCGCGCCCTGCCGGGGGCATCCGCTTCACCGGCACGGGACAGGCCAGCGAACCCCAGAGCGTCCGCGACGCCCTGTCGACCGCCTTCACGAAGCAGGGCGGGCGCATCCTTCAGGCTGATGTACGCCGCCTGAGGCCCGTATCCGACGGCGTCGATATCGCTCTGGAAGACGGCGCGACCGTGGACGCCCAGCGGGTCGTCGTCGCGACGGGCGCGTGGTCAGCATCGCTGCTGGCGCCGCTTGGCGTGCGCGTTCCTCTGATCGGGGAGCGCGGCTATTCGGTCCAGTCCGCGCAGCACGATTGGCCTGAAGCCTTGCCGTTGACGGTGTTCGAGGATCGCGCCCTCGCCGTGGCGCGCTTCAATGGGGGGCTGCGCGCCTCTAGCCATGTCGAGTTCGGGCGGCCGTCGGCGCCGCCGGACCCGCGCAAATGGCGTCAGATCGAGGGGCATCTGAAAGCGCTGGGCATCGCCTTCTCCGACGCGCCGGACCGCTGGTGCGGACCGCGTCCGACCCTGGCGGATTATTTGCCTGCGATCGGCAGGCTGCAGGCTCATCCAGCGATCCACTACGCCTTCGGGCACCAGCACCTGGGCCTGACCCTGGCCGCCGTCACCGGAGAGGCGATGGAGCAGATCGCCCTTGGGCGGCCGTCTCCGCGATGGATGGAGGCCTTGCGCATCGAGCGTTTCGACTGATCAGAGCGTGCGATCAGGCCCGGGCGCCCTGAAGGGCGTGGCAGCTTGTTAGGAAATAATGGCGGTGCTGTCAGTCCAACGCTGACTTGTCTCCGCTGAAAGGGTCGGTGTCAGTAGCGGAAGCTCGCGCCTAGCCAGAACTGACGGCCATAGAGGCTGTAGTCGCGCAGGATGGCGCTTTGGGGCCCGGTCATGGCGCGTTTATCTTGGCCCGTCAGGTTGCGCACTTCGGCTGTCAGGCGGACGCCGGACCTGAGTTGATAGCGGACCTGGACATCGGTCTGGTGGTTGGCCAGCAGCAGGCTGTCCTCGGCGGCGGTCGGCCCCACGGTGGTGCGCGCGTCGCCGACATAGGCGTAGCTGACGTAGGCCTCGAACGGCCCGCGTTCGTAGAAGACCATCAGATTGGCCAGCCACTCGGACTGCTGCGGCAGGAAGTCGAGGGGGCGTTCGCCGCCGTCGAGCCCCCGGGCCAGGGTGCGGCCGCGTATCCAGGCGGCGTTGGCCGCCAGTCCGACACCTTCGAGATAGGGCAGGGCGCGGACGGACAGGCTCAACTCCGCCCCGTCGATGTTCACGGGGACGGCGTTGCGGGGGCGCTCTACCGTGACGGGGGTGCCGTCGATCACCTCGGGCGCGGCGTAGCGGTAGATCTCGCCGTCGACCGTCTTGCGGAACAGGTTGAGCGCGACAAGGCTGCGTCCCCGGTCGAAATAACGCTCCAGCGCCAGATCGTAGCTGCGCCCGCGCCGGGGGCGCAGACGCGGGTTGCCGCTGACCAGGGCGCCGTTGTCGGCGATGTATTCCGCCGCGCCCAGATCGCCCGGATTGGGGCGGCCCAGGCCCTCGGCGTAGGCCAGCCTTAGCCGTAGGTCCGGCGTCATGTCGTAGTGCAGCGAGATCGAGGGCAGGAAGTCGTCGAAATCCGCCTGGTGGCGCACCGGCGCGGCGACGCCGTTCTCGACCCGCATCGAGGCGATCTGCGTCGAGGTGCGCTCCCAGCGTCCGCCGACCACCAGGGCGTGGCGGTCGCTGCGATGCTCGGCCAGGGCGTAAAGGGCCGTGACCCGCTCGCCGACGTCATAGTCGGACGACGACGAAGCGGCGGCGCTGGCGGCCTCGTCGATGACGAAGTCCTGGGGCCGCGCCTCGAACAGTCGCAGGAAGGCGTCGAAATCGATGATCGGCTGGTCGGCCAGGCTGTAGAGCGGCCGGTAGCGCGCGGGCGACAGGACCTGCGTCAACGTCAGCCGTCCGCCGGTGTAGCGCGTATAGAAGCTCTGGCTGTGGTCGAAGGCGCGCGTCAGCGAGCGGCGCTTGGCCCCGGCCTGATACCCCCAGCCGCGCGCGTCGGCGCCGCGATTGACGGCGTAGTCGAGCTGAAGTTCGGCGACGCGCTCACGCGAATCGTCGACATAGGGGGCGTAGCGGTCGAAGACATAGGTATCGGGCTCGAACAGCCGGGGATCGACCCCCGACAGGCGGGTGACGCCGTTCATCAGGGCGATGTCGAACAGGGGCGAGGGCTCGCCCGGTCCGGCCGAGGCGAAGGCCAGTTCGGGCGAAGGCTCATAGAAGCGCGCCCTCGACACCGAGCCCCGCAGCGACAGGCGCCGCGTCTGGTCGGGACGCCAGTCGAGCGTCGCCTGGGCCGTGGTGACGGGTTTCTCGATCTGGAAGCTGTTGAACTGCACCCGACTGGGCTGGCCGCTGACCAGACGTTGACCCAGGCGCAGTTCGTTGTCGTCCTGCTGAAAATGCGACAACGTCAGGCCCAGCGTCAGCTCGGGCGTCGCCCGCGCCTCCAGCTTTCCCACCAGGCCGTAGCGGTTGATGGTGTTGGGATAAGCCTGCCAGTGGACCTGGGCGCCGGCCGGGGCGGGCACGAAGGTCGGCGAGGTCACGGCGTGCGTCGCCATGAAGCGTTCCTGGTCGCGGCTGCGGCGATTGTAGTTGGCGACCAGCAGCAGGCCCACGCGATCGTCCGCGCCCAGGGTCGTGGAGACCAGGCCGTCGATGCGGAAATTGGCGCCGTCGTCGAAGGCGCGGCCATAGCCGCGTCCCGGCGCGTCGGTGGAATCCGACCGCCCGACCGCCGCGCTGGCCACCGCGTGCAGCCCCGGCTGCTCCAGCGGCGAGCGCAGCCGCAGGTTCAGGGCGCCGCCGATGACGGCGCCGTCGACGTCGGGGGTGCGCGTCTTGGTCACCTCCAGCGCCGTCACGGCGGTCGAGGGGATGCTCTCGAGGTTCAGCTGGCGGTTGTTGCGCTCGGCCGTGGCCAGACCCGCCCCGTCCAGCCCGCCCAGGGTGTAGCCGGCGTTGAGGCCGCGGATCGAGACGTAGCGGCCCTCGTCCTCGTCGAACACGGTCTGGACGCCGGGCAGGCGGCGCAGGCTGTCGGCGATGTTGTGGTCGGGCTGCTGGCCGATGCTGTCGCTGGTGCGCACCTCGGTCAGCCGGTGTTCGCGGCGCTTGGCGGCGACGGCATCGACCTGCTGCTTGCGATAGCCGAACACCAGGACCGGCGCGACCTCGA
>NZ_GL883086.1:59287-60971 GCF_000204035.1 Brevundimonas diminuta ATCC 11568
AGGCGCCGCGATGGCGTCGGTCGGCCTCGAGCCAGGCGTCGAGCCTGCGCTGTTCAGCGGGGTTCAGAGGCCCGGCGTCGATCCGGGTCGCCCAGGCGGCGGCCTCCGAGTCGATGACGCCGAGCGGTTGGGGTTGGACCATGTGTCCCTCGAGTTCGTGGCGCTCGGCTCTTGTCGGCCATGGCTTGCATGAGGAGCCGAAGCCCCCTGGTCGTTTCGCTTTCAACCGCCTTCTCACTGATATTCAGCCGGCGGGCCACATCCTTCTGGGGCAGGCCCCAAAGTTTTCGCATTTCAAACACCTGGCGACATCGCCCGGGCAGGGCCTCGATGGCCTGGCCGACCTCGGCCAGGCGGCGGCGGTCGTGGGCGATCGCCTCGGGCGAGCTTAAGGCCTCGGGCGCGATCAGATCGTCGATCAGGCTGGAGATGTCGATCCGCACCACCGGCGTCTGGCGCAGATGGTCCTGGATGACGGCGCGCACGGTCTGGAGCAGGAAGGCGCGGGGCTGGGCGATGCGGGCGACGTCCTCGACTTCCAGCAGGCGGCAATAGACCTCCTGGATCAGGTCGTCCTCCTCGGGGCCGAGGCCGGCGGCGCGAATCCCGTCGCGCGCCTCCGCCTCGTGCGGCAGGATCTCCAGCGACAGCCAGTCTATGACGTCCATGCGGGCCTCCGCGGCCGGTCGTCGAGCTTCGCCATGGGATCGTCAGGGGTCCATCGGGTCCGTCGCCTCGCGGTGCAGCGAGGCGGGGACGGGCGTGAACTCATAGGTGTCGAAGTCCAGCCGCTGGTGCAGGACATAGGGGACATAGCCGTAGTCGCGCTGGTTGCGGGCGGCGAAGCCGGGGCTGCCGATGTAGGACACCTGGCCTGTGACCAGCGACTTCATCTCGCGCGGGGCGCCCATGACGAAGATCAGCCGGGCGGCGTTGCGCATATTGCTGGTGGTGTGGCGGGCGACCGGGTCGATCAGGATGTGGTCGGCCGGGATGCCGTGGTGCGAGACTAGGAACCGCTTCATCTCCAGCGCCTCGTTATAGGGCGTGCCGGCCGGGCGCAGGGTCCCGCCCGAGACGATGATCACCGGCGCCTGGCCGGCGCGGTAATGCTCGACGCCCCGGCGGATGCGCAGCTTGGCGGCGGGGTTCAGCGGCTCATAGGCGACCTCGGGCGAATAGCCGGGCACCAGGATGGCGGCATAGGGGAAGTCGGCCCAGCGCACCCCGGCCAGCCGGGCCAGGGTCGCGGCGTTCTCGCGAATCTGAAGCTCGCTCTGGCGCACGGCGTCGTCGCGCTTGTTGGCGTCCATCAGCTCCAGGGCGAAGGCGCGGGGCAGGTCATAGGCCGGATGGAGGGTCGGACCCGGCCCGTCCGCGCGGCGCGCGACCTCGCGCACCAGCTGGACCAGCAAGCCCCGGTAATATCCGCCGTCGACCGGATAGATGACGGAATCGATGTCGGCGTAGCGCGGCGCCTCGCCCAGGGCATAGACGCGGATGATGCGGTCGATGGCCTCGTGCGCCTCGGTCCAGGCGCGGACGAATAGGGCGCGGTTGTCCAGCGCTGCGTCGCGCTGGAAGCGGCCCGAGGGGCGCATATGGTCGCGGACCAGGTCGCGCACGGCGGCCGAACGGTCGAACAGCCGGCCGGCCGCCTGGACCGCCTGGGCGCGCTCGGCGT
>NZ_GL883086.1:61769-64742 GCF_000204035.1 Brevundimonas diminuta ATCC 11568
GCTCCGGCGGCGGCCCAGCAGGCCCAGCCGGCCGCCGCCGCCGACCAGGTGTCGGAAGTCGAAGAGATCGTCGTCGTCGGCTATCGCGCCCAGAACCAGCGCTCCGTCGCGGCCAAGCGCGACGACGCCCGCATCGGCGAGTTCCTGAACAGCGACGACATCGGCCAGCAGCCCGACTATAACATCGCCGACAGCATGCGCCGCGTGCCGGGCGTCCAGACCGTGTTCGACGAGGACGAAGGCCGCTATGTCTCGGTGCGCGGCCTGAACCCCAGCTACACCCTGGGCAGCTTCGACGGCGCCACCATGGCCACGGCCGAGCGCGGCAACCGCCAGCTGAACATGGAGGCCATCCCCTCGACCGCCGTCGGCGGGCTGGAGATCATCAAGTCGCGCACGCCCGACATCGACGGCAACGCCATCGGCGGCACGGTCAATCTGCGCACCCGCTCGGCCTTCGACCACTACGGCCTCTACGCCGTCGCCAACGCCTTCGTCGGCGCCTCCAACTCCACCGGCGCGCCGGGCAAGGGCTATAACCGCGGCAGCGACGACGGGATGAATTTCCGCTTCGACGGCACCGTGTCCCAGACCTTCGGCGACCAGGACCAGTTCGGCGTGCTGCTGAGCGCCAACTACAGCCAGAAGCGCCGTGACCAGGAACGCTTCAGCCCCAACCAGACCATGACGGACGCGGCCGTGACCCCGGCGGCGCCCAACACTTCGCTGCTGTATCAGGGCTATCCGAACACGGTCGACCGCTACGGCGCCACGCTGAAGCTGGAGTATAAGCCGAGCGACGCTCTGCACGCTCACCTGACCCTGTCGCACTATCAGCAGGACGACAACGAACTGCGCCTGTCGCACCAGCTGCTGAACACCGCCGGCGGCAGCTTCGTGCGCTTCAACGACTTCCCGCTGGAGAAGCCGCTGACCATCGCCCAGGCCGGTTTCAACTGGAGCCCGGCCGAACTGCACCGCGTGACGGGCCGCGTCTCCTACTCCAAGGCGACCTTCCTGGAGGATTCGCGCCAGCTGCAGTTCAACCTGACCGGCGCGGCGCCGACCTTCGACGTGTCGGTGCAGGACGGCATCCCGCTGGCGACCAACATCGATCCGCGCTTCACGGATTCGAGCCAGTACCGCTTCCAGAGCTACAACCCCTACATCGACGATTCCGACGACATGGTCGGCGAGGTCCAGGCCGACTACGCCTATAACCGCGAGGCGTGGAGCACCGGCTGGGGCTTCCAGGCGGGGGTCAAGCTGCGCCAGACCGAGCGCGACAACGACCGCACCCAGACCGTCTATAACGCCTGGACCGGGGCGACGCCGCTGACGCTGGACGCCTTCGAGACGGGCGCGAACTACACCCCGCTGCGCGGCGCCTTCAACGCCCTGATCATCGACTTCGACGCCTTCGACGACTTCTTCAACGCCAACCGCGACGGCTTCACGGTCAACCAGGCCAGCACCAACATCAACACCATCGGCTCGGACTGGGTGGTGACCGAGGACGTGACCGCCCTCTACGGCCTGGCCGAGCATCGCGGCGAACGCCACCGCCTGATCTTCGGCGGCCGCTGGGAGCAGACCGAGACCGACATCAGCGTCATGCGCCGCCAGGGCACGGGGGCCAATGTCGCCGACTTCACCCGCGTCACCCAGTCGGGCGACTATGACAACTTCCTGCCCTCGGCCACCCTGTCCTACGACCTGACCGGCGACGTGAAGCTGCGCCTGGCCTACGCACAGGCCGTCGGCCGCCCGAACCCCAGCCAGCTGGGCAGCGCCGAGGTCCTCAACAACGACGGCAGCATCTCGCGCGGCAATGTCAATCTGAAGGCCCGCGAAGGCCAGTCCTACGACGCCTCGCTGGAATACTACCTGCCGGACAACGGCGGCCTGCTGTCGGTCGGGGTGTTCCACAAGAGCATCGACAACGAGATCTACAGCCTGCTGACCCGCGAGGTCATCGACGGCGTCGAGGTCGATGTCTCCCAGCCCCAGAACGCCGGCGAGGCCAAGGTCAGCGGCCTGGAGCTGAACTTCATCCGCAACAACCTGGACTTCCTGCCGGGCTTCCTCAGCGACTTCGGCGTCTCCGCCAACGCTACCTGGCTGAACGCCGAGACCACGGTGCTAGGCACCAACGGCGCGGGTCGGAACGTCGACTTCCTACCCGGCCAGTCGGACTTTCTGGGCAACCTGGCCGTCTTCTACGAGCGTGACGGCCTGAGCGCGCGCGTCAGCTACGCCTATGTCGGCGACGCCTATTCCTCGGTCGGCGCGGCGCCTGCCAACGACCGGGTGCTGAAGGCTTCGCACCAGGTGGACCTGCAGGCCCGCTATCAGCTCAACGACCGCATCGAGCTGATCGGCGAGGTTCGCAACCTGATCGACGACGAGAAGATCACGATCCGCAACCTGGAAGCCGCCGGCCGTAACCATGAACTGGCGACCGATGTCAGCTTCTATGGCCGGCAGTTGTGGGCCGGCGTGGCGATGCGCTTCTGACCCTGTCGCCGAGGTCGGGGCCGTTCCGAACGGCCCCGACCGCCCATTGTCTCATTCCCTCCTGACGAGGTCGATCATGTCCGTCGTGTTCGCACGCTGCGCCGCGCTGACCGTGCTGGCCGTCGCCCTGGCTTCGCCCGGCGTCACATTGGCGGGCGTCGCCGCCGCGCCGCCCGTAGCCGTATCCGCTCCGGCGGACCGGATCGCCAGCCTGCGGGCCCAAATCGCCGACCCGGACGGTCCGGTCCTGGTCATCGCCCACCGCGCCTGCTGGGCCGAAGCGCCGGAGAACTCCCTGCCCGCCATCGCGGCCTGCCGGCGGCTGGGCGTGGCCATGGTCGAGCTGGACGTGCGGCGCACCCGCGACGGCCATCTGGTGCTGATGCACGACGCCACGGTGGACCGCACCACCAACGGCAGCGGCGCCGTGTCCGACCTGACCCTGGCCGAAATCCA
>NZ_GL883086.1:64960-67403 GCF_000204035.1 Brevundimonas diminuta ATCC 11568
GCGGCCGCCGTGACGGACCTGTCTCCGCCGACGCTGGAAGAGGCGATGGAGGCCGCGCGCGGGGGGCTGCTGGTCAACATCGACGCCAAGGCCGACGTGTTCGACCAGACCGAAGCCGTGCTGAAGCATCTGGGCCTGACCGACCATGTGCTGATGAAGACCGGCGCCGCGCCCCGCGACGGCCAGGCCTTCCCCAGCCTGCTCCAGACCGCCCTGTTCATGCCGATCATCGACGAGGGGCAGGGGCCGATCGCCCAGGCCGGCACCGTGTTCGAGCCCCTCTCGCCGGTGGCGGTCGAGGTCCTGTTCCGCGACGAGGCCTATTTCCGCGACAGCGCCCGCGCCCTGCGCGCCGCCGGGCGTCGGGCCTGGGTCAACACTCTGAGCCTTCATCACTCGGCCGGCCATGTCGATGCCGACGCGGTGGTCGCCCCCGCCGATCACTGGGGCAGGCTCATCGATATGGGCGCCAACATGATCCAGACCGATGCGCCCGAGGCTCTGACGGCCTATCTGGCGGTGCGCGCCCAGGCCCAGGCTCTGCCGGTCGCCCGTCCGGGCGCGCCGCTGGAGCCACCGGTGGTCCACGACTTTCCCCGCCAGCAGGAACGGCCCATCCCGGCCCCGCCGCCCGCGCCCGTCTATGAGGCCGTCGAGCTGCGCCGCTATCCGGCGGCAGAGGCGGGGCAGGGCGCCGCCGCCCACGGCGAGGACTACTACGCCGTCGTCAACACCCGCATCGGCCGCTACGCCAAGTCGGACGGCCGCAAACTGGCCGAGTGGTCGGGCGACCGGACCCAGTTCGTCCACCTGAACGCCTGCCTGATCGTCGGCGACGACCTGGCCTGCGCCCATTCCAACTTCCCCCATGTGCCGATGACCAGTTCGGTCGAGATCTTCGATCCGAAGACGCTGGAGCATCGCCGCTCGATCAGCCTGGGCGAACAGATCGGCTCCCTGACCTGGGTCGACTGGCGTGACGGCGCCTGGTGGGCGGCCTTCGCCCACTATGACGGGCGCGGCGGCGAGCCCGGCCGCGACCATCGCTACAGCCAGCTGGTCCGCTTCGACACCCAGTGGCGGCGGACCGAGAGCTGGACCTTCCCGGCCTCGGTGTTGGCCCGTATGGCCCCGACCTCCACGTCCGGCGGCGGCTGGGGCGACGACGGCCTGATCTACATGACCGGTCACGACGCCCAGGAGCTCTACGTCATGCGTCTGCCCGAAGCCGGCTCAAGCCTGGTCCACGTCGCCACCTACCGCATCCCCCTGGCGGGCCAGGGCTGGGCCTGGGACCGGACCGAGCCGCGGGTGCTGTACGGCATCAACCGCCCGACCCGCGAAATCGTCGCTGTTCAAGTTCCGCGTTTGCCGTAAGGCTGGATACCGCCACGCTCGAGAAACAGACGACGATTCCCCGTCGAAGCGGGATGGTCGGCGCCGACTCTTGAGGGCGACCCATGCGCATAATCGGTTGGCGGTCTTGGGCTACTAGGACCAGATCGCCTCCAGCGCTCTGATCACCAGCGCCGTGTCTATGGCGGCCACGAGCAAACTGCCGAAAATCGAATCTGCTATAGGGCGTGGTGAGCTTGCCGACATGATCGCAAATTTATCTCCAATAGCGAGGGGATTGTTTGGAGACTTGCCGCCTGACTGGGTGGGGCGCTGCCAGTCCAATGCGAACTTGTCTCCACAAGAACTGCGCCTGGAAGGCGCGCGTCGGGCGCCCATAGGTCGCGCCATGGGACTGCTTCCTCCGAGCCGAAGTGGCGGTATCTATCGAGAAGGGGCATCGTCGATCAGATCGAGGAGCAGCTTCAAACGCTCTCGCAGCGCCGGCACGTGAACGCCCGATAAGGCGGACCTTCGTCCTGAGAGCGCCAGAACGGTTTCGAAGACGGCGTCCGAGGCGCGGATGAGGGACACGAGGTTTTCTCCGCTCGGACCGTTTCGGCCTTCGAACCAGTTCCGCACGGCGCGTTCATTGGCGCTCGTAATCCGTCCGACCTCTTTTCGCGCTGAGGGCGTCGCCCCCCACTCACGCCGCATGGCCGTAGCGATCTGCTGCGGGAAGCTCTCCATCCTACGCCTCTTCCGTGTGAAAAGTTTTTCCTGTTTTGGACTGAACTTTTCAGTCCAATTTCTGAAACGACTTTCACGCCGAAGGGCGCTTACGGTGTCGGTCCAATCGTGCCGCCAAGGCGGCGAGCGACCTGTAGGGCGATGGAGCGATCGAGCGACCACGGCGGAGGTGTTGGCGGCAAGCTGATGCGTGCGGCTGAATACGTGCGCATGTCGACCGAGCACCAAAAATACTCCACCGAGAACCAGTCGGAAGCGATTGCGGCCTACGCCGCACGACGCGGCTTCGAGATCGTCAAAACCTATGTCGATGCAGGTAAGAGCGGTCTAAAGCTGGATGGGCGCGCTGCATTGCAAG
>NZ_GL883086.1:68673-77544 GCF_000204035.1 Brevundimonas diminuta ATCC 11568
GTTCACTGTTCAGGAAACAGCCATACTACCTGCCGGGATGTGACACTTAGCATAACGGCAGCATGGCCGCTGGCGTTGGTTTGATTGTGCCTTTCTGCTTAAACCCTTAACACTTTAGAGAGTCGAGCACACGAAGGAGGTAACACGGATGAGCGAGCTTTCCCAATACGCGATCCTTTTCGGGCTGAGTGTCGGTGTGTTCGGTTTCGTGCTCAGCCTCTACGGGCTCGCCCGGGCCATCGGGCGCACGCGCTCGGAACCGGGCAAGGGCGTGCCCGCCACGGCCGGTACCTTGTCGCGCGATCCGGTCTGGGTCCGCTATCATGCGCGCTATGCCGGTTATGCGCTGCTGTTTCTGGCCTTTGATATGGAGATGGCGTTCATGTATCCGTGGGCGGTCGTCTACCGCGAAGAAGGGCTGATCGCATTGCTCGACATGGGCGTTTTCCTCTCAATCCTGTTCCTGGGCCTGCTCTATGGCTGGAGCCAGGGCGCGTTGAGGCGGCAATGACCATAGCCGGGGCGCGAGAGGGCGCGATGTACGGGATCAGGCGGGCGGTCGCGGCGGCCATGGCGCGCGATCTGACGGCCTTTGTGCTGCCCGGCCCGTCTGTCGCGCGGTCGATGGGGATCGACCTTGCCAATGCGCACCTGCGGATTGTGGGCACCCCGCGCCATGCGAACGTGCTGATTATTGCGGGCCCCTTGGACGTAGGGCTGCGCGATGCGGCCGCCGTGGCCTATGCACAGATGCCGCGTCCGCGCACGATCCTTGCACTGGGCGCGGGCGACATCGCCCCGTTGCCCGATGCGGACGTCTCGGCACCACTGACACAGGCCGGGCTGCACTCTGGGTTGGCCGATCTGCGCCGCGTTGTCGCGGCAGGCGCGTTTCGCGCAAACACCGGGGAGTTTACCGCCGCCGCTCTTGAGGTGCGCGTGGAATACACCTGCCCAATGCATCCCGAGATTGTCCGCGACGCCCCCGGAGACTGCCCCAAATGTGGCATGACGCTGGTGCCGCGCGAAACAGCGTCCGATGGACATGGTGGGCACGGTGGCCACGACATGCCCCGGGAGGACAGGCCAAACCCCGGCGATCACGCACATGCGGGCCACGCTCACGACGCGGGCGGGTCGGGGGCATACACTTGCCCGATGCACCCCGAGGTGATCAGCGACGCACCGGGCAAGTGCCCCAAATGCGGCATGAACCTGGTGAAGGCGGAGGAGGTGGAAAGCCACGGTCCCGGTCACGGTCACGGGCATGGCGGTCACGGCGGTCATGGCAAACAGCAGGACCATTCCGGCCACGATGGGCATGCCGGACATGGCGGCCACTCCAAGGCCACTGTCGACGGGATCGAGCCGCATTTCATGTCGATGGTCGAACTGACAGAAGGCCAGCCGCGCAGCAGCGACGGGTTGCAGATGGACTGGATCGAGGTGCCGTTCGGGCCGTTCTTTCCCGGCCTGCCCGCAGGGCTGCGCCTGACCCTGACGCTGGACGGCGATACAGTGGCGGCCAGCGACGCCAGAAGCCTTGTGTGCAGGGCGGAGCTGGTGGATGGCCCGCAGATGACGGCAGGCGATTTCGTCGAGCGTCTGGCCGCGATGATGCCGCTCAGCCCCGTGGCCTATCGCATTCTCGCCTGCGCATCGATCGAGGAGGCCGCCCGCGTCGACCCCGGCCAGAACGCGCGCCGTGGCCGCGCCGCCGCCGTGGAACGCGAGCGAATCGCCAGCCATCTGGGCTGGCTGGCCGATTTCGGCCTGCAGTCGGGGTTTCTCTGGCTTGCCGCGCGGGCCGGGGCGTTGCAATTGGCTGTTCAAGGCGCTGACATTGACGGGATCGCCGCGCAGGCCGGGGCGATCAGGGCGCTGATCCGCCGGGTCGAGACAGCGCCGCTGATGCGGATGCGGCTGGGTGGCATCGCGCCCATCGGCAAGGACACCCCGGCGAGCGGCCCGGTGGACCGGGCGCGGGGCGGCGGGTCGGATGCCCGCATCGACGATCCAACGCTGGCAGCGCTCGGTTTCGAGATGCGACTACAGGAAGGCGGCGATGCCCTGGCCCGGTTTCGGCTGCGCTGTGACGAGATCGCACAAAGCCTCGACCTGATCGCGGCCGCCGGGATTATTGCAATGCCGCAGGTGCGGGATGTGAAAACGGTTTCGGGCGAGGGCGCGGCCCGCATCGAAACACCGCGCGGAGCGGCGCAGCTGCGCGTCAGGCTGGTGGATGGCAAGGTGGTCCAGGCTGATCTCGACACACCCTCCACCGTGAACCTTGCCCTGGTCGAAACGCTGACGGCGCAGCAGGAACTGGGCGATGCCTTGACCGCTGTCGTCTCGCTTGACCTGTCGCCGTGGGAGATTCGCGGATGACCATTCTTGTCGTTCTCTTGTCGCTCGCCGCCGGGGCCTATGCGCTGGCCGTCATCGAACGATGGGCAGTGCACGGCCATATGAGCCTGACCGGTCCGGCCTGGGCCGCACTGGCGCTCTTGGGCCGGGAATCGCTGCTGGCGCGCAAATCCGACCGGTTGTTCTTTGAGCTTGGGCCGGTGCTGCTTTTGGTGGCGGGATTGTTGGCGGTGGCGGTGATTCCGCTGGCGCCGGGGCTTATCATCACCGATCTGGCGACCGGGGCGCTGTTTCTGAACGCTGCTCTGGCCTATGTGCTGGTGGCGCTGATCATGGCCGGTTGGGGGCCGAACGGGGCCTACGCCATGATCGCGGGCTGGCGGTTTCTGGGCCAGTTCATCGCCTATGCGATGCTGATCGTGATGCCGATCACCGCCGTCGCCATGCGCGCGGAATCGCTGTCGACGGTAGAGATCGTCGCCTCGCAGGCGCAGCTTTGGAACGTGCTTTACCAGCCCATCGGATTTGTCCTGTTCGTCGTGGCGGCGATGGGGCTGGCCTGGCTGCCGCCGCTGGACCTGCCCGATGCGACCGGCGAATTGGCCGGCGGGGTCGAGGCGGAATATACCGGCGTGCGGCTGGCGGTGCTGCGGCTGGCGCGGATGGTCATTATCCTGGCGCTGGCGGGGGCGACCGTGACCTTCTATCTGGGCGGCTGGCTGGGCCCGTGGCTGCCCGCCTGGGCCTGGAGCACGATCAAGATCCTGGCCGTGGCTGCGGCCATGCTGAGCATCGGGCGCTACATGCCGCGCATCCGCGAGGCGCGCTATCTGGCGCTGAGTTGGAAGCTGGGGATCTCGCTGGCGCTGGCCAATATCTTTGTCGTGGGCGTGATCGCGCTGGTGGTGCCGATATGACGGTTCAGATGATCTTTCTGGCGTTCTTCGGCGCGGCGGCGGTTTGGTTCGGCGTCGTGGTCTTTCGCACCCATTCGATGGTGCGTTCGGCGCTGGCGCTGCTGTTTTCGCAAACCGCGATCGGTGCGATGTTTCTGGTCATGCAGGCCGAGTTTCTGGGTGTGTTGCAGATCATGATGATGGCCACGGAAATGAGCGTGATGGCCATCTTCATGGTGATGTTCATGATGGATCCCGGCGGCATGGGCAAAATGGACATGACCCACCAGAAACGCTTGTCGCTCTGGGCCGGGGGCATTGGGCTGCTGGCCGCCTTGCTGCTGGTATGGCTGCCCGATTGGGGTCCGGTCGCCCTGTCCGTGCCGGGCGCGCATGAACAGGCCGCCGATCTGGGGCGCGAATTGCTGGGCCGGTCGATGTTCATTTTCCAGTCGGCGGGGCTGACCATCCTCACGGCGATGATCGCGGCCACGATGGTGGCCATTGTCCCCAACGCGGAGCAGCGCAAATGATCCTGGAGCTGATGATCGCGCTCGGCGTCGGCGCGGGGCTGTTTGGTGTCGGGCTCTACGGCGCGCTCAGCCAGACCAACCTGGTGATGATCATCATGGGGGTCGAGCTGATTTTGGCCGCAGCACTGGTCAATCTGGTGGCCTTCTGGCGCTATCTGCACCCCGATGAACCTGCCGGTCAGATGTTCGTGCTGATCGTGATGGCGGTGATGGCGGTCGAAATGGCGGTCGGCTTTGCCATTGCCATCGCGCGGTTCCGGGTGCGCGGATCGGTCGAGATGGAAGAAGCGCGGGAGTTGAAGGGATGACGATGCTGGCACTCACCCTCCTCGCGCCGCTTCTGGCGGGGCTTGTGGCGCTGGCGCTGCGCCGCGCACCCGAAGCGATTGCGCTTGCGGGCGTCGGCCTCGGGTTCCTCGCGGCGATGGCGGTTCTAGCGGGTGCGATTGCGGGCAATGCGGTGCAGATGGTCCTGCCGGGCCTGCCGCAAATGCCGCTGCGGCTGGTCGCGACGCCGCTGACGGCGATCGTTTCGGCCATGGTGGCGACGGTGGCGGCTTTTGTGGTGGTCTATGCCGTGGGTTACATGCGCAGCGACCCCGAAAGGCCGCGCTTTTTCGGCATCCTGCTGCTGTTTGTCGCGGCGATGCAGGCGCTGGTGCTGGCGGGCGACTGGATCACCGTGCTGGCCGCGTGGGAACTGATCGGCTTTTCCAGCTATCTGCTGATCGGCTTCTGGCATGGCCGCGACGGCGTGCCCAATGCCGCGATACGGGCGTTTCTGTACACCCGCAGCGCCGATCTGGGCCTTTATCTGGGGATTTTTGTGCTGATCGGCTGGGCCGGCACCTCGGAAATCTCGGCTACATTGGCGATTAGCGGCACGCCCGCACTGGTCGCCGGGTTGCTGTTGCTGATCGGCGCGATGGGCAAGTCGGCGCAGGTGCCGTTGCAGGACTGGTTGCAGCGCGCCATGGCCGGCCCGACGCCGGTCTCCGCTTTGCTGCATTCCGCGACTCTGGTGGCGGCGGGGGCGATCCTGCTGATCCGCGTGGCGCCGATGCTGCCGTCGGGTGCGCTTCTGGCCGTTGGCCTGGTGGGCGGCATAACGGCGGTTGTCACCGGGCTGATCGCGCTGGCCGAGCGGGACCTGAAGCGGCTGCTGGCGGCCTCGACCTCCAGCCAGTACGGGCTGATGTTGTTGGCCATTGGCGCGGGTGTGCCGGCGGCGGCGCTGCTGCACCTGATTGCCCACGCGGCGATCAAGAGCACGCTGTTTCTGGGCGCGGGCGTGTTCCAGCATGATCGCGACGGCACCGATATGGAGGCGGTCGCGGGCGCGGGCCGGACGCGCCCGCTGATCCTTGCTGCCTTCGGCATTGCCGCGCTGGCGCTGGCGGGTATTCCGCCGCTGGCCGGGTTCTTTTCCAAGGACGCGATCATCGCCGCCGCTCTGGCCGCTCCGGGTGCGATCTGGCTGGCGCCCCTAGCGCTGGCGGGTGCAGTTTTGACCGGCGCCTATATGGCGCGCGCACTGCGGGTGTTGTGGGGCGGCGAGGCACAGCCGGTTTCCGGCAAGGGCATGGGCTGGATGTCTGCGGGCATGGCGGTGCTGACGGCGCTGGCGGCGGGGCTTGGGTTCGCCTTCGCGCCGCTGGAACATCTGCTGGAGTCCGAGCTGCCGACGGAAGGGGCCGCGATGATCCTCGGGCTTGCCGCCGCGCTGAGCGGCCTGGTGCTGGGCTGGTTCATCCAACCTGCCCGCCTGATGGGGCCGGTTCTGCCGATGGCGCAGCGCGGCTTTGCCGTCGCGGGCGGTATGGACGGGCTGGTGCTGCGCCCGTCGCTGGCTTTTGCCGCCGCCTGTGAAGGATTCGAACGGCGTCTGCTGGCGTCGCAACTTGGCCTTGTGCGGATCTTGAGCCTTGGCACCGCATCCAGTGCCGAGCGTTCAGACAAACGGCTTTATGCCGCGACCCTTCAGGTGGGCCGGATGAACCTGCGCCTTGGCGACGGCGCCGAAAACACCGACACCCATGGCATCGACGGGCTGATCTTCGGCCTTGTCGCCCGGACAATCGCCGCCGGCCGCCGCCTGCGCCTGCTGCAAAGCGGGCTGATCCACCGCGAACTCGCCCTGACAGTCATGGGCATTGCCGTCATCGCGGCGGTGCTGCTGATCTTACCGATGTCCCCCTGAAGAAAGACGACCCCGCCATGCCCCTTCTCTCGATCTCCGTCTTTCTACCGCTTCTTGGTGGCGTGCTGCTGATGGCCCTGCCAAACAAGTCGGCGCGCATCGCCCATGGCGTTTCCATCGCCACCACCGGGCTGACCTTCGTTGTGACGCTGGCGATCTGGGCGCGGGGCACGCTGCCGGACGGTTTCGCGCAGGTCGAGGAAATCGCCTGGATCCCGGCCATTGGTGCCGCCTTCCGGGTTGGCGTCGACGGGCTGAGCCTGCCGCTGATCCTGCTGACCTCGCTGCTGTTTTTCCTGTCGGCAATCTATGCGGCGCGGATCACCGACCGCCCGGCGGTCTTTGTCGCGCTGATGCTGATGCTGGAGACCGCGTCGATCGGCACCTTCGCGGCGCTGGACGCGCTCCTGTTCTACGTCTTCTTTGAAGTGTCGCTGGTCGGCATGTACTTCATGATCGTCGGCTGGGGCTATGAAGAACGCCAGCGCGCCGGGCTGATGTTCTTCATCTACACGCTGCTAGGCTCGCTGCCGCTGTTGCTGGCGATCATCGGGCTGTATCTGGCCACGGGAAGTTTTGACATGCGGCTGTGGATCGAGGCGCCGCCACTGACTGGGCTGGCGGCGATGCTGGCGCTGATCGCGATGCTGTTCACCTTCGCGGTCAAGATCCCGTCCTTTCCAGTGCATACTTGGCTGCCCGCGGCCCACGTGCAGGCCCCGACCGTGGGCAGCGTGATCCTCGCCGGGGTGATGCTGAAATTCGGCACATACGGCCTTGTGCGTTTCGCCTTACAGATGACGCCCGACGCCTTTGCGCAGGCCGGTCAGGTGGTGCTGGCCTTTGGCGTATTCAGCGCCCTTTACGGTGCCTTCGTGGCGCTGGCGCAGTCAGATCTGAAGAAGATGATCGCCTATACGTCGGTGAACCACATGGGCTATGTGGTGATCGGCGTCGCGGTGGCGGCGCTGACGCTGGACCCTGACTTGCGGGCGGTCGCACTCAATGGTGCGACCTTGCAGATGGTCAGCCACGGCATCGTCACCGGGGCGTTGTTCTTTCTCGTCGGCATGTTGCAGTCGCGCGCCCACGAACGCGAGATGACCGCGTTCGGCGGGCTGCTGGGGCAGGTGCCATGGCTGGGCTGGGCCTTCGTGCTGTCGGCCTTTGCCTCGCTCGGGCTGCCGGGGTTGGCGCATTTCCCGGCTGAATTTCAGATCTTCCTGGCCACACTGAATGCCCAGCCCTGGGCCATCGTGGCGATCATCGCCATCGTGGTGACGGCGGGGCTTTATCTGCGCGCGATCGCGGCGGTATTTCTGGGCGAGCGAAACGAGAAATGGGCGGCGATGCCCGATCTGGACCGGGGCGAGATGCTGGCCATCGTGCCGCTGCTTGTCCTCATCATCCTGATCGGGGTGGCGCCGTCTTGGTTGCTGAACATGATCGACGTGACGATGCGGGCGCTGCAACTCTGATGGCGCGCGACCTGTCCTTTCTGTTTCCCGAACTGATGTTGGCCTCGACGGTCGTGCTGATGCTGGTGGCCGAGATGCTGCGTGCGCCGCGTCTGGCACTGACATTCGGGCTGATCGGGCTGGGCCTGTCCACCGCGCTGACGTTGCCGCTGCTGGAGGCCGACACCAGCGTCTTTGGCGGCACCTACCGAGTCGATCTGCTGTCGGGCTGGGCCAAGCTGATCCTGCTGCCAGGCACCGCGCTGGCGCTTCTGATGACGCGGGCCGAGATTGCCGGGAAGGACCGCGAGGGAAGTGTCTATACGCTGCTTTGTCTTGTGACGCTTGGGGCGCTGATGCTGGCGGGCGGTGGCGACATGATGCTGCTGGTGCTGGGCGTGGTGCTGACGGGTCTGGGCTCCTTCGCGATGGTAGCCTGGCCGCGCGACGATGCGGCGACCGAGGCGGCGATGAAATATCTGGTGTTCGGCGCCGTCACCGGATCGGTGATGATCTACGGGCTGACCTTCTGGTTCGGTGGTGCCGGATCGACGCTTTTTTCCGAGCTTGGTGCGCTTCAAAGCAAGCCGCTGATCGCGCTGGCGGGGCTGGTCGCGGTGCTGATCGGACTGGGCTACAAGGCGGCGCTGGTGCCGTTCCAGTTCTGGGCACCCGACGCCTATGACGGCGCGCCGGTATCGGTCGCGGCTTTTCTGTCGGTGATCACCAAGGTGGCGGCGATTTTTGCCTTTGCGCAGGTGCTGCGCGATCTGCCTGTCGCTACCGGCTGGCCCGTCGTCGTCGCGCTGATCGCGGCGGTGACGATGTCATTCGGCTATCTGGCCGCCCTGGTGCAGAGCAATGTCGTGCGGCTGCTGGCCTATTCCTCGGTGGCGCAGGCGGGCTATTTCATGCTGGGGATTGTGGCGCTTGGCACCAGTCCGTTGGCCCTGCCTTCGGTGATCGTGTTCGGCGCGGCCTATGTGGCGATGAACCTTGGAGCCTTTGCAGTCATAGTGATCGCGGGCCGCAATCTGGACGACTTCAAGGGCTTCGGCCGCGCGCGCCCATTGATCGGTGTGGCGATGGTCGTGTTCCTGCTGTCGCTGACCGGTATTCCGCCGCTCTTCGGCTTTGTCGGCAAGGTGCTGCTGTTCGGAGCCGCGATCGAGGCGGGCTATCTTTGGCTGGCGGTGATCGGGATCCTTAACAGCGTGCTGGCGCTGGCGGTCTATCTGCGCATCGTGGTGCCGATGTATCAGGCGCGCGATGGCGAAGCGGTTCGGGCAGAGGTCGCGCTGCCGTTGTTGGTTGTGCTAGGTGCGACCGCGTTGGTCACGGCGCTGATGGGGCTGTTCGCGGGAGTGTTTCCCGGGTGACTTAAGGCGCGGTTTTGTGCCAGTCGGTCAAAGTGGTGT
>NZ_GL883086.1:78394-94352 GCF_000204035.1 Brevundimonas diminuta ATCC 11568
ATTGCCAAGCCTGTCATGACGGACACGCCCCACTTCGTGATGAAGGCTGCGATCATCTTCTCTCACGACGGCAAGACGCCGCTCGACAGTGTGGAGAAGATGCACAAGCTCCGACGGGGGTTCTGCCGGAACTGGTGGAACGGCCAGTGGCGCGACCTGATGCTGGCCTATGTCGCCTGGATCGGCGACGACGAGGGGCGGTTGAAGCTGCCCATGGGGGATTTCGCAGAGGTGGTCGTTGATGCGCGGCTGGCTCTTTTCGACTCGCCGGTTTCTTGTCCCGATCCGGCCGTGAAATCGAAAGCCCTCGTTGTTGAGGACGAGGACGAGACGCCGCCCGAAGCGCCTGTCGAACCGGATGAGGGTTTTGAGATTGCGGGCACGGACGAAGCCGCTGATGACTGACGTGATCCAGACCCTTCAGATGCTGCCGGAACCGCTCCTCCAGTTCGGCCACGGCCAGATGCTGCCGGATCCAAAAGACGGCCTTTTTCTCTTCGGTCCCATGATCGATGAGGGCAAACCCGCCGAAATGCGGGTCGGCGTCATCGGCACCGACGAGGGCATCGCCCGATATAAGAACTGGGTCACCCAGATCACCGGCTACATTCCCGCCGCCAAGGCCGAGCAACACCACCTAGCTTTTCCCGGCTTCGAAGCCGCCTTTAAGACCAGATGGCCGGCCAACCCTGTCGCAGCCATTTCGATCTCAGCGGCGGCCCTGGCGAGCACCGTTCGCATCCCGGACGGCCATGAGCGCGTCTACAAGACCGTCGATCTTTTCGACCAGGCCATCCGCAAGTTCTTGCGTGAGGAAGACAGCAGTCCTGCGGTCTGGTTCGTGGTCATACCCGACGACGTGCATCGCTTCTGTCGGCCGAAATCGACTGTGCCTCTGCCAGAGCGGACGAGGACCAATCAACGGTTCTCGGCGCGCACGGCTCGCAGCTTCGTCCAGGCACCGTCCATGTTCGCCGAGGACAATGCGGCCGCTGAGCCCTATCGATACGAGGTCGATTTCCATAACCAGCTGAAGGCGCGTCTTCTCGATCAGAAGGTCGTTCTCCAGATCGTGCGAGAATCCACCCTCGATCCGGAGGGTGTCAGTGCGCTTGGCGGCAAGCCGCGCATGCTCCAAGATCCCGCGAACATCGCCTGGAATCTCTCCACGACCGCCTTCTTCAAGGCGGGGGGCCGTCCGTGGGCCCTGGCAGGGGTGAGAGAAGATGTTTGCTACATCGGCCTCGTCTTCAAAAAGACGGATACGAGCGGCGCGTCGGGAAACGCTTGCTGCGGCGCCCAAATGTTCCTCGGGTCCGGGGACGGCGTCGTCTTCAAGGGCGCGGTCGGACCCTGGTATTCGCTGACTACCTCGGAATTCCATCTGGATGAGGCGAAGGCGAAGGAGATCGCGGGCCTGGTAGTCGAGGCCTATGTCGCTAAGCATGGTCGCCCGCCCAAGGAACTCTTTATCCACGCCAAGCAGCATTTCAGCGAGGCGGAGTGGCGTGGCTTCTCCAGCGCCGTCGGAGCGGAGACCCAGCTGGTCGGGGTGCGCATCCAAACCACCCGAGAGATCAAGCTATTCCGCCAGGGGCGAAGTCCAGTCCTGCGAGGAACCGCGCTTACCATCAGCCCGCGCAAGGGCTACCTCTGGACGGTCGGGTTCGTGCCTGATCTCCAGACCTATCCGGGCCGGGAGGCGCCAAATCCCCTGTCGATAGAACTCACCCGGGGAGACGCCGACCTGACGCAGGTCATGCAGGACGTCCTCGGTCTCACCAAGCTGAACTTTAACGCCTGCATCTATGGACGGCACGCCTGTTACCCTGAGGTTTGCGGACGACGTAGGCGAAATCCTGACTGCCGCGCCTATCGCCAATCTGCCGCCCCTGCCGTTCAAACACTATATCTAGCGACATTCTGGGGGACGTTAGCGACTTGATCGGATTGTCTGCTTCCGCGCCGGTATGAATGACCGCTCCTGGCGCGTTCCGGCTGTCACCTCGGCGGCGCGGCCAAGTGAAACTTGATCGGCTCTGCCATTGTCAGGGTTACGGCGCGCCGTTTTACGGCTTCGCTTGCAGAAAAAGTTGGGCCGACTTATTGCAGACTCATCCGCTCCCGTGGCCGTCGGTCGGCCATGAAACTCCCCGGGTCTCGGCGGGGTTCGATGTGCGGCTCTCCCTCCGTGATCGATCCATCTTGATCAGCCTCTCGCACGTCGAGGCGCGGAGTCATGACCATGCAACCAGTGCAGGTCACTTATCTGAATCTTGAGCTGCTGCGCCCCAGCGGCGGCAATCCGCGGACGCATAGTCGTCGTCAGAAGGAACAATTGGCCCGGGCCATCCAACGCTTCGGGTTCACCGTCCCGGTCGTGGTGGACGAGGAGGGCGCTATCCTGGCGGGCCACGCCCGCGTCGAGGCCGCTCGCATGCTCGACATGGTCGAAGTCCCGACCATCCTACTCGCAGATATGAGCCAAGCCGATAAACGGGCTTATGTGATCGCCGACAACAAGCTGGCTGAAAACGCCGGCTGGGACCCGGCCTTGCTCAAGGCGGAGTTCGAGTTCCTGACCACGCTGGAGTTCGACTTCGATGTCACCGTCACAGGTTTCGAGCTGCCTGAAATCGAAGGCCTTCTGTTTGGCGGCGGCGACAAAGAGCCCAAGCCCACGCCCGATGACGCGGCAGTCGGCCCGCCCTGCGAGAGGCCGTGCACTCGGCTCGGCGACGTCTGGGACATCGGGCCTCATCGCCTGATCTGCGGCGACGCCCTGGCCGCGGAGACGTATGCTCGCCTGATGGGCGATGAAATGGCGGGCATGGTGTTTGCGGACGTGCCCTACAACCTCCCCATCGCCGGCCATGTTTCAGGCCTGGGCAAGGCTCAGCACCGAGAGTTCGCCATGGCCTCTGGCGAGATGACGTCGGAGGAGTTCGTCCGCTTCCTCTTCGAGGTCTTTTCTCACCTTACCAAGGTCACGATGGACGGCTCGATTCATTTCCATTTTATCGACTGGAGGCACATGGGCGAGATGCTCCAAGCCGGCAACGACGCCTACACGGAGCTGAAGAATCTCTGCGTCTGGGCCAAGACGAATGGAGGCATGGGTTCGCTTTACCGCTCCGCCCACGAGCTCGTATTCGTCTACAAATCGGGCAGGGCGCCGCACGTCAATAATGTCGAGCTGGGCAAGAACGGCCGCTACCGCACGAATGTCTGGACCTATCCGGGCGCTAACAGTTTCGGCCCAGGCCGGGACCAGGACCTGGCCGATCATCCCACGGTCAAGCCGGTCGGCCTGGTGATGGACGCCATTCTCGATTGCTCCCGCCGCGGCGACATCGTCCTCGACCCCTTCGCGGGCTCGGGGACCACGCTCCTGGCCGCTCACCGGACCGGCCGCAGGGGGTACGGCGTCGAGATCGATCCGATCTATTGTGACGTCATTATCCGGCGCCTGCGCGAACGCGCCGGCCTGGAGGCCACGCTCGCTGGCCAATCCTTCCAACAGGTCGCGGCCGAGCGCGCCGCAACCCTTCTGGAGGATGCGGCATGAGCGCTCATGACGAGGATGACTACGAGGTCGGCTATCGCAAGCCGCCCAAACATTCGCGGTTCAAGCCGGGCCAGTCCGGCAACCCTCGGGGACGGCCCGTGACCCTGCCCCGGGCGGACACGCCCGGGCAGATCGGTCGTGACTTTCGGGCGGTGAGCAACATGACGGTGAAGGGCGCTAACGGGGAGGAAGTGCCGATGATGAAAGCGATGGCGATGGCCCTGGCCAATGCCGGCCTCAAGGGCAAGGCGAGCGCCGCCAAAACTTTCCTTCGGTACCTGGAGCAAGGCAATGAGGAGAACGTGGCCCGCTGCCCGGGCCTCAAGCTGATCGACGACGTGGACCTGGTCGAGGTTAACCGCCGACGCCGTTCCAAGGCGCGGATGGGACGGCTCCTGAAAGACCTGGCGGAGCGATCCAGGAAGAACTGAAGGTCGAAAGAAGCACCACTCCTGAAAGGGCGCGGACGGTCTCCGCGCCCTTTTTCTTGTCCACGTTTTCGACTGGACTGTCCGCCCGGGCGGAGCGTTGGTGTCCCAGGCCTGCACGTCCGGCTGCGGCCGGGGGCGGGAACGGATGCTGACCTGTGAGGCCCTCATGACCGACTTTCACATGTCCCTCGACCGCTTGGCGGAGCTTGGACTGGACGACCTTCGGCGTCGGTGGCGATCTCGGTATGGGGCACCGCCGTCGATCCGCTCGCGCGAGCTTCTGGCCCTGATGCTGGCCTGGCGGCTCCAGGCCGAGCGCGAAGGGGGTATGGAGACAAGCGTCCGCCGCGCCATGCGACGGCCGGGCGGATCGCCCGGACTGGCCGCCTTGCCGCCGGGCGCGCGGTTGTCTCGCGAGTGGAAAGGCGTGCGCCATGACGTGACGGTGGAGGGCGACGGCCGTCTGCGCTGGGAGGAAGGGGTCTATGGCAGCCTGTCGGAGGTCGCCCGCGCCATTACGGGATCACGCTGGAACGGACCGCGCTTTTTCGGCTTGCGGGAGGAGGGCGCGCGATGAGCCGGCCCCGCATCCGCTGCGCCATCTATACGCGCAAGAGCACCGAGGAGGGGTTGGATCAGGCCTTCAACAGCTTGGACGCCCAGCGGGAGGCCTGCGAGGCCTACATCAAAAGTCAGGCGGCGGAGGGCTGGGTGTTGGTCCCGACGGCCTACGATGACGGCGGTTTCTCAGGCGGCAATATGGACCGGCCGGCCCTGCAGCGCCTGCTGGCTCAGGTGGACGCCGGCCTTATCGACACCATCGTCGTTTACAAGATCGACCGTCTCACCCGGGCCCTGTCCGACTTCGCCCGGATCGTCGAGCGCCTCGACCGCCGCGGCGCCTCCTTCGTCTCCGTGACCCAGGCGTTCAACACCACCACCTCCATGGGGCGGCTGACCCTCAACGTCCTCCTGTCTTTCGCCCAGTTCGAACGCGAGGTCACCGGCGAGCGCATCCGCGATAAGATTGCCGCCTCCAAGAAGAAGGGCATGTGGATGGGCGGCGTCCCGCCCCTGGGCTACGATCTGCCGACCGACGCCATGACCCGCGCCCTGGTGGTCAATGAGGCTGAGGCCGAGCAGGTGCGCACCCTCTATCGCCTCTATCTGGAGTTGGGCTCGGTGGCGGCTTTGGCGCAACAGCTAGAGGCCGAGGGCTGGCTGACCCGGGTGCGGGTCAGCCGCAAGGGAAACCACTCGGGTGGCGTCCCCTACAGCCGCGGGGCTCTGTTCCACCTGCTGAAGAACCGCATCTACCTCGGCGAAATCATCCACGGCGAGCTCTCCATGCCGGGGCGGCACCCAGCCATCGTCGACCCGGACCTTTTCGAGGCGGCCCAGCAACGGCTGAGGGCCAATGCCGTGACCCACCGCGACCGGCCGCTGCGATCTGCGGACCTGCCGCTGAAAGCGCTTGTTCACGACGCGGATGGCCATCGCATGAGCCCGTCCTTCGGCTACGGACGTGGCGGCAAGGTCTATCGCTACTACGTCTCGGCGCCGCTGCAGCAGGGGCGGAAGATTGATCGTCGCGACGGCGCCCTGCGCCGCGTCAGGGCTGAGGCTCTGCATGAGGTGGTCGAGGCGGCGCTCGCCCCGCGTCATGTCCATGCTGATGATCTCCCGCTCGCGGCGTTGCTGGCGCCGGTGCGGCGCATCGATCTGTTGGCCGAAGAGGTCAGGATCACCCTCGAGGCCGATCGCCTTGTCCCTGCCGCTCGCAGGGGGCTGGAGCCCGTCGCTGGCGATGGAACCGTTCTCGCGCTCACGATCCCGGTCCGGTGTCAGGCGCGGGGTGGACGGGTTGAGCAAGTCGGGCCCGATGGTCGGCAGCTGGTTCATCGCCATCGGCGCGACCCGATTCTCATCAAAGGCCTGAGGCGAGCCCACAAACTGGCCTCGGCGCTGGGCTGGAATGCGAGCGACGGCGCCCTTCGCCACATCGACGTGGCCGCGCCCGTCGGCGCCTATGACCGCAAGCTGGTCCGGCTGGCCTTCCTGGCCCCCGATTTGCAGCGCGCCATCCTGGAGGGACGCCAAGCGCCCGGCCTCACCCTCAGCCGCCTGTTGGACGAGCCCATATCGCCCGATTGGGGCTGCCAGCGGCGGATGTTCGGAGCTGCCGCCTAGGCTGATCGCTTAATGCGCGGCCACGGGAACATTATTGTCAATTATTGCTGGATTATTATCCGGCTGCGGGAAATTTTATTGTCCTGCATGCTGCGATTGCGGCTTTAGAGGTCCTGTTCCGCGCATTTATGCGCCCTGTTATGCCGGATTTAATTCCCTGTTCCTGGCCGATGACTTCCCTGTTCTCAGGGGCGGGAAATCGAACGAATCATACCTGGAACCCTCTGAAGCGGCGGGGGAACTGGCGGACATAGCCGCGCAATCTCGGCTCATCGAAAAAGATGAAACAGGGAAGTGGCCAAACTCCACCAACTCCAGACCCGCCAGAGACTGGGCCGGCCATGGCCCGCTAGAACGGCCGGAGAGGGCGCGAAACCCGGGTGGATCACGGCGGTTGCAGGGTGGAATGCGCCAGATTATCGGGGGCTTGCTCGTCGTCCCAGCCTCGAGAGACGAGCTATGCTGGGTGTGTGGCGGAGAGGGGGGGATTCGAACCCCCGGTACGCTTCCACGTACGCCGCATTTCGAGTGCGGTACATTCAACCACTCTGCCACCTCTCCGCAGGCCGAAAGTCCCTAATGGGGCTGAGCGAGCGGCTTCTCTAATCAAAGGCTGCGATGGCCGCAAGCCATGACGGTGAAGAAATTTGAACGGCTGTTCAACGCTGTCCGGGCAGCGACAGGCCGAAGGCGCCGCCGTCGCCCGGTTCGGGGCGGACGTGGCGGAACAGTTCGGCGGGGCGGCCGCCGGTGTCGCTAGTGAAAACGCCGGTGGGCTGGACCAGGCCGGTGCGTTCGACTCCTCGGCGGAAGTTCTGCTTGTGCAGGGACAGGCCCGCCACCGCCTCTACCGCCGCCTGCAACTCCGACAGGGTGAAGGTCGGGGGCGTCAGGTCGAACAGGACGGGCCGATATTTGAGTTTGCTGCGCAGGCGCGCGACGCCTGTGGCCAGGATTCGGCGGTGGTCCGACGCCATGGGCAGGTCGTCTGGCGAAGCGGGCACGGGACGGCCGTTGTCGCGCGCGGCCTCCTCGACCAGGCCGGCTTCATAGAGCAGCTCATAGCGGTCCAGCACGCGCTCCTCGTTCCAGCGGGCGCCGGGCGAGAGGGCGAAGAGCGCGTCCACGCGACCTTTGCGGGCGGCGTCGTCGCCCGCCCAGGCGGTCAGGCCGGGAGCGAGGCGCTCCATGACGGCGGGCGGGCCTCGGCGGCGATCCTCCCAGGGAAAGACGTGGAAGAGGGGCGTCCAGGCGGCGTCGCGGCCAGAAGCGCCGAAACTGGGGTCATCGGGCGCATCGGCGGTGAGGGCCAGATAGCCGACCGAGATGTCGCGCGCCTGATCCGGGCCGGGCGTGGCGCGCGGGGCGTCGCGGCCCAGATCGCCGAAGGTGTAGAGCTGCTCGACAAAGCCGAGCGGGAAGCCGGTCTGGTCGGCCACGAAGGCGCGCAGGGCCAGTTCGAACGTGCGGTCGCGCGCGGGGTCGAAGGGGCCGAAGGGCAGGGCGGGGGCGCCGTCGGGGGCGTGGGTGGTCAGAACCACGGCTTCACGGCCCCGCAGGGCGATGATCACCGCCGACAGGCCGATCCTGATGCCGGTGTGGGAGGATGAAGCCTCCGTCCGCGCCTGCGCCATATGTCTCCCTTGCGTCCGCCGCTCTGTGCAGTGTCCGGCTATTCGGTATGCCAGGCGTCGGCGCCGGGCAGGATGCCGACAGCTTCGGCCAGAACGCGATAGCGGTCCAGATAGCGCTGCTGGGCGATGGCCGCAGGCTGCGGCTCGATCACCAGATCATAGCCGGGCGGAGGGGCGCCGAAGATCTGCAGCGACTCGCGGCGGGTGAAACCGGCCAACTGGGTCGCCTCATAGAAGGCGCAGGCCTTGTCGGCCTTCTTGATCAGGGTCTTGATCGTCTGCGGCGTCTTGGGCGGCAACTGGAACCGGACGTGGATGGCGGCTTCGAGCCGGGCCTCGAAATCCTTGTAGCCGGCGCCCAGAGCCGATTTGAACGGCGAGATCATGTCGCCGATGACGTATTCCGAGGCGTCGTGCAGCAGGGCGGCCAGGCGCCATTTCGGCTCCAGCCCCGGCCGGATGTGGGCGGCGATCTCCTCGACCACCAGCGAGTGCTGGGCGACCGAGAAGGCGTGTTCGCCGATCGTCTGGCCGTTCCAGCGGGCGACGCGGGCCAGGCCGTGGGCGATGTCCTCGATCTCGATGTCGAACGGCGAGGGGTCCAGCAGGTCCAGGCGGCGGCCGGACAACATGCGTTGCCAGGCGCGAGGCGGCTTGGGTTTGCGGACTCTGGGCGCGGGGCCGGCGTCTTCGATTTCTTCGGCCAAGGTCTTGATGCTGCGCATGCTCAGGCTGGTGACTCAGACCGAACGCGCGATCAAGGGCGGCCGTTGCGATAGATGGGGGTTAATCGCCGACGTTGAGCGTCACCAGGGCCTTGGCGGCGTCGAACAGGCGGTCGGGATCGCGGTCCTTGCTGCGCACGGTGGCGACGACGATGGGGCCGCCGACGGGGCCGCGCGCCTCATAACCGACGGTGCGCCAGCCGCTGGCCGAGGGCTCGTCCGCCGTCATCAGGAAGGTCGAACGGACGGACTCGCCGGCGGCGCTGGTGCGAATGCGGGCGGCGCCGTCGGTCGCCTCGATTTTTACGGCGTCGTCGCCGGACGAGACGTCGACGCGGCTAGACTTGTCGTCGGCGCGGATGGTCAGGCCGCCGATGCGGATGTTGGCGCGGTCGCCGTCGGCGTCGATCCGCATGCCGGGCAGGCGGACCGTGGCCTTGTCGCCTTGAGCGTCGACGCGCACGCCGGGCGCGCTGACGTGGGCGGAGTCGCCGGAAGCGGCTTCGGCCGCAGCACGAGAGGCGTCGGCCTCGGCGCGGGCTGCGTCCGCCTCGACCCTGGCCACGTCGGCCTCAGCCTTGGCGGCGTCGGCTTCGGCGCGGGCGTTCTCAGCTTCGACCTGGGCCATGGCCTCGGGCAGGTCGGCGGTCAGGCGGGTTTCGAAGGGCTTCAGGGCGTTCTGCGCCGAACGGCCATCCAACTGGACCAGTTGCAGGATGACTTCAGAGCCGCGAGGCCCGCCGTAGACGCAGGAGCCGTCGGCGCGGGCCGAGCCCTTGCGCGTCAGCACGCCCTGGGTCTGGGGGCATTGCAGGGCGTCGACCACCTTGAGCACGCCCGAGGAATCCGAGGTCGTGGAGGTGGTGATGCGCACCGCGCCGCCGTTGTCGCAGGCGGCGGTCATCAGCGCCAGGGCGATAACGGGCCAGGTGATGTGTTGCATGGTCGGCTCCACTCCAGGCCCCGATTGTGCGCCATCAGCGCCGCAGGACCAGTGAAATCGCGGTAATCGAAAGGCGACGGGAAGGCGGCGAAAATCAGCCGTCCCTCTCAACCGCCGGGACGGACGCCGTCGCGGCGCGCCATGAAGGCCAGGCGTTCGAACAGATGCACGTCCTGTTCGTTCTTCAGCAGGGCGCCGTGCAGCGGCGGGATCAGTTTGCCCGGCGTCTTTTCGCGCAGGGTTTCCGGCGCCACGTCGTCGACCAGCAGCAGCTTCAGCCAGTCCAGAAGCTCGGAGGTCGAAGGCTTCTTCTTCAGCCCCGGCGTGTCGCGGATTTCATAGAAGGTCTTCAGCGCTTCCGACACCAGACGCGGCTTGATGCCGGGGAAGTGGACCTCGACGATGTCCTGCATCGTCTCGGCGTCGGGGAAGCGGATATAGTGGAAGAAGCAGCGGCGCAGGAAGGCGTCCGGCAGCTCCTTCTCATTGTTCGAGGTGATGACGACGACGGGGCGGATCTCGGCGCGGATCGTCTCGTCCGTCTCCTGAACGTAGAACTCCATGCGGTCGAGCTCCTGCAACAGGTCGTTGGGGAACTCGATGTCGGCCTTGTCGATCTCGTCGATCAGCAGGACGGGGCGGGTCGGGGCCGTGAAGGCCTCCCACAGCTTGCCCTTCTTCAGATAGTTGCGCACGTCGTGCACCCGCTCGTCGCCCAGCTGGCTGTCGCGCAGGCGCGATACGGCGTCGTACTCATACAGGCCGTTGTGAGCCTTGGTCGTGGATTTGACGTGCCAGGTGATGAGCGGCGCATTCAGCGCGCGGGCCAGTTCATAGGCCAGGACCGTCTTGCCCGTGCCGGGCTCGCCCTTGATCAGCAACGGTCGCTCAAGAGCCACGGCGGCGTTGACGGCGACCTTCAGGTCGTCGGTGGCGATATAGTTGGACGTGCCTTCGAACCGGCTCATGCGAAACCTGCTCCATTCCGGGGGAATGGAGCAGGTAGCTTAAAGAGATGCGCGTGAACAGGCGGCAGGCGTCAGGTGATGCGCTTGGCCGATACCGGGTCGCTGGCGGGAAAGGTCTCTTCGACGCCTTCGTCGATCAGGGCTTCCTGGCGGTTCTCGGCTTCCTTTTCCTTGTCCTTCAACTGGTCTGGCTTGCCGTGCTCGTGCGGCGCGCGCTTGGCCGGGGGGGTGTTCGGATCAGCGTCTTCCTGGGCCTTGGTCGGATGGTGTTCGGTCATTGAATCCCTCATTGCTCAGGGCCGTAGCCCAGGTCTTCTAGATCGTCGTCGGACAGACGCTTGGCTTCCCAATGGGCGGCGCTGGCCTGGGCGCCGCGCTGGTTGCGCATCAAGCCGGCGTAGACGAGCTCGATCTCGTTCGCGCCCGAGGCCGTGACGCCGTCGCTGTCCGCCTCGCTCAACCGCACGCCGTTGGCGCCCAGCAGGGCGTCGGCCTCGGCCTCTATGCCATCCAGCGCCAGGTCGGCGTCCAGATCGGCGTCGTCCTCGTCAAAGGGTTCGGCGTCGGCGTCCCCGTCCATCTGGGTGACGTCAAGCACGTCATCGGCCTCGTCGAACGACAGATCGCCGTCGCCCTCATCGTCCAGATGGGTCTCGTCATAGACTTCGGCCTGATCCTGGCCGTCGGTCTCGAATTCGGGTTCTGCCATCGTCGTCTCCCTTCCGAAAGGTCAACGGCTCGGCTCGGCGGGACGTTCCCGTCTGCGCGATCGTGACGCTGGGAAGCGATCGAAGTGAAGGGATGGTTAACCACGTCGCTTTACAGTTCTTCAGCGGCCGGCCGTCACGGTGAGGGCGGCGCCACGGAGACCTTCCCTTGCCTCTGAAACTGTCGCTGAAGCCCGGCGAGAAATTCGTGCTGAACGGGGCCGTCGTGCAGAACGGCGACCGTCGCGGCGTGCTGGTTCTGCAGAACAAGGCCAGCGTCCTGCGCGAAAAGGACATCATGCAGCCCGAGGACGTGACCACGCCCGCGCGCCGCATCTATTTCCCCGTCATGATGATGTATCTGGATGAGGCGGAGGCGCCGAAATTCTATGATGAATTCGCTCTGCGCCTGACGGAATTCATGGGGGCGGTCCGCAATCCGGACATCCTGACGGAATGCGTCGCCTGCTCCAAGCACGTGCTGGCGCGCCAGTATTACAAGGCCCTGATGGGCGCTCGCAAAATCGTCGATTACGAAGACCAAAGGCTCGGCAATGTCGCTTCAGGCGTACAAGACGGCGGCGACGCGGGCTGAATCGCCGCGTGAAATGGAATACCGACTGTTCGGCCAGGTGACGCGCGCATTGATGCACGCCGCGACCCTGGACAAGTCGGACGTCGCCGGGCGGATGGACGCTCTGGACTGGAACCGCCGCCTGTGGTCGACGCTGGCGACCGCCTGCTCGGATTCGGCCAACGCCATGCCGCAGGCGATGCGGGCGCAGTTCATTTCCCTGAGCCTGTTCGTCAACCGCAACACCTCCGAGGTCATGCGCGGCGAGGACGACTTCTCGACCCTGATCGACATCAACCGCATGATCATGCAGGGCCTCAGCGGCCAGACTGACGCGGGCTGAACCTAGAAGAGGTTGGTCGCCCATTCGGCGATGCCGGCGACGACGGCGACCACCGTCGTCCACACCAGGGCCAGATAGATTCCGCACACGCCCGTGCCGAAAAAACCGGCCAGGATGAAGGCGCCGTCGCGCTGGATGATCCCCAGGCCGAACAGGGCCAGGGTCAGGCCGGGCAGGGCGTCTCCGAACGGCACCGGCAGGGCCATCATGAGCGCCAGCAGAATGCAGATCAGGCCGATGACCACATCGGCCGCCTCGCCCGTCAGCGCGGGCCAGCGAGGACGAGTAAGCCGCTCGACGCGTTGAAGCCGCGGAAGAATCTTCTCGGCGGCCGTCCGATAGGAAGCGCGGCTCACAGACAGATTCAGCAACCAGCGCGGCAGCCAGACCCTGTCCCGCTGCAGCGCCAGTTCGGCGGCGATCAGGATGATCGGCACGGAAAAGACCGCCTTGCCGCCCGGCGGCCACGGAAACAGCGCCATCAAGGCCAGCATAAGGATCACGGCGCCGAAGCCGCGCTCGCCGAACGCCTCGACCATTTCGCGAAGAGACAGCTTCTCGCCCTGGGCCTGGCCCAGGCGCTCCAGCACGTCGGAGAAGGTCCGCCCCTCATCGGGCGGCGGCGCGGGAACGAGCGTCATCAATGGGAGACTCAAGGCAGGGTCGTCCGCGACGATAGGGGCCCGCCAGGCTTGGCGCCATCCCTGCCGTGGCGGTTGCGGCGAAATGGACAGCTAATCTTTGGAGACGTGCTCGGGTTTGTCCTTGCGCCTGGTGTGGGCGAGCTCTTCCAGCTGTTTCTCGCTCATCGATTCCAACATGGATTTCGACGCGCCCTTCAGTTCGGACTTGGGCGTATCGCCGCGCTTGGCCGACAGGGCGGCGCCGGCGGCCTTCTGCTGGGCGGCGGATTTGGCGGGCATGACGATCTCCTTTCGAGCAGGAGCAACTGTCTGTCCGTCCTAGGGTTCCTGGGACAGGGCGAAACTGATCCGGGTTCGGCCAGCCTGTTGGTGGATTTCGTAGGGCGCGGCGATTCGCAGCGACAGGCCTTCTTTCTCGAGCAGAAAAGGCTCGCCGGCGCGCAACTCATGAAGGTCGGCGGCGGCTAGAGGCAGGGTGACGGCATGGGCGATCACGCCGCCCGTGACCACGCCGACAGGAACATCGATCAGGGCCGGATTGCGTTCGCTCTTCAGCGCGAACCCCGGAGCCTCCATAACCACCATGCCGTGAGGCAGGGCGATGGCTCCGTCGGCCAGCGGAGACATCTTCGCTGCCGAGAAGGACAGCTGGATTTCCTTGCCGCGCTCAACGGGCGCGGTCAGCTCCAGAACCAGCCAATGCGGGGCCTGATCCAGGAAGGCTTCGCGGGTTGTGACGCCTTCGGGCGCCTGGGCAAGTCTTTCGGCTGCCTGGGCCGTGAGGGCAGGAAGGTCGAAATGCGCGGCGGCGGCTGCGGCGTCCTCGACGGAACCTTCGCCGATCGTCTGGCGCAAAAGGACATCCAGCGGGACGCCCTGACCGAGCTGGGCTCGCCACTGGTCCGCGCCCACGTCCGCCAAAAGCCAGGTCAGGGCGGCGCCGACCGGATAGGCGCGCCAGCGGAGCAACTCGGAAACCAGACTCATGTCGTTCTGGCTGGGCGTTGTGAGCGCTCTGGCGATGGCGGATGGCAAGGTCGCATCGGGGCGGTCGGCGATCAGATGGGCGGCCTGCAGACCGATGAACTCGGCCGTGCCTTCTGACCATTCTCTTTGCTGCTGCACCGCCAGAACTTCGGCGGGCAGATCGGCGCTGCGCGCTGTCCTAAGCGCCAGATAGGTCTGCGCCAGATGCTTCCGAGCGGGTGCGTCAGGCTCTAGGAGGGCGGCTTGCAGAACCAAGCGTTCCAGATCCAGTGCGGCTATGAAACCGGTCAGGTCGGGTATCGCGTTCAGATCGACGAATTCCTGATGCCCATCGCCTGACATCCAGAGGAAGGCTGTGTTCTGGAAGTCGTGGAATTGTTCGTGGAAGAGGGTCGATAGGTCGTCGTCGGCGCCGTCGGGTCGCAGCAGCACTGTGTCCGGAACGCCGGAGGGATAGTCCAGGACGAAATGAAACTCGGCGCCTTCCAATCGGCCGGGTCTGAAGCGGGGCGTGTCGGGCAGGCGGGCGCCGCCGAAGACGGCGCCGATATCGGGCGCATAAAGGATGAAGGGCTGGCCCTTGGGCCAGTATCCAGGCCACAGGCGGCTGAGCGCGTCTGCGTGACGTTCGACGCGTTCGGCCTGCGCCATCAAGGCGTCCTGATCGAGAATAGGCGAGGGGGCCTGAGCCCAGGCAGTTGAGGAGAAAAGCGCGCCCAGAGCGCCCAGCAAAGCCCCCCGCCCGATCACATCAGCTTCCCAGAAGCTCGCGGCCGATCAGGAAGCGGCGGATTTCGTTGGTGCCGGCGCCTATGTCGTAGAGCTTGGCGTCGCGGACCAGGCGCTCGACCGGCCATTCCTTGGTGTAGCCGGCGCCGCCCAGGGCCTGGACGGCCTCCAGCGTGACCTTCACCGCGTTTTCCGAGGCCAGCAGGATGGCGCCGGCCGCGTCGTAGCGGGTGGTCAGGCCCTGATCGCAGGCGCGGGCGACCGAATAGACATAGGCGCGGGCGCTGTTCAGGGCGACGTACATGTCGGCCACCTTGCCCTGCATCAGCTGGAAGGAGCCGATGGCCTTTCCGAACTGCTTGCGGTCGCGGACGTAGGGCAGGACCACGTCCAGAGCCGCCTGCATGATGCCCAGCGGACCGGCCGACAGGACGGCGCGTTCATAGTCCAGGCCGCTCATCAGCACGGCCGCGCCGCGCCCTTCGCCGCCCATGATGTTCTCTTCGGGGACTTCGCAGTCCTCGAACACCAGCTCGGCCGTGTCCGAGCCGCGCATGCCCATCTTGTCCAGCTTCTTGGAGACGCTGAAGCCCTTCATGCTCTTTTCGATCAGGAAGGCGGTCACGCCGCCGTTGCCGTCGCCGGTGCGGGCGTAGACGACCAGAGTCTCCGCGTGCGGGGCGTTGGTGATCCAGAACTTGGTGCCGTTCAGGACGTAGCGGTCGCCCTTCTTCTCGGCGCGGGTGCGCATGGACATGACGTCGGAGCCCGAGCCGGCCTCGGACATGGCCAGCGAGCCGACATGCTCGCCCGAGATCAGCTTGGGCAGATACTTCGCCTTTTGCTCGGGCGTGCCCCAGCGGCGAATCTGGTTGACGCACAGGTTGGAGTGGGCGCCGTAGCTCAGGCCGATCGAGGCCGAGGCGCGGGAGACTTCCTCCATCGCCACCACGTGTTCGAGGTAGCCGAGGCCGAGGCCGCCGAACTCTTCCTCGACGGTGATGCCGTGCAGGCCCAGCTCGCCCATCTCGGGCCACAGGTCGCGGGCGAACTCGTTCTTCTCATCGATTTCGGCGGCGCGGGGGGCCAGCCGTTCGGCCGCCCAACGGGCGGTGGTGTCGCGGATGGCGTCAGCGGTCTCGCCGAGGCCGAATTCCATGGATTGGGGCGCGAAGGGAATGCTCATGCCGCAAGGCGTAGCATCGCGCGCGAGCTTCGCAAAGACTGCTGTTAGCGCGACTGTTTCTGCTTCACGTCGCCTGTCGCCGGAGCCTTGGCGCGCAGGGCGCTCCAGGCCGCCATGCCGATGAAGACGAGGCCCGCGATGGCCAGGCCGGCGCCGATCAGGACGGTCGCGTCGCTGGCCGTCGGCGCGCGCCAGGCGCGCTGGAAGGCGGCGATTCCCGCCATGAAGGCCAGGGCTCCGACGCCGCCGATAAACAGGACGGCGCCCTTGTCGCCCAGGGCCGCGTCGGGCGCGGCGGCGCGGGCTTCGTGACGCAGGACAGGGGCGGT
>NZ_GL883086.1:94548-96676 GCF_000204035.1 Brevundimonas diminuta ATCC 11568
GCGAGGCGCGCTCGGGCCAGGCGGACAGGGCGACGGCGGCTTCGGACGGCGCATTCGCATCCAGCTTGGCCTGGACGTCCGATCCCTGAAACCGCTCCAGGCCGATGGAGAAGATGAAGCTGGCCAGGGCGTCGAACTGGTGCTGGTTCAGGGGCAGACGCACGCGCTCGTTCAGCAGGGCGACGATCGGCATCAGGTCGTATTGCAGCAGCAGTTCGGCCTCGGCCTCGCTGACCACGGCGCCGGGGCGGGCCGAGCGGGCGTGGCCGTAGCCGATGACGGGCGTCCCGTCGCGGCGCAGCACTGTGCGCGGGCGGAAGCCCTCGAAGCTCTTGATCAGCAGAAGGCCTTCTCGAGAGACCTTGCGGCGTTGCGGCGCGGCTGCGGACACGGATTGACCCAATTCGAAACGGGCGTTCTCGCCCTGGCCGGGGCGGAGCAAGCCTCGTTCCGAAACGGGCGGGGCCGTTTCAGGTCAGATTTACAGCAGGACGATGGTCGCCAGGCCGAGGAAGATCAGGAAGCCGAAGAAGTCGGTCGTCGCCGTCACGAACACGGCCGAGGACACGGCCGGGTCGAACTTCAGCTTCGACAGGGTCAGCGGGGTCAGCACGCCGACGCTGGCCGCGACCAGCAGGTTCAGGATCATGGCCGCGCCGATCACGGCGCCGATGCGCCAGTCCTGGAACCAGAAACCCGCCGCCAGACCGATCAGCGGCGCCAGGACGAAGCCGTTGGCCAGGCCGACGGCCATCTCGCGCCAGAAGGTTCTGAGGGCGTTGGAGGCGTTCAGCTCGCGCGTCGCCAGGGCGCGCACGGTGACGGTCAGCGCCTGCGTCCCTGCATTGCCGCCGATGGCCGAGACGATGGGCATCAGCACGGCCAGCGCCACGATCTGCTGGATGGTGCCTTCGAACAGGGCGATGACGCTGGCGCCCAGCATGGCGGTGAACAGGTTGATGCCCAGCCAGGGCACGCGGCCGCGCACGATCTCGAACACGCTGGACGAGCGGTCCTCGTCGGCGACGCCGGCCAGGCGCAGGATGTCCTCGCGGTTCTCTTCCTGAATGATGTTGACCACGTCATCGACGGTCAGCTGGCCGACCAGCCGCCCGCCCGTATCGACCACGGGGGCCGAGATCAGGTGGTACTTCTCGAAGATGTAGGCGACTTCTTCCTGGTCGACGTCCACCTCGATGGCGTTGACCGGCTCCATCAGTTCGATCAGGGGCGTGGCGCGGGGGCTGCGCAGCATGCGGCTGATGGCGACGCCGCCGACCGGCCGATTCATCGGATCGACCACATAGATATCGAAGAACAGCTCGGGCAGGTCGTCGCCCTGGGCGCGGACGTGGTCGATGGTGTCGCCGACGTTCCAGAACTGCGGCGCGGCCATGAACTCGCGCTGCATCAGACGGCCGGCCGAATCCTCCGCATAGCCCAGCGAGGATTCGATGGCGGCGCGCTCGACCTCGGGCATGGCGGCCAGCACGCGCTCGCGCTGGTCGTCCTCCAGATCCTCGACGACCGAGGCGGCGTCGTCCGAATCCAGCTCTTGCAGGGCTTCGGCCAGGGTGGCGGAGGGGACGCGCTCCAGCACCTTCTCGCGGATGCCGTCGTCCATCTCGGGCAGGGATTCCGCCAGCAGTTCGGGCGGCAGCCACTGGACCACGACCGAGCGGTGTTCGGCGGTCAGGAAGCCCATCAGGTCGGCGACGTCAGCGGGGTGCAGGTCTTCCAGCAGGCCGCGCAGACGCATGCCGTCGCCGTCGTCCGCGGCGTCCACGACCTTTTCGACGAAGGCCGCCGTCAGGGCGTAGTCTTCACCGAGGGCGGCGTGATCTTCGTCTTCGAGATGGGGGTCTTCGGGGCGCAGAGGGGCAAGGTCCGTGTGGGTCACGTATCTGCCTCCTCTGAGATGATTTCAGCCTATCTAGCCGAGATTCGCCCTGTCAGATCAGATGGTGCGGTCGAGAAGACTCGAACTTCCACGGGTTGCCCCACAGCGACCTCAACGCTGCGCGTCTACCAATTCCGCCACGACCGCTCGCATCGGAGGGCGGGCAATAGCGGAGAGCCGACGGAAAGAAAAGAGCGTTTTGCGGAAATAGCGGAGAGGGACGAAATT
>NZ_GL883086.1:96880-112436 GCF_000204035.1 Brevundimonas diminuta ATCC 11568
AAGGGTTAGGCGGCTCCGGCCATGAAGTCGTACACGTCCGCCGGGCGCGTCACCGTGATGGCGATGCGGTCGTCGCGAATTTCGATCTCGCCGCGTGCGACCGGATGGTTGTTGGCCAGAATCCAGACTTCGTCCTTTTCCGAGGCGTCCAGCGGGATCACCGCGCCGCGGCCCATGCGCAGCAGTTGCTGCATCGGCAGGACCGAACGGCCCAGCACGACCGAAATCTCGACGTCGACGGCTTCGATCTGGCTCAAGACGATACTCGCAAATCAACGGGCGGCCCTTGCGCCGCCGCGTTCGGCCCCACATTGAGGGCATCATGCTTGCCGACCCGTTAAACTCTTCCCAACGCAGCCTGCTTCGCGAGGACGGCCGTCCTGTCGAATGGGCGCTGTCGTCCGGCTATGTCGACTACGCCGCCGCCGAGGCCGCCATGGAGGTGCGCGTCGCCGCCATCGCCGCCGGAGAGGCCGAGGAGTTGGTCTGGCTGCTGGAGCATCCGCCGCTCTACACCGCAGGCGTCTCGGCCAAGGACGACGACCTGCTGGCGCCCGACCGTTTTCCGGTCCACCGGACGGGGCGGGGCGGGCAGTTCACCTATCACGGGCCGGGCCAGCGCGTGGCCTATGTGATGCTGGACCTGAATAAGCGCGGCAAGGACGTGCGAGGCTTCGTTCACGGGCTGGAGGACTGGATCATCGGCGCCCTGGACCGTTTCGGCGTCGAGGCGGGAATGCGCGAGGGACGCGTCGGCGTCTGGGTCGAGCGCAAGGGCGCGGGCTGGAGCCGCGAGGACAAGATCGCCGCCATCGGCGTCAAGGTCCGCAAATGGGTCAGCTTCCACGGCATCAGCCTGAACGTGGAGCCGGATCTGGACCATTTCGGCGGCATCGTGCCGTGCGGCATCACCGAACACGGCGTGACCAGCCTGGTCGATCTGGGCGTACTCGCGACGATGGACGAGGCGGACGATGCGTTGAAGTCGTCCTTCCAGCAGGTGTTCGGACCGGTTCAGCCCGGCGTCGCGCCGCTCTGACGCGCGGCGCCGTAGCGGTTGAAGGCTTTCTGACCAGGCAGGACCGCAAGGTCGAAGGCGATCAGGACGAGAGCGGCCGTTGAGACCCAGCCCAGAAGCGTCAGCGGCTGCGGCCAGACCAGGGCGAAGGCCAGCAGGATCGGCCCGCTCCACCAACCTGAGCGCCCCCGGTCATGCAGGCGTTGGGACAGGATGCAGAAGCCGCCGTAGAGCAGGGCGGCCGCGACCAGGGCGTGAAGCCAGCCGGGCGTTCGCAGAAAAATGTCCACGGCGACCCAGGCGCCGATCAGGCAGGCTGCGCCCGCTAGGAAGCGAATTCGACCGATGCGCCCCGTAGAATTCAAAAACAGATCAGCCAGGGCGGTCATTCTGGGGCACGCGGCGTTTCGGCGCGTTTTGCGCCTGCGGAAACCACGGCCTAGTCGGGAAACGGGCGCGCGTAAACGCCGCGGTCCGCAAAGCGGTGCAATTTCGTCACAGGGGTGGCGACGGCGCCGTTAATGGGTCTAAAACACGACCAACCCGCATACTGAACGGACTGGGAGAACCCCTATGCAACGCCTGCTTTCCGCTTCGGCGGCCGTACTGGCCCTGAGCTTCGCCGCCTCGGCCGCCTCGGCCCAGAACTTCAGCGATCTGGCGCGGCAAGACCTTCAGGCCATGCACGCGGCTCTGCGCGACAACCACCCTGCCGCCGTGGTGCCGGGAGACGCCAGCGCCCCCTTCCGCGCCTGGCTGGATGCGGGCCTGCAGCAGGCGCAGGCCAAGGCCGGTCAGGTCAACAGCGGCGACAGCCACGCCTATCTGCTGCGCTGGTACGCCAACGGTTTCCGCGATTCCAACATCGCCGCCCGCCCGACCTATGAGGGCCTGGGTCCGTTCTTCGCCACCAGCTGGCCGGGCGTGGCCACGGCCTGGCGCAACGGCCAGTACGTCGTCTCCTATGTTCAGCCGGGCGTGCGCGGCGCGCCGCCGCTGGGCGCCGTGCTCAAGAGCTGCAACGCCGAGCCGATCGAAGACCTGGCCAAGGCCAAGCTGGACCAGTTCGAGGGCGACCTGACGACCGAGGCTGGCCGCGTCCGCAGCGCGCCCTATCTGCTGTGGAACCGCAACAATCCGATGACCACCGGCGTGCCGGGCACCTGCGAGTTCCAGGTCGGCCGCCGCACCCGCGACTTCACCCTGTCGCCGCAACCGGCCACGGCCCAGAACCTGGAAGCGGCCTATCGCGCTTCGGTCTATGTCCCGTCGGGCGCGCCCCTGTCGGTCGAGACGGTGAACGGCCGCCCGTGGATCAACGTCCATTCTCTGGCCGATGACGCCGCCTGGGACGCCTTCTTCGCCCAGATCGAGGCGCAGTCCGCCGCCATCCGCGGACCGCAGGGCTTTGTGCTCGACCTGCGCGGCGCCAACGGGGCGTCGGTGAACGCCACCTCGCGCGGCTATGGTCTGGCCAACCGCATCTGGTCGCCGGAGTTCACCGTCAGCCGCCAGCCGGAAGCCGGTCAGATCACCTACCGCGCCACCGCCGCCAACCGTCAGTGGTTCGCCGACACCCTGAACCGCATGGTGTCGGACCCGCGCTTCGTTCAGGAATCGGGCGCAGTGATCGAGCAGACCCAAGCCATCGTCGCCGCCTTCGACAGCGCCATCGCCGCCGGTCAGCCGACCTTCGTCATGCCGGGCCGTCCGGCGACGCCGGACACCGGCGCCGCCAACCCGGTGCAGGGCCAGGTGATCGTGCTGGTCGACGCCGGCTGCTCGGGCGGCTGCCTGGACACGCTGGAGCTGCTGAGCCGCCTGCCGAACGTGCGCATCGCCGGCTCGACCACGGCTGAGGACACTATCTTCATCGAGCCGACGACCCTGCGTCTGCCGTCCAACTACGCCGACCTCAGCTATGGTCATAAGGCCTGGACGACGCGTCAGCGCGGCAACAACGCGCCTTACGCCCCGGCCGGCGCCCTGGCCTATGCCGGCGACGCGACCGACGAAGCCGCCGTGCGGACCTGGGTGAACGGCCTGTTCGGCGCCTGATCCGAACGTTCATTACGGACTATCGAGGGCCGGACGGTGGAACGACCGTCCGGCCCTTCCTATTTTGAGATCATGACCCAGACCGAATCCGCTGCTCCGATGCGCTCCGCCTCCGGCTATGACTTGACGCCGCCGACCGACAGCCAGCGCGTGGCGCTGGAGGCCGACCTCTCGCCGGAAGAGAAGCGCGTGCTTCTGGCCCATGGCACCGAGGCGCCCTTCTGCGGAACCTTGCTGGGTGAAAAGCGGGCAGGGGTCTTCTGCTGTCGCGAGTGCGGCCTGCCCTTGTTTCGCTCGGGGACCAAGTTCGAGAGCGGCACGGGCTGGCCCAGCTTCAACGAGCCGGTCGATCCGGCTCACGTCCGCTCCGTGCGCGACGACAGCTACGGCATGGTGCGGGTCGAGACGCGCTGCGCCCGTTGCGACAGTCATCAGGGCCACGTCTTCCCCGACGGCCCGCCGCCGACGGGCCTGCGCTACTGCATCAACTCGGTCGCGCTCAGTTTCGTGGCCGAGGGAGAGCCTTTGCCTGATCCTTTAGGGCGCGACGACGGGACGGCCTGACCTTGGCCGCATTTGGGGTTAGGGTGGTTGTGAACGGGAGTAGATGCGTATGCTGATCGAACTCATGGCCGCCTCCCTCTTGCTGGCGAGCAGCGATCCCGAGGGCGTGGTGTCGACGGCGCCGCGCGCTGGTCCGGGCGCCGTGCCGACGGCGAGCGCCGATGCATTGGCCGCGACGGTCGGCGACGCCTCGCCCGCCGTGACGCTTCAGACGGCAGCCCCCCACGGCCTGTCTACAGAAGAGCAGATTTCCCGCTGGATCGGCGAGCGCAAGGCGGATGCGCCGCCCGTCGAGACCTGGGCTGACGCCTGGGAAGAGGCCGCGCCGCGCAAGATGCACGGTCAGGTCAGCGCCGGGATCGGCACCGGCGGCTATAAGGATTTCGGCGCGGCGGTCTCTCTGCCGCTGGGCGAGAACGGCACGCTGAACCTGAGCTTCAGCCAGACGAAGAACGCGCCTTGGGCCTACGGCTATGGCTACGGGCCCTATGGCTTCGGCGCGGGACGCTTCGGCCTGGACGGCTACGGCTGGCGCGACGCCTACGGCGCCGTGCCGGGGCCCTGGGGCGTGCGCAGCCCGCGCGAGCGTTCCAGCCGCATCCGGCCGTTCGACCTGGATGATGAGCGCCGCGAAACGCCGGATGACGCCACGCGATAGGGTGTTGGGCGGTTAAAGTGCGGCCTGAGGGTCACGGCGCGCGCTTTTTCCCCTTTGGCGTCGCATCGCCGCATTCCCTTTCTATGGGCTGATCCCATATGCCCTCGGGCAAAGGATCAGTATGGACAGTTTGCTTACCTCGGCCGCCGACTTCATCGCCCGCAACGCCATGTGGGCCGGCGTGATCCTTGGCGCGGTGACTTTTTTTGAGTCCCTGGTCGTCATCGGCGCCTTCGTGCCGGCGACGGGGTTGCTGGTCGCGGCGGGCGGCCTGGTGGCCGCGGGCGTGCTAGACCCCTTCACCGTCATCGGCGGCTGCGTCATCGGCGCCGTCATGGGCGACGCCATCTCCTACTGGATCGGTCGCCGCCTGGGCACGCGGGTGCTGCGCCACCATCTGCTGGTTCCGCACCGCCGCAAGCTGGCCTGGACGCGCCTGTACTGCCGCCGCTACGGCGTGGCCTCCATCTTCATCGGCCGCTTCTTCGGCCCGCTGCGCGCCTTCGTGCCGGTGATGGTCGGGGTGCTGCAGATGCGTCAGCGCGTCTTCCAGTTCGCCAATGTCAGCTCAGCCTTCGTCTGGGTGCTGGCCATGCTGGCGCCGGGCTATCTGGCGGCCAAGGGCCTGGCCAAGCTGGAGATGATGAGCGAGGCGCACAATCCGACCCTGTGGCTGCTGGCCTTCGGCGCGGTGGTGCTGGCGCTGGTGCTGGCCATGCGCTGGTTGAAGGGCCGTGCGGCGCGGCGCAACGCCTTGCTGGAAGCCTCGGTGCGCGGGCTGGGGGAGTAACCTCCTCGCCCCGTTCGCGCTTCAAGGCGCAAGCCGCGAGATTTCTATCTTTCGTCACCCTTGGGCTTTCATACTGCCGGCCTCCGCTCATCCCGGCGTCTGCCGGGCTGAGCGGGAATGAAGGGCGACGACCAACGCTTAGGGCCAACAGAGTCACCACGAAAAAGGGCCCGGCGGATGCCGGGCCCTTTCGCGTTCCTGCCTGGCGGCGGGATCAGTCGTGGGTGTGGCCGTGGCTGTCGGCGGCCGAGGCGGTGCCGTCGGCGCTCCAGGCCTGGCCGTCTTCGCTCTCGAACCAGAACGGCTTGCGCTCAGCGCCGCCGACCTCGTTCATATGGTTATCGAACAGACGGCCGTTGATCATGGTGTAGCCGATCTTGGTCGAGTCCCGCAGGTTCTCGAGCGGATTGGCGTTCAGCACGACCAGGTCGGCCAGCTTGCCGACTTCCAGCGAGCCGATGTCCTTGTCCATGCCCAGGGCGCGGGCGCCGTTGATGGTGCCGACGCGCAGGGATTCGTGGGCGCTCATGCCGCCCTGTTCGAACATCCACAGCTCCCAGTGCGCGCCGAGGCCTTCACGCTGGCCGTGGGCGCCGATCTGGACCGAAACGCCCTGGTCCATCAGCCGCTTGGACTCACGGGCGATGGAGATGTGGTTCAGCTCCTCCGGCGGGGTCTTCACCGGACGACGCGAACGCGCGTCGAGGATGCGGCGGGGCACGTACTGGGTCAGGATCGGATCCTTCCAGACGTCCGTCGTCTCGTACCAGTGGTTCTCGCCCCAGGCGCCGCCGAAGCCGACGACCAGGGTCGGGGTGTAGGCCGTCCCCGTCTGCGACCATAGCTGCACCGCGTCGTCGTACATCCGCTCCACCGGCACCGAGTGCTCGATGGTGGTGTGGCCGTCGACCAGCATGCTCATGTTGGCGTGGTACAGCGAGCCGCCTTCCGGCACGACCATCATGCCCAGTTCGCGGGCGGCCTGCATGATCTGCTGGCGCTGGTCGCGGCGGGGCTGGTTGTAGCTCTTGACGCTCCAGGCCCCGATGGCCTGCATCCGGCGCAGGTGCGAGCGCGCGTCGTCCAGATTGTTGACCACGGCCGTCGTCGGCGTAGCCGCGCCATACAGAATGGTGCCGGTCGAGAAGATCCGCGGCGCCACCACGCGCCCGGCCTTGGCCAGTTCGCTGTGGGCGAAGATCTCGCTGTTGTCGTTCGACGGGTCGTGCAGCGTCGTCACGCCGAAGGCCAGGGCGGCGTAGTTCACCCAGCTCTGCTGCGGTATGATCTCGTCGGAACCCATGCTGCCGTGCCAGTGGGCGTCAATCAGGCCGGGGATGATGGTCTTGCCGGCCATGTCCATGACGCGGGCGCCGGCCGGAACCGTGACCGAGCCGCGCGGACCGATGGCCTCGATGCGGTTGCCGTTGACGACGATGACGCCGTCCTCGATCACCTCTTCGCCCTTCATGGTGATCAGGCGGGCGCCGGTCAGGACGGTGACGCCGCTGGGGCGGGCGTAGTCGGCGCTGAAGCCGATTTTGATCCCGTGTTCGGCGGGCTTGGGCAGGTCAGCCGGCGCGCCGTCCATGAAGGCGAAGCTTTCGCTCAGCGGACGCGAGAACAGCTCCGGCCCCATCGACCACTGCAGGCGGCTGGAATCGCCGGACCAATGCAGCCATTCGCCGGCGTCGCGGGTGACGCGCGTCTGCGGCAGGGCCTTGGCGTCGGCGCCGACCGTCATCGGGCGGCCCGTCGGGACGAAGGGGGCGACATAGGCGTTGAAGCGTTCGGTCCAGGCGATCCACCGCTCGTCCGGCGAGATCGAGAACTCGGCCGCCCATTCGCTGCTCAGGTGGGTGCGTTCGTCTTCGCCCGACAGGTTGACGGACTTCAGGACGCGCTTGTCGCCGTCGCGATCGGCCAGGAAGATGCGGTCGTTGCGGGCGCCGAACTGCGGGTTGGCGCCGGAATCAGTGACCTTGACCGGCTCGCCGCCGCGTACGGAGACGCGGTAGACGCCCGGTTCGCGGCTCCACATGGCCGAGCGCAGATAGCCGTCGCTGGAGGTGCGATAGACGACCGTCTGGCCGTCCGGCGAGAAGCGCGGCTCCAGATAGTGGCCGGGGTTGGTCGTGATGGTGCGGCCTTCGCCGCCCGCGACCGGAACCACGCGGATAGAGCCCAGGTTCTCGTCGTTCCAGGTCGTGTAGACGATCGAGCGGCCGTCGCGCGACCAGGACGGGTACAGCTCGAAATGGTCGCTCTGGCGCGTCAGGCGACGCGGCGTTCCGGCCACGCCGTTGCGCAGGTCGCGGACCCACAGATTGCCCAGGGCCTCGAACACCACCTTGGAGCCGTCCGGCGAGGTCTGGGCCCAGCGGATCATCTTCACGTCGAACTGGGCGGGGGCCACGTCGACGGGGAATCGGGCCGTCTCCTGCACCCGGCGGGTGTCGGTGACGCGGAAGGGCACTTCGCTGACGGCCTTGGAGGCCACGTCGATGCGGCGGATCTTGCCGCCCGCCCAGATGACGATGGAGCCGTTGTCCGGCGTCCAGGCGAAGCCCGGATAGACGCCGTGGATGGCCCAGGTCTCCTGCATGTCGCGATCCAAGGCGTCATAGATCGGCGTCTCACGCCCGGACTCCAGGTCCATGACGTAGAGCGTCGACTGGTAGCGGTCGCGCCGCACGAAGGCGAGCGACTTGCCGTCCGGCGACGGGGTGGGGCGCACCGAGCCGCCCGGCCCGGTGACGAAGGGCTTGATCTCGCCCGTCTCGCGATCCAGGCGGCGGATCACATAGAGCTGGGTGTTCGGATCCTTGGAGTATTCAAAGACGCCGCCCGGCGTGGATTCGTCGCTGAAGTACATGTAGCGGCCGTCGGGCGAGAAGGCGGGCTCGCCCGTGTCCTTCTGCTGGGTGCGGCGCTCGGTCAGTTGCACGCCGCTGCCGCCGCCCGAGCGGTGGTACATCCACATCTCGCCCGCGCCCAGCGAACGCGAGGAGGTGAAGTGCTTGCGCCCGACGATGAACTGGCTGTCCGGCGTCCAGGCGGGGGAGTTCAGCAAGCGGAAGGTCTCGCTGGACACCTGGCGCGGGTTGGAGCCGTCGCGGTCCATGACCCACAGGTTGTCGCCGCCCGCGCGGTCCGAGGTGAAGGCGATGAAGCGGCCGTCCGGCGAATAGCGCGGCTGCATGTCCCAGGCCACGCCCGAGGCGATGGGACGGGCTTCGCCGCCGCCGATCGGCATCACATAGATGTCGCCCAGCAGGTCGAAGATGATTTCGCGACCGTCGGGGCTGACGTCCAGCGCCATCCAGGTGCCTTCGTCGACGTTGATGTTGACGTCGCGCTGGGCGCCGATCGGGTTCTGCACGTCCCATTTCGGCGTCGCATCAGCTGCGCCCGCTGCGGGCGTCTGTGCAAACGCCGGAAAGGCCACGGTCAGCGCCGCAGCCGTGGTCATCAGAATACGCTTCATGAAAAGCCCCTCAGCCCCTCGAACAAAACTTGATGGGGCGAAGCTAGCGGCGCGCGGTCTGGGTTGACCAGTCGGGATAATGGCGCAAAGGCCGAATAATCTTCGGTTTGCCGTCGCGCAGGCGATGGCGCGGGCCTGCGCGATTTCGTCGTATTGCCGTCAAGCTCCAGCTGACGGAGCTTCTCACGGGCGCTCTTTGCCGGGCGACGAACAATGGAGTTCTGAGTGAGTGCGTTGAGTGAAGCGTCGAATGCGCCGGCCTGGACGCTTGTGAGCGCTCAGGCTGATGACGCCGACGCCCTGGCCTTGATCGGGGCGGCCACCTTTCTTGAGACCTTCGCAGGGGTGCTGGACGGCGCGGCCATCGTCGCGCATTGCGGCGTTGCGCATGCCTCTGGCTATTACGCGGAGCGATTGAAGGCGGGGGCGGCGGCGTGGCTGGCTCAGGTCGAACATGGCGCGCCCATCGGCTATGCGCTGCTGGACAAGCCGCAGCTTCCCGAGGTCGAGGTCCGCGAGGATGATCTGGAGCTGAAGCGGATCTACGCCCTGAGCCGATTCCAGGGCGGGGGATTGGGCCGCGCCTTGATGGCGACGGCGCAGGATGAAGCGCGACGTCGGGGCGCGCAGCGATTGCTGCTGGGCGTCTATGCTCAGAACCAGCGGGCCTTGGCCTTCTATGCCCGCGCCGGATTTGTCAGGCTCGGCCAGCGGCGCTTCAGCGTGGGCGGGCGTGAGTATGAAGACATGATCCTGGCGCTCGACCTGGCGTGACCCATGGGCGCCGAACGGCGAAGCGGAACCGTCGTAGGATTCGATCTTGTGACGTTCTTTTGTGTGTTTCCGAAAATCTGGCGCCTGTCCCCACATTGTTTTGAGGGGTTGGGCGTTCGGCTGCGTATTGCCGTTTCTCAAGTATTAAAACGAAATAATCTACGGTCATGTTTAAATCGCATGATCATTTGAAGCAACGGAAAATAGTCATGTCCAGCCCGTCTTTCGAAGGCGGGGAGGGGTGTCGTTATTAGCTTGGTCAAATTTGGGGTAAATTTGCCCCATTTTTGCATTAATGCGGCATAAATATTACCGATTTTTGAGCTGTCATATGTATATACATGACTTGACGCTCAAGACGCCTCCCGCACAGGTTCCGCCCCAGTCAGAGCTAAAGGTTCTGAGCGAATACCTAAGTGGGAAGGCATGGGGACGATGAAAAAGAGGCTTTTGTTGGCGGGGGCGGCTGTCGCCGCGACTATGTACGGCGGGGCGGCGCCGGCTCAGGAAGTCGATGTGACCAATGTTGACGACATCGTCGTCACCGGCAGCCGGATCAAACGTCAGGACATCAGCGGGGTCGGCCCCGCCACGGTCGTGACTGGCGAGGACATCGAGCGCACCGGCATCACCAACGTCGAGACCCTGCTGCAGCGCCTTCCGGCGTCGGCCGGCGCGGCGGGCAATCAGACGAACTCCTACTGGACGGGCAACGGCTATGGCACGGCGCAGGTGAACCTGCGCGGCCTGGGCATCAACCGGACCCTGACGCTGATCAACGGTCGTCGCGTGGTCAACGGCGGCACCGGCGCCAACAGCGCACCCGACCTGAACATGATCCCCACCCCGATCATCGCCCGCATGGACGTGCTGAAGGACGGGGCCTCGGCCATCTACGGCGCGGACGCTGTGGCCGGGGTGGTGAACATCATCACCGTCAACGGCTATGAAGGCCTGAAGGTGTCGGGCAAGTACGGCGTCACCGATGAAGGCGACGGCCAGGATGTGACCTTCGACGTCCTGTGGGGCATCAAGAACGATCGAGGCGGCGTCACCGCCGCCCTGACCTATCAGAAGTCCGAAGAGGTCAATCTGGCCAGCCGCGCGCCGTGCGGCCTGGGCGAAGTCAACGGCGCCCTGACCTGTCTTTCCAGCGCCACGACGCCGGGCGGCCGCGCGGTCCTGCCGAACGGGCAGATGATCAACTTCAACCAGACGCCGGGCGGAGACGGCGACTTCTACGAGCCGTATGATCCGGCCAAGCACAACCACAACTCAAACGGCTATCTGAACGCTTCTTCGCCGATCGAGCGCTTCAGCACGGCCGTGCTGGCCGACTATCAGTTGACGGATAGCGTCAGCCTGTTCGGCGAGCTGTTCTTCACTCACCGCGAGAGCAACCAGATGGCGGCTCCGGGCGCCCTGCGCGACATTCGCATCGCGGCCGATCATCCGACCAATCCGACTGGCCAGGATCTGCTGCTGATCCGTCGTCTTCTGGTCGAGCCGGGCCAGCGTCAGTTCTTCCAGGAAACGGACACTTACCGCTTCGTGGGCGGCGCGCGCGGCGACATCGCCGGCGACTGGACCTGGGAGGCTTCGGCCAACTGGGGCCGCAACACCGGCGTCGACGGCATGACCAACATCGTCAACCTGCAACGGCTGGGCGATACGCTGAACACCTCGCTGTGCAGCCCGGCGCCGGGCGCGGCTGTGCCATGCGGCGATTATCTGGGCATGGGCGACGTCAATCAGGACGTGCTCGACTACATTCTGTTCAACTCGCGCGACACAGGCGGCAACGAGCAGAAGAGCTTCACCTTCGACGTCAGCGGCACGGTTATGGAGCTGCCGGCCGGCGCCCTGGCGATGGCGGCGGGCCTGGTCTATCGCGAAGAGAAGGGCTGGCGCGATCCTGACGCCCTGACGGTGCTGGGCATCTCCAACACCAACCAGCAGGATCCGATCGCGGGCGAGACCAAGGCCAAGGAAGCCTATGTCGAACTGTCGGCGCCCTTGCTGAGCGACCTGCCGTTCGTGCAGCGGCTAGAACTGGACGGCGCGGTCCGTTACTCGGACTATGACATGTTCGGCGGCGAGACGACCTATAAGTTGGGCCTGAACTGGACGGTGGTCGACAGCCTGCGTCTGCGCGCCACCTACGGCACCGGCTTCCGCATCCCCAGCGTGCCCGAACTGTTCGGCGGCGTGGCCGAAGGCAACCTGACCACGACCGATCCGTGCAGCCGCTACAACGCCAGCGGCGACGCCGTCCTGATCGCCAACTGCGCCGCTTCGGGCGTGCCGGCGGGCTATGTGCAGATGGGCACCACCATCCTGACCACGGTCGGCGGCAATGAAAATCTGAAGCCGGAAAGCACCGAGACCCTGACGTTGGGCCTGGTGTGGCAGCCGACGCAGATCAGCGGCCTGACGCTGACGGCGGACTATTTCGACATCAAGGTCGAGGACGCCATCCGCTCCATCCCCGGTTCGACCAAGCTGGCGATCTGCTATGCGACGCCGAACATGGACCACCCGTTCTGCAAGCCGGACAGCTTCACCCGCAATCCGCTGACGGGCGAGGTGAACTATCTGTCGGCTCAGCCCTCCAACACGGGTCTGGAGACGATGAAGGGCGTGGACATCGGCGTGCGCTACGCCTTCGACATCGGCCAGCGTCGCGCCAGCCTGGACTGGAACACCACCTATCTGGACGAATACGTCATCACGCCTTTCGAGGGCGGCGATCCGATCATCTTCGACGGTCACATCGGCGGCGGCAACGGCGGCTATCCGCACTGGCGCTCGAACGCCAGCCTGACGGTCATGGATGAGCGCTGGGCTGGAACCTATTCGATCCAGATGATCGGCGAGGCGACGGACTTCAACGCCGCGCCGGGCGACATCGGCTATCAGACGGACGCTGTCTTCTACCATAACGCCCAGTTCTCTTACCGGGTGAACGACAACGTCGACGTGGCCTTCGGCATCGACAACCTGTTCGACAAGAAGGCCCCGTTCATCCAGAGCTGGACCGACGGCAACACTGACACGATGACCTATGATCTGCTGGGCCGTCGCGGGTATGTCCGCCTGACGTATCAGTTCAACTAAAACCGATGTGAGGTGCGTCAGGCGCGTGTTCTGGAACGCCGCCTGACGCAGCCTTCTCTCACAAGCCGTGAGTATAAAATGATACGCTGGCCTCTATTGGCGCGTAGAACCCACAAGTGGTTTTCGCTCATCATGGGCGTCCAGGCCCTGTTCTGGATCGTGAGCGGTCTCTACATGACCGCCATCCATATCGACATCATCCATGGCGACCACCTGATACGGACGCCGGACGCCAAGCCGATCGCGACGGACGGTCTGGTGGAGCCGTCGGCCATCCTGAAGGGCGCCGACCGGACCAGCAGTCTGCGTCTGGTGCAGCAACTGGATCAGCCGCTCTACATCCTGACGGATGCGAGCGGGCAGGCGCTGTACGACGCCCGCTCGGGCCAGAAGCTGCCCCTGATCGACGAGGCCGGCGCTCGCCGGCGCGCCGAGCGGATCTACGCCCCCGAGGGCGGGGTCGTGAAGGCTGAGCTTCTGACCGAGATCCCCGGCGAGATCCGCGGCCGCGCCGCGCCGATCTGGCGCGTCGAGTTCGAGGGCATGTGGAAGCCGACCCTCTACCTTTCGCCGCATACCGGCGAACTGCTGTCCCGGCGCCATGACCTGTGGAGAGGCTTCGACTTCTTCTGGATGCTCCACATCATGGACTACGAGACCCGCGACAACATGAACAACGCCCTGCTCAAGGTCGCGACCTGGATGATGGTGGCGACGTCCCTGTCGGGCGCCTGGCTCCTGATCTTCAGTTTCCGCCGCAAGCGCCGCGTGCGCAAAAAAGCCGCTGCGTGAGGACCGCCCATGTTTCTACTTCGCAGACTTCATAAGTGGTTCGGCCTGGTTCTGGGCATCCAGCTCCTGTTGTGGGCGATCAGCGGCGCCGTCATGGCCATGATCGACCACCACAAGGTGACGGGCGGTCACGTCCTGGCCGAGGTCAAGCCTAGCCCTGCGCCGACCCAGGTGCTGTCTCTGGCCCAGGTGTCCCAGGCGATTGGCGCGCCCGTGTCGCAGATCGAACTGCGGCCGCTGCAGGACCAGTGGGTCTTCGCGGCGACGACCGCCGAGGGGATCAAGCTGGTCGATCCGCTCAGCGCCGCGCCTGTGGTCATCGACGCCGAGCGGGCCAAGGCCCTGGCGACGGCGGCCTTCAACGGTTCGGCGGCGATCACCTCGGTCACGCGCGTCGAGAAGCCGACGCTGGAGACCCGCGACTTCGCCCTGCCGGCCTGGCGGGTCGAGTTCGCGGACAAGGAGCGTTCGACCTTCATCCTGAACGCCGCCACTGGCGAGCTGGCGGGAGCCAAGACCAACACCTGGCGGCTGTGGGACGTGTTCTGGATGATCCACATCATGGACTACACGGATCGCCAGAGCTTCAACCACCCGCTCATCATCATCATCGCCACCGGCTGCCTGTGGCTGGCGTTGAGCGGTTTCATCATGCTGTTCCAGGCCTTCCGCAGGCAGGACTTCGCCTATCTGCATGACGGCGTCGAATGGTTGCAGGAACGGCGTCGCCGCTGACGACCAGGCCGGGGCGCCCGTGACGGCGTCCCGGCTTCTTCATGATTCAGAGCCTGAAGAAGGCCGCCATGACCTTGGGAGGGGCGCATGGACAGTCCGCTTCACCGGCGCATCCGGTCTGACATCGCTGAGCGCATCCTGTCGGGCGAGTGGCCGCCGGGCTTCCGTATTCCCTTCGAGCATGAGCTGATGGCCGACTACGACTGCTCGCGCATGACGGTCAGCAAGGCCTTGGCGCCCCTGGCCGAGCGGGGCATGATCGTCCGCCGCAAGCGGTTCGGCTCCTTCGTGGCGCGGCCGCGCATCCACTCCGTGCTGTTGGACATCCCCGACATTCAGGCGGAGATTCAGAAGCGCGGCGAGCCCTATGACTATGAGCTGCTGCTGCGAAAGGTCCGCGCGGCCCATCGGCGCGACGCCAGCGAACTGGGTCTGACCGCGTCCGGCGAGGTGATCGAGCTGCGCTGCCTGCACAAGGGCAGCGGCCGCGCGTTCGCCCTGGAGGAGCGGGTGATCTGCCTCACCTCGGTTCCCCAGGCTAGGGATGCGGCGTTCGATGAAATTCCCCCCGGCACCTGGCTGCTTGAGCGGGTTCCCTGGACCGAGGCCGAACACAAGATCAGCGCCGTGAACGTATCGCGGGCGACCGCCTTGACGCTGGGCGTCGAGCCGTCGGCGGCCTGTCTGTCGTTGGAGCGCCGAACCTGGCGGCGGGCCGAGGGCATCACCTTCGTGCGGCTGACCTTCCCCGGCGAGGCCTATGACCTGGGCGCGCGTTTTGCGCCCGAGCCGGACCCGACCGCTCCCACGGGGGCGTAACCGCCGCTGCAAACAGATTGAGAATGAAGGAAAAAGTCATGTCGGCTGATGGCTCGGCTCTCCTGTCGAAGGTAGTGATCATCGGCGCGGGACACGCGGGGGGCTCGGTGGCGGCGCTGCTGAGGCAGTATGGGTTTGAGGGCGAGATCGTCCTGGCGGGGCAGGAAAGCGCGCCGCCCTATCAGCGGCCGCCCTTGTCGAAAGCCTGGCTGAAAGGGGAGGCGGGTCTGGAAGACCTGCTGCTGCGCCCCGAGAGCTTCTACGCCGAGCAGAACATCGCCCTGCGCACCGGCGTCACGGCGAGCGCCATCGACGCGGCCGCCAGGACCGTGACCTTCGCCGACGGAACGGTCGAGACCTACGACGTGCTGATCCTGGCCACCGGCTCGACGGCGCGCAAGCTGGCCCTTCCCGGCGCTGACCGGCCCGACCTGCTGGAGCTTCGCACCCTCGACGACGCGGAACGGCTGAAGGCCGTGCTGGCGCCCGGCAAGCGGCTGGCGGTGGTCGGCGGCGGCTATGTCGGGCTGGAGGCGGCGGCCTCGGCCCGCGCCCTGGGCGCCGAGGCGGTGGTGATCGAGCGCATGGACCGGGTGCTGGCGCGCGTGGCGTCTCAGCCCCTGTCGGCCTTCTTCACCGATCTGCACAGGAAGCATGGCGTTGAGATCCTGACCGGCGTCGAGGTCGCTGGGTTCGAGGACGCGGGCGTGCGTCTGGCGGACGGGACGCTGATCGCGGCGGATA
>NZ_GL883086.1:112729-119165 GCF_000204035.1 Brevundimonas diminuta ATCC 11568
TTGCAGATCGCGGGCGTGCCTTTCGACGCCGATCGCCAGCTGGTGCGCGGCGACCCGGCCGGCGGCGCCTTCTCGGTTTTCCACCTGAGCGGCGACAGGATCGTGGCGGTCGAGGCGGTCAACGCACCGGCCGACTTCATGGGCGGACGGCTGCTGATCGGGAAGGGGACGGCGGTGGACGACGCCCTGCTGGCCGACCCGACAGTGTCGATTAAGGCGGTGGGTTTGACCTAAGGTAGGGTCGGCGGGGGGCATGGAAGGGTGCTGACATCTCTCGCTTGTCGCGCATTTTAAAAGGCGATGAGGCGTTACTTCACAATCATGTTAATTGTACATACCGGCGGTATGTGAATTGCTCATTTCCCTGTTGTTGGAGGAAGTGGCTATGAAAAATATAAATGTTCGCCGTATCATTTCGCTTGGATTGGCTATCTCAGGTTTGTTCGGCGTTGTCACATTGGCTGGCGCTAGTCAGGCGAGGTCTGATTTCTATTATCAGTATTATTTTTACAGCGACTCAAGTCATACTAATCTCGTGGGGCAGGCTAGGCAGTATTGTCTGAATAATAATATAATTATAACGCCTTTAGTTGCTGGCGTTTGGACGGATTATTATACTATGGAAGCTATCGGTCGGTGCCCGGGTTTGGGTGACTGGTAGTCGGCAGTAGAGTGGGTAGTAGTCGGAAGGCCCCAGGCATCGCCTGGGGCTTTTTTCGTTCAGTCCCGACGGCGACCGCTATGGGACGTGAGTTTACGTCGCGGCAGTTAGAGAAGCTTCGTGAAGAGCTCGATCGCGCGGATTGGTGGCGCGGTTCAGGGAAGTTTCCAATAAATGGAAATCACTCTTAAAATGTTCGCGATGATTGCGATCTGGTCCCCGCGGGGGGGTAGTTTCTGATTTCTCGGAAACCCCCTTGTAAATCCAAGGGGTCAGTGTGGTGCCGCCGGGCAGGATTGAACTGCCGACCTCAGCCTTACCAAGGATGCGCTCTACCACTGAGCTACGGCGGCGGGTCACTGAGGAAGCGGCCGTATAGCCAAAGGTTTCGGCCGGGCCAAGCCAAAAATGCACGCTTGATCAAAATCTTTGCACGCGGTCTGCTGCCGTCATGGATAAGCCGACCAAAGACGCAGACGAGACGGGCGCTGACGTCGCCTCGCCCCCTTCCGCCAGTCCCGCAGCCTTGGCCAAGGCCGAGCGCGCGGCGCGCCTGGCGGCCGCCCTGCGCACGAATCTGCGCCGCCGAAAGGCGCCGGGCGCGGGCGGCGCGCGGCCGCCGAGCGAAAGCAACTGAAAGTCATCCGTCTTGCGACGTTACGGCCTTTCGCGGGCGCCGTTCGGCTTGCTAGATAACCGGTTCGCCGGGCCGTAGGGGTCCGGGCCTCCCAGGACTTCCCCGACACCCATGGACAGCATCGTCATTCACGGCGGCAACCGCCTTAACGGCTCGATTCCGGTCAGCGGGGCCAAGAACTCGGCGATCAAGCTGATGGCGGCGTCGATCCTGACGGATCAGCCCCTGCTGCTGAAGAACATGCCGCGTCTGGCGGACACGCGATTCCTGGGCCAGTTGCTGCGCCAGTTCGGCGTGGAGGTGACCGAGCGCGACGGGGCGGACGGGCAGGAGACCCTGTTTCATGCGCCGGAGCTGACCTCGACCTTCGCCCCCTATGACCTGGTGCGTCAGATGCGGGCCTCGTTCAACGTGCTGGGGCCGCTGCTGGCGCGCACGGGGCACGCCAAGGTCTCCCTGCCGGGCGGCTGCACCATCGGCGCGCGGCCGGTCGATCTGCACCTTCAGGCCCTGACGGCCATGGGCGCGGCGATCGAGCTGGAAGAGGGCTATGTCAGCGCCACCGCGCCCAAGGGCCTGCGCGGGGCCGAGATCGAGTTTCCCTTCGTATCGGTCGGTGCGACCGAGCACGCCCTGCTGGCCGCCGTGCTGGCGGACGGGACGACGGTGCTGAAGCGTGCGGCGCGCGAGCCGGAAATCGGCGACCTGGCTCGCTGCCTGATCGCCATGGGCGCCAAGATCGAGGGCCTGGATACGGACGTGCTGACGATCACCGGCGTCTCGTCCCTGTCGGGCGCGACCTGGTCGGTGATTCCCGATCGAATCGAGATGGGCTCCTATGCGCTTGCTGCGGCGATGGCGGGGGGCGAGGTGCGCCTGACCAAGGGCCGCGCCGACCTGATCACCGCCCTGACCGACAAGATGGTCGAGGCGGGCGTCGAGATCGAACCGACGCAGGACGGCCTGATCGTGCGTCGTGACCCGATGCAGCGGCTGAAGGCGGTCAACGTCACGACCGAGATCTATCCGGGCTTCGCCACCGACCTGCAGGCGCAGTTCATGGCCCTGATGACGACGGCCGAGGGCGAAAGCGTCATCCACGAGAACATCTTCGAGAACCGTTTCATGCATGCGCCGGAACTGGCGCGCCTGGGCGCGGACATCGCCGTCCATGCGGGCGAGGCCGTGGTGCGCGGCGTCGAGGGGTTGAAGGGCGCGCCGGTCATGGCGACGGATCTTCGCGCCTCCATGTCTCTGGTCATCGCCGGTCTTGTGGCCGAAGGTGAGACGACGGTCGGCCGCGTCTATCACCTGGATCGCGGTTTCGAGCGGATGGAAGAGAAGCTGGGCGCCTGCGGCGCCGATGTCCGACGGATCAAGGGGGAGGGCGATGAGCACTGACGGCGAACCGATCTCGACCCTGACCGACGAGGTGGCGGACGAAGGCGCCGCGGGCGAAAGCCTGGCGCCGATGACGCCCCTGCGCCTGCTGGCCGAGGACGCGGACGACCTGCAGATCATCTCGGCCGCGCTTCAGGACGCCATCATGCGTCCGGTCGACATCCGCTGGGAGAAGGAGGCGCGGCGCCTGACCGTCGTCCTGTCGCGCTTCTGCTGGGAATGCGGCGGCACGCGCGTCATGGCGGCCATGCAGTTCGGCGACGTCCAGGCGGTCAAGAGCCGCCGTCTGCCGCGCCTGCCCGAGGCGGCGCTGGAGCTGTTGGCGCTCGACTTCCTGCCGACCGAGGCGCCGGGCGGTCAGGTGATGATGATGTTCGCGGGCGGCGGCGATCTGCGGATCGACGTGGAGTGCCTGGATGCGGTGCTGACCGACCTTTCCGAACGCTGGCCCGCGCGGGTGGCGCCGATCCATCTGGACGGAGCGGCGCAATGAGCGGACCGCACAAGCTGACCGCGATCGAGATCGACAACGCCTCCCTGCCGGCCGCGACGGCCGAGATCGAGCATCAGCGCCGGGTCGCTATCTTCGATCTGGTTGAACAGAACAGTTTCATCCCGGACGGCGCGGCGGGCGGTCCTTACACCCTGGCCCTGTCGTCGCAGGATAATCGTCTGGCCTTCGATATCGCCGGACCGGATTTCAGCCGGACGCATGTCCTGTCGCTGACGCCGATGAAGACGGTGATCCGTGACTACGGCCTGATCTGCGAAAGCTACTACGAGGCCCTGCGCGGTTCCTCGCCCAGCCAGATCGAGTCAGTCGATATGGGGCGGCGCGGTCTGCACAATGAAGGCGCGGCCCTGCTGAAAACCCGGCTGGACGGCAAGGTGGAGATCGACCAGGAGACGGCGCGCCGGCTCTTCACCCTAGTCTGCGCCCTCTACCGTCGGGGCTGAACTCGACTATCTAAGCGTTTTGGTGCATTAGGCGCCCTCACTTTCACGGCTCGCGCTCACGCTCGGCGCGGGCCCGTAGCTGTTCACACGGGCGAGAGAGGCCGCATGGCTAAGGAAGAACTGCTGGAATTCCCCGGCGTGGTCAGCGAACTGCTGCCGAACGCGACGTTCCGCGTGACGCTGGAAAACGATCACGAGATCATCGCCCACACCGCGGGCAAGATGCGCAAGAATCGCATCCGGGTGCTGGCCGGCGACAAGGTGCTGGTCGAAATGACGCCCTATGACCTGACCAAGGGTCGCATCACCTACCGCTTCAAGTAAGGACGCGCGTGTCGCGTCCTGACGCTTCGGCTCCGAGGTTGATTCTGGCCTCGTCGAGCCCGCGCCGCATCGAATTGCTGGCGCAGATCGGCATTGCGCCCGATCTGGTCGATCCCGCCGATATCGACGAAACGCCTGAAAAGGCCGAAACGCCGCCGCGTCTGGCCCAGCGCCTGGCCTGCTCCAAGGCGGCGGTCGTGGCGGAACGTCATCCTGACGACGTGGTCCTGGCGGCGGACACCGTGGTGGCCGTGGGGCGCCGCCTACTGGAAAAACCCGCTGACGAGGCGGAGGCGATCCGCTTCCTGAAGCTGTTGTCCGGGCGCAATCATCGCGTCTTCACCGGCGTGGCCGTGATCTGCGGCGGGCGCACGTCCTGGCGCGTGGTCGACACCCGCGTCAGCTTCAAGCCGTTGTCTCAGGACGAGATCGCCGCCTATGTTGCTTCGGGCGAATGGCGCGGCAAGGCCGGGGGCTATGGCATTCAGGGCCGGGCCGCCGCCTTCATCACCCGAATCGTCGGCAGCCACCCCGCCGTCATGGGCCTGCCTCTGTATGAGGCGGCGAATCTCTTGCGCGGCGCAGGCTGGAGAGGCGAGGCGGCCTGATGGCCGATGTCGAGGTCTTCCTGGACGCGGCTCCGGGCGAGACCCGTGGCATGGTCTTTCGCGGCGGCCGCGCCTGCGCCCTCATTATACATAGAGACGACGATCGGCCTGAGCATCGCCTGGGGGCTCGCGTCGTCGGCCGTGTGGCGCGCCTGGCGCCTGGCCTGCACGGGGCCTTCATCGACCTGGGCTGCGGCGAGCCGTTCGGCTTTCTGCCGTTGGGCAAGGCGGATCGTCCCCCGGAAGGCGCCAAGCTTGAACTTTTGGTCACGGCCGAGCCGCGCGAGCGCAAGGGGCCGGTCTTGCGCCGCCTGGGAGAGGCGGGCGGAGAGCCGCGTCTGCTAGCGGCGGGACCCGACGTCGCCGCCATTCTGAACATGCTGGCGCCGGGCGTGCCTGTGTCCACGGGCGCCGAGGCGATTCATGCGGCGTTGGAGGCTGAAGAAGAAGCGTCGTCCGACGGCGTGATCGAACCGGGCGTGGGTCTGGACCTGGCCGTGCAGCGGACGCGCGCCCTGATCGCGGTCGACATTGATTACGCGCCAGCCGCCGGTCGAGATTCCCGCAAGGGGCGCGAGGCGGTGAATCGCGAGGGCCTGCGCCAGACGGCGCGGTTGCTGGCGCTGAAAGGGTGGGGCGGTCTGGTCGCCATCGACCTGGCGGGCGTCGGCCTGCATCCAGAGACCACTCTATTCATGGCGCGCCAGGCGTTCGCCGATCACGCCGGGGCGGCGATCGGGCCGCTGAGCCGGTTCGGCCTGCTGCAATTGTCTTTGCCGTGGGGGCGTACGCCTGCCGATGAACGGTTGGCGGCGCCGGGGGCGCTGGAGATCGGCGCCCTGCGTCGCCTGCGCCTCGCCTTGCTGACGGATCGCGCCGTGCCGCGCCTGACGCTGCACTGTAGTTCGACGTCAGCGGCGATCCTGTCCCCCTGGGTGGCGCAACTGGGGCCGCGCGCCCACATCCGCCCGGACGCCGCGCCGGGCGTGTTCGAGATCAAGGAGAGCTGAGCATGGCCCAATGCCCCATTTGCCGTCGCGCCGAGGCCGTCGCCGCCTACAAGCCCTTCTGCTCCAAGCGTTGCGCCGACATCGATCTGCAGCGTTGGTTCACCGGCGGCTACGCCATTCCGGCCGAAGATGCGCACGATGATGAAAAAGATCGCGGAATTGAGTGAATTGGCGTCTGGACAGCCCGTCCGGGCTCGCCTATAGAGCCGCCTCTCGCGACGCAAAGCGACGCCTGGATAGCTCAGTTGGTAGAGCAGCGGATTGAAAATCCGCGTGTCGGTGGTTCGAATCCGCCTCCAGGCACCACTTTTCCCTCACATGATGATTATTCGCCTCGGCCTTGAAAAAGCCGAAAAATCGTCATGGGCCTAAACATTCCTTAACATTCTCTGCGTTGGCATTTTTGTTGCCGTTGTATTTCATTCAAATGGAATATTTGTGCGCCTCCGCCTCGGGGGCGAGGCGCGCGGGGTGAAAAGCTATTTTCCGCCCTTGACGCTCCGATAGCCGTTCGTCAAAGGGACTTAACCGCATTCTTGCTTGCAGGCTGTGGACGGGGGGGTATGGTTCCATCGCTCCAGTCTGCAAAGCGTCTCAGGATGTTTCGTAAGAATGCGGCGCCGACCGGCGGGGGAGAAATTCCGGCGGGAGGAAAATTTCACGGTAAAGGCCCAGCCGACTGACGCGGCTTGGGTTTTGGGTTCCACGAGTCAGACCAAAGCAGGAACTGGCGAAACATGCTCGATAGCAAGAAGACGAATATCCTCCTCGCAATGGCCGGCGCCGCCGTCCTGATGGCGAGCTCGCCGGTTCTGGCGCAGGACGCGGCCGCACCGGC
>NZ_GL883086.1:119441-137317 GCF_000204035.1 Brevundimonas diminuta ATCC 11568
CCGCCGCCCCGGCTGCAGACGCAGCTGCTGAAGCCCCCGCTGAAGAAGCCGCCGCCGGCGGTCACGGCGGTGCGGGCCTGACCCCGATCGCCATGTTCATGATGGCGCACCCGGTCGTTAAGGTCGTGATGGCAGGCCTGGTCCTGGCCTCGATCTTCTCCTGGACGCTGCTGCTCATCAAACTGGTTGAGTTCAGCTCGCTGACCAAGAAGACCAACCGCTTCCTGGAAGAGTACCGCGGTGCTCGCAACCTGGCCGACATCCGTCGCCTGGCCACCTCGGAAGAGTTCGACGGCAACCCGCTGGCCGACATGGCTGCTGCGGCCACCGGCGAAATCGAACTGTCGCGTCAAGCCGGTCTTGATGTGACGGGCGCTCACCGCGATACGACCGTCGCTCGCGCCGGCAACGCCGTCGGCGCCGTGCAGGGCGGCATGGGTATCCGCCTGTCGGGCGGCCAGCAGTTCCTGGCTTCGGTCGGTTCGGGCGGTCCGTTCATCGGTCTGTTCGGCACCGTTTACGGCATCATGAACTCGTTCATCGGCATCGCCGAGTCGAACACCACCAACCTGGCCGTCGTTGCTCCGGGTATCGCTGAAGCCCTGCTGGCTACCGGCATCGGTCTGTTCGCGGCTATCCCGGCGGTTATCTTCTATAACTACTTCAACACCCGCATCGCTTCGTACGGCGCTCGTGCTGACGGCTTCAACGCCGAGCTGATGAACTCGATCTCGCGTCAACTCGACAAGGGGGCGTAAGACGGATGGCCGCCAAACTTTCCGGTTCCGGCGGCGGCAAGTACACCGTCGAGGCGAACAGCGAAATCAATGTCACGCCTTTCGTGGACATTATGCTGGTTCTCCTCATCATCTTCATGGTGGCGGCTCCGCTCGCCACCGTGTCGGTGCCGGTGACACTTCCACGCGCCGTCGCTCCGCCGGCCGTCAATCCGCCCAAGCCCGTCTTCATCTCCATCCAGAATGGCGGCGAAGTGTACGTGGGCGATTTCCCGACGTCGGTCGCCGCTCTGGGCGATGACCTGAGGACCCAAATCGGAACGCGTAATCCGGACGAAGAGCGGATCTTTATCCGCGCTGACCAGCAGACGCGTTACGGGGACTTCATGCAGGTCATGAACGCCTTGCAGGATAATGGTTTTTACAGTGTCGCCCTGGTTGGCGAAGATCAATCGTAGGGGGCGTGACTCAAAGCATGACTGCTGAACCTCACGAGCACCGCGACCCTCTGCTTGACGCACCCAAGAAGAAGAAACTCTCGACGGGTGCGATGGTCGGGATCGGCGTCTCGGTGATCGTCCACGTTCTTGCAGGTGTCTACCTGTACAAGAGCAAGTTCGAACTCCAAGAGTTCAACTACGTGGACGAGGCTGTGGACGTGGAGTTGATGGAGGCCCCGCCTCCGCCGCCTCCGCCTCCGCCGCCGCCGCCGCCGCCGCCGGATACTCCTCCGCCGCCGAAGCTTCAGGTGCGCGAGCCGGTCGTCAACACCTCGGCGCCTCCGCCGCCGGTGACCTTGCCGATCGAGCCGACGAAGAAGGAAGACCGCGTCGAATACACGGGCCCGCCCGTGATCGTCCCTGGTCCTCCGCCTCCGCCGGCGCCGCCCGCGCCGCCGCGTCCTTCGGTCATCACCAACCCGCAGTGGGCTCGCCCGCCGCGTCCGACTGAACGGGACTTCCCGCAACGCGCTCTTGATCGCGGCGTGGGCGGTTCGGCCACGGTCGAATGCACGGTGACCCCGAGCGGGAAGCCCGAAGGTTGCCGCGTCGTCTCGGAAGAGCCGTCGGGCATGGGCTTCGGCTCTGCGGCCGTTCGCATCGTCCAACGCGGGCAGCTTTCGCCCCGTACGGTCGATGGCGCTGCAACGAACGCCAAGTTCGTGGTCCGGGTGCCGTTTAACCTGGACTAAGCGTGCGACCGCACTGAACGAAAAGAAGCGCCTCGAGGTTTCGCCTCGGGGCGCTTTTTTCATGTGCTGAAGCCCGGACGCTGAGGCCCAATGAATGGGCGATGGAACGCACTTTGCGGCGTCAGGCATGGAGCCGGGCAGCCCGCCTGTGCATTATGGCCCTGAACTGTTCCGGAGGATCGATGTCTCGCAAGCCCCTTATGCTCGCCTTGGCGATCACCACTGGCGTCTTGGGCGCTGGGGTCGGCGCCTGCGCCTATAATGAGGCCCTGGGCCGCAATCAGCTGGTCTTCATCGACGACGGCGTGCTGGTCCAGCAGTCGCAGGCGGCCTGGGCCGAGACGCTGCGGACGCAGAAGGTGTCGAACAATGCGGCGCAGAACGCCCGGGTGCGCCGAGTGGGCGATCGCATCGTCCAGGCCGCGAATCTGACCAACCGCCATTGGGAGTATGCGGTCTTCGACGATTCCACGCCGAACGCCTTCGTCCTGCCGTCGGGCCATATGGGGGTGACGACGGGTCTGTTGGCCATCGCCAAGAACGACGACCAGCTGGCGGCCGTGATCGGTCACGAGGTCGGCCACGTCATCGCCCGTCACGCCGCCGAGCGCGCCTCGACCACCCAGACGACGGGCCTGATTCTGGGCGCCGTTCAGAGCCAGGCCGGGGACTACAGCCAGGCGGTTCAGGCCTTTGGCGGCATGGGCGCGCAATTGGGCGTCCTGTTGCCGTTCTCGCGCAGCCACGAGCTGGAGGCGGATCGGCTGGGCGTCGATTACATGGCGGCGGCCGGGTACAAGCCGTCGGAATCGCTGGCCCTGTGGCGCGCCATGGCTGAAGGACGGCAGTCGGGGACGCCGGAGTTCGCCTCAACCCACCCGTCGGACCAGACCCGTTTGATGCAACTTCAGCAGTATATCGCCAGCCGTGGTTGGAACTGACGGGGATAAACATAAAATCCTGCGCGAGGACGAAATGGCCGCTTGCCCCCGACGGCGAGGCCCGCTAGAGAACCGCCCTCGCGCAGAGATGTGCAGCCTTAGCTCAGCTGGTTAGAGCGCCGGTTTGTGGAGCCGGAGGTCCTCAGTTCAATCCTGAGAGGCTGTACCATTCTCCCTCGAATCGCTTCTTGCGATAGTCGAGGGAGAAGTATGACGATGACGTCGCCGGCGTGGGATCCCCAGCAATACAACCGTTTCGAGCGCCAGCGTGATCGCGCAGCCATCGATCTGCTGTCGCAGCTTCCAGACGATCTGGAACCGCATGAGATCTGGGACATCGGTTGCGGCACGGGCCAGCATGCGGCCCTGTTGAAACGGCGCTGGCCGGACGCGCGGGTGCATGGGCTGGATTCGAGCGCCGCCATGCTGGAACAGGCGCGGGGCCTGCCCGATGATGTGGACTGGGTGCAGGGCGACCTTGAGGCCTGGAAGCCCGCCGCCCCGGTGGATCTGATCCTGGCCAACGCCTCGCTGCAGTGGGCGCCGGATCATGCGGAACTGTTCCGGCGGCTGACCGAGGCGCTGGCGCCGGATGGGGTGCTGGCGGTGCAGATGCCGATGGCCTGGGAGACGCGGCACCACACCCTGATGCGCCAGACAGCGGCGGACGGCCCGTGGAGCGCGCGCCTGAAGGGCGTCGACACCATCCAGCCGCTGCTGGCGGCCGAGGCCTATTACGACGCGATGGCGGACCTGTGCGAGGAGGTCGACGTCTGGTCGACGACCTATCTCCACGTCTTGGACGGCGAGAACGCCGTGCTGGAGTGGATGAAGGGCACGGCCCTCAGGCCTTATCTGACCGCGCTTTGCGAAGACCCAGCCAACCGCGACGCCTTTCTGGCGCGCCTGGCTCAGGTGTTGGGTGAGGCGTTTCCACGACGTCCTGAGGGAAGGACTCTTCTGCCATTTCCTCGACTGTTTCTTCTGGCGCGCCGGTCCGGCGGCGGCGATGCAGGGTCTCGACCGATCCGTTGAGACTGTCGAGGGCCGCGCGGGCGGCCTCATACCCAGCCGCGACGCCGGGTTCATAGGCTTTCCAGTCGCGGATATCCACGCCGTCGAGCGTGGGCAGGATCAGCAGGTCCGTCTCGGCGCGGGCCTGCATCCGTTCGGCCTCGCTGGACAGGGTGGCCGAACGCATCAGGATGGAGACGATCGGGGGGCCGCGTTTCCACGCGCCCGACAGGATCCAGCGCCACCAGGAGGGAGGATCCTCTAGAGCCTTGGGGTCGACGCCGCGTGACTGCGATACGTCGACGCCGACCACGGGGCCTCTGTTAAGCCGCCGCATGACGTCGCTGGGGAAGTTTCGCAGCACGGCGCCGTCGACCAGCACCTGACCGTTCATCACCACCGGCGGCATGACGCCGGGCAGGGAGATGGAGGCGCGCAGGGCGTGACGCAGCATGCCTTCGCGATGCACCTCCAGCTTGCCCGAGGTCAGATTGGTCGAGACGGCGAAGAAGGGCAGCAGCATGTCCTCCATCTGCACATCGCCGAAGGCCTCCTTCATCAGCGCCTTGACCTTGCGAGCGTGTGTCATGGCGATAATGGGCGGCGCGATGTCGGCCAGGGGATCGGCCAGGACGAAGGCCTGTCGGATGTGATGCTCCAACTCTTCGTCCGACCAGCCCAAGGCGGGCCCCGCGGCGATGACCGCCCCCATGGAAGCACCGCCGATGAAGTCGATGGGCGTGCCCGCCTCGCGCAGCGCCTTGAGCGCGCCGATGTGGGCATAGGCGCGGGCGCCCCCGCCCGACAGCACCACGCCCACGGCCGAGCCGGTGATCAGGCGCGCGATCCGCGCCGTGTCGTCGAACAGGCCTTCGACCGCGTGGAACCAGCGGCCGGGCTTCAGCGCGTCCAGCCAGACGCGGGTGTTGCTGGGGCGCGGCATCCGCGGATCGCGCAGCAGGATCAGGTCGGTGCGCTGTCCTGCGTCGTCCCAGTCGTCGGCGACCGGCGGGGCAGGGGGCGGCGGTCGGTCGGCGGCCCCGACCAGGAACAGCCGGTCCACCTGGCGCGCGCACAGGGCGGCCCAGTTCGGTTCGTCCGCCTCGGCGACGTAGAGGACGTAGTCGTGGGCGTCTTCAACCCGAGAGAACCATTCGGCGGCCGAGGCCAGGGCCGAGCTGTCGATGACGTGGCAGGTGCTGCCCTGGGCCTCGACGGCGCGGGCCACGCGCTCGACGAAGGCGCGGATCGGCCTGTCGCGGGCCGAGACGAAGCCGAAGACGTTCGGTTCCGCGCCGCCGCTGCGCTCGCGGGCGCGGCTCAGCATGATCTGGCCCAGTTCGGACATCAGCATGGGATCGTTGCGCGCGGCGTCGAAGAAGGCCTCGCGCGGCAGGGCCAGAACGTCGCTGTCGCGCAGGGCGACCACGTCCGACATGTGGGAGGTGCCCGCTAGCATGGCCAGTTCGCCGACCGGCTCGCCGGGTTTGATGACGGCGGCCATCTGCGGAACCCGCGCGTCGTCGCGGCGGAAGACGCCCAGACGCCCGGCGCACAGAAGATAGAGGGTGTCGGCCGGATCGCCGACCGAGAACAGCCGCTCGCCTCGCGTCAGGGCGAACCAGCTGGCGCGGCTGTCCCGCGCGTCCTCGAAGGCGCGTGACAGGGCGGCGGCGAGCGTGTCCGGTCGAAGCGGGGCCATGAAGGGGAGATATAGCGGATTTCGCCTTCGGTGAACCGAACGGCTTCCCCCCGAGGCGGAAGCCTCCTAAACCTTGGGCATGCCCAAGCTGATTTCCGCCGTCGATCGCAACAGTCCTGCTTTCAAAACGCTGGATGCGCACAATCGCGCCCTGCGGGACGAGCTTTATGAAAAGGTCGCCAAGGCCGCGCGCGGCGGCTCTGACGCCAGCCGCGAGCGCCATGTGGCGCGTGGCAAGCTGTTGCCGCGCGACCGGGTCGAGCGCCTGCTGGACCCCGGCTCGCCCTTCCTGGAGGTCGGCCAACTGGCCGCCAACGGGATGTATCGCGACGAAGCCCCCGGCGCGGGCATGATCTGCGGCGTCGGCCGGGTGTCGGGCCGCGAGGTGATGATCGTCGCCAACGACCCGACGGTGAAGGGCGGCGCCTACTTCCCCATGACGGTGAAGAAGCATCTGCGGGCGCAGGAGATCGCCGAGCAGAACAATCTGCCGTGCGTCTATCTGGTCGATTCCGGCGGGGCCAACCTGCCGCACCAGGCCGAGGTGTTTCCGGATCGTGACCACTTCGGCCGCATCTTCTTCAATCAGGCGCGGATGAGCGCGCGGTCGATCCCGCAGATCGCCTGCGTCATGGGATCGTGCACGGCGGGCGGCGCCTATGTGCCGGCCATGTCGGACGAGACGGTGATCGTGCGCAATCAGGGCACCATCTTCCTGGCCGGTCCGCCGCTGGTGAAGGCCGCGACCGGCGAGGTCATCTCGGCCGAGGAACTGGGCGGCGCCGAGACCCACGGCCGCAAGTCCGGCGTGGTCGACCATGTGGCCGAGAACGACGAGCATGCGCTGGAGATCGTGCGCTCCATCGTCGCCAATCTGAACACCACCAAGCCCCAACCGCTGGACGTGCGCGAGCCGCGCGCGCCTGCTTATGACCCGGCCGAACTATACGGGATCATCCCTGAGGATGTCCGCGCCCCCTATGACGTGCGCGAGGTCATCGCCCGCATCGTCGACGGCTCGGAACTGGACGAGTTCAAGGCGCTGTACGGCACGTCGCTGGTGTGCGGCTTCGCCCGCATCTGGGGCCAGCCGGTCGCCATCCTGGCCAACAACGGCGTCTTGTTCTCTGAGAGCGCCCAGAAGGGCGCGCACTTCATCGAACTGGCGTGCAAGCGCAAGATTCCGCTGCTGTTCCTGCAGAACATCTCGGGCTTCATGGTCGGCGGCAAATATGAAGCCGAGGGCATCGCCAAGCACGGCGCCAAGCTCGTCACGGCCGTCGCCTCGGCTGAGGTGCCCAAGTTCACCGTCCTGATCGGCGGGTCGTTCGGCGCGGGCAACTACGGCATGTGCGGCCGGGCCTACAGCCCGCGCTTCCTCTTTACCTGGCCCAACAGCCGCATCAGCGTCATGGGCGGCGAGCAGGCGGCCAGCGTTCTGGCCACCGTCCACCGCGACGCGGACACATGGACCCCGGATGAAGCCGAGGCCTTCAAGGCGCCGATCCGTCAGAAGTATGAGGACGAGGGCAACCCCTATTACGCCACCGCCCGCCTGTGGGACGACGGGGTCATCGATCCGGCCCAGACGCGCGACGTTCTGGGCCTGGCCATCAGCGCTTCGTTGAACGCCCCGATCCCGGAGACGACCTTCGGCGTGTTCCGGATGTAAGGCAATAAATTGCACGGTGTTCAAAAAACGACTTGAAGCCGCATCGCGCGGCTGAGAGTGTCGCGTCGGCGATCTCGATGTGGGATCAGAATCTGCACGACAAGGACAGTGACATGAAGAAAACTGCAGCTCTCATCGCCCTGACCGCGCTGCTCGCGGCCTGCGGATCGCAGGCCGATTCCAAGGCCCCGGCGACGGTCGAAGCCGCGTCTGAGGCTGCGACGCCGCAGACCGAGCCGGTCTCTGCGGCCGAAGAGGCGGCCGCGCGCGCGGGCGAGCCGTCCGAAGCGGTCTTCCCGGTCGGCTATCGCGGCAATTGGGATTACAGCGACGACGGTTGCGCCAAGGACGAGAGCGGCACGCGCTTCGTCATCACGGCCAATGAGATCAAGGGTTATGAGGACACCTCCAAGCTGGTGGCTCTGGAGACCCTGCAAGGCGAAGGCGACGCCATCCGCGTGGTTCTGGAGAACCAGTCGTCGGACGGCGACCAGACCCTCGTCCAGACCCTGCGCCTGTCGCCGGTGGCGGGCGTCTCGCTGCGCGTCGAGCAGGACGGCAAGACCGTTCGCGCCAACCGCTGCGATCCTGTTTAATCGCCTTCTTACCCAGCGAGGGGGAGAGGGATGACGTTTAAAGCGTTCTATCGGCCAAGGAGCCCATCATGACTGACCAGAAGCCGACCGAAGAAGAGCTGAACGCTCTGGACATCACCGACGCCGAGGCGGCGGAGATGAACGCCATCGCACACCCCTTCGTCGCCGATGCGGCGCCGGACGCCAACGACGATCTGGTGCAGATCGACGCCACGGCCGACGGAGTGGTTTTCGTCACCATCAACCGTCCCGAGAAGAGGAACGCTTTCGACGCAGCGACCATCGCCGCCCTCTATGAAGCGTTCGAGACGCTGCACGGCGCCGACAAGGTGCGCGTAGTCTTCATCCGTGGCGCGGGCGGGACGTTCAGCGCGGGCGCAGATCTGAACTGGATGCGTTCGGCGGCCGACTGGTCCGAAAGCGACAACCGCGACGACGCCATGGGTCTGGCCAAGATGCTGAAGGCCCTGCACGACGTGCCGGCCCTGACGGTGGCCCTGGTCGAGGGCGCGGCCATGGGCGGCGGGGCGGGCATCGTCGCCGCCTGCGACATGGCCGTGGCCGTCGAAGGGACGCGCTTCGCCTTCTCGGAGGTCAAGCTGGGTCTGATCCCAGCCACCATCGCCCCCTATGTCATCGAGGCGGTCGGCGCGCGCCGCGCCCGCCAGCTGTTCCTGACCGCCAACATCTTCGACGCCGACTACGCCGCCCATGCGGGGTTGATCGACATGGTCCTGCCCGAAGGTTCGGTAGACGAGTTCATCTCCATGCTGACCGACAGCCTGTCGGCCAATGCGCCGGGCGCCATGGGCGACGCCAAGCGCCTGGTGAACGACGTGGCGGGCGAAGAGATCGACAACCGTCTGCTGGAAGAGACCGCCAAGCGCATCGCCCGCGCCCGCGTCTCGGCCGAGGGCCAGGAAGGCGTCCGCGCCTTCCTCGACAAGCGCGCGCCGAACTGGGCGCAATAAGGTAGTCTGATGTTCAAGTCCGTCCTGGTCGCCAATCGCGGCGAGATCGCCTGCCGCGTCTTCCGCACCGCCCGCCGCATGGGCCTGCGCACCATCGCCGTCTATTCCGAGGCCGACGCTGACGCACTGCACGTGCGTGAGGCCGATGAGGCGGTGCTGATCGGTCCGGCGGCGGCGCGCGAATCCTATCTGGATGCGGCCAAGGTGCTGGCGGCGGCCAAGGCGACGGGGGCACAGGCTATCCACCCCGGCTATGGTTTCCTGTCCGAGAACGCCGACTTCGCTGAGGCGGTGGCGGCGGCAGGCATTGTCTGGATCGGCCCCAAGCCGTCCTCGATCCGCGCCATGGGCCTGAAGGACGCGGCCAAGAAGCTGATGATCGAGGCGGGCGTGCCCGTCACCCCCGGCTATCAGGGCGAGGACCAGTCGCTGGAGACCCTGACGGCCGAGGCGAACCGCATCGGCTTCCCGGTCCTGATCAAGGCGGTCGCGGGCGGCGGCGGCAAGGGGATGCGCAAGGTCGACCGCGCCGAGGACTTCGCCGAGGCTTTGGCGTCGGCCCAGCGCGAGGGGCAGTCGTCCTTCGGCGATCCGCGCGTCCTGATCGAGAGCTACATCACCCGCCCGCGCCATATCGAGGTGCAGATCTTCGGCGACAGCCACGGCAACGTGGTCCACCTGCATGAGCGCGACTGCTCGCTGCAGCGCCGCCACCAGAAGGTGATCGAGGAAGCCCCGGCGCCGGGCATGGATCAGGCCACGCGCGACGCCGTCACCGCCGCCGCCGTGCGCGCCGCCAAGGCCGTGGACTATCAGGGCGCGGGCACCATCGAATTCATCGCTGACGCCTCCGACGGGCTGAAGGCCGACCGCATCTGGTTCATGGAAATGAACACCCGGCTGCAGGTCGAACACCCGGTGACGGAAAGCATCACCGGCGTCGATCTGGTCGAGTGGCAGTTGCGCGTCGCGGCGGGTCAGCCGATTCCGCTGGCGCAGGAAAACATCCCGATGAAGGGCTGGGCGATGGAGGCCCGTCTCTATGCCGAAGACCCCGCCAACGGCTTCCTGCCGTCGATCGGGCGGCTGGATCACTTCGTCATGCCCGACGACATCCGCGTCGACACCGGCGTGATGCAGGGCGGCGAGGTCAGCCAGTTCTACGACCCCATGATCGCCAAGCTGATCGTCCACGAAGACACGCGCGAGGCCGCCGCCGCCCGTCTGGCCGACGCCTGCCGCGAGGTCGAGGTCTGGCCGGTGAAGACCAACGCGGGCTTCATGGCGCGTTGTCTGGACCATCCGCGTTTTGTCGAAGGCGACGTGGACACCGGCTTCATCGCGGCGGAGGAGGGGGCGCTGATCGCCCCGGCTCAGGTTTCCGTCCGCGCCCTGGCCGCTGCGGCGGGACAGATCGGGCTGGAGGCGGACGCCGCCGCCTTCGACGCGCCGGACAATGTGCTGGCGCCCGCCCGTGCGGGCCTGTTCGGCTTCCGCCTGAACGCGGCGCCGCAGGCGCATACGGCGGTCCACCATGACGGCGCGGCGCACGCCCTGACCCTGACCGGCGAGCCGGGCTGGTATGGGCGTTCTTCCAGCTTCACCGTGAGCGGCGAATTCGGCTCGGCTCAGATCTATGGCGAGCCGGGCGTGGTCGTGGTCGACGGCGAGGTCGTCAGCACCCTGTCGCCGGACGCCGGACGGGTGCTGGTGTTCGACGGCGGCGACGTGATCGAGTTCCACCGCCGTAAGTCCAGCGGTCCGGCGGGCGGTTCCGCCTCCGACGGCGGCCTGCGCGCGCCCATGCCGGGCAAGATCGTCGCCGCGCCCGCCAAGGCCGGGGACAAGGTGGCCAAGGGCCAGCCGGTCGTGGTGCTGGAGGCCATGAAGATGGAGCACGCCCTGACCGCGCCCTTCGACGGCGTGGTGTCTGAGTTCAACGTCGCCGTCGGCGATCAGGTCACGGACGGCGCGGTTCTGGCCGTGGTGAAGGCCGAGGGCGCGGGCGAATGATCCTTGCGGCGATGATGGCTACGGCGCTTCTGGGCGCCGATCTGAGCGACATGCCGACGGAATCGGCGGCGGATCTGCAATGCATGGGCCTGCTGGCGGTGGCGATCGACGATCCGGCCGCCTCGGAGGAGCTCAAGCAGCAGTATACCGGCGGGATGATGTATTATCTGGGCCGTCTGGAAGGCCGCGATCCCGCGCGGAACTGGATCGGACGGATGCTGGAATATACGGACTCCACCCCGGTCCAGCAGGTGCGTTCGCACAGCCAGCGGTGCGGACAGGAACTGATCGCCAAGGGGCAGGAAATCTTCACCCAACTGGATCGCCAGCCCTGAGCCGGGCTGGCCTTCGTGGCGTCGGATGACTAGTTGGGCTTCATGCCCCTGCACATGATCAAGCTCTGCGTCGGCGTGGCCGAGGTCGAGACGCTGGAAGCGAACGCGGCCCGGTCCGACTGGCGCATCGTCCACACCCGCATGACGCCCAAGCGCGCCGCCGAGATCGAGGACGGCGGCTCGCTGTACTGGGTCATGAAGGGCTCCGTGACCTGCCGCCAGCGCATCCTCGAGATCATGACCATAGGCGAGGGCAAGGCCAGCCGCTGTGAAATCAAGCTGGACAGCCAGGTCATCCGCACTGCGCCCCTGGCCCGGCGGCCGTTTCAGGGCTGGCGCTATTTCGAGAAGGACGTGCCGCCGGACCTCTCGGTGGCCGAGCCGACGGACCTGCCGCCTGACCTGGCGCGCGAGCTGCGCGAGCTGGGCGCCTGGTAGGCGCCTGAACCGGCCGGAAAATCGATTGACCCGCGCCTGCGCGCGTGGCTGTTGCGGCGTCCGATGGTCCAGTCCCTGTTTAGCTTCCATAATCGCGCCACCCTGTCCGAGCTGCTGAAGCTGGCCTGGCCGGTCGTGCTGGCGCGTCTGGGCATCATGACCATGGGCCTGACCGACGCCATCGTCGTCGGCCACTACGCCAGCCGCGAGCTGGCTTACCACTCCCTGGCCTGGGCGCCGTCCTCGGTCGTGCTGACCACGGCGGTCGGCCTGATGATGGGCGTGCAGGTCATGACCGCCCGTCTGCTGGGCGAGGGGCGCGGCGATGAGGTCGGCGCGGTCCTGCGTCGCGGCATGACCTACGCCCTGCAGATCGGTTTTGTCGCCATGATCGGCCTGCTGCTGCTGGGGCCGTTCGGCCTGGTGCACATGGGGCTGGAGGACGGCCTGGGCGAGGGCGCGACGCCTGCCCTGATGGTCTTCGCCCTGTCGATGCCGGCCTATCTGATTTCGATTTGCGCCCTGTTCTTCCTTGAAGGACTGCATCGGCCCAAGGCGGGCATGGTGGCCATGTGGGTGGCCAATGCGGTCAACCTGGCGCTGAACCTGCTGCTGGTGCCGGACATCCTGGGCATCGGCCTGGACGGCGCCGTGGCCTCGGCCTGGGCGACGTTCGGCGCGCGGGCGGCGCTGGCGATCTTCCTGGTCATCTTCATTCTGCGCCTGCCCGAAGCGCGCGCCTGGGGCGTGTTCAACAAGCCCAAGCGCGACAAGGCGGTTGAAAGCCAGCAGATCAAGGTCGGTCTCGGCGGCGGCGCGTCCAACTTCATCGAGGTCGGGGCCTTCGCGGCCATGACCCTGTTCGCCGGTCAGTTGGGCGCGGCCGAGACCGCCAGCTGGGCCGTGGTCATCAACGTCTCCGCCATCGTCTTCATGGTGCCCATGGGCCTGTCGTCGGCGACGGCGGTGCTGGTCGGCCGCAGCTACGGCGGCGGCGATCGAGCGGGCGTCATGCGGGGCGGCCTGGCGGGCGTCGGCGTGGTGACGGTGCTGGCCTTCATCATCGCCATCGGCCTGTGGCTGACCGCACCGCTAGTGGTCGGCGCCTATACGACCGACCCGGCGATCCTGGCCATCGCGGCCCCGGCCTTGGCGCTGGCGACTCTGTTCTTCGTCGCCGACGCCCAGCAGGTGGTCGCCGCCCAGGCGAACCGCGCGGCGGGCGACGTGGTGTGGCCGACGCTGATGCACCTGCTGTCCTATGGTTTCATCATGATCCCGCTGGGCTGGTTCCTGGCGCATCGGATGGGCGTGGACGGCCTGGTCTGGTCGGTGATCGTCGCCAGCCTGATCTCGGGCGCGCTGCTGACCGGGCGGTTCGTGCGGATCGCGCGGCGTCTGCCGACGGCAAGGGCGACGCCTGTCTCATAGGCGTCCGGCCCATAAAAGGTGACGACTGGGTTTGCGCCCTCTATATCCGACGCCTCCCTGTCAGACGTTGGAAGATCATGTCCCGCATCCTCATCACCTCGGCGCTGCCCTACATCAACGGCATCAAGCACCTGGGGAATTTGGCCGGGTCCATGTTGCCCGCTGATGTGTGGGCGCGCTTCATGCGGGCGCGCGGCCATGACGTCCTCTATGTCTGCGCCACCGATGAGCACGGCACCCCGGCTGAATTGGCCGCCGCCGCCGCCGGTCAGGACGTCCGCACCTATTGCGACGAGCAGCATCAGGTTCAGAAGAAGGCCGCCGACGCCTTCAGCCTGTCGTTCGACATCTTCGGCCGCAGCTCCAACGCTCCGAACACCCGCCTGACCCAGCACTTCGCCAAGGTGCTGGAGGAGCGCGGCCTGATCGAGGAGCGCGTCGACCGGATGATCTATTCGATCGACGACGCGCGCTTCCTGCCCGACCGCTATGTCGAGGGCACCTGCCCGCATTGCGCCTATGAAAAGGCGCGCGGCGACCAGTGCGACAACTGCGGCCGCCTGCTGGACCCGACCGATCTGATCAATCCCTATTCGGCGGTGTCGGGCAGCCGCAATCTGGAGGTCCGCGACACGCGCCACCTCTATCTGCTGCAGACCAAGATCGCCGATGACGTGCGCGCCTGGGTCGACGCCCGCTCGCCCCAGTGGCAGCCGCTGGCGCGCTCCATCGCCTATAAGCATCTGGACGAAGGCCTGATCGACCGCGGCATCACCCGCGACCTGAAATGGGGCGTGCCGGTCGTCGGTCCCGACGGCGGTCCGCGTCCGGGCATGGAGGGCAAGGTCTTCTACGTCTGGTTCGACGCCCCCATCGAATACATCGGCGCGACCGAGGAATGGGCGGAGCAGACGGGCGGAAACTGGCGTTCGTGGTGGCGTCTGGACGAGGGCGCCGAAGACGTGCGCTACGTCCAGTTCATGGGCAAGGACAACGTCGCCTTCCACACCGTCAGCTTCCCGGCGACCATCCTCGGCTCGGGCGAGCCGTGGAAGACGGTGGATCAGCTGAAGGCCTTCAACTGGCTGAATTGGTACGGCGGCAAGTTCTCGACCAGCATGGGCCGGGGCGTCTTCATGGACCAGGCGCTGGAGCTGCTGCCCGCCGATTATTGGCGCTGGCACCTGACGGCCTATGGGCCGGAACACTCCGACGCGGCCTTCACCTGGGAGCAGTTCCAGTCGACGACGAACAAGGATCTGGCCGACGTGCTGGGCAACTTCGTCAACCGCATCGTCAAGTTCACGGAATCCAAGTTCGACGGCGTCGCGCCCGAGGGCGGCGAACCGGGCGCGCTGGAAGAGAAGCTGGCGGCTGACGTCAAGGCGGCTCTGGCCAGCCTGACCTATGAGTTCGAGGCCATGGAGTTCCGCAAGGCGGCCCAGGCGGCGCGCGCCCTGTGGGTGCTGGGCAACGAATATCTTCAGGAAGCCGCCCCCTGGACGGCGCTGAAGACGGATCGCGAACGCGCCGCCGTGGTCGTGCGCACCGGCCTGTCCCTGGTCGCCCTGTTCGCCCGCGTCACCGCGCCTTTCATGCCCGAGGCGGCGGCTCGCATCGCCGCCACGGTGGGCGCGACCGACCTGTCGTGGCCGGACGTCGAGGGCGACCTGCTGAATCTCGTTCCCGCCGGGCAAGCGGTCGCCGCCGCCCAGGTGCTGTTCGCCAAGATCGAGGACGCTCAGGTCGCCGAGTGGACCGAACGTTTCGGCGGCGCCGAAGGGTGAGCGCCGGGGCTATGCTCCCTGCCTTGAATGCGGTGTCGTCGGATCGGCGCGCCGCCGTTCGCGAACGCCTGCTGCGGACCGGCCGCGCCCAGGTTGAGGGCATACTGACCGAGCCCTCGGCCGCCGCGCTGTATGATCTGGCGCGTGAGGCGGATTACAACGCCGTGACGCGGAGGGGGACCGGCCATGTCGACCTGCCATCTGCGTGGCTGGCGTCTCTTCAGCCGGATCAGAAGCGTGGACTGGGAGAGGCGATCCAGAAGTCGGCGGCAGCGGATTTCCAGTATCTGTATGACAACTATCCGGTGTTCGACCTGGTGCAGGACGGTCTTGCCGAGGCGCCTTGGCGAGCCCTGGCGGCCTTCCTGAATGGCGATGACTTTCTGGGGCTGATGCGAGAGCTGACGGGAGAAGAGCGCATCGCCATGGCCGACATGCAGGTGACGCGTTATCGCGCGGGGCACTTCCTGACCGAGCATGACGATCACGCCGAAGGGAAGAACCGTTACTTCGCCTATGTGCTGAACCTGACGCCTGGTTGGCGGATCGACTGGGGCGGGCTGCTAGCCTTCCATGGCGAGGACGGCAATGTGGCCGAGGCCTTCACGCCGCGCTTCAACACGCTGAACCTGTTGCGGGTGCCGACGCCGCATTCGGTGACGCAGGTGGCGCTGTCCGCCGGCGGCGATCGGATTTCGATCACGGGTTGGTTGCGTGGCCGCTGAGGCGATGGCCTGAACATGAGAAAGGCCCGGATCGCTCCGGGCCTTTCGTATTTCAGGAGGCGGGTTGAGCGGGCTCGACCGTCTGCGGCGGCGGATCGCGTCGTTCGCGACCGCCGGGCAGGGCGTGAGGCGTGTGCGAATCCGCGCCCTTGCCCGTGTGCTTCATATGCTTGGCCTGCTCCTCTGCGCCGATGGCGAGGAAGGCCGGCGCCGAGGCGTTGAACTGATCGGCATGGCCGGTGCGGACGATCACTGAACGCCCGCCGTCCCAGATCATGTGCAAGGCGACGTAGAGAACGATGGCCAGGCCGACATAGGCGATCCAGCGATAGCGGTTCAGCAGCTTGGCGATGAAGGTGGCGGCTAGCCCCATCAGGGCGATGGACAGGATCAGGCCGAACACCATGATCCAGGGATGTTCGTGACTGGCGCCGGCTACGGCCAGGACGTTGTCCAGGCTCATGGTCAGGTCGGCGATCATGATTTGGATCAGGGCGGCGCCGAAGGTCTTGCGCTTCAGGCCCAGCTCTTCGGGCGAAGGACCGCCGCCGTGTTCGATGGCCATGGCGCGCTCGATCTCGGCCTCGGCCTCGGCCTGGTCGTGGGTGGCCTGCTCGCGCAGCTCTCGCCACATCTTCCAGCACACCCACAGCAGCAGGAAGCCCCCCGCCAGCAGCAGGCCGACGATGGCCAACAGCTGGACGGTGATGAGCGCAAGCCCGATGCGCATGACGACGGCGGCGGCCAGGCCGATCAGGATGGCCTTGCGGCGCTGTTCCTGGGGCAGGGCGGCGGCGGCGAGGCCCACGGCGACGGCGTTGTCGCCGGCCAGGACCAGATCGATCATCAGCACCTTGCCGAGGGCGGAGGCCTGACTGACCAGTTCGGGGTTCGAGAGGAAGTCCATGTCGGACTCTTAGAACTCGACAGCCCCCGCGCCAAGACGCCGCAGGGGCGAGTTGACGCGGGGGATCAGTTCCTAGCTCGCTCTGCCTTGGGCGCGGGCGGCTTCATACAGGGCGATGGCGGCGGCGTTGGAGACGTTCAGACTCTCGAAACCGCCGGGCATGGGGATGCGGGCCATGGCTTCGCAGTGTTCAGCCACCAGGCGGCGCACGCCGTCGCCTTCCGAGCCCATGACGATGACGGTCGGTCGGGCGTCCAGCGCCTGTTCCAGCGTCAGATCCGATTCGCCGTCCATGCCGATGGCGCGCCAGCCGTAGTCGGCCAGCTTCTCCAGCGCGCGGCTGAGATTCGTCACGCGGGCGCAGGGCAGGCGTTCGGTCGCGCCAGCCGAGGCCTTGGCCAGGGCGCCGGCCAGGGCGGGGGAGTGGCGGTCCTGCACCACGATGCCGCGCGCGCCGAAGGCCAGGGCCGAGCGGAAGATGGCGCCGACGTTCTGGGGGTCGGTCAGCTGATCCAGCATGACGATGACGCCTTCAGCGGGTTCTGCCAGATCTTCCAGGGCGACGCCTTCCAGCGGCTGGACCTTGAAGGCCATGCCCTGGTGCACCGCCCCGGCGGGCAGCATTCGGCCTAGGGCGACAGAATCAACCACTTCGATTCGGTGGCCGTTCGCCAGATTCTCGCGCTGAATCTCTTCGGCGCGGTCTTCCGTGACCATCAGGCGGCCGCTTCCGCGACGTGCAGGATTCGCCAAAGCGGCCAAAACCGGATGGCGTCCCCAAAGAAAATTATCGGCGTCCGGGCGCGAACGGGCCGGTTTTCGCTCTGTCTCACCGCCGCCGCGTCCTTGCGTGGCGGGCGTTTGAGGCCGATCCAGACGGCCTTCCCCCCTCTTTTGGAAAGATTGTTTTTTACCGGTTTTCCGGTCGTTGCGTTCTCGAAATGACGACACTATAAGACGGCCTCCGATTTGGGCCCCAGGGCTTTCGGTTCAGGCGCTTCCTCTACTGCAGGCGTCGCCCGACAGCGAAGGCTTTCGTCGCGGAATGATCGAAAGATTGTTTCCGGCGTTTCCAGACCGGCATTGACATAAGGCGCGCTGGGGGAATGTCCCGAGCGGCAAAGGGGGCGGACTGTAAATCCGCTGCGTAAGCTTCGCAGGTTCGAGTCCTGCTTCCCCCACCACGCGCCTTCAATGCCTGACGGGCCGGGAGTCCAGATAGGAATCGGGTGCGGAACCGTCGCTCTTCAATCGAAGGGCGGTGCAACCGCATTCTTCGTGCGGGTATAGCACAATGGTAGTGCAGCAGCCTTCCAAGCTGAGGATGTCGGTTCGATCCCGTCTACCCGCTCCAGGTTTATTGAACTGAGCACAAGCGCCCCTCCGCTCCGGACCCGGGCCACAGGAGTTTGGCC
>NZ_GL883086.1:138515-155610 GCF_000204035.1 Brevundimonas diminuta ATCC 11568
ATCCTCGCCACGCGAGACTAAAGCCTAGGCGGGAGCTCGCTCCCGCCGGGGCCAAGATCGTCGAGTAATATCGACGGGCGGCTTTCGAGCCGCACAGTAAGAGTAGCGTAAGCGTAACAGAGCGGCCCCCGGAGAAATCCGGGGGCCGTTTTGCTTTCAGTCGTTCGGCGCGCCGGTCGCGGGATCGGTTTCCGTGCGGCCCGAGTTGCTGCTGCCCTCGGCGCCCTTGGGCTCCGTAGCTGGGCGAGGCGGACTGCCCTCCTTGTCGGGACGCTGGTTCTCGTTCTCGGTTTCGCGGCTCTTGGGGCGTGGTTTCGTCATATGAACCTCCTGAAGGAGTTCAATGCGGTGTGGGCGGCGAAGCTCCGATCTTTTGTGCAAGGGGCCGAACGCTAACCCGGCCTCAAGGGCTTGGTCGTATGAGCGGGCGTTGGAACGGGACTTGCTGGGAACGTTCCGAAGGGAGCGTCATGTCGGGACCACTATCAGTAGAAATCCGCAACCTCGCCGAGCTGTCGGCTGAGGAGGGCGTCCAATGGAACAGGTGGGCGCGTGCGGACCCGGATCTGAGCAGCCCGTATTTCCGTTGGGAGTTCGCACGGACGGCCGGGCCGATCTGTCCCGGTTCGGCAGTCGCCGTCTTCAAACGGGACGGCCGCGTCGTCGGCTATTATCCGCATCAGCGCCGAGGCGGGACGGTTCAGCCTCTGGCCGCGCCCATGAACGACTATCATGGCGTTATTGGTCCGCGTGACGACAAGCCTTCGATGCAGGAGGCGGCGGCCCTGATCGGCGCGCCCCGCTTCGCCGCCGCCGCCTGGATCGGCGAGGCGCCGCAGACGATGCGGCGCAATCACAGCGTGGTTTCTGTGGTGCCTGAGGAGGGCGGATTCGACGCCTGGTACGCCCGGCGTCGGAAGGCCTTCCCGAAATACTTTAAGGACAAGGAGCGCTCTCGTCGTGGTCTGGACGGTGCGTTCAGAGCGGTCGAGATCGAGATCGGCCTGCATGACCACGCCCTGCTCAAACGCCTGATCATCGAGAAGAGCGAACAGTACCGGCGCACGGGACATCACGACATCTTCGCCTGCGGGTGGACGGAACAGGTGCTTCACGCCCTGATGGACTGCCAGGGCGAGGACGGCTTCGGCGCCTCCATGGCTGTGCTGCGCGTGGACGGGCGGGTTGTCGCCATGGAGTATTCCATGCACGCTGGGCGTCATTTCCACCTGTGGTTCCCGGTCTATGAGCAGGAGGTGGCGCGCTGGTCGCCCGGCATCGTGCTGACGCAGGAGACGATTCGGCTGGGCTCGGAACGCGGCTATCGCATCTTTGATTACGGCGTCGGCGTCGGCGGCAACTACAAGAAATACTACGACGACGGGGGCCTTGTGACCGCCGAAGGCGTTGTGGCTCGACCAGGCGTCGGCAACGCGGCGTGCGCGACGGCCAGCGCGGCCCTGGGCGTGCTCGGTCACGCGCGGGCGGGCCGGCTGCGTCTCAGCACGCAGCGGCGTTGGTCCGTGATCGAGGCGTGTGAGACAAGTTTGGCCGGTCAGGCAGCGGGCGCGCTGCGCGCCGCCGCCGACATGGTCCGGAAACAAAAAGCGGCCGGCTCGGCCGATTGATGAGGAGAGCGGTATGACGGCTTCCATGACGCGCTACGCGGGCCCGATCACCCAGGCCGAGGTCCACCCTCATGCCCTGGTCGCCGACGGATTCGCCGAGGATCAGGCCCTGGCCGAGGTGCTGGACCGCTATCCGGCCGACCTGTTCGACATCAACCTGTATGACTACGACGACGAGGGGCAGGTCAGCCTGCGGACCGGCGCGCGCGGACGCCTGAACGGCGCCGAACTGCTGGAGGCGATCCAGCAGGGCCGTCTGTGGGTCAATATGCGCAAGGTCGAACAGGGCTGGCCCGAGCTGTGGCGCGCGGCCATGGTCGACTTCGAGCGCATCCTCGGCGGTTATGGTCTGAAGGCGGCCAGCGCCAGCGGGCAACTGATCCTGTCGTCGCCCAAGGCGCGCGTGCCCTATCATTTCGATGCCGGCGGGGTGGTGCTGTTCCACATGCGCGGGCGCAAACGCCTGTTCGTCTATCCGGGCGACGAAGCCCATCTGCCGGAACGCAGCATGGAGCAGGTCGTCACCCGTCAGACGACCGAAGAGATTCCCTATCGCCGCGCCTTCGAGGACGACGCCCGCATCGTCGACCTTGAGCCGGGACAGGCGCTGACCTGGCCCTTCTATGCGCCGCATCGGGTCGAGAACCTGGATCGGTTCTGCGTCTCCCTGTCGGTGGAGTTCCAGAGCTGGCCGTCGCGCATCCGCAACGGCGCCCTCTACACCAACGCCTTCCTGCGTAGCCGGGGAGGGGAGCCGCGCGCCACGGACCGCATGAGCAAGCCCGAGCTGGCCGCACGGTGGGCCGCGTCGGTGGCGCTGAAGCGCACAGGCCTGATGAAGAGCCGCATCGCCACGTTCGAGCGGGATTTCGAACCCGCTGTCGGCGCGACGGATGGCGCTGCGGCCTTGGCTCCCGATCGTGCAGACGGTTCCGCCGCCTGAGGGGGCCTTAGGTTAAAAGGGGTTCATGACCTCGATTTAAACTGACTTTGCGGGGCGCGGCCCTCAGTTTCTCCTGGACACAAAGACAGGGAGACCCGCTGATGAAACCCGCTGCAATCGCCGCCGCCATGGGAAGCGCGTTGGCTGCATCCGCCGTTCTGGCGGCGCCGGCCATGGCTGAGGACGTGACGATCCGCAACGCCGTGGCGCGCGTCATCGTCATCCCGGAAGACCGTTCCGACGTCGGCGTCGAGATCACGCAAGGCTCGGCCGGCCTGCCGGCGCTTCGCATCGAACGCCGAGGCGCGCAGGTCCGCATCGACGGCGGTCTGGGGCGCGGGCGCGGCATGAGCTTCAACGGCGGTCAGATCGGCTCCTGCAACAACGGTCCCGCAGGCGCGCGCCAGCCGGGCGAAGGCGCGACGGTCGAGGTGCGGGGCAAGGGGCGAATCCGCATGGAGGACGCTCCTCTGATCGTCCTGCGCACGCCGCGCGACGTCGAGGTCAGCGGCGGCGGCGCCATCTTCGGTTCGGTCGGCCGCGGCGCCCGGTCCGTCGAGCTGGGCAATGGAGGCTGCGGTTCCTGGACGGTGGCCAATGTCGACGGCGACGTGGATCTGTCGGTCGGCGGTTCGGGCTCGATCAGGGCCGGCACGTCGCGCAATCTGGAGGCCGCTGTGGGCGGGTCCGGCTCGGTCTTCGCCGGCGCCACGGGCAAGCTGGACGCCAGCGTAGGCGGTTCAGGCAGCATTGATGTGGCGCGTGTGGACGGCGAGACCCGCATCGCCATCGGCGGATCCGGCGACGTGCGGGTGCGCGGCGGCCGCGCCTCGACCCTGGAGGTCTCGATCGGCGGCTCCGGCGACGTAAACTTCGGCGGAACGGCGGGCGACGTCTCGGCGGCCATCGCCGGATCGGGCGACGTGCGTGTGGCCCAGGCCACGGGCGCGGTTTCGCGCTCGATCGTGGGATCAGGGGATCTGCGCATCGGCCGCTGACGCCGACAAGCCCCTGAAGGAGAAGGCCCGGGAGCGTGGAACCCCTCGGGCCTTTTTCGTGCCTGGAGGCATGAGGTGCGGGCAAACAAAAACCCCGGCGGATTGCTCCGCCGGGGTTTCATTGATCCGTGCGGTCCGAAGACCGCGAAGATCGATTAGTTGCCGAACAGGGCGGCCACGCCGTTGTGCGTGCGGCCCAGGTTGGCGCCGGCTTGGTCGCGGGCTTGCAGACCGCCGCCGAAGCTGTAGCGCATGCCGATCTTGAAGACGTTGGCGTCGACGTCCAGGTCCGAGGACTTGACGTAGTCGTAGCCGCCGAAGACCGAGTACGGGGTGTCGGCGAACTGGTACTCAGCAGCCACGCCGGCCGACCAGGCGTCCACGTCGCCGGCGCCGATGAAGATGTTGTCGGCGTCGACGTTGGTGTACGCGGCGCCGCCGCTCAGGCGCAGTTGCGGCGTGGCGTAGAAGGCGGCGTCGCCGGCCACGGTCCAGATGTCGGCGTCAGCCGCGGTGCCGTACGAGACGACGCCCGTCAGGGTGGCGCGGTCCAGGTACTTCTGGCCTTCCAGACCGAAGGTGTTCAGCGTGGTGTTGCCGAATTCCGAAGCGCCGTAGAAGCCGCCGAAGCGCATGTCGTCGATCTTCTTCGACAGGTGCACGGCGCCGGCCAGGGTGGTTTCGTCGCCGGCGTGCTTGACGTCGGTGTAGGCGGCTTCGGCGTTGAAGGTGACGGTCCAGTCGCCGAACACCGACGAAGCGACCGTGCCGTCGATGACGCCGCGGTTGACGTCCGTGCCTTCGACGTCGGCGTAGTTGTAGGCGATGCCGACCGAGCCGATGGCGTCTTGAGCGAAGGCGGGAGCGGCGATCAGGGTCGCGGCGGCGACCGAAGCGAGAAAGACGGTTTTCATTTTTTTGTCCTTATATACTGCCGCCGGGACAGCTTGGCCGCTCCGGCGATGGGCAACACATAGGTCGCCCTTTTGCCTTTTGCCGTTACAAACGTGTCATGAACTCGTCGTCATTGGCTGATGTTGCCCAAAAGAGACGCATTAAGGCATAACTGCGTCAGTATACGGAGCGCATTGCGGCGGCGCCTTTCTGCGGCGTTCATCTGGCCGTTTTCCCGCCTCAGACCCTAACGGTCGGCCCGTGTTATGTTGCATTGCAGCGGGCGAAGAGGGGTGTGGGCGGCGTGAGTCGCAAACCCTGACGGGGCGGGGATTTCCGCGCTTGACGGAAACGGAATCGGAAGGCATAAGCACCCCTCTTGTTGGACCGGCTGTGCACTTTCGGGTGCAGACGCGGTCCGCAGGGACGACCTAAGTTACTGTTCTTTGCAGCTTCTTGGGAACTTACGGCCTTCGCGGGGGACTGCGTGGGCCGCTCGTTTTTGCGGATTTGCGTTTCCTGGGGGCGAGTTATCGCTCTGAGGCTTCGGTCTTTGAAATGGTTCACAGGGACGCGGCTCCGGCCGCATGGGAATAACAACCGATATGGATCAAAGCATCCGCATCAGGCTCAAGGCCTTCGATCATCGCGTCCTCGACTTTTCGACGCGCGAAATCGTCAACACCGCCAAGCGCACGGGCGCGACCGTTCGCGGTCCGATCCCGTTGCCGACCCTGATCGAAAAGTTCACCGTGAACCGCTCGCCGCACGTCGACAAGAAGTCGCGCGAGCAGTTTGAAATCCGCACGCACAAGCGCGTGCTCGACATCGTCGACCCCACCCCGCAGACCGTGGACGCGCTCATGAAGCTCGACCTGTCCGCCGGCGTGGACGTCGAGATCAAGATCTAAGAAAGAAAGAGGCGGGATCCGACATGCGCACGGGCGTGATCGCCAAGAAGCTGGGGATGACTCGCGTGTTCGCCGATGACGGCGCACACGTTCCGGTCACTGTGCTCCAGCTCGACGGCTGCCAAGTCGTCGGCCAACGTACCAAGGAGCGCGACGGCTACGTCGCCCTTCAGCTGGGCGCTGGCGTTAAGAAGGCCAAGAACACGGCCAAGGCTCAACGCGAAGTCTTCGCGAAGGCCGAGGTCGAGCCTAAGGCCTATGTAACCGAGTTCCGCGTGGGTGAAGACGCCCTGCTGGACGTGGGCGCCGAACTGTCGGCCGACCACTTCCTCGCGGGCCAGAAGGTCGACATCCAGGGCCATACCATTGGTAAGGGCTTTGCCGGCGCCATGAAGCGCTGGAACTTCGGTGGTCTGCGCGCCTCGCACGGCGTGTCGATTTCGCACCGTTCGCATGGTTCGACCGGCCAGCGTCAGGATCCGGGCAAGGTCTTCAAGGGCAAGAAGATGGCTGGTCATCTGGGCCAGGAAGTCGTCACGACCCAGAACCTGACCGTCGTCCGCGTCGATGCTGAACGTGGCCTGATCCTGATCAAGGGCGCTGTCCCGGGTCACGACGGCGCCTACGTCAAGATCAGCGACGCCATCAAGAAGGCCCGTCCTGCGGACGCCCCGTTCCCGGGCGCCGTGAAGTCGGCCGCTGCTCAACCCGCTTCGACCCCGGCTGAAGCGCCGGCCGTGGAAGCGACCGAAGGCGGTGAAGCGTAATGAAACTCTCGGTCATCAAACTCGACGGCAAGGCTGCTGGCGACGTTGAGCTGTCGGACGCCGTCTTCGGCATCTCCGACATCCGCGGCGACCTGCTGGCCCGTTACGTCAACTGGCAGCTGGCCAAGCGCCGCGCCGGTACGCACAAGGTTCAAACCCGCAACGAGAACTCTCGTACGGGCAAGAAGATGTACAAGCAGAAGGGCACCGGCGGCGCTCGTCACGGTTCGCGCCGTGCGCCGCAGTTCGTCGGCGGTTCGCGCGCCTTCGGTCCGGTTGTCCGCGACCACGGCTACTCGCTGCCGAAGAAGGTCCGCGCCCTGGCTTTGCGTCACGCCCTGTCGTCCAAGGCCAAGGCCGGCGACCTGGTCGTCGTCGACAGCGTCTCGGTCAAGGAAGCCAAGACGGCCTCGCTGCGCGAGACCTTCGGCAAGCTGGGCTGGACCAAGGCTCTGATCATCGCGGGTCCGGAAGTTGAAACCAACTTCGGCCTGGCCGCGCGCAACATCCCGCACATCGACGTGCTGCCGAACGCCGGCCTGAACGTCTATGACATCCTGCGGGCCGACAAACTGGTGCTGACCAAGGCGGCTGTTGAAGCCATCGAGGCGCGCTTCGCTGAGAAGGAAGCCGCATAATGGCCGCCGCTCAACCCACCGCCAAGCACTACGACACCATCCTGGCTCCGGTGATCACCGAGAAGGCCACGATCCTGTCGGAGCAGAACAAGGTCGTCTTCCGCGTCGCCGGCACGGCGACCAAGGACGAGATCGCCGCTGCGGTCGAAAGCCTGTTCAAAGTCAACGTCCTCAAGGTCAACACCCTGGTTCAAAAGGGCAAGACCAAGCGCTTCCGGGGCATCCTGGGCCGTCGCGTGGACATCAAGAAAGCGATCGTGACGCTGGCCGAAGGCCAGTCGATCGACGTCACGACGGGGCTCTAAGAAGATGGCTCTGAAGCATTACAATCCGACGTCGCCGGGCCGCCGCGCCCTGGTGCTGGTCGACCGTTCCGAGCTGCACAAAGGCCGCCCGGAGAAGTCGCTGACCGAAGGCCTGACCAAGTCGGGCGGTCGTGGTCAGGGCGGTCGCATCGCTGTCCGCTTCCGCGGCGGCGGCGCCAAGAAGCTGTACCGCAAGATCGATTTCAAGCGTCGCAAGTTCGACGTGGTCGGCACGGTCGAGCGTCTGGAATACGACCCCAACCGCACCGCCTTCATCGCCCTGGTTGTCTACCCGGACGGCGAGAAGACCTACATCATCGCGCCTCAGCGCCTTCATGCCGGCGACACCATCGTTGCGGGTGAGAAGGTCGACGTGAAGCCGGGCAACGCCATGCCGCTGCGCTCGATCCCCGTCGGCACCATCATCCACAACGTGGAGATGAAGCCGGGCAAGGGCGCTCAGCTGGCCCGTTCGGCCGGCGCCTACGCTCAACTGGTTGGTCGCGACCAGGGCTACGCTCAGATCCGTCTGGGCTCGGGCGAGCTTCGCATGGTTCTGGACGGCTGCATGGCCGTTGTCGGCGCCGTGTCGAACCCCGAGCACATGAACCAGAACCTGGGCAAGGCGGGCCGCAAGCGTCACATGGGCTGGCGTCCGCACGTCCGCGGCGTCGCCATGAACCCGATCGACCACCCGCATGGTGGTGGTGAAGGCCGGACCTCTGGTGGTCGCACCCCGGTTACGCCGTGGGGCAAGGACACCAAGGGCACCCGTACCCGCAAGAACAAGGCCACGGATAAGTTCATCATCCGTAGCCGTCACGTGAAGAAGGCTCGCTAAGAATGGCCCGCTCCTCCTGGAAAGGCCCGTTTGTCGACGGGTATCTGCTCAAGAAGGCCGACGCCGCTCAATCGTCGGGCCGCAAGGACGTGATCAAGACGTGGTCGCGCCGCTCCACCATCCTGCCGCAGTTCGTCGGTCTGACGTTCGGCGTCCACAACGGCCAGAAGCATGTGCCGGTGTCGGTCTCCGAAGAAATGGTCGGCATGAAGTTCGGCGAGTTCGCCCCGACCCGGAACTTCCCGGGCCACGCGGCGGACAAGAAGGCCAAGAGGAAATAATCCATGGCCCAGACCAAGAACCCCCGTCGCGTTGAAGCGACCGAGGCCCGCGCCAAGCTGGTCAACGTCCGCATCAGCCCGCAGAAGCTGAACCTGGTGGCCGCGTCGATCCGCGGTCTGCCGGTCCAGAAGGCGCTGAACGAGCTGGAATTCAGCCACAAGCGCATCGCTGGCGATGTCCGCAAGGTTCTGTACTCGGCGATCTCGAACGCCGAGAACAACCACAACCTCGACATCGACAACCTGGTTGTCGCCGAGGCCTTCGTGGGCAAGAACCTGGTGATGAAGCGTTTCGCGAGCCGCGCTCGCGGTCGCTCCTCGCGCATCCTGAAACCCTTTAGCGAGATCACGATCGTGGTCCGTGAAGCCGGCGAGGCTGCCTGATGGGACAGAAAATCAATCCGATCGGTCTGCGCCTCGGCGTGAACCGCACGTGGGACAGCCGCTGGTTCGCCGGCGGCGCTGACTACGCCAAACTGCTCCACCAGGATCTGAAGCTGCGCACGTGGCTGAAGGAACGCCTGTCGGCCGCCGGCGTGTCGCGCATCATCATCGAGCGCCCCCACAAGAAGTGCCGCGTGACGATCTACGCCGCCCGTCCGGGTGTCGTGATCGGCAAGAAGGGCGCTGACATCGAGAAGCTCCGCAAGGACATCTCGGCCCGCACCGAAGGCGAAGTTCACCTGAACATCGTCGAAGTCCGCAAGCCGGAGACCGACGCTCAGCTGATCGCCGAGAACATCGCTCAGCAGCTGGAACGCCGTATCGCGTTCCGCCGCGCCATGAAGCGTTCGATGCAGTCGGCCATGCGCCTGGGCGCTAAGGGCGTCCGCATCAACGTCTCGGGCCGTCTGGGCGGCGCCGAAATCGCTCGTATGGAATGGTACCGCGAAGGTCGCGTGCCGCTTCACACGCTGCGCGCCGACATCGACTACGGCTTCTATGAAGCCAAGACGACCTACGGCATCATCGGCGTGAAGGTCTGGGTGTTTAAGGGTGAAGTGCTCGAGCACGACCCGATGGCCCAGGACAAGCGTTGGGCCCAGGAAGCCTCGGGTCCGTCGTCCAACGAAGGCCGTGAGCGCGGCCCCCGCGGTGATCGCGGTCCGCGCCGTGGTCGTGAGGGCTGATAGGCCATGTTGCAACCGAAAAAGACCAAGTACCGCAAGGCCTTCAAGGGCCGCATCCACGGCTCGTCCAAGGGTGGTTTCTCGCTGAACTTCGGCTCCTACGGTCTGAAGGCCGTCGAGCCGGAGCGCATCACGGCGCGTCAGATCGAAGCGGCTCGCCGCGCGATCACCCGTCAGATGAAGCGTCAGGGCCGCGTCTGGATCCGCATCTTCCCCGACGTGCCGGTCTCCGGCAAGCCGGCTGAAGTGCGGATGGGTAAGGGCAAGGGCGCGGTGGACCACTGGGCCGCTCGCGTGGCCCCGGGCCGCATCATGTTCGAAATCGACGGCGTGCCGGACGACGTGGCTCGTGAAGCGCTGCGCCTCGGCGCCGCCAAGCTGCCGATCCGCACCAAGGTGGTCACCCGCCTGGACGCCGGCATCGTTACGGAGCAAGCCGCCTAATGACCAAGATCGCCGATCTCCGGTCGCAAACCGTCGACCAACTGTCCGACGAGCTGCTGAAGCTCAAGAAGGAACAGTTCAACCTGCGCTTCCAGGCCGCCACCGGCCAGATGGAAAAGACCCACCGGGTCTCGGAAGTGCGCAAGGACATCGCTCGCATCTCGACGCTTCTGCGCGAGAAGCGTGCGGCCTCGTAAGGAAACACCGATGCCCAAACGCATTCTTGAAGGCGTGGTCGTCTCCGACAAGGGCGACAAGACCGTCGTCGTGAAGGTCGAGCGCACCCTGCTGCACCCGCTGCTCCGCAAGACGGTCCGCAAGTCCAAGAACTACCACGCCCACGATGAAGCTAACGCTCTCAAAGTCGGCGATATCGCGCGCATCATCGAATGCGCCCCCAAGTCCAAGTTGAAGCGCTGGGAAATCATTTCCCCGTCTTCGGCTTCGTAAGAAGAAGGATCGGATCCCATGATCCAGATGCAAACTAACCTGGAGGTCGCCGATAACTCGGGCGCCCGCCGGGTCATGTGCATCAAGGTGTTGGGCGGCTCCAAGCGCCGCTACGCCTCGATCGGCGACACCATCGTCGCCTCGGTGAAGGAAGCGATTCCGCGCGGCCGCGTGAAGAAGGGCGACGTCGTTCGCGCCATCGTCGTGCGCACCGCCAAGGACATCCAGCGCAAGGACGGCTCTGTCATCCGTTTCGACAAGTCGGCCGCCGTCATCGTCAACAAGCAGAACGAGCCTGTCGGCACCCGTATCTTCGGCCCGGTTCCGCGCGAGCTGCGCGCCAAGAACCACATGAAGATCATCTCGCTGGCTCCGGAGGTTCTGTAACCATGGCCGCCAAGATCAAGAAGGGCGACAACGTCGTCGTCCTGACCGGCAAGGACAAGGGCCGCACCGGCAAGGTGATGCAGGTTCTGCCGACGGAAAACCGCGTCGTCGTGCAAGGCGTCAACATGGTTCAGCGCCACACGCGCCCGACCCAGGCTGACCCGCAAGGCGGCATCAAGCACAAGGAAGCCTCGCTTCACCTGTCGAACGTCGCGATCGTCGACGCCAACGGCAAGGCGACCCGCGTGGGCTTCAAGGTCGAAGGGGACAAGAAGGTCCGCTTCGCCAAGTCGACGGGAGACGTCATCTGATGGCCGACACCAAGTACACGCCGCGTCTCAAGACCGACTATCAGGACCGCATCCGCGGCGTCCTGAAGGAAAAGTTCGGCTACACCAACGAGATGCAGATCCCCAAGCTGGACAAGATCGTCCTGAACATGGGTATCGGTGAAGCTGTCGCCGACTCCAAGAAGGCCAACGCGGCCCTCAAGGATCTGACGGCCATCGCCGGTCAGAAGGCTGTGCCGACCAAGGCTCGTAACTCCATCGCCGGCTTCAAGCTGCGCGAAGGCATGGTCATCGGCGGCAAGGTCACGCTGCGCGGCGCCCAGATGTACGAGTTCCTGGACCGCTTCATCACGATCGCCCTGCCGCGCGTGAAGGACTTCCGGGGCCTGAAGGGCACTTCGTTCGACGGTCGCGGCAACTACGCCACGGGTCTGAAGGAGCACATCGTGTTCCCGGAGATCAACTACGACCAGATCGACCAGATGTGGGGCATGGACATCATTGTCTGCACCACGGCCAAGACCGATGAGGAAGCCAAGGCTCTCCTCACCGAGTTCAAGTTCCCGTTCGTGAACTGATCGGGAAGGGAAGAGAACAATGGCTAAGAAAAGCGCCGTAAACCGCAACGAAGCCGTCAAGGCCCTGGTTGCGAAGTATGCCGCGAAGCGGGAAGCCCTGAAGGCGACCGCCAACGACGAGAGCCTGCCGCTGGAGGAGCGCTTCGACGCGCGCCTGAAGCTGGCCGCCCTGCCGCGTAACTCCGCACCGACCCGCATTCGCAACCGTTGCGAAGTCACGGGCCGTCCGCGGGCTTACTACCGCAAGCTCAAGATGAGCCGTGTCGCCCTGCGTGAGCTGGGCAACATGGGTCAGATCCCCGGCCTGACGAAGTCGAGCTGGTAAGGGGAGCGAACAGACATGATGATCAACGATCCCCTGAGCGACATGATCGCTCGCATCAAGAACGCGGCCACCCGCAAGCGTTCGTCGGTGCTCACCCCGGCTTCCCGTCTGCGTCAGCGCGTCCTCGACGTGCTGCAGGACGAAGGCTACATCCGCGGCTACTCGCTGGTTCAAAACCCCGGTGAGTTTCCGCAGTTCGAGATCGAGCTGAAGTACTTCGACGGCCAGCCGGTGATCGCCGAGATCGCCCGCGTGTCGAAGCCCGGCCGTCGCGTCTATTCGGCCATCGGCGATCTTAAGCCGGTCAAGAACGGCCTCGGCATCTCGATCCTTTCGACTTCGAAGGGCGTCATGTCCGACGCCGCCGCTCGCGACGCCAACGTCGGCGGCGAAGTCCTCTGCAGGGTCTACTGATATGTCTCGTATCGGCAAGAAAACCATCGCTGTGCCGAAGGGCGTGACCGTCACGCTCAACGGTCAGGACATCACCGTGAAGGGTCCGAAGGGCGAACGCTCCTGGACCGTCGCCGAAGAGATCGAAGTCAAGCAGGAAGGCGACGAACTGTCGCTGACCCCGCGTTCGGACACCCAGCGCGCTCGCGCCATGTGGGGTCTGTCGCGCACCCTGGTCGCCAACATGGTGACCGGCGTGACGGACGGCTTCGAGAAGACCTTGGAACTGGTCGGCGTCGGTTACCGCGCCGCCCTGAAGGGCAAGGATCTCTCGCTGCAGCTCGGCTTCTCGCACGACGTGGACATCGTTCCGCCGGAAGGCATCACCTTCGCCGTGCCGAAGCAGACCGAGATCAAGATCTCGGGCAACGACAAGCAGGCTGTGGGCGAAATCGCCGCCGTCATCCGCAAGATGCGTCCGCCGGAACCCTATAAGGGCAAGGGCGTGCGCTACCAGGGCGAGTTCGTCCGGCGCAAGGAAGGCAAGAAGAAGTAAGTCATGGCTCTCTCTCTTCAACAACAAGCCAAGCGCCGCGCCGAGCGCACCCGTCGTCGCCTCAAGGCGGTGGCCAATGGTCGTCTGCGTCTGTCGGTCTTCCGTTCGGACAAGAACATCTCGGCTCAGATCATCGACGATGCCCAGGGCATCACGGTGGCTTCCGCCTCGTCGCTGGAAGGCGGCAAGGGTTCCAAGGGTTCGGACGTCGCAGCCGCCGCCAAGATTGGCAAGCTGATCGCCGAGCGCGCCATCGAGAAGGGCGTCACGGACGTCGTCTTCGACCGTGGCGGCTACATCTATCACGGCCGGGTCAAGGCGCTGGCGGAAGCCGCGCGCGAAGCCGGTCTGAACTTCTAAGGGAACGGCAAGCATGGCTCGTGAACCCCAACGCGGCGGCGGCGATCGCAACCGTCGCGACAACCGCAACGCTCCCGTTGAAGGTCCGGATTCGGACATCATCGAGAAGCTGGTGCACATCAACCGCGTCGCCGCCACCGTCAAAGGCGGCCGCCGGTTCTCGTTCGCGGCCCTGATGGTCGTCGGCGACGGCAAAGGCCGCGTCGGCTTCGGTCACGGCAAGGCGCGCGAAGTGCCGGAAGCCATCCGTAAGGCGACCGAAGAAGCCAAGAAGACCATGATCAAGGTTCCGCTGCGCGAGAACCGCACCCTGCACCACGACGGCTCGGGCCGTTGGGGCGCCGGCAAGATCATGATGCGCGCTGCCCCTCCGGGCACGGGCGTCATCGCGGGCGGTCCGATGCGTGCGGTCCTCGAAACCCTCGGCGTCCAGGACGTCGTGGGCAAGTCGACCGGCTCGTCGAACCCCTACAACATGATCCGCGCCACCTTCGAAGCTCTGAAGGTTCAGTCGTCGCCGCGCCAGATCGCCTCCAAGCGGGGCAAGAAGGTGTCCGACCTGATGGGCCGCCGCAATGACGGCGCTTCGGCGCCGGAAGCCGTGGAGGGCTGATAGATGGCCAAGACCGAAAACAAGACTGTGACCGTCCGTCAGACGGCGAGCCCGATCCGCCGCAAGTCGGATCAGCGCGCCACCCTGGTGGGCCTGGGTCTCAACCAGATCGGCCGTGAGTCGACCCTGGAAGACACCCCCTCCGTCCGTGGGATGATCGCCAAGGTCGCTCACATGGTGGAAGTGGTCGAGAAGTAAGACGGTTCGCCCTCTCCCGTTCGCGGGGGAGGGCGTTTCGCTTTATGAAGGAAGCATCTTGCGATGCTGACGCGGGTCGCTTAATCAGCGGCCCTTCAATTTATCCAACGCCGAGTCAGGACCGCCTGGCGGACCTGGCGCTAGAACCCGAAAGGATCAGGCAATGAAGCTGAACGAAATCCGTGACAACGAAGGCGCCGCCAAGAAGCGTATGCGCGTCGGCCGCGGCCCGGGCTCGGGCAAGGGCAAGACCGCCGGTCGCGGCGTCAAGGGTCAGAAGTCGCGTTCGGGCGTCGCCATCGGCGGCTTCGAAGGCGGCCAGATGCCGCTGTACATGCGTATGCCGAAGCGCGGCTTCAACGTGCCGAACGCGCCGAAGCTGGCTGAAGTCAACCTGTGGCGCCTGCAAGAGGCCGTCGACGCCGGCAAGCTGGACGCCAAGGCTGAGATCAACGGCGCGGCCCTGGTCGCCGCCGGCGTGATCCGTCGCGTCAAGGACGGCGTGCGCGTCCTGGGCGAAGGCGAACTGAAGGCCAAGCTGAACCTGGTCGTGTGGTCGGCCTCGTCGGGCGCCGTCAAGGCGATCGAAGCCGCCGGCGGCTCGGTCACCCAGCAGCGCATCGAAGCCGAAGCCAAGGCTGCGGCTCGCCTCGAAAAGCGCAACGCCGCTCGCGGCAAGGTGCCGGAACCCAAGGCTCCGAAGGGCGACGCCAACAAGATCTCGGCTCGCGCCAAGCGCACCGCCGCCAAGGCCTAAAATCCGATATCGTCATCCCGTCGGGGGCGCGGCCTTCGCGCCTCCGCCGGGATCGTCCGGACCGGGATGACGATTTTCCGAAAGCGGCCCTCGCAAGAGCGCCGCTTTCCGCCTATCTGACGACGGGCATAGTCGTGGGGACCGCCTGATGGCTTCGGCCGCTGAACAACTTGCTGCCAATATGAACATGGGCTCGTTCGCGAAAGCGACCGAGCTGCACAAGCGCCTGCTGTTCACGCTGGGCGCGCTGCTGGTCTATCGGATCGGCACCTATGTTCCGATCCCTGGGATCAACGGTGAGGCCTTCCTGGCCTTCTTCCAGAACCCGGATGGCCAACGCGGCATCCTGGACATGTTCAACATGTTCTCGGGCGGCGCCGTCGAGCGCATGGCCGTGTTCGCGCTGAACGTCATGCCCTACATCTCGGCGTCGATCATCGTCCAGCTGATGGGCGCGGTGTATCCGCCGTGGGAGAAGCTGAAGAAGGAAGGCGGCGAGTCGGGCCGCAAGCAGCTGAACCAGTACACCCGCTATCTGACGGTGTTCCTGGCCCTGGCCCAGTCCTTCGGCATTGCGGTGGGCCTGAACGCCCAGCCGGGCCTGATCGACCAGCCGGGTCTGTTCTTCATTATTTCGACGGTCACCGTCCTGACCGGCGGCACCATGTTCCTGATGTGGCTGGGCGAGCAGGTGACGGCGCGCGGCGTCGGCAACGGCATCTCCCTGATCATCTTCGCGGGCATCGTGGCGGTTCTGCCGTCGACGGTGGCGCGGATGCTGGGCCTGGCCCAGCAGGGGCAGATGTCGGCCTTCACCCTGCTGTTCATCGCCATCATGGCGGTGGCGGTCATCGTCTTCATCGTCTTCATGGAACGCGCCCAGCGCCGCCTTCTGATCCAGTATCCGAAGCGCCAGGAAGGCAACCGCATGACGGGCGGCGAGCGCAGCTTCCTGCCGCTGAAGGTCAACACCGCGGGCGTGATCCCGGCCATCTTCGCCTCGTCGCTGCTGATGCTGCCGACGACGGTGGCCCAGTTCACGGCCAATGCGAACCTGCCGGACTGGATGAGCTGGCTGCCCCTGGTGACGGCCCAGCTGACGCACGGCCAGCCGGTGTTCATGATCCTGTACGCCGTCCTGATCGTCTTCTTCTGCTTCTTCTACACCTCGATCACCTTCAACCCCGAGGACACGGCCGAGAACCTGCGCAAGTACGGCGGCTTCCTGCCGGGCATCCGTCCGGGCAAGCGTACGGCCGAGTATCTGGACTATGTCCTGACGCGCCTGACGGTGATCGGCGCCGCCTACATCACCGCCGTCTGTCTTCTGCCGGAGTTCCTGGTCAGCAGCCTGGGCAACAGCCTGTACTTTGGCGGAACGTCTATCTTGATCGTGGTCTCGGTGACGATGGACACTGTCGCCCAGATCCAGTCGCACCTGCTGGCGCACCAGTACGAAGGGCTGATCAAGAAGGCCAAGTTGCGCGGCCGTGGCCGGGGCGGTTCCGCTCCTGTCCGTCGCTGATCGGGTAGGGGAGCCCGGAATATAAAATGAACCTGATCCTGTTCGGGCCGCCTGCGGCCGGCAAGGGCACCCAGGCCAAGCGGCTGGTCGAAGAGCGGGGCATGGTCCAGCTTTCGACCGGCGACATGCTGCGCGCGGCGATCGCTTCCGGCTCGGAGCTGGGGTTGAAGGTCAAGGACGTGCTGGCGCGCGGCGACCTCGTCACCGACGAGATCGTCATCGCCCTGATCGAAGCCCGCCTGCCGGAGGCCGAGGCCGCCGGCGGCGCCATCTTCGACGGCTTCCCCCGCACGGTGGCTCAGGCTGAAGCCCTGGACGCCATGCTGGCCAAGCGCGGCGCCCAGATCGACAGCGTCATCCGTCTGAAGGTGGACGACGCCGCCCTGACCGACCGTATCGGCAAGCGTTTCGCCGAGCAGGGCCGGGCGGACGACAACCCCGAGACCTTCAAGGACCGCCTGGCCGTGTACAACCGCCAGACCGCGCCGTTGCTTCCCTATTATACAGACCAGGGCAAGCTGACCGAGGTCGACGGCATGGGCGACATCGCCTCCGTGGCCGCCGCTATCGACGCGGCGCTGGACGCCTGAGCGGACACGCGATCTGATCCCCTCGACTTCTGAAGCGTTAGCGTTCGGAAGCCTGCGCGGGAGAGACGGTTGCGGCCGAAACGAATGAAGCAATGGCGCTGGGGCGCAGGGGGGCTGGCGGCCCTTCTGCACCTCGGCGCCTTTGTGCTTTTGGGCGTAGGGCGGCCCGAGGCGACCTTCGTGCCGCCACAGCCGCTCATCATTGTCGATCTGGTCCGGCCTGAGCCGGTCGCACCGCCGCCGCCTCCGCCAGAGCCTGCGGCGTCCCAGGGCGGCGGCGCCCCAGCGGCGCC
>NZ_GL883086.1:155850-179561 GCF_000204035.1 Brevundimonas diminuta ATCC 11568
GAGCTGCGGACGCTGCATCCGCGCGAGGCCTTCCGTCAGCGGCGCGGCGGTCAGGCGACGCTGGCCTGCCGGGTTCGCCTCGACACCACGCTCAGTGATTGCCGCCTGGTCGACGAATCGCCGCCGGGGATGGGATTCGGTCAGGCGGCCCTTGCGGCCTCGCGTTATTTCCGCTTTCGTCCTCCGACGCAGAACGGAGCGCCGATTGATGGTCGAGAGGTCCGGGTGGGGGTCGAATGGCCCTGAGCCAGCCTGCTCACGCCGCTTGCCCGTTGACGCATCGGGAATCCCCTGTATAAGGGCGGCCTTCCGCGAAGGGCGTACACGCTCCTGGTCTGTTGACCGGAGCGGTTTCTGCGTCTGATTAACGCGTACTTGGAGAATTTCGTGGCCCGTATCGCAGGCGTCAACATTCCGACCAACAAGCGCGTTGAAATCGCGCTTCAGTACATCCACGGCATTGGCGCGCACAACGCCAAGGAAATCACGGCCAAGATCGGCATTGAGCCGGCTCGCCGCGTGAACCAGCTGACCGACGCGGAGATCCTGCAGATCCGCGAAACCATCGACCGCGACTACACCGTCGAAGGCGACCTGCGCCGCGAGACGTCGATGAACATCAAGCGTCTGATGGACCTGGCCTGCTACCGCGGCCTGCGTCACCGTAAGGGCCTACCGGTCCGCGGCCAGCGCACCCACACCAACGCTCGCACCCGCAAGGGTCCGGCCAAGCCGATCGCCGGCAAGAAGAAGTAAGAGAGAGGCCTGACCGATGGCTAAGGAACCGGGTCGCGTTAAGCGCCGCGAACGTAAGAACATCACCTCGGGCGTGGCCCACGTGAACGCTTCGTTCAACAACACCATGGTGACCATCACCGACGCTCAAGGGAACGCGATTTCCTGGTCGTCGGCCGGCCACATGGGCTTCAAGGGCTCGCGCAAGTCGACGCCGTACGCCGCTCAGATGGCTGCGGAAGACGCCGGCAAGAAGGCCGCTGAGCACGGCGTCAAGACGCTGGAAGTGAACGTCTCGGGTCCGGGTTCGGGCCGTGAGTCGGCCCTGCGCGCCCTGCAGGCCGTCGGCATGACGATCACGACCATCCGCGACGTGACGCCGATGCCGCACAACGGCTGCCGTCCGCCGAAGCGCCGTCGCGTCTAAGGTTCACGCCGCCTACCCCTTCTCCCGGCGGCTCCTGTTGTTCTGAACGTGAGAACACGGAGCCGTCGAAACCCGTTCGAGGGACTTTATGATCGAAAGAAACTGGCAAGAGCTGATCCGTCCCGAGAAACCGCAAGTCGAGGGCGGGTCTGACCCGCAGCACAAGGCGCGTCTGATCGCCGAGCCTCTCGAGCGCGGTTTCGGTGTGACGCTCGGCAACGCGCTTCGTCGCGTTCTGCTGTCTTCGCTTCAAGGCGCGGCGGTCACGGCCATTCAGATCGACGGCGTTGTTCACGAGTTCTCGTCGCTGGAAGGCGTTCGCGAGGACGTGGTCGACATCGTTCTGAACATCAAGCAACTGGCCCTGCGCATGCACGCGGAAGGCCCGAAGCGGATGACGCTGCGCGCCACGGGTCCCGGCCCGGTGACCGCGGCTCAGATCGACCTGCCGGCCGACATCGAGGTGCTGAACCCGGATCACGTGATCTGCACCCTGGACGACGGCGCTTCGGTCCGCATGGAACTGACGGTGCAGAACGGCAAGGGCTACGTCGCCGCCGAACTGAACCGCCCGGAAGACGCCCCGATCGGCCTGATCGCCGTCGACGCCCTGTATTCGCCGGTGAAGCGCGTCGCCTATCGCGTCGAGCCGACCCGTCAGGGCCAGTCGCTGGACTACGACAAGCTGATCCTGGAAGTCGAAACCAACGGCGCCGTCTCGCCGGTTGACGCTGTGGCTTACGCTGCGCGCATCCTGCAAGACCAGCTGCAAATCTTCATCACCTTCGATGAGCCGACCAAGGCTGTCGAGCAGTCGGACGGCAAGCCCGAACTGCCCTTCAACCCGTCGCTGCTGAAGAAGGTGGACGAGCTGGAGCTGTCGGTCCGTTCGGCCAACTGCCTGAAGAACGACAACATCGTCTACATCGGCGACCTGATCCAGAAGACCGAGGGCGAAATGCTTCGCACCCCGAACTTCGGCCGCAAGTCGCTGAACGAAATCAAGGAAGTTCTGGCGTCCATGGGCCTGAGCCTCGGCATGGACGTGCCGAACTGGCCGCCGGAAAACATCGAAGATCTGGCCAAGAAGTTCGACGACCAGATCTGATCATCAACCCTCCGCCCAGGTCCGTTGGATCGGTTGGGGCGGTTAGAATGAGAGGCCCCAGGTCTCGTCCGGCAAGTAGGGACGGGAAACCAGGGTTGAGTAGGAGAGACCCCGATGCGCCACGGCGCCGCCTATCGTAAGCTCGGCCGCACGGTCAGCCACCGCCAGGCCATGTTCGCCAACATGGCCGCCTCGCTGATCAAGCACGAGCAGATCACGACCACCCTGCCGAAGGCGAAGGAACTGCGTCCCTTCGTCGAGAAGCTGGTCACCCTCGCCAAGAAGGGCGACCTGCACGCTCGTCGTCAGGCCATCAGCGCCGTTCGCGACGTGCCGCAAGTCGGCAAGCTGTTCGACACGCTGGCTCCGCGTTACGCCGAGCGTAACGGCGGCTACATCCGCATCATGAAGGCGGGCTTCCGTCACGGCGACAACGCCGCGATGGCCGTGATCGAGTTCGTCGATCGCGACGTGGCCGCCAAGGGCCAGGACTCCGGTCCGGTCTTCGCCATCGAGGGCGACGACGAGGCCTGATCGGACCTTTCGGTCTGACCAAGATTGAAGGGCGGCTGGAGCGATCCAGCCGCCCTTTGTCTTGCGCGACGTTCGGCAGCGGCGCCATACAACGGCGCATGAGTGAGCTAGCGTTCCGTATCGTTGAGTTTTCGCCCGCCTATGCCGAGGCCTGGCGCACCCTGAACGAGGCCTGGCTGGCCGAGGGCGGCTTCGCCGTGGAGGCCAAGGACCGCAAGGTGCTGGACGATCCGCAGGGGCAGATCCTCGCGTCCGGCGGCCGCATCTACTTCATTCAGCGCGGCGACGATGTCGTAGGTTGCTGCGCCCTGATGGCCATGGACGACGGCGGCTTCGAGGTCGCCAAAATGACGATTGCGCCTGTCGCGCGCGGGCAGGGTCTGTCGCGGCGCCTGCTGGAAGCGTGCGAGGCGGCGGCGCGTGAGGTGAACGCGCCGCGCCTTTATCTGGAGACCAGCTCGACGCTGGGTCCGGCGCTGGCCCTCTATGACAGCTTCGGCTTTGTGCGCCTGCCGCCGCGCGAGACGCCCTATGTCCGCGCCGATGTCTTCATGGAGAAGACGCTGAGCTGATCTGACCCTATTCCTTCGACAGATCCTGCCGCTGGAACCACCACAGGGCCAGGAAGAAGGGCGCGAAGCTCCACAGCGCCAGTCCTGTGAGGGCGCGCCAGGCGGCGCCTGCCGGGACCAGCGCGGCCTCCATCCCGCCCTGGACTAGAACCTTCAGCAGCTCATAGCCCTCGCCGGGAAACAGCAGCATGGTCGCCCAGTCGCCCATCTGCCAGCCGAACAGAGGGCTCATCTTGGCCAGGAAGAACTGACCGACGCCGATGACCAGGGGGACGAACAGCGCCGCCAGCAGGGAGCGCGTCACCGTGGCCGCCAGCAGGCTGAGCAGCAGGAACTGCACCGCCCGCACATAGGACAGCAGGGCCAGCAGGCCGAAGCTCTGCGCCTCGTCTCCGCCGAAACCGAAGGCGAAGCTGCGCCCGAAGATCAGCCCCTTGGCGACATCGGCGCCCATGCTGGCGACCAGCAGAAGCGCCAGCCCGGCGAGGGTCAGCAGTTTGACGGCGCCCGCCTTGCCCATGATCAGGTTGGGGCGGCTGTTGCGCGCCGTGATCAGGCGCCAGGTCTCCCAGCGATAGTCGCCGGCGAAAACGGTGGCGGCGCCGATCAGCAGGAAGGCCAGCACGGCTGGATGGGCCAAGGCTCCAGCCGCATCGACCAGCGACTGACCCAGGTCGACGGCGCGGGCGTTCAGCTTCAGCTCGGGCGGTAGGGTTTGAATCGCTCCGTCCATCTTGGACTGGAGGAACAGAAAGCCCCCGATCGCCAGCACGAGCGAGATCACGGGCACGAAGACGATGCTCCAGAACATGGCCGTGCGGTTCTGCAACAGGCGCCAGGTTTCGGAGCGGATGGCGTCGGCCAGCATCATGCGCGGCCTCCTGCGGACGAAGAGGTTTCGGTCATGAAGACGCTTTCCAGATCGGCGCCGACCCAGCGGGCCTCGTCGATGTCGACGCCCTGTTCGATCAGGGCGCGCAGCAGGGCAGGGGCCTCGGCGCGCGGCACGGCGGCCATGACGGCGTCGTCTTGAACGCTGCCGCGTTCGCCCAGCACGGCCATGACCTTGGCCAGGGGCGTGGCCGACAGGCGCAGGCGCTCGCCCGAGGCGGTCAGGTCGCTGACCTTGCCCTCGGCCGCCAGCTTGCCCCGATTGAGGATGGCGACGCGATCGCAGACGCGCTGGACCTCAAGCAACTGGTGGCTGGCCAGGATGATGGTCACGCCGTCGTCGTCGGCCAGGCTGCGGATCAGGGCGCGCATCTCCTGGATGCCGGGCGGGTCCATGCCGCTGGTCGGTTCATCCAGGATGACCAGATCGGGCCGGGTCATCAGGGCGGCGGCGACGCCCAGCCTTTGCATCATGCCGACCGAGAAGCCGCGCACCTTGCGGTCCGCCGCCTCGGTCAGGCCGACGCGCGCCAGCCATCGGTCAGTTTCAGCCTCTGCCCCCATCCCATGCGCCAGCGCCAGCCAGCGCAACGCCTGACGCGCGGTCAGATAGGGCGGATAGCGCGGCGTCTCGATCATCGAGCCCATGCGTCGGGTGACGGCTGGATCGCCGGTGTGCTGGCCCATGACCCGCACCTCGCCCGCCGTGGGCCGGATCAGGCCCAGCAGGATGCGGAACAGGGTCGACTTGCCCGCGCCGTTCGGCCCCAGCACGCCATAGACCCCGCCGCGCGGTATGCTGAGACTGAGGCCGTCCAGGGCGCGCACCGCGCCATAGGTCTTGGTCAGGCCGTTCGTTTCGATAACGCTGGTCATGAATCGCAGCGTGGCCCGACAGTGGAAAACCGGCAAGCCGTCTTCTGTCTGTCGCGGATTAAGCTTAGGCAACATTCCCGAAAGTCGATTTCGGGAGCCTCTCATGTTTAATCGTCTGTTCGGGCTGGCGCGCGTCGCCGTCCTGACGCTGGCCGTCGCCGCCTGCGCCACCACGCCGCCCGCGCCGCCGGTCGAAACGGTCCAGGCGCCGAACGTCATCCTGATCTCCATTGACGGTTTCCGCGCCGACTATCTGGAGCGCGGGGCGACGCCGGTGCTGGCGCAACTGGCGGCCGAGGGCGCGTCGGGGCCGATGAAGCCGTCCTTCCCCAGCGTGACCTTCCCCAATCACTACACCCTGGTCACGGGCCTGCATCCCGATCACCACGGCATCGTCGGCAACAACATGGTCGACGCCGAACTGGGCCGCTTCTCCCTGGGCAACAAGCAGGCCGTCGCCGATCGCCGCTGGTGGGACCAGGGCGAGCCGATCTGGGTCTCGGCCGAGCGACAGGGCGTGAAGACCGCCACCATGTTCTGGCCGGGGTCGGAAGCCGACATTCGCGGCGTGCGGCCCAGCTACTGGACGCCTTTCGACCAGTCGATGCCCGGCGACGCGCGCGTGGATCAGGTGCTGACGTGGCTGGACCTGCCCGCCGCCCAGCGCCCGGCGTTGACCACCCTCTATTTCGACATTGTGGACACCATGGGCCACCACCACGGCCCGGACGGCGCCGAGACGCTGGAGGCCATGCGCTCTGTCGACGCCTCCATCGGCCGCCTGGTCGATGCGCTGAAGGCGCGGGGGCTGTATGAGAACACCGTGCTGGTCGTGGTGTCGGATCACGGCATGGCGGCGACCTCGCCCGACCGCGTGACGGTGCTAGACGACATCGTCGATCCGGAGGCGGTGCAGATCATCTATTCGGGCGCCGTCACCTTCCTGAACCCTGTCGCCGGCCGCGAGGCCGAGGTGGAGCAGGCCCTGCTGGGCTCGCGCCCGCATCTGGACTGCTGGCGCAAGAGCGAGATCCCGGCGCGCCTTGTCCTGGGCTCCAACCCGCGCGTCTCGGCCATCGTCTGCGCCTCCGAGCCCGGCTGGCTGCTGGCGACCCGTGCGCGTCCGGTGACCAAGCCCGGGGGCGCCCACGGCTACGACAACGCCGCGCCCGAGATGCAGGCGATCTTCATCGCCCACGGCCCCGGCGTCATCGCCGGACGGCGGCTGCAGAACCTGGACAGCGTCGACGTCCAGCCCTTCCTGGCCCGCCTGCTGGGCGTGACGGCGCCGCGCGGGGATGGCCGGCCGGAGGACACGCTGGCGGTGACGCAGCGCTGAGCAACCCTAATTTCGTCACCCTCGGGCTTGTCCCGAGGGCCCATCGGGGCTTCATAAGCGCCGCTTAAGGGTCATGCCGCCAGGTTGACGGCGCGAACCACGCTTTCGCTAGGTCTTCCCAGTGCGGGTTCTCCCGCTCGATCAGATTGAGCTTCCAGTCGCGAAGATAGCGCTTCAGCGCCTTCTCACGGCGGATCGCGACCGTGATTGCCTCAAAGGCCTCATACCAGACCAGCCGCTTCAGCCCGTGCTTTCTGGTGAAGCCGGGAAATGTCCCGTCCTTGTGCTGCTGAACGCGCTGAACGAGATTGCTGGTCACGCCGACATACAGTGTCCCTTGAGGCCGGTTGGCCATCATGTAGGCGGCGATGAAAGGGCGTTCGTTCGACATTGAGGTCGAGCTTGCTGCGGCATGGGCCCTCGGGACAAGCCCGAGGGTGACGAATAGTAGGCCGCCCTCTAAAACGACGCTCCACCTCCGCGAGCCCTCATGTCCCTGCATCAGCCCAAGGTCCGCCGCGCGGCGATCGCCTTCATTCTCGTGACCGCGGTGCTGGACATCGTGGCCATGGGGATCGTCATTCCGGTCCTGCCGCATCTGATCGAGGAGTTCGTCGGGTCGAACGCGCGCGCGGGCCTGCTGAACGGGGTGTTCGTGGCCCTGTGGGCGGGGATGCAGTTCCTGGCTTCGCCGGTGATCGGCTCGCTGTCGGACCAGTATGGGCGTCGTCCGGTCATTCTGATCAGCTGCGCCGGACTGGCGGCGGACTATGTGCTGATGGCGCTGGCGCCGAACCTGTGGTGGCTGGCGGTCGGGCGGTTGGTGGCGGGCGTCACCTCGTCCAGCTTCACCACCATCTACGCCTATATGGCCGACATCACCGAGCCTGAGAAACGCGCTCGCGCCTATGGCCTGATCGGCGCAGCCTTCTCGGGAGGATTCGTGCTGGGGCCGGTTCTGGGCGGTTTCCTGGGCGAGTTCGGACCGCGCGTGCCCTTCTGGGTGGCGGGCGCCCTGTCGGGCGTGGCCTTCTTGTACGGTCTGTTCATTCTGCCGGAGAGCCTGCCGCTGGAGAAGCGGATGCCCTTCAGCTGGCGCCGCGCCAACCCGGTCGGGGCCATGATCCTGCTGAAGCGTCACGCCGAGCTGGCGGGCCTCGCGGTCGTGAACTTCCTGCTCTACTTCGCCCACCACGTGTTTTCGGCGGTCTTCGTTCTCTACGCCGGGCTGCGTTACGGCTGGGGGCCGTGGCAGGTCGGGGCCTTGCTGGCCATGGTCGGGGTGCTGGACATGATCGTTCAGGGCGTGCTGGTCGGACCGGCGTCCAAGCGGTTCGGCGACCGGGCGACCATGATCTTCGGCCTGTGCGGCGGGGCGGTCGGCATCGCCCTGATGGGCTGGGCGCCGACGGGCGTCGCCTTTATCGTCGCCATGTTCCCCAACGCCCTGTGGGGCCTGGCCATGCCGACGCTTCAGTCCCTGATGACCCGCCGGGTGGGCGAGAGCGAGCAGGGCCAACTGCAGGGCGCGAACATGAGCGTCGCCTCCATCGCCGGCGTGGCCTCGCCCCTGTTCTTCGGCTGGATCTATTCGGTTTCGGTGGGCGAGGGCGGGGCTCAGGCCGCCGCCTGGCTGTCCGAGCGGGGGCTGCCCGCGGTGTCCGCTGCGGCGGACGCCCTCCTGTCGGAGCCGGGGCTGGCCTTCTACCTGGCCTCCGCCGTGCTGGCGCTGGGCGCCCTGATCGGCTTCTTGACCGCGCGTCGGGCGGAACGGGACGAGGTCACGTCCGTTTGATCGCCGCCGCGCCCCGGACTGAAAGACGGCCTTGATCCTGTCGAAAAGCCGAGGCGGAATGGATGCAACGCCCAAGCTTGTAGAACCGGGACGAGATGAAGACTTCCAGACTGGCCATCGCCGCCGCCCTGATCCTATCCGCCTGCGGCCAGCCGCAGCCCTCCAAGGCGCAGGAAGGCGTCTTCGCCGAACAGCCCCGCGTCGCCCCGCGCGACGCCGGTTCGCTGAAGACCAGCTTCGCCCCCGTGGTGCGCGAGGCCGCGCCCGCCGTGGTGAACATCTCCGCGCGGGGCGTTCAGCGCGTGCGCGATCCCTTTTTCGAGCTGTTCGGCGGCGGGCCGCAGTCGCGCGTGACCGGCTCCATCGGTTCGGGCGTCATCGTGCGCCCGGACGGCATCGTGGTGACGAACAACCACGTCATCCAGAACATGCAGGAAATCCGCGTCACCCTGAACGACCGGCGTGAATACCCGGCCAAGGTGCTTCTGGCCGATGAGCGGTCCGACATCGCCGTGCTGCAGCTGGAGAACCTGGACGGCGACCTGCCGGTTCTGCGTATCGACGATCAGGAGCAGCAGCAGGTCGGCGACCTGGTCCTGGCCATCGGCAATCCGTTCGGCGTCGGCCAGACCGTCACCAACGGCATCATCTCGGCCCTGAACCGCACCGAGACGGGCATCAGCGATTCCGGCTCCTTCATCCAGACCGACGCGCCGATCAATCCCGGCAACTCGGGCGGCGCCCTGGTCGACATGGACGGCGACCTCATCGGCATCAATACGGCCATCTTCTCGCGCACCGGCTCTTCGACGGGCGTGGGCTTCGCCGTGCCGGCCACCATGGTCAAGCGGGTGGTGGATTCCGCCGTCGGCGGCGCCAAGTCGGTCGAGCGCGCCTGGCTGGGCGTCAAGGGCGACACGGTCAGCTCCGACATGGCCCGCAGCCTGGGGCTGGATCGACCGCAGGGCCTGATGGTCACGGACGTCTACGCCGGGGGCCCCGCCGCCCGCGCAGGCATCGAACAGGGCGACGTCATTACGGCCATCGACGGCGCCGAGGTCAACGACCAGGGCGGCCTGAACTTCCGCGTCGGCACGCGCTCGCCGAATGACACCGTGGCCGTGACTGTCCTGCGCGACGGACGGACGCGGACGCTGAACGCGCGCGTTTCGACCCTGCCGGGCGACGCCGATCCGGGGCAGGGCTCGGTCGTGGGGCAGGGCGCTCTGGCCGGGCTTCAGGGCGTGGCGCTGAACCCGGCGCTGGCCGATCGCCTGGGCGGAGATCCCTTCACCAGCGGCGTGGTGGTCACAGGCCTGCAACGCAACAGCATCCCGGCCCGTATCGGCCTGCGTCCCAACGATCTGGTGGTGCAGATCGACGGCCGCGCCGTCACCACGGTCGCCGCCCTGGGCCGGGCGCAACGCGGCTCGGAGCTGACCATCGTCCGCAACGGCCGCCGCCTGACGGGACGCCTGCCCTAAGGCGCGGCGCTCGCCGCAGAGGGGCGATTAGCCCTTCTGCGGTCCGCCGATGCTCCACAGGTGGCCGAACGGGTCGCGGAGCTGGCCGTAGCGGTCGCCCCAGAACTGGTTCTCCAGCGGCATGACCGGAATGGCGCCGTTGACCAGGGCGCGGCCCCACCATTCATCGGCGTCGTCGACCTGAAGATGCAGGCTGACGCCCACGGGCTTGATGTCGGCCTCGCCGGTCCATTCGGGGAATTCGTCGGCCAGCATGACGCTGCCGCCGTTGATGCGCAGATGGGCGTGCAACAGGCGCTCGCCGTCCTCGGCCGGCATCCGCATGACTTCCTCGGCCCCGAAGGCGCGGGCGTAGAATTCGATCGCCGCGGCGGCCCCGCGCGAGGGAATGGTCAGGTGGGGCGTCACCCCGCCGCGCGGTCCCTGGTCAGGCTTGGCTTCAGTCATGCGATTCCTCCTCAACGAGGCGTTGTAGCGGGTGCAGTCGCCCGAACGAACGCCTATCTAGAGCGTTCCATGACTGATTTGTTCGAAGCCTCCGGCATCCATCCTCCCGACGCGCCCCTGGCCGACCGTCTGCGCCCGCAGGCGCTGGATCAGGTGGTGGGCCAGGATCATCTGTTGGGCGAGGGCGGGCCGATCCGCCGGATGATCGAGGCCGGACGTCTGGGCTCCATGATCCTGTGGGGGCCGCCGGGCACGGGCAAGACGACGATCGCCCGCCTGCTGGCCAAGGCGGCGGGCTATGAATACCAGTCGATCAGCGCTGTCTTCTCGGGCGTTGCGGACCTGAAAAAGGCGTTCGAGGCCGCGCGGATGCGCCGGGCCGCGGGCCAGCAGACCCTGCTGTTCGTCGACGAGATCCACCGCTTCAACCGCGCCCAGCAGGACGGCTTCCTGCCCTTCGTGGAGGAGGGGATCGTCACCCTGGTCGGCGCCACGACCGAAAACCCCAGCTTCGAGCTGAACGGCGCCCTGCTGTCGCGATCGCAGGTCTATGTGCTGAAGCGGCTGGACGACGCCTCGCTGGACCTGTTGCTCGATCGGGCCGAAGCGCTGATGGGCAAGCTCCTGCCGCTGACGCCCGAGGCGCGTCAGGCCATGCTGGCGCTGGCGGACGGCGACGGCCGCTATCTGCTGACCATGTCCGAAGTATTGTTCGACCTGACGGACGTGGAGCCGCTGGATGTGCAGGCGCTGGCGGGCGTGCTTCAGAAGCGCGCCCCCGCCTACGACAAGTCGCGGGAAGAGCACTACAACCTCATCTCGGCCCTGCATAAGTCGGTGCGCGGATCTGACCCGGATGCGGCGCTCTACTGGCTGGCGCGGATGCTGAACGGGGGCGAAGACCCGCTCTATCTGGCGCGCCGCATCGTGCGCATGGCGGTCGAGGACATCGGTCAGGCCGACCCTCTGTCCATTCTGGTCGCCAACGCGGCCAAGGACACCTACGACTTCCTCGGCTCGCCGGAGGGAGAGTTGGCGCTGGCTCAGGCCGTGGTCCATCTGGCCACCGCGCCCAAGTCGGTCGGCGTCTATGAAGCCTTCAAGGCGGCCAAGCGCGCGGCGCATGAGACCGGCTCCCTGATGCCGCCCGCCCATATTCGCAACGCCCCGACCAAGCTCATGAAGCAGCTCGGCTACGGCAAGGGCTATCAATACGACCCCGACACGCCCGAGGGTTTCTCCGGCGCGAACTTCTTCCCCGACGAGATGGAGCGCCGCACCTTCTACAAGCCCAAGGGCGAGGGGCATGAAGAGAAGGTCAAGGCGCGCCTGGAGCGCTGGGCGGCGATGCGGGCGCGGGTGAGCAAGGAATAAGGCGCTTACCGCCGTCATCCTCAGGCTTGACCCGAGGATGACGGAGAGAGTGGAAGATCGGTGAACGGCGTTCATTGTTGTAGCGGCCCGTAGGGCGTAGGCTGAGCCTGCAAACTGCGGAGGCGGCGATGGTCGATGTTCTGCGGCGTATGCCGACGCCCTGGCACCTGTGGCTGGTCGGCGTGTTGTCCTTTCTGTGGAACGCCCTTTTCGTCTGGCAGTGGACGCTGCAGGTGACGGGCGATCCGGCCTATTGGAGCAGTCTGAGCCCCGCCGAGGCGGCCTATCTGCGCGCCGTGCCCTTATGGACCGATGTCGCGGTCGGCGTCGCCTTCTGGGGCGGGCTGCTGGCGGCGGTGCTGCTGCTGTTTCGGCGGCGCCAGGCGACGATGGCGTTCGCCGTCGCCCTGATCGCCATGCTGGCGGACACGGCCTACATCCATTTCATGAGCAATGGGCGCGAGATCATGGGGCCGGTCGGCGTGGCGTTCGGCCTTGTCATCATCGCCGTCCTGGTCGTTCAGACTGCCTATTGCGCTTGGATGAGCCGACGCGGCGTGATCGTCTGAGGGGCAGGCGGAAGCCCTTGTTGCATCGGTCTATTTCGGCGTAGTTTTCGACGCTCAAGGCCCTGGGGAAAGAATGATGGTCGATATTTCGAAGCGTCCGGCGGCGCCGTGGCACCTGTGGGCCATCGCCGCAGCCTCGGTGGTCTGGAACGGCGTCGGCGTCTGGCAGTGGTACCAGAAGGTGACGGGAGCCGCCGCCTACTGGAGCGCGCTGACGATGGAGCAGGTGGCCTATTTGCGCGGCGCGCCGATGTGGACCGATGTGGCCTTCGGCGTGGCGGTATGGTGCGGCCTGCTGGGCGCGCTGATGCTTCTGCTTCGGCGGAAGCTGGCGTTCAACGCCTTCGTCGCGGGGCTGATCGCCTTGCTGGCGCACGCCGTCTACGTGCTGGGGCTCAGCAACGGGCGTGAAGTCATCGGCGCGGGCGGCGTGGCGTTCACCCTGGTCGTCACCCTGATCTTCGTCATCCAGATCGCCTATGCCCACTGGGCGCGCCGCAAGGGCCTGATCCGCTAACCGCGAGCCTGATGGGCATGGCGAAGCGGGGCGCGCTCGGCTAAAGGCTCGACGGGTGAAAACCCGCCAGCCCGTATCCCTGACCGAAGATGAAATCGCCGCCGTCCGTTCGTGGGTGGTGCATGAAGACGCGCATCTGATCGCCTTCAACAAGCCGTCGGGCCTGTCCAGCCAGGGCGGCCGCATCCAGGCCAACACCCTGGACGACCTGCTGTGGGCCTTCGCCCGGTCGAACGGCAAGCGCCCGGAACTGGTGCACCGGCTCGACCGCGACACCTCGGGCGTCATCCTGGCCGCCAAGACCAAGCCCGCCGCCGGCTTCTTCGGCAAGGCGATGCAGATGCGCAAGTTCCAGAAGACCTATCTGGCGCTGGTCGCGGCCGCGCCGGAGCCCAAGTCCGGCCGGATCACCTCAGCTCTACGGCGAGAAGAGATCGGCCGCGAAAGCTATATGCGCGTCGTGGATTTCGATGCGCCGGGCGCGCAAGGCGCCGCCAGCGGCTATCGCACCTTGGCTTCTAGTGAAGACGGGGCGGTGGTCGAGCTGTCGCCGGAGACGGGACGGATGCACCAGCTTCGGGTCCATATGGCCTCCATCGGTCGCCCGCTGGTCGGCGATGTCCGCTATGGCGGCGCCCTGACCTTCGCCGGGCGCGCCGCGCCGCGACTGATGCTGCACGCGGCGAAGCTGAGTTTTCCTCATCCCGACGGCGGCCGCGTGACGGTCGAGGCGCCGGAGCCGGAGGATTTCGCGGCCCTACGCGCGGCGGCGGGGCTGTAGGGGCTTCATCCCCTGTTCAGCTTCACCGCGGAACAATCCGGCTCGCCCGTGCGCTGTTCGGGCGTGGGAGATACGCGCATGAAACGCCTCGCCATCGTCACGATCGCCGCCTCGGCCCTTGCACTCACGGCCTGCGCCAGCCTGGCGCCCTACGGTCGTCAGATGGGGCCGAACGGGCAGGGCTACTCCGAACAGCAGATCGAGCGTGACCGTTTCCGCGTCAGCTACAACGGCGTCGGCGCGCCCGGTCCTGTGGCGGACATGGCCCTGTTCCGTGCGGCTCAGTTGACGACCGAGCAGGGCTATGACTGGTTCGAGGTGACGCAGCGCTGGATCGACGGCCGCCCCGACAGCGCGGGCGGCGTGCGGCCCAGCGTCTCCATCGGCGCGGGCACGGGCCGCTACGGCGGCTGGTCGACGTCGGGCGTCGGCGTCGGACTGGGCTTCGACCTCAGCGGGCCGCAGCCGACCTCGACCACGCTGGAGATCGTCATGGGGCGCGGCCAGCGCCCGGATCGCCCTGGGGCCTATGACGCGCGCGGGGTTCAGGACGCCATCCGCCCGCGTCTGTAGGGCCTAGAACGGCCAACGCGCCATCGCCGCCGCGAAGGCCAGCAGCGGAACCAGCAGCAGGATCTCAAGCCCGACCGCGCGACGCGCCGCGGTCAGCTCGGCCTGCGGCGGAACATAGCCGGGCGCGGCCCGCGCCGCCTTGCGCCACTTCAGGATCGCCAGGGTCGGCCGGATCGAAATCAGGCCGATCAGGGCGAAGGTCGCGATCTTGGCCCAGAAGAAGGGGTTGGCTTCATAGAAGGCCCAGCCCTTGCCGCCCACCACCCGTCCGACCCCGACCAGAATGATCAGCAGGGCCGTGACGCCATAGCCCGCGTCCAGTCCGGCCAGTCGCTTCACCGGCGGTTCCGGCGTTCGCAGCAGCGCCAGCTCCGACGCCAGCATGACGATCAGGCCCAGGAACAGCAGGTGATGTAGGATGGCGAGGACAAGGTCGTGCATGGCGGCCTTCGCAAATGAGGTCGGAACAGTATATGCCGCCAGCATGACACGTTTCTTGCTGGTTGCGATCGGCGGCGGCCTGGGGGCGATGGCGCGCTATGGGCTGGGGCTGGCCGTGGGCCGCCTGGCGCCGGGCGCGGCCTGGCCGTGGGCGACCCTGACCGCCAATGTCGCGGGCGGCCTTTTGATGGGCCTGCTGGTCGGCTGGCTGGCGTTGAGGGCGGGCGCGGGGCAGGAGAGCATCCGCCTGTTCGCCGCCGTCGGCGTCCTGGGCGGCTTCACGACCTTTTCGGCCTTTTCACTGGAAGCGGCCCTGATGATCGAACGCCGTGAAATCGTCTCGGCTTTCGTTTATGCGGCGGGTTCGGTGGTTCTCGCCATCGCCGCTCTGTTCGTCGGCCTGATGATCGCGCGCAAACTGTTTACCGGAGTGGGCGCATGAGCCGCGAAGTCCAGACCCTCTATGTCGCCGAGGATGAAGACGACATCCGCCTGGATCGCTGGTTCAAGCGCCGTTGGCCGCACCTGACCCACATCCAGGTCGAGAAGATGGCCCGCAGCGGCCAGATCCGCGTCGACGGCTCGCGGGTCAAGCCGCAGGACCGCCTGACTGCGGGCGCCGCCGTGCGCGTGCCGCCGCTGCCGGACGCCAATCCGCGCAAGCCCGGCGACCTGCACGAACTGAGCGAGCGCGACATCGCCTACGCCAAGTCGCTGGTGCTGTACGAAGACCACATGGTCATCGCCCTGAACAAGCCGCACGGCCTGGCCGTGCAGGGCGGGACCAAGACGACCAAGCACATCGACCGCCTGTTGTCGGCCTGGGGCGAGGGGATGGACCGGCCGCGTCTGGTTCACCGTCTGGACCGCGACACCTCAGGCGTGCTGCTGCTGGGCAAGGGGCCGGAGGCGGCCAAGCGTCTGGCCGGCGCCTTCGCCCGGCGTCAGGCCAAGAAGACCTATTGGGCCATCGTCATCGGCAATCCCAAGCCTTCGGCCGGTCAAATCGACATGGCGCTGAAGAAGACCGGCATCAACGACTTCGAGATGATGCGCCCGGCCGAGCCCAAGGATCCCAAGGGCGAACCGGCCGAGACCGCCTTCGCCACCATCAGCCGCGCCGCCCACCGCGCGGCGTGGATGGCGCTGCGCCCCTTCACCGGCCGCACGCACCAGCTGCGCGCCCACATGGCCGCCATCGGCCATCCGATCCTGGGCGATCCCAAATACGGCGACGACAAATCGCGCGAACTGTCCGGCCCGCTGAAGCTGCAGCTTCACGCCCGCCGCATCGAACTGGACCATCCTGGCGGCGGCAAGCTGATCGTCGAGGCCCCGCTGAGCCCCGAGATGAAGGCCGGTTTCAACCATTTCGGCTTCTCCGAGGACGAGGCCGACGAAGATCCCTTTGAGGGCGTGCGGCGGATGCGATGAACACAGGCGCGGCGGTCCAGATGCGGCTTCAGCGCGCCCAGGCGCTGGCCCAGCAGGGCGACCTGCCGGGCGCCCTGGCCGTGCTGGAGCAGGCGACGCCGGGCGAGCGGGCCGGGGTTCAGTCGTTTCAGGTCGATCTTCTGAAGGCGTTGGACCGCAAGGAGGAGGCCCTGGTCATCCGCCGCGCCCAGGCGGCCGCCACGCCCGGCAGCGTCGTCGCGCAGCATAATCTGGCCAGTTCTCTGGGCGACACAGGCCGCAACCTCGAGGCTGTCGAGGCGGCGCGGCGGGCCTTCGCCAATGGCGGAGATGCGCCTGAGACCTGGTTGGTGTTGGCCCGCGCCCTGTCTGGTTGCGGCCGTCATGACGAGGCGGATGACGCCTATCGCCAGGCCTTGAAGCGTCGGCCCGTTTATGGCGACGCCGTGCGGGAGCTGGCGCAACTGATCTGGATGTGCGGCGGAGGTCGTGAGGCTGCGGCGGCGCCGGTGCTCGATGCGCTGAAGGCCGCGCCTGGCGACGCCGAACTGCTGACCTGTCTGGCGGTGGTCCTGATGTATGGGGGCGCTGATCCGCGCGAGGCCTGGGGCGAGTTGACCCGTCGCGTGCGCGACGGCGGCGTACGGGCCGCCATGGTCGAGATGGCGGCGGGCCAGTTGGCGTTGAAGTTCGATCCGGCGCTGGCTGTGGGTCATGCGCACGCTGCGACGCAGGCGGCGCCGAACACGCTCGAGCCTTGGACCAGTCTGGCCGAGGCCATGATCGCCTCTGGCGACCCCGATGGAGCGCTGGAGATCCTGCGCCAATTATTGGCTGCGCCCACCCCGGATCAGAAGGTTCTGGCCCTGCACGCCACGGCCAGCCGCCTGAAGGGGCAGGCCGACGCCCTGGGGTTGGATGACCTGGAGGGTCTGGTCGGCGCCCTGACCATCGATACGCCGCCCGGCTGGAGCGATCTCGCCGCCTATCTGGCCGACCTCAAGGCGGCGCTGCTGGCGCAGCACGCCTATCAGAACCACCCGTTGGGCCAGAGCCTGCGGCACGGAACGCAGACGCCGGTGGACCTGACGCTGGTCGATGATCCGGCCATTCGCGCCTTCTTCACCGCCATCGACGGGCCGATCCGCCGTCATCTGGCGCGGTTGGGGCAGGGTGAGGATCCTGTTCGCGCCCGAAACTCTGGAAACTATCGACTGAAGGGCTGCTGGTCGGTGCGGCTGGCGCCGGGCGGTTTCCACGAGCACCATATTCACCCGAAGGGCTGGTATTCCTCGGCCTGCTACATCGACGTGCCGCCGGTGGTCGAGGCGGGCGGGCGCGAAGGCTGGCTGGCCCTGGCCCAGCCGCCGTTCCCGACCTCGCCGTCGCTGGAGCCGCTGCGGTACGAGAAACCGGAGCCGGGCAAGCTGGTGCTGTTCCCATCCTGCCTGTGGCACGGCACCGTGCCTTTCAGCGGCGACCCGCCGCGCCTGTCCGTCGCTTTTGACATCGTGCCTGCCTGATATGCCCGCTTCCGATGCTCCGCTCGCCGTCTTCGACATCGACGGCACCCTGGTCGACAGCCGGGTCTCCATCCATCGCGCGGCCTGCGAGGCGGCGCAGGCTCTGGGCCTGCCCGAGCCGGAATATGATCGGGTGCGTCAGATCGTGGGCCTCAGCCTGCATCACGCCCTGCACGTGCTGGAGCCGTCGCTGACCGACGCCGAACTGGCCGACTTCGTCGCGGCCTTTCAGGCCAGCTTCCGCGCCATGTATGAGGCGGGCCATGAGGAGCCGCTCTATCCCGGCGTGATGCAGACCCTGCGGCGGCTGAAGCGCGACGGCTGGCGGCTGTCGCTGGCGACCGGCCAGAACCGGCGCGGCGTGGCCCGCAATCTGGCGCGGCCCGAATGGAGCGATCTGTTCCTGTCCAGCCACTGCGCCGAGGACGGGCCGGGCAAGCCGGACCCAGCCATGCTGCGCGCCGCCATGACGGCCTGCGGGGCCGACATCGCCTCGACCGTCATGATCGGCGACACCAGCCACGACATCGCCATGGCCGTTGCGGCGGGGGTGCATCCGTTGGGCGTCGGCTGGGGCTTCCATACGGTGGAGGAGCAGGCGGCCGCAGGCGCGCTGCACATCGCCGACGATTTTCCTGACCTTGAGGCGGCGCTCGATCGTTTCGCCTCGACCAAGCTTTTCGCCTAGAAGTCCGCCATGTCTCACATTCCGTCACTTGATCCCAACGTCGCCGCCCAGAAGGGCTTTCGCGAGTCCGAGGAGCGCATCAAACGCTTCTGGAAGAGCGCCGGGGTCGAGGCCCGCGACGGCGGCTGGATCGTCCTGCTGGACGGCCGCGCGCCCAAGACGCCCGCCGGAAACGCCATCGTCCTGCCGACCGAGGCGGCGGCTCGCCTCGTGGCCGACGAGTGGAGCGCCCAGGGCGAGCATATGACGCCCGCGACCATGCCCGCCACCCGTCTGGCCTCGACCGCCATCGATCGGGTCAGCCAGACGCGCGGCCCGGTGGCCGAAGAGATCGCCCGCTATGCCGGGTCGGACGTGCTCTGTTATCTGGCGGAGACGCCGTCGGGCCTGATCGAACGACAGCAGGCGGAATGGGGGCCGTGGCGCGACTGGGCGGCGCGCGAACTGGGCGTCGAACTGCACACGGTCGAGGGGATCATCCATCGGCCGCAGGCGCCGGAAGCTCTGGCGCGGGTCGAGGTGCTGGCGCTGGAGATGGACGACTTCGCCCTGACCGGGTTGGCGACGGCGGTTCCGCTGTTCGGCTCGGCGGTGCTGGGGCTGGCGGTGCAGCGCGGGGCGCTGGCCGGCGAGGCGGCGCTGGACCTGTCGCGTCTGGACGAGGCCTTCACCGAAGAGCGGTGGGGCGTGGACGAGGAGGCGGCTGTCCGCACGGCCGCCCACCGCGCTGAAGCGTTCCTGCTGCAACGGTGGTTTGAGGCGTTGCGCTGAGGCGGCTCAGCCCTTGATCAGCGCCGCGCGCTCGTCCGCCGTCAGCATCCGCCAACGGCCTTCCGGCAGGTCGCCCAATTTCACCGGGCCGATGCGGATGCGATAGAGGTCGACGACCTCCAGTCCGACCAACTCGCACATGCGGCGAATCTGGCGGTTGCGGCCTTCGCGCAGGATGAAACGCAGGCGCTGCGGCTCCATCTGGGTGACGCGAGCAGGTTTCAACTGGCGGCCGTCCAGCTCCAGGCCGTGGCGCAGTTTGGTCAGCTTGGCCTCGGTCACGGTGCCGGCGACGCGGACCAGATATTCCTTGTCTAGATCGGACTGCGGCCCGATCACCGCCTTGGCCACCACGCCGTCTGACGACAGCATCAGCAGGCCGCGCGAATCCTCGTCCAGTCGCCCGACTGGGGGCAGGGAGGCGTCGCGCGCGGGCGTCTCGCCGTCGCCGACCCGGTTGGCCGTGGTCAGCAGGCGCACGGCCGGAATCTTGCCCGGCTCAGGCTGGCCCGAGACATAGCCGACCGGCTTGTGCAGCAGGATGGCGACGCCCGCGGCCAGCGCCGCCTCGCCCGTGTCGTTCAGCGTCAGGGTCTGGCCCGGCTCGATCTTGCGGCCCGCGTCGCGCACGACCTCGCCGTCGATGCTGACCAGACCGTCGGCGATCAGGCCCTCGGCCTCGCGGCGCGAGCAGACGCCGCTCTGACCCAGCCACTTGTTGATGCGGACGGGCTCTGGGCCGTCATAGGTGCGGGTGAAGGCCATGGCCTGACTTGAGATCTCCAGCGGTGCGACCGGCTGTGTAGGGCCCGCTCGCGCATGGAGGCAAGGGCGTCGCTGTGGCTGAGCGGTTCAGGTGTTCTTAGGTCCGGTTGAGTTCACTTTTGCGTCGTCAAGTTGACCTTGAGCATCATAAGCCTATATCAGCAGTCACCCTGATGTTTTTGCCGCATTCGCTTCCTATTGATTCGGATTGCGACGTTTGCCGTGTTTGATCCGGTTGCGGCGTACAGGGCGGGACGGTTTCTTGTAATCGTCCACGAATATTGATCGATAACCTTCGAAGGAGACGTTTTGTACGCTCAACGCAAGACCACGACCGCCCCTCGTTCCCGCCAATACGGCAATCGCCCCGCGCCCACCCGCCTGCGCTTCGGCCTGATCATGCGCAAAGGCATGGATTTCGGCGAACTGGGCGACATGGAGACCGCCCTGCGCTTTGAGGGCGTGTCGCTGGCCCCGATCTCGACCGGCGAGGGCAGTCTGGTTTCGGGCGGGCTGACCGTTCTGGCTACGGCGACGGCCGACGACATCAGCGGCGGCCGTGTTCAGGGCGTGGTGGTTCCGGGCGGCATGGCGGATGAAGCCGGCCTGGTTCAGGTCAAGGCGCTGGTGAACCTGGCCAAGGCGCAGGGCCTGCCGGTTTTGGCCTTCGCCGACGGCGTGGCCGTGGCGGCTGAAAGCTTCGGCGAAGCGGCGGATGCGCCGGGCGCGGCTTTCCGCGACGGCAAGGTGGCTTTGCTGAACGACCGCGCCGAACTGACAGCTGTGGTCGCCGCCATCTAAACTCGGCGGAAGATCAGGCTCAGGTTGTTGGCGGGCATGGCCCGTCGCAGCGTCAGGGCCAGGCCATGCGACCGGGCGAGCGTTTCGACCTCGCCCCGGTCGCGCAGGCCCCATGCGGGATCGCGCGCCTTCAGGCTGTCGTCGAAGGCGGCGTTGGACGGGGCCAGCGGAACCTCGGCTTCGCGATAGGGGCCGTAGAGGTACAGCAGACCGCCGGGGCGGATCAGAGACCGTTCCGCCAGCCGCATCAGGCCCTCGGCCGCCGACCACGGGCTGATGTGGATCATGTTGATACAGATGATGGCGTCCAGCGGCTCCGACGGCCAGCTGGCGTCATCCAGCATGTCGACCGCCTGTGCGGGCCGCAGGTTCGCCGCGCCCGCCTTCATCCGCCACGCCTCAATGCTGGCCCGCGCCTCGGCGCTGGGGTCGCTGGGCGTCCAGTCCAGGCCGGGCAGGGCGGTTGCGAAAAGCGCGGCGTGCTGGCCCGATCCGGCGGCGATCTCCAGCACCCGGCCCTGAACGGGCAGATGGGCGCGCAGCACCTCCAGTATGGCCGCGCTGTTGCGCTCGGCGGCGGGCGAGATCAGGGCGCTGGATAAGCCGTCCGGCGTCGACTTTACAGAATCCATCGTCTTCACGCCGAAGGAGATACCCCTTGGGACGCGCTCTGACGATTTAAATGTGCGTGTGGATGGGGCGAGCCGGATAACGGGGGAATGAAACGTGCAGCGGTTGACCTTACGTCCCTTGGGGTTCATTGGCCCCCGTTACACAGCGTGATCAGCTTATTGCGTGACGGCGACGACAGATCGCCGCGCGCAGCTTCAGGAGAGCAAGACGTGACGCAATCGATTCCCGGTCTCCATCCGGCGCCGACTGAACACAAGGGCCTCGTCGCCTGGGTGGAGCAGATCGCCGCCCTGACCAAGCCTGACCGTGTTCACTGGTGCGACGGCTCGGCCGCCGAGAAGTCCGCCATCGTCGCCGATCTGATCGGCAAGGGCACGCTGAAGGAGCTGGATCAAGCCAAGCGCCCCGGCTGCTACTACGCCGCCTCGGACCCCAAGGACGTGGCCCGCGTCGAGAGCCGTACCTTCATCTGCTCGGAAGACGAGGCCGACGCCGGTCCGACCAACAACTGGTCCGACCCGGTTGAAATGCGCGCCCGTCTGGACGGCCTGTTCGACGGCTGCATGAAGGGCCGCACCATGTATGTGGTGCCGTTCTGCATGGGCCCGCTGGGCTCCAAGATCTCCGCCCTGGGCGTTGAGATCACCGACAGCGGCTATGTCGCCGTGTCGATGGGCGTCATGACCCGCATGGGCAAGGGCGCGCTGGACATGCTGGGCGCCGACGGCGTCTTCGTCCCGGCCGTTCACACCCTGGGCGCGCCGCTGACTGAAGGTCAGTCCGACGTGGCATGGCCCTGCAACGACGACAAGTGGATCGTCCACTTCCCCGAGACGCGGGAAATCTGGTCCTATGGCTCGGGCTACGGCGGCAACGCCCTGCTGGGCAAGAAGTGCTACGCTCTGCGCATCGCCTCGATCATGGCCCGCGACGAGGGGTGGCTGGCCGAGCACATGCTGATCCTCAAGCTGACCAGCCCCGAAGGCGTTTCCAAATATGTGGCCGCCGCCTTCCCGTCGGCCTGCGGCAAGACCAACCTGGCCATGCTGCAACCGGCGCTGGACGGCTGGAAGGCCGAGACGGTCGGCGACGACATCGCCTGGATGCGCTTCGGCGACGACGGCCGTCTGTACGCCGTGAACCCGGAAGCGGGCTTCTTCGGCGTGGCGCCCGGCACCAGCCGCAACACCAACAAGAACGCGCTCGAGACCCTGACGCGGGACACCATCTTCACCAACGTCGCCCTGACCGCCGACGGCGACGTCTGGTGGGAAGGCCTGTCGAAGGAAGCGCCGGAAGGCCTGACCAACTGGAAGGGCCAGCCGCACGATCCGGCTTCGGGCGAGCCTGCGGCGCACCCGAACTCGCGCTTCGCCGTCTGGGCTGGTCAATGCCCGTCCATCGCGCCGGAGTGGGAAGACCCCGCGGGCGTGCCGATCGACGCTATCCTGTTCGGCGGCCGCCGCGCCTCGGCCGTGCCGCTGGTGACGGAAGCCTATGATTGGGAGCACGGCGTCTTCATGGGCTCGACCGTGGCCTCCGAAGGCACCGCCGCCGCCGAGAACAAGGTCGGCGAGCTGCGCCGCGACCCCTTCGCCATGCTGCCCTTCTGCGGCTACAACATGGGCGACTACTTCGGCCACTGGCTGAAGATGGGCGAAAAGGCCGATGCGTCGAAGCTGCCGCGCCTGTTCTTCGTCAACTGGTTCCGCAAGAACGAGGACGGCCAGTTCGTCTGGCCGGGCTTCGGCGACAACGCCCGCGTGCTGAAGTGGATCGTCGAGCGTCTGGAAGGCCAGGCCGAAGCCGTGGACACTCCGGTCGGCCGCGTGCCGTCCAAGGCCGCGCTGGACCTGTCGGGTCTGACGCTGACCGACGCCGACTTGCAGATCCTGCTGGACGTCGACGCCGACGTCTGGACCGAGGAAGCCGCCCTGATCCCCGCCTTCTACGAGAAATTCGGCGATCGCCTGCCCAAGGCCCTGTGGGGCCAGCACGCCGCCCTGACCAAGCGTCTGGAAGAGGCGCGCGCGGCCAAGCTGGCGGCTGAATAAAAGACCGTCCTCAACGGTTGAAATCGGGGCGCGGGAGGTCGAAGGACATCCCGTGCCCCTTTTTAATTCTCCTGAACCCTCCTTCGACGCCGTGGTCATCGGCGCGGGCGCGCTGGGCCTGTGCGCGGCGGCGGAGCTGAGACGACGCGGACGTCGCGTAGCGGTGGTAGACCCCGGCGGCGTCAACGCTTCGGCGGTAGCGGCAGGCATGATCGCGCCGGCCATGGAATGCGCCATAGACGATCTGTCGCCCGAGGCGGCGCAAGTGCTGCGCAGGGCGCGCGACCTGTGGCCCGCCTTCGCAGAGGCGACGGGCGTGCGGCTGTATGGCGATCTGGCGGAATGGCGCGGCGGCGACGTCGCCGAACTGGCGGCGCGGATGAAGACGTTGAGCTTCCAGCCTGAGTATGACGCCGCTTCGGCCCGCCTGACGACGCATGAGGACGCCAAGGTTGATCCGCCTCAGGCGCTGAAGGCGCTGGCGCAGGGACTGACCGTGATCGAGGCGCGGGCGCTGCGCATGGCCCCGGACGCGCTCGGCTGGCGGGTCGAGACGACGGCGGGCGCCGTGCGCGCGGAGCATCTGATCCTGGCCACGGG
>NZ_GL883086.1:179643-196581 GCF_000204035.1 Brevundimonas diminuta ATCC 11568
GCCCGAAGCGCGCGCGGCGGTCGCCTGCATCACGCCCATTCGCGGTCAGATCGGTCTGGTGAGCGAGAAGCTGGTCGATCACGTCGTGCGCGGGCCGGGCGCCTATGTCGCGCCGATGGGCGAGGGCAGCGTGATCGGGGCGACGATGGAGCCGGGCGAGCGCTCGGTGACGCCCGACGCCGCGCGCTGCGACGCCATGCTGGCCGCTGCATGGAAGGTGCTGGGCCAGGCGCCGCGTCCCCTGACCATCGACTGGCGTGCGGGGGTGCGAGGGACGACGCCGGACGGCCTGCCGATAGCTGGACAGGTTGCGCCGGGTCTTCATGTCGCGCTGGGGCCGCGTCGCAACGGCTGGCTGTTGGGGCCGCTGGTCAGCGCGGTCGTCGCGGATGCGACAGAGGGCCGACCCGTCGCCGAGCCGGCCCTCCATCCCTCGCGGTTCCTTTAGTCCTTGGGCAGGTCGAAGCGGATCGCCATGGTGACGCGCGCGCCGTCGACGGCCTGTCCGTCCACCGTGCGCGGGCTGAGGCGGAAGTAGCGGCTCAGGCTCACCGCCGCCCGGCCGAAGCCCTGATTGCCCGGCGTTTCCGAGGTGACGGAACAGCCGGTCAGGCTGCCGTCCACCCGCACCAGACAGGACAGTTCGGCGACGCCGCCGATCCCGCGCGCCTCAGCCGCCGAGGGATAGGCGCGCATCAGTTGATCCGCCGTCGGCTTCCGCACCCAGTCGGGCTGGGTGATGACCGGGACGGGTTTCGGCGGTTCGGGCGTGACCGTCGTTCCGGCCGCAGGCTCGGTCGCAGGTTCGGTCAGATTGATGACCGGCCCGGCGTCATGGCTGACGACGGGGGCGACCGGAACCTCCAGCGGGGCGACGTCGCTGGGCATGACCTGCGTCGGCCGATGGATCGGCGGCGTCGGCGCGGGCGAGGCCGTCTTCGGCTCGGGCGGTTTGACCCTGGGCGTCAGCTCCACGATCGTCGTGGGCAGGTCTTCCAAGGACGCGGGGGCGTCGGCCAGTTCGAAGCGTTGCTGATACAGCCAGACGCCGGCGCCGACATGCACCAGAGCCGAGGCGGTGATCATCGCCCACACCCATCGGGGCAGGGGCTTCTTGCGTTGCTGGAAGTCGAGGGGGCTGACCACGCCGTGGCCCCCGGCGATACGCATCATCATGACTTACGCGCCTCCTGTCGCAGGCCCTCCCCAGCACCCACGGAACAGAGTTCGCGCTTCGCTTGCGGCCTTATTGTGGCGCTTGGAATTGTTAACGGCAGGGGCGCTGCGTTAAGCTTTCGTTTACCGAGGTTAGCGACCGTTCACATATGACCGTGAAAGCGATTCCATCATCCGGCGGCGTGGAGGCGGCGATCCGGCGCGCCTCGACCTCGACCGGCGTGGACTTCGATTTCCTGATGAAGACCGCGCGTCGCGAAAGCGCGATGAATCCCAATGCGCGGGCGCCCACGTCCTCGGCCTCGGGCCTGTTCCAGTTCATCGAGCAGACCTGGCTGGGCACGGTGAAGCGGCACGGCGCCAAGCACGGCTACGGCCAGTACGCTGACCTGATCTATCAGGGCGGCGACGGGCGCTGGCAGGTGCGCGGCTCGGCTCGCAACGTCGTGTTGGACCTTCGCTTCGATCCTCAGGCCGCCTCGACCATGGCGGGGGAGCTGACGGCCTCCAACGCGGCCTATCTGCGCGGCCGCACGGGGCGCGAGCCAGGGGCGGGCGACCTGTACGCCGCGCACTTCCTGGGTCCGGCGGGCGCGGCCAAGCTGCTGGAGGCGGTGCAGTCGCGGCCGCAGACCAGCGCGGTGGCCCTGTTCCCCGAAGCGGCTTCGGCCAACCGTTCGATCTTCTATCGCAATGGCCGAGCGGCGACGGCGGCCGAGGTGCACGCCAATCTGCAGCGCACGGCGGGCGAGGCCTTCCCGGCGGTCGGCGTCGGCAGCGGCGGGGCGGCCAAGGCGGCGCCGGAGCTGAGCGAAAAGGACCGAATGCTGGCCGCGCGCATGGACCGCTTGAAGCAGGATCAGAGCCTTCTGGCGCTGTTGCTGGGCCAGGACGGGCAGGGATCAGGCGGCGGATTCGGAGGCGCATTCGCTCCGCCGCCGGATAAGGTGGCGTGACCACGCTTCCGCCTTATTCCTAAGAGGGTGTTAACTATGTAACGCTAGGGGTGACGATTGATTCCTCGCCAACCCTGAGCCTTCGAGCCATGACCGCCTACCGCGCCAGACTGACGGAAAGCGACATACGGCGCCTGATCAAGTCTGATCTGGAGGACGAGCGCGCGGCCGCCGCTCATAAATTGTGCCGCAGCATCGACCGCATGGCGCTGGATGACGTGGAGCGCGAGGCGGCGCAAAAGATTCTGAGCGTGCTGGCGGCCGATGCGGCGGAACTGGTGCGACGGGCCGTGGCGGTGACGCTGAAGGCTTCGGACATCATGCCGCGCGAGGCGGCGCGCAGGCTGGCCGGCGATGTGGACAGCGTGGCCCTGCCTATCATCAACAGCTGCCCGGCCTTCACTGACGACGACCTGATCGAGATCGTGCGCGCCGGGACGGCGCTGCGCCAGGTGGCGGTGGCGTCCCGCCCGCGCGTGCCGCGCGATGTGGCGTCGGTTTTGGTCGCCGAAGGCAGGCAGGAGGCGGTGGCCGCCCTGGCCGCAAACGACAACGCCGATCTGTCCGAGGCTGCGCTTGGCGTCGCCCTGGATCGATTCAGCGATGCGCCGGAGGTGATTTCGGCCCTGGCCTATCGTCAGGTTCTGCCGCTGTCCGCGACCGAGCGGCTGGTGGTTCTGGCCAGCGAGGCTGTGCGCGAACACCTGATCACCCGCCACGCTCTGACGCCTGAGACCGCTATCCAGTTCGCCGACTTCGCGCGGGAGCGGGCCACGATCGACCTGGTGGACCAGGCTCGTGTGACGGATGATCTGCCGACCTTTGTGGCCGGGCTGAACCGCCGCCGGGTGCTGACGCCGTCTCTGTTGCTGCGGTCCTTGGCGCGGGGGCAGATCGGCCTGTTCGAGCACGCCCTGGCCGAGTTGGCGGGTACGCCGCATCATCGCGCCTGGCTGATGGTGCATGACGCCGGGCCTCTGGGACTCAAGGCCATCTACGACCGTGCGGGCATGCCGCCACGTCTGTTCCAAGCCTTCCGCGCCGGGGTCGACACCTGGCGGGCGCTCCAGGCCGAAGGCGGGGACACCGGAAGCGCCGTCTTCCGTCAACGGATGCTGGAGCGGTTCCTGAGTCAGCGTCCCGACGCCGCGCGTGAGGATTTGGCCTATCTGCTGGAGCGGCTGGACCGCCCGGCTGACGACGGCTGGCGCGGCGCCGTCAGCGCGGCCTGAGCCGCGCTCAATCCATCAGTCGGCTTTAGCCCAGGTGCTCCGCCGCACGGGCTTCCAGGGTTTCAACCAGATCGCGTCCGACAGGATGGTCGTCGGTCTGGATCTTGTCGCGGACCACGGCCTTGATGGCGTCGATGTGGGCGTCGACCACGGCCAGGGGGGCCTGCATCCGCTTGTCGGCGTCGTCCAGCATCCGGCAGAGCGAGGCGGCGATGCGCGTGACCAGCGGGTATTCGTATGTGGTCCCCAGCCCCTTGAGGTCGTGGGCGCGGAAATAGAGGGCCTCAGCCGTTTCGGGCGTGTAGCCCTGGCTGCGGATGTCGGACTGAGCCTTGTCCAGCCTGACCACCTCGTCGTTCAACCACTGGCCGAACTGAGCCGACATGGCCTTCAGCGCCTCCTCGGCCCTGGCGATGGCGTTGGCGTCAATGCCGCCGAAGCCGCCGCCGACCTTGGCGCGCAGGGGATTGGGCGGGCGGATGACTTGGTTGGTCACGGGCGGCTCCTCAACAACAGCGGCCATTTTGTCGCGCAGAGGCTTAAAATCCGGTGACGGCGCCTCGACTATTTTACAGTTCAGGCGGCGAATTGTTCGGCCATGACGCGCTCTTCATATGAGCGGCCTGAATCGAACAGCATGGTCAGGGTGATGTCGCGACGCTCCCGCACCTCGACGCGCGAGACGCGGCGCACCTCGAAATTGTCGGCGGTGGCGCTGACTGGCCGCTTGTCCGGCTCTAGTACGTCGAAGCGCACCCGCGCCGTGTGCGACAGCAGGGCGCCGCGCCAGCGCCGGGGGCGGAAGGCGCTGATCGGCGTCAGCGCCAGGCTGGGCGCGTCCAGGGGAATGATCGGCCCGTGCGCCGACAGATTATAGGCGGTCGACCCGGCTGGCGTCGCCACCAGGCAGCCGTCGCAGGTCAGCTCCTCCAGCCGCACCTTGTCGTTGATGCTGATGCGCAGCTTGGCGCTCTGGCGCGTCTGGCGGAGCAGGGAGACTTCATTGATGGCCAGGCCGCTGTGGACCTGGCCGCTTTCGACCCAGGCGTCCATCTGCAACGGATGCAGCACCGTGCGGTCAGCCTGGGCCAGACGATCCAGCAGGTCGTCTTCCTCATAGTCGTTCATCAGGAATCCGACGGAGCCGCGGTTCATCCCATAGACGGGGGTGCGCAGCTGCAGATTGTTGTGCAGGGTCTCCAGCATGAAGCCGTCGCCGCCCAGGGCGACGATGACTTCGGCCTCGGCGGCGGGAACCGAGCCATAGCGTTCGCTCAACCGCTGGCGGGCGGCTTCGGCCTCGGGCCGGTCGCTGGCGACGAAGGTGATGGCGGTGGGGTGGAACGACTGAGTCACGGCGCTACGCAAGCGGAGCGGAGGCGCGCTGTCAAACGGTCGACCCGCCTTCAGGCGCCATCAGCAGACGAAATTCATAGGCCGCCTGCGTGGTCGACCGCTGCGCCGGGCGCCAGGCCTCGCCGTCAGGATCATGCGGCAGGCCGTGGTTCAACCGACGAACCTCGCGCAGCAGGGCGGGGAAGGCGGCGCGATCCAGCCCCGCAGCGGTGCAGGCCAGAAACAGCGGTCGGGCGGTGTCGCCGCGCAGGGCGCGCCGTAAAGCTTCGGTCTCCAGACCGCTCAGCATGGTCAGGGCGTGGACGAAGAGGTCGAGTTTCTCTTCCCGCAGCGCCCGCATCAGGGTGGCGGGGCGCAGTTGTCCCGCCGCATGCAGCTTGGCGGCCAACTGGGCGGCGGCGTGATCGGGCGTGGTCTCGGCCGCTTGCTGGGCCGCTGCGGCGACTGCCGTCGCCAGCGCGGCGGCGTCCAGGCTGAAGCGCTGGGAGATGGCCTGCTTCAGGGCCTCGCCGACCCACTGATAGAGACGCAGGGCCAGATCCTCGTTCAACCGGGGATGTCGCGTCAGCGGCGCGCGCAGGGCGGCGATGGACCGCGCCTGCTCCACCAATCGAGCCATGTCGGCGGCTTCCAGCCGCGCCGTCCCGTTGACGGCCAGGGCGGTCAGGACGGCCGGCTCGCCGCGATCGAGGATGGCGCGGGCGGGCAGGGGGCCGAGGTCAGGGCGAAGGGCCACCTGAACCTGATGGTCCAGCGAGGCTTCTTCCAGCAGGGTCAGTAGGTCGGCGTCGAGCAGCAGGGGGCTGGCGGCGATCACCGGGCGGGCGATCTCTATGGCGTCGGCGGCCAGCAGGCGCACCAGGTCCGCCGGCGCCCAGGCGGCGTCCGCTAGACGTTCGGCCAGGGCGCGGCGGATATCCTGCTCGGCGGCGCGGACCATGGCGACGAAGACCTCGGTCAGGGCAGGCGGCGCGCCAGCCTGGCCGCCGACCGAGCAGTAGAGGTCCGCCACGCCCAGCAACAGGCGCTGCTGTTCTTCCGGCGGCCGTCCGGCGGCCAAATCGATCAGTTGGTGAAGGCTGGCCAGCGGCAGGGGCTCGCTACGCGGGGAGGGCGCGAACGCCTCGATTGAGTCCACGAAACATCCCCCTGACGATGCGGCCGCGCCGCCGGCGGACAGTGTTCGCTCGTGTCGATGAAAACAGGGTTAATGAAGTCTTCCGTTTCGAGCCTTTCGGCGGCGGTCGGCGACTTGACGCCGGGCCGGAGCGGAGAGAGGCTCATCTGAACGCTGATAAGGGGAAGGCCAATGACGGACGCGGCGCGATCGCTCAAATCCCAGGTTTCCGAGGCGGAGTGGAAGGTGCGGGTCGAACTGGCCGCGCTGTACCGCCTGGTGGCGCTGAACGGGTGGGACGACATGATCTTCACCCATATCTCGGCCCGCGTGCCGGGACCGGAGCATCACTTCCTCATCAATCCATACGGCTGGTATTTCGATGAAATTACAGCCTCTTCCCTGGTGAAGGTCGATCTGGACGGCAATGTCGTTCAGGACACGACCAGCTTCATCAACCCGGCGGGCTTCACCATCCATTCGGCGGTCCATGCGGCGCGCGAAGAGGCGCATTTCGTCATTCATCTGCACACCGTGAACGGCGTGGGCGTCGCGGCGCAGAAGGACGGCCTGCTGCCGATCAGCCAGAACGCCTGCCTGCTGCAGCATCAGGTCGCCTATCATGGCTATGAAGGCCTGGCCCTGAACCACGACGAGCGCGAGCGGCTGGTGGCGGACCTGGGCGACAAGCCGCTGATGCTGCTGCGCAATCACGGCACCCTGGCGGTCGGAAACACGGCGGCGGAGGCCTGGGTTGGGATCTTCTTCCTGGAACGCGCCTGCGCCCAGCAGGTCGCGGCTCTGTCGGCGGGACGCGACAACGTTCTGATCGCGCCTGACGCCGCCCAGGCCGAAACCAAGGAGCAGGGCCGGGGAATCGGCTTCATCTCTTCCCTGGCCTGGCCCGGCGCCCTGCGCCAGTTGCAGCGAAAATCGCCCGGTTACGACATCTAGCAAGGGGTGGGGCCGTGCGAGAGAGGGGAGGCGTCGGCCTTTGGGTCGGATTGGTTGCGCTGTCCGGCGCTGAGGCGGCCCACGCCGGCGCCTGGAATCTGCCGAAGGGGCAGGGCGAGATCATCGTCAAATACGAGACTATCCGCGCCGAGGACTATTTCGCCTCCGACGGCGGGCGGGCCGACTTGCCGGGCGGGCGGCGCGACATCGCGGCCAGCGTGTTCGTCGAATATGGCTTGAGCGACCGCTTCACTCTTCAAGCCAAGGGCGAATGGCAGGACGGGCGCGACGAGTTCCTCGACTATCAGGGGCTGGGGCCGATCGAGATGGGTGTGCGCTGGCAGGCCTATCGCGACGATCGCAACGTCGCGGCCCTCTATGTCGGCTACGCCGAGGGCGGGGCGGGACGCAACGCCGGCTACGCTCCGCCGGGCGCGGGAGATAGCGACGTCGAGGTGCGGCTTCTGGCGGGGCGATCCTTTGATCGCGGGTTTATTGATCTCCAAGCGGCGCGGCGCTGGCGGTCGGGTTTGCCCGACGAGACGCGCGCGGATGCGACGGCCGGGGCGCACCTCAACCAGGACTGGATGGTGATGGCGCAGGCCTTCGGCGGGGCGGCGGATGGCGACGGCGCTGCGCGCTGGCTGTCGCTGGAGGCCTCGGTGGTGCGTCGGTTCGGAGACTGGCGGCTGCAGGCTGGCTGGCGACAGGCCGTTTCGGGTCGTGAAATTCCTGCGGGCAGAGGGCCTGTCATCGGAATCTGGCGTCGATTTTAGTCCCGATTTCCGCGACGGAATCCGAGGTTCGCCACGTTACAGATACGTTATTTGCGTAACGGTGGTGACCCGTTAAGCGGGGGCGCTTGTTGTCGGGGAGACTGCGTCGCGTGTTCAAACGCCATTTTTTCATTATCGGCGCAGCCTGCGTATTGGGGCTGATGGTCGTGGCGGCGATCATCAAGATCGCGGCCGGCGGCGGTGACGCAGGCCAGCAGCGCGGTCCGGGGGGACCGGGCGCCGGACGCGGCCAGATCGTCGCCGAGGTCGTGGCGGGGCGTCGCGAATTCGCTGACCAGATCCGCGTGCTGGGCGTGGCCCGCAGCCGCCGCTCGGTCAACATCACCTCGAACACGACCGAACTGGTGACCAAGGTCATGTTCACCGACGGCCAGGCCGTGGCGGCGGGGGCGCCCCTGGTCGAGTTGCAGGCGCGCGAGGAAGACGCCGATCTGATCCGCGCGCGCGCCCAGCTGGAGAACGCTCAGCGCGAATATGACCGCTATCGCATCCTGGCTGAGCGCGGCGTGGCGCCGCGCGTCATGGCCGAGACGGCCGAGACGGCGCTGAAGACGGCCCAGGCGGCCATGGCGGCGTCGGAAGCGCGTCGCGGAGACCGTATCCTGCGCGCGCCCTTCGCCGGCGTGCTGGGCCTGACGTCGGTCACGCCGGGCACCCTGATCTCGCCGGGCGCGGTCATCACCACTCTGGACGACACCAGCGGGGTCCGCGTCGACTTCCCCATGCCGGAACGCTATCTGGGCGTCCTGCCCGTGGGCGCGCCGATCACGGCGACCACGGACGCCTTCCCCGGCGAAGAGTTCAACGGCCGCATCGCCCTGCTGGATACGCGGGTCAATGAACAGACCCGCGCCGTCATCGCCCGCGCCGAATTCCCCAACCCCGGAAACCGCATCCGCCCGGGCATGATGATGCGCGTCGCCGTCCACCAGGGGCGCCGCCAGAGCCTGGCCGTGCCTGAGGCGGCTGTTCAGTATGAGGGCCAGGGCGCCTTCGTTTATCGCATCGCGCGCGGCGAAACGGGCACGACCGCCCAGCGCGTCGAGGTCCAGACCGGCGCCGTCGAGAGCGGCTTTGTCGAGATCGTCTCGGGTCTGGGCAACAACGACCGCATCGTCGCGTCCGGCTTGAACCGCATCCAACCGGGCGCCCCCGTCACCGTCGAAGGCGCCGAAGGTCAGCAGCGCGGCGCTCCAGCCAAGGGCGGCGCACGCGCGTCGCAGGCGGCCCGCCCATGATGCTGTCCGATGTTTCGGTCCGGCGCCCCGTCTTTGCGGCGGTGGCGGCCATCGTCCTGTGCGTCATCGGCGCCGCGGCCTTCTTCTTCCTGCCCGTGCGCGAACTGCCGGACGTGGACCCGCCGGTCGTGTCGGTCAGCACCAACTACGCCGGCGCCTCGGCCGAGGTGATCGAGAGCCGGATCACCGAGCCGATCGAGCAGCAGATCGCCGGCATCCAGGGCGTCGAGCGTATCAACTCGACCAGCCGCGACGGCCGCTCCAACGTGAACATCGAGTTCTCGCTGGACCGCAATATCGACGATGCGGCCAATGACGTGCGCGATCGCATCTCGCGCGTGCTGGGCCGCTTGCCGGATCAGGCCGACCCGCCGGAAGTGGCCAAGGCCGATTCCGACAGCCAGCCGATCATGATCATGTTCCTGCGCTCCACGACGATGGACCGAATGGAGCTGACCGACTACGCCCGCCGCTATCTGGTGGACCGCTTCGCCACCGTGCCGGGTGTGGCTCAGGTCAACATCTTCGGCGAGCAACGCTACGCCATGCGCATCTGGCTGGACGCCGGGGCCATGGCGGCGCGGGGGCTGACCGTCACCGATGTCGAGAATGCGCTGAACAGCCAGAACGTCGAACTGCCCGCAGGCGCGCTGGAGTCGGCGCAGAAGGACTATACCGTCCGCGTGGCGCGCAACTACGCCGACCCGGCCGATTTCGCCCAACTGCCCATCGGCACGCGCGGCTCGGCCTCGACCGCCACGGGCGCGCAGGCGTCGGGCACCCTGGGCGCGGCCTCGGCGGCCATGACCAACGGCGTCACCGGCGCCCTGATCGGCAACGCCGCCTACGTCACCCGTCTGGGCGACATCGCCCGGATCGAGGAGGCGCCCGCCGAGGCGCGTCGCCTGTTCCGCGGCAACGGCGTCGATCAGATCGGCCTGGCCGTCACCCGTCAGGCCCAGTCGAACGATCTGCAGATCTCCGAAGGCGCGCGCAAGCTGATGGAGGAGGTCGCCCACAGCCTGCCGCCCGGCACGACGCTGGAGGTCGGCTCCGACAACTCGGTCTTCACCTCGCACGCCATCGACGAGGTGTGGATCACCATCGGCATCTCCATGGCCCTGGTGGCCCTGGTCAACTTCATTTTCCTGGGCAGCCTGCGGGCGGCGATCATCCCGTCGGTGGTGGCGCCTATCTGCCTTCTGGCCACCTTCATCGTCCTGGCGCCGCTGGGGTTCTCGCTGAACCTGTTGACCCTGCTGGCCCTGGTGCTGGCCATCGGCCTGGTCGTCGATGACGCCATCGTCGTGGTCGAGAACATCCAGCGCCGTCTGGATCACGGCGAGCCGCCGTTGGTGGCCGCCGAGCGCGGCGCGCGTCAGGTCTTCTTCGCCGTCGTGGCGACGACGATCGTGCTGCTGTCCGTGTTCGCGCCGCTGCTGTTCCTGCCGGGCTACGTCGGGCGCCTGTTCGTGGAGCTGGCGGCGGCCATTGCAGCGGCCGTGGCCTTCTCGGCCTTCCTGGCGCTCAGCCTGTCGCCCATGCTGGCGTCCAAGATCCTGAAGCCGGCGCACACCGGCGGCTGGGTTGCGCGGCGCGTGGATGCGGGCATGGACGCCCTGAAGCGGTCCTATGCAGCTTCGCTTGACGCCCTGCTGGGCCGACGCATCGCTGTCGGCGGGGTGGCGGCCGTCATCGTGCTGGTCGCGGCGGGGGCTACAGGCATTTTCCTGCACCTGCCGAACGAACTGGTGCCGAACGAGGACCGCGGGCGCGTGACGCTTCGCATCGCCGGGCCTGAGGGCACGGGCTTCGACTACACGCGCGAGATCATGCTGGGGTTGGAGCCGATCCTGGCCGAGTATCGTGAGAACGGCGAGGCGGCGAACTTCCTGGTGTCCTCGCCCGGTTTCGGCGGTTCCGGCTTCAGCTCGGGCAGCGCCATCCTGAACCTGTCCGACTGGTCCGAGCGCGACCGCTCGGCCGACCAGATCGCCCAGGAGCTGAACGGCAAGCTGCGCAACCAGACCGGCGCCCAGGTCAACGCCTCGACGCCCGGCGCCTTCCAGCGCGGCGGCGGCAACTCCAACTCGGTCGAGATGGTCGTCACGGGTTCGGAATACGCCGCCATCTACAACTGGCTGCAGCCCATCCTGGCGGCGGCGCAGGAGAACCCCGGCTTCTCGCGTCCGCGCCTGAACTATGAGCCGAACGCGCCGCGCTTGCTGGTCGACGTCGATCCGCAGAAGGCGGCCGCCCTGGGCGTCTCCTCGCAACAGATCGGCCGCACGCTGGAAACCATGTTCGGTTCGCGCCGCGCCACGACCTACATCAAGGGCGGTCAGGAATACGACGTCATTCTGCAGACCGAGCGCGACAATCGCCGCGAAGTGACGGACCTGGAGTCGCTCTATGTCTCGACCGGCACGGCCCAACTGGTGCCGTTGTCCGCCGTGGTCTCGACCAAGACTTCGGGCGATACGCCGGACCGTCGCCGCCTGGATCGCCAGCGGGCGATCACCCTGGCGGCTGACCTCAACCCCGGCATGACCATTGACGACGCGGTGCAGTTCCTGAACGCCGAGGTCGCCAAGCAGCCGCAGGGCGTGACCAATATCCGCTGGGGCGGCGCCGCCCGCGACCAGCAGGAGGCGGGCAGCGCCGTCGGCTGGGCCTTCGCCCTGGCCCTGCTGCTGGTCTTCCTGGTGCTGGCGGCCCAGTTCGAGAGCTGGATCACCCCGGCGGTCATCATGCTGACGGTGCCCCTGGCGGCGGCGGGCGGGCTGTTCGGTCTGTTGATGGCGGGCTCCAGCCTGAACATCTACAGCCAGATCGGCCTGATCATCCTGATCGGCGTGGCCGCCAAGAACGGCATCCTGATCGTCGAGTTCGCCAACCAGCTGCGCGATCAGGGGCGGAGCATCCGCGAGGCGATCATCGAGTCCTCGTCGCTGCGCCTGCGTCCGATCATCATGACCTCGATCGCCACCGCCTTCGGCGCCCTGCCGCTGGTGCTGTGGCAAGGGGCAGGGGCGGGCAGCCGTCAGACCATCGGCGTGGTGATCTTCACCGGCGCCATGTTCGCGACGGTGCTGACCCTGTTCGTGGTGCCGGTGATCTACGGCGTGCTGGCGCGCTTCACCAAGTCGCCGGAATACACCGCCCGCAAGATCGAGGAATGGGAAGCGCAGGAGAAGCGCGACGGCCTCGAGCCGGACATGAGCCCGGCGGAGTAGTTTCCTTCTCCCCTTGTGGGAGAAGGTGGCTGCCGAAGGCAGACGGATGAGGGGTTTTGCGACATCAGATGAAGGGACGCGCGTCAGGCGTCCCGCAACCCCTCATCCGACCTCGCTCCGCTCGGCCACCTTCTCCCGCAAGGGGAGAAGGCTAGGCGTTGCTCACTCGCCGGTCGGCTTGAACCCCGTCTCGACCTTCAGGAAGGCGATCACGTCGCGACGGTCCGTGGCGTCGGGCAGGCCGGCGAAGCTCATCTTGTTGCCGGGCAGGAAGGTGCGTGGGTTCTGCAGCCAATGGTCCAGGGTCTCAGCGTCCCAGGTGAAGTCCGCTGTCCGCAGGGCGTGGGAATAGCTGTACTTGTCCCGAGCGCCCGCCTCGCTGCCGAAGACGCCATAGAGGTTGGGGCCCGTCATGTTCGGCCCGCCCGGCGTGATGGTGTGGCACGAACGGCAGCGGGCGAAGGCGCGGCGGCCGTTTTCCAGATCCGCCTTGTCATAAGGGGCGGGCAGGGAGGTCAGCAGGGCGGCTTTCTCTGTCTCGGTCAGCGCGGGGGGCTTGGGAGCTTCGGCCGCGCCCGTTCCCGAACCTTCGGCGCCTTGGCCGCAGGCCGTGAGGCCCAGAGAGACTGCTAGCGCGGCGGCCAGCACGACGGCCGGGCCGGACGCGCGGCGGATCGTGGGGAAGGACGAAAGACGGAACATGACGCACTCCTTGGCCGAGGGTCATGCTTTAGCCCATGAGGGCGCCGTCGCAATGGACAGCTTGTCCAAGCGAGGGCGTCAGCGCCCGGTGGTCAGCTTCACCACGATGTGGGCGGTGGTGTCGATGATGGCTTCCGGCGTATCGGCGCGGCGCATCAGTTCGAAGCCCGCCGCAACGGATTCCACCAGGTTCGCCGTCTCATAGGAGGTCAGGCGGGGATTGAGCCCCTCGGGATGCAGGCCGCTGGCGTGGGCCTGGGCGATGCGGCGCTCCAGCGCCAGGTGCAGGCGACGCAGGCGGCGGATGCGGCTCTCGGCGAAGGCGGGCTCGCCCATGTCGGCCAGCATGTGCTCGACCCGCAGCACCGGGCCGTGATCGCTCCATAGGCCCAGAACCTCCAGCACATAGGCGCGCGCCGCCTCGAAGGCGCGCTCGCCGGACCAGTCGGCGTGGATGTGCGCAGCCAGCCGCTGGAAGTCCTCGCCTGCTTCTTCGCACAGCAGCAGCAGGCCTTCCTCGACCGAAGCGAAGTAGGTGTAGAAGGTCGGCGCCGACACCCCCGCCGCCGCCGCCACGTCGGCGGGACGGATTTCGCCCAGATGCTTGCTGTTCAGCAGTCTGCGCAGAGCGTCCAGCAGGGCGCGCCGGGTGCGGGCGCCCCGTGTGCGGATCCTGTGACCCAGCTTGTTGGTCGTCTCGGACATGTGGGAGGCGGCCGAAGTTGCGATGGAAACGGGCCGAAAAGGGGAGAAGGCGAAGGCCTAGCGGCTTCCGCCCTCTGCGACAAGCGCGACTCGGGCCGCGACGGGCCCTACAGGGTGGCGCAGACCTCGACCTCGTCGCCGAAGAAACCGCCCGTGGGCACGAAACCCAGGCGGCGATAGAAGCCCTCGGGGCTGCCTTCGCCCAGGCCGTAGCTGGTGAAAAGCGTGGCGTAGCCGCGACGACGCAGGCGCTGCTTCACCATCTCGACGACCCGGCGGCCGACGCCCGCGCCCTGGTGCGGACCTGCGATCATCAGGCGCCACAGATAGGGGCCGTCGCAGTCGATGCCGTCGTCCCACTCGTCGCCGTCGTTGACCATGACCAAGCCGACGAGGGTTTCGTCCAGGTAGATCGCCCGAAGCCATGTCGCTTCGGAACAGAAGCCCTCGGCGATGGACACGCCGTTATCGGCGACGACAGCGCGTTGCGCCGGCGACAGAGTTTCGCTCAACTCGCAGACTTCGCTGACATTTTCAGAGGTGATGCGGCGGAAAGAGATTTCATTTTCAGGAGACATGGACGGCATATTGCAAAGCCTCTCCATGCTTCGCCCTGCGACGTATGGACGCCGAACGCCTGAGGCGCGGGAGAGGAGGCGAGGGCCCTCGTCTCGCGGACGCCGTGACGGGCTGTTCGCCGTCCTGCCGGTTTGAAAACAGTGTTCTGCTAGTTCAGAGCGCGGCATTTAGAGGTGGAGTTGTTCATGACCGGGTCGTCGATCATACAGAGGACGTATCGGTCGCCGTTCGTGAGAATGAAGGAGAACGACTCTGTATTGGGGTTGTACATCTCGGTCCGATAGTTGGTATGCGAGATGATCTTCCAGCCTCTATTCAGCAATTCGGTCATTGATTGAGAAAGCGGAACCCAATCCGTAGCGCGGTGCTGGGGATCGGGGTCCGGAACCCTCTGCCGCCGTGCTTGGCCTCGACAGCCGTCGGAACCATCACGAGCAGAGCGAGCAGGAGGGTGAATTTTCGCATTTTCATCCTTTAGGGCGGCCAAACAACGGGCGGGCGAGCGAAGGCCCTGGGCGTCGAACGTCGTCGGCGGATGGTAGCGTGAGGAATCGCGATCCGTCGATACGGATAACCGCGTCGCATCTCGCGACGTGCGGGCCTGATCATTCCCGGTCTGATCGGGAGAGGGTGGTGCCGGTTGCAGGGATCGAACCCGCGACCTTCGGTTTACAAAACCGCTGCTCTACCAGCTGAGCTAAACCGGCGTGGCCCGCCTTATGCTGGCGGAATCTCTTTGACGCAAGCACACTGATCGAATGCCTTCGCTGCCCTATCTCGCGCCCATCGTCATGCTGGCGCTGTCCAACGTCTTCATGACCTTCGCCTGGTACGGCCACCTGAAATTCGGGGCCAAGCCGCTGTGGATCGTGGTTCTGATCAGCTGGGGGATCGCCTTCTTCGAATACTGGCTGGCCGTGCCCGCCAATCGCATCGGCCATCAGGTCTATTCGGCGGCCGAGTTGAAGACCATGCAGGAGGTAATCACCCTGCTGGTCTTCGCGATCTTCTCGGTGATGTATCTGGGAGAGAAGCTGACGGTGAACCACCTGATCGGCTTCGTCCTGATCGCCGGCGGCGCCTTTTTCATCTTCAAGGGGCCGCTGTAGGCGGTCAGTCCAGCGCGGCCGCGATCTTCTGCGCCAGGATTTTCAGCTGCTCGGCGTCGGCCATGGGGGCGTGGCCGTGGCCCTTCATCGGGCGGTCGGCCCAGCGGGGCACGATGTGGAAGTGCAGGTGGAAGACCGTCTGACCGCCGGCGTCGCCGTTGAACTGCATCAGGCTGAGGCCTTCGGGCTTCAGCGCCTTTTCGACCGCGCGGGCCGTGCGCTGGACGGCGGCGGTCAGCTTGGCCAGGGTCTCGGGCTCGATCTCCAGGATGTTGCGGGCGGTCGAGGTCTTGGACACGACCAGGACGTGCCCCTCAGACTGGGGAAACACGTCCATGAAGGCCAGGACGTCGTCGTCCTCCCACACCTTCACGCTGGGCATGTCGCCGCGCAGGATCTTGGCGAAGATGTTGTCCGGGTCGTAGGCGCCGTGAAGGCTCATGGGGGTCTCCTTCGGGGTAGGGCGCTCAGCCTAGCAGGCGATCTCGTGCGGCGCACGGAGCGGAACGCCGCGATATGCGCTTATATGGTCAAGGTTCTTCAGTTGGAGGCGTCATGCTGGGTTTCATTGTTCAGGCCGTGGTCACGGCGATCGGTCTGTGGGCCTCGGCTAAGCTGGTGCCGGGGGTGGAGTTCACCTCGACCGGCTCGCTGATCGCGGCGGCGGTCATTCTGGGCGTGGTCAACGCCTTCGTGCGGCCGCTGATGGTGATCCTGACGCTGCCTTTGACCATCGTCACCTTCGGTCTGTTTCTGCTGGTGGTGAACGCCGCCATGATCGGGCTGACGGCCATGTTCCTGGGCGGCTTCGTCGTCGATGGCCTGTGGGCCGGGATCGGCGCCGCCATTGTCACTGGCGTGGTCAGCTGGATCGCCGGCGCCCTGTTCGGGGGCGTGGACGAGCGGAGATAATAAATTACCCGGGCAATATTGACGCGACAATATCATCCGGGTAATTCTGTCCTCAGCAAAGCGAGGATGGATTATGACTCTGTGCACGGCCTTCGACGGCCATACGATGATCGCGACCGGGCCGTTGGCTCAGGTCGCGGGTGCGGTGAAGGCCGCGCACGACTCCGGACGGGCGGTTCTGATCTTTCGGGATGAGGATGCGCAGTCGGTGGACCTGGATTTGCGCGGCGATCTTGCGGCGGTGCTGGCGCGACTACCGCCCGAGCCGTCGCAGCCTGAACCTGAGAAGCGCGGGCCGGGGCGGCCGAAGCTGGGCGTGACCGCGCGCGAAGTCACCTTGCTGCCCCGCCATTGGGACTGGCTGGCGTCCCAGCCGGGCGGGGCGTCGGTCGCCTTGCGCAAACTGGTCGAAACCGCCCTTCGCGAGGCGGACGCGCCGGATCGGATGCGTCGCAGCCGTGAGGCGGCCTATCGCTTCATGACCGCCGTGGCGGGCGATCTGCCGGACTATGAAGAGGCCGTGCGGATGCTGTTCGCGGGCGACTGGACGGCGTTCGACGCCCGGACGGAGGCCTGGCCCCTGGACGTGCGTGATTACGCGCGGCGTCTGGCGGAGCCGGGCTGGCGCAACGGCCAGGGACGCTAAGGTCTGGACGCTGAGGTCAGCTGGGGCGGATCACCATGCAGGTGACGCGACGCTCGGACAGGGCCTCGCACGCCGCCTCGGCTGACTGCTGGGTCATGCCGGTGAAGCGCGACCGATACCAGCCGTTCGCCGTCTGCACGTCGCGCTGAGCGCTCGAGAATTGGGTGCGGAAGCGGCGGCTGACGTCGTTCAGCCAGTCGCGCGCGACGGCTTCCTCGCGGAA
>NZ_GL883086.1:196728-223865 GCF_000204035.1 Brevundimonas diminuta ATCC 11568
ACCGTTCAGCGCGGCGGTCAGGCTTTCGGGCGGGCGGTTCTCGGCACGACGCGCCGACGGCGGCGGCGTCACCTCCGTCGGCAGGTTGCGCGGCGGCGGACCGGCGACATACGCCACCTCGGTCGAGGAGCCGACGCCTTCGCCGTCCTCATCCGACAGGGAGGCGTAGGCGATGGGCGGCGAGGGATCAGCGCTGATCCCAAAGCCGCGCTGTTCGAAGAAGGCCTGGGCCAGTTGGATGCGCTCGCCCTGGCCGCGGCGACGCTGAACCTCGAAGCCGGTGTCCATCAGTTCGGCGACGTGGTCGTTGCGGCTCTTGGTCGAGCGGCCGCCCATGACGATGGTGATGATCCGCTTGCCGTCGCGCACCGACGACGCCGCGAGGTTGTAGCCCGAGGCGTTGGTGAAGCCGGTCTTGATGCCGTCATAGCCGCGCCCGGTGGCCAGCAGGCCGTTGGTGTTGCGGTAGTCCCGGCCTTTGTAGAACCAGTCATGCAGGCCGAGGTAGCGGTAGTATTGCGGATAGTCGCGCATGACCGCGCGGCTGAGAATCGACAGGTCGCGGGCCGTGGTCGCCTGGCGCGTGTCGGGCAGGCCGTTGGCGGTGGTGAAGCGGGTCTGCTCCATGCCCAGTTCGCGCGCCTTTTCCGTCATCATCTGGGTGAATCGGCCTTCCGAGCCGCCGATGTGCTCGGCGATGACCACGGCCATGTCGTTGGCGCTGCGGACGGCCGTGGCGCGCATGGCGTCGTCCAGGCTGATCGTCTGACCGGCGGCCAGGCCCAGCTTGGAGGGCGGCTGCGACGCCGCGCGCGGCGAGACGGTCAGGTTGTCGTTCAGGTTGACCTTGCCCGACTCCAGCGCCTCGAACGCCAGGTACAGGGTCATGACCTTGGTGATGGAGGCCGGATAGCGTCGCGCGTCGGCGAAACGCGAGAACAGGACTTCACCCGAGGCGGCGTCGACCACGATGGCCGCATACCGACTATCGGACGACTGGGCTTCCGGCGGCGCGACGCCGATCGTCGGCGTCAGGACGATGCCCCCCAGGACCAGGGCGGCCAGGAAACGTCGGCGGAATAGGGCGTTCATGGGCAAGCTACTAGCCTCGTCACTGTGGCGCGAAGACGGCTGCGATCACGCACGTTACAAAGGCTAACATCCGCTTCCCCGGTTTCGAGAGGGTTAACGGCGCGTCAACAGACTTGTGATCGCTCGCCGCATCCAGAGGGCAGGTTATCAGCGATCATATTGTGCGTCGCACAAATTTCACTTGAAGTTTCTTCGCAGGTGCACCATATCGCCGTTGTCGCGATGGGCCCGCCTGTCGCCAGAACCCTTTTGCTTCAGGAGACTCCCCATGGCTGACGCCGCTGAGACCGTGAAGAAGACCGTCGAACAAACCACCGCCAAGGCCAAGGCCCAGGCTGAGTCCATTCAGGCCGCCGGCGCCAAGGCGTTCCGTGAAGGCGTCGACAAGTCCGTCGCCTCGCTGAGCGAACTGAACGCGCACGGCAAGAAGAACCTGGAAGCCGTGGTCGAATCCGCCGCCGCCGCCCAGAAGGGCGCCGAGGCGCTGTCGCAACAGGCCGTGGCCTACAGCAAGAAGTCCTGGGAAGACGGCGTCGCCGCCGCTCAGTCCTTCTCGCAGGCCCGCTCGGTGCAGGAACTGTTCGAGCTGCAGACCAACTGGGCCAAGTCGGCCGCCGAGGCCTATCTGGCCGAGTTCGGCAAGGCGACCGAGACCATGACCGCCTCGGTCAAGGACAGCTTCAAGCCGATCAACGAGCGCGTTTCGGCCGCTGTCGAGCAGTTCCAGGCCGCCCGCTAAGGCGCGACTGCACGCTTAATGCGAACGAGGCCCCGGCGGAGACGCCGGGGCCTTTTTCATGGCTTCGCTTCGGCGCTCATGGGGGCGTGGTCGATGCTGAAGGCGCGGGCCAGCCGCCAGCGCCCGTCCGGCTCCAGCCGCCACAGGACGGAGAAGCGGGCGCGTCCGACCAGGGTTTCCGGCCCGTCGCCCTGCCGTTCGTAGAACAGGTGGCTGCCTTCTTGGACGGCGCCGACGCCGGGGATGGCGTAGACTCGCATCGTGCCGGGCACGAGTTCGCGCCGTGATCGCCAGGCGTCAGGGGCGGTCCGCGCCGCGCAGCCCTGGCGATAGTCGTTGATGAAGCGCGCCCGCGTCGCCGTCAGTCCGCCCCGGTCGTGATAAAATTCCAGATCGTCCGTCACCAGATCGGCTAGGGCCTCGGAATCGCATCGGTCGAACATGACCGAAAACAGGGCCGCGTCCCGTTCAGCGATGATGGGAGCGAGGGCGGCGTCATCGGTAGGGACGGCGGGCGTCTGGCCCAGCGTCAGGGCGGCGAACAGTCCGGCGATCAGGGGCATGGCGGCGGTCCGGGGCAGGGAACGGAAGCGCATTGATGCGGTTCCTGAGCCGAGATGTCCCGTGAATCTTTGGTCAGGCGACCGGGGTCACGCAGGCTGTGACTGGACGCATCTACAAATCAGGCCATCATTCCCTATCTGATCTTTTGACACTCCCCGATTACGGACCACGAATGCCTAACAGACGGCCAGGTGAACAGGGCGGAGGCGCAGGCGCCGCCGTCGTCACCGAGACAAAGCCGAAACTTCAGCGGCCCTCGCTCTATCGGGTGCTGATCCTGAATGACGACTACACCCCCATGGAGTTCGTCATTTACGTGCTGGAGCGGTTCTTCCAGAAGAGCCGCGAGGACGCGACCCGCATCATGCTGCACGTGCACCAGCATGGCGTCGGGGTCTGCGGCGTCTTTACCTACGAAGTGGCCGAAACCAAGGTCGCCCAGGTGGTCGAGACGGCGCGACGCCACCAGCACCCCCTGCAATGCACGATGGAAAAGGACTGAGAGGAACCTGCCATGCCTTCGTTTTCCCGTCCTCTCGAAGAGACCCTGCACCGCGCGGTCCACTACGCCAACGAGCGCCGGCATGAATACGCCACGCTCGAACACCTGCTGTTGGCCCTGATCGACGATCCGGACGCCTCGGCCGTGATGACGGCCTGCAACGTCGATCTGGGCGCGCTGAAGGCGGCGCTCGGCTCCTATGTCGACACCGATCTGGCCGCCCTGGCCACGGCCGATGGCGACGACGCCAAGCCGACGGCCGGTTTCCAGCGCGTGATCCAGCGCGCGGTCATCCATGTCCAGTCGTCCGGCCGCGAGGAAGTGACCGGCGCCAACGTCCTGGTCGCCATCTTCTCCGAACGCGAAAGCCACGCCGCCTATTTCCTGCAGGAGCAGGACATGACGCGGTACGACGCGGTCAACTTTATCGCCCACGGCATCGCCAAGAAGGCCGGGGCTGCCGAAGCCCGCTCGGTGCGCGGCGCCAGCCCCGAAGAGGCCGAGGACGGCTCGGTCGTTAAACAGGGCGGCGAGGCGCTGGAAGCCTATTGCATCGACCTGAACGAGAAGGCCCGCAACGGCAAGATCGACCCCCTGATCGGGCGTCAGGCCGAGGTGGAGCGCTCGATCCAGATCCTGTGTCGCCGCACCAAGAACAACCCCCTGCTGGTCGGCGACCCCGGCGTCGGCAAGACGGCTATCGCCGAAGGTCTGGCCCGCAAGATCGTCAACGGCGAGGTGCCGGAAGTCCTGAAGGACGCGACGATCTACAGCCTCGACATGGGCTCGCTGCTGGCGGGCACCCGCTATCGCGGCGACTTCGAGGAGCGGCTGAAGCAGGTCGTCAAGGAGCTGGAGAGCCACGAGAACGCGGTCCTCTTCATCGACGAGATCCACACCGTGATCGGCGCGGGCGCGACCAGCGGCGGTGCGATGGACGCCTCCAACCTGCTGAAGCCGGCTCTGGCGTCCGGCAGCCTGCGCTGCATGGGCTCGACCACCTACAAGGAGTATCGCCAGCACTTCGAGAAGGATCGCGCCTTGGTGCGTCGCTTCCAGAAGATCGACGTCAACGAGCCGACGATCGAGGATACGGTGAAGATCCTCAAGGGTCTGAAGACGACTTATGAGACGCACCACAAGCTGCGCTACACGGACTCGGCCATCCGCACGGCGGTCGATCTGTCGGCGCGCTACATTACCGACCGCAAGCTGCCGGACAAGGCGATCGACGTGATCGACGAGGCGGGGGCGTCGCAGATGCTTTTGCCGGAATCCAAGCGCAAGAAGGTCATCGGTCAGAAGGAGGTCGAGGCCGTCATCGCCAAGATGGCCCGTATCCCGCCCAAGTCGGTGTCGAAGTCGGACACGGAATCCCTGCGCGAGTTGGAGACCGATCTGAAGCGCGTCGTCTTCGGTCAGGAACAGGCCATCGACCAGGTCTCGGCGGCGATGAAGCTGGCGCGGGCGGGTCTGCGCGATCCGAACAAGCCGATCGGCGCCTTCCTGTTCAGCGGACCCACCGGCGTCGGCAAGACCGAGGTGGCCAACCAGCTCGCCGCCACCCTGGGCATCGAGATGCAGCGCTTCGACATGTCCGAATACATGGAGCGCCATACGGTCAGCCGCCTGATCGGCGCGCCTCCGGGCTATGTCGGCCATGACCAGGGCGGCCTGCTGACCGACGCGGTCGATCAGCATCCGCACTCGGTGGTTCTGCTGGACGAGATCGAGAAGGCCCACCCCGACGTCTACAACATCCTGCTGCAGGTGATGGACAACGGGACGCTGACCGACGCCGTGGGCAAGAAGGTCGATTTCAGGAACGTCATCCTGATCATGACCACCAACGCCGGGGCCGCCGACAACGCCCGCGCCTCCATCGGTTTCGGCCGGGGCAAGGTCGAGGGCGAGGACGACAAGGCCATCCAGCGCCTGTTCGCGCCGGAGTTCCGCAATCGTCTGGACGCCATCGTGGCCTTCAAGCCGCTGGGCGCCGAGACGATCCGTTCGGTCGTGACCAAGTTCGTGCTGCAGCTGGAAGCCCAGCTGGCGGACCGTAACATCACCATCGAGCTGACCGACGAGGCGACCGACTGGCTGGCCAAGAACGGCTTCGACGAACTGTATGGCGCACGACCCCTGGCCCGCGTCATCCAGGAGCATATCAAGAAGCCGCTGGCCGACGACATCCTGTTCGGCCGCCTGACCCGCGGCGGCCACGTCAAGGTCGAGTTGAAGGACGGCAAGATCGCCTTCGACATCACCCCGACCAAGGGCGCGGCGGTGAAGGAAGAGGAAGAAGAGACGGCCTGATCTTATCCTTCTCCCCTTGTGGGAGAAGGTGGCCCGTCAGGGCCGGATGAGGGGTCTTGCGACGTGAAAAAGGGGTTGCGGGATTTGTCGTCCCGCAACCCCTTATCCGTCTCGCTTCGCGAGCCGCCTTCTCCCACAAGGGGAGAAGGCCTTGATCAGCGTTTGCGGCCTAGGGCGCCGAGCAGCACCGCCGCGCCGGCGATGATGCCGGTGGTCAGCAAGGGCTTGCGGCGGGCGAAATCCAGACCCTTGCGGGCGGGATCGCGCAGGTCGGCGGGGGCCTTGTCCACCATGCCGTCCAGGCCGTCGATGACGCGGCCATAGGCGTTCTGCGCCTTGCCCTTGAATTCGTTCAGCTTGCCTTCGACCTGAAGCTTGCTGTCGCCGGTCAGGCGGCCGAGGCCGTTCTGCAGCTTGCCGCCCGCTTCGGTCACGGCGCCTTCGATGCGTTGGTCAGTCATGATCAATTCCTGATGCGAGTGAGGAGGAGACTCCGGGAAAAAGCGCATCTGGACGGCGACGGTTCCTGATGTTCTGCCGCTCGCGACGAAATGTCAGGGGTCAGCCCTGACGGTAGGGCGACAGCTCCGCCGCCATGGCGTGCATCTCCGCCTCCACCGCCAGGCGTTCCTGCTCCAGATAGCGGGCGACCGGATCGCGCAGAGCGGGATCGGCGATGAAATGGGCCGAATAGACGGGGGAGGGCAGGTAGCCGCGCGCGATCTTGTGATCCCCTTGCGCGCCCGCCTCGACTCGCGACAGGCCGCGCGCGATGGCGAAGTCGATGGCCTGATAATAGCACAGCTCGAAATGCAGGAAGGGCCGGTCGACCAGCGTCCCCCACTGGCGGCCGTAAAGCGCATCGCGGCCGATGAAGTTGAGCGCTCCCGCCACCGGCGTCTCGCCCTCGAACGCCATGACCAGGGCGATGCGGTCGGCCATGCCGGCCCCGACGCGGGCGAAGAAGTCGCGCGTCAGATAGGGCCGCCCCCATTTGCGGTCGCCGGTGTCCATGTAGAAGGCGAAGAAGGCGTCCCAGTGCGCCTGCATGATCTGCGCCCCGGTCAGGACGCGGATGGCGAGACCGGCCTGCGCCTCGCGCCGCTCGCGCCGGATGGTCTTGCGCCGGTTGGACGACAGGGCGGCCAGGAAGTCGTCGAAGCTGCGATAACCGTCGTTGCGCCAGATGAATTGGATGTCGCGACGCGGCAGCAGACCCGCCTCGGTCATGGCGCGCCATTCGACCTCAAGCGGGAAGTTGACGTGCAGGGACGAGACGCCCAGTCGCTGGGTCAGCGTCAGCGCGCCTTGCAGCAGGGCCTCGCGCACCGCGGCGGCGTCGGTTCCCGGCGCGTTCAGGAAGCGCGGGCCGCTCGCGGGGGTGAAGGGCACAGCGCCCAGAAGCTTGGGGTAGTAGCGCCCGCCCGCGCGCTCATAGGCGTCGGCCCAACTGTGGTCGAAGACGTATTCGCCCTGACTGTGGCCCTTCAGATAGAGGGGCATGACGCCGATCACGGCGCCGTCTTCATCATGCAGGGACAGGTGGCGCGCCGCCCAGCCCTCGGACGGGACGGCGCTGCCGGACGCCTCGCAGGCGTCAAGGAAGTCGTAGGAGACGAAAGGATCGCCGCTTGGGGCCGCACAGGCGTCCCATGCGTCCCGGCCTATGGCGGCGATCCGGTCGTTTACCTGAAGGGTGAAGTTCACTTCACCTCGATGACGGCGTCCACTTCGACGGCGAAGCCGAGCGGCAGCTTGTAGACGCCGACGGCCGAGCGCGAGTGCTTGCCCGCGTCGCCGAAGACCTGGACCATCAGGTCCGAGCAGCCGTTGATCACGCCGGGGATGGCCTCGAAGTCCGGCCCGGCCTGGACGAAGCCGCCCAGCTTGACGATGCGGACCACGCGATCCAGGTCGCCGTCGACGGCGGCGTTGATCTGGGCCAGCAGGTTGATGCCGCACAGGCGGGCGGCCTCGGCGGCCTGCTCCGGGGTCACGTCCACGCCGACGGTGCCCTTGATGCCGCCGTTGGCGTCGTTCGACAACTGGCCCGAGATGAAGATCTGCTCGCCCGAGCGGACGTAGGAGACATAGCTGGCCACCGGCTTGGCGGGCTCGGGCAGGGTGATGCCGAGTTCAGCGATGCGGGCGTGAATGCTCATGGGGCGACTCCGTATGAAAGTGTGGAGGGGGTTTAGCGCGGCGCGGCGGCCGCGTCATCCGGGGCGTTCATTTGGTCGCTTCAACGCGCGTCCGGCCACCACGGCGGCGGCTCCGAACTTGTCGCGCAGAGCGTCGATGGCGGTCTCGGTCTTCAGGGCGCGGGTCTCGGCCGTGGCGAACAGGCCGGCGGGCGCGTCCTGGGCGTCGGCGATGTCGGCCATGCCGATGCCGATCAGCCGATAGGGCACGCCCAGTTCCGGTTTCAGCAGGTCGCGCCCAGCGGCGAACAGGGCGCGCGCCGTCTGCACCGGCTCGGCCAGGGTGGTGCGGCGGGTGACGATCTTGAAGTCCGTCTTGCGCAGCTTCAGCACCACGACGCGGCTGGCTATGCCGTCGCGCCGGGCCTTGGAGGCCAGCTTCTCGCACAGGGGCCACAGCTCGGCCTCCAGCGCCTCGGCCGTGGCCAGGTCGTCGTTGAAGGTGGTCTCGGCGCTCATGCCTCGCCGGTCGTGATCCGGGTTCACCGGGCGGCTGTCGCGCGCGTGGCTGAGGTCATGCAGGCGCAAGCCCGTCTCGCCATAGCGCCGAACCAGATCCTTCACCTCAGCGGCGGCCAGGTCGCCGATCGTTGCGAAACCGTCCGAACGCAGGGTGCGTCCGAACACCGGCCCGACGCCGGGCAGGGTGGTCACGGGGCGCGGCGCCAACAGGCCTTGGGCCTCGGCGACGCCGATGACGGAGAAGCCGCGCGGCTTGTCCAGCTCCGACGCGATCTTTGCCAGGAAGCGGTTGGGCGCCAGGCCGATGGAGACGCTGAGGCCCGTCTCGTCCTCGATCCATTTCTGCAGGCGCGCCAACTGGAAGGCGGGCGGGCCTCCGTTCAACCGCTCCGTGCCCTTCAGGTCGATCCACGCCTCGTCCAGCGACAGGGTCTGAACCAGCGGCGTCAGGCGGTGGACGGCGCCGAAGATGCGCTCGCTCTCGGCCACATATTTGCGGAAGTCCGGCTTGATCACCACGGCGTCGGGGCAGGCCTTCAGCGCCTTGAACATCGGCATGGCGGAGCCGACGCCATACAGCCGCGCCACATAGCAGGCAGTGGAGACCACCCCGCGCTTGCCGCCGCCGACGATGACCGGCCTGTCGCGCAATTCCGGCCGATCGCGTTTCTCGACCGAGGCGTAGAAGGCGTCGCAGTCCAGGTGGGCGATGTGCAGATCGCTCAGCTCGTCATGGGCGATGACCCGGCGCGAGGCGCACGACGGACACCGCGCGACCTTGCGGTCGCCGGTCCACAGGCAGTCGCGACAGAGGGCCGTGATGGCCAAGCAAGAACTCCGTTTGTCTCGGCTTCACGTCAACTTAAGACTGCTGCGGTCACAGTGCATCCAAGAAGGCGCAACAGCCCACCGCAAAAGCGGATGAACAAGAGGCGCAACAGCCGGGTGGCGGATGTCCAAGAAAGTCCTCATCGTCGAGGATAATGAGCTGAACATGAAGCTTTTTCATGATCTGCTCGATTCCCAGGGGTATGAAGTGCTGCAGACCCGCGAAGGCCTGCAGGCGCTGGCGATTGCGCGCGAGCACCGCCCCGATCTGATCCTGATGGATATCCAGTTGCCGGAAATCTCAGGCCTTGAAGTCACCAAATGGCTCAAGGACGACGAAGAGCTGAACCATATCCCCGTCATCGCCGTTACAGCCTTCGCCATGAAGGGTGATGAAGAACGGATTCGCCAGGGGGGCTGTGAAGCCTACATCTCCAAGCCGATCTCGGTCATTTCCTTCCTGGAGACGGTGCGCAGGCACCTGGGTCAGGGGGCGGCATGAGTGCGCGAATCCTGGTGGTCGACGACGTCGAGGCGAACGTCCGGCTTCTCGAAGCCAAGCTGACCCTCGAATACTACGACGTGCTCACCTGCCATGACGGCGCGACCGCCATCGCCCTGGCCGGCGCCGAACAGCCGGACCTGATCCTGCTGGACGTGATGATGCCGGGGATGGACGGCTTCGAGACCTGTCGCCGGATCAAGGCGGCGGCGGACACGCGCCATATCCCGGTGGTGCTGGTGACGGCGCTGGACGGACGGCATGATCGGATCAAGGGCCTGGAGGCCGGGGCTGACGACTTCCTGTCCAAACCGCTGGACGATGTGATCCTGATGGCGCGGGTCCGCAGCCTGACCCGGCTGAAGATGGTCATGGACGAGCTGCGCGAGCGCGAGGAGAGCGGGCGTCGGGTCGGCGTCGACACCGGCGGCGTGGCGCGTCTCAAGGGGTCTGGCGGGCGCGTGCTGATCGTCGACGACAACACGCTTCAGGCCCAGGTGATGGCGCAGGAGCTGTCGCGAGAACACCGCCCCCTGATCGAGCCCTCGGCTGAGGCGGGGCTGGAGACGGCCCGCGGTCCGGTCGATCTGGTGATCGTCAACATCACGTCCGAACGGTTCGACGGCCTGCGGCTGATCGCCCAGCTTCGCTCCAAGGAGCCGACGCGGCGTCTGCCTATCCTGGCCGTGGTGGACACCCAGGACCGGCCGCGCCTGCTCAAGGCGCTGGAGCTGGGCGCGCACGACCTCCTGATCCGTCCCATCGATCCCGAGGAACTGGCGGCGCGGGTGCGGACCCAGGTGCGCCGCAAGCGTTACGGCGACTTCCTGCGCGAGAAGCTGGACCACAATCTGGAGATGGCGGTCACCGATCCCCTGACCGGCCTGCACAACCGTCGTTACATGAACGGCCAGTTGGACGCCCTGGTGGCGCGCGCCAATCGCGGCGGCGACCCGGTGGCGGTGCTGGTGCTGGACATCGACCACTTCAAGGCGGTCAACGACAGCCTGGGCCACGACGCGGGCGATGAGGTGCTGCGCGAGTTCTCGGTGCGGCTGGCGACCAATGTGCGGGCTGTGGACCTGCCGTGCCGGTTCGGCGGCGAGGAGTTCGTCGTGGTCATGCCCGGCACGACGCTGGAGGACGCCCATCGCATCGCCGAGCGAATCCGCCGCGACGTCGGCGCCTCGCCCTTCCGCATCCTGGGCGGCGAGCCGTTGAGCATCACCGTTTCGGTCGGCGTGGCGGCGACCAGGGGAGCGGATGACACGCCGGCCTCCCTGCTGAAGCGCGCCGACGAAGGCGTCTATGAGGCCAAGAAGGCCGGCCGTAATCGGGTGGTGGCCCGCGCCGCCTGACGCGCATGTGGTCGCATGACGGACAACGAAAAACGCCCGGTCCTGCGACCGGGCGTTTCGATTCTTGCAGATTCAAGCGGAGGGCAAAGCCCTTACTTGATCTTGCCTTCCTTGAACTCGACGTGCTTGCGGACGACCGGGTCGTACTTCTTGACGACCATTTTCTCGGTCATCGTACGGGCGTTCTTCTTGGTGACGTAGAAGAAGCCGGTGTCAGCGGTGGAGTTCAGGCGGATCTTGATGGAAGCCGGTTTGGCCATCGGAATTACCTCTGCGACGGCGAAAGCCGCTTGAAATAAGAGGCGCGGAACATACTCAGGACGGGCTCAAAGTCAACGGTTTCGATGTCGCGTTGAGCGGCGCCGCAGAAGCGTTAGTGTTTCGACATGAAAACGCCCTACTTCAAGCCCGCCCACGCCCTGTCCGTCGCCATCATTGCGGCCGGATTGACGCTGTCCGCCTGCTCGTCCGAACCGGCGACGCCCGCCGCAACGGCCGATGCGGCCCCGGCCACGGCGCAGGACGCCTTCTTCGCCAATCTGACCGCCCTTTGCGGCCAGCGCTTCGAGGGCAAGGTCGTCACGACCGAAGCCGCCGACTCGGATTTCGTCGGCAAGCGTCTGCTGATGCATGTGCGCGACTGCTCGAAGGATGAGATTCGCATTCCCTTCTGGGTCGGCGAAGACCGCTCGCGCACCTGGGTCGTGACCCGCACCGAATCGGGCCTGCGGCTGAAGCACGATCACCGCCAGCCGGACGGCAAGACGGATCCGCTGCACTGGTACGGCGGCGATACGAAGAACGAAGGCACGGCCGAGCGTCAGGAATTCCCGGTGGATCAGGAATCCATCGATCTGTTCAACGCTCAGGACGCCGCAGTCTCGACGACCAACGTCTGGGCGATGGAGGTCCATCCCGGCAAGACGTTTACCTATGAACTGCGCCGGCCGAACCGCCATTTCCAGGTTGACTTCGACCTGACCAAGCCGGTCGCCGAATAAGACGGTGAGGCCGCTGCGTCAGTCCTGATGGTCGATGACGTGGCGGCCGCGCACCATGTGCACGAAGGGCAGGGGGCGTTGCGGCGTCTCCAGCCGCTCGGCGACCTCGCCCAGCACGAAGCGGGTGATGGCGGGCAGGTCCAGGCTTCGCGCTTCGTCCAGAGGAACCCAGGCGATCTCGTCCAGTTCGCCTGAGCCTTCGATCCGATCGGGATCGCGCAGGGCCTCGACCGGGGCCATGAAGAAGCGGGCGTCGAAACGTCGGGTGCGGCCCGGCGGCGTGATGGCGCGCGCCATATAGGACAGGACCGACAGATCGGGCAGGGCGCCGGCTTGGCGATAGTCCCGCCACGGTCCGGCGACCGAGGCGGCCGGCGCGGCGCGGCCCAGGATCAGCCCGGTTTCCTCAAAGGTCTCGCGCACGGCGGCCAGGGCCAGGGCGCGGGCGCGGCGGGCGGGCATCTCCGCCTGCAATCGTCGCGCGGCGTCATGCGACAGGGCCCCGTCGTCGGCGGCGTTGAAGTCCGCCCGTTCGATGCGTCCGCCCGGAAACACCCACTTCGACGCCATGAAGACGTGGCCCGGCGCCCGGCGGCCCATCAGCACCTCAGGACGCCTGGCGTCGCGGGTCAGGATCAGGGTCGCCGCGTCCTTGGGGCGTTGAGCGCCGCCGACACGGGGCGCGTCGGCCAGGTCTTGGGCTGCGTCGAAGGGGAGGGAGGTCATGGATAAAACTCCTTCCTTCTCCCCGTCGGGGGAGAAGGTGGATCGCGCAGCGAGACGGATGAGGGGGACGCTGGCCGCGTCCTCAACGTCAGTCGTTCTGCGTGCGGATACAGCCCCCTCATCCGACCTGCTCCGCAGGCCACCTTCTCCCTCGAGGGGAGAAGGGAAACGACATCGCTCACCGCCGCTTGCCCTTTCGGACGCCTTTCAGGCCGCCGGAGGGCTTGGCGCCGTTGCGGGGCTTGGGGCCGCCGGGGCGGCCTTTGCCACGCTTGGGCGGGCCGTCTCCACCGCGTCCGCGCATGCCGTAGCGCGGGGCCGGAGCGTTGGGATCGCGCGGGTCCGGCTCGGACAGCATCTCCAGCACCAGGCCGCCGGTGACGGGCGTGGCCTCCATCAGCCGCACCTCGACGCGGCGGCCCAGCGGGAACCGCTTGCCGGTGCGCTCGCCGACCAGGGCGTGGGCGCGGTCGTCGTGGGTGAAGTACTCGTCGCCCAGCGTCGAGACCGGCACCAGTCCGTCGGCGCCCGTCTCGTCCAGGCGGATGAACAGGCCGAAGCGGGTGACGCCGGTGATGCGGCCGGTGAAGGTCGCGCCGACGTGCTCCTCAAGGAAGGCGGCGATGTAGCGATCCATGGCGTCGCGCTCGGCGGCCATGGAGCGGCGCTCGGTCTCGGTGACATGATCGGCGATGCCGCCCAGTTCGGCGATCTCGCGGTCGGTCAGGCCGTCCGATCCCAGCTTCAGCCCCCGGATCAGCCCGCGATGGACGATCAGGTCGGAATAGCGCCGGATGGGCGAAGTGAAGTGGGCGTAGCGGTCCAGGTGCAGGCCGAAGTGGCCGACGTTCTCGGGGCTGTAGATGGCCTGCATCTGGGTGCGCAGGACGACTTCGTTGACGACCTCGGCGTGCGGGGTGTCGCGGGTTTCCTCCAGCAGCTTGTTGAAGCGTTTGGTGTTCGGCGCCTCGCCCTTGTTCCACGGCTTGCCGATGGTGTGCAGGAAGTCGGCCAGGTTGAAGATCTTCTCCTGGCTGGGCGTATCGTGGACGCGATAGATCAGCGGCGTGTGCGTCTTCTCCAGCGTCTCGGCGGCGCAGACGTTGGCCTGGATCATCATCTCTTCGATCAGGCGGTGGGCCTCCAGCGACTTGCGCGGCTCGATGCCGGCGATGCCGCCGTCGGGCGACATGATGATGCGGCGCTCAGGGCTTTCGATGGCCAGGGGGCTGCGGCGTTCGCGGCCCTTCAGCATCGTGCGATAGGCGTTCCACAGCGGATAGAGGATCGCCTCCATGATCGGCCCGGTGGCGTCGTCCAGCAGGCCGTCGATGGCCGACTGCGCCTGCTCGTAGGACAGCTTGGCGTGGCTGCGCATCAGCCCGCGCGTGAACTTGTGCCCGGTCTTGCGGCCGTCCTTGTCGAAGACCATGCGCACGGCCATGCAGGCGCGGTTCTCGCCCTGCTTCAGGCTGCACAGGCCGTTGGACAGGACTTCCGGCAACATGGGCTCGACCCGGTCGGGGAAGTAGGTCGAGTTGCCCTTGGCCCGCGCCTCGCGGTCCAGCGCCGTATTGGGGCGCACATAGGCGGCGACGTCGGCGATGGCGACCCAGACGATCCAGCCGCCGTCGTTCTTGGGGTCTTCATCACGCTCGGCGTAGACGGCGTCGTCGTGGTCGCGCGCATCGGCGGGGTCGATGGTGATGAAGGGGACGTGGCGCAGGTCTTCGCGCCCCTTCAGCGTCGGGACGGCCTGATCCTCGGCCTCGCGCTCGACGGCCTCGGAGAAGCCGGTCGGCACCCCGTGGGCGTGGATGGCGATGATGGAGGCGGCGCGCGGGTCGTCCTCGCGCCCGATGTTCTCGAGAATCTTGCCGCGCTTGGGGCCATAGCGATGCTCGCCCTTCTCGACGGCGGCCAGCACCAAGTCGCCGTCGCGCAGGTCCGTCGCCTGGGCGGCGGGCACCAGCAGCACGTCCTTGGAGCGCTTGTCGACCGGCTCGACCCGCGTCTCGCGCCCGCCCTTGCGGATGACGCCCAACACGCGGTTGGTTCCGGCGTCCAGCCGCTTGACCAGGCGCGCCTCCCAGCCTTCGACGCCCCGGCTGAACTTGACCAGCAGGCGGTCGCCCATGCCGGGCGCCGGGCCGCGACCCTCGCGGTCGGGCATCAGGACGGCGCGCGGCGCGTCCTCGCTGCTCTTGACCAGTTCGACGTATAGTTCGCCGTCGGCGTCGCGATCCACGACATCGACCACCCCGACGGGGGGCAGGGCGCCGGCTTCGGAAAAGCCCTTGCGGCCGCGCTTGCCCAGGCGGCCCTCGGCCTCAAGCTCCTTCAGCATGTCGCGCAGGGCGCGGCGCTCGGCGCCCTTCAGGCCGAAGGCGCGCGCGATGTCGGCCTTTTCGGCTTCTCCGGCCTCGCGCAGGAAGGCGACGAGGGATTCTTTGTCGGGCAGGCCCGCGACGGGGCGTTTCGGTGTCTTGACCATTGCGCCCTTTCTAACGCGCTTCGCGGCGAAAGGGTGAAAACTTGCATGAGTTGACCGCGAGGGTCGCGACGCCCAGCTTCCCCCTGAAACCCGTGCAACGGAGCCTGCCTTCATGTCGATGACCGACACCCCTGTTCTCAGCCGTCCGGCCAAGACCCTGCTGGACCTGATCGGCAAGACGCCGATGGTCGAGGTGACGCGGATCGACACTGGCCCCTGCCGCCTGTTCCTGAAGCTGGAGAGCCAGAACCCCGGCGGCTCCATCAAGGACCGCATCGCCCTGTCGATGATCGAGGCGGCCGAGAAACAGGGCTGGCTGAAGCCGGGCGGCACCATCGTCGAGGCGACGGCGGGCAACACCGGCCTGGCCCTGACCCTGGTCGGCAAGCAGAAGGGCTACAACGTCCTGCTGGTCATTCCCGACAAGATGTCGAAGGAGAAGATTCAGCACCTGCGCGCCATGGGCGCTGATGTGCGCCTGACCCGCTCTGACGTGCCGCACGGCCACCCGGAATATTACACCGACATGGCCGAGCGCCTGGCCCAGCAGATTCCGGGCGGCTATTTCGTCAACCAGTTCGCCAACGACGCCAACTCCGAGGCCCACTTCAAGACGACCGGCCCGGAAATTTTCGAGCAGATGGACGGCGACATCGACGCCTTCGTCGCCGGCATCGGCTCGGGCGGGACGATCACCGGCAACGCCCGCTATTTCAAATCGCAAGGCTCCAAGGCCCAGATCATCCTGGCCGACCCGGTCGGCTCGGCGCTGGCGGGCCTGATCAACGAGGGCGTGGCCGGGCCGGACGGCAGCTATACCGTCGAGGGCATCGGCCAGAACTTCATGCCCGAGACGACCGACCCCGAGCTGATCGACGTCGCCTATTCCATCCCTGACGCCGAGGCGATCGCCACGGTGCGCGAACTGCTGCTGAAGGAAGGCATTCTGGCGGGGTCGTCGTCGGGCACCCTGATCGCCACGGCCCTGCGCTGGTGCCGCGAGCAGACGGAGCCGAAGCGGGTCGTGACCTTCGTCTGCGACACCGGCGCCAAATACCTGTCCAAGGTCTACAACGACGCCTGGCTGGCCGATCAGGGCCTGGCCGAGCGCGAACTGCACGGCGACCTGTCGGACCTGATCAACCGCAAATACGCCGCCGGCGACGTGGTGGTGATCGGGCCGGAGGACACCCTGGACACCGCGTTCAAGCGGATGCGCGGCGACGGCCTGTCGCAACTGCCGGTCATCCAGGACGGCCGCCTGGTCGGCATTCTGGACGAAAGCGACATCGTCCACATCATGAACACCGACGAGATCACGCGGAAGGAGCGCTTCGCCAAGCCGGTCGCCTCGGCCATGACGCGCGATCTGGACACGCTTCAGGTGACGGAGTCGCTGGACGCCCTGATCCCGGTCTTCGATCGCGACCGCGTCGCCATCGTGCTGGACGGCGAGATCTTCGTCGGCCTGATCACCCGCACCGACCTGATCAACCACCTCAGCCTGAACCGGTAAGCCTATGTCTGAACTGAAGAACCGCCAGGGCTTTTCGACCCGCGCCATCCATGCGGGCCAGCAGCCGGACCCGACGACGGGCGCGGTGATGACGCCGATCTACGCCACCTCGACCTACGCCCAGGAAAGCCCCGGCGTGAACAAGGGCTATGAATACGCCCGCGGCAAGAACCCGACGCGCGAGGCCTTCGAGGCCTGCATCGCCGATCTGGAGGGCGGGGTTCAGGCCTTCGGCTTCGGCTCGGGCATGGCGGCGACCTCGACGGCGTTGGAGTTGCTGGACGCCGGGTCGCACATCATCACCGGCGATGACCTGTATGGCGGTTCGTGGCGCCTGTTCGAGCGGGTGCGCCGTCGCTCGATGGGGCTGGACTTCAGCTACATCGACCTGACCGACCTGGCGGCGGTCGAGGCGGCGATCACCGACAAGACGCGGATGCTGTGGGTTGAGACCCCGACCAATCCGCTGATGAAGCTGGCCGACATCGAGGCCCTGTCGAAGATCGCCAAGGCGCACAAGCTGATCCTGGTCGTCGACAACACCTTCGCCACGCCGTGGAGCCAGCAGCCGCTGGCCTTGGGCGCCGATGTGGTCATGCACTCGGCGACCAAATATCTGAACGGCCACTCCGACATCGTCGGCGGGGTTCTGGTCGCCAAGGACGCCGAGATGGCGGCCCAGCTGAAGTTCCTGCAGAACTCGATCGGCGGCGTCATGGGGCCGTTCGACGCCTTCCTGGCCAACCGGGGGCTGAAGACCCTGGGCCTGCGCATGAAGGCGCACAATGAGAACGCCCTGGCGGTGGCCCGTTGGCTGGAAGACCGGGCAGGGGTCGCCAAGGTCATTTATCCGGGCCTGGTCAGCCACCCGCAGCACGAGCTGGCCGCGCGCCAGATGAACGGCCGCTTCGGCGGCATGGTCACGGTGCTGATCGACGGCGATCTGGAGCGCACCAAGCGGGTGCTTGAGCGGGTGCAGGTCTTCACCCTGGCCGAGTCGCTGGGCGGCGTGGAGAGCCTGGTGAACCACCCGGCCATCATGACCCACGCATCCGTGCCCAAAGAGGTGCGTGAGGCGGGAGGCGTCACCGACAATCTGATCCGCCTGTCGGTCGGGGTCGAGGACATCGACGACCTGATCGCCGACCTGGACCAGGCCATCGGCTGAGGCTGATTGAGGCGCCGGGGTTCAAATCCCCGGTAGGCCTGCCTAGGCTGGGCCCATGTTTGATTTCATCGCCATGCGTGATCGCCTGGCGGAGTTCCCGATCGCGGAGATGCTGATCGGGCTCTGTCTTCTCGTCCTAGTCGCCTTTATCGCGGACTTTGTGGTCCGCCGCATCCTGACCCGACTGATCCTGCGGATCGTCGGGCGGGCGGTGCATGATCTCGACGTGCTGCTGCGCCCTGTGGTGCGCAGCTTCACCCGCGTCGTTCCGGCCGTCATCATCCATCAGGGCATAGGCGGCGTGCCGCATCTGGCGCCCGGCTTCGTCACCCTGGTTCAGAACGTGGCCGGGGCCTTCATGATCGTGGCCGTGGCCATCGGTATCGGCGCCGGTCTGGACATGGCCAACGCCCTCTACGCCCGCTCGCCGCGCGCCCATCGCCGTAGCATCAAGGGCTATCTGCAGGTTCTGAAGATCGTCATCTACGCCATCGCCACCATTCTGGTGATCGCGGCCCTGATCGACCGATCGCCCTTGCTGTTGCTGTCGGGCCTGGGCGCGCTGGCGGCGGTGCTGATGTTGGTGTTCAAGGACACCATCCTATCGCTGGTGGCGTCGGTTCAGCTGAACTCCAATGACATGCTGCGCGTGGGCGACTGGATCGAGATGCCCCAGGTCAACGCCGACGGCGACGTCATCGACATCGCCCTGCACACGGTGAAGGTCCAGAACTGGGACAAGACCATCACTACCATCCCGACCTGGCGGCTGATCAGCGAATCCTACCGCAACTGGCGCGGCATGCAGGACAGCGGCGGGCGCCGTATCAAGCGGTCGCTGCTGATCGACCAGACCAGCGCGCGCTTCCTGACCGAGGCCGAGCGCGAGCGGATGCGGCGCTTTCTGCTGATCGACGACTACCTGGCCGACAAGAGCGCCGAGATGGCCGACTGGAACGCCAAGCTGGTCGAGGCCGGGCGCGACCCGGTCAATATGCGGCGCTCGACCAACATCGGCGCCTTCCGCGCCTATGTGCAGAACTATCTGGAAAACCATCCGCGCATCCGTCAGGACATGACGCTGCTGGTGCGCCAGATGCAGCCGACGGAGACAGGGCTGCCGCTGGAGATCTACGCCTTCACCGCCACCGTGGCCTGGGCCGAGTATGAGGCGATCCAGGCGGACATCTTCGACCACCTGCTGGCGATCCTGCCCGAGTTCGATCTGCGCCTGTTCCAGTCGCCCAGCGGGGCGGACTTCGTCCAGCTGCGGCGGCCCTCGCTGGCGGCCTAGGGGCAAAAGAAAAGCGCGCAGAGGGCGACCCCTGCGCGCTTTAAATCCTGTCATCGTCGGCCCGTCATTGCTGACGCGGCTGGCGATGGAGCCGGATCAGCCTTCGGTCTTCAGTTGACCAGCCGATTCCTTGCCCGAGCGACGGTCGCGCTCGATTTCGTAGGAAACCTTTTGGTTTTCGTCCAGGCCGCGCAGGCCGGCTTGCTCGACAGCCGAGATGTGGACGAAGACGTCCTTGCCGCCGTCGTCCGGCTGGATGAAGCCGTAGCCCTTGGTGGAGTTGAACCATTTAACAGTGCCGGTAGCCATTTTCAGGACCTCCGCTAGAAGTTGGCCTCAGAGAACGTCCCTGAAGACCTGTCGGGTCTGTATGGATCGGCTTAGACCTCGGTGCGCGGGGCAGAAGGCAGAGCGTGACGCAGAGAGATCGACCCCTCTAAGGTGGACGCTCCGGTGTCCTAATGCAAGAGCCGGGGCGTCAGGGCTCGGCCGTTTCCGGCGGCGAGACCCAGTTCTCCTGACATAGCTTGCGCAGGGCCGAGGTGATGGTCGAGCCGTAGAGCGCATCCTGAATCCGCTCATAGCCCTCCATCTTCAGGGCCTGTTTGACGTCGCCTACCGTCCGGCAGCCGCCGCTTTCGGCCAGTTGATACGCACGTTCCAAGGTCGTCGGTCGAAAAGTCATGACCGTAGCCTAGGCCCTTTCGGGCCAAAGGTGAAACCGGGCGCCCGAAACGCGCCGCGCCCGGATCAGAAGGAAACGCTGATCCCGGCGACCAGGGCGTCGGCGTACTGTTCGCCAGGAATCTTGGCGTTGGTGCCGTGCCAGCGCAGATCGGCCTCCAGATTGCGGGTCAGGGCGTAGGATGCGCCGATGTTGTAGCCGGTGTAGTCGACGCTGTTGTCCTGTTCGCGGCGGCCGATCTCGGCCGAGACGTTCAGCTTGTCGGTGAAGTCCCAGCCGCCGCGCACCGCGACCCAGGTCCAGGCTTTCACCGAACCGGCGCCGTCGGGCGAGTGCTGCAGCCGCAGGCGCGCGCTGGCCGGGCCGATCGACCGCTTCATGTCGGCCGTGAACTCCCAGGCGTTGGCGTCATAGCCGGGGTTGGCGTCCACCCGCCACTTGTGCGCGACGTTCAGGTCGAAGTCGAAGCCGGCCCATTGGGGACGCACGCCGCCGGCCAGTTCGACCTCCAGCTCCGAGCCGCCGCTCTTGATCGTTTCGGCGGCGGGGCTGACGTAGAAGAGGCCGCTGTCGCTTTCCCATTCCGCCGCGCCCCAGACGAAGGGATCGCCGTCCGACTTGGAGGCGTCCTTGGAGCGGTTGTCGCTGGCGGCGCCGGCGCTGAAGCTCCAGCGGCCGGGCATGTCCTGCGCCTGTGCTTGGGCCGTCGAGGCCAGGATCAGGAGCGGGGCGGTCGCCAGGACGGTCGTCTTCAGGGCGGTCGTCAGGATGCGCATGGTCGGCCTCGATAGGGGAGTGTCGAGGTCGCTTCCTAGAGGCGCTTCTTGTCGAATTTATCACAAGCTTGCGAAAACTCGTCCGTCAGCCGAGCGACAAGCTGAGCCGTTGTCGGCACGTCGTGGACGGCTCCCGAACCCTGGCCCGCCGACCAGATGGTCTTCCAGGCCTTGGCCTCCTCGCCCATGTCCAGCTTGTGCTCGGGCAGGGATTTGGGGTCGATCTTGTTCTCGACCAGGGAGGGGGTCAGGAAGTTGGCCGGAATGCCCGACACGGCGGGCGTATAGGTGATGTCGGCCGAGCCCGACTGGACGATCAGCTCCTTGTAGTGGGGCTGGGCCGCGCTCTCGGTCGTGGCGATGAAGCGGGTGCCCATATAGGCGAAGTCCGCGCCCATCATCAGCGCCGCCGCCACGTCCTGGCCGGTCGAGATGCAGCCCGCCAGGATGATGGTCCCGTCAAAGAAGCCGCGCACTTCGTTGATCAGGGCGAAGGGGTTCACCACGCCGGCGTGCCCGCCCGCGCCGTTGGCGACCAGGATCAGGCCGTCGACGCCCGCCTCGGCCGCCTTGCGCGCATGACGCACATTGGCGATGTCGTGGAAGACCACGCCGCCATAGCCGTGCACCGCATCAACCACGTCGCGCACGGCGCCGAGCGAGGTGATGATCAGCGGCACCTTCTCCTCGACCGAGACCATCATGTCGGCCATCAGGCGCGAGTTGGTCGGGTGGATGATGTGGTTGACGCCGAAGGGGGCGGCGTCGGGCTTCAGCCGCGACTTGATCTCGTGCAGCCACTCCCGATAGCCCTCGGTCGTGCGCTGGTTTAGCGAGGGGAAGGTGCCGATCACGCCCGCATTGCAGGCCTCGACCACCAGATCCGGCCCGGACACCAGGAACATGGGCGAGGCGATCACCGGCAGCTTCAGGCCGGACTGCAGGGAAGCGGGAATGGCCACGGGTCGTCTCTCCTGAAGGGATGCGTTGCTTTAAGCCACGCTAACCGGGTGTCGTCGGGGAAGGCAATGCGGTTCGGCTCCCACTGTCAGGCGCCGGCCGCCGAGGCCTGTTTCGCCCTGAGCCGCTTTCTGAGCCGGGCGCGCGCATTGGCGTAGGGAGAGGACGTGTTGAACTGGATCATCCGCCCCATGGTCCATTTCCCGTCGAGCCAGTCGCGCCCGTACAAGGTGTCGTCCGAACGGCTTTCGATCTCTGAGACGATGCGCTCCTTGGCGGCCTCCAGCCGCTGAAGGAGGGCCGGATAGGGCAGGGCCTCATAGTCGCGATAGAATTTCTGGGCGAGGCGACCCAGTTCGCTCCACTTGAACCCGGTTTCCGGGAAGTCGACGGTCAGACCGGCCTTGTCGCGATCCAGCCATTTGAGAACCAGTTCGTTCCATCCGATCAGATAGGAGACGAGGTTGGCGATGCTCATGCGCGTTCCGGCGGCGTGACCGTCCAGGCCGCAGTCGTCCGCCAGGTCGAGCGGAACCGCACGAAGGTCAGTCATCAGCTTGTCGAAGCTGACCTCGATCGCGCTCAACAACTCGGTCTTGCTCTGTGGGACGGCCATGATCCCGATCCTTTCCGCTTGACGTCGAGCGATCGGCCGATCCGGCGACGCGCGCATTGATCTTCAGCAATCGAGGTCCGCGATGGCGCGCCGGTCTCGAGAAAAAACAGAGTCCAATTCGTCTGAATCGTCTGAAATCCCCCAGCGCCTGACGGCCGCTCTCCCCTCGGCCGCAGGGCAGTCTAGCACAGGTGCGACAGGCGGATGGCCGATTGCGGCGGGCGCGGCGTTTTCTTTGGCGGGCCGAACGCCTAAATGGCGGGCATGACCCACTATACCGACAGCCTCAGCCAGCTCGGCGTCCAGACCGCCGCCCCGACCAACCCGGAAGAGGCGGTGCTGGAGCGCGTGCCCAATCCGCACGCCGACACCCTCTATGTGGCGCGCTTCACCGCGCCGGAGTTCACCAGCCTGTGCCCGGTGACGGGTCAGCCCGACTTCGCCCACCTCGTCATCGACTATGTGCCGGGCGACTGGCTGGTCGAGAGCAAGAGCCTGAAGCTGTACCTGACCAGCTTCCGCAACCACGGCGCCTTCCACGAGGACTGCACCGTCGCCATCGGCAAGCGCCTGACCGAGCTGCTGCAACCGAAATGGCTGCGCATCGGCGGCTATTGGTATCCGCGTGGCGGCATCCCCATCGACGTCTTCTGGCAGACGGGCGCGCCGCTGGAGGGCGTGTGGCTGCCGGATCAGGGCGTGGCGGGGTATCGCGGGCGGGGGTGAGGGGCGCCGCTCTTAGCGGTTCAACGCGGCTGGGGGCGCAGGAACAACTGCTGGGCGTTCACGTCGATGACCCCCTGATAGCGGGTTAGCACGTCCTGGCCGACAACTCCGTCGATTTCGGCGCCCGTGGCGCCGCTCAGCGCCTCTACGACCCCGGACAGGTTCATTCCGCGCACCTGGTCCAAATCCAGAGCGACGCCGTCGATCGTCAGGGACTGAAGCGGATAGCTCGTGATCAAGGACTGACCGCCTGCGCCGATGCCGACAGATTCGGGCGAATCCTGCGTAGGGACCAGGCCGTATTTCGACAGCCGTGCGGAATGGACGACGGTGGCGCCGGCGCCTGAGTCGAGAACAAAGCGCCCGGATACGCCGTTGATCTCGACCTCCACGGTCTCATGGCCCGTGGAGAGCTTGCTCATGGCGATAGAGTTGTAGCCGTGTTGAGACAAGTATCCTGCCAGATCCTGTGATTCGGGAGGGGAGGATGTGATCAGAAGGCCTAAGGCCAAGCTTGAGACGACAAGAGTAATTTTTGAAAGCGACATTCGCCTAGATCCTTCTCTTTGGCAGGTCATAAGGAGCCGGTGGGCAATGTCCATCAACTTAAATCTCATTCATGAACCGTTCTGACATGCGTTCTACCAAGGATGTGGTGAGGCCGTCCGCCCGCCTCCCGCTCGAAGCCTGGGGCCGTCGCCTGATGACCCGCGCGGAGGCGTGGGGCGATCGCTCGCGCCTTCGCCGGTACGCCTATGAGTTCCTGTGGTTCGGGCTGAAGCAGGGGTGGGCGTGTCTGTTCGGCGGGGCGATGCTGGCGCTGATCCTGGGGACGTTTCTGTTCTGGCCAGATGAAGCGCCGCTGGCGCGCTATGACTTTCTGGTGCTGGGGGCGCTGGGGATACAGGCGGCGATGCTGGCCCTGAAGCTGGAGAGCTGGGAGGAGGCGCGGGTCATCTTCCTGTTCCATGTCGCCGGGACGATCATGGAGCTGTTCAAGACCTATCACGGGTCGTGGATCTATCCGGAGGAGTCGGTGCTGAGGATCGGCGCCGTGCCGCTGTTCTCGGGCTTCATGTATGCGGCGGTGGGCAGCTACATCGCGCGGGTGCAGCGCATCTTCCATATCCGGGTGCGGAACTATCCGCCGCTGTGGACGACGTGGGTGCTGGCGGCGGCGATCTACGTCAACTTCTTCGCCCATCACTGGCTGCCGGACGTGCGGCTGGCGCTGTTCGCGGCGACGGGGCTGCTGTTCATGCGGGGGTGGTTCTGGTTCACCGCCGACCGGACGCGGCGGTCGATGCCGCTGCTGCTGGGCTATGGGCTGGTGGCGCTGTTCATCTGGTTCGCGGAGAACCTGGGGACGTTCGCGCGGGCCTGGGTCTATCCGGGGCAGAGCGACGGATGGGAGATGGTCAGCCTGAACAAGCTGGGGGCGTGGTTCCTGCTGATGATCATCTCGGTGGTGTTGGTGTCGATCGTGCATCGGCCGGAGGAGGAGCCGCGGGACTGAGGCAACGCCTGCGCCGTCCGGGCGTTTGCTGGACCTCGGCGACGAAGGAGAGGACCATGGCGACCTATCATTTCAGCAAGACGCTGGATCTGCCGTTCGAGGCGGCGCTGGATGCGACGCGCGAGGCCCTGGGCCAGGAGGGGTTCGGCGTCATCACCGAGATCGACCTGCGCGCCACCTTCAAGGCCAAGCTGGGCGAGGATTTCCGCGCCTATACGATCCTGGGGGCCTGCAATCCCAAGCTGGCCTTCGAGGCGCTGGGGCTGGAGGACAAGGTCGGCGCCATGCTGCCGTGCAATGTGGTGGTGCAGGACGCGGGCGGCGGCCGCACCGAGGTCTCGGCCATCGATCCCGTGGCCTCGATGCAGGCGATCGACAATTCCGCGCTCAAGGACAAGGCCGCCGTGGTCGCCGGGAAGCTGAAAGCCGCCGTCGATCGGCTTTGACCCGCCTCAGGGGCGCGCCGTCACCTTGTGCTCCAGGTTCGGGCGGGGGCGTTCCAGCGGGGGCTCGGACAGGGAGCCGACGTGGATGAAGCCGGCGATGCTCTCGCCGTCCTCGACGCCGAACAGGGCGACGGCGGCGGGGTCGTAGGAATACCAGTCGGTGATCCAGCTGGCCGAATAGCCCAGGGCGTTGGCCGCGTGTTCCAGGTTCATGCAGACGGCGCCGGCGGACAACTGCTGCTCCCAGACCGGCACCTTGTGGCCCTGGATCGGGGTCGAGACGACCATGACGGTCAGCGGCGGGTTGGCCAGCTTGGCCAGGGCGGCGATCTCCTTGCCGGTGCGGTTCTGGGTTTCGCCCAGGGCGGCGAGGGCTTCCGACAGTTCGGCGCGGCTGCGCGGGCCCAGGATGACGAAGCGCCAGGGAAACAGCTTGCCGTGGTCCGGCGTGCGGGCGCCCAGCAGCAGCATCTGCTCGATCTCGGCGTCCGAGGGGCCGGGCAGGGCCAACGACTGGGCCGGGGCCGAGCGGCGCACGGCCAGGCGCGACAGCAGCTCGTCCGAACGGACGGGCAGGGGCAGGGCGGAAGCGAGGTCTGACTGGCTCATGGCCGATAGCTAGGCTTTCGGGGCGCGCTGCGCCATAGCAGGGGCATGAGTCAGATCCGCGACATCAAGCCTCGCTGGGCCGAGGGCCTGCCGGACACGCCGCCGTGGCGCAGCCTGGGGACCAGCGACCTAGTCGACACGCCGTGGATGCGGGTGACGCGCCACCCGGCGATCGCGCCGACGGGGGCTGACGCCGACTATGTGGTCATGCGGCCGAAGAATGTGGGGACGGGCGTGCTGCCGCTGCATGACGACGGGACGGTCAGCCTGGTCGGGCAGCACCGCTTCGCCCTGATGCGCTATTCGTGGGAGATGCCCGAGGGCGGGGCGCCGGAAGGGGAAGACCCGTTCGAGGCCGTGAAGCGCGAACTGGCCGAGGAGGCGGGGCTGACGGCGCAGCACTGGCGCGCGGCGCTGGACCTGGACCTGTCCAACTCCATCACCGACGAACGGGCGATGGCCTGGGTGGCCTGGGGACTGGAGGCGACCGAGACGGCGCCGGACGAGACCGAGGTCTTTCTGACGGCGCGCGTTCCCTTCCGCGATCTGATGGCCGAGATCGCGCGCGGGGCGGTGCGCGACGGGCTGACGGTGGCGACGGCGTACCGCGCCTACCATATGGCGCGGGAGGGCGAACTGCCGGCCGCGCTGGCGCGCGCCATGCTGGGCGCGTAGGATCGCCGCCTGAAGTCGAAGGAAGCCTGATGGCCAAGCTGGAAGTCGTGCCGAAGCAGCCGGACCTGTGGGCGCAGTTGCGCGCCGCCGCCGAAGACGCTGCGCGCGAGGAGCCGCGCCTGGCGTCGCAGCTGAACGCCGTCGTCCTGGCGCATGAGGATTTCGCCGGGGCGCTGAGCTTCCAGATCGCGCGCAAGCTGGGCGATGCGGAGCTGGGGGCCATGACGGTGCGCGAGGTGGCCCTGTCGGCCTTCTCCGCCGATCCGGGCATTGTCGCCGCCGCCGAGGCGGACCTGAAGGCGGTGCAGGAGCGCGATCCGGCGATCCGGTCGCTGTTGCAGCCCTTCATGTATTTCAAGGGGTTCCAGGCGCTGCAGGCCTGGCGCGTGGCGCACTGGCTGTGGGAGCAGGACCGCGACACCCTGGCCTTCCATTTCCAGAGCCGGATTTCGGAGCTGTTCCAGCTGGACATCCACCCGGCGGCGCGGATCGGCTCGGGCGTCTTCCTGGACCACGGCACGGGCATCGTCATCGGCGAGACGGCGGTGATCGGGGACGAGGTGTCCATGCTGCACGCCGTGACCCTGGGCGGGACCGGGGCCGAGCGCGGCGACCGTCACCCGAAGATCGGGCGCGGCGTCCTGCTGGGCGCGGGGGCCAAGGTGCTGGGCAACATCACGGTCGGCGACTACGCCAAGGTGGCGTCCGGCTCGGTGGTGCTGAAGCCGGTGCCGGCGGGCTGCACCGTGGCGGGGGTGCCGGCAAGGCTGGTCAACTGCCCGACCGACGCCACGCCTGCGCGGACCATGGACCATACGCTGTCCGACATCGTCTATGACTTCGTGATCTGAGGGCGGTCGCTGCGCCTGTGGACGCCTGACGCGCGGGCTTCCCAAGGCGGGGCGGCTTCTCTAGGGTCCGCGGCCAACGACATGCGCCTCACCGGCGCCAAAACGAGGCTGACCCCGTGACCGAGAACGACCTGAAGCGCGTCGAGACGCACCTGAAGCGCACCTTCAACCACGGCGGCATCAAGGTGAAGGCCCGCAAGGTCGCCGACTCCGCCGAAGTCTATGTCGATGACGAGTTCATCGGCGTGGTGTTCGAAGATGAGGACGAAGCCGGCTCCTTCATGTTCGAAATGGCCATCCTGGCGGAAGACCTGCCGGAATAAGCCGTCTCAGCCATGAGAATTGAAGAAGGCCGGAGAGGGCGTCCTCTCCGGCCTTCTTTGCGTTTGCGATCAGCCTCTGATCACCAGCCGAACAGACGGGCGAAGAAGCCCTTCTTCTGCGGGGCGGGGGCCTCGACCGGCTTGACCGGCTCGGCGGCGGGCTTGGGCGCCGTCGCCTGAACAGGCGGCTC
>NZ_GL883086.1:224013-238706 GCF_000204035.1 Brevundimonas diminuta ATCC 11568
TTGGGAGCCGCAGCCTTCTTCGGCGCAGCGGCCTTGGCCGTGGTCGCCTTTGCTGCAGCCGGAGCCTTTGCCGTTGCGGGTTTCTTGGCGGCCGGCGCCTTAGCGGCGGTCTTTGGTGCGGCTGCCTTCGGCGCAGCGGCGGTCTTGGCCGCAGCAGGCTTGGCCGCCTTGGCCGGAGCCTTGGCGGCGGCCTTCGTCGCGGCGGGGGCCTTTACGGCCTTGGGCTTGGCGTCAGCTTTTGTCGCTGTCGCGCTCGACTTTGCCGCCGGTTTCGGCTTGGAAGCGGCGGAAGCCGCTTTCGCGGCAGGTTTCGTATCAGACGGTGCTTTGGCCATAAACTCCCCGACCCCTCGTTGGACACGGGCGTAAGGACAAGCCCGCACTGGCGATTCGTCATTATAACGGTGTTTGAGAAATGTCCGAATCCGCAGTTCAGGTGATCGCGCGCGGCGATCGCGCCCCGGCCGAAGCCGCCGCCGCCGCCATCGACGCCAACCCCCTGTTGGAGAACGCGACCTATTCCATCCTGGAAGAGGACGAGGACAAGGAAATCTGGCGCATCGACGCCTTCCCCACGACCGATGAAGAGGCCGAGGACATCGCCGAAATCCTGCGCGCCACGCCGGGGCTGGAGGTCGTGGTCGAGAAGCTGGCGGACGCCGACTGGCTGGCCATGAGCCTGTCGGGCCTGCCGCCGGTCGAGGCCGGGCGCTTCTTCGTCTACGGCGCGCATGATCAGGGCAAGATTCCTGAAGGCCGGGTCAATCTGAAGATCGACGCGGGCGCCGCCTTCGGCACCGGCCACCACGGCACGACGGTCGGTTGCCTGGAGGCGTTCGACAATCTGCTGAAGACCGAAAGCTTCGAGAAGGTGCTGGACGTGGGCTGCGGCACGGGCGTTCTGGCCATCGCGGCGGCCAGGACGGGGTCGCCCATCGCCGTCGGCACCGACATCGACGAGCCCTCGGCCCGCATCGCCAATGAGAACGCCCAGATCAACGACGCCAAGTGCGAGTTCTATTTCGCCGACGGCCTGAGCGATGCGAGCATCGCCCAACACGCGCCCTATGATCTGGTGTTCGCCAACATACTGGCGGCGCCGCTGGTGTTCCTGGCGCCCGAGATCGGGGCGGCGCTGAAGTCGGGCGGGGTCGCCATCCTGTCGGGCCTGCTGCGCACCCAGGAGGAGCGGATTCTGGAGGCCTATCTGCCGCTGGGCTTCGTGGTCGAGCAGACGATCCATCATGATGCGTGGAGCGCCCTGCAACTGCGCAAGAAGTAGGGCGCAACGGCGGTTGTTCGCAAACAAGCGCAGCCCGGCTGAAAAGGCCGGGCTGCTTTGTCGCGCGGGCCGGGCGCTCTAGCTCTTCGGCGCAGCGGCGAGGGACTGGCGGTATTCATCGACGGGCAGGCCGCCGACGCCCCAATCCTCCAACGGCACCTCGTCTATGACCACGAAGGTCACGGCGGGCGGCTTGTCGAGCACCTCGTAAAGAAGGTCGGTGACGCCGGCGATCAACTGCGCCTTCTGTTCTCGTGTCGCGCCTTCGCGGGTGATCCGGATGTTGACGTAAGGCATTGCTGCGCCCCTCCTAGGCTTTGCGTTCGATGATCTGGAAGACCTTGGCGATGATCCGCCACTGGCCGTCGGTGCGCACGAGAGACAGGAAGTCGACGAAGTCCCGGTCGCCGATCGAGCAGCGAACCCGCGCAAGCGCCGTATTGTCGCCGGCCAGTTGAATCTCGTCGATATGATCCCGCCTCGGCTCCTGGCGCGAGGCGGGCGATCGCCGGGCCGCGACGATGGGGAGGTATTCCTCCATGGTGCGGAACAGCAGGGGCGTCTCGTCGGCGGTGGCGTAGACGGCCTGCGGGTGGAAGACCGACGTCAGCTTTTCGACATCGCAGTCGTAGAGGCCGTCGAAATAGTCCGTGAGCAGGCGTGTGATCTGGGGGAAGGGGGCGGTCATGCGGCGTCCTTCAGCAGGCCTTCTTGCAGCAGGGCGGCCCTTACGGACGCATGGGCGCCCATGCGCGACATGAGGTCGTACAGGCGCGGCCAGCCCTGAAGGCTGAAGCCGATGAAGCCCGTCCAGTTCAGCACGACGAACAGATAGATGTCCGCCACGCTCATTCGATCTCCGAGCAGGTAGGGGCTTTCCTGTCCAAGCATCTGTTCGACCTCGCCGAGGCGTCGTTTGAGCAGGGCCTCGGCCGGCGCCCGGCGTTCGCCCTGCGCCTCGCCGTGGAAGAAGGGCGAGAAGGCCTTGTGCAGCTCGGAAGAGATGAAGCTCAGGGCCTCTTGCAGGCGCACGCGATCCCAGCTCCCGGCGGCGGGCGCCAGACGATCGGGCTGCAGGTCGGCCAGATACTGAAGCACAGCCGGGTTCTCGGTGACGACCCGGCCGTCCTTGAGCTCCAGAGCCGGCACATAGCCGCGCGGATTGACGGCGCGATAGTCGCGACCGTCCTCGGTCAGGCCCGCGTCGGTATCGACCCTGATCGCCTCGAACGCCTGGCCGAGTTCGATGAGGACGATCCGGGAGGCGAGCGAACACGCTCCCGGCTTGAAGTAGAGGCGCATGGAAAAGCTCCTGTCTGAAGAGAGGGCAGACCTAGGCGTCGAGGTTTCCATTGCCAATAAAGTTTCCAATGGTTATCGCATTATGGAGTTTCTTCCCGGTAACCGGCGGCTTTCGACATGACCCTCAAGATGCGCAAGAACCGCAGCGCGCCGCCGCCGGAACGATGCGACCTGACCGAGTGCATGGCGGTGATCTCGGGAGCCTGGGCGGCGAATGTGATCTGGCATCTGCGCGAAGGCCCGCGGCGGTTCAGCGAGCTTCGCGCCGACATTCCGCCCGTATCCGCCAAGGTGCTGTCCCAGCGTCTGCGCGAGTTGCAGGCGCGGGGCGTTCTGGATCGACGGGTCGTGCCGACCTCGCCGCCTTCGGTCGAATACGCTCTGACGGCGCTGGGCGGCGAACTGATCCCGGCGCTGACGGCCATCGTCGAGGTGGGCCATCGCCTGAAGGCGGCGGCGAAGGATGTGCGGAAAGACGCCGACTGAAGCGCGGACGCCCTGCTTGTTCTGAAGGTCGGGGCGAAAAATCGCGAACGCGGCGGATGGGCCGGAAAGCCGCCTTCTCGCGCCGGACGAGAAGGGTATAAGAGCGACCCATGCGCCAGACATTCGACGAAACCACCGATCCGTCCTTCGGGGCCAAGCACCTGCCTCTGCTCCGCGCCGAAATGGCCAAGCAGGGCCTCGACGGCCTGCTGGTCCCGCACGAGGACGAGCATCAGAACGAATACCTGCCCGACGCCAATGAGCGGCTGGCCTGGGTCAGCGGCTTCACCGGCTCGGCCGGGGCGGGCGTGGTGCTGAAGGATCGCGCGGCGGTCTTCGTCGACGGCCGCTATACGGTGCAGGCCAAGGCCCAGACGGACGGGGCACTGTTCGAGCGTCAGCCGCTGAACAAACTGGCCGACTGGCTGGCGGCCGTGCCGTCGGGTTCGGTGATCGGCTATGACCCGCGCTTGCACAGCCCCGATGCGCTGGCGACCCTGCGCGCCGCCGTCGAGAAGGCCGAGGCGACGCTGAAGGCGGTCGAGGCCAATCCGATTGATCTGGCCTGGGGCGACGCCCGTCCGGCCCAGCCGCAGGCGCCGGTGGTCCCGCATGAGGACCGCTTTTCCGGCGAGGACGCCGCGTCCAAGCGCGCCCGCATCGGCAAGGCTGTCGCCGACGCCGGAGCTGAGGCCGCCGTGCTGACGGCGCCGTCGTCGCTGGCCTGGCTGTTCAACATTCGCGGCGGCGATGTGATCCGCACGCCGCTGCCTCTGGGACAGGCGGTGGTGAAGGCCGACGGGACGGCCAGCGTCTTCCTCGACCCGGCCAAGGTGACGAACGAACTGCCAGGCTGGCTGGGCGACGCCGTGACACTGGAGGCGCCCGAAGCGCTGCCGGGCGCGCTGGACGCCCTGTCGGGCCGCAAGGTGATGATCGACCCGGCCGTGTCCTCGGCCTGGTATTTCGACCGACTGGAAGCGGCGGGCGCGACCATCGTGCGCGGCATGGACCCTTGCGCCCTGCCGCGCGCCCAGAAGAACGCCGTCGAGATCGAGGGCAGCCGTCAGGCGCACATCCGCGACGGCGCGGCCCTGACGCGCTTCCTGCACTGGGTCGATACGGTCGCGCAGAAGGAGTTGCCGGACGAGCGGGCGGTGGTCGAGGCGCTGGAAGGCTTCCGCGAGGCGACCGGGATGCTGAAGGATCTGTCCTTCGACACCATCGCCGGGGTCGGGCCGAACGGCGCCCTGCCGCACTACAAGCCGGTCGGCGCCAAGATCCGGCCGATGGAGGCGGGCTCGCTGCTGCTGGTGGACGGCGGCGGTCAGTATCTGGACGGGACCACGGATGTGACCCGCACCATGGCGATCGGTCAGGGCACGGCCGATCAGCGCCGGATGTTCACCCTGGTCCTGAAGGGCCACATCGCCATGGCGGTGATCCGCTTCCCCGCCGGGACCAGCGGGCGCCAACTGGACGCCGTCGCGCGCCAGCCGCTGTGGAACGCTGGCTTCGACTTCGACCACGGCACGGGCCACGGCGTGGGGTCGTATCTGGGCGTGCACGAGGGACCGCAGCGCATCGCCGGATGGGGCACGGACCAGCCGTTGCTGACCGGCATGATTCTGTCGAACGAGCCGGGCTATTACCGCGAGGGCGAGTGGGGCATCCGCATCGAGACGCTGCAGGTCGTCACGGCCCCGGCCCAGGTTCCGGGCGGCGAGCGGCCGATGCACGGGTTCGAGCAGCTGACGCTGGCGCCGCTGGATCGGCGTCTGATCGATACAGCGCTGCTGACGGCGGACGAGCGGGCTTACGTCGACGCCTATCACGCCGAGGTTCTGGCCAAGGTCGGGCCTCTGTTGGCGGACGGCGTGCAGAAGGACGAGGCGGCGCTGGAATGGCTGAAGGCGCAGACGGCGCCGCTCTGATCCGATGATCGGCGCCATCGCCCTGCTGCTCGTCTGCCAACTGGCGGGCGAGGTCATCCACCGGCTGACGGGCCTGCCCCTGCCGGGGTCGGTGATCGGCATGGTGCTGCTGCTGGCGTGGCTGGCCCTTGTTCCGAGGGAGCGGCTGACGCTGACCCAGGTGACGGGCTGGCTGACGGCGCATCTGTCGATCATGTTCGTGCCCGCCGCTGTCGGGGTGATGGAGGAGGGGGCGATCCTGTCGCGCTATGGCGTCGGCATCGTCGTGGCGGTTGTGGTCTCGACCCTGCTGACGCTGGCGGTGACGGCGCTGGCGTTCCGCGTCGTGGCCGGACGTGAGCCCGAACCTGATGATAGCGGGGAGGGCGCGTCGTGAGCGGTCTGATCGCGACGCCCCTTTTGTGGCTGGCGGTGACGCTGGCGGTGTTTGAGGCGGCCGACATCCTGTCGCGGCGCAGCGGGCGCTATCCGTTGTGCCATCCGGTGCTGCTGGCGACGCCGGTGCTGATCGGGGTGCTGCTGGCGACGAAGACGCCCTATGCGACATACGCCGAGGCGACGCAGGTGCTGGGCTTTCTGCTGGGACCGGCGGTGGTGGGGCTGGCCGTGCCGATCTGGGCGCAGCGGGCGACGATTCGGCGGCTGGCCAAGCCGCTGACTTGCGCCCTGCTGGCCGGGGCCGCGACGGCCATCGTCAGCGCCGTGGGCATCGTCTGGCTGTTCGGTGCGCCCGCAGAGATCATCGCCTCCATCGCCCCGCGCGCCACGACGACGCCGGTGGGGATGGCTGTGGCCTCTCAGTTGGGGGGCATACCGGCTCTGGCGGCGGTGATCGTGCTGATGTCCGGAGTGATCGGGGCGATGACGGCGACGCCGCTGTTGAACCTGCTGAAGATCAGGGACTATCGGGCGCGGGGCTTTGCGGTCGGGGTGTCGGCGCACGGATTCGGCGCGGCGCGGGCGTTTCAGGTAGATCAGACGGCGGGCGCCTTCGCCAGTCTGGGCATGGCGCTGAACGCCGTGGCGACGGCGACCATCCTGTCCATCGTGGCCAGTTTGCTCTGAACCATCCGCTCATCCCGGCGGACGCCGGGACCCAGTGCTTTGGCTTCAAGTCCATCGGCCGGTTGTGGAGCGCGGGGCTCTTACTGGATCCCGGCGTCCGCCGGGATGAGCGGGTAGGGTGAAGGCGCGCCCCTTGAAATAAGGCTTTACGGCGCCCATCTGAAGCGCGTCGGTGGATGCGTCGCCGACCCCCTCACATCAGAAGGAATGCGCGGATGAAGATGCGCAAGCTGGGCCGTAACGGCCCTGAGGTCTCGGCCGTCGGTCTGGGCTGTATGGGCATGAGCGCTTTTTACGGCGCAGCGGACGAGGCCCAATCCATCGCGGTGATCCACCGCGCGCTCGACCTGGGCGTCACCCTGTTCGACACGGCCGAGATGTACGGCCCCCACACCAATGAAGTCCTGCTGGGCAAGGCGCTGAAAGGGCGCCGTGACGAAGCCTTCATCGCCACCAAGTTCGGCATCAACCGCCAACCGGACGGCTCGGCGATCACCGACGGCTCGCCCGCCAATGTGCGCCGCGCGGTCGAGGGCAGCCTCAGCCGTCTGGGCGTCGACCACATCGACCTCTATTACCAGCACCGCATCGACCCCAATACGCCGATCGAGGAGACGGTCGGGGCGATGGCCGAACTGGTGAAGGAAGGCAAGGTGCGCTTCCTGGGCCTGTCCGAGGCGGCGCCCGCCACCCTGCGCCGCGCCCATGCCGAGCATCCGATCACGGCCTTGCAGACCGAATATTCGCTGTGGAGCCGCGACCCGGAGGACGAACTGCTGGGCGTGGTGCGCGAACTGGGCATCGGTTTCGTGCCCTACAGCCCGCTGGGCCGGGGCTTCCTGTCGGGGGAGATCAAGTCGATCGACGACCTGGCGCCGGATGACTTCCGCCGCACCAATCCACGCTTCGCCGGCGACAACTTCCAGAAGAACCTCGATCTGGTCGATGCGGTCGGCGCCATCGCGTCGGACAAGGGGGTGACGGCGGCGCAGTTGGCTCTCGCGTGGGTACTGGCGCAGGGAGAGGATCTGGTCCCCATCCCCGGCACGCGCCGGATCGCCACGCTGGAACAGAACGCGGCGGCGGCGGACATCGTGCTGACGCCGGATGATCTGGCGCGGATCGAGGCTGTCTTCCCGCGCGGGGCGGCGGCGGGCGAGCGCTATGCGCCCGGCGGCATGAGCTCGCTGAACCGCTGATGTGAAAACGCCTCCCTCGCGATCGCGGGGGAGGCGTCTTTCCTTCGGGCTTGTGCGAGAGGCTTACTGGACGCGGGTCCAGGTCTGGGTCTTGCACAGGGGGGCGACGATGCAGCCGCGCAGGCGCAGGGTGTTGTCGTTGGTCAGGGTGATGGTGCCGCGATAGGTGCCGCCGTCCTCGGGGTTGTAGACCGAGCCGCCGCGCCATTCGGTCGGACCGCCGGTGAAGCCCGACAGCATCCGCAGGCCACGCAGGGGGCGGGTCCGCAAGGACTCGTCCTTGTTGCGGGCGTCGCGCACGTTCGGATCGGCGCGGATATGGCTGGAGGTGACGAGGACGCCGCACAGGGCCTGGCCGCAACGCTCGATGCGGACCTGGCCGCCGTTGGTCGGCGTCTGCCACAGGCCGGTCGGGTCGCTGGCGAGGGCCGGAGAAGCGAGGGCGGCGGCTGCGACGGCGAGCGCCGTCAGGACGGAGGTCTTCATCGGCGTTTTCCTTCTGACGGATCGTTGAGGCGATCCCTTGGACGAAGGATGATCCGGGGTTCGGTCCGAAACAAGGCCGAAATTGTGAACTTCACTCAATGATTACATGACCTTAGGTCAAGTTGACCGCGCTGCGGGCGCCTAAGGCGATGGATTCGGACGTCTTTTGCGGGAGGAGTCGATCAGCCGCCGCGCGGACGGCGGGGGCGGGTTCCGGCGTTGGAGCAGGCCGAATAGCCGTCGCGCCAGACGCGGCCCATGGTCAGGCGGCTGGCGTCGGCCAGGGCGCGGCAGTCGGCCGCCTGATGCACCTGCGCCGCCGCCAGGGCCACGGAGGCGCAGGCGAAGGCGTCTTCGGCCGCGTCGTGGTGGCGGAAGGCGACGCCCAGTTCAGCGCAGACGTTGTTCAGCTTGTGCGAGGGAAACTCGGGCCAGCTGATCTGGGCCAGCTTGACGGTGCAGAGGTAGTCGAACTCGGGATAGGTCAGGCCGTAGTGGTCGCAGGTGTTGCGGATGACGCTGACGTCGAAGGCGGCGTTGTGAGCCAGCACGGTGCGGCCTTCGAGACGCGGGGCGATGGCGGCCAGGACGGCGGGGAACTCCTCGGCGTCTTCGACCTGTTCGGGGCCGATGCCGTGGAAGGCGATGTTGAAACTGGCGAAACGCATCCCCGGCGGGCGGATGTAGTGGTGCTCGACGGATTCGATGACGCCGTCGTTGATCCAGGCCAGGCCGATGGAGCAGGGGCTGGCCCGCTGCTCATTGGCGGTTTCGAAGTCGATGGCGACGGCGTGCATCAGGAAATAAGCGCCAGCCACTCGTCCTCGGTCAGGACGGTCACGCCGTGCTTTTCGGCGTCCTTCAGCTTGGACCCGGCGCCGGGACCGGCGACGACGTAGTCGGTTTTCTTCGACACCGAGCCCGAGACCTTGGCGCCGAGGCTTTCGGCGCGGGCCTTGGCTTCGTCGCGGGTGAAGCGTTCCAGCGAGCCGGAGAAGACGACGGTCTTGCCCGCCACCGGGCTGTCGGTCACGGGGGCGGCCACGTCCTCGACGCGCTCGAGTTCGGCCAGCAGGGCGTCGACGACCTGAAGGTTGTGCGGCTCGTGGAAGAAGTGGGCCAGGGCCTCGGCGGCGACCGGGCCGACGCCGGAGACGCCCGCGATCTGGTTCAGCATGTCGGACGGGCCTTCATCGCGCGCGACGGCGGCCCAGCGGGTCAGGTCGGACCAGCCTTCGGAGATTTCCGCCAGCGAGCGGCGGGCGGGCGCGGCCATGCCGGGGAAGGCGAGGGCGATCTTCTGATCCATCGGCGCTTCCGGCCACGGATCGTCGGCGGGAGGCTGCGCCTCGGCCATCAGGCCCAAGACGCGGGTCGAGATGGCGTGGGTCGCGGCCAGGGTCTTCCAGTCGTCGCTGGCGAGGCCGCTGGCGGCGGCCATGCAGGCGTCGCGGAAGGCGGTCCAGCTGCCGAAGGCGCGCGACAGCACCAGAGAGGTCTGCTCGCCGATCTCGCGCACGCCCAGACCGAAGATCAGGCGGTCGAGGCTGATGACGCGGCGCGCGTCGATCCCGGCGATCAGGTTGCCGACGCTGGTCTCGCCATAGCCGTCCTCGGCGCGCAGCAGGGCCAGCTTCTCCTCGTCGCGGGCCAGGCGGAAGATATCGGCGGGCTCCTTGATCCAGCCGCGGGCGTGGAAGGCGATCAGCTGCTTTTCGCCGAGGCCCTCGATGTCGAAGGCGCGGCGGCTGACGAAGTGCTTGAGGCGCTCGACGATCTGGGCGTCGCAGATCAGGCCGCCGGTGCAGCGGCGCTTGACCTCGTCCCCCTCGCGCACGGCTTCGGAGCCGCAGACGGGGCAGACGGTGGGGAAGATGTAGGGCTGGGCGTCGTCGGGGCGCAGGGTTTCGACCACGCCGACGATCTGGGGGATGACGTCCCCGGCGCGTTGCAGGACGACGGTGTCGCCGACGCGGACGTCCTTGCGGGCGATCTCGTCCTCGTTGTGCAGGGTGGCGTTACGGACCACGACGCCGCCGACGGTGACGGGGTGCAGGCGGGCGACAGGGGTCAGGGAACCGGTGCGGCCGACCTGGATGTCGATGCCTTCCAGAACGGTCGTGGCCTGTTGCGCCGGGAACTTGTGGGCGATGGCCCAGCGGGGGCTGCGGGCGATGAAGCCGAGGCGCTGCTGCCAGTCCAGCCGGTCGACCTTATAGACCACGCCGTCGATGTCGTAGCCGAGGCGGCTGCGGTCGGTCTCCAGCGTCTGGTAGACGCCGATCAGGCCGTCGGCGCCTTCGACGCGGGCCGAGCGGTCGTTGACCTGAAAGCCCCAGCTGCGGAAGGCCTCCAGCGCGCCGGCTTGCGTCTCGGCGAAGGGGGCGGAGGTCTCGCCCCAGGCGTAGGCGAAGAAGGTCAGGGGGCGCAGGGCCGTGATCTTCGGGTCTTTCTGGCGCAGCGACCCGGCGGCGAAGTTGCGCGGGTTGGCGTAGGTGCGCTTGCCTTCGGCCTCGGCCGCCGCGTTGAAGGCGTCGAAGGCGGCGTTGGGGGCGTAGACCTCGCCCCGGATCTCGATGACGTCTGGCCAGCCCGAGCCGGCCAACGTCTGGGGGATGCTGTCCAGCGTGCGCAGATTGGCGGTCACGTCCTCGCCCGTCTTGCCGTCGCCGCGCGTGGCGCCCTGGACCAGGACGCCCTTTTCGTAGCGCAGGCTGGCCGAGAGGCCGTCGATCTTGGGCTCGGCGACGAAGGCGATCGGTTCGTCGCCCGGCAGCTTGAGGAAGCGGGCGATGCGAGCGACGAAGTCGCGCACCTCGCCCTCGTCGAAGGCGTTGTCCAGCGACAGCATGGGCACGCCGTGGCGGACCTCTGCGAACTGGGTCGAGACGGGGGCGCCGACGCGCTGGGACGGCGAGATTGGGCCGGACAGGGCCGGGAAGGCGGCTTCCAGGGCCAGGGCGCGGCGTTTCAGCTCGTCATAGTCGGCGTCGGAAATCTCGGGCGCGGCGTCGGCGTAATAGAGGGCGTCGTGACGCGCCAGTTCGGCCGACAGGCGATCCAGCTCTTCGCGCGCCTGGGCTTCGGTCAGGGTTTCGACGGGCGTGAAGAGGTCGGACATGAGAATCGCAGGAAGTCGGCAAAGGCGGAACGGTTCCTTATCATCCCCCGACCTTGATGGCAGACGCGCCATGACAGAAACGTAATCTGACGCGGCGGCCGGGGGCCGCTAGCGTCGCGCCTCAAAGTGTCCTGCCGGAGCCCTCCATGCGTCCTGTCCTTGTCAGCCTGTCCGTGATCGCCGCCGCCCTGACGCTGGCCGCCTGTGAGACGACGACCGTCCCGGCCGCGCCGGAAACGCCCGCCGTCGCCGCCGCCTCGGCCGATTACGCCCAGTTGATGGAGGATCTGCGCATCCTGTCGGCCGACGACATGCAGGGCCGAGACACCGGCTCTGAAGGCGGAGCCAAGGCGCGCGAATACATCGTCGGGCGGTTGGAGGCGCTGGGCGTCCAGCCCTCGCCGATGGGGCGTCTGCAGCCGTGGGAAATGGCGGGCCGCACGCGCGAAGGGACAAAGACCTACAGCGGGACCAACGTCATCGGCGTGATCCCTGGCACGCGCGTGGCCGACAAATACATCGTGGTGACGGCCCACTATGACCATGTCGGCGTCAACGACGGCCAGATCTACAACGGCGCGGATGACAACGCCTCGGGCGTGGCGACCATGCTGGAGCTGGCCAGGCGGCTGAAGGCCAACCCGCCCGAGCACAGCGTGCTGATCGTGGCGTTGGACGGCGAGGAGCGAGGCCTGCTGGGCGCCAAGCATTTCGTCGAGGCGCCGCCGGTGCCGCTGCACGCGATCGCGATGAACCTGAACTTCGACATGACGGCGCGGGCCGACAGCGACGGCAAGCTGTGGGTGACGGGCACCTATCAGCATCCCTATTTCCGCCCGGTGCTGGATCAGGTTCCGGCGCGGCGGGCCGTGGCCCTGGCCTTCGGCAAGGACACGCCCGAGGACAAGGGCGCCGACAACTGGGTCGAGGCGTCGGACCACGCCGCCTTCCACCGCGCGGGCCTGCCGTTCCTGTATTTCGGCGTGAACTATCACACGGACTATCACCGCCCGAGCGACGATTTCGAGAAGGTCAATCCGGCGGTGTTCCAGGACGCGACCGAACTGGCTATCGGCGGGTTCCGCGCTCTGGATCAGTGGCTGGACCAGTGATTTTTGCGACCGCGAAACGCTCGCAAAGATAAGCCTTGAAAGCGCCGTAAGAGCGGCGTTCTGTCGCAGTCACATCAGTTAAGGAAACACAGATGTCGGCGACGCAGGACTTTGATCTTCAGCGGGTGCAGAAGCTGCGTAAGGCGGCGCTGCTGGTCGGACTGATCGGCGTGGTCGGGCTGGCCTTTGTCAGCCGGTCCATCGGCGGCGAGACCATGCTGCATGAGGGACTGGAGGCGTTCGGCCTGGGCCTGATCGTCGTCTGCATCGTCGGGCGGGCCTGGTGCTCCCTCTATATCGGCGGGCGCAAGAAGGCGGAGATCGTGGATCGCGGACCCTATTCGATCAGCCGCAACCCATTGTATGTCTTCAGCTTCATGGGGGCGTTCGGCGTAGGCGCGCAGACGGGCAGCGTGACCCTGGCCACCATCTTCCTGCTGCTGACGGTGGCGGTCTTCTACGCCACGGTGAAGCGCGAGGAGGCTTGGCTGTCGGGCGCTTTCGGCCAGACCTATGCGGACTATTGCGCGCGGACGCCGCGCTTCGGGCCGGACTTCTCCAAGTGGCGCGACGCCGAAAGTCTGGAGGTGCGTCCGCAGTTCTTCCTGACGACGCTGCGCGACGGCCTGGTCTTCCTGCTGGCCGTGCCGCTCTTCGAGTCGGTCGAGCATCTGCAGGATCTGGGCTGGCTGGCCGCCCTGGTGCGCCTGCCTTGAGGGCCTTGCCGGTTCTGCTGGCGGCGGCGTTGACCCTGACGGTCGCCGCCTGCGACCGGGGCGCGGCGCCCGACAAGACGGCGCAGGCGACGGCGTTCAAGCATGACCTGCCCGAGGACGTGTCCGGCTATTACATCCCCACGACGGCCGTTCAGGTCGGCGACTGGCGGCTGCATCACCTGTTCCTGGGCCAGGTTCCCGACTTCATGGCCTGGCGCGACGGGCAGCGGACGGCGGGTTTTGCGCCGATCATGATGGAGTTCGAAGCGGGCGATAAGGCGCGGCGTACGCGGCTGATTCCGACGGCCTATGACGTGACCGAGGACCGGGTGCGCTTCGAGGCGACGTCGCGGGAGCTGGGGGCGGTGTCGTTCGACGGAAGGCTCGACCAGGATGCGTTGGCGAAGGCGCGGCGCAATCTGGGCGATCAGGGCGTCGTCCTGAAAGGGACGCTGAAGGTCGGGGGCCGGACCTTCGACGGGGTTTCGATGCGGTGGTGGGCGGGGGACTGATCCCCCGCCGCTGATACCGATCCTTAGGCGACGGTCGCCTTGACGATCTTGCCCGGCGCGCGGGGCGGCTCGCCCTTGGGCAGGGCGTCGACGTGTTCCATGCCTTCGATCACCTCGCCCCAGACGGTGTACTGGCCGTCCAGGAAGCGGGCGTCGTCGAAGCAGATGAAGAACTGCGAGTTGGCGCTGTCCGGGTTGGCGGTGCGGGCCATGGAGCAGACGCCGCGGACGTGCGGCTCCTTCGAGAACTCCTGCTTCAGGTTCGGCTTCTTCGAGCCCGAGGTGCCGGTGCCCGTCGGGTCGCCGCCCTGGGCCATGAAGCCCGGAATCACGCGGTGGAAGACCACGCCGTCATAGAAGCCTTCCTTGGCCAGGTCGGTGATCTGCTTGACGTGGTTGGGCGCCAGGTCGTCGCGCAGCTTGATGACGACGTTGCGGTCTTCGCCGTCGCCGGTGTCCAGGGTGAAGGTCAGGGTTTGGTCGGCCATCGGGCGCTCCTTGAGGTTATGCGAGCCGGAATTGTGCGCGGGTCATAGCGGCTGAACGCCGTCAGGGCTATGTGGGAAGCATGAGTGAAGACGAAAAGCCCGCCGATAAGCCGCAGGAACGCCGCCGCATGGTGCGCCTGCCCACGGGCGGCACCGCAGCCGGACGCAAGGTCGGCCAGAAGATCAAGACGGCCGACAAGAAGACCCTGTCCAGCCAGGCGTGGATCAAGCGTCAGCTGTCGGACGAATGGTCTGATCGCGCCCGCGCCGAGGGCTGGCGCAGCCGCGCGGCCTTCAAGCTGATGGAGATCGACGACAAGTTTCGCCTGATCAAGCGCGGCTCGCGGGTCATCGACCTGGGCGCGGCGCCGGGCGGTTGGGTGCAGGTGGCGCTGGATCGCGGCGCGGCGGCGGTGGCGGGCGTGGATCTGCTGATGATCGAGCCGATTCCAGGCGCGACGCTGATTCAGGCGGACTTCACCGATCCGGGCGTGGATCAGCAGATGCTGGACGCCATCGGCGGGCCGCCGGACCTGGTGCTGTCGGACATGGCGCATAATACGGTCGGCCATCGCCAGACGGACCACCTGAAGATCATCGCCTTGATCGAGATCGCGGCCGATTTCGCCATCCGCACCCTGCGGCCGGGCGGGAATTTCGTGTCGAAGAACTTCCAGGGCGGCGACGCGGGCGGGGTGCTGACGCGCCTGCGCGAAGAGTTCGAGACGGTGAAATACGTGAAGCCCGAATCGAGCCGCAAGGGCAGCGCCGAGGTCTTCCTTGTGGCGCTGAACAAGCGGTAGGGCGCCGGCTCGCTGTCTTCCCACCCATAGGCAACCGCCGTCAGCTCTCCCACACGCCGTCATCCTCGGGCTTGACCCGAGGATCCAGCGCGGCGACGCGCTCATCCTTGCCGACTTCACGCAGACGGACGACGGCGTCTGTGAGGGCGCGGCGCGGGCGTGGCGGAGGGCGTCGGCTAGGCCGACG
>NZ_GL883086.1:238837-268666 GCF_000204035.1 Brevundimonas diminuta ATCC 11568
CCTCGGCCGCCGCGGCGGCGCGGCGGGCGGCCTTCTTGGCCTCGACCCGCGTCCAGATGCGGTCGTGCAGGGTGAAGAAGACCGTCTGCACCAGCGGCTCGATGGTGCCGATGGCCAGGGCGATGCGGATGTCGCGCGTCAGGGCGAAGGCCACCAGCACCGCCACGGTGAAGTGCATGACGCCGTAGGTGACGGTCTTCAGCGCGATCTGCTTCAGGTTGCGGGGCAGGGCGTGGCTGTGTCCGTGGCCCTGGCCATGATGGTTGTGCGCGCGATTCTGCTCGTGCGCGTTCATGACCTCCAGACGGGCGGTGAAGGCCTCGGCCGTCTCCTCGACGCCAGACAGCATCTTGCGGCGTTCGACCCGGTGCCAGACGCGGTCGTGGATGGAATAGGCGATGGTCTGGAAGATCGGCTCGACCACGCCGACCGCCAGCGCCAGCCGCCAGTCGCGCGTCAGGGCGAAGGCCACCAGGATCGCGACGATCAGGTGCATGGCGCCGTAGCTCGCAATCTTGAGAGCGAGCTGTCGCGCCGTGTTGATCAAGATGCGAACCATTATCGGGAAATGCGGCCTCTCGCCGTCCGTTTCAAGGCAATTCCTCTTATATGCACGATAGCGCGGGCTTGGGGTTGCGGTTCCCCGCAAACGGGGGCTATACGCGGCCCGCAAAATGGAGGCTCCAAATGGAGATACGCGAAGGCCTAACCTTCGATGACGTTTTGCTCGAACCCGGTCCGTCCGAGGTCATGCCCGCTGATGTCGATGTCTCGACCCAGCTGACACGCGAAATCAAACTGAACATCCCGCTGCTGTCGTCCGCCATGGACACCGTGACGGAAAGCCGCCTGGCCATCGCCATGGCGCAGGCGGGCGGCATGGGCGTGCTGCACCGGAACATGACCATCGACGAGCAGGCCGAAGAGGTCCGCGCCGTCAAACGCTATGAAAGCGGCATGGTGGTGAACCCGGTCACGGTCGCCCCCGACACGACGCTGGGCGAAGTCCTCCAGATCGTCGAGCGCAAGAAGATCACCGGCTTCCCCGTGGTCGATCCCAAGAGCGGCAAGCTGGTCGGCATGCTGACCAACCGCGACATGCGTTTCGAGACGGACCTGAACCTCAAGGCCGCCGATCTGATGACGACCGGCGAGCTGATCACCCTGCGCGAAGGCTCGGCCGGGCGCGAGGCGGCGCGCGAACTGCTGCGCACGCGCAAGATCGAGCGGGTCATCGTGGTGGACGACGCCTATCGCGCCGTCGGCCTGATCACCATGAAGGACATCCAGAAGGCCCAGGCCTTCCCCAACGCCTGCAAGGACGAGCAGGGCCGTCTGCGCGTCGGCGCCGCCTCGACCGTGGGCGACGCCGGGTTCGAGCGCGCCATGGCGCTGGCCGATGCGGGCGCGGACGTGGTGGTGATCGACACCGCCCACGGCCACTCGGCCTCGGTCGCCCAGGTGGTGGAGCGCATCAAGCGCGAGAACAACCGCGTCCAGATCATCGCCGGCAACGTCGCCACCTATGACGCCACCCGCGCCCTGATCGACGCGGGCGCCGATGCGGTGAAGGTCGGCATCGGACCGGGCAGCATCTGCACCACCCGCATCGTCGCGGGCGTGGGCGTGCCGCAGCTGACGGCCATCGTCGACGCCGCCCGCGCGGCGGAAGGCACGGGCGCCTCGGTCATCGCCGACGGCGGCATCAAGTTCTCGGGCGATCTGGCCAAGGCCATCGCGGCGGGCGCCAATGTCGCCATGATGGGCTCGATGTTCGCAGGCACGGATGAAAGCCCCGGCGAGGTCTTCCTGTACCAGGGCCGGTCCTACAAGTCGTATCGCGGCATGGGCTCGGTGGGCGCCATGGCGCGCGGCTCGGCCGACCGCTACTTCCAGAAGGAAGTCTCGTCCGAGAAGCTGGTCCCCGAAGGCATCGAGGGCCAGACTGCCTATAAGGGGCCGATCGCCCCGGTGGTGCACCAACTGGTCGGGGGCCTGCGCGCCTCCATGGGCTATGTCGGCGGCGCCACCATTCCGGACTTCCAGGAGCGCGCGCGCTTCGTCCGCATCACCAATGCGGGCCTTCGTGAGAGCCACGTCCACGACGTGATGATCACGCGCGAGGCGCCCAACTATCGTCAGGGCTGACCTGATCCGCTCCCGGCCTCGGTCGGGAGCGGTTTTGTTTTGGGCTAGTGGAACAGGAGACGGGCGTGACGACTGAACTCACCTATCTGGCGGCGACGCTGGTGCTGGCCCTGGTCCAGATTCTGCTGCCCGCCTTCGCCCGGACGCGCGAGTTCGGCCTGTCGTGGAACGCCGGGGCGCGGGACACGACGCCCGAGGCGCACAGCCCCGTCGTCGGCCGTCTGGAGCGGGCGCAGGCCAATCTGTTCGAGACCCTGCCGCTGTTCATCGGCGCCGTGCTGATCGCCCAGGTTGCGGATCGGACCGGCGTGCTGACGGCCTGGGGCGCGGCCCTCTACTTCTGGGCGCGCGTCGCCTATATCCCGCTTTACGCCCTGGGCGTTCCCTATATCCGGTCGCTGGTGTGGCTGGTCTCGCTCGCGGGACTGGCGATGTGCCTTCTGGCCCTTTTCATCCGAGTCTGATTTGACCCCAGCCGCCCGTCTGGCCGCCGCCGCCGCCATCATCGACAGCATTTCCCAAGGCCGCCAGCCCGCCGACGCCGTGCTCAAGGCCTGGAGCCAGCAGAACCGCTATGCCGGTTCGGGCGACCGCCGCGCCATCGCCGAACGCGTCTATCAGGTGCTGCGCGCGCGCGGCCGCCTGTCAGCCTTCATGGGCGGGCGCCAGGATGGACGCGCCCTGATCGTCGGCGCCCTGTCGGTGCTGGACGGCGCGACGCTGGAGGAGATCGAAGGCCTCTACAACGGCGAAGGCTACGGCCCGCGTCCCCTATCCAAGCACGAGCGCGGCCGCGTCATGGCGGGCGAGGACGCGGTCGATCTGGCCGAGGTCGCCCTGCCGGACTTCGTGACGGCGGACCTGAAGGCGGTCCACGGCGACCGTTGGCGCGAGGAGGTCGAGGGCCTGAGCGGTCGCGCCCCGGTGGACCTGCGGGTCAACAGCCTGCGCGCCACGATGGAGGAGGTCGAGGTCGAACTGCGCGACGCAGGCCTGTCGCCCCAGCGCACGGAACTGTCGGGCTGGGGCCTGCGTCTGGACGCCGAGCCTGCGCCGAACGTGCAGCCGCTGGACGGCTTCCAGAACGGCCATTTCGAGATTCAGGACGAGGCCAGCCAGGTGGTCGGCTGGCTGTCCGGCGCCTTCCCCGGCGCGACGGTGGTGGATTACTGCGCGGGCGGCGGCGGCAAGACGCTGGGCCTGGTGCAGGCCATGCAGGGGCAGGGGGCGCTGATCGCCTGCGACGTCTCGGCCAAGCGTCTGGACAATGTGAAGCCGCGCCTGGCCCGCGCGGGCGTCGAGGCCGACCTGCGCCTGCTGGGTACGAACGGCGGCGGGGTCGAGGATCTGAACGGTCAGGCCGATGTGGTGCTGGTTGACGCGCCGTGCTCGGGCTCGGGCGCCTGGCGGCGTCGGCCGGAGGACAGCTGGCGCCTGACGGCTGAGGAGGTCGCGCGCCTGCACGCGCTGCAACTGCGCATTCTGGGGCAGGCGACCAAGCTGGTGCGGCCCGGCGGGCGTCTGGCCTATGTCACCTGCTCGGTGCTGGGCGCCGAGAACGAGGCCACCGCCGCCGCCTTCGAGGCTGCGCACCTGGACTTCAAGCCCGTCCCCGTCGCCGATGCGGCGCATAGCGCGGACCTGACCGAGGCGGGGCGCGAACGCCTGACCGCCCTGGCGCAAGGAAACCAGCTGCGCCTGTCGCCCGCCGCGACCGGCACGGACGGCTTCTTCATCGCCCTGTTCGAGCGCGCTTCATGAGGCTGGAGCGCTACGGCGTCGTCACGGTCCTGCCGGTGATGGCGGCGCCCGCTGAGTATGGCGAACACCTGCGCGCCCGTATCGACCCGCTGATGACCGGCATCGGGCCGGTCGAGGGGGCGGTGGCGCTGACCGCCGCCCTGGCGCGGCTGGAGGCGAGGGGAGAGGCGCCGGACCTGATCCTGTCGCTGGGCTCGTGCGGGTCGCGCGTGCTGGATCACGCGGCGGTCTATCAGGCGTCGTCCGTGGCCTATCGCGACATGGACGCCAGCGCCCTGGGGTTCGAGAAGGGCGTGACGCCGTTGCTGGACAGGCCCGCCGTTCTGCCGCTGCCGTGCCCCATCCCCGGCGTGCCGAGCGCGCGCCTGTCGACCGGCGGAAACGTCGTCTCGGGCGCCGCCTATGACGCCATCGACGCCGAGATGGTGGACATGGAGACCTGGGCGCTGGTCCGCGCGGCCCAGACCTTCGGCCTGCCGCTGTTGGCGCTGCGCGGCGTGTCGGACGGCAAGGCCGAGCTGACCGGCTTGCACGACTGGACCTCGACCCTGCATCTGGTGGACGAGAACCTGGCTCAGGCCGTGGACGGCTTGATCGCGGTGCTGACGAACTCAGGCCTCTCCGCCCTTGAAATTCCGGCCCTTCAGGGCCAAACCCTCGCCCAATCGCTCGCCCCGGATTCGACCTCATGACCCAGCCGACCCAACACCAGAAGGTGCTCATCGTCGATTTCGGCAGCCAGGTGACGCAGCTGATCGCGCGCCGCCTGCGCGAGGCCGGCGTCTATTGCGAAATCCATCCCTACAACAAGGCCGGCGAAGCCCTGAAGGCGATGCAGCCGCAGGCCATCATCCTGTCGGGCGGCCCCAACTCGACGACCGAGGCGGACAGCCCGCGCGTCGATCACGCCGTCTTCGACTACGGCGCGCCGATCCTGGGCATCTGCTACGGCGAGCAGCTGATCTGCGCCGAACTGGGCGGCAAGGTGGAGAGCGGCCACCATGCCGAGTTCGGCCGCGCCGAAATCGTCATCACTAAGGACAGCCCCCTGTTCGCCGGCATCGGCGCCCTCGACCACCGCGAGCCGGTGTGGATGAGCCACGGCGACCGCGTGACGGCCCTGCCGGAAGGCTTCCACGTCATCGCCACCTCGGAAGGCGCGCCCTTCGCCGCCATCGCCGACGAGACGCGCAAGATCTACGGCGTGCAGTTCCACCCCGAGGTGGTGCACACGCCGCGCGGCGCCCAACTGCTGAAGAACTTCACCCACGGCGTGGCGGGCCTGACCGGCGACTGGACCATGGCCGCCTATCGCGACGAACAGATCGCCAAGATCCGCGAACAGGTCGGCGACGCCAAGGTCATCTGCGGCCTGTCAGGCGGGGTCGACTCATCGGTCGCCGCCGTGCTGATTCACGAAGCCATCGGCGACCAGCTGACCTGCGTCTTCGTCGACACCGGCCTGCTGCGCAAGGACGAGGCCAAACAGGTCACGGAACTGTTCCGCGAGCACTATAACATCCCGCTGGTGCACGTGGACGCCTCCAAAGAATTCCTCGGCGAACTGGCCGGAATTTCCGACCCGGAAACCAAGCGCAAGACCATCGGCCGCGTCTTCATCGAGGTGTTCGACCGCGAGGCCGTCAAGATCGAAGGCGCCGCCTTCCTGGCCCAGGGCACCCTCTATCCCGACGTAATCGAGAGCGTGTCCCCGACCGGCGGCCCCTCGCACGTCATCAAGAGCCACCACAACGTCGGCGGCCTGCCGGACTTCATGAAGCTGAAGCTGGTCGAGCCCCTGCGTGAACTGTTCAAGGACGAGGTTCGGGCGCTAGGCCGCGAACTGGGCCTGACCGACGCTTTCGTAGGACGCCACCCGTTCCCCGGACCGGGCCTGGCCATCCGCATCCCCGGCGAGATCACCCCGGACGCCGTCGCCACGCTCCAGGACGCGGACGCCATCTATCTGGACGAGATCCGCAAGGCGGGCCTGTATGACGACATCTGGCAGGCCTTCGCCGTGCTGCTGCCGGTCAAGACGGTCGGCGTCCAGGGCGACGCCCGCACCTATGAAAAGGTGCTGGCCCTGCGCGCCGTCACCTCGACCGACGGCATGACGGCCGACTTCTACCAGTTCCCCTGGGACATCCTGGCCAAGACCGCCACGCGCATCATCAACGAAGTCCGCGGCGTCAACCGCGTCGTCTACGACGTGACGTCGAAGCCGCCGGGCACCATCGAGTGGGAATAATTCAGGGCTTTCGGCATCTTTCGACGCCACTTCCGAATCTACCACTAAATCACTGACTTACAAGATAAATAGCTTCGCTGCCTCTCGGTATCTATCGAGAGGCAGCGAACGCAATTGTCGGCCTGCCAGACGGTCGTCCTCCCATTGCCTTCGACGGCTTCGATTCATAGCGTCATAGGGCTCGGGGTGTTCTGACGGTCTTTTGTTCGATCCAAGCTATGGATTTGGTTGAAGAAATAGCTGCCGAAAGACCCCGAAAGCGCCTGACGGTCTTTTGGAGTGAAAATGGCATGCTAACCGACACTGAACTGCGAAATACGCGAGGAAAATCAAAACAGTACAAAAAGACCGACAAGGACGGTTTGTACGTGCTCGTAACACCGTCAGGGGGCATCGCCTTCAAGTACGACTACCGCTTCAACGGGCGGCGCGAGACGGTCACCTTCGGCACCTACGGACCGGCGGGTCTGTCACTCGCCAAGGCGCGCGAGAAGCTGATCGACGCCAAGCGCCAGATCGCTGAGGGTGTGTCGCCGGCGCTGGACAAGCAGCGCGTGAAGCGCCGGCTCAAGGAGGCCCAGAGCTTCGAGCAGGTGGCCAACCGGTGGATGGATCACGCCCCGATGGCGGACAGCACCCGTCAGATGCGCAGGTCCATTTTCGTTCGGGAGGTCTTGCCCCAATGGCGGAACAGGCTCCTGAACGAAATCACGCCGAATGACCTGCGCGCGCACTGTCTGTCGATCGTGGAGCGCGGTGCGCCGGCGACGGCCATTCACGTCCGAGACATCGTCAAACAGATCTACGGCTACGCGATCCTGCATGGCGAGAAGATCGCCAATCCTGCCGATGACGTCGGGCCGTCGTCGATCGCTACTTTCCGACCCCGCGACCGCGCTCTGTCGCCGTCGGAGGTCCGCATCATGCTTGGCCTCTTGGGGGATGTGGCCACGCTGCCGACGATCCGCCTTGGCCTGAAGTTCATCCTGCTCAGCATGGTACGCAAGAGCGAGCTCCAGGACGGCGTCTGGGACGAGGTCGATTTTGAGAATGCGGTCTGGTCGATCCCCAAGGAGCGGATGAAGCGGTCGCGACCGCACAACGTCTACCTCTCGACCCAGATGCTGGACATCCTGATTGCGCTCAAGACCTGCGCCGGAAACTCCCACTACATCCTGCCGTCCCGCTATGACGCCGACGCGCCGATGTCTCGCGCCACCTTTAACCGCGTGACCACGGCGATCGCCGAGCGAGCCGAGAAGAACGGATTGCCATTGGAGCCCTTCACCGTCCACGACCTGCGTCGCACGGGTTCAACCCTTCTTCATGAGATGGGCTTCAACTCCGACTGGATCGAGAAATGTCTCGCCCACGAGGAGCGCTCTTCGCGAGGCGTCTACAACAAGGCTGAGTTCGAAGGCCAGCGCCGCCATATGGCCCAGCAGTGGTCGGACGCGGTCACTGCTTGGGAGGAGGGCAGGCCGTTCACGCCAGTCCTCACGATCCCAGAAACGAGCGGCCCTCGCTTCGATCCACGGATTTGACGGGCCGGCTGATGCGCTTGTGCACGTCGGGCGGCGTCGCCCTGGCGATGGGCTTGGCGCGTCGCATAGCCAGCCAGGCCTCGACCTCGCCGAGGTCCCAGACCACACAGCGTGGCGTCAGCAGGAACCGGGTGGGAAACTGGCCGCGCTGCTCCATCTCCCAGATGGTGCTGTCAGCCAGTGGGACCATCTGGCGGAGCTGGGCTTTCTTGATCGTGCGCTTGAGCGGCGGTTCGGCTGCCTGGGGCATCGGACTCTCCAATGAATACGACTCAAGGGAATCCGAAAGACGGCGACAGGGATATCCGCAGGCGTCGGGGAGCGTGATCGCCACCGTGCCCTTACGGGTTGCTCGACCTAGCGGGGTTGAAAGGCGCGGCCCCGGTTCCCGATAAGCACCCATCCGGCGTTGGTGGGCCGGTAGCCGCTTTTTCCGCCCGCTTCCGCCAGGCCGAGGACAGTTAGGTCCGCTCCGCGGCTGACATTGCCGGTTCGCGCCGGATCGACCAGATCCAGCAGGGCTTCGATACGTTCAGCGTCAGTCATGGTTCCTGTATGGCCAGATCGCCGAGCACTTCAAGAACGGAGGCGTCTCCGCTCCCTCGTGTCACCGGATAGCGTTGGCCAAATCTGCATGGATTTTGCATCAAAAGCGTTGCAAGATATGCCGCCGATTCTCGAGGTTGCTTGGGAGGGAAATAATATGTCGGCCTTCCACGATCTGAAAAAACGGCTTCGACCTGGTCAGGTCTATCGTCGGCAAGATTTCGAGAGATGGTCCAATGCAGTAGATCGGCATCTCCGCCTGCTCGTGGACGAAGGGCGGTTGGAAAAGGTTTCCGGCGGCCTCTACATGGCGCCGCGCGAGACCCGCTTTGGCAAGGCCCCTGCCAAACCCGAGAAGCTCGTCGAGAGATTCCTGAAGGATGATCGGTTCCTCCTGGTTTCTCCCAGCGCCTACAATGGTCTCGGCGTTGGCACGACCCGGCTCTACAATGAGTCTGTCGTCTACAATCTCAAGCGTCACGGGCGCTTTGAACTTGGTGGTCAGACGTACGACTTTCGGAAGAAATCTTCTGTTCCCCGGCGGTTGACGCAAGAGGTGCTGCTCGTCGATCTGCTACAAAATCTCGACCGCCTTGGTGAGCCCAGATTTGAAATACTTCCCCGCGCTTTGGCGCGTGCCCGTCAAATGAACCCCGCTCGACTGTTGAAGGCTGCAAGGGATTTCGGCTCGGTGCGGTCAGAGAGATTGCTCAGACAAGCGTTGGAGACACCCTGAAAGTTGTGGTCTGACCTGAAGGCCGAGCGTGAGGGGCGCGATCGAGGATCATATCCAGGGGAGGGGGCGGGCCAGGAACTTCTGTGTGGAAGCCCGGCGTTTCACCGCCAACCGATACCGACGCACTGGGCGTCCCCCGGCTCTGGATTGGCGCCTATCGTCCCGGAGCCCGCCGCCGGTGATCTTATCGCAGTGGCGCGACCTTGTTCAATATCCACCCTCGCGACCCCAAACCCTGGAGCTATTAGTTGGTAAAACGGGCTCCGATGCGCAGACGCACATCGCCGAACATTTCATCGACCAATTCGTCCATGGCTCCCTCATCGAACCAATATGACTCGTCAGGATGCCTTGGCCCTTCATCTTCCGGTGCTGACGCCACGGCATCGGCATGGAACTCAAGCGCGTGCAGACGCGAAGGTGACAGGGGATCGAGCTTGTCGATATCGTCGCGCGCCGCGGCCAGCCACTCCCTCATGGAAGGGGGCGGCGGGGCGAAGCAACTTTCCAGAACGTCCAAAAAGCCGCGCAGCCGCGCCGCTTCCTCCCATTGAGCGGCCAGGGTTCGGACCACCATTGGCCGTCGTTTCCGCTCCTGTTCCTTGAACACGCGGTGAGCCGTCTTTCGTCGGGCCATCTCCGCTTCCTGTTGGTAGGCCTCGTATCTGGCGTCATGAGACGCTTTTTCCCGGGCCAGTCGTTCAAAATGCAGGATAAGACGGCTGGCTTGTGTCTCCAGAAGCTTGCCGGGTCTGTCCGTCCAGCGGCGCTTTCCGCCCCAACCTTCCATCTGGATGATGAGGGTCAGAAGGCCGGACGGTTCCCACGCCTGCCGCCATTGAACGGCGTCCTTGCGGTAGCCCGGGTCCTTACGAGTCAAGCGCTCCCGCACGGCGCGACCGGCCTCGTAGATTTCGAGGGTGAAGGCGTGGCCGTCGATGTGCAGGGACCCAGGTTCGGCGTGATGGCCCCGTGCTTCCGCCTCTCTGTAGAAGGCGCTTTCGATTTGAAGGGCGCGCCGGTCAAGCGGGTCCATCTCCTCCCAATCGCCGGAAGACAGACGGCCCATTGAAAGCGGATGTAACTCTTCCACCGGAGAGACGCGTGGCTTGTTCCTGCTGGGGGGCATGAGCATTCCTCATCGTGCCAGGTGACGTGTCTCGCGGCGTGCCAGCGCCCTGACCCGTTCACGAGGGCTGGACTCTAAGTCAGTGCCCAACGTCTGGCCTAGAGGATGTCGACAACCTTCACGGAAATGGCCGGCAGGACCGCGATGTTCAGATGGTAGCGCGTGGATTTGTTCTCGCCTGTCCTCCGCACCGCTCCCATGCTGGCGAGCGCTGCGAGGTCGCGAGTCGCCGTTGCAGGCGGAGCGGTGGTGATTTTCATGTAGTTGGCCGCGCTCATACCGCCCAGGAAGCCGTCCGCGCCGGCCGCGAAGAGACGCAACAAGGCCCTCTCCTGACGCTCATTCAGTTGGCTACTGACCCGATCCAGCAGGCGCGCCTTCTCCAGCACGAACTCGACCTGTCGCAAGGTGTGCTGCTGGGCCTCGATGGCCTTGGCCGCGAACCACAGGAGCCAATCGGTGATTTCCAGCTCGCGATGCGCGCGCTCGAGTTCCGCGTAATAGGCTTTCCGATGCTTCAGCAGGGTGCTGGCCATGCCTGTAATCGCAGGGGCGCTCAGGCTCTGGGCCAGGATCTTCTCGCTGACGGCCCTGCCGACGCGGCCATTGCCGTCCTCGAACGGGTGGATGCTTTCAAACCATAGATGCGCCAAACCCGCGCGGGTGACGGCTGGCAAGGCTGCGTCGCCGGCAGGTCCGCTTCGCTCCAGCCATTGCCAGAACCGCGCCATCTCATTTGCGACTTCGTCGGAAGGCGGAGCCTCGAAATGCACCTTTGGCGCATGCAGGGGGCCGGAAACGATCTGCATTGGATCGACGTGGGTCCGGTAACGGCCGATGTCCTTCAGATCGGTTCGGCCGTTTGTGATGAGCCGGTGCCAGTGGAAGAGAACGCCTTCGGTCAGGGGCGCGGCGGACCGCTCGTAGAGATCGACCATCATCTCGGCGATCCCTGCCTCCGCGGGCGAGGCCCGGCGATGGTCGGTCTGAAGGCCAAGATGTCGGCGGATGGACGATTGGACGCTGTCCCGGTCCAGCGGCTCGCCTTCGATCGCTGAGGTATCCACGGCTTCGTGGCTCATGAGTTCGATGGTGAGGCTGTTGCGTTCTTCGACGCTCAGGTGTTTGGAGGCGCCGATCACTACGCCCGCGCCCTCCGCGAAAAGGGCTTCCGCGCGCGTGAGCCTGTGCTGATCCCAGCTAAATTCCGGCCAGGCGTCCTGTTTCCAATTCCACATCATGATCGATATCTACGAGATTTATCGATCAAATAGCAGCCAATTGTGATCGATAAATGTGCTGGCTATCGATCATTCGGATCCTGCACCTCAGCGGAGAATTCCACGGGAGCTCGGGAATGGGGTCGGCGGCTCCGCCCCGGCGCCGCCGGCGCCAGCTTTCGGAACCATCCCCAGGTTTGAGGGGACCCGATTGAGGGGCCGCATGATCTCGGGGCGTCTCTTCATCCGCCGCCACTCCGGGCGGTCGTCGATGGAGTCCCTATGTCCGCCTGCGCGTCGCCTGACCTGCCCAACTCGCCCGCCCGTAAACGGGGACGTCCGCCCTTGCCGGTGGTTCTCCATCCCGACCCGCAGTGGCCGGATGACGACGATCCGGAGGACTTTCATGAGGCCCTGGCCGGTCAGATGAAACGCCACGGCGACACGGCCCACAGGCTGCATCGTGCGGTCAAATCTCAGGGCGGGCTCACGGATCGCAAGACCCTTTCGGAGTGGCGGCGCGGGATGAAGTCCCCGCAGACCCCGGCAAGCCTCAAGGTGATCGATCTGATCGAGCTTCGCTATCGGTTGGAGCCGGGTCGGTTACGCGGGAAGCTTAGGCCCCACCGGGCAACAAAGGGCCAGGCGCCGACCGGCGTCGGTCCGGCCGAGGCGCGACGGCTGGCCTGGCATCTGCCGGACGACTTTCGACAACGATCGGCCAAGGAGCGCGCCGAAATCCTCGCCTGGGTCCGCACCCGGATTCTGACAGGCGGCACGGCCTACAGCCTCTATCACTCCAAGGCTGCGCGTCATCGGTTCGCCTTCCGCTTCGACGAAATCAGTGTGCCGACAAGGGAGGGGCGTCAGACAGGATCGGCGAACCTGGCCGCACCGCCACATTTACAGGCCGAGATGCGGTCGCTCATCCAGTTCAAATCCGCGACCCTCACAGACCTGGGCTTTCAGCGTTCGGGGGTCTGGGGGCCGGAGACTGCCGCCCAGCGCGGCGAGCATCTCGCCCTGCTGTTCGGCGCCTTGGCCGCCCCTTCGGACGGCGAGGTAAAAGGGGCGGGGGCCGTGCCTGAAGATCTGTCGCTTGCCCTGCTGGTCTGCCCGCCGGTCTGGGACTGGTACATCCAGTGGCGTGAGCAGAGGCGAGGCTTTTTCACCGGCTGGGAAGCCGAGATGCTCCTGCTCGCGGTGGCTCTGACCCGGGTGGAGTTCGGTTGGCTGCGCCAGTGCCCGTGGCTGGCCGAACGGCTCCGGCCGATCCCCGGCGTCCTGACGCAGGCGGACATCGAAGCCGTCCAGGCCGACTGGGACTTAGCCTGCGAGCGGATGAACCGGCACGCCCTGTCGCGGGCGCGAGAGGTGCAGCGGGTCGCGCGGGTCCACCGCGATCCGTTCGAGCCGCTGCTTCCCGTTCTCGAGGCCGCGAGCCCGGTGGGCGAATATCTCAAGATCGCCGAGGAGGTGCTGCGGTACATGCCGGATGCCCGTCGTCATCCACGCGCGGCGGCCGAGACGGTGCGCGGGTTTCTTATGCTGCGGCTGGGGCTTCACCTCGGAGTCCGGCAAAAGAACCTTCGCCAGATGCTCGTCTGTCCAAAGGGCAAAACGCCGAGGCGCGAACGCGAACTGGAGTAGTTGAAGCGTGGCGAACTGCGGTGGAGCGACCGCGACGGTGGGTGGGAGGTCTTCATACCATGCGCGGCGTTCAAGAACGCCGGCTCCGCCTACTTCTCAAAGAAGCCCTTCCGGCTCGTGCTGCCCGATCTCGGCAGCCTCTACGCCATGATCGACGCCTATCTTGAGCGGCACCGGACCTTGCTGCTGGCGAGCGCGAACGATCCGGGGACCTTCTTCGTCAAGACGGTCAAGGCCAAGAGCCGGGACGCGGCCTACAATCAGACGACTTTCTATGAGGCGTGGCGGCTGATGATCCAGCGATACGGCATTCGCAATCCCTGGACCGGCCGTGGGGCGATTGAGGGTCTGTTGCCGCACGGGCCGCACAGCGTTCGCGACGTTCTGGCGACCCACGTCCTCAAGGTCACCGGATCCTACGAGCAGGCGAGCTACGCGATCCAGGACACGCCCAAAACGGTCGCAGACCACTACGGCCGCTTCCTGCCACAGGACAAGGCGGCTCTGGCGGCCAAGGTCCTCAACGAGGTCTGGAATGTCGCCGCCTGACAAAGCGATGGCAGCAAGGTGAAGCGCTAGGGGCTCTGCCCCCGCGCAGGCCAGGGTGAAGCGGCTTCGCCGCCGGACCGGCCGGTCTCCCCGACCTTCCGCGCCGGCGAGGATCGTCATGATTGGCATTGGCGTCAGGCTTGTGCAGGTCGGGCGATCCCCCTCCGGCCGGTCCACCCTGGCCTTTGCTACCCCGCTCTCGCCGAGGGGCAGGGTTTCAGGCGCGCAGTTCGCGTGCCTGCAACCCTTGCCCAAAGGAGGCAGAGACATGACTGCTCAATCTATCGAAACCGTCGCGACCGAGGCGGCCTTCCCCGCGCATGGCGCGGAGATCACCGTGCCGCTCAACCGGCTCAAGGCCTCGCCGAGGAACGCGAGGAAGACGCCGCACAGTCCGGCGACCATCGAGGCCTTCGCGGCCTCCATCAAGGCCAAGGGGGTGTTGCAGCCGCCCGTGGTCGAGATCGAGCGAGACGGGGAGGGCATTCCGACCGGGAACTACCTCGTCACCATCGGCGAGGGGCGCCGTCAGGGGCTGCGGCTGCTGGCCAAGCGCAAGGCGATCAAGCGGACCCATCCGGTGCGGGTCATCGTGGACGCCGAGAACGACGCCCACGAGATCAGCCTTGACGAGAACATGACCCGCGAGGCCATGCACCCCGCCGACCAGTTCGAGGCCTTCCAGCGGCTGGCCGTCGAAAAGGGCTACGGCCCCGAGGAGATCGGCGCCCGGTTCGGAGTGTCGGCCCATGTTGTGCGTCAACGTCTGCGGCTGGCGTCGGTGGCGCCCGAGCTGATCGAGGCGTATCGGGCGGGCGGACTGACCATGGACCAGTTGATGGGCTTCGCCGTCAGCAAGGACCACGAGCGTCAGCGTCAGGTCTTCTACCGCATCGCCCAGAACACGCCGGGCTACGCGGTCCGGCGCTACATGACCGAGGCCAAGGTCGAGCTCGACGAGCGGCGCGCCCGTTTCGTCGGCGTCGAGGCCTATGAGGCGGCGGGGGGCGTCGTGCTGCGCGACCTCTTCATCGAGGACGGCGCGGGTTGGCTAGAGGATATCGGTCTTCTGGACCGGCTGGCTCAGGACAAGCTGGACGGTCTCGCCGAAGAGGCCCGCGAGCGGGAGGGCTGGAAATGGGCCGCTGGCCATTTCGACTTCCCCTATGGCGAGACCTACAGCCGGGTCTATGCCGAGGCCGTGGAACGGTCGGAGGCGGCGGCGACCGCCATCGCCGCCCTGTCGGAAGAGTACGACCAACTCGTCGTCGAAATCGAGGATGCGGAAGAGCCGTCGCCCGAGCGCGACGCCCGGCTGGAGGAGATCGACGCGGCTCTTCAGGCCTACGGCCCGGACTTCGCCTATGCGGCGTACGATCTGGCCCGATCCGGCGTCATCGTCACGCTCGGCTATGACGGTCTCGCTCGCTTCGAGCGCGGTCTGGTCCGGCCAGAGGACGTGGTGGTCGAGCCGCAAGACGAGGCGTCCGGAGAGCAGCCGGGCGCGGACGACGACGCTGGCGGCGACGAGGCGGTGCGGGGAGAAGAACCCCGTAGCGAGGAGCCGGAGGCCGACGAGGGTCTGGTGCCCTTGTCGGAGCGTTTGGTCATCGACCTGACGGCCCACAGGACAGCGGGGTTGCGCGATGCGCTGGCGCAGGACGCGACCCTGACACTGACGGTTGTGGTCCACGCCATGGCGCTACAGGCCTTATACCCCGGCCATGCCGTATCTTCGCCCTTGCAGCTTCGGCTTGGCTTCATGGGGCTGGAGCGGCTGGCGCCCGGGGTGGACGACAGTCCGGCGATGCGGCGGATCAATGCGCGGGGGTCGGCTTGGATTAAGCGGCTTCCCTCGCGGGCGGACGACCTCTGGTCGGCGCTGGTCGAGATGCCGGGGTCGGACCTGCTCGATCTCATGGCCCATTGCGCGTCGGCGGCGGTCAACGCGGTGTGCGATCCGCACGACCGTCGCCCGTCCGCATGGGCGCAGGCCGAGGTGCTGGCGACGGCAGTCGGGCTCGACATGACCACCACCTGGACCGCGACCGCCGCCAGCTACTTCTCCCGCGTCGCCAAGGCGCGAATGCTGGAGGCCGTGGAGGAGGCGGTCGGCAAGCCGGACGCAGAGCGGATCGCCGGGTTCAAGAAGGCAGACATGGCGGATGCGGCGGAGTTGCTGGTCTCGGGCAAGGGATGGCTGCCGCCGCTGTTGCGGACGGTTCCGGCGATACCGCCGGAAGCGGAGCGATCCGAGGAGGCCGGGACGGTCGGGGAGGGGACGGCGCCCGCGTCCGACGAAGACTACGCCTTCGCGGCCGAGTAGGCGCTGATAGACGATACCGGGGTCCGCGTGGCCCCGGTCACTGCTTTCCTACCGGAGGGGTGAAATCCGACATCTGCGCCCATCGATGAGAACGCTTGCCGAGTGCAGACTTGTATTGAAATAAGGGACTAGAGAAATGGCCAGTGAGTTCAAAAGCACCGCTGTCGCCTTGCGGGCGGCCGCCGCCTACGCAAGGCGCAACCCTGCCCACCTTTATGAAGTGGACGCTGTTTTTGACAATCAACGGGTGCCTCTTGCCTTCACGGTTCGGGTCAAGAACCTCGACGGCTTCGGTGTGGGCTGGCTCGATGAAACGGGTTCGCTGAAGCCATGAGGGGAGAAGGGCTGCTTCTCGCGTGCGGCTGGGGCCAAACGGCCAGAACCCATCACGCTTTGGTCTTGCGGCGCGCTCCGGCATCGCGGAGACTCCGCCGATGAATCCCCGTCTCGATACCTTGCCGGCGCTCAAGCGCGCGGAACTGCTGCGGGTGGTCGATGTCTTGAAGGCATCGTTCGCGGAGGCGATCTCGACGCGTAAGGCCGACCGGCTGAAGAATGGCCGCATTCTCAAGATCGTCCTCTATGGATCGTACGCGCGGGGCGACTGGGTCCATGATCCGGTTGGGCGGTATTTTTCGGACTTCGACATCCTGATCGTTGTCGATCATGAAGACCTGACGGACAGCGAGTTCTGGGATGCGGCTTTGTGGCGGACAACGCCTGGGGTGTCGCGGTTGCGAACTCCGATAAGCTTCATCGTGCATAGTCTGGATGATGTGAACCGTCAGCTCGAGCGCGGTCGGTCATTCTTCGCCGACATCCTGCGAGAGGGGATCGTTCTGGAGGATACGCCGGGCGTTAGGTTCGTGACGCCGAGGGAACTGGCTCCGAAGGTAGCGTTGGAGGAGGCGCAGCAATCTTTCGACGAGTGGTTTCCTTCGGCCGAATATTCCCTCAAGCGCGCGCAGAACAGCATTGCCGACGGCGAATTCAACTACGCCGCATTCGATCTTCATCAGGCGACCGAGCGCCTTTATCACTGTATTCTATTGGTACTGACGCTCTATAGTCCGAAATCCCATAACGTTGTCTTTCTCCGCCGTCGCTGCGAGCCACTCGATGCCCGCTTGGCCCAAGCTTGGCCACATGACACCAAGTTCGAGCGGCGCTGTTTCGAACTCTTGCGTGCGGCCTATGTGAAGGCCCGATACTCGAAGCACTACAAGATTACCGATGAGGAACTGAGATGGCTGACTGAGAGGGTCGGCGTGCTACTCTCTATCGTGGCTCAGGTCTGCGACGAAAAGCTCAAGTCGTTGAGAGACGAAGCTTCAGCCGGGGGCGAATAGCCGCTTGAGGCGGCACGCGCCTTACACGCCGTTCCACTCCTGAACCTGTTGGTCTTGACGTAATCTCAGACGGCGCCATTCGAGGCCGGCGAACACTTCGTCGAGGTTTCGGAAACCCTGGAGCGGCAACGCTGCGTCAGCTTCGCGCCAGAACCGGTCTGACAGCGCTTCATCTGCCTCCCATGCTCGTTCCCACCAGCGTTGCATCCCTTCTCGGGCGTGAAACAGAGCCGTCGCAGATGGCAGGCGGTCGCGCTTGGCGTTTCGATTAACGCTCGGACGCGCCGGAAACAGGTTCCAGAGGTCGCCGCATGGCCACGCCGCCCAAGGCAGGCAGTGGTCGATGTCCAGCGCATCTGGGCGCAAGACCGCGCCGGTCCACACGCAATGCACTGGCTGGCCGCTTCCAATGAGCCGGAGAGCTACTAGCCTGGCCAACGCCGTGTCGCGCCCAGGTTCCAGCCATTGGAGTGCGGCTTCTGCTTCGCCGGGGGCAACAGAACGACCCATGCGCACTCCAAAGCCTTGGATCAGACGAGCCCATTCACTTACCAGCACCGGCTCAACCCATGCTCCAAGGCGTTGAAGTGTGCGCCATACGGGTCCGGGAACAGAGATGGTTCCAAACGACCGCAGCGTTTCGGCGTCCATGACGATTTCCCCGCCGAAACGCGAGACCCGGCTTGGGGCCGCCTCAAACACCGATACCGTCGAGTTGGGATACCGGGTAAAGTGAGCCGGCATTCGGCTTATGTTCGTTCGAGCATCGGCTAGCGCTCGGCCGACAACCGCCGCCCGGTCGCCGGTAAAGCGTGCGCCGATCCGCAAGTCCTGACCGGCGACGCGGTCAGCGAGGAGCTGTCGAAACGCAACTCCAGCGAAACCCAGCTTCTCCGCTCCGCGATTGCCTGGCAACTGCGGCAAGCCTGCAGCCGCGAGGGGCAGGTACATCCGCAACCAATTGAGGGCCACAGCTCCCAAGGGCAGGTCGACGATATCTGCGTCTCGACGCTCTATGGCCAGCGTGGGCGCGGCGTCTGCGATGCGAGCGATAGCTCGAAGCAAACCCAGCTTGTACGTCGCGGACTTATCGTCGTTGAGAATGATGCCCCGGATCAAGGGGAGGGCACCTGCGCCGTCGTCAGGCAGCTGCAGGACGAATGTCGTCCAGCGCACATCGGGGCGATTCTGGAGATCTTCGCCCTCCTGAACGTGCATGACGAGCAACCCTTGGGCGCGGGCGTATGCTTCCACTTCGCCGCGCGGGATGGGCCACATCGGACGTGCTACCGAGCCCTCGCCGTCGCGCACCGATAGCAAAATCCGTCCGCCTGGTTTGAGCAACGTAGCGATCTTGCGAAACGCACGCGGCCGCTCGTCTGGCCGGACATGCATCAAGACACCACTGAGCAAGATGATATCGAATGCTATGCCCAGGCGATGTGTCGCTGTTAATGTCGGCAGGCGATCATCGAGCCACCGGATTGCGGCGGTGGCATGAAGAGCCGATCCGGCCGTTCGCATCGTTTTGGATGGCTCTACTGCGACAACATCATAGCCAAGTCGATCTAGCCAAAACGCGTCTCGCCCGGAGCCCGCACCGATGTCTAAAGCGAGCCGACCCGCGCCGTCCGGTATAAAATCGGCGACTGCCTGGTGGACTTCTTCGGCCTGCATACGCTCATAGCGGGCTACCAAGTCCGCTCCCTCCGCGTCATACCCGGCTATCGGATCCTGCACTAAACTAACCCCCATCGTGGTCTAAGTCCGGTATCGGGATTGAGGTCAACCGACACCGATGCACCATGATTACCGGAAGCGCGATTTCGCTCGGGTATGGGACGGGCAATGTCTGAGTTTTGACTGATTGCGGGCATTCGAAATATCCGCTCGCGGGAGGGCAGGATCGGATAAGTTGTCCCTTTGATAGCCGACGGCAGTGCTAGAGCGCTAGCATCACCACTCGGCGAGCAATCGCCACCGCTAAGCAGCCGAGCTTTAGACTGCGGCCGGTTCAAGCATGCGTGTTCCGATGGCTGGCGCGGTTGTATGTGGACCTGCGCTTTGTATTTCGTGCGCTCCGAATTGCTGCTCATGACACATCTCTTTTGCCCGCGCTCGACGTTGCGTGGCGGCGTCCCCAGAAGTCGCAGCTGAAGTTATTCAGGTTTCGGGGGTAGCCGTCAGCCACGGCTTTGAAGGTGTCGGGGATCTGCGAGCCATCGCGCCCGGCCTCGAAATAGTCCCTGACCGAATAGAGGCCGAGCCGCATCAGATGCTCCCAATCCGCGGTGAGACTTTTCTGAAGCGCCTCCTTTTGTTTGGCTGGACTCAATGGCCTGCGAGGCTGCGGCAGCAGGTAGTTCGGTCTTGTATCCACCTCATGGACGAAAGTGATGGCGCCATGGTTCCAGCCATCAGCGACCGTGGGGCGCCAGCGGTAGGTGATCCTGACGCTCAAGTTCGGCGAGAAGGTTCGCGGCCAGAAGATGTTGTCGTCGACATAGAACAGTTCCCCGTTCTTGCGCTCGGCCTCCATCCGATCGTGCATCGCCTGAACCGCCCATTTCAGATCGGACGCTTCCTTGTGGACGTCGTAGGCCGTCTGTTCGCGCTTGCGCGCGGCTTTGGCGTTGCGATGCGCCTCAAGCGACTTCTCGAAATAGTGGAGCTTCTGGCCAATGAACGGACCACAGCGCGATAGAGCCTGCCGCAGTTCCGTGGCGGTCTCGTAGCGCACCGCCTTATCGACCAGGCCGTCGATCTCGGCGAGATCGAGGGCTGCCAACGCCTCCTGCACCTCGCGGGATAGGTTGATCTCAGCCATGTCGGTGATTCCCTTCGTTGCCCTCGTTAGCGCTGGTCCTGAGGGTCGGACAACAAATGATGGCCGGGCAAGGGGGAGACTGACGGCTCGGCCGGAGGGGAAGGCGTGCTCCTCCGGCTTTACCCCTGCGCAGACAAAACTCAGCCGTAGGATAGACGGGTGTTGAGGTCTGCGTAGGCGGGGAACGCGTCTGCGCCGCCACGCTGTTCGCGCAATTTCGCGACGCCATCGGGGATGGCTTCGACGTCGGCCTCGAACAGATGCGGCATGACATCTACGAGTTTGGGAAGTTCGAAGATCCGCCGTTGTTCCAGATGAAGTACGGCGTGGTCGCGTGCTCGGCCCTGGGCCCACACGACCGTCGGCGGCGACTGGCCGAAGTGGAACTCGCTCGCAATACCGTTGATCCATAACCACGGATCAAGGCGTTCAACGGCTCCCTCCGCGATCCGCCACATCGGGAGATAGTCGCGCGAGAAGATCACCTCAGAGCCGTCTCGCAAGGTCCAGTAGCCGTAGGGCAGCCACAGCCGTGACGGAACGAAATCGCTGAGCGGCGTCCGGGGCGTGGCGACTTCGAAGTCGGCGCGCATACCCATGCCGGTGTTGAAAAGCAGGTGGGTCGGCTGGCCGGCCTGACGAAGGTAGGCTGGCGTGTTCGCCCCGTGGGCCTTGTCTCTCACGACCGTTCCTGGCTTGCCCCGGCCACGTGGCCCGAACACGCGCTGGCGCCAGATCGCGCAACGCAGGTTCAACTGGTTGTCGATCGACCGGTCCTGGAGCAATCGAGCCTTGGAAATCGCATATTGAACATCGGGGTCTGGAAGGCCCAAGGCCTCCGCCAACCCAAGAATGATGGACATGGCGGCGCCGGTTTCGCAGGACGCTGTCGCGGCGGTTGAGGGAGGACTGCTCGAAAGCTCATGCCAGTCGCGATAGCCGAGGGCACGCGCGAGCGCTTCGTGAACTGCTGAGAGCTGCAGGCCCGGTGACAAGCGGACAAGGTTTTTGGCGGCCTGTTTGGGTCGCGCGAGGTCAGAAAATTGGATTCGCATTGAACCACTCCGGCGGTGCTTACGAGAAGGCGTGTCCACTAGGCCCGCGCACCTGGATGAGGTTCAGGACGGGGTATTCGAAAACTTCCTGCCCGCGGGCTTCGCCATTTGTGGACGGCATGGCCGGATCAGCCAGCGATCAAACTAGGCGATTTGATCCGCAGATCAAGCTTAAAGGTTTCGACGCTAAGGTGCTGGGATGGCGCGGGAGGTAGAATGAGAACGGTCGACTGTCAGACGGTAGAGGAGCTGGGCGCGTTCTTCGACGGCCTGGCGCCTGGCGTCTTGTTTCGGGGGCAGACCAGGGAATATCTGCGCCCTGACGGCGGTCCCGATATTCGCACGAGCTTTGACCGGCACGGCTGCATCCCGTCGCGGATGCTGAAATGGTGGCACTACTCGCGTGCCATCCTGTCCACCTACGTCAAAGGGTTCGACGGCCTCACCGATCTGGCGACGGATCAGGCCATTCTGCAGCACTATGGTTGGCGGTCGTTCTTCCTGGACGCGACAGCCGACGCGTCGGTGGCGTGTTGGTTTGCAGCCAACAGCTATCGAACCGAGCCCTGCGGCGAAATGATCGAGGATTGCTCCGAAGATCCCCTGTTCGTGGTCCGGCAACGTGCCTGGTACGAACCCGCGGACGATCGCGGCTGCGTCTATGTGCTCAGCCGCAAGGCGTTGCGCGCGCGCGACCTGCAGACGGTTGATCTGGTCGAGATTACGACGGCCACCGGCCGTCATCGCTGCCTGGCGCAGTCGGCGTTCATGGTCGGGCCGTTGAACGGGCCGCTCCCCGACGACTGCATCGTCACCCGGGTCTTCGCGCCATCGGCGGTCTTCCAGGCCTACGCCGCGCAGAAGCCAGACCTGACGTGCGAGGCTCTATTTCCTGGCCCGGCCATCGATCCTGTCATGGCAGCGCTGCTGTCGATCCCTTGGGTCAAGCGGGAGGTCGACAGCGACGGCGATGGCATCGGCATCGACTTCTTCGACCGGGGGCTTCCGCTCCCCGAATATGAGGTGAAGACCATTCGCCGTACCGGCGGAGGCACGGCCTATTATCGCAGGTTCTGGCTGGCCGACGCGGCGGGGCCAGAGACGCTGTTGGCTGAGACCACGTTTTACCTGACCGATGAAACGACCTTCCACGGCACGGCGTCCGGCGACTTGGTCTTTCCCAATCTGACCCGGCTCCTGCGCGAGCGGAAAAGCGTCGCGTTGGAGATCGACGGATTGGTGCGACACCCTTACGCCGCCAACTCAGGCCAATATGGCAAAGGCATCTATCTGGAGGCGCAGGAGGATGGGACGATGTTCCTCACGGAACTGGCGGTGGACCATTTCGGCGCCCGTCCCGGCGGATTCGGCATCACGCGAGGCTGCTATTTCCAGGTCGATGATGCGTTTCGCTGGCGTCGTGTCGATCATGCGGACCAGTGCGACTGCGGCAGGGAGGCGCATCATGCCCACCATCTGGTCGTCGCCGAGCATTTCGAACATGCTCTGAAAGAACAGGAGTTCACTCAGCTCCGCGATCGGGTATTTGCCACCTCGGAAGTAAATCCTATTTCAGACCCCTTGGCGCTGGAATGGATGGAGTGAGGAGCCGGTAGCGGGAGAATTCCAGCACCGTCCCAAATTGTCCATATGAGGACAATTATCTTGCCTTTTGCCGTGTAACTGGCCATATCAGGCCTATGCTAAAAACGCCTTTCGAAATTCAACATGCCATTGCGGAGCGACTAAAGGCCCGCCGCGTCGCTTTGGGCTGGACCCAACAGGATGCTGCGCAGCGCGCCGGCGTTGCTTATCGGACCTGGCGGCGGCTGGAAAACGAAGGCAAGGCCTCGTTTGAGGACGTGATCAAGTCCGCCGTGGCTTTGCGATGCGAAGGTGGCCTCGAAGCGCTTTTCCCACCTCCAGTCGCCACAAGCCTTGATGGCCTGCTGAAACATCAGGCCGCGAACGCGGCGCCGCCTGTTCGGGTGCGCGTGCGCAAGTCGCTTCAATCATGAAGCTAGCGCCGGGAGCCCCACTGGCCGCGAGCCTGACGTTCGACGACACGGCGGCTCCGATGCCCATTGGCCGGTTGGCCATGGCCGGCGGGCTGGCTCAGTTGGAATGGTCCAACGAGGCGATCGCCGCAGCGTTGCCGATCTCCGGCTTGCTCTACCCTCCCGAGCCAGGTCTTCACCCTGCCCGCGGGCGGGAATTCGACGGCCTGCATGGTTTCCTGTCCGACAGCCTGCCGGAGGGGTGGGGCTATCTCGTCATGCGGCGCCGCCTTGCCAAGCTCGGCCTGCAGATCGACGCCTTGAGTCCACTGGATCGCCTGGCGCTGGTGGGCGACCAGGGACGTGGAGCCCTGACCTATTTGCCGGCGACGGCCCCGCCGCCGGAGGTCGAAAGCCTCGATCTGGATGCTCTGGCCGCTGAATCGGTGGCCATCCTTGCCGGGCACGAAGGCGAGCTCGCGGCCACCCTGGCCACCCTGGCCGGCGGGTCTGGTGGCGCGCGGCCGAAGGTTCACGTCGGGTTTGACGGTGCGGGGCGTATCTCCGTGTCGGAGGGTGAAACAGCTCCCGATCACGAGTCCTGGATCGTCAAGTTCGCGGCCACGAACGACCCGCCCGACATTGGGCCGATCGAGGCGGCCTATGCCGCCATGGCCATCGCGGCCGGGTTGGAGATGGCTCCCTATCGCCTTTTGCCGTCCAAGACGGGACACGGCTATTTTGCGACGAGGCGGTTCGACCGACCGCATCCGGGGCGGCGCTTGCATATGGTCTCGTTGAGCGGCGCGATCGAAGCGCCGTGGCGCCTACCGTCGAGCTACGATCTGTTCCTGCGGGCGACGCTGACCATCACACGCCACGCGGACGATCTGCTCGCGGCTTTCCGGCGAATGGCCTTCAACGTGCTCGCCAGCAATCGCGATGATCATACACGGCAGCACAGCTACCTGATGGACGATCGCGGCGAGTGGCGGCTGTCGCCTGCCTATGACCTCACCTACTCGGCGGGCCCTGGGGGAGAGCACTATCTGGACATCGAAGGCGAGGGGCGCAATCCGACTCGCGGGCAGGTCCAGTCGCTGGGGCGACGGCATGGTCTATCGGACGCTACGATGGAGTCGGTGATCGAAGAGGTGCGGGTCTCGGTGGAAGACTGGTCGCGGTTCGCCGAGGAGGCGGGGGTAACAAGGGCGTCCAAGGCGGAGATCAGCACGGCGCTTGGAGCGGTGGCGGCGCGTTTCTTCGCCTAGGGTACAGCTGCTCTGGCGGGAGATCAGGAGCTAGCGCGCCACGCCGTTTCTCAGCGGACCTGTTTGACGGAACGCATAATGCTCAGGGCGACCGAGAGGCTCAGGCCCATGTCCAGGCACAGCTTGAAGAACTCTTCCGAAGCATGGTGCGGCTCCAAGCCGTACTGACGGACGAGCTTTCGGGCGTGCTTGCCCAGCGGTATGGCGTCGCTGAGCGATACCCATTCCGGGTTCCCCACCTGCTTCTCGAAGTCGACGATCACGGGATCGGCCAAGTCCGCGCCGAGCAATAGATAGCGCAGGTGCTTGATGAAATGCGGATGCGTGTAGATGTCCTGGCCGAGGCAATCGTTTCGCTCGAACATGCCCTTGCGCGAGGCTTTGACCCGGCCTGGATTGTATTCGATATCGTTCCAGTAGCGCAGCCGGTGGGCAGGGACGCCGTTCCGTTCGGAGAGTGAGGAAAGCAGGGCCAATATCGGCTCAGCATTGGCGTTGTAGGCGGCGTGCCCCTCATCGTGATTGCGATGCGAAAGGCGCAGGTCGATCTTGGAAAATAGAGCCTCTTCAGCCTCGCTGAGAGGGATCCGATATTTTTGCATGCGATCCTCAACTCCATCCTGGCCGGCTAGGTCGTTTACGACCCTACTCACTTGGCGGCGCCGATGAAATCGGTCGTGCTCATCACAGCTGGTGCCAAGAATTCTGACCTCGGAGCCTCGGCGATATAGTCGCGGTAGGCGAAGTTGATGAGGTCTCGCACCAACTCGAGGAGCCCGCCGGGAGGCAGGCCTTCAAAAGGATCGCCGTGCGCAAGGGTGTTTCGACGTTCGGCGAGAGTTGGACGGGTGTCACCCGTCAATTGGCCGATGGCGGTTCCGCCACAGCGCGTAATCATGGGGATCTGCGCATCGGTCAGACCATCCGATTCGACCATGAACTTCAGGAGCGCGGCGAAACTGCGCTTCGACTTTGAGATGCGCCCGCCGTAGCGATCCATCACCGCCAGTTCCAGCGCGATCAGGGCAGCGAGTTCGCCGGCTTTCACCACGCCGAAATCGGCCCAGCCCAGCAAATAGAGCGTTTGAGCGCGTGCGAACTTCGCGCGAACGATGTCAGGAATCCGCTGGTCGATGCCGAGACTCGCGACGAAGCGCCGCCAATCGGCGGCTTTCTCGAACTGGACGAAGCCTCCCGGATTGCCCGGTGTCGGCCAGGCGAGCAGCACCGGCTGTTCTCGATCGGTGAGCGTGATGTGGGCTTGATCGGTCATCGACGTCAGGCGGGCCGCAGCATCCGTTCGATGCGGAGCCGCTGAAAGCCATGAGCATGCACATGCGTGCGCAGCTGGCGGATGTCGTGGACACCAAACGCGACGGCCGCCTTCAATGGGCTGGCGAAGGTCGCGTAGTAGGACCAGCGGGCGCCAGTCGGCAGCGGCGCATTCTGGCGGCGATCGGTGATGACGACATCGCGTGGGTCACTGGTGTTGCGGAAAGCGTGGAACGTGATCCAGTCGGGTCGACGGTAGCGCGCGGCCTTGCTGAACGGCACCGACTGCAGCTTCACGTCGGTCTGATCCAGAACCCAGTCGCGCTGCTCCATAATCTGGCGGACCATGTGACCGACCATCTGCTTGACGCGATCGGCGAGAACCTCCTCGCGAAACTCCTCCAGTAGGTGCTCCTCAATACCTTCGACTGCTGGCTTGCTGAGCTGGGAGGCTGTCTCGAGGCGAGCAACATTCTCGGGCTGGGTCAGGAACGCCCAGATGCGCTGGCCGAGTTCTGTCTCGTATAGCGACGCGAATTTATCGGGGTTATAGGCAAACATGACGAGGCCTCCTTTACCGGGCAAATATGGGCGGTCATGTTGACGTGTCAATGGGCGCTGGATAGATTTCCGATCAGATGAGGGAGATGGGTTTTGGATTTCGAGGATCTGGTGACGGCGCTGGCGCCGCCGCCCAATCGCATCGGCAAGGCCGATGGCGATCACGAACATCACCTTTACGAGGGCGCCGTGATGGTGGCGTACGCAATGCATTTGCTGCGCACGCAAGGTGCCCAGCACGTTCGGATCCATCCAGACGGCGAGCATGGCAAACAGTTCGATTTCTCTGGGTGGCTGGAGCGTCGCCAGTTCCAGAAGGTCTCCGCGATCGGAACCACGGCTTATGGCGGCGTCTATGAGCATTCCGCCGGACAGACGATCACCGTCAATCCGAGATCAGGTCTGGGCGACGTTGTTGCTGACATTGGCGATCACGTCATCTCGGCCGAGTGCAAGGGCGGCATCATCAACACCAGGCATTCCGGCCAGGTGTCCCGACTTTACAAAGGCCTGTGCGAGACGGTCGGCATGCTCATGGCGACGCCAACGCAGGGGCGACAAGTTGCGGTCGTTCCGTTCACGGCCAGCACCTTACGCCTTGCGGAGCGCCTTGCGCCGCGGTGCGCCATAGCTGGGATCGAGATCGCTCTGGTCGGCGGCCGCGGGGAAGTCATGGACGTGAAGTCGCCCGGAGGCGCACAGCACGCTACAAGCACGCTCAAGTAGCAAGAAAGGTGGGGGAATGCTGAGTCGGGGATCTGAGTGGCGGCGTTGGGAGCCGCATATCCACGCGCCGGGCACGGTGATGAACAATCAGTTCAGCGGGCCGACGGCCTGGGAGGATTATCTGACGGCGCTTGAGCAGGCCAAGCCGGTGATCCAGGCCGTAGCTGTTACCGACTATTATGTGACTGACACCTACGAGGAAGTGCTTCGTCAACGCGAGGCCGGCCGGCTGCCACACGCCGAGCTCGTGTTTCCCAATGTCGAGCTGAGACTGGACGTGGCGACGGCCAAGGGTGGCTTCGTCAATCTGCACCTCTTCGTGAGCCCGGAAGATCCAGACCACGTTGCAGAGCTGCGGCGATTGCTGTCGCGGCTGCAGTTCAACGTCATGCAAGATCGCTTCGACTGCACCAAGGAAGACCTCATCCGCCTGGGCAAAAAGGCAGATCCGAAAATCACTGATGATGGTGCGGCGCTGTCCTACGGAGCCAACCAGTTCAAGGTGAATTTCCAGAAGTTGCGGGAGGTGTTTTCCGAAAGCAGCTGGGCGAAGAAGAACATCCTGATAGGCGTTGCGGGCGGCGCGACCGATGGGACGTCGGGCGTGCGCGAGGCTGCCGATCAGACCATTCGGCGCGAGATCGAGAGCTTTGCTCATGTGATTTTCGCGAGCAGCGAAGCGCAGCGTGATTTCTGGCTCGGAAAGCGCGATCTGACGCCTGCCGAGGTTCGCAGCCGATATGGCGGGCTCAAGCCCTGTCTGCACGGCAGTGACGCCCATAAGTTGGAGGACGTCGCCACCCCGTTCGGTGATCGCTTCTCTTGGATCAAGGGCGCGCTAGAGTTCGATGCATTGCGTCAGGCGTGCATCGATCCGGGCGGTCGCGCACACGTCGGCGCCGAGCCGCCCGCATCGGCCACGCCTTCACAGGTGATCGCGCAGATCGAGATCCTCGACGCACCGTGGGTGACGACGCCGGTCATCCCGCTCAACCCAGGGCTTGTGGCGATCATCGGCGCTCGCGGATCTGGCAAGACTGCACTGGCCGACATGATCGCGGCGGGGTGCGACTCGATTACCGATGAGTCCTGGAACGCTGACGAATGGGCCAATCCGTCCTTCCTCGTCCGGGCCCGGCCCTTGATCGGCGACGGGAAGGTCAAGGTGAGTTGGGCGGCGGGCGAGCCTAGCGTTCGCTCTCTTAACGGTGCGGACGCAAACGGCCCGTTTGCCTACCAGCGTGTGCGTTACCTGTCGCAGCAGTTTGTCGAGGAACTTTGCTCATCGAGCGGCCTGACCGACGGCCTGCTTCGTGAGATCGAGCGGGTGATTTTCGAGGCCCATCCCGACGAGGAACGCGACGGCGCGCTGGATTTCGAGGAACTGCTGGAACAGCGGGCGACCCGGCATCGGCTCGCGCGCCAGCGCGAGGCCGAAGCGGTCTCGCAAATCTCCGATCGGATCAGCACCGAACTTGAGAAGGAAAAGCTAGTCGCTACCTACGAGGGACAGGTCGCGCAGAAGAAGAAGCTGATCGACGCTTACACGGCCGACCGCGCCAAGCTGGTTTCGGCTGGAAGCGAGCTCCGCGCGCAACGTCACACGGATTTGGCAGGCGCTGCGAACCAGGTGCGAGCGAAGCTGCGCCAATACACCGGCCAGCGTCAGACGTTCCTGGCGATGCAGGACGAAGTGAAGGATCTGCGACGAAATCAAGCTCCTGAAACGCTCCGCCAAGCCCAGAGCCGACACCCCCAAAGCCGTATGTCAGAAGAACAGTGGGCGGCTTTCCTGTTGGATTATAAGGGCAAGGTCGATGACGATCTGGCCGGCTATGTGAAATGGGCGGATCGCAAGATCGCGGAACTGAAGGGCATAGCGCCACCTGCCGGCGATCCGAATACGCCTTTCTTCCCGGACGACACTGACCTCGCCACCTTGTCGCAGGCCGTCCTCGACGCGGAAATGGGCCGACTGGAGAAGCTCGTCAGCGCCGACAAGGAAACGCAGAAGCGATATACCGCCCTGTCCGGCAGCATCGCGACGGAGACGGCGGCCCTTCAGACCCTTAGCGACAAGTTGAAGGACGCGCAGGGCGCCAAGGACCGTGCGCGTGACCTGCAAAGCGAGCGCGAAGAGGCCTACGGCAGGGCGTTCGATGCTCTGGTCGCGGAGCAGTCGGTCCTCGAACAGCTCTACGCGCCGTTGATGGCGAGGCTCGCCGCGTCGTCCGGCACGTTGAAGAAATTATCGTTCTCCGTCGCCCGGGTCGCCGATGTCGAGCAGTGGGCATCGGAAGCCGAAGATGGGCTCATTGATCTGCGCAAGGCCGGATCATTCCGGGGTAAAGGCACGCTGGTTCAAAAGGCGAATGAGGTTCTGAAAGACGCGTGGGAGGCCGGAGACTCCGCCGCCGTCGGCGCTGCAATGGCGAAATTCCGCGGCCTCTACCAAAAGGATCTGCTCGACCATTCCCCGGTCGCGCATACCGATCAGGTCGAGTTCCGGGCGTGGTCGAAGCGGTTTGCACAATGGCTCTTCAGCACCGACCATATCTCGATCCGATACGGTATCGACTATGATGGCGTCGATATCCGCAAGCTGTCGCCGGGCACGCGCGGGATCGTTCTATTGCTGCTGTACCTTGCCCTCGACGACAGCGACGATCGCCCGCTCGTGATCGACCAGCCAGAGGAAAACCTCGACCCGAAGTCAGTGTTCGACGAGTTGGTGCATCTGTTTGTCGAGGCGAAGTCGCATCGTCAGGTGATCATGGTGACGCATAACGCGAACCTGGTGATCAACACCGACGCAGATCAGATCATCATCGCTGAGTCTGGTCCGCATCCGCACGGTGCATTGCCCCCGATCACATACACCTCCGGCGGCCTGGAAAGCGCTTCGATAAGG
>NZ_GL883086.1:269450-299904 GCF_000204035.1 Brevundimonas diminuta ATCC 11568
TATCCGAACAGGTCTCGCCGCGCCTGGTCGCGGGTGGCGTAGACGCGGTGATGGACGCGCTCGGTTTTGAGGGTGTGGAAGAAGCTCTCCATGGGGGCGTTGTCCCAGCAGTCGCCCTTGCGGCTCATGGACGGGGTGATGCCGGATCGGGCCAGCGCTGATCGATAGGCCTCGGCTGCGTATTGGATTCCCCGGTCGGAATGATGGATCAGGCCCGGTGCAGGACGCTGGCGCTCGACCGCCATGTTGAGGGCGTCCAGGGCAATCTCGGTGTGCAGGGTCTGGCGCATGGACCAACCGACGATCTTGCGGGTGTGCATGTCGAGGATGGCGGCGAGGTAGAGCCAGCCTTCACCGGTCGGAATGTAGGTCAGGTCGGCAAGCCAGATCTGGTTGGGCACCGCCGCCTCGAAGTTCCGGGCCAGCCTGTTGGGCGCGATCGGATAGCCGTGACGGCTGTTCGTCGTCCTGGCCCGACGTGGCAGGGCGGCCAGCCCTCGCAGGCCGGCACGGCGCATGAGCCGCTCCACACGGGATCGACCGACCCGTCGCCCATGCCGACGCAGGGTGGCGTGGACGCGGGGTGAACCGTAGCAGCCGCTGCTCTCGGCATGGATCAGCCGGATGTCCTCGGTCAGTTCGCGGTTGGCGACAGACCTCGCGCTCTCGGGCCGACCACGCCAGGCGTAGTATCCGCTGGCCGACAAACCGAGGACCGCGCACATCACGCGAACCGGCCAGACCTGACGATGCCCATCGACGAACCCGAACTTCATCGGGAGGTCGCTCCGAAGATGAGCGCGGCTTTTTTTAATATGTCCCGCTCCATCCGGAGCTGACCATTCTCCCGCCGCAACCGAGCCACCTCTGCGGCCAGATCCGACGGCGACGGGGACGACGCCTGCGTTGTGGGTCGCCGCGGCGTCCCCGTCGCCTGCACCCCAAACTGCGTCATCCACCGACGCAGCACCGTCTCATGCAGCCCCAGCTCGCGGGCCACCGCCCCGGCGCTCAATCCACTGTTGGCGACCCGATCAACGGCCTCCCGCTTGAACGATTCCGGAAACACCCGGCGTTGAATACTCATCAGACACTCCTCTCCAGCTTCGAAAAGCTAGCATGGGTGTCCACTGAAACGAGGGAGGATCAAAGGCGACGCGGAGGCAATTTGGCGGTTTTCGATGTGCGAGGTCAGGCCCGCAAGTTCGCGTGCTCGCGCTGCTCGCCGTCGATTGTAGCTGACTCCAGAACCTATCCGCCGAAAACTCCGACCGAGCCCACTAAGCTCCCTTAACCCCCTCAGCAGGGCGCCACGTCGAGCGGCAAAACGAACATCTGGCTGTAACCCTGGTGTCAGTCACTGGTCGTGTAACCGATGAAGTCCTGGCCTGCTTGGTCTACGGCTTCACGCACTAAGCGCCGGACTCGTCCAGGCGATCAGGTTTGGCGACCAAGGTGAAGCTATGCTTCCCGGACTTTACATCACAGGCCGGGGTGCCCTGGGGGAGTTGTTTGAGCAGCCTTCCCACTGGGCAAGAACAACACCCGTCATCGTTACGGTCAAGCGGAGCCGTTCTGCCGCTAAATGGATGTTGGTGGGCAAGGCAAAGAGGTGGGGGCCCCTAAGATTGGGATATCGGGCCGCGATCCATGTGTTGGAGATCGGTTGCGGGGATCGAGCAATGCATAGCCCACGCCTTTGGCGACGAAATCAGATTGGCCATCGTCGCCGTGAAGCTTTCCAGAAGCGGCGCTTTGTCCTGCAGGCTTGGTCCGACTACGTCCGTCCGTTCCGAGATCCGTCGCCGCACATGCGCGTAGCCGACTTCGGTCCGCTCGAGAGGATGGGACGGCCCCTGGGGGAGTGTCTGTGGAAACCGACGCATCACGAGCTCCAGGACGGCCCGGGGAACTACGGAGCCAAGCTCGCCCGTCAGCTTATTTCAACTATGGGAAACACCGAGCCCAGCTAGGCCGGTCGGCAGTCCGAGCGCCAGGCGGCCTGAGAAGGTCCCTATCTGGAAGAAATATATATTGCTTGCTATAATATTGCGCACAATCTAATGGCTATGGGCCCGCTCCTTTACGGGCCCATCGCCCCGGTACCAAGGAGACTTTCCATGACCACCCTCTATAGCACCAAGGCCGTCGCGGTCGGCGGCCGTCACGGATCCGTTCGGACCGACGATGGTCTGCTCGACGTTCAATTGGCCTTGCCGACAGCGCTGGGCGGCAACGGCGGCGCGACCAATCCCGAGCAGCTTTTCGCGGCTGGTTATGCCGCCTGCTTTGAAAATGCGGTCATCCACGTTTCGCGCAGCAGGAACGCCCGGGTTGGCGATAAGGACGTAATCGTCGAGGCGACCGTGGGCATGCAACCCAACGGCGCTGGCGGTTTCGTCCTCACCGTCGCCATGGCCGTCGATATTGGCGGTCTGGATCAGGCGACCGCTGAACAGATCGTCCAGGCCGCGCATTCCGCCTGCCCTTACTCGAACGCGATCAAAGGGAACATCGACGTCGACATTACCGTCACGACCCACTGATGGGCGCGGAGGAGAGAGCATGACCGAAGACGATGTGTTGAGGCTCGACAGGCAGGTCTGCTTTCCGCTCTACGCAGCCTCGAACCTGATCACCCGGCTTTACCGGCCGCTCCTCGACGCGCTCGGACTCACCTATCCGCAGTATCTCGTCATGATGGTGCTGTGGGAGAAATCCCCCTGCACTGTCGGTGAAGTGGGGGAGCAGCTTCACTTAGAAACCGGTACATTGACGCCGCTGCTGAAGCGGATGGAGGCTGCGGGTCTGGTGGCTCGCAAACGCGACGCCTCGGACGAACGGCGGGTGCTGGTTACCCTGACGGAGCCGGGCGAGGCGCTTAGGGCTCCGGCAAAGAGCGTGCCGAGGGCGCTCGCCGATAAGCTGGCCATGCCCGTCACGGATCTGGAAAGGCTCCGCACGACTTTGACCGGTCTGCTCGGCGCCATGACTGAAAAGCCCTGAGTCGCTCGACGAACGGGGCTCCTGCGCGAACCCGGCGTCCGCCGCCGTCAAAGTGTGCAAGGGACGACTATTCGGTGATCGCCTCGGGTCGGTACCGGCTCCTCCCGTAGTTTCAGAGACGATTCGTGCTTTCCGAAAGCCAAGGACCGAACGAACATATCCAGCGAGCGGGATCGTGGGTCACGACCATGACGCACGCGTTGCGCTCCACGGCGTGCGGCGAAACAGTTCCATCACCTGGCGCCCGCGCACGCGATGGCCACGCGCTGTTGTTCGCCGCCCGAAAGTTTGGCCGGGCGGTTGTCGAGACGATGGCCCAGGCCGAGCGTGCGAAGCAATTCCACGGCGTAGCCGTGCGGCCGGAGGCGCGATGTCGGCGATCTCGAGCGAGATGGCGAGTTTCGCGGCGGTGGTGAGGGAGGGAATGAGGTTCGCCTTCTGGAACACGAAGCCGATATGGCCCCGACGAAACCCGCCTAGCCGGTCGAGATCGACCGCAGGGTTCGAGACCAGCTCGCCGCGGGATGTGGATCTCGCCACGGCTGGGCGGCTCGAGCAGGCCGCGAATCAGAAGCAGCGTGCTCTTGCTTGAGCCGCTCGGCCCGGAGATGCCGACGAGTTTGCCGGCTTGGGCCTCCGGCGAGACGCCGTCTAGCGCCCGAACAACGGTCTCGCCGCGGGGATAGTAGCGCGCGGTCGCCCACGCGAAGCAGGGGCGGCGCGGTCATTCGTAGGACCTGGTCGCCTGGGTTGAGCTGAGCGATGGCCGCCGTCCTGAGACCGGTCATTTCGAAGCGATCGCCGACGCAGCATCGGGCTGCCGCTGGGCGCCGCCGTCCGGCTCGCCAAAGATGACTACCGCGTCGTCGGCTTGACCCCGGGGCTGGTCGATTCTGCGGGGGATGGCCTTCTGTTCCTCGACAACGACGCGACGACGATCGCTTCGCGTTGGCCGAGCGAGCAGGTCCTGCACGAGCCCCGTAGACGCCTTTCGCCAGGAGCCTTACGGCGCGCTGAAGCGCGCCTTCCGCAGGCTGATCGTGTTCGACGGCGCCGACCACGCCGTCTTCGGAGGCCGGACGCGAGGGGCGGCGGAATCAAGCGACCCGATGATCCAGGGCGAGGCGATCCGGATCACGCTCGCCTTACTGGACCATTTCCTGAGGGAGGAGCCTGCCGCCCAGCGGCTGAAGCGCTTGTGCGCCGCCTCCCACTTGCCGTAGCGCTCGAGAAGGTCCTGCCAGTGAGCGCAGGACCGCGGCACCCATAGCACTCCATTTACGAACAGCCGATTATCGGACCCCGTCCGACCGGGATCCGACTTTCCCGGCAGCAGCGGCTCGATACGGGCCCACTACGCGTCGTCCAAATATTGCATGACGTCACCGCTATGTGGAACGAATCCGCGCCCCCCGATCACCGCGTTGATGCGCTGCCCAAGTCGTCGGAAAAGCGGCGCGGGCGGCTGCATTAAACGGTCGGCTTTCAGCGCCGCTCGCGTGTGTGGACAGGTTACGTCTTGCCCAAACAACGGGTCGACCGGATCAACCGCAGCAGCGAACAGGCGGACAGCGGCGAGCGAGCGGCCGCCTCAGCGTTTCAACCGACCGAATGTCGTCAATCCGCAGCCAGATTGAGTTCCGTGCGCCAAGCCTCGCCGGACAGGGCCCGTACCCGACCCAGGTCGTATACCCGCTGCATCGCTTCCGGGCTGAAGTCGAGACTGTCACCGCCGTCGAACTCCGCGGGTATCGTGGTGACCGAGAAGCTGACGCCGTTGCGCGCGGCGAAGGTGCGGTTGGCGAACAGGTTGGCGCGCAGGTTGGCCTTGAGCGCCGTGTCGATCGTTCGTCCCAGCACGCTGCCCACGGCGTCGCTCGTGACGTTTACGACGGGCTCGGCCTTGCCGTTGACTATGATGTGGATGCGGGCGCCACGCAGGACCCCGTTCGGATCCGTCCAGTTCCACATCATCTGCGGAACGGCGACAAAGGGATTCATGACGCCGCCGTCGACGTGCATCTCCTCGAAAGCCGGTGAGTCCAGGGCGCCGGAGGCCCGGGCCTTTATCATCACCGGCGGGAAGGCTCCCGGAATACTGGCGGACGCTGTCAAAATGTCGCGAAACAGCGCCAGCGCTTCAGGGCCGCCACGCTCCGCGATCGCGCCCATGTTCCAGACCACGCCGCGTTGGGCGTCCAGATCGGTGGTCGCGACCAGCAGGACGCGCCCGCGGCGATGCTCGGCCGCGATCTCCGTCAGCATGGCCGCATCGACATAGGTCTCGATCAGGGCGCGAAGGGGCGCGCTTTGATAAATGCCGGATCCGACGAACGCGCCGAGGCCTCGTCCCTGGAGCAGATTCGCGGCCAGGCCCCCGGTATAGGCTTCGCGTAACTCGGCATCCCGGTCAGGACCCAGAAAGACGAACGGAGCGGCGAGCGCGCCGGTCGAAACGCCCGTCACCACTTCGAAGTCAGGCCGGTCGCCCCGTTCGGTCCAGCCGTTAACGAGACCGGCCGTATAGGCCCCCGCGGCGCCGCCGCCGGAGAGAGCGATCAGGTCGAACCGCCCATCCGCCCCGTGAGGCGCGCCCTCACTCAGCTGCAGCCCCATGACTTCGGCCGCAAGCGCGTCCTCGACTGAAAAGCGGACACCAGGAAAACCCACAGGGATGGCTGTTTCGCGAAAGCCCAGGCCGAAATCGCTGCGGGCTCCGCTCGCGCACCCCGCGAGCGCCAGGGTCGCGGCGACAAGAATACTGACCGTGGTCCGGATCATGGGCATGGCGTCGCTCCTTCACTACGCGGAACGTGGCGGCCGGGGTCGGAAGCCACGCAGGAGGCGGGCCCCGGCTGGCGACCACGGCCCCGCGCGACCCTGAGAATCCTCAACGTCCCGGCGCGACCGACCCGTCCGCCGCGGGGTTTGGGAAGCAGGCTCGTGGTCATGGAACGTTCCGGGGCGCAGGGGTGGTCCAGCCGCCACCCAACGCCTGATAGAGGGCGACGGCGTTGGTCATCTGCATCTCGCGCAGTTGAATGAGCGCCGTTTCAGCCGTCAACAGGCCCCGCTGCGCGTCAAGTTCCTCAAGATAGGAGGTGTAGCCGGCGCGATAGCGATTGCGGGCGTGAAAGACCGCCTCATTCAGCGCGAGGCGTTGCGCTTCGGCGCGGTCCGCCTGGGCCTGGAGACGGTCGACGCCCTCCATGGCGTTCTCCACCTCCGAAAAGGCTCCGAGGACCACCCGCCGATAGGCGAGGGCGGCCTGGTCGCGCCGGGCTTCGGATGCGTCGGTCTGGGCGGTCAGGCGACCGCCGTCGAACAGGGGCGCAAGGACGCTGCCGCCCGCGCTCCAGATCGTGACGGGGTCCAGCCCTTCGACGAACAGTTCGGCCAGCGAAGCGCTCAGCCGCACCTGGGGCAGCAGGGCGGCGCGCGAAGACGCAAAGCTGGCGTCAGCGGCGACCAGTTGGGCTTCAGCCTGGGCGATATCGGGCCGTCGGGCCAGCAGGGTCGATGGCAGTCCCGGTTCCGGGTCGGGCAGGATGAGAGCGTCGAATCTGCCCCTCGCAATCGGGCCGGGGAGGGCGCCTGTCAGCAGCCTGAGAGCATTCTCCTGACGACGGATCGCCAGTTCCAGGGTCGGGATCCGCTGCGCGGCGGCCTGAAATTCGGCTTCGGCCTGGGTCAGTTCCAGGCGCGAGGTCTGGCCGGCCTCCGCTCGCCGCCGGGCCAGCGTGACCGCATCCTCGCGCGACACCAGGGTGCGGCTGGCGACCTCGAGCTGGGCGTCCAGCGCCACGAGGGCTACATAGGCGCGCGCGGTGGCGCCCGCTACGGACAGGGCCGCCGCGTCGCGGCTGAAGCGACTGGCCTGTAGGGAGGCGCGGGCGGCGGCGTCGGCGCTGCGCAGGCGCCCCCACAGGTCAATCTCATAGGCGACCTGGAGCTGGGGTTGGGCGAGCGCGGCTTCGGCGGCCTGGCCGAAAGCGTTCAACTCACGCGCCTTCTGGACCGCGACCGAGCCGGTCAGCAACGGCGACAAGGCCGAGCGCGACTGGGCGGCGAAAGCCTCGGCCTCGCGGACCCGGCTCTCGGCGACGGCGACATCGGTGTTGCGCGCCAGCGCCTCGTCCACCGCGGCGGTGAGCGCGGCGTCGCCAAAGGCGCTCCACCAGCCCGCCTCGACCGCAGAGCCTGCCTGCGTTTCAGCGCGCCAGCTTTCTGGCGCGGCGACGGCGGCCTCGACGGGGGCTTGCGTCGGCTCCACCGTGGCGCATCCCGACATCACCATGGCCGACGCGCCGACGATCAGGAGGCCGCGCATCATTGCGCGTCCCCGGCGCCGGCCGTGTCCACGCGGGCGACGACCGACATGCCGGGGCGCAGGCGCTGGAGCCCCTCCTGTCCTGGATCCAGAGCGATCCGGACCGGGAGTCGCTGGGCCACCTTGGTGAAATTGCCGGTCGCATTCTGCGCCTGGAGCACGGCGAATTCGGAACCGGTCGCTGGAGAAATCTGCTGGATTCTGCCGCGGAATTGCTTGTCGCCCAGGGCGTCGATGGTGACGGTCGCCGCCTGACCTTCGACCATCCGTCCAGCCTGCCGCTCCTTGAAGTTCGCGATCACCCAAAGCTGAGGTGGGACAAGAGAGACAAGCTGACTGCCGGCCGTCACATACTGGCCGCGGCGGGCCCCCACCTGGCTGACACGGCCAGCTTCGGGCGCAGTGATAACGGTATTGGCCAGATCGATCTCGGCCAGGCGCACCGCAGCCTGCGCACCCTCGACGGCCGCAACGAGGCCGTGACGCGACACCCCGACAGACCGTTCGTCCTGCCGCGCGACCTCGCGACCGGCCTGGGCCTGGCGCACGGCCGCCTGGGCGGATTTCAGAGTCGCTTCGGCCTGATCGCGTTCGCGCAGGGATACCGAGCCGTCGGCCGCGAGGTCAGCGACCCTGACCATGTCGGCTCGAGCCCGGGTCAACTGGGCCTCGGCGGAAGCGATATCAGCGTCGCGCGCGCCTACCGTCGCCCTGCGCGAGGCCCCGGTCTGGGCCGAATTGGCCAAATCCGCCTCGCGCGCCGCCAATGTGGACCGAGCCTGCTCCAGGCGTTGCCGATAGATCCGGTCATCGATGCGAAACAGCGGCGTTCCTGCGGCCACAGGCTGGAAATCCGCCACCAGGACCTCTGCGATGTAACCGTTCAGCTGTGGCGAAATCACGGTGATTTGACCCCGGACATTGGCGTTCTCGGTCCGCTCGATCGACGACGTGAACGGCGGCAGCTTCCAGGCGAACAGAATCAGCAGAACCGCGGCGACAGCCAGAACGGCCGTAACTATGGCGGCGACGGGGGGCTTTCGCTTTCCGGGGGGCGCGGACTCCCCGACCGGCGCGGCCGCAGGGGGCGGGCCTTCGTCCTCGGGCTGCCGGGCATGCGCCGGTTGCGCGTCCTTGGGGTCATGGTCGGTCATGGGGGCAATTCTTCGAAAAAGTTGGGCGTCAGATGGCGACGGCGCCGGCGACGTCGCCCGCAGGTTGAGGGTTGGCCTTGGCCTTGATGGCCTGGCGTACGACCAGCGCGAGAGAGACGATGAGCTGCACCACAGCCGTCACCCCAATCACGAAAAAGACGTCGTTGAACGCCAGGATGTTGGCCTGTTGCGTGACCTGCTGGGCGAGGGTGCTGACGCCATTGAGCGAAGCCGCACTGCGATCGGCCACCGTGGAGGCGAAGGCGCCGCCGTAGGTCTGGAGCAGGGCTGCGGCCTGCGGGTCAGAGCCGACGATGGCTTCGGAGAGATAGGCGCCATGATGCTGGGCGCGCATCACCTGAAAGGTTGAAAGCACGGCGGCTCCCAGCACCCCGCCCAGCACCTGGGTGACGCCGAACATGACGGCGAAGGTGACGACCGAGCCAAAGCCTCGCGCCAGAAGTTGTCCCACGCCGATGATCACGGCCGCGCCCATGAACATGGCTCCGGCGAAGCCCAACAGGGCCTGGCTGACATAAAGATTGACGGGATGGGTCTGGGCCGTGGCCCCCGCATCCATGAAGGCGCCGACAGCGATCAGGATCAGCGACAGTAGCACCTGGATGATGACCAGCTTGGGCGAAATGAGGAGCGAAAAGGCGCTCACCAGAACACCGGCGACCGTCGCCATCAGAACGACGCCATACAGATGGCGCAACTGCTCGGCTCCCATGCCCAGTGTCTGCAGCAGGCCCGTGGAACCAAACGTCTGTTCGCTGAGGAGCACCCGAACCAGCAGGATCGATACCGCGAACCTGAAAAAGCTTCCGGTGAAGAGCCAGCGGGTGTCCACCAGGGGGTTGGCGCGGTGGTGTTCGAAGGCGGCGCCGCCGGCGATCAGAATAACAGCGAGCGCCAGCGCCCAGCCCAGCCAGGGCGCCTCGAACCACCACTCCACCCGGCCCAGGCCCGCCACGGCGACGATCAGTCCCAGGCCGGCCGCCAGCAGGACGAAGCTGAAAAAGTCCCTTCTTTCGAACGCGTGGATACGAACGCCCGGAGGGAGCCGAAGGATGCGCACCGCCGCGAGGCAGGAGAGGGCGAGGCCCGCCTCAAGAACATAGAGGCCATGCCAGTTGCCCAGGTCGAGGAGGTCAGGCGAGATGATCCGCGCCAGGGGCATTCCCAGTTGCGACACGCCGATCCCGAGGATCAGAGCCGGCAGGCGCAGCTTGGCCGGAAACGCCTGCAGCATGTAGAAGACCGCCAGAACACCGAGCGCTGCGCCGGCGACGCCGCTGAGCGCGCGGACGGCCAGGGCTCCGGTGAAGCTGTCAGTCGCCAGATGGGCGAAGGCGGCGAGGGCGTAGATCGACAGGAAGACCATCACGAATGAGGTCAGGCCGAACTGCTGACGATATTTGATGACCAACAGATTCATCGAGACGTTGAACATCACATAGACGGTGCTCAGCCAGGCTCCCTGCACGGGATCGAGTCCGAGTTCCCCCTGGATCGCGGGCAGATTCACGGCGACAAGGGCGGTGCCGAGACCGCCCGTGAACCCGAGCAACAGGGCGACTAGGCCGTAGCCCAGCCGGACCGGATTGGAAAAATCAGGGGTGGATGGGGAGCCGGGCATCATCGGCCGTTCGTGAGGTTTCCAGTCGGGAACCTCGCCGATGACCTGGCCGAGCTGGCGCCGGGCTGCGGTCATTGATCGCGCCTCAGGATGCCCTTGAGGACCAGATCGAGCACGCGGCTCGCTGTCTGGTCTTCATCCGCATCTTCCTGGCGGCTGGCCGCGATCACCATTCGTATCACGGCCAGCACATCGCTGATTTTCAGGTCGGGACGCACAGCGCCCTCGCTCAGGGCGGCGGCGAGCGGAGCCTCGAAAAGCCTGACGAACTCTCGCTGGCGCTCCTGCAACTGCGGATGGTCGGCGGCGACAGCGCGCCAGGCTTCCGCCAGAGCCGGGGCCTCACGCGCTGCGCGGCCCGATTGCGCGATCATGGAGAACAGCGCCTGACCAGGCTCGACATCCACGCTGGCCCGGCTGACGGCCGCCATCTCCCGCTCGAACAGCGCCAGCAGCAGCGCGGCGCGGTCGGGAAAGTGCCGATACAATGTCGCCCGGCCTACGCCGGCCGCTTCCACAACGGCGTCCAGCGAAACATGCACGCCCTGCTCGGCAAACACGTGTGACGCCGCATCCAGAATGGCCCCCCGATGGCGGGCGACATCCCTGCGTTCCTTGCGAAGACCTGACATGGGTCGCAAGTGGACAATACTGTCCGTTTTGTCAAGCGCCGCATTTACGCTCCCGGGAGATATCGACAAGGGGTCTAGGCGTGGCTAGGCGGTTTGGAAGCGGATGCCGGTGTTTTGAACGTCAGAACGTCGCCCTTGGCCGATTCCGCGCCGGCTACACCTCAGGTCCGCCGGGGCCTTCGGCGGCGGCTCAAGCGATGGTCCCTGCAAGAGGCGGTCTCCGAGCCCGAAATCCTTGGACCAAAGTGAGGACATGACGGCGGCGCAAAAGTCCGGATCTCCCGTCGGTTGCCCGGCTTATTCGCACGAGGCTGCTGGCCGAAACCACGGCGCGACCGGGGCGAGTTCGACACAGCTTTTTAAAGCTAGTGCGGCGGCGGCGAAGATCGCGTCGCAGAGCCCGCTGGCGGTGATGATGAACAAGGAAATGGTCAACGTCGCCCTGGAGACGACGCTGACCGAAGGCGTGCGGTTCGAGCGCCGCCTGTTCCACAGCCTGTTCGCCTTCGAGGATCAGAAGGAGGGCATGTCCGCCTTCGTCGAAAAGCGGAAGCCCGACTTCAAGGGGCGGTAGCCCTGGCATTGGCAAGATAACGGATCGGGCGCCGTCTTGTAGCGCCCCCCAGCGGTTCTGCAGGCTAAAGCCGCAATGTCCGTTGTTGGTTGATTTTGAGCGTTGGGCACGAGTTTCGAAGGCGCGGTCGATCTAGCGCGCGCTGATTTCCTTCGCATGTTTTTATGCGGCGACCGATTCAATCTTGGGCCAAGTAAAGGCTTCAAAACTTATTCTCACAACACCCTCTCACAGGGCAGGGTCACGATGCGCTATTGCGCCGTATATCCGCCATCGACGGCCAGGACGGCGCCGGTAACGAACGAGGCGTGATCGGACAGCAGGAACGCCGCGGCATCGGCGATTTCCTCGGGCTTACCCAGGCGACCGATCGGGTGGAGTGCGACGATCCCGTCGAATTCCTCCTGGCTGACGACGCTGCGGACGAGCGGCGTGTCGATATAGCCCGGCGCGATCGCATTCACGCGGACGCCGCGATCCGAATAATCCAAGGCCGCGGATTTCGTGGCGCCGATGATCGCGTGTTTGGAGGCGATATAGGCCGCGTTGTTCCGTTGGCCGACGAGCCCCAAGGCGGAGGCCATATTGACGATGGCGCCCCCGCCGGACGCGATCATCGCCGGAATCTGATACTTCATGCAGCCGAATATGGCGTCGAGATTGACGGCCTGCACCCGGCGCCACGTGTTCGGATCATACTCGACCACGCCGTTTGAATCGCCGCCGATCCCGGCGTTGTTCACGGCCAGATCAAGCCGGCCAAACGTCTTCACTGTCCAGCCAACCATCCGCTCGATCGCGTCGAAGTCACCAAGATCGATCTCCCAGGCGCGAGCGCCTCCACCGATCTTGGCGGCGATGGCCTCTGCGCCGTCATGATTGAAATCGGCGACCACGACCGCCGCGCCCGAGGCCGCGAGCCTGCGGGCCGTCGCCGCGCCGATGCCCGAGGCGGCGCCGGTGACGATCGCCACCTTGCCTGCGAAGTCGTGATCCATGTCCTTGTCCTTCGCGATATGGGTCACTGGGCCGTCATGCCCGCATCGACGACATGTTCGGCGCCGGTGATATAGGAGGCCTCGTCCGAGGCGAGGAACAGCACCAGATTGCTGACCTCGGCGGGATCGGCGATGCGACGCAGCGGGATTTGCACGAGTGCGTCGCCCCCCTCCTCATCCGTCGCCTCAGCCATCATAGGCGTTCGGATGAAGCCGGGGTGAACAGAGTTCACGCGAATGTTGTTCGGGCCATATTCGACCGCCGTCGCCTTGCTCATGCCTCGGACCGCGAATTTGCTGCCGACGTAAGCCAGGCTGGGAAAGCCGTAATTGGCGACGATGCCGGCGATGGAGGAGATGTTGACGATCGAACCCACGCCCGCCTTCAGCATCGATGGAATGACCGCCTTCATGCCCAGGAACACAGACGTCTGGTTGATCGCGCAGACCTTCAGATAATCTTCTTCGGAAATATCGGACGTCCTGGCGATCGGGCCGAGCACGCCGGCATTGTTGACCAGGACCGTCGGGGGACCAAAAGCAGCTTCGGTCCGCTCAACGACCTGGGTCCAGTCCTGCGCCCGCGTCACGTCGTGCCGCACGAACAGCGCCGAACGGCCCAATTCATCGGCCAGCGCAGCGCCGCCTGCCTCGTTCAGGTCTGAAAGGACGACCCGCGCGCCCTCGGCCACGAAGCGCCTTGCGTGCGAGGCGCCCATGCCCTGCGCCGCGCCGGTGATGATCGCCACCTTGCCCTTAAGCCTGCCCATCCCGCTCTCCATGCCGTCCGTCCGCCCTACGGGCGGGACGGATTAATTGATGATGCGTGGGAATATAGGAATTGATTGACGCGTCAACAATAGTGGTTGCGACTGACGTCCAGGGCTGATGCGACGAGGCGTTGACAACTGTCAGATTGGGTTGTCACGCCGACAGGCAGAATCCGGACCAGACGTGCGCCGGGCGTATCAAGGATGGGACTTACGCCATATGTCATTTCGAGAAGGCGAAGATTGGCGAAGGACGCTGACCTGGACGATCCTGCCTGCGGGTCGCGCCTGGCAACGCGCGGCTGGAACGGCCTTGGCGCAGTTGGGCGTCTCCCTGTCCACGGCGGCGATCCTGCTTGTGATCACCCGGCTGGGCGATGGTATCCGCCAGCAAGATGTGGCCAAGGAATCGACGCTTGATCCGGCCGCCATTGCGCGATCGGTCACTCAACTTGAGCGGGATGGTCTGCTGGAGCGACCCAAGGACCTGTCCGATGGCCGCGCCAAGACCCTGCACTTGACCGAGTTGGGCCGTGCCCTGTCCCTCAAATTGGATGAGGCGCTCGACCGCCTGCGGGACGAGCTGGTCGCTGGCATAGACGACGCCGATGGTCAGATTGCGGTGCGCGTGCTTCGCGCTCTGGAGACCCAATGCCTGACGTTCTCAAATGGAGAGCCCCGTCGGCAGCCCTTCGAAGCCTGACCGCCTGGGCAAAGTCAAGACAGCGCTGTCAACCTGACCGCGTGAGCCGCGACTTCTCTAGCCAGCACTGTCAAATTAAGCGCGCCGGGCCGCGACTGTTCCGCAGCCCGACGAAATCTCAGGCGACAGCCACTGCCCAGGCCGCTTAAGCTCCGGCGCGAAAACGGCGGAGGGTCGGTCGGCTGATGAGATGTCTCTGGGTGTAAATGGTGTTGTAAATCGCTGCGTGGGTGGTGAGGAAGCGCTGGGCCGACACCTGCGACTTGAACAGCTGCTGCTGTCGCTCTCGTCGTCGGATCGGCAAGTGAGAGTTCTCCGCCGATTCTCCCTCAGCCGGCCGGGTGAATGCAGGTGCCGGAGACCGAAGCTGATCCAGCGCAGCTGGGTAGGATCCAAGGCCGTCGGTCACGATCCTCTCCGGAGCGACAGGCTGATTTCGCAGCAATCGCTTCAATAGCTTCAGGGCTGCCTCCGTGTCCGGTCGCCGCTGGACGACGAGGTCTAGACCTCGCCTTCCTTGTCGACGGCGCGCCACAGGAGCATCCGCTTGCCTCCGCTGGAACAACCCACCTCGTCCAGGTGCCAGCGGGGTGGAGGGGAGGGCGCAGCTTCTTCGGTCGCCTAGCGATCTGGGGTCCGAACTTGCTGGTCCAGCAGCGGATGGTCTCATAGCTGACGTCGATCCCACGCGCCGCCATCAACTCCTCGACGTCACGTAAGCTGAGGCTGAAGCGGAAGTATAACCAAACAGCCTGAGGGATCACCGCCGCTGGAAGCGGTGGCGCCTTAACGACAGTGGTTTCACGAAATGGGCTTTTCGAACTCCCCGCCCATTCTGAAACAGGATGAGGGACTCCGTCTGATTCATCCGAATGGCGCGACCGATCTTCACTGGTGTGGCGCAGAGGTTCAGGATCGACCCTGTTTGGTTGATGAGGGGCGGCGGCGGCGACGTAGATTCTTTCGAGCCAAAGGTGCTACGAAGAGATGATATCGCGCTTGCGGCTCAGGTTCGATTTAATTTACGCCTCGAATTGGTTGTTATGCGCCGGATGGTCTCGAAAGATAGCGTCATCACTAAAATTTTACATCGCTATATTGCTGAGTATTTTCAATAGAGTTATCTGGCGACGGTAGCCTAGTCGGCGTCGAGTTCTATCGGCTAAATAAAATACAATATAAACAAGTGGTTATTTGTATGTGAGTGATCGAGTGGGAATGATGCAGGTCTTTTCGGCAGCTTTCGGAACCACTTCCGAAGCTGCCGATAAATCGCTGACGTAAAAGTGAATTTTGACGAGACCCTTCGAAGCCTTTCGAAGGGTCTCGCTTTTGTGGCGCGCCGGGTATCAGTGGGCGTGGGGCCTGCGTCGCCAGTTCATCAGGTGGGTGGCGCTCAGCAGCAGGCCGCCGGCGACGGTGATCGGCGCCTCGGCTTCGTGTGTCGGCCATTCGGCGGCGGCCAGGAACAGCAGGGCGACGCCGACGGCGCCAAGGCCGATCAGGGGCCAGGCGCGACGGCCGTCCGGCGCAGGGCGAGTCAGCGTCCAGGCGGCGATGGGCGCGGCGGTCAGGGCGAAGGCCCAGTGCGCCCAGGGAGCCTCGGCGAATAACCCCAGAACCGGCAACAGGCCCGCGACCAGGGGCAGGGCCAGGCAATGGATCATGCAGAGGCCGGACAGGCCGATGGCGGCGGCGTCTCCCCAGGTCTGGGCGCGGGTGGTCATGGGCGGTCCTTTCGGGGGAGGGGCGGCCGCGGCGTCGCGATGACGCCGCGGCCAGGCGGGGGAGGAGCGGAAGGGCGGTCAGAAGCGGGCGCGGAATCCCAGGACGAGATTGCGGCCGCGCAGGGGCGCCAGATGGCTGATGAAGGAGGCGTGGTTCAGCGCCTTATCGTCCAGCAGGTTGGTCCCGCGCAGGAAGATCTGGCCGTTGATGTCGGCGATCGTCGGGACGTCATAGGCCAAGGTGGCGTTGACCATGTCGTAGCCGGGCGTCTTGCGCTCGAAGGCGGCGATGCGGTCCTGTTCGAAGACGTGGACGTATTCCAGATTGCCCGACCAGGCGCCCTGATAGAAGTCGCCGCGCGCGCCCAGTCGGCCAGCGGGAATGCGCGGCAGGTCGCCCCCGTCGCCCTTCAACTCGGCGCGGACGTAGTCGCCGAACACCGTGGCTGACAGGCCGGGCCGGAAGTCGTGGGTGATCTGGCCCTCGATCCCGGTGAAGCGGGCGTCGGCCTGGGTGTAGCGGATCAGGCGGAAGTCCTCGAACTGATCCAGCGTCCGCGCATAGACGTAGCCGTCGTAATCATAGCGATACAGGCTCGCGGCGAAGGTCGTGGCGCCCTCGATCTTCTTCAGACCCAGTTCGATCGAGACGGCCGTTTCGACGTCCAGATCGGGATCGCCGATCTCATAGGTGTTGGTGGCCAGGTGGACGCCGCGCGCATACAGCTCCTGCGCTGTCGGCGCGCGCTGCGAACGGGCCAGGCTTACGCTGGCGACATAGCCGGGCGTGAAGGTCCAACTGGCCGCGCCGGAGATGGAGAAGGGCTTGTGCTCGGCGTCGGGTCGTCCGCGCGCACGGGCGTCCTGCCATTCCTGGCGCAGGGCGCCTTCGAAGCGCCAGGCGCCGGCGACGTATTCCTCGACCAGGAACAGGGCGTGGTTCTCGGTCCGGCTTTCAGGGATGAAGGACTCGGCGCCGACGGCGGCGAAGTCGCTGCGCGAGGTCTGGGCGCCGATGACGCCGCGCACTCCGCCGATGGCGGCGTGCTGCACCTCGATGCGGGCGTCATGGCCTTCGTTGGTGAAGGTGGTGGCGATCTCGCCGTCGTCGATCTCGTCGTGGCGATAGTCGGTGAAGCCGCCGCGGAAGCGGATGCGCTCGATCCCGGCGAACGGATCCTGGATCTCGCCGCGCACGTCCACACGCTTGCTGATCAGGTCGACGATCGGGACATGGTCGTGATCGTGGTCATGGTCATGGTCATGGTCATGATCGTGGCCATGGTCGCCGTCGCCGTGGTCGTGGCCGCCGCAATGCAGCTTGGAGCCGTGCGGGTGGCAGGACTCGTACTCGTGGCTGTGGCCGGGCAGGCCGTATTCGCTGCGCTGCTCCGTATAGGCGGCGCCCAGATGGCCGCGCGAACCGATCCATGACAGGCCCAGAGTCGCGGTCGAACTGCGGTTGAACGATCCGTCCAGCGTGGCCTCGTCGAAGTTCGGAACCTCGTAGTCGTCGGTGCGGCGACCGGCGGCCTCGACGCGGATGGCGAAGGAGCCGGCCCCGGCGGTCAGGCCGATCACGCCCGCCTCTTCATTGTCCGCCGTGCCCAGGCGGAACTCGGCGACGCCTTCGCCGCCGTTTTCGGGTACGCGCGTCGGGATCTTCCTGTCGATCAGATTGACCGCCCCGCCGATGGCGCCGCCGCCGTAGAGCAGGGCGGACGGGCCGCGCAGGATCTCGACGCCCTCCAGCAGCAGAGGCTCGCCGCCGACCGCGTGGTCGGGCGAGACTTCAGAGGCGTCCATCAGGGCCGAGCCGTCGCTGAGAACCTTGACGCGGGGCGCGGTCTGGCCGCGGATCACCGGACGGCTGGCCCCGCCGCCGAAGGTGTCGGAGTTGACGCCCGGCAGGCCGGTCAGCGTCTCGCCCAGGGTCGATTGTCGGCGCTGGATCAGTTCGTCGCCGCGCAGCACCGCCACATTGGACACCACGTCCCTGCCGGATCGACCCAGTGCGTCGGCCGTCACCACCACATCCTCGACGCGCGTCGAGGCCGGGCCCGATTGCGGCAGGGCGTTCGCCCAGGCCGCCGTCGATACGGCTGAAAAACTCGCGGCCGCGAGCAGGATCGATCGTGTGTGCATGACATCCCCGTTCATGAAGAAGATTGCTATTATGTTATATCATAACATTACTCAAGTGAGTGCGGGCGGAGATCGAAACGAGGGCGGCGGCCCCCTCGCAGAGGCGGGCGGCCGTCTGCGTCGGGATGCACGCTCGGCGAAGCGCGCGCCCCTCGGCCTCGCTGGGCGATCATGACCCTGTCTCTTGGGCTGGCGTTCGCTTGGGCGCCGTCGACAAGGAATCGACGACTGGAACGAAACGTGATGAGCCGCGCCGATCCTGGCGTCTCAATCGCCCCCTGGAATTGAGTTCTCCCTCAAAGCGTCATCACATCCGCCTTGAAATGGGCAGAGATTTTGCAATCAGCCCCCAAATTCGAAAATGATTTCGAATTTCAAATATCAATGTGGGCCGTGTGGAGAAATTTTTCGCTTAAAATAAAATGGCGAAAAGGGGGCCTTTTGGGGAATCAGCCCGCGCTGAGGGGCGCTGGTGAGAACGTCAGCAAATAGAGGGGATTTCATGTTTTCTAGTGGTTCTCGGGGCCGTGGCCCCGCGATGTATCGCGTCTTGTTGGCCGGAGGGTGCGCGTCAGTCGCCCTGATGAGCGCGGCGAACGCCGCCGTCGCTCAGGAAGCGTCCGAAGATCCGGGCGCAGCCGTCGAAGTCAGTGAAATCGTCGTCACGGGGTCGCGCATCGCTCGCCGCGACTACGCTTCGAACAGCCCGCTGGTCTCCGTCACCACCGAGGCCATCGAGAACACCGGACAGGTCACGGTTGAAAAGGCCCTGACCCAGATGCCCCAGTTCTCGGGCGCCATGGGGCAGAGCACGGCCGGGTCGTCCTCCACCTCTCTGAACGGCGGCCAGGCCTACGCCAGCCTGCGCGGCCTGGGGTCCAAGCGCACCCTGCTGCTGCTGGACGGCAAACGTCTGCAGCCGTCCAACCCGGACGGCTCGGTCGACCTGAACATCATCCCTGAAGCCCTGATCGGCAATGTCGAGGTTATCACCGGCGGCGCTTCGACCGCCTATGGTTCGGACGCCACTGCGGGCGTGGTCAACTTCATCCTGAAGCGCAACTTCAGCGGGGTGACGGTCGCGTCCCAGTACGGCGTCAGCGACTACGGCGACGGCGAGACCTTCCGCACGTCGATCACGGCCGGCGACGCCTTCGCCGAGGGCCGCGGCCGGGCGGTGATCTCGCTCGACTACTCCATGCGCGACGTGGCCTATCAGTCCAAGCGCGACTACTATTTCGTGCGAAACCGCCAGTCGAACACGGCCATCATCTCCCAGGGGGCGGCCTGGTTCGGCAGCAACCGTCCGACGCTGAGCGCCGTGAACGACGTCTTCGTGGGGCAGTACGGCGTCAATCCCGTGCTGGGCGCGGGCGACTTCTATAACGGCCAGATCGGCTTCAACACCGGCGACCAGACCCTGTTCAACCTGGGCGGCGCCTCGCCCGTGATGAACCTGAAGGATCCCGAGACCGATAACCACTTCCTGAACGCCGCAGGCACCAACATGCTGTGGGGCTGGAACCGCGGGCGCATCCAGAACGAGAACGAACGCTATTCGCTGTTCAGCCGCGTCGATTATCAGATCACGCCCGAGATCGACTTCTTCCTGCAAGGTTCGCTGACCAGTTATGAATCTGAGGGCACCTTCAACCCGACGCTGGCGGGCCTGGCCTATGCCCTGTCGGCGCCGGTGACCAACCCCTACATCGGGGCCGACTTCGCCCACATCCTGGCCTCGCGGCCGAATCCCACGGCGGATTTCGCCCTATGGAAGGATCTGGATTTCGCGGGCGAGCGCCTGCAGTCCTATGCCTACAACGTCTATCAGTTCATCGGCGGGCTGTCGGGCCAGGTGGGCTACAAGGACTGGACCTGGGAGGCCTACGCCAGCGCGTCCAAGGCTGATTTCGAGAATGTGCAGACCGGCGGCGTCAGCCGTTCTGCCATCACGCGCCTGCTCTACAGCCCCACCGGCGGGTCGGAATTCTGCGCCGGGGGCTTCAACCCCTTCGGCAACCATGATCCGTCGGCCGAGTGCGTGGACTATGTGCGCCGCAACACCACCAACACCAATGAGCTGACCCAGCGCATGGCCGAGGCTTCGATGCAGGGCGGCCTGTTCAATCTGCCCGCAGGCGAGGTGCGCTTCGCCGCCGGTCTGGGTTATCGCTACAACCACTTCGACTTCCGTCCCGACAGCGCCCTGGACCAGCCGGACGGCACCAGCGACATCCTGGGCTACAGCGAGTTGCGGGCCTCTTCCGGCGATGTGGATACGACCGAGGTCTTCGCCGAGTTTCTGGTGCCGCTGCTGCGCGACCTGCCGTTCGTCAAGTCGCTGGAGATGGATCTGGGCTACCGCTTCTCCGACTACAGCTCGGTCGGCGGCGTCCACGCCTATAAGGCGGACCTGAACTGGCAGGTGAACGACGTGGTGCGCCTGCGCGGCGGCTACAACCGTGCCGTGCGCGCTCCCAGCGTGGGCGAGCTGTATTCCCCCGTCTCTTCGGCGACGGTCGACATCGGCACCCCCTCCGCCAGCAACACCAACGGCGACCCCTGCGACTACCGCAGCTCGTTCCGCAACGGCCCCGACGCCGAAAAGGTCAAGGCGCTGTGCGTGTCGCTGGGCGTGCCTTCGGCCCTGATCAATGACTTCCAGTTCGGCGCCGCCCAGGTGTTCGCCCTGACCGGTGGCAACCCGGACCTTCAGGAAGAAACGGCCGACACCTATTCGTTCGGCACGGTGCTGCAGCCGACCTTCCAGTCGCCCTGGCTGAGCAACATCAGCGCCTCGATCGACTGGTATCAGATCAAGGTGGCCGATGCGGTCGGCGTCCTGGGCGTCGGCAACGGCATCCGCTACTGCTTCAACGACGGCGGCAACAACCCGACGTTCGATCCCAACAACTACTACTGCACCCTGCAGGATCGCGGGACCAACGACGGCTATATGATCAACCCGCGTCAGCCTCTGCTGAACCTGGGCCAGTTCAACGTCACCGGCATCGACCTGCAGCTGGACTGGCGACTGCACCTGGGCGATGTCGGCCTGCCGGACGAGGGGCAGCTCAGCGTCAGTTCGGCGATCAGCTATCTGAACAGCTTCGAGATCCAGGCCCTGCCGGGCGCGCCGACGTACGACCACGCCGGCACCTGGGGGACGGCGATCGAGGCCAACGCCGGTCAGGCGCACCCCGAGTGGAAGGCGTCGACCAGCGTCACCTATTCGCGTGATAGCTGGAACGTCGGCCTGCGCTGGCGCCACATGTCGGAGATGATCAACAGCGCCCGCGTGACCTCGCCGACCAGCACGGCGCGCGGGGTGGACGCCTATGACGTGTTCGACCTCAACGCCCGGGTGACGCTGCCTTACGACACATCCTTGCGCTTCACCGTGACCAACCTGTTCAATGAAGCGCCGCCGCAAGTGGGGGACGTTCGCGGCACTTACGATCCGCAGAACTACGACACCATCGGCCGCTATTACACGGTGGCGGTCACCAAGACCTTCTAGAGCTCCGCAAGGAGATCTGAAGTCATAGCGGCGGGGCGACCGTCCCGCCGCACCTGATCCCGGCCTCGCGCCGGTAGTATTTCAAATGGGGCGGCGACCTATCGCCGCGTGGAGGAGGACAGTGCAGTTGTCATCTAAGAAATCATGGGTCGTCGGCCTTGCGGCCGCTTTTCTCGCTTCAACCCCGGCCATGGCGCAACAGGCCGCCGCCGCTCCGACCGTCTCTTACATTCACGCCGGGCGCCTGCTGGCTGATCCGGCCACCGGCCGCGTGACCCAGAACCAGACCCTGGTGATCGAGAACGGCCGCGTGCGCGAGATCGTCAACGGCTTCGTCGGCCAGGGCGACGTGGTCGATCTGTCGGACAAGTTCGTGCTGCCGGGCCTGATCGACAGCCACGTCCACATCACCAACCAGCAGGGCGAGGGCAACCGCGTCGCCCGCTTCACCAACACCGCCGCCGATTCCGCCGTTCAGGGCGCGGCCTACGCCCTGGTGACGCTGCGCGCCGGCTTCACCACCGTCGCCGACCTGGGCGGCGCCAGCGACGCCGTCGTGGCCCTGCGCAACGGCATTGCGGCGGGCAAGATTCCCGGCCCGCGTCTGCTGGTCTCGGCCGGTACGGTGACGCCGCACGGCGGCCACGGCGACGCCAACGGCGTGAACAGCGCCCTGGTGCCCGTGTTGCGTCAGAACGGCGTCTGCTCGGGCGCTGACGACTGCCGCCGCTCGGTGCGCGAACGCGTGCGCGCGGGCGCCGACATCATCAAGATCACGGCCACGGGCGGCGTGCTGTCCGACACCGGCGCGGGCCTGAACCAGCAGTTCTCCAATGAGGAGCTGCAGGCCATCGTCGAGACCGCGCACTTCATGGGCCGCACGGTGACCGCCCACGCCCACGGCACGGACGGCATCAACAGCTTCCTGCGCGCCGGCGGCGACTCGATCGAGCACGGCACCTTCCTGGACGACGAATCCATCCGCATCTTCAAGGCCAACAACGGCTGGCTGGTGCCGACCCTGCTGGCCGGGGACTTTGTCGCTCGCGAAGCCGCCCGTCCCGAAACCTTCTTCACGCCGAACCAGCGCAAGAAGTCGCTGGAAGCCGGTCCGCAGATGCTGGACATGGCGCGCCGTGCGCACCGCGCCGGCATCCAGATCGCCTTCGGCACCGACACCGGCGTGTCGCCGCATGGTGAAAACGCCAAGGAGTTCGCCCTGCTGGTCCAGGCAGGCCTGACGCCGCTGGAAGCGGTTCGCGCCGCCACCGTCGGCGCTGCGACCCACTTCCGCCTGCAAAACGAGATCGGTCGCCTGGCGCCCGGCTACGCCGCCGACGTGATCGCCGTCTCGGGCGATCCGCTGACCGACGTGACGACGCTGGAGCACGTCAAATACGTCATGAAGGGCGGCGTGACCTATCGGAACGACTGAGGTTGGGGGGCGGCGAGAGCCGCCCCCTTTTTTGGGGCCTGTCTTCAGGGCGCCGCCTAATGCAGGGCCTCGCCGTGCTGACTGAAGTCGAGGCCTTCGATCTCGGCCTCGGTCTGGACGCGCAGGCCGACCGTGTATTTGCAGACCATCAGGACGACGAAGGTGCCGACGGCGCTCCAGACCATGGCGCCGCCCAGGCCGACAGCCTGTTTCCACACGCTTGCCCCTTCGGCCAGGGGATTGATGGCGGCGTTGGCGAAGACCCCGGTCAGCAGGGCGCCCGCGATGCCGGCGATGCCGTGCACCCCGAAGGCGTCGAGGCTGTCGTCGTATTTGAGTTTGTGCTTCAGCCAGACGGCGCCGACATAGGCGATCGGGCCCGAGATCAGGCCGATCAGGAAGGCGCCCCTGGGATCGACGAAGCCGGCCCCGGGGGTGATGGCGACCAGACCGGCGACCACGCCGGTCAGCAGGCCCAGCAGGGTCGGCTTCTTCTTCAGCGTCCACTCGACCGCGATCCAGCCAACAGCGGCGGCGGCGGGGGCCAGCAGGGTGTTGAAGACGGCGACGGCGGCGATCTCATTGGCGCCCGCAGCCGAACCGCCGTTGAAGCCCATCCAGCCGACGAACAGCAGGCCTGTGCCGATGGCGGTGAAAGCCAGGTTGTGCGGCGCCATGTTGTCGCGACCCCAGCCGTGGCGCGGGCCGAGCACGATGGCGCAGACCAGACCGGCTACGCCCGCATTGACGTGGACCACGGCCCCGCCCGCGAAGTCGAGCACGCCCAGTTCGCCCATCCAGCCGCCGCCCCAGACCTGATGGCAGATCGGGGCATAGACGATCAGGTGCCACAGGGTGAAGAAGAGGACGCTGGCCGAGAACTTGATCCGCTCGGCGAAGGCCCCCGCGATCAGGGCCGGGGTGATGATGGCGAAGGTCAGCTGATAGCCGATCCACAGGAACTCGGGCAGGCCGGGGGTCAGGGCGTGGGCGGTCTTCACTCTGACGCCGTTGAGGAAGAGGGCCTGGAGGCTGCCGATGAAGCCGTTGGCGGGTCCATCGCTGGTCCCGAAGGACAGGGTGTAGCCGGCGACGAACCACAGGACGGTGACGATGGCCATGGCCGCCGTGGAATGGGCGATGGTGGCGATCAGGTTCTTCTTCCTGACCATGCCGCCATAGAACAACGCCAGACCCGGCAGGGTCATCATCAGCACCAGGGCCGTCGAGGTCAGGATCCAGGCCGTGCCGGGACCGTCCAGCGCCAGCGGAACCTGATGCGCCAGAAGGGCGGGTGTGGGCGCTGCGGCTAGGGCGGGCGCGGCAAGCGCAACGGCGAAAAGGCCGCAACAGAATGCTGCGGCCTTGGAAATCGTCGGTGATGTCATGAGGGTCTCGGGGAGAAGACGCTGCGGAAGGGATGACGTCAGGCGGGTTGGGCCAGCCTGACGTCGGTGTTTGCGGCCTCGGCGGCGAGGACGGTCTTGGGCGCGATGCGGACGAAGCGCGGCGCGAACGCCGACCAGTCGCTGAGGATGCGTCGGGCCAGAGGCGAGGCGGTGGCGGCGGCGTGGGCCTCGATCAGGGCCTTCAGTCGGGCTTCCGCTTCGGCGTCGATGCGGCCGACCCCGGCCATGTCGCCGTTCAGGGCCTGGGCGGCGCGACCATCGGCGTCGAGGACGAACAGCTCGCCGCCGCTCATGCCCGCCGCCAGGTTCCAGCCGACCGACCCCAGCACGACCACGCGACCGCCGGTCATGTATTCGCAGCCGTGCGCGCCCAGCCCCTCGACCACGGCCTCGGCGCCCGAGTTGCGGACGGCGAAGCGTTCGCCCGCCGCCCCCGCCACGAACAGACGGCCTGAGGTCGCGCCATAGAGGGTGGTGTTGCCGCAGACTTGCTGATCCTCGCGCCACTCATGGGGGCGGACATGGATGTCAGCGCCCGACAGGCCCTTGCCGACGTAGTCATTGACCTCGCCCGTGACGTCGAGGATCAGGCCGCGCGCGCCAAAGGCGCCGAAGCTCTGACCGGCGATGCCTTCCAGCTTCAGCTTCAGGCGGCCCTGCGGCCCCTCAGGCCCGAACTTGCGGACGATGGCCGAGGAGACGCCAGCGCCGGCGGTGCGCTGGGTGTTGTTCAGCGGATAGGACAGCTCCAGCGTCTGGCCGCGCTCCAGGAAGGCGCCCGCGTCCTTCAGCACCTGGGCGTCCAGGCTCTCGGGGACGGGCTGGCGCGCCTTGTCGGCCCAGCGGCCGGGCCGGTCGACGTCGACCTTCATCAGCAGCGGATTGAGGTCCAAGTCGTCCAGGTGCGAGCCGCCGCGCCGCGTCTGACGCAGCAGGTCGGTGCGGCCGACGATCTCGTCAATCGTGCGCGCGCCGATGGAGGCCAGGATCTCGCGGACCTCCTCGGCGATGAAGGTGAAGAGGTTGACCACCTTCTCCGGCGTGCCGGTGAACTTGGCGCGCAGGCGCTCGTCCTGCGAGCAGACGCCGACCGGGCAGGTGTTGGAGTGGCACTGGCGCACCATCAGGCAGCCCATGGCGATCAGGCCCGAGGTGCCGATGCCGTATTCCTCAGCCCCCAAGAGGGCGGCCAGGACCACGTCGCGGCCGGTGCGGATGGCGCCGTCGGCGCGCAAGCTGACCGACGAGCGCAGGTGGTTCAGGCTGAGCACCTGATGGGCTTCGGCCAGACCGATCTCCCACGGCATCCCGGCGTGTTTGACCGAGGTCTGGGGCGAGGCGCCCGTGCCGCCGTTGTGGCCGGCGATCAGGATGGCGTCGGCCTTGGCCTTGGCCACGCCGGAGGCGATGGCGCCGATGCCGGTGGCCGAGACCAGTTTGACCGTGACCTTGGCGTCGGGGTTGATCGCCTTCAGGTCGTAGATCAACTGGGCCAGGTCCTCGATCGAGTAGATGTCGTGGTGCGGCGGCGGGCTGATCAGGGTCGTGCCGGGCACGGCGTGGCGCATCCGGCCGATGAATTCAGTGACCTTGAAGCCGGGCAACTGGCCGCCCTCGCCGGGCTTGGCGCCCTGGGCGACCTTGATCTCGATCTCGCGGCACTGGTTCAGGTATTCGGCGGTGACGCCGAAACGGCCCGAGGCCACCTGCTTGACCGCCGAGTTGGCGTTGTCGCCGTTGGGGCGCGGGACGTAGCGGGCGGGGTCTTCGCCGCCTTCGCCGGACACGGCGCGCGCGCCCATCCGGTTCATGGCGATATTCAGGGTCTCGTGCGCCTCGGGCGACAGGGCGCCCAGCGACATGGCCTGGGACAGGAAGCGGCGGCGGATGTCCGAGACGCTCTCGACCTCGTGCAACTGGACCGGGGTCAGGCCGTCCTTGAAGTCCAGCAGGTCGCGCAGGGCCAGGTCCGGCTGCTCGCGGACGGCGGCTGAGTACTGCTTGAAGCGCTTGTAGTCGCCGCGGTTCACCGCGTCCTGCAACAGGTGGATGGTCTTCGCGTCATGGGCGTGGGCCTCGCCGCCCGCACGGATGCGGAAGAAGCCGCCCATGGACGGGGAGGGAACCGCCGCGCCGAAGGCTGCGCCATGACGCTTGAGCGCCGCCTGCTCCAGACCGGCCAGACCGATGCCGGAGATGCGCGACGGGGCGCCGGGGAAGAACTCGGCGGCCAGAGCCCGCGACAGGCCCAGAACCTCGAACTCGCAGCCCCCGCGATAGGCGGAGATGATGCTGATGCCCTTGCGCGCCAGCACCTTGAGCAGGCCGGCCTCGATGCCGTGCTTGTAGTTTAGGCAGGCGTCATGAAGCGTCAGACCCGGATAGGCGCCGCGATCCAGACGTTCCTGGAACAGCTCCTGCGCCAGCCAAGGATTGACGGCGGTGGCGCCGACCCCGACCAGAACCGCGAAGGCGTGGGGGTCCAGGGTCTCGGCAGACCGCACGACCAGGGAGCAATAGGTCCGCAGGCCGGCTTCGATCAGGCGGCCGTGGGTCCCGGCGGTGGCCAGGATCATGGGCGCGGCCAGACGCTCGGCCGAGGCGTGCTCGTCGGTCAGGACGATCAGGGTGGCGCCCTCGCGGGCGGCGGCCTCGGCCTCGTCGCGGATGCGGTCGAGCGCCTGACGCAGGCCGGCGCCGGGGCGGTCGCCTTCTGCCGGAACGGTATAGGTGCAGTCGATCACCGTGGTCGAGCCGTCGGCGACGACGCCCAGCAGGCGCTGGTACATGCCGGTGGTCAGGACCGGGCTGTCCAGCACGAAGACCTCGGTCTGGGCCTCGTCCTGGGCCAGGATGTTGCCCAGGTTCTTGAAGCGGGTCTTCAGGCTCATGGCCCCGGCTTCGCGCAGGGGGTCGATGGGCGGGTTGGTGACCTGGCTGAAGTTCTGGCGGAAGTAGTGCGCCAACGGGCGCGGCAGGCTGGACAGGACGGCGGGCGGGGCGTCGTCGCCCATGGAACCGACCGCCTCCTTGCCGTCGCGGACCAGGGCGTCCAGCAACAGGTCCAGATCCTCGCGGCTGAAACCGGCGGCGATCTGACGACGGATCAGGGCCTCGCCGGTGGCGGCGCGCGGCTCGGGGCCGGGCCCGATGATCGGCTCCAGATCGACCATGTTGTCCAGCCAGTCGGAATAGGGCTGGGCGGCGGCCAGGGCGTCGACGGCCTCATGTTCGTCGTAGATGCGGCCGTGCTTCAGGTCGACGGCGATCAGCTTGCCGGGGCCGATATGCAGGCGGCGCTTGATGCGGCCCTCGGGCAGGGGGACCAGACCTGCCTCCGAGCCCGCCAGCAGCAGGCCGTCTACGGTCTCGACGGCGCGCAGGGGGCGCAGGCCGTTGCGGTCCTTGCCGGCCACGACCCAGCGGCCGTCGACGGCGCACAGGGCGGCGGGGCCGTCCCACGGCTCCATCACCGCATTGCAGTAGGCGTAGAGGGCGCGGTGCTCGGGCTTCATCACCACGTCGTCCGAGGACCAGGCTTCTGGGACCAGCAGGGCCTTGGCCAGGGGGGCGGGACGCCCGGCGCGGACCAGAACCTCGAAGACATTGTCCAGGGCCGCCGAGTCTGAACCACCCGGCTGGACCACCGGCTTGACCTCCTGGTCGCGGTCGCCGAAGGCCGAGGCGGCCATGCGGATCTCGTGGGCGCGCATCCAGTTCAGGTTGCCCTGAAGCGTGTTGATCTCGCCGTTGTGGGCCAGCATGCGGAAGGGCTGGGCCAGCTTCCACTCGGGGAAGGTGTTGGTCGAGTAGCGCTGGTGGAAGACGGCGTAGCCGGCCTCGACCGTGGGGTCGTTCAGGTCGTGATACAGCTGACCCAGCAGCTCGGCGCGGACCATGCCCTTGTAGACGATGGAGCGGGCCGACAGGGAGCACAGGTAGAAGCCGTTCAGGCCCGACGCCTGCACCGCCTTTTCGATGCGGCGGCGACACAGGAAGAGCTCGCGCTCCAGTTCCTCGATCTCCATGCCCTCCGGGGCGGCCAGCATGATCTGCTCGATCTCGGGGCGGGTGGCGTCGGCGCGGACGCCGACGACCGACAGGTCCAGCGGCGTCTGGCGCCAGCCGTAGATGTAGAAGCCCGAGCGGATGGCCTCGGCCTCGACGATGGCGCGGGCGTGGTCCTGAGCGCCCAGGTCGGTGCGCGGCAGGAAGACCTGGCCGACGGCGATGGGGCCGGGACGCAGGGTCTGGCCGACCGCGCGCACCTGGGCCGCGAAGAAGGCCTGGGGCAGTTCGATCATGACGCCGGCGCCGTCGCCGGACAGGCCGTCGGCGTCGACCGCGCCACGGTGGGCCACGGCCTTCAGCGACTTGATGGCCATCTCGACGATCTCGCGGCGCGGCTTGCCGTCGATGGCGCAGACCAGACCCACGCCGCAGGCGTCGCGTTCCGAGGACGGATCATAGGCGCCGCCCTCGATCAGGCGGGCGCGGTTAGCTTCATACTGGGCCAGCCAGTTCTGTTGCGATCCGTCGGTCATGCGGCTGCTTCCTCGGTACGCGCGCGCAGGTAGCGGTCGATTTCGGCCGCGGCGTCCTGGCCGTCGCGCACGGCCCAGACGACGAGGGAGGCGCCGCGCACGGCGTCTCCGGCGGCGAACACGCCGGGCAGGGTGGTGGCGAAACCGCTACGCGACACCTGCAGGGTGTTCCATCTGGTCAGGCCCAGGTTGGCGTCGAGCTGTTCGCCAAAGGCCTCGGGCTCGAAGCCCAGAGCCTCGATCACCAGGTCGGCGGGCAGGTCGAAGTCCGAGCCGGACACGGGGGCGATGTCGCGCCGCCCGCCGGCCGAGGCCTCGGTCAGGGCCATGCGCTGGGCGCGGACGGCGACGACAGCCTCGCCCTTGGACATCAGGGCCTTGGGCGCGCCCAGCCATTCGAAGCGGACGCCTTCTTCCTCGGCGTTCTGCACCTCGCGGGCCGAGCCAGGCATGTTGTCGCGGTCGCGGCGGTAGAGGCAGACGACGCTGTTCGCGCCCTGGCGGATGGCGGTGCGGACGCAGTCCATGGCCGTGTCGCCGCCGCCGACGACGACGACGTCGCGACCCGCCGCGTGAGGGGCCGAGGCGTCGGCGGCGTCGCCGCAGTCGACGCGGTTCTGGGCGATCAGGAAGTCGAGCGCGGCGACGGTGTCGTTCGGACCGCGACCGGGCACGGCAAGGGTGCGGGCCTGATAGACGCCCATGGCCAGCAGGACGGCGTCATGGCGCGCGCGCAGTTCGTCCATCGTCACGTCGACGCCGACATTGGTGTTGAGCACGAACTGGACCCCGCCCTCGATCAGGCGGTCGATGCGGCGCTGGACGATGCGCTTCTCCAGCTTGAAGCCGGGGATGCCGTAGGTCAGCAGGCCGCCCGCGCGGTCGTGACGGTCATAGACGGTGACGGCGTAGCCTTCGCTGCGCAGGCGGTCGGCGGCGGCCAGACCGGCGGGGCCGGAGCCGACGATGGCGACGCTCTGGCCGCGTTCGGCCAGGGGGCGGATGGGCTCGACCCAGCCGTTATCGAAGGCCGTGTCGGCGATCCAGGCCTCGACCGAGCCGATGGTGACGCCGTCCCAGCCGGCCTGCTGTAGGGTGCAGGCGCCCTCGCACAGGCGGTCCTGCGGACAGATGCGGCCGCAGATTTCCGGCATGGTCGAGGTGGCCGAGGCGACGCGCCAGGCCTCGCGCAGGTCGCCGTCCGCCGACAGGGCCAGCCAGTCGGGGATGTTGTTCTGGAGCGGGCAGGCGTTCTGGCAGAAAGGCACGCCGCAGTCGGTGCAACGCGACGCCTGGACCGTCCCGCTGTCGGCGGTCGGTTTGAGCGTGATCTCCGTAAAGGCGCGGATGCGCAACTCAGCGGGCTGTTTCTCCAGCCGACGCTGCTCGATCAGAAAACCACCAGGGTTGGAACGTCCGCCTTTTTGCATTTGCGTATTAAGCGGGTTGCTGGCTTGCGTTGCAAAATAATTTTTCTTATTAGCTCTCGAAAAATATGAATTTGAAATATTATTGTCGAGTATTTTGCATTATGGCGCACAAACGATCTATTTTTTAGTGTGCGCTGCAACCTTTGTCGGGCGCGTGTCGCGGCGTGGGCGGCAGGCGAAGGGGCGTGATTGTGAGCGCCGCCTGATCAGTGCGCATCGTCATCGGGCCAATGCGCCAGAAGCTGGAGGCGGATTCGGCTCAGCACGATTGACCTGGGGGTATTGATTTTCGGGCTGAGCGGACCGCGAGGGCGGCGTACTACTGCGGCCACAACTCTCGCATCCGCTGCACAAGTTCGGGCGAGGGCGGGCGGCCGCCTTGGGCGTCGGCGGGAGGCCAGCGGCCGGCCAGGACTTCGGCGCGCACGACCTGGG
>NZ_GL883086.1:300012-305385 GCF_000204035.1 Brevundimonas diminuta ATCC 11568
GGCGGCGGTCATGCGGGCTTTGACGCGCGCTTCGGCCTGGGCCTCGGCGGGCTCGGCAGGGCGGACGGGGGCGTTCAGGGCGGCGGCGATGGTGTCGCCGTTGACGCCGACCGCCCAGGGATCGGCGCCGCGTTCCAGCAGAAGTTCGGCGATGCGGTAGTTGCGCATGGCGACGGCGGCTTCCAACGGCGTGCCCCCGGTGCGGTCGGCCCGGTTCACGTCGGCCCCGTGATTCAGCAACAGACGCACGGCGCCGAGCGAGTTCAAGGCGATGGCCTCGTCCAGCGGCCAGAAGGCGTCAGGCGCGACCGGGTCAGGCGAGGCGCCTGCCTGAAGCAGGGCCTGGGCGTGCCAGGGCTCGCGGGCGCGCAGGGCCAAGCTGAGCGAAGTCTCGCCGTTCGGGCCGTCGGGCGGGGCGCCCTTTTCCAGCAGCAGGCTGACCATGGCCCGGTCGTCGCGCGCGACGGCGAGGGTCAGCAGGTCAAGATTCTCGCTGTCGCCGATGCGGGCCAGGGCGGGATCGGCGTCCAGCAGGCGGCGGGCCTTCGCCAGGTCGCCGTCGCGGACCGCCTCGACCATGTCGCGGGTGGAATGGCCGTCCCGGCCCAGCGCGGCCACGCTGGCCGGGGAGGGCAGGACGGTGCCGACGACAAAACCGTCGGCGCGGGCGTCGCAACCGCTCATCAGAACTCCGGCGAGAAGGATTGGCGTGAAGAGGCGTCCGGGCATCTTGGCGCTGAACGGTCGGCGGGTCGAGGCCGTTCCGCCTCCTTATCGCATGGCGTCCAGGCTGGACTGGAACCATTCGACGCCGTGCAGGGCGCCGGGCGTCCAATTCCACCAGGACTGGTCCTCGGGCGGGGTGGGGGACACGGGGATGCGGTCGCCGACAGCTCCGGGCGCGTCGCCCGCCCATCCGGCGGCCACGCCGCCGAGCGGGCCGAGCAGAACCGCTCCCAGGCCTCCGAGGATGATGCGGTCGCCGCCGTCCTGCAGCAGGCTGAGCGGATCGCCCTTGAGGTAGAAGGCGTCGATGTCGGGCGTGGGGCGCCCGCCCGCCTGGGCGGCCTCGATCGTCGAGGCGTGCAGGCCGGAGGCGTTGAAGGTGTTCGCGTCGTGGCCCGACGCCAGGGACGCGGCCGAGGCCATGCCGCCGCCCAGCGAATGGCCGGTCAGGGTGACGTCCGCCTCGACGGCGGCCAGCCGCTGGCCGATGCGCAGGGCCTTGTCATAGTGCTCGGAGGACAGGCCCAGCGCCTGCTGACCGTTGTTGAGCCAGTCCTCGCCCGCCTGGGAGCCGCGGAAGGCGACGACGTAGCGGGTCTGGCCGCCCTCGTCGCTGACGTAGACGCGGGCGCGGAACTCGGAATCGGCGCGCTCCAGCAGGTCGGGCGTCAGCCGCAGCCGGTCCAGGTCGTCCGGTCCGGCCACGCGCCAGCCGTCGGGCGGCGAAGGGGTGTCGTTGTAGACATCGGCCGACAGCGCCAGATGCGTGCGCGCTGTGTCCAGGTCGACGACATTGTCCGAACGGGCCGGGGCGGCCGCAGCCTGAGCCGAAACCGGCGCGGCGGGCGGCGGCGCCCAGTCCAGGGCGACGCGCGGATCGTCGTCGAAGCGCGCCGTCGCGGGCGTCGTCTGAGGTTGGAACGATGTCGCGCCGATCCGGTCGATCTGCATGGTCGCCTCCCGATCCTATGCAGTCACCCTATCGCTGCTCGCCGAACCGCGCTGCTAGGGTCTTCCCTAGACTGGAGGCCTAGCGCACCGCGCCTGCGCGCAGAGCCTGGTCGAAGGCGTCGCGGGCGGGGCGAGGCAGGGCGCGGACGCGTTGTGACAGCCATTCGGCGATGTCCTCGCCGGGAGTGGGCGGGGCGACGCCTGCGCCTTGAGCGAAGTCGGGCAGGGCCTTGGGGTTTTGCGACAGCGCGGCGGCGACCCCGCCAGTGAAGAACCCGGCCTCCTCGGCGCGAGGATGCCAGACGCCTCCGTCCTTCTGTTCAGAGGCGGACAGGGCGGGGACATCGGCGGTCAGCGCCGCCCATTGCCGCCCCAGATGCGCCGCCTCGCCGTTCTCCAGCATGGCGGCGGCGTAGGCCTGCAAGGCGCGGCGGCCGCCCAGACCGCTCTGAAGCTGGTTCGCCACGCCTGCAGGGTCGGCGTCCACGGCGGCGGCCAGGGCGGCCAGGGACTCTGCATCGATCCGGGCGGCGGCCGCGATGAAGCCTTCGCTCGTGACGGTGGCCGAGGGCGTGGTTTTTGGCGTCTCGGGGGAGGAGTCGCAGGCGGTCAGCATGGTCAGGGTCGCCAGGATCGGGAGCCAACGGGGGGCAGGCAAGGCCGCGTCCTTTCCGTCCGGGCGCGGCCAGACTCTGAGGATCAGTTCAGCGGAATCCGCGTCACGGACTCCCAGCCCTCGTTGTAGCTGACTTCGGCTGGCCCGTCATAGGGGCGGCGGCCGTCCGCGCCGGTCGGGGTGGTCAGGGCCACGATGCTCTCGAACAGGTCCGCCTGGCCGCTCTGATACTGGCTCAGGGCCGTGTCGAAGACCTGGTCGCTCAGCCAGCCAGTCGCATCGCCGACGCCCGGTCCGGGCAGCTTGCCGGTGGCGAAGCCGAAGATGGTCTTCAGCGTCTCGACGTTCTCGGCCGCGCCCTTGTTCACGCCCTCGAAGGCCTGGTGCAGGGCGCCGGAGAAGTAACCCATGCGCTCGGCGGCCGGATAGAAGACGCCGCCGTCCTGCTGGGTCGGGGCGGTGAAGCGTTGCAGCATGTCGCCCTTCAGATCATTGCCGCGCGCCAACTGGTCGACCAGCCCGCGGATAGTGTCGGCGCCGCCGTCCTGACCCAGGGTCTCCTGCAGGAAGGCGGTCATGCCCTTGCCGGCCTGATAATCCTGCTCCAGCGCCTCGACGACGCCGTTGACGTCGGATTTCAGCAGGCCCTCCATGCCAGCGCGGATTTCGTCGGCGGCGTCGCCGGTCCCGACCGAAGGCGTCAGCACGCCGTTGGCGCCCGAGACGCTGGCCATCTGGCGCCCCGCCAGTTCGAACACCCGCGCCTTCAGCTCGGCGTCGGGGCTGGTGGCGGCGGCGTCGACGGCTGCGGCCAGCGGTCCGGCGTCATAGCTGTAGGTCGGCGCGCCCCCTTGCATGTTCGCGTACATGGTCTGCTGGGTTCCGGCCTCGAAAACGGCCGACAGCTGGGTGTCGTTCAACGATGCATAGGCTGTGCTCAGCGCAGAGGCGTTGCCGCCCAGGCTGCCCAACACGTGGGCCACGGCCAGGCCCTCGGCGTCGCCCATGTCGGAGATCATCACGCCGCCCATGCCGTCGGCTTCGGTCGTCTGGGGCGCCAGGGCGGCGATGAAGCCGGTCTTTACGTCGGACGTCGCGTGGGCGGCGACGCCCTGCGCCAGCTCGATCTTCTGCTCGCGGTTGTCATAGGCGTTGTAGACGCGCTCCAGCTGGGCGGCGTCCAGCGAGCCGCCCAGCGTCGCGTGCAGGTCGCGGCGCTCGTCCACGTTCAGCCCGCCGCCCATGCCGAGGAAGCCGGAGTTGTCGAGCTCGTCCGTCCACTTGTTCAGCTCGGCGTCGGACAGTTCGGAGACGACGGCGTTGCGCTCCTGCGCAGTCAGGCCGTTCAGCGTGGTGCTGATGTCCCGAAGGTCGCCCTGGGAGACGTCGTTGAAGAAGCCTTCGTCCAGGCGGTCGCGGATCGTGTCCAGCGCCTGATCGACCCGGCTGGTCGAAGGCGACCCGGCGGCGGGGCCGCTGACGGGCGAGGCCAGGACGCGGGTGTCGACGGACGGCGAAAGAGGCGTGACGGTCATGACCGGCTCCTGCACGATGCGAGCGAATACTGGGGCGAGGCTATGGCCGGGATGGCGGCGGCATAAGCTGGGGGCGTCCTTAGCTAGGGACATCCCCTACGTCCGGCGGGCCGCGAACGGCGCCGCTAGGGAAAGCCCCAGATTTCAGACGCGCGAAGAGACGCCAAACTGACCTGACGGATCACCGCGTCTTTTGGAGCCGACCCATGTCTCTCGCCGCTTCCTCCGCCACCAGCCTATCCGCCGCCGCCGGGGCGCGCGACGCCGCGCCCGCCCACACGGTCCGGGCGGGCGAGACCCTGTCCGGGATCGCCGAACGCTATGGCGTCAGCGTGGGCGATCTGCTGGCGACGAACCGCCAGATCACCAATCCGAACGTGATCCATCCCGGCCAGACCGTAACGCTGCCGGTCGGCGCGGGAGAGGGGCGAGACGCGACGCCGGCCGAGGCGACGGTCTTTCATACGGTGCGCGGCGGCGACACCCTGTCGGGCATCGCCCAGCAATACGGGATGAGCTGGCGCGAGCTGGCGGCCGACAACGGCATCGCCAATCCATCGCTGATTCAGGTCGGCCAGCAGATCCGTCTGAACGGCGCGGCGCCCGAGACGGCGACGCCGGTCCAGTCGACGCCCGTTTCCGAACCCGCCGCTGAAGCGACGCCCGCGGCGGCGCAGGAAGGCGTCAATCCGGACCTGGGCGCCCTGTCGGCGCGCTATGAAACGGGCGGGCGCGGGCCCGGCACGGTGTCGTCCGGTTCCGGTGATCCGGGCGGCGTGTCCTACGGCTCCTATCAGCTGGCGGTGAATCGCAACCGGCCGCAGGAGTTCCTGGCCGCCGACGGGGCGCGCTGGGCCGATGAGTTCGGTGGGGCGGCGGCGGGCACGCGCGCCTTCTCCGACACCTGGCGCGCCATCGCCGCGCGCGAGCCGGAAGCCTTCCAGGCCGCGCAGCACGCCTTCATCGAACGCACCCACTATGACGTGCAGTCCGCCCGGATCGAGAATGCGGGCCTGGACATCTCCAACCGCTCGCACGCGCTTCAGGACGTGGTGTGGTCGACCTCGGTCCATCACGGCCCGAACACGGCGGTCGTCACCCGCGCCATGGCGGCGGTCGAGCGCCAGGGGATCGACGCCTCTAGCCCGGATTATGATCGCGCGCTGATCAACGCCGTCTATGACGAGCGCGGCCGTCGCGACGGCAACGGCGAACTGGCCTACTTCTCCAGTTCGCGCGCCGATGTTCAGGCGGGGGTGGCTCAGCGGTTCGAGGACGAGCGCCGCGACGCCCTGAACATGCTGGACGGCCGCTGAGCGCATGACTGAATCCAGCGCCATCTCCGGCGCGAACGGCGCCTCGGCGGTCTCCGCCGGGGCGTCGTTTGTCGAGAGCCGCGCATTGGCCGTCGGCGCCGCCGTTCAGGCGATGGCCGAGCTGGCTGGCGCGGTCCTGCCCGATCCGGCGGACAGTCTGGACCGAGGCGTGGCGCTTTCCCAAGTCTGGGCCGAGCAGGGCCAGCAGGGCGGGGCGGTGGTCGGCGGC
>NZ_GL883086.1:305629-309298 GCF_000204035.1 Brevundimonas diminuta ATCC 11568
CCGCGACAGCGCCGTCGAACAGTTCGCCCGCACGGTGGACGCCGCGACCGCTTCATTGGACAGACGCTGAGCGCGATCCCTTGCTGTGACACAAAGCAAACCCCGCGGACCGAAGTCCGCGGGGTTCCGCGCTGAACCGCAGGTAAGTTCAGCGCGTCGGCGTTGGGCCGAGGGCGACGCGCGGGCTGCCGGGCTCGCTGGTTTCAGAGGCGCCGCCCAGGGCTTCGGCCAATCCGCTCAACACGCCGGTCAGCAGCCAGGCGCCCAGGACGCCGCGCAGGGCGTCGCTGAAAGCCTGAAGCGCCTCGGGCAGGCCGGCGTTGCCGATCTTGGTCAGGTTGAAGTCTTCCTGGCTGACGGCGTCGCCGGTGATGCCGCTGGTCCAGCCCGATCTGGCGGCGTCGTCCTCGCGGATGGTCAGGCCGTCGCGATAGGCGGCGTCGATGGCGTAGCCGTTGTTGCTCATGCTGATGTTCAGGTCGCCCAGCCGGTTCTGGCTGACGCCGTCGATGATCATGGCCTGGTCGCCGCGCGTGATGACCAGCTGGCTGGTGACGGTGGCGTTGGGATTGTTGCCGAAGGGCTCGGTGTTGACGGTGATCTTGGTTCCGTTCTCGAGTTCCAGGGTCATGGTGTCCCAGAAGTCGCCGACGTGCCGGCCGTTGTAGTTGAAGTGCGGATCGCCCCAGATCTGGGTGACGTTGCCGTCGGCGTCGCGCACCACGAACTCGGAGTTGGCCTCGTTGATCTCCAGCGTATAGCCGTCGCCCAGATCCACCGTGGCCTTGCCGTCCTGGGGCATGGAGGCCGAGAAGGCGGGGGCGGCGGGCTGGAAGGCGCCGTTGAGCATCACGCCCAGCTGAAAGCCCATCTGGGCGAAGTTGGCCGCCGTGGCCATGCGGTCGGCGACCGCGCCGAGCACGAGAGTCCCGACGGCGTTGGAGAAGGCGGTGTTGATGCTGGTCATCGTGTAGCCCCGAGGTTGATCTTGCTGACCGGCATCGGACCATGCGCGGGCGGGGCTTCACAGTCGGGACGGTCCCCATTAGGGACGACCCTAGCTTCCTAGCTTGAGCGCCGTCCCATCGCCTTCAACACCTCCAGAACCGTGTCGTGGCGGCCCATGATCTCGTTCAGCAGGGTCTGCACCAGGCCAGTCATCATGATCAGGATGATCAGGGTCGCCAGCCACGCCTTGATCGACAGCGACAGGGAGAAGACGTTCAGCTGCGGCGCATAGCGGTTGACCAGGCCCAGGGCGCCGTCGGTGACGAACAGCACCACCAGAACCGGCGAGGCGAACAGCACGGCCAGGGTCATCAGCCGTGTGAACTCGCCCTCGAACAGGCTGAGGCTGCTCATGGTCAGCACCGGCGTCAGGCTGCCGATGGGCCAGATGACGAAACTGTCCAGTATGGTGCCGACCAACAGCAGCAGGCCGCCCGAGAACATGAAGACGAAGTTGGCCAGCCGTCCCAGAAACTCGCCGTTCAGCGAGGTCTGATGGCCGCTGAGCGGGTCCACCACCTGAGCCATGGTGGCGCCGACCTTGGTGTCGATGATCTGGCCGGCGGCCTCGAACGCCCACAGCATGGTGGCGAAGAAGAAGCCGATGACCACTCCGACCAGGGCCTCCTTGCCGAACAGCAGAATCCACTGGACCGTCGGCATGGTCATCTGGGCCACCTGCGGCTGCATGGTCAGCACCGCCAAGCCGAACACCAGGAAGATGGAGTTACGGACCATCGCCGGAACCGTCTGCGGCGACAGCAGCGGCATCAGCAGGAAGGTCGTCGCCACCCGCGTGGTCGACACCGCCACCAGGATGGCGTTGTGGAACAGACTGTCCAGACCTTCGAACACCTAGCGGCGCACCAGGGCCGGAAACTCGGTGAAGATGCGGTCGCTGAACTGATACAGCGAGCCGCCGATCAGCGCCGCCGTGGCGAACAGGGTCAGCACGATGGCGAAGAATTTGGCCGTGTACTGTAGGGTTTGTTCCTGAAGCTGCGTCGCCGACTGGATCACCGCCACGATCAGGCCGACGATGGAGGCGGCGATGATCGGCGGGGCCGACAGGAACAGGACGAGCCAGAGCGCCTGATTGACGAGCTCAATGGCCTGGGCGTTCATCATGGGGCGCTCTCCTAGACGTAACTGAGCACAAGGCCGTGGGACAACTTCACCCACCCGTCGATCAGCACGAACAACAGCAGCTTGAACGGCAGGGAGACGGTGGTCGGCGACAGCATCATCATCCCCATCGCCAGCAATATGTTGGACACCACCAGGTCTATGATCAGGAAGGGCAGGAAGATCAGGAAGCCGATCTGAAACGCCGTCGCCAGCTCCGACACGGTGAAGGCGGGCACGACGACCAGGAAGTCCCGCGCGGTGATCTCGGCGCGCTTTTCAGGCGTCGAGATGCGCTGGGCGGTGCGCAGGAAGAAGGCGCGCTCGCGCTCGGACGAATGCTTGATCAGGAAGTCGCGCAGCGGTTCCTTGGCGCTGTCGGCATAGGCGAACAATTGCTGGGTGTCGCTGAGGGCGGCGGTGGGCGGCATGTGGTTGGTGGCCTCGGCCATGCGCTGGCCGACCGGGAACATGACGTAGAGCGTCAGGATCAGCGCCATGCCGTTCAGCACGATGTTCGGCGGCACCTGCTGCAGGCCCAGGGCGTTGCGCAGCAGGGACAGCACCACCACGATCTTGGTGAAGGACGTCACCATCACCGCCACGAAGGGCGCGAGCGCCAGCAGGATGACGGTGACGAGCGCCGATCCCGGCGAGAACTGGGACAGGTCCATGTCAGACGGCCTCCTTCGGGTCGGCGACGGCGTCGATCAGCACGGCGTAGGCCTCGCCCAGGGACACCAGGCGGCCGCGCGCGAAGGCCTGGCCGGCGCTGCGCAGGGTGACGCGCATTTCGGCGTCCAGTCCGGTCAGGGGCAGGATGGCGCCGGGGCGCAGCTCGGTCAGGGTCTTCAGCGGTACGGCGGTCTCGCCCAGATCGACCGTCACGGCGATCGGCGTGTCGGCCCCCGGCGTCAGTCCGTGCTCGTCTTCGGCAGGCGGGGCGGCGGCCTCGGTCATGCGGCTTTCCTTGCGTTGATGGGTGAAGTTTCGGGACGCGGGGTCGAACAGGCCGACGGCCGTCCCGCCGGGAATCGACAGGCGCGCGGTCCAGGCCCCGGCCAGAGCGGGGATCAGCAGCAGGTCGCCCGCGCGCAGGCTCGACAGATCGTCGGGCGACAGTCGCGGCCCCTCGATGAGCAGACGAATCGGCAGGGGCAGGTTCAGCCCCGGCGGCTGATCGCCGACACGGCGCAGACGCAGGGCCAATACGGGCGGCAGGGACAGGCGCGCCTCATGCAAAGTGCGCTCGCCGTCGCTGAGGCGGACCTCGACGTGCGCCGTATCGAACGTGTCGGAACGCACGCCGACGGGCGTCAGCGCCTCGGCGCCTGCGTCTTCCAGCGCCGCCAGCAGCGGCTCCAGCGTCGAGACGGCGGCCAGCAGGGCGGCGTGGTCGCCATTCTCGAAGGCCGCGCCGTCGATCGTCAGGGGCGCGACGCGGACGGGGCCGTGCGGCGTGGCGAAGGCGACCTGCTCTCCGACGAAGGTCTCGTCGTGATCGGGGATCAGAACGCTAACGCGCAGTCCGTCCAG
>NZ_GL883086.1:309456-311099 GCF_000204035.1 Brevundimonas diminuta ATCC 11568
GGGCGCGCACGGTCGGCTCGTCCAGCCGGGGCGGGCGCGCGGGCGCGAGCGAGGAGGGCAGGGCGTCCAGGGCCACGCTCACGCCTCCTCGACCTGACCGGACACCGCCATGCGGACCAGATGGGTCAGGGTCGGCGCCTCCATCTTGGTCATGATGCGGGCGCGGTGCAGTTCGACCGTCTTGGGGCTGATGCCCAGGTCATAGGCGATGACCTTGTTGTAGGAACCGGCCACGACCAGATCCATGACCTCGCGCTCGCGCGCGGTCAGGCGAGACAACCTTTCCTGATAGGCGAGGGACAGCGGAGAAGCGGTTGTTTCATCTTCTGTTTCTGATGGCGCCGTGCGGAAGGCCAGGGCGATGGCCTCTTCCAGCGCCTTCTCCTGAAAGGGCTTCTCAAGAAAGGTGACGGCGCCGCGCCGCATGGCCTCGACCGCCAGGGGCACGTCGCCGTGGCCGGTCATGAAGATCACCGGCTGATCCAGCCCGCGCTCGCGCGCCGCCTCCATCAGCTCCAGCCCCGACATGCCCGGCATCCGCACGTCCAGCAGGAAGCAGGCGGGTTCGGCCGGGCGCTCGGTCATGGCCTCCAGAAAGGCGGCGGGTTCTTCCCAGCACTCGACCTCATAGCCCAGGCTTTCCAGCCACCAGGCGGCGGACTGGCGGAACTCGGCGTGGTCGTCGACCAGGCAGATGCGGCCGGACGGTCCGTCAGCCGGTGTTGCGACGGCGCTCATGGGCGGGCCTCCTCTGTCGGGGTTTCGGTCGCGGCCAGCGGCAGGGCGATGTGAAAGACGCTGCCGCCCGCCTCGCCGGGCGTGAACCACAGGCGGCCGCGGTGCAGTTCGATGATCGAACGGCAGATGCCCAGGCCGACGCCCATGCCGCCGCTGCGGGTGCTGAAGAAGGGCGAGAAGACGCGGGCGGACGCTTCTTCCGGCACGCCCGGCCCGGTGTCGGTCAGGGTCAGCTCGATCTGGCGCGCGTCGAGGCTGTGACGCGCCTCTATGGTGAGCTCGCGCCGGGGCAGGTCGACGCCGCGCATGGCGTCCAGGGCGTTGCGCGCCAGATTGACCAGCACCTGCTGGATCATGACCGGATCGCCCAGAACAGCGGGCAGGTCCGGCGGCGTGGCGGCGCGCGCCGTCACCCGGTCGCGGGTGATCTCCCAGTCCAGCAGATCCAGGGTGTTGCGAGCCAGGCGGGCCAGATCCAGCCGCTGCACCTGGGGCTGGCGCTGATCGACGAAGGTGCGGACGCGCTGGATCACGCCCGAGGCGTAGAGGGCCTGCTCGGTCGCGCGGTCCAGGGCCTCGGCGCCGGTCTCGAGCGTCAGGGCGCCGCGTTGCAGCCGCGCCTTCAGCCCGCGCAGGATGTTGGCGATGGAGCCGATCGGCTGGTTCAGCTCATGGGCGATCATGGTGGCCATCTCGCCGACCGACAGCACGCGCGAGGTGGTCAGCAGCTCCTCGCGGTCGGCCAGGTGACGCTGCTGGGCCTCCTGACGCTCGGCGGCGTCGGACAGCTCCAGGAAAACCAGGCCGTCGGACAGGGCCAGACGGACGTCATGCACCCGGCGGCCGCCCGGCTGGACGATCAGGGCGTCCGAGGCGCCCTCGCGCCGCGCCGCCGCGATCGCCTC
>NZ_GL883086.1:312365-314131 GCF_000204035.1 Brevundimonas diminuta ATCC 11568
TTGTTCACGGCGTCGGCCATCAGGCGCGGCCTCCCATAAGCAGTTGCAGGCGCGGGCGGCCCCGTTCCTCGAAATCGAGCTGTTCCTGGTCCTCGCGGCGTCCGGCGCGCAGGGCCACGGCGCGGCGCAATTGGCCGTCGACGGCGTCGTGGCGGGCCGTGGCGCGCATCAGGGCGCGCAGGGCCTGATCCCGTTCAGCTTGGGCGGCTTCGACTGCCCGCTGATCTTCGGCGCGCGCGTCTATTTCAGCTTCGCGGCGGTCGACGATCAGGCCACGTCGCGACAAGGCGCCTTCGATCAGGCGCGCGTCGCCGCCCGCGCCCGAGGCGAACCATTCATCCAGAGTCTCGATGTGGCGGCCCAGGGCGGCGATGGACTCCTCGCGCGCCTGCAACGCCGCCTGCGTCCGCGCCAGGGCGTCCTGGGCGACGGCGACCAGGCGGCGCGCGGCCTCGACCCTCTGCGCCCGCAGTGGGGCCAGGCGCCGCAGCAGGGTGATGCGGTCGCGCCCGCTCATGACGCCGCCTCAGCCAGCTGGGCCAGGGCCGCCTCAGCCGCCACGCCTTCATGGGCGCCCTGCTGCAACAGGGCGCGAAGGGCGGGCATCCGCTGCACTGCTTCGTCGGCCAGGGGATCGCCGCCGGGCTTGTACTCGCCGATCTGCAGCAGGAACTCGATCTCGGCGTATTTGGCCAGCCAGGCGCGCACCTTGCCCGCCGCCGCCTGATGCTCGGGCGAGGTCACGCGCGGGAAGACGCGGCTCAGGCTCATCAGCGGGTCGATGGCCGGATAGTGGTTCGCCTGCGCCAGCTTGCGCGACAGATAGACGTGACCGTCGAGGATGGAGCGGACTTCCTCGCCGATCGGGTCGCCGCCTTCCTCGTCCTCGATCAGCACGGTGTAGAAGGCGGTGATCGAGCCGCCCTCGATCGCGCCCGCCCGTTCGAACAGCCGGGGCAGTTCGGCGAAGACCGACGGCGGAAAGCCGCGCCGCACGGCCGGTTCGCCGACCGACAGGCCGATCTCGCGCAGCGCGCGCGCGAAGCGGGTGACGGAGTCCATCTGCAGCATGACGCGTAGGCCCTGGGCGCGGAAACCTTCGGCGATGGCGGTGGCGGCGTGGGCGGCGCGGACGCGCTCCATCGCCGGGCGGTCGGAAGTGGCGACCACCACGACCGAGCGGGCCAGGCCTTCCGGCCCCAGGCTGTCGTCGAGAAACTCGCGCACCTCGCGTCCCCGCTCGCCGATCAGGGCGATGACGTTGACGTCGGCGGCGCAGTGGCGGGCGAACATCCCCATCAGGGTCGACTTGCCGCCGCCCGCCATGGCGAAGACGCCGACCCTCTGCCCTACGCCGACGCTCAGTAGGGTATCGACCGCGCGCACGCCGGTCGGGAACAGGGCGCTGATCGGCGGTCGGGCCAGCGGATTGGGCGCGTCGGCATAGACGTCGCGCAGGGCGACCGGCCCGGCGATGGGGCCCAGGCCGTCCAGCGGGCGGCCGAAGGCGTCGATGACCCGGCCCAGCAGGCCGGGGCCGCTGGGGACTTCCGTCCGATCGTCGGCGGCGATGACCTCGGCTTCGGGACCGAGGCCGTTCAGGCTGGTCAGGGGCGTCAGTATGGCCGCGCCGTCGCTCAGGCCCACGACCTCGGCCTTGACCACGGGGCCGCCGGCGGGGTCGCGGATCTCGACCTGCTGGCCGATGCGGGCGTTCAGTCCCGTGGCGCGGACCGTGGTGCCGAAGGCCTGAACGACCCGCCCGC
>NZ_GL883086.1:315043-317591 GCF_000204035.1 Brevundimonas diminuta ATCC 11568
CGGCGCGTTCGGTCCTGGCGGCGTCCGGCGTCAAGCCTCGCCTCGCTTGGCGTCTGCCTTGGCGCGCGGCTTGGGTCGCCGATAGAGGCCGTAGATGCCCAGTCCCGCCGCGCCCAGGATCAGCACGCCCAGCGGCAGGCTGAGCTGGGTGACGGCCGGCGCCTGCGGCTGGGTCAGGACTTCGGACGCTGGGAAGGCGACGACCGTGACCTTGTCGTAGGGCAGACCCTCGATCGAGTTGACCACCAGGGCCTTGATCGAGCCGGTCTGGGCCGAGATGTCGTAGTCGGGCCGATGCTTGATGAAGACCGAGGCGGAGGAGGGCGGCTTCTCCTGCGCCAGGGGATCGCTTTCCGGCACGGCGATGTGGACGCGCGCCTGCACCACGCCGTCGATGGAGGAGATGGTCTGGCCCAGCTCCTGCTGCAGCGCGTACATCATGCGCATACGCTGCTCCATCGGCGAGGAGACGAAGCCCTCCTTCTGGAAGACCTCGCCCATGCTGGCGAAGTTCTGGCGCGGATAGCCCCGGTCGTGCAGCAGGGCCACCGCGCGGGAGAAGTCGCCGCGATCCGCCTTCAGCACCCAGTTGTCGCCGTCGCGGGTCTTGGAAGCGTCCAGCCCCTGAGCCTTGAGCACGGCGACCATCTCATTGGCGTCGCGTTCCGTCAGGCCGCCGTAAAGCTCCTGCTGGCCGCAGGCGGCGAGCAGGAGGGCTGCGCCCGCGAGGGCGGCGAGCGATCGGATTCGCATGACCGCCTCCCTCAGGACTGTTGCCGGAACAGCTGCTGCAGGCCGTCCGAGGTGCGGTTGGCCATGTTGGAGGTGAGCTGGCAGTTGAACATGAACTCGTGCGCGCGGACGGTCATCATGACCATTTCGCCCGGCGTCATGCCGCCGGCCTTGCCCTCGGCGGCCTGGGCCAGGGCGGCGAGGTCCGAGGCCTGACCGTTCACCTGCTCCAGGGCGCCCATCATGGTCTTCATGACGCCGTTGGGCTCGGTCGGGGCGGCCGGAGCCGACAGGGGCGTGACGTGCAGCAGGTTCTGGAACTGCACCGCCTGGCTGAGGGTGGCGTTGTAGGCGACGTCGATCTGCTGTGTCTGGGGTTGCAGCATTTCGGGCGGTATGGCCGCTGCGGCGGCCGAGGCTTCGAAGGACATGGGCCCCTCCTGTTGAAATGAAGGGCTCAGTTCTTGCGAGCCATGGTCTCCAGCGCCTTGCCGACGGAGTCGGTCGAGGTGGAGGAGGAGTTGGCCATGAAGTTCATGCGCATCGACTCGGCGGTCAGCATGGCCATGGTCGAGGGCTTGTCCTCGCCGCCCGGTCCGATCTGCTCGGACAGTTCGACGATGCGGCCGGCCTGGGCGTCCAGGGTCTGACCCCAGGAATGGGCCATCGCCTCGAACCAGGAGCCGGGGCGGGCCTTGTCGCGCTCGCTGTTCAGGCCGGGCGAGACGGCTAGCATGCCGAGGCCGTTCAGACTTTGGGATGACATGGGTATTCTCCTTTTGGGCTGGGGTCAGAAGTTGAGTTCGGAACGGGAGCCGTTGCGCTCGACCAGGACGCGGGTGTCCTCGATCGAGACGATGCGGTGGCCGGTCGGCAGGACGGCGCCGGGGAAGTAGCGGGCGCCGTCGGCGGTGGTGACGTGGCCGCGCTCGCCGCCGATCACCGACACCACCCGCTTGCCGCCGCCCTGCTGAATGTCTTCGAAGCGGCCGCCCTCGTCGGCGCCGGGCAGCATGCTGACGTCGATGCGGCGCAGGCCCTTGATTTCGCCCATGGCCAGCCGCTCCAGGCGGGCGGCCTCGTCCGGGTCGCTGCCGGTGACGTCCAGCCGCACCATGCCCGCGCCGACCGAGCGCGCGGCCGCCTTCACGCCGTTGGCGAGGTAGAGCTCCTCCACCTGACGGGCGATGCCGTCGTGGGTCTGAAGCTCCAGGCGGGGGCGCCACTCGCGGGCGGCCAGGATGCGTTGCAGGCGCACGCGCTCGGCGTCCGAGGCCAGCATTCCCTCGATGCGCAGATCGCCGGCCTCGGTCTTGGTGACGACCAGCTTGTCGAAGCCTTCCTCCAACAGGACGGCCTGGACCTTGGCGGGCTTGGGCTGCGACTTGGGCCAGGCCGGGACGCCCGTGCTGATGGCGAACAGGGCCGAGACGGTGATGACGGCGATCAGCAGAACCGGAACGAACTTGGCCGAGCGCGACACCAGGGCGTTGGTGTTGTTCAGCAGATATTGCCAGTTGCGGCCGTCGCCAGCCGGGGCGTCGTCCTCTTCGCCGTCATCGTCCGGCAGGGGGCGGGCGGCGGCCAGGATGCGTTCGGCCTCGCTCCATCGCGGGCTCTCGGCCTCGCCGATGGCGACGGCGTTGTCGCCGATCAGCAGCGGCAGATAGAGGGGCAGGATGGCCTGGGCCGGGGCGGTCAGCTCATGCCCCAGCAAGGTCACGGAACCGGACGTCAGGTCCAGGTCGGCGGCGTCCGCTCGCGCCTTCAGCGTCAGCCGCACCCCCTCGGCGCTGGCGTCGCGCAGGACGATGTC
>NZ_GL883086.1:317884-320498 GCF_000204035.1 Brevundimonas diminuta ATCC 11568
CAGGGGGTCGTTCGGCGCCGACCCCTGATTGAAGCCCATGCGCGATCCGCCCTTGGGCAGGGCCGGGGCGGCGGGCAGGGGCTGGGTCTCGGGCGAGCCGGGAATGGCGCCGAAGTCCAGGCGCGGCGCAGGCGCTTCCTCGCCGATGGACGCCAGGCGCGGCGTGATCAGGAACAGGCGCTCGATCCGGCCCGTCGAACGCTCCGAGCGACGGAACAGCAGGCCCACCGCCGGGATGTCGCCCAACACGGGCACCTTGGTCACGGCGTTGACGTCCTGCTGCACCACCATGCCGCCCAGCAGCAGGCTCTGCCCTTCCAGGATCATGGCCTGGGTGTTCAGGGCCGCGCGCTGGACGACCGGGATGTCGTCGACGTCGGCGTCGGTCAGGGAGCCGTCCTCGATCTGGATCTGCATCCGGATACGGGTCTGGTTCTGGTCGCGCAGGACGTGCGGCGTGACCTTCAGCGTGGTCCCGGCGGTGACGTTGTAGAGGTCGACGTCCCGCTCGCCCTCCAGGCCGACGTAGAAGCTGCGGGTGTTCTCGAACAGGGCCTGGACGTTCGACAGGGTGACGATCTGCGGACGCGAGACGATGCGGGCGACGCCCTCATCCTCCATCGCCGTGATGCGTGAGACGAAGTAGTCGCCGTTGCCGATGATGGTTGAGATGGCCAGGCCGTTGTTGCGCGGGGTGATGTCCTGGCCCCGGCGCAGGCGTTCGTCGTTGCGCGTGCCGTCGCCGAACAGGATGCCGCCGCGTCCGTCGTCGAAGCGCCAGCTGATGCCCAGCTGACGCGCGCGGGTCGTGTCGATGTCGATGATGGTGGCCTGGATTTCGAGAAGCTGCGGCTCCTTGTCCAGGGCGGCGATCAGCGCCTCATAGGCCCCCATGCGGTCGGCCGTGTCGCGCACGATGACGGCGTTCAGGCGCGTGTCGGCCTGGATGCGTGCGTGCTGGACCGGGGCGCCGCCCGCCATCTGTTCGTCAGCGAGCGCCAGGCCGAGCGTGTCCGGCGTCGGGGTGAAGCCCCCGTCGACATAGCTGGCGTCCATCAGGCCGTTCTGCGCCGCGCCTTGCGAGGCCAGACCCTGACCGCGCAGGCCCCCGACGCGCGGCGAGCGGCGGGTCTCGATGCGCCGGGCGACGGCGCCGTTCGGGTCGTTGCTGACCATGGCGCGCAGGATGGAGGCGACGCCCGGAATGGTGACTTCGCTCTGGGCCGTCTCGAAGGTCACGTCATCGGCCCAGGCGTAGCGAAGGGTGAAGACGCGGTACTCATAGGTCGGCTGGGCGGCTTCGGCGCGAGCGCCGGGGCCGGCCCGGGCGATCTCGTCGATCTGCTGGATGAAGCGGCGCGTGCCGTTGGCGATCAGCATCTGCCCGGCGGGCTGCAGGGTGTTGCGGCTGTCCAGCAGGCCCATTTCCTGCGCCGTGGCGCGCACGCGGCGCAGCATCTGCGGCGAGGCGGGGATCGACTGGCTGGTCAGTTCGGAGGTCTGATAGATGTAGACCGCCCCGCCGTCATAATAGGCCACCAGGTCGAAGGCGTCCGCCACCTGGCTGAAGATGGTCGAGGCCGGGCCGCTGAAGGCGCCGTTCACCGTGCCGCGCAGGTTGGGGCTGATGATGACCGGCACGCCCAATTGGCCGAAGAAGCTCTGCAGGAACTGACCCACCGGCTGCTCGCGCGGGGCGATCTGCAGCGTCTGGTTGCCGATCGGCGGATCGCCCGCCGCAGCGGGCGCGGACAGGCCGAGCAGCGTGGCCGCGGAGGCCATGGCCAGGAGGGCGGTCTTGAAGCCTTTGCGGGCGGTCGGCGTCTTGATCGTCATGCAGGGTCCGTCGTTTCAGGCCGCAGCGGCCGTGGAGGCGGGAGGAGCGGAAGGGGCGGGAACAGCCGCCGGCGTCGCCGCGTCGAGGTCGGGCAGGGCGACCCGGCCGACGATCTCGAGCTTCAGGCTGGGCAGCAGCTCGTGGAATGACAGGGCGGGGGTGTCGAACAGCTCGGGCTCGACCAGCTTGCGGATGTGACGGCGCAGGTCGATGGCGGCCAGCACGGCGTCGGCGTTCGTGTCGCGCACCGTCTTCTGCACGGCCTCGATGATCTGGCGGGCCATGTCCGGCTCCAGCGCCAGCTGCTGACCGGCGCCGCCGACGCGGATGGATTCGCGCAGGTGCTTCTCCAGCGCGGGCTCCAGCACGGCGGCCTTCAGCACGCCGTCGGGGGCGTAGCGGTGGCTGATTTGGCGACGCAGGGCCACGCGGGCGAACTCGGTCAGGGCCAGCGGATCCTTCTCGCGCTGACCGGCGTCGGCCAAGGATTCCAGGATGTCGCGCAGGTTGCGCAGCGGCACCTCTTCCTCGGCCAGGCGACGCATGATCTCGGCGATGCGGGCCAGGGGCAGGGCGCGCGCGACCTCCTTGACCACCTCGGGATAGCTCTCGCCGGCGCGGTTCAGCAGGGTCGAGGCCTCCTGGATGCCGATGAACATTCCCGCGTTGCGACGCAGCAGCCCGCGCACGCCGGCCAGCGTCGTATCCAGCGCGTCCTCGGCCGGGCCGGGATCGCCCGCGCCCAGGGGCGCCTCGAACGCCATCAGCCGCCAGCGG
>NZ_GL883086.1:320788-324471 GCF_000204035.1 Brevundimonas diminuta ATCC 11568
ATCGGTCGCGCGCAGGGCGCGGCCGTCGATCTCCAGCAGCAGAGGCGTCATGGCGGCGCTCTCGGTCGGCCGGGTCTGGGTCGAGGCGATGGGGCCGTCGGCTTCGGCGGCGGCGCGGCCGGTCAGGGCCTTGACCTTGCGCCCGGCGGATTTGCGCCAGCGCGGCTCGATCATGATGGAGGCGGTCATGGCCGCCGCGCCCAGCAGCAGGAAGACCACGGTCGGAAAGCCTGGCACCAGGGCCAGCAGCCAGCACATCCCGCCCGCGACCAGGAAGACCTTGGGCTGGGCCGACAACTGACGGTGCATCGAGGCGCCCAGGTGGGCGTCGGTCTCGGAATCGCCGCCGCGCGTCACCAGCAGGCCCGCCGACATGGCCGCCAGCAGGGCCGGGATCTGCATCACCATGCCGTCGCCGATGGTCAGGATGGAGTATTTCTGGACCGCCGCGCCGAAATCCATGCCGTTCTGCAGCATGCCCACGGCCAGGCCGCCCAGCAGGTTGATCACCACGATGATGATCCCGGCGATGGCGTCGCCCTTCACGAACTTCATCGCGCCGTCGAGATTGCCGTTCAGCTTGCTCTCCATCTCGAGCAGGCGGCGGCGGCGCTTGGCCTCGTCCTTGTCGATCAGGCCCGAACGCAGATCGGAATCGATCGACAGCTGCTTGCCCGGCATGGCGTCCAGGCTGAAGCGAGCGGCGACCTCGGCCACCCGTTCGGCGCCCTTGGCGATGACGATGAACTGCACGACGGTGATGATCAGGAAGACCACCAGGCCGACGACCAGATTGCCGCCCGCCACCATGTTGCCGAAGGTGTTGATGATCGCCCCGGCGTGGCCTTCCAGCAGGATCATCCGCGTCGTCGCGATCGACAGCGCCAGCCGGAACAGGGTCGTGATCAGCAGCAGGCTGGGGAAGACCGAGATGTCGACGATCGAGGCGATGTAGATCGACACCAGCAGCATCACCACGCCCGCGCTGATGTTGATGGCCACCAGGGCGTCGATCGCCAGCGACGGCAGGGGCATGATCATCATGGCGATGATCGCCGCCACCCCCGCCACCAGGAACAGGTCCGAATAGCGGCCGACGCCTCCGCCGTTGTGGCGCAGGCCCAGCAGTTTCAGCGGGCTGGCGAAGGACATGGACGCGCCTTGTGGCTGCCGGCGGATCAGGCCGAACGGAGATCGTTGAGAGCTATCGGAAGGAGGAACGGCGGGCGGTGAGGAACTGGTCGTAGCGAGCCATGACCTTGCGGATGTAGTCCTGGGTCTCGCGGTAGGGCGGGATGTTGCGGCCGTAACGCTGCACGGCGCCTTCGCCCGCGTTGTAGGCCGCCAGCACCAGGCGCAGGTCGTTGCCGAACAGGCCCTGAAGCGTCTTCAGGTAGCGCGAGGCGGCGCGAATGTTGGTTTCCGGCTCGTGCAGCCGCATCTCGTCGGCGACGCCGAAGCGGCGGCCGGTGGCTGGCATAACCTGCATCAGGCCGCGCGCGCCTACGGGGGAGCGGGCGTTGGGATTGTCGGCGGATTCGACGCTGATGATCGCCTGCAGCAGGGCCGGATCGATGTCGTGCTCGCGCGCCGCCGCGACGATCAGATCGCCGTGCGGCGTCCGGCTGCGATGCGCGCCCGCGCTGATCGTCGGGGAGCGGCGCGTGTAAAAAACAGCGGTTTCCGAGGAACCGATCACCTCGGTCGGCGACTGATTGTCATAGATCAGCAGTTGCTGGGCCGCCTGCGCCTCCCGCGGCGCGTGTGTCGAGCAAGGCTCTGATCCGAACGCTCCGCTTCCCAGCGCCAGGGAAAACTGGCTGACAGAGGAGGCTGAAGCGACCAGCTGCGATGAGGTGGCGTTGCAGTCTTTCGCAATTGCGGAATGATTACATACAGTAATTATAAGTATTACTGTGCCTGTTACCGAGCAAAATTGTCTCACTTCGTATTTCGCCCGAAGCTATGTGAATTTCGATCTTGTGTGACAGCGATATTATTGCTCATGAATGTTGTCAACGAAATCGGTAATGAAAATTTTTGCCAGTAGGGTTAACCCTAGCTTGCTTTTTATCTGAAGCGATCAGAGTGCGGATAAAGGATAAGCTTGACCATAAGCTGTGCTGTTTCTGTATTCAGCAAGGCTTGTTTCTGGTGTTTTTTCTAGTTGTTCGATGAGGCGGAGCGCAGGTGGCGGAGAAGAACGACGGCGGCGACAAGACAGAGCGGCCGACGCCGAAACGGCTTCAGGACGCGCGCAAGAAGGGCGACGTCGCCAAGAGCAAGGACGTCGGCTCTACCGCCGTGCTGCTGGCCTGGCTGCTGGTCGGCCTGATGCTGGCGGGGGCGGTGTTCGAGAATTTAGCCGCCCTGTTCGACGACGTGTTCCGCGTGATGGACCAGCCCTTCGGCGACGCCTTCGAGCAGGTCGCCTGGTCGGCGGCGCGGCGGTTCGTCTATCTGACGGCGCTGCTGCTGTTGCCGGTGGCCCTGTTCGCGTCGCTGATGGAGTTCCTGCAGACCGGGCCGGTCTTCACGCTGGAGAAGATGACGCCCAAGCTGGATCACCTGAACCCCGGCGAGGGGTTGAAGCGGATGTTCAACACCGACAACCTGTTCGAGGTGGCGAAATCGCTGGTGAAGACGGCTCTGCTGCTGGGGCTGGCGGGGCTGATCCTGTTCGGCCAGTTCGATCGCATTCTGCGCTTGCCGGCGGCCCAGCTGGGCGAGGTGCTGGGCGCGTTCGGCGCGGCGGGGTTTCACCTGCTGGGCTGGACCCTGGTGGTCTTCGTCTTCGTCGCCATCCTGGATTCGGCCTATCAGCGCTTCAGCTTCATGAAGCGGCTGCGGATGAGCCGCCGCGACATCCGTCAGGAAGCCAAGGACATGGAGGGCGATCCCACGGTCAAGGCGCGGCGCCGCGAACTGGCCCAGGAATGGGCCCAGTCCAGCGCCGTCGGGTCCGTGCGCGGGGCCGCCGCCCTGGTGGTCAATCCGACCCACATCGCCGTGTCCCTGGCCTATGATCCCGGCGAGCACGTGGTGCCGGTGGTGGCGGGCAAGGGCGACGGCCTGATCGCGCGCGCCATGCGCGGCATGGCCGAGCGCGAAGGGGTGCCGATCATCCGCAACGTCCCCCTGGCCCGCGCCCTGCACGAACAGGTGCCGGTCGAGGCCGTGGTGCCTGAGGACATGTTCGCCGCCGTCGCCGAAGTGATCCTGACCGCGCGCCGCCTGCGCGATGAAGCGGCGCGCGGCGAGACGCTCGACCCGGTCGACCTGTCGGACGAAGGCGAAGGACTGGGCGACGCCGCCGGGTCCGAGGACGCTTTCCGCCGCTCGCCCCTCTTTCCCGCCATGCCGGACGACGGCGTGGCTTCCTCCTCGGAGACCCGATGACGCCGCTCGCCTTGCTGATGGACTTCCTGACCGTTCTGGTCGCCCTGGCCCTGGTGCTGGGGCTGGCCTTCTTCTCGATCCGCATGTTGAAGAAGGTTCAGAGCGGCGCCCCCAGCGGCGATGAGATCCGCTTCATTCGCTCGCTGCCGCTGGGAACGCGCGAGCGGGCGACGGTGGTGGTCTGGCGCGACGAGGTGCTGCTGCTGGGCGTCACGGCGGGCGGGATCACCGTTCTGGACCGCCGCGCCCGCACGCCCGAAGAAATCGCCGAGGACGCCGCTCGC
>NZ_GL883086.1:324802-377033 GCF_000204035.1 Brevundimonas diminuta ATCC 11568
GCTGAGGCTGCGCGGGCCCAGACGGCGGCCGTCGCCGCCCGCGTTCCGCCGCGCTTGCGCCGCTGGCTAGGGAAGTCCCTAGCTGGGGAACGGCCTGACTACCGAGGATAGGGGACGAGTGGTTTCGTGAGGTCGTCGGGTTTCCGGGCGAGGCGCCTGGCCGGCGAACCGGAAACGCACACTTATTCGGAGAAAGATCATGTTCGGCATCGGCGGCGGCGGCTTCAACATCGGCAGCCTGGTCAGCACGGCGGCCTTGGCGGTCGCCACGGGCGGCACTTCTGTCGCGCTTCAGGCGGCTCTTTCGACTGTTATGCAAACGGTGGGCAGCCAGATCCTGCAGCAGGTCGGCCAGCAACTGGGGTTGCCGCAGTCGGTTATTGATCTTGCTCAGGCTGCTTTCGCGGGCGCTACGGGTAATCCAGCTGGCGTTGCTTCAAATCTTCAGGAAGCGACTCAGGGCGTATCTGATCTGTTTGGCGCCACACCGTATCAGGCTGGCGAATTCCATCGTGCGAGCGAAGACTTCGTCCAGAAGATGTCGAACATGATCATCGACGGCATGAAGAATGAGAATGAAAAGGCGGCTTCGGCAGGCGGTGTAGGCAACGCCAACGGCCAGTCATTCCTGGTCCGCCTCGGCATCGCTCTAGGTTCGGTGCTTGATCAGAAGATGGATCGGATGATGGCGATCTCGCGCGAAATCGCCGGGCTCGGTAAGATTGATCAGAACAATCAATCCAAGCTGGCTGGGTTGACGGGTGAAATGCAAGGTATTGGTCAAGAGTATGGCTTGGTTTCCAACGCCCTGAACAATACGCAGAAGGCGATTGGTGAAGGAAATAAAACCCTGGCTAGCAAGAACGGTTAAGACCGATCGCGCTGATTGGGACAGATTGTCGGCTAAATTCGCAGCCACTCTCAGGAGTGGCTGCGTTGGCGATTTAGAGCAGAGGCTGTGTAGGATGAATTTTGAACGTTTCTGTAAGTCATTGATTCCGATGATCGGTGTCATGAGTTTGGGGCTGACTTATCCTGTGATCGCTCAATCCTATATGCCGATGGGCAGCTTTGAAGCGGTCGCCTATCCGGTCGCTATAACGCCTCTTCCGCTGAACACCTCCGGGGCTCGTTCGGGCGCAACTGGCGCTGCTGCCGCGCCGCGCCGCGCTGAGCCTGTCGTGCAGACGACGTATCGTGCTCAGTCCGCAGTTACTCAGCGAGTGAAACGCCAGTTTACTGAATTCGTTGGACGCAATGGCGGGGACGCGGCCGGACTGGCGGTGGCCATGGAGCGTGAGGACTTTTTTGCACGTTGGGGGCGTCACGTATCGTCATATGGCTTACGTCGCGGGGATGCCGCCGACGCCATGACCGCTTACTGGATGATCAACTGGCAGATAGCCAATGATGTGACCGATGTGAGCCGCAGTCAGGTGCTGGCGGTCAAGCGTCAGGTTCTTGCAGGCATGGGGGCGGACGCTGGATTCAGCCGTTTGAACGATGCTGAAAAGCAGGAAATGGCAGAGGCTCTGATCCTCAATTTCATCATTCAGAGCGTTGCCTATGAAGACGCTATGAAGGCGAATGACGCGGCGATAAAGGGTCGACTTCAAAGCGCTGCCGTCGCGCGATTCAGAAATGAGACGGGGGTCGATTTGCGACGTATCCGACTGACCGAGACGGGCTTTTCCTCTTGAAAGGGGCAGGGCGACAGCCCGAAGGCCAATCCCGCGTCTGAAGTTTCGCATTATCCGTCGTCTTTGGGCCTTCTTGCCTATGGGGCCGCTGGATTGGCGACAGGAGCTTTCTTCGTGGCGGCGGTCTGGGCGCTGATGCATCGGCGGCGCCGAAGTTAGGAGAAGCGCGATGAAGCAGATGTGGAGAGCTGCAGTCGTAGCCTGTGTGTTGGCGGGTGCGTCGATGGCGCAAGCGCAGGACTATATGCCGTCTTTCAGCAGCGGTAATCTGTCGGCCGATATCGCCAACACCATCCTGAATAATACTCTGATGGAAGCGCAGATGGGCATCAACCGGGAGCGCGGCGAAAGGGCTGCGCCGAGTGATCCCGCTATGCGCGCCCGCGCGTCTCGGGCGGGCGCCTATGCAACCACCTATCAGGCTTCGGCTGCCGTTACGGAGCGCGTCAAACGCCAGTTCGCGGATTTCGTGCGTTCGACGGGCGGGGACGGGGCCGGGATCGCTGCTGCGATGAACGATCAGGACTTCTTCGCTCGCTGGGGCGGGCACGTGTCCCAGTATGGTCTGCGCCGGGGCGATGTGGCGGACGCCATGACGGCCTATTGGGTGTTGAACTGGCAGATCGCCAACGACGTTCGTTCGGTGGATCGCTCGCAGGTTCAAGCCGTAAAGGCGCAGGTGCGGCAGAACATGACGAGTAACGCTCAGTTTGGCGCTCTGAACAATGCGCAAAAGCAAGAGATGGCCGAGGCGTTGATCCTGAATTTCATCGCCCAGAGCGTCGCCTATGAAGACGCCATGCGGGCCAATGACGCGACGATGCAGCGTCGTTTGCAGAATGCGGCGAGGACGCGGTTCCGTAATGAGATGAACGTGGATCTTCGCCAATTGCGTTTGGGCGGGAGCGGGTTCACGGCCGCCTCTTGAAAGGGGCAGGGCGACAGCCCGAAGGCCAATCCCGCGTCTGAAGTTTCGCATTATCCGTCGTTTTCGGGCCTTCTTGCCTATGGGGCGGCCGGATTGGCGACCGGAGCCTTGTTGGTTGCGGCGGTCTGGGCCGTAATGCGTCGGCGACGCCAGAGTTAGGATGCTTGCTATGAAGTATTTGGCGGTCATGGCGGTCATGGCTTGCGCGGTGGCAAGCGCGCCGATGGCTCGCGCCCAGGACTACGCCTTTCAGGGCTTTGCGACCGCGGACGCAATGAACCAGATGCACGCCGCCATGCGTGACAATATGACGGAGCCGCCTTCTGAGCCGCGACCGCCTGAGCGCAGCCGTGTCGCAGCGGCTACGACCTATCGCTCGACGCCGGCTGTATCGACGCGCGTTCAGTCTCAGTTTGCTGACTTCATCGAGCGCACGGCAGGGCGCGAAGCCGCTGAGCGGACGCGTTCAGCTTTTCAGAGCGGCGACCCGATCGCCAGTTGGGCGGGCATCGTGCGTGAGGATGGCCTGCGTACTGGTGATCTGGCCGACGCCATGGCGACCTATTGGATTCTCAATTGGATCATGGCCAATCAGGGCTACAACAACCGGACCCAGGCGCTGGCCGTTCGCGATCAGGTGCGCGGGGTTATCGGCGGGTCGCCCGCCGTGGCGCGACTGGGCGATGCGGGGCGTCAGGAGATGGCCGAGGTGCTGATGCTGAACTTCCTGGTGCAGCAAGCGACTTATGTGGATGCGATGCAGCGGGGCGATCAGGCGATGATGCGGCGTCTGGGCGATGCGGCTGTTGCGCGGTTCCGTAACGAGATGGGTGTTGATCTGCGTCGATTGCAGTTGACCGACGCGGGCCTGGTGTCTGCCTCTTGAAAGGGGCAGGGCGAGAGCCCGAAGGCCAAACCTTCAACTGAACCGCCAGCGACGCCTGTGCCGGGCGTACTGTTTTTTGGCGTGGCGGGTCTGGCGGGGGCAGGCCTGAGCGCCTTGGCGCTTTGGGTCATGGGGCGGCGGCGCGGCCGAAAATAAAGCGAGCTCTTGTGGGACGTTGGCGGACGACGGTTGTCGCCGCCATGCCGTTTTGCGGGTGCGCGAACAGCGCCGAAGAGGCGGGCGTCAGGCGCGCTAGACAACATCAGTATATCGTATACCTTATTCGCTCTCTTAAGAAGCTCTCAGGGGAGGGACAATTATGAATGCGAGTAAGACGCCATGCGCCATCACGGGGCGCTGGAGGAGACGAGTTTTAGCGGCGGGCGTGAGCCTGGGCGCCATCGGCGCGCCGATGGCCGCCTTGGCGCAGAGCGCCGCGCCTGTCGGCGATGAGCCGGCGCAGGTCGATGAGATCGTGGTCACGGGGTCGCGCCTGCAACGCAGCGGGCTGGACGCGCCGACGCCTACCATGGCCATGACGGCCGAGACGATTGAGGCGAAGGGCATCACCAACATCGCCGAGATTCTGAACGAGATGCCTCAGGTGGCGACGGGCCTATCGAACGCCAACACCAGCTACAGCTTCGGCAACATCGGTCTGAACCAGGTTAATCTGCGCAACCTGGGCGTCCGCCGCACCCTGACGATGGTGGACGGCCGCCGCAGGGCCGGCACGCCGGACGACTCCAACTTCCTGGCCTTTGACCTGGGCAATATTCCCGCCGCCTTGGTGAAGCGGGTCGAGGTTCAGACGGGCGGCACCTCGGCCGTTTACGGCGCAGACGCCGTGGCGGGCGTGGTCAACCTGATCCTCAAGGATGATTTCGACGGCTTCGAAGCCAACGTTCAGTACGGTTCGGACGAGGGCGGCGACTACGACACCCTGACCTATGGCCTGACAGCCGGAGTCAACTATGAGCGTGGCAACGCCGTTCTGCACGTCAGCCGCACCGAGAGCGGGGGACTGACGCGCGGCGACCGGGGTTTGGGTACAGCCTATCGCTTCGTGTCGAACCCCGCCAATACGGGGCCTGCCGACGGCATCCCTGCGCGGATTCCCATGCGCGACCTGCGTTACGCCTATTTCGCGCTGGGCACGCCGACGAGCTATCTGCCGTTCGGTGAGAACGGCGCCTGGACGGATGTCATCTTTGATTCCGCCACCCAGACCTTCCGTCCGCTGAAGGCCGGTGAGCGGGGGGTGATCGACGGCTCCTATTCCACGGAAGAGGGCGGAAACCAGAACGCCGACACCCTGGTCGCGCCGCTGGAGCGGACGAATGTCTACGCCAAGGCCGACTATCGTCTGACGGACAAGCTGAAGGTCTTCACCGAAGCGGTCTTCTCCGACATCACCGCCCGCGACCGCATCAGCGCGGTGTTCGATTCTTGGAGCGGGGCGGTTTCCATCGACAACCCCTTCATGCCTACGGCGGTGCGGAACGGCTTGGTCGCTGCGGGCGAGGATTCTATGCAGTACGCCCGATCGCACGACGAGTTCGGCATGCGCGGCACCGACATGAACCGCAAATATTACAGCATCGCCGCCGGGCTGGAAGGTGAGTTCGGCGAGACCTGGAAATGGTCTACGGTCTTCGAATACGGCAAGTCGCAGACGACCAATCGCAATCTGAACGACCGTATCGACGGGCGCTGGTTTGAAGCCTTGGACGCCATTCGCGACCCATCCAGCGGCGACATCGTCTGTCGTAGCGTCGAGGCGCGGGCGCGGGGCTGCGTCCCTGTGAACATCTTCGGCCAAGACACGATTTCTGCTGAAGCCATCGATTACATCCGCGCCGATCACACCTCGACCACGGACACCAGCCAGACCCTGATCCAGGGGCTGATCGCGGGCGATCTGTTCCAACTGCCCGCCGGGGCGGTGAAGGTGTCGGCGGGCGCTGAATACCGCAAGGACGAGATCGATTTCCGTCCGTCCTACGTCTGGGAGAATGCGCTCGGCTTTTTCGCCAGCCAGTTTTCGCCGATTCAGAAAAGCAACGACGTCCGTGAGGCCTTTGCCGAGGTTCTGGTCCCCCTGGTGCGCGACAAGCCCTTCGTCCACTCGCTGGAGATCGAAGGGGCCTATCGTCTGTCGGACTATGAGCGTGCGGGCAGCGTCGATTCCTGGAAGCTGGCCGGCTCTTGGGCGCCGATTCCGGATATCCGTTTCCGCCTGACCAAGGCGACCGCCGTGCGCGCGCCCTCGCTGGGCGAGATGTTCAATCCGGGCAGCCGTGGCGCCGCGGGGCTGAGCGACCCCTGCGACCCCAATCTGCTGGACAGCGGTACGGAAAACCGGCGCAAGAACTGTCTGGCCCTGGGCTTCGATCCCGTCACCTGGGATCCGAACACGCGTCGCATGACCACCTTGGTGTTCAGCACCGGCAATCCTGATCTGGATGTCGAGGAAGCCGACACCATGACGGTTGGAGCGGTGGTGCGTCCGCGCTTCTTGCCGGGATTCGCCTTCTCGACCGATTACTACAAGATCAAGCTGGACGGCGGCATCTCCCGCATCGGCGCCCAGCAGACGGTCGACAACTGCGTCGACCTGCCGTCGCTGGATAACCAGTTCTGCGGCATGCTGACCCGCAGGCCGGACGGCAATCTGTATGAGGTGCTCGACAGCTATATCAACGTCGCCTCGTTCGAGGTGGAGGGCGTCGATTTCGAGGCCACCTATCACGCTGAGCTGGCCGATCTTCTGCGGCGCGACGGCGACCTGGGGCGCATCAGCCTGCAGGGCGTCGCCTCTTACCTGAAGCACAACATCTTCATTGATCGGGATGTGGCTACGGGCGAGGAGACCGCCTTCGACTATGCCGGCGAGGCGGCTAATCCTAAGTGGCGCGGCATGTTGAACGCCACCTATTATCGCGGACCGATCCAGGTGAACTGGTCCAGCCGTTTCGTTGATGAGACGGTGACGAACAACCGGCTGCCGAACCCGGCCGAAGACATCGGCGGCTACTACAACATTCCATCGGTCTGGTATCACGACCTGTCGGTCGCGGTGGACACGCCGATGGACGTCCGGTTCACGGCCGGCATCCGCAATCTGTTCAACGAAGGGCCGCGTGATCACCCCTCGACTGCGCGCGGCAACCTGGGGATGGACGACCTGATCGGTCGCTTCTTCTTCCTGGGCGCCAAGTGGCGCTTCGGCGGACAGTAGGCGCAAGTTCCCCAGTCTTGACGCCGGGAAAGGGGCGGGCGCCGACCGCCCCTTTTTCTGTTTTTCGATGCATCCAGACATGAAAAAGGCGGGTTGATGGACCCGCCTTTTCTATTCGGTTGTGTGCCTCCTCAGTCGAAGGCGCGCATCTTGTAGGCCGGGGGAGGGGTCTGGTGCAGCAGCTCCTGCACGAAGAAGTCCCAGCGTCGGCGCTGGTAGTAGGGCACGGCGTCCAGATAGTGGTCTGCGTTTGGCACCATCAGGAAATCGAAGTCCTTGTTCGCCTTGATGAGGGCGTCGACCAGCCGCAGCGAAGCCAAGGGCGGCACGTTCTCGTCCAGTTCGCCGTGGGCGATCAGCAACTGACCTTCCAACCTGGGCGCCCAGGTGATGTTGGAGTTCTGATCGTACAGGGAGCCAAGCTCCGTCCCCATCCACTGTTCGTTCCAAACCGCCTTGTCCAGGCGATTGTCGTGGTTGCCAGAGGCGGTGACGCCGACCTTGTAGAACTCGGGATGACGGGTCATGGCGCGCACCACGTCATAGCCCCCGGCCGAAAAGCCGTAGATGCCGACGCGCTCGACGTCCATCCAGGGGTTGCGGGAGGCGATATCGCGGATTCCGGCGATGTGGTCCTCCAGCCCAACGCCATGCAGATTTTTGTAGGCGACCTGCTGGAAAGCGCGCGAACGGCCCCAGGTGCCGCGGCCGTCGATGGTCACGGAGATGACGCCCAACTGGGCGATGGAGTTGGCGTTGCGCGAGGTCATTGCGGCCTCGAAGGACTTGGGCGTCATCACATGGTGGGGCCCGGTGTAGATGTCCTCGATGACCGGATAGCGTTTGGTCGGGTCGAAGTCTGCGGGTTTGAACAGGGCGCCGTAGATCGGCGTCACGCCGTCGGCCGCCAATGTCTGGAACGGTTCGGGCAGCCGATAGCCGGCGGCCACATAGGCGCTGATGTCGGCGCGACCCAACTCCATGACTATGCGCCCGTCGCTGGATCGGCGCAGCACCGAAAGGGTCGGCTGGTCGATCGTCGACATGTTGTCCACGAAGAAGCGGCCATCAGGCGAGACCGAGACATCGTGGTCCATCGCCTCGGGCGTCAGCAGACGCGGCTGTCCGCCCGTCGTGGGAACGGAATAGAGATGTCGCAGATAGGGATCGCGCCCGGTCTCGCGGCCCGAGCCGATGATCAACAGGCGTTTGGCCTTATGATCGGCGCCCGCCACGGATCGGGCGCGCCAGTCGCCGGACGTGATCTGTCGCCGTTCGCCCGTCCTAGCATCGACGGCGTAGATATGGGCGAAGCCGTCTGGATCCGCCGTCCAATAGTGGGTGTCCGACTTGTCATCATAGGACCAGTGGTGGCCGTAGAAGTCGACATAGGTGTCAGAACGATCCTCAGTCAGCAGACGCGTCTCGCCGGTCTCGGCTTCGATGCGATGAAGTTGCAGAGCTCCGTAGCCCCGCACGGCGAAGCGCTCGAAGACAGCGCGGCTGTCGGCGCTCCATTCATAATAGGGGCCGCCATAGTATAGGATAGGCCGGGCCGGGGTCTGCATGGGAATGCTGCGGCCGGTGGCGACTTCGAAGATGAAGCCCTGCGCCGACGCCGTCTCAGTGTCGCCGGTCAAGGGGTAGAGGTAGTCCAGAACGCGCGGCGGTCCGCCGTCCTTGGGCGTGGACTGCACCAACGACAGACGTCGCGCTTCTTCGCGGTTGATGCGGTAGGTGGCGAGATAGCGTGAGTCGGGCGACCATCGGATCGCTGGGCGCACCACGGGGGCTGACGTGCCCTGGGCCACCATGTCGTTGAGGTTGATCAGCGGGGTGGCGTAGGGCGAGGCGGCGCCGTCCTGGGTCAGTCGTTGCTCGGCGTTGTCCGCTGTTGAAATCAGGATCAGATCGCCGCCGCGCACCACGGCGCGCCACCGGCCGTCGGGAGATTCGACGCCCTTGTCTTTGTCCAGCGCTTCGTCGATCGCCTCGACGACCCCGGTGGCGGGATCGAAGCGCCAGCTACGGCCGTCATGGGCGAACTCCAGACGGCGGGTCTCAGTATCGACCTTGAGGCGTTTGAGCTCCAGGTTTTGACGCAACAACGGCTTGCCTGTGGCGGCCGCCAGTCGGGCAGTCAGAAAATCATGATCGAACAGGGGGCGGGTCTGACCCGAAAGAGGATCGACTTGCACATAGTCGCGTCCGCCGGGCGTTCGCCGCTCGAACCAGAACTCCGAGCCTTCGCCGATCCATTGCGGCCGGACGCTGAGCCCGAAGATGAGTTCATCGACATGCTGCGGCAGGACCGCCTCGGCTCTGCGGTAGACCTCGGCGGACATGGCTGTCGCTGAAGTTCGGGCGGCAGCGGCAGGCCCCGCTGGTGCGGTTTCAGCGAAGGCGGGCGTCAGGGCCAGCGGCGCAGCGCTGGTCATCAGCAGCACGGCCAGGGCGGATAGGCGCTTCATAGGTTTCTCCCCCTCAAAATCGGATACAGTATCTGATAATGAAGTGGTGAAGCTGAACGGCGCCGACGTCAAGCGCCGGTTGTATTGCGATTGGGCTTGATGTTTTCCATGCGCACCGGCAGTTTCGTATACGATTCAAGGTCGGGAGAGTGATGTGAGCGTGTTTGAGGCCCAGGAGACGGTCGCCCTGTCGATTGACGAGGTGTTCGCCCTGTCGCGGCGGGTGCTGATGGGGGCAGGGCTGTCGGAACCGCACGCCGAGGCGGTGGCCCGCGCCATCACGGCGGGCGAGCGGGACGAGTGCGCCTCGCACGGGCTTTACCGGCTGCCGGGGTGCGTCATGACGATCCGCTCGGGCAAGCTGTCGCTGGATGCGGAGCCGGTGATCGAGGATGCGTCGCCAGCTCTGGTGCGGGTCGATGCGCGTCATGGCTATTCCCTGCTGGCGTTCGAGCGGGCGGCACCATTGTTGGCGCAGAAGGCCAAGGCGATCGGGGTGGCGGCGCTGGTCATCAACAACTGCTTCCATTTTTCCGCCCTGTGGCCCGAGATCGAGCAACTGACGGAAATGGGCGTGGCGGCGCTGGCCATGACGCCCAGCCATTCGTGGGTGGCGCCGGCGGGCGGCAGGAAAGGGCTGCTGGGCACCAATCCGATCGCCTTCGGCTGGCCGCGGCCGGGGCCGTATCCCTACGTCTTCGACTTCGCCACAAGCGCCATCGCGCGCGGAGACATGGCGCTGCACGACATCGCCGGAAAGCCGATCCCCGAGGGCTGGGGCGTGGACGCCGAAGGGCGGCCGACGACGAATGCGCGCGCGGCGCTGGACGGGGCCATGCTGACCTTCGGCGGACATAAGGGCTCGGCCCTGTCGACGATGATCGAGCTGATGGCGGGGCCGTTGATCGGCGATCTGACCAGCCGCGAGTCGATGGCCTTTGACGACGGCGCCAAGGCGGCGCCCATGCATGGCGAGCTGATCCTGGCCTTTGATCCGGCCATCATGGGGGGCGGCGACGCCGAGGCGAACGCTGCACGGGCCGAGGCCCTGTTCGCCGCCTTCGCGGATCAGGGCGCGCGGCTGCCGTCGCAGCGCCGCTATGAAGCGCGGGCGCGCAGTCTGAAGCATGGGGTGCGCACGCCCAAGGTGCTTTATGATCAGATTCAGGCCCTGGGCTTCTGACTTCTTTCCTATCTTCTGACGACACCGACGCACGGACGAAAGACACGCCATGACTGCGACCATCGAACTGAGCCACTGGATCAACGGCGAGCGCCGGGGGGCCGGAACGGTCGAGAGCCTGAACCCGTCCGACACGCGTGAGGTCGTGGCCCTGGCGCCCGAAGGCGGGGCGGCCGAGGTCGATGAGGCGGTGGCGGCGGCCTCGGCGGCGTTCGACGGCTGGGCGGGCGCTTCGCCCGAGGTGCGGTCGGACGTGCTGGACCGGGCCGGGACGCTGCTGATGGAGCGGCGCGAGGCGGTTGGCCGTCTGCTGTCGCGTGAAGAGGGCAAGACCCTGGCCGAGGGCATCGGCGAGACGGCGCGCGCCGCTCGCATCCTGAAATATTTCGCCGGAGAGGCCCTGCGCCTGCATGGTCAGAACCTGTCCTCGACCCGGCCGGGGGTGGAGGTGCAGACCTATCGCCAGCCGGTCGGGGTGTTCGGCCTGATCACGCCGTGGAACTTCCCTATCGCCATTCCGGCGTGGAAGGCGGCGCCCGCGCTGGCCTTCGGCAATACGGTGGTGATCAAGCCCGCCAGCCATACCCCCGCGACGGCTGAAGCCCTGGTCGCCATCCTGCATGAGGCGGGTCTGCCCAAGGGCGTGCTGAACCTGGTCATCGGCGGCGGCCGGGTGGGGCAGGCCATCGTCGACCACAAGGATGTGGCAGGCGTCAGCTTCACCGGCTCGCAAGGGGTCGGCGCGGGCGTCGCCGCCGGGGCCGCCGCGCGTCAGGCGCGGGTGCAACTGGAGATGGGCGGCAAGAACCCGCTGATCGTGCTGGACGACGCCGACCTGGACCGGGCGGTGAACATTGCTCTGGATGGCAGCTTCTTTGCGACGGGGCAGCGCTGCACGGCCTCCAGCCGCCTGATCGTGCAGGATGGAATCCACGACCGCTTCGTGGCGGCGCTGGCTGAGAAGGTCGCCGCCCTGCGCGTCGGTAACGCCCTTGATCCCGACACCCAGGTCGGTCCGGCGGTCAGCGAGGCGCAGCGCGAGACCTCCTATCGCTATATCGACATCGCCGCGTCGGAGGGCGGGCGCGTCGTCGCGGGCGGCGGTCGCCTGAACCGCCAGGCGCCCGGCTGGTACGTCGAACCGACCCTGATCGCCGACACCGACCCTGCCATGCGCATCAACAATGAAGAGGTGTTCGGCCCGGTCGCCTCGACCATCCGCGTCAAGGACTATGAAGAGGCGCTGGCCGTCGCCAACGGCGTCGAGTTCGGCCTGTCGGCGGGTATCGTCACCCAGTCGCTGAAGCACGCGCGCGATTTCCAGCGCCGCGCCAAGGCAGGCATGACCATGGTCAATCTGGCCACGGCGGGCGTCGACTATCACGTGCCGTTCGGCGGCACGAAGGCCTCGTCCTACGGCCCGCGCGAGCAGGGCTTTGCGGCGGCCGATTTCTTCACCCTGACCAAGACCAGTTACAGCGCCGGATAGGCGAACTTCGCTTGACTTCGTTCCAGATCAGATATCGTATACGAAACTAAATCTGTTTGAGGAGGCGTATCTTATGGCTGGGGCGAAGTTGGACTGGACCGGGGTGATCCCGGCGGCGACCACGCAATTCGATGAGGGGCTGGCGGTCGATCTGGACGCCACCCAGACGGTGCTGGACGGCCTGATCAAGGACGGCGTCGACGCCATCATCGTCATGGGCACGGTCGGCGAGAACAACTCGCTTGAGCCCGAGGAAAAGCGCGCCGTGCTGAAGGCGGCGGTCGAGGTCGCCGACGGTCGCGTGCCGATCATCACCGGGGTCAGCGAACTGACCACGGCGCGGGCCGAACGCTACGCCAAGGACGCCGAGGACATCGGCGTGGACGCCCTGATGGTGCTGCCCGCCATGGTCTATGTGCCGACGCAGGCGGAGCTTGAGGCCCACTTCCGCGCCGTGGCGGCGGCCAGCGGCCTGCCCAACATGCTCTACAACAACCCGCTGATGTATCGTCAGACGCTGAACAACGACGACCTGCGTCGTCTGTCGGACGTGCCGAACATCGTGGCCCTGAAGGAAAGCGCCCCGGACTCGCGACGCATCACCGACATCTTCAACGAAGTGGGCGACCGTTACGCGGTCATGGTCGGTCTGGACGATGTGGCGCTGGAAGGCATGATCCTGGGCGCCAAGGGCTGGGTGTCGGGCCTGACCAACGCCTTCCCCGAAGAGTCCGTGGCTCTGGTCAGGGCGGTCAAGGATGGCGACATCGCCCGCGCGCTGGAGATCTATCGCTGGTTCATGCCGCTGCTGCACCTGGATTCGGTTTCGGATCTGGTTCAGTCGATCAAGCTGTCCGAGACGATCATGGGCCGGGGAACCGAGCGGGTCCGCATGCCGCGCATGCCGCTGGCGGGCGCGCGCCGGGCCGAGGTCATCGCCATGGTCGAGAAGGCGGCGGAAACGCGCCCGATCGGCTCGGGCAAGGCCGTGAAGATCGTCTGATCGGGACACTGAATGCGCGACGTCTTCTTCTGCATTGACGGTCATACCGCCGGCAACCCGGTTCGCCTGGTCGCCGGCGGCGCGCCCCTGTTGTCAGGGGCCAGCATGGCTGAGCGGCGGCTGGATTTTCTCAGCCGCTACGACTGGATCCGCACCTCGCTGTGCTTCGAGCCGCGTGGCCACGACATGATGAGCGGCGGCTTCCTGTATCCGCCGACCCTGCCGGATGCGGACGCGGGCATTCTCTTCATCGAGACCAGCGGCTGCCTGCCCATGTGCGGCCACGGGACCATCGGCATGATCACCTTCGGCATCGAGCACGGCCTGATCCGGCCGCGCACGCCGGGGCGGCTGAAGGTCGAGGTTCCGGCGGGCGTTCTGGACATCGCCTATGAGACCGAGGGCGACCGCGTGACCTCGGTGCGCATCCGCAATGTCCCGGCCTATCTGGCGGCGGAAGGAATCGAGATCGAGGTTCCGGGCCTTGGTCCGCTGAGCGTCGATGTCTCCTACGGCGGCAACTACTACGCCATCGTCGAGCCGCAGGGCGCTTACGCCGGGCTGGATGATCTGGGCGCCAGCCGCATCATCGAACTGAGCGGCCTGGTGCGCGAACGGGTGCGGGCGGCCTTCCATCCGGTCCACCCGGACGAGCCGTCGATCAACGGCGTCAGCCACGTCCTGTGGGCCGACAGGCCGAAAGGGCAGGGCGCCGACGGCCGCAACGCCGTCTTCTATGGCGACAAGGCCATCGACCGCAGCCCGTGCGGGACCGGCACCTCGGCGCGGCTGGCCCATCTGCACGCCAAGGGGCGGTTGAAGGTCGGCGACGCCTTCGTCCATGAAAGCTATATCGGCAGCCGCTTCATCGGCCGGGTCGAGGCGGAGACGACGGTGGGCGAGCACAAGGCGATCGTGCCTTCCATCGAGGGATCGGCGATCGCCACAGGCTTCAACACCATCTGGGTGGATCGCCGCGATCCCTTCTGGGCCGGCTTCCAGGTGGTGTGACGTATTCCACATCGTAATTGCGGACTTTGCGGGTTATGGCTGGGCTGGGCGACCGGCCCAGCCTTTTCCATTTGATGAACCGCATGGCCGCAGCTCCGCTTGAAGTCCGCACCCTGTCCGACCGCCTGACGGAGGTGGTGCGCGACATGATCCTGTCCGGCGCGATCGCGCCGGAGGTGCCGATCCGACAGGATTCGCTGGCGGCTGAACTGAACGTATCCAAGATTCCCCTGCGCGAAGCCCTGGTGCGGCTGGAGCAGGACGGTCTGGTGGTGTCGCACGCCAACCGGGGCTTCTTTGTGCGCGGCATGAGCGCGGCTGAGGCCGAGGAAATCTATGAACTGCGCCTACAACTGGAGCCGGAAGCGGCGGCCCAGGCCTGCCTCATCGCCGACGACGCCCAGCGCGCGACGGCCCAGCGCGTGCTGGTCGAACTGGATGCGGCGGCGGCCGCTCATCTGCCTAGCGTCGGGCCGTTGAACCGCGCCTTCCACATGGCGCTGGTGCAGCCGGGCCAGCGAGTGTTGACCGCCGAGATCACCGCCCGACTGCATGTCATGGCGGACCGCTACGTCCGCAAGCACCTGGAGCACAAGGGCCGCCACCTGACGGCCGAGGTCGAACACCGCGAGATTCTGCAGGCGTGGTTGGATCGGGACGCCGACGCCGTGCGTCGCCTGGCGAACGCGCACCTTGCGCACACCTTGCGTGACCTGCGCGAGGAGTTCGAGCTGGACGCGGCCGAAGCCGTCGAACGCAAGGCTTCCTGACCGAGGGGGCTCAGCTCTCCTTGATATCTGCGGGGGCGGCGGCGGGACGCGCTGATTTCAGGGCGGTCGTCAGCAGGCTGGCGGCGGCGTAGAGGACCACCACCACCACGCCCCAGCGCAGCACCGTCAGCGGCAGGGAGGTGATGACGAAGGCGGCCAGCAGCACGGCCGGTATCCCGCCGATCGCCATGCCCAGCACCAGGCGCAGGTCGATGCGCTCGCTTCTGATGAAGCGCAGGCTCGACACCGGCATCAGGAAGGCGCAGGCGCCCATCATGATCGGGAAGGCCGCCGTCGGGTTCATCCCCATCAGGCTGAGCATGATCAGGGACGGCGCATAGAGGCCGATGCCGAAGCTCATCAGCGCCCCCATGACCAGGTGGGCGAGGATGGCGACGATGAACAGGTTTCCCTCCAGCGACACCGCCTCGCCGCCCGCCGGCATCAGGTTCAGATTGGTCATCGCGTAGAGGACGGCGGCGATCAGCAGGGCCGCGCCGACCACCATCTGCACCGCGCGCACCGGCAGACGCAGCACGATGGGCGCGCCGATCACGGCGCCCAGGATCGAGGCGCCGATACAGGCGATAAGCAGCACCGGATCGACCTGGATCAGCTTCATGAAGACCAGACCCTGCATCACCGTGGGCAGGCAGTGGCCCGCGTTCAGCACGGCGGGCAGGAAGCTGTCAGGCACCAGCTTGCGGAACCGCAGCCAGGCCGTCGTCGGCGCGAAAGAGCCGATGCCCAGGGCGTCGAAGAAGTTGGCGACGGCGCCGATGGCCACGCCTTCGGCCTTGGGCCTGAGCTCGCCGCGCGCCCTAGCCGTGCGGACCAGTTGAACGGCGTAATAGGCGGCCAGCAGCGCCAGCGCCGTCAGCAGAACGGCTACGATCATGTTTTCCCTCCCCCGAGGTCTCGCCGTCCTTGCCGGACGGTCTGAACCGAAGAAAAACACGGCTAAAAATCAGATACAATATACGCAAATATTTTTGGCGCTGCTTGGCCCGGCCCCCGGCGCGCCGAGCATTCTGAGGGTCGGGCTGGGGCCGAGGTTGGGCGCTGCGCGCGCGCTAGCTTCGTTAAGCTGTGGTCAGGGGCGGGCGGTGAAGACGCGGTAGCCCTTCTCCTCGGCTGCCGCGATCATCTGGGCGTCGCCCGAGGTGTCGCCATAGGCGGCGGCCAGCTCCATGTCCGACCCGTAGACGGCGCGCAGGCGGTGCATCTTCTCTTCGCCCCGGCAATTGCCGCCGACGAAGGTTCCCAGCACGCGATTCTGCTCGTCAAAGGCCAGGCGGGTGCCGATCAGGTTCTCGGCGCCCAGCCTGCGGGCGAAGGGAGCGACGGTGGTTTCGGGCGAGGCGGTGACGATGACGCGGTGGGCGCCGCGACGGCCCCAGTCTTCCCATGTCGCCAGGGCGTCGGGGCGCATGAAGCGCGGCCAGATCTCGGCGGCGAAGCGTTCGGCCTCGGCCTCCAGGGCCTTGCGGTCTGCGTCCATCAGGAACTCGCGCACCGAGGCGACCTTGATGCGGCCCCGGTCGCGGTCGCCCAGATAGGCGAAGACGGCGGGGATCAGGCGCGTCAGGCCCTGGATCCAGCGCAGGGGCCCGGCGCGCCATTTCAGGAAGCTGGTGAAGCTGTCGCGAATCGTCAGGGTGCCGTCGAAGTCGAAGGCGACGATGGCCTGGCCGGGGGCAGGGGACTGGTGAAAGGCTTTTTCGCTTCCCATGTCAGACATTAGCCGTGATCCCCATATTATCTGTCCTGTCCGTTCTCCGAAGCGCGCTGCGGCGCCGCAACGGGGTTGTGGCGGAACGTGTGATGGGTGATTGTCATTTTTTGAAGACCTTCGATGATAGATTCCCTGGATCGATCGTGAAGGAAGCGCTTTTCGTCCCAATGTCGGGGCGGATTGCGGATAGTGAGAAGGGTCTATGACCAAAGCCGCCGGCACAGACGCCAAAAGCACGCTCTACTGCTCGTTCTGCGGCAAGAGCCAGCACGAAGTCCGCAAACTGATCGCCGGACCGACCGTCTTCATCTGCGATGAATGCGTCGAACTGTGCATGGACATCATCCGCGAAGAGCACAAGATCGCCTTCAAGACCTCCAAGGACGGCGTGCCCACGCCCAAGGAGATCCGCGACGTCCTCGACGATTATGTGATCGGCCAGAGCCACGCCAAGAAGGTGCTGAGCGTCGCCGTCCACAACCACTACAAGCGCCTGAACCACGCGACGAAGAACAACGACGTCGAGCTGGCCAAGTCGAACATCATGCTGATCGGGCCGACCGGCTCGGGCAAGACGCTGCTGGCCCAGACGCTGGCGCGCATCATCGACGTGCCGTTCACCATGGCCGACGCCACGACCCTGACCGAAGCCGGTTATGTGGGCGAGGATGTCGAGAACATCATCCTGAAGCTGCTTCAGGCGTCGGACTACAACGTCGAGCGGGCCCAGCGCGGCATTGTCTACATCGACGAAATCGACAAGATCTCGCGCAAGTCGGACAACCCGTCGATCACCCGCGACGTGTCGGGCGAAGGCGTGCAGCAGGCCCTGCTGAAGATCATGGAAGGCACCGTCGCCTCCGTGCCGCCGCAAGGCGGCCGCAAGCATCCGCAGCAGGAGTTCCTCCAAGTCGACACCGCCAACATCCTGTTCATCGTCGGCGGCGCCTTCGCCGGCCTGGAGAAGGTGATCTCGGCGCGCGGGGAGGGGGCCTCAATCGGTTTCGGCGCCAAGGTCAAGGAGATCGACGAGCGTCGCACCGGCGAAATCCTCAAGCAGGTCGAGCCTGACGATCTGATGCGCTTCGGCCTGATCCCCGAGTTCATCGGTCGTCTGCCGGTCCTGGCGACGCTGGAGGATCTGGACGAGGTCGCTCTGATCAAGATCCTGACCGAGCCGAAGAACGCCCTGGTCAAGCAGTACAAGCGCCTGTTCGAGATGGAGAACGTGACGCTGACCTTCACCGACGACGCCCTGTCGGCGGTGGCCAAGAAGGCGATCACCCGCAAGACCGGCGCCCGCGGCCTGCGCTCCATTCTGGAAGGCGTGCTGCTGGAGACCATGTTCGAACTGCCCACCTATGAGGGCGTCGAGGAAGTCGTGGTCAACGCTGAGGTGATCGACGGCAAGGCCCAGCCGCTGCTGATCTATTCGGAAACCAAGAAGAAGACGGCCGACGGCGCCGCCTGACGCTGAGGTCCGATCCAAACGAAAAGGGGCGGCTCGCCACGGGCCGCCCCTTCATCGTTTCAGGGACGCCCTAGGCGTCGGCTGAAATCACACGCTTTTTCACGCTTCTGTGGGCCGCCGCCCCGTTACGCTTGAACCGCGTCCAGACAGAACCACATACTCACACGAAAGCCGCTCAAAAATAGCGGGTCGAGTCGAGACGAGGCGGCAGTCACGCCAAGTCGGATCGGTTCGGCGGGTCTGAGATTCACGAAGGCCCCGGAAAGTACGCATCATGACCGAGAGCAAAATCCTCCCTGTCCTGCCGCTGAGAGACATCGTCGTCTTTCCGCACATGGTCGTGCCCCTGTTCGTCGGGCGCGAGAAGTCCGTGCGCGCCCTCGACGAGATCATGAAGGGCGAGAAGCAGATCCTGCTCGCCACCCAGAAGAACTCTGTCGATGACGATCCGGCGACGGACGCCATCTATTCGACGGGCGTGCTGGCGACGGTGCTGCAACTGCTGAAGCTGCCGGACGGCACCGTGAAGGTGCTGGTCGAAGGCAAGTCGCGCGCGCGCCTGACCCGCTTCACTGACCGTGAGGACTATTACGAAGCCGAAGCCGTCGAGATCGACGATGAGGCAGGCGATCCGTCGCAGAGCGAAGCCCTGCTGCGCGCCGTGATCGAGCAGTTCGAAAACTATGTGAAGCTGAACAAGAAGGTTCCGCCCGAGGCCCTCAGCGCCATCCCCCAGATCACCGATCCGTCCAAGCTGGCGGACTCGGTCGCCGCCCATCTGTCGGTCAAGATCGCCGACAAGCAGGCCCTGCTCGAAACCGTGGTCATCCCGACCCGGCTGGAGAAGGTCTATGGCCTGATGGAAGGCGAGATCAGCGTCCTGCAGGTCGAGAAGAAGATCCGCAGCCGCGTGAAGCGGCAGATGGAGAAGACCCAGCGCGAGTACTATCTGAACGAGCAGATGAAGGCGATCCAGCGCGAGCTGGGCGAGACCGACGACGCGCGCGACGAACTGCTGGAGCTGGAAAAGCGCATCAAGAAGACGCGCCTGTCCAAGGAGGCCCGCATCAAGGCCGAGGCGGAGCTGAAGAAGCTGCGCAACATGTCGCCGATGTCGGCGGAATCAACCGTGGTGCGCAACTACCTCGACTGGCTGCTGTCGATCCCGTGGTCGAAGACCAAGCCCAAGGCCATCGACCTGCAGAAGGCCGAGGACATCCTCGAAGAGGATCACTACGGCCTGGAGAAGGTCAAGGAACGGATCATCGAGTATCTGGCCGTTCAGGCGCGGACCGGCAGCTTGAAAGGCCCGATCCTGTGCCTGGTTGGCCCTCCCGGCGTTGGCAAGACCTCGCTGGCTCAGTCCATCGCCAAGGCTACGGGGCGTGAATACGTCCGCATGTCGCTGGGCGGCGTGCGCGATGAGGCTGAGATCCGCGGCCACCGCCGGACCTATATCGGCTCCATGCCCGGCAAGATTATCCAGTCGATGAAGAAGGCGAAGACGACCAACGCCTTCGTCCTGCTGGACGAGATCGACAAGTTGGGCGCCGACTGGCGCGGCGACCCGTCCTCGGCCCTGCTGGAAGTGCTGGACCCGGCCCAGAACTCGACCTTCGGCGACCACTATCTGGAGGTCGACTACGACCTGTCGCCGGTAATGTTCGTCACCACGGCCAACAGCCTGAACATGCCCCAGCCCCTGCTGGACCGCATGGAGGTCATCCGCGTCTCGGGCTACACCGAGGACGAGAAGGTCGAGATCGCCAAGCGCCACGTCCTGCCCAAGCAGCTCAAGGACCACGGCCTGAAGGAAGATGAGCTGATCGTCCCCGATGAGACGATCCGCGACCTGATCCGCTACTACACGCGTGAAGCGGGCGTGCGTTCGCTGGAGCGCGCCCTGGGCGGTCTGGCACGTAAGGCGGTGCGCGAGATGGCCAAGACCAAGGCGGCCTCGATCACCGTGGATGCGGCCAAGCTGGCCGAATACGCGGGCGTGAAGAAGTTCCGCTATGGCGAGACGGACGCGGAAGATCAGGTCGGCATCGTCACGGGCCTGGCCTGGACCGAGTTCGGCGGCGACATCCTGACCATCGAAGCCCTGAAGATGCCGGGCCGCGGCCGCATGACCGTGACTGGCAACCTGAAGGAGGTCATGAAGGAGTCGATCTCGGCGGCGGCGTCCTATGTCCGCAGCCGCGCGCTCAGCATCGGCGTCAAGCCGCCGGTGTTCGAGAAGACCGACATCCACGTCCACGTTCCCGACGGCGCCACGCCCAAGGACGGCCCCTCGGCCGGCGTGGCCATGACGGTGGCCATGGTGTCGGTCCTGACCGGCATCCCGATCCGCAAGGACATCGCCATGACCGGCGAGATCACCCTGCGCGGCCGGGTCACGGCCATCGGCGGCCTGAAGGAGAAGCTGCTGGCGGCCCTGCGCTCGGGCGTGAAGACCGTGCTGATCCCCCAGGAGAACGAGAAAGACCTGGAGGACGTGCCCGAAAACGTGAAGGCCGCCCTGGAGATCGTGCCGATCTCCACCGCCGATGAGGCGCTGAAGTGGGCCCTGACGGGCACGCCGACCCCTGTCGAGTGGGACGAGGCGGCCGAGCCGATGACGCCGACGCCGCCCGCCCCGACGGCGGGCGAGGGGGCCAGCGTCAGCCACTGACGCCGGGTCTCTGATCTGATGAAGGAAGGCGGTTCGGGGCGACCCGGACCGCCTTCTTTTTGACCCGCCCGCCGACAGAGGCTTAAGTGCGCGCTTCGTTTCGCGAGGGGAGCCGCAGACATGACCAAGACGGAACTGATCGGCCGCATGGCCGAGGCGGCGGGCATCAGCCGCGACCAGGCCAAGCTGGCGCTGGAAGCCTTCACCGATCAGGTGACAGGCTCGCTGGTTCAGGGACGCGACGTGCGCCTGGTCGGCTTCGGCAGCTTCGTCGCCGTGGACCGCAAGGCGGGGGTGGCCCGCAATCCTCAGACCGGCGAAGAGATCGCTCGTCCGGCCTCGCGCACCGCGCGCTTTCGTCCCGGCGAAGGCTTGAAAAGCGCCTTGAACGGCTGACCGTCACAGGGCATGAAGCCTGTCCCGATGATGAGTCGGATGATGTGGGCGGCTAGCTCAGCTGGTCAGAGCATCTCGTTTACACCGAGAGGGTCGGCGGTTCGAACCCGTCGCCGCCTACCACTCCCTTTATCTTGAAATCCTATTCCGACGTCGTGCCGTCGAAATGCTCTTCGGCTTCGTCGGCCTTGGTCGGGTGGATCACGTCGTGGCGATGCTCGGGCGGGCCGTACAGGGTGTAGAGCTTCAGCGGCTCGGTCCCCGTGTTGATCAGGTTGTGACGGGCGCCGGCCGGCACGATGATGCCGGACTCGGCTTCTGCCGGGCGTGACAGGCCGTCGATCACGATCTGGCCCTGGCCCTGTTCGATGCGGAAGAACTGGTCGTGGCCCTCGTGGACCTCTTCGCCGATCTCCTCGCCGGGCTGGAGCGTCATCAACACCAGTTGCAGGTGACGGCCGGTGTAGAGCACCCGGCGATAGTCCTCATTGTCGAGCGTCGCGCGTTCGATGTCGTCCAGATAGCCTTGCATGTCGCCTTCCTTGTCGATGATGGGCAGGGGGATACCTTAGCCAGGGTTCATGGCTGCCGCGCGTTGATCTTGCGCAAGAGCCAAGAAAAACGCCGGAGCTTTCGCCCCGGCGTTTCTGCATTCTGCGCTGGGCGACGTCTTAGCCGCGCTGGGCCAGCGGCACGTAATCGCGCTCGGTCGGGCCGGTGTACAGCTGACGCGGGCGACCGATCTTCTGCGACGGATCGGCCATCATTTCCTGCCACTGGGCGATCCAGCCCACGGTGCGCGCCAGGGCGAACAGCACGGTGAACATGGTGGTCGGGAAGCCCATGGCCGACAGGGTGATGCCCGAATAGAAGTCGACGTTCGGGAACAGCTTGCGCGAGGTGAAGTACTCGTCCTGCAGGGCGACGCGTTCCAGTTCCTTGGCGACCTGGAACAGCGGGTCGTTTTCACGGCCCGTGGCGGCCAGCACTTCATAGGCCGACTGCTGCATGACCTTCGCGCGCGGATCGTAGTTCTTGTACACGCGGTGGCCGAAGCCCATCAGCTTGTACTTACGGTCCTTCACGCCCTGAATGAATTCGGGGATGCGGTCCGGGGTGCCGATTTCCTTCAGCATGTTCAGCGCCTCTTCGTTGGCGCCGCCGTGCGACGGGCCCCACAGGCAGGCGATGCCCGCGGCGATACAGGCGAAGGGGTTGGCGCCCGACGAACCGGCCAGGCGGACGGTCGAGGTCGAGGCGTTCTGCTCGTGGTCGGCGTGCAGGATGAAGATGCGGTCCATGGCGCGCACCAGGGCCGGGTCGACGTGATAGTCCTCGGCCGGCACGGCGAAGCACATGCGCAGGAAGTTCTCGGCGTACGACAGGTCGTTGCGCGGCGAGATGAAGGGCTGGCCGATGTGGTACTTGTATGCACGGGCCGCGATCGTCGGCATCTTGGCGATCAGGCGGATGGCCGAGATGTTGCGCTGGACCGGGTCATGAATGTCCAGGCTGTCGTGATAGAAGGCCGACAGGGCGCCGACGGTGCCGACCATGATCGCCATCGGGTGGGCGTCGCGGCGGAAGCCCTCGAAGAAGCGGTCGAACTGGGCGTGCAGCATGGTGTGGCGCGTGACGCTCTGCTCGAACTCTTCGAACTCGGCGGCGTTCGGCAGTTCGCCGTGCAGCAGCAGGTGGCAGACTTCCAGGAAGTTGGACTTGGAGGCCAGCTGGTCGATGGGGTAGCCGCGGTGCAGCAGGACGCCTTCATCGCCGTCGATATAGGTCAGGCCCGATTCGCAGGCCGCCGTGGAGGTGAAGCCGGGATCGAAGGTGAAGGCGCCGGTGCCGCCGTACAGCTTGCGGATGTCGATGACGTCCGGGCCGGTCGAGCCGGAGAGGACGGGAAGCTCAATGGACTTGTCCTGGTAGGACAGGGTCGCCGAGCCGGCGGGTTTCGCTTGTTCAGTCATCTAGGCCCCTTGTTCTTCTTTCGACCGGCGCGCGGGGAGGCGGACGGCCTGAGTTGGTTATGGGTGATCACTTAGTCTGTTGCAGCGCATCATCCAAGCGTCCGAGACTTTCGTCGCGCCCGAGCGCGCAAAGAGTGCGTGCGATATCTGGCGACGCCGAGCCGCCCGTCAAGGCGGCGCGCATGGAAGGCCCGATTTTTCCGAAGCCTACGCCTTCTTCTTCGGCAAAGGCCTTAAGTTCGGCTTCCAGGGCGAAGACGTCCCAGCTCTGGAAAAGACCTAGCCGTTCACGCAGTCGTGAAATTCGCTGACCGCTTTCGCCCTGCAGCAAACCGGCCGATTTCTCGTTCAACGCGAGCGGACGCGCCTGCAACACGAATGCCGTTTGATCGGCCAGTTCGGGGATGGTCTTGGCGCGATCCTTGACGAAAGGCATGGCCCGCAGAAGCCGTTCCTCGTCGTCCGGCTGCAACGCGCGGCCGCGCCCCAGATGGGCGTCCAGGGTCAGTTTGGCCAGGCGATCGTCGTCAGCCAGGCGCAGCCAGTGGGCGTTGACGTGGGCCAGCTTGTCGAAGTCCAGGCGGGCGGGGGCCTTGTTGACGCCGGTCAGGTCGAACCAGGCCAGGGCCTGCTCGTCGCTGAACAGTTCGTCATCGCCGTGCGCCCAGCCCAGGCGGGCCAGATAGTTGCGCATGGCCTCGGGCAGATAGCCCATGTCTGCGTATTCGTGCACCGCCTGGGCGCCGTGGCGCTTGGACAGCTTGGCGCCGTCCGGGCCGTGGATCAGGGGGATGTGGGCGAAGGTCGGCCGCGTCCAGCCCAGGGCGTCGTAGATCAGGCTCTGGCGGGCGGCGTTGTTCAGGTGATCGTCGCCGCGGATGACGTGGGTCACGCCCATGTCGTGGTCGTCCACCACCACGGCCAGATTGTAGGTCGGCGCCCCGTCAGAGCGCAGGATCACCAGGTCGTCCAGCGACGCCGATTCCCATCGCACGGTTCCCTGGACGGCGTCATCGACCGCGACGGCCTGATCCAGCGGGCGGCGGAAGCGCACCGTGTGCGGCCTGGTCAGATCGTCGACGCTCGGTTCGCGATCACGCCAGGGGGAGACGAAGTCACGGCCTTCAGCCTTGGCCTGGTCGCGCAGGGCCGTGGTCTCGTCGGCGGTCAGGAAGTCGCGATAGGCGTGGCCGGTCGCCAGCAGTTCATTGACCACGTCGCGGTGGCGGTCGGCGCGGGCGAACTGGAAGACCGGCTCTTCGTCGCCGAACAGTTCGAGCCAGGACAGGCCGTCGAAGATGGCCTTCACCGCCTCGTCGGTCGAACGTTCGCGGTCGGTGTCCTCGATGCGGATTAGGAATTTGCCGCCGCGCCCCTTGGCGTACAGCCAGTTGAATAACGCAGTTCTCGCCCCGCCGATATGCAGGTAGCCTGTGGGCGAGGGAGCGAAGCGGGTGACGACGGTCGAGGAAGGGGAGGTCATAGAGGCAGGGTCCATAGGGCAGGGTCTTATACGCCCGCCCGTGGGGAAGCGAACCCTTGCGGCCCGGTTAATTGACAGTCTTCGCGATGACGTGCGGGCGCAGGCGGATCGCTGGCCCTTGTGGTCGTCCGTCTGTTTCGGCGCAGGGTGCGCCGCCTATTTCGTGCTGAAGGATGAGCCGGCGACGTGGCCGCCGGCGGCGGCGGCCTTCGTGCTGCTCTGCATATGGATCGTCGGGCGGGCGCGGGGCTTGCCGCGTTGGGGGACTTTGCTTCTGTTGATGCTGGCCTGCTTTGGCGGCGGGTTGGCGGTCGCCAAGCTGAGGGCTGTGGCCGTGGCGGCGCCGATCGCGCCTGCGGACATGAAGCCTACGCAGCTTGAAGGCTGGGTCATGGATGTGGACTCGCCGGGCCAGAACGGCGCCCGCGTCGTCGTGGCGCCGGTGACGGTGCGCGGTCTGGCGCCCGAGGCGACGCCCGAGCGATTGCGGGTCACGGTGAAGGGGACGCCGCCGCCGCCCGGCGCGGCGATCCGCGTCTTCGGCATCCTGAATCCGCCGCCGCCCCCCGCTAGCCCCGGCGCCTATGACTTCGGCCGCAACGCCTATTTTCAGGGCATGGGCGGGACGCTGTTCGCCCTGGGACCGACGCGCACCGCCGATCTGGCGCCGCCGCCCTGGCGGGTGCGGATGGCGATGAAGATCAACGCCGTGCGCTACGCCCTGGCCGAGCGGATCGTGGCGCGGCTGGGCGAGCGGACCGGCGGGGTGGCGGCGGCCATGACCACGGGGCACGAGACCTGGATCCAGAGCCCGGACCTGGACGCCATGCGGGATTCGGGACTGGCGCATATCCTGTCGATCTCGGGCCTGCACATGGCGGTCGTGGGGGGCTTCGTCTTCTTCGCGGCGCGCCTGCTGGTCGCGGCCTGGCCGTGGCTGGCGTTGCGTGTTTCAGGCAAGAAGGTCGCGGCGATCGCGGGCCTGATCGCCGTCGGGACGTATCTGGTGATCTCAGGCGCGCCGCCCCCGGCCGAGCGGGCGGCGGTCACGGCCTCCATCGCCTTTCTGGCCGTACTGACGGACCGGCAGGCGGTGACGATGCGGGCGTTGGCGGCGGCGGCCTTCGTCGTTCTGTTGCTGCGGCCCGAGGCCGTGGTGACGTCGGGGTTCCAGATGTCCTTCGCAGCGACGGCGGCTCTGGTCGCCCTGGTCGAGGTCTGGCCGCGCCGCATCCGAGAGTTCGCCGCGCCCTGGCCCATCGTCGCCGTGCAGAGGTTAGGCAGTTGGCTGCTGGCCGCCTGCGCCGCCAGCCTGGTCGCGGGAATGGCGACGGGGCCGTTCGCCATGCAGCATTTCAACCGCACGGCCGTCTATGGACTGATCGCCAATCTGGCGACGGCGCCGCTGGCGGACTTCATCATGATGCCCGCCCTGGCGCTGGGCGCGGCGCTGGAGCCGCTGGGCCTGGGCGCGCCCTTCCTGTGGCTGGCGGGCAAGTCGGTGGATGTCATGCTGGCGGTTGGCCATTGGGCGGCGGGTCTGCCCGGCGCGGTTCAGGCGATCCCCAGCGCCCCGGCGGCGGCTCTTCCGGTCGCCTTCCTGGGCATATTGTTCATGTGTCTGTGGCGCGGCGGATGGCGCTGGCTGGGCCTGCCCTTAGCGGCGGCGGTGCTGATCTGGCCGCGCCCGGCTCCGCCGGACGTCTGGATCGGCGATGGCGGGGCGAATGCGGCGTATCGGCAGGGGGAGCAGGCGGTTGTCATGCGGCCTGCCGTGCGTCAGTTCGCCAGCGACCTGTGGTCCCGGCGGCGAGGGCTGGAGGCGGTCGGGCGGCTGGGCGAAGGCTGGACCTGCAAGCGGTCCTTCTGCGCGCCGGAGGGCGAGGAAGGCGCGCTCGCGCTGTGGTGGGGCAAGGCGGCGCCGGGCGCCGAGCAGATGGATCAGATGTGCCGCAGCGCCGAGGTGGTCAGCGTAAGGGCCGAGGTCGCGGTCCTGCCGTCGTCATGCGAGGGGCGACTGGTGCTGGACGGCGCGGATCATGCGCGCGGCGGGTCGGTGGAGCTGTGGCGGGATGAGGCGGGCGGCTGGCGTGCCCTGTGGGCGGCGGAGGTGCGGGGACGGCGCCCGTGGAACGGGGCTCACTCCTAACCGCTCATCCCGACGGACGCCGGGATCCAGTAAGAGATACACGCGCTGTCGTTGGCCAGAGGAGGCTAGATTACAGGCAAACTTCCAGACGACCTGCTTGAAGCCAAAGCACTGGATCCCGGCGTCCGCCGGGACGAGCGGGGATGGGGGCCTCAGTGATAGCGGCGCAGCAGGCCGACCAGCTTGCCTTGAACCTCGACCTGATCGGGGCCGAAGATGCGGGTCTCATAGGCGCTGTTGGCGGGCTCGAGTGCGATGGACTGGCCCTTCTTGCGTAGGCGCTTCAGCGTGGCTTCCTCGCCTTCGACCAAGGCGACGACGATCTCGCCCGAGGAGGCGTTCTCCACCCGCTTGATGATGACGGTGTCGCCGTCGAGAATGCCGGCCTCGATCATGGAGTCGCCTTCGATCTCGAGCAGGTAGTGCTCGCCCGCGCCCAGCATGGCTTCGGGGACGGGCAGGCGCTCGCGTTCGTGCTGGATGGCGGCGATGGGGGTGCCGGCGGCGATCTTGCCCAGCAGGGGCAGGTCGCGCACATCATTGGCGGCCTCGGCGACGGCGGGGCGAGGGTTCAGGCCGCCGCCCTGGATCACGTCGGGCTTGAAGGGCGCGCGGCCCTTGGCCGGGGCGGCGGTCGTGGCCTGCTCCGGCAGCTTCACCACCTCCAGCGCGCGGGCGCGGTGGGCCAGGCGGCGGATGAAGCCGCGTTCCTCCAGCGCCGTGATCAGGCGGTGGATGCCGGACTTGGACGCCAGGTCCAGCGCCTCCTTCATCTCGTCGAAGGACGGCGAAACGCCCGTCTCCCGGATGCGCTCATGAATGAACATCAGGAGTTCGTGCTGTTTCTTCGTGAGCATGGCGCAGAATCCAGAACAAGGCGTGAACCGTTGATGATGTTCTGTAAGTGTTCTGGTTAAAAGTCAACTAACGCCACGCTGAACCCCGGCGCCCGCCGCATGACGGGCGCGGGGACAGGGCCTTATTGCGCCGGAGCGGCCGGTGCGCCGTCCTTGTAGCGCGCGAACCATTCGATCATGGCGTTCATGCGGGCGGCGTTCTGGGACGGGCGGACGGCCAGGCTGTGGCCGACGCCGGGGATCTTCACCAGGGCCGTTGGCACGCCGCGCAGTTGCAGGGCGGTGTAGTACTGCTCCGACTCGCTGACGGGTGTGCGATAGTCCTCGTCGCCGACGACGACCATGGTCGGGGTCTTGACGTTGCCGACCAGCGACAGCGGCGACCGGCGCCAGTAGGCTTCCGGATTCTCCCACGGATATTCGCCGAACCAGTAGCGGGCGAAGAAGGCCGGGTTGTCGGCCGTCAGCACGAAGCTGGCCCAGTCGATGACCGGCTTCTGGACGACGGCCGCCTTGAAGCGGTCGGTCTTGCCCACGATCCAGCTGGTCAGCACGCCGCCGCCCGAGCCGCCGGTGACGAACAGCTTGTTCGGGTCAGCGATCCCCTGAGCGATAATGGCGTCGACGCTGCTGATCAGGTCGTCATAGTCGTTCGACGGATAGTTGTGGTGGATCAGGTTGGCGAACTCGTCCCCATAGGAGGTCGAGCCGCGCGGATTGACCGACAGCACCGCATAGCCCGCAGCGGCGAACAGCTGGTTGTCGGTGGCGAAGTGCGGGCCGTAGGCGGCGAACGGGCCGCCGTGGATCTCCAGCACCAGCGGATAGCGCTGGCCCTCGACATAGTCGGCCGGCAGCGTCAGCCAGCTTTCGACCGCGCGCTGGTCGTGGGAGGAGGCGACCTGGACGCGGCGCACCTCGCCCAGGCGACGGGCGCCGAGGAAGTCGGCGTTCAGGCGGGTCAGCTGGGTGCTGCGGCCGCCCTTCAGGACGTGGACGTCGGCCGGACGCGTCGGCGTTCCGCGCGTATAGGCGATGGCGCCGTCGTCGGCCACGGTGAAGCCGCCGCCGGTGTAGGGGCGGCCGATGTCGTCGCCGGTCAGATCCTCGATCAGGGTGGTGACGGCGCCGTCCATGGACACGCGGGCGACCTTGGTGCGGCCCTGGTCGTCGTAGGCGACATAGACCGAGCGGCCGTCGCGGCTCCACACCGGGGACTGGACCGAGCGATCGAGGCTCTCGGTCAGGGCGCGGCTGTTCGAGCCGTCGGCGTCCATCACATAGAGGCGGGTGTTGTGATAGCCCATCCGCTTGTCGTCATAACCCAGGTAGGCGATGCGGCGGCCGTCGGGCGAGGCGACGGGGGCGTTGTCCGGCCCCGCGCGGCTGGTCAGGGCGGTCAGGCCGCCGGTCTGAACATCCAGGGCGAAGACTTCGCTGTCGGCGGCTTCACGCTGCCAGTCGGGGCGACGGTTGGCGCTGAGGTAGAGGGTGCGGGAATCGGCCGACCAGGACAGGCCGCCGCCGTGGTGGAAGTCGCCGTGCGTCAACTGGCGCGCTCCGCCGCCCTGAGATCCGACGACGAAGACGTGGCGGAATCCCGGCTTCAGATAGCCCTGGCCGTCGGAGCGGTAGGAGACGCTGTCGATGATCTCCAGGGGCGGCGCCCACTGGGCGCCCTCAGGCTTGGCCAGGGGCGAGCCGATCTTGGGCTTTTCGCCGGGGACCAGGACGGAATAGGCCAACTGCTCGCCGTTGGGCGACCAACTGACGCTGGACGGGGTGTTGGGCAGGTTGGTGACGCGGACCGATTCACCCGACGCCATCCAGCGCACGAACAACTGGGGCGCGCCGCCCTCGGCGCTGGAGATGTAGGACAGGCGCGTACCATCCGGCGACCAGCGCGGCTGGCGATGTGAACCGGCCGAGGCGACCAGGGGCGAATGACGGCCGGTCTTCACGTCGATCAGCCAGATGGTCGGGCGCATCCGGTCGGTCATGATGTCGGCCGTCTGGCGGACATAGGCGATCTGCCCGCCGTCTGGACTGATCTGGGCGTCGGAGGCGACCTCCATGCCGAACAGGTCTTGCGCGGTGAACAGGCCGCGGTCGGCGGTCGGCAGGCTGGGCGCGGCGGCTGGCTGAACGGCGGTTTGCGCCATCGCGGGCGCGTGGGCGCTGAGGATCAGGGCGCAGGCCGCCCAGGCGAACTTGTTCATATGAAACCCCCTCTGGTTTGGAGGGATCATAGAAAGGCGCGAGGGGGCGGCAAGATAGGGAAAGGGCCGCCGGAACGAATCCGGCGGCCCTTTTTCATTCGCGTTCCGAAGAAAAGTCAGAACTTGAAGCTGGCCCGCAGCAGCAGGGTGTAGCGGACGTAGTCTTCCAGCAGTTCGGCGTCGCCGGTGATGGCTAGCATGCCCAGATCGTTGCCGACGTTCAAACGGAAGCCCAGGATCGGACCGCCCCCCTCGATGCTGGCGGGCGTCAGGGTGAAGGCGTCGCCGCCCGAAGCCAGGCGGGCGATGGTGGTCCCGGCGTCGACCGAGAAGTTCTGACGCCAGCCCAGACGGACCTCGGGGCGGATCCAGCCGTCCTTGCCGAAGCCGTAGCCGATATTCACCGCGGCCACGCCCGAGAAGATGTGACCGTCGCGTTCGTCGATCTTCAGATCGAAGCCGTCGCCGCCGCCCTTTTCGGTACGAGCGTCCTCGCTCAGCGAGAAGTATTCGACATAGGCTTCGGGACGGATGTTCAGGCGGCCGAAGTGACGCTCGTACGACGCGCCCCCGGCGGCGGCCAGGGTCAGGCCGTGCCAGTCGGACTCGTTCTTCAGATTGATGCCGTCGGCGACCAGTTTGCGCGTGGCGCTGAAGGAGGCGTAGCCGCCGGCCGCGCGCGCCCAGGTCGTCCAGTACTGGCCCTGAGCGCGCCAGTAGAGGCCCAGCTCGAGCAGGTTGGCCGACAGGACTTCTTCAGCCGCCGCTTCGGGGTCTTCCAGATCCGACGAGGTGAAGGCCGCCGTCAGGCCGAAGGCGCCCATGTTGGTGCCGCGCTCGACGCCGCCCGCCAGGCCGAAGCCTTCAGAACGGAAGCCGTAGGTGTCGGTCTTGTCCTTGTCGGCGTAGAAGTTGATCTCCTGCACCCAGGCGCTGGTTTCGCCCGGCGTCGCGGCGGCGTTGCGGCCGGTCAGGGCGCGGGTCACGGCGTCGACGCCGCTGGCCAGCGACAGCAGCGGACCGCCCGAGTGGTCAGGCAGCAGCTGCTGATAGATGTTGAAGAAGCCGTCGCGGTCGGTCTGGTTCAGCATGGCCGCGCGGATCAGCTCATTGTCGGCCAGGCCGGCGTAGAGCACGTCATAGGCGGCGGCCTCGGCCTTGATCATGCCGGCTTCTTCCGCCGTGCGGCGACGGGCGTCGACCGTCAGCTTGCCGGCGGCGTCGTCGACGTTGGCCTTGACCACGAAGGCGTAGGGCGAGTTGGACTGAAGCGCGTCCTGGTCGATGGCGCCGACGTTCAGGTCGCCCGCCTCGATGATGGTGAAGGACGTCGGATCCTGGATCAGGGAGTTGAAGCGAACGCCCAGACCCGCGCCGTCGGCCAGGTCGGCGCTGCCGCTGACCTTGAAGCCGCCGTTGGCGTTGTTGGCGGGGTCCAGGGTGACGATCAGATTGCCGTCGGCGCCGACGTTCAGGTCGCTGACCTGAAGCTGACCCGTATGACGCGCATCCAGCGTGCCCTTGGAGACGTCGATGTCCAGTTGGCCGTCGCCGTTGGACAGCTTGCCGGTCACCACGGCGCCGCCGCTGATGGACAGGCGGTCGGCGCCGGTTCCGAAAGAGATGTCGCCGGTCACCGTGCCGTTGCGGATGTCCAGCACATCAGCGCCCGAACCCAGGCGGATGTCGCCGCGGATGGCGGGTTCATTGGCGTCGGGCACGCCGTCCTTGTCGGCGTCCGGCAGCTTGTGGTCGGGAATGACCACGCCGTCCTGCACCAGGGTGACGCCCGTGCTGTTGGCGCTGACGTCCACGGCGATGGCTGACCCGGTCTGGGCCACGTCCTTTTCAGGGCTGACGACCGCCAGGATCCTGCCGGTGTTGTTGATCGAAGTCAGCGTGCCGGATTGATCGCGCACGGCGACGGCGTCGCTCTTGGAGCCGTTCACGCCCGCCGACAGGGTGCCGGAGTTGCTGAGCGAAGAGACGTTGGCGCCTTGAGTGATCAGCACGCCCGCGGCCACATTGGCTTCGGAACCCGCCGAGACGCTCTGAATCGTGCCGGAGTTGAAGATGCTGGGGACCGTCGCGCCCGCGCCGACCAGCACGCCGGTGCTGTCGCCGGTGTTCGCCGTGGCGGTGATCGTGCCCTGGTTCTTCAGGCCGCCGGCCAGGCTGACCGTCTGGCCCGTGCCGCCGATCTGGACGGCGGCGGCGTCGATGTTCTTGTAAACGCCGGCGGCCTCGATGGCGCCGCGGTTGATCAGCGCATAGGCGTTGTCGCCGGTTCCGACCGCGCCCAGTGTGATGGCCTTGTCGGTCGAGCCTACCAGCAACGCCGGCGCGCCGCCGAAGGAGCGGATGGAGGCCGTCGTTTCCTGAGCGTCGGGAATGCCGTCGCCGTCGCGGTCGTCGTCCTCGCGGTTCTTCTTGCCGTCGCCGTCGTCGTCCTCGTCGCCGTTCTTGACGCCGTCGCCGTCGTCGTCTCCCTCGATTCCGCCGGCCCCATAGGACGGCGCAGTGTCGAACAGAACGCCCTTGGCGACGTCGCCCGCGATGCGGACAGCCGGGCCGCCTTGCAGCAGGTCGTCGGCGTCCAGGTTCTCGAGATAGGTCGCGCCTTCACGGGGTTGGCCCGTGGTCGGCTTAGATGGGGGCGCCGTGGTGTAGCGATAGCCGGTGCTGGTGACGGCCCCTTGAATCTTGACCGCGCCGTCGACGGCTCCGTCAATGGCGACGCCGACCGCGTTTTCGCCGACGGCGGCGACGCTGCCCAGGAGGGTGACGTCGCCCGTGATGTCGCCGGTCGTATGGATGCCGTAGGTGTCATTGCCGACGACGCTGATCTGGCCCTGGCTGAAGAGGTTGCCGGTCAGCGGGGCCTCGACGGTCAGGCCCGACGAATTGTTGCCCTCGACCTTGATTGAGCCGGACGATTCGATGCGGATGTTTCCGACCAGCGGGGCCGAGCCCGTGACGCGGACGCCGTGACGGTTCGTGCCGTCGGCGAACGGGCCGTCCAGGTCGCCGTCCTTGTCGTCGTCCTTATACTCCTCGATGGAGTCGGTGATGTTGATGGCGCCGCCGATGGTGATGTCGCCGGTGTTGCCGCCGTTGACCAGGACGCCCGTGGCGCCGTCGGCGGACTTGAGCATGTCGATCTTGGAGCCGGCGTCCAGCTTCACGTCATTGCTGGAATTCAGCGTCACGGCGGCGCCCGAGGTCACGGTGATCGAACCGCCGTTGGCGAGCCGAACGTCATCGGGAGCGCCGTTGTTGGCGGTCGCGGTGCTGATGGGCGTGGTCCGCCCGTTGGAAATGACCTGTTCAGCTTGAACGCCGGAAGCGACCAACAGGGGAGCGATCGCAACGGCGCTCGCGAGCAAGATACGCATTCGTAAGAAACCCCTCGTGGTCGCACGCGCAAGGATTGAAGGCGACCCTCCTATCAGGGTCCACGCCCGCACGCCCCAAGTTTCTCGAATTTGAGGCGAATGCAAGACCGGCCGTAGGGAGATCAACCTGAACGGCAGATGAAAAGCGGCGGCGGGCGACTGGAAAGCAGCGGCCTCTTGAGCGTGACGGTTGCAAGCGGTAGGGGCCGAAAAGCACGGTGCAGATTAACCGGGCCCGTCGCATCCAAAGCCGGAGCTTTAGCGTTAGCGTGAAGAACGACAGGCAGAAGGTCCACCGCATGAGCGCGAGCTATATCGACGTCCAGGAAAGCGAACTGAGGCTGTTTCCCGGCCTGGACGAAGAGGTGGCCGACACCTTGCGGGCGATGAAGGCGGCAGCCGCTGATTCCCGCCCGCGCCTGGTCGACACCACCATGCTGTTTGCGCCCCGCTCGGGCGGGGTGAAGCGCTATCTGCTGTCGAAGAAGACCTGGCTGGAGGCCAATCGGCCGGGCGTGGCGCACAATCTTGTCGTGCCGTGCGCGGCGTATAAGGCGGAGCCGGACGGCGTCGTCCGTCTTCATGCGCCCAAGCTGCCGTTCGGCGACGGCTATCGTTGGCCCAGTTCCGTGCGCCGCTGGGGCGCCTGGGTGTCGTCGCTCAACCCCTCGCTGATCGAGGCGGGCGACCCTTATACGCCGGGCCAGGGCGCGCTGGAGGCGGGCCAGAGGGTCGGCTGCCCGGTCGTCGGCTTCTGCCACTCGGATCCGGCGGCGCTGGCGGCGCTGCATTTCGGCGAATGGGCCAAGAAGCCGGTCGAGAAGCGCTGGGCCAAGCTGTTCTCGCAATTCGATCGCGTCGTCTCGCCCAGCCGATTCATCGCTCAGCGTCTGGAAGAGGCGGGCGTGGGGGGCATTGCGATTCGTCCGCTGGGCGTCGAGGTCGACACCTTCCACCCGGATCGCCGGGATCGCGACTGGCTGTTGAAGCGGCTGGGACTGGGCGCCGACGCCCGCCTGTTGTGCTTCGCCGGGCGTCCGGCCAAGGAAAAGAACGTCGGCGTCCTGATCGACGCGGTGCAGCGGCTGGGCGCGCCCTATCATCTGGTGCTGGTCGGCGCGGGGGCGGGGATGCCGCCCGAGGATCGGGTCATCTCCCTGCCGTATGAGAAGGATCCGCGCGCCGTGGCCCGCATCATCGCCAGCTGCGACGCCTTCGTGCACGCCAACGACAAGGAGCCGTTCGGCCTGATCGTGCTGGAGGCCATGGCCTGCGGCCGGGCCGTGGTCGGCGTCAATGCGGGCGGCGTCGCCGAGACGGTGGACGAGAGCGTGGGACAACTGGCCGCCTCGGCTGATCCGGTCGATTACGCCGAGGCCATCGAAGCCTTGTTCGCGCGCGACGTGGAGGCTCTGGGCCAGGCGGCGCGGGTCAAGGCGGTCGAGCAGTTCGCCTGGAACCGCGTGTTCGAGGATCTGACCATGCTTTACGGCGAACTGACCGGGAAGGCCGAGTTCGTCACGCCGCAAGAGGCGCTGCCGATCAACTAACCGTCTGCTGTGGTCGCCCTCGGGCTCGTCCCGAGGGCTTGAGGCCGGACATGGCGGAACAGACGCGTGAAAGCTGCGTCTGCGATCAATCTCGATTTTCTGAGAGGGGAGAGGGAAGGGCGGTGCGCCACTCCCTCAGATCCCTGAGAGGAGTGGCGCGAGTGACGGGGCTCGAACCCGCGACCTCCGGCGTGACAGGCCGGCACTCTAACCAACTGAGCTACACCCGCGTTCCCATCCGAAGCGCTGTGCGCCGCGGCGAGGGGCGTCGTTTAGGCGGGGCCGCGCCGCACGTCAAGCGACGCGGCTGTGGATAAATCAAATCATCTCGCCGAGGGGGCTGCGGCGGCCTGCGGCGGGGCTACGGGACCGGCGATTCCGCCGTCTGCGGGCAGTTGCGAGGCCGTGGCGGGCGGCGGCGGTTCATAGTGCACGCCCACGCCCGGCCCCAGCGGCAGATCCAGCGCCACCCAGGACGCCACCATGATCAGGCCTGCGATCAGGAAGGCGCCGGCGTAGGGCAGCATGGTCGCCATCAGCGAGCCCAGGCCGAACTTCGGATCCCAGCGCTGGGCGAAGGTCAGGATCAGCGGGAAGTAGCTCATCAGCGGCGTGGCGATATTGGTGACGGAATCACCCATGCGATAGGCGGCGGTCGTCATCTCGGGGCTGATGCCCAAAAGCATGAACATGGGCACCACGATGGGCGCCAGGGCCGACCACTTGGCCGAGGCCGAGCCGATGAACAGGTCGAAGATGCAGGACACCAGCACCACCACGATCAGCAGCAGCGGTGTGGGCAGGGCCAGTTCGCGCAGGGAGGCCGCCGCGTTGACCGCGAGGATCGGCCCCAGGCCCGACCAGTTGAACATGGCGACGAAGTGAGCGGCGAAGAAGGCCAGGACGATATAGGGGGCCAGTTGGCTGATCCCCTCGCGCATCATGCGAACCAGGTCGTGGTGGGTCTTGATCGAGCCTGAGCCTGCGCCGAAGGCCGCGCCCGCCATGAAGAAGGTCAGGGCGAAGAAGGCGACCAGAGAGCGGTACAGGGGATTGAAGCGCTGCTCCGGCTCGGCGTCGGCGTCGACGAAGGGCGAGCCGGGCAGGAAGGTCACGGTCGCCCAGACGGCGATCATGGCCAGGATGGTCAGGCCCGCCCAGGCCAGGCCGCGTTTTTCGGCAGCGGTGAGGGGCGTCTTCTCCTCGGCGGCGACCGGGGCGGCGCTATGCGGAAGCCAGGGGCCCAGGCGCGGCTCGATCACCCGGTCGGTCAGGAACCAGACGATGGGGGTGAAAACGATCACCACCCCGACGATGAAGAACCAGTTTCCGGCGATGCTGACGGCGTAGGACGGATCGATCAGGTGGGCGGCTGGCTCGGTGATGCCCAGGATCAGGGCGTCGCTGGCGCCGGGGAACAGATTGCCTGCATAGCCGCCCGAGACGGCGGCGAAGCCGGCGGCCAGACCGGCCAGCGGGTGACGGCCCGCTGCGGCGAAGATGACGGCGGCCAGCGGAATCACCACGACATAGGAGGCGTCCGAGGCGTGGTGCGACACCATGCCGGTGATCACCACGATCGGCGTCAGGATGAAGCGCGGCGCGTTCAGCAGCGCGCCTCGGATCGCCGTGGAGAACAGGCCCGTCCGTTCGGCCACCGAGGCGCCGTAGATGATGGTGATGACGATCCCCAGCGGCGGAAAGTCGGCTAGGGTGCGCGGCATGCCGATGAACAGCCGCTCCAGATTGGCGGGCGACAGCAGGCTTTGCGCCTGAAGCACCTCGCCCGTCACCGGATTGACCGCGGACCAGCCCAGGCCCGCGCCGATCAGGCTCAAGGCCACCAAGCCCAGGATCAGCCATAGGAATAGGAAAACAGGATCTGGCAGCCGATTGCCGATGCGTTCGATGGAGTTCAGCAGGCGGGCGGCCAGGTTCATGCGCAAGCTCTCGGCTGTGTTGAAGGCGATGACGCATTTCGCGGATCAACGGCATAAGAGGCAATCACGCGGCCTGCGGCAAATCGCCCAAAAAACTGCGAACCGTTCGCAACAAAAAACCTTTGCCGACATGGGTTTGAACCCTGGCGAGGTTGGGTCTAAGAAGCCCCGAATCCGCCCCCTACCTCCCGGCGGGCGAGGCAGCTCGAATGAACGAATTTCTTCTAGAATATCTTCCGATCGTCGTTTTCCTGGGCATCGCCATCGTGCTCGGCGCCGGCTTCATGCTGGCGGCCTGGGTGCTGGCTCCCAAGAACCCCGATACCGAGAAGCTCTCGGCTTATGAGTGCGGCTTCAACGCCTTTGACGACGCGCGCATGAAGTTCGACGTGCGCTTCTATCTGGTGTCGATCCTCTTCATCATCTTCGACTTGGAAATCGCCTTCCTGTTCCCGTGGGCTGTGTCGATGTTCGACCTGTCGCACGGCGGCATGGTCTTCGCCTTCTGGTCGATGATGGTCTTCCTGGGCGTCCTGACTGTCGGCTTCATCTACGAATGGAAGAAGGGAGCCCTGGAATGGCAGTGATCGCCCCCTCCAGTCCTCTGGTCCCCGCCGGCTCGGCTGCGCGTTCGACCGTCGAGGGCTATGATCCCAAGATCCACGACAAGTTCTTTGAGTCCGTCAATACGGAGCTGGGCGAGCGCGGCTTCCTGACGACCTCGCTGGACGATGTCATCACCTGGGCGCGCACGGGCTCGCTGATGTGGATGTCGTTCGGCCTGGCCTGCTGCGCCGTCGAGATGATCCACCTGTCGATGCCGCGCTTCGACCTGGAGCGTTTCGGCACCGCGCCGCGCGGTTCGCCGCGCCAGTCGGACCTGATGATCGTCGCCGGGACGCTGACCAACAAGATGGCTCCGGCCCTGCGCAAGGTCTACGACCAGATGCCGGACCCGCGCTACGTCATCTCGATGGGCAGCTGCGCCAACGGCGGCGGCTACTATCACTACAGCTACAGCGTCGTGCGCGGCTGCGATCGCGTGGTGCCGGTGGACGTTTACGTTCCGGGCTGCCCGCCGACCGCCGAGGCCCTGCTGTACGGCATCCTGCAACTGCAGAAGAAGATCCGCCGCACGGGGACCATCGAACGATGAGCGAACTGGTGCGTGTCGCGGAGCGCGAATCCGCCCTGACGCCTCTGGGCACGGAAATGGTCGCGGCGCTCGGCGTCGAGGCTGTGGTGGCCTATGGCGAACTGACCCTGATCGCCCAGCGCGAGAAGATCGTCGAGGTCATGACGGCCCTGCGCGATCAGTTCGGCTTCCAGCAGTGCATGGATGTCTGCGGCGCCGACTACCCCGACCGCGCCGAGCGGTTCGAGGTCGTCTATCACCTGCTGTCGCTGACGCGCGCCGCGCGCGTTCGCGTCAAGGTGTCGACCGATGAGGTCAAGCCGGTCCCCAGCGTGTCGTCGGTCTATCCGTCGGCGGGCTGGTTCGAGCGTGAAGCCTTCGACATGTACGGCATGATCTTCTCGGATCACCCGGACATGCGCCGCATCCTGACCGACTACGGCTTCCAGGGGCACCCGCTGCGCAAGGACTTCCCGATGACGGGCTATGTCGAGGTCCGCTACGACGAAGAGCAGAAGCGCATCGTCTATGAGCCGGTGAAGCTGACGCAGGAATTCCGCAACTTCGACTTCCTGTCTCCGTGGGAAGGCGCCGACTATCCGACCGTCCTGCCGGGCGATGAAAAGGCGGGAGCGCAGTAATGGCCGACGTCAAGAACATGCCCGCGCCGCTGGGCGCCGCCATCGACCCGTTCGAGGACTATGAAGACGGCCTGACCCCGCACGCGCGGGCGATGGACGACCGCAAGTTCACCATCAACTTCGGCCCGCAGCACCCGGCCGCGCACGGCGTGCTGCGCCTGGTGCTGGAGCTGGACGGCGAGCTGGTCACGCGCGTCGATCCGCACATCGGCCTGCTGCACCGCGGCACCGAGAAGCTGATGGAGGCGCGCACCTACCTCCAGAACATCCCCTACCTGGACCGGCTGGACTACGTCTCGCCGATGAACCAGGAGCACGCCTTCTGCCTGGCCATCGAGCGGTTGCTGGGTCTGGACGTGCCGTATCGCGGCCAGCTGATCCGGGTTCTGTACTCGGAGATGGGCCGCATCCTGAACCACCTTCTGAACGCGACCATGCAGGCCATGGACGTGGGCGCCCTGACCCCGCCGCTGTGGGGCCACGAAGAGCGCGAGAAGCTGATGGTCTTCTACGAGCGGGCCTGCGGCGCGCGTCTGCACGCCAACTACTTCCGCCCGGGCGGCGTCCACCAGGATCTGACGCCCGAGCTGATCGACGACATCGGCCGCTGGTGCGCCGAGTTCCCGGCCAAGCTGGCGGACATCGAAAGCCTGGTCACCGAAAACCGCATCTTCAAGCAGCGCAACGTCGACATCGGCGTGGTGTCCAAGGAGAACGCCCTGGCGTGGGGCTTCTCGGGCGTCATGCTGCGCGGCTCGGACATCGCCTGGGATCTGCGCAAGGCCCAGCCGTACGACTGCTACGCCGACATGGAATTCGACATCGCCGTCGGCAAGAACGGCGACTGCTGGGACCGCTACCTTGTCCGCGTCGAAGAGATGCGCCAGTCGGTGCGCATCATGGAGCAGTGCATCCACAAGCTGCGCAACTGCCCCGGCGAGCCGGTCCTGTCGGAAGACCACAAGGTCACGCCGCCGCGTCGCGGTGAGATGAAGCGTTCGATGGAAGCGCTGATCCACCACTTCAAGCTCTACACCGAGGGCTTCAAGACGCCGGAAGGCGAGGTCTATGCGGCCGTCGAAGCGCCCAAGGGCGAGTTCGGCGTCTATCTGGTGTCGGACGGCACCAACAAACCCTACCGCGTCAAGCTGTCGGCCCCCGGCTTCCGTCACCTGCAGGCGATGGACTGGATGAACCGCGGCCACATGCTGGCGGACGTGTCCGCCATCCTCGGCTCGCTCGACATGGTGTTCGGAGAAGTGGACCGATGAGCGTTCGTCGTCTGGCCAAGGAGCAACCAGCCTCTTTCGAGTTTTCGAAGGAGACGATGGACAAGGCTCAGTGGTGGATCAAGAAATACCCGGAATCGCGTCGCCAGTCGGCCGTGATCCCGATCCTGTGGCTGGTCCAGAAGCAGGAAGGCTGGGTGTCCGAGCCGTCGCTGCGCGCTGTCGGCGAGCTGCTGGGCATGGCCTATATCCGGGTGCTGGAGGTCGCGACCTTCTACACCATGTTCCAGCTGACGCCGGTCGGCACGGCCGCGCTGATCCAGGTGTGCGGCACCACGCAGTGCATGCTGCGCGGCTCCAACGATCTGATGCGCGTCTGTCGCGAGAAGATCGGCCCCAAGGACGAGCTGTCCGCCGACGGCCGCTTCACCTGGCAGGAGATCGAGTGCATCGGCGCCTGCTCGAACGCGCCGGTGGCCCAGATCAACGACCTCTATTACGAAGACCTGACGCCTGAAAACATGGCTCAGATCATCGACGACTTCGCCGCGGGCAAGACGCCCAAGCCGGGCAGCTATGTCGGCCGTCACACGTCCGAGCCGCAGGGCGGCGCGCGGACGCTGACCGACCCGGCATTGTACGACGGTTCGGCCGCCAAGAAGATCAAGAAGCTGCCGAACTCGGAGCCCGTCGCTGAAAAGGCGCCGGTCTGATGGGGCGGCCGAATCTCGAGACAGAAGCGGGCAGGGCGGCCTATCGGGCCGAGCTGCGTCGCGTCGGCTGGCGCCCGCGGTGGGCGGGGCTGGCCTGTATCGTGGTTGCGGCCGCATTGGTTTTGTTCGCACGTGAAGGCCGTTTCGGCCTGACAGACAACGCGGTGATGGCGGCCTATGGCCTGTTGGCCGTCGGATGGGTGCTGGTGATCTACGCCGTCTTCCAGCGCACCCGCCATCATAAACGCCGCATGGCGGAAGGACTTTAAGGGATCATGGTCGGCATCCTCCAAGACAAGGATCGGATCTTCACCAACCTCTATGGCTTCCACGACTGGGGCCTTGAGGGTGCGAAGAAGCGCGGCGCGTGGAACGCCACCAAGGACATGCTGGACCTTGGCCGCGATTGGATCATCGCCAACGTCAAGAACTCGGGGCTGCGCGGACGCGGCGGCGCCGGTTTCTCGACCGGCCTGAAGTGGTCCTTCATGCCCAAGGAAGTGAAGGATCGCCCTCACTACCTGGTCATCAACGCCGACGAGTCCGAGCCCGCGACGTGTAAAGACCGCGAGATCATGCGTCATGATCCGCAACTGCTGATCGAAGGCGCCCTGATCGCCTCCTTCGCCATGCAGGCCCACGCCTGCTACATCTACCTGCGCGGCGAATACATCCTTGAGCGCGAGCGCATGGAAGCCGCCGTCAAGCAGGCCTATGAGGCCAAGCTGATCGGTGACGACAACGTCCACGGCTGGGACTTCCACGTCTATATCCACCACGGCGCCGGGGCCTATATCTGCGGCGAAGAGACGGCCCTGCTGGAAAGCCTGGAAGGCAAGAAGGGCCAGCCGCGTCTGAAGCCGCCGTTCCCGGCGGGCGCAGGTCTGTACGGCTGCCCGACGACCGTGAACAACGTGGAATCGATCGCCGTGGTCGGCACCATCCTGCGTCGCGGCGCGGACTGGTTCGCCGGCTTCGGTCGCCCGAACAACACCGGCACCAAGCTGATGTCGCTGTCGGGCCACGTGAACACGCCCTGCGTGGTCGAAGAGGCCATGTCGATCCCGCTGCGCCAGTTGATCGAGGATCACGGCGGCGGCGTGCGCGGCGGCTGGGAAAACCTGAAAGCCATCATTCCGGGCGGCGCGTCCTGTCCGGTCATCACGCGCGAACAGGCTGAAGTCGCGCTGATGGACTTCGACTCCATGCGCGAAATGCGCTCGTCGCTGGGCACCGCCGGCGTCACGGTCATGGATCAGTCTACCGACATCGTGAAGGCGATCGCCCGCATCAGCTACTTCTTCAAGCACGAGAGCTGCGGCCAGTGCACGCCGTGCCGTGAAGGCACCGGCTGGATGTGGCGCGTGCTGGAGCGTATGGCGATCGGCGACGCCGACCCGTCGGAGATCGACCTGCTGCTCGACGTGGCCGGTCAGGTCGAAGGCCACACCATCTGCGCCCTCGGCGACGCCGCCGCCTGGCCCGTTCAGGGCCTGATCCGGCACTTCCGTCACGAGATTGAAGAGCGCATCCACACCTACCGCAGCCGCCGCGCGAACTTCGCCGGCCACGCGATCGCGGCGGAGTAATCGTAATGCCTATCGCCAAGGTCAACGGCGTTGAAGTCGAGTTCGAACCGGGCATGACCGTGCTGCAGGTCGCCGAGCGCGCCGGGCAGGAAATCCCGCGGTTCTGCTACCACGAGCGCCTGTCCATCGCCGGCAACTGCCGCATGTGCCTGGTCGAGGTGAAGCCTGGACCGCCGAAGCCGCAGGCTTCGTGCGCGCTGCCGGCCGCCGACGGCCAGGAAATCTTCACCGACACGCCGATGGTGAAGAAGGCCCGCGAAGGGGTGATGGAGTTCCTGCTCATCAACCACCCGCTGGACTGCCCGATCTGCGACCAGGGCGGCGAATGCGACCTGCAGGATCAGGCGGTCGGCTACGGCCGCGACGGTTCGCGCTACGGCGAGAACAAGCGCGCGGTCGAAGAAAAGAACATGGGCCCGACGGTCAAGACGTTCATGACGCGCTGCATCCAGTGCACGCGTTGCGTCCGCTTCATCACCGAAGTGGCGGGCGTGCCGGACATCGGCATGATCTCGCGCGGCGAAAGCGCCGAGATCACGACCTATCTGGAAAAGAACATCGACAGCGAACTGTCGGGCAACGTCAACGACCTGTGCCCGGTGGGCGCCCTGACGCACCGCCCTTGGCAGTATCACTACCGCCCGTGGGAGCTGAAGAAGACCGAGACCATCGACGTGATGGACGCGCTCGGCTCGAACATCCGCGCCGACTCGCGCGGCGCCGAGGTCATGCGCGTCCTGCCGCGCGTGAACGAGGGCATCAACGAGGAGTGGCTGTCGGACAAGAGCCGCTACGCCGTCGACGGCCTGCAGGCGCGTCGTCTGGACCGTCCGTGGGTGCGTGAGAACGGCAAGCTGCGTCCGGCGTCTTGGGACGAGGCCCTGTCGGTCGTGGCGGACAAGCTGAAGGCGGCCCCGGCCGACCGCATCGGCGCCATCGCAGGCGACCTTCAGGACGCCGAGTCGATGAAGGCGACGCTGGACCTGTTCCGCGCACTGGGCTCCGCCAACACGGACTGCCGTCAGGACGGCGCCGCGCTGGGCGGCGAGGCTCGCGAGGGCTGGTTGTTCAACTCCGGCCTGCAAGGCATTGAAAACGCTGACGCCATTCTGATCGTCGGCGCCAATCCGCGCAGGGAAGCGCCGCTGCTGAACGCGCGCATCCGCAAGACCTGGCTGAAGGGCGGCGTCGAAGTCGGCGTCATCGGCCCGCAAGCTGACCTGACCTATGACTACGCCTGGCTGGGCGCCGGTTCGAAGACCCTGGGCAAGCTGCCCAAGGCTGCGACCGACTTCCTGACCAAGGCTGAACGTCCGGCGATCATCGTCGGCGCGGGCGCCCTGACGGGCGAAACCGGTCCGGCCGTGCTGAACGCCTTGGGCGCGCTGGCCAAGAAGGTCGGCGTGGTCAAGGACGGCTGGAACGGCTTCAACGTCCTGCACAGCGCCGCCGCGCGCGTCGGCGGTCTGGACATGGGCTTCTTGCCGGGCGAGGGCGGTCTGGATGTCGCCGGCATGCTGAAGCCGGGCGCGCTGGACGTTCTGTTCCTGCTGGGCGCCGATGAGGTGAACGCCGATGCGTCGGGCGCCTTCCGCGTCTATCTGGGTTCGCACGGCGACCGCGGCGCGCACGGCGCGGACGTGATCCTGCCGGGCGCGGCCTACACCGAGAAGTCGGGCCTGTACGTCAACACCGAGGGCCGGGTGCAGATGGCCGAGCGCGTGGTCTTCCCGAAGGGCGAGGCCAAGGACGACTGGGCCATCATCCGCGCCCTGTCGGAGCGCGTCGGCTGCAAGCTGCCGTTCGACACCTTGGAGCAACTGCGTACGAAGCTGATGGGCGACCATCCGACCTTCGGCCGCATCGACTATCTGGCCCCCGCCGCGACGTTCGACGTCGCCAAGCTGGGCGCCAAGGGAGACCTGGGCGACGTCGCCTTCGTCTCCGTCATCGCCGATCCCTACCTGACCAACCCGATCGCGCGCGCCAGTGAAACCATGGCCCAACTGTCCGCTGAGCGGACGGCGCCGGTCGCCCTGGCGGCGGAGTAAGACATGGACGCTGCGACTTCCTTCTGGGCCACCCCCGTCGGCTGGACCCTCGCCACTCTGGGCGGAATCCTGCTGGTCGTGGTCGGCATTCTGATCTCCCTGGCCTTCCTGCTGCTGGCCGACCGCAAGATCTGGGCGGGCGTTCAGCTGCGCAAGGGTCCGAACGTGGTCGGCCCCTTCGGCCTGCTGCAGTCCTTCGCCGACTTCTTCAAGTTCGTGCTGAAGGAGATCGTCATCCCGGCCGGGTCGGACAAGGTGGTCTTCATCCTGGCCCCGCTGATCAGCTTCGTCCTGGCTTTCATCGCCTGGGCGGTGATCCCGTTCGCGCCGGGCTGGGTGGTGTCGGACCTGAACGTCGGCATCCTGTACATCCTCGCGATCAGCTCGCTGGGCGTCTACGGCATCATCATGGGCGGCTGGGCTTCGAACTCGAAGTATCCGTTCCTGGGCTCGCTGCGTTCGGCGGCGCAGATGGTGTCCTATGAGGTCTCGATGGGCCTCATCATCATCAACGTCATCCTGCTGGCGGGGACGATGAACCTGACCGAGATCGTGACCCAGCAACAGGGTTGGATCTGGAACTGGAACGCCTTCGGCGGCGGCCTCGAGACCCTGCCGACGATCATCGTCATGCTGCCGATGACCATCGTCTTCTTCATCTCGGCCCTGGCCGAGACCAACCGCCCGCCGTTCGACCTGCCCGAAGCGGAATCGGAACTGGTGGCCGGTTATCAGGTCGAATATTCCTCGACCCCCTACCTGCTGTTCATGATCGGCGAATACGCCAACATCGTCTTCATGTGCGCCATGATCACCCTGCTGTTCTGCGGCGGGTGGAATCCGGGCTTCCCGACCGACTTCCTGAACAGCGTCCCGGCCTTCGTCGCCAACCTGTTCTACCTGGCGGTCTTCGCCGTGAAGGTGGTCTTCTGGTTCTTCATGATCGCCCTGGTGAAGGCCTTCGTGCCCCGCTACCGCTATGACCAGCTGATGCGTCTTGGCTGGAAGATCTTCCTGCCGGCCTCGTTGGTGGCCGTGGTCTTCGTGGCGGCGTGGCGCGTCTTCGCGGTGGGTGCGTGATGGGCGCTCGCGCCACAGTTCTGATCGCGCTGGCGCTCGCCGCCGGCCTGTCGGCCTGCACCTTCAAGCCGATGGATCCGGCTGCGCCCGAGACCGCGTCCGCGCGTCTCGAGCGGCTGGACCGCGAGCGGGGAGAGGAGGCGGACAAGCGCGCCTATTGCCAACGTCTGTCGCGGGACGATCCGCGCTTCAGCAGGGACGGCTGCGAACGCCGGATCGGCGGATGAAGACGAAAGCCGCAGCCCTGATGTTCGCCCTGGCCGCGCCCATGCTGGCGTCGGCCTGCGCGCCCTATGAGGCCGACCCGGTGTCGGTCTATCAGTGGGAGCGCAAGGTGCAGGAAATCGAACGGCGTGAGGCGGAACGCCAGCGCCTTTGCCAGACCCTCGACAAGGAAAGCGCCCGCTATGAACGCGAGTGCGCCGGAGTGAAATCGTAATGCTGACCCGTATCGTTCAGGCGGCCAAGGGCGCGATGCTGACCGACGTGTTCGGCGCCGTCGGCCTGTCGATGAAGTACATGATGAAGCCGAAGGCGACGGTGAACTATCCGTTCGAGCGCAACCCGCAGTCGCCGCGCTTCCGTGGCGAACATGCGCTGCGCCGCTATCCGAACGGCGAAGAGCGCTGCATCGCCTGCAAGCTGTGCGAGGCCATCTGCCCCGCCCAGGCCATCACCATCGAGGCCGAACCGCGCGCCGACGGCAGCCGCCGCACGACGCGCTACGACATCGACATGGTCAAATGCATCTACTGCGGCCTGTGCCAGGAGGCCTGCCCGGTGGACGCCATCGTCGAGGGACCGAACAGCGAGTTCGCCACCGAGACTCGCGAAGAACTGCTTTATGACAAGGCGCGCCTGCTGGATAACGGCGACCGCTGGGAGCGTCTGATCGCGAAGAATCTGGAACTCGACGCTCCGTATCGCTAAACGGAGCGGCGATTCCGCCACGCTGACCCTGACCTTCGGGCCGGGGCCGATTTTGGAAGGGTCCGGGGTTTCCCCTCGGGCCATTGGTTTTGAAGAGGGGCGTCGTCCCGCACATGTTGCAAGGCCTGGCCTTCTATCTTCTGGCGACGGTCGCCGTGGTTTCCGCCCTTCTGGTGGTGACCGCGCGCAATCCCGTGCACTCCGTTCTCTGGCTGATCCTGACCTTCTTCTCGGCAGCCGGTCTGTTCGTTCTGCTGAGCGCCGAGTTCCTGGCGATGCTGCTGGTCGTCGTCTACGTCGGCGCCGTGGCGGTGCTGTTCCTGTTCGTCGTCATGATGCTGGACGTCGACTTCGTGAAGCTGCGCGAAGGATACGCGCGCTACCTGCCGCTGGCGGGCATCGTGGCGGGCGTTCTGCTGGCCGAGATGATCATGGTGTCGATCACCGTCGTTCAGGGCGGCGCCGCCAGGGACGCGACCTCGCCGGTTCCGGCCGGGCCTGACGTCACCAACATCGAGACGATCGGCCGCGTGCTCTACACGGACTACGTCTACTTCTTCCAGGCGGCGGGCGTGGTCCTGCTGATCGCCATGATCGGCGCCATCGTCCTGACCCTGCGCCACCGTCCGGGCGTGCATCGCCAGGATCTGGCCGCCCAGGCCAACCGCGAACGCGCCAAGGCCGTCGAGATCAAGTCCGTGACCACGGGCCAGGGCGTCACCCCCGAGGAGCTTCTGTAATGGATATCTCGCTCCAGCATTATCTGGCGGTCGCCGCCATGCTGTTCACCATCGGCGTCTTCGGCATCTTCGTGAACCGCAAGAACGTCATCATCATCCTGATGTCGGTCGAGATGATCCTGCTCGCGGTGAACATCAACTTCGTGGCCTTCTCGACCCACCTGAACGACGTGTCGGGTCAGCTGATGGCCATGTTCGTCCTGACCGTCGCCGCGGCCGAGGCCGCCGTCGGCCTGGCCATTCTCGTGACCTTCTTCCGTAACCGCGGCGACATCGCGGTCGACGACGCCTCCGTGATGAAGGGCTGATCGGAACCGTGACTATCCAGACTCTCGTCACTCTCGGTGTCTTCGCCCCCCTGCTGGGGGCCATGATCGCCGGCTTCTTCGGTCGCCGGATCGGCGACGTCGCCTCGCAGGCCGTCACCACGGGCCTGCTGTTCTTCTCGTGCGCGGTCTCCTGGATCGTGTTCAGCCAGTGGACCTGGGGCGGGCTGGAAGCCTTCACCGTGCACCTGGCGCCGTTCATCCATGTCGGCGAGTTCCAGTCGAACTGGTCGATCCGCGTTGACGCCATGTCGGCGGTCATGCTGATCGTGGTGACCTCGGTGTCCTCGCTGGTTCACCTCTATTCCTGGGGCTACATGAAGGAGGACGACAGCCGTCCTCGCTTCTTCGCCTATCTGTCGCTGTTCACCTTCATGATGCTGGCGCTGGTGACGGCGGCCGACTTCCTGCAGATGTTCTTCGGCTGGGAAGGCGTGGGCCTGGCGTCCTATCTGCTGATCGGTTTCTGGTACAAGAAGCCCTCGGCCACCGCTGCCTCCATCAAGGCCTTCGTGGTCAACCGCGTCGGCGACTTCGGCTTCCTGCTCGGCATGATGACCGTGTTCTGGATGTTCGGCACGATCGAGTTCGCCAAGCTGTTCCCGCTGATCGCCGGCAAGGCCGGGACGGGCTGGGAATTCCTGGGCCACACCTGGTCGGCGCTGGATCTGGCCGGTCTGCTGCTGTTCATCGGCGCCATGGGCAAGTCGGCGCAGTTCTTCCTGCACACCTGGCTGCCGGACGCGATGGAAGGCCCGACGCCCGTGTCGGCCCTGATCCACGCGGCCACCATGGTTACGGCCGGCGTCTACATGGTCTGCCTGCTGTCGCCCCTGTATGAGCACGCGCCCGTCGCGTCGCAGTTCATCGCCATCATCGGCGGCGTCACGGCCATCTTCGCCGCGACCGTCGGCATGATGCAGAACGACATCAAGCGGATGATCGCCTATTCGACCTGTTCGCAGCTGGGCTACATGTTCTTTGCGGCGGGCGTCGGCGCCTATCAGCCCGCCATGTTCCACCTGTTCACGCACGCCTTCTTCAAGGCCCTGCTGTTCCTGGGCGCCGGTTCGGTGATCCACGGCATGCATCATGAGCAGGACATGCGGAAGATGGGCGGCCTGTGGAAGCTGCTGCCCGTCACCTATGCGACCATGATGATCGGCACCATCGCCATCACCGGCCTGGGCATGCCCGGCGTCGGCGGCTTCGCCGGCTTCTACTCCAAGGACTCCATCCTCGAGAGCGCCTATGCGGCGGCGACGACCGGCCACTCGGCCGCGGGCATGTTCGCCTTCGTCATCGGCATCTCGGCGGCCCTGCTGACGGCTTACTACTCGTGGCGTCTGGTGTTCATGACCTTCCACAACAAGCCTGTGTGGAAGGAAGAGGAGGGCGCGCACCATGCCGACGCCCACGCTCATGACGATCATGCGCACGACGACCATCATCATGGTCCGTTGAAGCCGCATGAGAGCCCGCTGGTCATGGTCGTGCCGCTGCTGGTGCTGTCGATCGGCGCGGTGTTCGCCGGCATGATCTTCGCCCCGCACTTCATCGGCCATCATGAGGCTGAGTTCTGGCGCGGCGCCATCTTCGTTGGGGCTGAGAACCACGTCCTGCACGAAAGCCACAACGTCCCGACCTGGGTGAAGTGGGCGCCGCTGATCGTGACGCTGCTGGGCACGGCCATCGCCTACTGGCTGTATGTCGTGAAGGAAGGCGCGGCCAAGGAGATGGCCGACCGCAAGGGCCCGCTGTGGACCTTCCTCTACAACAAGTGGTTCTTCGATGAGCTGTACGACGCCGTCTTCGTGAAGGGGACCAAGGCGATCGGCGACTTCTTCTGGAAGATCGGCGACGTGAAGATCATCGACGGCCTCGGTCCGAACGGCGCGGCCTGGGCTTCGCTGAAGTCGGGCGGCTGGTTGTCCCGGTTCCAGTCCGGTTTCGTCTACTTCTATGCATTCGTGATGCTGATCGGCGTGGCTGCGTTCCTTGCCTTCGCCATCTTCACGTGGGGAGCCTGAGCCTCGTGCCTCACATTCTGAGCATCGTCACCTTCCTGCCGCTTCTCGGCGCGGCCGCGATCCTGGTCGCGCGCCTGCTGAACAAGGGCGGTCAGGACGCCGCGGCCCCGGCCGCCCGCTGGATCGCCCTGATCACCACCATGGTGGTGCTGGCCGTGTCCGTCCTGCTGGTCGCCCAGTTCGATCCGTCGAACCCGGCCTATCAGTTCGTCGAGAACTACGCCTGGTTCGCGGGCGCCGGCTATCACCTGGGCGTGGACGGGATCTCCATCCTGTTCGTCCTGCTGACGGCCTTCCTGCTGCCGATCTGCATTGTGGCCAGCTGGAAGTCGATCGAGACGCGCGTCGTCGAATACATGATCGCCTTCCTGATCCTGGAGACCATGGTCATCGGCGTGTTCACCTCGCTGGACCTGTTCCTCTTCTACATCTTCTTCGAAGGCACCCTGGTCCCGATGTATCTGATCATCGGCATCTGGGGCGGCGCCAACCGCATCTACGCAGCGTACAAATTCTTCCTGTACACCCTGCTGGGATCGGTCCTGATGCTGCTGGCCATGCTGTGGATGGCCCACACGACCGGCACCACCAGTATTCCGGAACTGAAGCAGTACGCCTTCGACCCGGCGGTGCAGCCGCTGCTGTGGCTGGCCTTCTTCGCCTCCTTCGCGGTGAAGATGCCGATGTGGCCGGTGCACACCTGGCTGCCCGACGCCCACGTTCAGGCGCCGACGGCGGGTTCGGTCATCCTGGCCGGCATCCTGCTGAAGCTCGGCGGCTACGGCTTCATCCTGTTCAATATCCCGATGTTCCCGCTGGCGTCGCAGATGTTCACGCCGCTGGTGCTGACGCTGTCGGTCATCGCCGTGGTCTACACCTCGCTGGTCGCCTTCCGTCAGACGGACATCAAGAAGCTGATCGCCTATTCGTCGGTCGCCCACATGGGCTTCGTGACCATGGGCATTTTCGCGGGCAACGACACCGGCGTTCAAGGCGCCGTCTTCCAGATGCTGAGCCACGGCCTGATCTCGGGCGCGCTCTTCCTGTGCGTCGGCGTGGTCTATGACCGGATGCACACCCGTGAGATCGCCTTCTACGGCGGCCTGACGGCGCGGATGCCCTGGTATGCGGCCATCTTCCTGATGTTCACCATGGCCAACGTCGGCCTACCGGGCACCTCGGGCTTCATCGGCGAAGTGCTGACGATGACGGGCGCCTATCAGGTCTCGACCTGGGCGGCCCTGATCGCGGCCTCGGGCGTGATCTTCTCGGCGGTCTATGCGCTGACGCTGTTCCGCAACGTCATGTACGGCCCGATCACCAATCCGGCGCTGGAAAGCATCACCGACATCGACAAGCGCGAACTGCTGATCTTCGTGCCCCTGATCGTCGGCACCATCTGGCTGGGCCTCTATCCCAACGCCGTTCTCGACTACACCGGGCCAACTGTTGAAGCCCTGACCAGCGCCTATCGCGCCGCGATCGGCGGGTGAGACCATAATGCCTGATCTGTCCTCCGCTCTCCAACTCGCCGCCCCGGAGCTGACCCTTGCGGTCGGCGGGCTGGTGCTGCTCATGCTCGGCGCCTTCGCCGGCGAGAAGTCCACGCGCCTGGTCTCGGGCCTGTCGGTGTTGCTTCTGCTGGCGGCGACGGCTCTGGCCGTCGTCGGTCCGCTGGGGTCCGCCTTCAACGGGGCCTATGTGGCTGATCCGCTGGCCGTCTTCGGCAAGGCGGTGATCTTCCTGTCCGCCGCCGTGGCCGTGGTGCTGGGCGACGGCTGGATGCATCGCAACAACATCGCCAAGTTCGAATATCCGGTCCTGATCGTGCTGGCCTCGGTCGGCATGGGCATGATGGCGTCGTCGGGCGATCTGATCTCGCTCTACATCGGCATCGAGATGCACTCGCTGGCCCTCTACGTCCTGGCCGCCTATCGCCGGGACGACCTGAAGGCCTCGGAAGCGGGCCTGAAGTATTTCGTCCTGGGCGCCCTGTCGTCGGGTCTGCTGCTGTACGGCGCCAGCCTGATCTACGGTTTCGCCGGTTCGATGCGGTTCGAGGACATCGCCGCCTTCGCCACCGCCAACCCCGGTCCGGGCCTGATCTTCGGCCTGGTCTTCCTGATCTGTGGTCTGGCGTTCAAGGTTTCGGCCGCGCCGTTCCACATGTGGACGCCCGACGTCTACGAAGGCGCCCCGACCCCGGTCGTGGCCCTGTTCTCGACCGCGCCCAAGGTGGCGGCCATGGTGCTGATCATCCGCGTGCTGGTCGAAGGCTTCGGTCTGGCCCATGCGCAGTGGGCCCAAGTGCTGATCCTGATCTCGCTGATCAGCTTCGCGGTCGGCGCCTTCGGCGGCCTGATGCAGAAAGATATCCAGCGCCTGCTGGCCTATTCGTCCATCATCAACATCGGCTACGCCCTGCTGGGCGTGGCGGCCGGCACCCAGGTCGGCGTCCAGGCGACCCTGATGTTCATGACCCTGTATGTCGTGGATCAGATCGGCTTCTTCGCCATCCTGTTGTCGCTGAGCCGCAACGGCCGTCCGATCCGCAAGATCGCCGATCTGGCCGGTCTGAAGAAGGACCGTCCGGTGACGGCCGTCGCCCTGACGATCCTGTCGCTGTCGGCCGTCGGCATTCCGCCGATGTCGGGCTTCTGGGGCAAGTTCTACGTCTTCGGCGCCGCCGCCGACGCGGGTTACTGGATGGCGGGCGCTGCGGGTCTGGTGGCCTCGGTCGTCGCGGCCTTCTACTATCTGCGCATCATCAAGGTGATCTGGTTCGACACGCCTGAGTTCGACGTGACGACGGACAAGGCGCCGGCCGGCGCGCAATGGATCGGCTGGGCGGCTGCGGCCTTCAGCTTCCCTGTGCTGCTGATCGCCCTGACCTGGCTGGAGCCGCTGACGCGCGCGGCGGCCGCGGGCGTCGGGATCGGATAAGGGGCCTTGGCGGCTCCGGTCCTGATCCTCGAAGAGACCGACTCCACCAACGCCGAGGCGCGTCGTCGCGCCGAGGCGGGCGATGCCGGGCCGCTGTGGATCGCGGCCCGGCGTCAAACCGCCGGACGGGGCCGTCGCGGCCGCGCCTGGGACAGCAGGGACGGCAATCTGGCCACGACCCTGCTGCTGACGCTGAACCGCACTCCGGCCGAGGCGGCGCAACTGACCTTCGCCGCCGCCCTGGCGGTGGCCGATCTGCTGGACCGCTATGTTCCGCCCGCGCTGGTCAGCATCAAATGG
>NZ_GL883086.1:377053-398650 GCF_000204035.1 Brevundimonas diminuta ATCC 11568
CCCAATGACGTGCTGCTGGACGGGCGTAAGTCGTCCGGCATCCTGATCGAATCCGGTCCTGCGCCCTCTGGCGGCCTGTGGCTGGCCGTGGGCGTCGGCGTGAACCTGTCCCATGCGCCCGAAGGGACCGAGCGCCCGACTACCTGCATCGCCGAGCATCTGCGTCATGACGTGGCCGCCGCGCCGTCGATGGAGGAGGGGGCGAAGGCGTTGGCCGAAACCTTCGACGCCTGGCTGGAACGCTGGACGCGTCTGGGCTTTCAGCCCGTGCTGGACGCCTGGGTTGCGCGCACGCCCGGCCTGTTCGGCCCATGCACGGCGCGGCTAAGTCATGAAACCCTGAGCGGGATCGCCGACGGCGTCGAGGCCGACGGCGCCCTGCGCCTGAAACTGCCGGACGGAAGCCTGCGGGTCATCTCCGCCGGCGACGTCTTCTTCGGAGAGGCCGCCTGATGCTGCTGGCGATCGAGCAAGGCAACACCAACACCCTGTTCGCCGTTCACGATGGCGAAGAGTGGATCTTCCAATGGCGCACCGCCACCGATCCCATGCGCACGGCCGACGAATACGCCGTCTGGCTGCACCAGCTGTTCGAGATGCGCGGCCAGGGCCAGACCATGGCCGACATGGACGGCTGCATCATCTCCAGCGTGGTGCCGCAGTCGATCTTCAACCTGCGCAATCTGGCGCGGCGCTATCTGAACGTCGAACCCCTGGTGATCGGCGAGAACGTCGAACTGGGCATCGAGGTGCGCATCCATAAGCCCAGCGAGGCCGGGGCCGACCGTCTGGTCAACGCTATCGGCGCGCTTCAGGTCTATGAGGGCGACCTGTTGCTGATCGACAGCGGCACGGCCACGACCTTCGACGTCGTGTCCGGCGCGAACGGGCAGGGGGCGGGGGCCTTTGAAGGCGGGCTGATCGCGCCCGGCATCAACCTGTCGCTTCAGGCCCTGCACGAGGCGGCGGCCAAGCTGCCGCGCATCGCTATCCAGCGCCCCGACACCGTGATCGGGCGCGACACCGTCACCTCCATGCAATCGGGCGTCTTCTGGGGCTATATCGCCCTGATCGAAGGGCTGGTGGACCGCATCAAGGCCGAGTGGGGCAAGCCCATGACGGTCATCGGCACCGGCGGCGTCGCCTCCCTGTTCGAGGGCGCAACCGACTCTATCGACCGGTTTGATCCGGACCTGACCATCCGCGGCCTACTCGAAATCTGGCGGCGGAACTCCCATCTGTAAGGCCGCATGACTAAGAAAACTCAAAACGACGAACTCGTCTTCCTGCCGCTGGGCGGCTCGAACGAGGTCGGCATGAACCTGAACGCCTATGGTTTCGGCCCGGCGCATGACCGCAAATGGATCATCGTCGACGTCGGCGTGACCTTCGGCGACCAGTCCACGCCCGGCGTGGACGTCATCGTGCCTGATCCGACCTTCCTCGAAGGCGAGAACATCCTGGGCATCGTGCTGACGCACGCGCACGAGGATCACATCGGCGCCCTGGGCTGGCTGTGGCCGCGCATCCAGGCGCCGCTGTACGCCACCCCCTTCACCGCCTTCCTGATCCGCGAAAAGCTGCGCGACGCCGGCATCTATGAAGATGTCGAGCTGCACGAGGCGCCGCTGGGTTCGACGGTGAACCTGGGTCCGTTCGAGGTGACCTACGTCACCATCACCCACTCGATCGCCGAACCGAACGGCCTGGCCATCAAGACGCCGCTGGGCACGGTGCTGCATACCGGCGACTGGAAGATCGACAACGATCCGGTCGTGGGCGAGCGCACCGACGTCGACTTCATCCAGAAGCTGGGCGACGAGGGCGTCCTGGCCATGGTGTGCGACTCCACCAACGTCTTCGTGGACGGCGTCGCCGGGTCCGAGGGCGATGTGAAGGTCAAACTGGCCGAGCTGATTCAGGGCCTGAAGGGCCGGGTCGCCGTGGGCTGCTTCGCCTCCAACGTCGCGCGGATGCACAGCGTCATCAGCGCCGCTGAGGCCGCCGGGCGTCGCGTGGCCCTGGCCGGGCGCTCGATGCACCGCATCACCGCCGCCGCCAAGTCGGTCGGCATGTTGAACGACATCAAGCCCTTCCTGTCCGAACAGGAGGCCAAGGTCTGGCCGGCGGACGAGATTCTGTACCTGTGCACCGGCAGCCAGGGCGAGGCGCGCGCGGCCCTGTCTCGCGTGGCCGAAGGGACGCATCCCTTCATCAAGCTGGGCGAGGGCGACCACTGCATCTTCTCGTCGCGCGTCATCCCCGGCAACGAACTGTCCATCGGCCGTCTGCAGGACAAGATGGCCGAGCGCGGAATCCGCATCTACACCGAGAAGGATCACCCCGGCATCCACGTCTCGGGCCACCCGTGCCGTGACGAACTGCGCCAGATGTATCAGTGGGCGCGACCGCAGATCGCCGTGCCGACCCACGGCATGCGCCGCCACCTGATCGAGCACGGCAACCTGGCCAAGGACATGCAGGTGCCGGAGACGGTGACGCCGCGCAACGGCGATATGGTGCGCCTGGCGCCCGGACCCGCCGCCATCATCGATGAAGTGCCCTCGGGCCGTCTGTTCGTCGACGGCGGCATGCTGGTGGAAGAGGCCGGCGAGGCCCTGCGCGAGCGCAAGCACGCCGCCAGCAACGGCATCCTGATCGTCAGCTTCGCCCTGGATCGTCGCGGCCGCATCGCCAGCGACATCGACGTGCGCGGCATCGGCCTGCCGGGCGACGCGGACCGTCCGCTGGGCGACGTGCTGGACGACATGGCCGAGCGCGTCGAGAACACGGTGCGCGGCCTGAGGGGCGAGGCGTTGGAGGACGAAGCCGTCATCGAACAGGCCGTCAGCCGGACCCTGAAGAAGGCCAGCCAGCAGATCTGGGATCGTCGTCCGATCGTGGAAACCGTGGTGCTGAGGCTCTGATGGCGGATCGTCTTTATCTTCTGAACGCCGACTGGTTCGACGACCAGGGCGGGCCGTGGTTCTGCCCGCCCGGCGCGCGGATCGAGGGCGTATTGGGCCTGTATCCGCGCCTGCGCGAGCATCTGACGGTGACCCATCTGGATCACCCGCGCCCGCGCTCGGCCGTGATCGCCGAGGTAGGGGAGGCGAACCAGAGCTGCCCGCTGCTGGTGCTGGACGGCGAGTTCGACTGGCCCGACGCCCAGGTCAGCGCAGAGACCGGCGCGCGCTTCCTGCAGGATGACGACATCCTGCCGTACTGGGCTGCGCGCTACGGGATTGGGCGACCGCACCCGTAAGGGCGCGTGGCTTCTCCCTCCCCACGAAAAGGGGAGGGATAGTTATCAGCTTTCGAGCGTCGCCTTCCGATAGTCGTCGCGCTCCACCTGTCCGACCTCGATCGAGATCTGGCGGGGGCCGTCGTAGGGCGCGACGCCGGCCAGCAGGGCCGCCAGCACCGCTTCGCCCAGAGCGGTTCTCTGCTCTTGGGTGCGGCCGCTGAGGATGCGCAGGTCGCAGTGGACCATGGCCTGGTCCGGGTCGCCGTCGGCGATGATCAGGCGGTCGCAGCGTACGATGCGCGTCTTGCACGCGGGAAGGCCGGCGCCGATCATCTCGACACAGAGGCGATGAATCTCCAGCGCCAGGGCGCGCCAGTCGGTCGCGTCGAAATGGGTGGAGTGTTCCAGCGTAATCTGTGGCATTCAGGGCGTCCTTGTTGCGGAGCCTCTCCTTATCGCGCCGCGACGATGATTGCGATGAACGGACTTTTAGAGACGATGCCCCTTGGCCCCTTCACCTTGGTCGCCACCTTTCTGACGGTGTGGTGGATCGTGTTGTTCGCGATTCTGCCGCTGGGCATGTCGGACCAGATCAAGGATCCGCCGACGGACGGGACCCAGTGGGGCGCGCCGAAGAACCCGAACCTCAAGAAGAAGTTCATCACCACGACCTGGGTGTCGATCATCGTCTGGCTCGTCATCGTCGCCATCGTCTGGATCGGCTGGACCCCCGTGCCCGATATCACCCACGCGAACGCGCTCTAGCTTTCGCCCCCTTCGCCCGGTTAAACCTCGGGCCTGACTGAATTTGCCGAGAATCCTCCCATGCGCCTGTCGCGCTACTTCCTGCCGATCCTGAAAGAAGCCCCCTCCGACGCCCAGATCGTGTCGCATCAGCTGATGCTGCGCGCGGGCATGATCAAGCAGGAGGCCGCCGGCATCTACGCCTGGCTGCCATTGGGTCTGCGGGTGTTGCGCAAGATCGAAGGCATCGTTCGCGACGAGCAGGTCAAGGCCGGCGCCGTCGAACTGCTGATGCCGACGCTGCAGCTGGCCGATCTGTGGCGCGAGAGCGGCCGCTACGACGCCTATGGCCCGGAGATGCTGCGCATCACCGACCGTCATGAGCGTGAACTGCTGTACGGGCCGACCAATGAGGAAATGGTCACGGATATCTTCCGGGCCTATGTGAAGAGCTACAAGGCCCTGCCGCTGAACCTCTTCCACATCCAGTGGAAGTTCCGCGACGAGCGCCGTCCGCGCTTCGGCGTCATGCGCGGCCGCGAGTTCCTGATGAAGGACGCCTATTCCTTCGACCTGGACGAGGCCTCGGCTCGCATCGCCTACAAACGGATGTTCGCCGCCTATCTGAACACCTTCGCCCGCCTGGGCCTGAAGGCCGTGCCGATGCGCGCCGACACCGGTCCGATCGGCGGCGATCTTAGCCACGAGTTCATCGTCCTGGCCGAGACCGGCGAGAGCGAGGTCTTCTGCGACCGCAAGCTGGTCGAGATGGCCGCGCCCGGCCACAACCTCAGCGTCGAGCAGTTGGAGGGCGTGTTCAACGAGCGCACGGCCCTCTACGCCGCGACCGAGGAAATGCACGACGCCGCCCAGTTCGAGACCCAGACCGCCGAGGGCGACCGCCTGTCGGCGCGCGGCATCGAGGTCGGCCACATCTTCTACTTCGGCACCAAATACTCGGCCGCCATGAAGGCCAAGGTCGCCGGGCCGAACGGCCAGGACACCGAGGTCCACATGGGCAGCTACGGCGTCGGCGTGTCGCGCCTGCTGGGCGCCATCATCGAGGCCAGCCATGACGAGGGCGGCATCATCTGGCCGGACTCGGTCGCGCCGTTCGACGTGGTGGTGATCAACCTGCGCGCCAGCGACGAGGCCGTCTCGGCCGCCTGTGAAGACGCCGTGGCCAAGCTGGAAGCTCTCGGCAAGGACGTCCTCTACGACGACACGGACGAGCGGCCGGGCGGCAAGTTCGCCACCGCCGACCTGATCGGCGTGCCGTGGCAGCTGACCATCGGGCCCAAGGGCCTGGCCGACGGCGTGGTCGAACTGAAGCGCCGCGCCACCGGCGAGAAGCAGAGCCTGTCGCTGGACGCCGCCCTGGAGTTGCTCACGAAATGACCGACGCCGCGACGGCTTCCGCTCCGCCGCCTGCATCCAAAGGGTCAGGCCCGTTCTCCAGCTGGGAGATCGGGCTGGCGCTCCGCTATCTGCGCGCCAAGCGCAAGCAGGGCGGGGTGGCGCTGATCGCCATGATCAGCTTCATCGGCATCATGCTGGCCGTCGCGGTGCTGATCAGCGTGATGAGCATCATGGCGGGCTTCCGCGGCACGCTGATGGACCGGATCCTGTCGTTCAACGGTCATATGTATGTGCAGGGGCCGGTGCTCTATGCGCCCGATCGCGACGCCGCGCTGAAGCGGATCGCCGACGTGCCGGGCGTGGTGGCGGTGACGCCCCTGATCGAAAGCCCGGCCATGTTCCGCGCGGGCGGGGCGGCCACGGGCGGTGTCGTGCGCGGCGTGCGGCCGCAGGATCTGGCCTCGACGAAGTTCGTCTATGACAGCCTGACCCCCGAGGCGCGCGAGCATTTCGGCAAGGGTCAGTACGGCGGCGATCACGTCCTGATCGGCAAGAGCCTCGCCGAGCAGATGGGCCTGCGTGAAGGCGATCCCATTTCCCTCTATTCTCCGACTGGAGCCGACAGCGCATTCGGCAATCTGGGCGGGCTGGAGAAGACCTATATCGTCGGCGGAATCTATACGTCGGGCGCGGCGGACTATGATCGCGCCTTCATCTTCATGCCGCTGGAGCAGGCGCAACTGTTCTTCGGCAAGGACGGCGTCTGGGACGTGATCGAGATGAAGGTGGCGGAGCCGGATCTGGTCGAGAATCTGCTGACGCCGGTTCAGCGCGCGGCCGGATCGGGCAGCGTCGTCACCGACTGGCGCAACCGCCAGGCCGCCATCTGGGGCGCGCTGAAGGTCGAACGCGTGGCCATGAGCATCATCCTGGGCATGGTGGTCGCCATCGCCGCCATGAACATCATCAGCGGCATCGTCATGCTGGTGAAGAACAAGACGCGCGACATCGCCATCCTGCGCACCGTCGGCGCCAGCCAGTCGTCCATCCTGCGCATCTTCTTCATGTCGGGCGCGGCCATCGGCATCGGCGGCACCATCGCGGGCCTGGTTCTGGGCCTGCTGTTCTGCTGGAACATCGGCGCGATCCAGCATTTCCTCGAGGGCCTGCTGGGCGTCCAGCTGTTCAACGCCGAGGTCTATATGCTGGATTCTGTTCCGGCCAAGGTGGACCCGTGGGACGTGACCTGGGTCGCGGTCTTCTCCTTCTTCATGAGCTGCCTGGCCAGCCTGCCGCCGTCGTGGAACGCGTCGCGCATCGATCCGGTGGAGGCCCTGCGCTTTGAATAAGCTGCTGAAGAAGAAGCCCGCCGTCGCGACGGAAGCGAACGGCGCCATCCTGTCGCTGCGCGGTGTGACGCGCACCTATCCGACGGCCCAGGGCGGGCTGACGGTGCTGAAGGGCGTCGACCTGGAGGTCATGCCAGGCGAGGTCGTCGGCCTGATCGGTCCGTCCGGCTCGGGAAAGTCCAGCCTGCTGCACGCGGCGGGCCTGCTGGAGCGGCCGACCAGCGGCCAGGTGCTGATCGACGGCGAGGACGTCGGCGGTCTGGACGAACGCGCGCGCACGCGCCTGCGTCTGCACCGCATCGGCTTCGTCTATCAGTTCCACCACCTGCTGCCGGAGTTCGACGCTCTGGACAATGTAGCCCTGCCCATGCGGATCGCAGGCGTGCGGGAAGGAGAGGCGCGTCGTCGCGCGACCGAAACCCTGACCTCGCTGGGTCTTGGACAGCGGGTCACGCACCAACCCGCGCAACTATCTGGGGGCGAGCAACAGCGTGTCGCCATCGCGCGCGCCCTGGCCAACAGCCCGCGTCTGCTGTTGGCCGACGAACCGACCGGCAACCTGGACCCCGTCACCAGCCAGGCGGTGTTCGAGGCCCTGCGCGAACTGGCCAAGACCACGGGCGTCGCCGCCCTGATCGCCACGCACAACATGGAGCTGGCCGGTCACATGGACCGCGTCTTCGCCTTGAAGGACGGCCACCTGGAGCAGCGCGCGGCCGAAAGCCACGCCTACTAGGAGGCGATGAGCCGCGTCGTCGCCTGCAGCGGCGTGCGATAGGGCATCATGGCCCAGTGCAGCGCGGCCGCGCCCAGCAGCGGCGGGATGTCGGCATATCGGGGATGAACCGGGTCGATCGCGCGTTGCAGGACCGCTGTCTCATCCGGTCTGAGCAGGGGGTGAGACAGCGCCAAGACACGGTGGATGCGAAATTGCACCGTCTGTCGCCAGGCCTGCATCGGCGCTGTTTCACAGGGACTGGCGCCGAGCAGCTGAAGGAAGCCGTCAAGAGCGCCGGGCGATCCTTCCATGGCGTAGATGATGACATCGTCTACGCTTGCCGCCACGCCGGCGAGGCCCAACGACCGGGCTTGGTCGCGCCGCATGTCGATCAGGGCCGGCCACCGTGCGCTTTGCGCGAATCCTGACGGAGACCGGGTCAGGAATACGGCGCTTTGCAACACAGCGAGCCTCCATGTTCGCCTCAGCGTAACCGAAATATCGTTCTGCGTATGCCCGCACGGGATCAACTGCGTGGGACTACGAGGTTTTTCCCGCGTCAGGCCTTGCGTAGTTTCAACGACATGATGCGTGATGGCGTGGACGGCGGTCGACATGGACAGGATGCAGATAGGATTGGGCGCGCCATCGGTGAAATCGCCATCATTGACGATGATCGGGCGCTGCTGGAGCTGACCCTTCTGGCGGTGCGCGACGCGGGGTTCCCCGCCGTCGGTTTCCACGACCCGCTCGACGCGCTGATGTGGGCGTCAGACGCGGATTCGACCTGCCTCGTCGCTGATCTGAAGATGCCGGGCGTCGAGGGGCTGGATCTCGTGGCCGCCTTTTGCGCCCTGAACCGCCACGCCGTCATCGTCGTCAGCGCCTTCGTCGACGTGCGGACGACGGTCGACGCCATGCGCCTGGGCGTGGATGATGTTCTGCCTAAACCCGTCACAATCGATGAACTGGTGCGCGCCCTGCGTCGGGGCGCAGAGGCCCTCGCGTCCGCCCCGGCCCGTGAAGAGCTGACCTTCACCCGCCGCGAGCGACAGGTGGCCGAAATGCTGGTCGAGGGTCTGACCACCAAACAGATCGCCCAGAACCTGGAACTGAGCCCGCGCACGGTGGAGTTCTTCCGTGCAAGCCTGCTGCGCAAGACTCAGTCCCCGAACTCGGCGGCTCTGGCCTCGGCGCTGACCCGGCTCGGCTTCCTCGCGAATTGAGGTTGACGAGAACAAAGAGGCAACTTAGAACAAATGGGCAACATTTGATCTGGGGATAAATCCGATGACGCGTTGGGTGAGGGATCTGCTGTCGCTTGCGTCCTGCGGCGGCTTCGTCTGGATGGTCTGGCAGGCGGCCTTTCTGGTGACATGACCGCGCCCACGGAGGCGCGACTCCCTGCATGATGACGATGCGCCCGTATGATCGGGCGCTGCGATGCGGAGTTTTCGATTGGCGGATGCGGTGAACAGTCAGGGCTTTGTCCACCTGCGGGTCCGAAGCGCCTATTCGCTGCTGGAAGGCGCCATCAAGGCCGGCAAGATCGGCAAGATGGCCGCCGATGCCGGAATGCCGGCCGTGGCCGTGGCTGACCGCGCCAACCTGTTCGGGGCCCTTGAGTTCAGCCAGACGACCAAGGATGCGGGCGTCCAGCCTATCGTCGCCTGCGCCTTGCCGGTGCTCGATATCGGCGGGCAGGTCGCCCAACGCTGGGCCAAGACGCCGACGGTCGTGCTGATCGCCCAGAACGAGCAGGGGTGGCTCAACCTGTGCGCCCTGTCGTCCGCCGCCTATCTGGACGCGGGCGAAATGGCCGAGCCGGGCGTGCCCTGGGGACAGGTTGTGGATAAGTCCGAAGGGCTGATCCTGCTGTCGGGCGGGCCGGACGGCCCCATTGATCCTCTGTTCGTGCAGAAGAAGCCGGCGGAGGCCGCCGCCGCCCTGGCCGAGATGAAGCGGGTGTTCGGTGACCGCTTCTATGTCGAACTGCAACGCCACGGACTGTCCAGCGAGACGTTGGCCGAGGGCGGGCTGGTTGAATGGGCCTACGCCAATGACACGCCGCTGGTCGCGACCAACGACGTCTATTACGCCAAGGCGGCCCAGGCGAAGTCGCATGACGCCTTGCTGTGCATCTCCGACGGCGCCTTCACGGGTCAGGAGGATCGCCGTCGCGTCACCGGCGAGCACTGGTTCAAGTCGGCCGAGGCGATGCGCGAACTGTTCGCCGATCTGCCGGAGGCCTGCGACAACACCATTCAGATCGCGCGCCGCTGCGCCTTCCTGGTCAAGACGCACAAGCCGATCTTGCCGCGCTTCGACACCGGCGCAGGTCGTTCGGAAGACGACGAACTGGCGCACCAGGCGCGCGAAGGCCTGAAGGCGCGGCTGGAGAAGAACCAGGCCTATGCGCCCGAGGAAGACTACTGGTCCCGCCTGGAATGGGAGGTCGGGATCATCCAGCAGATGGGGTTCCCCGGCTACTTCCTGATCGTGGCGGACTTCATCAAATGGGCCAAGCTGCATGACATCCCGGTGGGGCCGGGGCGGGGCTCTGGGGCCGGGTCGTTGGTCGCCTGGTCGCTGACCATCACCGACCTGGACCCTCTGCGGTTCGGCCTGCTGTTCGAGCGCTTCCTCAACCCCGAACGGGTCTCCATGCCCGACTTCGACATCGACTTCTGTCAGGAGCGGCGCGAAGAGGTCATCGACTACGTTCAGGACCACTACGGCAAGGACCGGGTGGCTCAGATCATCACTTTCGGCACCCTGCAGGCGCGCGCCGTGCTGCGCGACGTGGGGCGCGTGCTGCAGATGCCGCTGGGCCAGGTGGACCGCCTAGCCAAGATGGTTCCGGCCAACCCCGCGAACCCCGTGACCCTGGCCCAGGCCATCGACCTGGAGCCGCGCCTGCGCGAGGCGCGTGACGCCGAGCCTGCCGTCAAGGCGCTGCTGGAGACGGCGCTTGAGCTGGAAGGCCTCTACCGCAACGCCTCGACCCACGCGGCGGGCATCGTCATCGGCGATCGGCCGCTGACGGAACTGGTGCCGCTGTATCAGGATCCGCGCTCCACCATCCCGGCCAGCCAGTTCAACATGAAGTGGGTCGAGCCGGCGGGCCTGGTGAAGTTCGACTTCCTGGGCCTGAAGACGCTGACGGTGCTGGACCGCGCCAAGAGCTATCTGGAACGGCGCGGTGCGGCTCAGGATTGGGGTCTGCTGCCGCTGGATGATCCCAAGACCTATGAGCTCATGGCCTCGGGGCAGACGGTCGGGGTGTTCCAGCTGGAATCCCAGGGCATGCGCGACACCCTGCGCAAGATGCGCTGCGGCTCGATCGAAGAGATCACCGCCCTGATCTCCCTCTACCGGCCGGGGCCGATGGAGATGATCGACACCTACATCGACCGGAAGTTCGGCCGAGCGGAGGTCGACTACCTGCACCCCAGCCTGAAGGAGGTGCTGACCGAGACCTACGGCGTCATCATCTACCAGGAACAGGTGATGAAGATCGCCCAGATCCTGGCGGGCTACAGCCTGGGCGAGGCCGACCTGTTGCGTCGCGCCATGGGCAAGAAGAAGAAGGAGGAGATGGACTTCCAGCGCCTTCGCTTCGTCAAGGGCGCGTCCGAGAAGGGGGTTCCGGAGGCCCAGTCAGGCTCCATCTTCGACCTGGTGGCCAAGTTCGCGGGCTATGGCTTCAACAAGTCGCACGCGGCGGCCTATGCGCTGATCTCGTTCCAGACGGGCTGGCTGAAGGCCAATCACCCGGTGGAGTTCTTCGCGGCGTCGATGAGCCTCGATCTATCGAACACCGACAAGCTGGCGGTCTTCTATCAGGATTGCCGACGGTTTGATGTTCCGGTCCTAGCGCCCGACATCAACCGTTCATCCGCCGACTTCGACGTGTCGTGGAGGGACGGGCAGGGCAGCGTGCTCTATGCGCTGGGCGCCATCCGCAACGTGGGCCTGGAGGCGATGAAGCACGTCATCGAGGTGCGCGAGACGGGCGGGCCCTTCCCCGATATCTTCGACTTCCTGGAGCGGGTCGATCCCCGGGCGGTGAACAAGCGGGCGCTGGAAGGCCTGGCGCGCGCGGGCGCGTTCGACAGCATCCATCCGAACCGTCGCCAGCTGTTCGAACAGGCCGATGTGCTGATCGCCTATTGCCAGAGCGTGGCGGCGGAGCGGGCCTCGTCACAGGTCAGCCTGTTCGGCGCCGATCAGGCCGCCGCCGCGCGGCCGCGTCTGAAGAGCATGGAGCCGTGGGCCGGGCCGGACAAGCTGGATCAGGAACTCTACGCCGTCGGCTTCTATCTGTCGGGTCACCCGCTGGAAGAGCTGACGCCCGCCCTGAAACGCAAGCGCGTGACCTTCGTGGCCGAGGCGCAAGGGCTGGCCGAGGCGGGGCATGAAGCCTTCCAGATGGCAGGGGTGGTGCGTCGCCGTCAGGAACGGGCCAGCGCCCGCACCGGCGAGAAATTCGCCTTCGTCACCTTCTCGGACCCGACGGGGGAGTTCGAATGCCTGTTCCCGCCCGAACAGCTTCGGCGGTGCCGCGAGGTTCTGGAGGTCGGGACGTCGGTTCTGGTCAAGGTTCGGGCCAAGGCGGCGGATGGCGAGGTGCGCTTCTTCGGCGATGACGCCAGCCGCATGGACGTGCTGCTGGACGACGCCCAGATCGGGTTGCGCGTCATCCTGTCGGCGCAATCGGCGGACGCCGAGGCGCTGAAGGCGCGGCTGGACCGGGCCCGGGCGCAGGGCAAGGGCGGCGAGGTCTGGCTGCAGGCGACGCTGGGCGGCCGCACCGAGGTCGAGATCAAGCTGCCGGGACGATACCGACTGGACGCGGCGCTGCGCGGCGCGCTGAAGTCGGCGCCGGGGGTGGTGATGCTGGAGGACGCCTGATGAGCGAGACGAGTGCGAAGACCCATGCCGGGTCGTGCCATTGCGGCGCGGTGGCCTATGAGATGGATGTCGGGCTGGACGGCCTGATGGAGTGCAACTGCTCCCATTGCTATCGCAAGGGGTTCGTTCTGGCCTTTGCGCCCCGCTCGGCCTTTCGCCTGACGAAGGGGGAGGGCGAGACGACGTCCTACTTCTTCAATCAGCACAAGATCGAGCATCGTTTCTGCAAGACCTGTGGCGTGCAGCCGTTCGGTTACGGCGAGGCCCCGGACGGCAGCGAGGTTGCGGCGATCAACATCCGCACCCTGACCGACGTGGAGCCGTGGGACTGGACCGCACAGCGCGTGGACGGACGCAGCTTCTGATCAATCCGGCTGAGGCTTGAACTGTTCGCGCGGAGTTCCGTCGACGGCGTAGAGTCGTTCGACAGGAATTTTAATGACCAGTCCGCTGTTCGGAAGGCGCAGGTCGTAGACCGCGCCGAGCAGGCCCGCCATCGGCCGGCCGGCGACATGCGCGCCCTGGGCGTGGAGGCCGATAGCCAGGCCTTCGCCCATGCTGCCGGTCCAGCGTCCGACGCGGACGATGATAGAGCCGTTGTGGCGTTTGCCTGGGCGCGGCAGGACTTGTTCGATCCAACGCCGCTCGATCCCGGTTTCGCATGCTTCGGCGGGCAGGCTGTGGATCTGGTAGGCGGACGGCGCATCGACGAACCATCCCATGATGGCGCGGGCGACGACGGTGTTGCCGCCGCTGGGCGTCTCCGTCAGGTCGAGGACGAGGGTTTGACCGGGCAGCGCCGTCGTCATCGCCTGGTCGAAGGCGGCGATGGTCGCGCGGTCGCCGAGCGCGTCATTGATGCGGATGACCAGGGCGCCGTCGACCTGTCGGCTTTCCACCGGGGGGCGGTCGCGCCGCATCGTGTAGAGATTAGGCAGGGTCAGGCGACGCCGAGACCCGTCGGGGGTCTCGATCATCAGGTCGCGAGGGCGGTCGCGTCGCCCGGCGACCAGGACGCGGGCGGCATAGGCGGCGCGCTCGCCTTCGGACGTCAGGCCGATCTCGCTCCAGAAGGCGGCGACGGCGTCGTCGATGGGCTGATCGCCGACGGCCAGCAAGCGGCTGCCGGGGCGAATGCCGGCTTCGGCCGCAGGCGATCCGTCGCGGACGTCGGTGATGATCCAGTGCGGTGCGACTCGCTCGATCCAGAGATCCGAATAGCTGGGAACCACGGCCCAGCTGTCGGCGAAGGACGAGCCGGTGATGGCGTGATGGTCGGCCAGCGCCGTGAGGGCGTTCTCGGCGTACTTCAGCAGAGAGGCGGCGTCATGCACCGCCTCGCCCTGGGCCGTCAGCTGCAGTGACGAAGGAAACCGGCCGCCTGGCAGGCGCTCCGGATAGGCGTACTGGGCTTCGATCAGTCCAGGCAGGGCCAGCGCATCCTTTCTATAGGCCTCTGCGGAAACCGGCGCAGGCGTCTGGGCCCTGGCGAACGGAGCCGGAGCGGCGGCGAGCGGCGCGAAAGCCAGGGCGGACAGCAGGCGAAGGGAAGGAGGCATGGCGTCATCTGGCCGTGGCCGCCTGAAGGCGACAAGTTAAAAGCCCATCATCTTCACAGCCTTGCGTTTTTCGGCCGTTTCGCCTACATGCGCGGCGCACTTCGCACGTGGGCGTGGCGCGGTCCGGGGAGACATCCCGGCCTGCACCGTTCCGAGGGATCAACTGATCCTTTTAACCGCCCGCGCTAGGTTTGATCGGAAAAAGGAAAAGACGATCATGGCTCTGCCTGAATTCTCGATGCGTACGCTGCTGGAAGCCGGCGCTCACTTCGGCCACCAGACGCACCGCTGGAACCCGAAGATGGACCGCTACATCTTCGGCTCGCGCTCGAACATCCACATCATCGACCTGTCGCAGACGATGCCGCTGCTGCACCAGGCCCTGGTCGCCGTGCGCGACGTGGCCGCCAAGGGCGGTCGCGTGCTGTTCGTCGGCACCAAGCGTCAAGCCGCCGACCCGGTCGCGCAGGCCGCCACGCGCTGCGCCCAGTACTACATGAACAACCGCTGGCTGGGCGGCACCCTGACCAACTGGCGCACCGTCTCCAACTCGATCCAGCGCCTGCGCGAACTGGAAGGCATCGTTGAAGGCGGCGGCGAAGGCCGCAACAAGAAAGAGCTGCTGACCCTGCAGCGCGAGAAGGACCGTCTGGAGCTGTCGCTGGGCGGCATCAAGGACATGGGTTCGGTGCCGGACATCATGTTCGTGATCGACACCAACAAGGAAGCGATCGCGATCCAGGAAGCCCGCAAGCTGAACATCCCGATCATCGCCATCCTGGACACCAACTCGGACCCGGACGGCATCACCTATCCGGTGCCGGGCAACGATGACGCCGCCCGCGCCATCCAGACTTACTGCGACCTGATCGCTGACGCCGTCCTGGACGGCCTGGCCGCCGGCGCCGCCGCTCAGGGCATCGACCTGGGCGCTTCGGAAGCTCCGGTCGAGCCGGCCCTGCGCGAAGCCGTCGTGGTTGAGGCCGAGGCCGCTCCGGCGGGCGCTGAAGGCGCGGCTGAAGAGCTGGTCGCCGCCGAGGCCGAGAAGGTCGAAGGCTGAGACTGACGTTCCGGCGCCGCCGCGCGCCGGACCGACGTCAACTTGACATGCGGCCGGGCTAAACAGTCCGGCCGCCCATTTTGAATTTCAGGAGAAAGACATGGCCGAGATCACTGCCGCCCTCGTGAAGGAGCTTCGCGAGCGTTCGGGCGTCGGCATGATGGACTGCAAGAAGGCGCTGGTTGAGAACAACGGCGACATCGAAGCGGCCATCGACTGGCTGCGCGCCAAGGGTCTGTCCAAGGCCGCCAAGAAGGCCGACCGCGTCGCCGCCGAGGGCTTGGTGGCCGTCGCCGTGCGCGAAGACGGCAAGGGCGAAGTCGCCTCGGCCATCGAGTTCAACGCCGAAACCGACTTCGTGGCCCGCAACGACCTGTTCCAGTCGGCGGCGAAGGAATTCGCTCAGCTGGGTCTGCACCACGACGGCGTGGAAGCCATCCACGGCGCGACCCTGGAGAACGGCAAGACGGTTCAGGACGAAGTCACCAACCTGATCGCCACCATCGGCGAGAACATGCAGCTGCGTCGCGCGGCTCGCCTGTCGGTCGGTGAAGGCGTGGTTTCGAGCTACGTCCACAACGCCGTCTCGCCGGGCGTCGGCCGCATCGGCGTGCTGGTCGCCCTGGAAGGCGCCGGCGACAAGGAAGCCCTGCGTGAAGTGGGCCGCAAGATCGCCATGCACGTGGCGGCCACGGCTCCGCTGGCGCTGGACACCTCAGACCTGGACCCGGCCGCGATCGAAAAAGAACGCGCCGTCCTGATCGAGAAGGCCAAGGAAGAAGGCCGTCCGGAAAACATGATCGAAAAGATCGTGGAAGGTCAGATCAACAAGTTCCAGAAGGACGTGGTGCTGACCAAGCAGCCGTTCGTCATGGACCCGGACGTGACCATCGAGCAGCTGGTCGTCAACACCGGCAAGGAGCTGGGCTCCGAGCTGAAACTGGCCGGCTTCGTCCGCATGGCGCTGGGTGAAGGCGTCGAGAAGGTCGAAACCCCCGACTTCGCGTCGGAAGTCGCCTCGATGACGGGCGGCAACTAACTCGAAACGTCTTCCCGAAAGGGAAGAATTTTCAAAAGGGCGCGTTCGGCTTTGAAGGCTGACGCGCCCTTCGTCTATGATGAACCGCCGATTCACTTCGCGCGGATGCTAACCCCCTGTATCCACGGACCCCTGATCATGCCCGACGCCCCCTCTGAGTTTCGTTACAAGCGCGTCCTGCTGAAGGTCTCGGGCGAGGTGCTGATGGGCGACCAGCCCTATGGCATCGACATGCCGACTGTGGACGTGGTCGCCGCCGCCGTCGCTGCGGTGGCGCGTCAGGGCGTCGAGATCTGCCTGGTCATCGGCGGGGGCAACATCTTCCGCGGCCTGTCCAAGGCGGCAGCGGGCATGGATCGCGCCAACGCCGACTACATGGGCATGCTGGCGACCATCATGAACGCCCTGGCCATGCAGGGCGCGCTGGAGAAGATCGGCGTCGATACGCGGGTCCAGAGCGCCATCCCCATGGCCGCCATCGCCGAGCCCTATATTCGCCGTCGCGCCCTGCGCCACCTCGAGAAGGGCCGCGTGGTGATCTTCGCCGCGGGCGTCGGCGCTCCCTTCTTCACCACGGACTCGGGCGCGGCCCTGCGTGCAGCCGAAATGGGCTGCGACGCCCTGCTGAAGGGCACCAGCGTCGACGGCGTCTACACCGCCGACCCGAAGAAGGACGCCACGGCCACCCGCTATGAGACGCTGACCTATCAGGAAGTGCTGGCCAAGGACTTGCGCGTCATGGACGCCTCGGCCATCGCCTTGATGCGCGACAGCGGCATTCCGATCGTGGTCTTCTCGATCCGCGAGGAAGGATCGATTCAGAAGGCGCTGACGGGAGAAGGCACCTTCACCGTCATCACCAACAAGGCCGCCTGAGCGGCTTCGTCATCAAACGACAGGACCAAGGACACACGTCATGGCCAAACCCGATCTCAAGACGTTCCGCGACCGGATGGACAAGTCCGTCGCCGCCCTGAAGGACGATTACGCCGGCCTGCGTACCGGCCGCGCCAACGCCGGTCTGCTGGAGCCGGTCGTGGTTGAAGCCTATGGCGCAACCTCGCCGCTGACCGCTGTGGCCGCGATCAGCGTGCCGGAGCCGCGCATGATCTCGGTCAACGTCTGGGACAAGGGGATGGTGGTTTCGGTCGAGAAGGCCATCCGCTCCGCTGGCCTGGGCCTGAACCCGGTCGTCGACGGCCAGACGCTGCGCATCCCGATCCCGCCGCTGACCGAAGAGCGCCGCAAGGATCTGGCCAAGCTGGCCGGCAAATACGCTGAGGACAAGAAGATCGCCGTGCGCAACGTGCGCCGCGACGCCAACGACGAGCTGAAGAAGGCTGAAAAGGCCGGCGAGATCAGCCAGGATGAACAGAAGAAGATGGAGGCCGAGGTCCAGAAGGACACCGATGCGGCCATCAAGCGCATCGACGAGACCTTGAAGGCCAAGGAAGTCGAGATCATGCAGGTCTGACGCGGTCAGGCCTGTTCAGGAAGGACGCCCCATCATGTCGGCCGAGCCCGTCGCCACGGCGCCTGCAAAGGGGCCACGTCACGTCGCCCTGATCATGGACGGCAACGGCCGCTGGGCGCAGCGCCGGGGTCTTCCGCGCGCCGTGGGCCACCGCGAGGGGGTCCAGGCCCTGCGCCGCACGATCAAGGCGGCGCCGGAGCTGGGCGTGCGATGCCTGACGGTGTTCGGCTTCTCGACCGAGAATTGGAGCCGTCCGGCCGACGAGGTGTCCGACCTGATGGGCCTGGTGCGCGCCTTCGTCGGCAGCGACCTGAAACGGCTGGCGGCGGCGGGCGTGCGGGTGAAGGTGCTGGGTCGTCGCAAGGGGCTGCCGGACGACATCGCCGCCATCGTCGCACGGGCCGAGGCCGAGACGGCGGACAATGACAAATTCCTGCTGCAGGTGGCCTTCAACTATGGCGGCCGGGCGGATCTGGTCGACGCCGCCCAGCGGCTGGCCGATCGCGCCCGTGCGGGCGAAGACGTGGTTGTCGATGAAGAGGCGCTGGGCGCCGGTCTGTCGACGGCGGGCGCGCCGCCGGTCGATCTGATCGTGCGGACCTCGGGCGAGCAGCGTCTGTCCAACTTCCTGCTGTGGGAGGCGGCCTACGCCGAGATGGTGTTCCAGGAGATCCTGTGGCCCGACTATGGCGCCGAAGCCCTGGCCGAGGCCATCGCCCAGTTCGGCTGCCGTGAGCGCCGCTACGGCGGACGCGAGGTCATCGTTGAAGCCTATGGCGAGGTCGCGGGCTGACATGGCGTTGAAGCCTCGAGATATCGCCTTGCGCGCCGCTTCGGCGGTCGTGCTGGCGCCGGCGGCGGTCCTGGCGACGTGGGCGGGCGGCGATTGGTTCTGCGCCCTGGTGGTCGCGGGGGCGGTGCTGCTGGCCTTCGAGTGGGCGCGGATGTGCGCGCCGAATCTATGGCGGCCGATCGGGATCAGCGTGGCCCTGGCCCTGGTCGTGGCGGTGATCGCGGCCCACGTCGGGCAGATTTCCCTGGCCCTGGTGCTGATGGTGTTCGGCGCCCTGGCGGCGGGCCTGTTCGCCCGCACGCGCGGCGAGTCACTGCTGGATACGGCCTATGGGGTGCTCTACCTCGGCTGGCCCTGCATCCTGCTGATCTGGCTGCGCGACCTGCACGAGGTGCAGGGGCTGTACTGGACCGTGCTGGTCTTCGCCGTGGCCTGGTCGGCGGACATCCTGGCCTATCTGGTCGGCAGCTTCGTCGGCGGGCCCAAGCTGTGGCCGCGCTTTTCGCCCAACAAGACCTGGTCGGGCTTCATCGGCGGCTTGACCGCCGGGATGATCGCCGGCGCCGCCATGGCGGGTTGGCTGGACATGGGCCTGCTGAACGCCTTTTGGGGCGGGGTTCTAGGTCTGGCGGCGGCCCTGGCCACCATGGGCGGCGACCTGTGGGAATCGGCGCTGAAGCGGCGTTTCGGGGTCAAGGACGCGGGCAATCTGATCCCGGGCCACGGCGGTCTGCTGGACCGCGTCGACGGGCTGATGTTCGCCGTCGTCGTGGTGTCGGCCGGGCGTCTGATCGTCCTGATGCTGGAGCGGGCGGCATGATCGCGCGGCGCGTCTCTGTCCTGGGCTCGACCGGATCCGTCGGCTCTTCGACCCTGGACCTGATGGAGCAGGCGCAAGCGGCTGGCTCGGCTGCGTTCGAGGTCGAGGCCCTGACTGGCGGCGCCAACATTGCTCGCCTGGCCGAACAGGCGCGCCGCTGGCGGCCGCGCATCGCCGTGACAGCTGATCCGGCGCGCTTGAATGAACTGCGCGACGCTCTGGCGGGAACCGGAGTCGAGGCGGCGGCGGGGCCGGACGCCATCGTCGAGGCGGCCGTGCGGCCCGCCGATTGGATCATGGCCTCTATCGTCGGGGCGGCGGGCCTGCGCTCGGCCTGGGCGGCGGCGGGGACGGGGGCGACCCTGGCTCTGGCCAACAAGGAAAGCCTGGTCTGCTGCGGTCCGGCGCTGATCGAGCGGGTCAAGCGCAGCGGCGGGCGACTGATCCCCGTCGATTCCGAACATTCGGCCATTTTCCAGGTCTTTCCGGCCGGGGCGCCCGAGCGCGTATCCAAACTGGTGCTGACCGCTTCTGGCGGGCCGTTCCGCACCCTGCCGCGCGCGGCCATGACGCGGATCACGCCGGAACAGGCCGTGGCCCATCCGAATTGGAGCATGGGCGCCAAGATTTCGGTCGACAGCGCCACCATGGCCAACAAGGGGCTGGAGCTGATCGAAGCCGCCTATCTGTTCGATATGCCGGGCGAGCGGGTCGATGTGGTGGTGCACCCGGAATCGATCATCCACAGCCTTGTGGAATATGTGGATGGCTCGACCCTGGCCCAGATGGGCGCGCCGGACATGCGGACGCCCATCGCCTGCGCCCTGTCCTGGCCTGATCGTCTGGCCTGGCCGGCGCCCAAGCTGGACCTGGCGGCCCTGGGGCGGTTGACGTTTGAGGCCCCGGACGAGGATCGGTTTCCGGCCTTGCGTCTGGCGCGCGAAGCTCTGGCGGCGGGCGGAATCGCCCCCATCGTCTTCAATGCGGCCAATGAGGTGGCGGCTCTGGCTTTCCTTGACCGGCGGCTGGGCTTTCTCAATATTGCCGCAGTCGTCGCCGACACCCTTGAGAAGGCGACGGGCGCGGGCGCGTCTTGCGGTTCCGACGATGCCTGCGAGGCGGCCCTGGCCGTTGATGCGCAGGCGCGGCGGATCGCGGGCGACGTCATCGCCTCGCTGAACATCGCGGCCTGAGGGGAACGGGAGATACGAACGGCATGATAGGCGTGATCAGCCAGGCTCTGACCTATGTCGTGCCGTTCCTGCTCGTGCTGACGCTTGTCGTGACGGTGCATGAGCTGGGCCACTTCCTGACGGCGCGCGCCTTCGGCGTGAAGATGGACCGCTTTTCCATCGGTTTCGGGCGCGCGATCTTCCGCCGGACCGACAAGCACGGCGTCGAGTGGCGGATCGGCTGGCTGCCGCTGGGCGGCTATGTGAAATTCTCCGGCGACCTGGATGCGACCGGCGTGCCGGATCGTGCGGGTCTTGAGGCCCTGCGTCAGGCCGTGACGGCCGAGCATGGGCCGGGCGCCGAGCGCGACTACCTCTATTTCAAGCCTCTGTGGCAGCGCGCCCTGGTCGTGGCGGGCGGACCGATCGCCAACTTCATCCTGGCCATCTTCATCTTCACCCTGCTGTTCAGCCTGGTGGGCGTCGAACTGCGTCCCGCGCGGGTGATGGAGGTCCAGCCCCAGTCGCCGGCGGCGCAGGCGGGCTTCCTGCCGGGCGATCTGATCACCCATGTGAACGGCAAGCTGATCTCCGACGGGGGCGAGGTGACGCGCGTCGTGGCCCTGAGCAGCGGCGATCCGGTGCGCTTCACCGTCGAGCGCGGCGATCAGGCGGTGCAGCTTACGGCTACGCCCGAACGTCGGACCGAGACGGATCGCATCGCCGGTCGTGTCAGCGTCGGCCGCATCGGCCTGGCTCTGGGCTCTAACCGCGATGAAATTCGCCACGTCCGCTATGGTCCCATCGCCGCCGTGGGGCAGGGGGTGCGCGAAACCGGCGCCATCCTGAACACCACCCTGACCTATATCGGCCGCATCTTCACCGGCCGTGAGTCGGGCGATCAGTTCAGCGGGCCGCTGGGAATCGCCAAGGCGTCCGGCGCCCTGACCAACGCCGCGGTCGCGGCCAATCCCGAGCCCTGGGCCATCGTTCGCAATCTGTTGCTGACGCTGACCAGCTTCGCGGCCATACTTTCGGTCGGAATCGGCTTTTTAAATCTGATGCCTATTCCCGTTCTGGATGGGGGGCACCTGCTGTTCTACGCTTATGAAGCCGTGGCGCGCCGTCCGATGGCCGCCCGTGTTCAGGAGGCGGGATATCGGGTCGGTCTTGCTTTGCTGGCGGGTTTGATGTTGTTCGCGACCTGGAACGATCTGCAGAAGCTCAATCTCTTCAAATTCCTCGGCGGGCTCGTCTCGTGAGCCGACGCCAGCCCCCGATGGTATTCCGCATGAACCAAAACGACAGTCGCCTCATGATCCAGACCCCTGGCCGCATTCTCGGGGTCA
>NZ_GL883086.1:398841-402168 GCF_000204035.1 Brevundimonas diminuta ATCC 11568
CCCAGCGCCCGCTGCAGCGGCCCAGACGCCGCAGGTGCAGATGGCGCAGCCGCAGGCCGAGCGCGCCGTGGTCAACCGCATCGTGGTGCGCGGCAACCAGCGTATCGATCAGACGACGGTGCTGTCCTACCTGCCGATCCAGCCCGGCGACACCATCGACGCCGTGACCATCGACGTTGCGGTGCGCACTCTGTCGCGCACGGGTCTGTTCGCGGACGTGCAGATCGGCCTTCAGGCCAACGGCGACCTGATCGTCGAGATCGCCGAGAACCCGATCATCAACCAGGTGACGTTCGAGGGTAACAAGGCCCTGGCCGAGAAGAAGCTGCGCGATGAAGTGACCATTCGCCCGCGCGGCATCTACACCCGCGCGCGGGTTCAGGAAGACGTCGGCAAGATCGTTGAACTGTACCGCTTGTCGGGCCGCATCTCGGCGACCGTCACGCCCAAGCTGGTCCAGCTGGAGCAGAACCGCGTCGACGTCGTGTTCGAGATCGACGAAGGCCCTGAAACCGGCATCGCCGCCGTCACCTTCCTGGGCAACACCGCGTTTTCGGACAGCGACCTGCGTCAGGTCATGGTCACCAAGCAGTCGGCCTGGTGGCGTCTGTTCAGCTCGAACGACAACTACGACCCGAACCGGATCGACTACGACCGCGAGCAGCTGCGGAAATTCTACACGAACCGCGGCTATTACGACTTCCGCATCCTGTCGTCCGTGGCCGAGCTGAAGCCGGACAACAGCGCCTTCGGCGTGACGGTCACGGTGGACGAGGGCGACCGCTACAACTTCGGCGAGATCAAGGTCGTCACCGAGAACGACCGCCTGAACGCCGACTTCCTGCAGATGCTGCTGCCGATCCGTTCGGGCGATCTGTATGAGAGCGATCGCATCCAGGCGGCGGTCGACACCCTGACCTTCGCCGCCGGTTCGGCCGGTTACGCCTTCGTCGAGATCAATCCGACCTATCGCGCGGATCCTGAGACGGACACGGTCAACGTGACCTTCAACGTGCGCGAGGGCCAGCGCGTCTACATCGACCGCATCAATGTGGTCGGCAACACCCGCACCCTGGACAGCGTCATCCGCCGTGAACTGATGGTGGGCGAGGGCGACGCCTTCAACCGTTCGCTGGTCGAGCGTTCGCGCAACAACCTGCGCGCCCTGGGCTTCTTCAAGGACGTCAAGATCGAGGAGACGCGCGGCAGCGCGCCGGACCGTTCGGTCGTCAACGTCACCGTGGAAGAACAGCCCACCGGCGAACTGTCGGTCGGCGCGGGCTTCAGCTCGGTCGACTCCTTCGTGCTGAACCTGGGCATCACCGAACGCAACTTCCGCGGTCGAGGCCAGAACGTCGTGGCGCGCGCCGAATGGGGCTCGCTGCGCCAGCAGATCGACTTCCGCTTCACCGAGCCCAAATTCCTGGGGCGCGACGTGCGGGCGGGCTTCGACCTGTTCCACATGCGCTATGACCTGAGCAAATACTCGTCCTACGACTATCGCTCGACCGGGGGCGGGGTGCGCGTCACCTATCCGCTGAACGGCTACGCTTCGTTCAGCGCGCGCTACTTCCTGAAGGACGACGAGGTCGTCATTCCGTTCGGCTATTGCGGCGGCGTGGGCGCTGGTTCGTCGGCCCTGTGTGACCAGGCGGGCTCCTACATCAACTCCTCGGCGGGCTACACCCTGCTGGTGAACCGCCTGAACGACCCGGTCCGACCGACGCGCGGCTGGTCCGCCTCGCTGCGCCAGGACTTCGCCGGCATCGGCGGCGACGTGAACTACATCAAGACCGAGGCCGATGCGTCCTGGTACTACGGCATCCGTCCGAACTGGGTGGTCAGCGTCCAGGGCCAGACGGGCTATGTCAGCGGCTGGAACGGCGATCCGATCCGCATCAACGACCGCTTCTTCAAGGGCGGCAACACCTTCCGCGGCTTCGAGACGGCGGGTATGGGCGCACGCGACCTGACCACGACCGACGCCTTGGGCGGCAACTTCTACGCCATCGGCACGGTTGAACTGACGGTGCCGAATTACCTGCCCGACGAATACGGCATCAAGACCTCGCTGTTCGCCGACTTCGGCACCATCGGCAAGTTGGACGACCGCTACCTGGTTGATCCGGCGACGGGACTGCGCAACCCGAACATCGTCGATGAGCTGTCGCTGCGTGCGGCCGCCGGCGTCAGCATTCACTGGCGTTCGCCGATGGGGCCGATCCGTTTCGACCTGTCGAAGGTTCTGTCCAAGGAAGACTACGACAAGACCGAGACCTTCCGCTTCTCGACCTCTACCCAGTTCTAACCGCGGTCTGACCGCCGCCACCAAGGCTTAGATTATGAAACTCATCGCTATCGGCGCCTTCGCCCTCGCTTCGCTGACCGCTTCGGCCGCCCTGGCCCAGACGCAAGGCCCGGCCAACCCCGGTCCGGCCATCCCCGGCGTCTGCGTCTATTTCAACCAGCGTGTTCTGGCCCAGTCGACGGTCGGTCAGGCCGTGCAGACCCGCATGGAGCAGCTGGCGCAGGAAGTTCAGGGCGAGCTCCAGCCCTACGCCACCGCCATCCAGACCGAAGCTCAGGCTCTGCAACAGGGAGCGGCGACCATCCCGGCTGACCAGATGAACCAGCGCCGCCAGCAACTGCAGACCCGCATCCAGGAAGCCCAGCAACTGGAAGGCACTCGCGACAACGAGCTGCGCTACACCCTGGCTCAGCAGCGCCAGAAGATCTCGGAAGCCATCGAGCCGCTGCTGGTCGCCGTCTATCAGGAGAAGGGCTGCGGCATCATGATCGACCGCGAGAGCGTCTTCATCATGAACCCGGCCATGGACGTGACGGACACCGTCATCCAGCGCCTGAACGCCCAACTGCCGACGCTGAGCTTCAACCGCATGCCGGTTCCGGCCCAGCCGCAATCCTAAGGCGGGCCATGCCCGATCCGAGGTTTTTTGAGACCCTGTCGCCCCTGACGGTCGCCGCCCTCGCCGAGCACATCGGCGGGGAGGTGGTCCGGGGCGGCGAGGTCATCGTCTCGGCCGTCGCGCCCCTGTCCAGTGCGGACCGGGGCGCGATTGCGTTTCTGGGCGACCGCAGGTTCGCCGCCGCCCTGGCTGAGACGAAGGCGGGTTGCGTGATCGTGCCGCCATCGGCGCTCGATGCGGCGCCGGCTGACGCCGCCGTCATCCTATCAAACGAGTCTCAGGCCGCCTGGGCACGGGCCTCGGCCCTGCTGCATTGCCCGATCCGTCTGGATCGCGCCATCACCGCCGCCGAGGCCGCCGAGGACGACACCGTCGTGGTCGAGCCGGGCGCCGTCCTGGG
>NZ_GL883086.1:402287-466433 GCF_000204035.1 Brevundimonas diminuta ATCC 11568
ACCGTCATCGGGCCGGGCGTCCAGATCGGCCGCGACTGCCTGATCAGCCCCGGCGTCACCGTCGGCTTCGCCCTGCTAGGCGACCGGGTGAAGCTGCTGGCGGGCGCGCGGATCGGCGAGGCGGGCTTCGGCGCCGCCGGGTCCAGGGCCGGGCCGGTGGACATTCCGCAACTGGGCCGCGTCATCCTGCAGGACGGCGTGACGGTCGGCGCCAATTCCTGCATCGACCGAGGCGCCTATGACGACACTGTCATCGGCGAGAACACCAAGATCGATAATCTGGTCATGATCGGCCACAACTGCGTCATCGGCCGCAACAATCTGATGGCGGCGCACACCGGCATCTCGGGTTCAGTCACCAGCGGCGACAACTGCATCTTCGGCGGCCGGGCGGGCGTGGGCGACCACATCACCATCGGCGAGGGCGCTCGCGTCGCGGCCGGAGGCGGCGTCCTTGCCGACATTCCGCCGGGCGAGACCTGGTCCGGCTATCCCGCCAAGCCCATCCGCCAGTTCTTGCGCGAGACGGTGTGGCTGTCCAAACAGGCGTCCCAGAAGAAGGGCGCGAAGGAATCGAAAGCATGAGCGAAGACAACAAGATCGATTACGCCGAGGTGATGCGTCGCCTGCCGCACCGCTATCCCTTCCTGCTGGTCGACAAGGCCGAGGACTTCGTGGCGGCGACCTCGATCGTGGGCGTCAAGAACGTCACCCACAACGAGCCCTTCTTTCCCGGTCACTTCCCGATCGATCCGGTCATGCCGGGCGTGCTGATCGTCGAGGCCATGGCCCAGACGGGCGCTCTGCTGATGTCCAAGTCGCTGGACGTGGCGGTGGCCGACAAGGTCATCATGTTCATGTCGATTGACGGCGTGCGCTTCCGCAAGCCTGCGCGTCCGGGCGACCAACTGCGCATGGAGGTCAAGGTGATCAAGGCGCGCGGCGACGCCTACAAGTTCCGTGGCGAGACCTTCATCGACGGCAAACTCGCAGCGGAAGCCGAGTTCATGGCCATGGTCGTGACCGTGGCGGAGCCCGCCCAGTGACCATCCACCCGACCGCCGTCGTCGACGCCTCGGCGACCCTGGCGGACGGGGTCGAGATCGGCCCGTTCTGCACCGTCGGGCCGGGCGTGGCCCTGGCCTCCGGCGTGCGTCTGGTCAGCCATGTGGTGATCCAGCAGGACGCCAGCGTCGGCGCGAACACGACGATCCACCCCTTCGCCGTCATCGGCGGCGATCCGCAGCACGGCGGCTACAAGGGCGAGCCGGTGCGGCTGGAGATCGGCGAGAACAACCTGGTCCGCGAGCACTGCACCTTCAATCGGGGCACGCCTCAAGGAACGGGCGTCACCCGCGTCGGCTCGAACAACCTGTTCATGACCGGCGCCCACGTCGGCCATGACTGCGTGGTCGGCGACAGCGTCACCATGGCCAACAACGCCACCCTGGGCGGTCACGTCCATGTCGGCGATCGGGTGTTTCTGGGCGGCCTTTGCGCCGTGCACCAGAACGGCCGGGTGGGGCAGGGCGCCATCGTCGGCGGTCTGGCCGCCGTGACGCGCGACGTCATTCCCTACGGCTCGGTCTGGGGCAACCACGCCAGCCTGCACGGCCTCAACCTGATCGGGCTGAAGCGCAAGGGCTACGGCAAGGACGCGGTGCGTCGTCTGCTGGCCGCCTATCGCGATCTGTTCGAGGGCGAAGGCGTCTTTGCTGAGCGTCTGGATCGGGTCGAACAGGCCTATGCCGACCTGCCCGAGATCATGGAGATCACCGCCTTCATCCGTGACGGCGGCAAGCGCCCGCTGTGCCTGCCGGGCGCGGAATGACGACCGCGCCCAAGCTGGCCTTGATCGCGGGGTCGGGCGACCTGCCCATCCGCGTCGCCCAACGCTGCGAGGCCGAGGGACGCGAGGTCTTCATCATCCGCCTGAAGGGCTTCGCCGACGCCCACCTGCACCGCTGGCCGGGACAGGACTTCGGCATGGCCGAGATCGGCAAGATCGTGAAGGCCATGCGGGCCGAGGGCTGTCGCGCGGTCTGTCTGGCGGGCTACGTCAACCGGCCGGATTTCAAGACGTTGAAGCCCGATCTGAAGGGCGCGTCCTTGCTGCCCGGCATTATCGCAGCGGCGTCCAAGGGCGACGACGCCTTGTTGCGGAAGATCTTGTCGGTGTTCGAGGATGAAGGCTTCGCCGTCGAAGGCGCGGACGACATCCTGGGCGGCGAGATGCTGGCGGCGGGCGCCTTGGGCCACGTAACGCCGACGGCCGAGCAGTTGGCGGACCTGAAGAAGGCGCTGCACATCGCTGAAAAGTCAGGCGAACTGGATATCGGTCAGGGCGCGGTCGTCTGCGACGGGCTGGTGCTGGCGGTTGAGGCGCAGGAAGGCACGGACGAAATGCTGCGCCGTGTGGCGAGCCTGCCTGTCGACCTGCGCGGCTCGCCGGGCTTTGCGCGCGGCGCTCTGGGCAAGGCGCCCAAGCCGATCCAGGATCTGCGCGTCGACATGCCCGTTATCGGACCGACGACGGTCGAACTGGCCGCCGCTGCGGGTCTGGCCGGGATCGGCGGGTTCGAGGGGCGATTGATCGTCATCGACCACGAAGGTCTGGTCGAAGCGGCCGACCGTCTGGGCCTGTTCGTCTGGGGAGAGCCGCGATGAGCCGTCCGTTGAAGGTCATGCTGGTGGCGGCCGAGGCCTCGGGCGATGCGCTGGGCGCCGGACTGGCGCGGGCGTTGAAGGCGCGGCTGGGCAAGGACGTGGTCTTCGTCGGCGTGGGCGGCCCCAAGATGGCGGCCGAGGGCGTCGCCAGTCCCTTCGACATCGCCGAGCTGTCGATCCTGGGCTGGATCGAGGGGCTGAAGGCCTATGGCAAGGTCAAGAAGCGGGTGGCCGAGACGGCGACGCTGGCGGCGGCGGAAAAGCCGGACGCCGTGGTGCTGATCGACAGCTGGGGCTTCACCATCCGCGTGGCTCAGGCGATCCGTGCCGCCTCGCCGAAGACGCCGCTGATCAAATACGTGGGGCCGCAGGTCTGGGCCTCGCGGCCGGGCCGCGCCAAGACGCTGGCGGGGGCGGTGGATCATCTGCTGGCCCTCTATGCGCTGGATGCGCCCTGGTTCGAGAAGGCGGGTCTGCCGACGACGGTCGTGGGTTCGCAGGCGCTGCACGTCGACATGGCGGGGGCCGACGGCGCCCGCTTTCGGGCCGCGCGAGGCATTGCGGCGGATGCGCCGCTGCTGCTGGTCCTGCCGGGCAGCCGACCCAGCGAGATCACGCGCATGACGCCTGTCTATGAGCAGGCGGTGAAGCAGTTGAAGGCCCAGATTCCGGGGCTGGAGATCGCCGTCGTCGCGGCGGGCACGGTCGCCGCCGACGTGGCGGGCCGGGTCGCCGCCTGGCCCTTCCGCGCCCATGTGGTGCAGGAAGCCGACAAGTACGACGCCATGAAGGCCGCGAACGCCGCCCTGGCCACCAGCGGCACGGTCTCGACCGAACTGGCGCTGGCGGGCGCGCCCATGGTCATCGCCTATAAGATCGACGGGCTGAGCTATGTGCTGATGAAGCGGCTGGTGACGGCCAAGCACATCACCCTGTTCAATATCGCCGCCGATGAAGCTATCGCGCCGGAGTTCATCCAGCATGAGGCGACGCCGCAGGCCTTGGCCAAGGAGGTCGGGCGGCTGCTGACCGACCCTGAGGCGGCGGCCGAACAGGCGCGGCGTCAGACGGAGGCGTTGGATCTGATGGGACGAGGCGGGCCGGACCCGTCGGAACTCGCGGCTGATGCGGTGCTCCGGGTGATCGCGGCGAAGGCGGGCTGATCCTCCACACCCCGCGGGGATGAGCGGTAAGTGGGAAGCTTAGGCCAGCAAGGCTCGCGTGGCCGCTTCGACATCCGCCTGACGCATCAGGCTTTCGCCAACCAGCAGGGCGCGGGCGCCGGCGTCGGCCACGCGCGCTACATCCTGCGGCGTAAACAGGCCGCTTTCGGCGACCAGCAGCGCGCCGTCAGGGCTCAACGCCGCCAATTGCTCGGTCGTCGCCAGATCGACCTCGAAGGTGCGCAGCGAGCGGTTGTTGACGCCGATCAGGGCGTCGTCGCGGCCTTGAACCAGCTTGGCGGCGCGGGCCATTTCATCGGCGTCGTGCGTTTCGATCAGGGCGTCCATGCCCCAGCGGGTCGCCTCGGCCAGCAGGTCTGCGGCCAGGGCGTCGTCCACCATGTCCATGATGATCAGGATGCAGTCGGCGCCCAGAGCCCGGCTCTCGGCCACCTGCCACGGATCGACCAGGAAGTCCTTGCGCAGGCAGGGCAGGGCGACCGCCGCGCGCGCGGCCGTCAGATAGGCGTCGTCGCCCTGAAAACTGGGGCCGTCGGTCAGGACGGAGAGGCAGGAGGCCCCGCCGCGCTCATAGGCTTGAGCGAGGGCGGGCGGGTCGAAGTCGGCGCGGATCAGGCCCTTGGACGGGCTGGCCTTCTTGATCTCGGCGATCAGGGCCGGGCGGCCGGTTTCGGAGAAACGGTCAGCCAGGGCGGCGCGGAAACCGCGCGGAGGCGAGGCCTCGCGGGCGCGGGCCTCGATGGCGTCCTGTGATACGGCGGCCTTGCGGGCGGCGACATCCTCGCGCTTGTAGGCGGCGATGCGGTCCAGAACGTCGCTCATCAGGCGTCCTCGTCTTCGATCGGCGCGTGGGAGACGCGCACCAGTTCAGCCAGGGCGGCGGCGGCGCGGCCGTCGTCGATGACGGCGGCGGCGAGTTCAGCGCCCGATTTCAGATCTTCGACCCGCCCGGCCACCACCAGGGCGGCGGCGGCGTTCAGCAGGACGATGTCGCGATAGGGGCCGCGCTCGCCCGCCAGCAGGGCCGTCAGGGCGGCGGCGTTATGCTCGGCGTCGCCGCCACGCAGATCATCCATCGTCGCCAGCGGCAGTCCGGCGTCGGCGGGCGTGACGGTGAAGCGGCGCACGGCGCCGTCCTTCCATTCGGCCACCTCGGTCGGGCCTGTGGTGGTCAGTTCGTCCAGTCCCTGGCCGTTGACGGTCCAGGCGCGCCGCGCGCCGAGTCGGCCCAGCGCCTCGGCCAGCGGCTCCAGCAGGGCGGGATCATAGACGCCCATCACCTGATGCGTCGCGCCTGCCGGATTGCACAGCGGCCCCAGCAGGTTGAACACGGTGCGGAAGCCGATCTCGCCGCGCACCGGCCCGACATGGCGCATGGCCCCGTGATAGGTCGGCGCGAACAGGAAGGCGATGCCCGCCTGGTCCAGCGCCCGCGCCTGCTGGGCGGGCGTGGCGTCCAGGTTGACGCCCAGGGCGGCCAGAACGTCGGACGAGCCGGACTTGGAGCTGATGGCGCGGTTGCCGTGCTTGGCGACCTTCAGCCCCGCGCCCGCCAGTACGAAGGCGGCCGCCGTCGAGACGTTGTAGGTGTGCTGGCCGTCGCCGCCGGTGCCGCAGGTGTCGATCACCTGATCGAACGGGTGCTCCAGCGACAGGGCGGCCTCGCGCATGGCGCTGGCGAAGGCGACGATCTCGTCCACCGTCTCGCCGCGGATGCGCAGGGCGGTGACGGCGGCGGCGACCTGTGACGGGGTGGGTTCGCCGCGCAGGCAGGCGGCGAAGAAGCTCTTGGCCTCATCCAGGTTCAGCACCTGTCCGTCGACCAGCTTGGCCAGCAGAGGCTTGATGCTGTCCATCAGACGTTCGCCGATCGTTTGACGCCCGCCAGATCGAGGAAGTTGGCGATCATCGCATGGCCGTGCTGGGTGGCGATGGATTCCGGGTGGAACTGGACGCCGTGAATCGGCCGCGAGCGGTGCGACAGGCCCATGATCTCGCCGTCCTCTGTCCAGGCGGTGACCTCCAGCGCGTCGGGCAGGGTCTCGCGGCGCACGGCCAGCGAATGATAGCGCGTCGCCGTGAAGGGCGAGGGCAGGCCGCCGAAGACGCCGCGTCCCTCATGCAGGATGGGCGAGGTCTTGCCGTGCATCAGGGTCTTGGCGCGCACCACCTCGCCGCCGAAGGCCTGGCCGATCGACTGGTGGCCCAGGCAGACGCCGAGGATGGGCATGGTCTCTGCGGCCGTTTCGATCAGCGACAGGCAGATGCCCGCCTGATCGGGGGCGCAGGGGCCGGGCGACAGCAGGACGGCCTCGGGCTTCAGCGCCCAGGCTTCCTCGACGGTCAGGTCGTCGTTGCGGATGACGTGCGTCTGGGCGCCCAACTCCGCGAGGTAGTGGACGAGGTTGTAGGTGAAGCTGTCGTAGTTATCGACGACGAGGATCATGGCGAAGGCTTCTTGAAGACGGGGGAGGCAAGGCGGCCCCAAACATGGAAGACAGTCGGGCCGATTGAAAGCGGACGTTAAGCTGTCCGGGCGATACAGGAGCATCGCCATCGGAAGAAATCCGTCTTGACCCCTGTAGAATGCATCCGTGACGCCCGCGCCCTGTTGAACGAGGCCCCGGCGGAACAACCGAAACCCCTGCGCCTGCTTGCCGCAGCCGCCTTCGCCGCCACAGCGGCGGTCCTCCTGGCCGGAACCATGATCGTGGGCCCCGGCGTGTCGTTTGACCAGGGTTCCACGGTTTCCAATCCTTAGACTGATCCGCCGGCACCCTGGCCGCGAGTGGTCGCAGTGAATCGCCACGCTTCGGCGGCGGCCTTCATCGGCGCGCGAGCCTTGGCCAGGGTTTCAGCATATTCGGCGGCCGGGTCGCTGTCGGCGACGACGCCGGCGCCGGCTTGGACGAAGATCTGTCCCTTCGCGAACATGGCGGTGCGCAGGACGATGCAGATGTCCGCTTCGCCATTGGCCGAGATGTAGCCGACGCCGCCGCCGTAGCCGACGCCGCGCTTCTCGGTCTCCAACTCGTCGATGACCTCCATCGCCCGCACCTTGGGCGCGCCCGAGAGCGTACCTGCCGGCAGGGCGGCCAGAAGCGTGTCCACCGCGTCCAGCTTGGGATCAGCCGCGCCGTTCACGTTGGAGACGATGTGCATGACCTGGCTGTAGCGCTCGACCACGAAGCTTTCCGTGACCTCGACCGAGCCGGGCTTAGAGACGCGGCCCACGTCGTTGCGGCCCAGGTCCAGCAGCATCAGATGCTCGGCCCGCTCCTTGGGATCTGCCAGCAGTTCGGCCTCCAGCGCTTTGTCCTGTTCGGCCGTGGCTCCGCGCGGGCGGGTGCCCGCCAGCGGCCGGATGGTGACGCGACCGTCCTTCAACCGGACCAGGATCTCCGGGCTGGACCCGGCCAGTTGGAAGTCGACGTAGTCGAGGAAGAACAGATAGGGCGATGGATTGCCGCGACGCAGCGACCGGTAGAAGGCGAACGGATCCTGGCTCCACGGGGCCGAGAAACGGTGCGCCAGCACGACCTGGAAGATGTCGCCGGCGGCGATGTAGTCCTTGGCCCGCGCCACCATGCGGCCGAAGGCGGCCTCATCGACAGGGGAGTGGAAATCGGGCGCCGGGACCGGCTCGACTTCGCGCTGGATCGGCAGGGGGCCGCGCAGGCGGTCCTCGAAGTCCTCCAGACGGGCCTCGGCGGCGGCGTAGGCCTGGACAGGATCGCTCGCGGTGTCCGGATAGGCGGCGGCGATCAGGACGATCTCGTGCTTCACCGAATCGAAGATGGCGACCAGGGCCGGGCGCGCCATGACGGCGTCGGACAGGTCCAGCGGATCGGGATTTGCGGCGCCCAGCGGCTCCAGCAGACGCACCATGTCGTAGCCGAACACGCCGAACAGCCCGGCGGCCATCGGCGGCAGATCGGCGGGCAGTTCGAACTTGGTCGCCGCGATCAGGGCGCGCAAGGATTCCAGCGCGGGCCTGTCTTCGGGCGTGAAGACGTCGGACAGAACATCGGCGCCGCGCGCGATCTCGGCCTTGCCGTCTCGGCAGCGCCAGACCACGTCCGGCGACAGGGTTACGAAGGAGTAGCGGCCGTTGACGGCGCCGCCCTCGACCGACTCGAACAGGCTGGCGTAGCGCCGCCCGTGCCCGACCTTCAGGAAGGCCGAGACGGGGGTCTCCAGGTCATCGACCAGGCGGCGGACCAGAACCTGAGGGCGGCCCGCCGTCAGACCGGCGATGAAGGCGTCGCGTTCTTCAAGCATTACTTCTTGGCGGATGCGGGAGCAGCCGGAGCCGCAGGCGCAGCGGCCGGAGCCTCCACGCCCAGGGCTTGCAGGGCCAGGGCCGGGTCGTTGCGCGACTTGGTGCGTGCAGCGGCGGCGGCGATGGTGCGGTCGGCCAGGGTGTTGGCCAGCTCTTCGGTCAGACGCGGGCGGGCCTGTTCGGCCAGCGGCGCGGCCAGGGCCGGATTGGCGGCGTGGATGGCGTCCACGCGGCCGACGACGAAGGCGGTCTGCGACTGGGCGTCGGAGAAGACCTGACCCTTGCTCTGGCCGAACAGACCGCGCAGCACGCCGTCGCCGACTTGGGCCTGCGACTCGCGGCTCTGTTGCACGCCGGTGCGGACCGTCAGCGGGGCGCCGGCTTCGGCGGCCACCTTGGCGATGTCCTCGCCGGCGCGGACGCGACCGGCCAGTTGTTCAGCCTTGGCCGACAGCAGACGGGCGTTTTCACGCAGGGTCCACTGCTGGCCCAGCGGGGCGCGCACTTCGTCCAGCGTCGGCAGGGCCGACGGGCGGATGTCGTCCAGACGGACAGCGAAATACTGGCCGTCGCCGGCGTCGATCACATCGCTCTCGCCGCCCTTGGTCAGGGTGTAGGCGCTTTCCAGAACCTGACGCGGGGCGTTCATCGGCTGGCCGTCCGGCAGTTGGCCCTGCTGGGTGAAGGGCGGCAGCTGGATGACGCGGGCCTTGGCGGCCGTGGCGGCGTCGGCCAGGTTCTTGCCTTCCTGACGGGCCTTCTCGAACTGCTCGACCTTGGCGTAGGTCGCGGCCTTGACGGCCTCTGCCTGCAGTTCCTGGGTCAAGGCGGGACGGGCGCTTTCCAGCGTCACGGCCTGACCGGCCTGAATGGCGGCCAGCTTGGCGACGGTGAAGCCCAGGCGACCCTGGATCGGGGCCGAAACCTGGTCGACGGCCAGGCCGAACACGGCGGCGCCGACGGCGGGGTCGCCCACGGCGGCCTGCGGCGTGGCCTTGTAGTCGCCCAGCTGGATGTTGTTGGCCTTGGCCACCTCGGCCGGAGCCTTGCCGGCGCGCAGGTCGGCGGCGATCTTGTCGGCGGCTTCCTTGGTCGGAACGGTCAGGGTGACGAAGGTGCGCTTTTCCGGATCAGCCAGGGCGGCCTTGCGGAACTCATAGCGCTCTTGAATCTGTTCTTCGGTGACGGTCGGGCGCGGGTCGTTCGGACCCGGCGTGAACAGCACCAGGGAGATCATGCGGAACTCGGGGCTGCGCAGACGCGCCTCGTTTTCCTTCATGAAGGCGGTCAGTTGGGCGTCGGTCGGGGCGCCCGCGCGGCCGGCCATGTCCTGAGTGACCGAGAACCAGCGGCCGTCGCGCGTTTCCAGCGCCTGACCCGCCAGCAGGGCGGCGTAGACGCGCGGCGCCTGAAGACCGGCGAACACGGCCGAACCGACGTGCGAGGTGACATACTGGTCGCGCAGATCCTGCTCGAGCATTTCCGAGGTCAGGTTCTGCTGGGCCAGGGCCTGGGCGTAGAGGTCTTTGTCGAACTGGCCGGTGATCTGGTTGAAGAAGGCCGGAATCTTGCGGATTTCCGCCAGCACCAGCTCCTTGCCCGGACGGATGCCCGCCTTATAGGCCCAGTCCAGGAAGCCCAGGCGCTGAGTCTGGCTGTCCAGATACTGCTGGTGCAGGTTTTCCTTGACCATGTCGTCATAGCTGACTGGACGACCGGCCTGTTCCTGCAGATTGGCGCGCACGCGTTCGAAGTCGCCGCGGAACTGGTTGGAATCGACGCTGCGGTCCCCGGCGCTGATGATATGGCGCGGCCCCAGGTTGGCGAAGATGTCGGATTGCGCCCCGACGATCAGGAAGCTGAGGATGATCAGGGCGAACAGGCCGGCGGCCCATTTCGACTTGGCGAAGTTTCGGAAGTACGTGATCATCGAAAAGAACCTGACGAGGGCCGGCGTCGAAAGGGCGCCAAGGGTCGCGTATAGGGGGTGCGGGGCCGCCGCCGCAAGTGAGGCTTGACGACATCTTGGCTTCCGCCGCTGTCGCCACTAGACAGGCCGCATGAAACAATCTGTGAAGCTGGTCGCCGGCAACTGGAAAATGAACGGCCTGGGCGCGAGCCTGGCCGAGGCTGAAACCCTCGAGAAGGCGCTGAAGGAACAGGCTGCGGCCTGTCGCGTGGCCCTGTGCCCACCCGCCACTTTAATCGATCGCATGGCCCAGGCGTTGAAGGGCGGCGCCGTCGAGATCGGCGGGCAGGACTGCCACGCTGAAACCTCGGGCGCCTACACCGGATCGGTCTCGGCCGAGATGGTCCGTGATGCGGGCGCCCGCCTGGTGATTCTCGGCCACTCGGAGCGCCGCGCCGGATTCGGCGAGACCGACGCCGACGTCGCCGCCAAGGTCGAGGCCGCCCTGGCCGCCGATCTGGAGCCGATCATCTGCATCGGCGAGACGCTGCAGGAACGCGAAGCCGGGCAGGCGGTCGAGGTCGTCAGCCGTCAAGTCGCCGGCTCGCTGCCGGCCTCGCTGGCGGGCAAGGCGTTCGCCGTCGCCTATGAGCCGGTCTGGGCCATCGGCACCGGCCTGACGCCGACGCTGGAGCAGATCGAGGAAGTCCACGCCGCCGTGCGCGCCGCCATGGTCGCCAAGCTGGGCGACGGCGGCCGCGTCGCCCCGATCCTGTACGGCGGCTCGGTCAAGCCGTCGAACGCCAGGGAGATCCTGGCGGTGGCCGAGGTCGGCGGCGCCCTGGTCGGCGGCGCCTCGCTGAAGGCCGAAGACTTTCTGGGCATCATCCGCGCGGTTTGACCGCGCGCCTGAGCGTTTGCCCGAAACCTCCATCAATGTTAGAGGCGGCCGCTTGATCGGCGCGCTTCTGCGCCCACATGAATGACGCCATGCTCCAGACCATTCTGCTCGTCGCCATGATCCTAATCTCGGTCGCCCTGTCGGCCGTGATCCTGCTGCAACGTTCCGAGGGCGGCGCCCTGGGCATGGGCGGCGGTCCTTCGGGCTTCATGACGGCGCGCGGGGCGGGCAATCTGCTGACCCGCACCACGTCGATCCTGGCGATCGCCTTCTTCGTCTGCGCTATCGGCCTGACGATCGCGGGCAACTATGCGCGCGGTTCGCGTTCGGTGATCGACGCCGACGCCGTCGGCTCCATCGCCGTGGATCAGCCGCAACAGACGGCTCCGGCTACGCCTGAAGCCGCACCGGCGACCCCGGCCGCTCCGGCCGCTCCGTCGCTGGACGATCTGGAAGCCAGCTTGCCGGCCGGCCAGGGCGCGCCCGCCCAATAAGGGCATCGCCGCCATCGAGTTTTGGGGAAGCGCGCCGCAAGGCGCGCTTTCTTCTTTTGATCAACAGTTGGATTTTTCCTGAGCCTCTCCGCGCAGGACGAATCATGGAGTAAGGTGTCCGCCCATGGCTCGCTATGTGTTCATCACCGGCGGCGTGGTTTCCTCTCTTGGAAAAGGCCTCGCTTCCGCCGCTCTCGGCGCTCTTCTGCAAGCGCGGGGCTACAAGGTCCGCCTGCGCAAGCTGGACCCCTATCTCAACGTCGATCCGGGCACGATGAGCCCCTATCAGCACGGCGAGGTCTTCGTGACCGACGACGGCGCCGAGACGGATCTCGACCTGGGCCACTATGAGCGCTTCACCGGCGTCTCGGCGGCCAAGTCGGACAACATCACGACCGGCCGCATCTATCAGACGATCATCGAGAAGGAGCGGCGCGGCGACTATCTGGGCGCGACCGTCCAGGTGATTCCGCACGTCACCGACCAGATCAAGCAGTTCTGCCTGAACCCGGCCAAGACGGACGGCGGCGAGGATGTGGACTTCGTCCTGGTCGAGATCGGCGGCACGGTCGGCGACATCGAGGGCCTGCCCTTCTTCGAGGCGATCCGTCAGCTGGAGCAGGATCTGCCGCGCGGCCAGTCCTGCTTCGTCCACCTGACCCTGCTGCCCTTCATCAAGACCGCCGGCGAGATGAAGACCAAGCCGACGCAGCACTCGGTCAAGGAGCTGCGCTCCATCGGCATCCAGCCCGACATCCTGCTGTGCCGCTGCGAGGCGCCGATCCCGGCCGACGAGAAGCGCAAGATCGCCCAGTTCTGCAACGTCCGTCCCGACAGCGTCATCCAGGCGATGGACTCGGCTGACATCTACGCCGTGCCGCTGGACTATCACCGCGAGGGCCTGGACACCCAGGTGCTGGCTCACTTCGGCCTGACCGACGCGCCTGAGCCGGAGCTGTCCGGCTGGAACGAGATCGTGCGCCGCCGCCTGCATCCGGACGGCGAGGTCACCATCGCCGTGGTCGGCAAGTACACGGTCCTGAAGGACGCCTATAAGTCGCTGATCGAGGCCCTGCAGCACGGCGGCGTGGCCAACAACGCCAAGGTCAACATCGACTGGGTCGAGGCCGACACCTTCGCCGGCGACCCGCAGGCCTGCGCCGAGCGGCTGGAAGGCGCCCACGCCATCCTGGTGCCCGGCGGCTTCGGCGAACGCGGGGCCGAGGGCAAGATCGAGGCGGCGCGCTACGCCCGCGAGCGCAAGATCCCGTACTTCGGCATCTGCTTCGGCATGCAGATGGCGGTGATCGAGGCGGCGCGAAACCTGGCGGGCTATCCCAAGGCGACCTCGACTGAGTTCGGCCCGGCGGAAGAGCCCGTCGTCGGCCTGATGACCGAATGGGTCCAGGGCAATGAGCGCGTGAAGCGCGAGCAGGGCGGCGATCTGGGCGGCACCATGCGTCTGGGCGCCTATGCCTCCACCCTGGCGCCTGGCTCGAAGATCGCCGAGATCTACGGCCAGACCGACATCAACGAGCGCCATCGTCACCGCTATGAGGTGAACATCAACTACCGGCAGGCGGTGGAGGAGAAGGGCGGCCTGTTCTTCGCGGGTCTGTCGCCGGACGGCGTGCTGCCCGAGACGGTGGAGCGCAAGGATCACCCCTGGTTCATCGGCGTGCAGTATCACCCAGAGTACCGCAGCCGCCCCTTCGCTCCGCACCCGCTGTTCGCCAGCTTCATCGAAGCCGCGCTGGTGCAGAGCCGCTTGGTCTGATCACGAACGGTTGTTGCGGTTTTCGCCGAACCGTGTGTCATCATGCTGTTAACCTTTAGGGTCGACGCAGATGGCAGGCGACATTCTCTACTTCCTGCACCGGCATTTTCGCGCGGTGTTTCTGATCGGCGCCACGGTCGGCGTGATGACGCTCGGCCTGATGGTTCGCGGCGTTCTGGGGCTGCTGTTCAGCGTGTGGACCGGCGGCGGCGCTGGTTGAGGGCGTTCCCGAGCTGAGGTTTCTCGGGCAGCGGTCATTTGACGCGCAGACGCTGCGGCTCGGCCGACGACAAGCCTGACCGCATCGACTATCCCTGACCTGATCGCCGAGCGATTGGCAGGGAGTTCAGCGTTGATCGAGTTTCAGGCGCACGTCGTTGACGAGGTCGTGGTGACGGCGGCGCGGTTGCCGCCTGCGGCGGGCGAGGCGGCCTTTTCGGTCATTCGGCTGGACGAAGCGGCGCTGGCGCGCGCTGATCGGCTGGACGAGGCCCTGAGCGCTGTTCCGGCCGTGTCCCTGTTCCGGCGCAGCTCCAGCCTGGCGGCCAACCCCACGACCCAGGGCATCTCCTTGCGCGCCATCGCGCCGTCGGGCGCGGGGCGGACCCTGGTGACGCTGGACGGCGTGCCCATGAACGATCCCTTCGGCGGCTGGGTGATCTGGTCGCAGACGCCGACGGAGAGCCTGGAGAGTCTCGACATCGTGCGGGGAGCCGGGGCTGGCCCCTATGGCGCGGGCGCTCTGACGGGCGTGATCCAACTGCGCGAGCGCGAACGCGGCGGCGTGCTGTCCTCCTCGGTCGCTGAACGGGGAGGGGCGCGGCTGGCCGGGGCCGGCGGATTCGATCTCGGGCCGGCGCGGCTGACGGCAACCGCCCTGTATGAGATCAGCGACGGCTATACGCCTGTGCGCGGCGCGGCGGCCGGGGCGGCGGACACGCCGCTGGATCTGGAAGCGCGCGCGGCGGCCCTGCGTCTGGACGCGCCGCTGGGCGAGGCCAGCGTATCGCTGCGAGCCTCGGCCTATGACGAAGAGCGCGGTTCAGGCCTCGCGGGGGCTCGATCCAGCGCCAGCGGCCACCTGCTGTCCGCCGCGGCGGCGCGCCGACCGGACGAGGGTCGCTATGGCTGGCGCTTGCAGGCGTGGCGGCGCGAAAGCGACTTCGCCAACACCTCCGTCGCCGTGGCGGCGGATCGCAGCGCGACCACGCCCGCCAATGATCAATATGAAACGCCTGCGACAGGGTGGGGCGTCAATGCGGCCCTGCGTCGCTCGGCGTGCGACATCGCCGGAGGGCGGCTGGAATGGGAGTTGGGCGCCGACGCCCGCTTCAACGAGGGCGAAACGCGCGAGCGTTTCCGCTTCATGCAGGGGGCCTTCACCCGCGACCGCGTGGCGGGCGGCGCGACCTCTGTGGCGGGCGTCTATGGCGAAGGGTCGTGGAGCGACGACCTGTGGCTGGTGGCGGGCGGCCTGCGGCTGGACGGCTGGCGTAACGAAAACGGCCGGCGGCGAGAGTGGGACCGCGCCACGGGCTCGCCGACCTTGGACGAGAGCGATCCGGATCGTTCGGGCGAGGTGGTCAGCGCCCGCCTGGCGGCGCGCCGTTTCATCGGCGGCGGTTGGGCGACGCGGGCGGCGGCCTATTCCGGCTTCCGCCCGGCGAGTCTGAATGAGCTGCACCGTCCGTTCCGCGTCGGCAACGACCTGACCGAGGCCAATGCGGCTCTGGTTCCCGAGACGCTGCAAGGGATCGAGGCGGGACTGGCGTTCGAGGGGCCGATTTCGGCCTTCGGCGTCAATTTGTTCTGGAACCGGATCGAGGACGCCATCGTCAACGTCACCATCGCCGAGGGGCCGGGAACGTTTCCGCGGGCGGGTTTTGTTCCGGCGGGCGGCGTTCTGCGCCAGCGTCAGAACGCCGGGACCATCGAGGCCAAGGGCGTGGAGCTGACGGCGCGTCAGGCGCTGCGAGGCGGGTTGACCCTGAACGGCGCCCTGTCGATCACCGACGCGCGGATGGACGGCGGATCAGCCGCGCCTCAGCTGACCGGGCTGCGTCCCGCGCAGGCGCCGATCTGGAGCGCGACGGGCGGGCTGGACTGGCAGGCGTCTGACCGGCTCGGCCTGTCGATACAGGCCCGCTATGAAAGCAAGCGGTTTGAGGATGATCTCAACAGCCGCGTTCTGGAGGCCGCCGTCACCGTCGACGCTCGCGCGGAATGGCGCGCCGGACCGCGAACCCTGCTGTGGCTGGCGGCGGACAACCTGTTCGACGCCGAAGTCGAGGTCTCGGAAACGGCGGGCGGCGTTGCCGGCTACGCTCCGCCGCGCACCCTGTCGCTGGGTCTGCGCCTGTCCTACTGAGGCGAACCTCAGGCGGCGGCGGAGGCCGCCAATTCGGCGTTGGTGACGCGGTTCCGGCCCGTGCGCTTGGAGGCGTAGAGCGCCTCGTCGGCGCGCCCCAGGAAATGGGACGCGGCTTCGCCGGAGTGGCGCAGGGCGAAGCCGACGGAAATGGTCACGGCGCCTAGGTCGTCATTGGTCGAACGACGACGCAGGCTGCGCGAGGCGATCTCTTCGCGGGCCGCGTTCAGGGCGGCCTCGACGGCGCCCGCCGTCTCACGCGGGAAGATGACGGCGAACTCTTCACCGCCATAACGGGCGGCGACACGCGGCGTGCGCGCGATGCGGGCCAGGACGCTGGCGACATAGCGCAGCACCTGGTCGCCCGTCTGATGGCCCCAGGTGTCGTTGAAGCGCTTGAAGTGGTCGATATCGATCAGCGCCAGTCCGATGGGGGTGCCGTCGCTCTCGGCTTCGTCGCACATGCGCTGCAGTTGTTCGTCGAACGCCTTGCGGTTGGCCAGATTGGTCAGGGCGTCGGTCATGGCGTCGCGACGGACCTGCTCCAGGTGGTCGCGCAGCTTGACGACTTCGCGGTTGGAGGATTCCAGACGACGCTCCAGCGCCGAGGTGTGGCGTCGGATCCGTCGCGTGGCGTCGCTGAGGGAGGAAACGATGACGCCCAGGCTGTCGGTGTCGGGCGCTGAGGCCATGCGGTCGACCGCCTGTGACAGGGTGTCGCCGTAGTCGGCCTGGCTTTCGCGCGCCTTGTCGATGGCGGCGGCGACGGCGGCCAGTTCGCGGTTCAGCACGGCGCCCGCGTCGCGAATCTCTTCCGACAGGCGGCTGCGGGGCAGGAATTCGGCGGCCAGCATCTCGGCTGTGGTGTCAGTGAAGGGCGCGCCGCTGGCCAGCAGCCGCGCCATCTCCTGGCTCAACGGGCTGTCCGGCGCACTGAGATAGTGCAGCCAGAGCTCGAAGTTCAGCGGAGTCGGCCAGACGCTCGCCTCTTGCATCGCATCAACTGCGCGGTGCGCCAAGGCATAGGCTTCCGGACTACGAACCGTGGTTTCGACCTGAGTGGTCATGCCTTGAAGCGCCCCTGGAAAGTTCAGGCCAGGAGGTTAGCCCGGCCTTCCGTAACGCAGGGTTAAATCAAGAATCGCGACGTCAATCAGCAAAAATAACCGGGCGACGCAGGAAAGCCGGCACATCATCACCGAAAGCGCTGCCCCGGATATCTCCGGACGATTTGGCGACGGCAGGAGCGGCGGCGGGAGCCGCAGTCGAGGCGCGATCCTCGGACTTCTTGCGGCTGCGCGAACGACGCGGCGCTTCATCAGCCTTGTGGGGCGCGACGACTTCAGCGGCGACGGGCGCGTCGGACTCGATGTCGACCGGGGCGGCTTCAACCGTCTTGCGTGAACGGCTGCGTTCGCTGCGCTCGCCGCGTCCACGGCCGCGCGAAGAGCGGCTGTCGTCGCGCGGGCGATCCTTGATCGAGGCGAAGTCGATGTCGTCCAGCGGCAGTTCGACCGGCTCCTTCTTGATCAGCTTCAGCACCTTGTCCAACGACTTGTCGTCGGCGGGCGTCACGATCATGAAAGCCTCGCCCAGGCGCCCGGCGCGCCCGGTGCGGCCGATGCGGTGGACATAGTCGTCGGCGTGATGCGGGACGTCATAGTTGAAGACGTGGCTGACGGCCGGGATGTCCAGGCCGCGGGCGGCGACGTCGGAGGCGACCAGCAGCTTCAGCTCGCCGCTGCGGAAGTCGGACAGGGTCTTCATCCGCAGCGACTGGTCCAGGTCGCCGTGGATCGGCGCGGCGTTGAAGCCGTGGACCTGCAGCGACTTGGCGACGATGTCGACTTCCGACTTGCGGTTGCAGAAGACGATCCCGTTCTGGACGTCGCCGCGCTCGACCAGGGCGCGCAGGGCGGTGCGCTTGGCCTTGGGGTCCGAGGAAGGCAGGCGGGTGATGTGCTGGGTGATGGTGTCGGCGGTCGTGGCCGGGCGCGCCACCTCGATCCGGGTCGGATCCTTGAGGAACTGCTGCGTCAGGCGCGTGATCTCCGGCGGCATGGTGGCCGAGAAGAACAGGGTCTGGCGGCGCGGCGGCGTCAGCTTGAAGATGCGTTCGATGTCCGGGATGAAGCCCATGTCCAGCATCCGGTCGGCCTCATCGACCACCATCAGCTCGACGCCGGTCAGCAGCATCTTGCCGCGATCGAACAGGTCCAGCAGGCGGCCGGGCGTGGCGATCAGAACGTCCACGCCCTTGTTCAGGGCGGCGATCTGGTCGCCCATGGAGACGCCGCCGATCAGCAGCACCCAGTTCAGGCGCGTGCCTTTGGCGTATTTGGCGAAGCTTTCCGCCACCTGGTCGGCGAGTTCGCGGGTCGGCGCCAGCACCACGGCGCGCGGCATCCGGGCGCGGGCGCGGCCCGAGGCCAGGCGATCGACCATGGGCAGGGTGAAGGCGGCCGTCTTGCCGGTGCCGGTCTGGGCGATGCCGAGGACGTCGCGCCCGGCGAGGGCCACCGGAATGGCCTGCTCCTGGATCGGCGTGGCGGTCGTGTAGCCGGTATCGGCGACCGCCTGAAGGGTCGTGGGCGAGAGGCCCAGCTTGGAAAATTCAGTCATGCAGTCCTGAAGGGACGGAGGATAGCGTTCGCAAACGCCTTCAGCTGACGGAACCGCCCCTCGTGGGCGAGCGGGCGGCGCGCATCGCCAGTCCTGTTCCGAGCCTGCGGCCGTATAGAGAAAGCCCTACGCCTCAGTCAAGTATTTCCGTTCGGAACGGGCCGCTTGGCAACGGCGTTTCGGCCTGTATGGTCCGCCTGGGGACTGCAAAGACGATTGGGAGAGGGACCGGATGCGCGCAGCCGTGCTGATCACGCTGATGTTGGCCGCGCCTGCGAGCGCGTCAGCCTCAGGCAGCGGCGGAAACGTCGACGCCATGCAGGCGGCTTTCGGCAATACGGTCGTTTCCCATTATCCGGACGGCGATTGGGTCAAGCACTGGTTCGACCGTGACGGCCGTTACCGCGCCCTGTTCTCGGATGGACGGCGCCTGACCGCGCGCTGGGCGCGTGAGGGGGATCGCGTCTGTCTGAACGAAATCCGCCCGCGCATGATCATCTCGCGCTTCTGCACGCCCTATGTCGAGGCGTCCGTTGGGGAGAGCTGGCCAGGCCGAGATCCCCTGGGCCGTCGCGTCCGCAATGAGTTGGTCGCGGGGCGGTAAGAAAAACGCCCCCGTTCGTGAGAACGAGGGCGCTTCGTCTTATTCGGCTTCCGCAGCCTTGGCCGCCTTCTTGGCGGGGGCCTTCTTCGCGGCCGGTTTCTTGGCGGCAGGCTCCTTCTTCGCCGCAGGCTTTTTCGCAGCCGCCTTCTTGGCGGGCGCCTTCTTCTTGGGCGCGGCGCCGGCTTTGGCGGCCAGTAGGGGCAGGGCGGCCTCCATCGTCATGTCCTCAGGCGCCGTGCCCTTGGGCAGGGTGGCGTTGATCTTGCCCGACTTGACGTAGGGGCCGTAGCGGCCGGCCATGACCTGCACGGCCTCGCCCGTTTCCGGGTGGGCGCCCAGCTCCTTCAACGGCGCGGCGGCCGAGGTGCGGCCCGCACGACCCGCGCGCTTCTCAGCCAGCAGGGCCACGGCGCGATTTAGGCCGACGTCGAACACTTCCTCGATGTCCGCCACGTTGGCGTAGGTGCCCGCGTGCGCCACGAACGGACCGTAGCGGCCCAGGCTGGCGGTGATCATCTTGCCGTCTTCGGGGTGCGGACCCACGTCGCGCGGCAGGCTGAGCAGGCGCAGCGCCTTCTCCAGATCGATCGATGCCGGGGACCAGCCCTTGGGCAGGGACGAGCGCTTGGGCTTGTCCGCATCCGGGGGCGTGGTTTCGACATAGGGGCCGAAGCGGCCGATCTTCAGATGCACCGGCTGGCCGGTCGCCGGATCGACGCCCAGTTCGCGATCGCCGCTCTCGGCGCCGCCGTCGGCCGCGTCGGGAGAGGCCACCGGGCGGGTGTATTTGCACTCTGGATAGCGCGAGCAGCCGATGAAGGCGCCGAAACGGCTGGTCTTCAGGCTCAGCTGGCCTTCATGGCAGACCGGGCATTCGCGGGGATTGGATCCGTCGCCCTTGTCCGGGAAGATGTGCGGGCCCAGCGCCTCGTTCAGGTGATCCAGGATGGCCGTGGTGCGCAGTTCGCCTGCGGCCTGGGTCGCGGCGTGGAAGTCCTGCCAGAAGCGGCGCAGCAGGGTCTTCCAGTCCAGATCGCCCGCCGACACCTCGTCCAGCTGGGTCTCCAGCGCGGCGGTGAAGTCGTACTCGACCCATTTGGCGAAGAACTGCTCGAGGAAGGCCGTGACCAGCCGTCCCTTGTCCTCAGGGAAGAAGCGGTTCTTGTCCATGCGGACGTATTCGCGGTCGCGCAGGGTCGTCAGGATGGAGGCGTAGGTCGACGGGCGGCCGATGCCCAGTTCTTCCAGCTTCTTGACCAGGGTGGCTTCCGAGAAGCGCGGCGGCGGCTCGGTGAAGTGCTGGTCGGTGCGGATCGCCTCGACCTTGGCCTTGGCGCCTTCCTTCAGCGCAGGCAGGCGGCCGCCTTCGTCGTCCTCGTCCTCAGCGCCTTTCTGCCTGTCGTCGCGGCCTTCTTCATAGGCGGCGATGAAACCGTCGAAGACCACGACCTGGCCGGTGGCGCGAAGGCCCGTCTGGCCGTCGGGCGTCTCGATCTCGACCGTGGTGCGGTCCAGACGCGCCGATTCCATCTGCGAGGCGATCATCCGCTTCCAGATCAGCTCATACAGCCGCTGCAGATCGCTATCGAGCCGCAGGGTGTCGGGGTTGCGCAGGATGTTGGTCGGACGAATGGCCTCGTGCGCTTCCTGAGCGTTCTTGGCCTTGGTCTTGTAGTAGCGCGGCTCGGCCGGGACGTAGGCGGGGCCGAAACGCTGGCCGATGGCCTCGCGCGCCTGGGCGATGCCCTCGGGCGTCACATAGACGCCGTCGGTACGCATGTAGGTGATCAGGCCGCCGGTGTCGTCGACGCCCTCATACAGCTTCTGCGCCGCCTGCATGGTGCGCTGGGCGGTGAAGCCCAGCTTGCGCGCGGCTTCCTGTTGCAGGGTCGAGGTGGTGAAGGGCGGGGCGGGGGACCGCTTGGCCGGCTTCTTCTCTACCGACTTGATGGTGAAGTCGCCGCTGTGAACGGCCTCGCGCGCCGCCATGGCCATGGCCTCGGACACGATGTCCAGGCGCTGGACGCGCTTGCCGTCATGCTTGACCAGACGGGCAGTGAAGGGCGGGCTGTCGGCGATCAGGTCGGCCTCGACCGACCAGTATTCCTGAGCCTTGAACTTCTCGATCTCCATCTCGCGATCGACGACGATGCGCAGGGCGACCGACTGAACGCGACCGGCCGAACGGGCGCCCGGCAGCTTGCGCCACAGCACCGGCGACAGGTTGAAGCCCACCAGATAGTCCAGCGCCCGGCGCGCCAGATAGGCGTCCACCAGCTCCATATCCAGCTGGCGCGGGTTGGCCATGGCCTCCAGCACGGCGGACTTGGTGATGGCGTTGAAGGTGACGCGCTGGACGTCTGTGTCCTTCAGCGCCTTCTTCTTGTTCAGGATCTCCAGAACGTGCCAGCTGATCGCCTCACCCTCGCGGTCGGGGTCGGTCGCCAGGATGACGCGGTCGGCGGCCTTGGCGGCCTCGGCGATCTCGGACAGGCGCTTGGACGCCTTGGCGTCGACCTCCCAGTGCATGGCGAAGTCATCGTCAGGCAGAACCGAGCCGTCCTTCGACGGCAGGTCGCGGACGTGGCCGTAGGAAGCCAGAACCTTATAGTCCGAGCCCAGGTATTTATTGATGGTCTTGGCCTTGGCGGGGCTCTCGACGATAACGAGATTCATGGCGCTCTATCGGGGAAAACGGGGCGCGAACGTGGTTGCGGCGGACGCGGAAGTCAATCGGCCCGTTTTATATGAGCAACCTTTCCGGGTAACGTGAGTTTACAAACCTCCTTGAGTTGTGTTCCTCTCAGGCGTTCTCGGGAGGGTTGACGATGAACAAGCCAGTGCAACGACGTCGCAAGGCGACAGGCCCTGACCTGACGGACTATCCGGTCCGTGAATATGTGGCCGCCATGGCCACGGAACTGGCCGGAATGGCCCGCTGGGACGGGGATGAGCGGCTGGCCGGTCTGCTGGAAAGCGCGGCGGATATGGCCCGCCGCACCGCGCCCGCCTAGGTCGAGGCCAGTCCGCCGGGCAGCAAGGTCGCCCGCCCTGCGAGGTGAAGCTCCAGCAGGGCGGCGGCCGTTTCCGCAATTGACAATCCGGCTGCGCGCGCCAGTTCGTCGCGACCGATGGGCGTCGGCGACAGCAGGGCTTCGATACGATCCAGCACCGCATCGTCGATCTGATCCGGCGAACCGGCGGCGAACGGCGAATCAGCGGGCGGTTCGCGCAGCGTCCGCAGAGCGGCGTAGGCCCGCTCGATGTCCTCGATCCCTTCGCACAGGATGGCGCCCTGACGCAGCAGCTCGTTCGGCCCTTTGGAGCGCGGGTCCAGCGGCGAACCCGGTACGGCGAAGACGTCGCGCCCCTGTTCGCCCGCCAGCCGCGCGGTGATCAGGGAGCCTGAGCGGATTTCCGCCTCGACCACCACCACGCCGCGCGACAGGCCCGAGATTATGCGGTTGCGACGCGGGAAGTCGCGCGCCTGCGCCCGCGCGCCGACGGGGCTTTCCGATACGATGCAGCCGCGCTCGGCGATCTGGCGATACAGGTCGGCGTTGTCGGACGGATAGACGTCGTCCACCCCGCCGCCCAGCACGGCGACCGTGCCGGTCTCCAGCGCGCCCAGGTGCGCGGCCGCATCTACCCCGCGCGCTAGACCCGAGACGACGACCTGGCCGCTTTCGCCCAACTGCTGGGCTAGGCCGCGTGCGATGCGCTGGCCGCCCGCCGAGGCGATGCGCGCCCCGACGATGGCCATGCAGGGCCGCTGCATCAGCGCCGGATCGCCCAGCGTCCACAATAGGGGCGGCGGCGGATCAACGGCGGCCAGGGCCTCGGGATAGGCGGTCTCGCCCCACAGGATCAGTCGCGCGCCGATGCGGGCGCCGGCCTCCAGTTCGGCCTCGACGGTTTCGGGCGTCGGGATGGAATAGCCGCTGCGCCCCCGGCTGCGGATCAGGTCGGGCAGGGCGTTCAGCGCGCGCTCGGCCGAACCGAACCGCTGCAACAGCTGGGAAAAGGCCACGGGGCCGACGCGGTCGGTCCGGGCGAGCCGGAGGCGGGCGAAGCGCTCGGCCTCCGACAGCGCCGTCACGCCTTCTTCGCCCCGATCTTGGGCTCGGCGCCTTTCAGCAGGCGGCCGATGTTCTCATGGTGGCGGATGAAGATCAGGACGGCGGTGAAGACCGCCATGATGAAGATGGGCTGCGGCGCAGGCAGACCCAGCGCAGGCAGGGGCAGCAGGGCGTAGAACGGCGTCAGCGCCGCCGCCACCAGGGCCGACAGCGAGGAATAGCGCAAGGCGAAGGCCATGATCAGCCAGGTCGCCGCCGCCAGCAGGCCCAGCGGCCAGCACGCGGCCAGGATAAGACCGAAGAAGGTCGCCACCCCCTTGCCCCCCTTGAACCCCAGCCAGACGGGGAACAGGTGGCCCAGGAAGGCCGCGCCGCCGGCGATGGCGCCCGCGACGTCGGTTCCCAGCAGATGACGCGCGATCAGCAGGGCGACCGCGCCCTTGCCCGCGTCCAGGATCAGGGTGGCGATAGCCAGATCCTTGCGCCCGGTGCGCAGGACGTTGGTCGCGCCGATATTACCCGAGCCGATGTTGCGCACGTCGCCCGCGCCCGCCGCGCGGGTCAGGACCACGCCGAACGGGATGGAGCCCAGCAGGTATCCGCCAATAGCCACAAGCCCGAGCGTAAGGAGCGCCGGCCCCGCCAGATCCTGCAAGTGATTCGCTCCCCTTAACGTGCGTCGTGGACGATGCGGCCCGAAACGACGGTGAGCAAGACCTTCCCTTGCAGTCGCCGCCCGTCAAAGGGCGAATTCTTCGACTTGGAGCGAAGCGTCGCGGCGTCGATCACCACAGGCGCCCCGGCGTCGAACAGCACCAGATCGGCGGGCGCGCCTTGCGACAGCTCACCGGCCTCCAGCCCCAGCAGGGCGGCGGGGCCCTGCGTCAGCGGACGCAGCACGTCCAGCAGGTCGACGCCGTATTCGTGGTGCAGCGTCAGGGCGGCGGGCATCAGGGTCTCCAGACCCACGGCGCCCGGCTCGGCCTCGGCGAAAGGACGGCGCTTGTTTTCAGCCGGTTCGGGACAGTGGGCCGAGGTGATGACGTCGATCAGACCGTCGCGCACCGCCTCGACCAGGGCCTGCCGGTCGCTCTCGGCGCGCAGCGGCGGGTCCAGCCGGTAGAAGGTCCGATAGTCGCCGATGTCGATCTCGTTGAAGCACAGGTGGTTGATCGAGGCCGAGGCCGCGACCTCCAGCCCTCGCGCACGGGCGCGGGCCAGCGTCTCCAACGCGCCCTCGGTCGAGATCTGGTCGATCAGGAAGCGCGCGCCGGTCTGCTCGACCAAGGCCAGATCGCGTTCTAGCTGGATGCGCTCGGCGATGGCGGGCGCGCCCGACAGGCCCAGCCGCGTCGCCAGTTCGCCCGAGGTCGCGACCGCGCCCTCCGACAGCCACGGCTCGGTCGGACGACAGGCGATCAGGGCGTTGAAGGAGGCGGCGTAGCTCATGACCCGTTGCAGGGTGCGGGTGTTGCGGATCACCCGGTCGCCGTCGGTGAAATACAGGGCGCCCGCCTCGTGCATCAGGCCGATCTCGGCCATGCGCTCGCCGTCGCGGGCTTGCGTCGCCGCGCCCGCCGCGCGGACGTGGACCAGATCGAGCGCCGCGCCGCGCCGCTGGATGTGGTCGATCAGGGCGGGGTCGTCGATGGCGGGATCGGTGTCGGGTTGGACGACGATGGTGGTGACGCCGCCCGCCGCCGCCGACAGGCTGGCTGACTTCAGCGTCTCCTTGGGCTCATTGCCCGGCTCGCCGGTCTTGACCCGGATGTCGATCAGGCCGGGCGCCAGGCAGCGGCCCTCGGCGTCGATGATCTGCACGCCCTCGGGGCGTTGGGTCGCTTGCCCGTGGATGACCTCGACGATGCGGCCGTTCTCGATCAGGACCGCGCCGGGGCCGTCGTAGTCGCTGGCCGGGTCCAGCAAGCGAGCGTTGATGATAGCGATCGGCTGAGATTGAGCGGCGGTCATGCGGCGCCTCCCGCGCGGCGGTGGGCGAGGGCGGCCAGAACGGCCATGCGGGCGGCGACGCCCATCTCGACCTGATCCTGGATCAGGGAGACGCTCAGGTCGTCGGCCACGTCGGAATCGATCTCGACGCCCCGGTTCATCGGGCCGGGGTGCATGACCTTGGCGTTGGGGGCGGCCCAGGCCAGCTTTTCGCGGTCCAGACCCCAGAAGCGGAAATACTCGCGCGTCGAGGGGATCAGGGCTCCCGCCATCCGCTCCAGCTGAAGGCGCAGCATCATGACCACGTCGACGCCCTTCAGGCCGTCCTTCATGTCGTGGAAGACCTCGCAGCCCCAGCGGTCCGCGTCGCCGGGCACCAGCGTCGGCGGGCCGATCAGCCGCACCCGCGCGCCCATCATCTGCAGCAGGGCGACGTTTGAGCGCGCCACGCGGCTGTGGGCGATGTCGCCGCAGATGGCGACGCTCAGCCCGCCTACGTCGCCGAAGGCGCGCCGCATGGACAGCAGGTCCAGCAGGGCCTGCGTCGGGTGCTCGTGGCGCCCGTCGCCGGCGTTGACCACGGCGCATCCGACCTTCTGCGACAGCAGGTCCACCGCGCCCGAGGAGGCGTGGCGCACCACCAGAATCTCCGGCTTCATGGCGTTCAGCGTCACGGCGGTGTCGATCAGCGTCTCGCCCTTCTTCACCGAGGAAGAGGCGACAGGCATGGTCACGACGTCGGCGCCCAGACGCTTGGCCGCGATCTCGAAGGAAGAGCTGGTCCGCGTCGAGTTCTCGAAGAACAGGTTCACGACCGTCTGACCGCGCAGCAGGTCCACGCCCTTGGCGGATTGCCGGTTGAAGTCGACGAAGGCGTCGGCCAGGTCGAGCAAGGCCAGGGCGGCGGGCGGGTTCAGATCGCCTGCGGCCAGGAAGTGATCGCGGGGGAACGGGGTCAGCCGTTCCTGAATGAGTTCGGTGACGGGAGCGGCTTGGGTCATCGAGACGCCGCTATAGGGGGGACTCAGGTCAGATGGAATAGCAGCAGCGCCATTGGAATGCCGATCACGGAGAATACCGTCGTCGCTGCGATGATCCCGGCCATCAGCGGCGCGTCTCCGCCCATCTGACGCGCCAGCACATAGGCCGAGGCGGCGCCGGGGGCCGCGCCGCACAGCAGGGCGATTCCCTGCGCCAGCTCATCGCCGCCATACAGGCGCGCCAGTTGCCACATGGCCAGCGGCGTCACGATCATCTTGACCACGACGACGGCGCCGACCGTCACCCGCGTGCGCGCCAGTTCGCGGAAGCTGAGGCCCGCGCCCGCCACGATCAGACCTAGCGGCAGGGCGGCCGATCCCAGCAGTTGCAACGTCTCGCTTACCCCCGGCGGCTGCGGCGCGCCCGAGAAGTTCAACGCCAGCCCCAGCAGACAGGCCAGCAGGATGGGGTTGGACATCATCGCCCGGAACAGCGCCCTGGGCGAGGCGCCGTGCTGCCCCGCGCCCCATTTGGCCAGGACGACGACGCTCAGGATGTTGCTGACGGGGATCATGGCGGCGATGACCACGGCGGCCAGGCCCACGCCCGCAGGTCCGAAGGTCGCCTGCACGACCGGCAGGAAGACGAAGCTGTTCCAGCGGATCATGCCCTGAAAGACGCTGGTGTAGGCCGGGCCGCTGAGGGGCAACAGGGGCTTGGACAGCAGGGTCAGGGTCGAAATGATGATGGACACGGTGACGGCGGCGGCGCCTGCCGCGCCTGCGGCCGAGCCTGACAGGTCTGCATTCCAGATCGCGGGGATCAGGAAGCCGGGATAGAGGACATTGATGGCCAGCTTCTCGATCGGCCGCCAGGCGGCGTCGGGCAGATAGTCCGACTTCTTCAGCCCATAACCGAGCGCCAGCAGCAGGAAGACCGGCAGGACGCCCGCGAGGATGGCCGCCATCTCAGCCGCGCAGCCGGTCCAGCGCGCCTTGCAGGATCCATGCGGCGGCGGTGCGGTCCACCACATCGGCGCGGCGCTTGCGGGTCAGGTCCAGCTCGTCGATCAGGAACCGCTCGACGGCGGTGGTCGACAGGCGCTCGTCCTGAAAGGCGACGTTGACCGGCCGAAACCGCTCCAGATTGCGGGCGAAGGCGCGGCACGACTGGGCGCGCGGTCCTTCGGTGCCGTCCATGTTCAGCGGCAGGCCGATGACCAGGGCCGAGACCTTGCGGCCGTCCATGATCCTGAACAGTTGTTCGGCGTCCTGGCTGAACTTGGTCTTGCGGATCAGCTCCAGCGGACTGGCGATGATGCGGCCGGTGTCGGACACGCTGACGCCGATGGTGTTCTCGCCCAGGTCCAGGCCCAGCCACGGGGTGTTGGGCGGGCAGGCGGCGGGCAGTTCGGAGAGATCAAGGACAGGCACGAGGGCGCGTTAGGCCCAGACGGGGCGCGTGTCAAAGCGTGGGCCCCTTTCCCTCCGCCGGGATGAGCGGAGTTGGAGACGGACTCACACGTCGTCGTCCCCGACCGGCCCGCCTTCGTTCTCCAGGCTGCGGATCGAGCGCACTTCCTTGCGGGTGAACTTCAGCCGCACGCCCAGGCCGCCGTCTTCTTCGTGCAGGAAGACGGCGCCGCCTTCCTCCAGCGCGGCCTGAAGGCGGCTGCGGGCCTCGTCGCCGGGATCGACGTTTTCGCGCTCGAAGTCGGCCAGGGCGTCCACCGTCAGGCCGGACAGGCGGGCCACATGGTCGCGCGGCCATTGCACCAGGGCGCGCGCGGCGCGGACTTGGGGGCCGGTGATCTTCATGGTCGCGTCTCCTGTGATCTGCGCCTCATACTTAGGCGCCGCTCGGGCCTTCGATAGGGGGCGTTTGGCCGCAACGGCCAAGCTCATTTCGCGCCTGCACCCAAATCCTTGTCGAAACGGCGGCGAAACGCTAATCCCGACCCCTTAGACTCTCATGCTTTGGAGGGCCGCATGGCCATCGACGCCGCGACGGTGCGCAAGGTTGCGCATCTCGCCCGCATCAAGACCCCCGAGGACCGCCTGGAGCCCCTGGCCCAGGAGCTGAACGGCATCCTGAAGTGGATCGAACAGCTGGACGAGGTGGACGTGCAGGGCGTCGAACCGATGACCTCCAACGTGTCCCAGCCGCTGCGCATGCGCGACGACTTGGTGACGGACGGCGACAAGGTCGCCGACGTCCTGTCCAACGCGCCCAAATCCGCCGACGGCTTCTTCGTCGTACCCAAGGTCGTGGAGTAAGTCATGACCGATCTGACCAAGCTGACGCTGGCCGACGCCATCGACGGCCTGAAGGCCAAGACCTTCTCGTCCGAAGAACTGACCAAGGCCTTCCTGACCAACATCGAAGCCTCGAACCCGACGCTGAACGCCTATGTCGAGGTGACGGCGGACAAGGCGATGGAACAGGCGCGCGCGTCCGACGCCCGTCTGGCCAAGGGCGAGGGCGGGGCGCTGGAAGGCGCGCCGCTGGGCATCAAGGATCTGTTCTGCACCGAGGGCGTGCAGACGACCGCCGGCTCCAACATGCTGCGCGGCTTCGTGCCGCCGTATGAATCGACCGTCACCGCCAATCTGTGGCGCGACGGGGCGGTCATGCTGGGCAAGCTGAACATGGACGAGTTCGCCATGGGCTCGTCCAATGAGACCTCGGCCTTCGGTCCGGTGAAGAACCCGTGGAAGTCCAAGGGCTCGAACGCCGACCTGACGCCGGGCGGCTCGTCCGGCGGTTCGGCCTCGGCCGTGGCGGCGGACCTGTGCCTGGCTGCGACGGCGTCCGACACCGGCGGCTCGATCCGCCAGCCCGCCGCCTTCACCGGCACCGTGGGCATCAAGCCGACCTACGGCCGCGCCAGCCGCTACGGCATGGTCGCCTTCGCCAGCTCGCTGGATCAGGCCGGGCCGATCGCCAAGACGGTCAAGGATTCGGCCCTGCTGCTGAATTCCATGTGCTCGTTCGACGCCAAGGATTCGACCAGCCTCGACATCCCGACCCCCGACTGGACCCAGTCGGTCGGCCAGTCGGTCAAGGGCCTGCGCATCGGCGTGCCCAAGGAATATGTCCTCGACGGCATGCCCGCCGAGATCCAGAAGCTGTGGGAGCAGGGCGTCGCGTGGCTGAAGGCCGCCGGTTGCGAGATCGTCGAGATCAGCCTGCCGCACACCAAATACGCCCTGCCGACCTATTACATCGTGGCCCCGGCCGAGGCGTCGTCGAACCTGGCGCGCTATGACGGCATGCGCTTCGGCCACCGCGCCGAGCAGTTCACCTCTCTGGACGACCTCTATGCGACCTCGCGCGCCGAGGGCTTCGGCAAGGAGGTCCAGCGCCGCCTGACCATCGGCGCCTATGTGCTGTCGGCGGGCTTCTATGACGCCTATTACGTCAAGGCGCTGAAGGTGCGTCGCCGCATCGCCCAGGACTTCGACAACGTCTGGGGCCAGGTGGACGCCATCCTGACGCCGTCCACCCCGTCGGCCGCCTTCGCCATCGGCGACAAGCAGATCGACCCCCTGACCATGTATCTGAACGACGTCTTCACGGTGACGACCAACCTGGCCGGTCTGCCGGGCATCTCGGTCCCCGCCGGCCTCAGCGCCGACGGCCTGCCGCTGGGCCTGCAGGTCATCGGCAAGGCCCTGGATGAAGCGACCGTCTTCCAGGTCGCAGGCGCCCTCGAAGACGCGGCGGGCTTCGTCGCCAAGCCGGACCGTTGGTGGTGAGCATGACTGAGAACTCCAAACTGATCCAAGGCCGCACGGGCGCTTGGGAAATCGTCATGGGTCTGGAGATCCACGCCCAGGTCGCCTCGAACGCCAAGCTGTTCTCGGGCGCGGCGGTCGGCTTCGGCGCCGGGCCGAACGAGCAGGTGTCGCTGATCGACGCGGGCTTCCCCGGCATGCTGCCGACCCTGAACAAATACTGCGTCGAGCAGGCGGTGAAGTCGGGCCTGGGCCTGCGCGCCCAGATCAATCTGAAGAGCCAGTTCGACCGCAAGAACTACTTCTATCCCGACCTGCCGACCGGCTATCAGATCAGCCAGCTGTATCACCCCATCGTGGGCGAGGGCGTGGTCGAGGTGGAGGCCGAGGACGGCAGCTTCTTCAACGTCGGCATCGAACGCCTGCACCTGGAACAGGACGCGGGCAAGCTGATCCACGACCTGTCGCCGACCGAATCCTACGTCGACCTGAACCGTGCGGGCACGGCGCTGATGGAGATCGTCTCGCGCCCCGACATCCGCACGCCGGAAGAGGCGGTCGCCTATGTCAAGAAGATCCGCACCATCCTGATCTACCTCGGCACCTGCGACGGCGACATGGAGAAGGGCAATCTGCGCGCCGACGTGAACGTGTCAGTCTGCCGCGCCGGGAACTATCACAAGTTCAAGGAAACGGGCGACTTCAGCTTCCTGGGGACGCGCTGCGAGATCAAGAACGTCAACAGCTTCCGCTTCATTTCCCAAGCGATTCAATATGAAGCGCGTCGCCAGATCGAGATTCTCGAAGACGGCGGTTCGATCACGCAGGAGACGCGCCTGTATGATCCGACAGCGGGCGAGACGCGCTCCATGCGCTCCAAGGAAGAGGCGCAGGACTATCGCTACTTCCCCGATCCCGACCTGTTGCCGCTGGTGCTGGAGCAGGCCTGGATCGACGCCATCAAGGCCGACCTGCCGGAGCTGCCGGACGACAAGCGCCGCCGCTTCATGAGCGAATACGGCCTGTCGCAATACGACGCAGGCGTGCTGATCTCGGAGCAGGCCAAGGCCCTGTATTTCGAGGCCGCCGCGAAGGGCCGCGACGCCAAGCTGGTGTCCAACTGGGTGACGAACGAGGTCTCGGCCCGTCTGGCTGCCGACGGCAAGGACTTCAGCGACAACCCGTTGCCGGCCGCCCACGTGGCCCAGCTGGTCGAGCTGATCGAGACCAACGTCATCTCGTCCAAGATCGCCAAGGAAGTCTTCGACTACGTGTGGAACGGCGAAGGCTCGCCCGCCGAGGTGGTCGAGAAGCACGGCCTGAAGCAGGTCACCGACACCGGCGCCATCGAGAAGGCGGTGGACGAGATCATCGCCGCCAACCCCGACAAGGCCGCCGCCGTTGCCGAGAAGCCCCAGGCCATCGGCTGGTTCGTCGGCCAGGTCATGAAGGCCACCGGCGGCAAGGCCAATCCGGCCGCCGTGAACGACATCCTGAAGGCCAAGCTAGGGCTTTGATGCTTGGGGGCTGCGGCCCCCAAACCCCCCAGCTGGTCGCTAACGCTCGCGACGCGGTCGCTCGCTGCTTGAGCGACAGGGCGCGTTAAGGGTTAGGCTAGAGCCTTCTTGCAGACCACAAAAAGGCCCCGGAGAGCTCTCTCCGGGGCCTTCCTGTTTTGCGCTACCAGCGCCAGGCGTCGCGGACGACTTCGATGATGTAGCCGTCGTAGTCGTCGATCAGATAGATCGCATTGTCGACATAGACCCATCGCGTGCCTGGAGGCGGATAGCCCAGGCCGTAGGTGCGCCAGTCGTTCACCTGATAGCGCCAGAAGACATCCGGCAGATACTGGCCGACATAGTACTGCCGGTTCCAATAGGTGCGCGGCACGCTGTAGTAGCCGTAGCCGGGCGCGAAATAGAAGCCGATGCGCACGCCGTTCCAGCTGCGGAAGCGTTGGTCATGGCGCCACCAGTCGCTACGGTGACGACGGTCCCAGTCGCGGCGCCACTGGTCGCGATTCCAGCGGTTGTGGAACTCACGATAGTCGCGGTCACGGTTCCACTGGCTGGGACGATCCGGCCTGTTCGGGCGGTGGGCGTCCGGGCGGCCAGGGCGGTTCCAATCCGGGCGTTCGGGACGGTCTGGGCGATGGGAATCCGGTCGATCTGGGCGCTGGGGACGGTCCGGTCGATTCCAATCGGGGCGGTCCGGACGATTGGGTCTGTCAGGCCACGGCTGATCGGGTCTCTGGGGACGGTCCGGCCGATCCGGGCGTTGTGGTCGGTCCGGTCGGCTAGGGTGATCGGGGCGATCGGGGCGGTTCCAGTCGGGTCGCTGTTCCTGCCTTTGTTCTGGCCTTTGTTCCGGCCTTTGTTCTGGTCTGCGCTCCGGTCGTTGAGGGCGCGGGCCTTCCTGGCGCGGGCGATCGGCGTCGCGGTGCTGGCGCTGAGGTTGGCCGCGATCAGGACGACGCGGACCGTCCTCGCGCGCCTGCGGCCGATCCTGGGCCAGAACAGCCATGGGGGCTGCGGCGGGCACGAGGAAGCTGGCGGCCGCCGCGAACATGAGAAGCGAGCGTTTCATGGTCGAAGTCCTCGCACGTCCGAACTGGACGGCTTGCGGACAGAATGGGCCCGGGGCCATGAACTGCTGCTGAACGTCGATCGCAGAGCGGCGTCATGAAAAAAGCCCCGCAAGACAGAGCCTTGCGGGGCGAAGCGATACCTTGGTCCAGCGTGCCTTAATAGACGTCGCTCAACACGCTGGCGATCAGGCCTGTGGCGACGGCGATCAGCAGGATGTCGTTGCCGGCATGGACGTAGCGATAGCCGCGCGGAGCGGGTCTCAGATTATAGAAATAGGGGTCGTTGACGTAGTAGGAGCGATAGGCGGGCGGCAGGTAGGCGCCCGTGCGCCAGCGATAGCCGTAGTAGCGAGGTTCGACCCGATAATAGCCGTGTCCCGGCGCATACCAGTAGCCGTTGCGTGCGCCGCGATAGTCGCGGAACTCGGGCCGCCCGCGCCACCAGTTGTGGTTGTCACGGCTCCAGCGGTCGTATCGGCGCTGGTCCTGGCGCCATTCTCGACGATCGTCGCGACGGTCTTGACGCCACTCACGACGGTCCTGACGCCACTCACGGCGGTCCTCGCGTCGGTCCTGGCGCCATTCACGACGGTCGTCGCGTCGATCCTGACGCCGCTCACGGTGGTCGTCTCGGCGATCATGGCTCCACTCGCGGCGGTCCCCGCGATGATCCTGCGCCTGGGCCATCATGGGGGCGGCTGTGGTCGCCAGAGCGAGCGCGACGACGGCGGCCTTGGTCAGGCGGTTCATTTGGCAACTCCATTCAAGAAGCGAAATCCCTGTCTGGCGTCGACTTTCACGCTGGTCGAATGAACCGTCGCTGAACCGGCCTGTCAGCTTGCGTCCGCATGCGGACAAGGGCCGCGCTGCGTGGGGCTTGAGCGCGTTAACGCTAATTTCAAACCAACGATACTTGAATGCGTGTCCGATAGCGGGGTCAGAACGACGCCGCGGGGGAGGATTGCTGATGAATCCGCTGCATGACGATCAAGCGCCCCAGGCGCGCGACACCTTGCCCTTGCCCACGCCCGACATGGACGGCGACGCCTTGTTCCGTCTGGGTCTGGCCTATTCGGCGGGACTGGACGGATGCCCGATCGACCGGGTGTCGGCCCATATGATCTTCAACCTGGCCTCCATGAAGGGCTCGATCGAGGCGCGGGAATACCGACGCGACATCAGCCAGGAGATGGAGCACGACGAGATCGCCGAGGCCCAGCGCGCCGCACGCCGCTGGATTGACGCCGGTTCTTCTACGCTCGCCGCCTGATCCAGGCGGTCTGATGAAGTCTTGCGGCGTCTGGACCGGGCGGCGGCGGCGGGGTATGCACCCCGCGAGTTCCCCGTCCGAAGGATTCCGTCCATGCTCGCTCGCATCTATCGCCCGGCCAAGACCGCGATGCAGTCCGGCAAGGCCAAGACGCGCGACTGGCGTCTGGAGTTCGAGCCGGCCTCGGCCCGCACCATCGATCCTCTGATGGGCTGGACCAGCTCGACCGACATGAACGGCCAGGTCCGCCTGTCCTTCGACACCAAGGAAGAGGCGGTCGAATACGCCGAACGCCACGGCATCGCCTTCCGCCTGCACGAGCCGAACGAGGCGCCGGTCATCATCAAGGCCTACGCCGACAACTTCGCCACCAACCGCAAGCAGTCCTGGACGCACTAACGAGCGACGCCAATTGCGTTGTGCGGCTTCACTTCTCGGATCGTCTGATCGGTGTCGCGGGCCAACCAGGGTATGGGTTTGGCGATAGCGTAGAAGGTCTTGGCGCCACGCGCGGACTCAGTCCCGCCGGAACTCGTCAGATGACCGCAGGCGCTCAGGGTCAGCAACCTGGGCCAGCATCTTCATCATCTGCTCGGCCGAAGGCGTGATGACCGTGAGCGTCGCGGTGAACACGATCATCTAGGCCAGCATCGACATGACGAACACGGGCTTGTCGAATTAGATGGCCAGCCCAAGGATAGCCAGCACGCCGGTCAGGGCTGTCAGACAGTGCAGCCGATTTGCCCAGCGCGAATGCTCAATTGTCGCCGTCGGAGCTGTAATCAATTCGAGCTTTTCTGATGATGCGTTAGTCATGCCCGACCATCGTGATCACTGCGGGAGTCGGGAATGCACCGAAATCCGCCCTAGGGCCGCCGATACCAGATGCTTAGCTCGTTAGCATCACGCAGCCTTGAGGTCGGGCCGCAGAGTTGGCCGTGGTCGTCGTTCGCTTTAATGGCGTCGATGACGAAGCCGGACTGGTAGAGGAGTAGGGCTACGTCTTCGAACACGAACCGCTCGCCCTTGTAGAGGGCCACGTCATGGCTGCGGCTGCACTCCATATCGCCGCCGCGCACATTGGCAATCATCTCGCCGAGGCCCAACAGAACCTCCATGTCGAGCCCCTGCACGTCTGAATGGAGGTGGTCGATGCGATCAATTCCGTTCTTGCGGCAAAAATCCTCCAGCCGGATCACCTCAACCTCGATCTGCTGGGTAACCGCGAAGTCCGTCCTACCCGCCCAAGTCTCTTCGATGTTGTCGGCAAAGGCGAGTAGGGATGAGGTTCCCCAGTCACCCTGACCTGCGACGTTGAAGATTGCACGGCCCGGCCAATCCGAAACGGCCTTTTCGATCAGGTGATAATTATCAAACCCAGCCGTGCGCTGGCGGATAGTTTCGGCCAACTCGGGCGTGGGCTCGAAGGCATAAACAACCCATTCAGGATTTCCGGCGAACTCTAAGCCCGCACTCCCGTCGTTTGCCCCAACATCAAAATAGACTTTCTTGTCCATGCGGGAATTCTGGCACTGCCGAGATTTTATGACAAGCTGCTAGATTCGCGCTTCGCAGGCGGCCGGGGTCAGCATCGACGCGCGCAGCGTCGGTTTGGCGTCCGCTGCGGCCCATGTGTTGATCGCATAGACCGCCAGACAGGCCAGACCGAACGGGATCATCACGGGGCGTCAAGGTCCAGCTTGTCAATGCCGCTTGAGAATGACTGAACCATCCTACCTTCTTCACACCATTTGGCGATGTGTCGGCCATCACAACTCCAGGCATGACGCATTGGGAAGGCGGCGGGGTCTTTCGGTCATCGGAGCTGTAAGCGGCATGACAGCAACAAGAGAAGGGAAGCAACGAGGAACACGCCACTCGACAAGAACGGTCGAGCTTGTATTATCTTGGTTATGCAGAATCCCCCATACATCAAGCGCTGGCCTCTCGCGGATGACCGTATGGGGATGGTCGATGCAGTGCCACAAGGTTATACGTTACGACCCGAGTTGCTCGAACAGTTTGAGAGCCTGGGTGATAATTGTGAGTTTGGGTTTGTGCAGCGGTTTCATGGCGCTGAGCCGTCTAGCTTATTCCGTTGGGCAACAGCGCCTCTACATGGGGTGCTTCGCGGGCTGGAAGACGGGTGGGCAGACATCTACTCGTGGGAGCATCTAAAGCCGTGGGCATTCGACATGGCCTGGGACGACAAATATCAGTGCGCGTTTCATTGCGCCGTTCATAGCTCACGATCTTCCGAAGATGCGCCGTTTGAGTTTGTGCTACCCGAGGTCGAACGGCGGGCTGTTTGGGAAGCGGACCGTTCGAAATTCATTCACCTTAGGGACAAGACGATTGCGTCTCTAAAGACAGGCAATAAAATCTACGTGGTGAAGGCGAACGCTGGGCTAACGCTGAGTGAATGTCTCGCCTTGAAGGCTGCGCTAGACCAATATTTACCTCACAGGTTGCTATGCGTCGTTCCCGCATCGACGTTCGCTTTTGATGGCGTAATGCTGATCGAGCCAGGCTTGAAACTAGCCACTATATCCACGCTCGCAAGCTACCATCGCGTTGAGTTAGCCGCGTATGGTGAGTGGACCAATCTACTGCAGACGGCAGTCGACACCCCTTGGAGTTAGGGCCTCACTTCCCTGGCGACCTTAAGGTCAGCGCCAGAGACGTTTAGGAATGGCGAAGTCACAATATCAAATGTCGTGGCGGTAATCCTGCCGCGACACGCCGTTTCAACGCCGCTCAGGTCAGGATTCGATAGATACGACAGTTCACAATATCTGTGGAGATAACACAGTCGTTTTTATGGGCGGGTATGTTACCTGTTAGGTCAACAGCCTGCAGGGCGCAACCTCTTCGGTTGCCGTGTTCAGCGCCGTCAACTCGCCCAAAATGAACCAGCGATTGCCTGTCTGCTGCATCACACGATCGCGGCAGGGCGGGGCCCAAAGTCCAGCCCCGCTTGCAGCGCCACGCTTGATGCTGCGTGCAGTGGCGACTTCGCAACGTGAGTGTCGCGGACGAACATCGGGAACACAGGCAGGTCTGACTGCGAGATCATCACGCGGTTCATCAGGTCCGCGTCGATCTCGTCCTTGGTCCGGCCCTCCAGCAGGCCCATGAGCCGGCTCGGCTCGACGATGTTCAGGTTTTCGGTGACTCGAGCCACGTCTTGATCGTGGTGTTCAGCAGGTCGGGATAGCTGTTGTGGATCACCAGCCACCGCGACCGTCGCTTGCCAGTGAGATCCGGCTCGACGTTCATCATGGCCTCGTAGATGCGCACTACGCTGGCGACGGACTTGCCCGATAGTATCGGCCCCTGAATGCAGACCACGTTCGCGCAGCTGTAGGATACTTCTCGAGCGTCTCGCCGTTAGGTGTGTAGGTTCGTCCCATGCGGCCATGCTTGCGACATGGCCCGCACGCCAGAATGCACCGTCAGATTTCGCCGTCGGCTATCGGCTTCATCAGTACATAGCGCCGCAATATGTCCGCCACGTAACTCGGCAACGTCGTGCGGCGGACCACAGAATCCGCGTCGAGCCGGTGTCCACAATCGTGAGACCCATCAGCTTGATCTTCCCATCAGGCCTTGGCCGCTGTTCGCGTGTGTGAGAGAGCGGCCTTGATCGCTGAATGCCCGTTCAATTGCCTGGAACTGTTCTTGCGATAGGCAGAGCGATAGCAAGGTGGCGAGGAATGCGCAGAGGAAGCGCGGACTCGTCATCTAATCGAGTGGCGCGCCCATCAGGACTCGAACCTGAAACCTGCCGATTAGAAGTCGGCTGCTCTATCCGGTTGAGCTATGGGCGCGGCGGACGCCCGATAGCAGGAGATGCGATCCTTGTGAACGGCTGACGAACAGGAGTCTGGCGGATAGGTCAGGCAGGCGTCTGACAAAACGCAAGAAGCTTTTCCATTCAGATGCATATGGTCGTGGAGCGCCCGCCTTCTAATCGGCAGGTTTCAGGTTCGAGTCCTGCAGGGCGCGCCATGCCTTCAATCCCTTCTCAAGATCGCCGATCAGGTCGGCGGGGTCTTCCAGCCCGATATGCAGACGCAGCAACTGACCGGACAGGTCGGGCGCATGCTGCCGATGGGCCAGTTGCGGGGTTTCGTGGGTGATCAGGCTCTCGAAGCCGCCCCAGGAATACCCCATGCCGAACAGGCTGAGCGCGCGCATGAAGGCGTGGGCCGCCGCTGTGTCGCCGCCCTTCATGACCACGCCCATCAGGGAGGCCGCGCCGTCGAAGTCGCGCCGCCACAGGTCGTGTCCGACCGAACCGGGCAGGGGCGGATAGAGGACGTCGGCGACCTCCGGCTGGGCTTTCAGCCACTGCGCCACCGTCAGGGCCGAGCGGGCCTGGGCCTCGTAGCGCAGGGGCAGGGTGCGGACGCCGCGCAGCGCCAGCCAGGCGTCGTCGGGCGAGACGTGCCAGCCCATGTCCTCGATGGTGTTTGCGATGGAGCGTAGAACGGACGGCTCGCCGGCGGCGATCCCGCCCATCAGCAGATCGGAATGGCCGCCGACGTATTTGGTCAGCGCCTGGACGCTGACGTCGACGCCATGCGCCAGGGGACGGAAGGCCAGCCCCGCCGCCCAGGTGTTGTCCATGACCGTCAGAACGCCGCGTTCGCGACAGGCGGCGGCCAGGGCGGGGGCGTCTGCGATCTCGAAGGTCAGAGAGGCGGGCGCTTCGATCAGCAGAAGTCGGGTGCGTGGGGTGATGGCGGCCAGAACGGACTCGGCCGAGGCGTCGGCGGGGTGGAAGCGGGCGGTGATCCCGCGCGCGGCGAGGTGGCGGGTCAGGAAGCGGCGCGTGGGTCCATAGACGGCGTCGGTGGTCAGCACCTCGTCGCCGGGACGCAGCAGGGCGGTCAGGGGCACGGTCACGGCCGCCAGGCCCGAGGGGACCAGGAAGGCGTCGGTCCCGCCCTCCATCTGGGCCAGCAGGGAGCGCAGCTCGCGCGCCGCGCTCGTGCCGTCGAGGCCATAGACGGGGCCGTCCGACGCATCCTGCATCCGCGCCGGATCGTCGCTGAGCATGGTGGAGGCGCGCTCCACAGGAGGATTGACCGGGCGACGGCCCTGGCCGCGCCGGGTGGCGCCGGCGATCAGCCGGGTTCGGTCGGAAATGGGCGGCATGAAGGCTCCGGCGGGTTGCGGTTCGGGGCCTAGAGGGCTCTAAACTGTTCCGGGGCGCAAGACGGAGCGGTGGATCGGATGCGGAGATGGCGAGCGACAGCAGGCGTGGCGGCGATGCTGACCCTGGCGACAGGCGCCTGTCAGAGATCGGCTGAACCGCAGGCGCCGGAACCGCGCGAACCTTCACGCCAGGCGCCGACCGCTGCGACCGAGGCGAAGTCCAGCCCGACCCTGGCGGCGGTGCGCCAGCGCGGTCGGCTGAATTGCGGCGTGCACGAGGGGCTGGTCGGTTTCGCCTATACCGACAATCGCGGCGCCTGGCGGGGCTTTGACGTCGACTTCTGCCGCGCTACGGCGGCCGCCATCTTCGGCGACCCGGACGCCGTGCGCTTCGTGCCGTTGACGACGGAACAGCGGTTCGAGGCCCTGCGCGACGGGCGCGTGGACGTGCTGTGGCGCAACACCTCCTGGACCATGAGCCGGGATACGGGCGCGCAGCTCAGTTTCGCCGGGATCAACTACTACGACGGCCAGGGCTTCATGGTGCGCCGCGCGCTCAATCTGAGCAGCGCGGCCGAACTGAACGGCGCTCGCATCTGCGTCCAGTCCGGCTCGACCACTGAGCTGAATGTCGAGGACTATTTCCGCCGCAGGGGCATCGAGTATCGCCCCGTCGTGGTCGCCACCGAAGGCGAGGCGCGCCAGGCCTATGCGCGCGAGGAATGCGACGCCTTCACCGCCGACATCTCGGCCCTGGCGGCGGCGCGCACGACCCTGCCGAACCCGCAGCAGCACGTCATTCTGCCGGACGTTATCTCCAAGGAGCCGCTGGGGCCCGTGGTGCGCAGCGGCGACGACCGCTGGACGGCGGTTATTCGCTGGACGCTCAACGCTCTGATTTTGGCCGAGGAATTGGGCGTGACGCGTGCAAATGCCGCAGACATGGATAAGAATTCTGCAGATCCTAGAGTCCGTCGTCTGCTCGGCGACGAAGGTGACTTCGGCCCGAGCCTCGATCTGTCGAGAACATGGGCGAAAGACGCTGTTTCTGCTGGCGGAAATTACGGCGAGATATTCAATCGGAACCTGGGTTCACAGTCGTCTCTGGATCTGGAGCGTGGACTGAATGCTCAATGGTCGTCACGGCCCAGTGGGTTGATCTATGGCCTTCCTGTCCGTTAGTCCAAGGGGATGAGGGAATAAGGGGAAGGGATCGGATGGAGATCAAAGCCAAGCGCGGACTGCCGCTCCATATGTTGATGCTGATCGGGTTTCTGGTCGGTCTCACGGGCGGACTCATCGTCAATCTGACCGTCGGAGGGGACGTCGGTTGGGTGCAGTGGCTGACCTCCAACATCACAGGACCGGCCGGGCAGATATTCCTGCGTCTGCTGTTCATGCTGGTGCTGCCGCTGCTGTTCTCGGCCCTGGTCATCGGGGTGGCCGAGATGGGCGACCTGAAGGCTCTGGGCCGGGCGGGCTCCAAGAGCCTGGGCTTCACCGTCTTCATTTCCGCCGTGGCCGTGCTGATCGGCATGGTCATGGTCAACGTCTTCCGGCCCGGCGACGGGGTTGATCCGGCCCTGGCGCAACAACTGCTGGATCAGGGGCGCGCGGGCGCGGCCTCCATCGTCGGCAATGCGCCCAAGTCGGTGCAGGCGGGCGACTTCTTTCTGGAGCTGATCCCGTCCAACGTCTTCACGGCGGCGGCCGAGAACCAGATTTTGCCGGTGATGGTCTTCGCCCTGTTCTTCGGCGTCGGCCTGGTCATGACCAAGAGCCCTGCCACGGACCGGCTGCAACAGACCATCGAGGGGCTGTTCGAGGTGATGATGAAGCTCATCAACCTCGTCATCCGCATCGCCCCGCTCGCCATCGCCTGCCTGATGTTCAACCTGGCGGCCCTGTTCGGCTGGGAGCTGCTGATCCGCCTGGGCGCGTTCGTAGCCGTAGCCGTGGGGGCCATGGCGATCCATATGTTCGTGGTCTATCCGCTGGTGATCTGGCTGATGGGGGGCATGTCGCCGCTGAAGTTCTTCCGCGACATCCGCGAGGCCATGGTGGTGTCCTTCTCCACCGCCTCGTCCAACGCCAGCCTGCCCGTGTCGCTGCGCGTGGCGGAGCAGAATCTGGGTCTGCCGCGCAAGATCGCCCGTTTCGTCCTGACCGTCGGCGCCACCGCCAACCAGAACGGCACGGCCCTGTTCGAGGGGGTGACGGTGCTGTTCCTGGCCCAGTTCTTCGGCGTCGACCTGACGTTGGGCCAGCAGGTGATCGTCATGCTGGTCTGCATCCTGGGCGGGGTCGGCACGGCGGGCGTGCCCGCCGGCTCCTTGCCGGTCATCGCCATGATCCTGGCCATGGTGGGGGTGCCGCCGGAAGGGATCGGCCTCATCCTGGGCGTCGACCGCTTCCTGGATATGTGCCGGACCTCGCTGAACGTCACCGGCGACCTGGTCGTCGCCGCCGTAGTGTCGCGCGGAGAAGAGGATACGGACGCCGACGAGCCGCCTGCTGCGCCGGCCGTCACATAGGAATAAGGCCGACGCAGGGGATCCTGCGTCGGCCTTGTCCCTAGCGCCCAGTCCCGGTCAGGACATGGGCGGGGGCGGCGTCCGATCGGGGGGCAGGGGGATGAACTCCTGATCGTCCATGTCGGGCAGTTTCATGCGACCGGCGCGCCAGTCGGCCTTGGCCTGCTCGATCCGCTCCTTCGAAGACGACACGAAGTTCCATTCGATGAAGCGCTCGCCCACCGGCTCGCCGCCCAGCACCATCAGGGTGGTCGGCTGCTGCGCCACGATGATCGAGGGCAGGCCCTTTTCAAGCACGGCCATCTGACCGGGGCCGACAGGGCGGCCGTCGTCGATCTCGACCATGCCCTGGACCACATAGACGGCGCTTTCGGCGTGATCCGTCGGCGTCTGGAACCGGGCGCCCGGCTCCATCTCAAGGTGCATGTAGTGCAGGGGCGAGAAGGTGCTGACTCCGGCCTTCATGCCCATGGTCTCGCCCGCCACCAGACGGCCCTTCACGCCGCTTTCGATCCAGGTCGGCAGGTCGCTGGAGCCGACGTGCTGGAAGGACGGGTCGACCTCTTCCTGACCGTCGGGCAGGGCCAGCCAGGCCTGAATGCCCTCCAGACGCAGACCCTCCATGCGGGCGCGCTCGAACCGCTCGGAGTGGGTGACGCCGCTGCCCGCGGTCATCCAGTTGACCTCGGCCGGGCGGATGTCCTGCTGGACGCCCAGGCTGTCGCGGTGGGTGATCTCGCCGTCGAACAGATAGGTCAGGGTCGAGATGCCGATGTGCGGGTGCGGGCGCACGTCGACCGTCTTGGGGATGCCGGCGGGCATGTCCACCGGGCCCATGTGGTCGAAGAAGACGAAGGGACCGACCGCGCGACGCTTGGCGAAGGGCAGGACGCGGCCGACCTCGAAGCCGCCGAGATCCTTGCGGCGCTGGTCGATGATGAGTTCGATCATGGTTGGGGTTTCCTGAAGGCTGAACGCTGCGACGACGAAAGGGGCGATCCCCGCACTATGACGCGGATCGCCCTCAAGGGTCAGTCTTCCCTGTCGTAGGAGAACTGGATTCCGGCCGTGCCGCCGGTTTCGATGAACAGGTTCATGAAGGCGGGGACAGTTTCCGACCGTTTCCAGTCACGCTGCAGTTCACAGAACAGCTGAGGCGCGGAAATCAGCTTTCCGCCCGCCTGTTCGATGCGGCGCAGGCCCATTTCGTGCGCCGTGACCGAGGTGCCGCCGACGGCGTCGGCCACGACATAGACCTCATAGCCGTCACGCAGGGCGTCCAGAGCCGGGAAGGTCAGGCAGGCTTCGGTCCACAGGGCCGTCATGATCAGTTTCTTGCGGCCGGTCGCCTCGACCGCCTTGCGGAATTCCACATCTTCCCAGGAGTTGATCGTGGTGCGGTCATAGGTCGGATAGTCTTTCAGCACCTTGCGCAGCTGCGGGATCGGCGGCCGGTTCAGCCCCGTCTCGACGTTGACGGTCGAGTGGACGATCGGCAGGCCATAGGCGACGGCCGCCTTGGCCGTGCCGACGATGTTGTTCACCAGCAGCTGGCGGTCCATCGAGGCGATGGAGTTCACCTGAACCGGCTGATAGTCGATGATGACGAAGGCCGAGTTCTCGGGGGTCAGAAGATGATCCGATTTCGGATCGCGGATCGGTTCGCTGGCCATTGAATGGTTCCTTTCCGGGGAAGTTGCGCCTTGGCGAGGCGCGCGCATGACGCCGGTTTCGATTCATTGATGAGGGGCGAGGCGGAACCGGCGCGTCTTCGTCAGTCGCGTTGCGAGTCGAGGGTTTCGTGGTCCGTCGCGACCTGCTGGGCCTTGCCGTAGCTTTCGATCAGCAGTTGGTACGGCGGGAAGATCTGGGTGTAGACCTCGGCCCACTGCTGGGCGTCGTCGCGATGCCAGGTCTTCTGAAGTTCCGAGGCGACGGCGGCCATATCCATCGGCACCACGCCAGCCTGGACCACGCGGGCCAGGGTGATCTCCTGGGCCATCTTCGAATAGGTGCCCGAAGCGTCGACCACGACGAAGACCTTGTAGCCTTCATAGGCGGCGCTGATGGCGGGGAAGGCCATGCAGACGCTGGTGATGGTGCCGGCGATGATCAGGGTCTTGCGACCCGTGGCCTTCACGGCGGCGACGAAGTCGGGATTGTCCCAGGCGTTGATCTCGCCCTTGCGCGCCACATACTGGGCGTGGGGGGCGTTGGCGTGGATTTCCGGGATCAGCGGGCCGTTCGGGCCCTGGGGCACCGAGGCGGTGGTGATGACCGGAAGCTTGGCCAGAGTCGCCATCGAAGCCAGGGCGGCGGCGTGGCGGCGCAGGGTGGTCATCGGCATGTCGGCCACGGTCTGGAACAGGCCGCTCTGGTGGTCGATCAGCAGCATGACGGCGTCGTTCGGGTCGATGACCGGACGCTGGCCGTTGAAGTTGGCGGGCAGGGCGGAAGCGGACACGGGCGTCTTTCCTTTCAGGCAGGGGGCCGCGCTCGGACGAATGTCCGGTCAAGGCGGGGGTTGCGGCCCGGTCCGAAGACCGGGCCTTACGTTTTCGTGAGGGCGTTCAGGCGGCGGGGATGTCGCCGAAGCGGCCGCTGTTGAAGTCCGTGACGGCGGTGCGGATCTCGTCCTCGCTGTTCATCACGAAGGGGCCGTAGCCGACGATGGGCTCGTCGATCGGCTCTCCGGTCAGGATCAGCAGGGTCGTGTCCGCATCGGCGCTCAGGGTGACGCTGTCGCCCTTGCGGTCCAGCAGCAGGGCCTCGGCGGCGCCGGCCGGCTGGTCGCCGTTGACGGTGACGTGACCCGACAGAACCACCACCATGGCCGTGTGGCCTTCAGGCAGATCCAGCGTCGTCTCGGCGTCCCGGTTCAACCGCACGTCCCACACATTGATGGGGGTGAAGGTCGTGGCCGGGCCTTTCGAGTCGTCCATCGCGCCGGCGATGATCCGGGCCGTGCCTGCGTCGTCCGGCAGGGAAACGGTCGGAATGTCGGCGTTCAGGATCGACTGGTAGCCGGGACGGGTCATCTTGTCCTTGGCGGGCAGGTTGACCCACAGCTGAACCATGCGGAACGGGCCGCCGGTGCGCGAGAAGGCCGGGGAGTGGAACTCCTCGTGCAGGATGCCGCCGCCCGCCGTCATCCACTGGACGTCGCCGGGGCCGATGATCCCGCCCTGGCCGGTCGAGTCGCGATGCTCGACCTCGCCGTCATAGACGATGGTCACGGTCTCGAAGCCGCGGTGCGGATGCTGCCCCACGCCGCGCCGCTCGGTCGTCGGCTCGAAGTTGTACGGACCGGCGTAGTCGAGCAGCAGGAAGGGGCTGACCTGTTTGCCTGCGGCGTTGTAGGAAAACAGCGAACGGACGGGGAAACCGTCGCCGACCCAATGGCCGCGGTCGTTGCCGTAACGGCCCAGAACCTTCTTCATGGTCTTGTCTCCATTCGATGGACCGGCCGTCAGAAGAAGAGGCCGATCGCGTTGAAGACCTTATGCCTGCGAAACGATGAGGCGGGCAGATTGCGAAATCGCCTCGCTGCGTTCTATCAATAGAACGATGAGAGACCTCAACGACCTCTATTATTTCGTGCAGGTGGTGGATCACCACGGCTTCGCCCCGGCGGCGCGGGCGCTGGGCATGCAGAAGTCCAAGCTCAGCCGCCGCATCGCCGCGCTGGAAGACCAGTTGGGCACGCGGCTGATCCAGCGCTCATCACGCAAATTCTCGGTCACAGATATCGGGCTGGCCTATTATCAACACTGTCTCGCCATGCTGATCGAGGCCGAGGCGGCGCAGGCCTTGATCGACGGCGCCCGGTCCGAGCCGTGCGGCACGATCCGCGTCGCCTGCGCGCCGGGCCTGCTGACCTATCAGATGAGCAGTCTGATCGTCCGCTTCATGGCCCTGTATCCCGATCTGGACGTGCAGTTGCACAGCACCAGTCGCCGGGTGGACGTCATCGGCGAGGGCTTCGACCTGGCGATCCGCGTCCGCGAGCCGCCGCTGGAACAAACCGATCTGGTCATGCGCAAGCTGGACGAGAGCGTGCATCGTCTGGTCGCCAGTCCGGACCTGATCGCCCGCATGGGACGGCCGACCGGCCCGGCCGATCTGGCGAACTGGCCCAGCCTCGACTTCGGCCCGGCGCATCGCGACCACGTCTGGGCGCTGCATCACACGGAAGGCATGACGGCCTCGGTGCGACACGCGCCGCGTCTTGTGACCGACGATCTGCACATGCTGCACGAAGGCGCAGTTCATGGTCTGGGCGTCGCCCTGCTGCCGACGGTGGCCGTCGCCCGCGATCTGGACGCCGGGAAACTGGTCGACCTGCTGCCGGACTGGCGGCCGAAGAAGTGGATCGTCCACGCCGTCTTCCCGTCGCGACGCGGCCTTTTGCCGTCCGTGCGCATGCTGCTGGACTTCCTCGTCGCAGGCTGCGCCGAACAGCAGGCGCACGGCTAAAGGCCTGCCGCCTAGGCCGCGTCGTTCCGTGTGACAGCGTCGGGGTCGTAGTTCAGGATCGGCGCCAGCCAGCGCTCGGCCGTCTCCACGTCCCAGCCCTTGCGGGCGGCGTAGTCCTCGACCTGATCGCGGTCGATCTTGCCGACGCCGAAATAGTGGCTGCCCGGATGGCCGAAGTAGAGGCCGCTGACCGAGGCGGGCGGGGTCATGGCGAAGGATTCCGTCAACTCCATCCCGGCGTTGGCGCCTGCGTCCAGCAGGCGGAACAGGGTGGCCTTCTCTGTGTGGTCGGGCTGGGCCGGATAGCCGGGTGCGGGGCGGATGCCCTGATACTTCTCTTCGATCAGATCCTGCACCGAGGTCTGTTCGTCGGAAACATAGCCCCACAGCTGGGTGCGGACTTCCTTGTGCAGCCGCTCGGCGAAGGCCTCGGCCAGACGGTCGGCCAGGGCCGTGGCCATGATGGCGGAGTAGTCGTCGCCCGCCGCCTTGAACTCAGCCGCCTTTTCCAGCTCGCCATGACCGGCGGTGACGGCGAAGGCGCCCAGATAGTCGGCGCCGTCCTCGGCCACGAAGTCGGACAGGCACAGGTTCGGCTTGCCGTTGGACTTCTTGATCTGCTGGCGCAGGCCGTGGAAGCGGGCGGCTTCTGTCGTGCGGGTTTCGTCGGTCCAGACGATGACGTCGTCATCGCGGGCGTTGGCGGGCCAGAAGCCGACAACCCCCTTGGCCGTGAACCACCTCTCTTCGACGATGCGCTTCAGCATGGCCTGCGCGTCGCGGAACAGATCCTGCGCCGCCTCGCCGACGATCTCGTCCTCCAGGATCAGCGGGTAGCGGCCGATCAGCTCCCAACTGGCGAAGAAGGGCGTCCAGTCGATGTGGTCGGCCAGATCCTGAAGATCCCACGCCTCATAGGCGCGCACGCCGAGGAAGGACGGCGCCGGGGCAGGGGTCTGCGCCTCATCGGGCCGCCAGCGGTTGTCGCGCGCCTGCTGCAGCGAGGCGCGGGCCTTCACCTCCTGGCCGCGGGCGTATTGCTCGCGGATGCGGATGTATTCGTCGCGGGTGGCCGCCTCGTTCTTGGCCTTGTCGGTGGGGGACAGCAGGCCGGACACCACGCCGACCGCCCGGCTGGCGTCGATGACATAGGTGGTCGAGCCCTTGCGATAGGCCGGTTCGATCTTCACGGCCGTATGGGTGCGGCTGGTCGTGGCGCCCCCGATCAGCAGGGGAATGTCGAAGCCGCGCCGCTCCATCTCGGCGGCGACGAAGGTCATTTCGTCCAGCGACGGCGTGATCAGGCCCGACAGGCCGACGATGTCGACCTTGTGCTCGATGGCGGCGTCCAGGATGCGGTCGGCCGGGACCATGACGCCCAGATCGACGACCTCATAGTTGTTACACTGCAGCACGACGCCGACGATGTTCTTGCCGATGTCGTGGACGTCGCCCTTGACCGTGGCCATCAGGATCTTGCCCGCCGCCTGCCGCTCCTGACCGGCCTTTTCGGCCTCCATGAAGGGTTCGAGGTGAGCCACGGCCTGCTTCATGACGCGCGCTGACTTCACCACCTGCGGCAGGAACATCCGTCCCGAGCCGAACAGGTCGCCGACCACGTTCATGCCGTCCATCAGCGGCCCTTCGATGACGTGCAGCGGGCGCTCGGACGCCTGACGGGCCTCTTCGGTGTCCTCGACGATGTAGTCGGTGATGCCGTGGACCAGGGCGTGTTCGATCCGCTTGGCGACGGGGGCGTCGCGCCATTTCAGGTCCACGACCTTGGCCGCGCCCTTCTCGCCCTTGTAGCGGGGCGCCATGTCCACCAGCCGCTCGGTGTTGGACACGTTGGTCCGCTGCGGCCGGTTGAGGATCACGTCCTCGACCGCCTCGCGCAGTTCGGCGTCGATGTCGTCATAGACAGGCAGGTCGCCGGCGTTGACGATGCCCATGTCCAGACCAGCGTTGATCGCGTGATACAGGAAGACGCTGTGGATCGCCCGGCGCACCGGCTCGTTGCCGCGGAAGCTGAACGAGACGTTCGACACCCCGCCCGAGACGCGGGCGTGGGGCAGGGTGGCCTTGATGACCCGCGTCGCCTCGATGAAGTCGACGGCGTAGTTGTCGTGCTCCTCGATCCCTGTCGCCACGGCGAAGATGTTGGGATCGAAGATGATGTCCTCGGGCGGGAAGCCGACCTCGTTCACCAGGATATTATAGGCGCGGGTGCAGATCTCGATCTTGCGCGCGGCCGTGTCGGCCTGACCCACCTCGTCAAAGGCCATGACCACCACGGCGGCGCCGTAGCGCAGGCACTGGATGGCGTGATGGCGGAAGGCGTCCTCGCCCTCCTTCATTGAGATCGAGTTGACGATCGGCTTGCCCTGAACGCATTTCAGGCCCGCCTCGATCACCTCCCATTTGGAGCTGTCGATCATGACCGGCACGCGGGCGATGTCGGGCTCGGCCGCGCTCAGGTTCAGGAAGGTTCGCATGGCGACGGGGCCGTCCAGCAGGCCCTCGTCCATGTTAACGTCGATGACCTGGGCGCCCGCCTCGACCTGCTGACGCGCGACCGACAGGGCGGCGGTGTAGTCGCCGTCGACGATCAGCTTCCTGAACTTGGCCGAGCCGGTGACGTTGGTGCGTTCACCGACGTTGATGAAGACAGGACGCATCAGCGCACTTCTCGCTTAAGCCAGTCGCGGTCGTCCAAGAAATTGAAGATTGTGTTGTTGAGGTCGCGAGGCTCCGGCTCGTTTCTTTTGGGAGGAACAAGTTCTTCCCACGTTTCTACCTTGTCAGCCTTTTCTGCCAGAAGCAGGCCTACGCCTTGCTCCGTACAGGCGGCTCGTACGATTGCTTCGATATCGCCGGAACCAAACTCGCCGATCACCATCAAGTAAGAGTTATGTACGGTACGTCGATGCGCGGCAGCCTCAAACACGCCAGTGATATCAACAGTCTCTCCGGTTTTTACCTCATAGGTATTCACGCTAATTCGCTTTCCAGGCACGTATTCATACGTTTCAACGAAGGCAACGATGAGGTCCGGTCTGCTCCATTTTCCGCCAGTCGATTTGGATCCTTGGTGCGCGCAGATATTCGCACGGGCGTTCTCGATGCCCTGACGACGTAGCCAATGGTCCCGCATACATTCGGCCAGAGCAGGATAGTGATCGATTTCTCGCGCTTTGGTCGCCTCTGATTGCGAGGAGGTCGCACTGCTTGGAGCTGTAGGAGCGTCTAAGCCAATTTGCTGAACACTTCCGCCCTTGCCTCGGCCAGTCGTGAGCGCTCCATCTTCAATAAGGGCGTTCCTCGTGCGCCAATATCGATCCTCTTGCCAAGCAAGCTTGCGTTTAAGTGCTCCGTTCCCAGCACTTCCACCGAGCGTTTCCAGCGCTGCCAGTAGCTTAGATTTGTCTTCTTCCACTGTAGGTCTAGCCATCACGACACCAGTTCAAAGGGTTCCAAGCCCGACAGGCGTAGGGCTGTGGGACGTTCCGGCACGGCGCGTGGCTTCACCCCCGCGACTTCCTCGGCGACGTGGCGGATGTGGTCGGGGGTGGTGCCGCAGCAGCCGCCGACGATGTTGACCAGACCCGACTGCGCCCATTCCTCGAGGAAGTGGGCCGTCTCGTGCGGCTGTTCGTCATACTGGCCCATAGCGTTGGGCAGGCCCGCGTTGGGATAGGCGCTGACCAGGGTGTCGGCGACGCGGCTCAGTTCAGCGATGTGCGGCCGCATCAGCTCGGCGCCCAGGGCGCAGTTGAAGCCGACGGCGAACGGCTTGGCGTGGCGGATCGAGTTCCAGAAGGCCTCCGCCGTCTGGCCGCTGAGCGTGCGGCCCGAGCGGTCGGTGATGGTCCCCGAGATCCACAGGGGCAGGGGCTCCAGCCCTTCGTCCTCCAGATCCTTGATCGCCTTGATCGCGGCCTTGCAGTTCAGGGTGTCGAACACCGTCTCGATCAGGAAGATGTCGACGCCGCCGTGGTGCAGAGCGCGCGCCTGCTGCTTATAGGCCTCATAGACCTCATCATAGGTGACGGCGCGATAGCCGGGGTCGTTGACGTCGGGGCTCAGCGACAGGGTGCGGTTGGTCGGGCCGATGGCGCCGGCGACGAAGCGGGGCTTGTGCGGCTCTTTCTGCGCCCAGCGGTCGGCGACCTCGCGCGCGATGCGGGCGCCTTCATAGTTCAGGTCATAGACCGCGTCTTCCAGCCCATAGTCGGCCTGGGCGATGGTGGTCGAGGAGAAGGTGTTCGTCTCCGAAATATCGGCTCCAGCGGCGTAATAGACATCGTGCAGATCGGCCACGATGTCGGGCCGAGTCAGGATCAACAGGTCGTTGTTGCCCTTCTGCGGATGGTTGTGGTCGCGGAAGCGCTCGCCGCGGAAGTCCTCTTCCGTCAGATCGCGGCGCTGGATCATCACGCCCCAGCTGCCGTCCAGCACCAGAATGCGCTCTTTCGCCGCCGCGTGCAGGGCGGCGATCCGTTCAGCGCGGGTCAGGGGGGAAGTCATCTACGCAACAGCCTTGGTTTCACGCACGCCCAGCACCCGGCAGATCGCATAGACCAGCTCGGCGCGGTTCAGGGTGTAGAAGTGGAAGTCCGAAAAGCCCTCTTCCTGGAGACGGGCGCAGGTCTCGGCGGCGATGGAGGCGGCCAGCAGCTTGCGCGTCTCCGGGTCGTCGTCCAGCCCGTCGAAGTGTCCCGCCAGCCAGTCGGGCAGGGCTGCGCCGCACGCCGCCGTCATCCGCTTCAGCCCTGCGAAGTTGGACACCGGCATGACGCCGGGGATCAGGGGAATGGTCACGCCCGCCGCCCGCACGCGATCACGAAAGCGCAGGAAGGCTTCGATATCGAAGAAGAACTGCGTCACGGCGCGCGTGGCGCCTGCGTCCACCTTGGCTTTCAACACCTCGATATCGTGGTCGATGGACGGGCTTTCCGGGTGCTTTTCCGGATAGGCGCCGACCGTGACCTCGAACCCGCCGATGCTGGCGATGGCGGCGGTCAATTCGGTGGCGTTGGCGTAGCCGTCGGCGCGCGGCGTATAGGCGCCGCCGATTCCGGCAGAACCAGGCGGGTCGCCGCGCAAAGCGACGATGTGATCGACGCCGATGGCCTTGTAGCCTTCGATGACCTCGTCGACCTCGGCGCGGCTGGCCTCGACGCAGGTCAGGTGGGCGGCGGGGCGCAGGGTCGTCTCGCTGATGATGCGCTGGACGGTGCGGTGGGTTCGCTCGCGCGTCGAGCCGCCCGCGCCATAGGTGACGGAGACGAAGGCCGGGTTCAGCGGCTCCAGCCGCCGGATCGCCTTCCACAGATTGGCCTCTGCCTCGTCAGACTTGGGCGGGAAGAATTCGAAAGAGACGTTGACGGCGCTGCGGTTCGAGCCGGCGCGAGCCACCGGGCCCAGCGGCGACAGCAGCAGGGCGCGGGCTTCTGCGAGGGATGAGGGGGCCATCAGGCGGTCTTTCGGGCAGGGTTCGCGGCGCGTTCGCCGGTCCAGATGTGAACGGTCAGGCCTTCCGTGTCGGGCGGCAGGGCGATGGGCGCCGAGGGCGTCAGGCCCGCCCCGGTCAGCCATTCGCGGATTTCGGCGTCCGAGAAGCCCAGGCGGCGGTGCTGGTGCGCCTCGCGCAGGTGCTCGAAATTATGGGGCGCGAAGTCGACGATCAGCAGCTTGCCGCCCGGCATGACCAGACGCGCGGCCTCGGCCACGGCGGCGGCCGGATCGGCGAGGTAGTGCAGCACCTGATGGACGATCACCAGATCGGCGCTTTCGTGCGGCAGGCGGGTCGAGAAGATGTCGCCGTGGCGCAGCTCGACCTTGTCCAGCCCGGCCTTGGAGACGTTGGCGCGGGCGATGTTCAGCATGTTCTGCGACAGGTCGAGGCCGACCGACATCTTCGCCTGTTTGCCGAACAGGGTCAGCATCCGGCCCGAGCCGGTGCCCAGATCGACCACGCGTTCGAACGGGCCGGATCCGGCCGCGCGTGCGACCGCCGCCTCGACCGCGCTTTCGCAGACATAGAGGCTGCGTATCTGGTCCCACTGGGGCGCGATCTGTTCGAAATAGCGGGCGGCGTCGATGGCGCGCTCCTTGCGCACCTCGTCCAGACGGCGATGGTCAGCCTCGCCTTCGCCGTCGTCCAGAAGGTCCAGAACGGTGTCGATCAGACGCCGCGACAGGGCGTCGTGCGACAGGCGGTAGAAGACGCGCGCGCCATCGGGGAAACGCTCGATCAGACCCGCGTCAGCCATCAGCTTCAGATGGCGCGAGACACGCGGCTGGCTCTGGTCCAGAACACGCGACAGCTCCATCACCGACAGCTCTTCCGCAGCCAGCAGGGACAGGACGCGCAGGCGGGTCGGTTCGCCGGCGGCGCGCAGGGCTTCTACAGTCTGGTCAGCGGTCAGTGTCATGGGTCGTATAAAGATATCCTTATACGCTTATGCAAGCAAAATCTGGTCGCACGCGTCTTCTATCCGCGTAATGCAGGCACGGATCGTTCTTTGCTTGTCTGGAATGGGGGGCGAGACGGCCCCGAGGCGCGGAATTTCAGTCTGCGACAGGCGTCTTTAGCGGTTCATCGGCAAAGTGGGCCGAGAGATTCTGCAGAAGCAGCATCAGCATCCCCTGCACCGCTTCGGTCGTGGCACCGCCGGTATGGGGCGTCAGGACGGTGTTGGGCACGCCCGCCCAACGCGCGGCTTCGGTCGGCTCCTGGGCGAAGACGTCCAGCGCGGCGCCGCCCAGTCGGCCGTCCTTCAGCGCGGCGATGACGGCGTCCTCATCGACCAATTGCCCGCGCGCGACGTTGACCAGCAGGCCCGACGGGCCAAGCGCCTCGATCACTTCGGCCGAGATGAGCCCCCGATTGTTCTCATCCGCGCGACAGGCGACGACGAGAATGTCGGAACCTTGGGCGAGGTCGATCAAGGTGTCGGTGCGAGGCCAGCTTGCGTCCTTCTCGCGCGGGCCCCACCAGCGGACGTCCATCCGCATGACGTCGGCGCGTCTCGCCACAGCCTCGCCGATATGGCCCAGACCGACGATCCCCAGTCTCTGACCACTCAAGGAGGTGGTGATGCTGCGTGTGGAGAGGCTCCACCCGCCCGCGCGGAGCGTGCGGTCGCCCTCGGCGATCTGGCGGCGCGCGGCCAGGATCAGGCCGATGGCGTGGTCGGCCACGTCTTCGTGGTTCACGCCGGGGGCATGGGTGACGGGCAGACCGCGCGCGCGGCACCATTCGACGTCGATGCCGTCATAACCCGCCGTGAAGCAGGCGATCAGCGACAGATTGGGCAGGCGTTCGATCAGGCTCTTGTCCAGTTCGAACTCGCCCGCGACGATCAGAGCGCGGATATCATGGGCGGCCTCGATCGGCGGGCCTTCCCAGAAGCGATAGACGTCGTAGGCGCCTTCCAGGAAGGCGCTCAGCGGGGCCAGATGCCGCTGCATGATCAGGACGGCGGGACGCTGGGTCATGGGGACAGACTATCCCGCTTTCGCTGGAGCGCCAGCCTTCTCATTCATCGCTCATCCCGGCGGACGCCGGGATGAGCGGAAGAGGGGGCATAGAAAAACGGCCCCCCGATCGCTCGGAGGGCCGCTTGTCATCTTGTCCGTTCGATCAGCGACCGAACTTCTGGTGCTGGATGCGCTTCGGAATGATGCTGTCGGCGCCCAGGCGGCGCATCTTGTCCTGTTCATAGGCTTCGAAGTTGCCCTCGAACCATTCCACGTGGCCGTCGCCTTCGAAGGCGAGGATGTGGGTGGCCAGACGGTCCAGGAACCAGCGGTCGTGGCTGATGACCACGGCGCAGCCGGCGAACTCTTCCAGAGCCTCTTCGAGGTTCTGCAGGGTTTCGATGTCCAGGTCGTTGGTCGGTTCGTCGAGCAGGATCAGGTTGCCGCCGGTGGCCAGGGTCTTGGCCAGGTGGACGCGGTTGCGCTCACCGCCCGACAGTTGGCCGACCTTCTTCTGCTGGTCGCCGCCCTTGAAGTTGAAGCTGCCGACATAGGCGCGAGTGTTAATCTCGCGCTTGCCGACCATCATGATGTCGGTGCCGCCCGAGATGGCCTGCCAGATGGTGTCGTCCGGCTTCAGGTCGTCGCGCGACTGATCGACGTAGGCCAGCTTGACCGTTTCGCCGACCTTGATTGTGCCGCCGTCAGGGGTTTCCTGGCCGGTGATCAGCTTGAACATGGTCGACTTGCCGGCGCCGTTGGGGCCGATGACGCCGACGATGCCGTTGGGCGGCAGCTTGAAGGTCAGGTTGTCGAACAGAAGCTTGTCGCCATAGGACTTCTTCAGGCCGTCGACTTCCAGCACGACGTTGCCCAGGCGCGGGCCGGGCGGGATCTGGATGACGGCGAAGGATTGGGCCTGACGCGAATTTTCCTGCTCGGCGACCATCTTCTCATAGGCGGCCAGACGGGCCTTGGACTTGGCCTGACGGGCCTTAGCGCCCGAGCGGACCCATTCCAGTTCGCGGGTGAGGGCGCGTTGGCGAGCTTCGGATTCCGACTGTTCCTGCACGACGCGCTTCTGCTTGGCTTCCAGCCACGACGAGTAGTTGCCCTCGTGCGGGTGGCCCTTGCCGCGGTCCAGCTCCAGCGTCCATTTCGTGACCTGATCCAGGAAGTAGCGGTCGTGGGTCACCAGGATGACGCAGCCGGGGAAGTTCTCCAGGTGGTGCTGCAGCCAGGCGACGGATTCGGCGTCCAGGTGGTTGGTCGGTTCGTCCATCAGCAGCATGTCGGGCTTCGACAGCAGCAGGCGGGCCAGGGCCACGCGGCGCTTTTCACCGCCGGACAGGTTGGTGACTTCCCAGTCGTCGGGCGGGCAGCGCAGGGCGCCCATGGCCTGGTCGATGCGGCTGTCGATGTCCCAGACGTCGCCGGCGTCGATCTTCTCCTGGAGGGCGGTCATCTCCTCCATCAGTTCGTCGGTGTAGTTTTCGCCCAGTTCGGCGGCGACTTCGTTGAAGCGGTTGACCCACTGCTTCTCTTCGCACCAGGCCTCGACGTTCTGGCGCACGTTCAGCGCCGGATCGAGGTGGGGCTCCTGTTCCAGGTAGCCGCGCTTGACGCCGTCGGCGGCGCGGGCCTCGCCCTGAAACTCGCTGTCCAGGCCGGCCATGATCTTCAGCAGGGTGGATTTACCCGAGCCGTTGACCCCGACAACGCCGATCTTGGCGTCGTTGTAGAAGCTCAGCCAGATGTTCTCGAAGATCTTTTTGCCGCCGGGGAAGGTCTTGGTCAGACCCTGCATCTGGAAGATATATTGCTGCGCCATGCGTCGCGTCGCGCCCTTGATTCAGTGCGGATGGGGAAGTTGACGGGGGATGTAGCGATCCCGACGCCTTTGGGCAAATCTTCGGATAGGCGCGCGGCTTTTCGGAGGCGGTCTCAGCGGGCGGGAAGCACGGCCTCAAGAGCGCGCGTGAAGCCGACGGGGGCGACGGTCAGGTGGTCTTCGTCCTCCAGCACTACGGAGCTGACTTTCAGACCGGGATAGCCGCGCGATTCCAGGTTGCGGTGCAGAGCCTGCATGTCGCCGACCATGTCGGCCTCGCTGTTGCGGCGTGTCGGGCCGGGCTTCTCGTGACCGCCCACATACATGAAGACCTGGGCGTTCAGGTCGCGATGGTTGCGGGCGTAGTCGGCCTCGACCCCCATCATGTAGCCCTTGTCGTACCAGAGCGACGGACTGCCCAGGACATAGGACTGGAACATCGCCGGGTCGCTGAACAGGATCTGCGCGCCCAGCAGGCCGCCGTAGGAATGGCCCAGCAGCACGCGGCGCGACGGATCGGCGCGGAACGTCTTCTCGATGAAAGGCAGGGCCTGGGTCTTCAGATAGGTCTGATAGGCCGCGCCGCCGCCATGCACGGCGGCGCCTGAACTGCGCGGACCGTTGGGGGTCGGGGTGTAGTCGCGGCGGCGGCTGTCGGCGCCCTTGTCGCCCTCGGCGTAGGACAGGCCGACCAGGATGAACTCCTGCACGACCGGTCCCTCCAGATTCACCCGCCTGGCGATCTGGCGGATGATGGGGAAGGCGTAGTCCGCGTCGGTGACATAGAGCGTGGGATAGCGGCGGCCGGGGTTGGCTTCATAGCCGGCGGGCAGGCTGACGAAGACCTGATAGTTCCGCCCGGACACGGGATCGGGCACGCTCCAGACCTGGGTGCCGGTCAGCACATAGGGGGCGCCTTCGGTCGCGAGGGCGGGATCAGGGGCAGGGGCCGTTCGCGCATCCGCCTTTTCGCCGCATGCGCCCAGAAGCAGGGCGCCCGTCGTGAACATGGCGATCGCCGCCGCCGCGCTGAAAACCCGCATCCATTCCCTCCAAAGCTTCGCCGTTGACGCAAGGTTCGGGGCAAATGCGGCGAGGGAAGGGCGAGCCGGCGTCAGGCGTAGTTGAAGCTGATCGAGATGCGTTGTTCTTCGGCGCGATTGGCGGGCACCTCGTGGCGCAGCCAGCTTTCCCACATCAGCACCGTGCCGGGCGCGGGCTTCAGATAGACGAAGGGCTGCTCGGCCTCGCCGGCGGCGGCGGTCAGGCCGGGGCGGGCCATCATCATGACCAGGCGCGGGTCTTCGATCTTCAGCGAAGAGGCGCCGTCGGGCACGTGGATGTAGAGGGTGCCGGACAGCACGGCGTGCGGGTGGATGTGGCCGGTGTGGCCCCCGCCGGGCATCAGGACGTTGACCCACAGATTGTCGAGCCGCAGCTTCTTGGCCAGGTCGAAATGCAGGCTCTCGGCGAAGCTCGCCGCGTGCTTGTCCAGCAGCTTCTTCAGCTCGGCGAACTCGGGAAACCGCTGCGGCAGGTCGTTGATCGAGCCGTAGGAGGTGTAGCCCGGATAGTGGTTGGCCCGGCACCACTCGATCCCGGCCTCGTCCTCCTCGGCCATGACCAGGCAAAGGTCGAGCAGTTCCTCATGCAGTTCCGCCCAGCCGCGCGAAGAGGCGAGGGAGGCGTCATAGACCTGGGTGGCGAAGAGGGATCGCAAGGACATGGGAGGTGCAATAGCCCTTCTCCCCTTGTGGGAGAAGGTGGCCGAGCGGAGCGAGGTCGGATGAGGGGTTTCGCCGCGCCCATGCAGGCATCGATTTAAGGTCGCGCAACCCCTCATCCGTCATGCTTCGCATGCCACCTTCTCCCACAAGGGGAGAAGGGTGAGAAAGCCGGTTCTAGAAGCCCAGACTCGCCTCGCCGCGCAGGATCGCTTCGGCCTGCGGGCTGTGCTTGGCGCCGTCGCGGTCATGCAGGATCAGGGGCGGCAGCAAGCGCAAGGGCGCCTTGCCGGTCTTGATGGCCTGGACCAGCACGCGCTTGGCGGGTTGATCGGCGTAGGGGTGGATCGGGCGGACGGCGAAGGAGCCCGCCTTGGGCGCCAGCAGGCTCAGGATGTCGGCGAGGCGGTCGGCGCGGTGGATGATGACGATGCGTCCGCCCTCGCGCACCGCCTTCAGCAGAAAGCCCGCCCAGGCGGTCAGTCCGTCGTCGGCCATCCAGGCGCCGAGCTTGCCCTCGGCGGGCGCACGCAGGGCGCCGGGGTCGTCGAAGAAGGGCGGATTGCTGACCGCCCAGTCGAACGGCGACAGGTCGAGGGCGCGAAAACCCCGCGCCACGTCGCCCTCCACGATCGTGGTGCGCGCTTCGGCGTTGTTCAGTTCGGCATTCTGACGCGCGAGGGCGGCGGCGGCGGCATCGCGCTCCAGCCCGGTCAGCAGGACGCCGGGGCGTCGGGCGGCGATCTGCATCAGGACGGCGCCCGCGCCGCAGCCCGCTTCGATCAGTCGTTCGCCGGGGCGCGCCTCGACGGCGGCGGCCAGCAGGGCGGCGTCCATGCCCGCGCGATAACCCTTGGTCGGTTGGCGCAAGCGGATGCGTCCGCCCAGAAAGGCGGATTCGGCCACATCTGCGGCGACAGTAAGGGATGACTCGGCTTGACCCATCATAGCGCCGCCACCATTGTGCGCCGCATCGCGTCCGGGCAAGCGGATGCGTGTGAATTTCGGGCGAATCTCCCCCTTCGCCCCTGTGCTGAAAGAGATTTCCGTGGACGCAGCTCTCGCCGTCGCTCCCCGTCCCAAGGGTGATGTGGACGCCCTGGTTCATCTGGCCAAGGACGACATGGCGGCGGTCGACGCCCTGATCATCGCGCGGATGCAGTCCGACGTGCCGGTGATCCCCCTGCTGGCCGAGCACCTGGTGTCGGCGGGCGGCAAGCGTCTGCGCCCGCTGCTGACCGTGGCCGCGGCGCGCGCGATCGGTCAGACGGGCGCCATCGACGGCCCCAAGAAGCTGGCCGCCTCAGTCGAGTTCATCCACACCGCCACCCTGCTGCACGACGACATCGTCGACGGCTCGGAAATGCGCCGGGGCAAGGTCGCGGCGCACCTGATCTGGGGTTCGGCCTCGTCGGTGCTGGTCGGCGACTTCCTGTTCGCCCGCGCGTTCGAGTTGATGGTCGAGACCGATTCCCTGCGTGCTCTGGGCATTCTGGCGCGAGCCTCGGCCGTGATCGCCGAGGGTGAGGTGCTGCAACTGACGCGCGCTCACGATCTGAACCTGGACCTCGACACCTATCTGCAGATCATCCGCGCCAAGACGGCCGAGCTGTTCGCCGCCGCCGCCGAATCCGGCGCGGTCGGGGCGGGTGCGACGGACGAGCAGGTCGCGGCTCTGCGCGACTACGGCATGGCGCTGGGCATCGCCTTCCAGCTGGCGGACGACGCCTTGGACTACGGCGGCGCGACCGAGACCCTGGGCAAGAACGCGGGCGACGACTTCAACGAGGGCAAGGCCACCCTGCCGCTGCTGCTGGCCGTTCAGCGCACTAAGGGGACCGAAGACCTGTTCTGGGATCGGGTCATCACCAAGGGCGACCGCAAGCCCGAGGATTTCGACCGCGCGCGGCAGTTGATCGTCGCCAGCGGCGCGGTCGAGGCCACGCTCGATACGGCGTCGGAGTACGCCGACCGGGCCAAGACGGCCTTGCAGGTTCTGCCCGCCGGGCCGTGGCGCTCGGCGCTGGAAGCCCTGGCCGACTTCGCCGTCAGCCGGGCGATGTGATGCTGGCGGCGCTGCTCGTCGCGGGGCAACTGGCCGCGCAGGAGCCGCCGCGCTTCCTCATGCCGCAAAGGCCGGGGGACGGTTTGAAGGCCGAGCTGTTCCGTTTGGAGCCGGGCGATCCCGGCGGTCAGGCGCGCGCCCTGCTGGGCGAGGCGATGACGCGGGACGACGCCGAACTGGTGGTGCGCCCCGTGCCGCCGATCATCATGCTGTATCGCGAGGGCAGCCTGCCGGACGGCCCGATCGTGCTCTACGCCGGGCCTGAGGTGGAGGGCGAGCCGGACGCCGCCTGCCGTCTATCACGCCTTCCTGACGGAGAGATCGACAACTCGGAGCGTGCGCTGGCGTGGTGCGCGGGGTTCATCCTGAAAACGGCGCCGACGTTGAACATTCCGCCGGCGCCGGTTCACTGAAGGCTTATTTCAGGCTGGCGCAGAAGCGCTGGATGCGGGTGCAGCCTTCTTCCAGCACGGCTTCCGAGGTGGCGTAGCTGATGCGGAAGTAGGGGCTGAGGCCGAAGGCCGCGCCCTGGACCACGGCCACGCCCTCGGCGTTCAGCAGTTCGGCGGTGAAGGTCTCGTCGTCGGTGATGACCACGCCCGACGGCGCCGTCTTGCCGATCAGGCCTTCGATCGACGGATAGACGTAGAAGGCGCCTTCCGGCTTCGGGCAGCGGATGCCGTCGGCTTGGTTCAGCATGGAGACGACCAGGTCGCGGCGCTTCTCGAAGGCGGCGGCGCGCGGGGCCAGGAAGTCCTGCGGGCCGTTCAGGGCCTCGACCGCCGCCCACTGGCTGATGGACGAGGGGTTGGACGTCGTCTGGCTGGCCACCTTGCGCATCAGGTCGATCAGCGGCTTGGGGCCGCCCGCATAGCCGATGCGCCAGCCGGTCATGGCGTAGGCCTTGGACACCCCGTTGCAGGTCAGGGTGCGGTCGTACAGGTCCGGCGCGACCTGGGCCATGGTGACATAGTCGAAGTCGCCATAGACGAGGTGCTCATACATGTCGTCGGTCAGGATCCAGACCTGCGGGTGCTTGCGCAGCACCGCGGCCAGGGCTTCCAGCTCGGCGCGGGTATAGGCGGCGCCGGTCGGGTTCGACGGCGAGTTCAGGATGATCCACTTGGTCTTGGGCGTGATGGCGGCGTCCAGCACCTCGGGACGCAGCTTGAAGCCGTCGGCTTCCTGACCGACCACGGTGACGGGCTCGCCGCCCGCCAGCAGCACCATGTCGGGATAGGAGACCCAGTAGGGCGCCGGCACGATCACTTCGTCGCCGGGGTTCAGCGTGGCGACCAGGGCGTTGTAGATCACCGGCTTGCCGCCCGAGGCGACGTGGATCTGGTTGGTTTCGTAGGTCAGGCCGTTTTCGCGGGCGAACTTGGCGACGATGGCCGCCTTCAGCTCAGGCATGCCGTCGGCTTCGGTGTATTTCGTTTCACCGCGATTGATGGCTTCGATGGCGGCGGCCTTGATGTTGTCAGGCGTATCGAAGTCCGGCTCGCCGGCGCCCAGACCGATGACGTCGCGGCCCTGGCGTTTCAGTTCGCGCGCCTGGGCGGTCACGGCCAGGGTGGCCGACGGCTTGACGCGAGCGAGGGAGGCGGACTGAAGGCTGGACATGTCTATCCCGTCTGGTGGAAGTGAGGGGGCCGGGGAGGCTGAGGCTTGATACGCAACCCCGCAGGGGCGCACAACGTTTGTGCGCGTCCTGGACGATCAAAAGGCGATTTGGGCGAAATTTATGCGGCGGGTCGTCGATTTTCTGCTGAATATGGAGGCCAAGCGGTGGCGCACCCTGGCCGTGACCCTGCTGCTGCTGGCGGGAATCATCGCCCTGTTCGCCTTGGGCAAGACGCAACTGGCGTTGGGGGCGGAGGACCGGCTGGAGCATTGGCTGGCCGGATATCGCATCGGCCCGTGGGGGCTGGCGGCGGCGGTGCTCGTCTTCACCTTGTCGGCTTTCATCGGCGTGCCGCAGTTCTTGTTGATCGCGGCCTGCGTCGTGGCCTTCGGACCGTGGTTCGGTTTTCTCTATAGTTGGATCGCCACGATCGCCTCGGCGGCCGTCACCTATTGGCTGGGGCGCGGGCCGACCGCGCGCACGCTGGAACGCTACGGCGGCGGGACGGTCGAGCGCATCCGCAAATTCGTGGGCCGCAACGCCTTTTCGGCCAGCTTCATCATCCGCAACGTGCCCTCGGCGCCCTTCATCGTCGTGAACATGGCCTTTGGCGCGGTGCGCGCCTCCTTCCCGGCCTATCTGGCGGGGTGCGCCCTGGGGGTGCTGCCGAAGACGGCGCTGGTCGCCTTTTTCGGCGGGTCGTTCATGGCGGCGGTCAGCGGAGACGGCATCTGGACCTCGGTGATCCTGGCGGCCGTCGCGGGCGTTTGGCTTGTATTGATGCTGGCGGTGCGCGAGTGGGTGAAGCGCCGTGAGGCTGCACGCAGTCTGCAAGTGGATTGATCGGAGAACGACGATGCTGAAGCTCTATTATTCGCCGGGCGCCTGCGCCGTCGCTTCGCACATCGGCCTGGAAGAGGCGGGCGCAGACTATGTGATCGAGAAGATCGACCTGCGCGCCGGCCAGCAGCGCACGCCGGAATATCTGGCCATCAACCCGGCGGGCGTGACCCCGGCCCTGCAGACGCCCAAGGGGGTGCTGACCCAGAACACGGCGATCCTGGCCTATGTGGCCCAGACCCATCCGCAAGCCCAGTTGGCCGATCTGAACGATCCGTTCGAGTTTGCGCGGATGCAGGCCTTCAACGGCTGGCTGGCGTCGTCGCTGCACCCGGCGATCGGCAAGGCGCTGTTCTCCAAGCCGCCGCTGGAAGGCGAGGCCAAGGACGAGGCCGTGCGGATCGCGCTGGAAAAATACGACCTGGCCGAGAATCATCTGCTGACCGGTCCGTGGGTCATGGGCGAAGATCATTCGCTGGCGGACGGCTATCTGCTGGTCTTCACGCGCTGGGCGCGTCAGGCGGGCCTGCTGGACAAGGCGCGCTTTCCGAAGCTGAACGCCCATCTGGACCTGGTGCAATCGCGCCCGGCGGTGCAGCGCGTGCTCCATGCCGAGGGCATCACGGCGGTCTGAGCCGCGAACCCGCAAGCGGGGCTGGAAAGCTTGAGCGGAAAGGCTTTCAAGCCTTGCCGTGACAAGCCTGTGATCGAGGAGTCATAGGCGCTTGCAATCCCTGCGGCATGAGGGCAAACGGGCCTGTAGTCGGCTCGGCGAAGACGGTCAGGACAGCTTTGCGATCAACGTGAAGCGGGGGTAGGGCGTCGCCACAGCGGACGAATGAAATTCACGCCCTTGCAGGCCCGAACTAAAGCGGTACCGACGCCCATGCTTTCACCCCTCTTCGGCATGATTTCCAATGACATCGCTATGGATCTGGGGACGGCCAACACCCTGATCTACATGCGCGGCAAGGGGATCGTCCTGAACGAGCCGTCGGTCGTCGCCCTGCGTAACGTCGGCGGCCGCAAGATCGTCCACGCCGTCGGCCTGGAAGCCAAGCAGATGCTGGGCCGCACCCCCGGCCACATGGAAGCCATCCGTCCGATGCGCGACGGGGTCATCGCCGACTTCGAAGTCGCCGAGGAGATGATCAAGCACTTCATCCGCAAGGTTCACAACCGTAAGGGCTTCGTGAACCCCAAGATGATCGTCTGCGTCCCGTCGGGCGCCACGGCCGTCGAACGCCGCGCCATCAATGATTCCTGCCTGAACGCCTCGGCCCGCCGCGTCGGCCTGATCGACGAGCCGATGGCCGCTGCGATCGGCGCCGGCCTGCCGATCCACGAGCCGACCGGCTCGATGGTCGTCGACATCGGCGGCGGCACGACCGAAGTGGCCGTGCTGTCGCTGTCGGGCATCGTCTATTCGCGTTCGGTCCGCGTCGGCGGCGACATGATGGACGACGCCCTGATCGCCTATATGCGCCGCAACCATAACCTGCTGATCGGCGAAACGACCGCCGAGCGCATCAAGAAGGACATCGGCACCGCCCGTATCCCGGCCGACGGCGAAGGCCTGTCGATCGAGGTCAAGGGCCGCGACCTGATGCAGGGCGTGCCGCGCGAAGTGAAGATGAGCGAGCGTCAGGCGGCCGAAGCCCTGGCCGAGCCGGTCTCGCAGATCGTGGAGGCCGTGAAAGTCGCGCTGGAGGCCACGCCGCCGGAACTGGCCGCCGACATCGCCGACAAGGGCATCATGTTGACGGGCGGCGGGGCTCTGCTGCGCGGCCTGGACGCCGAGATCCGCGACCACACGGGGCTGCCGGTGCAGGTGGCGGACGATCCGCTGTCGTGCGTCGCCATCGGCTGCGGCAAGGTGCTGGAGCACCCGTCGTGGATGAAGGGCGTCCTTGAGTCGTCGCTCTGAGACTGATCGGCCTGCCGCAGGCGCCGCATTCCTGAAAAGGGGCGGATTTCTGTGACAGGCTCACGCTTTCGGCGGGCTTTGAGCCCGCCGATTCCTAAGCTCTAGCAGGAAGGCTGGCCGTGGCGTTTCGCGACGGACCGTTCGAGAATCTGAAGGTGCCGCTGGCCTGGACGGCCGCGGTCATGGTCGTCGGCGGAATCGTCGCTGCGGTCATGCTTCTGCTCGCCGATCGGCCGCAACCGGCGGCTGACGACCTGGAGCCCGCGCGCGCCGCATTCGACAGCGCCGCCGGAACCACGGGCGGGGTTCTCGCCGCGCCGGTCCGCTGGGGCGGCGACGCCGTGGATTACGTCAAAGGCTATTTCTTCGCCGTGTCGGAGAACCGCCGCCTGCGCCGCGAACTGGCGGAGATGAGCGCCTGGCGCGACGACGCCCTGGCGCTGAAGAACCTCAACGCCCGCTACGAACAACTGCTGGGCCTGCAGACCGAGCCGCCCATCGCCATGACGGCCGGACGCGCCATCACCGACGCGCGTGGCCCGTTCGCCCGGTCGCGCCTGCTGAACGTCGGCGCCGGCAAGGGCGTGCGCGTGGGCAATCCGGTGCTGAGCGAGCACGGCCTGGTCGGCCGCATCTCGGGCGTTTCTGGCGCACACAGCCGCATGGTGCTGCTGACCGACGTGGCCTCGCGGATTCCGGTCATGGTGGAGCGCACCGACGCTCGCGCCATGCTGACCGGCGACGGCAGCCGCAGTCCGCGCCTCGACTATGTGCGCGGGCAGGGCTCGGTGCAGGAAGGCGACCGCATCCTGACCTCGGGCGACGGCGGCGGTTTCCCGCGCGGCCTGCCGGTCGGCGTCGTGGCCAAGGGCGTGGACGGCTCCTGGCGGGTCAAGCTGTACAGCGACCGCACGGCCATCGACTATGTGCGCGTCCTGCTGTTCCAGGATTTTAGCCAGCTGGCGGACCAGAACGCCCTGAACGCAGCGCCGTTGGCCAGTCTGAACACCGCGCCGCCGCCGAACGCCGCCCAGGCCGCCGCGATCCAGGACGTGGCCACGCGCC
>NZ_GL883086.1:466635-469144 GCF_000204035.1 Brevundimonas diminuta ATCC 11568
TCCCGCCGCGCCCCGGCCGACCGCCGCCACGCCGCCGCAACCTTCGGCGCAGGCCCAGACGCCAACCGCGCCTGACGGAGGCCGCGAGTGAGACGGACGATCACCGTGCGGATGGTCGGTCCGATGCAGTGGATCGGCTACCCGGCGCTGATCGCCGCGGCCGCCACCATCCTGTTCGCCATCCCGCTGCGCCTGTTCGGCCTGACCCTGCCCGAGCCGGTCTGGCCCATGGTTCTGGCCTTCGCCTGGCCGCTGATCCGTCCATCCATGTTGGCGCCGGCGGTGCTGTTCGGTCTGGGCGTATTCCTCGACTTCTTCTGGGGCGGCCAGACGGGCATGTGGGCGCTCAGCCTGTTGCTGATCTATGGCGCTATGCTGTTGGCGTCGAAGTATCTGGCGGGACAGGCGACCATCGTCTTGTTCGCTCTCTATGTCGCCTCGACGGGCTTGGCCTTTGCGGTCGCCTATTTCGTGACGCGCGGCAGCCTTGGGAATGCTCCCAATCTGTTGGCTGTTATGGGGCAGATGATCCCGACGCTTCTGCTCTTCCCCCTGGCTGACTGGTTGATCGAGCGCTTCGACGACGCGGACGTGCGATTCCGATGAGCAGCGAACCGCATATCTTCTTTTCCGACGTGAACGAGCGGCAGGGCTCCTTCCTGCGGCGCACCATGCTGCTGGGCGGGGCGACGGTCGTGGGCGGGCTGGCCCTGGTCGGACGCCTGGCGCATCTGCAGCTCTTCAAGTCGGAAGAGTTCGCCACCCTGGCGACGCGCAACCAGTTCAACTTCCGCCAGGTGCCGCCGCCGCGCGGCCTGATCAAGGACCGCAACGGCGTGGTCATCGCCGGGAACCGGCCCAGCTTCCGCGTCCTGGTCGTTCGCGACGAGACCAAGGATCTGGACCAGACGCTGGACCTGCTGGGTCAACTGTTGCCGGACACCCTGGAGCGCCGCCGCACCATCATCCGCGAGGTCAACGCCGCGCCGCGTTTCTCGCCGGTCCCGGTCAAGAGCGACCTGACCTGGGAGGAGTTCTCCAAGGTCAATCTTCACGCGGCAGAACTGCCCGGCGTCATGGCTGACATGAACGAGGCCCGCTATTACCCGCACGGCGGCGCCTACGCCCATGTGGTCGGCTATGTGGCCAAGGTGTCGGATCGCGACGTGCAGGCGATCCGCGACAAGGGCGAACAGCCGCCGTCCATCCTGTTCAACCCCGGTTTCCGCATCGGCCGACAAGGCATTGAACAATCGCTGGATCAGGATTTGCGCGGCGTCGAAGGCGGCAAGCGGGTCGAGGTCAATGCGCGCGGCCGCGTCGTGGCCGAGGACATCGCCGGATCGCGCCCGGCGGTTCAGGGGGCCGAGGTGGTGCTTACGCTGGACAACGACGTCCAGCAGCGCGCGCTGGAGGTGTTCGGCGAGGAGGCGGGCAGCATCGTCGTCATGGACGTTCGCAACGGCGATATCCTGGCCATGGTGTCGTCGCCCTCGTTTGATCCCAACTTGTTCGTGTCGGGCGTCCCGACCAAGATCTATCGCGCCCTGGCCGACTATGAGCGTCGACCGCTGACCGACAAGGCGTTGAGCGGCACCTTCGCGCCGGGGTCGACGTTCAAGCCGATCGTCGGGCTGGCGGCGATGAAGCGGGGGCTGGACCCCAGCCGCCGCATCTTCTGCAACGGCAGCTTCTATCTGGGGCGCCGGTTCGCCTGCCTGGGGCGGCATGGGGCGTTGGATCTGCGCGGAGCCATCAAGGCGTCCTGCAACGTCTACTTCATGACCCTGGCGACGGAGATGGGGCCTGACGCCATCGCCGAGACCGCGCGAGACATGGGCTTCGGTCAAACCTTCGATATCGGCATTCCCGGTCAGAAGGCGGGCCTGGTGCCGGACCGCGAATGGCGTCGCAAGAACCCGGTGCGCGGCGATGCGAAATGGTATCCGGGCGAGAATCCCAGCTATGGCATCGGTCAGGGCGCCTTGACGGTGAACGCCTTGCAACTGGCGGTCTATACGGCGCGTGTCGCTAACGGCCGCAAGGCGGTGTCGCCGCGCCTGATCAAGTCGATCGGCGGGGTGGAGCAGGGCGGCAGCGCCTTCGCCGACCTGCCCTATGACCCTCAGATGCTGCAGGTTCTGCGCGACGGGATGGAGGCGGTGACGGCCGCGGGGGGCACGGGCTTCCGCAACAGCCAGCTAGGTCTTGGCACGGTCAAGATGGCGGGCAAGACCGGCACGGCCCAGGCTCGCAACTACGGTTCCGGCTCACGCAAGGGCGCAGGGCGGCCCTGGAATCAGAAGGACCACAACCTGTTCGTGGCCTATGCGCCGACCGATAATCCGCGCTACGCGGTCTCGGTCATCGTTCAGCACGGCGGTCTGGGCGGCGGCACGGCCGGGGCGCCGCGCGCGCGCGAGGTGATGAAGGTCGCCCTGCTGAAGGATCCCGAAATCCGCGCTCGCATCGAATCGGCAGGCTTTGAGGCGCAGGAGGACGCCGGCGC
>NZ_GL883086.1:469279-474899 GCF_000204035.1 Brevundimonas diminuta ATCC 11568
CGCTGGCGTCGACGTCGTCGCGCCGCCGCCCCTGACGGAGCCCGGACAATGACCGCATCCGCCCTGACCCGCCCCGGCGAACGCGATCGCCTGTCCAGCAAGTTCGCCGAGCTGGATTGGCGCGTCATCGGCCTGTTGTGCATCCTGGCCGGGATCGGCACGGCCATGCTGTATTCCATCGCGGGCGGTCACTGGCAGCCCTGGGCGGCCAAGCATCTGATCCGTTTCGGGGTCTTGCTGGTCGGCATGATCGGCCTGGCCATGGTGCACCCGAAATGGTGGTTCCGTGCGGCCTATCCGCTGTACGGCGTGCTGTTGGTGCTGGTGCTGATGATCGAGTTCACGCCGCTGGGCTATACGGCGGGCGGGGCCAAGAACTGGCTGAACCTGGGATTCACCCGCATCCAACCGGCCGAGTTCGTCAAGATCGGCTTGGTGCTGGCCCTGGCGCGTTGGTATCACGGCCATTCGGCGCAGGAGGCGCGCTGGTCGTGGAAGCTGCTGATCCCCGTGGGGATGATCGGCGTGCCCTTCCTCCTGGTCGCCAAGCAGCCAGACCTCGGCTCGGCCATGATCATCGGCCTGACCGGGGCCGCCGTCATGTTCATGGCGGGACTGAGCTGGCGTGTCATCGCCGCCGCCGTGGCCGCCGCCGTGGCCGTCATTCCGCCCTTCGTCATGTTCGTGATGCACGACTATCAGCGCAACCGCGTGCTGACCTTCCTGAACCCGGAGGCCGACCCCTCCGGCACCGGCTACAACATCATCCAGTCGAAGATCGCCCTGGGCTCCGGCGGGCTGATGGGCAAGGGCTACGGCCTGGGCAGTCAGAGCCAGCTGGAGTTCCTGCCGGAACGCCATACGGACTTCATCTTCTCGACCGTGTCCGAAGAGTTCGGCTTCCTAGGCTCCTTCACCGTCCTGGCCTGCTATGTCGCGCTGATCCTGATTTCGTTGCGGATCGCGGCCCTGTCGCACAGCCATTTCGGCCGGATCAGCGCGGCGGGCATGACGGCCTTCCTGGCGTTGTTCGTGCTGATCAACGGGGCGATGGTGATGGGGCTGGCGCCGGTCGTGGGCGTGCCCATGCCGCTGCTGTCCTATGGCGGATCGACCATGATGACGGTGATGATCGGCTTCGGCCTGATCCTGTCGATGCGGGTGCATCGCTATGTCGAACTGCCGAAGGGCCAGGGGCTGTTCTAATCGCCTGTACGAGCGTTAGGCTGTCGTCATGACTGTTCAGACGCCCGACACCGAAGCCGCCGACATCCCAAAGGCCGATCCGGCCATGTTCTCCGACTGCGGCGACACGCCCTGTCCGCAACCCGTTCTGGCGGATCCGAAGAATGAGGCGGCGGTCCAGGCCGAGGGGTTGCGGATGCGCGACAACCCGGCCGAGTGGGCCTTCGTCCGCCTGTCCAAGCTGATCGAGGAGTTCGAGGCCAACCTCGACAAGGACGAGGAGATCGGCGCGCGCGTAGTCGGCCTGCCCGGCGATGGGGCCATGCAGGTCATGGACGTGGGCTTCTGGGGCCCGGACCTGATCATGTTCTTCGGCCGGAACGCCGACGGCAAGCCGGTGCGCCTGATCCAGCACTACAGCCAGATCAATGTGGTGCTCAGCGCCATGAAGAAGCCGGAGGAGCGCGAGGCGCGCCGTATCGGCTTCCAGCTCAGCGAGATGGTCGAGAAGACCAATCCGAAATAGCCCCTGAACGCCCCTGTGACGCTTAGAGCGTCGCCGCCCAATCGGTGGCCCGGATCAGGCTGTCGATGATGCCGGGCTCGCTGGAGGCGTGGCCGGCGTCGCCGATGATGTCCAGCTTGGCCTCGGGCCAGGCGCGGTGCAGGGACCAGGCGCCCGAGATCGGTGTCACCACGTCGAAGCGCCCTTGCGCGATCCAGCAGGGGATGTGGCGGATGGTCTCGATGTTCTCGAGGATCCAGTGCTCGCTGTCGAAGAAGCCGCCGTTGGTGAAGTACCAGTTCTCGATGCGGGCGAAGGCCACGGCGAAGTCGGGATCGGCGAACTTGTCCGGCTTGCCTGACGGGCCCTGGATGCTGACGGTCTCGCCTTCCCAGGTCGCCCAGGCCACGGCGCAGCGGTTGCGCTCCTCGACGTCGTCGCCGGTCAGGCGCTTGTAGTAGGCGGCCATAAGGTCGCCGCGCTCGGCCTCGGGGATGGGCGCCAGGAAACGCTCCCAGGCGTCGGGGAAGATCATCGAGGCGCCGTCCTGATAGAACCAGTGCAACTCCTTCTTCGTCAGCAGGAAGATGCCGCGCAGCAGCAGGGCCAGGCACCGTTCCGGGTGCTTGATGGCGTAGGTCAGCGATAGGGTCGAACCCCAGGAGCCGCCGAAGACCACCCATTTGTCGATGCCCAGCATCTCGCGCAGGCGCTCGATATCGGCGACCAGATCCCAGGTGGTGTTGTTCTCAAGCGAGGCGTTCGGCCGCGACAGACCGCAACCGCGCTGGTCGAACATGACGATGCGGTATTTGGCCGGATCGAAATAGCGCCGCATCCCCGGATTGACCGCCCCGCCGGGGCCGCCGTGCAGGACGATGACCGGCACGCCGTGGGGGTTGCCGCTTTCCTCGTAGTAGATCTCGTGGACGCTGTCGGTCGCCATCCAGCCCGAGGCGTAGGCTTCGATTTCCGGGTAGAGGTCGCGGCGCGCAGTGTTGGTCACGTGGGATGCCCTTTGGGAAAAGGATCGTCAGGGTCTGACGTTCAGGCCTTGGCGAGATTGGACTGGAAGGCGGCGAAGAAAATCAGAACCCAGCCTGCAATCATCAGCGCGCCGCCGATGGGCGCCACGGCGCCCATGACCGGCAGGCTCAACAGCCCGATCATGGCCAGGGCCAGGCAGAAGATCAGTCCGCCCGTGCTGGCCAGCCATCCGGCCAGGCTCAGCAGTCGGCTCGGGCCGAACAGCGCCAGGGCGGCGGCCAGGGCGGCGTGCACCATCTGATAGTGACCGCCCGTGGTCAGCAGGGTTTTGACTGCGGGTGCGGCGCCGTGTGCGGCGAAGGCGCCCAAAGCGACAGCCATGGCGCCGTTGAAACCGGCGAAAGCGAGCAGTTTGCGGTCAGGGCTCATGTCTAATGTCTAGACCACAAAAACCCCGAAGTCTGCTATCGCCCGCCGATGAAAGCCGCATCGCGCATGGCGCTGCAATATGTCCTGCTGTTCAGCGCCAGCGGCGTGACCCTGCCGTTCGCCGGCCTGTGGTTCCGTGATCAGGGGCTGAGCGGCGCCCAGATCGGCGCCCTGTTGGCCATCCCCATGCTGGCGCGGGCGGTGACGGGGCCGCTGCTGGCGGTCTGGGCCGACGGTTTCGTGCTGCGGCGAACGCCCATCGCTCTTCTGGGACTGGTCATGGCGGTCGGCTACGGCGGGGCGGGTCTGGTCGAGGGCTTTGTCCTCTGGGCGCTGTTCTGGCTGCTGGGCGCGACGGCGGCGGCGGCTCTGATTCCGCTTAGCGACGTGATGACCCTGCGCGTCGCGGGGCGCGAAGGATTCGCCTTCTCGCTGCCGCGCGGGTGCGGCTCGGCGGCCTTCGTCGTCGCCAATCTGGTCATGGGGGCGCTGCTGACGCGCGTGTCTTCGGACGCCGTCATTTTCTGGGCGGTCGCCGCCTCCTTGCTGATCGCGGTCACGGCCTGGCGCGTCCTGCCGGCCGAGCCTGTGTCTGAAGGCGGTCCTGTATCGAAGCTGGAGCGATTTCAGGGGCTGGGGCGGCTGTTGCGCCGCCCGGTCTTTATGGCGGCGATCTTCTCGATCGGCGCGGTGCAGGCGACGCACGCCTTCTACTACGGCTTTTCGGCCATCAGCTGGCGCGCGCAGGGCTTGGCCGAGAGCGTGACGGGGATGCTGTGGGCCTTTTCTGTCGTGGTCGAGATCGGCTTCATGTGGTGGATCGAGCCGTGGCGTCGCCGCATCGGCATCGGCCCGTGGACCATGCTGTTCATCGGCGCTGGGGCGGCGGTCTTGCGCTGGAGCTTGATGGCCCTCGCTCCGCCGCTGTGGATGCTCATCCCGTTGCAGATGCTGCACGCCCTGACCTTCGCCGCCACCTATCTGGCGGGGGTGCAGATCGTCGAGCGCCTGTGTCCGCCGGACAGCCACACCGCCGCCCAGACCTTGAGCTCGGCTCTGTCGGCCGGGGTGTTGATCGGTCTGGCGACCCTGGCCAGCGGGCCGCTGTACGACGCGGTCGGTCTGAAGGCCTATCTGGCTATGGCGGCGCTGGCGTTGACCGGGGGGCTGGTCGGCCTGTGGGTGCGGTCGAAGGACGCGGCGTCAGGCGACGTTTGAACGGGGCAGGGGCGCCAGGCGACGGGCCATCGCCGAGGCGGCCGTCTTGACCGCCGTCCGGACCGTGTTTTCGCTCTCGCCGTCAGGAATCCGCAGCAGGCCGATGGAGGGAGATTCCAGGCTGTCAGGCAGGTCCGCCAGAATTCGATACAGGATATAGCTTCCCGCATCCTCTTCGGCGTCAGAGTCGGCGATGGCCGAGATCCTGGCCTCCGTTAACTCACGCAGGATGTCGGCGACCGGCGCTGTCACGCGCGCGATGCTGGGGGCGGTGTTGTCCAGCCGTCCCGGCTCGCCCAGACGGCGGTTTTCGGCGCGCATCTGAACCCGGACGGGGCCGGCGTGAACGGTGCGTCCGACCAGCAAAAGAGCCGAGCATTCGCCGCGCGACAGCAAGCCCGTCAGGGTTTCAGCCAGGGCTTCGGCCGAGGCGTCGCCGGGCGTCGCCAGAGTACGCGCGCCGGGCGGGTTCCAGGGCTCGCCGGACAGATCCTCGACGGGATCCCAGGCCCGATAGGACGGCGACCAGGCGCAGATGGAGATGACGGGGCGTCGATCAGGACGGCCGTTGGAATCCAGACCCATCAAAGGAAATAGACCCCCTCTAGCGCCGTCGTGGCGCGCCGCAGCGTGAACGGTGCTTTGAAATGCGGCGTCAGGTCAAGCCTGACCGGCGCCGCGATGGCGTGATGAAAGGGCGAGGCGGTCAGCTCAGGTCGCCTACGGCTGCGTCCAGCAACATGAAGGCGCGGCCCTCGTCGGTCGCCAGCCGCATCTGCACATCTTCGGCGTCGCCGCGTTCCGCCTGGAGCTTCAGCCCATGGGCGAAGGCGCGGACATAGGCCTCGGCGTCGGCGCGCAGGGCGTCGTCGCTCAGCACCCGGCGAGAGACGCTGCGGACGGCGGCCGGCGCCACGCGGCGGACGATCTGACGCGCTCGCGCCGGGTCGTGACCGGCGAAGGCCTGCGCGGCCTCCTCTACGCGGGGCCGGGGCAGCAGAGCGTTGGGATCGACGCCCATACGCCGGATGGCCGAGGTGACGCGTCCAGCCAGGGCGTCGATCTCTTCAGGCGTGCCGATGGCGGCGTTCAGCTCCAATGGGGCGGCGGGCGCGGCGGGCGCCGGTTCCGGTTGAACCAGATCGCGCCAGCTGAGCGCGTCTCCGATGCGGGTCGGCTCGGCATGGGGCGCCTCAGGCGTGTGCGGCGGCGTCGGGGCCGTGGGGATCGGCTCGATCTCGGATTCGACCGGGTGTTCCGGGCGCATGCGGCCCCGCAGGCCAGAAGTCACGCCGG
>NZ_GL883086.1:475022-480492 GCF_000204035.1 Brevundimonas diminuta ATCC 11568
TCGTCGGGCGGCGGCGCGGCTGGCCGCCCTCGGCGGAGACAGCGCCCATCAGGCGCACAGCCTCGGTCAACATTTCATAGTTGCGACGCACGCGATCCTGGAACCCGGCGTCCAGGGCCTCGGTGTCCTGGGCCGCCTTGCGCGAGGCGGCGGTCAGGGCGTTCAGGCCCTCCTCGACGCTGAGGCGCACGGATTCGACGCGAGCGCGGGCCTCGTCGGGCAGGCGGGCGGCGCGTTGATCCATTTCGGCGACGGCCTGTTCGACCGAAGCCAGGGCGTCCGTGACCTGGGCCAGGGTCGCCTGAAGGCTGTCGACCAGCTTCTGTCCGGTCAGATCGACCATGTCGGCGGTCTGGGCGACGATGCGGCGGGCGCCGTCGATCCGCGCCTCGGCCGCCTCATCGGCCTTCTGGGCGGCGTCGAACAGGGATTCGCCCAGGCGATCGGCGCGGATCTGAGCCTGTTCGATCGCGGCCTGAGCGGCGGCGCGCTGTTCGTCGGCCGTGGCTTGAAGCGCCTCCAGCGAACGGCGGGTCTCCTCGACCAGCAGGTCGCGGGACTCAGCGGCCAGGCTTTCAAAGCGATCCAGCGACAGCTTGGTGGCGTGGTCGAAGCCGTCGGCCTCGCGCTGGGACATCTCCACCAGGGCCTTGAACTGGTCGACCACGGCCTCGACCTGGGCCTTGATGGCGGCGGCGGCCTCATCGCCGCGCTGGTTCAGGTCGTCGGCGGCGGTGCGGGTCTGGGACAGGTGGTCCAGAAGCTGGGCGCGCTGGCTCTCGATCTGGGCCGAGAAGTCTTCCTGATCGGTACGCAGGGCGTAGGCGGCCGTGACCAGGGCGGCGCGTTGCTGGCCCAGGCCTTCCTCGACGGATTGAATCTGTTCGGCGACGCCGGAGCCGGCCGTCTCCAGCCGCAGGGTCTGGCGGGCCAGATCGTCAGAGGCGGCGCGAGCGGCTTCCTGGGCTTCGTTGGCGGCGGCGGCCAGGTCGGCGGCGCGAGCGGCGAGGGCGGCCTCGGCCTCACGCAGCTGGGTCTGGGCCAGGTCGGAGGCGTCGGCCACCATGCGCGACTGACGTTCAACCGTTTCGACAACCGCTGAAGCCTGGCCTTCCAGCTTGCCGCCCAGAACGCCCATCTGCTCGCGTTCGTGCGACAGTTGTTCGGCAAGGCGCCGCGCCGTGCCCCCGGCCAGTTCGGCGGCCTCGTTTAGCAGGTTGGATTCCTTGACCAGGGCCTCGCGCAGGGACGCCAGGTCGCCGCGAGCGCGCTCGGCCGATTGCGCGGCGCGGTCGATGTCTTCGCGCAGGGTGTTCAGCACATGCCCGGCCTGATTGGCGGCCAGGGCGGTCGGTCCCACCAGGGCGTCAGCCATTTCCCGCGCGCGCTTCGTCTCCTGGGCGAGACCCGCACCCTGGCGCACGGCATGGGCGAGAAGGACAGAAAGACCCACCGGCGCCAGCAGGATCAGGGCGTAGACCGCCAGGCGCAGCGGATCGATCTCCATCATCCCCGAGCCCAGTTCATAGGCGAACCAGGAGGCCAAGCCGCCGACCCATAGGGCGGAGGCCAAGCCCGCGATCAGGTAGGCGTTGGCGGCGCCGTTTGAACCCGCGCTCTTGCCCTTGCGCTTGGCCGAGGTCTTGGCCGGCGGCGAGATGGGCGGGACCGTAGCGGGCGGGGCGTCGGCGGATTCAGCGAACGGCGACAGGGCGCGCGCGGCCTTTTCGGCTTCGGCGGCGCGTTCTTCGGCCAACGCCTGCTGTTCCGCCAGGCGTCGACGCTGGCGCTCGGACATGGGGCGCTGGGGTGCGTCAGGCAGCGGCTCCAAGCCGGCCTCTGGCGTCGCTTCGTCAGGGGTCTCGGCCGCTTCGGGCGTGAGCGAGGCCTCCGTCTCAGTGGAGACGGGCTCGGGGTCGGTCAGATTGAGCGGCGGCCGATGGCGGGATTTCATGGGCGTCGGTCTCGATCACTGATCGCCAGGATAGGCGGCGAAGGGCGCAAGGCATGGACCCTAACGGCTGGATCGTAAGGCGAAAAGGCTCGAGCGCGGATTAGATCGCCGTTTGCCGACGCGGATCAAGGTGATCTGTGGATCAGCAGGACGAGGGAGCGGTCAGGTGGACGGTGGTTGCGGGCTTTGTATCGCCGCAATCCTGCACCCGTTGAATCTCGCGGTCCGACTTTTGCGGCGCTTTCATATCGACGCCGAATTGCGACAACGCCGCTGCGGCGAGCAGGGCGATCAAACCAGCCAGGATCTCGATCAAAGCTTGCATATTCATAGTATGCCAGAAACATCTTCGGGCGACAATGCGGCGAACAGATGAAGCGGCGCCATTGACCCGATTGATGCGAAAATGGAACGATCCGACCTCATCGGCGTCTGAGTGAGATCAGGAGGCCCGTCCGGCCGTCACGCGAATCAGCCATTGCGGGGGGTATGCGAGCAGACCAGTTCTATGAGGGCAGCCTGCTGGAGACGGCCACCGCAGTGTGGCGGTCCGCAAAGGCGCATCGGTTCGCCCCCTTGATGGAGAACAAGGCCTATTTCGACGCCCTGGCGTCGGCGCTGCACAAGGCCGAACGCTCCATCCTAATTCTCGGCTGGCAGTTCGATCCGCGCACGCGCCTGGACCCCGAGGGGCCATTGACCGATCGGCGCGCCGAGATCGGCCATCAGTTGAAGGCTCTGGTGCGCCAGAAGCCCGATTTGGACGTACGCCTGCTGATCTGGCGTTCGCCGTTGCTGATCGCCGCATCGCAGGGCTTCTATCCGCACAAGGCCCAGAGGTGGTTTCGGCGACGGATCGTGGAGTTTCGACTGGACGGGCCGGGCATACTGGGCGCTTGCCACCATCAGAAGGTGGTGGTGATCGACAACCAGATCGCCTTCTGCGGCGGCGGCGACATCTCGACCGACCGCTGGGACACTGAAGAGCATTTCTCGGGCGACCCGCGCCGGTGCGAGCCGACGGGCGTCATTCCGGCGCCGAGGCACGAAGTCATGTGCGTGATGGACGGCCCGGCGGCGCAGGCTCTGGGCGAACTGGCGCGTGAGCGGTGGAGGCGGGCCACCGGCGAGGTGATCGCGCCGATCACGGCTGAATGCGCGGATTCGTGGCCGGAGCGCGTGGCGCCCGCGCTGACGCAGGTGTCGGTCGGAATCTCCCGCACAGAACCTCAGGTGCGCGGCCGGCCCGAGGTTCGCGAAAACGAGGCTCTGCATCTGGAGGCCATCCGGCGGGCGCGCTCGCTTATCTATATGGAGAACCAGTACTTCACCTCGCCCCTGCTGGCGGCGGCGCTGGCCGAGCGCCTGGCCGAGCCGGACGGGCCGGAGGTGGTGTTGGTCTCGACCGGGCGCAGCCCCAGCTGGTTCGACGGCATGACCATGGATACGGCGCGGGCCGAGGTTCTGTATCGGCTGGAGCAGGCGGACCGGCATGATCGCTTCACCGCCTTCTACCCAGTGACGGACGAGGGCGAGCGGATCATCGTTCACGCCAAGATGACTATCATCGACGACAAGCTGCTGCGGATCGGGTCCAGCAATCTGAACAACCGCTCGATGGGGCTGGATACGGAGTGCGACGTTTCGGTCGAGGCTGAGACGGAAGAGCAGAGCGAGGTGATCCAGCGTTTCCGCCGTCACTCTCTCGGCCATTTCATCGGCGTGTCCGGCGACGCCTTTGCTGAGGCTGAGACGCTGCTGGGTTCAGTCGGTCAGGCGATTCAGACCTTCGGTCATGAGCGCATGAAGCCGCTGGGCGCGACCGAGCCGACGCGGGTGGAGCGGATGTTCGCCGAGTGGCAGTTCGGCGATCCGATGTCTTCCACCGACGCCTGGCGGCCGTGGAAACGGCTGAACCGCTCGCACCGCACTCGGCCTAAGTCAGAGGGCGGTCAGGCGCCGGGTTGACCCTTGGGCTGATCGATCTCGAAGTCGATGATCAGCGGCAGGTGGTCCGAAGCGGCTCGCGCCAGAGGCGATGACGGCGTGCGGGCACCGGTCACGCGGATTTCGCGGCTGACGAAGCAGTGGTCGATGCGGATGGCTGGGAAGCTGGACGGGAAGGTCTTGATCGAGGGCTTCAGCCCCAGCCGCCGCTGGGCGTCGTCCAGCCGCCGGGTCAGGGCCTGATAGGGGCGGGTGATAGAGGTGGCGTTGAAGTCGCCGGTCAGGATGGTCGGTCCGTCGCACATCGGATCACCTAGCCAGTCCCGGCCGACCAGAGCCGCGACCTGAAGCCGCTGTTCACGAGGGACCAAACCCAGGTGGGTGTTCAGGATATTGACGACCACGCCGTCGAAATCGACCGCCGACCACAGGGCGCCGCGCGGCTCCAGCCCCTTGAGGCCGGGCAGGGTGGGCAGGGCGGCGGCGCGCACCAGGCGCTCGGGGCGATGGGTCAGGATGGCGTCGCCGTAAAGTTCGGCCTCGACCTTCATGGCGGGATGGAACTGCACGCTCATGGCCAGGCGCTGGGCGATGGCGTCGGCCTGGTCGACCCAGCCGGTGCGGGCGCGGCCGACATCCAGCTCCTGCAGGCAGACGACGTCCGGCTCGTGTTCGGCGATGACGTCGGCGATGCGATGCACGTCCAGCTTGCGGTCGACGCCGACGCAGCGATGGACGTTGTAGGTCAGAAGTCTCGGCATGAATTCCTTGCCTGCGATCGCAGCGACTGTCGCGCCTCAATGCGGCGGTCGCGAGGCCCCGATAGCGATCCTGATAGCCGGACTAGATGACAACCAGCTTGTCGGGGATCTCGTTTTTGTCAGCGGGCTTGGGCGGAAAGCGTTCCGCCAGAACCTGACCGCACAGGGTGATGGCTTGCTCAAAGCCTTCGACCGGCCGGTCACGCCGCAGGGCGCCGGTCAGGGCGGCCACGGCGTCGGCCCAGACTTCGGGACTGACGCAGGAGTGGATGCCCTCGTCGGCCACGACCTCGACCTGATGATCGGCCAGGGCGGCGAAGATCAGGACGCCGGTGCGCGCCTCGGTGACGTGCAGGCCGTGGGCCAGGAACTGCTGCATGGCGGCGCGGCGAACGCGCGTGCGGCGCAGGGCGGCGGGCGTCAGAAGTCGCCGCACGACGGGGATCAAGGACAGCAGGAAGACGGCCACGAAGACGCCGGCCTGCACCAGTCCATAGGCCGCCAGGGCGCGGCCGATCTCGGCCGAGGCGGCGGGGGCGTGGGCGGCCTCCCAACCGCCGCCGAAGGTCAGCCAGTCGCCGTTGAAGCCGAGCGGGATCAGGCCCAGCGGCAGCAGCAAGGCCGCCGCCGCCGCCCAACCCAGGCTGACGTCTCGATAGGACGACACCTGCCGCGCCACGACGCAGAAAATCTCGCCGGAGGTGTCCGCCTCGGCCTGGGCGATGGCTTGGGCCACCCGTGCGTGGTCGTCGTTCGTGAACTGCATCACCATCCCCCCGAGGCGCCGCCGCCGCCGAAGCCGCCGCCG
>NZ_GL883086.1:481001-488486 GCF_000204035.1 Brevundimonas diminuta ATCC 11568
CTCGGCCGTGGCGGTGAACAACTGCATGGGTTTGGAGCCGCCGTGCAGGGTCTTGGCCCAGATCACGTTCGGGAAGGTGCGCAGGGTGGTGTTGTAGTCGCGCACGGCCTCATTGTAGTCGCGGCGCGCCACGGCGATGCGGTTTTCGGTGCCTTCCAGCTGCGACTGCAGGGTCAGGAAGTTCTGGTTGGCCTGAAGCTGGGGATAGGCCTCGACCGTCACCAGCAGCCGCGACAGGGCGCTGGAAAGCTCGCCCTGCGCCTGCTGATACTGCTGGAAGGCGGCGGCGTCATCGAGGTTGGAGGCGTCGATGTTGACGCTGGTGGCCTTGGCGCGGGCCTCGATCACCTGGGTCAGGGTGGTGCGTTCCTGAATGGCCGCGCCTTGGACGGTGGCGACCAGGTTCGGCACCAGGTCGGCGCGGCGCTGATATTGGCTCTGAACGTCGGCCCAGGCGGCCTCGGCGCGTTCCTGTTTGGTCGGAATGGTGTTGTAGCCGCAGGCGCCCACGGCGGGGGCCAGGACGACGACAGCGGCGACGGCCGCGATGCGAGGCGAAAATCCAGCCATGAAGAAGCTCCTGCGGGCGGTCCTCATGACCGCTGATCGCTAAAGACTATCGGGCCCGAAAGGCTCCGCTTCAAGGCTGGATTTTTGACGCAGTTCTCAGCCGTTCAGGTCTTCCGGCTCCACGCCCGCCGCGCGGCAGGCGGCGGTGTAGGTGTTGGCCAGCAGACAGGCGATGGTCATGGGGCCGACGCCGCCGGGAACGGGGGTGATGCGGCCGGCGACCTCGACCGCCTCGCTGAAGTCCACGTCGCCGACCACACGGGTCTTGCCATCGGCCGCCTTGACCGGATCGCGCGAGGGGACGCGGTTGATGCCCACGTCGATGACGGTCGCGCCGGGCTTGATCCAGTCGCTCTTGATCATTTCCGGGCGGCCGACGGCGGCGACCAGGATGTCGGCGGTGCGGCACAGGGCGGGCAGGTCGCGGGTGCGCGAGTGAGCCACGGTGACGGTGCAGCTTTCGCCCAACAGCAGCTGCGCCATCGGCTTGCCGACGATGTTGGAGCGGCCCACGATCACGGCGTTCAGGCCGGACAGATCGCCGAGTTGATCCTTCAGCAGCATCAGGCTGCCCAACGGCGTGCAGGGGATCATGCCCGGCAGGCCGACCGCCAGGCGTCCGGCGTTGACGACGTGGAAGCCGTCAACGTCCTTGTCCGGCGAGATGGCGTCCAGCACGGCGGCCGAATCGATGTGCTTGGGCAGGGGCAGCTGCACCAGAATGCCGTGGATGCCCGCATCGGCGTTCAGCGATGCGATTAGGGCCAGCAGTTCGTGTTGAGTCGTCTCGGCGGGCAGGCGGTGGGTGTCGGACCGCATCCCGGCCTTCAGCGTCGTCTCGCCCTTGTTGCGGACATAGAGCTGGCTGGCGGGGTCTTCGCCGACGATGACGACGGCCAGGCCGGGCTTGACGCCGTGGGCGGATTCCAGCCGTGCGGCTGCCGCTGCGACGCGCTCCACCAGGGTCTGCGAGAAGGCCTTGCCGTCGATCAGCGAGGCGCGGGCGGGTTCGACAGCCATAATTGGCTCCATCTGCCGGGAACTGGAAAGCGTTGCCGCGATTTACAGGCGCTGCGGTTCGGCGTCTATGATGACGCCAGCAAAGAGGTTTTTATGCGTTATTCCCTGCTCGCGGCGGTCAGTGCTGTCGCTCTTCTGTCCACCGGCGCCGCCTGGGCCCAATCGGCGGCTGACGCCCGGCTGGGGGATGACATCCGCGGTCGGCTGGAAGACGGTGACGCCCGCACGCGCGGAAGCGACGGCTATCGCTATGACGACTACCGCGTGAACCTGCGCGCCGGTCAGCGGCTGGAGGCCCAGATGACGTCGGATGATTTCGACGCCTATCTGGAAGTCTATGCTGAAGGTTCCCTGCGGCAGTCGCTGGCCAGCGACGACGACAGCGCGGGCGACCTGAACGCGCGCCTTCGGTTCACCGCGCCCGAGGCCGGGGTCTATATCGTGCGGGCCCGCACCTTCTCCGGCATCGAGACCGGCGATTATCAGCTGTCGCTGAAGGAGCGCGCCGCGCCGCGGATGCCGCGGCCGGGCCGCATCGCCGTCGGTCGCGACGAGACGGGCAGCCTGGGGGCCAACAGCGCCGAGGATGACGACGGCAAGCGTTACGACGCCTACGCCTTCCGCACCTCGGCGGGCGAACGGGTGAAGATCGACCTGGAGTCCGACGACTTCGACAGCTTCCTGCGCGTCGGCCGCATCGTGAACGGCGCCTTCGTCCAGATGGCCGAGAACGACGACGGCGGCTCCAGCCTCAATGCGCGCCTGGTGTTCACGGCGCCGCAGGCGGGCGAGTATCTGATCCGCGTCACCTCCTATAACGGCTCGGCCGAGGGCGATTACCGCCTGTCGATGGAGCAGGGGCCGCCCGCGCCCACCGCCGCGCCGGTGACGATCGGCGAAGAGACGTGGGGCCGCTTGAATTCAGACAGCGCGACCAGCGATTCCGGCGCTCCGGCCGACCTGTACCGCTTCAGCGGTCGCGCCGGTCAGCGCGTGGCCATCACCATGAAGGCCGACGGATTCGACACCTACCTCGAACTGTTCGACGCCAACCACAACAGCCTGGCGACTGACGACGACAGCGCCGGCGACCTGAACGCCCGGCTGACCCACACCCTGGCCGAGGACGGCGATTACCTGATCGAGGCGCGCGCCTTCTCCAGCGGCGAGGGCCCCTATACGCTGAACATCGAGGAAATCGCGCCGCCGCCGCCGCCCTCGGCCATCGCATTCGGCCAGACGGTCGAGGGCGAACTGACTGACAGCGACGCCACCGACGATGACGGACGCCGGTACGACGCCTTCGTCTTCAGCGGAACCGAGGGGCAGCGCATTCAGGCCGTGATGCGGTCCGGCGACTTCGACGCCTATCTGCAGCTGGGCGAAAACGGCGAGGAGTTCAGCGAGATCGCCAGCGACGACGACGGTCTGGGCCAGGGCACTGACGCGCGTCTGATCTTCACCCTGCCGGAAACGGGCGAGTATGTGCTGCGCGCACGCTCATGGTCGCGCGACGCCAAGGGCCTTTATGCGCTGGAGCTGCAGGATCTGGGAGGCGAACCTTCGCCGGGCAGCCTGCTGATTGGCTCGACCGTGCGCGCGCGTCTGACCGAGCGCGCCAGCATCACCGACGAAGGAATCTATTACGACGCCTACCGCTTCAAGGCCAAGGCGGACGAGAAGCTGCGCTTCACCCTGATCGCCAGCAGCTTCGACGCTGTGGTCGAGATCGGCGAGGAGAAGGACGGCGACTACTTCAAGCTGGAAGAGGACGACGACAGCCTGTCCGACACCCACGCCCGCCTGAACTGGACGGCTCCGCGCGACGGTTCCTATGTGCTGCGCGCCCGCAGCTTCGGCTCCAACTCGACAGGCGACTATGTCCTGATCACGGAGCGGCAGCCCTGAGCGAACCTGACGACGCCGCCGCCTCGGCCCTGATCCTGGGTCGCAAAGACCAGCACCTTGACGTGGTGCTGGCCGGCGGCGGGCGTCACGCCCTGTCGGCGGGGTTCGACGACTGGCGGTTCGTGCACGAGGCTCTGCCGGACCTGGATCATGCGCGCATCGATCTGGGCGTCGACTTTCTGGGGCGACGGCTGAAGGCGCCGTTTCTGATCAGCGCCATGACCGGCGGCCCCGCGCGCGCCGAGGCGATCAACGCCCGCCTGGCCGAGGCGGCCCAGCATCTGGGCATCGCCCTGGCCGTCGGCTCGCAGCGGGCGGCGTTGGAAGGCGGTGCGGCGGGCGGTCTGGACTTCTCGATGCGCCTCAAGGCGCCGGACACGCCGATCCTGGCCAATATCGGCGCGGCCCAGCTCACGCGCGGTTTCGGCCGGGACGAGGCGCGCCGGGCGCTGGACATGATCGGAGCCGACGCCCTGGTTGTTCACCTGAATCCGCTTCAGGAGGCCTGCCAGCCGGAAGGCGACCGCGACTGGTGGGGCGTAGGCGCGGCGCTTCAGGCCCTGATCCGCGATCTGGACGCGCCGGTCATCGTCAAGGAGACGGGCGCGGGCATCTCCGCTGTCACTGCTCAGCGTCTGATTGCCATGGGCGCCGCGGGCGTCGATGTGGCCGGAGCCGGCGGCGCCAACTGGGGCCTGATCGAAGGCGAGCGGGCGACCGATCCGGCGGACAAGGCGCACGCCCTGGCCTTCGCCGACTGGGGCGTGCCGACTGCGCGCGCCCTGGCCGAAACGCGCAACGCCGTGCCGGACGCCCTGCTGATCGGATCGGGCGGCGTGCGCGACGGGGTGGATGCGGCCAAGGCGATTCGCCTGGGCGCCGACATCGTCGGCATGGCTTCGGGCGTGATCCAGGCGGCGACCGTTTCGACCGAGGCGGTCATCGAACAGTTTCAGCTCGCCGTTAGGCAGCTGAGAACCGTGTGTTTTTGCGTAAACGCTTCAAATTTAGCAGCGTTGAAACGAGTGCCGTTGCTTCCTGTCAAATAAGCTGGGCATTTCGCCCCTGCGTTTTTGCGTCGCACCCAAGGAGATTCCCATGCGCGCCCTGTTGATGACGTCGGTCCTCGCGTCTTCCCTGATCTTGGCCGGCGCCGCCGCGGCTCAGAGCTCCATCCGGCCTGGGCAGACCGTGACCGGCAACTTCAGCAGCAAGGACGCCCGCATGGACGACGGGTCGCACTACCGCTGCTATGTGGTGCAGACCCAGGCGGGTCAGGCCTATACGGTGACGATGCAGTCGTCGGACTTCGACACCTTCCTGATGGCGGGCGCCGGCACGGATTGCGACGAGACCTCGGTGACGAACGACGACGGCCCGGACATGGGCACGGATTCGCAGCTGCGCTTCATCTCCAACGGCGGCAATTGGATCATTCGCGCAAACACCCTGAGCGAGGGTCAGACCGGCGCTTTCCGTCTCAGCGTCTCTGAGGGGGAGCGCCTGCGCCCGACCACTCAGATCGTGCCGATTTCTGTCGGTGAAAGCCGTCAGGGCCGTCTGGAGTTCAGCGATCGTCAGGCCGACGACGGCTCCTTCTACGACTGCTACGCGCTGAACGTCAGCCGTGGTGGCAATGTGTCGGTGCGCATGGATTCGGCGCAGTTCGACGCCTATCTCTCGCTCCATGAAGGTCCGCAGTGCGACGGCGACAGCCTGGCCTCTGACGATGACAGCGGCGGCGGCACCAGCGCCCTGGTCACTCAGGATCTGCGTCCCGGCTCCTATTCCTTCCGCGCCAACAGCCTCAGCTCGGCGCAGGAAGGCGACTACACCGTCTCTGTCACGACGATGCGCTGACAAGGAAAAGGTCCCGGTTTCGCCGGGGCCTTTTTCAATAGAAGACGTTGTCCGATGTAGCGCGCGTTTCCGATGGCGGGTCATTGAGCGCCGACTGACGCGCCTCGCGTTCGGCGGCGTAGTCGGGCTGAGGCGCATCGAAGCCGAAGCCGTAATCGTCTCGTTCCAGTTGTGGCGCGGGCTGAGGCTGCGAGGGGCGGACGATGGTCGGCGGCGCTTCCTGTTCGGGCAGCGGCGGCAGGTCGGGCGTCAGTTCCAGCCAGGCGCTTTCGACATAGGGTTCGTCCTCGCTGGGCAGGGCGGCGAGCCGTTCGGGATCGTGCTCGTATCCGTCCCGCAACTCCCCAACAGCCATGATGGAGCCGACCGGCAGATCGGGTTCGACGGGCGGCACGACGTCGATGGAGACGGCCGGGCCGGACGCTCGCCCGCCATGCGCCGCCGAAGTCGAGTTCCAGGCGGTCCAGCCCGCCGCGCCCAGTCCGGTCAGGACCAGGGCGGCGGAGGCCAGAATGACGGCGCTTTTGTTCATGGTCGGCGGCGTCCTGCGTTCGCTCTGGATACGAAAGCGCTCAACCGCCGTTCGGTTCAAGCCGAAGGCAGAAGATCGCCGGCGAAGGCGCGGTAACGACCCGCGCGCACGCCTTCCGTCGCACGGGCGATGTCCGGCGCGAAATAGCGGTCTTCCGTATAGGCGCCGCAGGCCTCACGCACGATGGCGTAGGTCTGCTCCAGTTCCGGCGACGAGGTCAACGGACGGCGGAACTCGATGCCCTGGGCGGCGGCCAGCAGTTCGATGCCGACCACGGTCGCCGTATTGGCGGCCATGTCCAGCAGGCGGCGCGCGCCGTGGGTGGCCATGGAGACGTGGTCTTCCTGGTTGGCGCTGGTCGGCACGGTGTCGATGACGCAGGGATGGGCGACCATGCGGTTCTCGGCCACCAGAGCCGCCGCCGTCACCTGGGCGATCATGAAGCCCGAATTCACGCCGCTGTCCTTGACCAAGAAGGCGGGCAGGTCGGTCATCTTGGGGTCGACCAGGATAGAGGTGCGGCGTTCGCTGATATTGCCGATCTCGCACAGGACCATGGCGATCTGATCGGCTGCATAAGCAACGGGTTCTGCGTGGAAGTTGCCGCCCGAGATGACGTCGCCGTCTTCGATGAAGACCAGCGGATTGTCGGTCACGGCGTTGGCTTCACGCTCCAGCATGGCGGCGGCGTTGCGCAGAACGTCCAGCGTCGTGCCCATGACCTGCGGCTGGCAGCGCAGGGAGTAGGGATCCTGCACCTTGGCGCAGTCGTGACGATGGCTCTCGCGGATGGCGCTGCCGCTCAGCAGTTCGCGTAGGCGGCGGGCCACGTCGATTTGACCCGGTTGGCCGCGCAGGGCGTGGATGCGCGGGTCGAACGGCGCGTCCGAGCCCAGCAGGGCGTCGACCGAAAGGCCGCCCGCGGCGATGGCGGCGGCGAAGACATCCTCGGCCGCGAACAGGCCGGTCAGGGCCAGGGCCGTCGAACACTGGGTGCCGTTCAGCAGGGCCAGGCCTTCCTTGGGGCCCAGGACGACCGGCTTCAGCCCGGCCTTGGCCAGGGCCGACACGGCGTCCAGCGTCTGACCCTGATAGCGGGCTTCGCTGACGCCGATCAGAACGCACGACATATGGGCCAGCGGCGCCAGGTCGCCCGAGGCGCCGACCGACCCCTTGGACGGGATCAGCGGCAGAATCTCGGCGTTGACCATGCCGATCAGCGTCTCCAGCGTGTGACGACGCACGCCCGAAGCGCCCTTCGACAGGCTGGCGATCTTCAGCACCATCAGCAGGCGTGTGGTGTCCGCGCTCAGCGGCTCGCCGACGCCGCAGGCATGGCTGAGCACCAGGTTCTTCTGAAGGGTTTCAAGATCTTCCGCCGCAATGCTGGTGTTGGCCAGCAGGCCGAAGCCGGTGTTGATGCCATAGACCGTGCGGCCTTCGTCCAGGATGGCGGCGACGGTCGCCGCGCCCTTTTCTACATTGGCCCAGGCGGCGTCGGTCAGGCTGACCGTGACCGGGCCGTTCAGGGCGGCGCGTAGCTGGGCGAGGGTGAGGGGGGATTGGCCGATGATGATCTGGGTCATGCTGTCTCT
>NZ_GL883086.1:488773-501099 GCF_000204035.1 Brevundimonas diminuta ATCC 11568
CCTTCTCCCGCGAGGGGAGAAGGACGGTCATTTCAGGCTCGGCAGATTGAGCCCATGTTCGCGCGCGGCGTCCTTGGCGATGTCGTATCCGGCGTCGGCGTGGCGCATGACGCCGGTGGCCGGGTCGTTCCACAGGACGCGCTCCAGACGCTTGGCGGCTTCGTCGGTGCCGTCGGCGACGATGACGACGCCCGAGTGCTGGCTATAGCCCATGCCGACCCCGCCGCCATGGTGCAGCGACACCCAGGACGCGCCCGACGCGGTGTTCAGCAGGGCGTTCAGCAGGGGCCAGTCGGACACGGCGTCCGAGCCGTCCATCATGGCCTCGGTCTCGCGGTTCGGGCTGGCGACGGAGCCGCTGTCCAGATGATCGCGGCCGATGACGATGGGGGCGCTCAGTTCGCCCGAGGCCACCATCTCGTTGAACATCAGGCCCGCGCGGTGGCGGTCGCCTAGACCGATCCAGCAGATGCGCGCCGGCAGGCCCTGGAAGGCGATGCGCTCGCCCGCCATGTCCAGCCAGCGGTGCAGGCCGGCGTTGTCGGGGAAGAGCTTCTTCATCGCCTCATCCGTCTTGCGGATGTCCTCGGGATCGCCCGACAGGGCGGCCCAGCGGAACGGGCCGATCCCGCGGCAGAACAGCGGGCGGATATAGGCGGGCACGAAGCCGGGGAAGTCGAAGGCGTTCTCGACGCCCTCGTCAAAGGCGACCTGACGGATGTTGTTGCCGTAGTCGGTCGTGGGGACGCCCATCTTCTGGAAGTCCAGCATGGCCTTGACGTGGGTCGCCATCGACGCGCGGGCGGCGGTCTCGACGGCCGCCGGGGCGCTGACGCGCTTCTCTTCCCACTCGGCGACGGTCCAGCCCGAAGGCAGGTAGCCGTTGACCGGGTCGTGGGCGCTGGTCTGATCCGTCACCAGATCGGGGCGGACGCCGCGCTTGACCATTTCAGGCAGAAGGTCAGCCGCATTGCCCAACAGGCCGATCGACAAGGGTTTCTTGTCCTTGAACGATTGCTCCAGCAGGGCCAGCGCCTCGTCCAGGGTTTCGGCCATCACGTCGACGTAGCGGGTCCGCAGGCGGAACTCGATGCGGCTGCGCTGGCACTCGATGGTGATGCACGAGGCGCCGGCCATGGTTGCGGCCAGAGGTTGCGCGCCGCCCATGCCGCCCAGACCCGCCGTCAGGATCCACTTGCCCGACCAGTCGCCGTTATAGTGCTGGCGACCCGCCTCCATGAAGGTCTCATAGGTGCCCTGAACGATGCCCTGGGTGCCGATGTAGATCCACGAGCCGGCCGTCATCTGGCCGTACATGGCCAGGCCCTTCTTATCGAGCTCGTTGAAGTGGTCCCAGGTCGCCCATTTGGGCACCAGGTTGGAGTTGGCGATCAGCACGCGCGGGGCGTCGACATGGGTGCGGAACACGCCGACCGGCTTGCCCGACTGAACCATCAGGGTCTCGTCGGCTTCCAGCTTCTGCAGCTGGTCGACGATGGTGTCGAAGGCCTGCCAGTTGCGCGCCGCCTTGCCGATGCCGCCGTAGACGACCAGGTCTTCGGGACGCTCGGCCACCTCGGGGTCGAGGTTGTTCATCAGCATGCGCATGGCGGCTTCGGCCGCCCAGGTCTTTGCGGTCTTTTCCGGCCCACGCGGGCTACGAATGATACGGGTATTGGGCGTGGCCATCGAATCCTCCATGCGGCGTCAGCCGCCGTCGTGTGTTGGTCGTACTGTTATGTCTAGACAATATCGCGTGCAAGAGGCATTTTCGTTTCATGGATCAGGAGCCGCTTCATCGTCGCATCGCGGGCGACATCGAACGCCGCATCGCCTCGGGCGAGTGGCGGCCGGGGTTCCGCATCCCGACCGAGGCGGAACTGACGGCGGAATACGGCTGCGCGCGCATGACGGTGTCGCGCGCCATGTCCGACCTGGCGGCGCGCGGGCTGGTGGTGCGACGCCGCCGCGCGGGGACAGTGGTGGCCCACCCGCCGCTGCATTCCTCGGCCCTGGTGTCCATCCCTGACATTCAAGGCGAGATCGAGAGCCGGGGCCTGGCCTATTCTCATCGCTTGCTGGGCCGAATCGTCCGCCCGGCGAGCGGGGAGGAGGACGGGCTGGGCGAGCGGGTGATCGAGCTGCAGACCCTGCATCTGGCCGATGGCCTGCCGTTCGTCTTTGAGCGCCGCCTGGTCTCTCTGTCCGCCGCGCCCGAGGCGGAAGCCGCCGACTTCACGACCCAGCCGCCGGGCGGCTGGCTGCTGGCCCACATGCCCTGGACCGAGGCCGAGCATCGCATCTCGGCCGTCGGCGCCGATCGCGAGACGGCGGCGGGCCTGGGTCTGGCCGATGGCGCGCCCTGTCTGCGTCTGGAGCGCCGCACCTGGCGCGACGGCCAGGGCGTGACCTGGGCCTCACAGATTTTCCCCGGCGCGGCCTATGATCTGGTCGCGCGCTTCTCTCCGACCAAAGGATGACACCCATGAGCCAACCGTCTGAAGCCCTGGGGTGGCGTTCTGTCGGCGATCTGGTGGGGCGTCATCCCGACGCCCGCGTCGCCTTGATCGGCGCGCCGTTGAACGAGCGGTCGTTGACGCCGGGCCGCTGTGACCTGGGGCCGAAGGTGCTGCGTGGGGTTCTGCCGCGTCTGTCGACCTATGACGTCGAGACGGGTCTGGAGTTAGATATCAAGGTCCATGATGTTGGCGATGTGGCGCTGAAGGCCGTCTCGCCGTTCGACTCCTTCGAGCCCGTGCGCGACGCCGTGGCGGCGCAGGCCCATCGCGACCTGACCATTCTGGTCGGCGGCAACAACGCCATCACCCGGCCGGGCGTTCACGCTCTGGGGCTGGACCGCGTCGGCGTCCTGACGCTGGACGCCCATTTCGACCTGCGCGACACGGACCAGGGCCTGACCAACGGCAATCCGATCCAGGCGCTGCTGGATGACGGCATGGACGGGCGTCGGATCAGCCAGGTCGGCCTCGCACCCTTCGCCAACACCCGTCGCGCTCATGAAAAGGCCGAAGCCGCAGGGATCAGCGTTCGCACCGCCCGCGAGTGCCGCCAGCGCGGTCTGGTCAATGTCGTGGTCGAGGAGCTGGAGCGCCTGTCGTCCCTGTGCGAGGTCATCTATGTCGACTTCGACATCGACGTGATCGACCGCAGCCAGTGGCCCGCCAGCCCCGGCGCGCGGCCGGGCGGGGTGTCGGTGCACGACTTCTTCGATGCCGCCAGCGCCATCGGCGCCCATGCCAAGGTGCGCGCCGTCGACCTGACCGAATACGACCCGTCGCTGGAAATCGGCGACCTCGGCTCCCTGACGGCGGGCCGCTGGTTCTGTGAAATTCTGGCTGGAGTCGCCGCGCGATGATCGACGCCGATCTGCTGATCACCGACTGCCACGTCGCCGCCATGACCGAAGGCGGCGAGCCCTATGGCGCGATCGAGGACGCCGCCATCCTGATCAAGGACGGGCGCATCGCCTGGGTCGGGCCGCGCGCCGACCTGCCTGTGCACAAGGCTGTGGAAACTGACCGTCTGGGCGGGCGCTGGGTCACGCCGGGCCTGGTGGACTGCCACACCCATCTGGTTTTCGGCGGCGATCGCTCTGGCGAGTTCGAGCGGCGGCTGGAGGGCGCGACCTATGAAGAGATCGCCCGCGCCGGCGGCGGCATCGTCTCGTCCGTGCGCGCCACGCGCGAGGAGAGCGAGGATCAGCTCTACGCCTCCGCTCTGGCGAGGCTGGAAGGGCTGAAGGCCACCGGCGTCACCACCGTCGAGATCAAGTCCGGCTATGGTCTGGATCACGACAGCGAGCTGAAGATGCTGCGCGTCGCCCGCCGCATCGGGCGCGAGGGCGGGGTGCGGGTGCGCACCTCCTATCTGGGCCTGCACGCCGTCCCGCCGGAGCATAAGGCCGATCGCGCCGTCTATGTGGACAAGGCTGTGGACGAAATCCTGCCCGCAGCCCACGCCGAAGGTCTGGTCGACGCGGTCGACGCCTATTGCGAACCCATCGCCTTCTCGGTGGATGAGGTCAGCCGCCTGTTCGACAAGGCCGAGGAGCTGGGCCTGCCGGTCAAGCTGCACGCCGACCAACTGTCGGACGGCGGCGGGGCTGCGCTGGCCGCCCGCTATCAGGCGCTGTCGGCCGACCACATCGAGCACACGACCGAGGCGGGCGTGAAGGCGATGGCCGAGGCGGGCGTGGTGGCGGTGCTGCTGCCGGGCGCCTTCCTGATGCTGCGCGAGACGCAGGCGCCGCCGATCGCCCTGCTGCGTCAGCACGGCGCGCGCATGGCGGTGGCGACGGACTGCAACCCCGGCACCTCGCCGGTCGCCTCCATGACGGCGGCGATCAATCTGGCCTGCGTCCAGTTCCGCCTGACGCCGGAAGAGGCTCTGGCGGGCGCCACGCGCAATGCAGCCCGAGCGCTGGGGCTGCAGGATGAGATCGGCACGCTTGAGGCGGGCAAGGCCGCTGATCTGGCTGTCTGGGACATCAGCCGCCCGGCGGAGCTGGCCTATTGGCTGGGCAAGCCGCTGCTGCATCGTCGCTATCTGGCGGGACGCGCGGCCTAGGACTAGCGTCGCTCTCTCAAGCGGGAGGGAGCGCGCATGGCGCAGACGGAAACGGACGTCGTCATCCTGGGCGGCGGGCACAACGGATTGGTCTGCGCCTTCTATCTGGCGCGGGCCGGTCTGAAGGTCACGGTGCTGGAGCGGCGCGGCGTCGTCGGCGGGGCGGCGGTGACCGAGGAATTCCATCCTGGTTTTCGCAACTCGACCGCCAGCTATACCGTCAGCCTGCTGAACCCGCGCGTCATCGCCGATATGGAGCTGGCGCGCCACGGCCTGTGCGTGGTCGAGCGCCGCGCGGCCAACTTCCTGCCCTTTGACGACGGCCGCTATCTGCTGACCGGCGAGGGCCGGACTCAGGCCGAGGTCGCCAAGTTCTCGGTGCGCGACGCCGAGCGCCTGCCGGATTATGAGGCGCGGCTGGAGACGGTCGCCGCCATCCTGCGCGACCTGATCCTGACCACGCCGCCCAATGTCGTCGAGGGTGGTTGGCTGGCCGCCCTGCCGGAGATGCTGAAGGCGGCGTCTCTGGGGCGGCGGGTTTCGGGCCTGGGTCTGGCGGCGCAACGCGATCTGCTGGACCTGTTCGCCAAGTCGGCGGGCGACTGGCTGGACGGCTGGTTCGAGAGCGATCCGATCAAGGCCCTGTTCGGTTTCGACAGCGTCGTCGGCAACTACGCCAGCCCCTATACGCCCGGTTCGGCTTATGTCCTGCTGCACCACGTCTTTGGTGAGGTGAACGGCAAGAAGGGCGCCTGGGGCCACGCCATCGGCGGCATGGGCGCCATCACGCAGGCCATGGCCGCCGCCTGCGCCGAGCAGGGCGTCGACATTCGGCTGGATACGCCGGTCGCCGAGGTTCTGACGGAAAAGGGCAGGGCGGTCGGCGCCGTGACCGAGGCGGGCGACGCAGTCCGCGCCCGGGGCGTGGTCTCCAACCTGCACCCGCGTCTGCTGTTCGACCGCCTGGTCGATCCGGCCGTGGTTCCGGCGGACTTCTCCGAACGGATGAGCCGCTACGCCTCGGGCTCGGGTACGTTCCGCATGAATGTGGCCCTGTCTGAATTGCCGCGCTTCACCGCTTTGCCAGGGGCGGGCGATCACCTGACGGCGGGCATCATCATCGCGCCGACGCTGGCCTATATGGACCGCGCCCACGCCGTGGCGCGGCTGAACGGCTGGTCGTCAAAGCCGATCGTCGAGATGTTGATCCCCTCGACCCTGGACGACAGCCTGGCTCCGGAGGGACAACACGTCGCCAGCCTGTTCTGCCAGCACGTTTCACCGGATCTGGCGGACGCGCATCGCGACACGGTGGCCGATCTGATGATCGAGACGGTCGATGCTCACGCGCCGGGGTTCAAGGCTTCCGTGGTCGGGCGGCTGGCGCTGGGACCGCGCGATCTGGAGCGACGCTTCGGCCTGATCGGCGGCGACATCTTCCACGGGCGGCTGACGCTGGATCAGTTGTTCAGCGCGCGGCCGGTGCTGGGCCACGCCGATCACCGGATGCCGGCGCCTGGACTCTATCTATGCGGATCGGGCGCTCATCCGGGGGGCGGAGTGACGGGCGCGCCAGGACACAATGCGGCGCAGGCGGTGCTGAAGGATTTGGGCAGGCGCTGAGGCCTGTTGCGTCCAGGTTATCTGCGATAATGTAAGGTTGTGTTCTTGCTAAAATTCAACCTAATATTGTTCTCTCAGGGGTGGGAGAACAATCCATGGATGTCGAAGCGTTCATCACGCGCTGGAGCGGCGCGACGATCAGCGAGCGTTCGCACTACCAGACATTCATCAGCCAGTTGTGCGCCCTGATCGGAGCGCCGGCCCCGGATCAGGAGATCGCTGGAGATCGCGGCTACTGCTTCGAGCGGCGGGTGGAGTTCCGCTTTCATGACGGCGGCGCACACCGGGGATTCATCGACTGCTATCGGCGCGGCGCCTTCGTGCTGGAGGCGAAGCAGTCGCAGAAGCGGGCGCCCGGCGGCGAATTGGACCCGCAGCGGCATCTGGCCTTGTTCAACGGGCGCGGGCGCAAACCGCCGAAGGGCGACGCGGGCGCGATCGAGCGGCTGATGCTGGACGCCAAGCGTCAGGCCGAGACCTACGCAAAGGCGCTGGACGAATGGCCGCCCTTCATCGTCGTCGTGGACGTTGGGCGCTCCATCCACCTGTGGGCGGGCTTTGACCGACAGGGGAAGGGCTATGTGCCGTTTCCCGACCTGGCGCGCTGCCGCATCTCCATGGACGACCTGCGTGATCCGGCGGTGCGGGAGCGTCTGCGCCGGGTGTGGGACGAGCCGATGAGTCTGGACCCGGCGAGCCATGTGGCGGCCGTGACCAGCGACATCGCCGAGCGGCTGGCCTGGCTGGTGCGCTCGATCCGCAAGCGGGCGCCGACAGACTCCAGCGGTTGCGTCGATGTCGTGACGCGGGCGGCGTGGGACAAGCGCACTTCGCTGTTCGTCATGCAGTGCATCTTCGCCATGTTCGCCGACAGCGTGGGACTGATCGACGACCGGGGATTTCTACGTCTGCTGGAAAGCTATCGCGGGATGGCGGATCGCTTTCATGTCAGCGCGGCGGACTTCTTTCGCCGCATGAACAGCGGCGGACATTGCTCAGCGGTTCGCCAGGATCTGCGCCGCTTCAACGGCGGCCTGTTCAAGGAAGAGGCGGCCGTGCCGGTGACGGAGGCGGAGCTGGAGGCTCTGATCGCCGCCGCCCAGCGCGACTGGGCTTCGGTCGAGCCGGCGATTTTCGGCGCCTTGCTGGAACAGGCGCTGGACCCGACGGAGCGCGGCGAGCTGGGCGCTCACTATACGCCAAAGGCCTATGTGCGGCGACTGGTCGAGGCGACGATCATGGAGCCGCTGCGCGCCGAGTGGGAGGCGGTCGCGGGGCTGGCGGTCGGCCATTACGCCAGCGGCGACGTCGTGCGGGCGCGCCGCGCCATGCGCGAATTCCACCATGCGCTGTGCACGACACGGGTGCTGGATCCCGCCTGCGGCACCGGCAACTTCCTCTATGTGGCCATGGACATGATGAAGGATCTCGAGAGCGAGGTTCTGACCGCCCTGACCGATCTGGGGGACGCCCAAACGGCGCTCGGCCTGGAGGGGCATACCGTCAGCCCTGAACAGTTCTGGGGGTTGGAGAAGAATGTCCACGCTGTCTGGATCGCCGAGATGGTGATGTGGATCGGCTATCTGCAATGGCACTTCAGAAACGCCGGCGACGCCAAGCCGACCGAACCGATCCTGCGAAACTTCAACTGCATCAAGCATATGGACGCGCTGCTGACGTGGACGCGCGAAGAACTGGTGCGCGACGAACAGGGGCGGCCGCTTACCCACGCGCGGGTATTGAGCCGAGGCGGCGGTCTCTCGGCGGTTGTGGCGCACGAGGAGAGAGAAGTTACGCGATATATTGATCCGCGCCCTACGGTCTGGCCGACGGCGCACTTCATCATCGGCAATCCGCCCTTCATCGGGGGCAAGGACGTGCGCGGCGAACTGGGCGACGGCTATGTCGACGCCCTGTGGCGGGTGCGGCAGGGGCGGTTCCGCTCGGCGGACCTGGTCACAGCCTGGTGGGACCGCGCAGCGGAGATCCTGACGGCTAAAAACAGCACGCTGAGACGGTTCGGCTTCATCACCACCAACTCGATCACCCAGACCTTTTCTCGGCGCGTGCTGGAGCATCATCTGAACGGCGCGCCGTCGATGCGTCTGACCTTCGCCATCCCAGACCATCCGTGGATCAAGGGCTCCGACCGCGCCGACGTGCGCATCGCCATGACCGTGGCTGAGCGCGGCGAGCCGAATGGTCAGGGCCGCCTGCTGACGGTGGTCGATGAGTTGATGGGCGAAGCCGAGACGCCGGAGATCCTCTTTTGCGAACAGCGCGGCGATATCGGGCCGGGCCTGAATATCGGTCTTCCCCTCACCGAGGCGCAGCCGCTCAAGGCCAATGCCCTGCTGTGCTCGCCGGGGGTGAAGCTGCATGGTGCGGGCTTCATGGTGTCGCCGGAACGGGCGGAGCAGTTGCTGGCGGCGTCCAATGACGAGGCGGAAAATCCGATCCGCGCGTACCGCAACGGACGCGATCTGGCGTCACGACCGCGCGGCGTGAAGGTGATCGACCTGTTCGGCTGGAGCGAGGAAGAGGCGCGTCGCAGTCACCCCGCCGTCTTCCAGCATCTGTTGGAGGCGGTGAAGCCCGAGCGTGACCGCAACAATCGCGCCGCCTATCGCGACAACTGGTGGATGTTCGGCGAGCCGCGCAGCGAGTTCCGCCCGGCGTTGGAGGGGCTGTCCCGCTATATCGCCACGGTGGAGACGGCCAAGCACCGGTGGTTCCGTTTTCTGGACGCGGACATTCTGCCGGACAACGCCCTGATCGCCGTCGCCTCGGCCGATCCGCGCATCCTGGGCGTGCTGTCGTCGCATGTGCATGGGGTTTGGGCCCTGGCGCGCGGCGGGCGGCTGGAGGATCGGCCCGTCTATAACAAGAAGGCCTGCTTCGACGCCTTTCCCTTTCCGGATCTGAACAGCGCTGCAGGCGAGGAGATCGGCGTTCTGGCCGAAGAGATCGATGACCGTCGCCGTCAGGTTCTGAGCCAGCACGAGGATCTGACGATGACCGGGCTCTACAATGTCCGGCGTCGCCTTCAGGAAGGCGGCGAACTGATCGGGAACGAACGCGATCTCTATGATCGTGGTCAGATCGGCTTGCTGCATCATCTGCACGAGCGGCTGGATCAGCAGGTCGCGTCGGCTTACGGCTGGCGCGACGGCATGACGGATCAAGCGACGCTCAGCGCCCTGCTGGAACTGAACCGTGCGCGGCGAGTGCAGGAGGAGAAGGGCGAGATCCGTTTCCTGCGACCGAGCTATCAAGTGGGACGGATCAAGTCGTCCGCACGCGCCGTGCAGATCGAGGCGCCGTTGGACAGGATGAGAACACGAGCGCCATTGCCTGATGCGCCTGCGGTCCTGGCGGGCGTGTTGCTGGAAGAGCTGCGTCGCGAAGGGCGGCCGCTGCAGCCGCTGGAGCTGGCGCGTCGCTTCGACGGGCGGATCGGTCGCCGCAAGACGGACCGGATCGAACAGACCTTGGCGGTTCTGGCGGTGGCGGGGTCGGTTCAGCACACGGACGAGGGCTGGTTCTCGCCGCGACGGCACTGATTTGGCCTAGCCGTGGGACGCGGCGATCATTAAGTCGTCTAAGGGCGGTTCCGGCGGGACCGCCCTTTGCTTTACCGAAGAATTCCAGCCCCGATCGGCGGCGCTTTCGCGCGACGCCTCGGGGAAACGAGATGACCATGCTTGAGAAGACGTTCGAACCCAAGGCCGCCGAGCCGCGCATCTACGCCCAGTGGGAGGACAGCGGCCTGTTCGCCCCGCGCGCGGCCAAGCCGACTGACGGCGCCGCCGACGCCTATTCGATCGTCATTCCGCCGCCGAACGTAACGGGCAGCCTGCACATCGGCCACGCCCTGAACAACACGCTTCAGGACATCCTGGCCCGCTATCACCGCATGAAGGGCAAGGCCGTCCTGTGGCTGCCGGGCACCGACCACGCGGGCATCGCCACCCAGATGGTCGTCGAGCGCAAGCTGGCCGCCGAGGGCAATATCGGCCGCCGCGACATGGGCCGCGACGCCTTCATCGAGAAGGTGTGGGAGTGGAAGGCCGAGTCCGGCGGGACCATCGTGCGCCAACTGCGCCGTCTGGGTTCGTCCTGCGACTGGTCGCGCGAGCGCTTCACCCTGGACGAGGGGCTGAACGCCGCCGTCCGCAAGGTCTTCGTGCAACTGCACAAGGACGGCCTGATCTATCGCGACAAGCGGCTGGTGAACTGGGATCCGCATTTCCAGACCGCCATCAGCGACCTTGAGGTCGAGCAGAAGGAGGTCGACGGCGCCTATTGGCACTTCGCCTATCCGCTGGCCGACGGCGTGACCTATCAGCATCCGATCGCCTTTGATGATGCCGGCAAGGCGACCGAGTTCGAGACGCGCGACTTCATCGTTGTCGCCACGACGCGGCCCGAGACCATGCTGGGCGACACCGGCGTGGCGGTTCACCCGGAGGATGAGCGCTATACGGGTCTGGTCGGCAAGTTCGTGACCCTGCCGATCACCGGCCGCCGCGTGCCGATCGTGGCAGACGACTATGCCGATCCGACCAAGGGGTCGGGCGCGGTCAAGATCACGCCTGCCCATGATTTCAACGATTTCGGCGTCGGAAAGCGTGCGGGACTTGAAGCGCTGAACGTCATGGACGCCTTCGGCCGCATCACCGCCGCCGACACGCCCGACGTGCCCGCGGAATACGAGGGCATGGACCGCTTCGCCGCGCGCAAGGCCATCGTCGCCCGCGCCGAGGAAGAGGGCTGGCTGCGCGAGATCGAGAAGACCAAGCACATGGTCCCGCACGGCGACCGCTCGGGCGTCGTCATCGAGCCGTGGATGACGGATCAGTGGTACGTCGACGCCAAGGTCATGGCCCAGCCCGCCCTGAAGGCGGTCGAGGACGGCGCCACCGTCTTCGAGCCGAAGTCCTACGAGAAGATCTACTTCGAATGGCTGCGCAACATCGAACCCTGGTGCATTTCGCGCCAACTGTGGTGGGGCCATCGCATCCCGGCCTGGTACGGCCCGAACGGCGAGATCTACGTCGCCGAGACGGAAGAGGACGCTCGCGAACAGGCGATGTCGGACTATGATTCCGAGGTCGTGCTGACCCAGGACGAGGACGTTCTGGACACCTGGTTCAGCTCGGCCCTGTGGCCCTTCTCGACCATGGGCTGGCCGGAGAAGACCGAGGATCTGGAGCGCTTCTATCCGACCAGCGATCTGGTCACAGCGGCGGACATCATCTTCTTCTGGGTCGCCCGGATGATGATGATGGGCATCCACTTCATGGACGGCGAAGTCCCCTTCAAGCGGGTCATCATCAATGGTCTGGTCCGCGACGAGAAGGGCCAGAAGATGTCGAAGTCCAAGGGCAACGTTATCGACCCCCTGGGCATCATCGACGAGCTGGGCGCCGACCCCCTGCGCTTCACCATGGCGATCCTGTCTGGAACGCGCGACATCAAGTTGTCGAAGCAGCGCATTGAAGGCTATCGCAATTTCGGCACCAAGCTGTGGAACGCCGCGCGCTTCAGCCAGATGAACGAGGCGCGCCGCGTCGAGGGCTTCGATCCCGCAGCCGTGCAGCAGACGATCAACCGCTGGATCCGCGGCGAACTGACCAAGGCCGAACGCCAGGTGTCGGACGCCATCGAAGGCGGCCGTTTCGACGATGCGGCAGGCACCCTGTATCGCTTCATCTGGAACGTCTTCTGCGACTGGTATCTGGAACTGGCCAAGCCGGTGTTCAACGGCGCCGACGAAGCCGCCAAGGCCGAGACTCGCGCCATGACGGCCTGGACCATCGATCAGACGCTGAAGCTGCTGCACCCGGTCATGCCCTACATCACCGAGGAGCTGTGGGCCGAACTGGGCAGGGAAGGCCCTGCTCGCGACGGCTTGCTGATGGGCGAAACCTGGCCGGTGCTGCCGGACGCCTTTGTCGATGCCGGCGCCGAGGCCGAGATCGGCTGGCTTGTCGACCTGATCGGTGAAATCCGCGCCTTGCGGGCCGAGATGAACGTGCCGCCGTCGGCCAAGCCGCCGCTGGCCTTCGTCGCGCCGGACGCAGCCACGGCTGAGCGCATCGCGCGCCACCGCG
>NZ_GL883086.1:501992-516895 GCF_000204035.1 Brevundimonas diminuta ATCC 11568
GTTGGCGTTGATCACGCGCGCAGGGATCGTAGTAGGTGCCCTGGCTGTAGCCGCCGTTCCCGTAGCCATAGGCGGGCGGATAGTCGTAGCCGTAGCTCTGGGCCGAAGCGACGCCGGGCAGGGCGACAGCGGAGGCGCAGGCCAGGACGGCGATGGCGGCGGCCGAGGCTTTTTTCGAGATGAGAGCGATCATCGTTTTTGTTCCTTCGACGGATGCCGCACCTGAACGGATCAGGCCGCCGTCTGTTGCAGCCATTGATAGGGTCGCGAAGCTGAACGGCTTTTGATCGCGTCGTTCATCTTCGTTCATGTTTCGATTTTTGCGCGGAAACCGCTAGAAGCCGCGCATGATGCAGACGCTGACCATCGCCCGCATGGGCCATCAGGGCGACGGGATCGCCGACACCGCCAACGGCTCGGTCTTCGTGCCGGGCGCCCTGCCGGGCGAGGTGATCGCCGCTGAGGTCAAGGACGGACGGGCCGAGCGGTTCGATCTGATCGAGGCGAGCCCCGACCGCCGGCCGATCCATTCGCGGACCTATGCCGAATGCGGGGTCGCGCCGTTGCAGCACTGGGCCGATGAGCCCTATCTGGCCTGGAAGCGCGAGGTGGTGATCCAGACCCTGGCGCGCGAGGGGCTGGAGACCGAGGTCGAGGCGACCGTGGCGACGCCGCTGGCCAGTCGTCGCCGCCTGGCGCTGCATGCGCGGGAGGGCGCGGACGGCCGCGTCATGCTGGGTTTCAAGGCGCGCAAGTCGTGGCGGGTGGTCGAACTGACGGACTGCCCGCTGTCGGACCCGCATCTGACGGCGGCTCTGCCCGCCCTGGCCAAGGTGGCGGCGCCCTTCTTGGGGCATCCGAAATCGGCGCCGACCCTGCACGTCACCCTGACCGACACCGGTCTGGACGTCGATGTGACCGGGGTCGAGAAGCGTTCGGGCGGCCTGAATGGAGACCAGTTGGCGCTGGCCATTGCGGCGGCCGCCGAGGCCGATCTGGCGCGTCTCAGCCTGGATGGCGACACGCTGGTCATGGCGCGTCAGCCGCGCGTGCGGTTCGGGCGCGCGTCCGTGCCCTTGGCGGCGGGCGGTTTCCTGCAGGCGTCGCCCGCCGCTGAGGCCGCCATGGTCGAACGCGCGGTCGAGGCGGTGAGGGGGGCCAAGAAGGTGGCGGACCTGTTCTGCGGGGCGGGGACGTTCACCTTCCCTTTGGCCGAGATCGCCAGCGTGACAGCCGCCGATTCCGCCGCCGCCTCCATCGCCGCCCTGAAGGCGGGTCTGAGTACCGCTCAGGGCCTGAAGGGGATCGAAGCCCAGGCGCGAGATTTGTTCCGCCGTCCGCTGTCGCCCTATGACCTGAAGGGCTGCGACGCCATCGTGCTCGACCCGCCGCGCGCGGGCGCTCTGGAACAGACACAGCAACTGCCGGGGACCAAGGCGTCGGTCGTCGTCGGGGTGTCCTGCAATCCCCAGACCTTCGCCCGCGACGCGCGGGTGCTGGTCGACGCCGGTTTCCGACTGGAGAAGGTCACGCCGATCGACCAGTTCATCTGGTCGACGCACATCGAACTGGTCGGCGTCTTCCGGCGCTAGGCGAGATCAGGTCGAACCGATCACGGACGGACGAGAGCTTCGGCCATTCGGGACGTGAAGTCCGGTTGGCTGTGCACGTCGTTGTGGCCCGCCTCGGCGAAGACCAGGTGGTCGACAGATCGTCCCTTTGCCGTCAGCGCCTGGGCCAGGCGGCGACTCAGGACCGGCGGCAGCACCGTGTCGCGCCCGGCCTCCAGCACGATGATCCGGCCGGGGTAGTCGGCGAGGGTCGAGGGGATGTCGATTTCCGCCAGCCGTGGGGCCAGGCGCACGTGAATCAGAAACCGTTTCCAGCCCAGCGCCTCCTTCAACATGGCGCGGGCCGAAGGCGTCGTCGTCTCCAGGACCAAGATATCGGCCTTTGCTTGCGTCGCCGCTTCGGCGCAGACCGGCCCGCCTAGAGAGTGCCCCCATAGGATCAGGCGGCGCTGTTCTTGATTCGCGGCGGCGCGTGCATGCGCGGCCATGGCTCCGGCAGCCGCCTTCATGCTGGCGACATCTGAAACGCCCGTCGAGGCGCCGTAGCCGGGGTAGTCAAAAAGAAGAACGTCTCCGAACGGCAAGAGTTTATCGCTAGTCTGGCCGCCGTAGGCCGATTGCCGGAACATGTTGCCGCCGCAGAAAAGGATCAGCGGCGCCTGAGAGCCTTGGTCAGAAGATAACCGCGTCGCTGACAATTGTCCGCCAGCATAGGCGAGGGTCTGAGCCTGCGCAGATTCAGGAAGAGCCGGGCCTGGCTTCAAATCAATATTTTCGGCGGCGATGCGTGTATCTGGATAGAGGAAGGCGTTCTCAGGAACGCTGATGGCGCATCCCGTCAGACTGATGAGGGCCGCTGCGACTAGACCTGAAACAACTGGGCGCACGGATTGGCTCCACTCAAGAATACGTATCGACGATATATAAACTAGATCAGGCGGGAATGTCGAACAGATCAAGCTGCGGTCGGGCGTCGGCGGGAACGCGGAATTGGGTGAGGTCCAACGCCTGACGCGGCGCGTCCAGACCGTATCGCCTTGCCGCCGTCCTGAAGCGCGTGGCGATCAGTTCGGCGACCGGGCCCGTTCCCTTCATGCGCTGGGACCAGTCGGGGTCGTAATCCTTGCCGCCGCGCGTCTGGCGGATCAGGGACATGACGCGCGCCGCCCGATCGGGGCGAGCATCGGCCAGCCATTCTCGGAACAGATCCTTGATCTCCATCGGCAGGCGCAGGGTCACATACATGGCCGAGGTCGCGCCGGCCTTCTGCGCCGCCTCCAGCACGGCTTCGAGTTCATGGTCGTTCAGGCCGGGAATGACGGGGGCGAAGCCGACGCCGACCGGGCATCCCGCATCTGCCAGGCGGCTGATCGCCTCCAGCCGCTTGGCGGGCGTGGAGGCGCGCGGCTCCATCGCCCGCGCCAGCTTGCGGTCCAGCGTGGTGATGGAGATGAAGGCCGAGGCCAGACCGCGCCGCCCCATGTCGCCCAGGATGTCGGCGTCGCGCGCGATCAGCACCGACTTGGTGATGATGCTGAACGGGTGGTTGAAGCGCTGCATGACCTCCAGGATCGAACGGGTCGAATTCGTTTCGCGCTCGACCGGCTGATAGGGGTCGGTGTTGCCGCCTATGTGGATGCGCCGGCAGACGTACCGGGGCTTTGAGAGTTCCTGTTCCAGCAGACGCGCGGCGTCCGGCTTGAAGAAGATCCGGCTCTCGAAATCCAGGCCCGGGGATAGGCCCATCCAGGCATGGGACGGACGGGCGTAGCAGTAGATGCAGCCATGTTCGCAGCCCTTGTAGGGGTTGATGGAGCGATCGAAGCCGACGTCGGGACTCGTATTCTTGGCGATGATGGTGCGCGCGTGTTCCGGGGACAGGGTGGTGCGAAGCGGGGTCGCCGCCTCGTCCTGATCCGTCCAGCCGTCGTCGTAGGCCTCGCGCCGATCGGCTTCATACCGACCCGAGGCGTTGGAGCGTGCGCCGCGTCCGTTGATCGCCTTACTCATGCCCGCAGGATGGGGAACGAATTAGAACAAATCAAGAACAAAATGGACGATAGAACGAGACTGGCTTCTAGCCGGCCTCGCTCGGGTTAGCGTCGGGCGGCGGCGTTGGGACGGCGGTCGCGACGGTCGCCGCCGGGGCGGGGGCCTTCGCGGCGCCAGCGGACCGACAGGGCGGTGTCGCCTTCGCCGCCGAACTTGGAGGTGATGGCCAGGTTGCGTCGCACCTGCCACTCCACATTGACGGCTGCGCCGCGCTCAGCCCCGCCGATGACCTCCAGATAGATGTCGTCGGTGATGTAGCGACCGCCCGCGACGGTCAGGCTGGAGGCCTCGCCGCTGAAGGACAGGCGGTCCAGGCCGGCCAGTTCGCGAAGGTTGCCGATGACGTCGAACCCCCCGCCGCCCGCCAGGGACGCCACGGCCGAGGCCAGTTGCGCCGCTTCGAACGGCGACAACTGCGCCGCTGAACGTCCGAACAACACCTGCGACAGGATTTCGTCCTGAGGCAGGTCAGGCGTGGAGGTCAGCTCGATCTTGGGCGAGACGGCGGTGCCCGTCACCTTGATCACGGCCGTCAGGGCGGGGTCTTCGCGCACGGCTTCCAGGTTCAGGCGGATGCGCGCCGGATCAGTGGACAGGATGACCGAGCCGCGATCGTTGAAAACGAAGCGCTTGCCCGCGAACTCATAGTCGCCGCGCACCACATTGGCTGTGCCGCTCAGTTCGGGCTGGGTGATGGTGCCGCGCACGCGGGCGTCGGCGCGCAGTTCGACGTTCAGGCCGCGTCCGCGCAGGTAGATCTCCCGTCCCGTCAGGGTCAGGTCCAGGCCGATCTGCGGGCCGGCGGCGGCCTTCTTTTCGGCCTCGACGGCGTCGCCGCCGGGGCGGTTGATCTCGACCACGTCCATTTTGACGATGCCGGTCGAACCGGGCAGGTCGGGCGAAATCTCGGCGTCGTCGATATTCACATTGCCGGTCAGGCGGATGTTGCCGTCGGCGCCGCGCACGGCCGTCAGTCGGCCGTTGGCCCGCGCCTTGGCGATGTCGTTGTCGATGATCTGGAAGCGCGCCAGCTCCAGGCGCAGGGTCGAGGGCGAACCTTGACGCAGACCCAGGTCGCCGCTGCCGGACACCTCGCCCTTCAGGCCGTCGGTGGCCTGGAATCGTTCGATCACCGCCTGGCTGTCGTTGAAGCGGCTGGCCAGGGTCATGTTCTGTAGGCGCAGGCCCGAGGCTCCATCACGGAACGAGCCTTCGCTCAGGTCCAGTCGACCGTTCAGGCGCGGCGCGTTCAGGGTGCCGGCCAGGGTCGCCTGAGCGTTCACCTGGGCCGATAGGGATTGAGCGCCGCCCAGGAACAGATCCCAGATGGGCTGGATCTGACCGCGGATGGCGACCTGACCCGACAGGTTCTCGGTCCGGGCGATGGCCAGGCGCAGGGGCGCGGCCGAGGTTTCGACCGGCAGGGTGACATCGGCTGTGGCCTGAACGGTCGTACCGTTGTGGGCTTCTGCACGCAGGCGCAGGGCGTCGCCCGTCAGGTCGGCGTTCAGCGTGCCGTCGACGGCCAGGCCGCGCGGCGCATCCAGGCTGCGCAGTTGCTTCAGGTCGACATTGGCGGAGCCGCGCAGCGTATCGCCTTGCCCCTGCATCGAAACGCGACCCGTCACCTGGCCGCGCAGATCGGGGATCAGCGAGCCCATTTCGACGTTGTTCATGTCGGCCTGGATGACGCTGCCTTCGCTGTCCTGCTTCAACTCGCCGGTCAGGACGCCGCCGCCGACGCCCAGGTCCAGGCGGGCGACGCGGCCGTCGCCGTTGAGAGCGAAAACGGCGGGCGCGCGGGTGGTGAAGGCGATCTCGCGCACGCGGCCGCCGCCGCGCAGGGTCAGGCTCTGGGCCTGGCCTTGGCGGGCGTATTCGCCCGAGCCGTTGAACTGCACCGGATTGGCGCCGCCGACGTCAGCGGCCAGGGTGAAGGGCAGGCGATCCAGCGTGCCCTGGCCCTTGAGCGACAGGGTGCGCAGGGTCCAGTCCTGGCCGGTCAGGCGCACATTGCGCCCAGTGACATCGAGCACGGCCGTCTGGTTGCCCGCGCCTTCAGTCAGGCGCACGCGGCCGTTGGCCTCGCCCGAGGCCAAAAAGGCTCCCTGGCGTGCCGTGAAGGTCAGGTCGGCGCTGGAGGGGAAGTTGTTCGACAGGGCGACATCGCCCTGGGCCGCCACGCCGCCCGCGTTCACATCGACGTCCGACAGACGCAGGCGCGGTCCGCCCAGGAAGAAGTTACCCGAAGCATGGGCCGGTCCGTAGTTGGAGCCTGAGTTCAGCACCACGCGCCCGTCCGAAGCGTCGGCGCCCTTGCGGAAGCTGAGGATCAGATCGGCGTCGGTCAGGATCAGGCCGCCCGCCGCCACCTTGTCAAAGGCGGCGCGCAGATCGGCGCGCGGCTGGGCCAGGGTGCCGGTCAGGGCGCCGTCGCCCGACATGGCGCCGTCGATGGCGACCGGGCCGACGCCGAAAGGGCCATGGGCGTTCCAGTCCAGCGCCAGCCGCAGCTTGGCGCCCTCGATCAGACCCTTGGCGCCCGCGCGCCCGGCGGCGCCGGTCAGCTCTCCGCGATCGATGGAGACGACGCCGTTGTTCAGAGAACCGGCCAGTTGCAGGCGCGGCGCGGCGCCCAGCAGACGGTCCAGCTCTTCCATGCCGACGGCCATGCGCGAGCCGCGTCCGTCGAAGCTCAATGTCCAGGGCGCGCCCGTCTTGGCCGAGGCCGCCCGGATCGGTCCGCCGAACGCGCCGCGCGCGCCGGGTTGAATGCGCGACAGATCGGTCAGGTCGGCGCGGCCGCTGAAGTTCAGTCCGCCGTTCAGGCTGCGCCCGCCCGAGCCGGTCAGGGTCAGGCCCTGGCCGCGCGCGTCGATCTTCTTCAGCAGCATGGCGCCGTCGGCCATGCGCGCGCCTTCCATCTGGATGCGCGGCGCAGAGCCCAGCAGCCCGCCGATGATGCCCGCCGATGAGCCGCCGACGGCGCGCACATCGGTCGTGACGTCGATGCGCCCCTTGTTGGCGGCGATGTTGACCGGGCCCGAGATGCGCGTGGCGCGATAGGAGGCGATGTCGGCGTTCAGCAGACTGGCCGAGCCTTGCAGACTCCACACCTGGGCGTCGCCCTTGAACACGCCCGTATAGGCGGCGGGACCGGCGATCGGACTGCCGACCAGGCGGCTGAGCGAGGGGGTATTCACCTCCAGGCTGATGCCGTCGGGCGAGGTGTTGTCCGTGGTGCGGATCAGGCCGCGCGCGCTGGATTCGATGTTGTCGGCGTACAGGCGCCAGGCCACGCCCTGATAGCCTTCGCGCTTGGCGTCCGGCGTCATGGCGAAGCCGAAGCGGGCGGTGCGGCCGATGCGTTTGACGAAGGGCTCCAGCAGGTCGGAGCCGGAGAAGTCGGCGTAACCCGACACCTTGGCGCCGTTGTCGCCATAGGTTCCCTTGACCAACAGGGGCCGGAACTGGCCCGTCTGGACGGCCACATCGATGACCTCGCCGTTGACCACGGCCACGGCCGAGAAGGGCTGATCGGGCGAATAGCCCAGCGAGCCGGCGATCGGGCCGCCCTGGGCTTCATTGGCGCGCAGATTGACGCGCAGGTCTTCGGGCTTGTCGCCGAAGGCGGCGGCCAGACGCAGATAGTCGCCCTTGCGGTTCAGGCTGTAGGCGTTGACGTTGGCGGTCTTGACGCCCTTGCGCGGAATGGCGGCGTCGCCGCTGAGGGTCCAGCGGCCGTACTCCTTGGAGAAGCCTTCCAGCAGTTCGACATTGGCGCTGAAGCGGTCGATGTCGATGGAGATGGCCTGCGGCCCGCCCGGCTCGCTCGGCGGCTCAAGCTCGGGACGGCGCAACAGACGAATCTGGCCCGCGCTGATTTCCGTTGCGTGGAAGCGCCGCGCCAGCAGAGGCCAGTAGGACCAGTCGACGCGGACGTCGGTCGCTTCCAGCCAGACGCCCTTTTCGTCGGTCACGGTGACGCGCTTCAGACGGAAGTCGTCGAACAGATCGCCTTGAAGTCCCTCGACGTTGATCCGGCCGTAGCGGCTGATTTTCTTGCCCGCGACGAAGCTGGTGATCAGTTCGCGCCCCGCGTCGGACAACAGATACATCCGTCCGCCCACCAGGGCGACGACGATAAGCGCCAGCAGACCGGCGAAGGTCACGCCCGCGACGAAGGCCGCCAGTTGCAGACGCGTGCGCTTGCGCTTGGCCTTCTCGGCCGGCGTATCGGCGACGTCTGCGCCCGTTTCGTGAGGCGGAGGTGTGTCGGTCAAAACGCCTGGCCGATGCTGAGGTAGAGCTGGAATCCGGAGTCGCCCTCTCGCTTGTTCAGCGGGAAGGCGATGTCGGCGCGAACAGGACCGAAGGGCAGCTTGTAACGTACGCCGACGCCCGCGCCGTAGCGCATATTGGTCAGGTTGGGCGTTTCCTGAAAGCCGACAGCGCCGCCGTCGACGAAGGCCACGGCCTGAAATTTCTCGCCGATGTCGCGCCGCACCTCGATCGAGGTCTCGAACAGCGACAGGCCGCCGCGCGGTCGGTTGTTGGGCAGGCGCGGGTTGATGCTCTGATAGGAATAGCCGCGCACAGAACCGCCGCCGCCGGAATAGAACAGTCGGTCCGACGGGACGGTCAGTTCCTGGCCGCCGATGATGGATCCGATGCGGACGCGACCGGCCAGCACGGTCTTGGCGTCATCCTGGATCGGCAGATAGGCGCTCGCCTGACCTTCGGTGCGCAGGAACAGCACCGTATCCTCGCCGGTCACGGCCGTGGGCTGGGTCGACAGCGACAGGCGATAGCCCGAGGTCGGGTTCAGCGGATCGTTCGAGCGATCCATGAAGGCTCCGCCGCGCAGGGTGACGATCGCCAGGTCGCGGTCGAAGGTGATCGGCGCCTGGGTCACCGGATCGAAACGATATTCCGTGTAGCGGCCCGCATCGACGCCCACGCCGTAGCTGAACCACGACGTCTTGCCGAGGCGCTGTGACAGGTCCGCAGCCAGGGTGAGGGCGCTGCGGTCGTAGGCGTCGGTCTGTTCGTTGACGATATAGGACGACAGTTTCAGCGTTCGTCCCGCCCTGCGCCAGTGCGGTTGAGACCACTCGCCGCCGATGCGGCTGTCGATGCTGGCGATACGTGCGCCGTAGCGCAGGGTGTCGGCCCGGCCGAAGCGATTGTAGCGGGTCCGAAAAACGTCGGCTCCGACGCCTTCATAAGTCGAATAGCTGGCGCCGGCTTCCAACAGGCTGACCGGCCGATCGGCCAGGGTGACGACGACAGGTCGTAAGCCGTCCGGTCGAATGTCGTCGAGCGGCGACAGGGCCACGCCCACGCCGTCATAGACGCCGGTGTCCAGCAGGCGCCGTTCCAGTTCGGCCACGTCCTCGGGATCGTAGCGGTCGCCTTCCTCCCAGGGGACCAGGCTCTGAAGCCAGCTTTCCTTGGTCGGCCCCTGGGTCCGCAGTTGAATCCCGTTCAGCCGCACCAGCTCGCCGGAGTTGATGTTGAAGCCCGGCTGAACCAGGAAGGTGGCGTGATCCACGACTACGCGACGGGGCAGGGCGGCGGCGTCCGCATAGCCCCGTCGGGTCAGGCCGGCGACGACGCGGCCTTCGGCTTCCAGGATCTCAGCGGCCCGGCCCGGTTCGCCCGGCTTGAGGCGGATGTCCTCGATGACCGTAGCGCTGGTTTCTGCGTCCGGCGCGGGAGCGGTCCAGTTGATCGTGGTTTCGCCCAGGACGAAGCGGCGACCCGGCGCAATCTGGACTATCGCGACGGGCTTGTCGTCGCCCTCGACCTGATCCTCGACCGTGGCTTGATAATAGCCTTCCGAACGCAACAAGGCCTGAGCCGAGGTCACGGCCGCACGGGCGCGACGACGGGCCTCGAACCGGCTGGACGGCGCGCCGTCGCCATCGCCGATCGCCTGCTCCAGCTGGCGTTTGAGGTCGCCGTCTATTTCACCGCGAATCTGGGCGCGAGGTTCAGCGACGGCTTGGCTTGCGAGCGCGCATACAGCTGCGCCAGCAAGAAGGAGGGGGAGCCTCGACGTCAAATCCGAACCCTGGTTACGAGACGATCAAAGGGCGCTTAGCCCTGTTCGCCGGAGGAATCAGTAAAACAGCGTATCGCTTTCGGGTTGAACTGTCTCTTCAGACGAACGCTGGTCCGGCGGAAGGGTCTCCACAGGCGTAGCCGTTTCGGGCGTGGCGGGAGCCTCGGCGACCACGGGCGCAGCGGCTTCTTCTGCGGCGGGCGCCTCGACAGGCGCCGGCGCTTCGACGGGGGGCGGTTCGCTGTAAGGTTGTTCACAAGCGGCCAGCAAGCCGGTGGCGGCCAGCGCCGCGCCGATCATCAGACGATTCAACATGGATCGATTCATTCTTGATCCCCCTCTAGGGGCTGGAAACGTGGAGGGGCGGAGCCGGTTCCTCTGTTCGCGCCTTTAAAGGGTCCAGGTGAACCTGGAATGAATCGCGTGCTGCGAAGCGCCTTGATTTCGCGATGGATGCGGTCGTCAGACCCTTGTTTGTGCAGTGAAAAATTTCCTGAAATTTCCACTTGCCCGCCGCGAAGCTCATCCGTATGTTCCGCGCCTCTTCGCAAACGCGATGTGCGCCCCTAGCTCAGTTGGTTAGAGCATCTGACTTTTAATCAGAGGGTCCTCGGTTCGAGCCCGAGGGGGCGTACCATTTTCCCCTGCAAAATCAGCAAGTTGCCTGTGTGCGGGGCTTTGAGCGTGTGTTGCTCGCATTTATCATAGCACCAAGCTAGCCGCCGCCTGGCTGCAGAAGGGTGATATCAGGCTGGTCGGTATGATAGCTTTGCTATTATGCAAAGCGCGTCGTCAGGACACTAACAATGCGACCGACAGACTATCTTGCGCTCTACGGCGCGCTGCTTTCGACGGTTGTTTTTGTTTGGAACGTGTCTCGCGCCCTTCCAAAGCTTAAGGTGCGCCTCGCTCACACCGAAACAGGTAGCGGGATGTGCACGGGAGTCGTCGCCTCAATCCAGAACCACTCGGCGCACCCTGTACGCATCACGCGGGTGTCCATTCTTCTTCCTTTTCGTAGCAAACGGATTCGCCGCAAGCTCGTCCATCTCCTGTGGCACCGGCGATGGCTTCGTACAATTGGTTGGTATCATGCTCCGTTGTCGGCATATGGCGTCGACGACCAATGTCCTTTAACGGTTGAACCGGGGCATTCGCATGTGGTGTTTCTCCCTGCCGATGCTGTGGAAAGCCTCTTGGGAAGAGCAATGGGTCGACAGTTCAGGGTTGTCGTTCAGGATGCTCTTTGGAGGGACACTTATTCTCATCCATTTATCTACGATAACGCGAGGGACGCGTAGCTAAATCGAGGTCGGCTAGAATCGCTTGAACTGATCTCGTCGAGCAAAGGTATAAAAAATCTGAAGTGTGCCCTTGTAGAGCCCAGGATTGGTGCGGCTCTCTACCCTATAGGAAGATAGCGATATACGATCCCCTCCCGCCTGCCAGCGGATGCCGTTTGTTGGTTGCCATTCCAGATCGTCCCTGGAAGGATCTGGAGCTCGCAGCGAGCTGGGCGGGTCCGTTACTGTCGAGCCATACTTAGAAGAAATTAGATCCGCCAGGGACCAAAACGATGAACGGACTGTCGTTAGTGGAAGGCCTTCCTCATTTCTTCCGTATCCGAAGGCATAATCAAGACTAACGTACCGCAGAAAACCCTCGACACTGAACATAAATGTCAATGTAAATGGTATGTTATCAAGTTCATAAATGGCAACGGTGAGGTTTTTGCATTGCGTCAATCCGTCTGAACTTCTCGAGTAGTCTTCACCATCTCTGCAGTCATTTCCTTCCGTGGCGTGCGGAAATGCCGTTAATACGTCGGACTTAACCGAGTTCGCATTGAGTTCACGGAAACTGAAGCTATCTGAATGAGCAGGTGCCGCTGCGCACAAATAAATGCCTGCGATCAACATCGCTGTCGCCTTCATGTCGTCCACCTAATATGAAAAATGCGCTAAAAGGCAGCGCCGGGAAGCGCACTCTACGACAGTTTTCCTAGGTGTAGCCAAGCTTGTAATGCCTTCAGTACCGCGGGCATGTCCCGGCTGTCATACCGCCCCTCCGCGATCCCCGTCTCGGTCTCCGCCTCAAAGGCCGCCCAGCCCTCTTCGCCGCCGAATTTAGCGAGCACGGGCGGTACCTGCTCCACTTCGAGCTTGGCCATTCTCGCCAGCATGGACCTGATGGCTGCCATGTGGTCAGGCCCAGCCCAACGCGGCCCGTGTAGTCGGCCGCAGGGTCACGGCTCTATCTCGCCCATGGCCACCAGCGCGTCATAGGCCTCCTGCCGCACCGCCCCGTCGTTTTCGTCGCGCACCACCCCCTTTAGGCTTTGGACGACCCACGCCCGCAGTTCCCGCTCGTCTCCAAAGGCGATGGCGACAAACTCCTCAAGGCTGCTGCCCATGAAGGTCAGCGCTTCGGGTAGGGTGGCTGGCAGCACCTTTACTGGCAGTCCGGATTTTTCTGCGATCTGTCTCGCGTAGGCCGTCACCCGTTCATACTGGGCGGGCGCGTGTACGGCGACGAACTTTCCATCGACGAAGGTGAGCAGGGCCAGGTCCTTTGGGAGCGGTTCGGCGGTGACGATGCGGTTTGCATTGATCCAGCAGTTCATTTGTTCAGTTCCTTCTGTTCAAGCGCAGCTAGCCGCGCCTCCAACTCCTCGGTGGCGCGTATGGTGCTGAGCGCCTGCACGGCGTCGATGATCTGCTTGCCTACGTCTGGGGCTATCTGACCGCGGGCCACGGCTGCCAGCACCTGCTCCACCTGCCGGGCTACCGGCGCGGTGGCGTCGAATTCGAAGGAGACCTTTTCCATCTGGCCACGCAGGACTGGGGCGATGCGGGACAGGACCAGCGAAGCCGCTTGCATGTCGCCCTCAAGGGCCGCGTCAACGACCACACGGGCCACAGCCGGGGCGTCGTCCATGAGGGCCTGCGAGACCCTGGTACGCTTGTCCACGATGCCTTTGGGCCTGCCGGAGGGGTTAGGGCTGGGACCGCCCCTTTCCCACACACGAGCCGGTTTCTGCGCCTCAGGCCCTTTCTGGTCGTGCTGGTCGGTCATGCTGGCATCCTGATCTCAACAGCGCCCGATCAACCTTCGCGGAACACGAACGCCTTTTCGGCGGCCGTCTTCGCCTCACGGAGCGCCTTCGCTTTGTCGGGCGGCGCGCCTACGGCCTTCTCCAACTCCCCGAAGACCAGCCCGCCTCGGTTGGTGATGAGGTCACGGGCGCCCTTCATCGCCCTGACGCGCTTGGCGACCTCGGGGCTATTGCGCTCATGCCACTGGCGCAGCAGCGCCCCCTGCATCCCGGCGTCTAGGCCGGAAAGGTAGGAAGGAGCCCCGAGGACGGATGAGACGGTCACCGCGTCCCCAGCCGCCAGAGCGCCCTGGATGAAAGCCAGCCGCTTGCTGTTTGGCAGGGCCTTCACGTGCGCGCGGATTTCTACGGCGACCCCCTGGGCCGCCACGGACGTGACCGGGGCGCTCAACTGCGCCTCCAGCGCGGCGATGCCCTTGTCGAGGCTCGCCATCGCCCCGTCCATCTGGCGCGCGATCCGGCTAAAAACCTTGTCAGCGAAATCCTGGGTCTGGATGATCTGCTGGGCTTCGGTCCACGTCGGGTTCGTGCGCGCCTTCTCGCGGGCGGAATGGACCTGCCCGATCCCGATATAGGCCTCGCTGAAAGCCGTCTCAGCCAGACTGACATAGGGCGCAGTTTGCTCGTCGTACCCGTCGACTTCTTTCACGTTGTCAGGGTGAAGCGACGGAGTAACTCGGGCATCAATGCCTTCTGACATCTTAGAAAACCCTCTTCTTGGCTTGCTACTTGCTGTTACGGTATGTGATCAGCGGAGAGTTCAGCAAGGAAAAGCTTTGTAAATATCTTATCAGACAATCAGTTACATCTGTTCCATTGCAGCAAGAGCGCCATACTCGACATTTGCGGGTCCAAGGGCGGACGAATGGCAGAGCTGGGTGGACAATGACCACGCTTGGGCGGCGACGGGCCTCTAGCGGGCCGCTACAGCGGCGGCGGGGGTTGCAGCACCCCTGCACGCGGCTCGCCGCAAATCCCGACTCCAGCGCCCGACGGCGGGCAGCGTAGGGGAGGACCGAAAGTCAGCGAACCCCATTCACTCGTTCACCCAGGAGGCCGTTGGGGGTGGGGTGGGAAATAGGGTTCGCTACCCTAAAGGGCTAAACCCCCTAGCGAACCCGAGTTCGCGGGGGAGCCAGGGCTTTCGGGGGCTTGCTGGTAGTTCCGTAACAACCCTCGAGTGAACCCGGCAGCGAACCCGAAAACCCTAGCGAACCCGAGGCGGACTAAGCGGAAGGCGGTGTGGTTTCCATAGGGCGGATCCAGACGTTGCCATTCGGGGACTTCGGTTCCACCGCGAGCCGCTTCTCCGCAAGCAGGCGCTCAATGGCAGCCAGCACCCGGTCCTGTGTGATCGAATAGCCAGTCTGCTTCATATCGGGGAGCTGCCCTTTGAGGCTATTCTTGCTGGGATAGTTCCCTGCGCTCACTTCTTGAGCGATCCATTTCCAAATGAAATTGTCGTCGGCAGCGGACGTTTCAGCATCAATATCCCTGATGCTCTTGCTCGTCTTCGACTTGGGTTGCTGCTCAGTTGCCTCGGCTTGAGAAGGGGTCGGATAAACAGCCAAGGATGTTATCGGATCTCCATCCTCGTCCACGCCCAACTGGATCACATGCATCGTGAAGTTAAACTTCCTGCCAGTCGGCCCATCCTTCACCTTCGTGAGCGCGAACCGCGCGGCGTGATGGCCCGCATCTTTCTCGTGCTGGCATTCAATGACAAAATCCATGGCTGCGTGCAGGCCGGACCAGCCACGCATTCCCTTCGCATGATCCTTGCCGGTGTGGTGGATGAGCAGGATGACTCCGCCCAGCCGCTTCTGAAGGTCCTGGAAAATGCCGATCATCTCTCCCATGGCACTGCTGTTTTCTTCAATGCCGTTGGACGCATGAGCAAGCGTATCGATGCACAGCACGCCCCCGGCCCACCCCTTCTCTTTGAGGGTGGCGACCAACTTGTCCCGGTCGGACTTCTCGCGGAGATTCAAGGGGTCGATGATGACAGCCACATTGGACCGCACGTCATCCGGCGGAATGACCGAGAAGAGCACCTGGGGATTCTTGGCAGCAGCTTGCGCCAAGCGCCAAGCTTTCA
>NZ_GL883086.1:516994-519784 GCF_000204035.1 Brevundimonas diminuta ATCC 11568
CCCGGTTCGGAACGCCCCCCTGTCCTTCGAACGGCACATAAACGGCAGGAGCCGGCCTCACGCGCTGACCGAACCACTCCCGTCCGTTGGAAATATGCGCTAGCAGGTCGAGGGTCAGGAATGACTTGAAGGTTCCCGAGTCCCCATAGATGGCTCCTACACCAGCATCGGGGATGATATGCTTCACGAGCCACCGAAGCGCCGGGAGGCGGTCAAGGCCGTCATCCCGGAGAAGTCGAAAATGATGTTCGGCGTCCGGTGGCCCAGCCCCCATCAATGCATTCGCGATCCGCTCGCCAACCTCGGCATGGTGGGCCTCCGCTGCCAACTTCGCCCTTGCATTTCGGAGGGTCAGATTAAGGTGCTTGTCAGTGTATTTTTTCGGCTTGTCCGTGCGCTTGCTCAATGCAGACAGACGGAACGCCTCGCGACAAGCGCCATTGGATTCGGTCATCCGCGCCAGCATCATCATCAGCGCGAAGTCAGCTTCTGACTGGGAGGGGTATTGCCGCCCCTCCCAGTCGCCGCGCATCAGCAGCCCCAGTTCACCGTTATCTTCGATGGCGATGGCCGCGATGCAGACGCCGAGGTCGTCGTCAGGCCGATCTGGTCGCAGTTCGTGGTCGCCTGGGTCTTCCCGGTGCATCTGCGAAGCCATGTTGGCGGCAAAATGCTGGCGCTCCGCCACGGGCAGATCGCGGACGACGTCCCCGGTGCAGATGATGAACCGTTCGCGACTGTAAATCTCAACGCCATCGCGGGACCGCTTTCCAGTGCCGATGTCGGCACGCACCCAGATGTGCCACCCGAGGCCGGAACGCGACCGCTCGGCATAGCTGTCGGCCTGCTCAATGACGTTCTGGTGCAGCGCAGTCTGCTCCGGCGTGGTCCAGATTTCCGGTCGGCTCGGGTGCGTTTCTTGTGTTTTCACGTCGAGGTCGATGCAGGTGAACGGATCGCCCGCCGTAATGACAAAACCAATGTCGAGGTTTCGAGCCGCCGCCTCCGTCGTCGCCTCATCAAATGCCATAAGCGACGACACCTCATGGACACTGACGTTGACGGGTCTGCCGTTGCGGAGAACGAGAGGTGCTTTGTCCGCGCCCGCCAAGGCCCACTGACGACGCTCGCGCAGTTCAGGGGGAATACGAAGCCACTGCGCCATCCGGGCGGACATGGCGGCAGGTTGGGAACCTTCGGGGGGCTGCCCGATAATAGGGGTGGTCATCGGCTTTCAATCTCAATGGGTTGGCTGATGGCTCCCTGCGTGATCGAGTTCAATTTCAGCGGCTGGGCGCATTCAACGCTCGGCCGCGTTTCTCGAATGGGGCTAGTGACGGGCTAGGAGACCCGTCACCGGTGGCCGCGAACCGACTGGACGCATTCCGCTTCCCCATGATCGACACAGGTATTCAGGGTTTGCGGGTCTTAGTCCGTGAGGGTGTCACTGGTGCTTCGGCGGGCGCCTGAGGCGAGCCAGGCAAGCACATCGCGTTCGGCGTACCAGACGCGACGGGTACCGGGCGGGCTGAAATGGCGCGGGCCATCACCCCTGAACCGATACTGGTCGATGGTGTTGGGATGGACGCCGAGAATGTCGGCGACCTCTTTCGTGTCGAGGGGACGCCCCTTGGGCGTATAGCCGAACAGCTCCGCAAGCTGGTCGAGGGGCATATCGATTGTATTCACCACAGTTCTCCCATCCCGCCATGACCCAGGCGGGGGGAGGGGTGAACGGCTCAACTATCGTCGAACCCGATATGTGAACCCAAGCAAGATGCGTTGGGATAGCCCTAACTTAACACGCATTGCGGTGCTTCGTGCAACCCGCCACGCAAGGCCTGATAAGATTTAGTCCCTTCGCCAGCTATCCGGCGTTCTGTTCTCTCAGGGGGTGTATGGTGTGTATGATCTGGATATCAGCTAAGTCTCGCCCATCAATCCGTACACACCGTACACATGCTTCGAGCCCGAACCATGATTGAGGTTACCTACGACGAAACCCCGCTGAACGACCAACGCAAGGTCCGAGCAATTATCAAGCGGCTGGGCGTGCCATCCCTCCCTCCAAAAGCTCTTCCCAGTCGATCCGATGATAAGGAACTTCCTGCCGAAATAGCCGCCATCCCGATTGCCCCCCTCCAGTTCTGGGAGCGATATCTGGTCAATCGCCAAACCTGCTTCACTTGGCATGATAAGAAAGATGTGTGGCTTACGGCCAATGCCGAAGCAGGCGTTCTACGTCGTATTGTCATTTTGGGTCTCACCGCAAAGAAAGATGCGGAAGTTATTCGTTCTGAATCTTGGAGATTGCAGCAAGATTCAGGGAGCATCCTTGATGCCGATAGCATCCGCCGGATTGCTATGGACGTCGTATCAAATCGTCCTGAACGAGAATATAGCGACCTTTTTGCCCAGTGCCTTGGCGATGTTCGCCGCTACTTCAAATGGCAAGACGGTAAAATTATTGAATCCGACGGGCGGATGCTCCCTATTAATAGAATGGGCCTTCGCCAGGAGGACGTCGATCTTCTTCGTTCAGTATTCGAAGCGCTGCCTCGCACATTAATCAACCCGCTTCGGGACCGCCTCGGAGGAACCTTTCGCCCCCTGAAGATCAAGGATGCACCGTGTCCGCTGTGCGGTGATCGGTCAGAGGCCGTACCGAAGAAAAAAGAGTCTCCGCTCAAAAAATTGCAGAATGCCCGCAAAAATATTGCTGACGAGGCTTTCGCAGCATGGGTCAGCGCACGTCTAACAGATGAGAACAAGCCTGGCGTTTGGACGCGT
>NZ_GL883086.1:520619-523582 GCF_000204035.1 Brevundimonas diminuta ATCC 11568
GCCGCTTTATGATGACTATGTGAACTGGATAAAAACACGGCGAGACGATCAATCTAAGACGAACTATGATGAGGAATTGGCCTCTACTCTCAGCAATGTTAGCGTGGGTACTCTGTTGGGAAGAATGTACGCTGTTCGCCGCGATCGAAAAAACAAGTTCTATAACGTGAGGCTGAAGAAGAGCGGTAGGGTAAGGAGTATTGATGTACTGCTATGAGGCCCCAGTAGCTTTCACTCCACGCCGCGAGCCTACCCTTGGCCAACACCTTCCCCCGGCTGTAGCGGCGGCTACGGGGCCTACAGCGCTATGCGCGTAGCGGCACCACGTTCTCGCCCCTGGCCTTCGCCTCTGCCACCCGAGCCTGTAGCTCGATCCAATCGCCGATTTTCTGCACCTCGGGCTGGAGCCATTCGAGGCGGGCCAAGTCGAGATAGTTGCGGGCGGTGACGTCCTCCTGCGCGGGCTTGTGGCCAGTGAGGAGGTCCGTCCTGAACTTTTCGATCAGGCACTCGCGCATGGCGATGTTCGTGAAGGTTCGCCGGAGGTCGTGGAGGCTCAGGTGTTTTCCCGCCACCGCGCTAACCAACTCCATCGGCGCGCGCGCCTCGGTCACGTGGCCCGTCTTGCTCCAGGACGGGAAGACGTGAGGGTTATCGTTCGACCGTGGTCGTCCCTTCAGCACCGCGACGGCCTGCGACGACAGCGGGAGCCACAGGGGCTCGCCCCGCTTGCGCTCGTCCAGATGCCACCAGCAGTTTGAGGGGTCTTCATCGTCGATATTGACGCGATCCCACGTGAGGGTGGCTCCTTCGTCCCGGCGCGCTCCGGTCAGCAGCAGGAACAGGGTCAAATCGATGCTGGCTAAGGCGTGGTGGTCTTTGGCGTCGGTCCGAGCCCTATTCAGGGCGTTCCAGACCTCCCCGATCCTCCGCCGGTCGATGTAGCGGTCCGTGCGCGATCCCATCGGCGCCCAATGGTCCTTCAGAACCTCGACGGGGTTCCGCTGGATCAGGGGCGTCCCGTCGCCGCGCCGGTACTGGCGACCCGCGAAGTTGAGCAGGATGCGCAACGTGACCATTGCGGCGTTGGCGCTGGCTGGAGCGCCCTTTTTTCCATCCAGTCCCCCCTCCACAAGCGCGCGATGCCGCTTGCGCACGTCGTCCTCAGTGATCTGGACGATGGGCTTGTCTTTCCAGGCCGCGAAGACCTTGTCCACGTGCCGCTTGTACTCGGTTCTCGTGCTGGCCTTTAGCCTGCCCGGCCGGGAGACATAGGCCTCGCATACCTCCCCAAGCGTCACGCGCATCGCCTCGTCGGCCTTCTTGGCGTCCCGAGGGTCGATGCCCTCTCGCATCCCCTGCAGGATGCTCTGGGCTCGTTTCCGGGCTTTGTCCTCGGGGTACAACCCGTATCGGCCGATCGTCACGATGACCGATTTACCGCGCACGCGCCCCTGGGCGATGAAGCTCCGCACGCCCCCGGCAGTGACCCGCAAGCCGTAGCCCGCGATCTTGTCATCCCAGTGCATGGCAAAGCCCTTTTCGGGCGGCTTCACCTCATCGATATAGGCTTTTGTTAGCTTCACCATTCCGGTCCCTCGCACCCAAAAACTAGCACAATGCTAGCAAGCTGCGGGCAGCATGGACAAGGAACGTCAAATTTACAACGGCTCAACTATCTGATTTTAAATGGGTTATTAAGCTAGAACAAACTGAGACAAGCTAACCGGGAGGGCGCTTGCCAAACTTTTAATCAGAGGGTCCTCGGTTCGAGCCCGAGGGGGCGTACCATTTCCCCTAAAAACGCGGCCTTATAGGCCAGCTGATTCACCTTCCAGATCGCAACTGGTGTTTTGGCGGCGAATGGGGCGGATAGCTATCGCCTTTGAGGCTGCTTCTTCGAGCAAGAATTCGATCGACCGTGTTCACCGGGAGAAGCTTGAGCTTCAGGCCAGATAAGACCATGGGCTAGCAGGGCTTCAGACGGATCGGGACCGTTCCGTATCATGGGCGAGAGGAAGCTGTAGACAGAAGCAGGCGCCGCTGGATCGATCAGCCAGCCAAGCTCGTCCGCCGTGGGCCATCGCGATGCGGGATACGATCGATAGGCCCAAGCCCGCGCCCGCGCCGTGGGGGTCGCCTCGCGAGAAGGGTTCGAACGCGCGAGCGGCGAATTCGGGCGCCACGCCATCGCCGTCGTCCAGCACGTGTAAAACGTCTTGGTCGTCGAACATGACGGTCGTCGTGGATCCGACGGGGGTATGCCGCAAGGTGTTTTCCAGCAGGTTGCGGATCGCAAGACCCACCAGGACATGGTCGCCCAAACAGGGAATGACTCGTTCGGGACGGATCATTTCGATTCGCCGTCCGCTTTGGACAAACTCCGCTGCCGTCTGGCTCGCCGTGGCCAGTGCGAGAGCCGCCAGATCGAATGGGTCGCTGCGCCGCTGCGGGTTGTGCTCGCCATCGGCCAGGATCAATAGCTGATTGATCGTCCGTGACAGCCGGTCGAACTCCGCAACCGCCTGTTTGCGCTCTTCTGGTCCCAATAGACTTTCGACCTGCGCTCTCAGCGCGGCGAGGGGAGTGCGGAGTTCATGAGCGGCGTTGGCGGAAAAGGAACGTTGGGATTTCCAAGCCTCTTCGAGCCGGTCCAGGGAGGCGTTGAAGGCGTGCACGAGGGGGGCGAGTTCGACAGGCGCCCGGGCCAAAGGCAGCCGTTCATTGAGATTGGCGGGGCCGATCCGCCTCGCCTGAAGAGACAGTTCTTTGATTGGAGCCAAAACTTTGCGGAGGACCAACCAGATGCCGGCCATCGAAATTAGAACAAAGACAGCTAAGGGGCGCCAAGCATCGTTGAGGCGAGCGAGCAAATAATCGGAGGCTAGCCGGTCCCGCAGGCTGAGCCCGTAGGCGGCGTTCTCGGGTATCAGAAGGCGTGTCACCAGATAGGCGAGCAGGGC
>NZ_GL883086.1:524852-571127 GCF_000204035.1 Brevundimonas diminuta ATCC 11568
GGCGGCTCCAGCGATCGAGACCAGCAAGGTCTGCAGGATCGACCGTCTTTTCCAGAGCATCAGGGACGTTCCACCGTTGCGATGTAGCCGATACCGCGCAACGAATCGATCGTCACGCCGCCCCCTATGGCGACGAGCCGCCGGCGAACACGGTGGATCAAGATGTGGAGCGAGTTTTCGCTGTAATGGCCCTCAAGCGGATGAAGCGCGTCGCCGAGTTGCTCCTTGGAAAACACACGCTCGGGCCGCCGGAAGAACCGCTCAACCACTATGCTTTCAGCCCGAGACAGCTTTAGCTGGCCCGTGCGGCCGGAAAGCGTCTGGGCTCCGGGGACGTAGGTCACAGGTCCGAGTGTGCAAGCGCGCGAAGTCGTGCAATCAACTCATTGATCGCGAAGGGTTTGACGAGGTAATCGTCAGCTCCACGGTCCAGCCCGCGTACACGCTCGTCTATTTCGCCCAGGGCCGTCAGCACGAGAACTGCAGTCGTCAGCCCGCTTTGGCGCGCACGCGACAAGAGATCCAGTCCATTGTCCTGGCCGAGCATCAGATCAAGGACGACGACATCATGTTCGGTTGAGCGCCACGCGATCCATCCATCGTCCGCATTGTGGAAGACATCGACCGTGAAGCCGGAAGCAGTCAGTGACCGCGCCGTGCTGCGAGCAAGAAGCACGTTGTCTTCAATAAGGAGAATACGCATTGATCGCCTGTGTGTCTGGCGCGAAACGCCGACTTCGCGTCGTGTCGCCGCGGGCCAAGTCGAGCCTATCCGGCTTTTCCTTGCTGGTCTCCATTCTCGCGACCAAGGCTTTCACCAGTCTTTCATGGCGATGGCCTCGTTGCGATTTGCGAGTCCGCCGTGCCCATCATCCTGAAAGCTTGGCGGAAGAAACGCTCAGCAGTGTGGCGATCTCGCTAGACGGAGACGCCAGCCATGTTTTCCCCGATCCCCGCACGTAACGCCCGTCGGGCAGGTTCAATAACGGCCAAATTGCTGACTGCGGTCCTTCCACTTGCCGCCGCCGCCTGCCAGTCGTCTCCCATAGGTCACTCAGGGTTCCTATCCAGCTACGAGGGACTGGCGGATAGGACGGCGGGCATAGACGGCCCCCAGTCAATTCGAGACGACGTTCTTTCTGATGAAATTTCAATCGTCTATATACTTCCTAGCGTTCTTGATCTGGAGGAAGAGAGTGGGATTGCGCTCGAAGACTTGACGCGGGTGCGCAATGAGGTGGATCGCCAGATCTGCTATGAAGTCAGCGAGCGGTTTGACCTGGCGCCTGAACCTGTAGCCGGCGTCGGCCTGATCCGCAGCGTAATTACCAGGGTGGAACCGACGAGCCGGGTGGGATCGGCAGTCAGCGCCGTAGCCGGCTTCTTTATCCCAGTGCCTGTCGTGCAATTTCGAGTGCCGTCGGCGACCGGTGGGCTTGCCGTCGAATCGGAATTAATGACGTCGGACGGTCAGCAGGCCGCCGCGATAATCTGGTCGCGTTCGGTCGAAGTCGTCAGCAGAACGGATCCCTCGCTTTCACCTGTAGGTGATGCGCTTCAACTCGCGGAGCCTTTGGGCGACGCTGTGGGGGACGCCTTTGCATCAGATGCGAGGAAGGTGAGGTCGATCCCGGAGCCGGATCCCTGCGCCCGTTTCGGCCCCCGCCGCGATGTCCAGCGGTTCATCGGCAGCCGTCTGGTCGGGGCGGCCACCGGTCTCTACGTTCCATCGGTGGCGGGGAGCGGAAGGCCGGTGAAGGGCGATGAGCAGTCGCCGCGATGAATCGGACCGATCAGGCTGGTGACTTGGCCGTCTTCGTGAATCCGCCTTGGAAGACTTCATTGATTCTCAATGTCAGGCGGACGGCGGATTTCTCCGTTATCCGCCTGTTGGTCGAAGCCGGGGTAGGGGTGGCTGCTCATTTCAGATGCTGCCCGGCGCAAATGAATGGGTTGGTTGAAGAGCTGTGGGACAGCGGAGGACGTATCGTAGCGCTTCGGCAGGACGCCGAGGGGCGAGGCGCACACGCGTGGTTGTTGCATAGCGCCGAACAGATGCTTGGTCCTATCGATATTGTGCTCGATCTATGTGCTCATCCAGATGAAGGGCGCGACGGCCTTTCTTCTCTGGGCGGCGATGATGCTTGAAATCACTGTCGATGAAATTCGCGTTGGCTTGCAGTGCAGGCGTCGTACCGCGCCTGCGCTCGCTCGATTTCCTCGAAATTGGTCGAGGCCCATTGCGCCAATGCCCTAATGGCTGGCGCAAGCGCGAAGCCTAGGTCTGTGCCGCGATATTCGACTCCGGGCGGCGAGCCGGGGATAATTTGCCGTGAGACAAGTCCGCTTCGTTCCAGCCGGCGCAGGGTCTGGGCCAGAGCCTTGGGCGTTACTGAGCCGACGCATCGTCGTAAAGCGTTGAACCGCAGAGGGCCATGGCAAAGCTGCACGAGGATCAGCAGGGTCCATTTTTCCGACAGATGCGCCATCAGGCTCCTTGCACCTTCCGATAGTTCCGGCGGAGGGCCCTCGTAGGGCGGCGGTATCGTCATGGCTACTATATGATCCATGGGTGCGTTCTTGTGCGCTTAGTATACTGAATATAGCTGGTATCTCGTGTGTCGCTCAAAGGAAAAGCAAACATGAGAGCCATCGTTTCCAAAGGGGCGCAGGCCGAACTCGTAGCCATGGACATCGCGCCGCCGACTGCCGGTTCCGGCGAGGTAGTCGTCGATGTGCGCGCGATTGGCGTTGGGCGCGTCGACCTGATCATGCGGCAACTCATGCCTGCAGATTTTATCCCTGGGATCGAGGTTGCGGGTATCGTCACGTCTGTAGGGGCGGATGTGGATTCGCGATGGGGCGATCGACGCGTGTTCGCCCGGATGCAAGCGGGCGGCTATACTGAGCAGGTAGTCGTCAGCGAAGATGACATAGTCGCTTTGCCGGACGGCGTGGCCTTTGAATCCGCTGTGGCTTCGGGCGTTAATGCGCTGGTCGCTCGCTTTTGCATTGCGAAGGCGCAGTTGATTGCAGGCGAGACTGTTCTTGTGCGTGGAGCCCAGGGCGGCATCGGGCATCTGGTCGTTCAGATGGCGAGAATCCTTGGAGCTCAGGTAATTGAGGGCCGCAAAAATAGCCCGCCAGTTCCCGCTGATGTGGTGATAGATCTCGTCGCGGGTTCAGGCGCTCGCGCCTGCATTGAACAACTGAATGCAAATGGCCGCTATGTCATTGCCGGAATTTCCGCCGGCATGCCGCCTGCGGATTTCGCGGGTCCGCTCCTTACGGACTTCAGGCGCTCTCGGTCGCTCATGACCCTCAGCCTGGATAGCTATCCTCCTAGCGTTGTGAGCTACGCCGCAAATGAGGTGTTCACCGATGTTGCGGCAGGAAAAATCATCCCGATCGTTGCTGAGACCATGTCGCTTAGCCAAGCCAATGCGGCGCATCGCTTGCTCGAAGCGGGCGGGATCGTCGGCAAGGTTGTCTTGCTGCCGGATCCACGCATGGTTCGATAATCTGTGAGTATCTGATGAGCGCTTGATGACGAGCTTTTCAGATCGACTGACTACCGACGTGGGCGTCGCCTTGACGTTGATTTCGGCCTGTTCGCCGACCCTGGCACCCCGCTAGCACCCCCTAAACGGGAACTAATGATCGCCATGACGCTTCGAATTTTAGTTGGAAAAATGGTGGACGCGACAGGGATTGAACCTGTGACCCCCTCGGTGTGAACGAGGTGCTCTCCCGCTGAGCTACGCGTCCGCCTGGAACGGGGCGGTCAGTGACTGCGCCGTCGGGAGGCGGGGACATAGCCCGCGATTCCGACGACGGCAAGCCTCAATTCATCAAATAGCAGCGTCGCTTGCTCAGATTCCCGCCGCCCGCGCGCCTTCCGGAGTTTCATCCTCCGGATCGCCGGGCAGCCAGGCGACATGGCCGTTGTAGATGTCCTGGTTCAGGATGCCTTCTTCCTTCGCGACCAGGACCGGCACGACCATCTGGCCGGTCACGTTGGTGGCGGTACGCATCATGTCGATGATGCGGTCGATGGCGATGATGTAGCCGACGCCTTCCAGCGGCAGGCCCGCCGTCGACAGCGTCAGGGTCAGCATGACGATGCTGGTCCCCGGCACGCCCGCCGTGCCCAGCGACCCCAGCACGGCCGTCAGGCCGATCAGGATGTACTGCGTCAGCGTCAGGTCGATCTGGAAATACTGGGCGATGAAGATCGAGGCGATGGCCGGATAGATGGCGCCGCATCCGTCCATCTTCACATTGGCGCCCAGCGGCACGGCGAAGGCGGCGTAGGCCTGGGGCACGCCCAGCCGCTCGACTGTCTGGCGCAGGGTGACGGGCAGGGTGCCCAGCGACGACGAGGTGGCGAAGGCCGTCTGCATGGCTGCAGCTCCGCCTCGGAAGAAGCTGACGACCTTCAGCCCGTGCAGCTTCAGCAGGCCCGAATAGACGACGAAGATGTGGAACAGGCAGGCCGCATAAATGGCGAAGATGAACTTGCCCAACGGCAACAGCGCCTCCCAGCCATAGCCCCCGACGACCGAGCCGATCAGGCCGAACACCCCGAAAGGCGTCAGTTGGATCACCCAGCGGGTGATGCGGAACACCAGGGCCGCGCCTTCATCCACCAGCCTGCGCGCGTTTTGCGCCCGGTCGCCCAGCGCCACCAGGGCCGCTCCCAGCAAGGCCGAGAAGAAGATGATCTGCAGCACCTTGCCTTCGGCCAGGGAGGCGAAGGGGTTGGTCGGCACGACGCCCAGCAGAACCTGCAGGGGCGAAGGAATCTCGCGCGCCTTCACCTCGCCCAGCGGCAGGTCGGACAGGCCGACGCCCGGATTGATGATGTGGCCGAACGCGAAACCCACCAGCACGGCCAGCAGGGAGGTGATGGCGAACCAGACGATCGTTCGCACCCCCAGCCGCACCGCGCCGACCCCTTCGCCCAGCTTGGCGATCGAACTGGCGATGGTGAACAGCACCAGCGGCGCCACCACCATGCGGATCAGGTTCAGATAGACGTCGCCGATCGGCTGCAGCCAGATGGTCGCCTGCTCGCGCAGGATCAGACCGGCGATGATGCCCAGGACGAACCCGGCGGCGGTGCGCTGCCACAAGGGAATGGCGAAGAAGCGACGAAGCATGACGACCCTGGGAGGAGGAACGGGTCGATCTATGTGTTTCGCAGGCGCAAAGACCGCAACAGCCGCAGGGGCGGTTGAGGGGTAGAAGTTCTAATGCCGCCTTTAGTTTTCCTTCTCCCCTTGTGGGGGAAGGCGGCCCGTCAGGGCCGGATGAGGGGCCTCTCGGCATAGACTGACGAGCGATGATTTGCGGGTCGGCGCAACCCCTCATCCGTCAGGCTCCGCCTGCCACCTTTTCCCACAAGGGGAGAAGGATTCAGCGCATCACCTCGGCCAGCGCCTCTTCAAACCCGTCGTAGTGGTCGATCATCACGTCGCCGCCCAGTTCCGCGTGCGGCACGTCGTTGTAGCCGAAGCTGACGGCGATGCAGGGCACGCCCGCATCCTTGGCCGCCTTGGTGTCCGTGGTGCTGTCGCCGACCATGACGCAGCGCGCCGGGTCGCCGCCCGCCTTCTGCACCGCTTCGATGATGTGGGCGCCGCTGGGCTTGCGGGCCGAGACCGCATCCGGTCCGGCGATGAAGGCGAAATGGCGCGTCAGCTCCAGCGCCTCGATCAGCGCCACCGACAGGTCGGTGCGCTTGTTGGTCGCCACGCACAGGGTCGCCCCGCGCGCGCTCAGCCGATCCAGCGCGGCGACGCAGCCGTCGAACGGGCGGCTCTCATCGGCGATGTGGGCCAGGTAATGCTCGATGAAGCGCTCGAACAGGCCGGGGGCGTGGGCCTCGTCCCAGGCGGCGCCCGCTTCCACGAAGCCGTGGCGCAGCATGGCCATGGCGCCGTGTCCGACCAGATGCCGGGTCGAGGACATGGGCACGGGCGGCAGTTCATACTCCGCCAGCATCCGGTTCAGCGTGCCGATCAGATCCGGCGCCGAATCCACCAGGGTGCCGTCCAGGTCGAAGGCGATGGTCCAGCCTTCCAGGTCGCGCTCAATGCTCACTCATCTGTCTCCCGGCTCGCGAAGACCCCGGCAATGGGCTAGATCGCAGGCAACGACAAGCCGCCGGATCGATTCATGACCGCACATCATCCCCACAGTCATCCGCGAGCCGCCATCATCCTCGCCGCCGGTCAGGGCACGCGGATGAAGTCGCCTCTGCCCAAGGTGCTGCACCCGGTCGGCGCGCGCGCCATGCTGGACCACGCCATCGATGCGGCCGAGGCTCTGGGCTGCGAGCGCATCGTCGTCGTGGTCGGCGCCCACTCGCCGGAAGTCCGCGCCCATGTCGAAAAGCGTCTGGGCGCCGACAGCATCGCCGTTCAGGATCCGCCGCTGGGCACCGGCCACGCCGTTCGCGCCGCCGAGGCCGTCTTGGGCGACTTCGTCGGCCATGTGGTCGTCACCTACGGCGACGTGCCCCTGCTGAAGGCGGCCGACATAGAGCCGGTTTTCGCCGCCCATGAAGGCGTCACCGTCATCGGTTTCGAGGCCCGCGATCCCGGTGCCTACGGCCGCCTGATCCTTGACGGCGACAGCCTGGTGGCCATCACCGAGGCCAAGGAGGCGTCGGCCGAGGTTCTGGCTGTGACCGCCTGCAACTCCGGCGTCATGGCGGCCCCGGTCGGCCTGCTGTTCGAGCTGTTGTCCGAGGTGACGAACGACAACGCCAAGGGGGAATACTACCTGACCGACGTGGTCGAGCTGGCGCGCAAGCGCGGCGCTCCGACCCGCGCCGTCTTCGCTGCTGAAGACTCCGTCATGGGCGTCAACGCGCAAGGCGAACTGGCCCAGGCCGAGGCCCTGTTCCAGAAGACCCAGCGCGAGCATTTCCTGGCGCAGGGCGTGACCATGAGCGCCCCAGACACCGTCCACTTTGCCTGGGACACGGACATCGGAGCGGGCGCGACCATCGAACCCTTCGTCGTCTTCGGCCCCGGCGCCAAGGTGGCCGAGGGCGCGCGCATCCGCAGCTTCAGCCATATCGAGGGCGCCAAGGTCGCGACGGGCGCCGAGGTCGGTCCCTACGCCCGCCTGCGTCCCGGCGCGGACCTGGGCGAGGGGGTCAAGATCGGCAATTTCGTCGAGGTGAAGAACGTCCGCATGGATGCGGGCGCCAAGGCCAACCATCTGGCCTATCTCGGCGACGGCGAGGTGGGGGCGAAGGCCAACATCGGCGCGGGCACGATCTTCTGCAACTACGACGGCTTCTTCAAACAGCGCACCACGGTGGGCGAAGGCGCTTTTGTCGGCTCGAACTCGTCGCTGGTCGCTCCCGTGACCATCGGCGCAGGCGCCATGGTCGGCTCCGGCTCGGTGGTGACGAAGGATGTCGCGCCCGGCGATCTGGCGCTCGGCCGCGCGGAACAGACAATGAAACCCGGTTGGGCGGCCCGGTTTATGGCTGCCATGCGCGCAAAGAAGGCGGCGAAATCCCAATGAGCGACCTGCAGAAGAAGAACGCCGGCGAAGCCGCCGCCGCCTACGTCGAGGGCGGCATGGTTGTGGGCCTGGGCACCGGCTCCACCGCCGCCTGGTTCGTCAAGGCGCTGGCCGCCCGCAACCTGCCGGACCTGCGCTGCGTCCCGACCTCCGAGCGCACCGCCGATCTGGCGCGCGAGCTGGGCCTGACCCTGTCGACGCTGGAAGACACGCCGAAGATCGACCTGACCGTCGACGGCGCTGACGAGATCGGCCCCGGCCTGGCCCTCATCAAGGGCGGCGGCGCGGCCCTGCTGCGCGAAAAGCTGGTGTGGGAGGCGTCCGCCCGCTGCATCTGCATCGCCGACGCGGCCAAGGTGGTTCCGGCGCTGGGAACCTTCCCCCTGCCGATAGAGGTCGTCGCCTTCGGCCACAAGACGACCGCCAACCGCATCGCTGACGTTCTGGCCGATCACGACATCGCTTCGCCCGCCCGCGTGCGCGAGGCCGAGCGCGGCCTGATCCGCACCGACGGCGGCAACCTGATCTACGACGCGGCCTGCAAGCTGATCGCGGACCCGGCTCGTCTCGCCGCCGACCTGAAAAGCCTGACCGGCGTGGTTGAACACGGCCTCTTCCTCGACCTGACGGACCTAGCCGTCATCGGCACGAACGAGGGGTTCGAAACGCTTAATCCGTAGTTGTCGGCGCCTCATCGGCCAGTCGGGCGTGCGCGCGACGGATGGAGGACTGGATCTCTGACTTGCCCGCCCGTACGTTTTGACGGGTGCGCTCTGCGCCGTAGAGGCCGTGAAGATACGCCTTGTCCCACTCGGTCAGGTGTGGGGCGCTGTCCGGGTCGTCGAAGACGTTCAGGATCGACGCATAAGCGCTAGTGTCCGCCGTTGGGTCGATCTGCGCCAGCGACACCATAGTGACGTAATCGGCCAGTTGCAGCGAATTGATTGCGCCGGTCTTGCTGATGTCCACGACGATGATGGCGCGGAAAATGTTGTCGACGATCTGTGTCGTCAGACGTGAAGCCGAGGACACATTGATTACCGGGGCATAGTCCATCGGCCCCGAGCAATCGTTCGTACACTCTCCGGGGATGCGAACCGCGCGCTGACCCGTTTCAGAATCGACCGGCATGCTGACCTGCCACCAGCGGACGGGGCGGCTGGTTTCTTGGAAATCTCTCAGTGCAGCAGCGCCACGATCCATGCCGGAGCCGCCCATGCGTAGGGCCCGACGGCGGCGCTCAACCAGTTCCTGCGCAAAGGCGTCGCCATCCGTGGTTGCGACGATCAGCAGATTGGGCGTGCACCCGGGATCGCCTGTATTCAGACCAAGATCTTCCGCCACGGTCGAAACACGGTCCACCAGATATTGCGCGGCTTCACGACGCAGATTGACGGCGCCGACACAGACGCTGCGATCCCATCGTGCGATGCCGCGACCGCGATTGGGCGCGGCGACCTCGCTCACAAAGTTCTCTATCAGGGCGTCCAGGCGCCGCCCTGAGACTTGGATGTCCTCCAGGCGAACGGCTTGATCTTCAGCGCTAGAGTTCGCCTGTGCGGGCGCTTGGTCTAGCGGCATGCTCGCGCTGAGAGCCAGAGCGAAAATTTGAGCAATCATGCCGCGCCCTTTGACGTAGTGATGTTCTTTAAACTCTATTCAAGAGTTGTGGTTTGTCAAAGCTTCAAAGTCGCTCGCACACAGACTTGTTCTGGGATTGCTCAACCGTGTGGCGCCCAAGCGCCTTGCCCCCTCGCGCCCCGGCGCCTAAGTCGGGTCAGCGCCGCGGTTCGGCCGCGCGGATTTCAGACGATTCAGACGAATTGGACTCATCTTTTCGGGTCCATTGCCGGAGAGCCCGATGGCCCAATACGACTACGACCTCTTTGTCATCGGCGCCGGTTCGGGCGGGGTGCGGGCGGCGCGGCTGACGGCGCTGGGCGGCAAGAAGGTCGCCATCGCGGAAGAGTATCGCGTCGGCGGCACCTGCGTCGTGCGGGGCTGCGTGCCCAAGAAGTTCATGGTCATGGCCTCCGAGGTCAGCCACGCGCTGGAGATCGCCGAGGGCTACGGCTGGTCCTTCGACAATGCGAAGTTCGACTGGCCGACCTTCCTGCAGGCCAAGGACGTCGAGATCGCCCGCCTGTCGGGCATCTACGCCGCCAACCTGGCCAAGGCGGGCGTCGATCTGGTCCATGGCCGCGCCATCCTGAAGGACGCCCATACCGTCGAGATCGTCGGAAAAGGCCAGACCATCACCGCCGAGAAAATCCTGATCGCCACCGGCGGCCGCCCGTGGAAGCCGGAAGGCCTGACGGGCGTCGAACACGCCATCACCTCGGAAGAGGCCTTCCACCTGCCGGAACTGCCCAAGCGCATCCTGATCGCAGGCGGCGGTTATATCGCGGTGGAGTTCGCGGGCATCTTTGCAGGCCTCGGCGTCGAAACGACCCTGATCTATCGCGGCCCCAACATCCTGCGCGGCTTCGACGACGACGTGCGCGCCCATCTGGCGGGCGAGATCCAGAAGCGCGGCGTCAAGGTCATCCTGGGCTGCCAGCATTCCTCGATCGAGAAGACCGAGACCGGCCTGGTCAACCACCTCGAAAACGGCATGAAGATCGAAACCGATGTGGTCATGTTCGCCACCGGCCGCGTTCCCTACGTCAAGGGTCTGGGCCTCGAGACCGCCGGGGTCGAACTGAACGACGACGGCGCCGTCAAGGTCGACCAGTATTCCCAGACCACGGCCGCCAACATCTGGGCCATCGGCGACGTCACCGATCGCATGAACCTGACCCCCGTCGCCATCCGCGAGGGCGTGGCCTTCCACGAGACGGTCTATCGGAACAATCCGCAGAGCTTCGACTATGAAGCCGTCGCCACCGCCGTCTTCAGCCAGCCGCCAGTCGGCACCGTCGGCCTGACCGAGGCCGAGGCCCGCCACGCCTGTCCGGGCGAGGTGGACGTCTATGTCACCCGCTTCCGGCCGATGAAATACGCCTTCACGGGCTCGGACGAACGGGTGCTGATGAAGCTGGTGGTGGATGGGGAGACCCAGCGCGTCGTCGGCTGCCACATCGTCGGCCCCGACAGCCCCGAGATGATCCAACTGGCCGCCATCGCCGTGAAGGCGGGCCTGACCAAGGCCCAGTGGGACGCGACCTGCGCCGTCCACCCGACCATGGCCGAGGAGCTTGTCACCCTGAAAGAGAAGCAGACCCCGGCCTCTATGTCCGCCGGTTGATCGCACGCCGGGGCGGCTTGCCAGCCGTCCCGTCTGCGCGCCTTATGCCGTCCGAAGGCCCCGACCGGGGCAGCAAGAGATCAAGGAGTTCATCATGAAGCCGCATCTGCTCGCCGCCGCCGTCGTCGCCGCCATCCTCAGCACCGCGCCCGCCATGGCCCAGAACGCCGCCGCGCCCGCCTATCAGGCCGCCGTCGCCGACACCTTGCGCCCGGCCGATGAAGTGGCCCGCGACCCCTTGCGTCATCCGGCCGAGATGCTGGCCTTCGCCCAGGTCAAGCCGGGCTGGCGCATCGCCGACATCCGTCCCGGCGCGGGCTATTTCAGCCGCCTGTTTTCGCGGGTCGTGGGCGAGGGCGGTCATGTCTACGCCTTCGTGCCGAACCGCACGGCCGAGCGCGAGAATCCGCGCGCCGACGCCCTGGTCGCCGCCTATCCCAACGTCAGCCGCGTCAACGGCGACCTGGACGCCATGAGCTTCGACCAGCCGTTGGACCTGGTCTTCATGAGTCAGGAATATCACGACTTCCACATCCCCCGTTTCGGCGTGGACGTGGCCAAGATGAACGCTGACATCTTCAAGGCGCTGAAGCCCGGCGGCCTCTATGTCGTCATCGACCACCAAGCCGCGCCGGGCGCCGCCAACACCGTGGTCGAAAGCCTGCACCGCATCGAGGGCGCCCAGCTCCGCAAGGAGGTCGAGGCCGCCGGTTTCGTCTTCGACGGAGAGAGCACAGCCGTCGCCAACCCGGCCGACGACCACAGCCTGAACGTCTTCGACGAGGCGATCCGGGGCAAGACGGATCAGTTCGTCTACCGCTTCCGCAAACCGAACTGAGGCGTCTCGTCTCAAATTGGTGACTGGCGAAGCGGGACGGGCGGCGCTAACCCTCGGCCAAAATCCATAAGGGAAACGCACAGATGACTCGCATCGCCTTCATCGGCCTGGGCAACATGGGCGGCGGCATGGCCGCCAATCAGGCCAAGGCCGGGCATGACGTGGCCGCCTTCGACCTGTCGCCCGTCGCGCTGGAGCGCGCCGCCGAGGCCGGGTGCCGCACCGTCGCCTCGGTCGCCGAGGCCGTGAAGGACGCCGAGGTGGTCATCACCATGCTGCCCGCCGGGCCGCACGTGCTCGGCGTCTATTCCGACCAGATCATCGGCGTGGCTCCGGCCAGCGCCCTGCTGCTGGACTGCTCGACCATCGACGTGGAGACGGCGCGCAAGGTCGCGGGTCTGGCCAAGGAGGCGGGCTACGCCTTCGCCGACGCCCCCGTTTCGGGCGGCACCGCCGCCGCTGACGCCGGCACCCTGGCCTTCATGGTCGGCTGCGACGAGGCCGACTTCGCCCGCGTCGAACCGGCGCTGGACCCCATGAGCCGCATCACCATCCGCGCGGGCGACCACGGCGCCGGTCAGGCGGCCAAGATCTGCAACAACATGCTGCTGGGCATTTCGATGATCGGCACGTGCGAGGCCATCGCCCTTGCCGAGAAGCTGGGTCTGGAGCCGGAACGCTTCTTCGAGATCGCCTCCAAGTCCTCGGGCCAGTGCTGGAGCGTCAGCAACTACTACCCCTGGCCGGGGCCAGTGCCGACCGCCCCGTCGAACCGCGAGTATGAAGGCGGTTTCGCGAGCGCCATGATGCTGAAGGATCTGAAACTGGCCCAGGACGCCGCCGCCAAGGCGGGCGCCGCGACGCCGATGGGCGCCCAGGCCGAGGCTCTCTACGCCCTGTTCAACGGCCTCGGCTACGGCGGCAAGGACTTCTCCGCCATGGTCCAGATGCTGCGCGGCCGCATCGACACCCTGGCTTGATGCAGGCGTTGATGAAGCTGAGAACCGTTATCAATTAAGGGGTTGGGACGTTTTGTCCGGCTCCTGACATGGACAAGACAGGGCGGCGCGCGCAATTAGGCCGCGAAAGCTGCATAAGCGAAAGAAGCGCCGCCTTGTTCGACTATAAGTCCGCCTTTCAGAACTCTGTGGATCAGGTCCGCAGCGAAGGTCGCTACCGCGTCTTCGCCGATCTGAAGCGGGTGCGCGGCCAGTTTCCTCGTGCGGTTCGTCGTCGCGAGGACGGCGCCCAGCAGGACGTCGTCGTCTGGTGCTCCAACGACTACCTGGGCATGGGCCAGCACCCGGTGGTGATCGACGCCATGCAGGCCGAGATCGAAAAGACCGGCGCCGGGGCAGGGGGAACGCGCAACATTTCGGGCACGACGCGTTCGGCCGTGGATCTGGAAGCCGAGCTGGCCAGCTGGCACCAGAAGGAAGCGGCTCTGCTGTTCACCTCGGGCTATGTGGCCAATGAGGCGACGCTGTCGACCCTGCAGAAGATCCTGCCGGGCCTGATCATCTTCTCCGACGCCCTGAACCACGCCTCCATGATCGCGGGCATCCGCAACGGCGGCGGCGAGCGTCATATCTTCCGCCACAACGACCTCGAACACCTCGAGGAACTGCTGGCGGCGGCGCCTGCCGCTGCGCCCAAGCTGGTCGCTTTTGAGAGCGTCTATTCGATGGACGGCGACATCGCCGACATCGCCGGCACCATCGCCCTGGCCAAGAAATACGGCGCCCTGACCTATCTGGACGAGGTTCACGCCGTGGGCCTGTACGGCGAAACCGGCGCGGGCGTGGCCGAGCGTGACGGCGTGCTGGACGGCATCGACATCGTCGAATGCACGTTGGGCAAGGCCATCGGCGTCATGGGCGGCTACATCGCCGCCGATGCGGTGATCGTGGACGCCGTGCGCAGCTGGGCCTCGGGCTTCATATTCACCACCAGCCTGCCGCCCGCTCTGACCGCCGGGGCCCTGGCCTCGGTGCGCCATCTGAAAGCGCACCCTGAACTGCGCGACGCCCATCAGGAGCGCGCCGCCACCCTGAAGCGCCGTCTGTCTGAGGCGGGCATTCCCGTCCTGCCCAGCGTCAGCCATATCGTGCCGGTTCACGTCGGCAACCCGGTGCACTGCAAGCTGATCTCGGACATGCTGCTGGAAGAGCACGGGATCTACGTCCAGCCGATCAACTATCCGACCGTGCCCAAGGGGGCCGAGCGCCTGCGCTTCACCCCTTCGCCCGACCATGACGACGCCATGATCGACAAGCTGGTCGAGGCGATGGACAAGCTCTGGTCTCACTGCAACGTGGCGCGTCAACCGGCCGCCGCATGACGCACGACCCCGAGCTCGGCGAGGTCATCGTCGAGTTCGTCCGCAACGGCCCCTATGTGAAATGCTCGGCGATCCACGTGGCCACTGGCCGCGAGGTCAGCGCCATGGGGCCGGTCAACGAGCCGAAGTCCGTCGAACGGGTCGCCCTGGCCAAGTTGAAGCGCGCCTTGACCCAGATGTGAGCGCCGCTGCCGTTTTCTGACAGCAGAAGGCAGTATCCTCTTGATATGAAGGAGGAGCCCCACATGACCCTGACCGCCGCCTGCCACTGCGGAGCCGTGAAGATCGAGGCGCCGGACCTGCCCAAGCAGGCCGCATCCTGCAACTGCACGTGGTGCCATCGGACCGGTGCGGTCTGGGGCTACTACAGTCTGGATGAACTGACGATCACCACGACAGGACCGGTGGGCGACTATGCTCCCAACGGCATGAACCACCATCACTTCTGTGCGACCTGCGGCGGCAACACCCACGGCTTCTCGCCGGACTGGGGTTCTGTCTACAACGCCGACGGGACGCCGAAAGAGGGGCATCAGCCCGGCTCCATGCCCTCGACGCGCATCGCGGCGGTCAATTTGCGCATGGCGCCCGACCTGGACCTGTCCTCGATCAAGATCGAGCAGATGGACGGCCGCAACAACTGGTAGGCGATTTTCGCCGCCGTCCGCGATGACGTGGCCTGCGGCCTCGCATCCCCCTAGATGTTGTGGTGTTCGGCGGCGCGGCCTAGATAGGGGCGCCGTTTTCGCTTTCAGCCTTCGGGGTGCCGCCTGTGACCGCCTTCACGCACGATTCCTACTTCTCCAAGAGCCTCGCCGACGCCGATCCGGCGATCTTCAAGGGCATCCAGGGCGAGCTTGGCCGCCAGAAGGAGCAGATCGAGCTGATCGCTTCCGAGAACATCGTCTCCCAGGCGGTGCTGGACGCGCAGGGCTCGGTTCTGACCAACAAATACGCCGAGGGCTATCCGGGTCGTCGCTACTACGGCGGCTGCGAGTTCGTCGACATCACCGAAGACCTGGCCCGTGAGCGCGCCAAGGAGCTGTTCGGCGCCGCCTTCGTCAACGTCCAGCCCCACTCGGGCGCCCAGGCCAACCAGGCGGTCTTCTTCTCCCTGCTGCAGCCGGGCGACACCTTCCTGGGCATGGATCTGGCCTGCGGCGGACACCTGACCCACGGCTCGCCCGCCAACCAGTCGGGCAAGTGGTTCCGTCCCGTCACCTACAAGGTGAACGAAGACGACCATCTGATTGATTACGATCACGTCGCTGAGATGGCCCAGAAGGAGAAGCCCAATCTGATCCTGGCCGGCGCCTCGGCCTACAGCCGCCACATCGACTTCAAGCGCTTCCGCGAGATCGCTGACAGCGTCGGCGCCTATCTGATGGTCGACATGGCCCACTACGCCGGTCTGATCGCCGGCGGCGTTTATCCCGACCCGATCCCGCACGCTCACGTCGTCACCACCACGACGCACAAGACCCTGCGCGGTCCGCGCGGCGGCATGATCCTGTCCAACGACCTGGATCTGGGCAAGAAGATCAACTCGGCGGTCTTCCCCGGCCTGCAGGGCGGCCCGCTGGAGCACGTTATCGCCGCCAAGGCTGTGGCCTTCGGCGAGGCGCTGAAGCCCGAGTTCAAGCTCTACGCCCAGCAGGTCGTCAAGAACGCCCAGGCCCTGGCCGCCGTTCTGGTCGATCGCGGCCTGGCCATCGTCTCGGGCGGCACCGACAGCCACCTGATGCTGGTCGATCTGCGTCCCAAGGGCGTGACCGGCAAGGCGACCGAGCATGAGCTCGAGAAGGCCCTGATGACCTGCAACAAGAACGGCGTGCCGTTCGACACCGCGCCCTTCACCGTCACCTCGGGCGTTCGCCTGGGCACGCCGGCGGGCACCACGCGCGGCTTCGGCGAGGAAGAGTTCAAGCAGATCGGTCACTGGATCGCCGATGTCGTCTCGTCGATGAACGGCGGCGATGAAGCCGATCCGGCCGTCGTCGCGGGCGTGGCGGCTCAGGTGCGCGAACTGACCGCGCGCTTCCCGATCTATCGCTAAGAGGCCCCTCGAATGAAGTGCCCCTTCTGCGGAAACGCCGACACCCAGGTGAAGGACAGCCGCCCGTCTGACGACGGCGCGGCCATCCGGCGCCGTCGGTCCTGCCCGCAGTGCAACGGGCGCTTCACCACCTTCGAGCGGGTGCAGCTGCGCGAACTGGTCATCCTGAAACGGAACGGCCGCCGCACCCCCTTCGACCGCGACAAGCTGGAACGCTCGCTGGGCATCGCGCTTCGCAAGCGCCCGGTCCAGCCCGATCAGGTCGAGCTGCTGGTCAGCCGCATCGTGCGCCAGCTGGAAAGCCTGGGCGAGACCGAGATTCCGTCGCACATCGTCGGCGACTTCATCATGAAGGCGCTGAAGTCGGTCGATGAAGTCGCCTACGTTCGCTACGCCTCGGTCTACAAGGACTTCCGCCACACCAGCGATTTCGCCAAATTCCTCGGCGATGAGGGTTTCGACGAGACCAAGTCCGGCCAGGACTGATGCGCCCGCGCGTCATCCTTAAGCTGGCCACCTCGCTGGACGGCCGCATCGCCACGGCCACGGGCGAAAGCCAGTGGATCACCGGGCCGGAGGCGCGCCTTCAGGGCCACCGCCTGCGCGCAACCCATGACGCCATCCTGGTCGGCGTCGAGACCGTGCTGGCCGACGACCCGGAACTGACCGTCCGTCTTCCTGACTACGCCGGGACGCATCCGCTGCGCGTGGTTCTCGACAGCCGCCTGCGGACCCCCGCGACGGCCAAGGTCGCATCCGGCAACACCCTGATCTTCACAACAGCCCAACCCCATCCCATCGGCCAGGCCGAGGTCGTCGCCGTCGCCCCCAATGACGGCCGTCCCGCTATTTCCGCCGTCCTCGACGCGCTCGCCGCCCGCAATATCGGCTCCATCCTGATCGAAGGCGGGGGCCGCGTCGCCGCCTCCTTCATCCAGGCGGGCGCGGTGGACGCGATCGAGTGGTTCCGCGCGCCGATGCTGCTGGGGGGGGAAGGGCGGCCCTGCATCGCCTCCCTGGCGCTTGCAAAGCTGGCCCACGCCCCCAAGTTCCGTCGTCTGGGCGTCGAGCCTGTCGGAGACGATCTGTGGGAACGCTACGCCCGCGCCTGACGCCTCCTCAGGCGCGATTTCAGACGAATTAGACTAATTAGACTCTGTTTTTTGGGTCCGAAGGGACCGGAGCTTTCATGTTCACCGGCATCGTCACCGACATCGGCCGCGTCCGCAGCGTCCGTGAAACCAACCGCGACCGTCGCTATGAGGTCGAGACCGTGTGGGACACGGCGACCATCGATCTGGGCGCCTCCATCAGCCACGCGGGCTGCTGCCTGACCGTCACGGAGAAGGGCGAGGGCTGGTTCGCCGTCGAGGTCTCGGGCGAGACCCTGTCCAAGACCAAGCTGGGCGACTGGACCGAGAACACCCGCGTCAACCTGGAGCGCGCGGCGAAACTCGGCGACGAACTGGGCGGTCACATCGTTTCGGGTCACGTCGACGGCCTGGGCGAGGTCGTGTCCATCACCCCCGAGGGCGGATCGCACCGCATCGTGATCGAGGCGCCCGCGCCCCTGCACAGATTCATCGCCCCAAAGGGCTCAATCACGGTCGATGGGGTTTCCCTGACGGTGAATGGGGTGCATGAGCGCCGCTTCGATGTGAACATCATCCCGCACACGTGGGATGCGACCACCCTCGGCGGCCTGAAGGTCGGCGAAAGGGTCAATCTGGAGATCGACATGCTGGCGCGTTACCTCGCGCGGTGGCAGGAGACCGCATGATGAAACTGGCCGTCCACAACACCGACAGCCCGATCAGCTCGATCGAGGACATTATCGAGGACGCCCGCAACGGCCGCCCCTACATCCTGGTGGACGCCGAGGACCGCGAGAACGAGGGCGACATCGTCATTCCGGCCCAGTTCGCCACGCCGGACCAGATCAACTTCATGATCCGCTATGCGCGCGGCCTGGTCTGCCTGGCCTTGACGGCCGAGCGCGCCAAGCAGCTGCGCCTGCCGCCGATGGCCGCCGAGAACCGCGAGAGCATGGGCACGGCCTTCACCATCTCGATTGAGGCCAAGGAAGGCGTCACGACCGGCATCTCGGCCGCCGATCGCGCCCATACGGTCCAGGTGGCGGCCGATCCGTCGCGCACTGCCGACGACATTGTCTCGCCGGGCCACATCTTCCCCCTGGTCGCGCGCGACGGCGGCGTCCTGGTTCGCACCGGCCACACCGAGGCGGCCGTCGACATCAGCCGCATGGCGGGCCTGATCCCGGCCGGGGTGATCTGCGAGATCATCAAGGACGACGGGACGATGGCGCGGATGCCCGACCTGATCGCCTTCGCCCAGCTGCACGGGCTGAAGATCGGCACCATCGCCGACCTGATCGCCTATCGCCGCCGCACCGAGCGCTTTGTCGAGCGCGTGATGGAGACGCCGTTCGAAAGCGTCCACGGCGGCGCGTTCAAGCTGATCCTGTACCGCAACACCATCGAGGGCGCGGAGCATGTCGCCCTGGTGCGCGGCGACATCGATCCGACCAAGCCGACCGTCGTGCGGATGCACCAGGTCGACTTCGCCGCCGATCTGCTGGGCCATGTCGAGGCCCGCCAGGACTATATTCCGAAGGCGATGCAGGCGCTGGCGGCCCAGGACGGGCCGGGCGTCGTCGTCTTCCTGCGTGATCCCGACCTGCATGGTCTGGCCGAGCGGCTGGGCGGCGTCGCCAAGCCCGCCGCCGTGGATCGTTCGCTGAAAGCCTATGGCGTCGGGGCGCAGATTCTGCTCGACCTCGGCGTCAAAGACATGATCGTGATGAGTTCGACGCGACCCAATCCGACGGCGCTGGAAGGCTACGGCCTGCGTATCGTCGGCTGGCGCGACATGGACGGAGAAGACCAATCTTGAACGACCCCACTCGCGTCCTCATCGTCGAGGCGCGCTTCTACGACGAATTGGCCGACGCCCTTCTGGAAGGGGCGAAGGACGCCCTGCGCGCGCAAGGCGTTCAGTATGACGTCGTGACCGTGCCCGGCGCCCTGGAAGTGCCGACCGTGATCGCCATGGCCGAAGAGGCCGGACGCTATCCGACCGCGCCGCGCTATGACGGCTATGTCGCCCTGGGCTGCATCATCCGCGGCGAGACCTATCATTTCGAGATCGTCTCGGATCAGTCGGCGGCGGGCATCACCCAACTGGGCCTCAAGGGCCTGGCCATCGGCAACGGCATCCTGACGACCGAGGACGAGGATCAGGCCTGGGCCCGAGCCCGTCTCAGCGAGGGCGACAAGGGCGGCTTTGCGGCCCGCGCCTGCCTGGACCTGATCGCCATCCGCAAGCGCCTGCGCGGAGGACTGGCCTCGTGAGCGAACCGACCAACACCACCCCGGCGACCGTCGCCGAAGTCATGGCTCAACTGGCCGAGGCTGACAAAGCCCGCGCCGAGCCCCAGCTGACCAGCCGCCAGCGCCGCGCCCGCACGGTCGCCCGCCTGGCCGCCGTTCAGGCCCTGTACCAGATGGAGATGGCGGGCGAGGGCGTCGACAGCGTTGTGCGCGAGTTCCGCAATCACCGTTTTGACGCCGATATCGACGGCGCCCCCCTGGCCGAGGCGGACGAGGACTGGTTCGCCGCTGTCGTGCACGGCGTGGTCGAGGACCAGCGCGCGGTGGACGAGGCGGTCAAGGCGCGCCTGGCCTCCAACTGGCGGTTGGAGCGTCTGGACGCGACCCTGCGCGCCCTGCTGCGCAGCGGCGCCTGGGAGCTGAAGCACAAGCCCGACGTGCCGCGTGAAATCGTGATCGACGAATACGTCGAGCTGGCCAAGGCCTTCTTCGACGATGCGGAGGCGAAGTTCGTGAACGCGGCGCTTGACGGCGTGGCGCGCGATGCCCGCGATTGACGTCGCAGGCGAATTCGAGACCATCCAGCGGCTGCTGAAGCCGCTGGCGCACCCGGAATGGGCGCGGGGGCTGGCCGACGACGTGGCCGCGCTGCCCTCGCGTCCGGGACACGACCTCATCCTGACCAAGGATGCGATCGTCGAGGGTGTCCACTTCCTGCCCGACGACCCGCTGGATACGGTGGCGCAGAAGCTTTTGCGCGTGAACCTGTCCGATCTGGCCGCCAAGGGGGCCGAGCCGTTCGGCTATCTTCTGGCCTGCCACTGGTCCCCACGCTGCGGCTGGCCCGAGCGCGAGGCCTTCGTCGCCGGTTTGCGGCGCGATCAGGCCATCTTCGACATTTCCCTGCTGGGCGGCGACACGGTGAAGACGCCGGGACCGGCCAGCTTCTCGGCCACCCTGCTGGGCTGGGCGCCGTCGGGCGCGGCGGTCAGCCGAGCCGGGGCGCAACCGGGCGATCTGGTCTTCGTCACCGGTACCATCGGCGACGGCTGGCTGGGCCTTCAGGCCGCCCAGGCGACCCTGAGCCTGGAGCCCGAACGTATGGACGCGCTGGAGGCCGCTTATCGCACCCCCATGCCGCGCGTGGAGTTCGCACCTGTCGTTCTGGGCCTGGCGACCGCCAGCGCCGACGTGTCCGACGGCCTTCTGGCCGACGCCGCCCATATCGCCGAGGCCAGCGGCGTCAGTCTGGAGATCGACCTGGAGCGTCTGCCCATGTCGGCGGCGGCCCAGGCCTGGTTCGAGGGGCGCGTCGATCCGCAGGCGGCGCTGGAGCTGCTGGCCGGCGGCGGCGACGACTATGAGATCCTGCTGACCGTCCCGGCGGGCGCCGAAAACGCCCTGCGCCGTGAGGCCGAGCGGCGCCATCTGCGTCTGACCTGCGTCGGGCGGGTGGTCGAGGGCAGGGGGCTGTCGCCACGCTATCTGGGCCAGGTCATCACCGCGACGCGCACGGGCTGGACCCACGGCTGAGGGCAACGGAATCCTAACGGGACTGGCCCACATTGCCGCCATGAACCGCCGCGCCCTGATCCTCGCCGTCGCCGGCGCCGCCCTGTCGGGGGCGGCCGCAGCAGCCTCGCCATCGGCGGAGACGCCCGCTCAGCTGGCGAGCTTCAACCTGACCGGGGTGGGCCTGCCGATCATTGTGGGCGGTCGGGTTCGGAACTACATCTTCGTGGTGCTGAAGCTGCATCTGGGCGAAGGCCACGCTCTGGACGCGGTGAAGGCCAAGGAGCCCTATCTGCGCGACGCTCTGGTCCGCGCCGGGCATCGCACGCCCTTCGTCCTGGCCGACGACTGGAACCAGTTGGACGCTCAGGCCCTGAGCGCCAGCCTGATCCGCTCGGCCGATGCGCTGATCGGCAAGGGCGCGATCGCCCGCGTCGAGGTCGTCAGCCAGGCCGCGCGCCGCCGCACGACCGTTCGCGCCGTCTAAAAAGAGCGCTGTTGCGCCACGGCTCTGCTTTTGGCACGATTTAGCCGCAATTCCCGAGGGGCGTGAATTTGCGTCCGTAAGCGCACGGGGGGACCGGAAGGCGGCCGAGAGGCGAAAACGCCCGTAGCGCAGCCCATGGATCCGCGCGCCCAGTTGCATAGGGCTTGGAAACGCCATGACGTCATATCTTTGGCTGGTCATCGCGGCCGGCGCCTTGGGGGTGCTTTACGGCGCCGTCCAGACCGCCGCCCTGATGAAGGCCGACAGTGGTAATGAACGGATGCGTGAGATCGCCGCGGCGATCCAGGAAGGGGCATCCGCCTATCTGAAGCGTCAGTACACAACGATTGGCATTGTAGGGGTCGTGATCTTGGTCGCGGCCTTTTTTCTTATCGGGATCTGGGCTGCGCTCGGCTTCCTGATCGGCGCGGTCCTGTCGGGCGCGGCGGGCTATGCGGGGATGCTGATCTCCGTGCGCGCCAACGTCCGTACGGCCCAGGCCGCGTCGCAGAGCCTGTCCAAGGGTCTGGACCTGGCCTTCCGCTCGGGCGCCATCACCGGCATGTTCGTGGCGGGCGGCGCGCTTCTGGGCGTGTCCGGCTACTACGCCTTCATGACCCAGGGTCTGGGCCACGCCTCGACCAGTCGCGAAGTCATCGACGGCCTGGTGGCCCTGGGCTTCGGCGCCTCTCTGATCTCCATCTTCGCGCGACTGGGCGGCGGCATCTTCACCAAGGGGGCCGACGTCGGCGGCGACATGGTGGGCAAGGTCGAGGCGGGCATCCCCGAGGACGACCCCCGCAACGCCGCCACCATCGCGGACAATGTGGGCGACAACGTCGGCGACTGCGCCGGCATGGCCGCCGACCTGTTCGAGACCTATGCCGTCACCACGGTGGCGACCATGGTGCTGGCGGCCATCTTCTTCCGCAACCAGCCCTATGTCGACGTGCTGATGCTGCTGCCGCTGGCGATCTGCGGCGTCTGTATCGTGACCTCGATCATCGGCACCTTCTTCGTCCGTCTGGGCAAGAGCGGCAACATCATGGGCGCCCTGTATCAGGGGCTGATCGTGACCGGTCTGCTGTCGCTGGTCGCCGTCTGGTGGGTGATCAACCAACTTCTGCCGGGGGCGGTCGAAACCTCGGGCGGGCTATTGATCCAGCCCATGAACCTGTTCTGGGCGGGCGTCGTCGGCCTGCTGGTTACGGCGGCCATTGTGGTGATCACCGAATACTATACCGGCACGGGCTTCCGGCCGGTGAAGTCAGTGGCCAACGCTTCGGTCTCTGGGCACGGCACCAACGTCATCCAGGGGCTTGCCATGTCGCTGGAGGCCACGGCGCTTCCGGCTCTGACCATCATCGTCGGCATCGTCGCGGCCTATCAGCTGGCGGGCCTGTTCGGCATCGCCATCGCCACCACCACCATGCTGGGCGTGGCGGGGATGATCGTGGCGCTGGACGCCTTCGGTCCGGTCACGGACAACGCGGGCGGCATCGCCGAGATGGCTGGCCTGCCGCCGGAAGTCCGCGTCTCGACCGACGCTCTGGACGCTGTGGGCAACACCACCAAGGCCGTGACCAAGGGCTACGCCATCGGTTCGGCGGGCCTGGGGGCGCTGGTCCTGTTCGCCGCCTATGTGGAGGACCTCAAGTTCTTCGCGGCCGAGGCGCAGCCGGGCAGCTTCTTCCACGGACTGGGCGCGGTCGCCTTCGACCTGTCCAACCCCTATGTCGTGGTCGGCCTGCTGTTCGGGGGGCTGCTGCCCTTCCTGTTCGGCGGCCTGTCGATGACGGCCGTGGGGCGCGCCGCCGAGGCCGTGGTGGCCGAGGTTCGGCGTCAGTTCCGCGAGAACCCCGGCATCATGACCTTCCAGACCAAGCCCGAATACGGCCGGGCGGTCGACATCCTGACCAGCGCGGCCATCCGCGAGATGATCGTGCCGTCGCTGCTGCCGGTGCTGTCGCCGATCGTCCTGTTCGTCGTCATCCTGTTCATCCAGCCGGACAAGGCCAACGCCTTCGCCGCCCTGGGCGCCATGCTGATGGGGGTGATCGTGACGGGTCTGTTCGTCGCCATCTCGATGACCTCGGGCGGCGGCGCCTGGGACAACGCCAAGAAGGTGATTGAGGAAGGTTTCACCGACAAGAACGGCGTCGTCCACGGCAAGGGTTCTGAAGCGCACAAGGCCGCCGTCACCGGCGACACCGTGGGCGATCCCTACAAGGACACCTCCGGCCCGGCGGTGAACCCGATGATCAAGATCACCAACATCGTGGCGCTTCTGCTGCTGGCGGTGCTGGCGAGCGGCAAGATCGTCTGACTGCGCTTCGCTGAAACTGAAAACGCCCCGGAGAGCGATCTCCGGGGCGTTGTCTTTTTTTGCGCCCTACGTTCGCGACGCAGTCGCTCGCGGCTTGAGGGCGCCTATCTTCTGGAGCTTAGTCTGGGCGGCGCTGGCCGGGCACGTCGTCCTCGGTGCGGGGCAGTTGGCCGCGGCCGACGTTGCCGAGCAGTTGTTCGAGAATGGTCAGCTGACGGCCGCGGGTCGGGGTCTCGCGGCGCTCCATGGCGATCTGGCGGCCGTCTTCAAGTCCCAGGGTACGGACGTTGGCGACCTTTTCACCGCCGTCGGCGAAGGTGATTTCGGTGACCGTCCGCTGCGACACTTCAGGCTTGTTGTAGGTGTAGCGCTGGGTCGTCTGGGTCAGGTAGTACCAGACGTTGTCGGTCTCGAAGGTCGAGGTGGTCGAGGGCGTGCCCAGCTTGGCCAGGACGGTTTCGCGGGTGTCGACGCCCGCCTCGATGTCCTGGGGCTTGGCGTCCACGGCCTGGAAGCCCTGGGTGGCGACGACCGGGGCGCAGGCGCCTGCAGCGGCGGCGAGCGAGGCGGCGATGATGAGCGACGTAAAACGGGGCATCGGCGATGGGCCTCTAGAAACAAGGTCTTTGACCTAACCGTCGCTGCGTCCTAGTGCAACGGCGCGGCGGAAAAGGGGCCGTAAAACCTATGTTCAAGACACTCTTCAGACGACAGACGCAAGAGCGCCAGGCGCAGGGCCTATACGCCCTGGCGGTGGAACAGGCGCGTCAGCCCGATTTTTACGCCCGCCTGGGCGTGGCGGATCGAATCGATGCGCGGTTCGAGCTCTACACCCTGCACGTCCTTCTGCTGTTCGTGCGGACCAAGGCCGAGGGCGAGCGCGGGGCCGATCTGGCCCAGAAGATGTTCGACACCTATGTCTCGGCTCTGGACAACGTTCTGCGTGAACTGGGCGTCGGCGACGTGTCTGTCGGCAAGAAGATGCGCAAGTTGGGTGAGGCCCTTTATGGCCGTATGAGCGCCTATGAGAAGGCGCTGCGCGAAGGCGACCGCGACGGCTTTCAGGCTTCGATCGCGCGCAATGTGTTCGAGAGCGACGATCCCGCCGCCGGCGCTGAACTGACCCGTTATGCGCTGGAATCGCACGAACGCCTGGCGCGTCAGCCTATTTCCGCCGTGGAAAAGGCGCCTGACTGGGCCATGATCGTCGCATGACGATTCCCGCCCTGCCTTACAGCGACCCCGTCCGCCTGCATCAGATCGGGGCGAGCCTGTCCCGGCGCCTGGAGCCGGACGCCGAGGCGCGTCAGCGCATTGCGCGCGCGCTGAACCTGAAGTCGCTGGACCGTTTCGAGGCGGATCTGGAGGTGACGGCGACGGTTTCGGGCTGGCGCCTGACCGGGCGTGTCGTTGCCGATGCGGTCCAGTCCTGCGTGCTGACGCTGGAGCCTCTGCCCGTTCATGTCGACGATCGATTCGAGATCAATCTGGTCGAGGCCGTGGATACGGCGCCTTCGGACGAAGGGGAGATCGACCTGGAGCTGGACGACGATTCGCCCGACGTGGTGGAAAACGGTCAGATCGACCTGGGCCAGTATGCGGTCGAGCAACTGGCGCTGCATCTGGATCCCTATCCCCGCAAGGATGGCGCGGTGTTCGAGCAACCGCCTGAGCCGGGCGAGATCTCGCCTTTCGGCGTGTTGCGGGCCTTGAAGCCGAACGACGGCGACAAGAGTTGACCTAAGGGCGCCTCGGTTGCATCCACAGGGTGCGACATTTGCGTCTGCACGCCCTAACATTGAAGCGCCGCGACAAGACGGCGACGGAGTCGATTTCCACTTGGCATCATCCACATTGATCTCGCTCGACGCCATGGGGGGCGACCACGGTCCTGCCGTCGTGGTCGGCGGCGTGAAGGCTTATTATTCGCTGTATGGCGGCGACGGCGTGCGCTTCCTGCTGCACGGAGACGAGGCGGCGATCCGCGCCGAGATGGCGCGCCTGCACGTATCGGACGACCTTTGCCAGGTCCGGCACACCGACAAGGTCGTCGCCATGGACGAAAAGCCTGCCCAGGCCATGCGTCGAGGCAAGGGCTCCAGCCTCTGGAACGCGATCGAGGCGGTCAAGACGGGAGAGGCCCAGGCCGCCGTCTCGGCGGGCAACACCGGCGCCTTGATGGCGATCTCCAAGCTGGTTCTGCGGATGGCGGTCGACGGGCTGGAGCGCCCGGCCATCGTCGCCAGCTGGCCGACCAAGCGCGGTTTCACCGCCGTGCTGGACGTCGGCGCCAACATCGGCAGCGATGCGCGCCAGTTGGTCGAGTTCGCCATCATGGGCGAGGCCTTCCAGTCCGCCGTGCATGGCGTGGCGCGGCCGACGGTCGGCCTGCTGAACGTCGGCTCCGAAGAGATGAAGGGCCACGAAGAGGTGCGCGAGGCCCACGCTGTGCTGCGCACCGACGCCGTGCCTGTGAACTACACCGGCTTCGTCGAGGGACATGACATCGCCGCCGGAACCGTGGACGTGGTGGTGACGGACGGATTCACCGGCAATATCGCGCTGAAGACGGCCGAAGGCACGGCCCGCTTCATCTCGGGCCTGCTGAAGGAAGCGCTGACCTCCGGGCCGCTGGCCAAGCTGGGCGCTCTGATCGCCATGCCTGCCCTGAAGAAGATGGCGCGCCGCATCGACCCCAGCAGCGTCAACGGCGGCCCCTTGCTGGGTCTGAACGGCATCGTCGTAAAAAGCCACGGCGGCGCCACGGCCGAGGGTTACGCCAACGCCATCCGCGTGGCTGTCGAACTGGCCCGCAGTGACTATCTGACCAAGGTCAGCGCCAATTTCGCGCGTCTGGCGGCCGCGATGGACGAACCCGCGCCCGTCGTCATGGGAGAGACCGAACAGTGAGCGTCATCCGCAGCGTCGTTACCGGGGTCGGCTCCTTCCTGCCCGAGCAGGTCGTCACCAACGCCGACCTGACCAAGATCGTCGACACCTCCGACGAATGGATCATCGAGCGCACCGGCATCCGCCAACGCCACAAGGCCCGCGACGACGAGCCGACCAGCGATCTGGCGCTCAAGGCGGCCGAGCGCGCCCTGGCCGACGCGGGCAAGACGGCGGCGGACGTCGATCTGATCATCGTCGCCACGACCACGCCGGACCAGACCTTCCCGGCGACGGCGGCCATCGTGCAGCGCAAGCTGGGCGCGCCGGTGGGCATCGCCTTCGACGTTCAGGCGGTCTGTTCGGGCTTCGTCTACGCCATGAGCGTGGCTGACGGCTTTGTCGCGCGCGGTCAGGCCAAATGCGCCCTGGTCATCGGCGCCGAGGAAATGACCAAGCTGATGGACTGGACGGATCGCACCACCTGCGTCCTGTTCGGCGACGGCGCCGGAGCCTTCGTGCTGGAGCCGGGCGAGGGGCAGGGGACCAAGGATGATCGCGGCGTGCTGGGCTTCGCCCTGCGCTGCGAAGGCGCCAAGGCTGACATGCTCTATGTCGACGGCGGCCCGGCCACTACCGGCACGGTCGGCCATCTGCGGATGCTGGGCAATCAGGTCTTCCGCCACGCCGTCGTGAACATCGCCGAGGCCATCACGGCCGCCGCCGAGGTCGCGGGCGTCGACATTCCCGAGATCGACTGGTTCGTGCCTCACCAGGCCAACCAGCGCATCATCAAGGGCGTGGGCGATCGCCTGGGCCTGGACGAGGACAAGGTCATCTCGACCGTGGCCATGCATGCCAACACCTCGGCCGCCTCCATCCCGCTGGCGATGGACGTCGCCATCAAGGATGGGCGAATCAAGAAGGGCGATCTGGTCCTGGTCGAAGCCATGGGCGGCGGCCTGACATGGGGCGCGTGCGCCTTCCGATTCTAGATTTGCATTGAGGACTTTGATTTCCGGCCGTTTTGCCCTTCAATGCCCCGCCAATTGATTGCGGGGAGATGCAAGTGGCCGGACATCAGACGCTTACCCGTGCGGATTTGTGCGAAGCGGTCCACGAAGAGGTCGGGTTGTCCCGGCAGGAATGCTCCGGACTGGTCGAGCGCACGCTGGACCTGATCGTCGACTCTCTTGAGCAGGGCGAGACGGTCAAGCTGTCGGGCTTCGGCGTCTTCCAGGTCCGCGAGAAACGCGCCCGCATGGGCCGCAACCCCAAGACCGGCGAACCGGCCGCCATCAACCCCCGCCGCGTCATCAGCTTCCGCGCCTCACAGATCATGAAGAGCCGGGTGCACGACGCCGTCGTCGAGACCTGAGACCCTTGGCCAAAAGCCCCAAAGCCTTCCGCACCATTTCTGAAGCGGCCGATGAAGTCGGCGCCCCCCAGCATGTGCTGAGGTTCTGGGAGACGAAGTTCGAGTTCGTCGCCCCGGTGAAGCGTGCGGGCGGCCGCCGTTTCTATCGCCCCGACGACGTCATGGTGCTGAAGGCTGTGCGGCGGCTGTTGCACGACGAGGGGCTGACGATTCGCGGGGTGCAACGCCTGGTGCAGGATCAGGGTCTGGCGCGCCTGACGGCCTATGCCGACCCGGCCTCGACGCTCGAGATCGATTCGGGGGATCGGGCTGAAACGGTGTCGCAGGCGGCGGCGATTCCGGCGGCTCCGGCGCGCCTTGAGGCTCTGTTGAGCGAACTGGAAGCGGCCAAGGCCCGGTTGGAGGGCGTTCTGCGCCGCTAAGACGGAAGTTGTTGTCGATAGAGCGTTTTAGGGTTTGCGGAGCACCGAACCGCCGTCTATACGGAGCGCCTTCGGAGCGTGGCGCAGCCTGGTAGCGCACTTGACTGGGGGTCAAGGGGTCGCAGGTTCGAATCCTGTCGCTCCGACCATCTAAATCTTTGATTTGGAATGGTTTTGAAGGGGTCGCCGTAAGGCGACCCCTTTGCAATTGGGCGCTAGCGCGCTTCGCGTAAAAGACGAGTCTTCCAGTCGGAACTGTGAACAGGGCAGCCTACTGCTGACTGGCGCTGCGGCCGGGACCGAAACGAGCGCGGAAGTCCTCCAGGCGGATGGTGAACTCGTCCTGCGCTAGGAATTCCTCGTCGGTCATCTGAGGCTGCTCGTTCGGCTTGTACCAGAGTGCGTAGTTCGGCTCATCCGAGGCGTAGCGTTTGAAGTGGGTCGAATAGGTGCGGACGCGCACGGTCGGAACCTCGCCCGTCATGTCGAAGGCCATCAAACGCAGCCAGCCATCGCCCAGGCCCGGCGCCTTGGCCGCATCCAGCCCGGCGCCGACGGCGGCGCGGTTGCGGTCCTGATAGTCGGACAGCAGCTGATAGACGGCGCCGCCCTGGCGGTTCGGGTCGGTGCGGAAGGCCTGGCCGTTGTGATGGCCGCTCAGGACCATGAAGATCTGCGGGTTGCGGCTGATCAGCTTGTCCCACACGCCCTGGGCGCTGTTGTCGAAGGGATCGAGGGCGTTGATGTCCACGACCGGATGGGCGCGGCGCTGTCCGGTCTTGTCCAGGAAGTCGTGGGTGCTGATCAGGGTCGGCAGGCCGGGGTGGGCGTGGATGACGGTCTCGGCCCATTTCAGACTGGCGTCGGAAGGGGCGAACTGCAGGCCGATGTGCAGGAAGCGGTAGCCGCCGGCCTCGAACACCTGGGCGCTGTCCGCGCCGCCGTCGTGCGATCCGACGTACCAGGGGCGGTCCTTGAAGAAGGGCGAGGCGGCGCCGAAGACGCGGACCCATTCGGTCAGCCCGCCGACATGGATCATGCCCAGGCGACGCAGGTCGCCTTCAGGCGCGGTCAGGTCGCGCGGCCAGGACTCTTCCCACCACTGGGCGTCATAGTCGTGATTGCCGGGCACGGCCGAGAAGGGCAGGGCGCCGTCCAGAAGGCGATAGGCGGCGATGGAGGCGGGGATCTCCACCTCGCGGACGCCCGGCGCCCATTTCGCCGGTCCGACGTCGGAGGGCAGGGCGCGGGGACTGAAGCCGCGCGCGGCGTGATCCGGGTCGATGTCGATGACGGGGTGCTGCCATACGTCGCCCGCGCCGGTGGCGAAGACGATGTCGCCGCCGCGCGAGGCGGCGTTGTCGGCGATGAAGCGGAACTGCTCGGTCATCATGTCCCGCGCGTCGAACGGAAAGCCGGCCGCGCGCTGGCGCGTGTGATCGACATAGTTCTGAGTGTCGGGGATCACGGCGATGGTGAAACGGGCGTCAGTCGCCTGCTGGGCCAGGCTGGGGGAGGCCGCCAGAAGGCCGAGGGCCAGGACGGTAGAGCGGAACAGCTTACGCATCATCGACATGGACGCATCTTTCTTCGCGAGGAAAAGCGCGAGGCTTCGGAGCCAAGTCCGAAGCCTCGCAGGCAGAGATCAGTAGCGATAGCTAACTCGGGCGCCCCAGGTGCGCGGGGCGTTGGGCGAGCCGGTGGACGCTGAGATGAAGCGGTTGCGCGACTCTTCCGAATAGGCGTTCGTCAGGTTGTTGACGAAGAAGCCGAAGGCATAGCTGCCGTTCATCGGGCGGAACGTCAGGTTGGCGTTCATCAGCCAGTAGTCGCCGATGACCGAGTTGGACGAGGTGCTGAACTTCTCGCTGCGGTAGGCGTAGTTGGTTTCCGCCTCGACGCCCCAGTCGCCGATCTGGTGCTCGTAGGCGATCGAACCCTTGTAGTCGAAGCGCGGGAAGGGCAGGCGCTCGCCTGCACGATCGCTGTAGATGATGGTGTTGTATTCGCCCGTCACCGGATCCTTGGCGGCTTCGGTGGCCGAGGCGTTGACGAAGAAGAACTCGTCATACTCCCCGTATTTGTAGCCGACCGCCTGGGTGATGGTCAGGTTGTCCAGGGGCTGCCAGCGCAGCTCCAGCTCGGCGCCCTGGATATGCGACTTCGGCACGTTGATCATGCGGCCGACGCGCCCCGTCTGGGTGTAGAGCACGCCCTGAAGTTGCTGGTCGCGGTAGTCGTAGTAGTAGATCGCCGCGTTCGCCTGGAGGCGGTTGTCGAACAGGCTGGCCTTCACGCCGGTCTCATAGGCGATCAGCTCCTCGAACTTGAAGGGCTCCAGCTGATCGGGCAGGCCGCTGTTGTAGGTAGTGAAGCCGCCGGACTTCACCCCGCGCGAGACGTTGGCGTAGGCCAGGACGCTGTCGCTGAAGGCGTATTCAGCGCCGATCTTGCCAGTCCATTCGCCCATGCTCTGAGACTTGGAGGCGGTGGCGTTGACGCGCGGGACCGGAGCCAGAACCTCGGTCTTGAAGTCGTTCAGCTCGCGGGTCTCATCCTCGTAGCGCAAGCCGCCGATCAGGGTCAGGCGATCGGTCAGGCGGTAGTCCACATTGGCGAAGGCGCCTGTCGTCTGGACCTTCTGGCCGTAGGTGGTGCTCATCCAGAAACGGAGGCTCTTCGCTTCCGAGAAGTCGGAGTAGAAGCCGCCGTCGATGTCCTCGGTCGCGTGGTAGAGACCGGCCAGCCATTGCAGACGACCGTCGCCGTTCGAGGCCAGGCGCACTTCCTGCGAGATCGTCTCGATGTCGTTGAAGAAGTAGGTGCCGGCTTCGTTCGAGGCCGTGGCGTCCCAGTCGTTGAACTCCTTGCGGTCGAAGGACTCATAGGCGGCGACGGCGGTCAGGGCGGCCCAGCCGAGGTCGTGGTTCAGGCGCAGGCTGACGCCCTTGCCCTCGTTGTCGCGGAACGGCTTGGTGTTGGGCGAGACGCCGATCAGCTGGGCGAAATAGGGGGAGATGCCCCAGCCGGTGATCCGGTGCGCCGTATCGATCGGATAGACCTTGCCGCCGCCCGAGGTGAAGGGGGTGGTGATCAGGCGCAGGCCCCGACCGTCCGACTTGTCCTGGCTGTAGTGGACGTTAAGGTCGAGGTCGGTCAGGTCGCTGGGGCGCCAGTTCAGGCGCAGGCGCAGGGCCTTGGTGTCCTTGTCGCCCAGGGTTTCGCCCGTGTCGCGGTGGTATTGCCAGCCGCCGCCCGTCTCGGCCGCGACGGCCAAGCGGGCGCTCAGGGTTCCGGCGACCGGACCCGAAACAAAGCCCTCGAACTTGGCGGCGTCATAGCTGCCGTAGCTGGCGTTGAAGCCGGCCGCGACATAGTCCGTCGGCGCTCCGGTGACGACGCTGACCGCGCCGCCGGTGGTGTTGCGGCCGTACAGCGTGCCCTGCGGCCCGCGCAGAACCTCGATGCGGGCGATGTCGAACAACTGGCCCTGGGTCATCACGCCGTAGGGATAGGCGACTTCATCGATATAGACGCCGACGGTCGAGGTGTTGTTGGCGGCGTAGTCCGTCAGGCCGACGCCGCGGATGCGGAACTGGGGCTGGCCGCCGCCCAGCTGGCTGTCGACCTCCATGCTGGGGACGGCGTTTTCCAGGTCGTTGACCGTCTGGATGTTGCGCTTGTCCAGGTCTTCGCCCGATACGACCGTCAGGGCCAGGCCGACCTTCTGCGCGGATTCCTCGCGGCGCTGCGCGGTGACGATGATGTCCTGAACGGAGGTGGCCTGAGGCTCGGTCGCGACCTCGGCCGCCGCGGGCGCGGCCGCCGCAAGGAGCAGGGCGGCGCTCGAGGCGCCGAAAAGAAGACGGTTCATGTGTCGATCCATCGGGCAGCGCGGGCGATCCAGTCGCTCAGGCTGGAAAGTTGGGGAATGTCGCGATCAGCCGTAGTTCTCACGCCGTGTGACCGGCCTTAAAAAAACAACTGTTCGACAACATTTCCGCTGTAGGAGATGGTCGTGATGCTTTGGTGAAGCTTATTTGAAGTGTTGCTGTCGCGCTGCCTGTCGATGACTGTTCCGAATAAGGAACGATTGTTCGATTCAGTCGCGCTGGGTGACCAAGGTCTTGGCGACGGTTTGCAGGCGCGCGGCATCGGGCGCATCACCCGTCGCCGCCGCCATGATGGCCGCGCCCTTGATCCATAAGGCGAAACGGGTGGCGGCGCGGCGCGTCAGGTCGAATTGAGGCGGCCAGAGTTCGCCGCGGTTGGTGTAGTTGCCGCCGCCTTCAGGCCCGCGCAGGATCATCGCCAGTTCCTGGAAGGACGGATCGCGACGCGCCTGCAGGCAGACCTGGGCGATCAGACGGGCGTACTTGACGTAGAAGCCGCGTTCGCCGCCCGCAGGCGTCTCCAGGGTAAGGGCCATCATCTCGCCCCACCGCTGCATATCCGGAGGACCGGCGCCCAGCGGATGGCGGTAGTCGAGGTAGCGGGGCATCTCGCGGAAGACCGCGTGCCAGACGGCGTCGATCACGAACCGCCGCATATCCGTCCAATGGTAGGCGATGGTGGAGGTCGAAGTGCCGACCTCCGTGCTGACCGAGCGGTTGGTGACGATCCCGACGCCTCCGCTCAGGATCTGGTCTGCGGCGACGTCGAGCAGACGCCGCTTGATGGAATCCGGTTCCAGTCCGTCGCTCGGCGCCTTGGGGATCACCATCCGATCGACATAGCTTTCGGTCGCTGAGGCCGGATCGTCGGGGCGGCCGAAGGCCCGATCGATCAGGCCGCCCAATCCCTCGGCCGCAATCGCCTCATAGTCCGAGCGACCGCCCAGGGCGCCGACGTAAAACTGCTCGATGATCAGGTAGGTGGAGATCGCCTCGCCGAACGCTTCCAGGCCGGGGCGACGCGCCAGGAAGGCCGTCCAGGCGTCGCGCCGCATGAGATCCCAGCGTCGCAGCAGGGGAGGCAGGAAGGCCGCCGGGTCGGGGCTGACCAGCAGTTCTTCCCACACCCGGGCGAAGTCGGCAGAGGACGCGGCGCGTTCTCGCAAGTAACGGGCGGTCAGGGCCAGCAGGCTGTCGCGGCTGAGGGCCAGGTCGTCGGCGGCGGCGAAGAAGGCCTCGTGGTAGGCCTCGTCCTGCTCGAACGCCCTGAAGGCGATGGCTTCGATAAGCCCCGCCTTGGCGCCGAACAGATTGACGATGACGGTCGTGCTCTTGCCGACGGCCTGGGCCAGGTCGCGCATGGTCAGGCCGCCCAGGCCGACGTCCGTGACCAGGGTCATGGCCGCGGCGACGACGCGGTCGGCCTCGAGCGAGCGTGATGAAGCGATCGTCGTCATCGCAGCGTGCATGGCCGCCTGAAACGGTCGTGTCGAGGCCTGATCGCTTTCTTGGGCAAGGCCTGCGACGAAAAACGGCGGATCGCGTCGCGGACTCAATCCTGAAGCTGCGGCGGGAAGGGCAGCACGAACTCGGACCGTTCGGGCGCGACGCCGAAAGTCGCTTCGCCGTCGCGACCAGCATACCGGCCCAGCAGGGTTGAATAGGTATAGAAGCGGATGGTCCGGGCCTCGGTGTCGAAGGCCATGAAACGCAGCCAGCCTGCGCCGCCGTTGGCCGAACCGGCCTGTCCGTCCGGGCCGACGGTGTTGCCCTGATAGTCTTGGATCAGCTGATAGACGGGACGCCCGGCGTCGTTATGGTCGATGCGCAGGTTCTCGCCGTTGGATACGCCCTCGATCGGGCGGGTGTAGTTGTGGCCGCTCAGGACCATGAAGATCATCGCGTTCTTGCGGATGAAACGGTCCCAGACCTGATCGGGCGGCAGGTTGTCTGCGCCCGCGAAATAGCTGTCGTAGCCGTTGGAGCGTTCCTGCACGTCAGGCTTCAGCCATTCATGGGTGGTGACGATGACGGGCGTGTCCGGATGGGCGTCGATCACGCCCTGGGCCCAGTCCAGCGCCGCCTGGGGCGGCTGCATCTCCAGCGACAGGTGCAGGAAGGACAGGCCGCCGGCCGTGAAGGTCTGGAAGCTGTTCAGACCGTTCGCCGAGGCGCCGCCATACCAGGCCTTATCCGTGAAATGGCGCGACTGGGGGCCGAAATAGAAGTTCCAGGCGCGGCCGCCCGACAGGGGTTCGGAGACGCCGTCGTAGCCGCGCCATGCATAGTTGTCGTAGTCGTGGTTGCCGGGAACCATGCCGAACGGCAGGCCGCTGTCGGTCAGGATCGAGAGGGCGCGGTTGGCGATGTCCCATTCCTCGCGCGTGTCGAAGAGCTGGTATTCGCCCTCTGCGTCTGGAATGGCGCGTCGGAACTGGCCGTCGCCATGCTGGACGATGTCGCCGACGAAGGTGACGAAGGCCAGGTTCTTGTCCTGGCGGGTCTCGACCAGATAACGCATCTGCTGGTCGAAGGTGTCGGCGCCGCGCGGCTGGGGCAGGGTGACGTCGGCGTAGTTCTGGGTGTCGGAGACGACGGCGATGGTGAAGACCTCGGCCCAGGCCGGAACCGCCGCGCCCAGCAGCGCCGCGCTGAAGGCGACCGCCGCGCCCAGGTGTTTGAACATCGTCATATGCGTCATCCTGAAACCGATATGCAGCCGCCCTTAGCGACGCTGTGTGACGCTTTGGCTGCGATGACGCGCCTGAACGCATCGGGGATGCGCTGATACGGAAATGTCGTGCGACCGACATGAGGCGGTGACGATGCGGCGTCATTGGGCGCGCGGTGAACCGACAGCCAAGCCAGCCTTTCGACAGGGACGACGCGACGTCCGCCCTGACGCGCGACGAGGGATTCGCGGCGTTGACGCGGCGGTTGCGGGCGCCGTTGACGCATTTCTTCCTGCGGCGGTCGAAATCGTCGGCGGATGCGGAGGAGATGGTTCAGGATTTGTTCCTGCGCCTAATGCGCCGCGCGGACTTGATGAGCCTGCAGAACATCGACGGTTATGTCTTTGAGGCGGCGGCCAACATTGCGCGGGATCGGGGGCGCTATGAGCAGGCGCGGGGTCGAGGCCTGCATGTCGAGATCAACGACGCCGTGGCCGAGTATGACGCGCCTGACGCCGAACAGATCATCGCGGGGAGGCAGCGTTTGAAACGGATGCTGGCGGCGCTGGACGCCCTGCCGCCGCGTGCGCGGGCCGTGGTGATCCTGCGTCGGTTCGAGAACCTGACCTATCCGCAGATCGCCCAGCGTCTGGGCATTTCGGTCAGCGCGGTCGAGAAGCACATGGTGCGAGCCATGTCCGCGCTGAGGGTCGACCTGGTCGAGGGGGATCGCTGATGTTTCCGGTTCACCCCCGATTAAACGACGAGGAAGCGGTCGATCCGGCCGCCTTCTGGTTCGCGCGAATGAACGGCGGCGATACGCCCTGCCCTCAAGACGAGATCGCCTTCCGGCGGTGGTTGGATGAAGATCCTGGCCATATCCGCGACTATCGAGCCTGTCAGCAGGCGTGGAGAATGCTGGAGCTTGAGGCGGGGCAGCCCGAGGTGTTGGCCCTGAGGGCGGCGGCGCTGGGGCGTGCCGATTCAGGCGCGACGCGACGGCGGGCTCTGCTCGGCCTGACCGGCGGGGCCATTGCGGCGTCCTGCGGCGGGCTGTGGGTGATGACGGCGTCGTCACCGGCGCGGGCGCTGATCGCGACCGAGGCGGGGCAGCGACTGACCGCGCCCCTGCCGGACGGGTCGGAGGTGACGTTGGCGCCGTCTTCTCGACTGCGCCTCGATTACGGCGCCGAACGTCGCGCGGCGGTGCTGGAAGCCGGTCAGGCCTATTTCCACATTCAGCCCGACGCCGAGCCCTTCGTCCTGCGCGTCGGCGATCGCTTGATGGCGACCGCGCAGGGGCGCTTCCAGGCGACCCACGCAGACCGAGGGCCGGAGGCGCTGGTCGAACAGGGACGGCTGAGGGTGGTTCAAAGAGGCGGCGCTGGCGCGCCTCTGATCCTGACGGCGGGGCAGGGCGGGCTGGCGCGCGGCGATGAACTGCGGGCCGCGCCGGCAGACGTCGAGGCCGAGACGGCCTGGCGGATGGGGCGTCTGGTCGTGCGCGACCGTCCGCTGCGCGAGGTGGTCGAACGCTTCAATCGCTATTCGGCGGAGCGGTTGACGCTGACGGATGCGGCGGCGGGGGAGGTCCGCATTTCAGGCTCGTTCCGCTATGACGGCGGGCAGGAGTTCGCCCTGGCTCTGGCGCGCGGGTTCGGCCTGTCGGTGCGGCGCACGACGGACGGGGACTGGCGCATCGGATCGCCCGAAAAAACGTCTGACGAAACGGCTGCGCTTTGATGAAATTTCCACGACGGGGTGGGGGTCTGCGCAGGCGCTTCCGTTTCTGAGGGGGAGCCGCCGACGAGCGGCGGACCAGATCTCAGGGGCTACCATGTTCATTTCCAAGCCGCGCGCCGGCGCCTTCAAGCGCATGCTGCTGGCCTGCTCGGCCGTCGCTGCGGTCGCAGCGGCGACGCCGGCTCTGGCCCAGTCGCCGAGCGGCGGCGCGGCCGTCTCCTTCGCCATTGAAAGCCAGTCGATGGAAGAGGCGCTGACGACGCTGGCGCGCACCGCCGACGTGCAGGTGCTGTTCGCGCCGGAAGCCGTGCGCGGTCGCCGCGCCAATCGCGTGGTCGGCGTCCTAGCGCCCGCCGAGGCGCTGCGCCGCATGGTGGAGGGCACGGGCCTGACCGTGACGCCGGTCGGCGCGCGCACCTTTTCTGTTGCAGTCGCTCATGCCGATCTCGGATCCGACGGCGTCACCGCGATCGAGGACGTGATCGTCACGGCTCAGAAGCGCGCCCAGCGCATCCAGGACGTGCCGCTGGCCGTCACCATGCTGAACGGCGAAGACGCCCTTCGTCGCGGCATCGACAGCGTGACCGACCTGGTGGACGAAGTTCCAGGCGTGTCGGTGAACTACGCCTTCGGCGGCACCAACTACGGCCTGATCAGCATCCGCGGCATCGGCGGCGCCGATGACTACAAGCCTAACGGCAATCCCTCGGTCGCCCTGCACGTCGACGGCGTCTATCAGACCTCGAACGCCTATCTGGGCATGCCTCTGTTCGACCTGGACCGGGTCGAGATCCTGAAAGGACCGCAAGGCACCCTGTACGGCCGCAACACCACGGCGGGCGTCATCAACGCCATCACAAAGGGGCCGGGCGAGGCGGTCGAAGGTTCGGGCCGTCTCGAGTTCGGCAGCTATGACTATCTGGCGATGGAGGCGGCCGTCGGCGGTCCCCTGAGCGACACGGTCGGCGTGCGGCTGGCCGTGCTGGCCGAGCAGGGCGGCGGCTTCATGACCGGGGCGGGCGCGGGCGACCTGGCGGGCTTCCAGCCGGTCATCGCAGGCGTGACCCAGGCCCAGGTTCCGCCCATCGTCGATCCGGGCCGCCGTGAAGGTTTCGGCGACAAGGATCTGTTCGCCGGCCGGGCCACGGTCGCCTTTGACTTTACGCCGGACACCAACCTGACCGTGAAGCTGTTCGGCAGCCGCGACCGGGGCGACACGCGCCAGTACGACCGCATCTCGACGACGCTGGACAGCAATATCGCCAATGCGGGCGAGAACGACGACCCGTACGAGTTCTATTCGTCGGAGTATCCGACCCACAGCATCGACATCTATGGCGTGTCGGCGGCGTTGCAGCATCGTCTGGGCGATGACCTGAATCTGGCGGTGATCGGCAACGTCCAGGGCACGACTCGCTCGGTGCAGGGCAACGGCGACGGCTCGCCCTATCCGGCCTCGCGCTTCGATGCCGATGAGACGCTGAACCAGACCTCGCTCGAAATGCGCTTGAGCGACGACAACGACGGTCGTCTGGACTGGATCGTGGGCGCCTTCTACGTCTCGGACGATATCGACTTCGACACCCACTGGACCAGCTATACGGCCCGGACCCAGTACGACAACCTGCACAAGCAGACGCGCAACAGCTTCGCCGTGTTCGGCCAGGTCGACTATGACCTGACCGACAAGCTGACCCTGTCGGGCGGCCTGCGCTACACCCGCGACGAGGCGACCTTCAGCGGGCGCAACGACGACCTGGACCCGTGGGGCATCTCGACCTTCACCAAGACCTTCGCCACGACCGATCCCTTTGTCTGGGACCGCGCCTTCGAGGACGACAACGTGTCGGGTCGGGTCACGGCCAAATACGCCTTCACCCCGAACCTGAACGTCTTCGTCTCGGCGGGGACCGGCTATCGCGGCGGCGGCTTCGACGGCACCTCGATCTTCACCCAGGCCGAGACCCTGCCGTTCGATTCCGAAACCGTCACCGCCTATGAGGCCGGGCTGCGCTGGACGACGAACCGTCTTCGCCTGTCGGTGGACGTCTTTTCCTATGAGTTCAAGGAACTGCAGGCGACGACCCGTCTGGCCAACGACACCAACGGCCGCGCCAACGTCGGCGAGGCCGAGAGCAAGGGGATCGAGTTCGCGCTCAACGCCGTCCTGTTCGAAAGCGCGAACCAGAGCCTGGATCTAGACGTCGCCGCCGCCTTCCTGGACACGGAGATCATCTCGTTCAGCTCGGCGCGCGTGGCCGAGGTGCTGTCGACCGTCGGCGACCCCCTGCCGGGTGCGCCGGACGTGACGGCGACGGTTTCGCTGAACCACGGTCTGGTGCTGGCCAACGGTTGGCGTCTGGACAGCCGCTTGTCGGTCTCGCACCACGGCGAGGAGAGCAACCGCCTGAACGCGGCTCCGGGCAATACGGCGGACGCCTATACCCTGCTGAACGCCCGCGTGGAACTGCAGACGGCGGCCGATTGGGCGGTCTACGCCTATGGCCGCAACATCACCGACGAGGTGTATTTCCCTGAAAAGAACGGCGCTTCGCGTCTGGTCGGGGCGCCTGCGACCTATGGCGTGGGCCTGCGCTACAGGTTCTGACGACACTGAGGTCGCGCCGTCTCTCGCGTGTTGGAGCGGCGGCGCAACCTCACCAGCGCGTGCCCGCTAGCGGGCAGCGGGGTTTGCCTACGACAGCGAGCAGGAAGGTTTGTAGGTTGGCAGCCGGACGTGGCTATGGAAGGCCGCAAGCCTAGGTCGGCTTCGGCCCTGATGTCCGTCGAGGGAGGTTGATTGGCTTTGACGCGCGAGGCGTGATTAAACCAACTCATGCGCCAGATTTCATTGACCGTCATCGCCGTGTCCTTGTTGCTCGCCGGTTGCAACGCCGGCGCTTCCGCTCGGGACGGCGTGGATCAGGTGGGCACGGGATTAGGCGACGCCGTTACCGCGCCGCTTGAGGATCTGAATCTCAAGCGTCAGGAAATCCCAACCATTCTGCTTCAGGCGGAATCCAATCCGTATGACCTGCGCAACATGACGCGATGCTCGGTGATCGCTGCCGAAATCGGGCGATTGGATGAGGCTCTGGGCCCGGATACGGACGTTGCGCCCACCGACGATGGAACCTTCATGAGCGAGCGCGCTGCCGACGCTGCGGCAGGCGCGACGCTGGACGCCGTGCGCGGCACGGTGACGGACTTCATTCCGGCTCGCAGCTGGGTGCGCCGTCTGACCGGCGCCGACGCGCACAGCAAGCACGTTCAGTCAGCCATTCAGGCGGGCCTGCGTCGCCGCTCCTTCCTGAAGGGCGTGGGAATGCAGCGGAATTGTGCGCCTCCGGCGGCTCCGGCGGGCTTCGTTCCGCGTAGAGGCTAGGCCTTCAGGTGCCGCGCGCGGAAGTCGCGGCGGAACTGCTCGAACCGCCCCTCGGCGATGGCCGCGCGCATGGCGGCCGTCAGGGCCTGGAAGAAGGCGATGTTGTGCCAGCTCAGCAGGATCTTGCCGAGAATCTCATCAGCGCGGATCAGGTGGTGCAGGTAAGCCTTTGAATAATCTTGTGAGGCCGGGCAGGGAACTTCGGGGTCCAGAGGATCCTGATCCTCGGCGAAGCGCGCGTTCTTGAGATTCAGCGGGCCGTCCCAGGTCCAGGCCTGACCATGGCGCCCCGCGCGCGTCGGCAGGACGCAGTCGAACATGTCGACGCCGCGATAGACCGCTTCGACCAGGTCGATCGGCTTGCCGACGCCCATCAGATAGCGTGGGCGGTCCTTGGGCAGGAACTCGGGCGCATAGTCCAACACTTCGCACATGGCTTCATGGCCTTCGCCGACCGCCAGGCCGCCGAGGGCGTAGCCGTCGAAACCGATCTCCTGCAGGCGTTCTGAGGATTCACGGCGCAGGTTCTCATAGGTCGAACCCTGCTGAATGCCGAACAGGGCCTGCGCATCGCGCGTGCCGAAGGCGTTCTTGGAGCGCTGGGCCCAACGCGCCGACAACTCCATGCCTTCGCGCGCGCGCTTTTCCTCGGCGGGCCAGGCGACGCATTCGTCCAACTGCATGACAATGTCGGAGCCGAGGCGGTCGGCCTGGATCTGAATCGAGCGCTCCGGCGTCAGGACGTGTTTGGAGCCGTCGATGTGGCTGGAGAAGGTCACGGCCTCCTCGGACAGCTTGGAGATGCCCGACAGGCTCATGACCTGGAAGCCGCCTGAGTCCGTCAGGATCGGCTTGTCCCAGCGCATGAAGTTATGGAGGCCGCCCAGGCGCTCCATCCGCTCGGGACCGGGCCGCAGCATCAAATGGTAGGTGTTGCCCAGTATGACGTCCGCGCCGGTCTGCTTGACCTGATCCACCGTCATCGCCTTGACCGTTGCGGCGGTGCCGACGGGCATGAAGGTGGGGGTGCGGATATCGCCGCGCGTGGTTTTCAGCACGCCGGTGCGGGCGCGGCCTTCGACAGCGGAGATCTCAAATGGAAAAGGCATGGGCGTTCCTTGCAGGGAGGCGCGTCTTAGGCCGTCTGCTCCGTAACCGCCAGTCAGCGCAGTAGCGTCTCGAGGCGCTCCGCGCGCTGCAGATCCTTCGGGCGACCGAACAGGCGGCATTTCTCGATCTGTTCGGAGACGGTGGGGATGTAAATCGTCCCCCCGTCCAGTTCGACACCCTGGCGCGTGGTGAAGATGACCGGAGTCCAGTCCGCGCCCGCGCGGACGTCCATCATCGCCATGACCTCGATTGGAACCGGCGTGGTCAGGATTTCGCCGAACACCTGCGACCGGAACAGGCCTTCGCCGGGGTCTTCGATGGCTTCGCCGTGCAGGGCCTCGATCAGGCGCCGCGCGTCGCGCGGGCTGGTCATGACGTCGACGTCAGGCACGTGCCACTCCGACAGGCCCGACAGGGCCATGCCGGCGCCGCCGAACACCCACCAGGGATCCTGAAGCTCACTGGCCGCCGAGGCCAGGATGTCGAAGGTCGCGGCCAGATTTTCGGGCAGGTCGTCGATGTGGCTCATTGGGCGTTTTCCCGAAACAGCAGGCTTCCGTCGCCATAAGAATAGAAGCGGTAGCCGCTGTCGATGGCGTGGGCGTAGGCGGCGCGCATCGTCTCCAGCCCGGCGAAGGCGCTGACCAGCATGAACAGCGTCGATTTCGGCAGGTGGAAGTTGGTCATCAGCACGTCGCAGGCGCGGAAGCGATAGCCCGGCGTGATGAAGATGGCCGTGTCGCCGTGGAAGGGTTGGATCACGCCGTCCTCACCCGTCGCGCTTTCCAGCAGGCGCAGCGAGGTGGTGCCGACGCAGACGATGCGCCCGCCCGCCGCGCGCACGGCGTTCAGGGCGGCGGCGGTTTCGGCAGAGACCTCGCCCCACTCGGAGTGCATCTTGTGATCGGCCGTGTCGTCCGCCTTGACCGGCAGGAAGGTGCCCGCCCCGACGTGTAGAGTCACTGCGTGGGTCGTCACGCCCCTCGCGCGGATGGCGTCCAGCAGGGCCGGGGTGAAGTGCAGACCCGCCGTCGGCGCCGCGACTGAGCCGTCGTGCTCGGCGAAGACGGTCTGGTAGTCCTTCAGATCCTGATCGTCCTCGGCCCGTTTGGCCGCGATATAGGGGGGCAGTGGCATGACCCCGACTTCGCGTATGGCGTCGTCAAGCACAGGGCCTGCCAGATCGAAACGCAGGGTGACGAGGCCGTCCTCGCCCTTGGCGGTGATTTCGGCGTCGACTTGACCCAGAAGGCAGGCGTTGTCTTCCTCGCGACCGAAACGGACGCGGTCGCCGACCTTCAGCCGCTTGCCGGGCTTCATGAAGGCGCTCCAGACATCGGGCGCGTCGCGGTGGTGCAGGGTAGCCTCGACCGGCACCGACAGCAGCTCGCCCTCCGGCGCGGTGCGGTGGCGCACGCCCGACAAACGGGCGGGGATCACGCGAGTGTCGTTGAAGACCAAGGCGTCGCCCGGTTGCAGAAAATCCGGCAGGTCGCGGATGATCCGGTGCTGAAGATCGCCGCCCTTCACGACCAGAAGGCGGGCCGAGTCGCGCGGGTCGGCGGGACGCAGGGCGATGCACGCCTCGGGCAGGTCGAAGTCGAAATCGGATGTCCGCATGGAGCGGGGAATGCTCACGCCCCGCCTTTGCGGTCAAGCGAGACCCGGCGGAAAGTCGACTGGCGAAAACCGCTCCAGCCGCTATGTCAGACGCAGCCCATGGGAGTTTGAGTGCATGACCGACCGCTATCTGGACGACCTGACCGTCGGCGAAAGCTGGGACAGCGAACCCTTCACCATGACCGAAGCCGAGATCATCGCCTTCGCGACCGAGTTCGACCCCCAGCCCATGCATATCGACAAGGCGGCCGCCGAGGCGGGGCGGTTCGGCGGCCTGATCGCCAGCGGCTGGCACGTCTGTTCGCGCGTGATGCGGCAGTTTGTGGATGAAGCCTATTTCGGCCAGACGCCTTTGCTGGGCATGAACGTCGACGCGCTGTGGTGGGTGCGGCCCGTGCGGCCCGGCGACACCCTGACGGTGCGCCGCGAAATCATCGAGATCCGCCCGTCCAAGAGCCAGCCCGATCGCGGCGTCGTGCGCACCAAGACGACCGTCACCAATCAGGACGGCGATCTGGCCATGAGCTTCGAGAACCAGATGCAACTGCCGAGAAACGCTGAAGCGCGGCTCTAGGCGTCGTTCGGGCGCAGGAATAACGCCATGCCGATTGAGGCGGGCGCCGTGGGCTGAAAGCCGTATTGGGCATAGAGGCGATGGGCCTCTCCGTCGGCGATTAGGCTGATGTAGGCCTCTGCGGGCACGGCGGCGCGCAGGTGTTCAACCAGAGCCTTCATGATCGCCTTGCCCAGACCGCGTCCCTGGTGGACGGGATCGACGGCGATGTCGACGATCTGGAAGAACAGCCCTTTGTCGCCGATGACCCGTCCCATGCCGACGACTTCGCCCGACTGGTTCTCAATCACCACGGCGAAGACAGTGTTAGGCAGGCCGGCGGCCGCTGCTTCTGCGCTACGCGGGGTTAGACCTGAGATGGCCCTGAGGCGACGGTAGTCGTCGATGACGGGCGTGCGGGCGACAAGGCGGTAATCGGGGCTCATTACCTCCTGATATTGGATGCGCGGTCAGGGCGACAGGGAGAGTCATCAAAAGTTGACCTCGCGCGCTCAAGGCGTCAAAGCCCGGTGCATGCTACAGAACCTCGAAACCCTGTCCCGTGAGGCCCGTTCGTGGCCGTTTGAGCAAGCGCGCAATCTGCTGGCCCACGTGCTCAAGAAACGGCTGTCGGATGCGGAGCGCGATGCGGCCAAGCTGCTGATCGACGCGGGCAAGACGGACGAGGCTCTGGTGACCTTCGAGGCGCTGAACCGGCCGGTGATCCTGGAGACGGGTTACGGCCCGTCGGGCCTGCCGCACATGGGCACCTTCGGCGAAGTGGCGCGCACGACCATGGTGCGCAACGCGTTTCGCGCCCTGACCGGCGACTACTGGCGCACGCGACTGATCGCCTTCTCGGACGATATGGACGGCCTGCGCAAGGTGCCCGAGGGCGTGCCCAACCCCGAGATGCTGCGCGAAGACCTGCACCTGCCGCTGACCAAGGTGCGCGATCCGTTCGGCACGCATGACAGCTTCGGCGCGCACAACAACGCTCGCCTGCGCGCCTTCCTCGACAGCTTCGGCTTCGACTATGAGTTCATGTCCTCGACCGAGACCTATCGGTCGGGCCGGTTCGACGCGACCCTGATGACCCTGCTGGAACGCTTCGACAAGGTCATGGGCATCATGTTGCCGACCCTGGGCGAAGAGCGCCGCGCCACCTATTCGCCCTTCCTGCCGATCAGCCCGATCACCGGCCATGTGCTGCAGGTGCCGACGCTGGAACGCAATGTCGAGCGCGGGACTATCGTTTTCGACGACCCGGCCGGCGGCCGCACCGAGGTTCCCGTCACCGGCGGCCATGTGAAGCTGCAGTGGAAGCCCGATTGGGCCATGCGTTGGACCGCGCTGGACGTCGACTACGAGATGTCGGGCAAGGACTTGATCGAGAGCGTGCGCGAGAGCGGCAAGATCTGTCGCGCCCTGGGCGGCACGCCGCCGGAAGGCTTCAACTACGAGCTCTTCCTCGACGTTGAGGGCAAGAAGATCTCCAAGTCCAAGGGCAACGGCCTGACGATGGAGGAGTGGCTGCGCTACGGCACGCCTGAGAGCCTGAGCTGGTACATGTTCCAGTCGCCGAAGTCGGCCAAGAGCCTGCACTTCAATGTCATTCCGCGCGCGACGGACGACTATCTGTCCTTCATCGAGCAGTACAAGACGCAGGAACCGGCCAAGCAGATCGACAACGCCGTCTGGCATATCCACTCAGGGACTCCGCCCGAGAGCGTCTCGCCGGTGTCCTTCGCCCTGCTGCTGAACCTGGTGGGCGTGGCCAACGCCTCGACCAAGGAACAGTTGTGGGCCTATTTCGCCAAATACCTGCCGGACGCCACGCCCGAGAATGAGCCGGTTCTGGACCGGTTGATGGGCTATGCGCTGAACTACTACGAGGACTTCGTGAAGCCCTCGAAGACCTATCGTCTGCCCGACGACAAGGAGAAGGCGGCGCTGCTGGATCTGGCGGAACGTCTGAAGGCCCTGCCGGCCGACACGACCGACGGAGAGATCATCCAGGGCGAGGTTTACGCCGTGGGCAAGGCGCACGAGTTCGAGCCGCTTCGGGCTTGGTTCCAGGCGCTGTATGAAGTGCTTTTGGGCGCCTCGCAGGGGCCGCGTTTCGGTTCGTTCGCGGCCATCTACGGCCTGTCCCAGACAATCGAACTGCTCGAGAAGGGCGCTGCAGGCGGCTTGGTCGAGGGGTAGGGACTGAAAGTTACGGGCCGCTGATCTCATCAGCGGCCCGTCTTCGTTCTGGATCTGATCAGGAGACGAAGACGGCGCCGGCCAGGGAGGCTAGAGCCAGCATCAAGAGCAGACTCTCAAACGGGGACGGCAGCCAGATTGATCGGCGATGGCGTCGGCGGGTGCTGGAGACCATGATTTTCGCTCACATTCCATAATGACCTGCAGGGCGAGCTCAGCAGAGCCGGAGATCGGCAGCGGTTGGCCGTAAAGGCTGCGCCACAGCACATCCAGAGCCACGTCTGCTTTTCCAAGTGCGCCCATGGATGCCATAGCGCACGACAATGCGGCCTCTGCCCATCCCCCGTATGGGGGAGGAAATGAACAATATCTGTTTTTTCATACGAACTTGGGCGGGGCCGGAGCGTCAGGCGGCTCTGCGTCCGACAAGAAAGATGAACGGCACATAACGACAAGGCTGGGGGAGCCTTCAGCTTGGGCGAGGCATTCTCACTCCATCGACAACTCGATGACAGGAGAGCCATATGTCGAAGACCTTCAAGGCGGGTTTGGCCGCCACCGCCATGTTCACCGCGCTGGCCGCCGCCGCTGCGCCCATGACCGCCAGCGCCATGCCTCAGGCCAACGGCATCACCAACTGTGACGCGCCGGGCGGCCGTCAGCAGGCGGGCGCCGCAATCGGCGCCGTGCTGGGCGGTCT
>NZ_GL883086.1:571353-611384 GCF_000204035.1 Brevundimonas diminuta ATCC 11568
TCGAAGAATGAGCGCGCCCTGGGCGCCGTGGTCGGCGCGGGTGCCGGCGCTGCGGCCGGCTCCTATATCGGCTGCAACCAGCAGCGCACGCGCGCTGCGGCCCAGTCTAACGCCAACATGTACCGCGCCACGTCCAACCTGCGCATCCGTTCGGGCCCGGGCACGCAATATCGTCAAGCCGGCAGTCTGTCGGCCGGTCAGCCCTTCACGGCCACGGGCTCCCAGGGCGAGTGGGTGCAGATCGCCGGCGGCGGCTGGGTCAACGCTCGTTACGTGGCGCCGAACTGATCGGCGGATTTCTCCCCCGCGTCGATCAAATGCGAGGGCCGTCCCGAAAGGGGCGGCCTTCTGCTGTTATTGGCTGACCCACAGGATGCGGGCCATCCACCGGATCTGGCCGCGCGGCAGGATGCGCGGCTCATAGTGCGGATTGACCGAAGCCAGAACGACTTCGCGACCATTCAGGGCGGCGATTTCCTTGGCCAGGGTCTCGCCCTCCGCCGTGCGAACCACCACTCGGTCGCCGCGCCGGACCTCTGTAGCGTCCAGGTCGACGATGACCCGGTCGCCTGGCCGATATACCGGCTCCATGGAGTCGCCGTCGATAGTCAGACTGAACAGACTGTCTTTGTGGGCAGGCAGTTCGGTCTGATCCCAGCCTTCCGCCATAGGCAGGCCGGCGTCGTCGAAGAAGCCTTCGTCACCCGCGCGAGCGAGGCCCAGAAGCGGTATGGCGCGAGGGTGCGGCGCGGCGTCATCCGCAAGGGCGGCGAACTCGCCCAGACTTAGACCGCTCGCCTGAAGCACGCGCATCAGGCTTTCTGTCGAAGGCCAGCGAGGGCGAGGAGGCTGGCCGGGCCCTAGCCGCTTGGAGGGATTGAAGCTGGTGGCGTCCAAGCCAGCGCGTCGCGCCAGACCCGAGGCCGAAACGCCCTCTCGTCGCGCCAGAGCGTCGATGGCCTTCCAAATTTGGGCGTGGGACAAAGGCAATGGCGCACGTTCCAAGAAACTCGAGGCGTCAGTCTACTTGGATGAAATAGGAATATCTACCTATGAAATTTCTACGCCTGCCGCACGACGCTCTTGCCAGGCGAAAAAGGTTCCAACGCCCAAGGCGATGATGATGCCGTATCCCGCCATGTTGACGACTGTGTAGAAGGCGGAAATCTCAGGCCGTAATTTCATGAGAACCATGACATGGCTGGCGACGGATAGGAGTTGGAAAGCGCTGGCCCACACGGGCCAAGTCCGGGGAGCTTTCCAAGCTAGAGCCACAAAAGCCGCCAAGGCGATCAGGTCGATCAGCAGTACCGGCCATTGGGTGGCGACATAACCCAAATAGCGTTGAGCCAATATCGAAAGGAACCACCCGCATAGAACGACGATCGCGCCTATCCGCTCTGGATGGCCTCCCTTTGTCAGCGCAAAAAAGCACACGAGCAGGACGCTCGCGGCGCCTATGTAGCCTGCGATGAAATCAAACAACGAAAGGCCCCCATCGCCTCTAAAACGATGGGGGCCAAGCTACACCAACCTAGTTTGAAGCCGGATAGCTGATACGTAATATTACGCCGAATTCACGCCACGCGCAGGTGACGCTCCTGGCTGCCCATGGGGCGGCTATCCCATTCATTGGGCTTGTCGAGCGGACCCAGGGCGTAGGTGCCGTAGCCGAGACGACGATGGTCCTTCTCGAGTTCGGCGTGGCACGCGATCAGGGCTTCACGAGCGGTGCTGAGAGCGGCGATGGCTTCCATGGCCTTGGTCTGGGAGCCTGCTGCGGCGACGGCGGAGAGCGACAGAGCCGAGCGTGCGCCGATCATGGTCTGAACCAGGGTCGCGGCGTGGGCGATGGCGTCATCCAGCGCTTTTTCGGTGGCGTGCAGTTCGCCGGCGACACCGGCGATGACTTCGTTGCGATCCATGACTTAACCCCTCGTTGAAAAGAACAACGAGAAAAGGTTAACGCGTATTAACTAATTTGAACAGGGCCTTCTTTACAAAATTTACAATTGACGTTGTCGCTCCATCGCTCGTCAGGAGCCTTCACTTTCCGGGTCCAGCAGGAAGTGGGCGGTAAGAGAGGCTATCGGGTCTTGCCGGGCGTCCTGCCACGCTTCGGCGACCACATGGGCGACGCGGCGTCCGGCCTTGTTGATTCTGGCGCGTGCGTAGACGTCGATCGGGCGACCCGAACGAAGATAGGCCACGGTGACGTTGATCGGGCGCGGCAATCGCAACCTTGGATAGGTGAGAGAGACCTGGGCCATGGCCGTCATCTCCAGCAGGGCCGCGGTTGAGCCGCCGTGCAGAGCCGGCAGCATCGGGTTGCCGATCAATTTGTCGGCGAACGGCATGACGACGGTGATCTCGTCGCCGTTCATCTGAGTTTGAAGGCCCAGGAAGCGGGCGTAGGGCAGGCTGTCGAGCAGGGAGGCGGTCATGCGACGGTCCTGGATTTCAGGTTTGCGCCGGGGCGGTGATCGCCTTCCGCGCTGACCATATAGGCGGACTGGGCGGCGGCGACGGGATCGGTCGGATCATCTTCGAAGGCCCAGGCGCGCACGAAGGCGAGATTGCGCGTCAGGCGATAGCACCGCGCCTCGGCCAGCAGATCGCGACCGGGCGCTGCGGCGCGCATATAGTCGACGCGAAGATCGAGCGTCGCCACGGGCCGAAATGTTCCCAGCCCCACCCAGACGGCCAGACCGCCGACGTGGTCCAGCAGGGTGGTGACGAGGCCGCCGGCCAGGACGCCGGTCTCGGGATCGCCGATCAGATCATCCCGATAGGGAACGCGAATGCGAACGCGATCTCCGTCCAGGCCTTCGAAAGCGAAGCCTAGGGCGTGGGTGTGCGCCGCGCCGGATGCGAGTTGCGGCAATAGAGTCTCTAGGAACGAATCCGTCATCGAGGCGTCCTGTGTTGCGTCTCGTCTTGGTCGCCCGTCAGGGGCGTCCTTGTCCAGCGAGCGGATAGATTGATGATCCGACCTCAAGATCTTCTGAGGCCCGCGCCAGCCGGTCTCTACTGCCCGATTGGCGATTTCTATGTGGATCCCGTGCGTCCGGTGGATCGGGCGGTGATCACGCATGGCCATTCTGATCACGCGCGGCCGGGGCACGGCGCTGTATTGGCGACGCCCGAGACACTGGCCATCATGGCCGAACGATACGGACCCGACTTCGCCGGATGGGCTCAGCCCGCCGCTTACGGAGAGACGACGACGATCAACGGCGTGGCGGTGCGCTTTGCCCCCGCCGGGCATGTGCTGGGCTCGGCTCAGGCCGTCATCGAGCGAGACGGCCTGATCATGGTGGTGTCTGGCGACTACAAGCGGCGACGCGATCCGACCTGCCTGCCGTTCGAGCCGGTTCGCTGTCATGTGTTCATTTCGGAGGCGACGTTCGGTCTGCCGGTCTTTGTTCATCCTTCGGACGTGGAGGAGATCGCGCGCCTGGTTCATTCTCTGGCGCAGTTTCCTGAACGCGCCCACCTGGTCGGGGCCTACGCCTTGGGCAAGGCGCAGCGGGTGATCCGCCTGCTACGCGAGGCGGGCTGGGATCGGACCATTCATGTTCACGGCGCGCTTGAGCGTCTGAACCGCCTTTATCAGAACGAAGGGATCGACCTGGGATCGCTCGCTCTCGCCACGGGGCTGAAGGCGGGGGCCTTGGGCGGCGAGGTGGTGATTGCGCCGCCTTCGGCCATTCAGGACCGCTGGGCGCGCCGGTTCGCTGATCCGGTGACCGCCTTCGCCTCCGGGTGGATGGGCGTGAGGGCGCGAGCGCGTCAAAGGGGCGTGGAGCTGCCCCTGGTCATTTCGGATCATGCGGACTGGCCCGAACTGATCCAGACCTTTGAAGAGCTGGCGCCGGAAGAAATCTGGATCACACACGGGCGCGAGGAAGGCCTGCTGCGCTGGGCGGAGCTGACGGGGGTGAAGGCGCGCGCCTTGCGTCTTGTCGGCTATGACGAGGACGATGAAGAAATGCTGGGCGAGCCGGCGACGGCTTGATCGCCTTTAGGCGACGTCTCGCGCCCGCGCAGGGGCGGCGTTCGCCGGTTCCAGCGCGGTGTTCATGGCCAGGCGCAGGCGTTCCGGCTTGATGGGCTTCTCCACCACGGCTGCCATGCCGGCGGCCAGATAGGCCTTGGCGTCGTCCGGGTCGGCGTTGGCGGTCAGGGCGATGATCGGAATGTCACGCTGAGGGCCGTCGAGGGCGCGAATGGCGCGTGTCGCGCCGACGCCGTCGAGACGCGGCATCTTGATGTCCATCAGGATCAGGTCGAAGGGGCGCGACTCGACGGCTTCAACCGCTTCCTGACCATCTTCGACGGTCTCGGAGGTGCAGCCGAACATCTCGCACAGGGCCTGGGCCACCACGCGGTTGGTGGCGTTGTCGTCTGCGATCAGCACATGCGGACGCGCCTGAAGATGAAAGCTGTCCAGATCGGCGACGTTGGTCGGTTCGTCACGCTCGATGAAGGCGATCGGCGCGGACAGGTCGAAGGCGAAGGTAGCGCCGCGCCCCGCATTGTTCTCGGCCCAGATGCGACCGTCCATGCATTCGATCAGGCGTCGGCTGATCGCCAGGCCCAGTCCGGCGTCTGGCGCCGAAGGATTTAGCAGGCCGCTGGTGCGGCTTTCGTCAGCGGGACCGTCATCGCGGATGCGAGCCTCGATCTGCACGCGGTCGCCATAGGCGTGGGCCTTGAGGCTGGCCTCGACCATGCCGTGGCGGGCAAAGCTCAGGGCGTTGCCGATCAGGTTGTTGAACACCTGGCGCAGGCGATCTGCGTCGACCATGGCCGCCAGTTCCGTGTCGCCTTCATAGCCGACCATCAGGGTGACGCCGTCCTGAGCCGCGCGCGGCGACCAATGGCTCTGCAACTCATCCATCAGGGTGCGCAGAGGGGTGGCGGTTGCGCTGATCTGCAGTTCGCCCGCCTCGGCGCGCGCCAGGTCGAGGGCGTAGCGCAGGCTGTCCAGCATGTCCTCGGCGGAATCCATGATGGTCCGGGCATGGGCCTTGGCGGCCTCGTTCAGCGGCTGGCGATGCAGCAGCTCGGCCACGGCCAGCACCCCGTTCATGGAGGTGCTGAGTTCGCGGTTCAGCAGGCTCATGAAGCGGCTTTTGTCCCGCGCCGCGGTCTGGAGCGCGCGCTCGGCCGCGTCGGAGGAGCGGAGCTGCTCGACCAGGCGCTGGTTCTCGTGACGCTGGTCTTCATTGATGGCGCGCAGCAGGGCTACGGCCGTGCCGACGCCGCGATAGGCTCCGCCATGCGTGACGATGAAGCCGCGCATCAAGGCGCCGGGACCGCTCTTCAGGATGATGGAGGAAAAGGCGTCCACCCGAACGCCGGATTCGATCACGGCCGGTTCCGGGTCCATCACATGGACGACCTCGCGGGCGCCGTACAGGCTCTGACCCAGCGGGCCGGCCAGCTTCAGCAGGAAGTCTCCGCGCTCAATCAGGCCGATAGGGCGATCGCCGTCGACGACCGGTATCACCAAGGTGTCCGGTTCGCGCTGGAACCGCGCGAGAATGTCGCCGGTCATGGCGGTTTTCGCCACCGGCTCCACGCGGTCAGTCAGCACTTCAATCGTCGGCATTCGGCCGGCTCCTACTGAGGTTCTTTTACAATCTCAGAGAATCTTTTGCAGAAGGGTTAAGCCGCCTTGTTTATTGTCAATCTCGCGTCCTTTGCCGAGCCCGTCGCTCTGGCGTATAGGGGGCGACGTCCCATCTATCCGACCCTGGTTCCTTTTTTCGAATGCGCGCGGCCTGCGGGCCGACCGCAGGCTTGTCATGAGCGCAATCGTGCAACACTCTGAAAAAACAGCTCTTGTTCTTTTTTCCGGCGGGCAGGACAGCGCCACCTGCCTGGCCTGGGCGCTGGAGCGTTTTGATCGGGTGGAGACCGTTGGCTTCGACTACGGCCAGCGTCATGCGGTCGAGATGCAGGCTCGCCAGTCCGTTCGCGAGGAACTGGTTAAGGCCTTGCCGCAGTGGGCCGACCGCCTGGGCGACGATCACGTGGTCGATCTGACGGGCTTCGGCGCCATCGGCGAGACGGCGATGACGACCGAGCGCGCCATCGAGGCGGACGCGCGCGGCCTGCCGAACACCTTCGTGCCGGGGCGCAATCTGATCTTCCTGGTCGCGGCGGCGGCCCTGGCCGACAGGCGCGGGCTGGAAGTCCTGATCGGCGGCATGTGCGAGACCGACTACTCCGGCTATCCCGACTGCCGCAACGACACGATCCAGGCCACGGCCCGCGCCCTGTCCCTGGGTCTGGACAAGTCCGTGCCGGTCGAGACGCCGCTGATGTTCCTGACCAAGGCCCAGACCTGGGAGTTGGCGGACCAGATCGGCGGCCGGGTTCTGGTCAAGGCCATCATCGAGTTCAGCCACACCTGCTATCTGGGCGACCGGACGCATCGCCATGTCTGGGGTTATGGCTGCGGGGCCTGTCCGGCCTGCGAACTGCGCGCGGCGGGCTATGCGCAATGGGCGGCCGCATGACCTATTCGGCCAAGGAAGTCTTCCTGACGGTGCAGGGCGAGGGCGGACAGGCGGGCCGCCCCGCGGTCTTCCTGCGCTTTGCCGGATGCAATCTGTGGAGCGGGCTGGAGCGCGACCGTGCAACGGCGATCTGCACCTTCTGCGACACGGATTTCGTCGGGGTGAATGGCGACGGCGGCGGCAAGTTCAAGACGGCCGACCTGATGGCTGACCATGTCGCGGGGATGTGGCGCGGTCGCGAAGGCGATCCGAAGCTGGTGGTCTGCACGGGCGGCGAGCCGCTGATGCAACTGGATACGCTGTTGATCGACGCCCTGCATGCGCGCGGGTTCGAGATCGCGATCGAATCCAACGGCACCTTGGTCGCGCCCGAGGGAATCGACTGGATCTGCATCAGCCCCAAGGCCGACGCCCCCGTGGTTCAGACCTCAGGACAGGAGCTGAAGCTGGTCTATCCGCAGCCCCTGGCTATGCCGGATCGATTCGAGAGCCTCGACTTCCAGCATTTCTGGCTGCAGCCCATGGACGGCCCCGACCAGGCCGCCAACACCGCCGCCGCCATTGAATATTGTCTGACCCACCCGCAATGGCGGCTCAGCGTTCAGACGCACAAGTACATCGGGGTGCGGTAGGGCGAGGGCAGGGCGGCGAACCGCCCTGCCGGGATGGTCTTAGGCCGCCAGAAGCATCTGGGCGTTTTCGAACGGCAGGCCTGAATCGTCCGTCGCTCGCCGCGATTGCTCGCGGAAGCCGAGGGCTTCGTAAAAGCGCATCGCCTGATCATTGTCCGTATAGACTTCCAGCATCAGCGTCCCTTTCAGTGAAAGGGCGTGCGCGACCAGCGCGCGTCCGATCCCGTGACCCTGTTGGTCGGGGGCGACGAACAGGCCGCCGATGAAGCTGTCGATCAGGCTGATGAAGCCGACGGGTCGGCCTCCACGGCAAGCGACCCAGGTTTCCGCGCTGGGCAGGTATTGGCTCTCGATCAGGCCCTGCTGTTCGAGCAGGCGGTCCTCGCCGATGAAGGCGTGGGCGAGAATCGAGGCTTGAAGCCAGATGTCCGACAGCGAGGCCGTGTCGGTCGAAGGGCTATAGGCACGAATGATCGTGTCCATGTGTGGCATGAGTTTTCCGCAGATAGATATGCAAACAGAGACTGCGCCCGATCAGGCGCAGGAAAATCCCGCGTGGGCGGGCCTAGTTGAGGGCTCTGCGCATAAATCTCCTTCTGCGAGCTGAGGCGGTTAGCAGGCGGCGGAGAGAGATTCAATGGAGTGTCGGCGAAACGCCTTGAAGCGAAGGGGACTTAGCAGTCCTTGCCCTGCCGCTGCCTTTGTTCGCAGCGGCGCTGTTCGCGTTCATACTCGCGTTGTTCGCGCTCGCGCTTGGCCTTTGTTTCTTCGTCCGAGGTTGTGACCGCGTCGAAACCTGCGCCGACGGCGGCACCCGTCACCTTGGCCGCGCCGCCGACGACGGCGGCTCCTGCGCCGACGACGGCGCCTGCGACACAGCCCTGAAGCATCAAGGCGCCGGACAGACAGAAGGCGAGGGCGGTAAGGCGCTGGATCATGACGACAGTCTGCCGCGCCGCCTGCCTTCTGTCAGCGCGCAAAAAGAAAGGGGGCGCTCTTTCGAACGCCCCCTGTGATCTTTCGATCAGCGTAGACTTACAGGCTGTCGACCATGACCAGTTCGGCATCCTGCTTGGCCATGATGGTGATGGTCGACTCGTCGACGATGCCGGCGCCGTCGCGAGCGTTCAGCGTGGTCCCGTTGACCTCGACTTGCCCGACTGCGGGGACCAGATAGGCGCGGCGACCGGCGGCCAGGTCATAGGAAAGGCTTTCGCCCGCCTTCAGCGTGGCAGCCAGGATCTTGGCGTCGGCGTTGATCGACAAGGCTTCGTCCGACGGATCGCCCGAGGCGACGACGGTGAAGCGGCCCGAGCGATCGTTCTTGGGAAACTCACGCTGGCCCCAGGACGGTTGAGCGCCCGGTTTGTCGGTCTCGATCCAGATCTGGAACAGGGTGGTCGTTTCATTCTCGAGATTGAACTCGGAGTGACGCACGCCTGTACCCGCGCTCATCACCTGAACGTCGCCCGCGCCTGTACGGCCCTTGTTGCCCATGGAGTCCTCGTGGGTGATGGCCCCGGTGCGGACGTAGGTGATGATCTCCATGTCGGCGTGCGGGTGAGGCGGAAAGCCCGACCGGGCGCCGATTTCATCATCGTTCCAGACGCGCAGGCGGCCCCAGCCCATCCGCTTGGGATCATAGTAGTTGGCGAACGAGAAGTGGTGTTTGGCGTTCAGCCAGCCGTGGTTGGCGCCGCCGAGGGTGTTGAAAGGTCTGACGTCGATCATGGTTCGGTCTCCGAGAAATGCTTGAAACCTAGATAGGATCGCGCGCCCTTATTCGCAACTGTTATTGTTCCTGATGGCCTCAGCCCATCTGAGCTCGGTGGCGCAGCATGGCGTCGGCCAGGACGATGGCGGCCATGGCCTCGACCACCGGGACGCCGCGCAGGGCGACGCAGGGGTCATGACGTCCCTTGGTGCGCAGGTCGACCTCATCGCCGTCGCGGTTGATCGTCTGGCGCAGAGTCAGGATTGAGGAGGTCGGCTTGAACGCCACGCGCGCCGTCAGCGGCTGGCCGGTGGAGATGCCCCCAAGGACGCCGCCCGCCTTGTTCGACAGGAAGACAGGCTGGCCGTCGTCGCCCAGCCGCATTTCGTCAGCGTTATCCTCGCCCGACAGTTCGGCGGCGCCGAAGCCCGCGCCGATCTCGACGCCCTTCACGGCGTTGATGGACATCAGGCCCGCGGCGAGTTCCGCATCCAGCTTGGCGTAGAGGGGCGCGCCCCATCCGGCCGGGACGCCCGTGACTTCCAGCGCGACGACGGCTCCGATGGACGAGCCCGCCTTGCGCACGCCGTCCAGATACCGCTCCCACACAGGCACGACCTCGGTCGAGGCGGCGAACAGGGCGTTGTCGTAGACGGCGTCGAAGTCGACCGCCTCATCTGGGATTCTGTGCGGGCCCAGTTGGACCACGCCTGCGCGAATCCGCACATCCGGGCCAAGGGCTTTGCGGGCCACCGCGCCCGCCGCTACGCGACTGGCCGTCTCGCGCGCCGATGACCGGCCGCCTCCGCGATGATCGCGCACGCCGTATTTGGCCTGATAGGCGTAATCGGCGTGGCCTGGACGGAAGGCGCGGGCGATCTCGCCGTAATCCTTGGATCGCTGGTCGGTGTTCTCGATCATCAGGCTGATCGGGGTTCCGGTCGTGACCGGGCCGTCGCCGTCATCATAGACGCCTGACAGGATACGGACCTGATCGGCCTCCTGTCGCTGAGTGACGAAGCGGCTGCCGCCGGGCTTGCGCAAATCCAGCCAGGGCTGGATATCGGCTTCAGTTAGCGGGATCAACGGCGGACAGCCGTCGACGACGCAGCCGATGGCGGGGCCGTGGCTTTCGCCCCAGGTGGTGACGCGGAACAGGTGGCCGAAGGTGTTGTGCGACATGATGGCGAGGCTTAAGCCGCCATCCGCTCCGGCGTCCAGACCCGAGTGAAGCGAAGCAGCATATCCTCGGCGGCCGAAGGCAGGTCGTCAGAAGGAACCAGCTTGACGAACAGGTCGCCGGCGGCCCGCTTGCCCCGCGCGGGCAGGCCGAGGCCGGGAAGGCGCAGTCGCACCGGTTCGACCATGTCCGGCACCAGCCAGGCGGCTTGTGGTCCGGCGTGCGTGTCGATCTCGATCCGTCCGCCGTCCCGCATCAGACGCGGCGCGATGGGCCAATCCATGAAGAGATCCGCTCCCAGAACGGACAAGCCGTCGGCCGGTCGGATCAAGACGCGCAGCAGGGCAGGGCGGCCTTTCAGGCGAATGCGGTCGGCGGTCCTCACGCCTGGAGGAACGTGGATCAGCAGGCTCCGTCCCCAGGCATTGACGATCACGCTGCCTCCGGTGAGCGCCTGCATCGGCGTCAGCACGATCAGGGGCGGCGGAGGAGAGGCGGTGCGCGCAGTGTGGACGCCTGGAGCCCCGGAATCTCTGCGTGGTGCAGGCAGGGCGCGCGTTTCGGTTTGCAACAGGCGATAGGCGGCGATCACGCGCCGGAACCGTTCGGCGTCGCCGCCGGGCTGATCCGGGCGAGAGGCCTTGATCGCGATGCGGAAGGCGGCCGCCAGAGCCTGCGGCCCTGCGGGGCCGTTGAGGCCGAGCAGGCGCCGAGCGTCCATGAAGGAGAGGCTGTCTGCGCGCATGGCGGCCACTGTGCGGGCCACATGGTCAAGACAGGGTTAACCTTATTTGCAAAGCTGACGCAGGATTGAACGAACGCCATGTGACGCGAACCGCGAGCGGGACTATAGGTCCAGCATGACCCAGTCAGCGATCCCCCCCAGCCCGTCTCGCGAAGACTATGCCGCCCAGCTCGAGGCGAACGCGGATGAAAGCCTGTTCGACCGGGACGAGCCTATCGCCCTGTTCGTGGAGTGGCTGGAGGATGCGCGAGCATCAGAACCCAACGACCCCAACGCGATGGCCCTGGCTACGGTCGATGTCGACGGTCATCCTGACGTGCGGATGGTGTTGCTGAAGGATGTCGATACGCGGGGCTTCACCTTCTTCTCCAATCAGGAAAGCGCCAAGGGCGGTCAATTGTGGTCCAGCCCCAGCGCCGCCCTGCTGTTCCACTGGAAAAGCCTGCGCCGCCAGGTGCGTGTTCGCGGCTCGGTAGAGCCGGTCAGCGTGGAAGAGGCCGACGCCTATTTCGCCAGCCGGGCGCGCGAAAGCCGAATCGGCGCCTGGGTGTCGGATCAGTCGCGCCCTCTGGCGGACCGGGCGACGCTGGAACGGCGGGTGACGGAACAGACCGCGCGCTTTGACGGTCAGGAGGTGCCTCGCCCGGATCGCTGGACCGGCTGGCGGGTCAAGCCCGTACAGATCGAGTTTTGGCGCGATCGTCCTTTCCGCCTGCACGACCGCCTGCGCTTTGATCGGGCGATGGAAGATCAGCCCTGGCGCCGCAGTCGTCTGTGGCCCTAGGCGGTTTTGAAGCGGCTCAGGCGGCGTAGCGGGCCAGAAAGGTCTCCACGGCGTCTTCGGCGATGGCGGCGGGAGATCGGGTAGGCAGAACCTGGTCCCCGGTCACTGTCGGCACAAAGAACAGTGGGTGCTCCACCATGCCCATCAACTGGCTGGCGGCCCACGAAGGCTTGTGGAGATTCAACTCGCCCTTGGCGGCCATTTCGGCCAGGGCCGAGACCAGTACTGTGCCGAAGTCGTGCTTGGCTTGCTCATAAAAGGTGGTCGCCAAGCTCTCGAAGCGGCGCCGCTCGGTCATAACCAGGCGAAAGATGGCCCTGACGAACGGGTCGCTGATGAAGTCGGCGTAAGCGGTCAGGAAGCTGTTCAATCTCGGCTGCGCCGGGCCGCTGCAGGTTTTCACCTTGGCCATGCGTTCAGCGAAATCGGCGGATGCTTCATCGATCACCGCCGCGAACAGCGCCGCCTTGTTTTCGAACATGGCGTAGAGGGTCGCCGTCGATACGCCCGCTTCGCGGGCGATCGGCTCCATCTTGGTGCCGGCGTAGCCTTCTTCGACAAAGTGCAGACGAGCCTGGCGCACAAGGGCGTCGCGTCGAGGGTCGTCGAGGACATGGACCGAGACGGTCATCGGATTGTCACCAGCCGTTAGACGGTGATATTGCCTTTAATTTGCCACGATTGCAACGATCACGGTTAATACGCTCAACGAGGCCCGTTACTTCAGCCAGGGCTCGAGCAGAGGGTGAGCCAGCACGGGCGCGGCCAGACGCACGACGGCCTGAGGGTCTTCCAGACGTACGGCGGCGGTGGCGTCTGCGACAATGAAATCGGCATGAACCCGCGAGGGTTCCGTCAGGCGTTCGTGACCGGGGCGGACGGTGGCGAGGTACTGATGGATGACCGATTCCGCCGTTCGTCCACGCTCCGTCTGGTCGCGCAGCAGCCGGCGAATGAAGCGGATATCCGCCGGGGTGTCGACGAAAACGCGAATGTCGAACAGGGCGGTCAGGGCCGGCGTGCACAACAGGTGCGTGCCTTCGACGACGACGACCTGGGCGGCCGGCACCGGTTCGCCGCCCGGTTCGCGTCCATGATGGATGAAGGAGTAGAGGGGGGCGGTCACGCTGCGCCCGGCCTTGAGGTCGGTCAGATCGGAAATCAGCAGATCGTGATCGCGAGCGGCGACATCGTCAAAGTCATGCGTCGCGGCGTCAAAGCCCGGCACGGACGCCGCGTCCAGATAGTAGGAATCCTCGCGCAACAGCGCGGCGACGCCCTCCGGCAGCGAGGAAATCAGGGCTTCGGCCAGGGTGCTCTTGCCGGAGCCCGAGCCGCCGGTGATGGCGATCAGTATGGTCATGGGCGGCTCATTCACCCGGATGCAGCCGGATGCAAGCCTTGATCGCGCGCTGAAACGGCGATCTGTCGCGGCCTGCCTTCCCTTGCGTCACGTTGCTTGTCGCTGTTCACCTGTCTTAGCGTGGGCGCAAGCGCCGCTTTCAACCAAGGCGCATAGACGAGGGAAGACGCCGAATGCTGGGTATGATGCAGGACTGGCCGTTGACGGTCGACAAGATCCTCGATCACGCGAAGAACTGGCACGGGGAGCGTGAGGTCGTCACGCGTTCGGTCGAGGGGCCGATCGTTCGCACCAACTACGCGGCTATCCATGAACGGGCGCGTCGCGTGTCGAACGCTCTTCTGGCCTGGGAAATCAAGCCAGGCGACCGCGTCGCGACACTGGCCTGGAACACCGGCAACCATATCGAGACCTGGTACGGAATCATGGGGATCGGGGCCGTATGCCACACCCTGAACCCGCGCCTGTTCCCGGAACAGTTGGCCTACATCATCAACCACGCCGAAGACCGGATCCTGTTCACCGATCTGACCTTCGTGCCGCTGCTGGAAGCCGTTCTGCCGCATTGTCCGACGGTTGAGCGCGTCATCGTCATGACCGACGCCGACCACATGCCGCAGGCCAAGCTGCCGAGGGCGGAGGCCTATGAGACTGTGCTGGAGCAATCGTCGAGCGACGTGACCTGGGGCGGGTTCGACGAGCAGACGGCCTGCGGCCTCTGCTACACCTCAGGCACGACGGGCAACCCGAAGGGCGTGCTGTATTCGCACCGCTCCAACTTCATCCATACGCTGCTGGGGATGCAGGCGACGGTTGTCGGCGGCACGCCCAGCGAAGTCATTCTGCCTGTGGTGCCGATGTTCCACGCCAACGCCTGGGGCATCGCCTTCGTCGGCCCGGCGGCGGGCTCCAAGCTGGTCATGCCGGGCGCCAAGATGGACGGCGCTTCCATTTATGAGTTGATCGAGACCGAGGGCGTTACCTTCTCGGCTGCCGTGCCCACGGTCTGGCAGGGGCTGTTCGGTCACATGGTGGAGAACAATCTGAAGTTCTCGACTCTGCGAAAGGTGCTGATCGGCGGTTCGGCTTGCCCCGAGGCTCTGATCCGCGGGTTCCAGGACAAGTTCGGCGTCGAGGTGGTTCACGCCTGGGGCATGACCGAGACCTCGCCCATCGGCACCATCGCCAATCTGACGCCGGAGCTGAAGGCGCTGCCTTATGATCAGCAGATGGCCTGGCGCATGAAGCAGGGCACGCCGCCGCTGGGTGTCGAGCTGAAGATCAAGAATTACGGCGGCCAGGACATGCCGCATGACGGCAAGACCTATGGTCGGGTCATGGTCAAGGGACCGACCATCGCCGGCGCCTATTTCAAGGGCGAGGGCGGCGATATCCTGGATCACGAAGGCTTCTTCGACACGGGCGATATCGCCAGCGTCGATTCCCACGGCTTCATGCAGATCACTGACCGCGCCAAGGACGTCATCAAGTCGGGCGGAGAGTGGATCAGCTCGATCGACATCGAGAACATCGCTGTCGGCCATCCCAAGGTCGCGCTGGCTGCCGTCATCGGCGCGGCCCATCCCAAGTGGGACGAACGGCCGGTGCTGCTGGTCAAGCTCAAGGAGGGCGAGGCCGAGGACAAGCAAGAGCACCTCGACTTCCTGCAGGGCAAGATCGCCAAGTGGTGGATGCCGGACGATGTGGTCTTCGTCGATGACATTCCTCTGGGCGCCACCGGCAAGATCGATAAGAAGACGCTGCGCGAGCGGATGAAGGACTACCAACTGCCCGCCGCCGGCTGACAGCGACGGAGGACGCCATGTCGACCACATGCCCCAAGGGCCAGTCTCTGGCCGTGATGTTGCTGCTCGTTGCGCTTTTGGCGCCGACGTTGTTGCTGGTCGCGGTCTGCGGCGCGCGGGTGGGCGTGTGGAGCGCTGATTTCAGTCTGGGCGTGCTGGCCCTGAAAGCGGGGCGGGTGCTGGCCTATCTGGGCTTGGCGGCCGCCCTGACCGCCTGCCTGATGGCGTTTCGCGAGCGTCGACTGTTGGGGATTGCGGGAGCGGCCCTGGCGATCGCGGGCGTGACCCTGGGCGGCTATCTGGTTCAGGAGCGCCGTTTCACCGATGCTCCGCGCGATGTGGCGACCGATCCATCGGAGCCGCCGGCCTTCGCGCGTATTCTGGCGGCGGAACGGCGCCTTGCGGGCGTGCCCGAAACTCGGCCTCAGGCGTGTGAAGGATTGAGTCCCGCGCCGACCCAGGTCGCGCCGGAGACCGCCGCCTGGGCGCTCGAAAAGGCGGGGTTCACGGTTCTGGGCACGGCGCCTTTCCGTGTGGACGGGCGCAAGGAAGGCGCGTGGTTCGGCGTGACCCATGACGTCACTGTCCGAATCCGTCCTGGCCGCACCGACGTTCGCGTCGCCGGGCGCGACAGCCTTCAGGTCGGGGATGAGGCTTGTCGTCTCGCCAAGGCCGTCGTCGCAGAGCTGACGCCTTAGAGGGCTGGATCGGTCAGTCGCCAACTCGCGGCCATCTCTGGCTGAGGGGATGCCTGGACGCGTCCCTCTTTCGCCAGCTTGATCAGATGGGCGAGCACAGAAAGGCTGGCGGCGGGCCACAGTCGCGGATCGACGGCGGCGTATAGCGTGGGCACCATGTCCGCGATCATCTGGTCGCCTGACGCGAGCCGAGCCATGATCTGGGCCTCACGCTCCAGCCTGTGGTCGCGATAGGCCTTCAGGAAGGGAGCGACCTGGGTGATCGCCGGGCCGTGCGTCGGCCATATCGTCGAGAAACCGCGCGCCAGGACGGCGTCCAGGCTGTTCATGTAGTCGGCCATATCGCCGTCCGGCGGAGCCACCACTGTGGTCGACCAACCCATCACATGATCGCCGCTGAACAGGGCGTTCTCCTGTCGCAGCACGAAGGCCATATGGTTGGAGGCGTGCCCAGGCGTGGCCATGGCTTCCAGCGTCCACCCGTCGCCCTCGATCCATTCGCCTCCGGCTAGGAGCACGTCAGGGCGGAAGTCGTAGTCTTCATTCTCGTCCAAGCCGCTGCCGGAACCGGAGATCGTCGGCATGGGCAGTTGTCCCGCAAGGATCGGCGGTTCGCCCACTGCCTCGGCGAATGGGCGAGCGAGCGGAGCGTGATCACGGTGAGTGTGCGTGACCAGCACATGGCTGACTTTGCGACCCGCAACGGCGCTCAGCAGGCTGTTTAGGTGTGAGGCGTCGAGGGGGCCCGGATCGATGACGGCCACCTCTGCACCTGGGCAGTCCCTGCCGATGATGTAGGTGCCCGTCCCCGTGAAAGTGAACGGTCCCGGATTGTCCGCAATCACGCGCTGGATCAGAGACGAGACTTGGTCACTTCGTCCGTAGCTGAAATCGAATTGGCGAACGTAGGGGATCATGGTCTTCCTCTTAGAGAGGCCGTTTGCTGAGATCGTAGGGGGCTTTCACTACCCATCCTCGCAGGGTTCCGCATTCGCTCCCTTCAGGCCTTGCCCCCCCCCCCCCCCGGTCCCGGTGGAACCAAGCCTTCGTGATCCGGATGACTGTGGAGTGTCAGTCTCAGCCCTAATGCGGCGCTATGTCGCCAGTATACAGCTTTGCTTGGGGCGAAACTCAGATGTCTGCTGTGGTGCTGAAAAGTGATGTCATTGTCTTCTCACTCTAATGGCGCGGGCGTGGCCCACATTCAGCATATAGCTCCCAAAAGCTGCGCGACGGATCCGCACCTGGGCGCCAGTTTGAGCGCGAAGGTGGGGCGATTCATTGTCGACTTGTCTCCATTCGCTTCCATCTGCGAGTTGAAAAACCCAGCGTCCGCCACTGTCGCGCGTTAGACGTATCAGCGTGGATTCAATCGCTGAAATTTCTTCTTCCTGATCGTTTCCGCCGAAGAAGGGTGGGAAGGCCCCGCTGAAGCCGAAGAGTTTGCGGCGTGCTTCGTGAACCTGTGCGCGATTGATGATGGTCAGCTCTCCGCGTTCATGACTTTGAACTAGGAGGTGTGCTGCGCGATCCATGCACGCAAGGCGAAGCGTGCTTTCGGCGATCAATCTGCAGGCTGTGATTTCAGCGACGGGATCTAGCTGCTCTTGAGGGCGGCCGTGCCCCGTCTCTGGAAAAATGAGCATAAACGTTGCAGCCATACCGCAGATTTTTAGAGCCGAGTTTGCCGATGTGAGGGAGCTCATCGAATGATCCTTCTGGTCAATAATGTGTCTGTTTTCGAAAGTTTATGTTCGTGAGATAAATTGGCGTGGCGATTTTGCGACATTGATAGGGCGGAGTTGTTGTGAAGCGGTAATAATTCTAGAATTCGCGTCATTGCGGCGGTTATGAAAGTTCCAGTCATTCGTTCCGAATCTCCTGAACGGGGGGAGGAGTGAAGCGGCCGCGCGGGCAGATGGCGGGAATGCGTCGTTGGGGGCCTAGCGCAACACAGGAGGATTTATCTTGAAGATCCAGATGAAACGTGAGCGGCTGCTTGCGTCCACGATGATAGCTGGTGCGGCGCTGATTGGTTTCGCAGCGCCTGCGGCGGCGCAGAATACGAGCAGTGAAGAGCAGGCGAGCCAGGTTTCAGACGTTGTCGTCACCGGTTCGCGTATCCGTGTGCGGGACACGACGGGCAGCAGTCCGATCGTGACGGTCGGCGCTGAGCAACTGGAGGAGATCGGCACTGCGACGATTGAAACCTACCTGAATGCGTTGCCGCAGTTGTCGCCCAGCCTGACCAAGACGAACAACAACCCGTCTTCGGGCGGCGCGGCGTTCCTTGACCTGCGTCAACTCGGCACTTCGCGTGGCCTGACCCTCGTCAATGGCCGTCGTTTGGTTCCGGGTTCCGCGAGCGGCGCCGTGGACATTTCCATTCTACCATCCGGCTTGATGGACCGTGTCGAGATCATCACCGGCGGCGCTTCGGCCGTGTACGGCGCCGACGCTGTTTCGGGTGTAGTCAACTTCCTGCTGAAGGATGACTTCGAGGGAGCTCAGGTTTCGGCTCAGTACGGCATCTCGCAAGAGAATGACGGCAAGGAAGTCCAGTACAACCTGGTTCTTGGCGGCCCGTTCGCCGACGGTCGAGGTCACTTGACCTTTGCCGCCTCGCACAACACGCGTGATGGCATCCCGCAGACCGCTCGCGAAATCTCTCGCACGGCTCAATATTGCTATAATGACGGTTCTTGCGTTCCCGACGGTTCGGGTACGACGGGTGATGGCACCTTCTCGATCTCGCCGTCCGCGACCGCCGCACAACTGGCTACGTATCAGAGCTATTTCGCGGCGCGTGGCCTGACGGATCCTGACCTCATCTATGCGGGTCAGCGTCTGGGCTTTAACCCGGATGGTTCGCTGTTTATCGCCGGCACCGGGGATGGGACGTTCGGTTACACGGGACCGAACACCGGCGGCTGGAATCCGGATGAGATGTTCCTCTACGACTTCAACCCGGTGAACCTGCTGCAGTCGCCGTATGAGCGTACTAACTTCTACACGCAGATGAAGTATGATCTGACAGATCGTATTCAATTCTACGGTGATGCGCTGTTCAGCACCTACAACAGCAGTAACCAGCTGGCTGAATCGCCCGCAGGCTTCTCGATCCCGGTCGCTACGACCACGACTTTGAGTCCTGAAGTCAGGGCGCTTCTGACCAGCGCAGGCGTGACGACGTTTGCACTGGCGCGTCGTACGAACGAACTGGGAACGCCTACGACCTGTGTGCCGTTGAACCCGTTCGGCGCCAACAACATCACGCCCGATCAGGCTGACTATATTGCCGCCAAGGGTCAGGTGGGCGTGACGGAAATCGAACAGAAGAACGTCGTGGCCTCCATCACTGGCGATTTGTTCACTCTGCCTGCCGGGCCTGTAAGCTTCGCGTTCGGCGGCGAGTATCGTGACATCGCCTATGACGACCTGCCGCCGGAAGGCGTGCAGACGGGCACTCTGCTGGGCGGCAACTCGGCTGGTCCGGTTCAGGGCGGCTATGATGTCTGGGAAGTCTTCGGCGAGTTGCGAGTGCCGATCCTGGCTGAACAGCCCTTCGCCCATTACCTGGGTCTGGAAGGCGGTTACCGCTGGTCGGACTACTCAATCGGGCAGGCGACTGAGACCTGGAAGTACGGTGGTGAATGGGCCCCTGTCGACTGGATGCGTTTCCGTGCCTTGCAACAGCGTGCTGTGCGTGCTCCGTCGGTAGGCGAACTGTTCAGCACGCGGGCTGAAGGCTATCCGGGCGTTACCACTGGCAACCTCGATCCCTGCGATAAGGATAGTGCGGCTCGTACGGGAGCCAACGCATCTCAGGTCCTGGCGCTCTGCCAGACTCAGTCCTCGCAGATCACGGCGACCTGGGACTCCGTTGGTACTCAGTATCGTACCTTCTCTGGTGGTAATCAGAACCTGAACCCTGAGACGGCTGACTCTACCACGATCGGTGTCGTCTTCCGCGCGCCGTCTTCGGTTCCGAGCTGGGCTTCCAGTCTAACGGCTACGATTGACTACTTCGATATCCAGATCGACGATGTTATCAGCTCGATCGGTTTCTCGACATCGCTGTCGCGTTGCTTTAACGCCGATTTCAACCCGACGTTCAGCAACTCGAACGTCTACTGCCAGAACCTGAATCGTGATGCCGATACGGGCTATCTGACGAACACGGGACTGAACGGCTTCATCACCGCCACCAACGCCAACCTGGCCACGTTCAAGGCCTCGGGTGTCGACATGGCGCTTAACTACAGCATCACGCCGGCTGACTACGGTGCGCCGTCCTGGCTGGGACGCCTTGGCTTCTCGACCCAGGGCACCTGGTACGAGAACCAGCAGTTCCAGTCCGACGCCGCTAGCCCGATGAGCGACAGCTTCGTTGGCGGTATCGGTGACGGCACGCCGGGTGAAACCACGCTGCCGGAGTGGAAGTTCAACACGCGCTTCTCGTGGGCGTATGAAGACTTCTCGGCTTCGCTGCGCTGGACGTATATCAGCAGCGTTGTCGATGATGCTGCTGATGTGGCTGCGGGCGATATCGGCAAGATCGACGCCTACAGCTACTTCTACCTGAACGCATCTTGGGCAGTGAACGACACGCTGGAGCTCTTCGGCGGGGTTGATAACCTGTTCGATAAGGATCCGCCGCGCTATGCGAGCGGTTTCCAGTATCAGACCGACCCGTCGACCTACGACGTCATCGGTCGTTACTTCTACGTCGGTGCTCGCGCCCGTTTCTAGGGTGCGTTCAGCGTAATACTGAGGGCGGCGGGTCTCATGGACCCGCCGCTTTTTTTGTCAAAGCGTTGGCGCTGAAACGAGGCTAGACGTGCATCGCCCTGGAAGTGACGCGAGTGCCGTGCGGTTTCAGCAGACAGGTAAGCAGGGCAAGAATCTACTGATCCTCACCTGACAATGACTCGTTTTTGAGAATGTGGCGCGCCACTCCCTCATTTCTGAGAAGGAGTGGCGCGAGTGACGGGGCTCGAACCCGCGACCTCCGGCGTGACAGGCCGGCACTCTAACCAACTGAGCTACACCCGCGTTTCTCTCCCCGCGAGGAGGAGAGGAGGGGCGAATACGGTTCGTCGCGCTTTCGGTCAAGCGCATTGTGGCGCTTTTGCTAAAAAATCTGCGAATTCAGACTCTAGCGGCCGCAATCCAGGCCGTCGACGTCGGGTGGAGCCGCGCCGCCGCCGCCGAGCGCCTTCTGCATGAAGACGACGTCGCGCCAGCCGTGGAACTTCCATCCGGCGTCGCGGAAGGCGCCGACGTGGCCGAAGCCCGCCGCTTCATGCAGGGCGATGGAGCCGGTGTTGGCGCTGTCGCCGATCACCGCCACCATCTGACGCATTCCCAGGGCCTCGCAGGCCCTAAGCAGGGCGTCCAGCAGCGTCTTGCCGACGCCCCGTCCGCGAAACGCTTCGGCGACGTAGATCGAGTCCTCGACCATGAAGCGATAGGCCGCGCGCAGGCGATAAGGCGCAGCATAGGCGTAGCCCGCGACCGCTCCGTCGATTTCGGCGACCAGAACCGGCAGACCTAGGGCTGCGGGTGCGGCTAAGCGCGCTCGCATTTCATCAGCACTGGGGACGTCCAGTTCGAACGTCCCCGTGCCGTTCAGCACGCTGTCGGCGTAGATGTCCGTTACGGCCGCCAGGTCGGCTTCCGCGAACGGCCGGACGATCACGCCTTTTCCCAGCCTTTCTCGACCGCCCAGACGGCGAAGGCGTAGTCGTGGGCGATGTCCTTCAGATAGTCGAAGCGGCCCGACGAGGCGAAGTGACCCGCCTCCATGTTGATCTTCAAGAGCACCGGCTTGCCCGAGGTCGAGGCCGGACGCAGCTTGGCCACCCACTTCTCCGGCTCCCAATAGGTGACGCGCGGATCGGACAGGCCGCCGGTCGCCAGCAGGGCCGGGTAGGGCTTGACCTCGATCTGATCGTAGGGGCTGTAGCTCAGCATGTAGTCGTAGGCGGCTGCATCCTCGAGCGGATTGCCCCATTCAGGCCATTCCGGCGGGGTTAGGGGCAGGCTGGTGTCGCTCATGGTGTTGATGACGTCGACGAAGGGCACGCCGCCGATCACGCCCGCCCACAGGTCCGGCCGCATATTGGTGACGGCGCCCATCAGGAGGCCGCCCGCGGATCGGCCTTCGGCGACGATGTTTCCGGCCTTGGTGTAGTTTTGCGCGATCAGGTGTTCAGCGGCCGCGATGAAATCGGTGAAGGTGTTCTTCTTGGTGAAGCGCCGGGCGGTCAGGAACCAGTTCCAGCCCTTGTCCGAGCCGCCGCGGATGTGGGCGATGGCGTAGATGAAGCCGCGATCGACCAGCGACAGCCGGTTGGTTGCGAAACTGGCCGCCATCGGGATGCCGTAGGAGCCGTAGCCGTATAGCAGCAGCGGCGCCGAGCCGTCGACCGGCGTGTCCTTGCGGCGCAGGACCGTCACTGGCACCAGTTCGCCGTCAGAGGCCGGGGCGTTCAGCCGTTCGACCACATAGTCCGCCGGATTGTGGCCCGAGGGGATTTCCTGAACCTTGCGCAAGGTGCGCTCGCGCGTTTTCAGATCGTAGTCATAGGTGGACGTCGGCGTGGACGGCGAGTTGTAGCCATAGCGCATGACCGTGGTGTCGAACTCCGACGCCCCGCCCAGCGACAGGGCGTAGGCGGGCTCGTCCACGGCGATCTCATGCTCGGCGCCGGCGCGATCACGGATGACGATCTTGGTGTTGGCGTCGGCGCGCTCCTGGCGGCCCAAGTAGTCCTTCACCAAGGCTACGCCCTCGATGAAGCGACCGGGCGTGTGCGGGATCAGATCCTTCCAGTTGGCCTTGCCGGGCGAAGAGGTCGGCGCCTCCATGACCTTGAAGTCGACGGCGTCGTCGGCGTTGGTGCGGATCACCCAGCGGTCGCCCCAGTGGTCCAGGTCATACAGGCGACCGACGTGGCGCGGCTCGGCTACTACGGGCGCGGCGGTGGGGTTTGAAGCCGGGATGATGCGGCTTTCCGACGTTTCCTGGTTGCCGATGGAGATGACGATGAAGGCGTCGTCGGCGGTGCGGCCGACGCCCTGGAACATGCCTTCGTCGGTTTCTTCATTGACCAGCGTGGTTTCGCCTCCGCGCGCCGGGCGACGGAAGATCTTGTCCGGACGGCCGTTGTCGTCGCGGTTGGTCCAGAAGATCCACTGGCTGTCGGGCGAGAAGGTGAAGTTGGCGCTGGCCGATTCGATCGGGTTGGGCAGCACCTCGCCGGTGGCCAGATCCTTCACATAGATCTTGTAGACTTCGGATCCCTGGGCGTCCTCGGCATAGCCGAACAGGGCGTGGTCGGGGCTGTGCTCGGTCGCCGAGACTTCCGAATAGGCCTTGCCCTCGGCCAGCTTGTTGCAGTCCAGCAGGATGATCTCGCCATCCTTTTTCCCGCGTGGGCGGCGGCAATAGAGCGGATGCTGGTCGCCGGTGTTGTAGCGGACGTAGTATTCCCACGGCCCGTCGGCAGCGGGGACGGAGCTGTCGTCCTCCTTGATGCGGCCCTTCATCTCCTCGAACATCTGCGCCTGCAGGGGCAGAGTGGAGGCCATCATGGCCTCGCGATAGGCGTTCTCGGCGGTCAGATGCTCCTTGACGTCGGCCTTGATCAGCGACGGATCGCGCAGCACGGCCTGCCAGTTGTCGTCCTTCATCCACTGATAGTCGTCGACGCGGACGCGGCCCAACTGTTCAATGCGGACGGGAACCTTCTTGGCGACGGGCGGCGTGGGTTTTGACATCGAGGCTCCGGTACTCTGGCGGGCAAGGGCGGGGGAGGCGGCGACCACGCCGACGGCGGCGGTCGAGGCGATCAGTTCACGGCGGTTCATGGCGTGGGCTTCCCCCTGGAATATGATTTGAGCTGGACCTTGTGCCCGGCGACGCTCGGCGTCAAATGGCGGTATGATCATTCAGGATCTTCCGCCCGAACAACCCGCTGTCGTCGCCGCTCCGCCGCCCGAATGGGATCTGACGGTCGGCGTGATCAACGCCACTGTGCAATTGGATCAAGCCATCAGCGACGGTCAGAGGAAGGTCGGCACAGGTTTCCTCATCGCCGCGCCTCGGCCCGACGGCGCGCCGCGCGTGGTGCTGGTGACGGCGCGGCACGTGCTGGACGTCATGCCGGGCAATGAGGCGCGGATCGGCTGGCGCACGGCCGAGGCGGACGGCGCCTGGAAGTTCACGCCGGAAAACCTGACGATCCGCGACGCGGACGGCGCGCCGTTGTGGACCGCGCATCCGGAGCGTGACGTGGCGGTGATGGAGATCACGGCGCCGCCCGCCTTCGCCCAGGCGGCGATTCCCGCCGGATGGCTGGCTGACGCCGAGGCCTTTGATCGCTGGCGTATGGGGCCGGGGGATGAACTTTTGGCGCTGGGCTATCCGCATGGGCTGTCGGCCAACCGGGCGGGCTTTCCCATCCTGCGGCTGGGGCGGATCAGCTCCTGGCCGCTGACGCCGATTCGGCACTTCCCGATCTTCCTGCTGGATTTCGTGGTGGCTCAGGGGAACTCCGGAGGGCCGGTCTTCTGGACTCCGGCGGCGCGCCGCGTGCCGGGGGCGCCGGTTCCCGACCATCCCTTTATCGCCGGTGTGCTGGTGCAGGAGGTTCAGAGCGGCGGACAGGGTATTGACCTGGGCGTCGTGGCCCACGCCGACTATGTACGCGAGACCATCGCCTTGCTGGATCAGTCGACCGCTACGCCCGAAACGCAGTCGAACGCCGCGCAGTAGCGGCGGCGCATTTCGTTTCTGATCGGGGCCGGGTCTTCCGGGCTGGCCCGGGTGACCTGAGCGTACCAGACGTCCCAGCCGATCGGTTTTTTGGTCGGCAGATAGTCCACGCCGTGCAGCGCCAGGACGCGAGCGACCCCTGCGGCGTGCCAGGCTTTCTCAGCTTCAAGGTCGGGATATAGCTCGGCCATCCAGCCGCGCAGAAGCGCCGCCTTTTCGGCCGGCATCTCGTTGACCTTCCAATCCCGGATCGAGCGTTCGGCCGCAGAGCGGCTGCCGCCATAGAAGCTGTCGGTAAAGGTCTGGGCGGCCTGGATATGTTCTGGGCCTGGTTCGGGGCCCTCCCACGGTTGGCGCAGCGGCTCGTCGTCTTCGTTCAGGATGTCGAAGGGCAGTTCGATGGTGAAAGGGACGCCCGCAGGCTGGGCGACGCGCCCTCTGAACACGATCGCCAGGGCGGCCTGCTGAAAGCCCGCATCGGCCGGCTTTGCCGACATGGCCGCGCACCGGGACAGGGCGCCGTCTTCATTATTGACGCACTCGAGCGTGACGGTTCCGTTGATCCGCAAGTCTCTGGCCAGGGCTGGGTAGTCGGCAGGCTTCACATCCGGCGCCGTCTCCCAATGCGCAGGTTCGACCAGCAGAGCCAAGGTCGCCAGAAGCGTAATCATGCGGGGAACTCCAGACTATTCAGGGGTGGCGACGGTTTCGGCCGTCGGCCCGCAATCGTAACGGGCGCAAAAGCGGCGACGCAGTTCGATCATCGGTTCGCGAGGATAGAGATCGCGACTGGCCTCGTTCAACTGTGGAACCCAGGATTCAGTCCAGTCATCCGGCTGTTTGGGCGGCATGGCGTCCAGCCCGCGGACGGCCAGGACGCGCGCCGCGGCCAGAGCCCGTCGCTGACGTTCCGTCTCCAGGTTTCCGAACAGCTCGGCGATCCAGCCTTCGGTCGTCCGGCGCATCTCGGGCGGCATCTGATCCAGCCGCCAGTGGCGTCGCAGGCGGGCGACCGGTTCGACGCTGCGTCGGGCGTAGCGACGGCCGCTTTCCAACTGTGCGGCGTTGGGCGTCGGGCCGGACCAGGGTGACGGCGGTGCGTCGCTGAATGGCGAGCTATTGAACGGCACGCGCGCCTTGAACACGCGCTCTTCGGGCGAAATGTCGGGCGCGGCCGGCGTCAATCGCGCCCGCTGGATCACGCGAACGGCCGCCTCGGCGAATCCCAGCCCATCGGGCCTTGCGCGCATGGCGGTGCAGGCGCTGGGCAGGCCTTCGGCCGTCGCCAGACAGTTCACTTCGGCCCAGCCGCTGATGTTCATGGCGGCGGCGAACGGCGGAAAGTCATCTGACGTCGGCGTAGGGCGTGTGACCCAGGCGACAGGGGGATCGTGCGGTTGTTCGGCTTGGGAGGAAGCCCCGAGGATGGTCGCCAGAGTGAGCGCCAGGATCATTTCCTTGCGTCTCCGCAGTCATAGGCTGCACAGTAGCGGCGCTTCATTTCGGCGTCGATGGCCGTGAAGTCCGGCTCTCCGTAAGCCGCGCGGGCCTCTGCTTCGGTGATCTGAGGCGCTTCTGTTCCCAGGACGAAACGATCCATGGCTTCCTTGGCCCATAGTCGAGCCATGCCGAGGGCCAAGGCCTCAGCCAGTTCCGCATCGGGCGGAAACAGCTCTGTGGCCCATGCCTGGACGGCCGTTCGACGGCTTTCCGGCAATTCATCCAGCCCCAGACGCTCGGCGACAGACGGGATGCCGACGGCTTCGATGACTTCTCGGGCGTTGGCGAGTTGGGGAGCCGAAGGCTCCGGTCCGGTCCAGGGCGTTGTGGGAGGCGGGGCCGCGTCTTCTGGTTCTTCGAAATCGGCGGTGAAAGGCAGGCGAACCACGAACTTGGCCGGTGTCGCCACGCCGTTTACGCGGCGCGGCGTCAGACGATGGCGAAGAATGATGCGTTTGGCTGCATCGCCGAAACCCAGCCCTGTCGGCCGCTCGTCCTTGACCAGGCAGTTTTCGGGGCTGCCTTGGGGAGTGACCATGCACTCCAGGCTGACAGAGCCGTTCACGCCCAGATATGCGGCGAAGATGGGGTAGTCGTCGCCATCGACCTGGGGCGGAACAACCCAGGCCGGATTTTCGACGACGACGGGGAGCCGCTCAGGTCGGGCTTTGTCTTCGGCAAAGGCGGTCGCGCCTGACCCGACAATGATCGTGGCCAAGACTACCGCGCCGACTGCTCGATTCATACGAAAACGCCTCCCGCGCCTAGGTGGCACAGGAGGCGCTTTACGCTCAAGTTATATAGAACGGCGATCAGCCCGCCAGCGCTTCGGCGCTCATGCGTTGCAGCAGGTCGCCGCCCTGTCCGACGGCGGCCAGGCGGCTGGAGACGTGGCCCAGCGCATTGGCGGCGTAGACTTCATAGAGATCCAGCTTGCCCTGCAGCCACACGGCGTCGCCGTCATTGGCGTCCAGCTTCGCCTTGGCCGCCAGGGCGCCCTTGGCCAGCATCCAGCCGCCGACCACGTCGCCCATCAGTTTCAGATAGGCGTCAGCGCCCGCCAGAACGTCGGCGGCGCGGGCCGGGTCCGACTTGGCGTCCAGCAGCCACAGGGTCGCGTCCTCGACCGCCTCGATAGCGGTGGCGAAACGCTCGACAGGCTTGCCGGCATAGAGGCGGTCGATCTGGGCCAGCGTCGCCTTCATCTCGGCGATCAGGGCCTTGGCCGACTCGCCGCCGTCCATCGACAGCTTGCGGCCCACCAGATCCATCGCCTGAATGCCGTTTGTGCCTTCATAGATCGGGGTGATGCGGGCGTCGCGATAGTATTGGGCCGCGCCGGTTTCCTCGATGAAGCCCATGCCGCCGTGGACCTGAACGCCCAGGGAGGCGACCTCGCAGCCGACGTCCGTGGACCAGGCCTTGGCGATCGGGGTGAACAGGTCTTCGCGACCTTTCCACGCCTTGCGCTCTTCTTCGCTGGAGGCGTGACGGGCCAGGTCGGCGGCGACGCCGGTCGACAGGCAGATGGCGCGGGCGGCGGCGACCTTGGCCTTCATCACCGACAGCATCCGGCGCACGTCAGGGTGGTCGAAGATCGGGGCGTCCTTTTCGCCGGTCCACACGCTGCGGCCCTGACGGCGTTCCAGCGCATAGGCCAGGGCGTGCTGATAGGCGCGTTCGGCGATGCCCACGCCTTCGACGCCGACGGCCAGGCGGGCGGCGTTCATCATGACGAACATATGGGCCAGGCCCTGGTTCGGCTGACCGACCAGTTCGGCGCGGGCGCCCTCATAGCTCATGACGCAGGTGGGCGAGGCGTGGATGCCCAGCTTGTGCTCGACGCCGACCGGGCGGAAGGCGTTGCGCTCGCCCAGAGAACCATCGGCGTTGACGGCGAACTTGGGCGTCAGGAACAGGCTGATGCCCTTGGGCCCCGCAGGCGCGTCGGGCAGGCGGGCCAGCACCAGATGGACGATGTTGTCCGTGGCGTCGTGGTCGCCCCAGGTGATGAAGATCTTCTGGCCGGTCAGGGCGTATGTGCCGTCGCCGTTGGGAACCGCCGTCGCCGTCAGGGCGCCCAGGTCAGACCCGGCGTGCGGTTCGGTCAGCACCATGGCGCCGGTCCATTCGCCGCTGACCAGCTTGGGCAGATAGGTGGCCTTCTGATGTTCGTTGCCGACCTGCTCCAGCGCCTCGATGGAGGCCAGCGACAGCATGGGACACAGGCCGAAGGCCATGTTGGCGGCGTGGACGGTCTCATAGGCCGCCAGCTCCAGCGCCTTGGGCAGGGCCTGGCCTCCAGCCTCGACCGAGGCGGTCAGGCTGGTCCAGCCGCCCGCCGCGAACTGCTGATAGGCGTCGGCGAAGCCGGGCGCGGCCGTCACGGCGCCGTTGGCGTATTTGGCGCCCGCCAGGTCGCCGGGGCGGTTCAGCGGGGCCAGCACCTCTTCGGAAAACTGACCGGCGGCGTCCAGCACGGCCGAGGCGACGTCGGCGTCGTAATCGGGAAAGGCGCCGGTCGCCGCCACCTGGCCGATCCCGGCCACGGCGTCGAGGGCGAAGGCGATGTCACGGACGGGGGCGCGGTAGCTCATCGGTTATCCTCAGAAAGACGTTGCGCTTCTGTCGGCCGCCACGTCGCCGGGCGCAAGCCTGCTTGGACTTTGGTCGAGATTCCGCGCACTGTGGCCCCCTGTTTGAACGGCTGACGCCGCGTAAGGAAAGGCCGACTGTGCCCGCCGACCGACCCGCTAGAGGCGACAGCCCCGAAATCGCCGCCGAGGCGCTGAAAACGGGGCGTTTGGTCATCCTGCCGACCGAGACGGTCTATGGTCTGGCGGCCGACGCCTCCAACCCGCAAGCGGTGGCGCGAATCTTTGAGGCCAAGGGTCGGCCGCGCTTCAATCCCCTGATCGCTCATGTCGCCAACGCCGTGGACGCCGAGGCGATCGCCGTGTTCGACGCCAAGGCGCGCGCGCTGGCCGAGGCCTTCTGGCCGGGACCGCTGACCATTGTGGCCCCGGTGCGCGATCGCGAGCGGGTGTGTGATCTGGCGCGGGCGGGGCTGGACAGCGTGGCCGTGCGCGTGCCGGGCCATCCGCGCGCTCGGGCGGTCATCGGCGCCTTTGGCGGGCCAGTCGTCGCGCCCTCGGCCAACCGTTCGGGACGGCCCAGCCCGACGACTTTCGGCGACGCTCTGGAAGAGACGGGCCAGGCCGTCGGTGCGGCGGTAGACGGCGGCCCCTGCGCTGTGGGCGTGGAGAGCACCGTCGTCTCGGTGCTGGACGGTCAGGTCGCCCTGCTGCGTCCCGGTTCCGTCACGCGCGAAGAGATCGAGGCGGCCGCCGGGCCGCTGGCCGAAGGCGGGCAGGGGCACCGTTCGCCTGGCCGTCTGGCCCTGCATTATGCGCCCGACGCTCCGGTCCGGATCGAGGCGGACGGGGCGAGGGACGGCGAAATCCTGCTGGGTTTCGGCGCGGGCGTCGGCGATCCGCGTTGGAGCCTCAGCCCGAGCGGCGACCTGCGCGAGGCGGCGGCCAATCTGTTCCGCTTGCTGCGTGAGGCGGATCGCTCAAAGCCTTCGGGGATCGCGGTATCGCCCATTCCGGCCAAGGGGCTGGGCGAGGCGATCAACGACCGCCTGCGTCGCGCGGCGGGCTTCGTCGGCTAGAGGAACCGCGCCTTTACATCCACGCTTGACGCCTTGCCGACCTTGGGCAGGCAGGTCTCAAGCCAGGTGTCGGCCGCTGTCCGGCCGTGCTGTTTCAACTCGTTCAGATAGCTCCACTCCGTGTCGAATTTGGAGTGAAGCGACTGGCCTCCCAGCCATTCGTCGGCCTCGATGACGTGGATGCGGATGCCGCGTCGACGGTCTTCGCCGGGCTTCAGCTTGCCCTCGGCGATCAGATCCTGAACGAAGGCGACGGCTCTCAGTTCGGCGACCAGCGGGGCGTTGAAGACGATCTCGTTCAGACGGTCGTTGATGTCGCCCGCCTCGCGCGGCGTCTCGTCACGCTGGAACGGATTGAGCGGCAGCAGCAGAATATCGTCCGGCGTGTCCGTATAGAACAGCGGCCACAACGCCGGATTGGCCAGGTATCCGCCGTCCCAATAAGGCTCGCCCTCGATCTCTACCGCCTGAAACAACTGGGGCAGGCAGGCCGAAGCCAGCAGCACCTCAGGCGCCATTTCCTCGGACTTGAAGATGCGCGAACGGCCCGCACGCACCGCCGTCGTCGAGACGAACATCTGGATGGATGAGGCGCGCAGGGCCTCGAAATCCACTGCCGTCTCCAGCACCCGGCGCAGCGGGTTCAGGTTGAACGGGTTGAAGGAATAGGGGCTCATCGACAGGGCCAGCGTCTGCCCCGCCTGCCACATCGGCGTGCCCTTCAACCAGTCAGGCGTCAGGGCCTTGGACCAGACGGCGCTGTCGCCGAAGACGTTGCGTCCGCCGGACTGGTTCACTTCGCGCCACAGGGTGTCCAGCGCCTCGCGCCCGCCTTCGGCGCCGCCGCGTTCCAGTCCGGTGATCAGGGCGGCGGCGTTCATCGCTCCGGCCGAGGCGGCTGTGGCCGCGCGCACGTCCAACACATCGGCCTCAAGCAGCCGATCCAGCACGCCCCATTGAAAGGCGCCGTGCGCTCCGCCGCCCTGTAGGGCCAGACAGACAGGTTTGCGTTTCGCCATCAGCCTCTCCGTCTTTCGGCCCGTGCGGGCGCCATCAAGGCTATTGGGCCGTCCAGCCGCCGTCGACGGAGAAGTGGGCGCCGTTGGCCGAGGCGCCGAGATCCGACGCCAGATAGAGGAAGATGCCCGCCAGTTCGTCGGTCGTGACGAAGCGCTTGGTCGGTTGCGAGCCGAGAATGACGTTCTTCATCACGTCTTCCTCACTCATGTTGCGGGTGCGGGCCTGATCCTGAATCTGCTTGGTGACGATCGGCGTCTCGACAAAGCCGGGGCAGATGGCGTTGCAGGTGATGTTCTCCTGCGCCAGCTCCAGCGCAACCGTCTTGGTGAAGCCGATCACGCCGTGCTTGGCGGCGACATAGGCGGACTTGAACGGGCTGGCGACCAAGCCGTGCGCCGAGGCGACGTTGATGATCCGTCCGCGACCCTGGGCCTTCATGATCGGGATAGCCGCCTTGGTCGCGTAGAAAGTCGAGGACAGGTTGATGGCGATGATCTTTTCCCACGCATCGGCGGGGAAGTTCTCGACCGCTTCGACGTGCTGGATGCCGGCGTTGTTGACCAGGATGTCGAGGCGGCCCAACTCGCGCTGCGCCGTGGCGATCATGTCCTCGATCTGATCCGGTTGGGTCATGTCCGCGGGGTGATAAAGGACGTGCACGCCGGTTTCGGCAGCCAGGTCCGCGCGCGTCGTCTCAATGGCCTCGGCGTCGCCCAGGCCGTTCAGCATCACGTCGCCGCCGCATAGGGCCACGGCCCGCGCAAACGCCAGACCGATACCCGAGGTCGAGCCGGTGACGACCGCGACGCGGCCTTTGAGATCGTTCATCGCGAACATGACAGAAGGAACCCGTGGAAGATGTTGCTGCAACGCAACCTAACCGCAGTCGTTCAATCTGGCGATCAGGAATTTCCTTCCCTGATGAATATCCAGTCCGTGTCCGTCGAAAGACTCTTGTCGAAGCGATAGCCGTCACGATCGAAGGCTTTCAGATCCTCGACCTTCTCCAGCCTATTCTCGATGGCGAAGCGGGCCATGCCGCCGCGGGCCTTCTTGGCGTAGAAGGAGATGATGCGGGCCTCGCCGTCCTTCTTTTCCTTGAAGTGGGGAGTGACGACCGGCAGCTTCAGCGCCCGAGCATCGACCGCGCCGAAATATTCGTGGCTGGCCAGGTTCACGAACGTCTGCTCGGCCAGTTTTCCGGCGTCCTCGTTCAGGCGCAGCGAAATCCGCTCGCCCCAGAAGTCGTACAGGGTGGAGCCGCGCTTGGTCTTCAGACGGATGCCCATTTCTAGCCGATAGGGCTGAATCGCATCCAGCGGCCGCAGCAGACCATAGAAGCCCGACAGGATGCGCAGGTGATCCTGCGCCCAGTTCAGGTCGTCGACCGACAGTGTGCGCGCCGACAGCCCGTCATAGACATCGCCGGCGAAGGCGAAGACGGCCTGGAGCGCGCCTTCCGACGCATCGTTGTCGAAGGCCTGAAAGCGCTGATAGTTCAACTCGGCCAGGGCGTCGGAAATGGACATCAAGCGGCGTAGGTCCGCACGGCTGAGTTCGCGCGTCACCTTGGCCAGTTCGGCGGTCTCATCGGCGCATCGCCTCGGCGTCACGGGGGCGTCGATAGCGGGCGGATTGAAGTCCAGCTTTTTGGCCGGGGACAGGACGATCAACAAGACGATCGACTCCGTATGCGTCTCAAGAGCGGGCCTCATAGGCCGCTTCCACGAGGTTTTGAACCGCGAGAAACGTCACATACGGTCGCAAGCCCTCAAAAAAGAACCGCTGGATTCATGATCCGCTGCGGATCGATGGCCTGACGGATCGCCTGCATCGTGGCGACCTCAAGCGGCGATTTATAGCGACGGGCCTCGTCGGTTTTCAGCCGCCCCAGCCCGTGTTCAGCCGAAATCGAGCCGTCATAGCGAGCGACCACATCGTGGATGACCTCGGACCCTTCCATCCAGCGCGCGATGAAGGCGGCCACGTCCTCACCCACGCCGGGGATCACATCATAGTGAAGATTGCCGTCGCCGACGTGGCCGAAGACCGACACCCGGCAGCCGGGATGGAATTTTTCAACCGCCGCCGTCGCCTCGTCGATGAAGTCCGCGATTCGCGAGACGGGAACCGAGACGTCGTGTTTCCATCCGCCGCCTTCGGGCTTGAGGGCGGCCGAATGCTCTTCGCGCAGACGCCAGAATTCAGCCTTCTGGGCGTCGTTCTGGGCGATGGCGGCGTCGACGATCAGGCCTTCCTCGAAGGCGGCGGTCAGCAGGCGCTCCATCGCCGCCTCGGCGCCGTCCGGCTCGCCCGAGGCCAGCTCGATCAGCACATACCAGGGCGGCGTGGTTTCCAGAGGTTCACGCGTGTCGGGGATGTTCTTCAGCACCAGGCTCATGCCCAGCCGCTTCATCAGCTCGAAGGCCTCGACCCCGCCGCCGGTCTCGGCCTTGGCGCGGGCCAGCAACACGACCGCGTCGTGGTGGCTCTCCAGCCCGACGATGGCAGTGGCGCGGCTGCGCATGATGGGAAACAGCTTCAGCGTCGCGGCTGTGATGACGCCCAGGGTGCCTTCGGCGCCGATGAACATCTGCTTCAGGTCATAGCCGGTGTTGTCCTTGCGCAGTCGCTTCAGGCCGTTGAACACCTGACCATCGGGCATGACCGCTTCGATGCCCAGCACCAGGTCGCGCATCATGCCGTAGCGCAGGACGGCGGTGCCCCCCGCATTGGTCGAGATGACGCCGCCGATGGTGGCCGAGCCCTCGGCCGCGAGGCTGAGGGGAAAGAAGCGGTCCTTTTCCTTGGCCAGTTCCTGCGCCTCCAGCAAGGTCACGCCCGCCTCGACCGTCATGGCGTCGTCCAGCGGCGTCACGTCGCGCACGGTCCGCAGCTTGCGCGTGGACAGCAGCACCTCGCCGTAAGGGATCTGACCGCCGACCAGGCCCGTGCCGCCGCCTTGCGTCACTATGGCTGTGCCGTGACGGGCGCAAATCTCGACGGCGCGGGCGACTTCTTGGGTCGTGCGCGGTTGCAGCAGCAGCGGGGTCTCGCCGGTCCAGCGGCCGCGCCACTCAGTCAGCCACGGCGCCATCTCGGCGGCGTCTTGCGTCCAGGCGCCGGGCAGGGCGGCCTTGAGTTCAGCGAGGGATTCTGGCGTCGGGAGGGTCATATCGGCCTTGTGGCAAAAGGCGGCCCGTGGTGGAAGCGCAAAACCATGCCTTCTGGCGGTCAATCTGGGGGCAAAATATGATTCCGACACCGGCCGTGGGCGTGGTGTGCCTCAAGGGCGAGGAAGTGCTGCTGATCCGTCGCGGCACGCCGCCGCGCGTGGGCGAATGGAGCCTGCCCGGCGGCCGCTTGGAGCCAGGCGAGCGCCTGGCCGCCGCCGCTCTTCGCGAACTGCGAGAGGAAACCGGCGTCGAGGCGGATCTGATTGGCCTGATCGATGTTGTGGATGGGCTGTTTCCAGAGGCGGGGCGACATTATGTCCTGATCGACTACGCCGCGCGTTGGACGTCGGGCGTGGTCGTTGCGGGCGATGACGCCGCCGATGCAGGCTTTTTCCCGCTCGAGACGGCCCTGACCATGGTCGACTGGGAAGAGACGCGACGCATCATTCGTATGGCGCGGCGAATGGCTGACGCGGATGTCATGCTGACGGAACCGGATTCTGTGGCGTGACGCACCCCGGGCGGCTAAGCTCTTTCTCCAACCGGAGGGCCTAATGAATTTTTCGCTGATTTTCTTTGTGATGTTCGCAGTCTTTGCGATCATCTTCCTGTTCAGCGTGATCAAGATCGTGCCGCAAGGCCGTGAATTCACGGTGGAACGGTTCGGTAAATACACCAAGACCCTGACCCCGGGCATCCATATCCTGACCCCGTTCGTCGAGCGCATCGGCCGCCGCATGAACATGATGGAGCAGGTGTTGGACGTGCCGACCCAGGAGGTCATCACCCGCGACAACGCCATGGTGAAGGTCGACGGCATCGTCTTCATTCAGGTGATGGACGCGGCCAAGGCGGCCTATCGCGTCGACGACCTGACCTACGCCATCGCCCAACTGTGCATGACCAATCTGCGGACCGTGGTCGGCTCAATGGAGCTGGACGAGGTGCTGAGCCAGCGCGACAGCATCAACACCCGTCTGCTGCACGTCATCGACGCCGCGACCGAGCCGTGGGGCATCAAGGCCAACCGCATCGAGATCAAGGATCTGACGCCGCCGGTGGACATCACCAACGCCATGGCCCGTCAGATGAAGGCTGAACGCGAGCGCCGCGCCGTCATCACCGAGGCTGACGGCGAGAAGCAGGCCGCCATCGCCCGCGCCGAGGGCGCCAAGCAGGCCGCGATCCTTGAGGCCGAAGGCCGCAAGGAAGCCGCCTTCCGCGACGCCGAGGCCCGCGAGCGTGAAGCCGAGGCTGAAGCCAAGGCCACCGCCATGGTGTCGGAGGCGATCGCCCGCGGCGACGTCAACGCCATCAACTACTTCGTGGCCCAGAAGTATGTGGAGGCCTTCGCCGAGCTGGCCCGCAGCCCGCAGCAGAAGACGGTCATCGTGCCGTCAGAAATGGGCGCCCTGGTCGGCACCATTGCGGGCGTCGGCGAACTGGTCGGCCTGGCCAAGGAACAGCAGCAGGTCCGCACGGACGCGCGTCAGGCTGCGCCGCGCGCCGCGCCGCGTCGTTCGAGCGGCGCCGTGCCGACGACGGAGTAGGGCATGGACTGGTTCGTCTCCCTCTACGCCTCGCAGCCGTTCTGGTTGTGGCTGGCGATCGGCGTCGTCCTGCTGGGCATCGAGGCGGCGGCTTCGACCGAGTGGCTGTTGTGGCCGGCGGTGTCGGCGGGGCTGACGGCCCTGTTGTCCGCCCTGGCGCCGCAACTGGGTCTGCCGGTCGAGATCGGCGTCTTCGCGGCGCTGACGGTGGCCTCAACCGTCCTGTCGCGTCGTTTGATCAAGCGGGTGAACCCCAAGGATCAGCCCGACATCAATGATCGCGACATCCGTCTGGTCGGCGAGCGCGCTCGGGTGGTCGAGGCCTTTGTCGGCGGGCGCGGCCGGGTCTTCGTATCGGGATCGGAATGGCCGGCCGAGATCGAAGGCGCTTCGCCCTTGGCGGGCGAGAGCGTCATCATCGAATCGGTGTCGGGGCCTCTGCTGAAGGTGCGGGCGCTCTAGCGTCCGCGCATTTCCGCCACGCCGCGATTGGCCAGGCCGTCGGCCCGCTCGTTCAGGGCGTGGCCGGCGTGGCCTTTCACCCAGTGCCATTTGACCTCGTGGCGGTTGCGGGCCTCGTCCAGGCGCCGCCACAGGTCTTCATTCTTGACCGGCTTCTTGTCGGCTGTCTTCCAACCGCGCGCCTTCCAGCCGCGAATCCATTCGGTCACGCCCTGCATGACGTATTTGCTGTCGGTGTGCAGATCGACGCGGCAGGGACGCTTCAACGCCTCCAACGCCATGATCGCGGCCATCAGCTCCATGCGGTTGTTGGTCGTCAGGGACTCGCCGCCCCAGAGTTCCTTCTCGTGACCTCCGCCGGTTTGCAGGATCGCCCCCCAGCCGCCGGGGCCGGGATTGCCCTTGCAGGCGCCGTCGGTGTGGATGATGACGTGATCGTTGAGACTCATGGCCGCGATGCGTACAGCGTCCCTTGGCGCGTCGCCATCACTCAGCCTATATGACGCACAACAATCAGTCGGTGGGGCCGCGTCTCGGTGAGTCCCCTTGAGGAGGTATCGCCATGGGCTCCATGAGCATCTGGCATTGGGCCATCGTCGTCGTCGTCGTGCTGGTCCTGTTCGGCGGCCGCGGCAAGCTGTCGGGCATCATGGGCGATGCGGCCAAGGGCATTCGCGCCTTCAAGGACGGCCTGAAGGACGACACGGGCGCCAAGGACAAGGAAGCTCCGGGCGCCTTGCCGCGCACGGACGCCGAAAAAGAAGAACTGAACCGCTGATCCTCGCCGGAAGACGCTGAATCATGGGTGGTCTTGGCCCCGGAATCGGCGGGTTCGAAATCCTTGTCATCGGTCTGGTGGCCCTGCTTGTCGTGGGGCCCAAGGACTTGCCCATGCTCATGCGCCGGGTCGGTCAGTTCGTCGGCAAGGCTCGCGGCATGGCCAATGAGTTTCGCGCCAGCTTCGACGAAATGGCGCGCCAGTCCGAGCTGGACGACCTCCGCAAGGAGGTCGAGGCGTTGCGGTCGGGGCAGGGGATGTACGCCCTGGGCGCCGAGGCGGACGAAGCCTTCAAGGACATTCGCAAGGAGCTGGAGGCGCCGATCGAAGCGCCGGCCGTCCCTGCGCCCGCCGTGCCGATCGCGGACGAGGCCCCTCAGCCAGTGGCCACGGGCGTCGATGAATGGCCGGATGCCGCTTCGGACGCCGTTGCGCCTGAACCTGCGCCCAAACCCGTCGCCAAGCCGCGCGCCAAGAAGGCGGCCGCCGCCCCTGCCGACGGCGCCAAGACCAAGGCGCGCAAGCCGGCCGCCAAGCCTGGGCTGAAAGCTGACGCCGCTCGTCCCAAGGTCACGCGCACCAAGAAGGTTGATCTATGAGTCGCGCTGAACACGACGAAGCCGAGATCGAGGCTTCCCGCGCGCCCCTGATGGATCACCTGATCGAGTTGCGTTCGCGGCTGATGATCTGCGTGGTCGCCTTTGTCATCGCCTTCATCGGCTGTTTCGCCTTTTCCGAGACCCTCTATCTGTTCCTGGTGAAGCCCTATGTGGTCTCGGCCGCCTTCCACCAGACGGTAGGGGCTCACGGCCATGTGTCGCCGTTCAGCCTGATCCTGGGCACGGCCGGGCTGATCCCCGTGCCGGATGTGGATCACAACAGCGTAAAGCTGATCTACACCGCGCCGCTGGAGATCCTGTTCACCAAGATGAAGCTGGCGGGGCTGGGTGCCGTCATTGTGGCCTTTCCGGTGTTGGCTTGGCAGCTGTACCGCTTCGTCGCGCCGGGTCTGTATCGCAACGAGAAGGGCGCCTTCCTGCCCTTCCTGATCGCCGCGCCGGTGCTGTTCCTGCTGGGCGCGGCCCTCGTCTATTACGTCATGCTGCCGTTCGTGATGTGGTTCTCGCTGAGCCAGCAGATCATCGGCGAGGGCGTGGCGGCAGAATTGCTGCCCAAGGTGTCGGACTATCTGAACCTGGTGACGGCGTTGATCCTGGCCTTCGGCCTGTGCTTCCAGTTGCCGGTCGTGATGACCCTGCTGGGGCTGGCGGGTCTGATCAATAGTCAGATGATGGCCAAGGGGCGTCGCTACGCCATCGTCGCCGTGGTCGTGGTCGCCGCTGTGGTCACGCCGCCCGATCCGATCAGCCAGCTGATGTTGGCTGTGCCGATGGTCCTGCTCTACGAGGTCTCCATCTGGTGCGTCCGCATCATCGAACTGCGCCGCAAGAAGGCTGATGCCGCTGACGGGCTGGCGGCCTGACGGTTTCGGAGCAGCGCTCCTGGGCGGCTCCTCCTGATCGACAAGGCGACACGAAAAAGCCCCGGACGGCGAACCGTCCGGGGCTTCTTGTTTCGGACCGATCCGGGGATCAGCAGCTGTAGTACATGTCGAACTCGACCGGGTGCGGGTGCAGTTGCAGCCGGGCGACCTCTTCCTGCTTCAGCGTGATGTAGGCGTCGATGAAGTCATCATCCATGACGCCGCCCTTCTTGAGGAAGGCGCGGTCGGCATCCAGCGCCTCAAGGGCTTCCTTCAACGAACCGGCGACTTCCGGGATCGAATGACGTTCTTCCGGCGGCAGGTCATACAGGTTCTTGTCGGCGGCCGCGCCCGGATCGATGCGGTTCTCGATGCCGTCCAGGCCCGCCATCAACAGGGCTACGAACGTCAGATAGGGGTTGCCCATCGGATCGGGGAAGCGGGCTTCCAGGCGCTTGGCCTTGGGCGAGGTGACGTGCGGGATGCGGATCGAGGCCGAGCGGTTGCTGGCCGAATAGGCCAGCTTTACCGGCGCCTCATAGCCCGGCACCAGCCGCTTGTAGGAGTTGGTGGTCGAGTTGGCGAAGGCGTTGATGGCCTTGGCGTGCTTGATGACGCCGCCGATGTACCACAGGCATTCCTGCGACAGGCCGGCGTACTGGTCGCCGGCGAACTGGGGCTTGCCGTCCTTCCAGATCGACATGTGGACGTGCATGCCCGAGCCGTTATCGCCGAACATCGGCTTGGCCATGAAGGTCGCCGACTTGCCATAGGCGTGGGCGACGTTGTGGATCACGTACTTATACAGCTGCATCCGGTCGGCCATGGTCAGCAGGTCGCTGAACTTCAGGCCCAGTTCGTGTTGCGCCGGGGCGACTTCGTGGTGGTGCTTCTCGGGGTCAAGGCCGAGATCCCGCATGACCGCCAGCATCTCGCCGCGCAGATCCTGGCCGGAATCGACCGGGTTGACCGGGAAGTAGCCGCCCTTGGTCGACGGACGGTGGCCCAGATTGCCCTCGGCGTATTCGGCGCCCGTGTTGGCCGGCAGCTCGCTGGAGTCGAAGCTGTAGCGGGTGTCGTGCGGCGCGGTGTTCCAGCGCACATCGTCAAAGACGAAGAACTCGGCTTCCGGGCCGAAGAAGACGGTGTCGCCTACACCCGACGACTGGACATAGGCCAGGGCCTTCTTGGCCATCGACCGGCTGTCGCGGTTGTAGGGCTCGGCCGTGTCCGGGTTCAGGACGTCGCAGAACAGGAACAGGGTCGTCTGCTGATAGAACGGGTCGATATAGGCGCTCGACAGGTCCGGCTTCAGCAGCATGTCGGACTCATTGATGGCTTTCCAGCCCGCGATCGACGAGCCGTCGAACATGGTGCCTTCTTCCAGAAAGTCCTCGTCCACCATGCCGATGTCGAAGGTCACATGGTGGACGCGGCCGCGCGTGTCGGTGAAGCGAAGGTCGACGTACTGGACGTCCTTGTCCTTGATCTCTTGCAGGATCTTGTTGGCGGCGCTCATGGGGGGAGGTCCTGTAGCTGGGGAATTGAAATCGGCCGCCCCGAGAGGCGGCCGTCAGACTAGATGGCTTGGGCGCCGGTTTCGCCCGTGCGGATGCGGATGACGTCTTCGAGGGGGGTGATGAAGATCTTGCCGTCCCCGATCTTGCCGGTGCGGGCGGCGTTCTGAATCGTCTCGACCACGGCAGGGGCCAGGTCATCCGCCACCACGACCTCGATCTTGATCTTGGGCAGGAAGTCGATGACGTACTCGGCGCCGCGATAGAGTTCCGAATGGCCCTTCTGGCGGCCATATCCCTTGGCCTCCAGCACGGTCATGCCCTGCACTCCGATGTCCTGGAGAGCGTCTTTCACTTCATCCAGCTTGAACGGCTTGATGACGGCTTCAATCTTCTTCATGGCGGATCCCGAGCCGGCTCCTTTGTTGGTCCGACGCTCGGGTGGTAAAGGGACATTGCATTGCACAATATGGCAAGCGATTTTCGTCCATTGAGGCCATCCGTGAACGGAAATCCACATGAAGTCGCATAACGACCCCGGCGAATGGCGCGATCGCCTGCCTTGGCCTGCCACTGAGACCCACAAGCACATGCGCGGCCGTCTGGGCGTGGTGTCGGGCGGCGCGCTGTCGACCGGCG
>NZ_GL883086.1:611566-623784 GCF_000204035.1 Brevundimonas diminuta ATCC 11568
CGGGCCGGGCTGCGAGGCGGCGCTGGGCTGGTGAAGGTCTTCTGCCCGCCGGACGCCGCCGTGGTTCTGGCGCCCAGCCTGGAGGCTGTGATGCTGGCCGCCTTCACCGGGGCGGAGCAGCTTCAGGCCCTGGCGGAGCCGATGGACGCCGTCGTCATGGGGCCTGCGGCGGGATTGACCGACGCCACGGCGCACAACCTGATGGCTCTGGCGCGGACGGGGGCGGCCCTGATCGTGGATGCGGACGCCCTGACCCTGTTTCAGGGCCGACCTCAGGAGCTGTTCGCCCTGTTGGATCGCGACGACGTTCTGACCCCGCATGAGGGAGAGTTTGAACGCCTGTTCCCGGGGCTTTTGGCCGCGGCGGGACGTGAGGCGGCGGCGATGGAGGCCGCGCGTCGCGCAGGGGCCGTCGTGGTGCTGAAAGGGGCCGCAACCGTCATTGCGGCCCACGACGGGCGCTGCACGGTCAGCACGCATGGCTCTCCCTGGTTGGCGACGGCAGGCAGCGGCGATGTTTTGGCAGGCCTGATCGGCGCCCTTGTCGCCCAGCATATGGACAGCTTCGACGCCGCCTGCGCGGCGGCGTGGATGCATGGCGATGCGGCGCGGCGTTTCGGGCCTGGGTTGATCTCCGAGGACTTGCCGGACTTGATCCCGGTCGTCTTGCGCGGATTGACTGAAACCTGAGCGACAGGGCCGGAGCGCGCGTTCTAGCTGGACAATAGCCAGCACCGCCTGCATGACATTGGTATGCGAAAATGGCGGTCTTCAAAGCTCAAGGCGCTAGGGCTGATCGCCCTGGTCATCGCGTCGCCGCTAGCTGCGGCTATTGCGGCCTTTGCGTTTTCGAATTGGCATGCGGGCGTTTTCGGCGGCGCCTTCGCCGTCGCGGGGCTGACGACAGGATTTCTGATGCGCCTGCCGCGCGTCCAGGCGGCGCTGCGTCTTCTTCTGCCTCAGCCGGTTGAGTGAGGCGTCGTTTTCAGAAAGACCTTGGTGCGGATGAGAGGACTCGAACCTCCACGCCTCGCGGCGCCAGAACCTAAATCTGGTGCGTCTACCAGTTCCGCCACATCCGCATAGGTTCGCTTGAGGCTGTAGGCGAGGGCGGTGATTTGGGCAATCCCGTCTGGATATGAAAAAGGCTCCGGATCGCTCCGGAGCCTTCTCATTATCGGGTCTGCCGCGCTTCGCGCTGCTTTAGGCCGAAGGACTGACCGTGATCAGTCCTTCTTGTTGTCGACGCCGTGGCCGAGAGCCTCGACCGCCGATTCCAGGGTCGTGTCCTCGGTGATGTCGATGCCCTTGGCCAGCTTCGAATGGGCGAAGCCGTACAGGCCGTAGATCAGGGCGCCGACCAGGGCGTAGACGCCCAGGATGGTCAGCGGCAGCGGATTGTCGTTCAGAGCGTGCGTCACCATCGGGATGAAGTTGAACGACGCCAGGGTCAGACAGGCCAGGATGCCCAGAACGGCCGTGACCATGCCGCCCGGCACCTTGAACGGACGCTCCATCTCCGGGTGCTTGATACGCAGGACGATGACCGACAGGCAGACGATGGCGAAGGCCGTCGCCGTGCCCAGCGACACCAGGTCGCCCAGGATCGAGATGGGCAGGAAGGACGCCGCAATGGCGATGACGATGCCCAGCAGGATGGTCCCGATCCACGGGGTGCGGAACTTCGGGTGCACCAGGGCGAACGCCTTGGGCAGCAAGCCGTCGCGCGCCATGGTGTAGAAGATGCGCGTCTGGCCATAGCACAGCACCAGCATGACCGAGGATAGGCCGGTGATGGCGCCGATCTTGATCAGGAAGGCGATCAGGTTCAGTTGCCCGCTCGGCGCGCCGGCCAGCGGCACATTGGCCCATTCCAGGCCCATGCGGTCGATGGCGACGGCGATCGGCGCCGGCGAGGCCAGCTCCAGGTAGGGGACGACGCCAGTCATGACGGCGGCCACGACCATGTAGATCAGGGTGCAGACGAACAGGGCGCCCAGGATGCCGATCGGCACGTCCTTCGACGGGTTCTTGGCTTCGGCGGCGGCGGTCGAAACCGCTTCAAAGCCGACGTAGGCGAAGAAGATGATCGAGGCGCCGCGGAAGATGCCGCCGACGCCGAACTGGTCCCAGCTCTCGCCCTGCGGCGGGATGAAGGGATCCCAGTTGGCCGGGTTGATGTACTGCAGACCCACGGCGATGAAGGTCAGCAGGACGATGATCTTGATGACGACGATGGCGTTGTTGATGTTCGCCGATTCCGACACGCCCAGCACCAGCAGGCCGCACACGGCGGCGATGCCGACGGCCGCGACCAGATTGAAGGTGCCCGTCAGCGGGAAGCCTGCATTGTCGCCCGAGGCGACGTACTGGATCAGAGGGGTGGCCCACTGAGGCCCTTCGCCGCCGGGATAGGTTATTGTCGGGAACAGACTAGCGCTTAGGCCGAAGTCATTCAGGATCGACACGACGTAGCCGGACCAGCCGACCGCCACGGTCGAGGCCGCGACGCCGTATTCCAGGACCAGAAGCCAACCCATGACCCAGGCGAAAACCTCGCCCAGGGTGCCGTAGGCGTAGGTGTAGGCCGAACCCGACACCGGCATGGTCGACGCCAGTTCGGCGTAGCACAGGCCCGCCAAGGCGCAGGCGATGCCGGCGATGACGAAGGAGAACATGATGGCCGGACCGGCGTGCGCCGAGGCCACCTGACCCGTCAGAACGAAGATGCCGGCGCCGATGATGGCGCCGATGCCCAGGCTCATCAGATTCAGCGGGCCGAGAGTCCGCTTCAGCTCGCTCTTGGCGGCTTCCTTCTGAATCTGGGCGATGGATTTTTTAAGAAATAGCCGGTTTCCGGCAGGCTTTACGCCGTCTGCAGACATGCAGGTGCGCCCCCAACTTATGCGACGACCCCTCCCGGGTCGCCTTCTTGGGCGGGGACGCTAGCCATCTGAACGCTCAGGCGCAACGCGGTTTACGAAGGATGACGCGTCGACGACGCTTTCGTGAACCCCGTCGAAGGCGCTACAGGCCGGTGATGTTGCCGATTCACGCCGTTCTTGAGCCGCTGAAGGCGGCCCTGGCCCAGACCCACGCCGTCGTCCTGGCCGCCCCGCCGGGCGCGGGCAAGACCACGGTCGTGCCCTTGGCCTTGCTGGATCAGCCGTGGCTAGGCGAAGGCAAGGTCTTGGTGCTGGAGCCGCGACGACTGGCCGCGCGCGCCGCAGCCGACCGCATGGCCGCCTCTCTGGGTCAGAAGGCCGGCGAAACCGTCGGATATCGTACCCGCCTGCAGAGTCGGATCGGCTCGGAAACCCGAATCGAGGTGGTCACCGAGGGCGTCTTCACGCGGATGATTCTCGACGACCCTGCGCTGGAAGGCGTGGGCGCCGTTCTGTTCGACGAATTCCACGAACGCAGCCTGGATGCCGACCTGGGCCTAGCCTTGGCGCGCGAGAGCCAGTCGGTGTTGCGCGACGACCTGCGCCTGCTGGTCATGTCGGCCACCCTGGACATCGTGGGCGTGTCGCGCCTGCTGGACGACGCGCCCGTCATCGAGGCCGAAGGGCGGATGTTCCCGGTCGAGACCCGCTACCTGGGCCGAAACCCGGTCGAGCGGCTCGAGGACGCCATGGCCAAGGCCGTAGTCCAGGCCTTGCACGATGAGACCGGCTCCATCCTGGCGTTCCTGCCGGGGCAGGGCGAAATCCACCGGGTCGTTCAACGGCTGAACGATCGTCTGCGCGATCCGACCGTCGATGTCGTCGCCCTATATGGCGCACTGGACAAGGGTGAGCAGGACCGCGCCATCGAGCCTGCGGCGCCCGGCCGCCGCAAGGTGGTGCTGGCGACCTCGGTGGCCGAGACGAGTTTGACCATTGAGGGCGTGCGCGTGGTCATCGACGGGGGTCTGTCGCGCGTGCCGCGATTCGATCCGTCCAGCGGCCTGACGCGGCTGGCTACGGTCAAGGTCAGCAAGTCCTCGGCTGAGCAGCGCCGGGGCCGCGCGGGCCGGGTCGAACCCGGCGTTTGCTATCGCCTGTGGGACCAGGAGCAGACGCGCGGCCTGGTCGCCCACCAGCGGCCCGAGATCCAAGAGGCGGACCTCACCGCCTTCGCCCTCGATCTGGCGCGGTGGGGTGCGAAGTCGGTCGAAGGGCTGGCCCTGCTGGACCCGCCGCCTGCCGGGGCCATGGCCGAGGCGCGCAAGGTGCTGGCCCGGCTGGGCGCGTTGGACGGCAAGGGCGATCTGACGCCGCACGGACGGCGGTTGACCCGCATTCCGCTGGCGCCGCGGCTGGCGCATATGGTCGCGGTCGCCTCGGATCAGGGCGACGCTCTAGGCGGGGGGAAGATCGCAGCCGTGCTCAGCGAACCGGGGCTGGGCGGGAACGGCGTCGATCTGCACGATCGCCTGAAGGGGTTTGAGCGAGATCGCTCGCCGCGCGGCCGCGATGCGATGAAGCTGGCCGAACGCTGGGCGCGGGCGGCAGGCGGCGGTCGAGACGGAGAGGCGGATGCAGGTCTGCTGCTGGCCGAAGCCTTCCCTGAACGCATCGCGCGCGCCAAGGGCAAGCCGGGCGAGGTGCTGCTGGCCTCGGGGCGCGGCGCCTTCATCGAGCCGACGGACCATCTGGCCCGCGAACCTTGGCTGGCCGTGGCTGAGCTGGGAGGCGGCGACGCCCGCGACCGCATCCGTCTGGCGGCGGGGCTGGACGCCTCGACGCTCGAAAGCGATCTGGCGCATCTGATCGAGGTCGAGGACAGGCTGGCGCGCGAGCCTTCGGGCAAGCCGGTGATCCGCCGTATCCGTCGCATCGGCGCCCTTGTGTTGGATGAAAAGGTCGTCGGCGCGCCGGACCGAGCGGCCATGACGGCGGCGCTGAAATCGGAGATCGAGGCCGGGGGCCTGGGCGCGCTGAAATGGGGCGAGCAGGCAGGGGCGCTTCGGGCGCGCCTGGCCTTCCTGCGTGGGCTGGACGAGGCTTGGCCCGACGTGTCGGATGAAGGCTTGCTGGCGGCGCGAGAGGACTGGCTGTGGCCGTTGCTGGATGGGGCGCGGTCGCTGGCCGACATCGGCGACGGCAGGCTGGCCGAGGCTTTGCGCGGCCTGATCCCTTGGGACTTGCAGCGCAGGTTGGACGAGCTGGCGCCGACGCGCCTGACCACGCCGCTCGGCAGCGCGGGCGTCGACTATGCCGCCGAGGGCGGGCCGCGCGTCGAAATCCGCGTGCAGGAACTGTTCGGGGTGAAGACCCATCCGACGGTGGGCGGCGGCCGCATCCCTCTGACGCTTAGCCTGCTGTCGCCCGCACGAAGGCCGGTGCAGGTGACGAAGGACTTGCCGGGATTCTGGTCTGGTTCATGGGCTGCGGTCCGCAGCGAGATGCGGGGCCGCTATCCGCGCCACCCCTGGCCGGAAGACCCGGCCAATGCGGCGCCGACCAATCGGGCCAAGCCGCGCGGAACCTGATCCTGTCCGCTTGACGCCTGACAGCGGCGCGCCGCAAAGATCGTGCGTCAACCGTAAGGATTTCGCGTGACCGACGCCGCCGTTTCACCGCCTTCCGCCTCCAAGCGGCGCGTTCTGTTCGCCAGCCTGATCGGCACGACGATCGAGTTCTACGACTTCTACATCTACGCCACGGCGGCGGTGCTGGTTTTTCCAGACCTGTTCTTCCCCGGCGGGGACCGGATGACGGCCATGCTGGCCTCGTTCGCGACCTTCTCAATCGCCTTTTTCGCGCGGCCGATCGGAGCGGTCGTCTTCGGCCACTTCGGCGACCGAGTGGGTCGTAAGGCGACCCTGGTGGCGGCGCTGATGACCATGGGCCTGTCGACCATCGCCATCGGCTTGTTGCCGACCTGGCATTCGGTCGGGGTGATCGCGCCCCTGTTGCTGGCCCTTTGCCGGTTCGGCCAGGGACTGGGGCTGGGCGGCGAGTGGGGCGGGGCGGTGCTGTTGGCGACCGAGAACGCCCCGCCGGGCAAGAAGGCCTGGTTCGGCATGTTCCCGCAGCTGGGCGCGCCGATCGGCTTCATCCTGTCGACCTTGTCCTTCATCATCCTCAGCCAGGTGATGAGCGAGAGCCAGTTTATGGCCTGGGGGTGGCGCGTTCCCTTCATCGCCAGCGCCCTGCTGGTCGTCGTCGGGCTGTGGATGCGGCTGAAGATCACCGAAACGCCCGAGTTCAAACGCGCCATCGACCGCGCCGAACGGGTCCAGGCGCCCGCACTGACGCTTGTGACGCACCACAAGTTCGCCCTGCTGACCGGAACCCTGGCGGGGCTGGCGACCTTCGTCCTGTTCTATCTGATGACGGTCTTCGCCCTGGGCTGGGGCACGACCAGCATGGGCTACACGCGCGAGCAGTTCCTGCCGATCCAGTTGCTGGGCGTCTGCTTCTTCGGCCTGTTCATTCCGTTGGCGGCCTTGGCGGCGGACAAATGGGGGCAGGGGCGGACCCTGCTCGTGACCACCGTCGCCATCTCCCTGTTCGGTCTGATCCTGGCGCCCTTGTTCGGCGGCGGGGGCATGGTAGGCGTTGTCGCCTTCTTCATCATCGGCTTCAGCCTGATGGGCTGCACCTACGGCCCGTTGGGCGCGGCTCTGGCGCGGCCGTTCCCGACGAGCCTGCGCTATACGGGCGCGTCCATGACCTTCAATCTGGCGGGCATCCTCGGCGCCTCGCTGGCGCCCTTTGCCGCGACCTGGTTGGCGGGTCACTACGGCCTTCACGCCGTCGGCGCCTATCTGACGGTGGCGGCCGTGCTGACGGTTCTGGCCCTGATCGGCATGGGTCGCATCAAGACCGAAGGCGAGGCCTAGAGGCTGGAGCCGTAGGCCGCGTCCGTCACGGCATAGACCATGACACCCGTCGCGACGGCCAGGTTCAGGCTGTCGGCGCGGCCGCGCATGGGAATCTTGACGTTCAAGTCGCAGGCGGCGGCCAGTTCATCAGTCAGACCCGCCTGTTCATTGCCCATCATGATGATGGCGGGATGGCGCACAGGGCTGTCGCGATAGCCGTGCGTCGCGTCCAGGCGGGTGCCGATCACGCTGCCCGGCCATTGGGCGCGCCAGGCCAGGAACTCTTCGCGCGAGGCCTTGCTGATGGTCACGGCGAAGACCGAGCCCATGGTCGCGCGCACCGCCTCGACCGAGAAGGGATCGACGCAGTCGCCGATCAGGATGACCCCGCCGCACCCGGCCGAGTCCGCGGTGCGGATGATGGTGCCCAGATTGCCCGGATCGCGCACCTGCTCCAGCGCCACCCAGCAGGGCTTGGCGTCAGGCTGGATGGCGTCCAGCGGGGTATAGACCTGTTCGAACACGCCCAGCACCGTCTGCGGATTGTCGCGACGGCTGATCTTTTCGAGGATGGCGTGGGTGACGACGATGATCTGGCCGCCGGCCTTCAGCGTTTCGGCCTTGGCGCGGTCCAGCAACGGATGCGGGCGGGCGTCCTGGCCGACCAGCAGCATGACCGGCGCGCGGCCCTGATCCAGCGCTTCACCGATGAACTTCAGCCCTTCGGCCAGGAAGCGGCTGGTCGCCTCGCGCTCCTTGCGCATGTGCAGGGCGCGTACGGCCTTGATCGTGTCATTGGTCAGAGAGGTGATGAGGCGTTCGGTCATCAGGCGCGACCCCCGTCGTTGCTCCATCGGGCGAAGAAGCTGAGGCCGATGGCGCGGGCGTTCTTGCCGTCTTCGGACAGGGCCAACTCGCCCCAGCCGATACGGCCGCCGCGATCATGGGTCGCCTCGGCCATCATGTGCGCCAGCGACAGGCCGGAAATCCGCGCGGCATAGGCGTTCAGCAACAGGAAGGAGGCGTCGTCTGACAGCAGGGCGGCGCAGTCTTTCAGCAGCCCCGGCATGTCCTCGAACAGGCGCCAGACCTCGCCGTTGGCGCCGCGGCCGTATTTCGGCGGGTCCAGGATGATGCCGTCATACTTGCTGCCGCGACGGACTTCACGCGCCACGAATTTGCGGGCGTCCTCGACGATCCAGCGGATCGGGCGGTCGGCCAGGCCTGACAGTTCGGCGTTCTCCCGGGCGTAGGCGACCGACTTCTTGGAGGCGTCGACGTGGGTGACGTGGGCGCCCGCCGCCGAACAGGCCAGGCTGGCCACGCCGGTGTAGCCGAACAGGTTCAGGATCTTGGGTTGCTGCAGGGTGCGGACGCGGGCGTCCAGCCATTCCCAGTTGGCCGCCTGCTCGGGGAAGAAGGCCAGATGGCGGAACGGGGTGAACCGTCCCATGAAACGCACGTCGCGCCATTGCAGAGGGAAGGCGTCGATCGGGCCGTGGGCGTCGAAGCGCCAGCGGCCGGAATCCTCTTCCTCCTGTTGCGGGTCGAACATGGCGTTGGCACGCTCGAAGGCGTTCTCGTCATGCGCCTTCCAGAAGCACTGCGGCTCGGGCCGTACGACGGTGTAGCGACCGTAGCGCTCGAGCTTGCGGCCGTCGCCGCTGTCCAGAAGGGCGTAGTCCGACCACCCACGCGTGACGAGGGTTTCGGGCGAGGATGAGAGAACCGGAGCCATGCGCGCTGATAGGCGCTCAGGCGGCCGCTCGTCCAGCGTCAGCACCGTCGATCATGGCGATATCAGGTTCGGGTTCAGCCTGATGCGGGGTCTTGTCCCAGTGATGCGGTTCAAAGATCAGTCGGATCACGGCATGGGCGAACGCCAGGCTGAGCAGGCACCAGTAGGCGAGGGACGCCAGCATGTCGCCCAGGCCATAGGAACCGCCTGCCTGTCGGACGCCCCGGTGCTTCAGCAGCCAGGCGGCGATGACGCCGGAGACCAGAACGATGCTGCCCAGCGGCGAAAAGTGAGGAAGGCGCCCGGCGACGATAGAGGTTAGGGCCAGACTGAACATCCAGGCGGCGCAGACGGCGTGAATAGCGGCTGACGCCACTCCGGCGCCGACGGTGGCGGCCAGCGCCGTCCAACCTCGCCAGCCCATCCCCTCACTGTAACGCGTATGGACCGCCAGGGTTTGCAGATACCCCTTCAGCCAGCGTGTGCGTTGGGGCAGCCACAGCGGCAAGGGGCCGGGCGGCGGTTCGTAGGTCGGCTTCTGGATGACGCCGAGCCGATAGCCGGCGCGCCAGATGCGAAAGCCCAGATCGGCGTCCTCGGTGACGTTCCAGGCGTCCCAGCCTCCCAGCGCCCGCAAGACGGGCACGCGGAAGTGGTTGCTGGTTCCGCCGAGAGGAAAGGGCAGGGCCAGACGACTCATGGCCGGTAGGGTGACCTCAAACAGGGCGGCGTATTCGGCCGCGAACTGTCGGTCGAGAAAGGGGCTGGCGCTGGCCTTGTTCCTGCAGCGGATGCGTAACGGCGCCTGAAGGCAGGCCAGGCTGTCGCCTTCATGGATGAAGCGCGTCGCGGCCTCGCGCAGTTGCAGCGGGTCGGGATCGTCTTCTGCATCATAGATGGTGACCAGGTCGCCGCTACAGCGCGCCAGAGCGTAGTTCAGGGCGCGGGGCTTGGTCTTGGGCGCGCCGGGCGGTACGATCAACACCTGAAGCCAGTCAGGTCTGGGCAGGTCCAATGCAGCCTTGATCGTCGCGACGTCATCCGTCTCAAGCGCGAGAAAGCCTTCGAGACGATCGCTCGGATAGTCGATGTCGGTCAGCCGCTCGATCAGTTGCGGCAGGACGGCCGTCTCCTGATACAAGGCCGCCACAACGGTGTAGCGAGGCCATGAACATGACGGGTCCGCGCAAATTTGCGGCGTGTCAGACAAGGGCTGGACACGGCTGTTCCAGAGCAGGAACACCCTCCATGCGGCCAAGCTCATGAAGCCGATCTGCAAGCTCAGAAGTACGACCGACCCCGACAGCGGGGCCATGGCCGTGGCGCCCAAAACGCCGGTGAGAATGAGGGTGAGACCCAGCGTCTGACGGGTTGTCAGCGTGGTCCGCGCAGACTTCAGAGCATCGTCGTCCGCCTGGGCGGTCGTTCCCCTTCGCATCGTCGCCCTCCTGCCCAGAGACCGACGTTATACTGACATTTCTGTAAAGCAATATATTTGGCCGGAGCCGACTTTTGCGGTTATCACTGGCCACACACGGGAGTTCAGCTTGGGGAGCATTCGAGTGTCGCTCGCATCTGCCGCATCGTCGCGTTCGACACGAAAACCCAAGGGTGAAGGGCACGAGCGCCGTGCAGAAATCCTGGCGGCGGCGGAAGGTATCTTCGTCGAGCGCGGCTATGAAGGCGCCACCATTCGCAAGATCGCGGATGAGGTGGGCCTGTCGTCGACCGCCCTCTATATGCACTTCGCGGACAAGGGCGAGATCCTCAACGAGATCTGTCGCAACGCCTTCGACACCCTGGCCGAGCAACACCGACGGACTTTGGCGGAGGATGCGCCTCCCTTGGCGCGGCTGCGGCGGATCGTCGAGAACTATATGGCGTTCGGATTCGCCAATCCCAACGCCTATCGCTTGGCTTATCTGACTCCGCAGGTCCATACGCGCCACGGCGCCGAGACCGTGGCGCAACAGAGCGGGGCCGACCTGTTCCGCGCCTTTGTCAGCGTGGTCGAGGAGGCTGTCGATCAGGGCGCGCTGCGAGGCGATCCGCGCACGCTGGCGCAAGTCATCTGGGCCAGCGCCCATGGGCTGGTCTCGATCATGACGACCAAGCCTTATTTCGATTGGGCGGATCGTGAGACCTTGGTCCGCACCCAGATGGACGCCTTGTTCGCGGGATTGACCGCCTCGTGAAGGTCGCGATCGCGGCCGTCGTTTCGGTGATGGCGTGTTGGAGCAGCGTCGCGGCGGCCGAGCCCTTGCGGGTCATGGCGCTGGATCAGTGCGCCGATCAGTTTGTCCTCGCCCTTGCCCCTGACGCTGAGCTGGGTCTGTCTCCGAGAGCGGATGATCCCGATTCCTGGCTGCGCGCTGACGTCCAGGGCCATCGGCGAGTGCGGCCGACGTTCGAGGCCGCTGTCGGCTTTCGACCCGATGTGGCGGTGCGCTACTGGGGCGGCGACGCCCGCCTTCTGGCCGCTTTGGAGCGCGATGGCGTCCGCACGGTTACGATATCCGACGCCACGGACATGGATGGGGTTCGCGCCAACATTCATGCCGTAGCTCAGGCTCTCGGCCGCCCTGAGCGAGGCAAGGCTTTGGTGCAGCGCATGGGGGCGCAGTTGGCCAAGGCCGAAAGCGCAGGCCGAGGGCGCAAGGCCGTCTATGTCACGGCCAGCGGCTTCACTTCCGGGCCGGGCTCCTTGATGGACGCTGTCCTGCGCGCGGCTGGGTTTCGCAATGCAGTTGAACGGCCGGGCTATCAACCTCTGGGTCTGGAAAGGGTGCTTCTGACGCCGCCCGCCCTGTACGTGAAGGGCTTCTTCGACCTGGCGCGTTCGGATTGGCGCGGAGCGGGGCGGCATCCGGTGATGCAGCGCGCCATGCGAGGGCGGACGGCGGCTGAACTGCCTGGTGCGACGCTGACGTGCCCGGCCTGGTTCGCAGCTGACGCCGCCGCGCAGTTGGCCGAGCAGGCGTCATGAGCAAGACTTCGACGCTGAATATCGGCCTGGCGACGGCGATCGCGTTGGCGATCGCACTGGCGGTGACGCTGGGCGAGACCCGTTTCAACACCGCCGATTATATGATGGCCTTGGGCGCTCCGGGCTCCGGACCTGGCGAGGTGCTCTGGCTCGTGCGCGCCCCCCGAGCGGTCTGCGCCCTGTTCGTCGGCGCAGCTCTGGGGCTGGCGGGGGCGGTGATGCAGGGGCTGTTGCGCAACCCGCTGGCCGAACCGGGCGTGCTGGGCGTGTCCGCGACTGCGGCCCTGGCCGCCGCGACGGCCATCGTGCTGGGTCTAGCGGCGATCCCCGGCGCGGTGGAAGTTTCGGCTCTGTTCGGCGCGACGGTCGGCGGCGGGCTGTTGATCGCCCTGGCCGCACGGGTGCGGACGCCCGAGGCGCTGATCCTGTTCGGCGTGGCTCTGTCCAGTTTCGCGGGCGCGTTGACCGCCTTGATCTTCAACCTGTCGCCGTCGCCGATCGCTTCGGCGGAGGTGATGAACTGGCTGATGGGCTCGGTCGAGAACCGTAGCTGGATTGATGTCGCCTGGGTGGCGCACGCCGTGCTGATCGCCGGCCTGCTGGCGCGAGGTGCGTCGCCAGGCCTGCGGATGCTGACCCTGGGCGAGGAGGCGGCGCGGGCGTCCGGCCTGTCAATGGGG
>NZ_GL883086.1:624266-632200 GCF_000204035.1 Brevundimonas diminuta ATCC 11568
CTTGCTGGTCGCGGACGAGCCGATCGCCGGTCTAGACCCTGACGCTCAGCTTCTGGTGCTTGAACGGCTGCGGGCGCGCGCAGGCGCCGGGCATGGCGTCCTGGTCAGCTTGCATGACCTGACGCTGGCCGCGCGCTTCGCCGATCGGATCGTGGTGCTGGATCAAGGGCGGACGGCGGCCGACGGCGCGCCGACCGAGGCCCTGTCGCCGCGCGTGCTGAAGACCGTCTTCAACCTCGACGCCGTTTGGCTGGAGGCCTTGGACGGGCCGCTGCTGGCGGCCCGCCGTCTGTCGTCCCAGTAGCGGATCAGGGTTGATAGGGACGCGGGCCGGTGTTGGGCGGCGTGCCTCGGGCCAGGTCCGCTGACGGCGTCAGCGGCGCCGAGCCGCCGTTCAGGCGGGCGCGATAGACCTGCATGTTCTCCATCACCCGCATCATGTAGTTGCGCGTCTCGGTGAAGGGGGCGCATTCGATGAAGTCGATGGGGTCGACCTGGGCCTGACGCGGGTCGCCGCAGCGCGCGGTCCATTGCGGCGGGCGCGCCGGGCCGGCGTTGTAGCCGACGGAGGCCAGCAGCGGAGAGCCGCCGAAATTGTTCATCAGTTCGCCCAGGTGGTAGCTGCCCAGGGTCATGTTGACCTCCGGATCCCACAGCTGTTCGGAGCTGAATGAACGGCCCATGCGGCGCGCTACGCCCTGCGCCGTTGCGGGCAGAAGCTGCATCATGCCCCGCGCATCGGCATGCGAGCGGACCAGAGGATCGAAGCTGGATTCCTGACGGGTGATGGCCAGAGCAAACTCGTTCGGCGCCATGCCCGGAACCTGTTGCGGCAGGCGGATCGGATACATGCGCTCCGGCATGACGAAGCCGCGCTGGCTGGCCGCGCGGCCGACCATCATCGAGCCGAACTGGTCGCCGTAGCCCTGCATCAGGTCGAACAGCTGCGACAGGTCGTAGGGCGACGGCAGCGTATCATCCAGATGATAGGCGAAGACCCGCATCAGGGTCTTCTCGCCGATCTGACCTAGGATGCGGGTGGCGCGCACCACTTCATTGTCCTCGAAGCGGTTCACGTCTTCCGCCGACGGCGACGGCTCGCCAGGCAGAGTCAGGGTCGTCGCGCCCGCCTTTTCCGCCGCGAGCTGACCGTAGAAGGTCTGCCAGTGCTCGGCGCCCGCCTGATACCAACGCTGGGCGTCCTGTCGGTCGCCGCGCGCTTCGGCTGCACGGCCCAGCCAGTACAGGGCGCGGCCCTGGGTGATCGGGGTCGAGGAGGCGTTGCGCAGGACTTCGAAATGCTGCGCCGCCGTCGCCGGGTCGTTCAGCTTGGTAAGGGCGACCCAACCGGCGAAGAATTCGGCGTCGACCTTGCGCTCGCCTGAAGGGAAGCCGTGGCCGTTCATGGCGGCGTAGGCGGCGCGGGGGTTCCCTTGTTGCAGGGCGTCCAGGAAGTAGTTGCGGCGCTCGCTCCACAGGGTGTTCTGGCCGTCGGCGTGCGACGGCGCGGCGGGCAGGGCGGACAACAGGGGGAAGGCCTCGGATTGACGTCCGGCCGAGCGCAACAGGCGCACCCGTTCCAGCACTACGGCTGGATCATTGGCCTGGCTCTGAGACAGGCCGCTGACGATCACATCGGGAGCGTAGGCGGTGCGCAGCGCCATTACGGTGTTGGCGACAGCCTGGCGATCGGCCGGGACCAGGGCGACCATGGCGCGCGTCGCCGGGCCGTGCGGCCCCAGCAGCAGCATGTTCAACCGCGTCACATGGTCGTCGCTGGTCAGCCAGCCGCCCCAGCGCGCATAAATTCGGCTTTGCTGAGCCTCTTCAAAGCTCTGGGTGCGCCACCAGTCTCGAATCAGGGCCTGGGCCTCCTGACGGCGACCCGTCTGCTCCAGCGCGCCGGCCAGGGCGATGGCTCCCTGAGCCGTGGTCGGTGCGGTTCCGCTGAAGAAGGCCAGGACGGCGTCCGGCGATTGACCCGCCATGTCCAGCGCGCGCTCGCCCGCCGCCCGACGCGAATCGCCGCGCGGCCAGTTGGCCAGGTCGGTCTGGGCCAGCGCCAGATCGCTGTAGGACATCTGCTTGTCCGAGGTGTCGACCAGCGCCCACTCGACCAGCTTGCGCGCGGTCGGATCGGAAATGCGCGCCATGATGGACTGCGTGCCCACGACGTCGCGCGCCCGCGCGGCCGTCAGCCCTTGCTGCACCAGGGCGGCGTCCTGGCTGCTGATGATCCCGCCCTGACTGGCGGAATAGGGCGTCGGCGTGCTGTTCAGCACGTCCTGAGCCGGTGGAGTCAGTATCGCCAGGGCGGCGGCCACGGTCGTCGCGATCATCAGATATCTGATCCTCATTCATCTTTGGTTGCGGCCAAGCGGCGGGCAACCTACCCTTTGCCGATTAGTGACGGGCGGAACGCCGCCCATTTCTCCGCGCAGGTATGTTGTTCCCATGACCGCCCCCTTGTTCAAGGGCGTGATCACCGCCCTGATCACACCTCTTCGTGACGGAAACGTGGACGAGGCCGCTTTCAAGCGCCTGTTGGAACGTCAGATCGCCGCTGGAGTTCACGGCGTCGTGCCGATGGGCACTACGGGCGAGAGCGCCACCCTGCACCTGGACGAGCATAAGCGCGTGGTCGAGCAGTGTGTCGAGATCGCCGCCGGCCGAATCCGCGTCATCGCCGGCGCGGGTTCGTCCGCGACGGACAAGGCGATCGAGCTGACCCGTTTCGCCAAGACGGTCGGCGCAGACGGCGCTCTGGTCGTCACCCCCTATTACAATCGCCCGTCGCAGGCCGGGATGCAGGCGCATTTTGAAGCCGTGGCCGACGCCGTGCAGTTGCCGATCCTGCTCTACAACGTGCCGGGCCGTACGGGCGTGGACCTGGCGAACGAGACGACGGCGGCTTTGTCGGCGCACCCGAATATCGTCGGCATCAAGGACGCCAGCGGCGACGTGGCGCGGGCCAGCTGGATGCGCGCCAACATCGACGGCGCTTTCGACCTGATCTCGGGTGATGATTCCAGCTATCTGGGCTATGCCGCCCACGGCGGCGTGGGCGTCATCTCCGTGACCTCGAACGTCGCGCCCGAGGCCATGGTCGCCCTGTATGACGCCATCCAGGCCGGCGACTTCGCCGCCGCCCGCTCGTGGCAGGAGCGCCTGATCGGCCTGCACAAGGCGCTGTTCCTCGACAATTCGCCGTCGCCGACCAAGTACGCCCTGGCCAAGCTGGGCCTGTGCACGGAAGAAGTCCGCCTGCCGCTGTCGCTGACGGCCGACCCCGTGAAGCCCGCCATCGACAAGGCGCTGGCCGAGGCCGGGGTCGCCTGATGGCCGCAGACGCGCCCAAGCAGAAGACGATCGCCGAGAACCGACGCGCGCGCTTCGACTATTTCCTCGAGGACCACATCGAGGCCGGGATCCAACTGCTGGGCACCGAGATCAAGGCGTTGCGCGACGGTCGGGCCAATATCGCCGAAAGCTACGTCTCGCCTGAAGGGCGCGAGATGGTGCTGATCAACGCCGACATCCCGCCCTACAAGATGGCGAACCGCTTCAACCACGAGCCGCGCCGCCATCGGAAGCTGCTGCTGCACCGCAAGCAGATCGACAAGCTGATCGGCGCCGTTCAGCGTGACGGCCGCACCATCGTGCCGGTGCGCCTGTATCTGAACGAGGCGGGCAAGGCGAAGCTGGAAATCGCCCTGGCCAAGGGCAAGAAGCTGCATGACAAGCGCGAAGCCTCGGCTGAGCGCGACTGGCAGCGCGACAAGGCGCGCCTGCTGCGCGACAAGGGATAAGTGCAGTTCCGCTTTGCGCGCCGCGCGACGCGCGATAAACGACGGATCATGGGGCGCGTCTTGCGGAGTTCATGGTGAAGATAGCCGAACGCTGGTTCGTCATGGCGGGCGTGGCCCTGCTGGGCGCCATCGCCGTGGCCGGTGTGGTGGTGGCGATCTACGCCGCCTGGGTCTTGCACGACATGCCGGACGCCTCCGAGCTGGCGGACTATCGCCCGGCGACGGCGACGCGCGTCTATGCCGAGGACGGCACCCTGATCGGCGAGTTCTCGGATCAGCGCCGAATCTACGTCACCTATGACCAGGTGCCGCAGACGGTCGTTCACGCCTTCCTGGCGGCGGAGGACCAGAACTTCTTCAGCCACGGCGGCATCGATGTGTCCGGCATCGGCCGGGCCATGTTCAAGAACGTCTTCAACGTGCTGTCCGGCCGTCGCCTGGAAGGCGGCTCGACCATCACACAGCAGGTGGCCAAGAACGTCCTGCTGACCAGCGAGACCAGTCTGAACCGCAAGCTCAAGGAAGCGGTGCTGTCCAGCCGCCTGGAAGCGACGCTGAGCAAGGAACAAATCCTTGAGCTGTACCTGAACGAGATCTACCTGGGCTATCGCTCCTATGGCGTGGCCTCGGCGGCCTATAACTATTTCGGCAAGTCGCTGGATCAGCTGACGCCGGACGAAGCGGCCTTCCTGGCGGCCCTGCCCAAGGGACCGACCAACTATCACCCCAAGCGCTACCCTGAGGCCGCGCTGGGACGCCGGAACTGGGTGCTGGGCGAAATGGCCGACAACAAGTGGCTGTCGGACGAGCAGTTGCAGACGGCCCTGGCCCGTCCGTTGAACACCCGTTCGGCGCCGCGCCGCGCGGAATACGCCGACGCCGACTTCTTCGTCGAAGAAGCGCGCCGCCGCGCCATCGCCCTGTTCGGTCAAGAAGAGGTCAACCGCGGCGGCTATTACCTGCGCACCACCCTGGATCCGCAGCTGCAATCGGCGGCGCGCGACGCCCTGATGCGCGGGCTTGAGGACTACGACCGTCGTCACGGCTGGCGCGGCGCCTGGGGCACGACGGACTTCGCCGAAGGCTGGCAGGCCGAAGCTCAAAAGCGCACGACCCCGCCTGAGCGCCGTTCATGGCAGGCGGCCGCAGTCGAGAACGTCAGCGGAAGCACCATCCGGGTCCGCACGGCCAAGGACGATCAGACGGGCACGCTGCGCGCGGCCGACGTGACCTGGTCCAACGCGGGGCGCCGTCCGTTGAAGCGCGGCGACCTGATCTTCGTCGAGCGGCAGGGCGGCCAATTCGCCTTGAAGCAGGTGCCGGCCGTCAACGGCGCCCTGGTCGCCATCGAACCGCAATCGGGCCGCGTCCTGGCGATGGTCGGCGGCTATTCCTACGCCCTGTCCAGCTTCAACCGCGCGACCCAGGCCCGCCGCCAGCCCGGTTCGGCCTACAAGCCCTTCGTCTATGCGGCGGCGCTGGAAGGCGACTTCACCCCGGCCTCGATCGTTCTGGATGCGCCGATCAGCTTCCCCGGCGGCCCTGGCGGTCGCGCCTGGACGCCCCAGAACTACAGCCGCCAGTTCTACGGCCCGCAAAGCCTGCGTCGCGGCCTGGAATTGTCGCGCAACGTCATGACCGTGCGTCTGGCCCAGGCGGTCGGCATGAAGAATGTCGTCGACCTGTCCAAAAAGATGGGCGTGGTGGACGACATGTCGCCGAACCTGGCCATGTCGCTGGGCGCTGGTGAAACGACGCCGTATCGCATCACGGCCGCCTACGCCGCCTTCGTCAACGGCGGGCGCCGGGTCGATCCCTATCTGATCGAACTGGCTCAGGATCGGAACGGTCAGACCATCCATCGCGCCGACCGTCGCCAGTGCCGCGACTGCAGCCGTGGTTTCAGCGGCCAGGAATCGCCGCGCCTCCAAGACCGCGGAACCCAGGTGATCGACCCGATCACCGCCTATCAGATGAGCTCCATGCTGGAGGGCGTCATCCAGCGCGGCACGGGCGCCCGCGCCCGAAGCCTGGGCCGCTGGGTCGGGGGCAAGACGGGCACGACCAATGAATACCGTTCGGCCTGGTTCGTCGGCTTTTCGGCCGACATCGTCGTCGGCGTCTTCGTGGGCTTCGACGACAACCGCTCTCTGGGCGGGGGCGAGGCGGGGGCTTCGACCGCCGTGCCGATCTTCATCGACTTCATGGAAGACGCCTTGAAGGAACGCCCGGCGCGTCCGTTCGTGAAGCCGAAGAACGCCATCTTCCGCACCGTGAACGGCATTGAGGAAGCCTTCCGTCCCGGCACCGAGCGCCAGTTGCGTGAAGAGGCGCCGCGTCCGGCTGCGCCGGAAGGACCGCAGAACTATTACGACGTCATTCGTCGCGAGCAGGAAGCCAAGTCGCAGGCCCCGGCGCCGGTCGCGCCGCCGCCGCCCAAGAAGCAGCCTGCTGAGGACTTGAGCGACCTCTACTGACGCTCTAGGTAAGCCCACCACCCGGCGCGCCTGTCACCAGGCGCGCCGTTTCACCCTATGTCGCGGAGATTGCGATGAGACCGGATGTCGAGGCCATGAAGGCCGACATCGAGCAGAGCGTCGCTCTGCTCAGGAGGCGACTTTGACTGGGATGTCGCTCTAAGAAAGCTCGATGAGCTGAACGCGCGGGTCGAGGATCCGACGCTGTGGGACAATCCCGAGCAGGCCCAGGCCGTCAGCCGCGAACGCTCGCGTCTGGAAGCCCAGGTCAGCGCCGTCAAGGAAATGGAGCAGGGTCTCGAAGACGGGATCATGCTGGCCGACATGGCCGACGAGGAGGGCGACGAAGCCACCCTCGAGGACGCGCGCGAGCAGTTGAAGGCCATCAAGGAACGCGCCGCCCGCGCTGAACTTGAAGCCCTGCTGTCCGGCGAGGCCGACGGCAATGACGCCTATCTGGAAATCAACTCCGGCGCCGGGGGCACCGAGTCCAACGACTGGGCCGGGATGCTGATGCGGATGTACAGCCGCTGGGCCCGCGCCCACGGTTATGAGGTCACGATCGAGGCCGAAGAGCAAGGCGAACAGGCGGGCATCAAGTCCGCGACCTTGCAGATCGCCGGGCCGAACGCCTATGGCTGGCTGAAGTCGGAATCGGGCGTTCACCGCCTGGTCCGCATCAGCCCTTATGATGCGGCGGCCAAGCGTCACACCAGCTTCGCCTCCATCGGGGTGTCGCCGGTCGTGGACGATACGATCGAGATCGACATCAACCCGGCCGATGTGCGCACCGACACCTATCGCGCTTCGGGCGCCGGCGGTCAGCACATCAACAAGACCGACTCGGCGGTGCGTCTGACTCACGTTCCCACCAACACCGTGGTCGCCTGTCAGGCGGGACGTTCGCAACACCAGAACCGCGAACAGGCCTGGAAGATGCTGCGCGCGCGTCTGTACGAGCTCGAGCTTCAGAAGCGTGAGGCTGCGGCTCAGGCTTTGGCCGACGCCAAGACCGATATCGGCTGGGGCCACCAGATCCGCTCCTATGTCCTGCAGCCGTATCAGATGGTGAAGGACTTGCGGACGGAGGTTGAGACCTCGGACACCCAGGGCGTTCTGGACGGCGACCTGGATCCGTTCATGGGGGCTGCGCTCGCGGCCCGCGTGGGCGAGACCCGCGAGGGCTGAACGACCCGCCGGATCGACGCATAAAAAAGGGCGGCCTTCGCGGGCCGCCCTTTCTCGTTATGGCCGCCGGCGCCGATCAGGCGGCGGGCTTGGCCTCGACCTTGGCGTCCGTCTTTGCGGGTGCGGGTTTTTCGGCCGGGGTAGGGGATTCCAGCATGTTGGCGCCGGGCGTGTCGCGCTTGGCCTGGGTGCAGCGGCCCTGGAACCAGGCGCCTTGCTCGATCGACAGTTGTTCCTGAGTGATGTCGCCCTCGACGCGCGAGGTGGCGAACAGCTTGACCTGCTTGGCGACGATGGCGCCCGAGACGCGGCCGCGCACCTCAAGAATGTCGGCGTGGACCGTGCCCTCGACCGCGCCGCCTTCGCCGATCACCACGCGCACGACGCGGATATCGCCCTTCAGCGAGCCGTCGACCTGAAGCTCGCCCGCTCCAGAGATGTTGCCTTCGTACTTCACGCC
>NZ_GL883086.1:632414-703872 GCF_000204035.1 Brevundimonas diminuta ATCC 11568
GTTGTCGAGGGGTTTGTTCTTGTTGAACATCTATACTCTCCGCGTCACGCCGGGACGACCGGCGTTTGGTCAATGTCAGCCCCTGAGGATACAATCCCTGCCGATACTTAGGGGGGGCTGAGACGGAGAGGTCAAGCGGGGCCTTTCGAACCCCGCTCGCCGATCACAGCGCTTCGACGGCGGCCAAAACCTCTTCGGCATGACCCTTCACCTTCACGTTCCGCCAGGCGCGGCGGACCGCGCCCTGGCTGTCGATCAGGAAGGTGGCGCGTTCGATGCCCATGTATTCGCGGCCGTAGAGCTTCTTCTGCACCCAGACGCCCCAGGCTTCGGTGACCGCGCCGTCTTCGTCTGAGCCGAGCACCACCTTGAGGTCATGCTTGGCCTTGAAGCGGTCCAGCTTCTTCACCGTGTCGCGGGACACGCCGATCACCACGGCGTCGGCCGCCGAGAACCGGTCGATCAGGGCCGAGAAGTCCTGGCCCTCGGTCGTGCAGCCCGGCGTGTCGGCCTTGGGGTAGAAGTAGAGGACGACGTTCTTGCCCTTCAGCCCGTCCAGCGACACGCGCCCGCCGCCATCCGTCGCCAGGTTGAAAGCAGGGGCGGGGGTGTTTTCGGTGATGTCGGTCACAGCGCTCTCCCTAAACCGGCCGCACCAGCACCAGCTTCTTCTTGCCGGCGCCGAGTTTCAGCACGCCGTCCGTGTTCAGGTCGGCCTCTTCGATCAGGCGGGCGCCGTCGTTGACGACCTCGTCGTTCAGGCGAAGGCCGCCGCCCTGGGCCAGACGGCGCGCCTCGCCGTTGGAGGCGCTGAGGCCCGCCTTGGTCGTGACGGCGGCGATCATGGCGCCGATCACTTCGTCACGCGGCAGTTCGACGGTGGGCAGGTCGGCCGACAACTGGCCTTTCTCGAAGGCGGCTTCGGCGGCGGCGCGCGCGGCCTGGGCGGCCTCGACGCCATGCAGCATGGAGGTGGTGGCGTCGGCCAGGGCCTTCTTGGCGTCGTTGATCTCGGCGCCTTCCAGCGCCTCATAGCGTTCGATTTGATCCAGCGGCAGGTCGGTGAACAGGCGCATGAAGCGGCCCACGTCGCCGTCCTCGGTGTTGCGCCAGTACTGCCAGTAGTCGAACGGCGACAGGGCGTCGGCGTTCAGCCACACGGCGCCGCCGACCGTCTTGCCCATCTTCTGGCCCGAGGCGGTGGACAGCAGCGGCGTGGTCAGGCCGAAGGCGGCCTTGTGGTCCACCTTGCGGGTCAGTTCGACGCCGTTGATGATATTACCCCATTGGTCCGAGCCGCCCATCTGCAGCGAACAGCCATAGCGACGGTTCAGCTCCAGGAAGTCGGTCGCCTGCATCAGCATGTAGTTGAACTCGAGGAAGGTCAGCGGCTGCTCGCGATCCAGGCGCAGCTTGACCGAGTCGAAGCTCAGCATGCGGTTGATGGTGAAGTGCGTACCGTAGTCGCGCAGGAACTGCAGGTAGCCCAGTTGCGACAGCCACTCGTCGTTATCCAGCATGACGGCGTCGGTCGGGCCGTCGCCGAAGGTCAGGAACTTCTCGAACACGCCTTTGATGCCGGCGATGTTCTCGGCGATCTTCTCTTCGGTCAGCAGGGGGCGCTGGGTGTCCTTGAAGCTGGGGTCGCCGACCTTGGTTGTGCCGCCGCCCATCAGGACGATCGGCTTGTGCCCTGCTTGCTGAAGACGGCGCAGCAGCATGATCTGGATCAGGTGGCCGACGTGCAGCGACGGCGCCGTCGCGTCGAAGCCGATATAGCCCGTGACCACGCCGGACGCCGCCGCCTCGTCCAGTTCGACCGGATGGGTGATCTGGTGGATATAGCCGCGCGCCTTCATCAGGCGCAGGAAGTCCGACTTGAAGGCGGTTTCGGAAACGGTTTGGGTCGTGGGCTCGGTCATGGTCGGGTCCGTAGCATCAGAACCGGCGGCCGTCTTCCGAGGAATAATGCCGCCGAGGGAAGGGCGGCAAGGATCGCGGCCGCTCTCTAGTAGAGGCCGTAGTAATAGGCGGCGAAAAGGGCCGGTTGCGCGATCATGGGCGCTAGCTACGTCGCGCTCGACGTGGCAGTCAAGCCGCCATGACGACCTCCCCGAAAAAGACTCTCCGCGTGCTCGGCTTCATGACCGGCACTTCGCTGGACGCCGTGGACATGGCGGTGATCGAGACCGACGGTCACGACATCCTGTCCTTCGGTCCCGCCGGCGAGATGAAGCTGGACGGCGAGACCCGCGCCATCATTGAGGACGCGATCGACGACGCCTTCGACTGGGAACGCGACGAGGAAGAGCCGGACAGTTTTGAGGACGCCCGCATGGCGGTGGCCGATGCGCACCTGGCTGCCGCCCTCGGCTTCATGGCGGTGAACGGGGTGAAGTCCAGCGCGCTGGATCTGGTCAGCGTGCACGGTCAGACGGTGTTGCACGAGGCGCCGACGCCGGATGCTCCGGGCCGCACCGTCCAACTGATCGACGCCGTCAGTGTGGCTGAGGGGTTGGGCGTGCCGGTGGCCTACGACTTCCGCAGCGTTGACGTGGCGGCAGGCGGGCAGGGCGCGCCGCTGGCCCCCGTTTATCACGCGGCGCTGGTCCGCAAGGCGGGGATGGAGGGGCCGGTCGCCGTGCTGAACCTGGGCGGCGTCGGCAACATCACCCTGATCCGCGCAGACGGCGGATTGGAGGCCTTTGACACCGGCCCGGCCAACGGCATGGTCGATCTGCTGGTCCAGTCCCGCATGAAGAAGCGGATGGACGAGGGCGGCCGTCTGGCGGCGGCGGGAACGGTCGATCCGATCGTGCTGGACGCCTATCTGGCCCATTCCTATTTCGCGACGACCGGGCCGAAGTCGCTGGACCGCTTTGACTTCTCGCTGGACCCGGTGGCGGAACTGTCGCTGGAAGATGCGGCCGCCACCTTGACCGCCTTCGCGGCTCAGGCCGTGGCCGTAGGCGTCGCCCGCTGTTCGGAACAGCCGAAGGAGATCGTCGTCTGCGGCGGCGGTCGCCACAACCCTGTGCTGCTGGCCGCCATTCGTGAACGTGTCGGCGTTCCCGTCTCGACGGCTGGGGACAAGGGCTGGCGCGGCGACTCGATCGAGGCTGAGGCTTTCGCGTTCCTGGCCGCGCGCTGCCGCATGGGCCTGCCGATCAGCTTCCCCGGCACGACAGGCGTTCCGGCCCCCATGACCGGCGGCCGGATCGTCGAGCCGGGAGCGGAATAGGTGGCCGCCTCATCACGCTTTTGGGGCGTCGCCAGCGGTCTGGCGGCGGGTGCTCTGTGGGGGCTGGTCTTCCTGGCGCCTAAGGTCGTGCCAGAGGCCTCGCCACTGCTTCTGACGGCGGGGCGTTACCTGGCCTATGGTCTGATCGCGGTCCTGCTGATCGCGCCACGTTGGCGGCGGGTGACGGCGGCTCTGACGCGCAAGGCGTGGGGCGCCCTGGTGTGGCTAAGTCTGGCGGGCAACCTGGTCTACTTCGCCTTCCTGGTGGTCGGGGTGCACTACGCGGGCGTTGCGGCCTCGGCTCTGATCGTCGGCATGGTGCCCGTAGTGGTGGCCTTGTGGGGGCTGCGGGACAAGGAGTCGCCGCCGTTGTCGCGTGTCGCGCCGCCCATCGCCGTGGCGGCGCTGGCCGTCGGCCTGATCGGCTGGGAATCGCTCAACCAGGGCGGCGGCGCGGCGGCCCAAGGCGGAACGGCCACCCTGATCGGCCTGGGCTGCGCCGTGGCGGCCTTGCTGTCCTGGACCGCCTTCGCCGTAGGCAACAGTCGTTGGATGGGACGCTTGCCTGACGTCACCCCGCATGAGTGGTCGCTGCTGACCGGGGTGGTCACAGGAGGGCTGGCGCTGCTGCTGGTCATCCCGTCGCTGTTCATGCTGGACGGCATGACGGATGACGCCTGGCTGCGCCTGATCGGCGTCAGCGCGGGGGTGGCCATCTTCGCCTCGGTCATCGGCAACGCCTTCTGGAACCAGGCCAGCCGCCTTCTGCCCCTCACCATGCTGGGCCAGATGATCGTTTCCGAGACGTTGTTCGCCTTCATCTACGGCTTCATCTGGGAGCAGCGCGGCCCAACGGTGATCGAGGTCGTCGCCATGATCCTGATGATCGTCAGCGTCGTCTGGTGCGTTCGCGCTCACCGCCCGGCGGCCGTGGCGGCGGCGGAAGGCGAGCATTAGAAAACGACGTAATTCGTCTTAATCTGCTGTCCAAGTTCTTCATCAGGGACGGACACATGATTGCATGGATCGCCACACTGTTTCTGTTGGGTCAGGCAGAGGTCTCCGCGCCCTCCGATGAACTGAGCGCCGAGGCGCGAGCCCTAATCGCTCCCGTGCTCGAAACAATTGCCGAGGAACAGCGCCGACAGGCGCAAGCGCCGCCTCCTCAGGATCACGAGGAACGCTTTCTGCGGATGTATCGCCTGGATCAGATGGGGCGACAGGCGATGCAGAAAGTCGATCTGAGCATTCTTCCTCCGGATCAGGAGCAGGCCGCCAACAAGGCGATGTGGCAGGTTCAGGAGGAGGTGGACGAAGCCAATCTCAACGCCTTGCTCGCCATGCTGCCGCCGGAAGGCTGGTTCCTCAAAAGCCGCTATGGCGAGGGGCCGTCGCAGACGGCCTTTCTCATCATCCAGCATTCAAACCTTGAGCAGTGGCGACGTTTCGTGCCGGTGCTCGAGCCTCTCGTGGCGACGGGCGAGGTTGATGGGGCGCAGTTCGGTCTGATGTACGATCGACTGGCCGTGAACGAGGGGCGTCCGCAACGCTACGGGACGCAAGTGACCTGCAAGAATGGACGCTGGGTCATCGACTACGACAACCTCGAGGATCCCGCGAACGCCGACCGCCGTCGCGCGGAAGCAGGATTTCCGCATACGCTGGCGCAGTACGAAGCGCGTTTCGCCTCCTGGCCGACTTGCCGCGAAAACTGAGCAACGCTCGCCGTCGCCATGCGTTGAGGTCATAGCGGACCGGGCCCCTCTGGCGACCCTTCATCGCGATGTCGGCCGCGTCGTTGGAAACGGCTCGCGAAGGCGTCGATGGAACTGTTGCTATTGGAGTGGTTGGGCAAGCCCGTCTGGATGTGGGCGGGTTTCCTGACGGTCGTCATCGCCTTGCTGGCGCTGGATTTAGGGCTGTTCAATCGGCGCGATCATGAGATCGGGGTTCGCGAAAGCTTGGCGCTGTCCGCCTTCTACGTCGCCGTGGCTTTGGCCTTCGGCGCGTGGCTGTGGTCATCGCAAGGGGCTGACAGCGCCGTCGAATACCTGACCGCCTACGCTGTCGAAAAAAGTCTGGCGATGGACAATGTCTTCGTCATCGCCTTGATCTTCAGCGCCTTTTCCGTGCCGCGCCTCTATCAGCACCGGGTTCTGTTCTGGGGGGTGCTGGGCGTCATCGTTCTGAGGGCGATCATGATCGGCGGGGGTGCGGTGCTGGTCGCCCGCTATCACTGGGTGCTTTATCTGTTTGCCGGGTTTCTGATCCTCACGGGCGTGAAGATGTTCTTTGCGCGCGGCGAGGAAACGGACATCGCCGACAACGCCCTGCTGAAGTGGTTCCGACGACGGATGCGGGTGACGAACGCCCTGCACGGGCACGCCTTCTTTGTCCGCACGCAAAGCCGCCGCTCCGGCGAGGTGAAGCTGCACGCCACGCCGCTGTTTCTGGCCCTGGTGACGATCGAGATCGCTGACGTGATCTTCGCCGTGGACTCCGTGCCGGCGGTCTTCGCCATCACGACGGACGCCTATGTCGTCTACACGTCCAACATCTTCGCCATATTGGGGCTGAGGGCGCTCTATTTCGCCTTGGCGGCGGTGATTCACCGCTTCGCCTATCTGAAACAGGCGTTGGCCGTTCTGCTGGTTTTCATCGGCGGCAAGGTGTTCGCCGCGCCGTTGCTGGGGATCGAGAAGGTGCCGCCCGCCGTCTCCCTGTCGGTGACGGCGGCGATCCTGGCGACGGGAGTGGTCTGGTCCCTGTGGCGGACCCGCGCGGAGGCCGGACCTCCGCGCTGATCGTCAGGACGTCAGGCCGGCTTTTCGGCCAGGCGCTTGTCCAGATAGGCGCCGACGCGGCGCTCGACAGCGCCGATATGGTCCTGCCAGAAGTGGGTCGCGCCTTCTTCCAGCTCATAGTCGATGACGATGCCCTTCTGGGTGCGCAGCTTATTGACCACGCGCTCGACCTCGGCCGGGGGCACTACCGTGTCGGCCGTGCCATGCAGGAACAGGCCCGAGGCCGGGCAGGGGGCCAGGAAGCTGAAGTCGTAGATGTTCGAGGGCGGCGACACCGAGATGAAGCCGTCGGTCTCGGGACGGCGCATCAGCAACTGCATGCCGATGTAGGCGCCGAACTGATAGCCCGCGACCCAGGTCTGGGTGGCGGCGGGGTTGTTGGCCTGCAGCCAGTCCAGCGCCGTGGCCGCATCGGCCAGTTCCCCGATGCCGCTGTCGAACTCGCCCTGGGACTTGCCCACGCCGCGCGAGTTGTAGCGCAAGGTGGCGAACCCGCGCTGAACGAACAACTGGTGCATCGTCAGGGCGACCGGGTTGTTCATATGCCCGCCCGCCTTGGGGTGCGGGTGCAGGATCAGGGCGATCGGCGCATCAGGCCGCTTGCCGGGCGAATAACGGCCTTCGATGCGGCCAGAGGCGCCGGGCAGAATGACTTCAGGCATGGATCGCGGTCCCTACAATCAATAGAGGTTTCGCCGGACGGATAATACTTGACCGAGGAGGTAGGACTTTCTAAGTCCCCGGTGCGTGACGCACTCGCCAGCGAGGCCGGGGGTCTTAGCATGGCCGCCCCGAAAAGCGTTAGAATTTTGAGGTTATAGGGATGCGCCTGTCGACAAAGGGACGTTACGCCGTGATGGCGATGGCCGATCTGGCGAAAAACGGCTCGGGCCGGGCCGTGTCCCTGGCCGAAATCGCCACCCGTCAGGAAATCTCGCTCAGCTATCTGGAGCAGTTGTTCGCACGGCTGCGCAAGGGCGGGCTGGTGAAGAGCATTCGCGGGCCGGGCGGCGGCTACCGCCTGGCCAAGGGGCCGGAGGAGACGGTCGTTGCCGACATCGTCCTGGCCGTCGACGAGCCGATCCGCGCCACGCGCTGCGCGGCCCACGGCACCCCGCGCGGCTGTATGACGGGCGGCGCGCGCTGCATCACCCACGATCTTTGGGAAGATCTGGGCGCCGAGATTCATCGCTATCTCGCCGGGGTCAGCCTGGCCGATGTGATTGAAAAACGCACGAACCGGGCGCGCATGGGTCAGAAGGATGCGGCGTCCATGGAGGCAGCAGCGTGAGCGTCTATCTGGATTACAACGCCTCGGGTCTGGTTCGTCCTGAAGTTCAGGAAATCATGGCTAAGGCCTTGACCGACAACGGCAACCCTTCGGCCGTGCACGCCGCCGGTCGACGCGCCCGGGCTCGTATCGAGACGGCGCGCGCCCAGGTGGCCGATCTGGTCGGCGCCGACCCGACGGCGATCATCTTCTCTTCGGGCGGGACCGAGTCCAACGCCCAGGCGATCCACAGCGCCCTGGCCGCCGGTTGTGAGCGACTGATCGTCGGCGCGACCGAGCACCCTTGCGTGGCCGAGGCCGCCGCCGTCAGCGGCGTTCCGGTTGAAGTTCTGCCGGTTGATGCAGATGGCGTGGTCGATCTGGACTGGCTGGCTGAGGCGCTGGCGCGTCCGGGCCGCGCGGTCGTCGCCATTCATCACGCCAACAACGAAAGCGGCGTGATCCAGCCGATCGCCGAGGCGGCGGCTCTGGTTCGCGTGGCGGGCGGCTGGCTGCACGTCGACGCTATACAGTCGGCGGGCAAGATTCCTGTGACCATGAAGGCGCTGGGCGCTCACAGCCTGACCCTCTCGGCGCACAAGCTGGGCGGGCCGCAGGGCGTGGGGGCGCTGGTGCTGAAGGACGGCATGTCCGCCATCCGCATCCTGCACGGCGCGGGTCAGGAGCGCGGCCTGCGCGCCGGAACCGAGAACGTACCGGGGATCGCCGGCTTCGGCGTCGCCGCCGACTGCGCCGCGCGTGATCTGGACGCCGCCAGGGCTCATGTCGCCTGGCGCGACGCGGCCGAGGCCAAGGTCAAGGCGGCGGGCGCGACCGTCATCGGCGGCGCGGTCGAGCGCCTGCCCAACACGTTGTTCATGGCCGTTGAGGGCTGGGACAGCCCGCAGCAACTGATCACCCTCGATCTGGTCGGGGTCATGGTCTCGGCCGGTTCGGCCTGTTCGTCGGGCAAGGTCAAGCCATCCAAGGCGATCAGCGCCATGGGGCTGCATCATCTGGCGACCGGGGGCGTGCGCGTCTCCGGGGGCTGGGGCACGACCGAGGCTGACTGGACTCGCTTCGCGGATGCCTGGGTCATGGCCTGGGACAAGCACAAGGCACGCTTGCAAGAGCGCGCAAAGGAAATCGCGTAACTTATGGCTATCGTTCAGGAAACAATCGATACGGTCGCGGAGCTGGAGCGATACAAGTACGGCTTCACCACTGACGTCGAGCAAGAGTTCGCCCCCAAGGGCCTGAACCCCGACATCATCCGCTTCATCTCTGAAAAGAAGGGCGAGCCGGAGTGGATGCTGGAGTGGCGTCTGGCCGCCTATGAACGCTGGCTGGCGATGGAAGAGCCGACCTGGGCGGCGGTGAAATACGATCCCGTCGACTATCAGGATCTCTACTACTACGCCGCGCCGGTGAAGAAGGAGGGGCCGAAGTCGCTGGACGAGGTCGATCCCGAACTGCTGGAGGTCTACGCCAAGCTGGGCATTCCGCTGAAGGAGCAGGAGGTTCTGGCCGGCGTCCAGGGCGCGCCCAAGGTGGCGGTCGATGCCGTGTTCGACAGTGTCTCGGTCGTCACCACCTTCAAGGAGGAATTGGCCAAGGCGGGCGTGATTTTCATGCCGATTTCCGAAGCTTTGCGTGAATATCCTGATCTGGTGCGTCAGTACCTCGGCACCGTCGTGCCGGTCAGCGACAACTATTTCGCGGCCCTGAACAGCGCGGTCTTTTCGGACGGCAGCTTCGTCTACATCCCGCCGGGCGTGCGCTGCCCGATGGAGCTGTCGACCTACTTCCGTATCAACGCCAGCCAGACCGGCCAGTTCGAGCGCACCCTGATCATCGCCGACAAGGGTTCCTACGTCTCCTATCTGGAAGGCTGCACCGCGCCGATGCGCGACGAGAACCAGTTGCACGCGGCGGTCGTGGAGATCATCGCCTTGGACGACGCCGAGGTGAAATACTCGACGGTTCAGAATTGGTACCCCGGCGACGCCGAGGGCAAGGGCGGCATCTACAACTTCGTCACCAAGCGCGCCGACTGCCGCGGCGATCGTTCAAAGGTCAGCTGGACCCAGGTCGAGACCGGCTCGGCCGTCACCTGGAAATACCCGTCCTGTATCCTCAAGGGCGAAGAAAGCTCGGGCGAGTTCTACTCCATCGCCATCACCAACGGTCATCAGCAGGCCGACACCGGCACCAAGATGCTGCACCTGGGCAAGAACAGCCGCAGCCGCATCATCGCCAAGACGGTCTCGGCCGGTAAGTCGGACTCGACCTATCGCGGTCTGGTGTCGATCCACTCCAAGGCGACCGGCGTGCGCAACTTCACCCAGTGCGACAGCTTGCTGATCGGCAAGGAGTGCGGCGCCCACACCATTCCCTATATCGAGGTCCGCAACGGCTCGGCCCAGCTTGAGCACGAAGCGACCACGACCCGCCTGTCCGAGGACCAGCTCTTCTACGCCCAGCAGCGCGGTCTGTCGGAAGAGGAGGCCGTGGCCCTGCTGGTCAACGGCTTCGTCCGCGACGTCCTGCAGGAACTGCCGATGGAGTTCGCCGTCGAGGCCCAGAAGCTGGTGGCGATCAGCCTCGAAGGCTCGGTCGGCTGAGTGAGTTGAAGAAGAAAAATAATGCTTAAGATCAATAACCTGCACGTCTCCGTCGCCGACAAGCCGATCCTCAAGGGGCTGACGCTGGACGTGCCTGCGGGCGAAGTTCATGCAGTCATGGGGCCGAACGGGGCGGGCAAGTCGACGCTGGGCTACAGCCTGTCGGGCCGTCCCGGTTATGAGGTGACGGATGGTTCCGCCTCGTGGAACGGCGTGGATCTGCTGGACATCGAACCGGCCGAGCGCGCGGCGGCGGGTCTGTTCCTGTCGTTCCAGTATCCGATCGAGATTCCCGGCGTTCCGGCTATGACCTTCATCCGCACGGCGCTGAACGCCCAGAAGCGCGCGCGCGGCGAGGAAGAGGTTTCGGCCCCGGCCTTCCTGAAGCTGGTCAAGGCGGCGTCGCAGTCGCTGAAGATGGACTTCGACATGCTGAAGCGGCCGCTGAACGTCGGCTTCTCCGGCGGTGAGAAGAAGCGGATGGAGATCCTGCAGATGGCCCTGCTGGAGCCGTCGCTGCTGATCCTCGATGAGACAGACTCCGGTCTCGATATCGACGCCCTGCGCATCGTCGCCGACGGCGTGAACGCCATGCGCAGCCCGGAGCGGTCGATGCTGGTGATCACCCACTATCAGCGCCTGCTGGACTACATCAAACCGGATCGTGTGCACGTTCTAGCGGGCGGTCGTATCGTGGCCTCGGGCGGGCCTGAGCTGGCGCATGAGCTGGAGGCGGAAGGCTACGACAAGTTCCTGCCGGAGGCGGCATGAAGGCGCTGGCCCGGCTGGACCTCACCGACGCCTCGACCTTCCCCTCGCGGCGGGTCGAGGAATGGAAATACAGCGACCTGAAGCGCTTTCTTCGTGAAGCGCCTGAAGCGTCCGGCACCGCCGTCGTGGGCGCGCCGGGGCCGTTCTATGATCTGGGCGGCGACGCCGTCGTCTTCGCCAACGGCCGTCCGGTCGGGGTGAAGGACTACATCGCCTCGGGCGAGCAGACGCTGCGCCTGCGCTTTATCTCGGACGCTGTAGGCACTGGCCACACGGCGGCGGCGCGCATCGTCGCCCGTCCCGGCGCGCGCCTGCTGCTGTTGGAGACGCATGAGGGCAAGGGCTCGGCCTATGTCGCCCACAACAAGGTCGAGATCGACGTCGCCGCCGACGCCGAAGTTATCCGGATCGTCCTGACCGACGAGCCCGCCGACGCCATTTCTGTGGCCGAGGCCGAGGTGCGGCTGGAGGCGGGCGGGCGCTATCGTCAGACCATCGTCGCCACCGGCGCCAAACTGCAACGTCTTGAGACCCGCCTGCGCCACGGAGCGGAAGGCGCCGACGCGCGCGTGGACGGCCTCTATCTGCTGAACGGCGCGCGCCATTCGGATCAGACCTCGGTGATCGACCACGTCGCGGCCAACGGCACGACCAGCCAACTGATCAAGGGCGTGGTCCGCGACGAGGCGCGCGGCGTTTTCCAGGGCAAGATCCTGGTTCAAAAGGGCGCCGACGACACCGACGCACGGATGGGCCACCACGGCCTGATCGCTTCGGATCGCGGCGAGATCGACGTGAAGCCCGAGCTGATCATCTACGCCGACGAGGTGCAGTGCGCCCACGGCGCGACCGTCGGGACGCTGGACGAAAGCGCCCTGTTCTACATGCAGCAGCGCGGCATTTCGGCCGATGAGGCCCGCGCCCTGTTGACCCATGCCTTCCTGATCGAGGTCGTCGACCGGATCGAGCACGAAGGCGCCAGAGAGGTGGTGCGGGAATGGCTGACGGCTCGCCTGTGATGAATGCTTCCGTGACGGGGTTCGACCCCTATGCCGCCCGCGCGCAGTTCCCGATCCTGTCGCGACAGGTGAATGGAAAGCCGCTGATCTATCTGGACACCGCCGCCTCGGCGCAGAAGCCGCGCGCCGTCATCGACGCCCTGGTCGCGTCGATGGAGGGCAGCTACGCCAACGTCCACCGGGGTCTGCACACCCTGTCGAACGAGGCGACGGAGGCCTATGAGCGTGCGCGCGAGATCGTGGCTCGCTTTTTGAACGCGCCCTCAGCCGACAATATCGTCTGGACCAAGGGCGGGACCGAAGCGATCAATCTGGTCGCCAACGGCGTCGGCCTGTCGATCCAGCCGGGCGATGAGATCATCGTCACCGAGATGGAGCACCACTCCAACATCGTGCCGTGGCACTTCCTGCGCGAACGGCGCGGGGCGGTGCTGAAATGGGCGCCGATCAAGGACGACGGTTCGCTGGACATGGAAGCCTTCGCCGCCCTGCTGGGGCCGAAGACGAAGCTGGTCGCCGTCACCCACATGTCGAACGTGCTGGGCACCATCAATCCGGTCGCCGAGATCACCCGTCTTGCCCATGCGGTCGGGGCGCGGGTGCTGGTCGACGGCTGCCAGGGCGCGGTCCACGCGGCGCCGGATGTTCAGGCCATCGGCTGCGACTACTATGTCCTGACCGGGCACAAGCTTTTCGCGCCCACGGGCATCGGCGTCCTGTACGGCTCGACTGAGGCGCTGGACGCCCTGCCGCCGTATCAGGGCGGCGGCGAGATGATCGTCACGGTCGAGAAGGAAGGCGTGACCTACGCCAAGCCGCCGCACCGTTTCGAAGCGGGCACGCCGCCGATCCTGGAAGCCATCGGCATGGGCGCGGCGGTCGAGTGGCTGTCGCAATATGATCCGGCGGCGATTCAGGCGCATGAAATGGCCCTGTATCACCATGCCGTTGAGCGCTTGCGGGGGCACAACTGGCTGCGGATTCTGGGCGAGGCGGAAGGGAAGGGCGCGATCCTGACCTTCACCGTCGAGGGCGCGCACGCCCATGACGTGGCCCAGATCATGGACCGTTACGGCGTCGCCGTGCGGGCCGGGCTGCACTGCGCCGAGCCTCTGGCGAAAAGACTGGGCGTCAGCGCAAGCGCACGCGCCTCCTTCGCCCTATATAACACCATGGAGGATACAGACGCCTTCGTGGACGCGCTGATCAAGGCGCGGAACTTCTTCGTGTGACGAGTATGGACGCCAAGACCGACAACGCGATCAGCGACAGCGACGCCTTCGCCGCCAGCTGGGACGAGCCGCAAAAGAGCGCCTTGTCCCAGACCGAGCTGGACAAGCTGACGGACGACCTGATCGAGGCGCTGAAGACGGTGTACGACCCGGAAATCCCGGTCGACATCTATGAACTGGGCCTGATCTACAAGGTCGACGTGTCTGACGACCGCGACGTGCTGGTCGAGATGACGCTGACGGCGCCGGGTTGCCCCGTGGCGGGCGAGATGCCCGGCTGGGTCGAGACGGCGGTGGCCAAGGTCGAGGGCGTGCGCAGCGCCAAGGCCAACCTGGTGTTCGATCCGCCGTGGGACTCCTCCAAGATGAGCGACGAGGCCAAGCTGGCCCTGAACATGTTCTGAGGAGGCCCTGATGACCGAACTTCAGACTGCAACGACCCGGCCCCGGCGGCCCCGGCCCAAGGCGGTGACCCTGACGGACGCCGCCGCCGCGCGCGTGCGCGAAATCATGGACAACGCCGAGAAGGATTACGTCGGCCTCCGCGTCGGCGTGAAGAACAGCGGCTGCGCCGGGCAGGAATACACCTTCGCCTATGCGGAAGAAGCCCTGCCGCTGGACGAGGTGGTCGAGGACAAGGGCGTCACCATCCTGATCGAGCCCAAGGCCGTCCTGTTCCTGATCGGCACCGAAATCGACTATGAGGTGACGAAGCTGGCGTCCAAATTCGTCTTCCGCAATCCGAACGAGACGGACGCCTGCGGCTGCGGCGAGAGCGTCACCATCATCCCTGCCGCTGCTCTGGACGCCGACTGACATGATCCGATTGGAGGGGGTGACCCGGCGCTATCGCAGCGCGGCGGGCGACCGCACGGCGCTGGACGCCGTCGATCTGCATGTCGCGCGCGGCGAGGTGTTCGGCGTGGTGGGCCGTTCGGGGGCGGGCAAGTCTACCCTGATCCGCGCCATCAACCGGCTGGAGACGCCTGATGCGGGCAAGGTCTTCGTTGATGGGCAGGAAATTACCGCCCTGAACGCCGCCGAACTGCGCGCCGCGCGGCGCGGCATCGGCATGATCTTCCAGCACTTCAATCTGCTGAACGCCAAGACGATCGAGGACAACGTCGCCTTCCCCTTGCGGCTGGAAGGGCGGCCTGAGGCTGAGGTGAAGGCGCGGGTGAGGGAGCTTCTGGCCCAGCTGGGGCTGGCCGATCATGCCAAGAAGCACCCGTCCCAGTTGTCGGGCGGCCAGAAGCAGCGCGTCGGCATCGCCCGCGCCCTGGCCTGCGGGCCTAGCGTCCTGCTGTGCGACGAAGCGACCAGCGCCCTCGACCCCGAGACGACCGAAGACATCCTGACCCTGCTGGACGGGCTGAACCGCGATCTCGGTCTGACCATCGTCCTGATCACCCATCAGATGGAGGTGGTGCGCCGCGTCTGCGATCGGGTGGCGGTGCTGAAGGACGGCCGGATCGTGGAGCAGGGCGCGACGGCCGACGTCTTCCTGCATCCGCAGCACGCCGTGACCCGCGCCATGCTGGCCGAGGGCGAGGAGACGGTCGACGCCTCGGTCGCGCCCGCCGGGGCGCGCATGGCTCGTCTGACCTTCCGTGGCCCGTCGACCTATGAGCCGGAACTGAGCCGCGTCGCACGCACGGCGGGCGTGGATTACTCAATCCTGTCGGGCCGGATCAGCCGCATCCGGGGCGAGCCCTACGGTCAAATGATGGTCGCCTTTACTGGCGGCGACGCCGAGGCGGCTCTGGCGCAACTGACCGCGCGCGGCGTCGTGGTGGAGGCGGTCTGATGTTCGCCAATGTGGACTGGGCCGATATCGGCAAGGCGACGATCGACACCCTGCTGATGCTGGGCGGGTCGATGGTGTTGACGGTGATCCTGGGCGTGCCGCTGGGCGTGCTGCTGTATCTGTCGGGCAAGGGGCGGCTGGCGGCCAATCCGGTGCTGAACGCCTTGCTGTCCTTCGTGGTCAATGTGCTGCGTTCGGTGCCCTTCATCATCCTGCTGATCGTCATGCTGCCGGTAACGGTGCTGCTGGTCGGCACCTCGCTGGGCGTGGCGGGCGCCATTCCGCCGCTGGTGGTCGGGGCCGCGCCCTTCTATGCGCGCCTGGTCGAGACGGCCCTGCGCGAGGTGGACAAGGGCGTGGTCGAGGCGACCCAGGCCATGGGCGGCTCGACTTTCCAGATCGTGACGCGGGCTCTGTTGCCCGAGGCCATGCCGGGCATCATCGCCGGCGCGACCGTCACCGCCATCGCCCTGGTCAGCTACACCGCCATGGCGGGCGTAGTGGGGGCGGGCGGTCTGGGCGACCTGGCTATCCGCTTCGGCTATCAGCGGTTCCAGACCGACGTCATGGCCGTGACCGTAGTTCTGCTGCTGATCCTCGTACAAATTCTGCAGATGATCGGCGACCGTCTGGTCGCTAAGGTCTCGCACCGCTGATTTTACGAAAGCCTGCCCTATGATCCGCCGTTCGCTGCTGCTGTCCGCCGCCGCTGTCCTGACGCTCGCCGCCTGCAGCCAGGGCGCGGACAAGAAGGCGGGGGCCGAGGGCGCGCCCCTGCTGGTCGGCGCCACCGCCGTGCCGCATGCCGAAATCCTCGAGCAGGTGAAGCCGATCCTGGCCGCCGAAGGCGTGCCGATCGAGATCAAGGTCTTCAACGACTACGTTCAGCCGAACGTGCAACTCGCTGAAAAACGGCTGGATGTGAACTATTTCCAGACCAAGCCCTATCTGGACGAGTTCAACACGGCGCGCGGCACGAGCTTGGTCACTGTGGCCGGGATCCACGTCGAGCCGCTGGGCCTGTATTCGCGCAAGCACAAGGCGCTGGCCGATCTGCCGAACGGCGCCCAGGTGGTTCTGCCCAACGATGCGTCGAACACCGGTCGCGCCCTGCTGCTGCTGCAGGCGGCGGGCCTGATCACCTTGGCGGATCCGCAAAACCCGCTGCAAACGGTGCGCGACATCGCGACCAATCCCAAGGGGCTGAAGTTCCAGGAGGTCGAGGCCGCGACCATCCCGCGGATCCTGCCCCAGGTGGACGGCGCGGTGATCAACACCAACTACGCCCTCGACGCCGGTCTGAAGCCCAAGACCGACGCGCTTCAACTGGAAGGCGCCGACAGTCCCTATGTGAACTATCTGGTCGCCCGCCCGGACAATCAGAACGACCCGCGCATCCAGGCCCTGGCCAAGGCCCTGCGCGGCCAGGCGATCAAGGACTTCATCGCTTCGAAGTATGAAGGCGCTGTGATTCCGGCGGCCTAGGCTGCGGCGTTGACCGCCTCGGCCGCTGCGGCGGCCTTGGCGGCCTCGTCCGGGGTGGAGACCAGAACGGCGGGCGTGACCGGCTGACCCGTCGCCTCGGCGATCAGTTCCGCCGTCTTACCTTCCACGGCCGCCTCCAGTCGTTCCAGGAACTCGGCCTTGGGCAATCCGGTTGGGATCGGTTCGAGGAATTCCAGCGTCGCCGTGCCGGGGTTCTTCCGGTACTCTTCCAGCGGCCAGAACAGGCCCAGGTTGGTCGCCAGCGGCACGACCGGCATGTCGAAGTCGCGATACATGTGCCAGACGCCCGAGCGGTAACGGTACTTCTCGCCGACCTTGGCCAGATTCCCTTCCGGATAGATCAGGATCTTGCGCCCCTCGCGATTGGCGTCGGCGGCGCGTTCCTTGAGCGCGGCGCGGGCGGCGTGGCCGCCGCAGTTGTTGACGACGATGGCGCCCAGCTTCCTCAGCACGGTTCCCAACAGGGGGAACTTCTCCAGATGGTCGCCGGTGACGAAGGCCACGTCGTCGAACTGATCATAGGTGGCGAAGCCGTCGCCCCAACTCTGGTGCTTGGAGGCGATGATGAAGGCGCCCTGCGGCAGGCGTTCCTTGCCGCGCGTCTCGATGCGGATGCCTGCGAACAGGCTCATGGCCTGCACCATGCGCCGGACGTAGCGGCGGATGATCCAGCTTGTGGCCTTGCGGCCCGGCGCCAGGGCCGCAAAGGCGGCGGCCAGGCCGTAGGTGATGGAAAGCGCCCAATAGGCGATGTTGAACAGCAGGCTTCGCATCTGGCGACTATGCCAGCCTGCCGTTCAGAGGCGAGCGTAAAGTGAAGCCTGTTAGATCAACGCACGGGTTGACCCGCACGGATACGGGCGATGACGGCTTCCAGTTGCGCCTGAGGCATGCCGCCGGGGATCAGGTTGCCGTTAATGATGAAGGCGGGGGTTCCGCTCAGGGCCAACGCCGAGGCTTCGCGCGTATTGCGCAGGATCACCGCGTCGATCTCTTCGCGGTGCGTGGCCAGGTCGCGATCCAGCTGGTTCATGTCGACCCCGGCCGCGCGTGCGAGGCTGCGCGCCTGCTGGTCGGTCTCGATACGCCCCTTGGCGCCCATGAAGGCCTTGTGCACCTCATGGTACTTGCCCTGGTAGTTGGCGGCCATCGCCAGGCGGGCCACGTTCTCGGACACGGCGCCGAAGATGGGCCATTCCTTGTAGAGGATGCGCACCTTGGGATCGGCCTTCATCAGGCCTTCCAGCTCCGGGATCATCATTTTGCAGTAGGGGCAGTTGTAGTCCATGAAGCCGATGATGATGATGTCGGCGTTCTCGGCGCCGATGAACGGCGTCGCCGGATCGCGCAGCAGGTCGCTGAAGCCGACTTCCGTCACCATGGGGAGATCTTGAGCGCCCGACGCCCCAGCCGCGGCGACGGTCGCCGGAGCGTTGCCAGCGTCGGCCGGACCGCACGCGGCCAGGGTCAGGGCGACGGCGAGCTTCACTGCGAGGGCGGGGTTCTTCATCGGGTCAGGCTTTCCTGCTTCGTTCGACGCGCGGATGCACGATCAGGTCGGGGAGGGACCGCGCCAGAGCGACGGTTGATGCTTCTTGGTCGAGGCGTCCGCTTAAGTCACGCTTAAGGCGGCGGGCGGCGCCTTGTTCAGGCGGGCGATTTCGGCGGCGACCTGTTCGGGCGCTATCTCGCCCATGTGCGCCTTCGCCAGCGTGCCGTCCGCATGAAGGAAGAGCGTTACCGGAATGCCGACCGTGCGATAGTGACGCGGCAGGGCCATGCCGGTGTCGAACAGGACGTGGCGTAGGGATAGGCCCTCGCGCGCCAGGTATTCGCCGACCGTCTCCCGGCTCTCGCCCTGATTGATGAACAGGAAACGGATGCCGGGGTGAGACTGCTCGGCTTGCGCCAGGGCCGGCATCTCTCGGCGGCACGGCGGGCACCAGGTCGCCCAGATGTTGATGATGGTGGGCTGATTGACGGACTGGGCCAGATCGATCGGCGGGCCTTCCAACTGGACCAGAGTCAGTTCGGCGGGAGGCAAGGGCTCGGTCGCCGAGGCCAGTTGATGCGTCGTGACCCAGACCAGCGCGGCCGCCGCCACAGGGGCGATGGCCCAGGTGCGTTCCTGCCGGGTCTTCAGAAGCAGGAAGGTGGCCAAGGCGATGAAGGGCAGAACCCACAACCAGGCGAATCCGCCTTGCCACACGGCGAAGGCGCGCATGGGATCGCCGCTGAAATACGCCCAGTTATCGACGACATGGGCCAGGCGGGCGACGGCGACCCCGCCGATGGCGACGACCGTGCTCCACAGGTTGAAGCGGCCGCTGATCCGGCTGACCAGGATGCTGGAGCCGATCATGAAGACGACGACGCCGGCGATGATGGCGAAACGCTCGCCGGACAGGACCAGGGGGCCGAGCGACAGGCTGTTCATTCGGCCGCCCCCGCTCGTTCCAGCGAGGTCAGGACGGCGCGGGCCGAGGCCTCGCCGATCAGGCGGCTTTCGGCGGCTTCCTTTGAGGTTCTGGACAGGAAGATCATGGTCGGCGGTCCGACGACGCCATAGCGGTCGAGCAGATCGCGCACTTCGGGTGTGCTCTGGGTCACATCGACCTTGATCAGGTCGACAGCGCCGAGTTCGGCGAGGACTTCATCGTTCTGGAAAACCTCGCGCTCCATGACGCGGCAACTGACGCACCATTCCGCGGTGAAATAAACCAGAGCGGGTCGAGACTTGGCGGCGGCCTGGGCGACGGCGGTCTCAAGCGCAGCATTGTCGGCAACCACGACCGCCGGAACGGCTGTGAGAGAAGAGGCGCTGTCGGCCGCGAGCGCGGAGCGAGCCAGCGGGGCCAGGGGCCGCCAGGGACTGACGGCGTCGAGGCTGACGCCTATCAACAGCAGTACGCCCCAGACGGCCGCGATCAGGCCGGCCGCGCGAGCGACGCTGTTCAGGACGCCCGACGCCGCCGGGCGGAACAGGCCCAGGGCGGCGGCGGCCGCGAAGCATAGGGCTGCGCCCAGAGATAGGGTCGCGACTGGCGGCAGGATGCGGCTGGCCAGCCACCAGGCCATGCCCAGGAAGATGAAGCCGAAAACGATCTTCACGCGGTTCATCCACGCTCCGGCCTTGGGCAGGAAGCGCGCGCCCGCGGCTCCGAAGACGATCAGCGGCACGCCCTTGCCCAGCCCCAGAAAGAACAGGGCGGCGGCGCCGAGAAGCACATCCCCAGTCTGGGCGATATAGAGCAGGGCTCCAGCCAAGGGAGCGGTGACGCAGGGGCCGGCGATAAGCGCCGACAGGAAGCCTAGCCCAGACGCCGAGACCACGGAACGCCGTCCCGTCCCGGTGTCGCGCGACAGGCGGCTCGTCCAGGCTGAGGGCAGTTGAAGCTCGAAGGCGCCGAACATGGAAACTGCGAGGACTGTGAAAACGACGGCCAGGCCGCCTACGGCCCAGGGCGATTGCAACACCATCTGCAGGTTCTGACCCGACCAGGCGGCGGCGACGCCCAGCAGGCCGAAAGCCACAGCCAGACCCAGGACATAGGCGACCGACAGCAGCAGGCCGCGCCGGGTGCCTTGCCCGTCCACGCCCCGTCCGATGACGCCCGCCAGGATGGGGTACATGGGAAAGACGCAGGGCGTGAACGCCAGCAACACGCCGAAGCCGAAAAAGGCCAGCAGCACCCAGACCGTTCCTCCCTGGCGCGACAGCCGGTCAACGAAGCCCTGATCCTGTTGCAACTGGATGGCGGCAGCGGAGAGGACGACATCCGGCTCAGATGAATCGATGAGCACAGGTTCCGCTTCGGCGCTTTCTGCGGCGTCGGTCGTCTGAGTCGCCGGTGTCTTCTGCAAGGCGAGTACGGCTGCGGCCTGGGCCGTTGCGGCTTCGGCCTCGCGCGAGGCGATGCGGGCGCTCGGCAGAGCGGGGACGTCGACCGTTCGCGTGGTCGGCGGATAACAGATCGAGTTTTCCAGGCACCCCTGGTAGGTGATGTTGATCGACGCGGGATCGTTCGCGCGCTTCAGCGCGTCCGCCGACAGAACCGCGCGCCCAGCATCGCGCCAGATGTCGACGACGCCGAATCCGGGGTCGTCCTTCTTTTCTCCGGCTCGAAGGCGAAGGGGAAGCGCAGTCTTGCCGTCCGGCGCCGTGGCGGCCGTATGGTCCTTGTAGAGATAGTGCCCCGGCGCGATCTTCCAGGCGAAGATCAGGTCGCCGTCGACTTCACGCGAAATCTGAAGGGTGAACGCCTCTTCAGGGGAAAGCAGAGGCTGGCCGAAGCTCTGACCTAGCCCCTGGGCCAGGCTCGGCGCCGGAGCTGACAGCATGAGGACGGCCAGGGTCGCCAGGAGGCGCGAGAAAATGATCTTCATACCTGTTTGGGTCGGAGAATGAGCTTAAGTCAGGCTTAAGCCGAGGTTCGCATCAATAGCTAATGAGATTGCTCACTGTAGAAGACGATCCGGTTCTGGCCGACGGATTGCGTGTCGGCCTTGGGGCCTGCGGCTGGACCGTCGAGCCGGTCGCCAGGGTCGAGGACGCTCTGGCTGCGCTCGAAAGCTCGACCTTTGACGCGGTCGTGCTGGATCTGGGCCTGCCGGATGGCGACGGCCTGGAGATCCTGCGCTTCGTACGGCGCCGAGACATGGACGTCGGCGTGGTGATCCTTTCAGCGCGCGACGATAGCCGCGATCGCATCGCGGGGCTGGACGCCGGGGCCGACGACTATGTGGGCAAGCCGTTCGATCTGGATGAACTGGCGGCGCGCCTAAGGGCGGTCCGTCGCCGTCTGTTGGGGCGTTCGCAACCGGCGCTGTCGCACGAGGGGGTGACGCTGGACCCGAAGTCGCGTCTGGCCTGGCGGGGCGAGGGCGACCTGCACTTGTCGCGGCGCGAGTTCGCCATCCTTGAAGCCCTGATGGAGCGCCCGTCGCAGGTGCTGTCGCGCAGCCAGTTGGAGGAACGCCTCTACGGTTGGCAGGAGGATATCGGCTCCAACGCCGTCGAGGTCCACATCCATCACCTGCGCGCCAAGCTGGGCGCCGACTTCATCCGCACGGTGCGCGGTCTGGGGTACAAGCTCCAATGATGTCCATCCGAACGCGGCTGTTCGCCATTCTGGCGCTGGTGACCGCCTTGGTCTGGGGCGGGGCGGTCGTCTGGGTCGAAGTTCAGACACGCAATGAGGTGCAGCGCGTGCTGGACCGACGTCTGATGGAGTCGGCCCGGATGGTGTCGTCCATGATGCAGCCGGGCAGCCTGTCGCCTGTCGTCAATGAAGAACGGGGCGGCCGTCTGGCGGCTTATGACCAGCAACTGGCCTGCCAGATATGGTCGATGCAGGGCGAGTTGATCGCACGGTCGCGAAGCGCGCCATCCGCCATGTTGGCCAGCGGCGCGGATGGATTCTCCGAACGCGTCATCAATGGCGAGCGTTGGCGCGTCTACACCGTCCATGTGCCCGAAGGCGGCTATCGTGTCATGGTCGGCGACAATCTCGCGGTCCGTGAACATCTGGTGGGCAGCGTCGTCACCGGCCTGCTGGGGCCGGCTGTTCTGGGCCTGCTGGCGCTTGGCGTTCTGATCTGGTGGTCGGTGGGGGCGGGTCTGCGGCCTATTCAGCAGATGACCCAGGCGCTCGCCAGTCGTCGAGCGGACGACCTGACGCCGGTTGATGTAGCGCCGGGCGGGAAGGACTTGCAGCCTTTCGTCTCGGCGCTGAACGACCTGATCGCCCGCGTCAGCGAAGCGCGTCGCCGAGAGACTGAGTTCACCGCCGCCGCAGCTCATGAACTGCGGACGCCGCTGGCGGGCCTGCGGGTTCAAGCGCAGATCGCGGCCAATGCGACGGATGAGGGCGTGCGCAAACACGCGCTGGAGCAGATACAGACCTCGGTCGACCGCACTGCGCGCCTTGTGACGGGGCTTCTGGCGTTGGCGCGTGAAGACGAGGCGGCTATCGAAGCCGACGATAGGCGCTGGATCGACCTGCGCGCCCTGTTCGCCAATGACGCGGATGCGCGTTTGGAAGTTCTAGATCAGGCCTTCCGGATTTACGTTCAGCCGGATCGTTTCGAGACGGCGGCCGCCAATCTGCTGGCCAATGCTCAAGCCATGGCCAGCAGCCGTATCCGTGTCGCAGTCGAAGGTCAGGGGAACGACGCCATTCTGGTGGTCGAGGACGACGGTCCCGGCGTTTCAACGGCCGATCTGGAGCGCCTGGGCCGCCGCTTCTTCCGCACCTCCGATGCGCCGGTCGGCGGCAGCGGTCTGGGCCTATCCATCGTCCTGTCGACGATGAAGGCGCATGGCGGGGCTGTGCGCTTTACGCCCTCGGCGCTGGGCGGCTTGCGGGTCGAACTGCACGGCCTGCCGATCCGGCCGGCCTGATCGAAGGTTCAGGCGGGCATTTCGATTGCAGCCACGGCCTGCGCCGCCAGGCCTTCATTGCGTCCGACGAAGCCCATTTCCTCGCTGGTGGTCGCCTTCACGCTCACGGCGTCCAGCGGCAGTTTCAGCAGGTCCGCCAGCCGCTCGCGCATGGCCAGGCGGTGCGGTTTCACCTTGGGCTGCTCGCAGATCAGGGTCACATCGACATTGATGATGCGCCCGCCGCGCAGGGCCACCCGTTCGGCGGCGTAGACCAGAAAGCGGTCGGACGAGGCGCCCTTCCACTTGGGATCGCTGGGCGGGAAGTGGTCGCCGATGTCGCCGTCGGCGATGGCGCCCAGAATGGCGTCCGTCAGGGCGTGCAGGCCCGCATCGGCGTCGGAGTGGCCGATCAGGGTCCGATCGTGCGGAATCTCAACCCCGCACAGCCAGACGGAGGCTCCCGGCCCCCAGCGGTGGACGTCATAGCCTTGGCCGATGCGGGTGACGGTGCGGGCGGCGGACAGGGCCTCGGCCATGGCGAAATCCTCTGGATAGGTCAGTTTCATCAGGCGCGGATCGCCCGGGATCAGTCGGACGCGGCCGCCCGCGCGCTCGACCACGGCGGCTTCGTCGGTGGCGGCTTCATCAGCGGGCCAGACGGCATAGGCGTCGCGGATGGTCTTGATGCGGAAGGCTTGCGGGGTCTGGGCGCGCCACAGGTTCTCGCGATCTACGGCGCCGACGACTATGTCCTGATCGCCTCGGCGCAGGCTGTCCGCGACAGGCAGGGCGGGCAGGGCCCCGTCGGCGCTTTCCAAACCGGCCAGAAGGCCCGCGATCACCTCAGGGCTCAAAAAGGGACGGGCGGCGTCGTGGATCAGCACCGGCTCTTCATCGGCGCCGGTCAGGGCTGACAGGCCTGCGCAGACGGATCCGGCCCGCGTGTCGCCGCCTGTCACAGCCCGCCACCCGGTCAGGCCCGCAAGGGCGGACTGAAGTTCCGATGCAGCGTCAGCGGCGATCACGACGACGACTTCGCGCGCGCCCGCCTCCAGCAAGGCCTCGACCGGCCAGCGCACGACCGGCTTGCCGGCGACGATGCGCCACTGTTTGCCGCCGCCCGCTCTGGAGCCTGAACCGGCGGCCACGACGATCGCTGAGAATCCCATGTCGGTCTTCTAGGCGTCCCGGTTCCGCTTGACGAGAGGGGCCTTCTTCGGCGCTAAGGAGCCTCATGACGACCGGGTTGCAGATTGGCGATGTGAAGATCGCAGGGCGGGTGCTGATGGCGCCCATGACCGGGATCACGGACCTGCCGTTCCGTGTGCTGGCGTCAAAGCTGGGCGCCGCCTATGTGGCGACGGAGATGGTGGCCGCGGCCGAACTGGCGCGGGCCCGTCCCGACGTTGTGCGTCGCGCCGCCGTGGGCGGGGGCCTGCCCCTGACCGTGATTCAGCTGGTCGGCGGCGATCCGGTCGCCATGGCCGAAGGCGCGCGCATGGCCGAGGCGGCGGGCGCCGACCTCATCGACCTGAATTTCGGCTGTCCGGCCAAGGAAGTCACCGGCGCCGCCTGCGGCTCGGCCCTGATGCGCACGCCGGATCAAGCCGCGCGGATCATGGAGGCGGTCGTCGGCGCCGTCAGCCGCCCGGTCAGCGTCAAGATGCGGCTGGGCTGGGACGAGAACAGCCACAACGCCGCCGATCTGGCGCGCCGGGCCGAGACTCTGGGCGTCGCCGCCGTCACGGTGCACGGCCGCACGCGCAAGCAGTTCTACACCGGCGTCGCCGACTGGGACGCCGTGGCCGAGGTCAAGCAAGTGGTCACCATCCCGGTCATCGTCAACGGCGACATCATCACGGCGGAACAGGCGCGTGAGGCGCTGGATCGTTCGGGCGCCGACGCTCTGATGCTGGGGCGTGGGGTCTATGGACGGCCTTGGTTGGCGGCGCATCTGGAGCGCGCTCTGATCGGCGGGACTCAGCTTCAGGAACCGGATCGCGAAGAGCGTTTGGCCATCGTCATCGAGCATCTGCGGGCGTCCGCCGCCTTCTATGGCCTGCCGCTGGGGCTGAAAATGTTCCGCAAACACCTGGGCTGGTACATCGAACAGGCACCCTGGCCTGCCGATCCGCTGGAACGCCGCGCCGCCAAGGCCCGCCTATGTCGCCTGGAGACCCCCGAAGAGGTCGAGACTGCCCTGACCGACTTATGGCTAGGCGTGACGCATTTGAGCAACTTCGATGTTGAAAACAGGACACAGGTGTTCGAAGCTGTGGCCTGATGTCGGACACGCCCGTTTCCACGGTTGAGCCACAGACCCCAGAACGCTCGTTCTGGGGCCGTCTCGCCGATGGTCGCGCCCGGGCCCTGTTCGGAACGGCCTACGCCATCGCCTTTCTGATCACCGCCGCCGCCATCTGGCTGGTGGCGATCGCGCCGGGCGCTACGGCGGGCGGCGATGCGCGCACGGCGGCCAGCCAGGTCGTGCTGTTCATTCTTCTGGCCAATCTGATCCTGATCGCGGGCCTGGCGGCGGTGATCGGCGGGCGGGTTCTGCGCCTGACCCGAAATCGGAATGATCCGGGCGCGCGTCTGCACCTGCGCTTCGTCACCCTTTTCTCGCTCGTCTCGGTCGTACCGGCCGTGCTGATCGCCCTGGTGTTCGGCCTGTTGGTCAACCGAGGGGTGGATCAGTGGTTCAGCACCAATGTCCGTTCGGCGGTCGAGAACGGCGCCGAGATCGGCCGCGCCTATGTCGCCGACGTAGGCGCCGGGCTGGAGGTCGATCTGGAGACGATGGCGACTGAATTGGGCGGAGTGCGCGACCTGTTCGACAATCGGATCCAGTTCTCGCGCGCCCTGTCTCAGATCGGCGATTTCTTCGGCTATCCGGCGCTCTACATTCTGGATGACGAGGGACGCGTTCTCGCCAGCGGCGAACAGCCGGGCGCGCCGCCCTATGTCGCGCCGCCGCGTGAGGCTTTCGAAACCGTGGCCGGCGGCGAGGTGGCCCCGACGACAGTGACGGAAAACCCCGACATGGTTCGGGCGCTATATCCCTTGCCGGATTACGGCCACGCCTATCTGTATGTCGTGAGACCGCTGGCGCCGGGCCTGATCCAGCGCATGCGCAACGGCGAGGAATCCATTACCGCCTATCGCGCCGCCGAGGAAAGCCGTGCGCGCATCCAGGCGGCCTTTGCGCTCAGCTATCTGGAAACGGCCCTGCTGGTGCTGGTGGGCGCAGTCTGGTTGGCGATGTCGGCGGCCAGTTCGATCTCGGCGCCGATCGGGAGGCTGGTGAAGGCGGCGGACCAGGTGGCGGGCGGTGACCTGGACGCGCGGGTCGACAACGCCGGAGCGCCGTCCGAGATCATCGTCCTGTCCGAGGCCTTCAATCGGATGACCGAGGACATCAAGACGCAGCAGGCCGCATTGAAGACAGCCTCGGACGAGGCGCAGGGACGCAGTTTGTTCATCGAAACCGTTCTGTCAGGCGTTAGCGCGGGCGTGATCGGTCTGGACCGGATGCGTCGCATCTCGGCAATCAACGACAGCGCCAGTCAGTTGCTGGGTCTCGACCCGGAACAGGTGCAGGGCCTTCGTCTGGCCGATGTGGCGCCGGAACTGGGCGAACTGTCCGAGCGTGGCGAGGCCCATATCGAAGAAGACATCGACGTCAGCCGCGACGGCGAGGCCCTGCGTTTGCGGGTCCGCATCGAGGGCGGGCAGGGCGGCGAGATGGTGCTGACCTTCGACGACATCACCCGTCTGGTCACGGCTCAGCGCAACGCTGCCTGGCGCGACGTGGCGCGCCGCATAGCCCATGAGATCAAGAACCCTCTGACGCCGATCCAGTTGTCGGCCGAACGCCTGCGTCGCCGCTATCGCGAACGCGTGGGCGATGACGTCGAGGTGTTCGATCGCTGCACTGAGACCATCATTCGTCAGGTGGGCGACATCGGTCGAATGGTGGACGAGTTCTCTTCCTTCGCCCGTATGCCCGCCCCACGCTTCTCGATGGAGAACCCGGCTGAAATGCTGCGAGAGGCGGTGTTCGCCCAGCGTGTGGCCGTGCCTGATATCGGAGTGGATCTGGTGGAGCCGCTGCCCAGCGTCGTACTGCAATGCGACGGCCGCATGGTGGGGCAGGCCCTGGCCAATATCCTGAAGAATGCGGGCGAGGCCGTCGGCGCCAAGCGGGCGCGCGATCCCGTCGCTGAAGAGGCGCTGGGCATCATCGCCAGGCTCGACATTGAGGATGAGCGCGCCGTCTTCACCATAGAGGACGACGGCGTCGGCCTGCCGGCCAAGGATCGCGACCGGCTGACTGAGCCCTATGTCACCACGCGTGAGAAGGGCACAGGCCTGGGCTTGGCCATCGTCAAGCGCATCTGCGAGGACCACGGCGGCGAGTTGCGGCTGGCCGACGCAGAAACACTATCGGGCGCGCGCGTATGCCTGATCTTCCCACTGACCCAGAACCATAAGTCCGCTCATCGCGCTTCCGGCGCGGCGAGCGTGGCGAGTTAAGCGAGGCGTCATGCGTAATACTGGTGCTGATATTCTGGTCGTTGACGACGAAGCGGACATCCGCGAACTGGTCTCGGGCCTGCTTGAGGACGAGGGCCATTCGGTCCGCACGGCTGCCAATTCGGACGAGGCGCTGGCCGCCATCCGGGCGCGCAAGCCGTCCCTGGCGGTGCTCGACATCTGGATGCAGGGCGGCGGCCTGGACGGGCTGGAACTGCTCGATGTCGTGCGCGAGCTGGATCAAGACCTGCCGGTCGTCATGATCTCGGGCCACGGCAACATCGAAACCGCCGTCAGCGCCCTGAAGCGCGGCGCCTATGACTTCATCGAAAAGCCGTTCAAGTCCGACCGGCTGGTCGTGGTGGTGGAGCGTGCCCTGGAGGCGGCCGCCCTGAAGCGTGAAAACCGACGCCTGCGCGCCCAGACGCTGACGCCCAGCGGATTGATCGGCAAGTCCGTCGCCGCTCAGACTCTGCGCAGCACCATTTCCAAGGTCGCGCCGGCCAACAGCCGCATCCTGATCTCAGGCCCGCCGGGTTCCGGCAAGGAACTGGCGGCGCGCCAAATTCATGAGGCGAGCCCGCGCGCTAAAGCCGAGTTCGTCGCCATTTCCGCCGCCGGGATGGCGCCCGAACGCCTGGATGTCGAACTGTTCGGGGAGGAAGGCGTCGATGGTCGGCCGCGCAAGATCGGTGTCTTCGAACAAGCTCATAACGGCACCCTGTTTCTAGATGACGTGGCTGACATGCCGCGCGAAAGCCAGAGCCGCATCCTGCGCGTCCTGGTCGAGCAACGCTTCCGTCGGGTCGGCGGCGAACAGGACGTTCAGGTCGATGTGCGGGTCATCAGCTCGACCTCGCGCGATCTGCGCATCGAGATCGGCGAGGGGCGCTTCCGCGAAGATCTCTTCCACCGCCTGAACGTGGTGCCGATCCGGGTGCCGCCGCTGTCGGAGCGTCGCGAGGATATCGCCGAGTTGGTAGAGTATTTCGTGGAGAGCCTTTCGGCCTCTCAAGGGCTGCCGCATCGACGGATTGCCGACGACGCCCTGGCTGTGCTTCAAGTCCATCCCTGGCCGGGCAATGTGCGCCAGTTGCGCAACAACATCGAACGCCTGCTGATCCTGGCGACCGGCGGTCCGGACGAACCGATCACGGCGGACATGCTGCCGCAGGAGGTGGCGTCGTCCGCCAGCCCGACATCCTTGGGCGCCGACCGGATCATCGCCCTGCCGTTGCGTGAGGCGCGCGAAGTGTTCGAGCGGGAGTATCTGTCGGCTCAGATCATGCGTTTCGGCGGAAATATCTCGCGTACGGCCGCCTTCATCGGCATGGAAAGATCTGCGTTGCATCGCAAGCTTAAGTCGCTGGGCGTGTCGCCCGCACGCGGCGGAGACGAAGAAGGAGAGGGCGCCTGATGTCCAGGGTCGCCTATGTAAACGGCATCTATCAGCCGCACGGTCAGGCCGTGGTCCATATCGAGGATCGCGGGTTTCAGTTCGCCGACGGCGTCTATGAGGTCTGGTCGGTCTTCGACGGCAAGCTGGCGGACTATCAGGGCCATCTGAGCCGCTTGGCCTGCAGCCTGACTGAACTGCGGATCGACATTCCCATGTCGGCCGAGGCTCTGGGCATCGTGCTGCGTGAGACGATCCGCCGGAACCGGGTGCGCAACGGCATCGTCTACATCCAGATCACGCGCGGCACCGCGCCGCGCGACCACGCCTTCCCCAAGGACGTGGCGCCCAGCGTCATCATCACCGCCAAGTCGATCGACCTGAAGAAAGGCGAGGCTCTGGCCGCCAAGGGCGCAGCCGGCGTCACGCATCCGGACATGCGCTGGGGCCGTTGCGACATCAAAACTGTGGGCTTGCTGCCCAACGCCCTAGCCAAGCAGGCGGCGCGCGAGCACGGCGCTTATGAGGCCATCCTATTCGATGAAATGGGCATGGTGACCGAGGGCTCCTCGACTAACGCCTGGATCATCGATGAGAACGGCAAGCTGCGGACCCGCGACACGCAGGCCAACATCCTGCGCGGCATCACACGCGCGGCGATCCTGAAGCTGGTCGAAGCCGAGGGGATCGAGCTGGAAGAGCGCGCCTTCAGCGTCGAGGAAGCCAAGCGCGCCCGCGAAGTCTTCGTCACGGCGGCCAGCTCCTTCGTCATGCCGATCACATCGCTGGACGGAACCCGCATCGGCGACGGCAAACCCGGCCTGGTGGCGACCCGCCTGCGCGAGATTTATCTGGAACAGGCGCGCCGCGAAGCCATTTAAGGCGTTGCCGCATCGGCGGGGGCGTGGCTAAGGTCGCGGATGCGGGCGACGCGCCCGCGTCGCGGCCATTCCGCCGCCGATTAAAAAGACCAAGAACAGGATCAACCTGCCATGTCGCAAGACAAACGACAGAACCTCCAGGACACCTTCCTGAACAGCGTCCGCAAGACGAAGACGCCGCTGACCATCTTCCTGGTGAACGGCGTCAAGCTTCAGGGTATCGTCACCTGGTTCGACAACTTCTGTGTGCTGCTGCGTCGCGATGGCCAATCGCAGCTGGTCTACAAGCACGCCATCTCGACCATCATGCCGTCCGCGCCCGTGCAGCTGTACGAGCCCGACGCCGAAGAAGACTGATTGACCTCCAAACTCATTGACCACGCCGTCCCGCTGATCCGGGCCGTCGTCATTCACCCCGACCGACGCGCCGACAATGCGCGCCACGCGACCGAACGCCTGGAAGAGGCCGTGGGCCTGGCCCAGGCGCTGGACCTCGACGTGCGGGCGCAGGAGATCGTGCGTCTGCGCTCCGTCACGCCCGCCACCCTGATCGGGCGGGGTAAGCTGGAAGAGATTTCGGCGCTGATTTTGGCCGCCGATGCCGAAGCGGTCGTCGTCGACGATCAGCTGACGCCGGTGCAGCAGCGTAACCTGGAACGTTTCTGGGACATCAAGGTCATCGACCGCACCGGTCTGATCCTGGAGATCTTCGGCCGGCGCGCGCGCACCCGCGAAGGGCGTCTGCAGGTCGAGTTGGCGCGTCTGGAATACGAACGCTCTCGCCTGGTCCGCACCTGGACCCACCTGGAGCGCCAGCGCGGCGGCACCGGCGGCACGGGCGGTCCCGGCGAAACCCAGATCGAGCTGGACAGGCGGATGATCGCCGACCGCATCGTTCGCCTGAAGGCGGAACTGGAAGAGGTGCGTCGTACGCGCGGCCTGCACCGCAAGGCGCGCAAACAGGTTCCATTCCCGTCGGTCGCCCTGGTCGGCTACACCAATGCGGGCAAGTCGACGCTGTTCAACCGGCTGACCGGGGCCGAGGTGATGGCCAAGGATCTGCTGTTCGCCACCCTGGACACCACCCAGCGCACCATCCGTCTGCCGCAGGGACGTCCCGCCATCATCGCCGACACCGTGGGCTTCGTCTCGGACCTGCCGCACGAACTGGTCGAGAGCTTCCGCGCCACCCTGGAAGAGGTCGGCGAGGCTGATCTGATCCTGCACGTGCGCGACATCGCCTCGCCCGACAGCTCCGCCCAGGCCAAGGATGTCGAGGCGGTGCTGGAACAGATTCCGACGCCCGAGGGCAAGACGCGCCGCATCCTTGAAGTCTGGAACAAGATCGACCTGCTGGAGCCCGAAACCCGCGAAGCCGTGGTCGGCCAGGCCGAACGCCTGGCGCGCGAAGGACAAGCCGTGGCCGTCTCCGCCTGGACCGGCGAGGGAATCGAGACCCTGCGCGAGATCATCGCGGGCCTGATCGACGATGATCCGGAAACCCACCTGACGGTCGAGCCGCATCGCGGCGACCTGCTGGCCTGGCTCTACGCCAACGGCCGGGTGACGGGGCGCGAGACGGACGATGAGGGCCGGGTCCACCTGACGGTCCGCCTCCATCCCGCCGCGCTGGGGCGGCTTGAACGGCTGTATCCGGACGTAATCGACTGATCCTGTCATGCACCTGATCGAGACCATCCTCTTCCTGCTGCTGGCCGTTGTGCTGTCGGGATGGGTGGCTCGCATCACGCGCATCGCCCTGCCGCTGGTGCAGATCGCCCTGGGGGCGGGGGTGGTGCTGATCACGGGGCAGTCGGTTGATCTGAAGCCGGATGTCTTCTTCCTGCTGTTTCTGCCGCCCCTGCTGTTCGTGGACGGCTGGCGCATCCCCAAGGAAGCCCTGTTTCGGGACAAGGTGGTGATCCTGGAGCTGGCGCTGGGGCTGGTGGTCTTCACCGTCGTCGGCCTGGGCTTCCTGATCCACTGGATGATCCCGGCCATGCCGCTGGCCGTAGCCTTCGCCTTGGCGGCGATCCTGTCGCCTACGGACCCGATTGCGGTGCAGGCCATCGCCGGGCGCGCGCCGATCCCCAAGCGGCTGATGCACATACTGGAAGGCGAGTCACTGCTGAATGATGCGACGGGCCTGACCTGCATGCGGATCGCCGTTATTGCGGCGACGACCGGCGCCTTTTCCCTGAGCAGCGCTTTCGGAACCTTCGCCTGGCTGGCGCTGGCGGGCGTGGCGGTGGGCATCGCCGTCACTTTGGCCATCGGCCTGGTGAAGGCCTTCATCAGCCGCCGCTGGGGCGAGGACGTCGGCGGCCAGATCCTGATCAGTCTCCTGATGCCGTTCGCGGCCTATCTGGCGGCGGAAGCCGTCCACGCCTCGGGCATTCTGGCGGCGGTGGCCGCCGGCGTGACCATGAGCTTCACCGAGCGCCAGGGTTCAGCGCTGGCCGCCACGCGTATCCGCCGCGCCGTGGTCTGGGATACGGTGCAGTTCGTCGCCAACGGCCTGATCTTCGTCATCCTGGGCGAGCAGATGCCGTCCATCATGGCCCGCGCGGCGGAGGTGATCCGGACCACCCAGCATAGCGAGGTCTGGTGGCTGGCCGTCTATGTCTTGGCGATCGTCGCCGCTCTCGCCGTATTGCGTTTTGTCTGGGTGTGGACATCGCTGAAGCTGACCCTGTTTCGCCGCAAGGGCCGCAGCGCGCCGCCCAAGGTCGGCTTGAGGCTGGTGGCGGTCATGTCGCTGGCCGGGGTGCGCGGCGCGATCACCCTGGCGGGCATATTGACGCTGCCCTTCTATCTGGCGGACGGCTCGGCCATGCCGGCGCGGAATCTGGCGATCTTCCTGGCGGCGGGAGTGATCATCGTCTCCCTGGTGCTGGCGACAGTCGCCTTGCCGCGTCTGCTGAAGGGCGTGCAGCTTCCGCCCGAGGACGATCATCAAGCCGAAGAAAGCCGGTCCCGCGTCGCCGCCGCCTGGGCCGCCATTCGCGCTATCGAGGACGCTCAGCACGCCATGGCCGAGGGCAAGCTTGACCCTGACTTCTACGCCGAGACGGCGACACGGGTGATGGAAGTCTATCGCCACCGCATCGACATGCGGGCCAACATGGAGGCTGACGCCGTTGTCCAGGCCCGCCGCGCCGATGAGATCGAACGCCGTCTCCGCCTGATCGGTCTTGTCGCTGAACGTGAGGAACTGGTGCGCCTGGGTCGCCAGCGGCTGATCGATGAAGAGACAGCGCGCAAGCTGATCCGCGAGATCGACCTGCAGGAACTGCGCTACGTCTGAAGAACTGGAGTAGCCGCTTCTATCGCTCGCCGCTTGGATTCCTCAAGCCGGTTGAGAGCCTCGATAGTTTCCTCGGAAAGAGGTGTTTCGCAACGCCTCACGACGTGCGCAATTGCTGATCCAAAGTCCAGGCAGGCAACCAGCCCTCGAAGGACCTCATGCGCGTCTGCCGAATGCAACCCAATGAAAGTGACTTCGGTCTGGTTGTCTTGGTCATTGACGCGGGCATTCAGAAACACTGCACGAGGATTTGGATGCCCACCGAACGAGATAGATTGCTCATAAGCTTCGTAGACAAAATCGGCGCTTCCATCGTGTTCAGCATTAAGCGTTTTAGCGACATCCTTGACTGCGCTACCGAATTTTTGTCGGCACAGCTTAAGGTGATCGGCGCTCTGATCGCGGTCCTGCCATATTGCTTCAAGATCCTGATTGTTCCAGGCGAGATGTGCATAGCAAGCTGATTCGAGTGCCGTGCGCTGGACGGAAAAAATCGCGCTTGAGTGTCCGCTAAGAGCCACTCGGACACCTGCGAGGAAGAGCATGTAGGAGTTCATGGCTAGAAGAACAGGAATGGGTCTGTTCTTTGGCAGCCGTGCCCAGCCGTCCTGTGCTAGGAAATCCGTCAGCTCTGAAAGGCAGTCGACAAGAGGGCCTGATTTTTCTAAGAGTTCTTGGGTAGTCTCATCGGCACTTTTTAGATACGTGCGAAGTTCATTGGCTGCCGTGGTCATGCTTTCTCCACCGCCTTGGCTGCGTCCCAGAGGGCGTCCATTTCGGCCAGGTTTGACTGTTCCGGCGTGCGGCCGTCCTTCTTCAGTTCGGCCTCGATGAATTCGAAACGGCGCACGAATTTGGCGTTGGCGGCGCGCAGGGCGTCTTCCGGTTCGACCTCCAGCTTGCGGGCCAGATTGGCGACGACGAACAGCAGGTCTCCCAACTCATCGCGGGCCTTCTCCTTGTCGCCGGCGGCGATCTCGACGCGCAGCTCCTCGACCTCTTCGGCCAGCTTGTCGAAGACCTCGTCGGTCGAGGGCCAGTCGAAGCCGACGCGGCCTGCGCGCTTGGTCAGCTTGGCGGCGCGGGTCAGGGCGGGCAGGCCGACCGGCACGTCGTCCAGCACGCCATGCTGTTCCTTGGCCTTGCGCTCGGCGGCCTTGATATCTTCCCAGCGCGCCTTCTGGGCCGGGCCGCTGGCCTTGGCGGCCTCGTCGCCAAAGACGTGCGGGTGGCGGCGAACCAGCTTGTCCGCCATGGCCTCGGCCACGTCCTCCAGCCGGAAATGCCCGGCCTCTTCAGCCATGCGCGAGTGGAAGACCACCTGGAACAGCAGATCGCCCAGTTCGACCCTCAGCTCGTCCATGTCGCCGCGCTCGATGGCGTCGGCGACCTCATAGGCTTCCTCAATCGTATAGGGAGCGATCGTCTGGAAGGTCTGCTCCACGTCCCAGGGACAGCCGCCGTTCGGATCGCGCAGGCGAACCATGATGTCCTTCAGGCGGTCGACGGGGTGGGTCATTCAGGCGTGTCCGGCGTCTCTTTGCGCCAGGGCGGCGCGGATTTCGTCATGCCGCTGCGGCGTCAGGGGATAGCCCTTCAGCACCCAGGCGGTGGCCGCCAATAGCAGGCCCGGCACGGCGATGAACAGGATCTGCAGGACCAGCAGCGAGAACTCGCTGTTCCCCTCTGGCCCCGGCAGGGCCTTGAACCCCACCAGCGGCAGGATGGCGTAGGGGATCAGGGCGAAGACGTGACCCATCTTGGTCGTGGCCGACAGGATGGAGAACATCAGGCCGGTGCGGTCCACGCCCGTCTCCAGCCGCACCTCGTCGCCGGCGTCCGCCATCATGGCGCGCAACAGGAACAAGCCCGCCGCATAGGGCAGGCCGGCGATGAACATGGCGATCGCCGTCAGGGCGAAGTTGCCGCCGGGAACCAGGGTCGCGCCGACGTAGAAGACGGCGAAGATCAGGCTGGCCACGGCCAGGGCGCGATCCTTGCCGATCTTGGTCGCCAGCCAGGCCCAGATGGGCGCCCCCACCAGGCCGGCCATGAAGTAGATCAGCATGAACAGCGACGCCTGGGTGTGGTCGTAGCCCTTGATCTGACCGAAGAAGAAGAACAGCAGCGACCCGGTGATGCCCGGCGCGATGCCCAGCAACAGGTCGGCGATCAGCAGCTTGCGCACCGTCTTCATCTTGAACAGGGCCAGGTAGGCGCTCGGCCCGCCGTGCGGTGCGGCGCCCGCGTTGACCGGCTCAGGGACGGCGACCATGGCCAGGCCGATGGTCAGCGGCAGGGCGATGATGATGGCCCAGCCCATGATGCGAACGCCGTCGACGTAGTTTCCCAGGCCCGTCTTCACCACGATGGTCGGCAGGATCAGGATCAGGATCACGCCGATGATGTTGAACACCTGCCACCAGCCGTAGACGCGACTGCGCTGGTCGTACTGCGGCGCCAGCACGGCGGCCCAGCCCAACTGGCCCAGGGTTCCCATCGAAAAGCCGAGGTAGAGCACCAGCAGCCAGGCGAACAGATAGACCGGCCCGGCGCCCGGCTGGACCGTCACGAACATCATCAGCGCCGCCAGCATCAGGATCGGCGTCGCCACCGCCATCCACGGGCGATAGCGGCCCAGACGCGTGCGCGTCTTGTCCATGCCCCAGCCGATGAAGGGGTCGAACACGATGTCGATCAGCCGCACGGCCATGAAGACGGCGGCCACCATGCCCATCTCCATGCCGACATGGGTGGCGTAGAATTCCGGCAGAGTCACCGGCAGGGCCACGCCGAAGGCCGCCAGCGGCAGACACGGGCCTGAGAAGGCGGCCAGGATGGCGTTGGATCGGCGCGGCGCGTCGGGCGCGGCGATGGCGGGCGAAGGCGCGGCGGTTGCGGTCATACGGTCACGGCCCGATCGCGGCGCGAGTCGGCCGCAACCGTCACCATGCAGGTTTTCGACGCAGGCGCGAAGACTGTGCAGGGGCTTGCGGCGACTCTCATCCTGAGGCCTGCTGCGGCCATGTGGAAAGCGTCCGCCTCTCTCTTCGCCGCCCTGACCGTCGCCGCCTTAGCCGGGCAGGCGCGCGCCGAGGCGCCCGAACCGATTCCGACGGCGCAAATCTGCGACCGGACGCCCGGCGCATGGGACGACACGGCCGAGGCGAACGCCATATCGCTCTATGCCTTGGAGTGGACGCCGTTCGGGCCTTCGGAACTGGGTTGGGAAGCCTATGTGCCGCTGATGCAGCAAGAGGTCGGCTCGCCCTGCGATCCGACGTCAGCGGGTTTCGCCGAGGCCCTGGCGACGTTTCAGGCGCGCTATGGCCTGGCCGCCAGCGGACGGTTCGACCAAGCGACTTTCCAGGTGTTGCGCGGGCTGTGGCAAGAGCGACGGCCCTTCGTCATGGCGCGGGTGAGGGGCGAATGCCCCGATCCGCCGCCCGTCGGCGACCTGGCCTATCTGACCACAGGCGAAGAACACGCCGAACGCCTGACGCGGCTGCTGCGCCGCGACGTACTGGACGCCTATCGCGCCATGGCGGCGGCCGCTCGCGCCGAGGTTCCTGAGATGGCTGCAGAACCGGAGCTGTTGCGCGTCTTCTCCTCCTTCCGCGATCCTGAGGCTGATGCAGCGCGATGCGCCCGCGACGGCAATTGTGACGGCCTGCGTCGCGCCGCCTGCTCGCCGCACCGCACCGGCACGGCCGTCGACCTATATGTCGGCCACCTGCAAGGCATGGGGGTCGATTCCACCGACGTTCACAGCCGTCGCCATATGAGCCAGACCCCGACCTATCGCTGGCTGGTCAAGAACGCCGGGCGGTTCGGCTTCGTGCCCTACGTCTATGAGCCCTGGCATTGGGAATGGGTTGGGCGATGATCCGGCCGCTGGCCCATGGGGAAGCGGCGCTGGCGCGCGAGGTGTTCGGGCGCGATCTGCGGCTGGACGACATCCGCTTCCTCGGCTCGCCCTGGCCGTTCGACCGGGCGTTCGTACCGGGACGCTGGTTCGGGCGCGACTGGATCGTCTGGCCCAAGGCGACCCTGGCGCCGGATTTGTCGCAGGCGCCGCTGCGGACCCAGGCCGTCTTCGTTCATGAGCTGGTTCACGTCTGGCAGGCCCAGAACGGCGTCAACCTGCTGACCGGAAAGCTGAAGGCGGGCGACGGGCCGGGCGCCTACGCCTATCCGGTGGATGAACGCTGCGAGTGGATCGGCCTGAACATCGAACAACAGGCCATGGTGGTTGAGCACCGCTTTCTGCAGTCGAGGGGCGCGCGGGTTCCGGCCGATCCGGCCTTCTATCAGCGCATCTGTCCGATCGGCATGGCGGATTTTTGAAACGAGGCTCTTGTAGAGCTGCATGAGAACCTTAAATCAGGCACTGACGCAGTTGCTATATGAGCGTCATATTTCACTCTCCTTGGACCCGTAACGCCCAAGAAGCTGCACGGTTAATATCATGCGCCAGCCAGCACTCTTTTTTGGTCACGGCTCCCCCATGAACGCCTTGGGCGGTCCCTTCGCGGACGCCTGGCGCGCGCTGGGAGAGGAGATCGGCAAGCCGAAAGGCGTCGTCATGGTCTCGGCTCACTGGGAGACGCGCGGGCTGGGCGTGACGGCGCAGGCGCGACCGGAAACCATCCATGATTTCGGGGGCTTTCCGCCTGAACTTCACGCCATGCAGTATCCTGCGCCCGGCTCGCCCGCTCTGGCCGACCGGGTGGCGGAGCTGACCGGCGCGGTTCAGACGACGCAGTGGGGACTGGATCACGGAACCTGGTCCGTGCTGGCTCATATCTGGCCGGACGCTGACGTGCCCGTGGTGCAGTTGTCGCTGGATCGCACTATCGACGCCCGCGCCCATTATGAACTGGCCAAGCGCCTGCGTCCCTTGCGTGAGGAGGGCGTGATCGTCGCCGGTTCGGGCGACTTCGTGCACAATCTGCGAACGTGGAAGCGGGCGGGCGGCGAACCCTATGACTGGGCCGTCGACTTCAATGAGGCGGTCAAGCGCGCCTTCACGGCGGGCGACCATGACGCCCTGATCGACTGGGTGCATCTGGCCGAGCAGGCGCAGCTCAGCGTGCCGACGGACGAACATTATCTGCCGCTGCTCTATGTGGCCGCCCAGCAGGCGCCGGGCGAGCCCTTGAGCTTCTTCAACGACGTGATCGAGGGCGGCTCGATCTCGATGACGGGCGTCCGGATCGGCTGACCGGACGCCGCGCCGCCTATCTTAACGGCGGCCGCCGCGCAGGGCGTTGTCCAGCGACCACGGCCCCGGTCCGGCGAAGACCAGATACAGGAAGACGAAACAGTAGAGCGCCGCCAACTCCCCGCCGTTGTTGATGGGGTAGGGGCTCTGAGGCGCGTGGACCATCCAATAGGCCGCGGCGGTGAAGCCCGACAGGATGAAGGCGGTCGGGCGACTGAACAGGCCCAGCACCAGCAGGACGCCGCCGACCAGTTCGATCGGCCCGGACCAGCCCGCCAGCGTCGACAGGTCGACCACGCCGCCGCGCCCGCCTGGCGGGAAGCCCAGGATCTTCTGCGCGCCGTGCTGAAGCAGCAGCAGGCCGGAGACAATTCTCAGAATGCTGAGAAAATGCGGCTCCCAATTGGCCAGGGATGTCGAACGTCGGGCCATGAAGTCTCCTCGGCCGTAGCGCCCCGCAAGCGGGACCGAACAGCCGAGGGTATGACACTGGCGCCGAACGGCAAGCGCCTTGTCACGCGCGCTTCAGTTCATCCTCAACCATTTTCTGGATGGTCACATAATCGGTCTTGCCGGTGCCCAGGACCGGGATGGTGTCGACCTTGATGATCTTCTTCGGCACGGCCAGCTCGGGCGCGCCGTTGTCGCGGGCCCATTCCGTCAGACGGACGCTTTCGGCGCCTGCGACGTCTGTAACCAACACCAGGCGTTCGCCCTTCTTGCTGTCGGGCACGGCGACGACGGCGTGGTGGCCGGTCGGCCAGACGCCGCCGGCCATGCCCTCGACTGCTGTCAGGGACACCATCTCGCCGCCGATCTTGGCGAAGCGTTTCGCCCGACCCAGGATGGTGATGTAGCCCTCGGCGTCGATGTCGACGATGTCGCCGGTGTCGTGCCAGCCGTCAGCCAGCGGCTCCAAATTGTCCGGGTCGTTCGGCGAGATGTAGCCTTCCATCACGTTCGGCCCGCGCAGGTAAAGGCGACCGCCGACCTCGATGCCCTCCACCGGTTCGATCCGGTATTCCATGCCCGGCAGAATCTGGCCCACCGTGCCCGGCCGATTGCGGTCAGGATGGTTCACCGCCACCACAGGCGCCGCCTCGGTGGCGCCGTAACCTTCCAGCAGTTCGACGCCGCCGAACTTGGTGTTGAACATCTGGCGCGTTTCGTCGCGGACCTTTTCCGCACCCGCCACGGCGAACTGCAGGGTGGCGAAGTCGCCGGGTTCAGCCACGCGGGCGTATTGGTTCAGGAAGGTGTCGGTCGCGAACAGGATCGACGCCTTCACCTGGGGCAGCAGGTCGGTGATCTGCTTGGCGTGCAGCGGCGAGGGATATTCAAACGCCTTCAGCCCCTGCAGCAGCGGCAGGATGACCCCGCCCGTCAGGCCGAAACAGTGGAAGGTCGGCAGCGGGTTGAACATGACCCAGTCAGGGTCCAGCTCGATGTGGGCGGCCACCTGGCGGGCATTGGCGACCAGGTTCTTCTGGCTCAGCACCACGCCCTTGGGCGCGCCGAAGCTGCCTGAGGTGAACAGGACCACGCCCGCCGAATCCGGATCGGTCTTCACGCGGAACCGCTTGGGCGCCATGCCGGCGCTGAGGCCGAACAACTTGTCGGCCAGGCCGATGGTCTTGCGGATGTCGTCCAGCCAGACGATCTCGGAAACCTCGCCCAGGGCTTCCATCAGGTCGTCCAGCTTGGCCTGGGTGACGAAGCGCTTGGCCGACAGGATCTTCTTCACGCCCGCCGTTTTCAGCGCCGCCGTCAGATTGGCCTCGCCCGAGGTGAAGTTCAGCATGACCGGCACGCGCCCGAAGGCGTGCAGGGCGAAGAAGGTCACGACCACGCCCGCGCTGGACGGCAGCAGCACGCCGACGCGTTCGCCCGGCTGAGTCAGTTTGGCGATCTTGCGGCCCAGCACTAAGGCGGCGCGGATCAGGCCAGTATAGGTCAGGGGGTGGCGATCCTGGTCCTCCAGAATCTCCTTGTCGCCGTAGCGGGCGCGCGCATCGACCAGCGCGTCGAACAGAGTCTCGTCGTAGACCTTTTGGTCCAGGGCTGCCCGCAGCAAGCACGTCCTCCTTCGGAGAGCTCTGAGGGGGCTCTCTCGGTTACAAGAGGCCGGAACCTAGTGACGTAAGGTCGCCTTGAAAAGATGCGTAACGTCGCGTGATGGCGTTCTGTTCTCGGACTGAAACCGTCTGTGCCTTGCCTTTGCACATCGGAAGGCCGACATAGCCTCAAGAATTGGGCCGCCTTCATAAACAGGAGCCAGACCGCCGGCGATGGTCACGCTGATCGACACCCTGCAGAAGAAGCCGTCCGAGCTTCGTCACCCGGAAAAGCAGAACCGCCCGGAATCGGCGGTGCTGAAGAAGCCTGACTGGCTGCGCGTGAAGGCGCCCGGCTCGGGCCAGTACAACGCTACCAAGGACATCGTGCGCTCCAAGGGGCTGCACACCGTCTGTGAAGAGGCCGCCTGCCCGAACATCGGCGAGTGCTGGAGCCAGAAGCACGCCACCCTGATGATCATGGGCGACACCTGCACGCGGGCCTGCGCCTTCTGCAACGTGAAGACCGGCTTGCCGCAGCCGCTGGACCCGGAAGAGCCGGCCAAGGTCGGTCTGGCCGTGGCCCAGATGGAGCTGAACCACGTCGTCATCACCTCGGTGGACCGCGACGATGTGTCCGACGGCGGCGCCGCCCACTTCGCCGAAGTGGTGCGCCAGATCCGTATTCAGGCGCCCAAGACCACGATCGAAATCCTGACGCCCGACTTCCTGCGCAAGGACGGCGCGGCCGAGGTGATGATCGACGCGACGCCCGACGTCTTCAATCACAACCTCGAGACGGTTCCGCGCCTCTATCTGAAGATCCGCCCCGGCGCCCGCTATTTCCACTCCCTGCGCCTACTGCAGATGGTCAAGGAGCGCGACCCGAACCAGTTCACCAAGTCCGGCATCATGGTCGGCCTGGGCGAGACCAAGGAAGAGGTCATGCAGGTGATGGACGACATGCGCTCCGCCGGCGTCGACTTCATCACCATCGGCCAGTACCTGCAGCCGACGCGCAAGCACGCGGCCATCGACCGCTTCGTCACGCCCGAAGAGTTCAAGGCCTATGAGGCGATCGCGCGGGCCAAGGGCTTCCTGATGGTGTCGTCCTCGCCGTTGACGCGCTCGTCGCACCACGCGGGTGACGATTTCGCTCGGCTGCGGGCGGCGCGCGAGGCCCAATTGTCGTCCCGGAACGGCCGCTGATCCTTTGGCCGTCCATCGCGTAACGCGCATCCTGCCCTATGCGCCGGAACAACTCGCCGCGCTGGTGGCGGACGTGCGCGCCTATCCCGACTTCGTGCCGTGGATCACGTCCATGCGCGTCTGGAACGTGCGGGACGAGGCGCCGGGCGTGCACCTGCTGGACGCCGAGGCGGGGGTCGGCTTCGCCTTCCTGACCGAGAAGTTCTCGACATGGGTGCGTCACGACGTTCATGCGCCCAAGGTCGAGGTCGGCCTGATCCGCGGTCCGTTCAAGCATCTGAAGAACCGTTGGGAGTTCCATCCGCATCCGCAGGGAACGCGCCTAGAATTCTCCATCGACTTCGCCTTCAAGTCGCGCATGCTGGACATGATGCTTCAGGCGAACTTCGACCGGGCGGTCGACAAGCTGATCCAGTGTTTCGAGAGCCGAGCCAAGGCTCTCTACGGTAAGAGGTAGGACCATGGGCGCGCCTTTCGACTTCGATGCGACGGTCGTGGGCGCGGGGGCTGTGGGGCTGGCTTGCGGCCGGGCGCTGTCGCGACGCGGCCTGACGGTGCTGGTGCTGGAGAAGGAGCCGCACATCGGCCAGGGGGTCTCCTCGCGCAATTCCGAGGTGATCCACGGCGGGCTCTACTATCCGACCGGCTCCCTGAAGGCGAAGTTCTGCGTCGGGGGAAGGCGCGCCCTCTATGACTTCCTGGAAAGCCGCAAGGTCGATCATTGGAAATGCGGCAAGCTGGTCGTGGCGACCGAGGAAGCTGAGGTCGAACGCATCGAGGCCATCTTCCAGCAGGCCACGACCAACGGTGTTGAGCGGCTGGAGCATCTGACCGGCGCCCAGGCGCGAGCGCTGGAGCCGGAGTTGAACGCTCACGCCGCCATTCTGTCGCCCGAGAGTGGAGTATTCGACAGCCACGGTTATATGCTGGCCCTTCAGGGCGAGATCGAGGACGCGGGCGGCGCGGTCGTCATCTCGGCGCCGTTCGAGGGGGCGGAACGCCTGCCAGGTGGAGGATTCTCCATCCGTGTGGGCGGGGAGGGGGCGATGACCCTGACCAGCCGCCTGCTGGTCACGGCGCCCGGCCTGTCGGCCCAAGAGGTCGCGGCGCGAATCGAGGGCTACCCGACGGCAGACATTCCCGCGCGCCATCTAGGCAAGGGAATCTATTTCCGCCTGACAGGACCGGCGCCGTTCAACCGCCTGATCTATCCGCCGCCGATTCCTGGCGCGCTGGGCACCCACTACCGCAAGGATATGGGCGGGCAGGGCGTGTTCGGCCCCGACCTGGCCTATGTCGAGACCGAGGACTATTCGGTCGATCCGGCCAAGGCGGAAGAGTTCGCCCGCTATATCCGCCGTTTCTGGCCCGGCGTGACGGTCGAGCGGCTGACGCCCGACTATGCCGGCATCCGGCCCAAGCTGCACGGGCCGGGCGAGCCGCAGCCTGACTTCCAGCTCCATGGCGTGACGAATCACGGAATGGAGGGGCTGATGGCGCTGTTCGGCATCGAAAGTCCCGGCCTAACGAGTTCGCTGGCTATCGGCGAGGCCGTGGCGCAAAGCCTGACGGCCGGGGTTTGACGCCTGTTCCGTCAGTCTGCGTCGAGACCCTTGAAATCGGTTGCGTCTTCATGCATAAGCCCGCCCTCGCGTGGCGGCTCTTATCGGGGGGCCGCCGCTGTTGTTTTCGCGTCTTCACCGGCGCACCGACTTAGAGATTGAGACGGACATGGCCGTTCCGAAGCGCAAAGTATCCCCCTCGCGTCGCAACATGCGTCGTGCTCATGACGCCCTGGGCGCCAACACCTATGTCGAAGACAAGGACACCGGCGAACTGCGTCGCCCGCACCACATCGACCTGAAGACCGGCATGTACAAAGGCCGTCAGGTTCTGACCCAGCAGGAAGACTAAGTCTTCCTCTGGCGATCCGGCTTCGGTCGGGCGCAAAAATTCAGCGGCGCGCGAGTTTCTCGCGCGCCGTTTTCGCATATGCCGCCTCAGCTTCGCCTGTGGCGATTCCAGCGGGTCTGGTCTAAACCGGCCCCACCTTTTCCAACTCAGTCAGAGCGCAGAGTTTCATGACCGATATCGTCGACATCGTCGCCCGCCAGATTCTCGACAGCCGGGGCAATCCGACGGTCGAAGTGGACGTGATCCTGGAAGACGGCAGCTTCGGCCGCGCGGCGGTGCCGTCGGGCGCCTCGACCGGCGCGCACGAAGCCGTCGAACTGCGTGACGGCGACAAGGACATGTGGGGCGGCAAGGGCGTCGAGAAGGCGGTCGACGCCGTCAACGGCGAGATCTTCGACGCCCTGTCCGGCATGGACGCCGAGGATCAGCGCCGTATCGACGAGGCTCTGATCGAGCTGGACGGCACCGAGAACAAGTCGCGCCTGGGCGCCAACGCCATGCTGGGCGTCTCGCTGGCCGTGGCCAAGGCCAGCGCCATCTCGGCCGGTCTGCCGCTGCACCGCTACATCGGCGGCGTCTCGGCCCGCATTCTGCCCACGCCGATGATGAACATCATCAACGGCGGCGCCCACGCCGACAACCCGATCGACATCCAGGAATTCATGATCATGCCGACGGGCGCCGAGAACTTCTCGGAAGCCCTGCGCATGGGCGCCGAGATCTTCCACGCCCTGAAGAAGGCGTTGAAGGACGCCGGTCACAACACCAACGTCGGCGACGAGGGCGGCTTCGCCCCGAATCTGGCCTCGGCTGACGAAGCCCTGACCTTCATCACCAAGGCGGGCCAGGCGGCCGGCTATCTGGCGGGCGAGGACTTCCACCTGGCGCTGGACGTCGCCTCGACCGAATTCTTCAAGAACGGCAAATATGAGCTGACCGGCGAGGGCAAGTCCTTCGACGCCGAGGGCATGGTCAACTACCTGGCCGATCTGGTCGAACGCTTCCCGATCGTCTCGATCGAGGACGGCTGCGCAGAGGACGACTTCGACGGCTGGAAGCTGCTGACGGACCGTCTGGGCGATCGCGTGCAACTGGTCGGCGACGACCTGTTCGTGACCAACCCGCGCCGTCTGGCCGCAGGCATCGGCGAAGGTCTGGCCAACTCCATTCTGATCAAGGTCAACCAGATCGGCACCCTGTCCGAGACCCTGGACGCCGTCGATATGGCGCACCGCGCGGGCTACACCGCCGTGATGTCGCACCGTTCGGGCGAGACCGAAGATTCGACCATCGCCGACCTGGCCGTGGCGACCAACTGCGGTCAGATCAAGACCGGCTCGCTGGCTCGTTCGGACCGCACGGCCAAGTACAACCAGCTGCTGCGCATCGAAGAGATGCTGGGCGATCAGGCCGCCTATTTCGGCGACGGCATGCTGCTGAAATAAGCCGCATCACGAAGATGTGCTGGACGCCGCCTCCGAACCTCGGGGGCGGCGTTCGCAATTACGGCCAAGCTACGGTTCGTTAGGCATTTTCGGTCACTGATAGGTCACCGTGTTTATGCGCGCTCAGAAGGAGCGTCCGCCGTGCCCGAGCAGATGAAGCCCTATTTGCCGACCGTCCTGCTGTTGCTGCTGATCGCCTATCTGGGCGTACAGGCCCTGACGGGTGAACGCGGCCTGCTAAGCGGCGGTGAACGCGACGCTTTGCTGGCGCAGCGCCAGACCCAGCTGATGCGCCTGGCCGAGCAGCGTCAGGATCTGGAAGTCCGCGTTCGCTATCTGCGCACCGAGAGCCTGTCGAAGGATCTGCTGGAAGAACGGGCGAGGGCGGTGATCGGCTTCGCCGACCCGCGTGACTATGTGGTCCGCCTGAACGGCCCGGCCGGCCACAACCCTGACGCGACGCACGCCTCCTGAACTATTGTTACAGCCCGGTCGGCTGCTTTGCGTTTCGGGAACGAAGGCTGCTAAAGCCCCTTTCCGTAACGATAAGAGTCCCTGATACAGGGGTGTAAGCCGGGAGATGCCGGATGGCGAAAGCCGCCGCTCAGAAAAACTCGCCCAGCGCGGGCGACAAGATTCCGAACACGCCTCAGGCTTCCAAGGAAGACCTGCTGCGTTTCTATCGCGAGATGGTCCTCATCCGCCGCTTTGAAGAGCGCGCGGGCCAGCTGTACGGCATGGGCCTGATCGGGGGCTTCTGCCACCTGTACATCGGTCAGGAAGCCGTGGCCGTAGGCGTTCAGGAGAGCGTCAAGCAGGGCTACGACAAGATCATCACGGGCTATCGCGACCACGGCCATATGCTGGTCGCGGGCATGGACCCGAAGGAAGTCATGGCCGAGCTGACGGGCCGCATCGGCGGATCGTCCAAGGGCAAGGGCGGGTCGATGCACATGTTCGACGTGCCGACCGGCTTCTACGGCGGTCACGGCATCGTCGGCGCCCAGGTGGCGCTGGGCACGGGCCTGGCCTTCGCGGGCAAGTACCGTGGCGATGACTCGGTCAGCTTCGTCTATTTCGGCGACGGCGCCTCGAACCAGGGGCAGGTCTACGAGAGCTTCAACATGGCCCAGCTGTGGAAGCTGCCGGCCATCTACATCATCGAGAACAACCAGTACGCCATGGGCACGAGCATCGAACGCTCGTCGTCCACGACCGAACTGTATCAGCGCGGCGCCAGCTTCGGCATTCCGGGCGAACAGGTCGACGGCATGGACGTCCTGGCCGTGCGTGACGCCGCCGCCCGCGCCGTGGCCCGCGCCCGCGCCGGCGAAGGCCCCTATATTCTGGAAGTGAAGACCTACCGCTATCGCGGCCACTCCATGTCCGACCCGGCCAAATACCGGACCAAGGAAGAGGTGGACGAGGTCAAGAAGACCCGCGACCCGATCGACCACCTGAAGATGCTGCTCGCCGCCGCCAAGGCGACCGAGGACGAGCTGAAGGCGATCGATAACGAAGTGAAGGCCATCGTGGCCGAAGCTGTGCAGTTCGCTCAAGAGAGCCCTGAGCCGGATGCGTCCGAGCTCTACACCGACGTCTACGTGGAGGCCTGATACGTGACGGACATTCTGATGCCGGCGCTGTCTCCCACGATGGAAGAGGGCACGCTGACCAAGTGGCACATCAAGGCTGGCGACGTCGTGTCGGCCGGTCAGGTGATCGCCGAGATCGAGACCGACAAAGCGACGATGGAAGTCGAAGCCGTCGATGAAGGCGAAGTGCTGGAAATCCTGGTGCCGGAAGGCGCCGAGAACGTGAAGGTCAACACGCCGATCGCCCGCCTGGCGGGCGAAGACGGCGCCGCAGCGCCGGCGCCCAAGGTTGAAGAGGCCCCGAAAGTCGAAGCGAAGACCGAAGGCGCGCCCGCCGACGCCCCGGTCAAGCCTAAGGTTGAACTTCGCGACCCGGAAATCCCCGCTAACGCCAAGCTGGTCAAGACCACCATCCGCGACGCCCTGCGCGACGCCATGGCCGAGGAAATGCGCCGCGACGAGGCTGTCTTCCTGATGGGCGAGGAAGTCGCCCAGTATCAGGGCGCCTATAAGGTCAGCCGCGACCTGCTGCAGGAATTCGGCGACCGTCGCGTGGTCGACACCCCGATCACCGAGCACGGCTTCGCCGGTCTGGGCGTCGGCGCCGCCATGGCGGGCCTGAAACCCATCGTCGAGTTCATGACGTGGAACTTCGGCATGCAGGCCATCGACCACGTGATCAACTCGGCGGCCAAGACCCTGTACATGTCGGGCGGCCAGATCCGTTGCCCGATCGTGTTCCGCGGCCCGAACGGCGCCGCCGCCCGCGTGGCGGCCCAGCACAGCCAGGACTATTCGGCCTGGTATGCTCAGGTGCCGGGCCTGAAGGTCATCGCCCCCTATGACGCCGCTGATGCGAAGGGCCTGCTGAAGGCCGCCATCCGCGACCCGAACCCGGTCGTCTTCCTCGAGCACGAGATGATGTACGGCCTCGAGTTCGACGTGCCGGACGTCGAGGACTACGTCGTGCCGATCGGCAAGGCCAAGGTTCGTCGCGAAGGCACGGACGTCACCATCACGGCGCACAGCCGCATGGTCGGTTTCGCCCTTCAGGCCGCTGAAAAGCTGGCCGAAGAAGGGGTCTCGGTCGAGGTCGTCGACCTGCGCACCCTGCGTCCGCTGGATCACGAAACCATCGTCGAAAGCGTCAAGAAGACCAACCGTCTGGTCTCGGCCGAAGAGGGCTGGGGTCCGATGGGCGTCGGCGCCGAAGTGGTGGCGCGCGTGATCGAACACGCCTTCGACTATCTGGACGCTCCGCCGCTGCGCGTGCACCAGGAAGACGTGCCGCTGCCCTACGCCGCCAACCTGGAAGCCCTGTCCCTGCCGGGCGTCGACAAGATCGTCGCCGCCGTGAAGAAGGTGATGGCATGACCGATATCCTGATGCCCGCCCTGTCTCCGACGATGGAGGAGGGCGTCCTGGCCAAATGGCACGTCAAGGTCGGCGACACCGTCGCGGCGGGCGACGTCATCGCCGAGATCGAGACCGACAAGGCGACGATGGAAGTCGAAACCGTCGATGAGGGCGAAGTGCTGGAGATTCTGGTGCCGGAAGGCGCCGAGGGCGTGAAGGTCAACACGCCGATCGCCCGCCTGTCCGGCGACGCCGTGGCGCCTGCGCCCAAGAAGACCGAAGCTCCGGCCGAAGCGACTAAGGCGGAAGCGCCTAAGGCTGAGGCTCCAAAGGCTGAAGCGGCGCCCGCTCCGGCCGCGCCGAAGTCGGACGACGGCGGCCGCATCTTCGCCTCGCCGCTGGCGCGCCGTCTGGCCGCCCAGGCCGGTCTGGATCTGAAGACCGTCAAGGGCACCGGCCCGCACGGCCGCATCGTCAAGCGCGACGTGGAGGCCGCAGGCAAGGGCGGCGCTCAACCGGCCGCCGCCGCGACGACGGCTGCATCCGCCGCAGAGCCGCGCAAGGCCCTGTCGCTGGCGCAGATGGGCATTCCGGACGGCAGCTATGACCTGATTCCGCTGGACGGCATGAAGAAGGCCGTCGCCCGCCGCATGGTCGACAGCGTGCAGAACGTGCCGCACTTCCCGTTGTTCATCGACGTCGAGATCGACCAGCTGATGGCCGTCCGCGCCAAGGTGAACAAGATGCTGGAGCCGCAGGGCGTCAAGGTCTCGGTGAACGACTTCGTCATCAAGGCCGCCGCCCTGGCGCTGAAAATGGTGCCGGAGGCGAACGCCTCCTACACCCCCGAAGGCATCGCCATGCACCACAACGCCGACGTCTCCATGGCGGTGGCGATCGACGGCGGCCTGATCACCCCGATCATCCGCAAGGCCGAGACCAAGGGCCTGGCCCAGATCGCGACCGAGTCCAAGGACCTGGCCAAACGTGCGCGCGAGCGGAAGTTGAAGCCGGAAGAGTTCCAGGGCGGCACCTTCTCCGTGTCCAACCTGGGCATGTTCGGCATCAAGCAGTTCACCTCGATCATCAATGAGCCCCAGGGCTGCATCATGAGCGTGGGCGCCGGCGAACAACGACCGGTCGTCAAGGACGGCCAGATCGTGCCGGCCACCGTCATGACCGTGACCCTGACCTGCGATCACCGCGTGGTCGACGGCGCGACGGGCGCCCGCTTCCTGCAGGCGTTCAAGCCGCTGATCGAAGATCCCGTGGCGATGCTGGCGTAAGGGAGGAGAGGGGTCATGACCTCGGTCTATGACTTCTCCGCCCGGGCCATCGACGGCGCGGACGTGTCGCTGGACCGCTTTCGCGGTCAGGCGTTGCTGATCGTCAATACGGCGTCCAAGTGCGGCTTCACCGGTCAATACGACGGGCTGGAGAAGCTACACCGCGACTTCGCTGACGCGCCGTTCGAAGTCCTGGGCTTTCCCTGCAACCAGTTCGGCCAACAGGAGCCGGGGAGGGCGGCGGAAATCGCCGCCTTCTGCGCCAGCAGCTTCGATGTGACCTTCCCCTTGTTCGACAAGATCGAGGTCAATGGGCCGAACCGTCACCCGCTCTATGCCTGGTTGACCAAACAGAAGCGCGGCTTCCTGGGCTCCCAGGCCATCAAGTGGAACTTCACCAAGTTCCTGACCGACCGCGAAGGCCGCGTCATCGCGCGCTATTCGCCCCAGACTGAACCCGAGGCCATCAAGGCCGACATCGAGAAGTTGATCTGATCATGGCCCAAGAATTCGATCTCGTCGTCATCGGCTCGGGCCCCGGCGGTTACGTCGCGGCCATCCGCGCCAGCCAACTGGGCCAGAAGGTCGCCATCGTCGAGCGCGAGAACCTGGGCGGCATCTGCTTGAACTGGGGCTGCATCCCGACCAAGGCCCTGCTGAAGTCGGGCGAGAAGTTCGAAAGTCTGTCGCATCTGAAGGACTACGGCCTGTCCGCCTCGGACTCGTCGTTCGACTTCGACGCCATCATCCAGCGCTCGCGCGGCGTGGCCAAGCAGTTGAATCAGGGCGTCGGCTTCCTGATGAAGAAGAACAAGATCGAGGTCATCGAAGGTTCGGCCAAGCTCGAGAAAGGCGCCGCCGCCCCGAATGTCGTCGTGGCTCTGAAGGCCGGCGGCTCGCGCACGATCGAAGCCAAGACCGTCATGCTGGCCGTCGGCGCTCGCGCTCGCGCCCTGCCGCAGATCGGGCTCGAGGCCGACGGCGACAAGATCTGGGCCTATCGCGACGCCTTGGCGCCGAAGAAACTGCCCAAGACCTTCGTGGTGATCGGCTCGGGCGCCATCGGCATCGAATTCGCCAGCTTCTACCGCGCCCTGGGCGCCGAGGTGACGGTCGTCGAAGCCGTCGACCGGGTCATGCCGGTGGAGGACGAAGAGGTCTCCAAGGCCGCCCAGAAGGGCTTCGAGAAGCGCGGCATCAAGTTCAAGCTGGGCGCCAAGGTGACGAAGGTCTCCAAGGATTCCAAGGGTGTGAAGGTCGATCTTGAGGTGAACGGCAAGACCGAAAGCCTGGAGGCCGAGGTCTGCATCTCAGCCGTCGGCATCACCGCCAACACCGACGGCATCGGTCTGGAGGCGCTGGGCGTCGAACTGGACCGCGGCCACATCAAGACCGACAGCCATTGCCAGACCAATGTGAAGGGCCTGTACGCCATCGGCGACTGCGCGGGCGCGCCCTGGCTGGCGCACAAGGCCTCGCACGAAGGCATTCACGCCGCCGAACACATCGCCGGCTACAAGACGCCGAACGTCCATTCGCCGATCGCCGGCTGCACCTACGCCCAGCCGCAGGTCGCCTCGGTCGGGGTGACGGAGCAGGGGGCCAAGGCCGAGAAGCGTGAGGTCAAGATCGGCCGCTTCCCCTTCAAGGTGAACGGCAAGGCCATCGCGGCGGGCGAGACCGACGGCTTCGTCAAGGTCATCTTCGACGCCAAGACCGGAGCCCTGATCGGCGCCCACATGATCGGCGCCGACGTCACCGAAATGATCCAGGGCTACGTCACCGCCATCACCATGGAAGCGACCGAGGAAGACATCCACGGCATCGTCTATCCCCACCCGACCATGTCCGAGGCCATGCACGAGGCTGCTCTCGACGCCTATGGTCGCGTGATCCATATCTGAGTTTTGTAAGGGGGCTCGCGCCCCCTCAATTCTTCAGCGTGTAGAGTTCAGCGATGCCATCGACCATTTCAATGGCGTCATGAAGCAGGTCGGGAAGTAGGCTTACTCGTTGAGTTTCGCCATTCTTGTTCCGCGACACGGCATGACCATTCTCAATGGCAAAAAGCGTGGGTTCACCACGCGACCTATCGCTGCTCACTCGTTCATCCAAATGCGCGAAAATATTTCGAACGCGCGCTATTTCAGGATGCTTCGCTTTGAAGGTGTCAGTGATCCTTGCGGCTTTGGATGCCTCCAAATCAGTTGAGAGATAACTGAAAAGGAAGCGGGGCTGTCGAGCGACCTCTTGTTGGCAGAGTAGTAATTGACTAGAGCGCCTTCCAGTATCGATACTTGAAATCGCATTTGGTGGAAAAAGGCTTCGGCAGGTTTTGGCACCTGCGCCTGTCGAACACGGTCCAGATAAGCCTTCCAGTCGATCCCAAGATCAGAAGTGTCATCAATCATCGTGCTAGGTTGAACGAAGTTTTGCAAGTTCTCCAGCCCGGTCGGTTGTTAGAATTTCTGAACTGTGGCTAAGAGGGTCACCCTCTTGTCCACGTTGGATTCTCCATGATCGTCGCGCCTGACGTCCTCAGCCTGATCGGCGACACGCCCTTGGTGCGCCTGAAATGCGCGTCTGAGGCCACGGGTTGTGAAATTCTGGGCAAGGCCGAGTTTCTGAACGTCGGCGGTTCGATCAAGGATCGCGCCGCGCTCAGCATCATCCGCGCGGCGCGCGCCTCGGGCGCGTTGAAGCCCGGCGGAACGATCGTCGAGGGCACGGCGGGCAACACCGGCATCGGCCTCGCGCTGGTCGGGGCGGCGTTGGGCCATCCGGTCGTCATCGTCATGCCGCGCACCCAGACGGAAGAGAAGAAGCGCGCCGTCCGCCTGCACGGCGCCCGTCTGATCGAGGTGGATCCTGCGCCCTTCGCCAGCCCGAACCATTTCGTCCATTTCTCGCGCCGTCTGGCCGAGGAACTGAACGACAGCGAGCCGAACGGCGCCTACTACGCCGATCAGTTCGACAATCTGGCCAACCGTCAGGCCCACTATGAAGCCACCGGGCCCGAAATCTGGAAGCAGACCGACGGCCGCGTCGACGGCTTCATCTGCGCCGTGGGTTCGGGCGGGACATTGACCGGAACCACGACCTATCTGCGCGAACAGAACCCGGCGCTGAAGATCGGCCTCGCCGATGTGCCGGGCGCCTCGCTCTACAGCTGGTTCACCGAGGGCGTGCTGAAAGGCGAGGGCGGTTCGGTCGCCGAGGGCATCGGCGTCAATCGCATCACCGGCAACCTGAACGGCCTGTCGGTCGATCACGCCTATCGGATCGAGGACGCGGAATTCCTGCCCATCCTGTTCGACCTGGTGCGAGAGGAGGGGCTGTCCCTCGGCCCGTCCAGCGGGGTCAACATCGCCGGCGCCATCCGTATGGCGCGTGATCTCGGTCCCGGCCATACCATCGTGACCGTGTTGTGCGATGCGGGCCAGCGCTACGCCAGCAAGATCTACGACCAAGCCTTCTTGAGCGCACGCGGCCTGCCGACGCCTGACTGGATCGGCCGATGACCCGCCGCAAGGAGATCGCCGTCGAAAGTCGGATTCCGCCGCTCAACGCCCTGAAGGCGTTCGAGGCGGCCGCACGTCGCCTGAACATCACACGCGCCGCCGAAGAGCTGTCGGTCACGCCAGGCGCCATCAGCCAGCAGATCCGCATCCTAGAGGAACACGCCGGCGCGCCGCTGTTCCACCGCGAAGGCCGTCAGATCGCCCTGACCGAGCTGGGCGCTGAACTCTATCCCTTGCTGCGTGACGGTTTCGACTATCTGAAACGGGCAGGGGATCTGCTGTATCGCCCCGATCGCCGTCACGCCCTGGCGGTCAGCGTGCCGCCTTCCTTCGCCTCGAAATGGCTGGCGCCGCGCATCGCCCGTTTCACAGCCGCGCACCCTGAGATCGAGGTGTGGATGTCCGCCGACATGCGCCTGGCCGACGTCAGCGGCGGCCGGGTCGATGTGGCCGTTCGCTATGGTCGGGGCGACTATTCCGGGGTGCGATCCGAAAAGCTGCTTGACGCCGACGTAACCCCGGTTTGCGCTCCGTCGTTAACCATGGGCGGGAACGCCTTACGCCGTCCGTCAGACTTGGCGCATCATGCCTTGATCCACCTGCGTCCCAGCGAGCTGGAGGAACCGCGTCCTGACTGGGCGGCCTGGTTCAAGGCTCGTGGACTGACGAGCATCGACGCCCAGGCAGGGCCGCGCTTTGATCAGACCGCCTTGGCTATTGAAGCGGCCGCACACGGCCAGGGCGTGGCCTTGGCGCCGTATGCTTTCGTGGCGGGGGATCTGGCGTCCGGTCGCCTGGTGGCGCCTTTCGCCGACGGCGCGCTCAGCACGGCGCTGGCTTATTACGTTCTGATCAAGCGCAGCGGCGCGTCAACGCCCGCCAGAGCCTTCGCCGCCTGGCTCAAGGAAGAGGCGAAAGCCGCCGCAGACGCGAGCGTCGATGATCTGTGAGGCGATGTTCGATTTATCGCCTAAGATATATTATGCGAAATATGCTATTGAGCTTTTGATCCATAGCCTGAGCGTTCACGGCGTTGTACGGCTTGGTACGCTATGAAAAACATCTTCCTCGCGTCCGTGATCACCTCATGCGTCCTTCTTGCCTTGGGTGCGCCGGCTCAAGCCCAGGCCGTGATCGGCTATGGAGCCTTTACGCCTCTGCCTCAGGCTGGCGAACAGCCTGACCCCCAGCGCGACTATCGCGTCATCGTCGACCTGACCCAGGGCGGTCCTGACGACAAGCCGTTGAAAGGACTGGAGCGTGTCGCGCGCCTGACCAATATGCTGGCGGCGAACGGCGTCCCTGCCGAGCAGCGGAAGATCGTTGTTGTGATGCATGGCGGTGCATCTCTGGCCTCTCTGTCCGATGCAGCGTGGGCGGCGCGCGGCAAGGGCGAGACAAACCCGAACAGCGCCCTTGTTCGCGCCCTGACGGCCGCCGGGGTCCAGGTGCGGCTTTGCGGTCAGTCCATGGTCGCCAACGGCCTGACGCAAGCCGATCTGGAGCCGGGCGTGCAGGTCGATCTCGCAGCGTTGATGACGGTCATCCACCATCAGCAGGCGGGCTACGCCCTGATCATGAACTGATCGGACGCCCTTCTGAGAAAAGCGTTTAGAGGTCGAAAACGCCTCGCCAACCATCAAACGCCACTTCAACGTTTGAAGGCAAAGAGCGTGACAAGGTACTGTAATCCAAATCTATGTGAAGGTTAGTCAGCACGGCTTTGGAAACCTCTGTGCGCGCGATCCACTCCAAGGCTAGATCGACGTGAGCATGGGTTGGATGCGGCGTGTAGCGCAGCGCGTCGATGATCCACAGCTGAGCGCCGCTCACGGCTTCCAGAGCCGCGTCGTCCAGGTCTGAGACGTCGCTTGAATAGGCGACGGATCCCAAGCGGTATCCGACCGAGCGGATCGGTCCATGCATTTGGTCGAAAGTCATGACGGGGATCGGGCCGCCGGGCCCCTTCACTTCCCATGACTGGCCGTGCGGCGGGAGGCGATGAGCCTCGACGATAGCCGGGTAGCCGTGGTGGCTCTCAAAGATGTAGTCGAAGCGCCGCGTCAGGGCGTGGTGAGTGGCCGCATCCATCCAGGCGGGAATGCGTCGACGCGCGTGGGCGGCGAAGACGCGAAGGTCGTCGATGCCATGTGTCTGATCCGCATGGTCGTGGGTGTAGAGAACCGCGTCGACATGGCGGACCTCGGCGGCCAGCATCTGCTGGCGGAAGTCGGGCGAGGTGTCGATCACCACGCTGGTCACGCCATCCGGGCCGTGTCGGCGCGCCAACATGGAGCAACGGGTGCGCCGATTGCGTGGTTCGGACGGGTCGCAGTCGCCCCAGTCGCCGTCGCCGCGAGGCACGCCGCCGGACGAGCCGCAGCCGAGAATGACGATTTCCAACTCGCCCTGCCCGCTCATTCGGCGGGCCTGGGAATGCGATCGAACAGGTTGAAGAAGGCGTCAGTCGTCAGCTCATCGGCTTGTTCAGGCGTCCAACCGCGTATCTCGGCCAGTCTTTCCAGCACCAGACCGACATAGGCGGGTTCATTCCGGCGGCCGCGATGTGGGATGGGCGCCAGATAGGGGCAGTCGGTTTCAACGATGATGCGATCTTCAGGCATCCGACGGATGACCTCCCTCACCTCCTCGGCCGCCTTGAAGGTGGCGATGCCTGAAACCGAGAACCAGGCGCCGAGTTCCATCGCAGTTTCAGCTAGTTCCAGGCCGCTAGTATAGCAGTGCATCAGGAATTTGAACGGCGCGCGGCGGTGTTCTTCCCGCAGGATATCGGCCATGACCTCATCGGCTTCGCGCGTGTGGATCACCAGAGGCAGGCCCGTGCGGCGCGCCGCCTCGATGTGCTGGCGGAAGACCGTCGCCTGAACATCGCGCGGGCTGAGGTCATAGTGGAAGTCCAGGCCGCATTCGCCGATGCCGATGACGCGCGGGCGATCCGCCAGTTCAACCAAACGGTCCACGGTCAGGTCGGCATAGTCCTTGGCCTCGTGCGGATGGACGCCGACCGTGCACCAGATGTCGGCGTTGTTCATCGCCAGGGCGTGCGTCGCCTCGAAGGTCGACAGCTTGTCGGAAATCTCGACCATCAGCCGCACGCCCGCCTGGCGCGCACGGTCGATCACCGCCTCGCGATCCTCGTCGAACTGGGGGGCGTGCAGGTTGACGTGACTGTCGATGAGCATATCAGGCGGCGGCTTTCGTGCGGGCGATGTCGGCCAAGGCTCCGGCCAGGACGTCTCCCTTATCAAGATTCAGCCCGATGGCGCGATCGGGCAGGTCGGACAGCCGCCCCCAAAGCTCGGCCCAGCGTGCGCCTTCGCGGCCGCCAGACTCGACGGCCCGCCGTTTCACCGCTGCGATCAGGCGATCCATCAGGGCCTCGAACCGCGCCTGCCCTTCCGCGCCGCGGAAGCCGTCGGCGATGGCCAGTTGTTCCGCGCGATCAATCTCTGGTCCATCAACCCAGGCGCGAGCGAGACGGTCGACCTCGGTCATGGCGCCCGACGCCAGCTCCAGAGCCGCGCCGGGCGAGCCGCCAGCCATGGCTGCTGCGGCCAAGGCTTCATCTTCGGACACGCCGGTGCGTTGACGCACCAGATCGGCCAGACGCGCCTCAGGCCAAACCGGGAAGGTCAGCCGCCGACAGCGAGAGCGGATGGTGGCCAACAAACGGCCCGGCGCATGGGTGACCAGGAAGAGCACGCCGCTTTCAGGCGGTTCCTCAAGAATTTTAAGCAAGGCGTTGGCGGCGTTGATATTCAGATCGTCCGCCGCATCAATGATGGCGACGCGGTGCCGGGCCTGAGATGGGCTCTTGGCGAAGAATTCCGGCAGGTCGCGAGCCTGATCGACGGAGATGGCGCGCTTCAGCTTGCCGCCCTCGACTGCGCGCTCCAGCACTAGCAGATCCGGGTGAGCCTGGGCGGACACCAGACGACTGACAGGGTCATGCGGCGCGGCGCCCAGCGGCCCGCGCGACGGGTCCGGCGCGGCGCCCAGAAGTCGACGGGCGGCGCGATAGGCGAAGCTGGCCTTGCCTGATCCCTCGACCCCGCACAACAGCCAGGCGTGGTGCAGCCGTCCTCGATTCAGCGCGTCCAGAAAAGCTTCCTCGGCCTGGATGTCGGCGATCAGGTCGAAGCGGTCGCGCGGATGCTCGCTCAAAGCAGCCGCTCCTCCACCACGGCCCACAGCCGGGCCGAGACCTCATCGACCTCGCCCGTCGCATCAAGGACGACGCAGCGTTCAGGGTGACGTTCGGCCACCTTGAGGAAGCCGTCGCGCAGTTTCTGATGGAAGGCCAGGCCCTTGGATTCGAACCGGGTCTCGAACAGGCCGCGCCCGAAGGCCCGATCCAATCCGACCTCGACCGGCAGGTCGAACACCAGGGTCAGGTCCGGCTGGTCGCCGTTGACCACGGCGTCGTCCAGCGCTTCGATCAGGCTTTCCGGCGTCCCCCCGCCAGCGCCTTGGTAGACGCGGCTGGAATCAGCGAAACGGTCACAGACCACCCAGCGCCCGGCCTCAAGCGCGGGCAGAATAGTCCGCTCCAGATGGTCCGACCGCGCCGCATACATCAGCAGGGTCTCGGTGCGCGCCGACCAGCGATCCGCCTCGCCCGACACGGCGATGTTGCGGATCTCCTCAGCCCCCGGCGATCCGCCGGGTTCGCGCGTCTGGAGTACGTCGAGGCCGCGCGCGCGCAAGCGTTCAACCAGCAGGCGCGCCTGGGTCGTCTTGCCGGCGCCCTCGCCGCCTTCGAAAGTGATGAATCTGCCTCGCTGCACCCGCGCACAATGGCGAGCGAGGCGCGGGAAGCAAGCCCGTTCAGCCGCCTATCAACAAGGCATCGTCAAAGCCGCGCGCCATAACGGCCTGACGAGCGCGTTCGGCAGCCCCAGCATTGGGCCACGGACCAACCACGACACGGAACAACGGCCGTCCGTTCCTGTCGATGTTCTGCACCACGGCCTTGTCGCCGAGGCGCCGCGCGACCTGGTCTGCGCCGCGTCGATCAGAATAGGCGCCGGCCTGGACCCAATAGGCGTTCGAGGCAGCCGGTTGCGCTGCTGTGTAGACGGGCTGCGGGGCGGGCTGGGACGGGACCGCTGTGTTCTCGTAATAGGGGCGCGGCCCCTGGGACTGCGTCTGAACCTGAGTTGCTTGGGGCTGGCGCGCGCTGTCGGCTTCTGCTCGGCGGAGGGCCGTTCCCCCGCCCTGTCGCGGCGCAGGGCCGACATAACGGACGCGCACGTCCCCCACGCCTTGCTGCAGGAGGCCCAGTTCCTCGGCGGCTCCGCGCGACAGATCGATGATGCGTCCATCGACAAACGGCCCTCGGTCATTGACGCGCAGTATGACCCGGCGCCCATTGGCGCGGTTCGTCACCTCGACCAGGCTGGGCAAGGGCAAGGTCTTATGAGCGGCGGTCAGGCCGTTCATGTCGAACCGTTCGCCGGTCGAGGTTGAACGCCCGTGATGATAACTGCCGTACCAAGACGCCTGCCCTACCTCGTCATAGTTGGGCTGCTCCTTCGGATGGTACCAGCGACCGCGGATCTGATAGGGGCGCATGGTGCCCGAAACGATCGGAGCCGGATCGGTCACGACGGGCGCGCCGATCGGCGCATCGCCCTTACCGCCCAAGCTGGCGCACGCCGCCAGGGTCGAGAAGGCGGCGGCGATCATCGCGCCCTTCAGCAGTCTCGCCCACATGTTGCTTTTACTCCGACCGACTATCGATTTGGCCGAAATTAACGGCGGAGGTTTCCGGTTTGGTTAACGTCCCGTTTGCGCGTATGGCCTTGCGGCAAAGCCCCTCCCCGGCTGAACGTCAGAACCGAGCGCCTTGACCCCCTCCCTGTACAAGACCCGCACTGGGGTCTTCCTTCTCGCCACCCTATGCTGTGCGCTGTGGGGCAGCGCCTTTCCGGCCGTAAAAAGCGGTTACGCCCTGCTAAAGGTCGCGCCGACCGACATCGCCAGTCAGCTGCTGTTTGCAGGGTGGCGTTTCGCTTTGGCGGGGGCGATCCTGCTGATCGTCGCCATGGCGATGAAGAAGCCTGTTCTGGCGATGAGCCGTCGTCAGGCGGGACAGGTCGCCCTGCTTGGGCTGACCCAGACGGCCATCCAATACGTCTTCTTCTATATCGGCCTGGCCCATGCATCAGGCGTCAAATCCTCGATCATGAACGCGACCAGCGTCTTCTTCAGCGTCGTTTTGGCTCATTTCATCTATGCGGACGACCGTCTGAGCGGCCGCAAGGCGCTGGGCTGCCTGATCGGCTTCATGGGCGTGGTCGTGGTCAACCTGGGCGGCGGCGCGCTCGGCTTCGACTTCACTCTGTTGGGCGAAGGTTTCATCGTGATCGCGGCTTTCATCCTGGCGGCGGCCTCCATCTACGGCAAACGGCTGTCGCGCAGCCTCGACCCCATGGTGATGACCGGCTGGCAGTTGTTTGTCGGCGGCCTGATTCTGACAGCCGCAGGCATGGGGATGGACGGAGAACTGCAAGGCTTCGACCTGACGTCCGGAGCCCTGCTGCTTTACCTGGCTCTGCTGTCCTCAGTCGCCTTTGCGGTGTGGAGCCTGCTTTTGAAGCATAACCCCGTGGGAATGATCGCCGCCTTCAACTTCCTGATCCCGGTTTTCGGCGTGTCGCTGTCGGCGCTTTTCCTGGGAGAATCCGTGTTGCGCTGGAGCTATCTGATCGCACTGGTTCTGGTCTGCGCCGGCATCTGGCTGGTCACGCGATCAGGCGCAGTGTCGAAGGCCGGCCGCGCCTGACGCTTTCCGCTTGGGTCACGCCCGCCTTGCCGCTATGCACAGGCGAACGCGAGCCGACTCGCGTGGGACAGGTGGCCGAGTGGTTTAAGGCAGCGGTCTTGAAAACCGCCGTAGGTGGAAGCCTACCGTGGGTTCGAATCCCACCCTGTCCGCCACCGGCCTTGATTTCATTGAACTTTTCCCCACTCGGGGGCCTCACCCATCAAACCACCCATCAAAAACTCTATGCCTGAATCCCACCTTTTCACGGCTGTTCAGGTGGCGCCATGGTGTTTCAAAGACCTTGAGGCCGCGCCGCTCTCCGCTTGATCATGCCAGATGGCTTCGCCCCCACGCCTTCGCCTCGACGAAGCCAGGTCATATAGAGATTGAACAGAATCCCCCCCTTGGCGACGCCCACGCGACGCGCGCGCCGGCCCTTGCCGCGATAGACTTCGAAACCTGCTAGTCGCCCGGTCCGCTTCGCCATCATCCGTCTCCGACTCATTCTCGCACGAGCTTCACCCATTCTCGGGTTTCCCTGAACCCACGACCGCGCGGGCCCCATCCCGTCACTCGGACGATCTTTGTCCGTCGCCCGCCACCTAGGTCGGCAAAGCGCCGATACCGTTGAAAAAGTCCGGCGACCGCTGAAACGGCGCAAACCACGGGCGGGTCCCGAAATTCCGCCCCAATGAAATCAATCGCTTAGTTTTCCGCGACGGCTCCAGATCGAGCCGAAAAGGCCGATCACGGCCGGCTCGCGGACTTTTTCAACAGTATCCGCCAGTAGCGGACATTGGCTGAACGCCTGGAGGCGGACCGTCGCTTCGAGCGAGATAGACCCTCACCGTAGGATCCTCTCCTCTGCCCGTGTCAGTCTGGCGAACCTCTTCCCGCCCCAACCTCTTAGACACGCCGCGCACTTGGGCTTGGGCGTCGCCGTTTCGGCAGTCCGCTCGGGTTGGACCAGAAGGTGAAGACCGCCAGCGATCCCAGCAGGGTCAGCGCCAACCCGGAGGCGGCGACCACAAGTCGATAGGCCAGCCCCCCGACCTTGGCGGCGTGGATCGGGTACTGGGCGTTAATGACCCGCAGCCCAAGAGGCAGCCCCATGGCGTCGCGTGTTCCGACAATCCGTCCATCGGCGGGATCGAACCAGACCTGGGTCCGGCCGTTGGGCAGCCATTCCGCCGTCCGCCGCATCCGCAGGCCAATCAGACCGCCCTGTTTGGTTGGCAGGGAGACGATGCGCGCCTCGGCGTCAGGGAAGCGGGCCTGGGCCGCCGTCATCATAGCCGGCCAGTCCAGATCGGCGGACAACACCCCCCCTTCATGTTCCGGCTGGGCCGTGACCGCCTTCAGGTCGGCGCCCGGCGACAAGGCCTGGGCCAATCCGTCATACAGGGGCGATAGGGCCACGATCGCCCCGGTCGTCAGGACGACGGCCAGGACCGGCGCGCTCCACACGCCCATGTCGCGATGATGCTTGACGATCCCTGGGCGCTTCCACGCCCTCGGCATGACCGCAAAGACGAAGGTGCGCCGCGTGGGCCACCACAGGATCACCCCGGTGACGACAAAGCCCAGACCCGCCAGGCCCGCGATCCCGGCGATGGTTTTTCCCGTGTCGCCGATCAGCAGATAGTGGTGCAGGTCGAACAGCCACAGCTCCGGCCGCGCCCACAGGCTTTCCCAGCGCGCTACGACCGCGCCCGACTGGGCGGCGTAGGCGCCGCGCGTCTTGTCCTCATAGTTCAGTCGGAGGACGCCCAGACTATCAGAGGCCAGGATGACCGAACGCGGACGGTCCGGCGCCGCGAACGCCTGATCCAGCGCCGCGCCAATAGCACTTGGGTCCGAAACCCGCGCCTCTGCGGCGTGGGGTACGACCAGGCGCAGCCAGTCGTCCTTAAACACCAGGACCGTCCCGGTCAGCCCCAGGACGAACAGCAGCAGGCCGATCAGCCCCCCGGTCCAGCGATGCGCCAGTCGAACCAGACGCATCAGAAGCGACGGTCCCACCCGAGGGTGAAGGAACGGCCCCGACCGGCGAAGTAGCGCAGGTTGTCGGCCGGATTGCTGGTGTCGGAGCTATAGGTCACATAGTCCTCGTTGAAGAGGTTCTGCACCGCCAGCGACACCCCGCCGAAGGCGAAGTCATAGCGCAGGTAGGCGTCCGCCACGGTGTAGCCTTCGAAATTGTTGCGCACGTCGCCGCCCTCGAAATCACGCGCCAGATAGGCCTGGACCTGCAGGCGCGCCGACAGCGGGCCGTTGGCGTAGACGGCGGCGGCGTTGATGCGGTCCGGCGAGATGTTGGCGCCGTCCAGGTCCCGGTCCACCCGGCCGTCGTCGTTGGTGTCGGTCTGGCCGCGCAGGCGGGCGTAGCCGGTCGAAACCGTCAGCCCCTCGATCGGGGTGCGGGCGCGCAGGTTGAGCTCCAGCCCCTCGATCTCGACGGCCTGGCGCTGGACGTCATAGACGCCGTCGGCGTTGCGAACGAGGAACTGACCCAGGTCCGACGAGGACCAGAAGTAGGTCGCCCCGGCTTCGAACGGACCGCGCTTCACCTCCAGCCCGATCTCCTGATTGTCCGAGACGACCGGACTGATGTCGAGGAAGCCCTCGACCGTGACCCCGTCGACGTTGATCGAACGCAGGATGCGGCCCACGTCGGGCACGGTGTAGCCCTCGGCGTAGCTGACATAGGCGCGCACGCCGTCCAGCGGTTCATAGACCACGCCGCCGTTGACCAGGGTGGCCTCGAACTTGGGCTTGCCCCCCGTGACCCGGCGCGAGCCGTAGGAGGCCAGGGTGGTGAAGTCGTCGATCGACAGTTCGACGTTCTCCTGGCGCACGCCGCCGGCCAGGCGCACCCGGCCGTCGAACAGGCGCATATTGGCCTGGACGAAGGGCGCCACGCTCTGGAACTCGGTCGGCGGCACCCAGGCGCGGTTGGTGGCGATCATCAACTGCTCGGTGCGGTCCTTCATGGCGTCCAGACCCAGGGTCGCGGTCAGGCCCGGCACGCCCGGCACAGCCCGCTCGTAACTGGCGCGCGCGCCCAGCTTGCGCGAGCGGTTCGACGACTGGTCGAACAGGGTGCCGATGGGGGCAATGCTGGCGTCCTGGAAGGTGGCCGAGCGGTCGCCTCCAAAGGTGTCGCGCGTGCGGTTGAAGAAGACCTGGGCGGAAAAGTCGCCGCCCGCCAGATCACTGTCGGTCAGAGAGGCTGACACCGTCTCAACCCGGTTCGCGGCAGGCTGTCCTTCTACCTGCCCGCGCTTGCTGCTGGCCGGACGCCCGATGAGACGATCGCCGGCCAGGACCACATAGTCGCCGTCGCCCTTCAGCTCGAACCGATTGGCGAGCAGGTCCAGGCGCACCGTATCGTTCAGGTCCCAACCGAAGCGGCCGAAGAAGGACAGGGCCTTGGAATCCTGCACCTCGCCCTGGGTGTTATCGACACCGACGCGGCGACCGTTCGCGTCATAGAAGGCGCCGCGCTGGTCGTAAGCCAGGCCGAACACGCCGTCGAAGTCTCCGTGACGATAGGCGGCCAGACCGCCTAGCTTGGCGCCGATCCCATCGCCTTCCGGCCCGCCCGAACTGGAGACCTGGGCCAGCATCCGGCCGCTGAGGCCGTCCGCGGTCGGGGCACCGACCGTCACCTGATTGACCACGCCGCCGGTCGCGCCGATGCCCTGCAGGGCGTTGGAGCCGTAGATCAGCTCGACCCGGTCCACGAAGAAGGGATCGATCGTATAGCCGTCACGCGAACCGTCGCGGATCGGCGTCGACTGCGGAATGCCGTTGATGGCGAAAAGCGGCGAGCGGCCGCGCAGGCTCTCGCCCGAACCGGTCAGCTTCTGTCGCGTCGGCGAAAAGGACGGCGACAGGGTCGCAACCGCATCAATCACCGAGCCGCTGATGGCGACCTGTTCCGCCAGGGATTTTCGGTCGATCACCTCCACCGTCATCGGCAGGGCGCTGGCCGGCAGGATGGTTCGGGCCGCCGTGACCACCACGTCCTCAACCGAGCTCGCCGTCTCGCCCTGCGCCTGTCGCGCCGTCTGGGCGGCGGCGGTTGATCCCAACGTCGTTCCGGCGAGCAAAACGGACATGGCGACAAGGCCGTTGCGGCGGACCGACGGAAGACGCGGCGAAAAGAACATGGGGGCTCCTGGAGGAATCCCCGTCGCATAAATGCAAATGCGAGTGATACGCAACAATAAACGTTATCGCGCATTTGGCCTTGGGCCGCCGACAGCACCACGCCGACAAGGACCGCCGCAGCCCAAAAACGAAGAGGACCCGCCACCTCGAAGGGGGACGGGCCTCCCTGCGGAGCCTATGGGCTCGACGCTGGATCAGATCGGACCTGGAAATGGAGCGAAACTGATCACCAAACCTGTAAACCGGCGGGCGGCGAAGAAGGTTGCGGCCTAGCCTACGCGGAGAAGCAAACGACAAGCCCGCCCGGCGGCGTCGGTCCGGGGACCTCATCATCGATCTCCGCAACGGGTCATCAAACTGCAGGATAAGGCGCGCGCCTAGCGAGCGCCGTCACCAGAACTATTAGTGATAGAATGGTATCATTATTTGGCACTTTGCCCTATTATCGCTCTGATGATATCACTTATCACCCCTGCTCGCGCCCTTGAGAAACTCGGCGGAAATATCCGTGAGCGCCGCGTTGCGATGGGCTTCACCCAGGCTGGTCTTTCTGCACGATCCGGCGTGCCTCTGGGGACGCTGCGTAAATTCGAGCGTACTGGCTTGGGCTCCACCGAAGCTCTTGTGAAGCTGCTGTCCATTGTCGGCGGCCTTGAGGCGACCATCGAGGCGGCCAAACCAGAAGCGTTGACGTTTGCCTCGATTGACGAGGTCCTGAAGGGTGATCCTCGCTCCAGCCGGAAGAACGGATGGCGCACATGAACCTTTCACCCGTACCCGCAGTGGCCGTTGGTCTGGACTTCGGCGAAGGCCCAATCCGCGTGGGCCGATTGGCCGCGCGCGATCGCAGAATCTATTTCGAGTACGACGCCGACTTCATCGCGAACGCCGTCGAAATTTCACCGCTCAGCCTGCCGTTGCGACCAGGCCTTCAGACGGCTGATCCCGCCCTGTTCGAAGGCCTGCCGGGCGTTTTCAATGACAGTCTGCCCGATGGCTGGGGCCGCCTCCTGTTCGATCGCGCCTTGCGCGTCCAGGGCCTTCTTCCGGAACAGTTCAGCCCGCTCGACAGGCTGGCGCACGTGGGCGCCCATGGCATGGGCGCCCTGACTTACGAGCCTGACCTCACGCCTGAAGAGGCGGCGCCCCCCCAGACGCTAGAACTCGACCGGATCGCCGATCAGGCCCAGGAGGTGCTCGAGGGTCAGGCGGATGACGTTCTGACCGAACTCATCGCCCTCAACGGCTCATCGGCGGGCGCGCGTCCGAAAGCGATGATCGGTTTCAATACGGTCTCCGGGGAGGCGTTGCACGGCGCACGATCGCTCCCAGACGGCTATGATCACTGGCTGGTCAAGTTTCCCAACAGCCATGACGGCAAGGACGCCGGAGCGATCGAATTCGCCTACGCTCGCATGGCGTTCGCCGCAGGCATCGAGATGATGGAAACGCGTCTCCTCACGACCGGCAGGGGCGCCGCCTACTTCGCCACCCGTCGCTTTGATCGCGATGGCGACAAGCGCCTGCACGCCCACACGGCCTCGGGCCTGCTTCACGCCGACCACCGGATTCCTTCGCTGGATTACGAAGGCCTCGTGGCGTTGACCGCGCGACTGACCCGCGACGTGCGCGAAGTCGAGAAGATGTTTCGCCTCGCCGCCTTCAACGTCATCGCCCACAATCGTGACGATCACGCCAAGAACTTCACCTTCCTCATGAACGCGCAAGGCGAATGGCGACTATCGCCTGCCTATGACCTGACCTTCTCCTCCGGTCCCGGAGCCGAGCAGACGACGATGGTGATGGGCGAAGGCCGGAATCCCACCGTCGATCACTTGCGGCGGCTCGGCGAAACGGCCGCGCTCAAGAAGACGCGGGTGAACGAAATCATCGACCAGACGCGCGCAGCAGTGCGCGACTGGCCCGACCTGGCCGAGGCCCACGGCGTGACCAGGACCAACATCAAGCTGATCGGCGAACGTCTGGACCGGTTCAAGTGAACAATGGGCGATGCAGGCGCGTCCTGACGCCCCCTGAAGTCACGGCTCGAAGCTCAGGCGCTGCGAAACGCTTCTCTACGGCGCAATATCATCCGGCGGCCTGGGATCCATGCAGGGACGTCGAAGCAGCGCGAACGAATAGAACCCGCTCGGACCTGATTTCTGGCTGGGCGGTGAAACCCGCCTCGGCAAAGGCGCGCTTCTGCGGCGGCGCTGACGCAGCAGCCTCCGCCCGCCACCAATCCAGGTCAGAGGACGCTTTTGGCAGAAAGCCTCCGACAATCCTCTCGATATCACGAAAGGTCAGCGTCACTTCCGGTGTCCGCTGCCGTCGCAGATACCGCACCAGGGGTGCATACTTCGCCATCGCCATCACCTCCGCCGCCCGGAAACCCCGAGACCCCACGCTACCGCAAGGCCAATATCGCCCACGGATTTAACGACATGTGCAGTGAATAGAAACGGTCCGACCAGCGCGCCAACAGGGGGGGCCAAAAGCGTGATGGTCGGACCGTGGCCCTCCCGACCTGGGGGAGGAATCCACGGAACGCGGACCATTCGTCGAAGTTCCGCAGGGCGGAGCAGACTCGCTGCAACCAAACCCCGCACTTCTGCTGAGGGAGCCGGCTACTGTCGGACCGAAGTCTGGAAGCCGAAATCAGAACCGTCTTGCTCGAGGGCGCACCGTCCTCCTATGGTTCAGCGCGTCTCCTGGGAGCCCCTATGTCGGCCGCACCTGACCTCACTCGCATCATTGTCGTGCAACGCGGCGGGATATGGCAGGTCCTATGCCCCGGACTTGAAGCCGGCCGTTTCGATTTCAGCGTCGACGCCCTTGATGCCGCCATCAGAACGGCCAGAACGCGCCTGGCCAAGGGTGAAACGGTCGAACTTCTGGTTCAGGAGAGGTCAGGACGCTTGCGAAATGTGAATCCTGAGGACGGCAGCGAACTCCACTAGCGTGGCGACCGATGGTTAAACCGCGCTGAACTTATCGGCGGCCTAGGTTCAGGAAGACACACTCGTCCAACTCTGCTGTCAGTTTCCCATTGAAGGCCAGCCAGACTGTCTTGGCCGATGTCGCCCGCTCCCTGTGATAGGGGCCGCCGGAGCCGTTCTTCACGGCGTCGTTCGATGATGATGTTGCGAGGGATCGCCCGAAGCCTGACAGTGTCGCGCATCACGGAATGACAGTTCGGCCCGCTCGGCGAGAGACGGTCCGAACTGTCCGTGAAGGCGAGGTCGGTCGCCCCCACGTCATCTTCTTAAGGCAAAGCCTGATCGCCTAAAAGCCGAAGTCGATCTGATCGACGTGGATCGGGCGGGCGCGCCGTTTTCGTTCAGGCGGTCTCGTAGCCTCCTTCGAGACCTCCGACTTCTCTTGTCGATCACAGACTCCATTCGACGCCGCCGGCGCTGAACGACCGGGCGCCCGGCGCGGCATGCCGGGCAGCCGAGGTCTCGAAGGCGGGACCAGCGCCCTCGTCGTCCCCCGCGCGCCCTTCCAGGCCGTCAGCTCGCTCTCCCACCACCCCACCCTACCCGGCGAAACCGTCACGGGCGTCGGAAATTCTCCGTTCCGCTGCATCCGCCAGGCCGTGGACCGACTGATGCCCGCGATGTCCTGGACACGCCTCCAGGGCAGCAACCGGTCCTCCGGTCCGCCTGAATCGATGAATTCTCCATCCACCCGGAAGTTCACGGCGCCAGGCCCAGGCGATGGTCGACGTCCCTGGCGAGGGCGGCATGGAGAAGACGGGCGTCATGCTCCGCATCCAGACCATCCCTTTCAGCCCATGCCTCGATCACAGCCTTGAGGGCGAAGCTCGTCGCCGGATCCGCGAGCAGTCCGTCCAACGTCGTGTGATCAATGGCGCCGATCTCACGCACGGCCCCGGCTCCTGGCCGCCGGGGGCGCGCCGGTCCGCACCTCGGTGATCTGCGCCTTCGCCCAGTCCCGCAACAGTCCGCGCGGGTAGTAGGGCCTGGAGCGGATATGGCGGCAGGGCGGACCGTTGGACGCCGTCGACCAGAGGCGCGCGAGGGTGGCGGGCTTGAGCCGGACGCCCAGGAGCGCGAGGAAGGCCGAGGCCTCCGCACGGGTCAACAGATCATCGTCGCCCTGCGGAACCATGGCGTCATCGCCGGAAACGTCAGGGATCATGGCGCGCCCTCCCGCCGGCACTGGCGTGAGTTCGTGACGACCCGGCCGGCGCTCAAGGCGAGATAGCATTCAATAACAGATTCAACGTACTGTTCGGTCTCCCTTATGCGAGGGACGCGCCCGAGGGAGGCTACTCTGGCCGGCCCGGCGTTAAACGCAGCCAGAGCCAGCCTGACGTCCTGAAAACGCCTGAGCTGGCGCGCCAGGTAGTCCGCGCCGCCGCGCAGGTTCTCAACCGGGTCGAAGCGATCCTCGACGCCGAGGTCCCGCGCTGTCCCCGGCATGAGTTGCGTCAGGCCCGCCGCTCCGGCCGGGGAGACAGCGTTCGGCCGATAGGCGCTTTCTGTCAAAACGAGAGCGTGGAGCAGCTTGGCGTCCAGTCCATGGCGGGCCGCCGCCGCCGCGATCGCCTCGCGATAGGGCGGATCCAGATCGGGAATGCGGACGATCTCCTCATCGACCGTCTCAAGGATCACGACGGTCGGCGCGCCGAACATGTCGCCCCCCGCCGCACGCCAGTCCACGCTTTGCGCCTGTACGACGCCAGCGGTCCCGGCCAGCGCGAATGAAAGGGTCAGTGCGCCCAGCCTCACCATGTCGCCACCGCCGTGAAGACGCCCCTGAGTTCGCGGCGATTCACCGGGCCGAAATAGCGGCTGTCGAAACTCTCTGCAGCCTCCCCCAGCAGGAAGACCTCATCCGCCTCAAGCCGACGGCACCCTGCCCATGCCGACAGGACAGCCCCGCGCCTGTCCTGCCCAAGCACCCTCGCCTCGCCTGCCGGGGTGAACACCCGCTCGCCCTCCCGGCAGACCACGTCGCCGTCCACGGCCGCCACCCGTTTGAGCAGGAGCATGTCGGGCGGAGCGCCCAAGCTCGCCAGGTAGGCCCGTGCGCTGTCAGGCTGAACGGAGGCCGCCGTCGCGCCTCGCTGGACGTTTTCGCCGGGACGCCGGACGTAGAGCCCTCGCGGAAGGCTCCGGGTCTCATTGATAAGGACGAGTGTCGGCAGCGCTCTGGCGGCCGCCGGGAGGCCCGGGACGGCCGTCACCGCAACCAGGACAGCCGCCCAGCCGCGGGGCGTGAAGGTCCGGATCATCTGTAAGGCTCCAGGATCAGGTCGCGGGTGATCATCACCTGGACGCGCTCGCCCGCCTGCACGCGCACCACGGGCCGCACCTCCAGTTCCCGGTCGATCAGGCGGCCGCCGACCCGCGCCCCTTCGATCGCCGCGGCGTCGCCGGCATCCCCGAGGAAGGAGCCCCCGCCACGAACGCCCTCGTCGCGCGCCATCTGTCCCAGGGTGGTGACGGCCCCGGCGAACAGGGTCCCGATCACCAGGGCGCCGAGACGCCGGTCGACCCGCCCCTGCACCCCGACGGCGCCGCGCGCGTCCACGCCCGGCTCGGCCTCCAGCACCAGGCTCTTGCCATTGGGCAGGATCAGCCGCTCCCACACGATGAAGGCGCGCCGGTCGCCATAGGCGCTATCGCCTTCATGCCGCCCGATGAGCCGGGAGCCCTGGGGCGCCAGCAGGTGCCGGCCGGCCACTGTGTCGTAAAGGTTCTGGGTCATGGCGGCGATCACCGGCCCCGGCCGCGAGGTATCCACCCCCGTCAGCAAGACCGCCGGCATGAGGGTCCCGGCCTTCAGTTCGAAGGGCGAGATAGGGGCCGTCAGGCCGTGCCGGTTGTAGACGTCGCTCCCGGGCGCCCGCCCTAAATCTCCGGTGCGCGTCGAGACCGGCTGCAATGCCGCGGCGACGGGCGCAGGACGATCCGCACCGGCCGTTTCGAACATCAGGCCCGAGCGGACGGCCAGGTCCCGCGCATCGGGCCCAGCGCCCCGGCCCTGCGTCGGCGCGTTGTAGCCGCCCGCTACGGGTTCCCTCCGATCGCGCCCACGGACATGGGTCGCCACCGGCTCGGCGGCTGCTTCACCTCTCGGAGGCGGCAGACGGTCATATGTGGCCGGCTGGTCCGTCACCTGCTCGGCCGGTCGCACAGCGCGCCGGACATCGTCGTCGCGGCCTCCCGCCACGCGGGCGCGGGACGCCTCGCGCAGCTCCGGCTGCACCACGAAGGCCCAGGTCAGGGCCCCGGCGAGCACCAGGCCGGCGCTCCCGATGACCAGCTTCACCATCGACGACCGCAGCCGGACCACGGCCGGACGCGGCGCGCGGCCGTCGAGTTCCAGCGCCGGGCTCTTGGGAGCGGCTGCGGACTGGCCGACTCCGGGAGGCTGGACATCGTTCATGGCCGCGCCTCCCCGAGACGCCGAATTCGCACGATCTGCGGTCGGCGCTCCCCGATCCGCAGTTCGGCGCGATCGAACAGCCGGTCCGCGATGAAGAGGCCGCCAGACTGCCTGTAATTCACGTACTGGGCCTGTCCGTCCGGGGCGATGACGAACAGGGCCGGCGCCTCCCCGGCCTCCAGGCCCGGCCCGAAGGCGATGAAGGTGCGGCGTCCGTCGTCGAACACGGCCGTCGGCGTCCAGGCGATTCTTCGCCCCTCGATCGCGTAGCGAGCGTTCAGCGGCCCCTCGGGTCTCACCGGTCCAACTTCCGGCATGGGCGCAGGCTCGATCGGATCAGACGCAACGACCGCCGGCGGCGTGTCCCAGGCGATCGCCGGATTGAAGGCCTCGGGCGCCCCGCTCTTCAGCGCGATCAGATAGACGCGCCGGTCGGTCGTCAGGATCAAATTGGTCTCCAGCCCGCGCTGCAGCGGCTTCAGCAGGACATGGGTTCGCCGGCCAACCCCATCGCCGGAACTCGCCTCTCCCACCTGCCAGCGGACCGTGTCTCCGGCCGCCTTGGCGACCAGGGTCTCGCCTTCCGCCAGGGTGAGGGTGGTGACCCGCAGCGGCGAGGTCCAGACCTCGTAGACCCGTCCGGGCGACCAGGCGAAGACCTGGATCCCGCCCTCGAACCGGTCGGAACGCGAGGCCGCGCGCGCCTCGACATTGGCGTCGGCTATGGCGCGTCGGCCTCTTCGCACGGTCGGCCCGGGCGCCGCCTCGACATAGGGCCGCGCTGTCTCCGCCACAGGTTCGACCGGGTCCGGCAGGGGCGACCAGGCGGCGAGCAGTCCCGCGCCGAGCGGGATCATGAAGCGTCGGGGGTCCATGACACGTCCTCAATTTTCAATCCGAGAGGGTTCTTCATCAGCTCCGCCTCATTGCGCGGGGCCTGGACGCCGGTGGTGATCAGGGCCCGCCATCGTTCGCTCCCGGCCGACTGGCCGTTGATGAACCGGGTCTCGCGCCACTGCAGGTCGAAAGTCCGGCCCGATCGCCGCACGACGTTGAGGACCTCGACGTTGACGGCCTCGCGCCCGACCTCGGCGAAGGGGTCGCGAGTCTGGGCCCAGGCGTTGAGGAAGGACGCCGCCTTCGGCGTCAGCAGGTCGTAGGCCCGCAGCCAGTTCTGGCGAAGCACGATGGGATCAATGCTCTTGGAGCGCACGTCGCGGATCCATCCGGCCAGGGCGTGGCCGACCTGGGCGTCGTTCGGCTCGTAGCGTCCGCCGATGGCCGTGATCCTCTGGGTCTCGCCCCAGTCGGACACCTCCACCACAAAGGGTTTGACCACGGCCCGGTCGGCCTGGACCCACCAGCCGGCGCCGAGGAAGACGGCCAGGGCGAGGTTGGCGACGGCCATCCTGCGCCAGTTGCGGGCGTGGGCCAGGGACAGCCCCATGCGGTCGTCCCAGACCTGGCCGGCCCTCTGGTAGGGCGTGGCCTCGGGCGCCGAGGTCAAGGCCCGGCGCGGGCGGAAGAAGGGATGCATGGTCAGGGCTCCTCAGTCCGGAGATTGGGGGTAAGCACGCCGCTGGTTTCACTGGAGGGCGCCAGGCCGCGACCGGCGTTGGCGACGAAAAAGGCCTGGAGCGCCCGGGACCGCCCGCTCGCCCCTCGCGGCGCGCGGCGCTCCCCGTTCTG
>NZ_GL883086.1:704654-706086 GCF_000204035.1 Brevundimonas diminuta ATCC 11568
GGCGTCGCCGGCCGTCTGGTCCGCCGTCTGACGGGCGGCCTGTTCGGCCAGCAGCCGGGACTGGGCCAACACGATCGAGCGCATGGCCGCCAGATCCTCAGCCAGAACGGCGAGGATCTGGTTCGAGGACTGGACGGCGGCCGTCTGTCCCCCGGCGGACTGGCTGGCGGACAGGGCGCCGCTGAGTCGCCCCTCCCGCCCCTGCCCCAGCCGCTCCAGTTCCGCGGCGTGACGCGCGAGATCGAAGGCCGTGCGTCGGGCGTTGTCGCTGCGGCCCTCGCCCTGTCGGATCAAGGCCTGCAGGTCGGCGCTGTCGAGGTCGCCCGCGTAGAGGTCCTGAAACTGTTGTTCCAGGGCCGCCGCCGTCGCCCCCAGGCCTTCCACGCTCCGGGCCAGCGCCGCCATCTCCTGCAAGGCCCGGCTGTTCTGCGCCAGGTGGCTATAGGGCGAGGCCGCCAGACTGCGGGCCTCATTGGCGAGGCTCTCCAGCTGGCGCGCCGTCTGCAGCGCATTCTCCAGATGGTTTTTCGGATCGAATACCACCTGCTGGGCGCTGGCCGTCCCTGATCCCAGGACGACCAGAATCGCCGCGGCCGTTGCGGCCAGGCGCCTATTCCGCTGCAAGCGGCGGCGCGAAGGCGTCGAAGACATCGTCGACATGCTGCACTCCCTTGGCTTTGAGGAATTCACGGGCGAACCGCTCGGGGCCGCTCCGGGCGAGGACCCTGTCGATCAGGGTCTGGTCTTCGGGCGAGCCGGCGCCGCACAGGGCCAGGGCCACCCCGGTCAGGCGCAGATCGAACAGCCGCCTGCCGTGGGGTTGGCGCCAGTAGTAGGCCCGCTTGGGCGGCGCGAAGGCGATGAGCTCGAGCTGGCGCCGTGTCAGGCCGAAGGCCCGGTAGAGGTCGCCGGACGCCGGCTCCAGCGCCCGGGGATTGGGCAGGAAGACCTGGGTGGGGCAGCTCTCGATCAGGGTCGCGGCGATCGGCGAGGCCGCGACGTCGTCCAGGCTCTGGGTGGCGAAGACCACGCAGACCCGCTTCTTGCGCAGGGTTTTCAGCCATTCCCGGATCCGGGCGGCGAAGGCGCCCTCCCCCAGGAAAAGCCAGGCCTCATCCAGGACCAGCAGGGTCGGCCGCCCGTCGAAGCCGGCCTCGAGCTGATGAAACAGGGCCGACAGGGCCGGACCGACGACTGACGGCGTGGCCATCAGGGTCTCGAGTTCGAAGGTGTCGAAGCGGCTGGGCGCCAGATCACTGTCGGCGCCGTCCAGCAGGCTCCCATGCGGCCCTTTCAGCGTCAGCGGTTCAAGCGCCGTCGAGACGTCGCGGTTCTGCACGAGGGCGCAGAAGACCGTCAGGGTGCGCTGCGCGCGGGGCGCGGCCGCCAGGGCGTTCAGCGCCGACCAGATCTCCTCGCGCAGTTCGGGACG
>NZ_GL883086.1:706367-731663 GCF_000204035.1 Brevundimonas diminuta ATCC 11568
CGCCCGCGCAGACCGCCCCTTGTCGAAGAAGACCACCCGGGCGTCCGGATAGCGGAACCACTGCAGGGCCAGGAAGGACAGGAGGGCGCTCTTGCCCGCGCCCGTCGGCCCTACGACCATGGCGTGACCGACGTCGCCGACATGAAGGACCAGCCGGAACGGCGTGGAGCCGGTCGTGCGCGCCGTGGCCAGAGGCGGGCCGTCCAGGGCGCCGTCGCCAGCCGGCCCGGCCCAGACGGCCGAGACCGGCAGGAGGTCGGCGAGGTTGAGCGTAGAGACCAGGGGCCGCCGCACGTCGGCGTAGGGCTCGCCCGGCAGGGATCCAAGCCAGGCCTCCACGGCGTTCAGGTCCTCGACCCGGGCGATGAGCCCCTGGGCGTTGAGCACGCCCTCGATCGCCCGCGCCTTGGCCGCCGCTCCGGACGGGCTGGCGTCGAGCACGGTCACGGTCAGGGTCAGGTAGCCGAAGGCGCAGGCGTCCGCGCCGAGCGCCGCCAGGGCGCCGTCGCACTCCTCCGTCTTGGACACGGAGTCCGTATCGAGAAGCGGCGTCTCCTCCTTGGTGACCGCCTCGCGGAGCAGGACGCCGACGCCCTTGCGTTTGGCGAACCATCGCTTGCGCAGCTTGACGATCTCGAGCTCGGCCGCGGCCTTGTCGAGGGCGATCCAGCGCGCCGTCCAGCGATAGGCGAACGGCAGGGCGCCCAGCGCGTCCAGCAAGCCGGGCCGGGTGGCGGCGGGCAGGCCGCGCACGGACACCACCTTGAGCCAGTGGTCCCCCAGGCGGGGCGTCGCGCCGCCCGTCATCGCCGTGTCGGCCAGCCAGGCGTCGAGGAACATGGGCGGATTGGGCGGCTCGACCGTCATCGACCGGGTTGAAACCGTGTCATGGAGCCAGGTCAGCAGCTCTGCGTCATCGAGCCAGAAGATTTCAGGCAGGGCGTCGGACAGGAGGTCGAAGGTCGCCCCCGCCTCGCGCCGGAATCGCTCGAGGGCCTGGCGCCAGTCGGTCGCTCCGGCTGAGAGTCCGTCGAACATCCAGCGCTCCATGCGGCGGCTGTCGTCGGCCGGGGGCAGCCAGGTCAGGGCCAGACGATAGTCGGTCTCGAAGGCCGGATCGGCCTCCTCGAACCGCCGGCGGCGTTCGGCGTCGACCAGCCAGGCCGCGTCGATGTCGAAATCGCTCTCCGGATAGGGCGCCGCCGGTCGTCGGCGCGCCTCGACATGCAGGCACCAGCCTGTGCCCAGTCGGCGCAGGGCGTTGTTGAGCCGGGCGCGCACCGCCATCAACTCCTCCTCGGTCGAGGACTCCAGGTCCGGACCGCGAAAGCGGAAGGCCGTCATGAAGGAGCCGTCCTTGTTCAGCGCCACGCCGGGCGCGACCAGGGCGGCCCAGGGCAGGTGATCGGCCAGACTGGCCGGACGCCGGCGATGTTCGTCGAGGAAGCGCATCTCAGGCGTCCAGGTGGCCGGGCAGCGCCAGATGCCGCCGCAGGACATCGAAGAAGCGGGCGTCCGACCGCGCGGCCCAGAGGCCGACCGCATGGGCGCAGGCCCACCACAGCAGACCCAGCCACCAGATGCGAAGCGCCAGGCCCAAGACGAGGGCGATGGTGCCCATGGCGATGGCGTATTCCCGCGGCATGCCGGCCATCAGCACCGGCGTGGCCAGGGCCTGGGCCACCGGCAGGGTCCAGCCCTCGGGATGATCGCTTGCACCCGCCATCACGCGACCTCCACGCCGCCGGCGAAGCCGAAGAAGTCGAGGAAGAAGGTCGAGGCGGCGAAGGCGATGCAGAGGCCGAACATGATGCCCAGGCCGCGCCTCAGGTTCGACCCGCTTTCGCTCATGGCCACGGCGACGCCGAAGATCACCACCGCCACCACGGCGACCGCCTGGACGACGGGCCCGGTGATGGACTGCACCACCTGCTGCAGCGGCCCCTCCCAGGGCATGCCCGATCCACCCGCGAGGGCCGGTCCGGCCGCCATCAGGGCGCAGGTCATCGCAGCGCCGCCGAGGCGACGTGAAAGAAGTCCGCTCATGGTTTTGCTTCCTGGTTCAGGACGTTTCAGCGCGTCCCGACTCATTGCAAGCAAACTTATCCACACCCTGTCAACAATATTTATTCAATGTTTTCCACAACTTGCAAGCAAGTCCTGAGCAAGTCATCCACAAGTCGCACGACACCGCCGCTCATGCCGGAAAAAGCCGAGACCATTCATGAGGGTTAGGGCCGCCAGGACTTGCCACGACTTGCGACGCCCCTGCCTGATCCCGCCGGCAGGACGCCCGACGACCACACAGGAGACAGGCGTCGACGAACCTCGTCCCGAGAAATCAGAGCCCATTTGATCGATGCGGCATGCCTTCGTCCGCGTGTCCGAGGCCCGGCGGCACGCCGCGCATGGGCGCCAGGAGCCAGAGGCTTGCGTGTGACGAAACGGGGCTCAGGCCAGACGGTCGATGCAATAGGCGCCGTCGTCCTCGCCATGGACCCCGAGCACGCCGGTCACCCGCCGCCCCGTCTTCGTCCGGCTGATATGGACGATGCGATCGACAGACTGGCCGATGAGGCGCCGGGGCATGCGCACAGCCACCTCGCCGATCAGGTCCTCAAGCCGGCGCAGAACGTCCTCGGCGGAATTGGCGTGCAGGGTGGACAGCCCGCCCGGGTGGCCGGTGTTCCAGCTCTTGAGGGTTTCCAGCGCGGCCGCCCCGTCGCGCATCTCGCCTATGACGATGCGGTCGGGTCGCATGCGCAGGGCGTCCCTCACCAGATCCGCCACGCCGATCGCCGCCGGAGACCGGCGCGTCAGCACGGCGACCAGGTCCCAGGCGGCGCACTGCAGTTCGGCGGTATCCTCGATCAGGAAGACGCGGTCTCCGGCAAAGGCCGGCTCCGCCAGGATGGCGTTGGCCAGGGTGGTCTTGCCGGACCCGGTACCGCCCGAGATCAGGATGTTCTGTCGCCCCGTCGCGGCGGCGCGGAGCGCCTGCGCCTGGGCGGCGCTCATGACCCCGTCGCGCACATAGTCGTCGAGCGTCCAGATCACTGCTGGACGTTTCCGGATCGAGAAGGCGGGCGCGGACGACACCGGCGGCAGGACGGCCTGGAATCGCTCTCCACCGCCGGGAAGTACGCCTGACAGCCTCGGCTGGGCCCGCCCTGTCGTCTCGCCCCCGAAATCGGCGACGAGGCGGATGGCGCGCTCGCGGTCCTCCGCCGCCAGCCTCACCCCCGTATCGACGCGTCCTTCTCCCGCCCGGTCCAGGATCAGACGCCCGTCGGGATTGGCCATCACCTCGACCACAAGGGGATCCGCGAGCGCCGCCAGAATGGGTTCGCCGAGCGCATGCCGGAGCGCCTCAAGTCGACGCTCGCCGGTCGCCGCCGGCTCAGACGTCACGGTCCACGCCCCGGCCCATGGCCGCGGTCGCCCTGGTCCGCATCCGGCCGGCGACGATGCGAGCGGCCGTGTCGTTCAGCATCCGGTCGACCCGGCGATCGACCGAGGCCTGGACAGTCGGATCATCATCCGGCTCTGCGTCCGGCAGCCGCTGAAAGAAGGCCCGGGCCATCTCGACCAGGAGCTCCTGCACGATCTGCATGTCGCGGGCGGTGGATCGCATATGGTCGCGAAAGGCCCGCTCCAGCGCCTCCAGGCGGTCCTCCGCGTCGCCGCGAGCGGCGGTCTGCAGCCCCCGGGCGATCGCGCGACCGGCCGCCTGGCTCAGCGCCATGCGGCCCGCACGCGCCTCGCGATTCAGGCCTGTCACCACCTTGGGGTCGCTGAGATAGACCTGGACGCGGCAGGTTCCTCCGGACTGCCTAGCCATCCCGCCCTCCCTGCATATGGTCGAGCACCGCCTTCTGGGCCGCGAGCCCTCTGAACATCTCGTTGTAGGCCTCGGCCATCTGGGCGGCGGCCTTGCGATCATCCATGGCCGCCGCGGCCTCCTTGAACAGGGGCAGGACAGCGCTCGCATCCTCTCCGAAACCGCGCCGGCCCGACCAGGGATGCGGAGGCGCCCCGGGCGTATCCAGCCGCGCCGCCTGATCCGGCGCCGCAGCCAGCGCCCGCGAGCGAAAGGGCTGCACCGCGTCGTAGCGCAGCTTGCGCGCGCGAAGGGGCCGGACGCCGGCGGCGAAGACGATCTGCTCCTCGTCCGGCAGTCCGCGCACCTCGCCCGGCTCAAGGAGGGGTCGTTCTGTCTGCGACCGCGACACCGAGCTCCGACCGGCGCCGAAGCCCGCCGGGCCGCTCCGCCCTGTCCGGGTCTCGAGAACGACGCCGGTCATTTTCGACACCTTGTCCTGGGTCAGGGGGTCAAGGGCGGCGAAGGCGGTGTAGACGGCGCAGTTGTCGAGGATGGTGTTGTTGGGGCCGTAGGTCTCGACGATGTCGTTGAGGGACTGGGCGACGAACATCACCTTCACGCCATAGCCGCTCAGCAGGCGCAGGGATTTCTCGAAGAAGCTGATCCGCCCTAGCAGCGGGAACTCGTCCATCAGCATCAGGAGCTTGCGCCGCTTCGCCCGACCGTCCGCCACGCGCGCCTCGTCGACCGTAAGGGTCTGGGAGGCTGCATAGAAGAAGAGCCGCACCAGGGGCCTCAGGGCGGCCGCATCCGCCGGCGCGACCTGCACGTAGAGCGAAACAGGCGTGTCGGCGCAGACCAGATCTCCCAGCGCAAAGTCCGAACGCGACAGGATTCGCTCGATATCCTCGCCCGCCAGCCATTTGAGATAGGACCGCGCCGTCCCCTGCACCGAGGTGCGAAAGCGGTCATGCATGGCCGCATAGCCCCGAACGGCGACGGCGATGAAGGGATGGGTCTCGCCTTCGCCGTCGGGGCCAGGCCGGTGCAGGGCGCGCGTCATCACCTCGGCGGTCCCGTCGAGGTCGGCCAGCAGCCGCCTCACCGTGAGAAGGGTCTTGTCGCCGTCAGCGGCCGTATAGAGGACGTGCAGGATCACGGCCTCGAGGATCTCGGACGCGGCCTTGTCCCAGATGGCCTCGTCCTCGCGCCCGCCCCCTGGATCAGCGAGGATGGCCACCAGCCTCTGCACCTGGGCCAGTTCACCCGGGCCGGGCTGGATTTCGGCCAGCGGATTCCAGCAGGCCGAAGCCGGATCGCGGGGATCGAAGTAGAGGGTGTGGCTGAAACGCGAGCGCCATCCAGCACTTAACCTCCAGAGCTCGCGCTTGGGATCATGAACCAGCACGCTCGATCCCCAGGACAACAAGGTAGGCATCACATGGCCCCGGCCCTTGCCGGACCGCGTACCGCCGGTGACCAGGGTGGGACGCAGGTCGGTGGTGGCGAGCAACCGGCCGCCAAGCAGGCCCACCACACAGCCCCCGACGGCCGTCAACCCGGCGCGACGCGCATCGCGCGGCCCGCCCCATCCTCGCAAGCGCACAGGGCTGCGCCCGCCCGCCGCCGCGCCAGCCCCTAGCCCAAGTGCGCCGCCGAGCAGGATGAGGGGTGCACAGCGCGCCAGGGCCTCGCCGGCCTCCTCACCGAAGGCGTATCGCCAGAGGATGATCGACCAGGGCGCATAGAGGGCGAAATCGGACCCCGAACGCAGCGCGCCCCCCAGCTCAGGAGCCCATCGATAGGTCCAGGCGAAGGCCTGGGTCGCGGCCTGCAGGCCGAACAGGAGGCCGACCGCCAGACCGGCCAGACGGTGACGAAGTTCACTCCCCATCGCCAGCCTCCCGCCGCCCGGCTTCGGCCTCGAGCATCAGCAGGGGAGCGGCTTCGATTCTACGCCGATGGTAGGTCGCCAAAGCCTCGACGAGGCTGACGTCAGCGGCGATCCGCGGCTGGTCGAACTGCAAGACGATACGGCTTGCCTCGTCCACGACATCACCAAAAAGCCGCTCTTCCGCGGCCTGCAACTGGATGAGCTGGCTGCACACCCTCTGGTAGGCATCCACCAGAGCCGCGTTCCCCGTCCGCTTGACGGCCCGGAGCATGTGCCCCGAAAGGTCCGGCCCGGCGTCATTTGTGCCGCGCAGCTCCTGGTCCAAACTCCCGCCGTCGACCGTGCCCCTGAGGCTCTGGACGACACACTGGAGCCGAAAGGCATACCTGTCCCTGATGATCGCGCGGTCCAGTCGCGGAGCGAGAAAGCCACCCGTCGGCGATCTCTCGATCAGGCCATAGCCGCAAAGCCAGACCAGGGCCTCGCGCACCGGCGTAGTGGACAGGTTCAGCCTGCGCGCCTCGTCCATGATGACGACAGGGGTTCCAGGGACATAGACGCCCTGTTCGGCGCGTGACCGCAGGCTCTCCCGAGCCAACATGAATGGGTCGCGTCTTCGGGCCATGATCGCCTCCGACATTCAGTCCCAAGTAGTGGCCAAGCCTCGCCTTGCCGCCATAGCCGGGGTCGAAAAAGTCGGATCTAGGCCGAAGAACGTCGCGAAACGCGCCATAAAGCGCGTCATTCTGCGCCGCATTTTGTCGCAGAACGGCAATTTCTGTGCTCACCCTTGGGTTGAGCAGATAATGGTAGCGCCTGCGGCCGCAGGTTCGGAATCGGGACTAGGGGTGGAAGGTGGTCTTTGCGTCGGAGCCGATGCGTGACAGCGAACTGCTCTCCGCAGCGCTCAAGCTGGTGCGCAAGGCCCGGGGCATGTCCGCTCGGCAGACCGCGGCCGCGATGCATATGTCGATCCGCACCTACCAGCGGTTCGAGGCGGGCGTGACCCGGCTCAACCTCGACCACATCCACCGCTTCGCCAAAGCCACCGCCAGCGACCCGAACGCCATCATATTTTCCATCCTGATCGGCACGCCTCAGTACGCGCTCAACACGGCGGACAACATGCTCTCGACCGTGGTGATCGTCGGGGTCCAGAAACTGGAGCGCGCGGTCGGCGACCGCATCGCCGAACTGGATACCCGTAGTCTGGTCAGCGCTGTCGCCGCCCTGTTCGACGGTCTCATCGACCAGGTCGTCTCAGGCGATCCCACCAGGGAATGGCTGGACGACGGTCGTGCCGAACTGGCCGCCAGGCGCCCCAAGCCCGGCCGCTGACGCTGAATATACGTCGGATATAGCTTTATTGCCGGTCTGCCCGAGCGCTCACTCCCTTGGCCACATCCGTGGCGATCAACCAAGGAGAGCAGTGATGAACACGTTCAAACTCCGCCTCGTCAGCTTCGGCAGCGCCAAGGCGCTGACGCGCGACGGCATGGGTGAGGAATTCATCGAAGGGCTGGTTCGCGACAGTCTTTACCCGCCCGCCGGCTGAAGGCTGGGCGGGCGGCGGCCGCCCGCCGATCGCCCGCCCATCTTCACAAATTGAGCGGTCCCCAGGTTCCTACAGGACCGGTCGCCGCTCCTGTCAGCAAGGCTGAGCGCCGCCGCAGACCTAACGGCGAGGCTCGGCGACGAGGCATCCGTCATGACGACCGAATTGTGGTCCGCCCCCAATATCCATCTGGCTGTCATTGGCGAAGACGTCATCGTGCTCGATCTCATCGCTGATCGATATGACTGCCTCGTCGACGCCGCCCGCCTGCTCCACCTGGAAACCGACGGCCGGATACGCGCTGCCGACGCGTCCATTGCGGAGGCTCTGATACATTCCGGGATCGGCGCGCTTACACCCCTCCCACGGGCTCGCGGACCTTTGGTCGCGCCCGTTCGCGAGACAGCCGTCTGTAGTAGGCCAAATCTGAAGGAGACGATCCGGGCCTCCATCGCTCTGGCCGCCGGATCCCTCGCCTTTCGCCACAAATCGCTTTCTCAACTCGTTAGTTTTCAACGGGTCCGCATAGCTTCAAGCGGGGCTGTGCCGATAGACGACCTAAGGTTGGCCGAAATGGTCGGCGCGGCCCGAAGAGCCCGCCCGTGGATCCCATTTGAGGGAGAGTGTCTCCAAAGGTCGTTCCAACTCAGCTATTTCCTCTCGAGCCGCGGCGTGGCGACGGACTGGGTGTTCGGCGTGCGTACATGGCCCTTCACGGCCCATTGCTGGCTGCAAATCGGTGATCTTATTCTGGGTGATCGCCTTGAGCGGGTCGCCCGCTTTACCCCGATCATGAAGGCCTGAGCGTGGGCGACTACCTGCTTGTCAGCCGAACGGAGGATGGCGACACCGCCCGGGCCCTGGCGTCCGAACTGGCGGGCGGCGCCCGCCGCGCCGGCCTTCTGGTCTCCGACTTGAACGCCTCAACGTGGTTGGCGGTAGGCGGCCCCCACCCGCCAAACACACTACAGGTGTCGAACTGGACGCTTATCGGCGACGTATTCGATCGGCGGTCGCCGCAAATCCCTGCCACTCGACCTGGAGACCCCTGGGACTACGAACGGAAGATGATGGCTCGCCTATGGGGTCGCTTTGTTGGCGTCCAGTTCGGACGGGGACAGAAACCGGTCACGCTTCTTCGGGACCCGTCCGGCGCCCTGGAGTGCGTGGCCTGGGACCATGAGGGACTGACCATTGTCAGTTCGGTCGCCTTTGACTGGCTCATCCAGCGTCTCCGGCCGGCATGGCGCATCAATGTCGGACGTCTCGCCCAAGCCCTTCGTGATCCTTTGCCCAGCATGGGCGCCCTCCTCCTTGACGGGCCCGTCGCCCTCACGCCCGGCACTATCCAACCCTTGCCGTTGTCTCATCCGGCCGTCGAAATCTGGAATCCGGCCGTCATCGCCAGACAAAGCCAGGATCCCTGGCCCTCCACTGAGGAGGCCTCAAGACATCTCCGTGCAGTGATTGACGACACCGTATCCAGTCTGGCCGGCCTTTCCGGTCCAATCGCGGCGGAGATCTCGGGCGGTCTCGATTCCAGCATCGTCGCTTCCAGCATCGCGCGACGCGATCCGGACACGGTGAAGCTATGGATCAACGCCTACGGCACGACGCCGGAGTCTGACGAAAGACGGTATGTCGCCGCCTTGGGCCGGAAACTCGGCGTAGAGCCCGCCTGTGTCCCGCATGCGGCGGCGCCGATAACCACTGAATGGCTGAACGCCATCGCTCAGGACTTTCGACCAGGCCTCAACGCCCTCGATCGCCCCCATGATCTGGACTGGACCCGCCGCCTCACCGCGGCCGGCGCTATTGGCCTGATGACCGGGAGGGGCGGCGACACCATCCTCCTGCAGAGAGCGACGGCAGACGCCTTTATCGACCGCTGGCGCGATGAGAAATGGCGAAGCCTGTGGTCCCCCGACGTCTGGGAGCTGGCCGCCGCGAACGAGGTATCCATATGGACGCTGATCGGTCAGGCGAGACGTCGCGGCCGCAAAGTCCACACCATTCCACAGCGGTCTCATCCCATGCTGCCGGCTCTGCCAAAAACATGCAGCCTGCATCCGTGGCTGAGGAACTGGGACGATTTTGGACCTGCCAAGGCGTTTCAGATCGCAGGCCTCGCCGACAGCGTCTCACGTCATGAACCTTCGGCGCTTTCCAGAGCTGTGGATGTCCGCAACCCTCTTTGCGCCCAGCCCGTGATTGAAGCCTGTCTGGCCCTGCCCGCTTCGCTTCTGACGACCGGCGGGCGCGAACGCGGCTTGGCTCGCCACGCCTTTCGTAACCGGCTTCCCGCCGAGATCATCGAGCGTCGCTCAAAGGGAGACATGACCCGAACATACGGCCGCATGATCCATGACAGCCTGGATGTCCTGCGGCCGTGGCTCATCGATGGCCGGCTCGCAGCGCTCGGCGTCATCGACGCCGCCGCAACAGACCGCGAGCTCACCAGGGAAACCCTGCTTTGGCGCGGCAAATACTCGACCATCATTCTGGCCGCCGCGTTTGAGGCGTGGGTCAGGACCTGGGAGGGGCTGGTAGGGCCGACGCGCTGATCTCCTCCTTCACACCGAGGGTTGCATCGAGCCAGCTGAATATCTGCTCATAGCGATCCCGGATATTGGCTGGGCTCCAGAGATGATGGTTCTCTCCCCAGTAGGTGATCAGACGGGTCCTACCCCCGGTTCTGTGAAGGACGCTGAATATCCGTTCGGCCTGCGTCATGGGCACGAAATCAAGATCGGCTGTCAGCAGAAGAACAGGAGATCTGATCCGGTGCGCGATCAGATAGGGGCTCGACGCCCGGTAAGCCTCGCTCGCTTTCCATGGCGGAGCCTCCAGCCCGCCTTGCCCGGTCTCCGCCCACCCCTGGTTGGAACGAGTCATCATGCCATCCTCCGGTTGAATACGGTTGGCCGGATTGAATTCGCCCCAGATCGCCGACATGTCGCTGAAGGAAGCCGAGGCAATGTAGGACTTGTAGCGTGTCGTGCGCGCAGCGATCTCGAGCGCTGCATAGCCCCCGAAGCTGTGTCCAAAGATCGCCATGCGGTCCTCAGGCAGATCAGGGAAGGCGGCCAGGGCGGCATCGACAGCGATATCGACGCTACGCGCATAGACGTCCCCACGCCCGACCGCAGGTTCCTTGCCCGGGATTGAGGGACTGAGGACGGCGAATCCGGCTGCGACGAGAACCTGCGTCCGGATGCCGTAGGTCATGACCAGGGGGTCGGCCCAGACGAGGCTGTCCGTGTTCCCTGGATAGACCTTGACGATGAGTCCGCGGATTTGGCCTGCTGCCGCCCCCTTGGGCAAGAAGAGCCAGCTCCGTGTTGGTCTCCCATGCAGGTCCAGATGCGAAATCGCCACGGGCTCGGTCAGGGCGACGTTCGCAAGCGACGTGTTGACGGCGTCCACGACATTGGCGGCACGAGGGCTCCGTAGACGAAGCGTCTCAGCCATTCCGACCCGATCGACCGAGAGAGCGGCCGTGGGGGAACTCCCCAGGATGCGGATACTCTCGCCGGTGGGGGAGTTGAGCGCACGAGCCTCGCCGTCGATTGTCAGCACATAGCTGTCTCCTTGCGGTCCCGATGCGAGCGTCCAATCTCGACGAGGAGCCTCGTTGAAGCCAAGGCGCCTGATCTGCTCCTGATCGCGAGGTACAGTTTCGCTGAGGGTCAAGTCCGGCGGTGTGAGGCGACGCAGCCCCTTCCCGCTCATCGACCAGTACCCGCCGTCTGCGAAGAGATAGAGGGCGTTTTTGCCGGTGTTGGAAATGCACAGAGGCGCGGCGCTTAGGGAGGCAGTCAGACTTTGAGGAGGTCGGGCGGGAGAGAGCAGATGCCAATCCATGCGCCCGTCCGGGGTTCGGGCAAAAATCACCGGCGACATCCCGACCCAATCGGCCCTGACGCCCCACTGGACATCCACATCGGATCCGGGCGTCAGTTCGCCAACATCCGGGAACACGACGCCATCGGATCCAGCCTGGATCAGCTTGCCTTGGCTCCAGGACAGACCGTCTTGCCGCGCCCAGACCAGGACGGCGGCTGAGTCCGGCGACCAGCGCAACAGGTGGGGAGCGACATCGTATTCATCGATCGGCCGTGAGACATTCCCCTGGTGGAGATCGACCAGGCGAAGCCTCTCCCGATAGGGACTTTCCGTCTGAATGACCTTGTCGAGAGAGATGGGAACCCCTTCTTCGCCTTGGACGATTGCGAGACGGCGCCTATCCGGGGATAGGGCGAGGTCGGTGATCATGCCGTCCGCAAGGACCTCCTGTTTTCCCGTGTTCAGATTCATCCTGACGAGAGATCGCGACGGCCTTGGCTGCTCCGAGCCCTCCACGCCGCTCCTCGCATCAACAATCGTCCGCGAGGGCTCGACGCCTTGGGCGGTCATTTCCCAGGCTGCTGAAGTTCGAAGCTGGGCTCCGCCGTCATACCGCAAGGTTGCAGGCAGGCTGCCGTCCGCCCTGACCATCAGGACAAGTTCGTCGTCCGAAATCCACGCTGTCGTGGCCCCGACGGTCGGCACCTCAGGGGTGAGGCCAGTCCAGACGACGGTCCGCTCCGCCATCGCAACCACGCCATATTCGAAATCACGCCCGCGCAGCCGGGTGATCAGAAGCCGTTCGCCGCCGGGCGACCAGGAAACCTTCTGCAGACCAGGCCCTTCTCCGGGCAAAAGGAGACGAGGTGGCGCAGTCGGATCGGCAAGATCGACCAGCCACAAATCCATGATGGTCCAGGTTGATCGCCAGGCGAATTCGAAGCGGGGAATGGTGTTGTAGGGTCCGCGTTTTTCGTAGACAGCCCATCGCCCATCGGGCGAAATTTCCGCACGGCCGAAGGCTTCCAGAGCGACAATGTCGTCAACTGTAACGGGTCGGGACGCTTGCTCAGCCTGAGCTGGAAGGGCGACGAACAGACAGGCGACCGCCAAGGCCGCCGCGAAGCGGGATGCAAAACTCAGCATGACCCGGCCTCACCAGCGCTTGATCAGTTGCAGGGAAACCGTACGTCCCAGCAGGCTCGCGTTGCCTGCATCGAAGCCGTAGCCGCTGGGCGCGTCGTAGAAGGGCGGATCTTCGTCCAGGAGGTTCAGGACGCCGAGAACCATCCTTATCCCGGCCCCTTGCCTGCCCCCTACGTCCCACCCGAACTGCGCATCCAGCGTATTCCAGCCCTCGATGGAGGTCCCCAATCGATCCGCATAGTTGTCGACATAGGTCCAGTAGAACCCGGCGTCGAAATCGCCCCTTGTCCAGGTCAATCCGGTCCGCGCGCGCAGTTTGACCGGATAACCCACCAGCCCAGCCACTTTTCTCACCTGTGCTGTGGGCGTGGGCCGGGTTTCATAATCAAGTATCCATGACGCGGCTGTGTCGAGCGTCACGGAGCCCGCCCCAACAGACCATGAATACCTGCCCGAGATATCAAATCCTTTGACCCGTACGGCGCCCGTATTGACCCACCGCCCATCGACCACAGCGCCATAGGCCGTCATCGGATAGAGGGTCGAAAACCCTGGGAGCGCCGAAAAACTCTGAATCAGCGCCAGATCCTCTGGGTTGGAGGCCGGGCTGACGAGGGTGACGAAGGGTCTTGCAGCAGGGTCGGTCAGAGCCGCCTGCGCATTCTCCGTCAGGGCCCGCCCGATCCGATCCTCGAAACGGGTGTCAAAATAATTGAAGCTGAACGCCGCCCCCTTTCGCCGATAGTCGAGGCCCAGGGTGAGGGTCTCCGCCGTTTCAGGCTTCAGATCCCGGTTGCCCCCGTTCAACGCGAGTGTGAGCACATTCGTCCCGCCCTCTCCGGTCAGGAAGGTCGAAGACACGCCCATCTGATCGAAAAGCTGCGGCAGGGCTCCCGCCCGGAACGACGTGCCCCAGGAGGCCCGCAACCCGAAGTTCTCCACAGGCGACCACACCAGCCCGATCTTGGGATTGGTGGTGGTTCCGAAGTCGTCATATTCTTCGAAGCGGCCGGCCAATGAAAGATCCAGGCTATGGATGCCCCGACGGGCGTTCTGCGGGCCAACCAACGGAATTCTCGCCTCGGCGAACACCGCAGCGATCGAGCGCTCACGCTTCGGCGTGGACATGATGATGGGCGACACGCCGGAGGCATAGGTCCGCCCTCGCGTCTCGAAGCTCTCCCTCCTCGCTTGCACGCCAAGGGCGACTGACAGCTCGCCGCCCGGCAACTGCGCCAGACCCCCCTGGATCAGCAGGTTGGCGGACGTCGCCCGACTCCGGTTGTGAACCTCGCCACCGCCGCTGCCGATGAAGTCGAGGACAGCGCGCGAATTGGCCGAGCCGTCGCCGAAGAGATTGAAATACCCGTTCACTGACGCGCGGTAGGGCGTCGCGGGGTCGTCAGGGATATTGCCGAGCGCCTCGGCGAGGAAGCGGGTGTTGATGCGGTTCGAGTTGCCGAAATCGGCGCGTTCCTCGGCGCCCGCGAGATAGGCCTCAGCCGACCAGCCGGACGAGAAATCATAGCGCCCGCCCAGGGTGCCGCCCAGGCTCTCTGAAGCGCCCTCGCTCCGCACGGGTCCCAAATCTCTTGCGAAGGAATAGGCGACCGTATGGGACGCCGCTCCTGTGGGGGACACGAACCAGGGATTGGCGCGCGAGACTGTGAAAACGCCTGCGCTGGCGGCGGTCGCGATCTCATAGGTCCGGCGATTATACCTCAGGTCACCGGTTAGCTCGAACCGATCCCCCCATGCCTGCCTGAACTGACCATAGGCGCTGTTCCGTTCGACAGAGGGAAGCAGGTCCACGCCCAGGGCGATCGACTGCAGATTGGTCGCGCCTGCTGCGAAGTCTGCGGGTCCTTGCGCGGTTCCGCTGGCGTTGGGCCGGATCGCATACCGGGAAACATAGGCGCCGGCAGCGGCGTCGAACGCCAGGATATTGCCCGGCGCGCTGTAGAAGCTGCGGTGATCCGTGCCTCCAAAACGGCGCAGGTCGCCGTCTGCGGTGTAGGGCCTGTCGAGGGAGCTGAGGGCATGGGTCCTCTGATACTCATAGGAAAGATAGGCGGCCCCCGTCGACCAGCTCCGCCCGGCCAGATGCGACACGATCACGTCCTCGGCCCCGCCTTGAGCGACCGAGGCCCTCACGCGCGTTTCCTGTCCGTCGAATTCCCGGCGCATGATGACGTTGACGACGCCAGCGATGGCGTCGGCGCCGTACAAGGCGGAGGCGCCGTCGAGCAGCACATCCACGCGTTCCACCGCTCCGGACGGCAGGGCCGAGATATCCGTGAACTCAGCTCGCGAGCCGGTGCCCGCCAGGCGTCTTCCATTGACGAGAACGAGGGTCGAAGCCGGGCCGAGGCCGCGAAGATTGACGCCGGTCGCATAGACGTTGTTCGAAGCACCGACGTCCGCGCTGGCCGCCTGCACGACAGGCGTCGCGGAACCGGCGAAATTCTGGGGAAGCTGGGTCAGCGTTTCGGCCACCGTCCCGTATCCTCGGCGGTCCAGCGCGTCCCGATCAAGGATCAGTACGGGCGACGCCAGGTCCCCGGCGGACTTCAGCAGAGTGCCGGTAACAATGACGTCGTCGACCACCGTCGCAGCCTCGGCGGTTTTCGCCCTGCCCTCCCGCCGCAACACGATGACCCCGGCCTCCGTGCGAGACCAGGCCAGATCCGTGCCTGAAAGAAGGCGGTTCAGCGCATCCGATGACGAAAAGCGCCCGCGCAGTCCCTGCGCCTGCAAGCCCGCGACCAGGGAGCCGGAATAGAAGAGCTGCTGGTCAGACTGGGTCGCATACTGCTGCAGCGCGTCTCCCAGCGCGCCGGCCGGGACATCATACTCACGAATATCCTGGGCGCAGGCGGACGTACCCGCCGCCGCGACGCAGGCCACCAACGCACTACAGGACAAGAGACTTACGCGATTCATAGTCAGGCTCCCCTCGACGCAAGATGGCGTCAGGGAAGGGACTGCTGAGCCCCCCTCCTACCCCGGAGCCCGCCCCGATTTATTTCTCAGCCGTCAGACGAACGCCCCCGCCCTTTCCTGCTGAGGCCTTGAGATCCAGGGCGGCCGTGGCGGCGGAAACAAAGGCGTCCCGATCACCGGTCCTGAACACCCCGCTGACGGATTCCGTCTCCAGGCCCGGCGCATCCAGTTCGATCTTGTCGGTCAGGTAGCGGTTCACCTCGGCCACGGCCTGTTTCAGCGGCGCGTCCCGGAACATGATGCGTCCCTCGGTCCAGCTGGTCTCGGCCGCGACATCAACAGCCCTGGCGCCGACCTGGTCGGCGGTCACCCTTGCCTGATGTCCCGCGACCAGACGCTGCGGTGCGCGCTTGTCGCCCACGACGTCCACGGCGCCGGACACGAGGGTCACCCTCACCTCTCCGTTCTCACGCCGCACATCGAACACCGTCCCCACAGCCGTCACCTGGGCATGTCCAGCGGCCACGACAAAGGGCCGACTCGCATCATGCGCCACGGTGAAAAGGGCCTGCCCCTGCTCCAGATCGATCAGACGACGATCGCCGTCAAAGCGCACCTGCATGCGGGACGCGGTGTCCAGGCGCACCGACGACCCGTCGGCCAGCTGCACCACCCGCGTCTCCCCGACCGAAGTCTCATAGACATTGCGGTCCTGCAGGAGGGTCCAGGCGGTCACCCCCAGCACCACGGAGGCGCAGACCGCGATCAGGCCGAACAACCGCCGCCGATCCCGCTCCTTCTTCCCGCCGTCGCCCTTTCGCGTCATGGCGGCTTCCACCGCTCCCAGAATGTCGGGGTCGTTCTCCAGACCGCCTGTTTTCGACCAGGCCTTCTCTACGCGGCGATAGGCATCGGCGTTCTCAGGCTTCTCCCGCCAGGAGAAGAAGGCCTCGATGGTTTCCCCGCTGACGCGCGGTTCGCCCAGACGAGCGTGCCAGGCCGCCGCCTCGGTTTCTGCAGGTTCAACCCGCACCTTCGGGCTGGGCATGGCGCGCACCATCTCTAGCGTCGAAACTGGGCGGCGCAGTGAGCCAAGGCCTTGGTCATGCGCCACTCCACCGTCTTCGAACTGATCCCGAGTTGTTCGGCGATCTGCCAGTTTGACAGACCCTTGATCCTCGATAGCACAAAAACGTCCCGCAGAGGTTGTGGCAATCCCATCACCACCTGCTTGGCGAAGATCGCGTCGGTCTGGGACGGCAGTTCTATATTCCAGCCGTGCGCGGCGACCGTGTCCCCGGCATACTGGTCCCGCCGCCGCCGCCGCCCGAACTTGTCGGCGGCCAAGTTCGAGGCGATCTTCAGCAGCAGGGCCTTGGGATGGCGAATGCCCGCCAGGCCCTGATAGGGCGCCAGCCGCAACCAGGCCTCCTGCAGGATGTCCTCGGCGTCCTGCGCCCCATAGCGACGGACCAGCCGCGCACGGAACCATGCCGCATAGCGCCCATGCAGGACGTCCAGCGTCATCGGCGCTTCAGGCGACAGCTTTTCCAATCCATCCGACACGGGCTCGCCTCCGGTTCAGAGGCGAGCCCGGCCGAAGCACCGGGTGTTGAGAACATGCTCAAACACATGCGCCAACGTCTTTAGCCCGCGAGGAGCCTGGACATACACGCTGGCCACGCCGCTGCTGCGGAAGTGGGATTTTCAGGATCTGCTCAAGCGAGGTTCTCACGCCTCGGCGTCAAATCAGACGCACCCCAAGTTTGATTCACCCTGTTTCACTTGGCAAGCCGCATATTGCCAGTATGCGAAGGTTTCACCTGCACAATCAGATGTTGAGCGGCAGAGCTTGTTTGCGTAACCACGGTTATCGCGCGAGGGGGAATGAATGGCTTGGCTTAGCGAACACGCATCGATGATCGGCGCGTTTGTAGGTGGCGTTATCACCGGAGGCGGCGCTGGTTGGGCGCTGACCCTGAGAATGGTGAAGCAGAAGCTCGTTGTGGCGGAAAGCGTCGTCAATCAGCGCGGCGCTCGAGCGGGCGGCGATGTGGTTGGCCGCGATAAGACGACAAACTGACTAGACGCGGCGAACATCTAGGCGTGGCGTATTCAGTCGATCAGAAAAATGCTCGACCCGGCGGCGACGCTGTCGGTCGAGACAAGATCACCAACCACATTCATCAATACTCGTCCTCTCGAAAGATCGAGGCGTTGATGGAGAAGTTGGCGCACGAAATTGCCACCAATGAAGAAACGCGCCAACAGATTGATACGCTCCAACTATACTTTGAGCGACGGAGTCATGATGGCGTCGAAGGACTTGAGGCTAAGCTCGAGCATTCAGGACGCGCGGACTGCAAGCTTGACGCATTTGCGAAGAAAGAACTATTCGCTAAACTTTTAACCCGATACAGCCTATATGCATCCGCACAGGAAATATTTGCGTTTATGTTAGCAAGAGCCGATACGCGGTTCAGAACATACGTTCTCCCTAGGGTAGACGAGCTAAGCATAAGCGAAATAGATGCATTAGTTATAAGCGATATTGTTGAGCCTATAGTTGAAGAAATCGGATTTGGTCCATTCAATGTGAACGACGCGATTGTGGCCGGAATGGTTTATTGGCTAGCTGAGCAGTGCTTTGTGCGGTGGCACAAATGATCCAGATTGCATATCAACCCGCCTATGACGCATTCCACACGATTTTCCGCTTCTTCCAGCTTGCTGGGTTAGAGATTTCGGATGTCGAAACTGATCGCTACCGCATCCTGGATTACTACTTGTGCTTCCCCAGCGAACTGGCACATTTCCGTTTCCCACCTAAACACACGCGCTTCCGCAAGCTCGGCGAGCGCTTTGCTCAAACTAGCAGCTATGAAAGACGGCCTTCTGCCCAGTTGATCCTCGGGCGAATGCGACCCGTTCAAGCGGCCTGCTTGGAAACGCTGGAAGCAAAGGGCTTCCTAGTTGTCGGCGAGCTCGATCGTCGGCGAATTGTGCGAACCGTTAAACCCTCTCCGACCGACCTAGCCGCGCGTATTGGTGCACGTTGGGAGCAGCAGGCGGAACTAGGCGAGGCGCTCCGCACGATAGCTTCCGAGTATCCGCTACTAGGGCCACAGGGGCTCAAGGCAAGATCAGAACTTCTCGAGCACAAATATGATGCGATTTGATCCTTCGCTTAGAGTCGTGCGATTCCGCGTAGAGAGACGAGGCACCGCAGCCTATGACGAGCAGTTTCACCTTGGTGTAAACATCGTTCGAGGGGCAAACTCCTCGGGCAAATCGACGGTCCTGAACCTGTTATTCTACGCTCTTGGTGGCGAGCTGCGTGACTGGAGCGAGACGGCATTACTCTGCGACCGGGTCCTGGTCGAGGTACTGCTCAGCGGCAAGACTGTGACGTTAGAACGGGATATAGCTGAGGGACGCTCGCGTCCCATGCAGATATTCTCGGGTTCAATGGACGACGCACTCGAAGCCAAGCCGCATCTTTGGCTGAGACATCCCTACGCTCGCAGCGACAGCACCGCGAGCTTCTCGGAGATTCTCTTCGGGCTGCTCGGCTTCCCCGAGGTCACTACGGAAGCGCGCGCCAATATCACCATGAACCAGGTCCTGCGCCTTCTGTATGCGGACCAGCTCAGCCCCGTCGACACAATATTCAAGGCCGAACCCTTCGACCCACCGGCTCTCCGCGACGCCGTTGGACGGATGCTATGCGGCGCGTTCGACAGTGAAGTTTATACCAATGGCCTTCGGATTAGAGAGCTCGACAAGGAATATGAGCAGATCGTCGGCGAGCTGAGGTCATTTTACCGCATACTCGGGAAGGCTGATCAGATCCCTTCGGAAGGATTGTTCGGCGCCCAGCAGGCAGAACTCCTGAGGGATCGCGCTCAGCTACTTGCGGAAATCCACACGCTCGAAGGCGAGATGGTGGCTGCGGCTCAACCACAAATCCTAAGCCTGGCAGCTCAGAGGACAGCCTATGACACGCTCCAGCAGCTACAGGGACGACTGGCCGATGCAGTGAGCCGACGCGATGCCCTCAGCCTCGAGGTCAAGGACTCCTCAGATTTTATGGCGGAGCTGCAGCGAAAGCGTGAGGCGTTGGACGATGCGGAGGCCGTAACGCACGAAATCGATCACGTTCGCTTCCACTTCTGCCCCTCCTGCTTCGCTCCCATGGAAGAGGTTGGACCTCACGCATGCCACCTCTGCAAAACGCCCTTTGATGCAGAAAAAGGCAAGCTGCGCGTAGTGGCAATGATTGGCGACATTGAGATCCAGCTCAAGCAATCCCGCCTTCTGCAAAAGACACGATTGTCTGAACTCGTGCGCATCGATGCGCTAATTGAAGATCTCACAGCAGGATGGCAGGCCGCTTCGCGCCAGTTCACCGAGGCGCAACAGTCGCCATCCTCAGAGCTTCGACAGCAAGTAAATGCCGCTCAACGACAACTAGGATACATTGATCGTCAGATAGAAGATCTACAGGAGAAGCTACGGATTGCAGAGATCGTTTCAGGACTTAATACAAAGAAACAGGAACTTGCATCAAGCATCGCCAAACTGAAGGAACGGAATGATTCCCTTGAGCGAGACCAAGAGCAACGCCTAGCTAATGCCTTCTCGAGAGTGTCAGACGAGGTGCGGAAACTCCTCGTAGATGACGTCTCACGTCAAGACTCGTTTGAGAATCCGGAAACGATCCGATTTGACTTTGTGGCGAACCGCATATCGGTAGATCAGCACACCTATTTCTCGGCCAGTTCCCGTGTTGTGCTCAGAAATAGCTTCTTCGTCGGTTTTTTGACTGCAGCTGCGAACGTTCGCTCCTTCCGCCACCCTCGTTTCCTCATGATGGATTCGATCGAGGACAAAGGCATGGAGCCCGAGCGCGCTCACAATTTCCAGCGCCTGATCGTACGAAATGTGGAGCTGGCTGCAAGCGAATGCCAAGTGATCTTTGGGACATCTATGATCGCGCCCGATCTCGAGGATCCCGCCTACACCGTGGGAAGACGGTCAACTCAGCAACACCGCACCCTTGCTATTGGGGGATAAATTGGCGGCGGCCTCGGAGGCGGCCGCTAACAATCGGCTCGGGGCTGAACGATGTGCAACAGCGACCTCGACCGAGGGCGAATTTCGCTTCTTTCAGAAGGCAAGGGGCTGCCACAGCGAGGAGCGACAGTGATCACTGGGCGCTAGCCCCAGCCTCCGCGTCCCGGCCTAGCGCGGCGATCCGTTCTTCGCTGGCGGTGGCGACCAAGTTCCGAAGGTCGACCACGGACTCGAGTTGGAGCGTCAGGTCCTCGGCATCGACGTCGTACTGGTCGGAATAGCGGGCCTCGACATAAGCGCGCTTCAACAGTTCAAAGCGGCGGCGGTCGGCGCGCTGTTCCCGAGGCCAGGCGGCGGTGAGGCGCTTGTCGGTGTCCTCAGCCAGGGAGCGGAGGAATTTGATGTTGTGGGAGCGCGGGAAATAGAAGGTGTGGGTCAGCAGGAAACAGGCATAGGCCGTCTCGGCCGCCTGATGCAGCAAGAAGGCCGCCCGTTTGCGGACATGTTGCCCCTCCCCGCTCATGGCCACATGCCGCCGAGCATCCTCAATCCAGAGGTCTAGATCCATGATCCGCGCGTCATAGTATCGCTGCGCGGCGTCACGAGCCTCGACCGCCGTCATAGGCTGCGGCTGGGCGAACGCATTCCCCGGCAACTGATATAGGACCACGCCGTCGCGCAGGATGTCGGTCCAGAAATATTCCCCCCGCGTCAGGGCCTGATTCACCTCGGCCATGGTGTGGACGATGATGTTGACCGTTCGCCCCACAGCGGGATCGCGCAGGATCTTGTCCTCGGCCACGTACCAATAGTCGGCGATGTCGGTCAGCTTCTCATGGCTGACGATCACTAGGAGATCGAAGTCCGACAAATAACCATTGTCGGGTTCGTCGACCCAGTCGGTGCGGGCGTAGGATCCGAACAGGATGATCTTCAGCACGCGGCCGTCGCGCCGCCAGGACTGGGTGCCTCCGCCGCCGCTATGGATCGCCGCGTCGAACTCGGTCAGCAGGGTCGTGCGGACCCGCTCCAGTTCACGCTGCTGCTTGGCCGGCAGGTGGTCGAGATCAGCGCGCATGGAAGCACCCCTGCGAACGTGGCGCCATCGGATCGATCTTCATGCCTGGCAGGTTCGTTCGCATCCGCGCCCCAAATCACTTCTGCAAAAGCCTACATCGCTGCCTTGAGAAGCGCCACAATGAGGGAGGGTGTCCGCCGGGCTGTTGAGAACACGAGAGCTCGCGCGCCGACGCCTTTAGCTTTCGCCTGGACATAGCGGCGGCCATCCGAGCGGACGGACCACAGTCGCCGGTCCGGCGTCATGAAGCAAGTCGAACGCCGAGGGGCTACTGGGTCATGAGGTCGGGGGACGGCCATATCTGAAGCACGGACAGGCCTTCAGCAGCGGTGGCCGTCAGCATCTCGCCCTGCGGCTTGGACATATCTAGCCACGCGATGCCGTCTCCTGGCGCCAGCACAACGACCTGCCGATCATGATAGGGCGCAACATCCACGCCCGGTTCGGTCGTCAGCATCGCGAAGGCGCCGTCGCGAACAACGCCCGCGATCCAGAACCAGGGCTCCCCCGTCATCGTGAACAGCCACTTGGTCTTGCGCTTCTGACCTGGCGGGGCGTCGGTGAACTCATAGAAGCCATCGGCAGGGATCAGGCACCGCTTCGAACCGTCGAACCGTCGCCCATCCGACCGGAAATTGAACACCGGACGGCCGCCGGGTCCCTTCCACGACCAGGTCATCATCGTCAGCTGAAGCGCGTCGTCGTCGAGCATGATGATCGGCGCGCGATCACCGATCCGGATATCATCCGTCGCGGGCAGGTTGGGCTGGCCGTCAGGAAAATGCAGCGGCCTGTCCGCCTGGCGGAAGACATCCCCGATCACGTTCACCGGGACGTGGAGGCGATAGCTGTTGCACATGGAGCCAGCCTCTCATGCGTGCGCGCTCTTGTGGAGTCGTGCAGCCGAGCCCGTGAGCTCTAGCTCGCGCCAAGCAGCACCTTGATGTCGATCGCCCTCAACGGCCAAAACAGCCCATGCTGTTCGCCCGGCGGGGTCCCCATGAAGAACATTCGCCCTGAACAACCCATCCGCCGACAGCGGCAGGTCCGGCCGAACAGCACCAGGTCCGCGCCGTTCAGGCGCGCCATCAGTTCCAGATCGATGCGGAGATCCAGCTGACAGGCTGGACACCTGGCCATCACCACCCAGCCGTCACGCAGCATGACGCTGATCGTCGCCGGCGTGGCCAGGTGATAGGCTAGGCCACGCCGCTCGGGTTTTCTATAGCCCATGGCCGATCACTGCAGAACGACGACGCCGCCCCGGTCTCCAGCGGTCAGCCGCTCGAAAAGCGCCCTGCCCTTTTCCGCTGCGCCCGGCGATACCCGCCGCAACTCCGCAGCGATGCGCGCCTGCATGTTCAGCAAGACAGGATCGTGCCGCGCCGCCTCGCCGTGCTGCCACAAGGCCATCAGCCGTCCGAGCGCGAGATCCTCGCTCGTCGGTTCACTCGCCATCGGTCCGCACCGACCTTCGTTCGTATCCATGGTTTAGCTCCAGGCCAGCTAACCGACCCGATGCCGCTCTACGGCGCCATGCCTGCCAGCCTCAAGCTAAATGTTCTTATTTTGTTCCAACCTTGTGGGCAGGTCGAGGCGCTTCTCGCCGAGCGCGGCCGGAGACTGCGGCCAGAGGTCGCGACTAGCGCCTTAGCTATTGAGAGACGTTCTCAATACAACTACCGCCAATCTGTCTTTAGCTGGAGAGGCGCCATGAACCGTCGCATCGTCACACTCGCCGCCGTCGCCCTGGGCGCCCTGGCGCTCACCGCTTGCGGTCAGAAGGACGCTCCCGTCGACAAGGCCGGCCAGGCCGGGGTGCTGAACCTCTACACCGCGCGCCACTATGACGCCGACCAGAAGCTCTATGATCTGTTCGCCGAGAAGACCGGCATCGAGGTCAAGCGCATCGAGGGCAAGCCCGACGAACTGATCGCCCGCATGAAGGCCGAGGGCGCCAACAGCCCCGCCGACATCTTCATCGCTGCCGACGCGGGCGCCCTGTGGCGCGCCCAGGACGCGGGCCTGTTCCAGACGACGAACTCCGGCACGCTCAATCAGACCATCCCCGCCAACCTGCGCGCGCCGGACGGCCAATGGTTCGGCTTCTCGCGCCGCGCCCGCGTGGTCGCCTATGACCCCGCCAAGGTGAAGCCGGAAGAGATCGACGACTACGCCAAGCTGGCGGGGCCGCGTTTCAAGGGCAAGCTCTGCGTCCGCTCAGGCGATAACGTCTACAACCTGTCGCTGGTCGGCGCCCTGATCGAGGCCTGGGGGCCTGAGCGCGCCAAGCAGTGGGTCGAGGGCGTCGTCGCCAATATGGCCCGCCCGCCCGAAGGCGGCGACCGCGACCAGATCCGCGCCGTGGCGGCCGGGGTCTGCGAAGTCGCCCTGACCAACAGCTACTACTTCATCCGCATGGCGGCCGGCGACGACGCCGGCGACCATCAGATCGCCGAGAAGCTGACCTTGGGCTTCCCGTCGCTGGACGGCCAGGGCTCGCACGTGAACATCTCGGGCGGCGGCGTCGCGGCCCATGCGCCGAACCGCGAGAATGCGGTGAAGTTCCTGGAGTTCCTGGCCTCGCCGGAAGCCCAGGCCATCGTCACCCAGTCCAACTATGAATACCCCGCCGTGGCCGACGCGGCTCCGGCCGAGGCGGTCGCGCCCTACGCCGGCTTTAAGGCCAACCCGATGTCCGTCGCCCGCTATGGCGTGCATCAGGCCCAGGCCCAATCGATGATCAGCGCGGCGGGTTGGCGATAACCACGACCCCAGCCAGCCATGATCGGAAGGCCCGCCGCGCGCGTCGCGGCGGGCCTTCGCCGTTGCGCCTGATGGCCATCGGCGCGGCGGTGGTCGCCCTGGCGCCTCTGGCCGGCGTGGTCTGGGCGGCGATGCAGCCTGGCATGGCCGACATCGCCGCCAAGGACGTGGCGCGCTACGCCGCAACCTCCGGCGTTCTGGCTTTAGGCGTGGCGGCGACTACGGCGGTCGTCGGCTCTCTGGCCGCCTGGCTGACGGCCATGCATCGGTTTCCGGGACGGGACGTCTTCGCCTGGGCCCTGGCCCTGCCGCTGGCGGCGCCCGCCTTCGCCCTGGCCTATGCCTATGCCCAGTTGTTCGACGTGGCGGGGCCGTTGCGGATGTGGATGCGACCGAGCCTGGGCTGGGACCTGCCGATCCAGATGCGGTCGGTTCCGGGGGCGATCTTCGTCCTGACCTGCGCCTTCTATCCCTATGTCTTCCTGGCCATGCGAACCGCCTTCCTGAACCAGTCGGTGCATCCGCTGGAGGCCGCGCGCACCCTGGGCTGTTCGGCCTGGCAGGCCTTCGTCCAGATCGCCTTGCCTCTGGCCCGGCCGGCGCTGGCCGCCGGCATGGCCCTGGCCGTTATGGAGACCCTGGCCGACTATGGCGCGGTGCAGTTCCTCAGCGTCCAGACCCTGACCACCGGCGTGGTGCGCGCCTGGTCGGTCTATGGCTCGCCCGCCTCGGCGGCGCGGTTCGCCCTGCCCCTGCTGGCGACAGCGGCGGTGCTGTTGTGGCTGGAGCGGTGGGGCCGCCAGGGCCGGGGCTATGAGAGCAGCCACGCCCGCTATCGCCCGTTGCAATCCGAGGCCCTGACCGGCTGGCGCGCGGTCGCGGCCACGGGCTTCTGCCTGGCCGTGCTGACCCTGGCCCTGATCCTGCCGGTCGGCTTCCTGCTGGTGCGGTCGCTGGAGATCACCCCGGACTGGGCGCGGCTGCTGGCGGCGGGTGCTCGGACGCTGGGCATGGGCGGGCTGGGCGCCCTGGCGACCGTCTTCTTGGCCACACTTTTGGCGCTGGGCGCCAGCCGCCTGCCGATCACAGCGCGGATCGCCAGCCTGGGCTACGCCACGCCGGGCGCCGTCATGGCCATCGGCCTGCTCGCCCCGGCCGCCGTGTTGTGG
>NZ_GL883086.1:732311-739359 GCF_000204035.1 Brevundimonas diminuta ATCC 11568
CGCGACCGTGGTCGCCGTGGCTTTCGGCGGCCCCTTCATCGAGGTGAACGTTCAGGCCGGGGGCCAGACCCTGAGGCTGAGAACGACGGGACCAGCCCCCTCCATCGGCGAGGCGATACGCGTGACGCTCGACGCCGATCGCGCGCGCTTCTACCCCCGCCCCTGAGCCGAGCCGCAAATCCTGGCGCGGGGCCGGTGACCGGCAGTCGGGCCATGTCAGGCCAAACGGCTTGGGTGGCAGACGGAACTCGATAGCGTGGCCATACGTCCCGATCCGGGAACCCGTTTCTCTGGTCTCGGCGAGAGATCACCCAAGTTCGACGCCCCTTCCCCGTCCGGGAATGATCTGCGCCAGGCCTGCAGCCCCGACATCGAGGCTTACGTGCTGCCCCGAAACCAGCGCCCCCGTCCCGACCGAGAGCCGGGCGTACTGCTCCACGCCTTGGCCGTCCCGCACGATGACAAAACGCCTGGCCTCCAGTTCATCGTGCGAGCCCGCCTTGACGACCTCGCCCGCCAGACGACCCGGCCGCGCAATCTGCGCGACGCGTCCGCTTTCCAAGCGCCTCTGGTTGAGAGTCCGGATGATGTCTCGCCGAACCTCGAGCTCCCGGAGCGTGGTCTCCAGATCCGGACTGATGCGAAACCGCCGTCCTTCCCGCGTCGCCAGACCAAGCTCTTCGAGCGTTCTCAGTCGTCCTCGCGTCAGGGCCGACCAGGCGTCGGTCCCGCCCACGCCGTCGTCGATACGTCCGTCTTTATCGGCCGCCGCCAGGAGCCGCCGATCCAGCGCCGTGAACCGATCGGCCTGGGTCTCCTTCCAGACCCTTCGCTCGGCATCCACGCGCGACAGGTCGCCCAATCGTTCCTGCGCCGCCTCCTGGGCGCGGGCGCGTAGGCCGTAGCCGATATAGTCGCGGGGGATGACAAGGTCGCGGCCATCCGACCGCCGCCCCCGCATCAGGACGTGCGCGTGCGGCTGGTCGGTGTCGTAGTGGCAGGTCGCGATCCATGTCAGACCGGGCTGACCCAGGTCCGCCCCGACCCTCCCCATGACGTCGCGCACATAGGTCCGGAGGTCCCGTATCCGCTCCCCGTTCTCCGGAGAGACGATCAGGCGGAAGTGGTGCCGATCACCGCCCCAATTATTGACGGCTGCGCGGGCGTCGAGGTTGTCGATTTCGCGGTCGAAGAACTCGGCTCGGTCGCCTTCGACGCCAGCGCCTTGCCGCCCCAGATAGACGACATGCGCCGCCAAGGCGGCGGCCCTGGCGGCCCCCTTCCCGAGATGGCGCGAGACCATGGCCTTGACGATCACCCGCTGACGAACATCGAGCCGAAAGGCGCGGCCGGACCGATTCTGCGCCGCCCTGAGCGCACCGACGCGGTCCCCCAGAGCGAAGTTTCTCGACGCCGCCAGACGAATGAACATGGCGGTGCGGACATCGCACTGGTCGCGTTTCAGCCTCCCGGGCAGTTGGACCCGCAAGCCGTCGTCGTCGGCCTCCGGCGCCTGCGTCAGAAGCTCCTCAAAGCGGTCACGCACCAACATCGACAGCTCCATCCACTGCCCAAGGCGACGACTGGATTCCGCGACTTGCGGCAAGTCGTGAGAGCCACGCTCCACGCCGTCTAAACCATGGAGAATATAGGCGAAAAAGGGCCTGCCAATCTCCTCCTTTTATCTTGCCCTAAGCCCCATTTCCCAGATTTCCGGACATTGCATTCAACACCGACCACATCCGATCAAACCCCGTCAAACTCGCCGCCACATTTCGCTACGAGGCCGCCGCCGCCCGCCACAGCCCTCCGGACGGCATGACGAAACCCGCCCGGCCGAAGCCGAGCGGGTCAGGTCGAACGCCATGACGTCGATGTCTCTCAGTGTGGTCGCGATCGTACCGCCAGATGCCGAACGCCCTGTTCCATCGCCTTCTGCCCGAGGTTGAGCGCCGGCCCGAACGGACGCCCGTCCGCCGCCCTCGCCTCGTCCAGGGAGCGGGCCAGAGTGAGGCAGCAGGTCGGCTCGAGCGCGATCAGGTCGTCGTTCGCCCTGAAGGGAGCCGCCTTGCCGTGGGCGTCGAAGTCCGCCCGGGCGAGGATCAGCTTCACCCCCTTCTGCTTCGACCACTGGATCGCCAGCTTCTCGGCGCCCTTCGCCCCCGTGGTCGCGAGCGCCATGTCCGGCCACTCCGCCAGGGCCCAGTTCAGGGCGTCGAAGATCCTCGCCGCATCGTCGCGGCTGTCAGCCGTCGGCGCGCCCCTGAAGGCCACCACCGGTCCGCCCGGATGGGTCTCTTCCGCTCGCCGGTTGCGGATCGCCCGGATCGCCTGTTTCGCCTCCAGCAGGGCGGCGGTCAGATGCGTGCCGCGCCGGCTTCCGCGCCAGGCGGTCCAGACCTCGCCGGTGGCGACCGTCCAGGTCTCGGCCGCGGCGTCCCGGATCATTTCGGCCGCCCTGGTCGCCGCGTCGCCGGCCCGGCCCCTGGCCGTCGCTTCCTGAAGTTCGACGTCGGCCGCCTCCGATCCGTCGAAGTCGCGATCCAGCCGGCGCATCGCATCGCGCGCCCGGTCCGCATCGCGCTCGATCCGTCCGGCCGCCGAATGGAAGGCGCCGATCAGGGCTTCTCCAAGGAGGGTCTGGAAGTCCTCCAGCGCCGTGTCGGAGATCAGGTCCAGAAGTTCAGTCATGAGGGCGCGCCCGAGCTGAACCAGGGCCTCCTCGGTCGGATGCGGGCGCATATCGCCGAGCGTGGCGGTCAGGTCGTCGAAGGCGGAGTCGGACTTCTGGGCGAAGGGCGAGGTGAAGGCGGGGTTCGAGCTGTGCATCGGATCATTTCCTGTTCTGAAATGTCGCAGCGCCCCATGCGCAACGACCCCGCTCCTGGCCACGTCGGGGCCCCCGGCGGTCACCGGAGCGGACCGCCTCTCGCGGGCCGTGGAGGGAAACGGCGAAGCCGTTGACGGCCGGGGTGACGTGACAGGATCGGAGGGCGTTGTGTGGGGGCATGTCCTCGTCCCTCTTGGGACGAGGACGCCTTTCGGCGCCGTCGCGCCGATGGGGACGATGGACAACGCACGCCCCCGACCGCGACGACGGCCGGCCGTCGTCGCCTGCACTCGCGTTCGGGATACCCATCAGTCGATGGCGACCGACCTCAGCAGACTGTCGACCGAACAGGATCGACGCTGATAGCCGACGGCGGCGTGCGCGGCGCAGAAGGCGCCGCGCGCGACCGTCCGGCCGCACAGGCCGAACCCGGCTTCGCCCGGATGGCCGTAGGGCCATCGACACTCCCCCCGTCCGACAGTGAGGACGGTGGCGGTGGCGGTCGCGGGCATGTCAGGCCGCGCATCAACGCGAGGCGAACGCAAGGACGTCTTCGGTCGATGGGCGCCCGCTCGCGACCGGACGATGGACAAGGCCGCGACCTGAGGCCCGCGCCCCAGGCCCAGTCGGTGGAGCTTGCCGAGAACGGCGCAGCGGGAGACCTCGCGCCCCAGGTCGCGGGCGATCTGGGCGGCGCTCCACCCCTGGCGCCAGAGGTCGGTCAGGCGAGCAATCCTGTCTTCGGTCCAGATGGAGGCGGTCATGACGAAACCCGTGGTCAGCGAGCCCGATCGGCTCGCCCCAGACCGCCCTTCCTCCGTCCTCCCTTCCTTCGTCCTCCCTGGCCGACACGACAATGGCCCGGCGCAGAGGCGCCGGGCCAGGACGTCAGCCTGAAAGGGCCGGATCTGGATCAGAACGGGATGTCGTCGTTCAGATCGTGAGCGGCCCCGGCCTTCTGAATGCCGCCGTCGGCGGACTGGTCTCCGTCGGTGGCGCTTTCGCGACGGTTCTTCAACCGGATGTCGTCCACGACCAGGCGGAGGTCGTAGTGTTCGACGCCGTCCTTGCCGGTCCAGCTGTCATTTTCGACATGGCCCTGGATCACCACCCGGCTGCCTTTCCGGGCGAAGGGCGCAATATAGTTCTCGGTCGTCGCCTCGTTGAAGCAGATGCAGTTGAAGCCGGTCGTGCGCTCGCCCGGCGTGCCGTCCGAACGACGAAACCGCGTCGTCTCCAGCACGCGAAAGCTCGCGCGCTTCCTGCCGGAATCCTTCGCCGCGAGGATGGAAGGAGCGGCGGTGAGATAGCCTTCAAGCGTCAGGGTCTGCATGGTCAGTCTCCTTGAAATGAATGATGAGGGATCAGGCGGCCGCCTGTTCGGGAACGGCGGCCTGGCGATCCTCGGCCCAGTCGAGGACCGTCAGCCGGTTCACCACCAGTTCCTTGGCGGCGCGTTCCGTGCCGTCGCGGGCCGTATAGGCGGTGTCGATGAAGGCGCCGACGACGAGGGCTTCGCAGCCCTGGGCGAGCCCCCGGGCGATGACCTTCTCGTTCAGCCCCTTCGACCAGCTGACGCAGTTGACGCCGACGATACGGTCCTTGCCCGCAAGGTCCACGCCGCGCTTCTCGAGCAGCCGGAACACCGCCTTGGCGAAGTCCGGACTGATCTGGGGGTCGGCCGCCAGCCGGCCGGTGAACACCATGGTCTGCATCTTCAGTCTCCTGTTGATCCGAAGCGTCCAGGGAGCCGTTCTCCCTGTTCCGCCTCGCCCCTGATCCTCCCTTCCTTCGCCCTCCCCCGGACCGATCCCGCCGCGCGCCGCGCGACGGAACCGGCCCTCGACCGTCAGACGGCCTGGTTCCGCAGGACGGCTTCGCCGGCCGGCGTCACCACGAAGACTCCAACTCCATCGAGGCCGCCGTGGTCCGGATCGTCATCGCGCCCGGGTTCGTTCCCCGTCTCGCCCCCGGTCTCGTTCCCGGTATCGTCCCCGATCTCGACGTCGGCCCCGTCGCAGGCCTCGTCGCAGGCCGTCGCCTCGCCCCCTTCCGACCCAGGCTCGGCCTTCGGCCCGTCCGCCTCACCCGACGGTTCGGCGCCCTCGGTCGCGGCGTCGTCTTCCGGCGGCGCCGTCCAGGACAGGCAGGCCGGAGCCCAGTTCCGTTCGGCCGCCTGATCGGCCGTCCAGGCGACCAGTTCGGTCTTCTTCAGCCGCCCGACCTCCTCCGACGACGCGCCCATGGCCGCGAGCATGCCCAGCAACTGGTCTTTGGAGTGCGACTGAAGGAAGGGCGCGTCCGGCGTCCACACGCGCGTGACATCCGCCTCGCACAGGGCGGCCAGTTCGGCGGCCTCGGCCCGGGCCGATCCCCGGACCAGGGTCGTCCTCTCTTCACGCAGATCCAGACTGAGGGCCGTCAGTTCGGCGAGCAGGCCGAGCCGGTCATCGGCCGCCAGGCCGTGCACCCATGCGACCAGGGTCTGGCCGGACGCCTCCCAGGCGCGACGTCGATCGTCCAGACGCTCGCGCACCGCCCCATCCAGGGCCTCGATCACCCGGCCGCCGGTCGGGCTGAAGACAGAGGCGGTCACGGTCAGGGCGGATTCAGAACGGCCTATCGAGGGGCGGACCGCCAGGACGCTAAAGAGACGCGCCGTCAGGGCGGTCAGGGCGACATCGGGCGCGTCGGCCAGGGCGCGGATCAGCCCCCGCGTCGCGACGTCGGTGCGCACCGCATGGAGAGCGTGGGTCACCCCTTCGGTCTCCGGCTCCGGCGCTTCGGCGCGTGGCGGCGCATAGGCGGGCTGCGACCGCCTCCAGATCTCCGGCGCCGCCTCATCGTCGGCCTCGAAGCCGGCGTCGTCGTCGGGCTCCGCCTCGGCTGGTCCGTAGCATTCGACCTCCACCCCGATCCGAAGCGACGGCCGCAGCACCACGACGGTCGCGACACGCTCGCCCGATCCCGCCTGGTCCTGGGCGATGCGTGCGCGGATCAGGGGCTCCAGCCTAGCGACGACATCGTCCCCGACCCCTTCCGCCTCCAGGACGTCGGCGGCCGCCTGGGCGCGCTCACGGGCCTCGCGGTAGAGGGTCGCCGAAGCCTCCGAAAGCGCGCCGCCGTAGGCGTAGCCAAGTCGCTCCAGATCTTCGGCCAGGTCCGGGGACGGACCCGCGCTGAGATGGACCGTCAGGCCTTCGCTCTCCAGAAGGGCTGCGACCTCTCCCGTCCGTTTCATCCAGGCCTGCGTCAGCCGGTCGGGATCGAGCAGGACCGGCGGCCGCTCCCCGAACAGGTCGGTCTCGGTCCGGCCGCCCGCAGCCGCATAGAGGGCGGGCGTCACCAGGCCGCAACGTGGGTCGCGCGTCGTGGTCCGCCCGGCGTCGAGACGCTCCGTGATGCGCCATTCGGGCAGGCCATGGCCGTCGAGCGCGCCCTGGGCCAGTTCGGCCTGTTCGTCCGCGTCCTTGAGCCGGGCCAGGAGTCTGGCCTGGCGTAGGGTGAGCCGACCGGTCTTCAGCGCCTCGAGCGCGACGGCCGGAAGGGCCGAGAGCGCCGCCAGCCGCCGGATTTCCACTTCGCCGTATCCAAGCGCCCGGGCGATCGCGACGACCGTGAGCCGGGACTTGAGCATCCGGCCGATGGCGACCACGACGTCGGCGACATGGACCGGCACGGCCGTATTGGTCAGGACGGTCGCCGCCGCCTGGCGCGCCCGGTCGGTCTCGACGAAGACCTCGACCGGATGATCGTCGCCCAAGACGCCGGCGTCGCGCAGCAGACGCAGAGCCAGCAGCCGGCGGCGGCCGTCCAGCACCATGAAGGCCGCCTCGCGACGGCGTCCGGGTCGGACGGTCGGAAACTGCAGCAGGCCGGCGGCGGCGATGGTGTCGGCGAGTTGCGGAATCTCGTCGTCGGCGGCCTCGCCATAGCGAAGGTTCTCGGGCGCGATGTCGAGATCGGCGAGATGGACGGTGCGCTGGCTGCGCGTCAGAACCGAGGTCGTCGGTGGCGTGGACTGCGCCTGGGCGACGTCGGATCGAGCCTCGAGGCGGTGGATACGGGTCCGGGCGTGACGGGACATGGATCTTCTCCCGCCGGCCGGCGGAGCCTATCCCCGCCGTACCGGCGCCCCGCCTCGCCCTTCCTCCCCGCCTTTCCGGGGCGCCGCCCCGGCGTCGTTCCAGTCGCCGAAAGGATGCGGCGGCAGGCGCA
>NZ_GL883086.1:739665-745670 GCF_000204035.1 Brevundimonas diminuta ATCC 11568
GATGGCGCGCGCACAGGTCGCCCTCGACGATCGGGATCGTCGACGCCCAGAGGCGGCGTGCCACCTCGATCCGGACCCCGGGGTCGGGAAGCGCGGTCGAGGACGCGGCCAGAGACGGGCGTGCGCCGGTCACCCGGCCTTCGACGTCAATCAGGCCGAGAGCGCGGAGGTGGTCGCGTACCGATCGCCAGTCCGCGGCGCCGAAACCATGGATCACCAGACGGTCCCCTTCCAGCAGCAGGGACACCGATCGGTCGGCCTGGCTGTGGCCGGGCGCCGGGACATTGGCGCGACGCCCGCCCTGATAGAGGTCGCCGCCCAGGGCGGCGACGATGGGGTGGAGGCTCATGGCCGGCTCAGATCAGGCCCAGGGCCCGGAAGCTCGCCGTGCCTTCACGGCCGACGATCACATGGTCATGGACCTGCAGGTTGAACAGCCGGGCCGCGTGCACGACCTGGCGCGTCATTGCGATGTCCGCCTGCGAAGGACCGGGATCGCCCGACGGGTGGTTGTGCACCAGGATCAGGGCGCTGGCGGAGAGTTCCAAGGCCCGACGGATCACTTCGCGGGGATAGACGGGGGCATGGTCTACCGTCCCGTCAGCGCGCCCTTCGTCCTTCATCAGGATGTTGCGGCGGTCGAGGTAGAGGACGCGAAACTGCTCGCGAGGCGCATGGGCCATATCTGCGCGGAGATAGGTCGTCAGGGCGGTCCATGACGACAGGACCGGTCGATGGCAGGCCTCCGCCCTCGCCATGGCCACCGCCAGCGCCCGGATCCGTAGGAGATCGGCGACCGCGGCCGTCGCGAGGCCGGCACGAAGCAGGGCGGCTTCATCAGCCGCGGCGACGTCGGCCAGCCCTCCGAAGTCCGCGATCAGATCGGCGGCGGCGGCCCGGCTGGCGGCTGGAGACTGGGTTCGCGAAAGGATCGCCGCCAGAAGGTCAAGGTCGCCGTCCTCCACGGTCGAGGCTGGCGCAGGGGCGAATTCACGGATGTTCGACGCGGGTCGGGACGACATGGCGTCCTCCTGTTTGGCGCTCCCGATCGGAGCGCTCCCAGCCGCCCTTCCTTTTCCTTCACCGGGATACCCGGCTCACGGCCCGTTCACCCATTGACCCTAGCCTGTCTCGATGAGCTCGAAACCATCCCGTTCAACCGGCTCTCGCAAGCCATACCGGCGCAACAGTCGCTTCCTCTCCATGACGGCGACCCTCATGGCTGTCGCCTTCATCGCCGCCCTGAACTGGCCTGCGGCGGACGCCGTTGGTCACGCGTCGCCGCCCGCCACGGCCGATGCAGACGCGCTTCCATCGTCGCCGTCGGAGACGTGTTTCCGATGCAATGTGGCCTATGTGAACGACGGCGACACCCTGCGCTGCAAGGACGGTACAAAGATCAGACTCCACGCCGTGGCGGCGCGGGAGGCCGACGAAACCTGTTCGCCGGGCCATCCTTGCCCGACCGCCAGCGCCGCTTCCGCTACAGCGGAACTGAACCGGCTTGTCGCGGGCAAGACCCTTCGCTGCGAGCAGACCGGCCGAAGCTACGACCGCATCACCGCCATCTGCTGGTCGCCGTCGGGCGAAGAGATCAATTGCGCCATGATCACGAGCGGCACGACCCTGGTCTGGGAGACATTTGACCGGCGCAAGCCGCTTTGCGGGCGCTGACATTGACGACAGCAGAAGTCACCGGGAAAGCCTTCGCGGAGAAGGTGCTCCAAGTCGACGACGCGACAGCCTGTGCGTGGCCTCACCGCCCACCCGGCCGCCTGGATCGAGGAGCGCCATTCTGATTCCGACCCCGCCGAACTGGACCGTTCCACCGGCCGCGCCGACCCCGACAGCGTGATCCGCCTCATCGCCTGCCGCCGGCTCCACTGCGGCGCAGTCCGGAGCCGAAAGGGCCTGGTCATCATCCATGACCGGGCTATCGCCTCATGCAGGCTCAACGGACGCCGCGCCGGCGCCCTTCTCCACGGCCGGGCGCCGAGAAGGCGGGATTTATCGCCGGAATCTTCGGTCGTCCGGCGGGCCTTCGCCCGCAGCGACGTATCGAACCCGGGACGGCGCGGGGCCGAAACGATCCCGCCGTCGCGCACCGGCGCTCCAGAAGTCGAACGCACGCGGATTGCTTCGCAAGACGAAGCCGTCGCACAATCCGGTACGCGGCCGCTGGGACCTGACACCCTCGATCCCGGCCCGATCAAAGGAACACCATGGCGACAACCGACGATACCCGTGACGGCTCCTTCGACGCGGTGCTTAACAGGGATTGTTTCTGCATCACGCTGGACCGGACCCGTCTGAGCTCGGCGATCCGTCAGCAGGCCGGGGAGCCGGACCTTGTCTCGGCGCTGCTTGCGGATCGACCGAACCTGTTCTCCGGCGGGCCTGTGTTCCTGTCCGCCCAGGACATCGAGGCCATGCTGGTCGTCGTGGCCGCCATCGAGGCTGCGGCCAGGACCCCGGCCTATCAGGAGGCGGTACTGGGTTGGGGCCCGGCCATCGCTCGCCGGGACTTCGGCCCGCGCGGGGTCTTCATGGGCTATGATTTTCATCTGGGCGACGGCGGTCCAAAACTCATCGAGGTGAATACCAACGCCGGAGGAGCATTCCTGAATGCGTTTCTTGCTCACGCCCAGGGCGAATGCTGTCGCGAGGCCCAGGACGCCATGCGCGCGCGGGTGATGGGAGACTTCGAAGCCCTCGTCTGGCGGATGTTCCTGAACGAATGGGCGTTGCAGGGTCGCTCGGGTCAACCGCGGACAATCGCCATCGTCGATGACCGCCCGAAGGATCAGTATCTGTTCCCGGAGTTCCTGCTGGCGCAGCGGTTTTTCGAACAGCGCGGCGTTACGGCGTGGGTCGCCGATCCCTCCGAACTCCATTTCTCCCAGGGGCGACTGGAGCATGAAGGCGAGATTGTGGATCTCGTCTACAATCGCCTCGTCGACTTCTCCCTCGGTGCTGACGGGCACGAAGCCCTGCGTGACGCCTATCAGAACGGAGCCGTCGTTCTGACGCCCAGTCCGCGCAACCACGCTCTGTTCGCCGACAAGCGGAACCTGAGCCTGCTGTCAGACCCGGACATGGTCGCCGGTTGGGGACTTGCTCCGGATCATCAGAGAGGTCTTTCGGCGATCCCGAAAACCACCCTGGTGACTGCCGAGAACGCAGAGAGGCTGTGGACGACGCGCAACCGATATTTCTTCAAGCCGGCCGGCGGCCATGGTGGCAAGGCCGTCTACCGCGGCGACAAGATCACCCGGCGCGTATGGGCGGAAATTCAGCTCGGCGGCTATATCGCCCAGGAATTCGCGAAGCCCAGCGAACGTCGGATCAGGGTCGACGGCGAGATCCGTTCGCTGAAGCTCGATGTCCGTCTCTATGTCTACGACGGCGACCCGCTACTGGCGGCCGCCCGAGTCTATCAGGGCCAGACGACAAACTTCCGAACTCCGGGCGGGGGCTTTGCACCGGTTTTTGTCGTCTAGGCCCGGCGGGCGCGGGATCAGAAATCCCGGTCAATAGGCCTCACGGAGGTTGGTGTGGCGGCCGTCACGCCGAACGACACCAGCCCCGTGACGGCGCCGATCAGAACGCTCCCGGCCGTGTGGCCCGAAGCGTTCTGATCGCGCCATGGATCGGCATCAGGCCAGTCGTGCTCATAGGGGCCCAATCGCCCTGAAGACGCGACGGAGCCACCGCGCCAGCCCGGGCCACTCGATCCGGGCCACGGCAGATCCCATCTCTGGGCGACGGACGACAGTATGATCCCATGCCTATGAGGATGAAGGCGGGTTGTCCTGGCGACTGCGTGGCGCCTGATCGTCACGCAGGTCGATCAGTTCCGTCTGACCGAAGGTTCTGCTGTAGTCCAGGACCGAGACGATGGTCGGGCGCAGGCGAACCACCACCACCCCCTCCAGCACCGCCGCCGGCGCAGGACGCCCTGGTCTCGGAAATTTCCTTAAGACCAGATCAGCCACTCTCAACAGCTCCCCGGGGTCCGTAACACGCTCCGCCCTTGCCGCGAGCGAGATCGCCTGGATGTCTTTAGAAGTCTCGTGATCGGGCGTGACGGTCGCGGACACCCGGGAGTCACGGGCGATGTTTCCAATCTTCTGCGAGTGGGGCGCCGTCCCGAAATAGATGTCGAGCTCATCGTTGACGAAACTCACAACCGTTGCATGCGGCCAACCGTCTTCACGCACCGTCGCCACGGTCAGGGTGTCGGCGCGGCCGAGAATGGAGAGGATCAGCTGCCTCTGCTCAAGTTCCAACCCAAATCCTCCAGCCTGGCAGGGAGCACGGACGGCGACGGACAGAGCATGATCAGGCCCCGCCGTGCCGCCCTCGTTACAATCAGCCGGGATGACGCTCAAGCCAGGATTCGAGCTCTGCGATTTCTCTCGTCTGCGCGTCGATGACCGCCTGAGCCATGCGACGGACCTCAACGTCTGTCGCATCACTTCCAAGCAGAGCCTGCGCCATAGCGACAGCCCCTCTATGGTGGGCGATCATCTTCCGGGCCCAGGTCCGCTGGGTGTTCACATCGGTCGCCATCATCATGGCTCGGTGCATGCCCATCTCGGCCTCAGAAAAGGGTGTCCGAGCCATGTTCATTCCCGGCGGCATCTGCATGCCGCCCATCATGCCGGAGCCCTGGGCCGCATGCGGCGCCTGCATGCCGCCCATAGGTCGATCCGGGGGCGCCGTACCTGAGGCAGGCGCGCTGGCGCACCCGGCGGCGGCGAGCAGGGAAAGTGTTGACAGGGCGATGGCCGTCCGCCTGACGGGCCGTTGGGCGAAGTTGGTCATGGATGTGAATCCTCTGGATCAAGCCATCTGCCAACGGGATGTCCGCGACATGACGGCTGCGGCCGTGCTTGACCCTGATCTGAACGAACGTCGGCATCCTTGGTTCAGTTCACCAGGCGAAGTACGCCCTGACCGGTGCAGCGGCGCTGGTCGGGGATCCGGCGCAAACCGAGGCTGAGCAAGACGCCGATCCCGGTCGCTACGGAAGCTCGTTCCAGACCCGCGCCGCACCGTCTTCCGGCGCCTGCGATGGATCACCTAGCGACGTCACGGGATTCTCCCGGGGTTTCGGTGGACGCAGCGCTTCCGGGTCGCAGTCCCCGGCGACGCGGGCGCCGCCGGCCGCCTCCCGCGGCCCTGGTCGGGTCATCGCCGGCCTCCTTACAAGAGCCCACCGGTCCCCGTCGCAGCGGCCGGTGAACGCCGTCCGCGCCCCCTGCCCCCGGCGCTTCATTCCGCCAGATCAAGCAGCGCCGCCGTCTGGCGCGCGATCACAACCTCCTCGTCTGTCGGTATCATCCAGACCGCCACGGCGCTGTCGGCCGCATTCAGACGGCCGGCACCGCGCTCGTTCGCGGCGGCGTCGAGCCTGACCCCGAGCCAGCCGAGGCGCGCGCAGATCTCGGCTCGGATCCGCGGCGCGTTCTCGCCGACACCCGCCGTGAAGACCAGGCCGTCCAGCCCTCCGAGGCTGGCCGCCAGCGCCGCCATCTCGCGCGCGGCGCGATGGACGTAAAGATCCAGAGCCTCGCGCGCCGCCGGTTCGCGGCTCTCGAGCAGGTCGCGCATGTCGCCGCTGAGGCCAGAGACGCCGAGCAGTCCCGACTGGCGATAGAGCAGATCGGTCAGGCCGTCGGCGTCCAGTCCCCCCTCGCGCAACAGATAGAGCACCGCGCCCGCGTCCAGACTGCCGCAGCGCGTGGCCATGACCAGACCGTCGAGCGGCGTGGCGCCCATGGTGGTGTCAATGCTGCGCCCGTCGCGGAGGGCGCACAGACTGGCTCCCCCGCCGAGGTGGGCCGCGACCACACGGCCGGCGGCCGTGGGAGGGTCGAGCGCCGCCAGACGTCCGGCGAGATACTCATAGGACAGGCCGTGAAACCCGTAGCGGCGAAGACCCCGCGCCTCCCAGACCCTCGGCAGAGCGAAACGGTCAACCACGGGATCATGGCCCGCGT
>NZ_GL883086.1:745863-760311 GCF_000204035.1 Brevundimonas diminuta ATCC 11568
GCGAGCGGCGCGAGCGCCGCCACGGCCGCGAGGACCGCCTCCGTGACAAGCGTCGCCGCGCAGAAACGCGGCCCGCCATGAACCACCCGATGGCCCACGGCGGCGATCGGTCCGGGCAGGCGCATCTCAAGCCACCCGAGGAGGTCCGGCGCCGAAGTCCGAGGCCAGGGCTCGTCTGAAAGAACCGCCCCGGCCGGGTCATAACTCAGCAGTCGGGGCGCCTCGCCGTGCATTTCGATCCGGCCGCGCAGACAGGGCGCCAGTCCGCCCGGCCCCTGATCGAAAACGCCGAACTTGCAGGTCGAGGACCCGCTGTTGAGAGCAAGAATGAACGGCATGCCCGACTGCACTCCCCACCTGACCGCGACCCAGCTGTCCACGTCTGACGCTGACGACGGGCGGCTCTTACGATCGTCGACGCCACGCGTCCGTAATGTTTGGCCGGGTGGGGCGTCAGATGACGGGATGGTGTTCAGCACGGAAGGCGCCTCGCATGACCTCCAAATCCCCGGCCGCCGGCCGGGTCTTCAGGCTTCTGACCCTGGGCGCCTTCGCGGCGGGGCTGGCCTATCTGCTGATCGGCGAGCACCGGGTTCACCTGCTCGGCTGGGCGCCGTTCCTGCTGTTGCTGCTCTGTCCCCTGCTGCACATGACCATGCATGGCGGCCATGGCGGGGGGCACGGCCCCGACCACCCGGGCGACCGCGCCCGTCCCCCAGCTCCGGAGGCCTGATCATGGCGGAACCGCAAACGTACGGGCTCTGGTCGCTGGTGGCCCTCAACTCCATCCTGTTCATCTTTTTCGCCTTCACCTTCTTCAAGCCGAAGACGGCGAGGGACTGGCGCGCCTTCGGCGCCTTCAGCGCCTTCCTGATCGCCTTCTTCACCGAGATGTACGGTTTCCCGCTGACGATCTTTCTGTTGGCCGGTTGGTTACAGAGCCGCTTTCCCGGCGTGGACTGGTGGTCCCATGACGCCGGACACCTGCTTGAGATGATGTTCGGCTGGCGAGCGCACCCGCACTTCGGGCCCTTCCATATTCTCAGCTTGGTTCTCGTTGGCGGCGGGTTCTGGCTCCTCTCCGCGGCATGGCCGGTGCTCTATAGCGCGCAACGAGAAGGCCGGCTGGCGACGACCGGTCCCTACCGGTCAATCCGCCACCCGCAGTATGCCGGTTTCGTGCTGATCATGATCGGCTTTTTGCTTCAATGGCCGACGCTGCTCACCCTGGCGATGTTCCCGGCGCTGGTCATCCTGTACTGGCGCCTCGCCATGGCGGAGGAGCGAGAGACCGCCGCCCGCTTCGGCCCGGCCTGGAGCGCTTACCGGCAGGCTACGCCCGCGTTCGTTCCCCGCCTACGCCCCCTGTAGGGCGCGGAATCCCACCGACCTCACGACTGAACTGCTTTCGACTGGAATTTCCTTCATGCATACTACTACCGTCGATGTTTCCGGTTTCAGCACGCCGCTGGATTCACTGGTGATCGAGAAGCACCTGCGGGGCCTGAAGGGCGTGCTGGAAGCCGCCGCCAACTTCGGCTCGGCGACCGCGACGATCCGATATGACGAAGCCCTGGTCAGCCAGGTCGAACTGGAACAGGCGGTGCGGGATTGCGGCTTCCACTGCCGCGGCGAGGTCGTGCCGCGTCACATCTGCGTCCCGCATGAGGAGGTCGTGGACGCCCGGTCGCACCTCCAGCATCCCGCAGCTCCGGCGGCCGCCCATGAGGGCCACGCGCCCTCTGCTCATCCTGCCCAAGCCGGCGCCGACGACATGGCCGAGATGGGGCACGGCCCCGGCATGGACATGCAGGCCATGGCCCGGGACATGCGCAACCGCTTCCTCTTCGCCGTCGCCTTCACCCTCCCGATCTTCCTGCTCGCCCCGATGGGCATGGACTTCATGCGAGTGGAGCCGCCGTTCGGCCTGCCGCTGAAGCCCCTGCTGTTCGTCCTGGCCAGCGCCGCCATCCTCTATCCGGGCTGGCCCTTCTACATCGCCGCCGTCCGGGCCCTGCGACGCGGTGTGCTCAACATGGCGGTGCTGGTCCTGCTCAGCGTCGGCACCGGCTACCTGTTCAGCGTCGGCGCCACCTTCTTCTACGACGCGCCCGACTTCTACGAAGCCTCGGCCCTGCTGCTGGTCTTCATCCTGATGGGCCACTGGCTGGAGATGCGGGCGCGGGCCGGCGCCTCGGACGCCATCCGCAGGCTGATGGACCTGGCGCCGCCCACCGCCCGGGTGCTGCGCGACGGCGTCGAGGTCGAGGTCGCGACCTCCGCCGTGCTGGTGGGCGACCGGGTGGTCGTCCGGCCGGGCGGCCGCATCCCCGTGGACGGCGTGATCGAGGACGGCGGCTCCGAGGTCGACGAATCCATGCTGACCGGAGAATCCCTGCCCGTGACCAAGGGCGCCGGCGATTCCGTGACCGGCGGCGCGATCAACAAGACCGGCGCCTTCCGCTATCGGGCGACGCGGGTAGGCGCCGACACCGCCCTGGCGCAGATCGTCAAGCTGGTGCAGGAGGCGCAGAACTCCAAGGCCCCGGCCCAGTTGCTCGCGGACCGCGCCTCCCAGTGGCTTGTGCTGGCCGCTGTCGTCATCGGCCTGCTCACCTTCGGCGTCTGGTTCTGGGCCCTGGGCCAGACCCTGCTGTTCGCCCTGACCCTGACCATCACCGTCTTCGTCATCGCCTGCCCCGACGCTCTTGGCCTGGCCACGCCCATGGCGATCATGGTGGGCACGGGGCTGGGGGCGCGCCACGGCGTGCTGATCAAGAACGCCGCCGCTCTCGAGCATGCCGTCAAGCTGGACGTCATCGTCTTCGACAAGACCGGCACCCTGACCCTGGGCGCGCCGAAAGTGGTCCAGGTCACCCCCGCCGCCGGAGTGGACGAGACCGACCTGCTGACCACGGCCGCGGCCCTGGAGCGAGGATCCGAACACCACATCGCCAAGGCCGTGCTGGAGCGGACGAAGGACCTCCCCGAACTGGCCGCTGCCGGCTTCGAATCCTTCGGGGGCAAGGGACTTCGGGCGACCGTGGCCGGGCGGACCGTCCTCTCCGGCAACCGCATGCTCATGGCCGACAACGGCGTCGAGCTCGGCGAGCTGGCGACGGAATCCGAACGGCTGCAGGGCGCCGGCCGCACCGTAGTCCATATCGCCCGCGACGGGCGGGTCATCGGTCTGATCGCCGTGGCCGACGCCGTCCGCCCCACCGCGGCGGCGACCATCCGGCGACTGCAGGCCCTGGGCGTCAAGGTGGCCATGATGACCGGCGACAACCTCGGCACCGCACGGCGTATCGCCGGTGAACTGGGGATCGACATCGTGCTGGCGGAGGTCCTGCCCGGCGACAAGGCGCTCAAGGTGAAGGAACTCCAGGCCGCGGGCCACAGGGTCGGCATGGTTGGCGACGGGGTCAACGACGCCCCGGCCCTGACCCAGGCCGACGTCGGCTTCGCCATCGGCGCCGGCACCGACGTCGCCATAGAGAGCGCCGACGTGGTGCTGATGCGCAGCGACCCCGCCGACGTGGTCAAGGCCATCGAGCTGTCGCGCGCCACCCTGCGCAAGATGCATCAGAACCTGTGGTGGGCGGTCGGCTACAATCTCATCGCCTTTCCCCTGGCCGCGGGAGTCCTCTATCCCTTCACCCTCAGCCCCGAGATCGCCGCCCTGTCGATGTCCGGCAGTTCGGTGCTGGTGGCGGTCAACGCCCTGATGCTCAAGCGTCTGCGGCTGGGCGCCGGCATGGACGTCCAGCCGCCGTCGCGGTCAGCCGTAACGCAGGCGTAGCGTCGCCCCCTGCGGCATGGTCCGCCCGGCGCCGCAGGCCTGTCGTTCGCCTATGCAGACGAGGGGTCCTCCGCCGCTCCGGGATACGCAAGCGGTCCGGCGGCGTGCGATAAGGTCGCCGCCTCGCCTGTAATCCCGCGGCGGGGGCTGCGTCTTCTTAAGGAGAACACACGCGCGCAGCGAGGGGTCGCCGTCCTCCTGCGCCGATGGGCTGGCCAGAGCCCATGCCCAACGGACGAGGACAGCGATCATGGTTCACTCGGATATTATCCGCGTCGGGGTAAATGGATACGGCGTGATCGGCAAGCGCGTGGCCGCCGCCGTCAGACAGCAGGACGACATGATCCTCGTGGGCGTCGCCGACGTCAGCGCCGACTGGCGCCTGCGTCTTGCGGCCCGGATGGGTTTCTCCCTCTACGGCGCCGCCCCCGGGGCCGCCCTGGCGATGCAACGGGCCGGTCTCCCTGTGGCGGGCGATCTGGACGACCTGATCGCGTCGGTCGATGTCATGGTGGACTGCACGCCCAAGGGGATCGGCGCCGCCAACGCGGAGGTCTACCGGCGCAAGGACAAGCCCTTCATCGTCCAGGGCGGCGAGAAGCACGAAGTCGCCGGTCACTCCTTCGTGGCCGAGTCGAGCTACGCAGGCGCGCTCGGACGGCCGGCGACCAGGGTTGTCTCGTGCAACACCACGTCGATCGTGCGCACTCTCACCGCGCTCAAACAGGCGGGATTGCTGCGCCGGGCGCGGGGGACGCTGCTGCGGCGGGCCACCGATCCCTGGGAGAGCGACCGGGGCGGCATCATGAACACGCTGGCGCCCGAGCCCCAGATTCCGAGCCACCAGGGCCCCGATGCGCAGAGCGTCGATCCCGACCTGGATGTCGTGACCATGGCGGTCAAGGTCCCCGAGACGATCGCTCATCTGCATTACTGGTCGGTGCAGATGACCCGTGCGGCGGACAAGGCTGAGGTGGTCGCGGCCTTCCTCGCCTCCTCGCGCATCGCGGCGATCCGGATGGATGACGGCTTGACGGCGCTCAACAGCGTCAAGGAACTGATGGCCGACCTCGGCCGCCCGCATGACAATCTCTATGAAGTGGCGCTCTGGACCGACATGCTCCGCGTCCAGGGCGACGAGCTCTTCTACGCCTACATGGTCGACAACCAGGCCATCGTCATTCCCGAGACCATCGACGCCATCCGGGCCCTCTCCGGCCGGATCGCCGCGCCGGCCGTGTCGATCGCCAGGACCGACTCCAGCCTCGGCATCGGCGCTCTCGACCGGTTGGGTCCGCCGGACCAGGTCGGGGACTCATAAGCTCCGAGCCGGCGCAGCGGCCAGGGCGATGAGAATAGAGGAGCGAATATCCGGATCTCCAGATGGAGAAGGTCGCACCAGCAATGACCCGCGCGCCCGCGGACATTACGCACGACACGGCAAGGTCCGGCCCGACGTCTTTCCGCGGCTAGGTCAGGGCCCGATCCAGCACAGCCATGAGTTCGGCGGCCTTGGCCCGCCGCTCCGCCTCGTTCCCATCCACCAGCGCGCCGGTCACACAGTGATCCAGGTGGTCCTTGAGGATTTCGGTTTCCACCCGCCGAAGCGCCGCGCGTACGGCCTGCAGCTGGGTGAGGACGTCGATGCAGTAGCGGTCCTCGTCGACCATGCGGGCGATGCCCCGCACCTGCCCTTCGATGCGGCTGAGGCGGTTGAGCAGCTTCGGCTTGTCGTTATGGTCCAAGAGCGTCCTCCCTTGCCCGCGCGAGCATACCCCCTCGGGGTATTGGAAAATATACCGCGAGGGGTATATCAGATTACCACACGCTGTGGAGTTCTCCGGCCATGTCGAACGCCCCTTCCCACCCCGATCACCACCACGCCCACGCTTCTCACGCGGGCCATGGCGAGCCCCCTCCCGCCGGCAAGGTCCTCGACCCGGTCTGCGGCATGACCGTGGATCCGGAGACGACCGCGCACCGCGCCGAGTTCGACGGCAAGCCCTTCTTCTTCTGCTCGGCCGGCTGCCGGACCAAGTTCGTCGCCGAGCCGGCCCGCTATCTCGACGGCGGCAAGACCGAGGCGCCCGTAGCGCCGGCCGGGACCGTCTACACCTGCCCCATGCACCCGGAGATCCGCCAGGTCGGGCCGGGCTCCTGCCCGATCTGCGGCATGGCGCTCGAACCCGAACTGGTCACCGCCGCCAGCGCCCCGAACCCGGAGCTCACGGACTTCACGCGCCGGTTCTGGATCGGGCTGGCGCTGTCCGTTCCGGTGTTGGCCCTGGAGATGGGCGGCCACCTCACCGGGCTGATGATGAGCATGAGCGGCCAGACCTCGGCCTGGATCCAGTTCGCGCTCGCCACCCCGGTCGTGCTCTGGTCCGGCTGGCCCTTCTTCGAACGCGGCGCCAGGTCGCTGGTCACCCGCCATCTGAACATGTTCACCCTGATCGCCATGGGCGTCGGCGTGGCCTGGATCTACAGCGTCGTGGCGACCGTCGCGCCCCATCTGTTCCCGCCCGCCTTCCGCCGCGCCGACGGCAGCGTGCCGATCTATTTCGAGGCCGCGGCCGTCATCACTGTGCTGGTGCTGCTGGGCCAGGTCCTGGAACTGCGCGCGCGTGAGCAGACGTCCGGGGCCATCAGGGCCCTGCTGGATCTTGCGCCCAAGACCGCGCGTCGGGTCCGCGCCGACCGGACCGACGAGGAGGTCGGGCTCGACCAGATCCTGGTGGGCGACAACCTGCGCGTCCGCCCCGGCGAGAAGGTCCCGGTCGACGGCGAACTCGTCGAGGGCCGGGTGGCGATCGACGAGTCCATGGTCACAGGCGAGTCCATGCCGGTGACCAAGGAGCCCGGCGACAAGGTGATCGGGGGCGCCATCAACAAGACCGGCTCCTTCGTCATGCGGGCCGAGAAGGTCGGCGCCGACACCCTGCTCTCCCAGATCGTGCAGATGGTCGCCCAGGCCCAGCGGAGCCGGGCCCCCATCCAGCGCATGGCCGACCTGGTCTCCGGCTGGTTCGTGCCCGCGGTGATCCTGGTGGCGGCGATCGCGTTTGCGGTCTGGGCGAGCGTCGGACCGGAGCCGCGCTTCGCCTTCGCCCTGGTCGCGGCGGTATCGGTGCTGATCATCGCCTGCCCCTGCGCGCTGGGCCTCGCCACGCCGCTGTCGATCATGGTCGGCGTGGGCCGCGGCGCCCAGGCCGGGGTGCTGATCAAGAACGCCGAGGCGCTGGAGCGTTTCGAGAAGATCGACACCATCGTCATCGACAAGACCGGCACCCTGACCGAGGGCCGTCCGGCCGTGATCGCCATACACCCGGCGGCCGGCTTCAAGGAGGCCGAACTGCTACGGCTGGCCGCCAGCCTGGAGCGCGGCAGCGAGCATCCCCTGGCCGACGCCATCCTGCGCGCCGCGACCGAACGCAAGCTCGCCCTCGTCGAGCCGATGGACTTCGATTCTCCGGTCGGCAAGGGGGTTCTGGGCCGGATTGACGGCCGCCGCGTGAGCCTGGGCTCGGGCAAGTTCATGGCCGAGCAGGGCGTCGACACCTCCACCCTGGACGCGGAGGCCGAGAGCCTTCGCGCCGACGGCGCCACGGCGATCTTCGCGGCGGTCGACGGCGCCCTGGCCGGCGTCTTCGCCATCGCCGATCCGATCAAGGCCACCACGCTTCGGGCCGTTCAGGCCCTGCAGGCCGAAGGCGTGCGGCTGGTGATGATGACCGGAGACAACCGCACCACGGCGCTGGCCGTCGCCCGCCAGCTCGGGATCACCGAGGTCGAGGCCGAGGTGCTGCCGCAGGACAAGGCCGCTGTCGTCCAGCGGCTGCGGGCCGAGGGGCGCAAGGTCGCTATGGCCGGAGACGGGGTGAACGACGCCCCCGCCCTGGCCGCCGCCGAGGTGGGCGTCGCCATGGGCGCCGGATCCGACGTCGCCATCGAAAGCGCCGGGGTCACCCTGCTGAAGGGGGACCTGCAGGGGCTGGTCAAGGCGCGGCGGCTGTCGCACGCGGTGATGAGCAATATCCGCCAGAACCTGTTCTTCGCCTTCGCCTACAACGTGGCGGGCGTGCCGATCGCGGCCGGGTTGCTCTATCCGGTGTTCGGATGGCTGCTGTCGCCCGCCATCGCCGCCGGCGCCATGGCCCTGTCCAGCGTCAGCGTGGTGACCAATGCACTCAGGCTCAGGGGCGTCCGGCTCTAGCCGGCGCTCGCGGACACCGCGCCGAAGGCGCGGCGGGCGTCACCCACCATGCGTTCCACGCACCAACGGGCGTAGGCGTCCGCCAGGCCGGGGACGAGGCGCCCGGGGCCGCGGGGCGCAGGGTCGTAGTCGATCCAGACCCGCAATCCGGCCCCGCCACGGATCGGCGTGGTCTGGAAGCCCATCTCGTAGTCGCCGATGATTATCAGCCGCGGCCGGCCCACGGTGCGCCAGACCTTGCGCCGCGGCGGCGCGCGCTCGGTCACCACCTCGTCGACGAAGAGCCCGAGACCGAACGCCCGGCCGCCCATCCGGATATGCGAGCCGACCGCCTGTCCCCGGCCCGCGTCGAAGTCATAGGTCATCCGCCCCCCGCCCATCATCATCGACGGGCGGGCCATGTGCGCGGCCAGGCGGGTCTGGTCGTCGAGATGGGCGAACAGCCGTTCCGGGGTCGCGGCGACCTGGACGGAGGCCTGCCTGTGGCGAGTCATGGACGGGTCTCCGCGACATCCCCCGCCGCCCCGGACGGGACCACCAGGTTCTGGGGCTCGCCCCGGGCGAAGGCTTCGATGTTGTCGAGCGTCGTGCCGACGATCCGCCCTAGGGCCTCGGCCGTGTCATAGGCGATGTGAGGCGTGACCACGACATTGGGCAGGCGCAGGAGCGTGTTGGCGGCCACCAGGGCGCGCAGGCGTTCGGCCGGCAGCGGCGTGTCCATGCGGAAGATCTCCGCCTCTTCGCGCAGGAGCGGCTCCTCGGAGAGGACGTCCAGCCCCGCCCCGGCCAGACGTCCGCTGCTCAGGGCGCGCACCAGGGCCGCGGCGTTCACCACCCCGCCGCGCGCCGTGTTGATCAGCACGCAGCCCGGCTTCATCACCGCGAACTGGGCGTCCGAGATCAGGTCGCGGGTCTGCGGCCCGCCCGGCGCGTGCAGGCTCACCACGTCGGCCAAGCGCAACAGGTCGTCCAGGGTCACATAGTCGAAGCCCAGCTCGGCGGCCGCGGCGGGATCAGGGTGCGGGTCGGCCGCCAGCGCCGTCATGCCGAAGCCGCGGGCGATGCGGATCACCCGCCGGCCGATGCGTCCGGCCCCAACCACGCCCAGGGTGCGGCCCTCGAGGTCGAAACCCCGCAGCCCCTCGACGTGGAAATCCCCCCGACGCGTCCTGTCGGCGGCCTCGACGACATGCCGCGAGACCGCGAGCAGCAGGGCGAAGGCGTGCTCGGCCACCGTCGGGTCGCCATAGTCCGGCACATTGCAGACCGCCACCCCGCGCGCGCGGCAGGCCTCAAGATCGATATGGTCGAAACCGGTGGAGCGCGTGGCGACCAGCCGCAACCGGGGCAGCGCCGCGATCACCGCCGCCGAGACCTCCGAGCCGACGAAGGGGCTCACCACCTCGGCTTCAACATAGTCCGGCGCGGTCTGCGGCGTCAGGCGCCCCGCGGTGCAGCGCACCCGGTGCCCCGGCTCCAGCCGCAGGCAGGCCTGGTGTTCCCACTCCGCCGCTTCGAATACCGCCACATCCATCCTGCCTGCTCCTATTGCGCCGCCGGCGCGGCGCGTGGCGCGCCGGCCGCCCCAGAGTTCCGGGGGCTGTTTGACCCGCCGCCCGCTCGGACGCGCACCACCATCGCGGGACAGGCCGCTTCACGCACGACAGCCTTGAGGGTCTCGGCGCGCTCGGGCGCCCAAATCCCCCTCCAGGTCAGGATGATGAGGTCGACGGATTCTTCACGCGCCACTCGCAGGATTTCTGACGCCGGAGAGCCGCGAGCGAGCAGCAGCCGGACGCGCAGGTCGGAGAGCGGGCATATGCAGGCGAGCCGTTCCATGAATTCGACCGCCCACGCCGGCCACTCGTGCTGGGGCTGATCCAGGTAGAAGGGCGACGTCAGCGAGCCCCGCGCCTGGGGACTGGCGGGGCCTGGCGCGGCGACCAGGAGCACCAGGAGGTCGGCGTCCGCGCGGCGCGCGAGCTCTACGCCGGGTTTCACGGCATCGCTGGCGGCCGAGGTCCCCTCGTGCGGGAGCAAAACCTTTCTCAGCCGCCAGTCCTGCAGCGGTTGCGCGGGGTTGACCAGGATCACGGGGCAGGATGCCCCGCGCAGCACGGAAAGAGCAGTCCCGCCGACCTTCCCGGCCGGGCTGCCCGGCGCGGTGTGGGTGCAAAGCACGATAACACGGGCGTGAAGATCGTCGGCCGCTGCGAGGATCGCGGCGGCGGGTTCGCCGGTGCGAGTCTCGAGACTGGCGCCGTGCAGGTCCTCGGCGGCAAGCCCGAGTCGAGGCGCGATCTCCGCCGCAGCAGACGCCTGCTCGGCGACATGCAGGATGCGGACGGCCGCGTGCTCCAGACCCGAGAACACCTTGGCCACGGATAGCGCCGGGAGGGCGTCGGCCATCCCGTCCAATGGAACGAGGATCACGGGCTGATCGCTCACGGCGCAATTCCTGGCGCGGCTCCAATGCGCGCGCGGTCGTCCGGAAGCTTGAGCTCGTGATCCTTGCCGCGCCACTTGAAACGCAACGACACTCCTCGCCATTGCGGCGGCAGGTTCGGCTGATGCTCGGGCCCTTCCTCGGTGAACCGCAGGCCGGCGAAGCCGAACACCGCAGCCTGCCAGAGGCCCCCGAGGGCCGCCGCATGCACCCCGGCCGCGGCATTGCCCATGTTGTCCCCCAGGTCGATATCGCTCGCCTGTCGAAAGTAGCGCTCCGCGAGCCTCACGTCCCCGAGCCGCGCCGCGACCGCCGCATGGATCGCCGGACTGAGGGAGCTGCCGTGCGCGCAGCGCGGCTCGTAATAGCGGAAGTTGGCCTCCCGGACCTCCGGCGGGAAACGGTCCCACAGTAGATGCAGCAGCATCACGACATCCGGCTGCTTGATCGTCTTCGATTGGCGGATTCGCTCGCGACCGAGCAGCACGTCGATCGGCGCGTTGCGCGGCTCAAAGGCGGCGAGATCGATCTCCTCCAGTCCAAAGTAGCCCTGGAACTGCTCAAAGAGCCCGGTGCGCACGTCGAACCCCGTGTAAAGCTCCCGCGCCGCCGCACTCCAGGCAAGGGGCTCGGCCGCATCCATCGCCAGCGATTCCGAGAGCACACGCCACCGCTCTGGCCAGCGCTCGACCAGAAGCCGCGCCACGGCGTTCCCGGTCTCGAGATTCCACTGCGCCATGCCATTGGTGTAGGCGTCGTCGTCGACCGTCTCATGATACTCGTCCGGGCCCACCACGCCGCGGATGTGACGTAGGCCATCGCTTTCAAGCTTCGCGCGGCCGGCCCAGAAGCGGGCGGTCTCGAGGAGGATTTCGGCGCCGACGTCGAGCAGAAAACCTTCGTCCCTGGTCGCGCGCCAATAGGTCCAGACGCCGTAAGCGACGTCGGCGCTGATGTGCTGCTCCTGGTCGGCGAGCAGGATCGGGATGACCTCCCCATTCGGCGCGACAACGAAGGGCGGCGTCACGTCCTGACCGGTGTCTGCGGATTCCCAGGCATAGAAGGCGCCGCGCTCCCCATGGTGCGCGGCCTTGTCCCGAGCCGCCGGAAGCGTCCGATGGCGGTAGGTCAGAAGGGCCCTGGCCGCTTCCGGCCATGTCAGCACGTAGAACGGCAGCATGAAGATCTCGGTGTCCCAGAACACATGGCCTCCGTAGGCGGCGCCGGTGAGCGCCCGGGCGCCGATCGAGACGCGGTCATCGTCTGGGTCCACGGCGCTGAGCAGGTGATAGACCGCGAAGCGCAGCGCGCGCTGCGCGGCCGGGTCACCGTCGATGCCTATGTCGCTCGCCTCCCACCTGACCCTCCAGGCCTCCCGGTGGGCGGTGATCAGGGCCGACAAGCCTGTGTTGATCGCGCGGCCGGCCCGGCTGCGTGCGGCGACCTCCGGCTGATCCTGTTCCCTTGAGGTGCAAACGGCGACCACCCTGTCGAGTCGGTAGGTCTTCCCGAGTGCGAGCTCCAACACCATCGGCGGCCTGGGCGGGTGCCCAGACGCGGCGCTGCGGTCGCCGATCTCGCCGATCGCGCTTGCGGCGGCCAGCGCAATGACGCCGCCGTCGCCAAGTCGGCGCGTCGCCATCTCATCGAGAGGAACGTCCAGGCTTGCGGTCGCGCTGTAGTTCTCGGGCGCCACCGCAACCGACTGGATCAGGAGGCGCCGGTCGGCCTGGGAGGCAAGACGCAGCCCCCGCAGTCGGGTGATCCGACCGGCGGCGTCCTCGTGTCGCCACTCGCGCCAGAGAATCCCCTGCCGCATGTCGAGCATCCGGCGGTGCCTGAGGGTCCTGCCCGTATCCAGTCGGAGAGGCCGGCCCTCGATGGTCATGGAGAGCTTCGCCCAATCCGGCAGGATGGCAAGGCCGGGCGTCGCTCCCGGCTGCGCATCGAAGGCTCCGGCTACGAAAGTGGCGGGCGAGGACATCCCGCTTCCTTCCGCCAGCGACCCCCTGGAACCGAGATGGCCGTTTCCGATCGCGAAGATGGATTCCAGTTCGTGCTCCCGCGTGAGCGTGAAGCCTTCCTCCACGAGCAACCACTCGGGCGCGGCGCTGGGGGCCGCCGGCAGGCCCATGGGTGCGGCCGGCGCCGCCGGGACGATCCGCAGCTCCCCCAGATCCCGCACGACGAGCGAGGCGCCGTGCTGGCGCAGGACGGCGGCCTGCCCGGCTCGATCGACGCCGACGACGAGGCCGTAGCCCGCGGCCCGGATCGCCTCCACGCCGGCGATCGCATCCTCCACCCCGATGGCGCGCTTGGCGTCGACGCCGAGGAGCCGGGCGGCGTACACGAAGGTGTCCGGCGCGGACTTGCCGTTCAGCCCCTGGCGCTCCGCTTCGACACCGTCGACACATGCGTCGAACAGGTCCGCGAGCCCCGCCGCCTCGATCACGGCCGCGGCGTTCTTGCTGGATGTGACCGCCGCGGTCTTCAGGCCTGCCTCGCGCAGCCTGCGGATGAGTTCGAGGGAGCTTTCGAACACCTCGACGCCGGATCGGCCCAGGGCCTGGCGGAACATCTGGTTCTTGCGTGCGCCGAGACCGAATACCGTTTCACGGTCGGCGCGATCATCCGGCTGGCCCTCCGGCAAGGTTACCCCGCGCGACGCCAGAAAGCTGCGAATCCCTTCGTGGCGCGGCTTGCCGTCGACATAGGTGCGGTAGTCGCGCTCCACGTCGAAGGGCCGGAACGCCTCTCCCTTCGTTTCGGCCCGGCGCCGGAGAAAGGCGTCGAACAGCTTGCGCCAGGTGGCCGCGTGAAGTGTGGCGGTCCGGGTGACGACGCCGTCCAGATCGAACATGGCGGCGTCGAACGCGCGCGTGTCGAGGACAAGGCCCTGGTCGACTGTGATACCGTCCGGCTCACTCATGTCGCTGAGTTATCAACCGCAGGACCCGCCCGCGCCGATGGATCAACGTTACGCCGGTCGTGTCGGTTCCCGGTTTCCCTATGCGGGGACCGGCGCCGTTTTCCAGCGGCCTCGCCACTGGCGTCGCAAGAAAAACCAGTCGGCGGTGAACAGGGGTGCGCCATTGACGCCCCCTTGATGGAAGCCTGAAGCTCGCCCCTCGGACCAGGCCAGAAGGTCGATGACGGCCTCGCCGTCGCGGCGCTAAGGCGCTGGCGCGAGCCGCGATGCGCCCCTCCGCGTCCCATGCCTCGACCCCGGGAATCGACAGATCCCTGGCTCAGTCTCGCGCGACGGACGAGCCGAGGATCAGCCGGGGCGAACGTGCTGGGCCATGGACGTACCCGCCCGCCGTCTCAGCCGGTCGTCAAGGTATGCGGCGGGGTGTCCTGTGTGCAGTCTCCTCAGCCGCCGCTACGGCCTCTTTCACGGCCACGAAGCTGTCTGGATTGACCGAGATCGAGTCAATGCCCCGCTGGACGAGGAACTGGGCGAACTCGGGGGTTTTTGCTGGGCGCTTCTCCACAGAGCCCGACCTTCACGCCCGCATCATGCGCGGAGACGATGACCTGATCGATCATCCATTCGACGGCCGGATCCTGCTCGTTGAAGAGCGCCGCGAGTTCACCCGAGTCACGGTCGACGCCCAGCGTCAGCTGGGTGAGATCGTTGCTGCCGATCGAGAAGCCGTCGAACAGTTCGGCGAACTGACGGGCCAGGATCACGTTCGAAGGAATCTCGCACATCACATAGACCTGGAGCCCTTCCTCTCCGCGGACCAAACCGTTCTCGGCCATCACCTCCAGAACCCGACGCGCCTCATCGACCGTCCGGCAGAACGGGATCATCACGATGACGTTGCGCAGGCCCAGGTCCTCGCGCAGGCGGCGGATCGCCCGGCATTCCAGGGCGAAGCCTTCGCGGTAGCGCGGCGAGTAATAACGAGAGGCGCCGCGGAACCCGAGCATGGGGTTCTCCTCCTTCGGCTCGAAGCGGGCGCCGCCGATCAGATTGGCGTA
>NZ_GL883086.1:761981-770746 GCF_000204035.1 Brevundimonas diminuta ATCC 11568
GGGGCGTCGGCCGGGCTTGCGGAGGACGGGCGGGCGCGGCGTGGGCGCCGTGGCCGCCATGGGTCTGGGCGACGGCCGAACCGGCGGCCAGCATCAGGGGCAGGACCGCGACAGCGGCGAACAGGGCGCGGCTCATCGGGCGGCTCCTTCCAGCGGACGAACCGTGACGACGTTGAACATCCCCGCGTGCATGTGCATCAGCAGGTGGCAGTGGAAGGCCCAGTCGCCCGGCGCGTTGGCGGTCAGGTCGAAGGTGACCTTGCCGCCCGGCGCCACATTGACCGTGTGCTTCAGCGGCTGATGCCCGTCGTGGCCGTTGACCAGCTCAAAGAAGTGGCCGTGCAGGTGGATGGGGTGGGCCATCATGGTGTCGTTGACCAGGGTGACGCGGACCCGCTCGTTCAGTTCGAACCGGATCGGCTCGACCAGTTCCGAGAACTTGCGTCCGTCAAAGCCCCACATGAACCGTTCCATATTGCCGGTCAGGTGGATTTCCATGGTGCGGGACGGCGGGCGCGTGTCCTTGTTCGGCTCAAGGGAGCGCAGGTCGGTATAGACCAGGACCCGGTGATCGACGTCCTGCAGCCCTTGCGGACGGTCGCCCAGACGGTTGGCGGGCGCGGGCGCGATGGCGTCTACCCCGACGCCGACCGCCATGTCGGCGGGGGCGTTGTTGGGGTCACGCATGCTCATGGCGCCGTGGTCCATCGGCGCGGCGGCGGCTCCGGCTGTGGCGGCCGCTGCTGCTCCATGGGCCGAGTGGTCCATGCCAGCCATCGAGCCGTGATCCATGCCCCCCATGCCCATGTCGGTCATGGTCAGGTTCGGCACCTTGCGCAGGGGGGGAACCTCGGCGGTCATGCCCATACGCGGGGCCAGGGTGGCGCGCCCCATGCCCGACCGGTCGATGGCCTCCGACACGATGGTGTAGGCGCGGTCCTCGGTGGGACGGACGATGACGTCATAGGTCTCGGCGACCGAAATCTGGAACTCGTCCACCTCGACCGGGCGCACATGCTCGCCATCGGCCTGAACCACGGTCATGGCCAGACCGGGGATGCGGACGTTGAAGATCGACATGGCCGAGGCGTTGATGACGCGCAGGCGCACCCGCTCTCCGGGCCGGAACAGGCCGGTCCAGTTCTCTTCGGGTCCGTGGCCGTTGATCAGATAGGTGTAGGTGGTGCCGTTGACGTCCAGGATGTCGCGCGGATCCATGCGCATCCCGCCCCACATCCGGCGCTCGGCCAGGCTCATCCCGTCCGACCCGTCCAGCAGGCCCGCCAGGGTGGTCTTCTGCATGTTGAAGTAGCCGGGGCTCTTCTTCAGCTTGGCCAGGATTTCGTGCGGATGCATGAAGCTCCAGTCCGACAGGACCAGCACATGCTCGCGGTCATAGCCGACCGGATCGACGCCCGCCGGGTCGATGACGATGGGGCCGTAATGGCCCATGGCCTCCTGCAGGCCCGAATGGCTGTGATACCAGTAGGTGCCCGACTGCTTCAGCGGGAACTCATAGACAAAGGTCTCGCGCGGCTTGATGCCGGGGAAGCTGACGCCCGGCACGCCGTCCATCTGGAACGGCAGCAACAGGCCGTGCCAGTGGATCGAGGTGTCCTCGTCCAGGGTATTGGTCACTGACAGACGCACGTTCTGGCCTTCGCGCATCCGCAGCAGGGGCGCGGGCAGCAGGCCGTTGATCATGAAGGCGTGGCCCGTGCGCCCGCCCACGGTAAAGCTGGCGTCTCCGACGGTCAGGTCGATGTTGGGTCCCGTCAGGGTCGGCAGATCGGCGCGCAGACCAGGGGAACCCGACTGGGCCCAGGCCGGCAGAAGCCCCGAAAGGCCAAGCAGCCCGCCGCCCGCGGCCGCGCCGCGCAACAGGGATCTGCGATCGAGAGCCATGCTCGACATATGATGGATCATCCTTCCTTGAACGCACTTCACGACCGACGACTTCGGCGTGAGCTTCACAGGGTATTACGCACCCGCACGCTCCATCCCTTGCGACAGGTCGCCACACAAGCGCTTGCGAAGTTCGCTTCAGAAGAATTCAAGGGGGTCATATGTGGAGACGCCGGAGCACCCAGGCCCCAAACCCTTGCGGCGGCCCGCGTCAGGAGCGTCGCTGTCCCTTCTCGACGACGAACGCAGCCGCCTAGAGGCGCTTCAGGATCGCCTGCATCTGAGCGATCTCATCGTCCTGGGCCCGGATGATCCGATCGCACAGGGCGATAATCTCCGGATCGCGGATCGAGGCCTGCTCGCACATCAGAATCGCGCCGGAATGATGCGGGATCATGGACCGGAGGAACTCCTTGTCGCCCACCCCCGCCTGGGTCCGCATGCCGACAAAGGCGAGGACGAACACCGCCGCGGCACCGCCGACGATCGCCAGATTCAGCTTTCGCGAGGGGTACATGGACCGCATGAACCAGAGCATGAGGATCGCCATGGGGGTGACCATCATGAGCGTCATGTAGACGTTGTTGAGGTTGAGGTAGAAATGATCCAGCGTGGCGATCATTGTATACATGACGAGATACATGACGATGAAATCGAGAACCAGCTCGATCCCGAACGACCGGTATTGACCCTTGTTCACGTCGCGTCTCCTACGTCCAGATTCGATTTCCCTGCACACGCAGCGCGTCAGGTCCCCCAGCTAACCCATACTAAAAATCATGGTTCCAGCCGTTGACCTTCCCATAAGGGTAAGGATTAGAACCGGCAGGCGTTCATTTTTGAAAGGTTCGCCCATGTCCGCCCATGTTCCCGGGACTTCCGATCTACAGGTGCTCCACATTCCCAGGATGCGCTGCGGCGGCTGCGCCGCCGGCGTCGAGAAGGCCATCCACGCCGTGGACGCCTCCGCCGCCGTCAAGGCCGACATCGAGGCCCGCCGCGTCGAGGTGACGACTGCCGCCGACCGTCAAACCCTGCTGACCGCGCTGGACGCCGCCGGCTATCCGGCCGAGGCCGCCTGACCATGAACAAGCTCAAGCTTTCCGCCCTCGCCGCCGGCGTCGTCCTCCTCGGCGGCGCGGGCTTCCTGCTGAACGGCCTGCCGACCGTGGCCCATGCCTCGGACATGACCGTCTACAAGAGCGATTCCTGCGGCTGCTGCGGCGGCTGGGTCGAGCATATGCGCAAGGCCGGCTATACGATCCGCGTCGTCCCCACTGACGACCTGGCGCCGGTGAAAGCCCGCCTGGGCGTGCCGGAAGCCCTCTGGAGCTGCCATACGGCCGTCGTCGACGGCAAGGTGATCGAGGGCCACGTCCCCGCCGCCGCCGTCAACGCCTTCCTGAAATCGCCCGGCGCCTCGCGCGGCATCGGCGTCGGCGGCATGCCGACCGGCTCGCCCGGCATGGAGGCGCCCGGCTACGCCCCCGAACGCTATGACGTCATGCGCTTCGGCGCGGGCCAGCCCGCCCGCTTCATGACCTTCGAAGGCGCGACGCCCGTCCGCTAGCCCCCCTGCTCCGCTATGACAGATGGCCCCGCCGGCTAGCCGGCGGGGCCTTTTCGTATCTCCCATCGCGGACCAGACCATCGCCTGCGGCGCCCTCTCCAGGGGGAGCCTTCAGGGATAGATGCAATTGAGCCATCGACCTCGACCAGGTGAAAGACGCGCTTGATCGCCCGCTCAACCGGAATGTCCGGCCTACTCAGGCCGGATCGCAGTCACTTCGGGTTCGCGACCGCGTACAGTCACATCGAACTGGACGCGCTCGCCTACCTCGCGAATTTCGCCTTCGCCCGGCATCGTTTCGGTTGGTCGCGTCGAGCCAGAACTCGCCGTCGCTAGATCTTCGTGGGCGGCGACGACCAGTAGGTCGAAGCCCGAGAAGTAACGGCCGACCGGGTCGTGGCCCCAGTCGCTTCGCGCATATGACCCGTAAAGAAGGACCTTGAGGATTCTACCCTTCTCCAGGGCTCTGCGCGGCATGTTGAAATCGCATCGTCGAACGTCTCCCGGATCACCTCGACCAGCACCTCCAGCAAGCATTCGGGCCGGAAACCGTCACGCGAAAGGGCGCGGCCACTTGCGTTCCAGCACTCGAGGGAACCACGGCTTTCGCACGGGCAGATCTCGCGCGGCCTGTAAAAAAATCGTGTCGGCGCCGAGGCGGGAGCTCGCCGCGCTGCGTAAGTCGAAATAGGGGGGCCGCATTTCGGCCCAAAAATTAGCGGGAAAAAGCCTTTGGCCAACATCTCTTTCAGAAGCCAGCTCGTCACGTCTTCAGTCCTTTCGGGCCTGGTGATCGCCGCCGCCACATTGCCGGCCTTGCCTGCCGCCGCCCAGATCCAAACTCCGGCCGCTCCTCAATCGTCAGACGCTGCCGTTGAAATAGACACAATCGTCGTCACCGGCTCTCGTATCGCGCGCCAAGACTACAGCGCCAACAGCCCGATCGTGACCATGACCCAGGAAGACTTTAAGGCGACGGGGTCGGTCAATATCGAAAGTCTGATCAACGATCTTCCGCAGTTCACCGCTCTGGGCAACGCCGCGTCGAACAGTCCGAACCTGGCCGGCCAGGCGAACGTCCAGCTCCGCGGACTGGGCTCGACCCGCACCTTGGTGCTGCTGAATGGCCGCCGCATAGTTCCGTCCAACGCTTCGTCCGTCGTCGATCTCAATCTGCTGCCGACGCCGCTCATCTCCAGTATCGAGACGATTACTGGCGGCGCCTCTTCGACCTATGGATCGGACGCCGTCGGCGGCGTGCTCAACTTCCTGCTCGATGGAAACTTCGAAGGCCTGCAGTTCGACGCCCAGTATGGATCCTCGGACCGGGGCGACGCCTCGACCGAAGCGGTCAGCCTGACCCTGGGCGGCGACATCGCCGAGGGCCGCGGACATGCGGTGTTGTCGGCCAGCTATTCAAACCGCGCCTCCGTCCTCAACGCCAGTCGCGCCTTTTCGCTGATCGGGGGCTTTGCCGGCACGTCGCCCTTAGGCTCGACCGTGTTCGACGCCACCAACCTGCCGACGGCCGCCGCTGTCAACGCCGCCGTCCCCGGCGCCGCCCGGGGCGACACCTTCGGCTTCAACAACAATGGGACCCTGTTCACCTATCGGGGCGCGCGCGATTACGTCAGCCCCGGCGGCGTCGATTACGAAGGCTTCCGCACGCCCGGTCCGCTCCAGCAGACGGACTTCGCCTACAGCACCGTCGACCGCAATTACATGATCATCCCGCAGAAGCGGTACAATGTGTATGCGGCGGCGGACTACGAGATCAACTCTGCGGTGGAGCTATACGCCGACTTCCTGTTCTCCCAGTACGAAGCCGGCAATCAGTTGGCCTCCAACCCGGCCACCGGACCGACCACCGGGTTCCGCATTCCATCGACCAACCCGTTCATTCCCGCCGAGCTGCGCAGCGTCCTGGACTCCCGCCCGAACCCGGCCGGAAGCTTCCGCCTCGACAAGCGCTTCAACGAACTCGGCCCGCGACGCCAGTCCGAGGACTACAACGTCTATCAGATCAACACGGGCATACGCGGCGACCTCGTCGGCCTCCGCGACTGGACCTACGACGCCTATGTTTCCTATGGCCGAGTGAACAACGGCACCGTCTACACCGGCTACCTCGCCCGCTCGGCGCTGCAGCGGCTCCTGGAAGCCCCCGACGGCGGGGCGTCGATCTGCGCCGGCGGTTTCAATCCCTTCGGCGTCAACCCAATGAGCGCGGCGTGCATCGCCTATGTCGGCCGGGTGGCCAAGAATGTGACCACGAACGACCAGAGCGTCGCTGAACTGAACCTGCAAGGCGGCCTGTTCACCCTGCCCGCCGGCGAGGTCCGCGCGGCCGTCGGCGCAGCCTACCGCGAGCAGAACTACAACTTTTCGCCTGATAACCTGCTGCTCAGCACATTCACCCTCAACGGCGTCACCGGGCCTGAGCTGGCCGGCAACTCCGGCCAGCCGCTATCGGGGTCGGATCAAGTGTCGGAGCTCTACGGCGAGGTCCTGATCCCGTTGCTTAGCAATCTGCCGTTTGTGCGCAGTCTGGAGACAAATCTCGGCTACCGCGTCTCGGACTACGAAACGATCGGAAGGGTCGGATCCTACAAGGCCGATCTCAGCTGGGAAGCGCTCAACGGACTACGCTTCCGCGGCGGCGTTCAGCGCGCGGTCCGCGCGCCCTCTATCGGCGAGCTGTTCGCAGCGCAGAATCTGAGCTTCCCGTCGATCGGGGTGCCGGTTTCCTCGACCGGCGCGCGCCAGTTCTCCGGGGATCCCTGCGATATTCGCGGCGCGTATCGCACGCCGGGCGCGGCAAACGCCAATGCGGTGCGAACCCTGTGCCTGGCGCAGAATGTCCCGTCTCAGGTGATCGATTCCTACACCTTCTCCAACTCTCAGGTCTCTGGGGTCACCGGGGGCAACCCAATGCTGGAGGAGGAGACCGCAGATTCCTTCACCGTGGGAGCCACCTGGCAGTCGCCGTTCGCGGCCCCGTGGCTCAGCCGGGTGTCCGGATCTATCGACTACTACGATATCACGATCGAGAAGGTGGTCGGCACGGTATCGACGACTGAACAACTGCGTCGCTGCTACAATCAGGACGGCGCGTCCAATCCGACCTACGATCCGAACAACATCTTCTGCCGCATGTTCAGCCGAGATCCGAACTCGGGACAGATCACCAACACCTTCGAGACCAACGCCAACCTCGGCACGCTGGAGACCAAGGGCATCGACTTCCAAGTCGATTGGCGAATCGACCTGGTCGATCTCGGCGCGCCGGATTGGGGAAGCCTGGCCCTAAACGTCACCGGTACGAAGCTCCTGAAATGGGAGCGGCAGGACATTCCGGGCGGCGCCTTCACGGATCGCAAAGGCACGATCTCAAACAGCTTCGGCCTGACCCTGCCCAAGTGGAAGGTCCTTTCCACGCTGAACTGGAGCCAGGACCCGTGGAACGTCGGCCTGCGGTGGCGCTACCAAGGATCAGTCGAGAATTTCAACAACCGAAGCCAGGTTGTCGATGCCATCCACTACATCGACCTCAATGCCGGTTTCAAAGTGAACGAGGTCGTCTCGCTGCGGGCTGGCGTCAACAATCTGACAGACGAACAGCCACCGGTCTATGCACCCGCGATCGCCGCCAACACCGATCCCTCCAGCTACGACCTGATCGGTCGCCGGTATTACCTCGGACTGACCGCGCGCTTCTAGGCCCGCTGAAGGCGCCCCCTAGCCGCTGCAAGGCTAAGGGGGCGCCAAGACACTCAAACGATATCGGCCGGCGCAGACACCGGCGAAACAACAGATCAAGAGAAGAATGCACGACATGAGAACGAATTTGATGGTGGCTATGGTCTCGGGCCTGAGCCTGTTCGCCGGGGCGGCCGCCGCCCACGACTTCTTCCTGGCGCCGGAGCGTTTCGTCGGGCCGATGGGCCACCCGCTCATTGTCCACGCAACCTCGTCGTCGGACTTCCCTGCCCTCAACGTGGGTTCGCCCCGCAGCCGCATCGCCGAGGTCCGGGCGGTGGTCGATGGTCGTCCGGCGGCCGTCACCGTCGGGGCCCAAGCCAAGTCCCTGCGCCTGGCGGTGTCCAGTGACACCCAGGGGATGGCGACCGTGACGCTTCTGACGATCTGGGGCGAATCCACCTGGCGGCCTGACCAGGTCGACACCTATCTGGAGGAGCACCCCTTCAAGGCCGAGGATGTAGCGACAGCGCGCCGACTGCTGCCTGAAGGCGCGCCGCTTGAAGTGAGGTCGCGTCGGCTGGCCAAGACGCTCGTCTGCTTCCAGACCTGCACCCCGACGGCGGGGGGGGCGACGGGGTTAGAGGTCGAGTTTCTCCCCGAGTTCGTGGCTGGGCGGAATAGTCCTGCGACCTTCCAACTGGTCAGAAACGGGCATCCAATACCGGGGCAACCCGTCACGATCAGGTTTGGACAGGACGAAAGGCGCGCGGTTCAAACCGACGCGGAGGGCCGGCTACGGATTCCGGACGGCGTAACCGGTCCTGTCATGTTAGTCGCCGCGACGCTGGATGCACCGACGGAGAAGGGTGGACGCTTCGTCACCAACAACGCGTCTTTGACGTTCGAGGCTACAGTGGTTCGTGACGAAAGCGGTCGTTGACCCTGTGCCTTGGAAATGGCCGAGCGCGAGTCACGATGGCGAAAACTGAAACCGTCCAGCGCCAAATATCTCGGCGCGAGCTACCTGCGCGTTTCGAAGCCGTGCGGCTGATAAAGTAGGAGAAGGGGAAAACGACGTGCGATCCTGACGCCACGAGTAAGATCCAGCGTCCTTGCTCCTTGCCTATGTGCTCGATACGTGACGGCGAAACTCAAGCTCCTTTCGCAACTATGTGGTTCCGCGAAAAGGCCGCGCGCCCCCAGAGGGCGCGCGGCGAGTTTTCAGCCTTTTCGGCTCCTATTCGGCGCCTCGCGCGGCATGGAGGCCCCCGGCTACGCTCCTGAACGCTATGACGTCATGCGCTTCGGCGCGGACCAGCCCGCCCCCTTCATGACCTTTGAAGGCGCGAACCCGGTTCGTCGCTAACAAGGCAAAGGCCCCGCCGATTGTACGGCGGGGCCTCTCTTTATGCCTGCTCGGGACCCAGAACGGCGTCGACTTCGGCCTGGGTCGATCCCCGCTTCGCCGGGATGACCGGCCTATTCGGGCCGGATCGCGGTCACTTCGGATTCGCGACCGCGCACGGTCACGTCGAACTGGACGCGCTCGCCGACCTTGGCCTTCTCGACCACGGCGGGAGCCGCCTTG
>NZ_GL883086.1:770949-773505 GCF_000204035.1 Brevundimonas diminuta ATCC 11568
TGGTCATGGCGGGCCAGTCGACGCCCGGGATCGGACCATGATCGATCGTCACGGAGCCTGTCGTCGCATCGACCTTCGTGATCACGCCCGTTCCGACGCCCGACTTGACGGTTTCGGCCGGCGCCATGGGCGTGGCGGCCATGTCGCCGGCAGTCGCCGGAGCGGCGGCCGGCGCTTCGACCGGCGCGGGTTCCGTTTTCTGGTTGCAGGCTGCGAGGCTGATGGCCAGGCCGGCCGAGAGAATGAGGGCGTGTTTCATTTGGGTTCTCCAGGGTTGAACGTGGGGGATGGACGCTTTCGACGGCGAAGCAGGAGGTATCCGGCCGGGATCACCAGCATGGACAGCAGGGGCGCGGTCAGCATGCCGCCGATGACCGGCGCGGCGATGCGGCTCATGATTTCCGATCCGGCGCCGTGGCCGATCAGGATCGGCACCAGGCCGGCGATGATGACGGCGACGGTCATGGCCTTGGGCCTCACCCGAAGAAGCGCCCCTTCACGGACCGCCGCCTCGACCTGACTGCGATCGGGGTTCGGCCCCCGATCCCTCAGCGCGTGCTTGAGGTAGATCAGCATGACTACGCCGAACTCGGCCGAAAGGCCGGCCAGGGCGATGAAGCCGACGCCGGTCGCCACCGACTGGTGATAGCCCAGCAGGTAGAGCATCCAGATTCCGCCGGTCAGGGCGAAGGGCAAGGAGGCCATGATCAGCAGCGCCTCATCGAAACGACCGAAGGTCAGATACAGCAGGATGAAGATGATCACGAGCGTGGCAGGGGCCACGATCTTGAGCCGGTTCGCCGCCCGCTCCAGATATTCGTACTGCCCCGAATAGGCGATTGTAACGCCCGGGCTCAAAGGCACGTCCCTGGCCACGACCTTTTGCAGGTCGGTGACGACGGACGCCAGATCGCGCCCCCGCACATCGACATAGACCCAGGTCGAAGGGCGGCCGTTCTCGGACTTCAGCATGGGCGGGCCGTCGGCGATCTCCAGCTTCGCGACCGTGCCCAGGGTGATCTGCTGGCCTGACGGGGTCAGGACCGGCAGCGCCCGCAGTTGCTCGAGATCGTCACGCAGTTCGCGCGGATAGCGCACATTGATCGGATAGCGGGCCAGGCCCTCGACCGTCTGGCCGATCGTCTCGCCGCCGATGGCGCCGGATACGATCGACTGGACATCGGCGATGTTCAGCCCGTATCGACCCGCCGCATGCCGGTCGATGTCGATATCGACATAGCGCCCCCCGGTCAGCCGCTCGGCCAGGGCCGAGGTGACGCCCGGCACGGTCTTGGCGACCTTCGCCACCTCGCCGCCGATGCGGTCGATCTCGGCCAGGTCGGCCCCGGAGACCTTGACCCCGATCGGGCTCTTGATCCCGGTCGCCAGCATGTCGATGCGGTTGCGGATCGGGGGCACCCAGAGATTGGCCAGGCCCGGCGCGCGCACGACGCGGTCCAGTTCCTCGACCAGTTTCTCCGGCGTCATGCCGGGCCGCCACTGGTCGCGCGGCTTGAACTGGATCGTGGTCTCGAACATTTCCAGCGGCGCGGCGTCGGTCGCGGTCTCCGCCCGCCCCGCCTTGCCGAACACAGTCGCGACCTCGGGGACAGAAAGAATCATTCGGTCCGTCTGCTGCAAAAGCTCAGCGGCCTTGGCGGCCGACAGTCCTGGCAGGGCCGTGGGCATATAGAGCAGGTCGCCCTCGTCCATCGGCGGCAGGAACTCACCGCCCAGCTGGCTCAAGGGCCAGGCGGTGGTGGCGAATGCGAGGACTGCGATGACCAGGGTGGCCCTTGGCCGCTTCAGCACCCAGTCCAGTGGATGACGATAGAGCCGCGTCAGCCAGCGGTTGATCGGATTGCTCTGCTCGGCGGGAATTCGTCCCCGGATCAGATATCCCATCAATACGGGAACCAGAGTGATGGACAGGATGGCCGCCGCCGCCATGGCGTAGCTCTTGGTGAAGGCGAGCGGCGAGAACATTCTCCCCTCCTGCGCCTGAAGCGAAAAAACCGGCACGAACGACAGGGTGATGATCACGAGGCTTAGGAACAGCGCCGGACCGACCTCAGCCGCCGCCTCGGTGATGACCGTCCAGCGCGCCTCGCCGACCAGTTTCTCGTCGGGATGGTCGTGCTCCCATCGTTCGATACGTTTGTGGGCGTTCTCGATCATGACGATCGCCCCGTCGACCATGGCTCCGATGGCGATGGCGATCCCGCCCAGGGACATGATGTCGGCGTTCACCCCCTGGGCGTGCATCAGCAGAAAGGCCGCCAGCACTCCCAGCGGCAGGGTCAGGATGGCGACGAGCGCTGAACGCGCGTGCCACAGGAACAGGCCGCAGACGAGCGCGACGATGATGAACTCCTCGATCAGCTTGCGGCTGAGGTTGGAGACGGCGCGGTCGATCAGTTGCGAACGGTCGTAGGTCGTGACGACCTCCACGCCCGGCGGCAGGCCCGCCTTCAGGGTCTCGAGCTTGGCGCGTACGGCCTTGATGGTGGCCCGTGCGTTCTCGCCCGAGCGCAACACCACCACCCCGCCGGCCAC
>NZ_GL883086.1:773795-787145 GCF_000204035.1 Brevundimonas diminuta ATCC 11568
TCGCCCTCGCCGTTCAGCTCAGCAATGCTGCGTCGCATCTCCGGGCCGATCTGGATGGTGGCTACATCGCCCAGCGTCACGGGCACGCCATCGGCTGCGGTGCGGATCGGTATGGCGCGGAAGTCGTCCAGATCGGTCAGATAGCCGTTGGCCCGGACCATATATTCGGCCTCGGCCAGTTCCAGCACCGAGCCGCCCGCTTCGCTGTTGGCGCGCTGGACGGCCTCGACCGCCTGCTGATGCATGATGCCGTAGGCGGCCAGTTTGATCGGGTCCAGAACGACCTGATACTGCCGCACCATGCCGCCGATGGCCGCGACCTCGGCCACCCCCGGCACGGTCTTGAGCTCATAGCGCAGGAACCAGTCCTGTAGGCTGCGCAACTGCGCCAAATCGTGACGCCCCGTCCGGTCGACCAGGGCGTATTCATAGATCCAGCCGACGCCGGTGGCGTCGGGCCCCAGTGCAGGCCGAGCGCTGTCGGGGAGCCTGGACTGGACCTGGCTGAGGTATTCCAGCACCCGCGAGCGGGCCCAGTAGAGGTCGGTTCCATCCTCGAACAGAACATAGACATAGCTGTCGCCGAAGAAGGAGTAGCCGCGCACGGTCTTGGCGCCCGGCACCGACAGCATGGTGGTCGCCAGGGGATAGGTGACCTGGTTCTCGACGATCTGCGGCGCCTGGCCGGGGTAGCTGGTGCGGATGATGACCTGGACGTCCGACAGGTCCGGCAGGGCGTCAACCGAGGTGTTCCTGACCGCCCAGAGTCCTGCGACCAGCAGGGCCAATGCCGCCATCAGCACGAATACCCGCGCCTTCACGGAGGCTCTGATAACGCCGGCGATCATTGACCGACCTCCTTCTTGGCCGTCACGGCGACCGAAGCCGCCGGGAGCGTGGCGCCGTCGATGGGGCGCGCCTCGACACCCGTCAGGCTGGCCTCGGAATCGATCAGGTACTGGCCGGAGGCGATGATCTTCTCGCCAGCGCGCAGGCCCGCCAGGATCTCCGTCTGGCCGTCGCTCTCGCGTCCGATGCGGACCTGGGCCGGCTGATAGCGGCCGTCCGGCAAGGCCAGCATGACGATGTCGCGCTGCCCGGTGCGGATGACCGCCTCGGACGGCACCAGAAGCGCCGGCGTCGTCGCCCCGCCGAAAACAACCCGGCCGAACATGCCCGGCCGCAGACGTCCGCCCCGGTTCGCCAATTCGATGCGGCCCGTGAAGGTCCGGCTGTCGCCCGAGACCTCCGGCAATAGGGCGCTCAGGCGGCCGGTGAACCGTTCGGACGGAAAGGCCGACAGGGTCGCTTCGACCGACTGTCCGACCCTTAGTTGCCCGGCGAGGGCCTCTGGGATGGCGGCGTTGAGCCAGACGGTCGACAGGCCGCTGATCTCGGCCAGGGTGGCGCCCTGCGTCACGCTCATGCCGGACCGGACCGCCAGGGTGCGGATGGCGCCGGCCGTCGGGCTGGCGATGGTGATCGTGTCGCGTGGCCGCTCGCTGCGTTCGACCGAGGCGATCAGGCTGTCGGACATCCCCATCAACACCAGCCGACGCCGCGCGGCCTGGGTCAGCGCGGCGTCGCCGGTGCGCCGCACCGCCAGATACTCCGTCTGGGCCCCGCCCCAGCTGGGGACCAACAAATCAACCAAGGGCGCGCCGGCAGCGACGACATCGCCGGGCGCGCGTCCATAGACCCGCTGCACGAAGCCGTCGGCCCGTGACTGTACGATCGCCACGTCTCGTTGATTGTAGTCGATCACCGCCGTAGCGTTCAGATCGCCGCCGAGGGTTCCCACACGCGCCGTCGCGAACCGAACCCCAAGGTTCTGGGTCAGGGCCGGGTCGATGCGCACGCCGCTGGACGAGGGGCCAGTATCGCCCTCGTCGGCGTATTTGGCGACCAAGGCCATGTCCATGAAGGGCGACGGTCCCGGCTTGTCGAACTTTTGGTCCGGATACATCGGGTCATAATAGTAGAGGACCTTGCGGTCCCCTGCCCCGTCAGCGGAAGGGACGCCCGCGTCGCCGGATCGCTGACCAATCACCACCCCGGCGCCGACGCCGATTCCTACCAGCACCAGAGCGCCCAGGGCGACGCCGAGACGATTGTAGCTGAACCCGCTCATCGGTCGCTCCCATAGGTCAGAGTGATTTCGGCAGCGTGACGCCTCACCGCCGCCTCCTTGTCCAGCGCGTCCAGCCGGGCGTTGGCCACGGCGGTGAAGGCCTGGACGATTTCAACGATCCCGATCCGACCGGCGGCATAGGCGGCGGTCTCCAGGTCAGACTGCCGCATGACAGCCGGCAGGATGACGTCGCGCGCCCGGGCCCACTGATCGTGATCCATGGCGTGCTGGGCCAGATCCCGCTGCAGGTCCGCCTCCAGCTGACGTCGCACCGCCGCACGCTCGGCTCCCACCCTGCGCGCGTCGGCCGACCGCGCGGCGATCAAAGGCTCCTGGCGCTGCCCCTGAAACAGCGGCAGACGCACGCTGGCGCCCACCGAGACCATGTCGCCGAACGCGGGGTCGCGCCGCTGATAGCTGGCCTCGACCGACCAGTCCGGACGCCGTCCGGCCCTGGCCAGGTCGAGCTCGGCCTGGGCCCGTCGATCTTCGGCCTCGTAGGCCTTGAGCATGGGCAGGACCTCAAGGCCCATGCGCAAGGCCGCCGGATCCGGCGCATCCAATGGCGGCGCGCCGTCCGGGGTCGGCGCCGGGTCACCGGTCCATCGGGTCAACACGGCGCGCGCGGCTTCCCTCTCGGCGAGCAGCCGGCTGCGTCGATCGTCCAGCGCCGCCTTCAACTGAATCGGCGCCAGGGCCATGGCCGGGCGATCCGCGCCCGACGCCACCCCAGAAGGGGCGGCGTCCCAGAGCGGTTGCAGCGCCGCCAGGATCTCGTCCACGGCCGCCAGCTTGCGGTCTGAATAATAGAGATCGATCCAGGCCCGGCCTGTAGCGATCCGCACCTCGCGCAACGTCGAGGCGTCATCGGCGACGGCTACGCCGATGGCGGCCTCAGCCACGCTACGCTCGGCGCGACGGCGCGCCCGGCTGGGCAGCTCCTGCTCGACGCCCACCCGCAGGGCGGTGAAGTCGTCATCGCCGAAACGGCCGGCCATGGGCCCGGTCACGGGAAAGCCGTCCAGTCCGAATTTGAGATTGGGATCGGGCAGGCGCCCGGCAGCGACCACGGCCGCACGGGCCGCATCAACGCCAAGAGCGCTGGCGCGAAGATCGGGCGCATTCTCGGCTGCGCGGGACAGCGCGGCCTCGAACGTCAAGGGCGCGGCCTCAGCCGCGACGCCCGGCAGACCGGCGACCGCGAGCCCGAGCACGGTCGCCCTGGCCGACGATTGGAAACGGGGGAGCATGATTTCTCCTATGAACAGCGCGCATCGGCCATGAACGGCGCGACGCATGGGGCATGACGATCCACCGAAATGACGAGGCCCGCCGCGGGGGCGTCCACGTCAGATCGAGAAGAGGTTCAGGCCAGCTGTTCTGGGGGAGAATAAAGCGGATCGGGTCCAGACCCGTGCCGCGAAACGTTCAAATGAAGAAAGGCGATCGCACCTAGCGTGATGGGCTGAGCGACCAGAACGAGCGGCGGAATCGGCGAGGCGACGGCAGCGCAACCCATCTTGGCCATGCAGTCCGGCGTCATGTCCTTGCAGCAGTCGCCGGGATTTCCGGTCGTGTCGCCGGCCATGTCCATGGTCTCGGCGCAGTCCAACGCCTCCGCCCCGACCCCGGCGTTGTGAAACAGCTGGATCGGCATGGCATGGGCCGTCGACTGGCCGAAAAATCCGGCCAGGGCAAAGATGAGCAGAACTGTGCGGAGAAGGTTCCACATCACACGGTCAGGTTACACGCTTTGAGCATCAACAAGTCAAGATCGCTCTGGAAGCTCCAGTCGGCCGGGCCATGACGGGCCCGAACCGACCGGAGCCAGGGAAGTTTCTAGTGGACCATGAAGCGGGCGACGCCGCTCATGGCGTGGCCGTCGGCGCCCTCGGCCGACCAGGCCAGAACATGATTGCCCTTTCCAAGCGCAGGCAAGGCGACCGTCGTCTTTGTGCCGGCCGCGGCCTGGACGGGAACGGCCGTCGGACGACCGCCGTCTGTCGTCAGCGTCAGGGACTTCAAGGTCATCGCGTGAGGAAAGGTGATGCTGAAGGCGGTCGGCGCACTCGAGGACATCGAGCCGTCAGCCGGCGAGGTCAGCACGCTGGCTGACGAAGGCGCGGCCATAGCCATCCCGCCATGACCCGCGTGGGGGTCAGCAACCTGGGCGGAAGCGGCGCCGGCAGAAGCCAGCATGGCTGCGGCGATCGTGAAGGGGATGAAATAACGCATCTTGGTTGTCTTCCTTGGTTCGGACTTAGTTCGGAGAATGATCCATGCTGGGCAGGTCCCGCATGGTCGACATATCGTGACCAGGCATATCGTGACCCGGCATGGGCGCAGATTGGGGCTTGGGTTGCGATGGGCTCACTTTCGGGGCCAGGGACGGATGTCCTGGCTCGCGCGCAGGCGCAGCCTTTACGGGTTCAGCCGCTTGCTGAACGACGACGCTGGCCGGGCCTGTCGGCTCGAGAGCGGAGGCAGTCTCCGCCGCCGAGGCGGCAGTCGGGGTTGTTGCAGTCGCGGCAGGCTCGACGACGGCGGCCGCCTCCTTGGGCGGTGGCTGTTCGGCCGCCGGCTGGCAAGCCGCCAACAGGCCTGCAGCCGCCAGCGCCGTTGCAATGTAAACCTTCATCAACTTCTCCTTAAAGCCTAGAACCAGGCCCTGACGCCGACCACCACTCGGGTGTCTTCGGCGCTTCGCCCTCGCGCTTCGGCGAAATCGCGCGTGTCGCCAAAGCTCCTGGTCCATTCGACCCCGACATAGGGTGCGAATTCTCGGCGGATCTCATACCGCAGACGGGCGCCGACCTGCAGGGTGGACAGGCCTGACCCGATCCCCAGCTCCGGGATGTCCTCCGCCGACAGGTTCACCTCCGCGCGAGGCTGAAGGATCAGCCTCTGGGTGATCCTCTGATCATATTCGACCTCGGCGCGCGCCGTCAGTTCGCCCTTGTTGGACAAGAAGGCCGCGGCGTCGACTTCAAACCAGTAGGGCGCCAGGCCCTGGACCCCGACGACAAGGTCAGTCCGGTCACCCTCGGGCCGATAGGTCTGCCGCAGGCCGGTCTGGAAGTCGAAATAGGGGGTGAAGGCGCGGCTGTAGAGCGCCTGGAGTTCAGCCTCCTCGAGTTCTCGCCCGAACTCGCCCTCGCCTTCCGACTTCCACCAGAAGCGGTGAATGTCTCCGCCGTACCAGCCCTGGGCGTCCCAGGCGTAGCCCTGCTCGCCGTCGACGGACGTCGCTTCCAGCTGGTCGATCATCACCGCGCCGACACGAATGTCGCCGTTTTCCGCCACCAGCACCCTGCGCGCCGCCCTCATGTCCTCGACGCTGAAGATCTGGTCCGCCACATGGGGAGGACCATACAGCGCGCCGGCCGGCGGCGGCGTCTGGGGCGGGCGTCCCGGATTGTCCGCGCCTGTCGGAACGTCCGGCGGCATGGCCATGCCGGCCATGCCGGACATGTCGTGCCCCGCGTGAGGGTCCCCCTGCCCCGAGGGCGGAGCCCCCATCGGCATCGTGGACATGTCATGCCCCGCTGTCGCCGGCGCGGGCTGGGCCTGCCCCATGGTCGACATGTCATGCCCCGCATGCGGGTCCGCCTGCCCTGCCGGCGCCGCACCCATCGGCATCGTGGACATGTCATGTCCTGCAGTCGCTGGCGCGGGCTGGGCCTGCCCCATGGTCGACATGTCGTGCCCCGCATGCGGGTCCGCCTGCCCTGCCGGCGCCGCACCCATCGGCATCGTGGACATGTCATGCCCCGCCGTCGCCGGCGCAGGCTGGGCCTGCCCCATGGTCGACATGTCGTGGGCGGCGCCCGCGGCTCGGGCGGGCACGGTTCCCGGGGGGCAGGCCGAAGCAGGAGATTGGCTCATTCCCGCGTTTCCCGTCGTCGCCGTCGTTGAACCCGGCGCGACGCATCCTTGCGTCGTCGGCGGCGCCTGGCGCGGCGCCGGCGAGGTCGCGCCGTGTCCGGCATGGGTCTGGGCCAGGGCGGGCGTCGCCGCCAGGATCAGAGGAACCACGGCAACTGAGAACCGGATCATGCCCCCTCTCCTTCCATCGGACGAATGGTGACGACGTTGAACATTCCGGCGTGCATATGCATCAGGAGATGGCAGTGGAAGGCCCAGTCTCCGGGGTTGTCCGCCGTGAGGTCGAAACTGACCTTGCCGCCGGGCGCGACATTGACGGTGTGCTTCAGGGGCTGATGCCCGTCCGGCCCGCCGGTGACGAGCTCGAAGAAGTGCCCGTGGAGATGGATCGGGTGGGCCATCATGGTGTCGTTGACCAGGGTCACCCGCACCCGCTCGTTCCGTTCAAAACGGATGGGTTCGACCAGCTCGCTGAACTTGCGCCCGTCGAAGCCCCACATGAACCGCTCCATATTGCCGGTCAGGTGGATCTCCATCGAACGGCTGGGCGCACGCCTGTCCTTGTTGGGCGTCAGCGAAACGAGGTCCGTATAGACCAGCACCCGGTGATCGACCTTCTCCAGGCCCTGCGGCCTTTCGCCCATCCGGTTCGCCGGCATCGGCGATATGGTCTGGACCCCTACGCCCACGGCCATATTGGGCGGCGCGTTCTGGGGATCGCGCATGTTCATGGCGCCCATGGATCCGTGATCCATGCCGGCCATAGCCTCCCCTGCAGGAGCGGCGGCGGCGGCGCCGTGATCCATCCCTGGCATGGCGTTGTGATCCATTCCGGCCATCGGCGCGGCGCCCATCCCCTCCATCCCTTCCATTCCGCCCATGCCGCCCATGTCCATGCCCATGTCCTTCATGGTCAGGGTCGGCACCTCGCGCAGCGGCGGAACCTCGGCCGTCATGCCCAGACGCGGGGCCAGGGTCGCTCGGCCCATGCCCGAACGGTCGATGGCTTCGGAGACGATGGTGTAGGCCCGGTCCTCGGTCGGACGAACGATGACGTCATAGGTCTCGGCGACCGAGATCTGGAACTCGTCGGTCTCGACCGGGCGCACGTTCTCCCCGTCGGCGTTGACCACGGTCATGGCAAGACCGGGAATGCGGACGTTGAAGATCGACATGGCCGAGGCGTTGATGACGCGTAGGCGCACCCGCTCGCCGGGCCGGAACAGGCCGGTCCAGTTCTCCTGCGGGCCGTGGCCGTTGATCAGATAGGTGTAGGTGGTGCCGTTGACGTCGAGAACGTCGCGGGGATCCATGCGCATGGCTCCCCACATCCGGCGCTCCGCGAGGCTCATGCCGTCCGCGCCAGAGAACAATCCCGCCAGCGTCGTCCGATGGCGATTGAAGTAGCCGGGGCTCTTCTTGAGCTTCGCCAGAATCTCATGCGGATGCATGAAACTCCAGTCTGAAAGCACCAGGACGTGCTCGCGGTCATAGGCGACCGGATCGGCGCCCGCCGGATCGATCACGATCGGTCCATAGTGGCCGAGCGCTTCCTGAAGCCCCGAGTGACTGTGATACCAGAAGGTCCCAGATTGCCGGACCGGGAACTCATAGACGAAGGTCTCGCGCGGCTTGATGCCGGGGAAGCTGATCCCGGGGACGCCGTCCATCTGGAACGGCAACAGGATGCCGTGCCAGTGGATCGACGTCTCTTCGTCCAGTTGGTTCGACACCGCCAGGCGGACGTTTTGGCCTTCGCGAAGGCGCAGAAGCGGCGCCGGAAGCTGGCCATTGATCGTCGTCGCCGTCGCCGTCCTGCCGTTGACGGTGAACGGCGATTGTCCAACCGTCAGATTGATATCAGCGCCCGTCAGCGTGGGATAATCCGCGCGTAGACCGGGAGATCCGGTCTGCGCCCAGGCTGGCAAGAAGCCCTGCAAGCTCAACAAGCCGCCGCCAACAACAGCGCCGCGCAGCAGCCTTCGACGATCCAGCGTCATTGCACAGTCCTCACCGCCTGTCCGTTCGGGAAACGAACCTGGCTCTCCAATAGGATACGCACGCGAGGCCTCCCTCCCCTCGGACGCCTGATACTGCAAATCCGGGACGCCGATTGGGTTCCGAAGGCGCCAGTTGATCAGGCTTCGTCGCGCAGTTGCTGCGCCAGCTTCTGGCGCGCCCGGGCGACCCGCATCTCAACGGCCTTGGCGGAGAGGCCCAGGATTTCCGCGACCTCGGCGTGACTGCGCTCCTCGATGGCGGTCAGCAGCAGCGGCTCCTTCAGCTTCGGCGGCAGTGCGGCAATAAGGGCATGCAGACGTTGCGCCTGTTCGGCGGCGTCGTATCTGTCTTCCGTGCCGGCCTGCTCGTCCGGTACGGCGAGCGCCTCCGACGACTGGAGGTCTGCCACGCCCATGAACAGCCGGCGGATTTTGCGACGACGGCTCCAATCCCGGCATTTGTTGATGGCGATCGTGCGCAGCCAGGCTTCGAACGATCGTTCCGGATCATAGCGGCGGATGGCCAGCCAGGCGGCGGCGTAGGCCTCCTGCACGAGATCATAGGTTTCATCGGCGTCGCCGACATAGCGGCGGACAAACCTGTAGAGACCTGCCTTGGTGTCACGCACGAGCGTTTCAAACGCCACGACGTCGCCGTGGGCCGCTCTCGTCTGCAGGGTTTGGCGCTCCTGCACGGAGGCTACTGAGCGTCGTCAGCCGTGAGCGCCGCGACAACGCTCCGGTCGAAGCGACGCGCCTGGGCTTCGTTCATCACTGTCCGCATCTCGAAGATATGGGCGATCGTCGCCTGCTGCAGCCCCCCCATGGCGTCATGGAAGTGGTCGACGGCCGGCTGAACCGCCCGGCTGTCGCCGTTGCTGACCCTGATGGCCTCGGCAAGCTCGCGATTGGCCGCCTGCACGCGAGATTCCAGCTGGACGCGCTGCCCGGCGAACCGGGTTTCGATGTCCTCGATCTCGGCCAACTGTTCCGACGACAGATCGAGATCCTTGTGGACGATCTCGTGCAAGGAAGGCGGCGCCTGCTTGTTGAGGACCCAGCTGGCGCCCGCCCATGCGGCGACCCCGCTCGCCGCGGCGGCGAGCGCGACCGTCACGGCGATGGACTTCCAGGCGATCGCCATCAGCCTACTTCCAGCCGCACCAGCGGCGATGTCGCCGCCACCGAGAAGATCGCCATCTCCGAAGCGGTCGTCTGCGCGAATGTCGCCCCGAGGCCGCCGTTGGCGATGCCGATCACAAGGGCCATGGCCACGGCGGCCAAACGAATCCGATCGGTGGCCTGCTGCGCCTGGATCGCTTTCACGCGGCTCCAGACATCCTCCTCGAGCCGATCTAGCGACACGCCGTCGCCGGGCGCGGCGCGCGCCAGCCAAATTCCGAGATCATCCATGATCGGTGCCTTTCGACGTTGTTACTGGGGATACGCATTACCCGGCGCTCATCCCTCAAGACGGAGCGGCCCAACTCGCTTTGACGCAAATCGAGGGGGACAAGCCAGACCGTGCGTAAGAGAATTAGAGCGGGTCTTCGCCGGGAGGGGCGAAAGCATGGTCATCGGAAGCCTAGCGCCAGCCGCCCCCGGCGGCGGCCCCTTCGTGAACGCGCGGATCAAATCCTCAGGAAAGGGTTGAATCATGTCGACGCCTGTTTCCCCCTCGGGACGGCATCCGTTTCCGCCTGTCATCGAGCCATTGACGAGCGTTCGCTTTTTCCTGGCGCTCGGGGTGGTGCTGTTCCATTATCAGCTGGCGTGGACCCTGCCGCCCGAGGCCTCGGGCCTGTTGAACCGGGCGCGCCTGGGCGTGGACGTCTTCTTCATCCTCTCGGGTTTCATCCTGACGCACGTCTACCTGCAGGGCGAGGCCGCTCCCCGCTTCGGGCCGTTCATCGTCGCGCGGTTCGCGCGCATCTATCCGGCCCACCTTTTCATCCTGCTGGCGATGCTGGCCATGGTCTTGGCCGCAGATTTCATCGGGATCGCCCTGCAGGGCGGGCGCTTCAACGTTCCCGACTTCCTGATGACGCTCTTCCTGGTCCAGGCCTGGTTTCCCAACCAGGACGCCGAATGGAACGGCCCCTCCTGGTCGCTCTCGGCCGAATGGTTCGCCTATCTGATTTTTCCGGCCTACGCCTGGATCGCGTTGAGGTTGAGACGCCGTCCCTGGCTCATCATCGGCCTCGCCGCTCTCCTGTTCGTGGTGCTCGACGCGGTCTATCGCGAAGTCTTCGGCCCCGTGCTGCCCCGCGCCGAGGGCAGCATGGGCGTCCTGCGCATACTCCCGGAATTCCTCTACGGCATCGGGCTCTATTATCTCGGCCAGGGCATACGCGTTTCACAAAGAGCCGCCCTCGTCCTGGCGGTCGGCTCCACCGGCCTCCTCCTGGTCGCCATGCAATACCCCCTGGACGACCGCCTCATCGTCCTGTTCGCGGGCCCCTTCCTCCTGGCGCTTGCGCTGCTCGCAAAATCCGGCGCCAGGACCTTCCTTTCCGCCCGCCCCTGGCTGTTCGCCGGCGAAGCCTCCTTCGCCCTCTACATGGTCCACATCCCGGTGCTCATGGTCTGGAGAAACGCAGCAGAGAAGCTCCACGGCCTGCCCTCCGACTACAGGATGAGCCCCTGGGAACTCGCCCTGCTCCTGGCCCTCTCGCTCGCCGTGGCCGCCTTCGTCCATGTGGCCGTAGAGCGGCCCGGCCGGCGCATCATTCGTCGGCTTTTCGCCCGAACTAACCCCACGCCCCGGCCCGAACCGGGACGTTTCGTTCACAACGACCAAGGAGAACCCCTTTGACCTATCGTTCCATGATCATCGCCGTCGCCGCCCTCGCCGCCCCCGCGATGATCACGGCGCCCGCGCTGGCCCAATCGAACGCAGAGGCCCAGGTGGTCGCCGTGCTGGATGGCTACCGCGTCGCGCTCGAGACGCTCGATGCGCCTCGCGCCGAAACCTTCTTCTGGCCCGACGCCCAGGTCTTCGAACAGGGCGGCGTCGAGGGAACCATCTCCCAGTATCTGTCCCACCACCTCGGCCCCGAGCTCGCCGAATTCTCCAGCTTCGCCTTCCAGGATCATGTGGCGAAGGCGACCGTCGTCGGCGACGTCGCCTATGCGACGGAGACCTACCGCTTCCGGATCGCGTTCAAAGCCGCCGGTCGCGCCCCGGTTGAACGGCGCGGCGTCGCCACGAGCGTCCTTAGACAGCGCGACGGCGAATGGCGTATCGTCAGCTATCACTCCTCGACCAGAGCGCCGCGACCGGCTTCCTGACACGCGCCGCCGCCCCCTTCGCGGCTCAGACGGTCTCTATTCCCGACCTCTCCCATGCGGTGGAGGTCGGGAACCGGCCCTTCCGGCGCGAGGTTGATCCGGCAGGATCAGTTCCAATGAAAAAATTGCGCCCCTCGTCACGCCGCCTCGGAACCCAGGGTCTCATCTCGAGAGGAACTTGAATGCCGCTTGCGGACAACAAGGCCGCTCTCTCCTCCCCGGCCCCCACGGAACGGCGGGACTTCATCCACGTCGCTGCGGGAGCCATGGCCGTCGGCGCCGTCGGCATGGCGCTCTGGCCCCTGATCAACTCCATGAACCCGGCGGCCGACACCCTGGCCCTCTCCTCGGTCGAGGTCGACTACGGCAAGGTCCAGCTCGGCCAGCAGATCGTGGTCAAATGGCGCGGAAAGCCGGTGTTCATCCGTCACCGGACCCCCAAGGAAATCGCCGAGGCGGTCGCGGATGACCATGCTGCGCTGCGCGACCCGGCGACGGACGCCAGTCGTCACAAACCGGGGAAGGCCGAATGGCTGATCCTGATCGGCGTCTGCACCCATCTCGGGTGTATTCCGACCTTCGGGACGGGCGACTACGGCGGCTGGTTCTGCCCGTGCCACGGCTCCCACTACGACACCGCAGGACGTATCCGGAAGGGGCCTGCGCCCAAGAACCTCTACCTTCTGGACTACGCCTTCCTGAACGAGACACGGGTCAGGCTCGGCTAGCGAACGCCCTCCCCTGCGCTGACGACGCAAGGGGAGGACATCATCGCTCCGAGACTCCTGAAGGCGACGCAGACCGTGTCGTGCGCTATGACGTCACATCATCATGGCGGCGGGCGGCGCGAGCGTTCCCATCACGGCGACGAGCCCCAGAAGAATGACCGCCAGGAGCGTCTCCAGCACCAGGCTGCGTCGCAGCGCCCTGATCGCCGACGACTTCTGGCTCTCATCTTCCAGGGCGCGATGAAGGCACGGCGTCAGGACGAAGCGATTGGACGCCGCCAGGGCCAGCATGCCGACGAAGACCGCCAGTTTCGCCGTCAGCAGAAGGCCGTAGGGCGTCGTCAGAAGCGCCCCCAACCGATCGGGACCGACCAGGAACCAGGTGTTCACCAGACCCGTCGCGACCAGAAGACCGACCGCGAGCGTGCCCATGCCGGCGAAACCGTGCAGAGCGTCATGGGTCAGCCGGTCCCGCTCCGGATCTCCATGAGGAATAGTCAGGAACAGGCCCAGCGCAGCGAGAGCCCCCAACCACATGGCCGCAGCGGCGGCGTGGATGACATCCGCCCCTAGGTGTATGACGCCCGGAGCGCCCTCGGTGGCGCCGCCGTGGCCGGTCCAGGCCAGACTGGCGCAAACCACCAGGCCCAGGATCGCGAGGCCAATCCAGCTCGCCCGGTTGGGCCGCAGCACAAGAAGCAGGACACCAGCCAGAGCCGAGACCACCGCTCTCGCCAGAAAGGCGCGGCCGATCTCCATGTCGAACGCCATATAGGCAAGGGACGCCGGTTTCAGCGCTTCCGCCATCGATCCCGCCATGACGGCGGTTTGCAGGACCAGAGCCGCGAGCGAGGCGATCGCGGTCGCGAACGCCGCAATCAGCAGCGTCTTTCGCGGCCATCTTTCGACGGCCGCGTCCGACGTGGGCATCCTGAAGGCGAAGAACAGGGGCACGCCCAGCAGGAGCATGGCGCCCAGATACTGCGCCAGCCTCAAAAAGACGACCGAGACCTCCAGCATGGCTTAGCGCACGATGAAGGTGGTGGAGCCCGTCATGCGGTGCCCGTCGGGCGAGGCTACGCGCCAGTTGACCGTATAGGCGCCGGCGGCCAGGGCGGAGCGCGGAGACCCGCTCAGGGTCTTGCCGTCCTTGGAGACCCGGGCCTGAACCGGAATGACGGTTCCCTGGGCGTTGGCAAGGTCAAATCCCGAGAAGGCCGGAGCCATGCGCTCGCTGAAGGTGAGGCTGATGGTGCGCGGGGCCGCCACCGTGGCGCCGGTCGCCGGCGTGGCGCTGACGAGGCGGGCGTGGGCG
>NZ_GL883086.1:787322-792276 GCF_000204035.1 Brevundimonas diminuta ATCC 11568
GACCGCGCCGGCCAGGTTTGCGATCTTGAAACGGTTCACGTGTGTCTCCTTGAGGAAGCGCCCCTCTCTCATAGATACGCAGGCCTGCGGCCTTCCCCTCAAGACTGGCAAGCGCCTGGCGAATCCTTCGCCGCCTGCATCGCCTAGAGCCTGACCGCCCTGAGACGAAGCGCATTGGCGATCACGCTGACCGACGACAGCGCCATGGCCAGCGCCGCCAGGGCCGGCGACAGCATCAGGCCGAACACCGGATAGAGGACGCCCGCCGCCACGGGGATTCCCAGGGTGTTGTAGCCGAAGGCGAAGACCAGGTTCTGGCGGATATTGCCCATGACCGCCCTGGACAGATGCCGCGCGCGGACGATGCCCTGGAGGTCGCCGCCCAGCAGGGTGACGCCGGCGCTCTCGATCGCCACGTCTGAACCGGCGCCCATGGCGACGCCGACGTCCGCCGCGGCCAGAGCCGGGGCGTCGTTGACGCCGTCGCCGGCCATGGCCACGACGCGCCCCTCGGACCGAAGCTGCTCCACAACCGAAGCCTTGTCCTGCGGCAGCACCTCGGCCCGGACGTCGTCGATGCCCAACCGGCGTGCGACGGCTAGCGCTGTCGTGTGATTGTCGCCAGTCATCATCACCAGCCGGAGGCCGGCGGCTTTCAGATCGCGGATGGCGTCGGCGGTGGTGGCCTTCACCGGATCGGCGATGCCGAGGACGCCGGCCACAGCGCCGTCAACCGCGACGAAGATGGCCGTAGCGCCCTCCTCTCGCAACACTTCGGCCGCCGCCTCGAGGGGCGCGACATCGACCCCGGCCTCCGTCAGGTAGCGGGCATTGCCCAGGAACAGACGTCGACCGTCGACCTGGCCGGTGACGCCGCGGCCGACCGGACTGTCGAACTCCGCAGCCTCGGAAAGCGTGAGGTCGCGATCGGCTGCGGCGCGCATGATGGCGTCGGCCAGGGGGTGTTCGCTGCCCCGCTCGAGGCTGGCGGACAGGCGAAGAAGCTCGACGTCGTCAAAACCCTCGACCGGGCGGATCGCCGTCACCGAAGGACGGCCCTCGGTCAGGGTGCCGGTCTTGTCCAGCACCAGGGTGTCCACCTTCTCGAACCGCTCCAGCGCCTCGGCGTTCTTGATGAGGACGCCGGCGCGCGCCCCCCGCCCCACCCCCACCATGATCGAGATCGGCGTGGCGAGGCCGAGCGCGCAGGGGCAGGCGATGATCAGAACCGACACCGCCGCGACCAGGGCGTAGGACAGGCGCGGATCCGGACCGACCAGACCCCAGACGACGGCGGCGACCACGGAGATGGCGATAACGGCCGGCACGAACCAGCCGGACACCAGATCGGCCAGGCGCTGGATGGGCGCGCGGCTGCGCTGGGCCTGGGCCACCATCTGGACGATCTGGGCCAGAAGGGTGTCGGCGCCGACCTTGTCCGCCCTCATCACGAAGGAGCCTGTCTTGTTCAGCGAGCCGGCGATGACCCTGGCCCCGGCCTCCTTGGTGACCGGCATGGATTCCCCGGTCACGAGGGATTCGTCGATGGCCACGCGCCCTTCGAGAATCTCGCCGTCGACCGGGATCTTTTCACCCGGGCGGACGCGCAGCCGGTCGCCCACCGCCACGAGGTCGAGCGTCACATCCTCGTCGGCGCCGTCGTCGCGCACCCGGCGGGCTGTCTTGGGCGTCAGGTCGAGCAGGGCCCGGATCGCGCCGGAGGTCTGTTCGCGCGCGCGCAGTTCCAGGACCTGGCCCACCAGGACCAGCACCGTGATCACCGCCGCCGCTTCGAAATAGACGGGCGCGCTCCCGTCCATGCGCAGCATGGCCGCGGGAAACAGCCCCGGCGCCAGCACGGCGACAACGCTGTAGATCCAGGCCGCCCCGACGCCCAGGGCGATCAGGGTGAACATGTTGAGGCTGCGGTTGAGGAGGGACTTCCATCCGCGCACGAAGAAGGGCCAGCCGGCCCACAGGACCACAGGCGTCGCCAGCACGAACTGGATCCAGTTCGACGTCTGCCCGGGAATTCTGTCCATCAGTCCGGTCAGGTGACCGCCCATCTCCAGCGCGGCTACCGGCAGGGTGAGGACGGCGCCGACCCAGAGCCGCCGCGTGAAGTCCTTCAATTCATGATTGGGCAGGGCTTCAGCAGTGACAGTCTCGGGCTCCAGCGCCATGCCGCAGATCGGGCAGGACCCCGGCCCTTCCTGGCGCACCTCCGGATGCATCGGACAGGTGTAGATCGTCCCTGCGGGCGCGGCCTTCGCCTTCAGCTTCTCGCCGAGGTATTGGCCGGGATCCGAAACGAATTTCGTCCGACATCCCGCCGAGCAGAAGACGTAGTCGTGACCTTCGTGCTCTGCGCGATGCTGGGCGGCGGCCCGATCCACGGCCATGCCGCAAACCGGGTCGATCGCCCCTCCGCCTTCATGCGAAGCATCCTTGTGAGCGGGAGTATGGCGAGGATCGTGGACCGTCGGCATGGCGTCACTCCAAATTCAGCGCTCGTCCGGCCTATACCCCTTGGGGGAAGGGCTCAAGGCGAGGCGCGAAGCCTGCGCCCGCCATCATACCGGCGACGATCTGCCGAACCGCCCTCAAATCGGACGGTCGCGTGGCGAGCTGCAGGCTCCCGCGACGTCCGCTCCAGCACTGGTCACGGCGTAAAAATACTATACAGGGGTATCCTATGGCGCACACATCGACCAACAAGAAGAAGCTCGTGGCCCGCGTTCGGCGGATCGCCGGCCAGATCGGCGCGATCGAACGCGCCATCGAAAGCGACACCGACTGCTCGCAAATCCTTCAGCAGGTCGCTGCGGCTCGCGGCGCCATGGGAGGACTGCTGGAAGAGCTGATCGAGGACCACCTTCGCCATCACGTCGCCCATCCCGAACTGAGCGACGCCGATCGTCAGAGCGGCGCCGACGAACTGATCGCCATCATCCGTCGCTATTCCAAGTAATCCACGCCCATGACCCTGTTCGACACCGACCACCTGACCCACGACCACCATTTCCTGAGCCGCGCCCATGACGAGAGCGCGCGCCGGACGCTGTGGGTCGTCGGCCTGACCGCCGTGATGATGGTCGGCGAGATCATCGCCGGGATGATCTACGGTTCGATGGCTTTGCTGGCGGACGGCTTCCACATGGCGACCCACGCGGGCGCTCTGGCTGTCGCGGCAGGCGCCTATGCCTACGCCAAACGCCATTCAGCCAACCGCCGGTTCAGCTTCGGGACCGGCAAGGTCGGCGATCTGTCGGGCTTCGCCTCGGCGCTGGTGCTCGGCATCGTGGCGCTGGGCATCGCCGGCGAGTCCGTCGCCCGGCTGTTCGATCCCCGCTCCGTCGCCTTCGGACAGGCCACGCTGGTCGCCATTCTCGGCCTGGGCGTCAATCTGGTGAGCGCGCTTCTGCTGGCGGGCGGCGGTCATCACCACGGCCATAGCCACAGCCATCACGGCCATGACCACCATCACCATGACGATCACCAGCATCATGGCGAGCCTCGCGACAACAATCTGCGCTCGGCCTATTTTCACGTCCTGGCTGACGCCCTGACCTCGGTTCTGGCCATCGTCGCGCTGATCGCGGGTCGGTACCTGGGTTGGGTCTGGCTCGATCCGGTGATGGGGATCGTGGGCGCGATCGTTATCGCCCGATGGTCTTGGAGCTTGATGCGCGACACCGCCGCCGTACTGCTCGACACGACGGACCAGGCTATCGAGGCGGAGGTGCGTGAATGTGTCGAAGGTCCCGGCGACGCTCGCATCACCGATCTGCATGTCTGGCGCGTGGGTCCCGAGGCCCACGCCGCCATCGTCAGCGTGACGGGCGGCGTCGACAGCGACACGATCCGCACCCGCCTCAAGCCGGTTCATGAACTCGGGCACCTGACAGTGGAATGCCGCTGACCTATCGGCGAGGAACCGACTGAACCACTACGGAATCCACCCGGGTGAGCCCCTGTGGGCCCGGCCTCCGGAAAGAGGAACCAGGGGCTCGACCACGACACATTCGCCTGGACCGGCCAGTGCGACGATCCCTCCATTGCGTTGAAATCGGATTCCCCCTAACGGGAATCGTCAGGGAATTTACTTCTTGCCGCAGCTGTTACGCCTCCTTTGCATCTGCCTCGGCGTGACCATCATGGTCGCGGTGCAGATGCATGGGGTGGTCAACAACCAGCATCGCGTCCAACACAGCGTACAGTTCCCCGGCGTGACCTATGAAGCCATGGCGGAAGTAGCCCACCACCACGATCACGTCCCTGCGAGCGAAGCACCGGACGGCGGCGCGGTCCTCGACGTCGCCGACAATGGCGACGCCCCCTTCAGTCACCATCATCACAGCGGCGGCGACATCCACCTGGCCCTGACCGCGCCCGTCCACCCTGTCGGATCCGGCCTGCTAGCCTCGCTCGACCTTGGGCCTGCGCCGGACGCCCTGCCGCCCGGCCTGACCGGCGATGATCCCTCACATCCTCCAAAACACGCGCGCCTGATCGCCTGATCCTGCGCGGCCGTTCGGCCGCGCGCGCCCCTGTTTTTGGAGACTATCCTTGAGACATCCCATGTCCGGCGCTGCCGGATGGTGGGCGCGTCGTGCGGCCGTTTCGGCCCTCGCGCTCACGCTCGCGGCGGCCTGGCCGCCCGTCGAGGCGTTCGCCCAGGCGACGCCCTCGACCGCGCCTGCCCGGCCCCTTCCTCTGGAAGAGGCTCTCCGTCGCGCCGTCGGCGCCGATCCGGCGCTCGCCGGGACCGCCGCTCGCTCCCAGGCGGCTGAAGCCGGCGTGCGCCAGGCCGACGTCCGCCCCAACCCCACGCTCGGCCTGATGGTCGAGAACCTTCCCACCCTTGGCGGCGGGGACATCCTCGGCCGCACGGAAACCACCCTCTCCTATGAGCAGCGCCTCGAGCGCGGCGGCGACCGCACCGCCCGGGTGA
>NZ_GL883086.1:792719-841831 GCF_000204035.1 Brevundimonas diminuta ATCC 11568
AGCTGCGGCGAGCGCGCCAAGCCGGCCGAGGGCGGCGAGGCCGAAGCGGCCGCCGCCGCCGACTATGAACGCGGCCCCCACAACGGCCGCCTGCTGCGCGACGGCGACTTCTCGCTCGAGATCACCATCTATGAGGAAGGTCCCGAGCCCCTGTTCCGCCTCTACCCCTACCTCAAGGACAAGCCCCTCGATCCCGCCCTTGTGTCGGCCGACATCGCGCTCACCCGCCTGGGCCCCAAGGTCGACCGTTTCCAGTTCACCCCGGAAAAGGACTATCTCGCCAGCCCCGGCGTCGTGTTCGAGCCCCACTCCTTCGACGTGGCCGTGAACGCGACCCAGGCCGCCAAGCGCTCGACCTGGACCTATCAGTCCTATGAAGGCCGCACGGTCATCACCCCGACGGCCGCCCAGGCCGGCGGGGTCACGACCCAGACGGCCGGCCCCGCCGTCCTCGGGGAAAGCCTGCCGCTCAGCGGGCGCGTCGAGATCACGCCGGAAGGCCAGAGCGAGGTCCACGCCCGCTACCCCGGTCGGGTCGTGGCCATGAACGTCCAGCTCGGCCAACGCGTCACGCGCGGCCAGGTCCTGGCGCGCGTGGAATCCAGCGAAAGCCTGCAGACCTACGCCGTCACGGCGCCGATCTCCGGCGTCATCCTGGCCAAGAACGCCAACCCCGGCGCCATCACCGGCAACGGCGCGCCCATGCTGGTCATCGGCGATCCGACCCGGCTTCACGCCGAGTTCTTCCTCTATCCGCGCGACGCCGAACGCGTGCGTGTCGGCCAGAGGGTGGAGGTGACGAGCCTGGCCGGCGAACACCGGGCCAGCGGCGTGATCGAAGCCATCCTGCCGTCGGATGACGTCCTGAGCCAGACCCTGGTCGCCCATGTCGAGCTGCCCTATCAGAACGGCGTCTGGCGTCCGGGTCTGGGCGTCCAGGGATCGGTCCAGGTCGGCGAAGGCGAGGCGCCGCTCGCGGTGCGGACCAAAGCCCTCCAGCCCTTCCGTGACTTCACCGTCGTCTACGCCAGGGTCGGAAACACCTATGAGGTGAGGATGCTCGAACTGGGCCGCCGCACCGACGAATGGACCGAGGTCCTCGGCGGCCTGGAGCCCGGGACCGAATATGTCGTCGACGGCGCCTTCCTCATTCGCGCGGACATCGAAAAGTCCGGCGCGAGCCATGACCACTAGGGGGCGCGCGCATCATGCTTGATCGCATCATCGCCCTGTCGATCCGCTTCCGATGGCTCGTCATGGGGCTGGTCCTCACGGCCTGCGTCGTCGGCGTCTGGAGTTTCCAGCGCCTGCCGATCGACGCCACCCCCGACATCACCAACGTCCAGATCCAGATCAATACGGAGGCGCCGGGCTATTCCCCGCTGGAAGCCGAACAACGCATCACCTTCCCCGTCGAGACGGCCGTCGCCGGCGTGCCGGGACTGCAATACACCCGCTCGGTCTCGCGCTACGGCCTGAGCCAGGTGACCGTCATCTTCGACGACGGCACCGACATCTATTTCGCTCGCCAGCTGGTGAACGAACGGCTGCAAGGCGCGCTCGGCCAGCTTCCGCCGGGGATCACACCGGAGCTGGGTCCCATCGCCACGGGGCTGGGCGAGATCTTCATGTATACGGTCGAAGCCGAGCCCGGCGCCCGGAGGCCCGACGGCCAGCCCTATTCGACCGAGGACCTGCGCACCCTGCAGGATTGGGTCATCCGGCCCCAGCTTCGCAACACCCGTGGGGTCACCGAGGTCAACACCATCGGCGGCTATGAGCGGCAGTACCACGTCACCCCGCGACCAGAGCGGTTGTCCGCCTATGGCGTGACCATGGCCGAGATCGTCGAGGCGCTGGAGAAGAACAACGCCAACGTCGGCGCGGGCTATGTCGAACGCTACGGCGAACAGTATCTGATCCGGGTGCCGGGCCAGGCGACCAGCCGCGAGGATCTCGGCGCCGTGGTCATCGCTACGCGCGGCGGCGTGCCGATCCGCGTCGCCGACGTCGCGGACGTCGACATGGGCGAGGAGCTACGGACGGGGGCCGCGACCGAGAACGGCAAGGAGACGGTGCTGGCCACCGTCCTGATGCTGGCGGGCGAGAACAGCCGCGTCGTGGCCCAGGCCGCCGCGGCCAGCCTGGAGGAAGCCGCCAAGGCCCTGCCCAAGGGGGTGAAGGCGTCGCCGGTCTATGACCGGACCGACCTCGTCGAGCGGGCCGTCAAGACGGTCGAGAAGAACCTGGTCGAAGGCGCCCTGCTCGTCATCGTCGTCCTCTTCCTCCTGCTCGGAAACATCCGCGCCGCCCTGATCACGGCGGCGGTCATCCCCATCACCATGCTGATGACGATCACGGGCATGGTGCGCACCGGCACCTCGGGCAATCTGATGAGCCTGGGGGCGCTGGACTTCGGCCTGATCGTCGACGGCGCCGTCATCATCGTCGAGAACTGCCTGCGTCGCTTTGGTGAGGCCCAGCATCGTCTGGGGCGCATCCTGACCCGAGAGGAAAGGTTCGAACTGGCGGGCTCCGCCTCCAGCGAAGTGATCCGCCCCTCCCTGTTCGGGGTGATGATCATCACCCTCGTCTATGTGCCGATCTTCGCCCTGACCGGGGTCGAGGGCAAAACCTTCCATCCGATGGCCATCACCGTGGTCATCGCCCTGACGGCGGCCCTGCTGCTGTCCCTGACCTTTGTTCCCGCCGCCGTCGCCATGTTCGTCACGGGCAAGGTGGAGGAGAAGGACAGCTTCCTCATGCGCTGGGCGCGGATCGGCTATCAGCCCGCGCTCGACTTCGCCCTCAGGAGCCGCAGGCTGATGGTGGGGCTGGCCGTAGTCCTCGTCGTCATCGCCGGCTTCGGCGCTTCAAGAATGGGCTCGGAGTTCGTGCCCAATCTCGACGAAGGCGACATCGCCATGCACGCCCTGCGCATTCCGGGCACCAGCCTGACCCAGGCCGTCCAGATGCAGACCGCGCTGGAGGCCCGTCTGGCGAAATTCCCCGAGGTCGAGCGGGTCGTGGCCAAGATCGGCACCGCCGAAGTCGCCACCGATCCCGTTCCGCCGTCGGTCGCCGACACTTTCATCATGCTGAAGGACCGCAGGGACTGGCCTGATCCCCGCAAGTCGCGCGGGGACCTGGTCGCGGAGATGGAAGCCGCCGTCAGCGAGATTCCCGGCAGCAAATACGAGTTCACCCAGCCCATCCAGATGCGGTTCAACGAACTGCTGTCCGGCGTTCGCGCCGACGTCGCCGTCAAGATCTATGGCGACGATCTGGACGAACTCCTGCGGCTGGGCGCCGAGGTCGAGGCCGTCGTCGCTTCAGTCGAGGGATCGGCCGATCCCCAGACCGAGCAGATCACCGGCCTGCCGGTGCTGCAGATCACGCCTGATCGCACCGCCATGGCGCGCCTGGGCCTGAGCCTCGACGACGTCCAGTCGGTCATCTCGACCTCCATGGGCGGCACGACCGCGGGCCAGATCTTCGAGGGCGACCGTCGCTTCGACGTGGTGGTCCGCCTGCCGGAAGACCTGCGCTCGGACGTCAACGCCATCGGCCGCCTGCAGATTCCCCTGCCGGCCGCCGAGGGCCAGGCGCGCCGGTTCATTCCCCTGAGCGAGGTCGCCGTGATCGAACTCGTCAAGGGGCCGAACCAGATCAGCCGCGAAAACGGCAAGCGCCGCATCGTGGTGACAGCCAATGTCCGCGACCGCGATCTGGGCTCCTTCGTCGGCGAGGTGCAGAAGCGGATCGAAGCCGACGTGGTCGTCCCTGCCGGCTACTGGGTCACCTACGGCGGTACGTTCGAACAGCTGATCTCGGCGGCCAAACGGCTCCAACTGGTGGTGCCGGCGGTGCTGCTGCTGATCTTCGGCCTGCTGTTCGCCCTGTTCCGTTCGGTCAAGGACAGCGCCATCGTCTTCTCCGGCGTGCCCCTGGCGCTCACCGGCGGGGTCGCGGCCCTGATGCTCAGAGGCCTGCCGCTGTCGATCTCCGCCGGCGTCGGCTTCATCGCCCTCTCGGGGGTGGCGGTGCTGAACGGGGTGGTCATGGTCACCTTCATCCGCAGCCTGATCGCCGAGGGCAAACCCCTGGGCGAGGCCCTTCGCGAAGGCGCCCTGACCCGGCTGCGGCCGGTGCTGATGACCGCCCTGGTCGCCAGCCTCGGCTTCGTGCCCATGGCGCTCAACGTCGGGGCCGGCGCCGAGGTCCAGCGCCCGCTGGCCACGGTCGTGATCGGGGGGATCATCTCCTCAACCCTGCTCACCCTGCTCGTGCTGCCAGCCCTCTACAGCCTGGTGCACGGGCGATCGAAGCCTGACGGGACCACGGGCGCTGCACCCGGCGGCCTGGCCCGCTTCGATCCCCGGCGCTTCCTGCCTTTCAGCCGCCGGCCCTGAGGGCGTCCGGGCGGCGCGGCTTCGGCCGCGCCGCCCCCTTCCTCCCGCACACTCGATTTCCGCCCAAGAGGATTCACATGACAATCGCGTCCCGCCACGACCCCTGGTCCTGGCTGAAATCCCCAGCGACGGCGCTTCTGGCCGTCCTCATCTTCTTCATCATCGACGGCGCCGCCGCCCAGGCGCTCGCCCACGGCGTGGCCGAGGGCGACAAGGGCTATATCCAGGAAACCTCCGGGATCGTCTTCTGGCCGTTCGTCTATCTCGGCGCCAAGCACATGGTGACCGGGTACGACCACCTGCTGTTCCTGTTCGGGGTGATCTTCTTCCTCTACCGGCTGAAAGACATCAGCATCTACGTGACCATGTTCGCCATCGGTCACTCCACGACCCTGCTGCTCGGCGTGCTGACCAACATCAGCGTCTCCAGCTACCTGGTGGATGCGATCATCGGCCTGTCGGTCGTCTACAAGGCGCTCGACAACCTGGGCGCCTTCCAGCGCTGGTTCGGCTTCCAGCCCAACACCAAGGTCGCCACCCTGGTGTTCGGCCTGTTCCACGGCTTCGGCCTGGCCACCAAGCTGCAGGACTTCCAGCTGTCCCCCGACGGCCTGTTGGTCAATCTCGTCGCCTTCAACATCGGCGTGGAGATCGGCCAGCTTCTGGCGCTCGGCGCCATCCTCATCGTCATGGGTTTCTGGCGCCGCAGCGAGAGCTTTTTCAAACACGCCTATCTCGCCAACGTCGTCCTCATGACCCTCGGCTTCATTCTGACGGGCTACCAGCTCGTCGGCTATTTCGTCGCCTGACCGGAGACCTGAACCATGTACAACGCTGACAAACCCCGCCTGTCCGACCTGCCCACCACGGGTCAGTTGCTCCGCTCGACCGGCATCGCCGCCGTCGTCGCCGCCGGCCTGCTCGTCACTGTCGTCCTGCCGTCCGAGTACGGCGTCGATCCGACCCGGGTGGGAACGGTCTTCGGCCTGACCGAGATGGGCCGGATCAAGGTCTCCCTGGCTGCGGAAGCCAAGGCGGACGAGGCGATGGACGCCGCTGCAGCCGCGGCTCCGATCGAGGCGAGTCCAGCGCCCGTCGTCGTCGCTGCGGTCGCCCAATCCGCGGCCGCCAGCCCGGCGCCCGACGCCGCCTCCGGCCAGCGCACCGATGAAACCATACTGACCCTGGCGCCCGACCAGGGCGCCGAAATCAAACTGGTCATGACGGAGGGCGCCAAGGCCCGCTTCACCTGGACGAGCAGCGGCGGACGCCTGAACTTCGACACCCACGCGGATCGCCCCGGCGTCTCCTACCACGGCTACGGCAAGGGCTCGTCCCAGAGCGAAACCGGCGAACTGACGGCGGCCTTCACCGGCAGTCACGGCTGGTTCTGGCGCAATCGCACGGGCGCACCCGTGACAGTCACCCTCAAGACCGAAGGTGCCTACACCGAAGTGAAACGCGTCGTCTGATCCACAGGGGGTTCACGCCTTCGTCGTCGGCCGGCGGTTCCGCCGCCGGTCAATGACAGAGACAGGAGAGCGAGCGGCCTCACCGCCTGGACCACGGCCAGCGCCTGTGTCGCTCGTCGATCACATAGGGATCGGCATGCGTAGTCTCATCCGTCCCCTTGTCCTGCACGTGATCCTGCAGGTGCGGATCGCCCCGCCCGCCGCAGCAGCCAGGCTGATCGCCAGCAGTCCGCGCAGACACGGCGCCAGGGCGAAGAGACCAACGCCGTCGGTCAACCGCCGGAGGAAGGGGCGCGCGCGTCTGGCTGAGGGCCGGCAAGGTGGCGCTGACGACAAACAGGCCGATATGACGAAGCCGACCGAGGTCGCCGAGGTTGTTGTAGCTCCTGAAGGCCAGAAGGACGGCCACCACCCACACCCTATGACGGCGTAGAAATCATCGACTTAAATTTCGCAACCCATCAAACGGGGTGCACCGCTTCGGTGTCGAACAGCGCCTCGATGATGGGGCAGTCCGGCGTCGAGCCTTCGGCGCAACGGGCCACCATGTCGGAAAGAACCCGCTCCATCGCCCGCAAGCTGACGATCTTGGAGCGCACATCAGTCAGGTGCACGGCGGCCACTTCGCGGACCTCGGTACAGGGTCGATCCCGCTGTTCCGCCAAGTCCAGCAGGGCTCGAACCTCATTCAGCGTGAAACCGAGATCACGAGCCCGCCGAACGAAGTTTAACCGAAGGAGGTGCCCCCCGCCGTAGAGGCGGTGCCCCCCGTCGCTGCGAGCCGGCGCAGGGATCAAGCCGATCCGCTCATAGTAGCGGACGGTCTCGATGTTGACGCCGGTTCGGCGCGACAGCACGCCGATCGCGAACTGCGGCGTCGTGTCACGCAGGGCGAATTTGTCCATCGAAGATAAAGCCCTTGTATCTGTAGTCGCTACAGACCCTATCTTGCCTTCATCACCAAGAGAAGGAGTGGGCAATGGCCGCCTCGGACGGCATCGAGAACCCCAACGGAAACGCCGCGGCCCCAGCCGACAAGTCGTCCAGCCGTGCGTGGCTGGCGGTTGCAGGCCTTGCTGCCGCGATCGGCGCGTCGTCCTGCTGTGTTCTGCCGCTGGTGTTGTTCGCGCTCGGCGTCAGCGGGGCCTGGATCGGCAACGTCACGGTCCTCGCGCCCTATCAACCCTATTTCATCGTTGCGGCGGTGGCTTTCCTGGGTGTCGGATTCTTCCGCGTCTATCGTCGTCCTCGCACCGCCTGCGCCGAAGGCGAGACCTGCGCTCGACCGGGCTCCACCCGCCTTGTCAAGATCGCGCTTTGGGCGGCGTCCGTGCTCGTCGCCATCGCCGTCGCATTTCCCTATGTTGCGCCGCTGCTACTCGGCGCGTGAGTTCCTGGAGATCAAGGCCATGACCCTTTCCATCCGCGCCGCCCTTGCAGTTGCAGCGGCGCTTTTCACTGCCGAAACGGCGCAGGCGGCCGAACGCACGGTGACGCTGGATGTCACCAATGTGTCCTGTGTGACGTGCGCCCCTATCGTTCGACGCGCTATCTCGCGGGTTCCGGGCGTTACGGCTGTATCCGTGAACCCTGGCGACGCCGGACGGGCCGTGGCGACCGTGACCTACGACGACGTGCGAGTGACGCCGACAGTCCTGGCTCAGGCCTCGACCAACGCCGGCTATCCCGCGCGTGTTCGGGCCAGCCACTAGCGGAACCAGGTTTCGCTAGTGGGCGTCATCGGCACGAACATCGGCGGCGCCATGCAGTTCTACTTCCTGACGAGCCCACCCGTTCCGGCCTTCCCTGTCGTCGCGCCGTAGCGGGCCGCCAGGCCTGTCCGGTTGCAGGCCGCCCGCCCAACGGCGGACACAAGATTTGAAAGCACCGAGCAGTATGAGTGACTGTCGCCCTCTCTCCCGGAACGCCGCAGAGACCTATGATCTGGTCGTGATCGGCGCTGGCTCAGCCGGCTTCTCCGCCGCCATTACGGCAGCCGAAGAGGGAGCGCGGGTAGCGCTCGTCGGCGCCGGAACGATTGGCGGGACCTGCGTGAACATAGGCTGCGTGCCGTCGAAAGCGTTGATCCGCGCGGTGGAGCCCCTGCACCAGGCGCGGGCCGCAAGCCGTTTCGACGGCGTGAGAGCCACTGCTGAAATCAGCGCCTGGTCCGAGGTGATCCGCCAGAAGGACCAACTGGTGAACGCTCTGCGTCAGGCCAAATACGAAGATGTCCTGCAAGGCTACGACGCCATCGCCTACCACGAAGGCGCAGCCAGGCTCGTCTTGGGCGGCGTGGAGGTCGGCGATGTCCGGCTCACCACCGACAAGGTGATCATCGCGACGGGATCGCGACCGGCGATTCCGGCGATCGCTGGGATCGACACTGTCCCCTATCTGACCAGCACGACCGCGCTCGAACTGGAGGCGCTGCCGCAGTCCTTGCTGGTGATCGGTGGTGGATACATAGGCGCGGAATTGGCTCAGATGTTCAGCCGGGCCGGCGTGCAGGTCACGCTCGTGTGCCGGTCACGTCTGTTGCCGGAAGGTGAACCCGAGATCAGCGAGGCGCTGCAACGCTACCTCTCAGACGAGGGCGTCACCGTGGTTGTCGGGGCGACCTACGAGGCTATCGCCCATTCGGAAACGGACGTGTCGCTCACCCTTACGCAGGGCGACAGCCGGAGGGTGCTCACCGCCGAGCGCGTGCTCATGACGACAGGCCGGATCGCCAACTCGGACGGCCTGGGTCTTGCCGAGTCGGGGGTCAGCGTCTCCGAAAACGGAGGAATCGTCGTGGACGACCGGATGCGCACGACCCGCCCCGGCGTCTACGCCGTCGGTGACGTCACCGGGCGTGACCAGTTCGTCTATATGGCGGCCTACGGTGCCAGGCTCGCCGCTCGAAACGCGCTCAACGGCGACAGTCTGTCCTACGACAACAGCGCCATGCCGGCGGTCGTGTTCACCGATCCCCAGGTGGCGACGGTCGGGCTCACGGAAGCCGCCGCACGGGCGGCCGGGCATGATGTCCAAACCTCGATGATCACCCTGGATCACGTCCCGCGCGCGCTCGCGGCCAGAGACACGCGCGGGCTCATCAAGCTGGTGGCGGATCGCGGCACGCGGCGGCTCCTCGGCGCGCACATTCTTGCTCCGGAAGGGGCCGACAGCATCCAGACCGCAGCGGTGGCCATCAAGTGCGGAATGACGGTGGAGCAGTTGGGCGACACGATCTTCCCCTATCTCACGACCGTCGAGGGCCTGAAACTGGCGGCGCTGACGTTCAACAAGGACGTCGCCAAACTCTCTTGCTGCGCCGGTTGAGGGCCAAGACGCGATGCTTCCCGCTGCGACGGCTATCGGCTGCTGCGCGCCGGATCAGACGCTCTTCATCGAAACAGAGGGGTCCGCCAGCAGGACCGGATCCACTGGCGTCGCCTTGCCGATCAGCAGCCGTCCGCCCATGAAATCGGCCGGGGCGTTGACCGCTTCGACGCAAACGATGCGGTCGCCATTCAGGTGGAAGACGGCGAAAGCGCCGCTGGCCGGATCGCCACGCACCACCTGATGGTCGGCGTCAAACGGCAGGCCGGCGATCTGAAGCTTGACGTCATACTGGTCCGACCAGAACCACGGCACTTCGGCCGCTGGAGCCGCGCGGCCGACGATGGCGGCGGCGGCCTGCTTGGCCTGCTCCAGGGCGTTGGGCACGCTCTCCAGCCGGTGCATGCGCCCGCCGTGAACGGGGATGGGCCGGTGGGTCACATCGCCGATGGCGTAGATCGACGGGTCGGCAGTGCGGGCGTTCTCATCCACCACCACGCCGTTCTCGCACGCCAGGCCCGCAGTCCGCGCCAGGGCTTCGCGCGCCAGGGCGCCGACGCCGACGAGCACCGCGTCGGCCGCGATCAGGCTCCCGTCCGCCAACCGCACGCCGTCGTCCTCGAAGCCCGAGACCTCGGCGCCGGTCAGGATTTCGACGCCGCGGGCCCGGTGATAGTTGGTGAAGAAGGCCGACAGGGTTTCCGACGCCACGCGGGCCAGCACCCGGTCCATGCGCTCGATCACCACCGCCTCGGCGCCCAGGGCGCGGGCCGAGGCTGCGGCTTCCAGTCCGACATAGCCGCCGCCGACCACGGCCAGACGCTTGCCGGGGGCCAGCGCCGCCTTCAGCCGTTCGGCGTCGTGCAGCGTGCGCAGTTCCATCAGGTCTGGCCGGTCCGCGCCGGGAATGGCCAACTTCCGCGCCATCGATCCCGTGGCCAGGATCAGCACGTCATAGGGTTCTACCGTCCCGTCGGCGAAAGCGACCGTCTTGGCAGCGGCATCGATGGTCGTGGCCGTGACGCCGGTACGCAGGTCGATCTTCTGCTCGACGTAGAAGCTCTCAGGACGCAGCAGCAGGTCCTCCAGACCTGCCTCCCCCTTCAGCCAGGCCTTGGACAGGGGCGGCCGCTGATAGGGCGCCGCCGCCTCCTCGCCGGCCAGGACGATCTCGCCCTCGAAGCCATACTGTCTCAGCAGCGCCGCCGCCGAGCCCCCCGCGTGTCCCGCGCCGATGATCAGAACCTTGGTCATGATTGCGGACATTGAGCCCTGCTTCCTCATTCGACATTTTCATCAGAAACGACGGCCGTCGCAGCGAACCTTCGACAATGGCGCAGGGCTCCGCCCCGACCGTGCGGCCCTCATCAGGGCGCGGCCGCGGGGTCGGCGGCCTGGTCCAAAGCCCCCGTGGGGTCCGACTGCGCGAACCGTGCTCCGAGATCATAGGCTTCCCCTGGAAAGGTCAGACGAACGAAGGTGATGCGCTCCGCGCGCCGCCACGTCCGACGTTCGAGGGAAAGGCAGGCCGCAGCAGGATCGATCCCGAGGGTCAGTGCGGTTGCGCGGGACACGTTCACAGCCCGGATCCTGTGTTCAGCTTCCGTCCAGGGGACGCATTCCAGCAGCCATGTGCCGGGCGGAACCCCGGTGAAATCGGCGTCCCGAGCCTGGGGCACGGAGGCGAGACTGATCAGCCGTTCCTCGAGCGCGAAGGGACGGCCGCTGCTGCGGTGAAGGCAACGCAGTTCGATCACCTCGCCGGATGCAGCGAGAGCGAGCTCCTCCGCGTCGCGCTTGTGCGCCGCCCTGACCTTCCGGGACAGGAGCTCGAAATCATAGGGCTCGCCGCGATTAAGAATCTCGGCCTGGATGTCAGGAATATCCAGCACGAAGGAATGTATCCGCGGCCGAGCCACGAAGGACCCGAACCGTCGACGCCGAATGATCATGCCCCGTTCCGCCAGGGGCGCGAGGGCCTTGTTCACAGTCATGCGCGAACAGCCGTACTCCGCCATCAGTTCATGCTCGAAGGGGATGCGGAATCCCGGCGACCATTCGCCCGACAGAATGCGATCGGCGATGTCGGAGCGGATGCGTCGGTGGAGCGTGAGATCCATGGCTTCGTTCCTCCCCGTCATGTCCGTTAATCGGGCCAAGCGTCAGCTTGGGTCGCATGGCCGTCAACCCGACCGGAAGGCGCCGGGGCGCAGAACGCCCCGGCGCGGTCTTAACGGCGGCGCTGCAGCCATTCGATCCCATCATGAACATAGGCGAAGTCCTGGCGTCGGAAGGCGCTGAACAACATGATGAAGCCACTCAAAGCCAACCACAGACACCCTGTGGCGATGATGATGATCAGCGGATGGTTGAAGCTCTGGCGATCCGTGTAGTCCATGATGTGGATCATCCAGAAGAAGTCCCAGAGCCGCCAGGTGTTGGTCTTGGCGCCGGCGACCTCGCCGGTGACGGCGTTCAGGATCAGGGTCGTCTTCTCCTTGTCCGCGAACTCGACCCGCCAGGCCGGCAGCGCGAAGTCGCGCGTCTCAAGCGTGGGCTTTTCGACCCGCGTCACCGAGGTCACGGGCGCCGTGCCGTTGAAAGCCGCGACAGCCAGCGTCTTGGCGCGGGCGTCGTCGATGACGATGCGACGGCCATCGACGGGATCGACCAACTGGACGCCGCTGGGCGTCGTCGCGGCGTAGACCCAGGCGCCCTGGAGCGGCCGCAACTCGATCTGGGAAATCGGCTGGCCCACCGCCTGGGCGACCTGGGCCAGCGACAGCACCGCAGCGGGCGTGGGCGACGGCGTGGTGTGGGCGATGGAATCTTCGCCGGCCACCTTGCGATGATCGATCAGCGCCATGGCGGCGCCGCTGATGGCCCAGAGCAGGAATTGAAGACCCAGGACCAGGCCGAACCATTTGTGCAGTCTGCGGATTAGAAACATCTGATGATCCTCACGCTGCGGCTTTGCGCACGCGGCGCTTGCGGCGGAAGCTGTAGAGCAGGAGCCAGGCCCCGGTGAGGGAGGTAATCACCATCATCCAGGTCGCGATCTTGAGCAGGATGTTGTTGACGTTGTCGCGGGTCTCATAGTCCATGATGTGGAACATCCAGACGAAGTCGAAGGTGCGCCAGAGGTCATGGCGCTTGGCCACGAGTTCGCCGGTCTGGGGGGCGATATAGAGGGTGGGTCGCCACAGACCTTCGAACTGCACCCGCCAGATCGGCGCCGCACGTCCCCGGATCTCGCCGGGGATTTCATACAGCAGCTCCATCTCACGAACGCCGCCGTCGCCAGCGTAGATCTGCTCGGCGCGTTGTCGGGCGCCGGCTTCGTCGATCAGCGGCAATTTCTCGCCGGACCGGGCGTCGAACAGCGACCGGCCGCTCTTCTGACTGACGATGTAGACCGGCTGTCCAAGCTGTTGGTCGAGACGCAGGCTCTGGGCCCCGCCCGCGTTTTTTAGGATGACCGCAGGATCGACCAGACCGCCCATGGAGATCGGCTCAGCGACGGGTGTCCGCACGAGATGATCGCCATGGATGATGTCGATATGGACGGCAGTCATGTAGAGGCCGCTCACGACCCAGAACAGGGCCTGAACGCCGATGATCAGCGCAAGCCACTTGTGGGCTTTTCGCGCTACGGAAGGCCAGCGCACCATTTGATACTCACTGATTGGGGGGCGGGGAAACGCCGGGCGAAGGGAACAGTCGAACGCCCGGCGTTTCTCGATGTCGAGGTTAGTTGAACTTGTAGGTCAGCCGCACATAGCCCCGGCGACCGAGCAGGTCGTAGGTCATGGTGTCGGTATTGCCGTCGGTCCAGCTCTGGATGAAGGGCGCCTTCTTGTCGAAGAGGTTGTCGATGCCGACGGCGATGTCGGCGTTCTCGCCCACCCGGTAGGCGAACTGGGCGTTGTGGTAGAAGAGGTTCGGCGTCTCGTAGCCGATGTCGCCCGGTGCGGCGTTGAAGTCCGTCGCCTTGCCGATCAGTTGCACGGAATAGGTCGCAGTCCAGCGGTCGTCGACAACCGAGGCGCTGACGTTCGAACGCCAGTGGGGATAGCCGCCGTTGCCGCCGCCGATATGGCCGTCGAATATGATCGGGTCCGCGCCCAGGAAGGGCGTGACGACATATTCGCCGAGATAGGTGGTGTTCCAGTCGATGCTGGCGCGGCGTTCGCCGAGATCAAAGGCGTAGCGCGCGCCGATGTCGACGCCCTTCATGGTTTCCAGGCCGGCGTTGGTCGGCTGGGCGGAGAGGAAGTTCACTTCGCCAGTCAGAGGACTGCGGGTGAAGTTGTTCGGGCCGCAGAAGGGGTGGTTCATCCCCGGCGAGGCGTAGCAGATCGCCAGCTTGGTGGAGCCGGGGATGGAGCGGATGGCGTCCTCGACCTTGATGTCGAAATAGTCGACGGTCAGGGACAGGCCCTTGACCTGTTCGGGCTGCCAGACGAGGCCCAGGGTGAGGGTCTCGGCCGTCTCGGGCGAAAGCTTCTGGTTGCCGCCGACCGTGGTCAGGACCGTGTTGCCGAGTTGCACATAGTTGGCCGGCACGCCGGAAGCCTGGCAGTTGGCGATCAGGGTCGCGTTTCCGCTGGTGCTGTAGCGGCTGCACGGATCAGTCGTCGTCAGATTGCCCTCTGCAACGCCGCCGAACAGCTCGGGAACGCTGGGAATGCGGAAGCCGGTGCCGAAGGTGGCTCGCAGGCGCAGGCTGTCTACGACGCTCCAGTTCAAACCCAGCTTGTAGGTGGTGTTGCCGCCGAACAGATCATAGTCCGAGTAACGGACAGCGGCGTCGAGCTCGAGTCTTTGCATGAAGGGCAGGTCGGACAGGAGCGGCGCGGACAGCTCGACATAGGCTTCCTTGGCCTTGGTCTCGCCGGCGATGGGGTCCTGCTGGTTGGTGTTGGCTATGCCCAGAACGGTGAGAGCGTCAGGATCGCGCCAGCCCTTCTCTTCGCGGTAGACGAGACCTGCAGCGGCGGCGAGCGGGCCGGCCGGGAGCTGGAGCACCGTGCCGGTGACATCGAAGGTGAAGCTGCGCTGCTCGTTGCCGCCGGTGTCACGCGAGGTGAAGAGGATATAGTCGAGCGCCTCCTGGCTGAGGTCGCCGGCGCCCAGGTAGTCGGCGCAAGGGATGGCTGCGCCGGGCGTGGTGCTGCAGACGGCCGTGTTCAGGGTTTCGCCGACCCGTTGCAGGTTGGCGATATTGGTCATCCCGTCGACGCCGGTATTGCGGCCCCAGTTGACGGCGGCTTCCCAGGTCCAGTCTCCGGCGATGGCGCCTCGGGCGCCGCCGACGAACCGATAGGTGTCGGTTTCCTGGAAGAAATGACGCGGCCCCGGTTCCGCGAGACGGCGCGCGATGAGGGTGATGTCCTGACCCGTCGGGTTGGTCGGGTGGGCCGCCGAGAGCTTGAGGTTCCGCAGGGCGCCCGGCGCCGCGAGCTGGTTGCTTTCCCTGTGGGTGAAGAAGACTTCGCCGAACAGGCTGACGGTGTCCGTCAGCTGGTAGTCGGCCAGGAAGGCCGTGCTGATGCGCTCGATCGGCGAGACGGCGTTGAGGAAGGGGTTGCCGTTATAGTTATGCTTGGCGGCGTTGTAGGGCTCGAAGAAGTCCCCGTCTCCCCCCGGGATCTGGTTGAAGTTGATTTGCTGGCCGTTGGGAAGCACGGCTCGGCCGCCGAGCGTTGTCGCGCTCGAAACGCAAGCCAGCTTGCCGTCGATCTCGCCCAGGCCGCAGGGGGCGCGGCTCGCCAGGTTGACGGCTTCGGTCTTCTGGTAGGTCAGGGCGGCGGTGACCCCGCCGCGGTCGCCCCGCATGCCCCATAGCAGGTCGAAGGAGAGGTCCTGGCCGTCGCCTTCATCGGTGACGCCGTACTTGCTGGAGAGCTTGAGACCCTCGAAATCATTGATGGTGACAATGTTGACCACGCCAGCGACGGCGTCGGCGCCGTAGATGGCCGAGGCGCCGTCTTTCAGAACGTCCATGCGGCCGATGATGGCGGTCGGGATCATGTTCAGATCCGGGGCGCTGTTCGCGCCGGTGCCGCCGTTGACGATCCGTCGGCCGTTGATCAGCGTCAGAGTCCGGTTGATGCCGAGGCCGCGCAGATTGACCTGCGCCGTGCCGTAGCCGTTGCCGGTCCAGTAGGAGTTGGTCTGGTTGCCGGCAGCGCCGGCGGAGGACGGCAGGCGCTGCAGCAGGGACTCTACGTTGGTGATCCCGGTCCGCTCTATGTCCTCGCCGGTCACGACGGTGGCTGGACCAACGCCGCTGATATCCTGGCGTTTGATCCGGCTGCCGGTGACGACAATTTCGCCGACGCTGGTCGTCTCAGCTTCCTGGGCCGATGCGGGCATTCCGCACATGGCGGCGGTGATTGCCGCACCTGCGAACAAGAGCCTCTTTTTCATGCGATTCATGGTTCATTCCCCTCGCGTTCGGCCCAGACGAACCGGTCCTGCCTGATCACGTTCCGGTCGGGCGCTGAGGGAGTCAACTCATGTATATACATATGAAGGCGGCCAATCCTTCACGTTTCATGCCCGCATTCGCCAGAATTGCGCAAAATAATGACGCATTTAACACGCAATAAACACAAATTCGTCACCTCGTTGGTAGGCGCGGGTAGGACGTAACTATTTTACGACGCACCAAATGATGACGGCCAAACTCATTGTGCGATGCAAAATTTCTTACTCGCCCCCGTACTGGCCAATACGCATTCACGAGACCCCTCCCCTCGAATTAATTAGGTTGGCGCGGGATTATTTTTCGGCAGGCGCAAGAAGCGGAGTCCCCACGGCGGACCTCATGGCGGATTCGCGGCCGATGCGGACCCGTTCAGATCCGCAGGCCAAAGGGTCGACTTGCGCACAATAATAATTCCATTATCTTGGAATTATGGAACCCGAACCCGCCATCCTCGCCCTTGCCGCCCTGGCGCAGCCGACGCGCCTTGAGACCTTCCGCCTTCTGGTCCGGCATGAACCAGAGGGCCTGCCCGCCGGCGAGATCGCCGATGCGCTGGCGGTTCCGGCCAACACCATGTCGGCGCACCTTGGGGTCCTGTCCCGCGCAGGGCTGATCAGTTCAGAGCGGCGCAGTCGGTCGATCATCTACCGGGCCAACCTTGATCGCCTCCAGGCACTGGTCCTGTTCCTGCTGAAGGACTGCTGCCAGGGCCGCGCCGAGTTGTGCGAACCGCTGCTGGCCGAACTCAACCCCTGCCGCACCTGAGGCTCCCATGGACGTCGTCATCTACCACAACCCCGCCTGCGGGACGTCGCGCAACGCCCTGGCCCTCATCCGCCAGCTCGGTATCGAGCCGCACGTCATCGAATATCTGAAGACGCCGCCCAGCCGCGCCATGATCCTGGGGCTGGTCGCGCGCATGGGCGTCCCACTGCACAGCCTGCTGCGCGAGAAGGGCACGCCTTTCGTCGAACTGGGGCTGAGCGATCCCGCCCTGACCAACGATCAATTGCTGAACGCCATCGAGGCCCACCCGGTCCTGCTGAACCGTCCCATCGTCGTGTCGCCGCTGGGCGTGAAGCTGTGTCGACCGTCCGAGGCGGTCCTCGACCTTCTGCCGCCGGAAGGGCTCAAGCCCTTCACCAAGGAGGACGGCGAAGTCGTCATCGACGCCGAGGGCCGGAGGGTCCGCTGATGGTCGAGGCCGTCATCACTGATCAACCGAAGCGCCGCCTGTCCTTCCTCGACCGCTGGCTGACATTGTGGATCTTCGCGGCCATGGCGCTGGGCGTGCTGCTGGGTACGGTCGTGCCGGCGCTGCCCGGCTGGATCGACGGCCTGTCGGTCGGGACGACCAATATCCCGATCGCCGTCGGCCTGATCCTGATGATGTATCCGCCGCTGGCGCGGGTGAAGTACGAGGAACTGCCGCGCGTCTTCGCTGACAGGCGCGTGCTTGCCCTGTCCCTGTTCCAGAACTGGGTGCTGGGGCCGGTGCTGATGTTCGCCCTGGCGGTGATCTTCCTGCGCGATCAACCGGAATACATGACCGGCGTCATCCTGATCGGCCTGGCCCGCTGCATCGCCATGGTGCTGGTCTGGAACCAGTTAGCGCGCGGCGACAACCAGTATGTGGCGGGCCTGGTCGCCTTCAACTCGATCTTCCAGATCGCCTTCTTCAGCCTCTACGCCTGGCTGTTCCTGACCGTGCTGCCCCCCCTGTTCGGGCTGGAGAGCAGCGTGGTCGACGTCAGCGTCTGGACCATCGCCGGCGCCGTCCTGGTCTATCTGGGTCTGCCCTTCCTCGGCGGCTTCCTGACCCGGCGCACCCTGGTCGCGAGGAAGGGAAACGACTGGTACGAGACGCGCTTCCTGCCGCGCATCGCGCCGATCACCCTGATCGCCCTGCTCTTCACCATCGTCGCCATGTTCAGCCTGAAGGGCGGCGACGTGGTCGCCCTGCCGCTGGACGCCCTACGCATCGCCGTCCCGCTGACGATCTACTTCTTCGTCATGTTCGTGGTCAGCTTCCTGATGGGGCGGCTGATCGAGGCGGACTATCCGCGCACCACGGCCCTGGCCTTCACCGCCGCCTCCAATAATTTCGAACTGGCGATCGCCGTCGCCATCGCCGCCTTCGGCCTGGCCTCGCCAGTGGCTTTCGCCGCCGTCATCGGTCCGCTGGTCGAGGTGCCGGTGTTGATCCTGCTGGTGTCGGTCGCCCTGTGGCTGGGCCGCCGCTACTTCCCCGACACCGCCCCGAAGAAGGACGCCTGCTGATGGCCTTCAACGTCGCGGTATTGCCCGAGCCCACGTCCGACCTGATCGCTGCGCTGGAAGCCGTCGGCCTGCCGATGGACGACGTCTACGAACCCGATCGGCGCTTCTACCGTTTCGAGGACGACGCCGGCCTGATCGGCTACGGCGGGCTGGAGCAGGTCGGTCCTGACCTCCTGATCCGCTCCATCGTCGTCGTCGACAGCCGTCACGGCGGAGGCCACGGCTCTGCGATCCTGTCCTGGCTGGAAACCAGGGCGGCCGAACAGAAGGCGACCGCCCTCTACCTGCTCACGACCTCGGCGACCGCCTTCTTCCAGCGGCACGGCTACACCGCCCTTCCCCGTTCGGCGGCGCCGCCCGCCATAGCCGCCTCCCGGCAGTTCAGCACCCTGTGCCCGGCCTCGGCGACTTTCATGTTCAAGGAGTTGCGCCCCCAATGACCCGCCTTCGCGTCCTGCCCGATCCCGACCACATGCCCGCGCTCGACCCGGCCTACCTGTCCAGCCAGCCGGCGCTCGGCCTCGGCCCGAACGACCATCCGCCCCGCATCCTGCTGCTCTACGGCTCACTGCGGGATCGGTCCTTTTCCCGACTGTGCGTTGAGGAGGCCGCGCGCCTGCTGCGCTTCATGGGCTGCGAGACACGCATCTTCGATCCGTCCGACCTGCCGCTGACCGACCAGGTCGACCACGACGACCACCCCGCCGTCCATGAACTGCGCGAACACGCCCTGTGGTCGGAAGGCATGGTCTGGAGCAGCCCGGAGCGCCACGGCCAGATTTCGGGGATCATGAAGCTCCAGATCGACCACCTGCCGTTGAACATGGGCGGCATGCGCCCGACCCAGGGCCGCACCCTGGCCGTCATGCAGGTCTCCGGCGGCTCTCAGAGTTTCAACGCGGTCAACACCCTGCGCCTGCTGGGCCGGTGGATGAGGATGATCACCATCCCCAACCAGTCCAGCGTCGCCAAGGCCTTCATGGAGTTCGACGACAACGGCCGCATGAAGCCCTCCAGCTACTACGACCGCATCGTCGACGTGATGGAGGAGCTGGTGCGCTTCACCGTCCTGACCCGCGTCCACGCCGGTCAGTTGGTCGACCGCTACTCTGAGCGGAAGGCTTCGGGCGTGCCAATCGATGCGGCCAACGACCTGTCCGCGATCGCCATCAGGACCGCTTAGCGCCAGCATACGCGCCCCCGAGGCCGAGGCTTCGCCACGTCGGCAGACCGTCGCCAACTGTGGCGACGAAGACAAAATCCGGCGCCGTCATCGAAGAACTAGGTTCGAGCTAAAGCAGACGACCCGTTGCGCCCGCTATTTGACGAACCGACTCCGATCCGCTGCCACGGATCGGAGTCCCGTCCTGGCTCAGGCGGCGTGCGCCCGGTTCGCCCAACCATTCCGCTGGAGATGATCGAGCGCCGTGCGGATGTGAGGCTCTCGCATCACAGCGGCCTTCCGAGAATTCCAGGCGTGCACAGCCTGAACCACGCGATCCGGGTCGCCGGACGCTTCGGCGTCATGAACCAGGACCCAGTGGACGGTAGACAGGAGTTCGAGACCGTAGGGGGTCTCGAAACCCGCGATGAGCTCGGCCACGCGGTCGAGACGATCCCGGGCGGCTTCATCGCCGGCGAGGTAGGCCTCGGCTTCCCTACGGCCGCCTTCCAGTACAGCGATCTCCGCCGCTTGGCTGCGATCGCCGTACCCTCGAATGAAGTGCCCCTCGATCCGCTGAAGCACGTGATTGAGATTCTCGGCGTAGGGGCCGTACTGGTACTTCTGGAAGCCCAGCTTGAGATCCTCGCCCGCCGCTTGCAGGAAGTAGGTCAGCTTCTGCACCTCAAGGAGGCTATGGCGGTAACCCGCTGCCCCATAGAGCCCCAGAAGCGTCAGCACGAGCGCTCGTCCACGGCTCATGTTGGGGCGGGTCGTACCCACTCTCATCTCATCGACTTTCGGCGCTGCTCCAGGAGCGAAGAGCCGAACATCCACTTCATTGAGGTCGCCCAGGGCGCGGCGGATCACAGGCTCAACCTCAGCCCAGTCCAGACCGCCATTGCCGCATCCGAGCGGCGGCACGGCGATCGAGCGAATTCCATTCTCGAGGATCACTCGCTTCAGATCCTCAAGGCCGGTCTCGATGTCGGACAGGCGGGATTTCGCCTTCCAGTGACCCTTGGTCGGAAAGTTGATGATCCAGCGCGGATTGATCATGCTTCCGGTATCGAAGACGAACATCTCGCCCAGACGTACTTCGCCCGCGTCGCAGGCGCGCCGGTACGCATCATAGTTGCGGGGGAAGGCCTGCTTGAACTGCAGGGCGATACCCTTGCCCATCACCCCGACGCAGTTGACCGTATTAATGACGGCCTCGGCGCCGGACTGGAGCAGGTCGCCTTTCGAGAAGGTGATCATCGTCGGCTCCCTAGTAGTACCAGGCGGATTTTTCCACCACTTTCATCCTAACGCCTCGACGCTCCAGAAGAGCCTCGACCTCGGCCTTGCGAGCCGCGGACTGCACCGCCAAGCCGCTGAGAAGCGTAACTGGGAATGCGTCCCGCACAAGAAACTCGGCCTGCTTGCGGCGTTTGCGGTCGCCGTCTTCCAGCGTATCAGCCCATTGTCGACTGCCGACCACATCCCAGTCGACCTCCCCCAGCCGCCCCAGATCGTCAAAGAAGCTGGAGTAGGTCATGATTCCGTGACCGTCGGTAAACGCGAAGCCCAGGCCGGCTTCCACGACCTTCTGGGCGGTCGACACCAGGTGCACCAGCGCGCCCTGCCCTCCCTCGCACGGCACGTTGCCACGATGGATGGTGTAGAGCATCGGGCTGCGCGTCGTGAAATAGAAGGGCACGTAATCGTGCAGACAGCCGCCAGGACCGCACGGGACCTGCCGCGCTGCACGCTGCGCCTGGATCGAGCTGTAGGCAATATTGTTATACCGCGCGTCAGCAGCCTGCAGGCGTGCGGTAGAACTCAAGGCGCCCTTTGCGAGAATCTCGTCAAGGTTGCCGATGTGAGTCATGTGAATGATCGGCGTCGGCTGAGGAACGTTTCCAGGCATGCTCCTTCAATCGATCAACCGCCCTCCATTGTCCAGCCAAGCTGCAGGACTGCTGCGGCTCAGATCAACCTAGAACCGGAACGGGAACATTTCAAGAACATCGCACCATTTCCCGCAGGTTCGGAAACGACGCTCGATCAGGTTCTACAAACCGCCGCAGCACATCAAGCTGAGCCGCATGACCGACAGCCCACTTCGAACACTGCTTCGTCGCGACGAGTTCCGCCGTTCGGACTGAACCCGCCTGTCACGCCCTACGGATGGCTCGTAGAATCCGACGCGTTTCTACGGTGAGCAACATCTCGTCGTCCTGGGTAATCATTCGCGCATGCATGGTGGCGATTCTCACCGGATAGAACCGCTGGAAGGACTCCTGAATATCCGTGGACCTGTTGAAGACCGGAGCGAAGACGGTTTTCCAGTTCTGCTTCTTCTCAATGATCGCTCGGTAATCCGTGAAGTCCGCGAACTCGATCAGAGGCTTGATCGCTCCGGTCGCCTTGGCGTCCGTCGCCTGCTTCTGACGCCAATTGTCGCTTGTCCCTTCCGGCGTCTGGGTGATGCACCAGTCGGGACCGAAGGCCTCGGTCATCCGCTCGTCGATGAAACGGCGCAACGCCACCTCAAAGCGTTGCAGCTGGTCGAACGCCGATCGATTTCTTACGAACGAAGCTTCCAACGTTTCGTCCGCGTCGGCCTCATCGTCATCAAGATCTTCGGACGAGTCCAGGTCCAGACCAGCGTGATGCATGCCCTCAACGAAGGCGCCGCGTGGAAAAGCGGTCAGGTCAGGACTGAAGCCGTTCTCATAGTAGAGAGCAGTACGCGCAACGGGATCCGTCAGGATATCCACTGTCGGCATGACGGCGTCACGCCAGTCGCCTAATGCCGGCCTGAGCAGGTCGCCTATGTCCGCGCCGAACGGATCCGAGTGACGCAGCACCGCGCCAATGGTCTGCATCTCCATCATGCCAAGCACGGACTGATCGAGCATGGCGTCGTTGAGCCAGGGCCTAGTCATGGACGTCATGGCCGCCATGATTTGCCCCGGCCTGTCGTGGAACAAGGTCGACTGGGCCTGCAGGGCGTCTACCTGTTCCTGATAGAGCCGCGCGGTCTCCATTGCCGATGGTAGCCGGAAAGCTTCTTCCCAGCGCTGATGGAGGCTCGCAGCTTCCACGGCGAGCTCACTGATGCTCCTGCCGTGGAGGCCCGCGGCTTCCCGGGCGAGAGCATCGGCTCGCTGCATCTCCTGCATCAAGAGCTCAGAGCCTGTCGGCATCCGCTGGAAAAGGTCGAGAGCGAGGTTGCGGTGCTGGTCGGGAGACAGGAAGCCCGCCGCGCGCGCCTCAATATCCGCCCGATCCCTCATCAGGCTCATCACGTCCAGTTCGGCGGCGGCCCGAACGATTGAACGTTCATAGGCGCCCAGGTTGGCGCCCACTTCAGTTAGCGGATTCATGAGCCGGCTGAGTTCACGCTCTCGCTCAATCAGGTCGCGGAGTGGGTCGGACATGGCAGCTCCAGATGAGACCTGTTGAGAATGTAGCTCTGACATGGTTCGAGCCGGACGTCGCCACATCGGCGCAGGGCAAGCTGATCCCTAGGGGGTGCAGCGTTCACTGAAGCAGCCCGACTTGATCAGAATCAGATCCCGCCGAGCGACCAGAGCTCTGGCAATCGCTAGTGCAGCTCCGACAGAAAATCGCGGATCGTAGGGGCCAACGCCTCTGCGAACCCTTCGGCCGTCTCTATGTCCTCGGACATCGAGATAGGCGAGAGGCGTCCGTTTGGGACCAAGGCGGCCACACGAGCCGCCAGCTCGGGCGGATGCGGTCCCTTCCGATGGCGGCTGCAGCAGCTACGCTGGCGGCGTTGGAGCGAGGGATAGCGTCTTCCACCATCGCTCGGATGACGGGCGCAAGGGAAGGCAGGATCGCCGCCTCGCAAGCGTGGCTGGACGCCCTGGCTATTCAGACGCCCCCAGGGATCAATGAAGCCGAGCCCCTGCAGATGCTCACGGACCGCACGCCAGTCCGCCGCTCCGAAGCCGTGGATCACGACCCGGTCGCCGTCGAGGAGAAGGGAGACGGACCGGTCGGCGCGGCTGTGGCCCGGGGCCGGCACATTGGCGCTTCGCCCCCCGGAATGGATGTCCCCGCCCAGGGCGGCGACGATGAGCCGGAGCGACATGACGGGGGGGCCTCAGATGAGACCGAGGGCGCGAAAGCTCTGTTCGCCCTCCCGGCCGACCACGACATGATCATGGACCTGGATGTCGAAAACCCGGGCGGCCTCGATGACCCGGCGGGTCATCTCGATGTCCGCGCGCGAGGGTGTCGGATCGCCCGAGGGATGATTATGGACGAGGATCATGGCCGAGGCGGACAACTCCAGCGCACGCCGCACCACTTCCCGGACGTAGACAGGGGCATGATCCACGGTGCCGTCCGCCCGATGCTCCTCGCGCATCAGGATGTTGCGCTTGTCGAGGTAGAGCACGCGAAACTGCTCCCGGGGCTCGTGGGCCAGCGCCCCCCGGACATAGGCCAGCAAGGCCGTCCAGGACGAGATCGAAGGCCGCGCGCAGACATCGGATCTAATCAAATGAACGCAAACCTGTCGCAGCAGCTTGAGAGGTCCGCGACGGCGGCGACGTCCAGGCCGGGCGTTCGGGCCAGCTCTGACGCGTCCGCTGCGACAACCGCGGCCAGGGCGCCGAAGCGATCCAGGAGATCCCCGGCGAGACGATGAGGGTTGGTCGGAAGCGAAGCCCGCTTGAGCATCAAGGCCAACAAGGTTCGCTCATCCATCAACTCGATGGCCGGGAGGCCGGCGCCTGCAGCAAGGGCGCGGGCGTGTTCAAGGTCGGGTTTGGGGATCGATCGCATCGCGAACTCCTCGGTCGCTATCCGCCTCCTCATGGGAAGTCGACCGAAACCCGCCCTCCCCAATCCTTGAATTGCGCCGCAAATGATGGGCCGGCTGACTGGATCGGCTCACTCTCCGCCCATGGATTGCCTCTTGACGCTAGCCGCCCCGGGACGCTCCGTCAGAGGCCCTTTGTATGTTGATCTTTCGGGCGCCTTCGAGAATCTCGAGACCGCCCTTCGCGGCGATTCCGGCGACGATGACGCCGACCACCAGGTCAGGCCAGGACTGCTTCAACCACAGGACCAGGGCGCCGGCGACGAGGATGCCCCCGTTTGAGGCGAAATCGTTGAAGCTGAAGGTCTCGGCGGCGCGCAGGTTTACATCGTCGCCCTTCAAGCCGCGCAGTAGCTTTAGGCAGATCAGGTTGACCACCGCTGCGACGACGGCCAAACCGATCATGGTCCAGCCAATAGGCTCCGTTCCCAGCCACCATCGGCGGCCGGCGTCGATCAGAACGCCTGCGGCGAAGATCAGCAACAGCACACCCGAGGTTCTCGCGGCGCGCAGCTTCCAGGCGAGAGCGCGGCCAACCGCCAGAAAGCTGATCAAATAGACAAGGCTGTCGGAGGCGTTGTCCAGCGCATTGGCGAGCAAGGCGCTGGAGTTGGCCAGCAATCCGCCGAGCCCGAGCCCGACGAACAACAGACCGTTCAGGATCAGCACGATCATCAGCGTTCGTCTCTGACGGTCATGCTCAGCGTTCGATGTCTTCATGGACGCCCTCCTGTTCCGGGCTCGGCCGCCCACGTTGACTAGTTTCGGAAGACAGCGCGCATTGGCAGGCAGTGGTAAACATTGGAGCCGTCATTGAAACACGGTCTTGCCGGACTGCCCATGCGACGATCTTGAGATCCGACCGGCCGCTCGTCCAGACCGACGAGCCCAAGCGACGAAACCGGCCGCAAGGCCCCACCGGATCCCACGACGCGCAGCCGCCGGCATTGCCTGGGCAGATCCCAACGCCAAAGCCACCACATGTCAGCCGCAAACGCACCTTTCCTTCAGCCAGCCCCGGATTGAGAAAAGCGTTTGCACTGCCCCTGCGGCAGGGGCTTGATCCTCCAGTAGCTAGAGGATGCATAAATCGTCGCATCAACAGGAGAACAAACGATCATGGTGTTCACGGAGCGCCGAGGCGCCAGGGTGCTGAACGTCCGCGCGATGGCTATCGGCCTCGCCGTGACGGTCATTGTTGTGGACCAGGCCACCAAGGCCATGGCCCGCGGGAACCTTGAGGACGTGGTCAATCTGACATCCTTCATCGCGCTTCGCCTCGGGTTCAACCCAGGGGTCACCTTTGGCCTTTTCGCCGGCTCCGGGGACATGGGGCGCTGGGTTTTGAGCATCGTCTCGCTGCTGATCATCGTCGTGCTGTCGATCTGGGCCTGGCGAACACGCAGACCTCTTCTTGCCGCCGGCCTGAGCCTTATGGTCGGCGGCGCGCTCGGGAACCTGCTGGATCGCCTGCGTTTCGGGCACGTGACCGATTTCATAGATCTTCACTGGGGCGATGCGCACTGGCCCACTTTCAACCTTGCCGATGCAGCGATCGTCTGCGGCATCGGCTTGCTTCTGTTGGCTTCGCGAAGCGGGGCCGAACCCGGGACGTCGTCCCCCACGATCGAACCCACCGTTCGATGACGGGGCCCCCCGAAAAAAAGTCCATAGCCGTTCGCTCCGCCCTGGCCATAGGCGTGACCGCAAGCAGCCTGACGGCTACCTGGCTGTGGATTCCTCCCGCGCCATTCGGCGTCGAGACCGACATGGCGACGGCCGATCGCCTGGCCTACGCCCTCAAGTGGGAGTTGCCGGTGCTCGTGTGGCTCGCCGGCTGCCTGCGGCTTGTCGCCAGCATTCGGTATCGGTCGGATGAGGACCGACCAGGAGCCGCCTACGGCCCGCCCAGCGCTCGGCTCGCCGTGCCTGCGGCCGTGTTGCAGAATTCCCTTGAGCAGACCGTCCTGGCCGTCGGCGCACATCTGATTCTCGCCGTTGTTTTGCGAGGCGAGGAGTTGATCCTGATCCCCGCTCTGGTGACGCTTTATCTCCTCGGTCGTGTGATGTTCGCGATCGGCTACGTCAAGGGCGCCGCCGCACGCGCTTTCGGCATGGCGCTTACCGGCGCCTCGACGCTTGCCGCCATGGTTATCGCCATCGTCCTGTTGATTCTCGGCCGGTAGTATCCGAGCGCGCCTCATGCCCGTCTTTCCGCCCCAGTCTCCAGGACTTCGACCCATGTTTGAGCGATGACACGCCCCTCGCCCCCTTCGTCGGGACCTCGCAGCATCGGCAAACTCGCCGCCGCCACCGGCATAAAAATTCCGACGATCAGATTCTACGAGCAGATCGGACTGGTGCCGGCTCCGCCCCGGACCGCCAGCGACCGCCGGATGTACGACGATGATGCCGAACAAAGGCTGACCTTCATCCGGCATGCACGCCAACTTGGCTTCGACCTGGATTCGATCCGGTCCCTGCTGGATCTCTCCGATCATCCCGACCGCGCCTGCGACGAAGCCAACACCATAGCCGAACGTCATCTCGCCGAAGTGACGCAGAAGATCACCCAGTTGCAGGCCCTCCGGCGCGCGCTTTCGCGCATGACCGCTGAATGCGCGGGCGGACGGGTCTCGGCTTGCAAGGTGATTGAGGCCCTGCACGATCATTCGGCTTCACAATAAACCACGACACACGCGCTGTTCGAGTGCTAATGCGAGCGGCTCACAACTAGGTTTCCGATGCGCCCTCTGCTCAGCCTGTTCGTCCTCCTGCTCACCCTTGGCATGACCGCCCCCGCGCTGGCCCAGACGGCTTCGGCCTCGGAGGCCCAGGTCGCGTGGCGGCTGCTCGACTACGTCGGGGTCGACTACGCCGGTGCGGTGGAGAACGGCCAGGTGACCAATCCCGCCGAATATGGAGAGATGGTCGAATTCAGCAGCCAGATTCTGACCCGCCTGGAAGCTCTGCCCTCCACGTCGTCCAAGGCCGATCTGGTTCGGGACGCCGTCGCCCTTCAAGACGCTATCCGGAACAAGAGCGATCCGCGCACCGTCGCCGGCCAGGCCAAAACCCTGGCCGGTGCGGTCCTGGCGGCCTATCCAAGCCCGCTGGCGCCGTCATTTCCGCCCGACCTGGCCAAGGGGGCCGCCCTCTACGACGCGCAATGCGCTGTCTGCCACGGCGCCACAGGGCGCGCCGACGGCGCGGGCGCGCAGGGGCTCGATCCCGCTCCAATTGCATTCGCGGACGTCGAGCGCGCCCGCCAACGCAGCGTCTTCGGCCTATACCAGGTGATCGACCAGGGGCTCGACGGCACGGCGATGGCCAGCTTTTCCCATCTGCCGGCCGAGGACCGCTGGGCCCTGGCCTTCTATGTCGGCCGTTTCGCCTTCACTGACGCCGAAGCGGTCGAAGGCCAGCGTCTTTGGGAGAGCGACCCGGCGATCCGCACCGTTTACCCGGATCTGGCCGCCGTCACACAGGCCTCGCCGGCGGAGTTAGCGGCGCGCATCGGGGAGACGAAGGCGCGGGCGGTGACGGCCTATCTGCGCCGCCACCCGGAGGCGGCGGCTCGCCCCAAGGGAGCCACCCTCACCCTGGCTCGGACGCGTCTGGCGGAGAGTGAAGCCGCCTATCGTCGGGGAGACCGAAAGGCCGCAACCGACCTGGCGCTGTCGGCCTATCTCGACGGTGTCGAGCCGGTCGAGCCGGCGCTCGGCGCGCGAGACACCGCCCTCCTACGTCGCATCGAGACGGCAATGACCGATCTCCGCGTGTCGATCAGCAAGGGCGCGGCAGAGACGAAGGTCGCGGACCGGATCGCTCGTCTGAACGCCCTGTTCGACACCGCCGAGCGGGCCCTGGCGCCTCAGAAGGCGGACAATCTCGCCAGCTTCATCGGCGCCTTCACGATACTGCTTCGCGAAGGACTGGAGGCGCTGCTCATTGTGGTGGCGATGATTGCCTTCCTCAGGAAAGCCGACCGGCCTGAGGTGTTGCGTTACGTCCACGGAGGATGGGTGGCGGCTCTGGTCGCCGGCGGCGCCACCTGGGCGGCTGCGACCTTCTTCATCTCCATCAGCGGGGCCAGCCGAGAGCTCACTGAAGGGTTTGGCTCGCTTCTGGCGGCGGTCGTGCTCGTTTCCGTCGGAATCTGGATGCACGGCAAGTCGCATGCCGACGCCTGGCAGACCTATATTCGCGACAAGCTCTCCAAGGCGCTCTCGAAGCGATCGGCATGGTTCCTCTTCCTGTTGGCCTTCGTCGTGGTCTACCGGGAGGTCTTCGAGACGATCCTGTTCTATGCGGCGATCTGGAGCCAGGGCGGCCATGTCGGCATGCTGGCCGGCGCGCTTACCGCAGTGGCGATCCTGGCGTTCGCTGCCTGGGCGCTGCTCGCCTACAGCAAACATCTGCCGATCGGTCGGTTCTTCTCACTGAGCTCAATCCTCATGGCCGTCCTGTCGGTCGTTCTTGTCGGGAAAGGCGTGGCGGCGCTTCAGGAAGCGGGTTGGCTCGATGTCCACCCGATCACCTGGGCGCCGCGTATCGAGATTTTGGGCATCTACCCCACCGTGGAAGGCGTCGGGGTCCAGCTTCTAACGCTCGTCGTGCTGGTAATCGGGTTTGCGCGTACCTCTGGTTCCAAACGGCAGGGCTCAGCCAAGGCCTAGCAGGTCGTCTCCGATTGTACCGAACCATCCAGGCCGGAGGCTTCACTCTGGGGCGGAATGCGAGCCCCGGACCGGGGCCGAAACCCCATCAAGGCTCAGAGTATCGGTCAGGTCCCTACCGGTCCGCATCGACAAGGACAGTCGCCGAGTTGCCTGGCCCTCATCGGGCAGGCGGGATATCAATGAGGGACAGGCCCGCGGCCGGCTCCAGCCCACCGCCGTCAGCGCCAGTTTCGGCCTGAACGGTAGCGTGGTCGATGTCGTGGACGTCGTTCATCTCCGCCAGAACCGCGACGAAACTGATCAGCGCCCCGACCTCCGGCAATGACCAGATTGACCGCGCCGTTCACATCGTCGCTGCAGACACCCCATAGGGCAAGGTCTCGGGCTCCCGCCATCCCCGGCACAGCCCCAAGCTTCGAAAGGAAAACCGTGAGCGGCGGTGATCGCCGCCCACGGTCCGCTGGCAGGAGTGTGTTCAGTCCTCGATCCCCTCCGATTTGCGATGTTTGACCGCCTTGGCCGCAAAGGTCGGCAAGACCAGCAGCGTCAGGACCGTCGCGGTCAGAAGGCCGCCGATGACCACGGTGGCCAGAGGCTTCTGAACCTCGGCCCCTGCGCCGTGAGCCAGCGCCATAGGGATGAAGCCGACGATGGCGACCAGGGCCGTGGTCAGCACCGCGCGGAGACGACTGGACGCGCCTTCGATGGCCGCCGCTACAGGCTCCAGGCCGGCCTGGAGCCGCTCCCGGATCGCCTGCATCAGCACCAGACCGTTCAGGGTCGCGACGCCGGAGACGGCGATGAAGCCGACCGCCGCCGATACCGAGAACGGCATCCCCCTGAGCAGCAGGGCCAGAGCCCCGCCGACCAGGGCCAGCGGCACGCAGGCGAACACCAGTCCCGCCTCCGCGAATGACCCGAGCGCCATGAACAGCAGGACGCCGATCAGGATGAAGACGATGGGAATGACCAGTCCCAGCCGTTGCTCGGCCCGCTTCAGGTTCTCGAACTGGCCGCCCCAATCCAGCCGGTAGCCGACCGGAAGAGCGACCTCGCTCACCGCCGCCTGTGCGTCGGCCACGAAGCCGCCGAGATCGCGCCCGCGCACATTGGCCTGGACCACCATGCGCCGGCTGCCGTTCTCGCGACTGATCTGGTTCGGTCCTTCGGCCGTCTCGATGCGGGCGACGGAAGACAGAGGCACGATCACCCCCGTGCTCGAGACGATGGGCAGGGCAGCCAGTGTGGATGGATCGTTGCGCGCGTCATCCGGCAGACGCACGACCACGTCGAAGCGGCGGTCGCCCTCGAAGATCCGCCCCGCCTCGGCGCCGCCGATGGCGGTCGAGACCGCTTCCGAGACATCGGCGGCGGACAGGCCGTAGTGGGCCGCCGCGAAGCGATCGACGCTGATGGTCAGGGTGGGCAGGCCCGACGCCTGCTCCACGCGCACGTCGGCAGAGCCCGGCGTGGCCCGCAACTTGGCGGCGACCGCTTCAGCCGTCTTCTGCAGGGTGTCGAAATCGTCGCCATAGACCATGACGGCGAGATCTGACCGCACGCCCGAGATCAGTTCATTGAACCTTAGCTCGATGGGCTGGCTGAACTCGAAGCTGTTGCCGATCTGCTGGCTGGCGACCTCTTCGATCCGCTCGATGAGTTCGTCCTTCGGCAACTTCGGATCGGGCCAGTCCTTGCGGTCCTTGAGGATAACGACGCTGTCCGAGTTGTTCGCCGGCATCGGGTCGATGGCGACTTCGGCCGTCCCGGTGCGCGAGAAGACGGTCTCCACCTCGGGCTGGGCCTTGATGGCGCGTTCCAGCGCCATCTGCATGGACAAGGACTGCTCCAGCGAAGCGGACGGCACGCGCAACACCTGCATGGCGATGTCGCCTTCGTCCAAGGTCGGGATGAATTCCCGCCCGAGGGTCATGAAGGAGACAGTCCCCACGCCAAGCATCGCCAGCGCAGCGATCAGGACCACCTTGGGACGGGCCACCGCCGCGCCGATGGCCGGCTGTATCCAGCGGCGGGCGAAGCGCAGGATGAAGGTCTCATGCTCTTCGGCCTTGCCGTCCGGTCCCAGATGAACTGTCTTGGGATCGCGCACCAGCAGGGCCGTCATCGCCGGCACGAAGGTGAAGGAGAAGATGAAGGCGCCGACCAGGGCCAGCATGACGGTCGCGCCCATCGGCACGAAGGTCTTGCCCTCGACCCCTTCCAGCATCAGCAGCGGCGTGAAGACCAGCAGGATGATCAGTTGGCCAAAGGCGGCTGGCTTGACCATCTGTCGTGCCGATTGCACCGCCACCCCGAGGCGTTCATGCCGGGTCAGCATCCGCCCCAGTTCGCCCCGTCGCTGCGTCAGCATCAGCAGGGTGTTCTCGATCACCACCACGCCGCCATCGACCATCAGGCCGAAGTCGAGCGCGCCGAGACTCATCAGGTTTCCGCTGATGCCGAAGCGGTTCATGCCGATAACGGCGAACAGGAAGGACAGCGGAATCATCAGGGCCGTGATCGCCGCGGCCCGGAAGTTTCCGAGCAGCAGGAAGAGGACGACGATGACGAAGAGCGCCCCCTCGATCAGGTTGCGCGCCACCGTCGAAATGGTCGAGTTGACCAGGTCGCTTCGATTCAGAACCGGCAGGGCCACCACGCTCGGCGGGAGAGATGCGCCGACCAGCTCCAACCGCTCGGCGGCGGCCTGAGCCACCGTGCGGCTGTTTTCCCCAGCCAGCATCAGGGCGGTGCCGAGGACGGCTTCGTGGCCGTCGTGGCTGGCCCCGCCGAGACGTGGCGCCTGGCCGATCTCGACCTTTGCGACATCGGCGACCCGAACAACCAGACCGCCGCGATTGACGACCGGCGCCTGAGCCAGATCCTCAACCGTCGCGGCCAGGGCGTCGGTGCGAACCACCAGGGCCTCGCCTGCCCGCTGGACATAGCCGGCCCCGGCTTGGGTATTGGCCCGCTCCAGCGCCTGGACCAGATCGGTCATGCCTAGGCCGTAGCGTGTCAGGGCGGCGGCGTCTGGTCGGACGGCGTATTCCTTCACATAGCCGCCGTTGACGTCAATCCCGGCCAGGCCGGGGGCTGTGCGCATCTGCGGGGCGATGATCCAGTCCTGGACCGTCCGCAGATAGGTGGCCCGGGCCTGCGGCGTGGTCAGCCGCTCGCCCTCCGGCGTCAGATAGGCGCCGTCGGCCTGCCAGCCAGGCTTGCCGGTGGCGACCGTGGTCTTGGGGCTGAAGGGGACGTAATCAACCGTCCACATCAGCACTTCACCCAGCCCCGTGGTGATGGGCGACAGACTGGGTTCGACGCCTTCGGGCAGACCATCCGACGCCTGCCGCATCCGCTCCGCCACCTGCTGGCGGGCGAAATAGATGTCCGTCTGATCGGTGAAGACGACGGTGATCTGGCTGAAGCCGTTTCGAGACAGGGAGCGTGTGCTTTGAAGTCCCGGTATGCCGGCCATGGCCGTCTCGAGCGGATAGGTGACCTGCCTTTCGATCTGTTCGGGCGCCAAGGCGGGCGCGACTGTGGTGATCTGAACCTGTCGGTTCGTGATGTCGGGAACGGCGTCGATCGGCAGCTTGGTCAGTTCGAACAGGCCGAGCGCAGCGACCAGCGCCACAGCCAGGACGACGAACCAGCGAAAGCGGACGGAGGCCTCAATGAGAGCTTTGAACATGATCTCTCGTCCCTACTCGTCTTCCTCGGCTTCGCTCTTGGAGAGCTCCGCCTTGAGCAGAAAGGCCTTGGCGCCGGCGATACGTTCGGCGCCGGTCAGGCCGCGAAGAATTTCGGTTCGGCCCCCAGCCTGGCGGCCGGTCATGACAGGGACAGCCCGGAAGCCGCCCTGAACCTGGACGAAGACGACGGTCGCCCCCTCCAACGTCTGTACGGCCTCGGAGGGCACGGTCATGCCGTCGGCGTCTCCCCCCGTCACCAGAGCGCCGCTGACAGGCGATCCGGCGGGCGGCAGGGCGCCGCCGGACGGGCGAGCGCGAATGAGGGTCGCACCGCTCTCGCCGGCGCCGCCCACGGCGACGCCCGTAACGACCGCATCGAATTCACCGGTCGGACCTTGCACTCGCAACGACGACCCCGTCCGAACCTGAGCGGCGAGCGCAGGCGGCGCATTGAACACCAGTTCCACGCGCGTCGGATTGGTGACCTCGGCTATCACGCCGCCCTGGGGGGCAAATCCGCCTGGACCGACCTGAACCGACGTCACTACGCCCGAGATCGGGCTGGATACGCTGATACGGCCCGACGCATTGGGGCCGCCAGCCGCCGACGCCCTGGCGCGAGCGGCTCTCGCGGCGGCGTCCGCGCTGAGCGATTGGGCGCGTGAGGTTTCAACCTCCTGACGCGCCACCACCCCCTGGGACGCAAGGCTGTCGTTCCTTTGATAGGCGCTTCGCGCGGCGTCAGCGGCGGCGGCGGCGGCGTCGGCGTCCGCGCGGAAGGTCGCGGCCTCACCACTCACCAGCACCGCCAGAGGCTGGCCGGCGCGCACCGACTGGCCCGGCGCGACCAGGACGCGCTCGACCCGACCGCCGACGGATGCGGCCACGACGGCGCGGGCGTCGATCATGGGCTCCACGCGCCCGGCAAGACGGATCTCCCCGCCCCCGCCGCGTCCGACCGCCATGACCGTGATGCCCGCCGCCTCGATCTGCGCCGGCGTCAGGGCGATGACGCCCTCTTCGACCTTACCCGCAGCCTCCTCCTCAGCGCCCGCTTCAGCCGACGCCTGAACCTGCGCCGATGGCGCGGGTCCGTCGCGGGTCAGGAGGAAGGCTCCGCCGCCGATGGCGACAACCGCCACGGCGGCTCCGGCCATCAGCCAGGTCTTTCTGGTCTTGATCTGGGTTTTCACAGTGCGGCTCCAAACGGGATGCGACTTTGCAGGCGCGCGAGGTCGATTTCCGCCCGGACCCGCGCGAGGCGGGCGTCGACGGCGGCGTTGCGGGCGGAGATCAGGGCGGCGCGGGACGCGCGCAGTTCAAGCTGGGAGATGCGCCCCGCTTCAAAACCCAATCGGGACAAGCGATAGGCTTCCTCAGCCGAGGCCACGCCGGCGTCCGTCGCCGCCACACGGCTGGCGGAAGCGTTTAGACGCGCCTGGGCTGCGCTTCGGTCGGCGGTTTCATCGAGACGGGCGCCGTCCAGGCGGGCGTTCGCCGCCCTGAACTCGGCCTGCGCCGCCTGGATGTTTCCCCGGTTTCGATCGAACAACGGCAAGGGCATGCTCACGCCAAACGTCAAGGCGGTGGCGTCTTCGGCTTCATAACGGGTGACGCCGACAGAGGCGCTGACGTTCGGGCGAGCATTGATCTGCTCCACCCGGATACGCCGCTCGGCTGTGTCGCGCTCCGCTTCCGCCAAGCGCACGACCGGCGAAGCCGCTCCGGACTGATCCGGCGCCGAGGGCGCGCGATCCAGAACGCCCGGGTCGATGGAGGTGACGACCGTCGGCAACATGGCCGTCGCCGTCAACCGGGCGAAGGCGGCCTCGCGTTCGGCTCCCGCCTCATCAAGCGACGCGCGCGCTGACGCCGCCTCAGTTTCAGCCTGGATGCCCCGCAACAGGGGTTCGCGGCCCTCCTCCACGAGCAACAGGGCGGCGCGAGCGTCCGCCAGGGTGATCGTCAAGGCCTCCTTGGCCAGTTGAAAGCGGCGATCGGCCGCCTCGGCTTCGGCGTAGACCAGCGCCAGACGGCCTGCCGCGTCAACGCCGGTGAGATCGCGACGAAGAGCGGCAGTTCCGGCCTCGCCGCGCGCGACATCAACCCTGGCGCCCCTGCGCCCCCAGAGCTCGAGATCCTGGGTCAAGGCCAGACTGGTCTCGGCGTTGCTGTAGCCGTCATAAGGACCGCTCCCCAGGACGCCGTCGGCAGTCAGGCCGAGTTGGGGATTAGGACGCACGCGCGCCTGGCGGACCCGCGCCTCGGCGGCGTCGAGCAACGCGCCGGCCTCGACGTTGACGGGCGTCTGGCCGATGCGCTCAAGCAGGGTTTCATAGCTCGGCGCTGGATCTGCCCAGGCAGGAGCAGCGGCCGCTGTCGCTATCGCGACCACGGCGCAGCCGGCCGTCAGAAGCGACAGCCGACGATGTGAGGAAGACATGGTTCATTTCCCAGATTTCTGACGGATGAGCGCACGAGGGCGCGGCATTGGCGTCAGCTTCTGGGAGGGCGATCCGGGCCGGCAGGCGTCCGGGACGCCATCTGGTTGGTCGTCGGCGCTTTTGGGCCGTCGGCTTTCTTGAGGCTGGCCGGAACAGGTATCGACGCCTGCTGCACGCCCGTTGAGCCGTGGTGACAATGACCATGGGCGCAACCGCTATGGTTCTGGTCGCCGCCCTTGGCTTTACCGTGGTCCTGGTCTGGCGGGCTCGAAAGCGATGAAGCCGCGACAGCAGCCCGCGCTTCTGGCGCACAGGCCGCTGCGTCAACGGCCGGCAGGAAACCAAACACGACGATGACAAGCGCGAAAAGCGCCGCCGTCATGAAGGTTCTGTTCGACCATTCAAACATGGCGCGTTCCCGCCAAGGTTTCAGCGCCCGACAACGCCGCCATGGTCGCAAGCTTGACGAAAACACCGCCTATCGGAGACCGCACGCCCGCCCCGGATTCACAGCCCGACGAAGATGTGGTCAGGACGTCCCGGCTCATTTCGGCCTCCAGCGCAAAAGGCGCATGGCGTTTGCCGTCACCAGCACGGTCGCCCCGGTGTCGGCGAGGATCGCCGGCCATAGGCCGGTGACGCCGATCACCGTCGTGACCAGGAAGACCGCTTTCAAGCCCAGGGCGATGGTGATGTTCTGGCGGATGTTGCCCATCACCCCCCGCGACAGGTCGATCATGTCGGGAACGTCCTGGACGCGGCCATGAAGCACCGCCGCATCAGCCGTCTCCAGGGCCACGTCGGCGCCGCCCCCCATGGCGATGCCGATGTCGGCGGCGGCGAGCGCCGGCGCATCATTGATGCCGTCGCCGACCTTGGCGACGACAAGGCCTTCGGACTGCAGTTCCTTGACGATTCTCTGCTTGTCCTGCGGCAGAAGCTCAGCCCGCACTTCGACGCCGAGACCGTTCGCGACCGCTTCCGCTGTGCGCCGGTTGTCTCCTGTCAGCATAATCGCACGAATCTTCATGGCCTCGAGCCGGGCCAGGCCCGCCGTAGCGTCCGGCCGCGCCTCGTCCCGCATCGCCAGGAAGCCCGCCGATTGGCCGTCGATCACGACCACGGAAACGGTTTTGCCCTCGGCGTTGAAGCCCGCGATCGCCGCATCCTGAGACGCCGAAAGCCCGACCCGCCGAGCGACGGCCTGTGGCGACCCCAGGAAAACCTGAGCGCCGCTCACGGTCCCTTCGACGCCCTCCCCCGGGATCGCCCGGGCTGACGACGCCGCCGGGATGGATACGCCGTCAGCCTTCGCACGGTTGAGAATGGCCAGGGCCAGCGGGTGGCTCGATCCGGTTTCGAGAGCCGCCGCCATCGAAAGCACCTCCCCCTCGGTTCGCGCGTCCGCCACGATGTCGGTCACGATCGGCTTGCCGGATGTCAGCGTCCCGGTCTTGTCAAAGGCGACAGCGGTGATCTTGCCCAGGGTTTCGAGCACGGCTCCGCCCTTCATCAACAGGCCTCGCCGCGCGCCGGCGGACAGACCAGCCGCTATGGCTGCCGGCGTCGAGATCACGAGGGCGCAGGGACAGCCGATCAGAAGGACCGCCAGCCCTTTGTAGATCCACTCGCTCCACGCACCGCCGAACATGAGTGGCGGAACGGTCGCGACCAGGGCGCCGAAGACAAGAACCACGGGCGTGTAGATTGTCGAGAAGCGGTCGATGAAACGTTCAGTCGGCGATTTCGATTCCTGCGCCTCCTCCACCAGGCGCACGACCCGCGCTATGGTGTTGTCAGCGGCGGCGGCTGTGACCCGGACCCGCAGGACGCCGCCCACATTGATGGTCCCGGCGAAGACAGGGTCGCCCGCCATTTTCCGCTTGGGGACGCTCTCTCCCGTCACCGGGGCTTCGTCGATCTCGCCCTCGCCTTCAACGACGTCGCCGTCGGCCGGCACACGGTCGCCGGGCCTCACAAGGATGACGGCGCCGAGCGCAAGGCTTTCAGCCGGTACTTCGCTGACCTGGCCATCGATCTCGACCAAGGCGGTCTTGGGCACCAGGTCGGTCAAACCCTGGATGCTCTTGCGGGCCCGCCCCGCAGCGACGCCCTCCAGCATTTCACCAACCAGAAACAGAAGGACGACGGCTGCGGCCTCTTCTGCAGCGCCGATGAAGACGGCTCCGACCGCCGCAATCGTCATCAGCATCTCGATCGAGAACGGCGTCCCGTACCGTGCAGCGGTGATCGCACGCCAGCCAACTGGGGCAAGGCCTACCGCCAGGGCGACCAGGAAGGCTCCACGCTCCATCGCCGGGAACAGGGCGCCGAAAATGTAGGCCGCGACCAGGGCGACGCCGCAAGCCGCTGTAAGCTTGGCCTTGCGGGTCCACCACCATGGACCGCTGGCCGCCCGGTGGTCGTCACCGGGAGGGGCCATCGTCGAACCCGCCGAAGGCTGCAGCGGCGCGAGGACCTCGACGCCGTAGCCCAGGTTGCGAACCTGACGAAGCACGCCCTCCCCCGCAAAATCGGCGCCGTGCTGAACCTTCAGAACACCCGAGGAGACCGCCACAGCGACATCTGTGACGCCTGGCAGCTTCCGCACCGCAGCGTCGACCTTGGAGCCGCAGCTTGCGCAATCCATACCGGTCACGCGATATCGGCTTTCCAGGTTTTCCATTGTGGCGAGGGGCTCCTTGTTACGAATGCCCGGCGACGCTACTTCCTCTAGCGACTAGAGGAGCAAGCGTTAAAATGAGCCAGGGCGTGACAATCGGCCAGGCGTCCAAGGCGAGCGGGATCAAGGCGCCGACGATCCGCTACTATGAGCAGATTCAGCTCCTGCCGTCGCCGCCTCGCTCGGAGGGGAACCGGCGCCTCTACGATGCAGACGATCTGAGACGCCTGCGGTTCATTCGACACGCGCGCGAACTCGGCTTCGAGATCGAACCGATCCGCGAACTTTTGGCGCTGGCTGGAGACCCGAGTCGACCATGTCAATCGGCCGACAGCATTGCCCGCTCCCATCTTGCCGATATCGACCACAAGATCGCGCGCCTCACCGCTTTGCGGGCCGAGGTCGCCCGCATGACGCACTGCATTCAAGAATCGGCTGAAAAATGCCGAGTGATTGAAGTTCTAGGTGACCATAGCGGCTGCTTGCACGACAGACACTAAGCTCTACTTGCTACCGTCCAAGGCAACCGCCTTGACCCGGGCCCATGCCAGTCAAATGGCGGCCCTATATTCCGAGTGAAAGGCGTCGGGCGTGCCGATCGATGCGGCCAACGACCTGTCCGCCATCGCCATCAGGTCGGCCTAGCGCCGGCGGCCATCTTACGATGGACGAAAGATCGACGCCCCGCGTTCACCTGGCCTGGCGACGCGGGGCTTCGGTCAGATGCAATATTCCTAGCCGCAGCAGCCCTTGCCATCCTCCTGGATCGGCGGACAGGGCACATCGGCGTAGGAGCAGAAGACGCAGCAATCGCCGGGCAAGGGCTTCAGCTTCACGCCGCAGCCGAGGCAGTCGTAGAACCAGATGCAGGCGTCGGTGGGCATGGTCTCGGTCGCGACATGACCGCATTGCGGACAGGTCAGCGTGGACTGGAGCAGGACGGGCGCCTTCATTTGACGGCCGCCAGTTGAGGCAGGAGCCAGGGCTCGACATAGGGCTCCCAGGCAAGGGAAAGCACGATCAGCAGCGTGGCGAAGACAAGCAGCCTGAAGGCCAGCGGTGAAGGTCGTCCGCAGGCCGTATCGCGTCGGCACATGCGAGAGCGGCGCCAGTGCAGCAGCCACCCGAGGGCCAGAACCACGGCGGCGATCGGGGTCAGCCAATGGCGCGCCCCGGCGAACACGGCGACGCCCGCGAAGGATACGCCCGCAATCGACAGCACCAACGGCAGGACGCAGCAGGCCGCCCATGCAAGAAGGGAAGCGAACCCGCCGACCACCGCTGAGGCGCTGACGGCGACTTCGGGAATGCGGGCGCGGTTTGGGTCGGTCGCCATGGGCTATCCTGTCTGACTTCTGATACAGCCTACAACCCGTAGCCACTACGGGATCAAGAGCGTGTCGAGACAAGATCTGACCATCGGGCGCCTGGCGCTCAGCGCCGGGGTGAACCTGGAGACCGTGCGCTACTATGAACGTATCGGGCTGATGCCTGCGCCGGCCCGAACCCAGGGCGGACATCGTTGCTACGAGCCTGAACACGCCCAGCGACTGAGATTCATCCGCCGATCGCGCGAACTCGGGTTCGGCATAGACGCCATTCGTCGGCTGATCGCGCTAAGCGAGCCGACGGTCCAATCCTGCAGCGAAGTGCGCGACATGGCTCAGGACCACCTTGTCAGCATCGAAGCGAAGATCGCCGACCTGCAACGCCTTCAAGCCTTGTTGAAACAGACGGTCTCCGACTGCGGCGACGGAAGACGAGTCCGGTGTCCGGTCATCGAAGAGCTCGGCTCAAGCTAGATGCCCCCTCATTCAGCGGCTAGGCAGTTCCGAGGCGACTGCGATTGATATCCGCCCGGAACAGCAACAAGAACAGACAGGCGCGAATGCTAACCACAGGGCTAACCTAGGCAGAACTCCGCCCAGTCCTCCATCAGCCGAAATCGCTTCGCCATCATGTCTCCACGACGATAGGCCGCCTCAACCTTGCTGCTCACAGTGTGAGCCAACGCCATCTCGGCGGCTTCTTGAGGATGCGCGGTCTTCTCCGACACCCAATCCCTGAACGTCGACCGGAAGCCGTGCGGCACGGCTTCGACCTTCATGCGGCGAAGCACGGAAGCAAGAGTCATGTTCGAGAGCGCCTCGCCATCGATATTGGCGAAGACCAGATCAGTGTCCGGATTCCGCCGCGTCGCAGCGAGAAGCGCGAGCGCGCCTGACGAAAGCGGCACACGATGCGGCCGCCCCGCCTTCATCCGCTCACCCGGCACGACCCACAGGGCGGCCGGAAGATCGATCTCGGACCATCTGGCGCCCCGCACCTCGCCCGAGCGCGCTGCGGTGAGAATGGTGAACTCAAGCGCCCGCGCGCCTGTCCCTTTTTCGTCAGCAAGCCTGGCCATGAAGGCAGGCATTTGGTCGATGCCCAAGGCCTTGTGGTGAACAACCTTCGCGACCCGGGATGGCTTGGCGAGGAGTTTGTCCAGATGCCCCCGCCAACGTGCGGGGTTGGGACCAGATCGGTATTCGCGCGCCGCGGCCCAATCGAGCACCATTTCCACACGCCCGCGAAGGCGGCTCGCGGTCTCGGTCTTGATCGTCCAGATGGGCTCCAGAATTCGCATGACGTGCGGGAGGGCGACTTCCTCCACGCCCAGGTCGCCGATCACCGGATAGACATAGGTTTCAAGCGTGGCTGCCCACTGCGCCCTGTGTTTGGGATTCTTCCAGCTAGCCTCATGCGCCGCCATATAGGCCTCTGCGGCCTTGCGGAACGAGATCGCAACGACGGCGGGCGTTTTTACCGCTTGGCGCGCCTCACGGCCTGCTTCGACCGGATCAATACCGCGCCGAATCTGCTCCCGCGCGTCGCGGGCGGCCTCTCGCGCTCGCGCCAGCGTCACATCGGGATAGCCCCCGAGACCCAGGTCTCTCCTCCGCTTTCCCATGGTCGCGCGCAAGATCCAGCTTCGCCCGCCGCTTGACAGCACTTGCAGGGCTAGCCCTGCTACCCCGCCAACAAAATGCAGGCCAGGTTCGCGTAGCCGCGACACCGCCAATGGTCCTAGTTCATCTGCTTTCCGGGGCATTTCCCACCCATCCAACAACCCATCATAAAACCCATCAACTCACCCATCAAAAAATCTGCGCTTGAGTGCAACAATATGCAACGTCCTGAAGCGACCAAACTCAAGCCACACCTGGGTTCAACCTACCTCTGAACAACGGTGAACAAGGCTGAAAAGGCCCGGAATCCGACACCCTGTCCGCCACGTTCATCGCCCTACATTCTGCGTGCTTTTTGAGCGATGCACGTCAGGCGGCGATGTTTCCCCACAACACGACTGTTGGAGTGTCTTTCCACCGCACCGGACGTTTAAGGGCGCCGTCCGTTTCGTCCGTAGTTGTCTTCAGGGCCTCAACGGCCTCCCTCTGGAGACGATCATGTCCACCTTGAATCCCCTTTCCTTCATCGCCGTCTCTGCCGCCGTCCTGTTGTCGGCGGCGCCGGCTGCGGCGCACGCTCGCCTGGTCAGCGCCACGCCGGCGGCCAAGTCGGCCGTCGCATCGCCGCGTGTCGTGACCCTGACCTTCAGCGACCGCGTCGCTCCGGCCTTCTCCAGCTTCGACGTCGTCAACGCCGCCGGCGCCAAGGCGACGGTTCGCTCCCAGGTCAGCCAGGACGGCAAGACGATCACGGGAATCCTGGCGCGTCCGCTTGCGGCCGGCGCCTATGTCGTCAACTGGCGCATCGCCTCCACCGACGGCCACCGTATGACCGGCAGCTACGACTTCACCGTGCGCTGACATGGTCGAGGTCTGGATCGTCGTCCTGCGCGGCGTGCAATACGCCGTCGGGGCGCTGCTGCTCGGCCTGCCCGCCTTCATGCTCTACAGCGCGCGGGCGGTCGGACCGCTAAACTTGCGTTGGCCGCGTCCGACCATAGCCTGGGCCGCAGCAGTCCTGATGATGGCCGCGCCCGCCGCCCTGCTGGCTCAAACCGCGATGATGGCGGGCTCCCTAAGCGCGGCGCTCAAGCCGGAAGCCCTGGGCTTCATGGTCACGGGCATGGGGCTGGGCAAGGCGTTGGTCGTGCGGATGTTCGCGGCGGCTCTGGCCTTGGCCTTGGCGCTGCTGCTGCGTCCCGGTCGGCTGGCGTGGAGCGTGCTGGCGCTGCTGGGTCTCGTCGTCTCAGCCAGTTTCGCCTGGACCGGCCACGGCGCAGCGACGCAAGGGCCGGGACATCTGATCCACCTGGCCTCGGACATCACCCATGCCGTAGCGGCCTCCATCTGGGCCGGCGCCCTGGCGGCCTTCGCCGTCCTGATCGTGCGGCGACCGTCAGCCGATCCCGCCTGGGACGCCGGCGTGGCGCGCAGCCTGACCGGATTCGCCGGGGTCGGTACGGCGGCGGTCGGCGCCCTGGTCGTGACGGGGCTGATCAACAGCGCCTATCTGGTCGGCGTCTCCAAAGCGCTGAGTTTGACCGCCAGCCCCTATGGCGTCCTGCTGATGATCAAGCTGGCGCTGTTCGGCCTGATGGTCTGTTTGGCGGCCGCCAACCGATTCCGTCTGGCGCCCTTGATGGCTCGTGATGCGGGCCAGGCCATGCCGCATTTGAAAAAAAGTCTGGCGATCGAGTTCGCCATGGCGCTGGCGATCCTGGCTGTCGTCGCCGTGATGGGCGTCCAGCCGCCCCCCGCTTCCCTCTAGGCGCCGAGCCTGGGTCGTGACGCGATCTTTCGCCACGCCCCCCACTTGGCGTAGGTTGCCATTATCGGAACCATGCCCGTTCGACGCGCTCCTTTCCAAGGGAAGACGCGTCGCCTCGCGTATGAAGGATCGAGCCCGCGAAAGGCGCAGAATGACAAACGACATGGAACGCATGCTGGCGACGCCGCCTTCAACCGATGAGACCTCGCGATTGGCGGGCCTGGAGAACCGGGTCTGGCGCCGGATCGAAGAGCGGCAGGAGCAGCGTCGCATGAGCCAAGTGCGCCTGGCCGTCATGGCTGTCGCCCTGCTGGTCGGCGTGACCAACGGCGGCATGCTGGGCCAGGCATTCAAGCCTGGTCGGTCGGACATCCAGGTTTTCAGCGTCTCCGCAGGTCTGTCGCCGATGACCCGTTTCGAGGTCGGCGGATGAGCGCCAATTGGAAGTCCATCGCCCTGACCGTCGTCCTGGCCGCCCTGGCCAGCGGCGGCGCCGCCTGGCTGGCGGCCGGTTGGATGATGAAACAGCACGAGACCCCCAGCGTGCACGACATCGTGCACCAGAAGCTGGACCTGACCGCCGACCAGGACGCCCGCCTGGACCAGATCGAAGCGAGCTTCGCCGTCCAGCGCGACGCGCTGGAGGCCGATGTCCGCGCCGCCAATCGCGAACTGGCCGACTCCATCGCCGCCAGCAAGGGCGACAGCCCCGAGGTCCGCGCCGCGGTCGACCACTTCCACGACGCCATGGGCGCCTTGCAGAAGGCCACCATCGCCCATGTGTTCGAGATGCGCGCGGTGTTGACGCCGGAACAGGCCCGCATCTTCGACAAGGAAATCGCCGGCGCCCTTACGCAAGAGCCCCGGTAAGGCCGAGGTGGAGGTCGAGGGCGATACAGACGAGGCGCGCGCGGCGCGTGGCGACCGCACGGCCTTCACCGCCCTGATGGCGGCGACCAGCGGCGACCTCTATCGCTTCGTTCGCCGATATGTCGGCGACACAGACGAGGCGCACGACCTGCTGCAGGAAACCTATGTCTCGGCCTGGCTGGCCATCCGGCGCTATGACCCGACGCGGCCCTTCGCGACCTGGCTGCGCTCCATCGCCATCAACAAGTGCCGCGACTGGGGCCGTAAGCGGACGGTGCGGCGCATCGTGCGCGGCGTCATGGGGCTGGACACGCCCGAAGCCATGGCCGTGGGCGAGGATGCGCCGGAAGCCGAGACCCAGTTGGACGACCGCCGTCGCATGGACGAGATGAATCGCGCCCTGGCCGCCCTCCCCGACAATCTGAAGGCGCCGCTTCTGCTGGCCTCGCTTGAGGGTCGTTCTCACGCCGAGATCGCCGAAGTTCTGGGCGTCACGCCTAAGGCGGTGGAGACCCGCATCGCCCGCGCCAGGCAGAAGTTGAACCAGACCCTGGCGCGCTAAGGCGTCGGCATGCTGCGGCGCCCTGCCGCAACGGTGATGCAAGGGGCGGCCGTTTCGCCTGCGTATCCCGATCAGACCCCTCCCCGCGCGCCCTTACGGGCGAACGGCCTCTTTGAGACTTGGACTTCATGGCGACAACATCACTGGACCGTCGAACGCTGTTGCGAGGCGCCGCCCTGGGCGGCGGCATTCTGGGCCTGCAGGGCCTTCTGCCCGCCTGGGCGCAGACCGGATCGCCCGGCCTGCGGGCCGACCTGCCGACGCTGACCGGACCGAACATCGACCTGAGCGTAGGTGACGCCAGCTTCACCGTCGGCGGCCGCACCGGCCACGCCTTCATGGTCAACGGCCTGCTGCCCGCGCCCCTGCTGCGGATGCGTGAGGGCCAGAACGTGCGCCTGTCGGTGACCAACAATCTGGACGAGGACACCTCGATCCACTGGCACGGCCTGCTGCTGCCTTTCCAGATGGACGGCGTGCCCGGCGTCAGCTTCCCCGGCATCAAGCCGCGCGAGACCTTCGTCTATGAGTTCCCGATCAAGCAGTCGGGCACCTATTGGTATCACAGCCACTCGGGCCTTCAGGAGGCCATGGGCCACTACGGCCCCATCGTCATCGACCCGGCGGGGGCCGATCCGGTCGCCTATGACCGCGAACACGTCCTGGTCCTGTCGGACTGGAGTTTCCTGCATCCGCATGAAATCCTCGACAAGCTGAAGAAGAGCCCCGGCTACTTCAACATGCAGAAGACGACCCTGGCCGGTCTGTTGGACGGTTCAGACGGAATGAACGCCGCCGAGCGCCGGATGTGGGGCGGCATGCGGATGGACCCGCGCGACATTCTGGACGTCAACGGCACGACCTACACCTATCTGGTCAACGGCCATGGTCCGGAAGAGAACTGGACCGGCCTGTTCCGACCGGGCGAGCGCGTGCGCCTGCGCATCATCAACGCCTCGGCCATGTCGATCTTCAATTTCCGCATTCCTGGCCTGCCGATGACCGTAGTCCAGGCCGACGGGGAGAACGTCCGCCCGGTCGAAGTCGACGAGTTCCAGATCTCGGTCGCCGAGACCTATGACGTCATCGTCCGCCCAACCGAGGACCGCGCCTATACCATCGTCTCCGAAGCCATCGACCGCTCGGGCATGGGTCGCGCCACCTTGGCGCCGCGCATGGGGATGACGGCCGAGGTTCCGCCGCTGCGCAAGGTGCCTAACCTGACCATGAAGGACATGGGCATGGGCGGCATGGACCACAGCGCGCACGGCGCAGCCAGCGCCGATCATGCGGCCATGGGCCACGGAACGGCGGCAGGCGCAGCGGCGTCCGCTGCGCCGATGGACCACAGCGGCATGAGCATGCGCGATCCGAACAACGCCCCGGCCGACATGGCCGTCGGCGTCGGCGTGGACGCCATCGCCCCGGCCCCGTCCAACCGCCTGGCCGACCGGCCGCAGGGCCTGGATGACGTCGATCACCGCGTGCTGGTCTACGCCGACCTGCGCTCGCTGACGCCGAACAAGGACACTCGCGCGCCATCGCGCACCATGGAGATCCACCTGACCGGCAATATGGAGCGGTTCATGTGGGGCTTCGACGGTCGCAAATTCTCGGAGGTGGTCGAACCGATCCGCTTCGAGCTGAACGAGCGCGTGCGCGTGACCCTGGTCAACGACACCATGATGGCCCACCCCATCCACCTGCACGGCCACTTCTTCGAGCTGGTCAACGGCCACGACGGCAATCAGCCGCTCAAGCACACCGTCAACGTCGCGCCCGGGGGCAAGGTCACTTTCGACCTGACCGCCGACGCGCCCGGCGACTGGGCTTTCCACTGCCACCTTCTGATGCACATGCACGCGGGCATGTTCAACGTCGTCACCGTTCGCCCGCTGGCTGGAGCCGCTTCGTGAAGTCTCTTTCCCTCTCCCTGGCGCTCGCGCCCCTGATGCTGGCTGCGGGCGGTCCCGCCCTGGCCCAGAGCCACGCCGGTCATGCGGCTCACGTTCCCGCAGCGGCTCCCGCCGCACAGGCGACGCCCTCGGCCGCCAAGCCCGCGCACGACTGCCCCATGATGCGTGAGGGCAAGCCCTGCCCCATGCATGGAGCCGCCTCCGGCGCTCAGTCTGACCCGCACGCTGGTCATGACATGAGCGGTCACGCCGGGCACGGCGCGGCTCCGGTTGATGCCCATGCCGGCCACAACATGGCTCCGGCCCAGGCGGCCCCGGCGAATCCCCACGCGGGTCACGACATGGCTCCGGCCCACGCCGCCCAAGCTGACCCGCACGCAGATCACAACACCGCGCTGGCCGATCCGCATGCCGGTCACGATATGAGCGGCCACGCGGGGCACGGCGCTCCCGCAGTTGATCCCCACGCCGGTCATGACATGAGCGTCGCGCGCGGCGGGCCGAACATCCCGACCAGCGTGGACGCCGTCGGGGGCCGCATGGTCGAGACCCCGCCCCCGGCCGCCGCTCGCTCGGCTCCGGCCCACGCCGCCGACCTGCTGTTCGACCCGGCGGTCATGGCCGCTTCGCGCAAGCAACTTCTGGTCGAGAACGGCGACATCCGCACGACGGCCGTGCTGATCGACTCCATCGAGGCCAGTTTCGGCGACGGCGCTGACGGCTACAGCTGGGGCGCCCAGGGCTGGACCGGCGGCGACATCAACCGCTTCTGGTGGAAGACCGAGGGCGAAGGCGAGATCGACGGCAAGCTTCACGAGGCCGAGGTTCAGGCTCTCTACAGCCGCGCCATCGCGCCCTTCTGGGACGTGCAGGCGGGCGTGCGCCAGGACTTCCGTCCGGACGGCGACGACACCACCCACCTGACCGTCGGCGTTCAGGGCGTGGCTCCCTACTGGTTCGAGATGAGCGCGGCCGCCTTCCTCTCGACCGAGGGCGACCTGACCGCCCGCGCCGAGGCCGAATACGATCAGCGCATCACCCAGAAGTGGATCCTGCAACCGGCGATCGAAGTGGCTCTGTCGGCCAGCGACATCCCCGAGCTCGAGATCGACTCGGGCCTGACGTCGGTCACCGCCGGTCTTCGCCTGCGCTATGAAATCCGCAAGGAGTTCGCCCCCTACGTCGGCGTCGAGTGGACCCGTTCGCTGGGCGACACCGCCGACTACGCCAAGGCCAGAGGCCAGGATCCCGAAGACACGCGCTTCGTGGTCGGCATCAAGGCCTGGTTCTGAATCTGAAGGGAAGATTGATCATGCTGAAGACACTGGTTCTCACCGCTGCGCTGGCCTCGCTGGCCGGCGCGGCCGCCGCTCAAGACCCGCACGCGGGCCATGCCGGACATGGCGGCTCGCAAGCGAAGGCTTCGGGCATCGTCACCAGCCCGGCCGACGGCGCCATGACGCATGGTTCGCCGGAACGATTCAGCGTGACCTTTCCCCATCCGATGACGCTCAAGACCGTCACCCTGACGACCCAGGGGCGAGCGCCGATCACGGTCACGGCGCCGTCGGCCCCGGCCGCTCGAACCGTCAGCGCGCCTTTGCCTCGCCTCGCCCCAGGCAACTATGCGGCGGCCTGGACAGCCGAAGGGCCTGACGGCCATCGGATGAACGGCTCGACCCGCTTCATGGTCCACTAAAAGGCTTCGACAAGGCCTCTAGGTCGTGGGGCTGACGAAGAACCAGCACCACGACCGAAGCCTACTTCAATCCGTCAACCGATAGCCGACCCCAGGCTCGGTGGCGATCATTCGGGGCTGCCCAGGGTCGATCTCAAGTTTCTGGCGCAGTTGTCCGATAACGACCCGCAGATACTGGGTGTCTTCGGCGTGAGCCTTGCCCCAGACGGCGGTCAGCAGGTCTCGGTGGCCGACGACCTTGCCGACGTTGCGCGCCAGATGGGCCAGGACATCATACTCCTTGGGCGTCAGACGAACGGCTTCGCCTGCGCGAGTGATGTTGCGGCGTTCCAGGTCGATGACCACCTCGCCCGCCGTCAGCGGCCCCGCCGCCTCGGCGCGCGGCGCCTGACGCAGATTGGCGCGCAGCCGGGCCAAAAGTTCACCGACGCCGAAGGGCTTCTCGACATAGTCATTGGCGCCCAGATCAAGAGCCGCGATCTTCTCGGCCTCCTTGTCCCGCGCCGACAGGATGATGATGGGACCGGCGTAGAATTCCCGGGCGCGGGCCAGCACGTCCTTGCCGTCCATATCGGGCAGACCCAGGTCCAGCACCACGGCGTCGGGACTCCACAGGGCGATGCCGCGCAGGCCCTCCTGCCCGCTGTCAGCACGGCGCGGCTCATAACCGGCGGCGTCCAGCGCCGGAGACAGGAAGCGGTGGATCTGGGACTCGTCGTCGATGACGAGAATCTGGGGACGAACGGCGGCCATGCGACAGACCTTAAAGCAGGCTCGGGTGGGTGACGACGGCCTTGGGCAGGCTGATCAGGATGCGGGTGCCTTTTCCGTCCTGGATCGGACTGGCGGCGGCGATGCGTCCGTTCATGGCCTCGACGAAGCCCCTGGCGATAGCCAGGCCTAGCCCCGCCCCTTTGGTGCGGTCCGACGGCTCCTCCATGCGGCGGAACTTGTCGAACACCCGCTCCAGTTCGGCGGTGGGGATGCCCTTGCCTTCGTCCTCGATGGAGATGACCACGGCGCCCCGATCTTCATAGGCGGCCAGTTCGACCGTCGAGCCGTCAGGGCTATAGGCGATGGCGTTCTCGAGGATGTTGACCAGCGCCTGTTCCAGCAGCCCCTGATCGACCATGACCAGGCTGAGTTGGGCCGGGAAGTCGCGGGCCAGCTTGCGCTCGCCCAGACGTCGCGCCACGCGCTTGCCTGCTGCGTTCAGCACGTCGCGCACGTCGACCCAGTCGGCGCGGATGTTCAGGCCGCCGCCCTCCAGCCGAGTCATGTCCAGCAGGTCGCCGACGTAACGGCTGAGACGCTCGGCCTCCTCGCGGATCGACAGCAGAAGGTCGGCGCGGACGGCGGGCTTCAGCTTGTCGCCGAGGTCGATCAGGGTGGTCGAGGCCCCCAGCACCGTCGACAGCGGCGTTCTCAGATCATGGCTGACTGAGTTCATCAGCGCGCCGCGGAAGCGGTCCGTACGGCGCAGGGTCTCGGTTTCTACCGCCTGACCGGCCAGATCGGCGCGCTCGACCGCCACAGCGCCCTGGTCCAGCAGAGCCAGGGCCAGTTTCTCCTCGTCAGAGCCCGCCGACAGGGCCGCCGCCTCAATCCCCGCCACCCCTGCGCGGTCGCGCACGCCCTGAAGCGGCCGGAAGGTCCACCGCGCTTGAGGCAGGGTGCCCGTGCCGTGGCCGGCGGATTCGCCCTTTTCCCAGGCCCAGCGCGCGGCGGCCATGGCCTCCGCGTCCAGTTCCGGCTTGCCCGGCGCCCCAGCCGTCAGGGTCAATTCGTTCTCGACAGGCAGCAACACCACAGCCCCGGCGCCGGCGGCGGCCGCCGTCTGTTCAGCCAGGATG
>NZ_GL883086.1:842033-919419 GCF_000204035.1 Brevundimonas diminuta ATCC 11568
CGAGGCGCGGCGCTGGGCCGCCCTGGCTTGCTCGCGCACCCGGCCCGCCAAGGCGCCCGTCGTCAGGGCGACGCCCCAGAAGACGATCAGGGTCAGCACGTCCGTCGGCGACCCGATGGCGAAGCTGAACTTCGGTTGCAGGAACAGGAAGTTGTAGGTCAGGAAGGCGACAGTCGCCGCCGCCAGCGCGGGCCGCAGTCCATAGAGGGCGCCCGCCGCCAGAACCGCCGTCAGATAGATGACGCCCAGGTCCACACGTTCAAAGGTCCGGTCCAGCAAGAGGGCCAGTCCCGTCGCCGCAATCACGCAGGTGACGCCGACGGCGTAGCCGCGCCACCCTCCGGCCAGGTTCAGGCGCACGTCTTTCGGCGCTTTAGGTTCCGGCTCGACCTCGTCGGTGACGACGTGAACGGCCACGCCTCGCGCCTGACGCAGCAGTTCGGCGGCCAGAGACCGGCCCAGCCACTCCGACAGGCGGCTGTCGCGTCCCTTGGCCAGAACGATCTGGGTGACATGGTTGTTGTGAGCGTGATCCATGATGGCGCGCACCACGTCGTCACCGCTGAGAACCACGGTGCGCCCGCCCAGTTGCTCGGCCAGTTTCAACGCATCGGACAACTTGCCCGCCGAGCCGACGCCGTGGCGCGCGCCAGACGGCCGATCGACATGAGCCACGGTCCAGGGCGCGTCCATCATCATGTCGGACATGCGCCGCCCTGTCCGCACCAGAGGGCCGGCCATGGCGTCGCCCGCCACCAGGACCAGGATGCGCTCGCCCGCAGCCCACGGCCCGGCCGCGCCCTGTTCGCGCAGACGGGCGGTCAGCTGATCGTCCACTGTCTGGGCTGCGCGGCGCAGCGCCAGTTCGCGCAGCGCCGTCAGATTCTCGACCTTGAAGAAGTTGTCCGAGGCCAGCCGCGCCGTCTCGGGCACATAGACCTTGCCCTCGGCCAGACGCTTGCGCAGCTCCTCGGGGGTGATGTCCACCAGCTCGATGTCGTCGGCGCGCGACAGGGCGCTGTCGGGCACGCTCTCGCGTTGGCGGACGCCCGTGATGCGCAGCACCACGTCCGACAGGCTTTCCAGATGCTGGACGTTCAATGTGGTCCAGACGTCGATCCCGGCCTCCAGAATCTCCTCCACGTCCTGCCACCGCTTCGGATGGCGCGAACCGGGCGCATTGGAATGGGCGTATTCGTCGACCAGCAGCAGGTCCGGGCGGCGCGCTATGGCCGCGTCAATGTCGAACTCCAGCAGGGTCCGTTCGCGATAGGCGATGGGCCTGCGGGCCATCACTTCCAGCCCGCGCAGCAGGCTCATCGTCTCCTTGCGGCCGTGGGTCTCGACCACGCCAACGACGATGTCCTCGCCCTCGGCCTTTCGTCTCCGGGCGGCGCGCAGCATCTCATAGGTCTTGCCGACGCCTGGCGACATGCCCAGAAAGACCTTCAGCCGCCCACGCTTGCGCGGGGCGGCCGGGGCCTGATCCGTAGAGAGAATCGGCGACGTCATCCGCCCTCGGTCGTCAGAAGACCGAGGCGAGCGTCCAGCGCCTGATTGGTCAGCAGCACATTGACGCGCGGTTGGCCCAGCACGCCGAACGTCCGGCCTTCGACATGCTGTCGGATCACTTCGCGCACCTGCGCCTCCCCTACGCCGCGCGCCTTGGCGATGCGGGCGGCCTGAAGCTCAGCGTAGGCCGGAGAGATATGCGGGTCGAGACCCGACGCAGAGGCCGTTACGGCGTCGGCGGGGATGGCCTTTGCGCCCGCCTCGCTTTGCAAGGCGTCGGCGTCTGTCTTCACTCGTGCGATCAGATCGGGATTCAACGGGCCGAGGTTGGAGCCGGACGAGGCGGCGGCGTCATAGCCGTCCCCCGCCGCCGACGGCCGGGGGTGCAGATACTCCGGCGCGGCGAACGTTTGGCCGACCAGGGCCGAGCCGACCACTCGCCCCGCTTTGTTGCGAACCAGGCTGCCGTTCGCCTGATCCGAAAAAGCCGCCTGGGCCACCCCCGTCACGGCCAACGGATAGCCGACGCCCAGAACGCCGGTGAACAGGGCGATCATGACGATCGCCGGGCGAATATGGTTCAGCATCAGAAGTTCGCCTTCAGGCTGGCGACGACGCGGCTGTCATAGGCGGAGCCGAAGCCGTGCTCGTCGGTGTCGAAATAGCGGACGTCCAGGCCCAGCCGCTCCGTCAGTTGATAGGCCGCGCCCAGGTTCCAGGTCGTGTAGTCGAAGTCCGACGACACCCACTGGCGCCCCAACGCCGCCGAGAGCATCCATTTGTCGGCCGTGCTGATCGCCGCATTGATCTCGGCATAGGTCGCCTCGTCCTCGGACGCGCCGAAGAAGTCCGGCGAATAGTAGATCGCGGCGCCCAGCGTCGCCGGGCCGACCGCGCGCGAAGCAGCGGCCTTCAGCTCGACATAGTCATAATCTGCGCCGTCCGGCTGGCCGGCGTAGACATAACCGACCACGCCGAAGTCCCAGTCGAAGCCGCCGAATGCGGGCCGGGCGCCTGCGTAGAGGTCGATCTCGGCGTCGGTGTTGGCGTCTCCGGCGAAGGAGACGTTTCCGGCCCAGGCCCCGGCGTAGAAGACGCCTTGCGTCACATCCACTCCGGCCGAGATCGCCGGGTCGCCTTCATTCTGGCTGACGCCCCGGAAGACGTAGTCAGATCCAATGGCGGCGTTGAAGGCGACCTCGGGGCGGGCGCCCCTCACAACGTCCTGGGCCTTGGCGTCCGTGGGCGCCGTGCACAGACCCAGGGTGATGACGGCGATCAGGCAGGCCCCGCCCACCAGAGCGTTGTTGAGGTCCGAACCGTCGAGTTTCTTACGTTTACGCATGATAGTTTTCCTTGCGCCTCAGGGTCGGCTTCAGGCCAGGCCGAGGGCGGAGATGACGATGTCGATGAGCTTGATGCCGACGAAGGGCGCGATCAGACCGCCCAGGCCGTAGATCAGCAGGTTGCGGCCCAGCAGCTTGCCCGCCCCCACGGCGCGGTATTTCACCCCGCGCAGCGCCAGCGGGATCAGGGCGACGATGACAAGGGCGTTGAAGATGACTGCCGACAGGATGGCGCTTTCCGGGCTGGACAGCTTCATCACGTTCAGCGCCGCCAGCGACGGCAGGCCGACCACGAACATTGCGGGGATGATGGCGAAATACTTGGCCACGTCGTTGGCGATGGAGAAGGTGGTCAGGGCGCCGCGCGTGATCAGCAGTTGCTTGCCGACCTCGACGATCTCGATGACCTTGGTCGGATCGCTGTCGAGGTCGACCATGTTCCCGGCCTCGCGCGCGGCCTGGGCGCCGGTCTGCATGGCCACGCCGACGTCGGCCTGAGCCAGGGCGGGCGCGTCGTTGGCTCCATCGCCGCACATGGCGACCAGACGCCCCTTTGACTGCTCAGCCTTGATCAGGCGCATCTTGTCCTCGGGCGTAGCCTCGGACAGGAAGTCGTCGACCCCGGCTTCGGAGGCGATGGCGGCCGCCGTCACCGGGTTGTCGCCGGTGATCATGACGGTGCGCAGGCCCATGCGGCGCAGGTCGGCGAAACGCGCCTTGACCCCCGGCTTGACCACGTCTTTCAGGTGGATGACGCCGACCAGGGCCTCGTTCTCCACCACGGCCAGAGGCGTGCCGCCCGAGCGGGCGATGCGGTCCACGGCGGCGCGGAACTCGGCGGGGGCCTCAGCCTCGGCCAGCCCCAGGGCCTTGAGCACGGCGTCCACCGCCCCCTTGCGCCACGAGCGCCCGTCCGCTTCGAGGCCCGACTGGCGGGTCACGGCGGTGAACGGAATGGTCTTGGCCCCGGCAGGCATGTCGCCCGTCACCCCGGCGTTGCGGCCCAGCTCGACGATGGAGCGGCCCTCAGGCGTCTCATCGGCGAGGGAAGCCATGACCGCCGCGCGCATCGCCGCTTCGGGACGGACGCCCGGCGCGGGGATGACCTCGGTCGCCATGCGGTTGCCGAAGGTGATGGTGCCGGTCTTGTCGAGCAGCAGGGTGTCGACGTCGCCTGCCGCCTCCACCGCGCGGCCCGAGGTGGCCAGAACATTCACCTTCAGCAACCGGTCCATGCCGGCGATGCCGACGGCGGACAGCAGCCCCCCGATGGTCGTGGGGATCAGAGTGATGAAGAGCGCGCCCAGGACGATGGGGTCCAGCTTGATGCCCGAATAGGCGCCCAGACCCAACAGGGCCGCGACCGCGATCAGGAAGATCAGGCTCAGACCGGCCAGCAGGACCGACAGGGCCAGTTCGTTCGGCGTCTTGCGACGGTCCGCCCCCTCGACCATGGCGATCATGCGGTCGAGGAAGGTCGCGCCGGGGGCCGAGGTGATGCGCACCTTGATCCAGTCGGAGACGACCGTGGTGCCGCCGGTGACGGCCGAGCGGTCGCCGCCGCTTTCGCGGATGACGGGGGCGCTTTCGCCGGTGATGGCGGCCTCGTTGACCGAGGCGACGCCTTCGATGATCTCGCCGTCCGAGGGGATGACGTCGCCCGCCTCGACCAGGACGATCGCGCCGATCTCCAGCTCATGCGCCGGGGTCGGGACGACCGTGCCCGTCGTGGGATCGACGATCAGCTTGGCCTTGGTGGTGACGCGTGAGGCGCGAAGGCTGTCGGCCGCCGCCTTGCCGCGCCCCTCGGCGATGCTTTCCGCCACGTTGGCGAACAGCACCGTGGCCCATAGCCACAGGGCCAGTTGGACGGCGAAGCCCGCCGCCTGCCCCGTCGCCACAGCGGCGACCGCCGAAACGGTGGCCAGGGCCGCGACGATCCAGGTGGCGAAGATCACCGGGTTGTTGAGAAGCTTGGTCGGGTTCAGCTTGACGACAGCGTCGCCGAGCGCCCGGCCGAGCATGGCCCCGTTCAGCCCGCCCGCGATGGGCGCAGCAGATCGGGAGCTCGACGGATCGAGCGTGACTTGGGTCATGACGGATATCCGATCAGAACCGGGCCGTGACCTGGAGCATGTCGAAATGCTCCACGATCGGTCCCAGGGAGAGTGCGGGGAAGAACTGCAGGCCGCCGAGGATCAGGATCACCCCGATCAACAGGCCGATGAACAGCGGGCCATGCGTGGGCAGGGTGCCGACCGACGGCGCCAGGCGGGGCTTGGCGACCAGCGCCCCAGCCACGGCCAGAACCGCTACGGCGGGCACGAACCGCCCCAGCAGCATGGCCAGACCCAGGGTGGTGTTCCACCACGGCGTATTGGCGCTCAATCCGCCGAAAGCCGAACCGTTGTTCCCCGTCGCCGAGGTATAGGCGTAGAGGATTTCGGACAGGCCATGCGGTCCCTTGTTCAAAAGGCTGGCCAACGCCTCGGGCAGGACCGCTGCGGCAGCCGAGAAGCCCAGCACCGACAAAGGCACGACCAGCACCACCAGCATGGCGAACTGGATCTCGCGCGCCTCGATCTTCTTGCCCAGGTATTCCGGCGTGCGGCCGACCATCAGGCCCGCCACGAAAACCGCCAGCATGGCCATCAGCACCATGACCGCGACGCCCGAGCCGATCCCGCCGGGCAGGATCTCGCCCAACTGCATCAGGAACATCGTCACCGCCCCGCCCAGCGGCATATAGCTGGCGTGCATGGAGTTGACCGACCCGTTCGAGGCGCCTGTCGTCTGGGCCGCCCAGGCGACGGACGACGGCACGCCGAAGCGGACCTCCTTGCCTTCCATGTTTCCGGCGGAGGTATCGACGCCGGCCGCGACCAGAGCGGGCGCAGGTTGGCTTTCGATGACATAGAGGGCCGAACCCGCCGCCCCCAGCAACAGGATCGCCGCGACCACCAGGGCGCGCACGTCCTTCTTGGCCAGGACGCTGCGGCCGAAGGCGAAGAAGGCCGCCCAGCCCAGGACGTTCACGCTGATCGCCGTGATCAGATTGGTCAGCGGGGTCGGATTCTCCAGCGGGTGCGCCGAGTTGACGCCGAACACGCCGCCGCCGTTGATGCCCAACTGCTTGATGGCCAGTTGGCTGGCGGTCGGGAACAGGCTGATCGTCTGCGATCCGCCCTCCAGCGTCGTCGCCTGTGCCGAGGCCGCCAGCGACTGCACCACGCCCAAACCAGCCAGAGCCACGGCCACGATGAAGGCGATGGGCAGCAGGACATAGAGGCTGGTGCGCGTCAGATCGGCCCAGAAGTTGCCGACGCCCTCGCCGCGACTGGCGATGAAGGCGCGCGCCAACGCCGCCGCGATGGTCGCGCCGGTGGCGGCCGAGACGAAGTTCTGCACCGTCAGTCCGACCATCTGGCTGAAGGTCGAGACGGTGGTTTCACCGCTATAGCTCTGCCAGTTGGTGTTGGTGACGAAGCTGACGGCGGTGTTGAAGGCCAGATGCGGGCTGACGCCGTCGAACCCCTGCGGGTTCATCGGCAGGACGCCCTGCAGGCGCAACATGGCGTAAAGCAGCAGGAAGCCCGCCAGGTTGAACGCCAGCAAGGCGCCGGCATAGCCCAGCCAGCCCTGACTGCGCGTCGGATCAACCCCGGCGGCGCGATAAAACAGGCCCTCGACCGGCTTCAGCACCGGATCCAGCCAGGTCCGCTCTCCGTTCCAGACACGCGACATATAGATCCCGATCGGCCAGCCGAGCACGACGGCCAGACCGAGGGTCAGGGCGATCTCCGCCCATCCTTGAATGTTCATGAGAAGGCGGCTCCGTTCAGAACCGCTCGGGCCGCAGCAGGGCCGCGACCATATAGCCGGCGATGACCAGGGCGCCGACGCCCCAAAGGACGTTCAGCCACACGGTCACAACCTCCTCAACACAATGGCGAGGGCGGCGAAGGCCACGAAGGCTCCAACGCCGATCGCCACGAAAATCACATCGGCCATGCCGATACCTCCAGCTCAGTTAGGGCCGGAAGAGACGCTTTCAGGGCGTAAGCAGGCCATTCGGAAAGCCGCCCCCCGCATAAGGCGCGCATAAAGCATCAAGGCCGAAAGGGTTTCAGAACAGGCGACTTGCCCTGATCCGCTCCGTCATCGGCGGCCGCGACTAAACCCCTTGCACCACCCTCCAAAACTGTGAATATGAGGTCATCTTCAATTTTAGGGTTCGGTGATGGTTCAAGCGGTTGAACACGCTTCGGAGATGGTCTCGGAGTGGGTCGAGGTGACGCAGGCCATGATTGACGATTTCGGTCGCGCCACCCTGGACAGCGATCCCTTTCACAACGACCCCGAATGGGCCAAGGACAACACGCCTTACGGCGGCACGATCGCCTTTGGCTTCCTGACGGTGTCCCTGCTGACCCACCTCGCCGCGAAAGCGATCGAAGGCGCCGGCGGCGACTTCAAGCCTGAAGGCGGCTACTTCCTGAACTATGGATTCGATCGTATGCGTCTGGTCGCGCCGGTGCCGACGGGCAGCCGCGTGCGGGGCCGTTTCGTCAAGGGACCGGAGCATACGGATGAGGCTGGACGAGTGCGCCGCTCCATGGACGCCGTGATCGAGATCGAAGGCGGCGAGCGCCCTGCCCTGGTGGCGACCTGGCTCAGCGTCTGGGTGCCTGACAGCGTCGAAACGAGGGCCTGATGTCCAGCGCTCAGCAGCGGTTGATGCCTTCCAGCACGGCGTCGGCGGTAGGAGATTCGCCGCTGCTGACGCTGATTTCCGACTACGCCGCCTGGTATGGCGAGCAGACGTCTGATGCGCCGGCGGCGACGCTGGACGGTCAGGTTCAGACCTATGCGGAGCTGGCGCACGGCGTGGACGCCCTCGCCCGCGCCATGATCGCCGCCGGCGTCGGCAAGGGCGATCGCGTCGCCATGCTGGCCCCGCCCTCCCCTGACTTTCTGACCGTCTTCCTGGCCACGGCTGCGGTCGGGGCTATCTGGGTCGGATTGAACCCCCGCTACCGCTATGAAGAACTGGCCTATGTCGTCAGCGACTGCGCGCCGCGCCTGATCATCGGGCGTCGCCGTGTGGCTGGACGAGATTACGTCGAGGATCTGGAAGCCCTGGCGGCGGAAGTGTCGGCTGATCTGGTCCTGATCGGCGAAGACGACTTGGATGCCCGCGCCCATCTGCCGTTGAGCGTCTATGTCGCCCAGGGCGAGGCCGTGTCCGACGAGGCCCTGGCGGAGCGCAAGCGGTCCGTCGCGACCCGCGATCCCTGCCTGATCGTCTACACCTCAGGCAGCACGGGCAAGCCGAAGGGTGCGGTGCTGCATCATGAAGGACTGATCCTGCCCGCCCTGGAGCAGGGCGAACCCTTGCGTGGCGAACCGCTGTGCATGTTGAACTACCTGCCGATCAATCACATCGGCTGCGTCGGCGACATCACCGCAATGGTTCTGGTCAACGGCGGCAAGCTGGCCTTTCTGGAACAGTTCGACGTCGAAACGGGGCTGGACACGATGGCGTTGGAGGGCGTCACCCTGTGGGGCACGGTTCCGTCCGTGTTCGAGATGACGGTGGCTCATTCCGCCTTCGCCCAGACCAACCTGTCGGCTGTGCGGCGCGTCTTCTGGGGCGGGGCGGCCATGCCTGCGCCGACGATCAAGGCTCTGATCCCCGTCGCGACCTGCATGGGCACCAACTACGGCCTGACGGAGTCCTGCGGCCCCATCGCCGCCACCGGCGACATGACGGTTCAGGGTGACGAGGACGTCGCCTTCGCCACGGCCTCGGTCGGACGGCCGACCCGTCATTATGAAGTCCGCCTGCGCGCCGAAGACGGTTCGCTGGTCGAAAACGCCGGCGTCGACGGCGAGATCGAGGCCAAGGGCGCGCCCCTGTTCCTCGGCTACTGGAACCGGCCTGACGCCACGGCCGACGCCTTCACCAAGGACAGATGGTTCCGCACCGGCGATGTCGGCGCCTGGCTTGACGACGGCCGTCTGCGCATCACCGGGCGGCTGAAGGAAATGTACAAATCCGGCGGCTACAACGTCTATCCGCGCGAGATCGAGATCGCGCTGGAAGGCCACCCCGCCATCACCGAGGCCGCTGTCGTGGGGATTCCCGATCCCGTCTGGGGCGAGGTGGGCGTCGCCTTCGTGATCGCCCGCGCCGGCGTCGACGCCGCTCAGCTTCAGGCTCATTGCCGCGAGCGGCTGGCCAACTACAAGATTCCCAAGCGTTTCGTGATCGAGCCGGACCTTCCGCGTCTGCCGGTCGGCAAGGTGGACAAGATGGCGCTGCGCCGTCTGGCCGTGGAGGACTAATGGACGCCGCCGTCAAGACGCCGAACGCCGTGGAGCAAGCGACGCCTTTGCGCCCTCGCCTGCTGGCCGGATATGGCCTGGCCAATATCGGCCTGGCCTGTTTCCTGATCACGCCGCAACTGCTGCTGCTCTATTTCCTGACCGACACCCTGGCGGTGCCGGCGGCGACGGCGGGCGTGGTCCTTCTGCTGCCGAAGATCTGGGAAGTCGTGTTCGACCCTGTCGTGGGCCTGTGGTCAGACCGACTGCGCGGGCGGATGGGGCGACGCTGGCCCTTGATGGCGGCGGGCGCGGCCCTGTTTCCATTAGGTTTCGCGGCCATGTTCGCCCCGCCGACGCACCTGACCGGCTTCGGCGCCGTGATCTGGGTCATGGCGGCCTATATGGCGGCGACGACGGCCTACGCCCTGTTCTCGATCCCCTACGCCGCCATGCCGGGAGAGATTTCGCGACGTCAGCAGGACCGGACCCGCGTCGTGGCCTGGCGCGTCGGCTTCCTGGCGTTCGGCCTGATGGTCGCGGGCGGCATGTCGCCCATGTTGGTCGAAATGGCGGGCGGCGGCCGTCCCGGCTATGCGGTCATGGGTCTGTTGCTGGCGCTGATGGCGGGCGGCGCCCTGCTGGGGTCGTTGCGCGCGGTCTGGAAGCTGCAGGACCGCAGCCGCGACTTCGACGCACCGCTGAAGCCGGTCAAGGCGCTGGCGGCTGGTGTGCGCGCCACCCTGGGCAATCCGGCCTATCGCTTCCTGTGGATCGGCTACGCCTTCCAGACGGTCGCCATGGGCGCCCAGTCGGCGATGATGCCCTATGCCGTCACCTATCAGATCCAGGCATCGTCGGGCGTGCTGGCGCAACTGTTCCTGGCCGGAGCCGTCGTTCAGGTCGCGGCCATGCCCTTGTGGGTCAAGATCGCCGACCGTTGGGGCGCGACACGCGCGGCGATCGGCGCCGCCGCCGCCTATGCCCTGGCCACTTTGGGCTATGTCTGGTGCGGACCGGGCGATGTGGCCCTCGCCACCGCCGTCGCCGCCCTCGCGGGCCTGGGTCAGGCAGGATGTTATGTCCTGCCGTTCGCCCTAATGCCGAGCGTGGTCGCGGCCCGCGATCAGAAAGAGGCTGAAGCCAACCTCGGTCTGCTGACGGCCGTCTGGGTCTCGGGTGAAAAGCTGGGTCTGGCCCTGGGCGGCGCAGCCGCGGGGGTGCTGTTGGGCCTAGCGGGCTATGTCTCAGGGGGGCAGGCGCAGCCGACTTCGGCTCTAGCCGCTATTCCCCTCCTGTTCGCGACAGGTCCGGCGCTCATGCTGGCGTGCAGCGCGCCGCTGCTGTTCAAGCTGGATCGCCTGCGTCGCCGTCAGGGCCAACCGCTCTAGACGGCGGGCCTCGACCGCGACAGGAAGCCGGCCAGTCTGACGGCCGCTTCCGGCAGGTCGTCGCTGGCAGGCGCGTCGCCATAGGCCAACTGGTGCCAGACCACGCTGACGGCGTCCGACAGGGTGTCGTCCGCGTCGGCTCCCATGCGCGCCAAGACCTCGATGAACGATTCATCCGGCAGAACGATCATCTTGCGAGCGATTTCGTCCGCCATGGCGACCAGCATGTAGCCGGCCAGGCGCACGGCGTCCGGGTCGTCCTCGGCGCGGCGACGCTGGATGCTCTCGGCCACGACCTCGGCCCAGCGGCGGTTGATCTTCTGGCTGATCTGCAGGAATTCGGGAACATAGTCGCCGACCTGGAAGACGCACTTCATAAGGCCGGGATTCGCCCGACAGACCCGGAACCACAGACGGTTGGTCGAACGGATTCGGGCGAATGGCGTATCGCCTGACGCCGGCGTCATCGCCTTGGCGACATAGTCATCGAAGAAGCGGGCCAACGCCTCGACGGAAATCTCGGTCTTGTCCTTGAAGTAGACGTAGAAGGAGCCTTCGGCGACTTCGGCCTGGGCTGTGATGTCGCCGACGCGCATGGCGTGAAAACCACGCTCCTCCAGCACCTGGGCTGCGGCCAGCAAAAGCCGTGCGCGCGTGCGCTGGCCCTTCTGACGCGGCGGATTGTCCCGCAGTTCGGCGGCCAGATAGGAGGAATAGCTCTGCAGTTGCATCAACGCCTCGTCTGCGACGAGGTCGGATCACGCCCCAGCCCGCCGTTTCGATCAAGAACCGGCGGCGTCCGACCAGGCCGAACGCCGCCAAGCGTCCCTTAGTAACGCAAACGCAGATAGACGCCAGCCGAGCGAGGCTCGCCCATCGACACCCGGTCCATGCCCAGGGCCTCCAGGTTGACGATGCCGCGCTGATAGACTTCGTCCGTCAGGTTGCGCGCCCACAGGCCGACCTCGGTCTTGCCGTCCGGCAAAGCCCAGCCCAGTTCGCCGTTGACGGTCCAATATCCGTCCTGGCTGAGCCGCTCGACATTGCCCGAGCTGAAGTAGAACTTCGAGCGATAGGAGCCCGACAGGGTCATCAGCAGATCACCCTTGTCCGCCAGGCTGTGCTGATAGGACACAGCCCCATTGAAGGTGAACTCAGGCGCGGTCGGCAGGCGGTTGCCCGAGAAGTCCTCGCCGACCGAGATATAGTTCTTGTATTCGCTGTCCAGCACCGCAGCGCCCAGCGAGATATCCAGCCCCTTCATCGGCGCGACGGTCAGCTCGATTTCCGCGCCCTTGATGACGGCGTCGGAGGCGTTGTCGAGGATCGGCACGCTGGTCGGGCCGCGCACGACGTAGCTGTAAACCTGCAGATCCTGATAGTCGTAGTAGAAGGCCGCCGCGTTCAGGCGCGCGCGACGTCCGAACAGCTCGCTCTTGAAGCCGACCTCATAGGCGTTCAGCACTTCGTCGTCATACGGACCCAGATCCTGCACGTCCGTAATCATGCCTCCCGCAAAGCCGCCGCTCTTATAGCCGCGGTTGTAGCTGATATAGGCGCGCGAGTTGTCGCTGATGTCATAGTTCAGCACGGCGCGGCCCGAGATGCTCTCGAACGACTTGGAGCCATGGAAGTCGACCAGGGTCACGCCCGCCTCGGTGAAGCGGCTGTTGTAGTCCATGGTCTTGTCGTCACGCGACCAACGCAGGCCTGCAACCAGCGACAGACGCTCGGTCAGCTTGTAGTCGACCTCGCCGAAGACGGCGTAGCTCTCGGTTTTCAGGCTGTGCGGATAGGAGACGGTGCCCACGCCCATGGCGACGCCGTCCATCGGGTCCGGCAGCATCTCCAGCAGGTCCAGGCCGATCTCGAAGGCGCTGTCCGACTTCAGGCTGTCATTCATGTAGAAGACGCCCGCGACCCAGTCGAAGCGACCGCCGCTATTGGACTGCAGACGGAACTCCTGGGTGAACTGGTCCTGATCGACGCGATAGAAGCCCTTGATGAGATTGTTCGGGCCGGAATCCGTGTTCTCGTCGTCGCGATGGCGAGCGTTGACGAAGCCGGTCACCGACACCAGCGACAGCTCGCCCAGATCGACCGTGGTGGTGACGTCGGCGTTGAACAGCTTCAGCCGGTCGCGCCCCTCCATCGAATAGTCGCCGGCGTAGGGATCGCTATCGGTGTCGACATAGCCCAGCGCGTCGGTGCAGGCCGAAGTGCCGTAGAAGCTGGGCAGGCACCAACCGTCCGGCCCTGTGGCGGCTGCAGTGTTGGGGATCAGCCCCCTCGCCTGCCCCTGCAGGGCGCCGTTGCGGCTGTTGCCGCCGCCGATGTGAGCCAGCACTTCGACGCGATCGTTGGGCGTGTAGAGCAGCGACATCCGCGCAGCCCAACGGTCGGTGTCGTTGACGTTGTTCCCGGTCAGACGGTTCTTCGTATAGCCGTCGTCGCGGACGTAGTTGGCCGCCGCGCGGAAGGCCAGGACATCCTCGATCACCGGGCCGCCGACGCCGCCTTCCAGCTCCATCCGCTCGCGTGAGCCGTAACGGGCGGTCAGGTCCGCCGTGTAGTAATCAGTCGGACGACGGCTGGTGATGTTCAGGGCGCCGCCCGTGGTGTTGCGGCCGAACAGCGTGCCCTGCGGTCCGCGCAGCACCTCGACCTGCGACAGGTCGAAGAAGGAATCCAACTGCATGATCGACGAGCCGCGGATCACGCCATCCACATAGACGGCGGTCGGGCTGGGGTTGGTCGGGTTGAAGTCGTTCGAGCCGACACCGCGGATATAGACCTTAGGCGCCACTGAGGAGTCCCCGCCGTGCACCTGAAGGCCCGGCGCCAGGCCGCTCAGCTCCAGCACGTTGTTGACGTTCATCCGGTCCAGATTTTCGCCCGAATAGGCGGTGATGGAGATCGGCACATCCTGCAGGTTCTGGGCGCGGTGACGCGCCGTCACCACGATTTCTTCGACAGTTGCGATGTCCGAAGCAGGTTCCGACTGGGCTTGGGCGTTCGCCGCCACGGCGAGCGCCACAGTGCATACCGCTCCGAATAGATTGCTCTTCTTCACGCTATCTTCCCCTTCGCCTCTATGTGTCGTTAAAATTAAATATGAGGCCATATTCATATACGACGCATTCAACGACCGCTGTCAATGCGTTCGCGCGCTCCCGAAATAGTCCCATAAACTTGTAGGCAGAGCATACCGGGCATGGCTGCGGCTTTGACCGCGGGAAAGGAAAAGGGCGCGCACGCCCTCCCCTTCAGTTCGCGAAAGGCGCTGCACGCCCGCCGACTCGATCAGGCGTCGCCTCAAAGCGTGTTCTTGTGAATGCGCCCGGCCTTCATGATCAGCTTCATCGTCCGGTCCGGGTCAGCGATCACCGAGATGTCCGCCAGCGGATCGCCTTCGACCACCAGCAGGTCCGCATAGGCGCCGGCCTCGATGCGTCCCAGCTTCGCCGGATAGGGATTGCGCGGACCTGATAGTTTCAGGATCTCTGCGTTGCCGCCCGTCAGCATCCGCAGCACTTCGGCGGCGCCGTACCAGCGCGCGAACTTGGCCAACTGCTTGCCCTGCGTCGTCGTGCCCTTCGGGCTGAACAGGATATCGGTGCCGAGGGCCATATTCACCTTGTGCTTGCGTCCCCATTCAACCGCGCGAGCCGTGCCTTCAGCGATGATCTGCTGTTGGGCGCGCTGCTCAGGCGAGGGGTAAACATTGGCGTCCTCGTCCGCCAGGAAGGGTTGGATGCTCCACCAGGCGCCGGCGTCCGCCATGCGCCGCACGGTCTCCTCGTCCGCCATCTGCCCATGCTCGATGGACTTCACTCCGCAGGCGACCGCTCGTTGGATGCCTGCCGGAGTATAGGTGTGGGCGCAGACATAGACGCCCCAGTCGGTAGCGGCGGTCACCGCCGCCTTCATCTCGGCTTCCGTATATTGCAGGGCGTCGACCGGATCGTAGGTCGAGGCGACGCCGCCGCCTGCGTGGATCTTGATCTGGCTAGCGCCGAGCATCAGCTGTTCGCGCACGCGACGCAGCACCTCGGCCTCGCCGTCGGCGATGGCGGCGATGCCCGCCTGCTCTGCAACGCTGAGCGTGCTTTGGGCCGTTCGGGGCAAGTCAGCCCGCATCCGGAAGTCGCCATGCCCCGAGGTCTGAGAGATCATCGAACCCGACGGATAGATGCGCGGCCCGGCGAAACGGCCTTCATCAATGGCGCGCTTCAACGCGAAGCTGGGGCCGCCCATGTCGCGAACGGTCGTGAAGCCCCGCATCACAGTGCGCTCGGCCTCCTGAGCCGCCACGAGGTGCAGATAGGGAATATCGGCGGTCATTGCGGCCATCTGTGAAATGCCGGCCAGCATGGCGTGCCAGTGAGCGTCGATCATGCCCGGCATCAGAATTCGTCCGCCGCAATCCACCACATCGGCGTCCGCGACAATCTCGCCCGCCGGAACCAGCGCCTGGATCACGTCGCCGACGATGAGGACGTTGCGGCCCTCGATCAGACGGGCGCTCGCCCCATCAAAGATCCGCACATTGGCGAGCAGGCGCGGCTTGGTCGACGCCTGGGCGAACGCCGGCGAAGCGACGCCAAGCCCGGCTGTGGCGAAGCCCGCCGCCGCGCCGGCCAAAATGGAGCGTCGCGACATACTTAATTCCATACGGGCCAGCAGCTTCTGCGCCTGGGGAGAATGACAGGCGCAGGTCGCGCCATGTTGCAGAGGCCGTTGCTGTGCGATTCCGCCGAACCAAGTCTTCAAGAGCGCATCCTCACCAATCGAGCGGCCATGGCCGCATGCCAACGCGATAGGAACGGCTACGCTATTTCGATTCCGCAAACGATCGGGGGCATTTCATCGGTCGCGACAATTCGCAGATGAAGGCGTGCGTCCTTCGCGGCGGAGCTTGCGATGGTGATGTTCGGAGAAACGCCCCGAAGGGCGATTTCTTCAGCAAAAACCGATGGCTGGGGAACTAGGACTCGAACCTAGAATGACGGTACCAAAATCGCCGTCTTTTGCAGAAATATCAATAACTTATTTGTAAACTGTATTACTTTACCGCCCGTGCTGCCTAGGCGCTTTTTCGGCAATGTAAACTCGATGAGGCTCACCCCGGCACGATATGTGTACCGGCTGCGCCCATAGCCGAACCCTGCTATGCCTAATGCTTAGGGCGTCCAGGGTAACAAAAATGCCAGAACACGATCTTCATACTTTCATGTCGCAGATCACCAGCGACATGGCATCCGAATATGAGCGTATCTACGCGCGTGCTGCAGAAGATCCTGGAACAGCTGGTGACCAAGGCGAGGAAAACTGGGCGACATTGTTCAGAGATTGGCTTCCAGCCACCTATCACGTGCAGACCAAAGGTCGACTAATCAGTCATGACGGCCGCATGTCTCCACAAGTTGATGTAGTAGTATTGAAACCAAACTACCCAAAGAAACTGCTAGAGAAGAAGACCTGGTTAGCTGGAGGGGTGGCTGCAGCTTTTGAATGCAAAACAACGCTTACTGCTGCTCACGTGACCGAATCAGTAAGGCGCTGCGCGGCTTTCAAAGAGCTTTTTGCGCCCCGTTCTGGCACGCCGCGAACGGAACTTCGATCTCCACTTATCTACGGATTGCTCGCGCATTCTCACAGCTGGAAAGGGCCAAATTCCGATCCTGTTGGTAACGTTCAACGTGCGCTAGATAACGCCGCTCCCAGCGTCTCCCATCCACGACTTGAGATGGATGTATTGTGCGTCGCTGACTTAGCCACATGGCGCGGCATGATCATGACGCGCTACGAAGCATCCTGGTCACCTCAGTCCATAGCTTTGAATAAGGCATTCGGAGCACCCTATGGCCCGATAACATCTATGAATTGTAGCTCACTCGGATCGGACAACCAAACAACCACCTTCCAGCCTGTAGGGGCTCTTATTGAGAAGTTAACAAAGGGGTTGGCTTGGGAAGACCCCAGCGCACGAGATCTTGCCGACTATTTTCGTCTCACGCACATGGGCGGCAGCGGTATGGGAAATATGAGGCCTTGGCCCCTGACGACTTACTCGCCTGAAGTCGCTTCCGAAATCGCAAAAGGCAGCTTAAAGAACGGAGGCTTTTGGGATGATTGGTCATTGGCAGGAACCTAGATCGTCAGGTACGCGGCTCAAGATAGCCTCTAGGCGCGACCTAGAGGTCTATGCGCCAATGACTGAAAGCTTGGGAGGTTTAACTTGCGGGAATTAGTTCGCTCCCTAACAGCGGCTCTTCCTTTGATCGCCGTAGTAGCTGTGGCCGCTGTCTTTGGTTATTGCTGGGCACTGTTTCGTAATTTCGACGGCGAATGGGTGCGCACCTTGACGCCCGGCGATGTTTTCTCGATTGGCTGGTCCCTCACGCCGGGCTTGCTTATCGGTGTAGCTATAAGTCAGCACCAGCGTCAGAGTGAGAAAAGAACGCTTTCAAAGCCCTCGCCTTCAAAATGGCGGCGGATGTGGGTCATCAGTCGCCACATCAGCGGATTTCTCATTCTCACCACAGGGCTTGTCGCCTTCTTAAATCCTTTCGCTCGCGACATCACTGAGAGTTGGTCGATCGTGTACATGATGATCGCCCTATGGGTAACAGTAGCATTTGCTTTTATTAGCGTAACTCTGCTTTCTTATTCTATAGACGACTATGCCACCTATCACCGGCGGACTTGGATAACTTTAGCAGTTGCAATATTCGTTATCATAGATGCGCTTGGCGCCCGAATAAGGCATGCCGATCCTCGGCACATTGTTCAGCTTGAGAATGGCCAAAGCTTCTGCGCCAACATCATATTTTCCGGGCAAAACGCTGTGTACCTTCACCATGCGGCTAGTGGAGAAAGCGCGATGATCGACCGTCGACTGGTGAGAGGTCTCATTCAGCGCGCCGATTGCGACGCATTAAACTCGGCACGCGATTCGGCTTTATCCAAAATTTTGAGTTCACTCCCCGCTCCCGCTGCCAAGTAACCTTGCACCGGCGCAACGCACTGAGTGCAAGGAACCGCAAGGTTTATCGCGACCGCCACTGATCTGTTCAGCCCACAGCTGGGGCCATTCACTCTACGTTCGGAAGTGCAAGGATAGCGATAAATTAAGTGTGCGGGCGAGGCGGGGGACTCAGCGCGTTCCTTGGGGCGGCAGGGCCGAGACGGCCCCTGGCCGCCCTGGGAGGCCCGCACAGGGCAATGCATGGCGCGGCGACACCAGGGAGGCGGCCCACGGCGACAGGGCCGCCCACAGGCGGCTATGAGGCTATCCTTTTGAGGGTCGACGGCTCGGCCGAGCTACTCAGGCCAGACCCGGCGCACGTCCAGCGTCCCGGGCGAGCTCGGCCGAAGCATCAGATCTTGGGCGGCCGACAAATCCAGCCAGTGAACGCCAGCACCTGGCGGCAGCAGCACGACCTGGCGATCATGGTAAGGCGCGACGTCCTCGCCCGGCTCGGTCGTCAGCATGGAGAAGGCGCCGTCCTTCACCAGGCCGAGGATCCAGAACCACGGCTGATCTCGCATCGTGAACAGCCACTTGGTCTTGCGGCCGCCGACCTTCGGTTCGGTGAACTCGAAGAAGCCGTCGCTCGGGATCAAGCACCTGGTCGACCGACTGAAGTCTCGCCCGTCTGATCGGAAGTTGAACACCGGCTTGCCGCCTGGCCCGCGCCACGACCAGGTCGTCATGATCAGTTCCGGCGCGGTGTTGCCCTGGACGATGATGGGCGCTCGGTCACCGATCCGATACTCGCCCGGCTCTAGGTTCGGCTGGCCGCCCGGAAAGACGAGCGATCGCTTCGCGGCGCTGAACGGCTCCGCGATCTGGTTCGTCGGGACGTGCAGGCGATAGTTGTTGCACATGCCGTTCACCCTCTCACTCGGTCCAGGCCGAGCCAAGCGGGGCTGGCGCCTTCAGCGGGTAGAAAACTCCATGCTGCGCGCCTGGCGGCGTCCCCATGAACATCATCCGTCCGCCACAGCCCAGCCGCCTGCAGCGGCAGGTCTTGCCGAAGATCATCAGGTCATGACCGTTGAGCCGGATCATCAGGTCCAGGTCGATCCGTATGTCGAGCTCGCAGGTGCGGCACCTGGCCATGACGACCCACCCCCGCCGCCGCATCTCCCCGATCGAGAGCGGCGTGGCCAAGTGGTAGGAGAGCGGCCGGTTCTCATATTTCCGAAAGCCCATCTCAGGCCCTTGGCCAGCGCCACCGCTCGACCACCTCGCCGCTCATGAACCGAAAGCCGCTGATGACCACGGTCGGCGACCGCTTCCCGCATTGCTCGCATTTCAACCGCGTCCTCAGCTGCGCCAACGGAATGGACCGCGCGGAGGCTGGCCAGCGCCGAGACGCCGGGCCGACCTTGTAGCCGCAGGGGCACTCCAGAGTGAGCTGGTTGCCTGACTCGATGTCATCGACGGTCGTGTCGTCGCCGTATTCGCGCATCGTCAGTGCGCCGGAGCTCCGGCCGACAGCACCAGGCGTTCAAATTGCGCCCTGCCCTTCGCGGCCGCCTCGGGCGAGATCCGCGCCAGCTCGGCGGCGATCCGCGCCTGCATGTTCAGCAGAACCGGATCAGCCCGCGCGGCCTCTCCATGTTGCCAGATCGCCATGAGCGACCCGAGCGCGACGTCTTCCTGCGACAGCTCAGGCGGCGTCCATGGCCTTCCTTCTTTCGTTTGCATGGTTCAGCTCCAGACCAAGCGCCCGACCCGACGCCGCTCTACGGCGCCGAGCCTGCCTGCCTCAAGCTAAATGTTCGCCCTTTGTTCGCGACATCGAACACAGGCTGTGGAAAGTCCAATCAATAGGCCTTGCGTTAAGATGATAACGAACCATGTTCTCTCAGCATCATCATAGGAGAAAGAGATGCCTGTATCTTCTGTTGGCGGTCGACGTGTGGTCGAGACCGGAACGATCGTATTTCAAAGGGACGACGATCGCGCGGAAATCCAAATTGGACAGGGCCGTATAATCGTCCAATTAGTGAATTCTCCAGCGAACCCCAGCGGATCAACGGACGGACCGACCGTCACCCTGCTTCTTCCAAATGGGAGCACAGGCAAAACGTCAGCGATCACTGGAAATGTCGTTCTGGGGGCTGAAGCTTTCGGTTTTGCGTTCGCAAGCGATTCTGTTTCGAACGACGGACAGACGTTCAATATCGTCCACTACACAATCACAGCTTGATGGCGAAAGCCCGCTGGCACGTCCAGCGGGTAGCTATCTTCTAGATCGCTGATTTCGGGCTTGCTGTTGCGGCGTCGCCCAGCGACAGTTCCTAGGTTCATAGTCGCCGTCGGGGTCTATGCGGTCAATGGTGGTACCTTCTGGCCTCTCGCCCATGTCGGCGAGAAAATTATCGAATAGAAGCCAGCGCTCGCAAACCGTAATGCCGCGACCGCCGTAGTATTCGTATTTGGCTTGGCGCGGATTAAAGCACCTCTTCTTCATCGCCTTCCAAGTGTTGTAGGTTCGTGTGGCCGCTGCGCCTTGAGTATGTCCATGGCGGGTATGGGCTTCCGACAAGGCAATAGCTTTCAGGCACCCACAATGGGTCGATTGTGCCGACAGAAGCCCGTCAACACGGGCGATCAGCTCTCTTCCGCAATCACACCTAACGCGCCAGTGCGTTTGATGGCGAGATCCGCGACCTTCGCGATCAATTACCTGAAGAAGGCCGAACCTGCGACCGGTCAGGTCCACGCCACGATGACATTTGCCACAGCTCTTCTTTTCACCACGTAGGGGCTTGGTGACGCCGCTTAAGACATCAGCACCGCAGTCACACCGAAAAAGCCAGAGCGCCCGCCCGTCCCGCGTACTGCCCCTGCGCTCTACAGCGACCAAACGATTGAATCGTCTCCCCTTCACGTCCAACGGTGCCGTCATAGAGGAACGTTGGCCACGTAAGTCATGACGTCGCGAATCGGCGCGACACATCGGGCATCATAGGTTCCGAAATAGCGAAGCAGCGCTCTCAGCTTCACTTCGGCCGCCGTCCGACTGCTACTGGAGGTCTCAAGGATGAGATGTTCCAGGTCGCCGACATGGTCGAAGATCCTATCCGTTATGTCGGTGTCGTCGATCAACTGAGCCTCCGCTTCCAGCCGGTTGATTTCGGCTTCCCAGTGAAGGAACTGGTTGTCTGCGCCGTCAGGTTCGGACGCAACTGCGATGATCGGCGCCGTAATTCCCACGGCCACGAAAGCCCCCACGAGGGCGCGACGTGTGATAGACCTCGGCTCAGCCTGGGCCATTCGATCCTCCATTGATCGAGAGTTCGGGTTAGGGCCGGGAGAGCGCGGCAAACACTCTTCCGGTCCGCCTTATCCAGCGCTAGAATAGTTACCATGTCAATATCTAGCGCCAGTAAAAGAGGCCGTCCCCGCGTTGATGCCGTGCCGGTCAACGTGAGGTTTCCGCCCGAACAGCTATCCGCACTGGATAAATTGATCGGGACCGATCCAGGCGCGCCAAGCCGACCAGAGTTCATTCGCCGGGTGATCGAGCTACTTGCCGGTCCCAAGGAAGAGCGCAGCCGTCTTAAGACATTCCGGCTTCAGGAGCCGGGAGGTTTGGTCGTGTTGGATTTGGACCAGATCATTACGATCGAGACGGACTACGTGTATTCTCGTGTCACCGTTGGAGGTGGGCGATCTTTCAAGCTTTGGGAAGAACCTGAACGTCTTGCGGCGCAGCTCGGCTTCTACCTTCAGTTCGGTGATCAATGGGTTCACCCCGACGCCGTCTCAGCCATTGCAATGGGCGACGCGAGCTCAATCGTCCATCTGGTCGACGGCCGGAGCGTGGAAGTCTCGGAATCATGGGAAGCGGTTTCCCATGCTGTCGACGAGGCCCGCAAATTCCACGGCACGCCGGTCCCGCCCCCTAAGCCCGATCTGGGCGGCCCCCTTCGTCGGCGCTACGGATCATCGGGCAGTTGATATCGCCCGTTCTCTGAACCGCACGACCTCTTCGCCGACCCACTCGTTCAGGGCCAGGAACCGGCGCTGCAGCGGCACCACTTCATTCTCATAGAAGATTTCGCTGGCGTCTCTGACAGACCCAAATCCGGCAGCGTTCTGAGGCACGACGCCCAGCAGCACAGGCGGCACGCGGTGAACCGCCAGAATGTCATCGCGCGTGACGTTCTTGATGTCGGAGAAGTTGTCCTTCGCCGCCGCTTCTGACGGGTGCAGCAGCTGGATTCCCTTCTCCTTGCCCCCGGCGCTGTGAACGAACAGGTTCTTGAAATTGCCCGGCCCCTTCGCCCCGCGCAGCGAGGCGCGGATCGCGTCGGCGTCCTTGTCGCTCAACGGGTCCGTCACATACATGATGAAGCCAGAGTGCGAGCCGTTCAGGTAATAGCGCCGGCGATACAGCGTCGCCGCCTCGCTCAGCAGCGCCGACTGCAGCGCCGCCAGATACTCCGGCTCGCCATAGATTTCCTGGTCGATCCCCGTCCGGCGCCCATGGAACACCTGGCCGGGCTCGAACGCATGTTCGACCGCCCAGCTCGGCGTGAAGAAGAACTCCCCGTCGACCAGACCGCGCCGGGTGTATTTCGCCAGCGATCGACGCAGCGGCATCGGCCGACCCAGGCGATTATTCACCCGCTCGACGTAGAAGTTCGCCAGCACCTGGTCATCCAGCGCCAGCCCTTCGAACGTCTCCAGCGACAACAGCGGATGCGGGATGAAGTCGCGCACCAACTGATTGACTTTGTAGAACATGGCCGAGCCGTGATGGCTGGCCACCTTGGCCGCCCGGCTCAGTCCCTCCATGGGGATCGGCGGCTCATACCATTTGCCGTTGCTCCAGCAGGCCAGGTGATCGGCCAGCCCAGCCCGGCCGCCCAGGACCGGCTCCGGATCCCCAAAGCTGAAGACCATGGGCGCGGCCGCCTCAGTCGTCATCGTCACCGAAAATCTCCACGCTGGATTGGCTGGTCACGCCGATCGCGGCTTCCAGCGGTTCGTTATCGAGGGCCTGCATCAGCGCCCATGCCAGGTCGCCGTGGCCGCTGGCCTTGGTGCGGGGCGCCTCATAGGTCAGGTGGCGGCCCTTGCTGGTCAGGGTGCGCCGGATCGACATCAGGGCGTTGGTCAGATCCTGCCAGTTGGCCGGATACTCCAGCCGCTTGCGGCTGATGACGTTCAGCGCCTTGTGCACCAGGCGCGTCTTGACCATCGGGTCATAGAGGTGGCCCCGCGCCATGGGGAAAAACTTGGACACCAGCTGCAGGACCGCATTGCCCAGGCCGGTGCGATCAATGTCGATCTTGGTGACGTTGTAACGAAGCGCCATCGCCTCGATGATCAGGGCCTGTTCGGTGAAGTCGGATCCCCGGAACTGTTCCTTCCAGATCACCCTGAACTTACCCTTGCCGGGCGTCTCAGGCGGCGCGACCAGGACCAGGGCCGCGTTATCCGCGTTCTCGCCGTCCCCGTTCGGGTCGTAACTCAGCCAGACCTCGCCCTCATACGGCCGCCCGAAACCCAGCAGCTGCATCTCGAAGTCGATGTCGCTCCATTCCAGCTCGTCCACCTGACACGGCCGAAGCGACGCCATCGGGAAGATCGACATGGAATCGTCGACGAAGGCGCACATGTAGAGGTTGGCCCACGCAGCCGCACTCTTTCGCCGTTTCAGGTCGGCTAGGTCGAACAGGGTGCAGCCACAGGCCGCCGCGTCCTCGATCGTGACGATCTGACGCCAGATTCCGTCCTCGCACAGGCGGCCGTCTTTCAGTGCCTTCCAGCTGACGTCGAACTCGACCCGGTCCCTTTTGGCCCGCTCCTTGTTCCAGGCCGCGCCGGTCCAGAACGGATAGGCCTCGTCGTTCACCGACGTCGGCGTCGAGATGTAGGTGATCCGATACTGCTTGTGCGACGCCATGCCTGAGGCGACGTCTTCCAGGCGGGTGAACCCATGCACCCACATGAATTCATCGAAGTAGAGCGAACCGTGATAGCTCTGCGCCGTCCGGCTGTTGGTCCCCAGGAAGTATAGGGTCGGCTGGGTCTGCGGCAGGCCGGTTTCCGGGTGGTCGCCCCGGTCGATGACGAGGTCTTCGCCCTTCAGCTCGACGCCGATCGTCAGACGCACGAATTCGATGATGTAGGACTTGAACTGGCAGGCCTGCTTTTTCGAGGCCGACAGGAAGATCTGGTTGTCGCCGGTGTCCAGCGCTTCCATCAGCGCTTCGCGGGCGAAATACCAGGTCGCGCCGATCTGGCGCGACTTCAGGATCATCCGGGCCTTGTGGGTCCGCGCGCCGTACCAGATGCGCTGATAGTCGAAGAGCTCGTCCTGGAACCGCTGACGCAGGATCTCGACCTGGTCGGCCGTGATCAGGTTCTGCCGGACCTTCTTGCGGTCCTTGCCCTTGCTGTTTCGGTTGGCGACGTTGTCGTTCAGGTGGCCGGTGTGGCCGCCCTCGCTCTCGAACTTCCGGACGCGGGCGATCGTAACCAGCTGGCGGCCCAGCAGGTCGATCTCCTTGAAGTCCCGCCCGTCCTTCAACTCCTTCAGGATCAGGGTGATCAGGCGCGCTTCCAGCACGCCCTCGACCCGGGCGATGGACGACGCCACCTCCCAGCCGTCGCGGCTTTTCCAGCTGGCCAGCGTACCTTCCGGCACGCCCAGCCACTCGCTGATGTCCGTCAGCCGCCAGAATGACCAGTATAGGAACTTCGCCGCTCGGCGCGGGTCCAGGTTCTTGCTGACCGGAAAGCCGACGACGCCGGATTCCAGCATCATCGCGCCCAGATCGGTGGCGGGCGCGTCGGTGTCTGGCGGCAGGGCCGTATCGGTTCTGGGGCGGCGTCGGGTCATCGGCGCGGACGCTACTCACGGCCCCGCCTGCCCTCGCGCCCGCCGTGTTGTCAGATCCTCTCTGACAACAGCAGCGCCTTGAGCGAACCCGCCCCTCGGGACTGATCTGGCGCCTGTTCAATCGGCCCGGCCCGGGCCTTCCCAAGATCAGGCGAGCGACCCAGCCCCATGGCCGACAAGACTCCTCAGAAGACCGAATTCTTCCGCATCGCCGTGGAAGGCCAGACCGCCACCGACGGGCGCGAGATCACGCGGCAAATCATTGAGGAATGCGTCAAGACCTTCAACCGCGACACCTATGGCGTCCGCATCAACATGGAGCACTTGCGGGGCTTCGACCCGAATGGCCCCTTCGGCATGTACGGCGATGTTCTGGAACTGCGTCATCAGGAAGACGACATCCAGATCGGCGAACAGACTGAAAAACGCCTGGCCCTCTACGCCCAGCTGGACCCGACCCCTGAACTGGTCGAGCTGAACCGCAAGCGCCAGAAAATCTACACGTCGATCGAGCCTCAGCCGAACTTCGGCGGCACCGGCATGTTCGGCCTGGTCGGCCTGGCCGTCACTGATAGCCCGGCATCGCTCGGCACCAACATGCTGAAGTTCAGCACCCGCACCGACGATCCGGCCGCCGTGGAGCTGAAGGCTGACCTGGACCGTCGCAAACGCTCGCCCGACAGCTTCTTCTCTTCGGCCTACGAAACCAAGTTCGAACTGCTTGCCGACGAAGCTCCCTCATCTAGCGTTTCAGCGGTCGATAAATTCTTTGCGGCCCTCGCCCGTATGGGCCAACCGCAAACGCCAACGCCCGCTCCAGTTCAGACACCGTCCGTGTCTCAGGCTGATCCAGCAGATCAGTTCGCTGCGCTGACCGCCGCGATGACGCAGTTTTCCAAGGACATCAGCGACACGCTTCAGACCGCCATGCGCGCCAGCGATGAACGCTTCCGCCGGGTGGAGACCGACCTGGCGAAGCTGACGTCCGATCTCTCGAACACCCCCGGCTCCAACTACACGGCCCGCCCGCCCGCCACGGGCGGCGAGACCGCCATCCAGACCGACTTCTGACCACGCCGGTTCGCCTGCGCCCCACCTGCCCCTGACCTTCTGGAACTCCCATGCAGAACGATACCCGCGTCAAATACAACGCCTACGCCGCCCGCGTCGGCCTCCTGAACGGCGTCGCTACGACCTCGGCGGCCTTCACGGTCGCGCCGACTGTGCAGCAGAAGCTGGAATCCAAGCTTCTGGAATCCTCGGCCTTCATGAAGCGGATCAACGTGGTCCCGGTCCGCGACATGGAAGGCGCCAAGCTGGGCCTGGGCAACACCGGCCCGATCGCCAGCCGCACCAACACGGCGGCAGGCAACAAGCGCAAGACGCGCGCGACCCACACGCTCGATAAGCGCGGCTATAAGTGCCACAAGACGAACTTTGATACGCACCTGCGCTACGAGACGCTGGACAGTTGGTCGGAGTTCCCGGACTTCGAAACCCGCGTCCGCGACCACTGGACCCAGCAGCAGGGCCTGGACCGCCTGATCATCGGCTGGAACGGCACCCACGCCGCCGAAGAATCCGACATCGATCAGTTTCCGCTGCTCCAGGACATGAACATCGGCTGGCTGCAGATCCTGCGCGAAGAGGCGCCGCACCAGGTCATCCCGGGCATCAACACCGCGCCGGAAGGCCAGCCGCCGGTCTACCGCCCTGTCCGCGTCGGCCCGGGCGGCGACTTCGCCAACATGGACGCCTTGGTCATGGCCGCCATTATGCTGATGGAGCCTCAGTATCGCGAAGACACCGGGCTGGAGGCGATCTGTGGCCGCGAGCTGCTGCACGACAAGTACTTCCCCGTCGTGAACCAGGAGCACAAGCCCAGCGAGACCCTGGCCGCCCAGACCGTGGTGGCGCAGAAGCGTATGGGCAATCTCCCGGCCAACACCCAACCCTTCTTCCCGGCGCGATCGACCCTGATCACCCGCCCTGACAACCTGTCGATCTATTGGCAGAAGGGCGGCCGTCGTCGCCATCTCAAGGACAATCCTGAGATGGATCAGGTCGAGAACTACGAGTCGTCGAACGACGCCTATGTGGTCGAACGCATCGGTGCAGCCGCTCTGATCGAGAACATCGAGTTCGGCGATTGGAGCCAACCGGATACGCCGGAAGGCAACGGCTGATAGCCATGCGCCATGTCGACCCCTTCCAGCGGCACCGCCAGCGCGTCCTGGCCGCCACCGCATCGGGCGTAGCCGCATCGATCGGCTACTCCGTTGCGGGCGCGCGCCTGGCCGCCAATGACGCCGGTCCGCCCAGCGCGGCGGGAACCGAATACAGGCGTCAGCTGGCCCAGCTGCTTCACGACCGTCAGCGCCTGAAGCAAATCCAGTCCCGCCAGACCAAGATCGAGCTGAAACGTGAACTGATCCCGGCCTATGACGCCTGGATCGAGGGCGTCTTGGAGGCCACGGAAAACGGCCAGCCGGGCGTTCAGGACGACATCCTGGTCACCATGATGATCTGGCGGATCGACGTCGGCGACTACGCCGCCGCCCTGCCTCTCATCGCCTACTGCCTGAAGTGGGGCCTGCAGCTGCCGGGCCACTTCAAGCGGACCCTGGCCGCCTTCGCCGTGGAAGAGATCGCCGAGGCCGCCGTCCGCGCCCTGGCCCCATCTGCCGAGCGTCCGACGGCTGATCTGGTCAAGGCCACGACCGAGGCCCTGGCCGGGATCGAGCGCCTGACGCACGACTGCGACATGCCGGATGAAGTCCGCGCCACCCAGCATAAGGCCATCGCCATGGCCATTCTGGCGGGCGGCGAGGAAGACGGTCCGGATCGCCGCCTGCGCGAAAGCCAGGCGTTGAAACGCTACCAGTTCGCCCTGGACCTCGACCCCCGCTCCGGCGTGAAGGGCGACATTGCTCGCCTGCAGCGCAGCCTGAACAAAGAACCGCCTTCCGGTTCGGCGGACGCGTCGTCGGACGCGGCCGCCGCCGAGGGCTGACGGCCTGCCCCCCCGGCGCTCGGGGCGGGGACGGAAAGTCCGACGGCGGCTCGCCGCCCGAAGGTCGTTCCGTCCCCCCACCCCGTAGCCTGGGGGGCATTTCCTGACGGAGCTGACCATGGCCGATCCGATCTGGCCGAATGACCCCTCGCTTGATCCGGCGCCGCCCGCTCCCTCGCCTGAAGGACAGGTCAAGGCCGACGGCTGGTGGCCGGACATCGACCTGGCCCACCTCCGCGACACCGTTCGCCTGAACCAGACCAAGATCCCGGCCGCCCGCCTCCGCGAGGCCGTCCAGGTCGCCATTCTCGACATCGCGGACGAGCTGTCCGTCTGGCGCGCCGACCACGCGGCCTTTGCCGATCTGGCCGCCGTCCCAGCCATGCAGATCGACGGCGAAAGCGCCCTGGTCATTCGCTGGCGTAGGGCCGTCACCGCCTGCGTGGCGGCCGATCTTGGCGAGCGTTTGCTCGGCCAGTCCTCGACAGCGGCCGGTCATGATCGCGCCGCCGAGCTCCTGCCCGAAGCTGACCTTCACAGACGCAATGTCGTCCACGCCGTCCGCCTATTCCTGGGCAAGACCCGCGTCGTGGCCGAGCTGATCTGATGGCCGCGTATCAGGCCATCTCTGAACCCGGCGACACCGTCGACCGCCTGGTTTGGCGCGAGATTCGCCAAGGCCCGGCCGCCGTCGAGCGTGTTCTGGAAGCCAACCCGGGCCTGGCTGATCTCGGCACGATCCTGCCAGTCGGCACCGCCGTCATCATTCCGGTCGGGGCGCGCGCCGCCTCGGCCAAGCCGCAAGTTCAACTCTGGGACTGACCATGACCTTTCCTCATCTGCAGCCCGCGCCCAGCGTGAATTGGGCCAAGGTCTCCTTCTTGTTCGGCGCGGCCGTCACGATCGCAACGTGGGTCGTCTTCGGAGCCCAGACCGTCCAGCGCGTCCAGGTTCTCGAGGAACGCACCGCGCCACTCGCAAGCGGCGACCTGATCCGCGTCCAGACCGACGTGGCTTGGATCCGCCAACGCCTGGAACAGGAACGCGGCCAATGACCGTCACCCGCCGTCAGGTCTTCCGGATCCTGCAGTCCCTGCCGATGATCCGTTTCGCGCTCATGCTCGGCGGCGGCATAGTCGCCACCGCTCTGGTCGCCTGGATCCAGGCCTTGATCGGCCATGGTCGATGGCCCGCGACCGAGGCGACGGCCATCGCCCGCATCACGGCCCTGCAATGGCTCGGTCTCGGCGGCCTGGCCATCATCGCCATCGTCATGATTGCCCTGGCCTTCGGCCAGCTCGGCAAGGCCAAGGTCGCCGTCGGCGATGTGGCCGTCGACCTCGATTTCGACAGTCCTGAAGACGGAGTTTCCTAATGAAAGCCATTCGCTACCTGGTCGTCCACTGTGCGGCCACGCCTCCCGATCGCGACATCGGCGTGAAAGAGATTCGCGCCATGCATCTGCAACGCGGGTTCCGCGATGTCGGCTATCACTACGTCATCCGCCGCGACGGGCGGATCGAGAAGGGCCGACCCGACAACGTCGCCGGCGCCCACGTCAGCGGCTTCAACAGCATCTCCCTGGGCGTCTGCCTGGTCGGCGGCGTGGACGCCAAAGGCAAGCCCGAGGACAACTTCACGTCCGCCCAATACGCCGCCCTGGCCCAACTGCTGCGACAGCTGAAGGCCTCCTATCCGGCCGCCCAGATCCTGGGCCATCGCGACCTGTCTCCGGACAAGAACGGCGACGGCAAGATCACGCCGAACGAATGGCTAAAGGCCTGCCCCTGTTTCGACGTCCGCACCTGGTGGGCTCGGGAGCAAGCAGCCTGATGTTCCGCCGCACGTTCAACTTCAGCAGTCCCTTCGGCGTGGCCCTTCTCGTGGGTCTGGCCGCCCTGGTCCTCTTCCTCGGCCTCAACGCGGTCGGCCTGCGCTTCGACCCGTTCCACCTGAAGGCGAAGCGAGCGGACCGGGCCGAAGCCGCCGCCCAGGCCTCGGCGGACGACGCTGGCGCGCGCCGGATCGAGGCGGCCGGGGCCGCCGACACCGTTCAGCGGATTGACCGCATCACCGTCCAGATCCGCGCTGCCGACGCCATCGCCCATCAATCCGCCATCGCCGCCCAGGAAGCCCCCGATGCGAACTCCCCTGTTGACCCTGCTCGCCTTGACCGTCTGCAGCTTGCTGATCGTCAGCTGTGCGAGCTACGGCCCGCCCTCTGCTCCGACGCCGCCGCCCCAGCGCGTTATGCCGGATCTGGCGCAGCGAGCCTGCGCCCTGCCCCTCCTTCCTGATCAGGCCACGGCCGCCGACCTCGAGAGCGCCTTCACCGCGCGCGGCGTCGCCCTGGTCGCCTGCGACGCCGCGCGTCAGCTCGCTGTCGCCGTCCATACCGGCCAGCGCCTGGACCAGGAGGCCTGGCTGCATGACTCCGCGGATCGCCGCCTGCCCTGGTGGCGAAAGGTTCTCCCATGAGTTTCTGGAAGCCCGACAGCCTGAAAGAGGCCCTGACCAAGGCGCTCGACCCTGCCCATCACATCGCAGACAACCCCGATCGCCTGCAGATCGAGGTGATCGAAGGCTCGGTTCACGCCCTGGCCACGCCCGGCCTGGGCTTCCGCTACCAGTATGAGATCGCCGTCGGCGTCCTGGACTACACCGGGACGCTGGACGAGATCATGATCCCCCTGCTCATCTGGCTCCAGCGCTGGGAGAAATCGCAGCTTCTGGACCACTCCAAGGCCGCCCGGGGCGTGAAATTCGAGCGCCAGCTTCTCGACGCCGAGGCCGCAAACATCATGTTCGCCCTTCAGCTGACAGAGGCGGTTTCTTTCGAACAGCGCGAAGACGGCGGCTTCAACGCTGTTCATCGCAAGGATCCGCCCATGGCCGACACCGGCCGTGCCTCCCTACTGCATCGCATCTACGCCAACGACGAACTGGTGGCCGAATGCGGCGTCCACCCGGTGACGGGCTGATCCATGGCGGCCGCGCGTGAAGACGCCCTGATCCTGTTCGAGGAGTCTGCGGGCGCCATCCTTCAGAGCCTTGAGCCGCGCGAGCGCCAGCAGTTGCTCCGGCGCATGGTCCACGCCCTTCGCCGCTCTCAGGTGCGGCGCATGACCGCCCAGACGGATCCCGACGGCGCACCCTGGCCGAAGCGGAAACCCCGTAAGGAACGCCAGCCTGTCACCCGGCCGATCCGCTTCCTTTACAACAAGGGCGGCCAGACCCGCGTGGCCGAGATGCGCAGCTGGCGGCGCGACGGCCCCATGGTCATCGGCTACGACAAGGAGGCGGGCGGCATCCGCACCTTCCGGCGCGACCGGATCGCGCGGCATATTCCCCCTGAAGGCGGATCCGTGGATCCGGGCGCCCTGGACGGCTCGCTCTGGAACGAGCGCGGGAAGCTGAAGGCCGTCGGCCGCAAGATGTTCCTGAAGCTGAAGACCGGCCGGAACCTGACCGCTGGCGCTGACACAAGCGCCGCCTGGGTCTCATTCACCAGCCGCGCCCAGCGCCTTGCCGCCGTGCACCATTACGGCCTTCGCGATCGAGTCGCCAAGAACGGCCCGGAAGTCGATTATCCTCAGCGCCAGCTGCTCGGCTACAGCCAGGCAGATAAGGAAGCCCTGCTGGACATGCTCCTTCGGCACGTCGCACAAGCCCGCTGACGTGACGCACCGGCGAACGTCGCGCTCGATGTTGTGAGACGGTCTCTGACAACAGCGCCCCGTCGCGCCCCCTACGGCGCGGCGGCGACATGGCGCCATGTCCACCTTCACTGGCCAGTCTACCGGCTCGACCGCTGTCGATCTTTCGAAACTGCCCTTCCCGGCGGTCATCGAAGTGCTGTCGTTCGAAACGATCGTGGCCGCCTGCAAGGCCAGGCTGATCGAACTCATGCCGGAGCTGGAGCCGGTGCTGGCCATCCCCAGCGAACCTCTGGTCCTGGTGATCGAGATCTTCGCCTATCGCGAGACCTTGCTGCGCGCCCGGGTGAACGATGCGGCGCGCGACGTGACCCTTGCCTACGCAACCGGCGCCATGCTCGATCACCTGGTCGCCCTGTTGGGCGTCAAGCGCCTGGTGATCGAGGCCGCACGTCCCGAGACCAACACCCCGGCCGTCATGGAAAGCGACGATTCCTTGCGTCGTCGCGCCCTTCTGGCGCCCGAAGCCTATTCCGTCGCCGGTCCGGCCGGGGCCTACGTCTCCCACGCCCTCGGCGCTGACGGCGACGTCCTGGACGCCTCAGCGACCACGCCATCGCCCGGCGTCGTCCTGGTCACGGTCCTGTCGCGCCAGAACGATGGCGTCCCCTCGGCCGAGCTGCTGGACAAGGTCTTCGCCGTCGTGGCGGCCGACGACGTCCGCCCTCTTACTGACCATGTTCAGATCCAGGCGGCGCAGATCGTCCCCTTCGATATCAAGGCCGCTGTCTCGACCTTCGCCGGGCCGGACTCGGCCGTCGTCATGGACGAGGCCCGCCGCCGCCTGAACGACTACCTCGATCGCTCCTACAGACTCGGCCGCGATGTGACCCGCTCCGGTATCATCGCCGCCCTGCACACCGACGGGGTTCAGAACGTCCGTCTGACCGCGCCCGCCGCCGACGTCGTCATCTCGGCAATCGAGGCCGCCCGCTGCACCTCGATCGCCGTCACCCATGCGGGCCTGGACGAATGACGGCCGCCACCCGCCCGCTGTCTCCCCTGGCCGTTCCCAACGCCTGGCCCGTCGAGCGCGCCCTCGATGTGCTGACGCTTCGCATCGACGGGATCGACGTTCCCTTCCGCGACCTCTGGAACGCCGATGCCTGCCCGGCGCCCTTCCTCCCCTGGCTCGCTTTCGCCCTGTCGATCGACGCCTGGAACTCTGACTGGCCGGAACGGACCAAGCGCGCCTTCGTCAAGGACGCTATCGCCGTACAACGTCAGAAGGGCACGGCGGCCGCGATCGAGCGCGTGGTGAAAGCCTTCGGGGCTCAGATCAACGTCCGCCCCTGGTTCCAACAGGATCCGCCCGGACAGCCCTACACCTTTGACCTGGTGCTGACGGTCAACGGCGAAGGCGGCGCCGCCGCCACCGCGCGTCTGGTCGATGACGTCATCGCCGAAGTCAGCCGGACCAAGAGCGCCCGCGACCATTTCAACTTCACCCAAGGCTTCCAGGCGACGGGCGCCCTCGCCATCGTCGGTGCGGCGCGCGTCGCCGCCTACCGCCGCCTCTCCCTCGCCGAAGCCGCCTGACGGACGACCATGGCCCTTACTGTCACCATCACCAATGCCGGACGCGCTGAACTCATCAACGCCCAGAACACCGGCACGAACGCCGCCGTCATCGACAAGATCGGCGTCAGCTCGGTTCATGCCGCTGGCGATCTGAAGCTGCTCACCGCCCTGCCGAACGAACGCAAACGGCTGACGACCATCGGGGGTGAAGTCGTGGCGGACGACGTCATCCATGTGACAATCAACGACACCACAGCCGACACCTACACCCTGCGCGCCTTCGGGCTCTATTTCGCGTCCGGAACCCTCTTCGCCGTCTGCACCTCGGTCGAGCCGATTATGGAGAAGGCGGCCGCCGCCATGCTCCTGCAGGCGGTCGACATCACCCTGACCACCCTGGACACCGCCAGCATCTCCTTCGGCGGAACCGGCTTCACCAACCCGCCCGCGACGACTGAACGCATGGGCGTGGTCGAACTGGCCACGGCAGAAGAAGCAGTCGCCGGGCTCGACACCGTGCGCGCCGTCACGCCTTACGGGCTCGGCCGCGCACTGATGTCCTGGGCATCGAACTTCGCAGCCAAGATCCACAACCACGCTATGGGCGACATCGAAGGTCTGGGGCTCGCCCTGGCTGGAAAAGCAGGCAAGGTCCACGACCACGACGCGTCCGAGACGAAAACGGGCGTCTTCCAGGTCGACCGCATTCCGAAGCTCTCGATCGGGTGGATCAACAACCTGACCGAAACCCTGTCCGACAAGGCCTCGGCGCTCCATAGCCACACCATGGCGCAGGTGTCGGGCCTGATCGGCGCCTTGGCTCTGAAAGCCAATCTCGACAGCCCCGACATAACGGGATGGGCGCGCCTGCCTGCGGTCACCCTGTTCAAGAAAGAACTGCCGAACACGTCCGAGGGCGGGCAACTCAGGCTCGAGAAGCCTGATACCGGCACCCGTCTGGCCGGTCACGTCGTCATGGATGTGACCGGCGACAACGTTCGCATCTACGAAGATGCAGAACCCTATAGAGGGCTCACAATCCCTCTCGCCGGTTTGGCGGCTGGTGCTGGCTCCTATCCCTGGACCAGCGCCAACTTTAACCCCGACAGCCGCGTCTCAGTCGCCGCCACCAATCTTGGTGCGACATGGGACGTGCCGCTGACGAAGTTGTCTTCAGCGGCGCAATTTGCCGCCCTGCCTTCGGGCTTCACTTCCATGGTGACGCCTGACTCGGTCGGGACGCCGGGCGGCTATGGCTATCTGTTCAAAATGGCGCGCAGGGACAGCGGTCACGGCTGGACGGGTCTCTGGATCAACCACACCGCCGCGCCGGGAGATGCTCCTGAACTGTACGTCGGCTCCGCAATGGTAGGCTCCGAACTGCCTGTTTGGACCCGTGCCTGGACATGGGCGAACTTCAATCCGGCCACAAAGGCCAACGTCCAATACCCGGACTTCTACGGTCAGATTAATCTCGAAAGCGGCCCCGCCCGTTTCCGCGCCATCGGGGACGGCGACAGCCTGTTCCTTCAGGCAGGAACGGCCACCGGCAACAACGGCAACATGATCCTCAGCGGCTTGTTCGGCCAGAATCTGACTAGCCTTCGCGCTCAGATTGGCGGTGCGCTGCGCGACCTATTTCACACCGGCAATTTCAACCCGGCGTCAAAGGCCGATCTGAACGGCTGGACGAACCCCGACGGCGATGCGACCGTCACCGGCAACAAAACCTTCGCCTGCCCCGTCGACAACACGATTGCGCGAGGCAATCTCGATTTTGGACGCGGCGCGCTGGAAGTCCGCGCGAAGACCGGCGACGGCGCGGCCTACTTGACCTTTCACCGGCCGGGTCAGTTTGCGGCCTTTTTCGGCGTTGATACCGACGGCGAACTCAAGTTCGGCGGCTGGTCGCTCGGGGAGGTCTCCTATCGCATCTGGTCGGAACGCAACCTGCGTCAGGCCAACCCTGCTGAGGCGGCCGCAGGCGTGGCGCACGACCGCTTCATCACGCCATCGGCGCTCTGGTCCTTCGCCAAATCCATCGGACCGAACGGCTATCAGCAAATCCCCGGCACCGATCTGATCATCCAGTGGGGCGTCTCCAGCGGCAGCCACCCTGAGGGCGCAGTCCACGCCGCCCTGCCGGTCGCCTTCGGCGGCGGCTGCCTGTTCGCCTGCGCCACGCCTCGCAACGCGGGTCAGGCCTACGGCATGGACTTCGTGATGCAGATCGTCGGCCGCTACCTTGACCGCATCGTCTTCTACGCCAACCGCGCCAACAGCAGCTCCGGCAACATGTCGGGCTACGAATGGATGGCCATCGGCCTTGCGCGCGGCAATCCCGACCCCGTTTACAGCAGCGGCTATCCACCCGGTGGCGGTGGCGGCGGCGGCGAAGACCCGTTTATCCGACCGGAGGTCTGATCATGACCATCGCCTTCAGCGCGACGACGCTCGCCTTCTACGACCTGAACACTTGGCCCCATGACCTGCCGGACTTTCCGGCGCTGTTGTCGGCTGAGGATCATACCCGCATCCTGGCCGAGCTTTCGACCGGCCGTGTCCTCGCGGCCGACGAATCAGGCCGACCCATCACGCTCGATCCGCCGACGCTGTCAGCCCAGGCCATGGCCGCTGAGGCCCGCCGCCGTCGTGATACCGAGATCGCCGCCGTTCGCTGGCTGGTCGAGCGCCACCGCGATGAACAGGCCCTGCAGATCTCACCGTCCCTGACGGCCGAGGACTATCGCCTCGTTCAGGAGCACGTTCAGGCCCTGCGCGATGTGCCTGAGCAGGACGGCTTTCCTCACGCAATCAAGTGGCCTGTCCTCGACCCCGCCCTGCTCGCCACCGGATCATAGCTGTTGTTGTCAGAGTCCATCTGACAACAGCGGGCGCGCGATAAGCCGAAAGGGCTGCGCCATCGTCCGCCCCGATGACCGCCCGCGCCACGAACAACGAAACCCTGCGCCAGCTCGCCCAAGTCGTGCACGAGGGCGTCATCGATTCCGTCGATCTGGACGCGGGCCTCGCTCGCGTCCGGATTGGCGCGACCCTCACCCCGCCGCTCGACTGGATCATGGCTGTGGGGGACACCACCATCTGGTCCCCGCCGACGCCGGGCGCGTCCGCCGTCGTCATCTGCCCCGAAGGCGACATTGAGCGCGGCTTCATCATCAACGGCCTGCCTTCGCGCGCTTTCGCAGCCCTATTCCTCGGGCTGAAGAACGCGGTCCGCTTCAAGGACGGCGCCCAGGTCTCCTATGACCCGGAAGCCAGCGACCTGGCCTTCGCCCTACCCGGCTCCATGACCATCACCGCGCCGGGCGGCCTGAAGATCGCCGCCGACGTCGACCTGACCGGCGACCTCCAGTCTAGCGGAACGATCGCGGCCGATGTCGACGTCGTCGCCGCTGGCGTCTCCGGCAAGGGTCACTTCCACACCAAGGTCACGGCTGGCCAAGCCCTTTCGGGAGCGCCCCAGCAATGACCGGCGCATCCATCGGCCTGGCGCGCACCTCGGGTCGCGGCATCGCGGCGAACAGCCTGGAGCATCTGCGCCAGTCGATCGCACACATCCTCACGACGCCGATCGGCTCGCGCGTCATGCGCCGCGATTACGGGTCCGAACTGCCCCGCCTCATAGACCAGCCGCTGAACGGCTCCCTGCCCCTGCGGATCTACGCCGCCACCGCGATTGCGCTTCAGCGCTGGGAAAGACGTGTCCGCCTGCGCCGCATCCAGCTGACCGCTTCGGAGGACGGGCGCGCCGTACTCCAGCTGGACCTGCAGCGGCTCGATCTACCGCGCCGGGCGGACGTCACCCTTTCCTATCCCCTCCATTCATTCGGATCTTGAACATGGCCGCCATCACGCCCCTGGATCACGGCGTCACCGTCATCGAGCTGGTCGAAGGACCGCGCGTCCTTCGCACCGTGGCGACCAGCATCATCGGCATGGTCGCTGTGGCCGACGATGCGGACGAGACGATCTTTCCGCTCAACACTCCGGCGCGTCTGACGGACCTGCCCGCCGCGATCACTAAGGCGGGCAACGGCGGCACCTTGGCCAAGGCGCTCTCAGCGATCGACAAACAGGCCAATACGATCGTCGTGGTGGTCCGAGTCGCCGAAGGCCTGGGCGAAACGCCGGAAGAGATCGAGCTCGAGACCCGCGCCAACGTCATCGCTGGCGTCGACAAGCTTCTGCTGGCCGAACAGATCTGCAAGGTGCGGCCGCGCATCCTGGTCGCGCCGGGCCTGGATTCCCAATCGGTCACGGTCGCCCTGGGCGCCGTGGCGGCCAAGCTGAACGCCATGGCCTATTGCTCCTGCGGCGACGCGGCGACGATCGAAGAAGCGATCGCACTGCGCGACGGCGTCAGCGGCCGTGAGATCTGCCTGATCTATGGCGACTTCCTGGACGGCGACGAAATCGTCTACGCCACAGCCGTAGCGGCCGGTCACCGCGCCCTGCTCGATCAGACCGTCGGCTTCCATAAGACCCTGTCGAACGTGCCCGTCAAAGGCGTGACTGGCGTCGCCTCGCCCGTCACCTGGGATCAGCAGCGTAGCGACACCGAGGCGGGCCTGCTCAACGGGGCGCGCATCACCGTCCTGATCGAGGACGAGGGCCTGAAGTTCTGGGGCAACCGCACCTGCTCGCCTGAACCCAAGTTCGAGTTCGAAAGCGCCGTCCGCACCGCTCAGGTGCTGCGCGATACGATCTCCTACGGCCTGAAATGGGCGATCGACAAGGAGCTCTATCCCTCGCTAGCCATCGACCTGATCGAGACCATCAACACGAAGCTGGATGAGCTTCGCGACGGCGGCAAGCTGATCGGCGGCAAGGCCCGCCTGGCGGATGACAACACCACCACCAGCCTCGGCGGCGGCGCGCTGAAGGTCGTCTACGACTTCACCCCCGTCCCGCCGCTGGAACACCTGCAGCTGATCCAGGTGATCACCGACGAATACTTCTTCGACTTCGCCGCCACCGTCGCGGCGGGCTGATCTCGCGCGCCCTCTCCCTGACTTTTCCGGACCTTAGACCATGAACCTGCCCTCTCAGTTGATGGAAATGAACGCCTTCCAGGAAGGCGCGAGCTTCGTCGGCCTTTGCAAGGCCTTCACCCGACCCAAGCTGGCGCTGGCGACCGAACCCTGGAGAGGCGGCGGCTTGGGCGGCCCGATCAAGATCGCCACCGGCCTGCAGGAGATGGAGGCCGAACACACCTATGGCGCCGCCATCCCGGCCATCACCCGCCGCTTCGGCGAGACCCGCGTCAACGGCGTCGGCCTGCGCTTCGCCCTGGCCTACGAGAACCAGGCCACCGGCGCCTACGACGACGTCCAGATCACCCTGCGCGGCCGCCACGAAGAGATCGACCAGGGCTCTGACGAGCTGGGTTCGCAGAAGGACTGGAAGGTGAAGACGGCCTGCACCTACTACCGCGAGACGATCAACGGCGTGGTCGAGCTGGAGATCGACTTCCTTGCGCGGATCTTCCTGGTCGGCGGCGTCGATCGCTGGGCCGAGCTGCGCCGCATCACGCGCTGATCCCGCGCCGTCTTCTCCCCCTTAGTCTTCCGAAAGCACGAACATGTCCAAGGCCCTGCCCGCCGCCGCCCGCGCCGCCATCGACGCCGCCGCTGAGAAAAAACGCTTCGCCGTTGTGGAGCTCGACAACCCGCTGAAGCGCGGCGACCTGGTGATCGAGAAAGTCACCCTGCGAAAACCCATGGGCGGCGACCTGAGCGGCACGAACCTGGGCGACCTCTACAACATGAACGTCCGCGCCATGTCGGTCGTCATCCCCCGCATCTCGGATCCGATCATCCACGGGCCGGAATTCATGGCCATGGACGGCGAGGACATCGCCGCCCTGTCGGGCAAGGTGGTCAATTTTTTGCTGACGAAGCGTCAGAAGGCGGACGCTGGACTCGAAGCGTAGACGACGCCTTCGCGGACATCGCCGCTGTCTTTCACTGGCCGCTCTCGGCGATGTCCGACCTCCCGCTTTCCGATCTGATGCGCTGGCGCGACCTCGCGGTCGCTCGCTGGAACGCCATGCACGCGCCGCCTGAAACCTGACGCCGTCTCCCGAGCCCGCCCTGCCCCATGGAAAAGAAGCTTGAGCTCCGGCTGATCCTGGACGCGGTCGACAAACTGACCCGGCCGCTGCGGGCGGCCAACCGCGAAGCGGCCGCTGCGAACCAGGTGCTGCAACAGACCAAGGCCAAGGTGAAGGAGCTCGAGGCGGCGCAACGCGACATCGCCAGCTTCAAGGGCATGACCACCCAGCTCGGCCAGACGAGCGGCGCCCTGCAGGCGGCAAAGATCAAGGCCGATGAACTCGCGCGCGCCCATGCTGCGGCCGAGAATCCGACCAAGAAAATGACCGCCGCCTTGGGCCGCGCGGAAAAGCAGGTCGAGGGCCTGCAGGCCGAAGAAAGCAGTCGGACCGCCCAACTCGATCAGATGCGCTCCAAACTGGACGCGGCGGGGATCTCGACCAAGAATCTGGCCGCCCATGAGGCGCGCCTGAAGGCCGAACTCGCCGACGGCAATTTCCAGCTCGCCCTGCAGAAGGACCGTGTGCACCAACTCGCGCAGGCTGAAGCCCGGCTGAAGGCGGCTCGCACCCAATACGACAAGACCCAGGCCTTCGCCGGATCCATGCAGGGCGCAGGCATGTCGGCCATCGGTGCGGGCATGGTCGCGGCCGCGCCCCTGGTGGCGTCGGGCGGCCTGGCCGTGAACTTCGAAGACGCGATGCTCGACGTCAAGAAGGTGGTCGACTTCGAGACCCCCCAGCAGTTCGCTCAGATGTCCGACGACATTCTGACGCTGACCACCCGCGTCCCGATCGCTGCCGAGGGCTTCGCCGCCATCGTCGCCGCCGCTGGCCAGGCCAAGATCCCGCGTGCCGAGCTGATCGGGTTCGCCGAGGACGCGGGTAAGATGGGGGTCGCCTTCGATTCCACGGCCGACGAAGCCGGGAAGATGATGGCCACCTGGCGCACCGCCTTCGTTCTCACCCAGCCCCAAGTGCGGGGCTTGGCCGACCAGATCAACTATCTGGGCGATAACGGCAACGCGACCGCCCTGCAGATCTCCAACGTCGTCACCCGCGTCGGCCCGCTCGGCAAGGTCGCGGGCCTGGCCGCCGCTCAGGTCGCTGCCCTGGGTTCGACCATGGTCGGCATGGGCGTGGGCGAAGAGATCGCCGCCACCGGCATCAAGAACACCATGCTGGCCCTGACCAAGGGTGAAGCCGCCACCAAGTCCCAGAAGGAGGCCTTCGCCGCGCTTGGGCTGGAGGCGACCGCTGTCGCCAAGGCGATGCAGACTGACGCGGGCGGCGCGATCATGGATGTGATGCGGAAGATCCAAGGGCTCGACGCTCACCGTCAGGCCGCCATCCTGACCCAACTCTTCGGCAGCGAAAGCGTATCGGCCATCGCCCCGATGCTGACCAATCTCGACGTGCTGCAAGAAAACCTGAACGCCGTGGGCGACGCCAGCCGCTACGCCGGGTCGATGGACAAGGAATTCCAGAACCGGATGTCGGGGACCAAAACGGCGATCGAGACCGCCAAGAACAGCGTCAAGGCGCTGGGCGTCGAGTTCGGCAGCGCCTTCCTGCCCCAAATCAAGGCGGTCTCGGACACGATCAACAAGGTATCGACTGGCTTTCGAGACTTCGCCCAGGCGCACCCGAACGTCGTCAAGGCCGTCGGAACCGTCGTCGGCATCGTCGCCGCCGCCCTGCTGGTCTTCGGCGCCCTGGCCATGATCATCGCCGCCGTCCTCGGCCCCTTCGCGCTTATGCGGATGGCCATGGTGATGACGACGCCCCTGTTCAAACCGCTCATTGTCGGTGTTGCAGGCGCCGCCCGTGCGTTCGCCGCTTGGGGCGTGGCCATGCTGGCCAATCCGATCACCTGGATCGTCCTGGGCATCGTTGCAGCCATCGCTCTCGTCGCCGGCGCCGCCTACCTGATCTACAAAAACTGGGGTGCGATCTCGGCTTTCTTCTCCGGCCTATGGTCGAAGGTCACCGAAGGCGTTTCCGACTTCCTGTCAAACGTCGCCCAGGCCTTCATGCAATTCACCCAGCGGGGTGGCTCATTCGGGCGTTCGCGGCTGTCTGGCCGGTCCTTTCCTCGATAGGCGCGCGCTTCCTGTCGTTCGGCGGCGAGATCCTCCAGGGTCTAGTGAACGGCATCAAAGGCGGTATTCCCGCCATTGTGCGCGCCATCGTGGGCGCGGGCGCGGCCATGGTCACCGGCTTCAAGAACCGGCTGGGGATCCGCTCGCCCTCGCGCGTGTTCGCGGGCTTCGGCGACGACACCATGGCGGGCCTGACGCGCGGCCTGGATCGATCGTCCGCCTCGCCCGTCGCAGCCATCAGTCGGACGGCGGCCGCCATAGCGGCGGCGGGATCCGTCACGGCCTCGGCGGGCCTAGCCTTTGCCGAGCCGCCCAGCTTCGACGCAGCGCCGCGTTTCGCCCCTGGAGCCGGGACGGCCGGGCCGGGCGGCGGCGCGCGCGGATCCGCTCGATCTGCACCGACCGTCCATAACGAATTTCACATCCACGCGGCCCCGGGCATGGACCTCGAAGCGCTGGCCCGTCTTGTCGCCGAGAAGATGGCCGAGGCCCAGCGTCAGACCAACCTGGCCGCCCTGGACGACACTGACGAGTCCTGGAGCTGATCCCCCATGCTGATGAGCCTCGGCCCCTTCATCTTCTCCAATGACGACCTCAGCTATTCCCAGCTGCAGCGGCGCAGCAGTTGGCGCCATCCGACCAACGACAGGGTCGGGGCGCGCGCGGCCGGTCAATACGCCGGACCCGGCGATGACATCGTCACCATGTCCGGCATCCTGGCGCCCGGCGTGATCGGTCGCGCCGAAGCCCTCAACGAGCTTCGCGAGCTGGCTGACCAGGGCGAGGCCTGGCCGCTGGTCGACGGCGCAGGCTATGTCTACGGCTCCTTCGTCATCACCGACCTCGACACCTCGCAGCGCGCCATGTTCGCCGACGGCGTCGCCATCCTGTCGGACTTCAACCTGACGCTAAAGCGCATGGATTAAAATGGCGCGATATGCTCCGCCCAGCCATCTTTCCCTACTTTAAACTCTCGTTCCCCCGAATACGGACTCAAGGAAATAATCTCTCGCACCAGTGCATTCGTAGTGTCTTTGAGAGATCCAACTTCTACCATATCAACTATAGAGTCATCATCCCAATCTAGATCTCGTTTAAGTTGCTCTATCCCTTGCATATGAGAGTTCCACGAACTTACATATACATTTAACAGCGCCTGAAGTTTAGGATCATGAAAAAACGATGGGCCCAATGATACCAGCGCACTCCTCACATGACGAATATGAACAGAACTTAGTATTTGTTCGCAAAATTCCTTGTGGAGATTTTTCTGCTCCACAATCGTCGCCGAATACGTGTTCAAGTATCGAATTCCTGGAGCCACGGTCCTGATCAACCACATACCCCCTTTGTAATCACTCAATCTTCGCTCTTCTTCTATTCTTTCCCGTTCAGCCCTCGCCAAGGCCTCGCGGTACCGGCGCTCGTCGTTCGCCATCTCGGTCGCATGGCGACGCTCTTCAGCAAACTGAGCGTTCGCCTGGCGCCGTTGATCATCCGCTATCCAAAGAGCAACCATGGCCGCCAGGATCGCCCCTAAGCCTGATACCCACTCCCCCAGACTGCCAATCGCGGTAGGGTTTTCAGCAACCCTGAAGACCGCTCCCGCCGTCATGATCACGGCCACGGCGATAACGATCTGCACCCATTCTCTCTTCATTCGCGCGAAATAACATGAGTCTCTCGGAGGTCGATTTGCCTGCTGCATTGGACGCCTCGGCTCCCGTTAGGGAATACCGTCACCGGCAGGCGGCCTTTCGCCTCACCGTTGAAGGACGCGACATTTCAAGCGCGGTGAGACCTCGCCTGATCAGTCTGAACCTGACCGAGAAGCGCGGCACGGACGCGGACGAGCTTGATCTCGTGCTCGATGACACGGACGGCCAGCTGCAGATCCCGCCGAAGGGCGCGCGCATTACGGTTGCGCTCGGATGGCGCGAACCGGGCAGCGGCCTGGCGCCAGCCTTGATCGACAAGGGTGTCTTCACCGTGGACGAGACCTGTCACACCGGCGCGCCCGATCGCCTGACAATTCGCGCCAAGTCGGCCGACCTGACGCGCGCCTTCCGGACCAGGCGGGAAACCAGCTGGTCGAACGTCAGCCTGGGCGCGGTCCTGTCGGAGCTGGCCGGGCGGAACGGCCTGCAGCTGGCCCTCGCGCCAGCCTTGGCGGCCGTCGTCCTTCAGCACCTCTCTCAGGGGCGCGAAAGCGACGCCGCCCTGGTGACGCGCCTGGGCCGCGAGCACGACGCGGTGGCGACGGTGAAGGCCGGTCGCTTGGTCTTCAACCCGATCGGCGCTGGGACGACGCCGGGCGGCCTCGAAATCCCGTCCGCCACGATCACGCGGCGCAGCGGCGACGGCCATTCCTGGAAGACGGCTGAACGGGGAACCTATTCCGGCGTCACGGCCGAATGGCAGGACCGCCAAGGCGGTCGACGGCGCGAAGTCGTGGCCGGGTCCAGGGAGAACGCGCGCCGCCTCGGCCGCATCTACGCGACCGAGAAGTCAGCGCAGAAGGCTGTCGACTCCGAGTTCGCCCGGCTTGAGCGCGGCAAGGCCGAGTTCAGCATCAACCTGGCCGTCGGCCGCCCCGACCTATACCCGGAGCGGACGGTAACGGTCTCCGGTTTCAAGGCAGAGATCGACAGCACGGCCTGGCTGATCAGCGAGGTGCGGCACAGCTTGGACAACGGCCTGCGGACCTCGCTCCAGATGGAGCTGGCCGACAGCTGACGTCATGCAGATTCTTCGCCCTCGAACGGCGTCATATGTTAAGACCTCGGCGGGGGCTCCTTCGGGGTCATTTCAGTGAAAGAACAACGTCTCGGCGGTCGCGCGCCCTGCCCGCATTGCTGCTCGCCGACTACCTTCCGCACATCCCGGCAGATCTCGCCGACCTTCCGCGAAACCCGCCTGGCCTGTTCGAATGACGACTGCGGCTGGAAAGGCGTCGCCTCTCTCATCATCGAGCGGACGACGGTTCAGAGCGCCATGCCGAACCCGGCGATCCAGTTGGCGGTGGCGCCGCCCCGAATGGTCCGTCGCGATCGCTCAGGCCGCCCCCTGCCCGCCAACGACGACGCCCCGCCCGCGCCGCCCGCCGTCGCTGTTCCCTAGTCCTCGACCTCTCGCTTCAGCGCGGCGACAGCCCGTTCGAACAGTTCGTTCTGGCTGACGCCCGCCTCATCGGCCATCTGGCCGAACTCTCGCTTCAGCTCGGGCGTGACCTTGAGGTTCAACTGCGCGGTACGGCCTGTGCGATACCGGCGCTGCGTGTCTCCCGGGCGCAGCGTCGGCTCCCGGCTGGTGAAGCCTGACGCCGCCGCCGCCTGCTCGACGGCGGCCTGATCCGGCCGCTTGATCGGCCGAGGGGCGAACTCCGATGCGTCGACGTCCTCGGCCTGGTGGCCGAACACGCTTTGCCGTTCCTTCGTCATCCGCTCTGGCCTTCCTTCAGCACGGCCAGCACCTCGGCCGCGAAGGCGCGGGCGTTGGCGATGGCCTTGTGCGGATTGGATACCTGTCGGCTATCCAGGTCTTCAAGAGGGCCGCCGAACGAAAACACGGCGCGGAACGCCTCGCGCTCATGCATATGGGTTTCGAACATCGGCACGCCGCCCGCGCGCAGATCTTCCTGGACGTGCGCCAGGGCCTTCGTCCGGATCGCAGGGTTTGATCGGGTGAACAGGATCCGATGCGGGATCTTTCGCCGCGCCAGGCGCTCTTGGTTCCGCACCAGGTTCAAAGCCTTGGCCGCCTGGCTCGCGTCCAGGTGCGAGGCCTGCATCGGAATAATGACCAGATCGGCCACGCCGATCGCATTGGCCACTGTCAGCGAGGCGGTCCCTTCCAGGTCGACCAGAACGAAGACGGACGCCTCAGCAGCGGCCTCGACCAGATCCAGGATCGTGTCCTGGGTAGCGCCGCCGATAACGACGACCGAGTCTGGCTTCCCAGGGCGCGCGGCCCAGGCGACGATGGGCTGGTTCGGATCCGCGTCGATGATCGTGACCGTGCTGGTCCGCGCCAGCTGGCAGGCCAGATTGACGAGGGTGGTCGATTTGCCGACGCCGCCTTTCGGCGACGAAACAACGATAACGGGCATAGGGCTACCTATCGGCTAGTAGATAGCTGATAGGTAGCGGATAGCTAACAGCTAGTCGATAGCTAATCGCTATCGGATAGCTCTTAGATAGCCGTTCCCATATTGGAAACTTTTGCTTGTTCCCACATTGGAAACCTGCAATAAGGGCGCATGAACGTGATCGCGAAATCAGCCTTGGTGAAGTTCTGGGAGCGCCAGCCCAGGGGCAAGGCCCAGGAGACGGCCAAGGCGGCCATGATCGAGTGGCATACCGCCGCCTCAGACGCCCAGTGGAGCAACTTCGCCGAGCTGAAGGCCACCTTCAACAGCGCCGATTACGTGGTCGACGGCAAGGTCGTGTTCGACGTCGGCGGCAACAAATACCGGATCGTGGGTCTGGTCGGCTTTCGGGCGAAGCGGATTTTCGTCCTCTTCGTCGGCACCCACGCCGAATACGACAGGATCGAGGTCAAAGACCTCTGAGCGTTCAGATGACGAAGAAGATGATGATGACGACGACGAAGACGACGAAGAGGATGATGACGATGGATATGAACGCGATCCGCACCCTGACGGACGAGACCGAATACGAAGCCGCCCTGAAGGCGGTCCGGCCCTACTTCGAGAACGAGCCTGCGGAAGGATCCGAGGCGGCCGCCCACTATGACGCCTTGGTCCTACTGATCGAGGACTATGAGCGCCGTCACTACCCGATCCCCCGCGCCTCGCCGGTGGCCGTGGTCAAGTTCGTGATGGAGACGAACCACTACACCCGCGCGGACCTGATCGACGTCCTGGGTTCCAAGGCGCGCGCCGCAGACCTGTTGAACGGCCGCCGCGAGATCAACCTAGACCAGATCCGCAAGCTCAGCCGGGCCTGGCGCATCCCGGCCGGGGCGCTAGTGGGCGACCTGGCCGCCTGATCTGACGGATAGCTGGCAGCTATCCGTCAGCTATCCGCGCCCGCCTCGCGCTCGATGATGACCTTGGCCTCATCCAGGCCCGCCATGACGCGATTGTAGTCTTCATCGCCGATGTCGATCGCGGCCGGAACTATGTTCAGTACCTCTGACGCAGGACGGGCGCGCGCAAAGTCGGCCTCGCTCCATTCTGGATTCTCAGGATCGCCCAGCTCGGGCGCATCATCCGCCGCCAGTTCGGCCACGCGCTCATCGAACATGCGCGCGTCGGCCGCATCTTCTGCGGCCTCAGCCTCTTCCAGGCGGCGCGCGCGCGTCTCAGTCATCTGGACCATGGTCTTGCCTCCGATCTGGCTTGCTGACGCTCTTACCAATACATGAAACGCCTGCGGCGTGTTTCCAGTCCGCCGCCCGCGCGAAAACCCCAACCCCTCGCCCTTCGCAGAGCCAGCGACGCTGACCACAGTCGCCGCCGTGGCCTCGCCACGCTGCGGCAGCCGGGCACGATAAAGGGCGCGCGAGAGCGCGCCCGCCCCTCGGCTGACTGATCCCGCTGTCGCTGACAGCGCCTCAAACCTGAATCTTGATCATGTTGTCGCCCGACTAGGGCGACGCCGCATACTTCACCTGTATAGAATTATGATCGCACTACCGTTCCTTCCTAGCTGCTAGAATCGGAACGACCGATGTGCGCGTATTTGGCCAACGTGGCGTAGTGAGGCGGTTCAGACTTCAGCCTCGGCGGGCGATTTTGCATGAGCGCCTTGGCTATCTCTTGGGCGTTGGCTTCAGCCCGCAAGCGGGCGGCCATCTCGGCCTGGCTCTCCTGCTTCTGCTTCCGGAGGCCCAGCACATACCGTCGCAGCGCCGCAGCCTTGGCCGGTCGCTTCAGCCGATAGATGTTCTTGTCCTGGACGCACTTACGGTGACCTCTGGGCCCCCGCTCGTTCAGCACAATCTTTCGGCGCTGCTTCTCTAGGAACCCGGCCTCGATCAGCGCCTTCATCGCATTGACGACGGTCTGGACCGAGCACTTCAGCATGGTCGCATAGCCCCGGATCGACATCTCCTTGAGGTAGCCGTTCATCCGGCGCGTCTCGCGGATCATGAACTCCAGCAGATCGCGGCCTCTGAAGCCGAGAGCGCCGTTGCGACTGCCCTGGATCCGCGTACGGTCGTCGTAGATCTTGGCCTCTTCCTCGAGCAGCCGCCCCTCCGCGAACGACCAGACCTTCTGATAGTCGCGCTCCCAACTGCCCCGCTCTGAAACCGGCTGGCTCTCTCGGCTGCTATGCCGCACCGGGTCGCCGCGTCGTTCGTTCTTGTAGCCGCTCCCTGGCTTCGGGACCGCCAGCGCGCTCATGTCTGGTCCGTCCCGTGGATGACGGCGCGCAGCTCGGCCGTCTCCCGATCGACGCGCTGAAGCAGGCGCTCCGCCTCTCGCCGCTGCGACTCGGTCAGCGGGCCTTGATCGGCCGCCCGGCGCAGGAAACGCCACACGTCATTCCCGGCTTCATCGACGTCGGCCGCCTCCTGGACCAGGCAGGCGGTCTGCGGTTCGGCCTTCACCTGGCTGAACAGGAACGATGAATAGACCGGATTCCCGCAGCGGGTTTCCAGAGCGTCGATCACATCGGCGGGCATGAAGACGCCGGAGTCGAACTGGCGATAGGCGTAGAGCTGTGAGCGCTCAACGCGCGTAACAGGCGAGCAGCAGGCGTCGACGCCGCCATTGGCGTCGATAAGCGCCCGCGCCAGCAAGGTGTGCTGGGTCGCGTTCATGGGGTGGATTCGTCCTTTGCGAATCCGCCTGACGAAGCCGGTTGCAGGACGCAGACATGCATTCGCTCCGGCGGTTCAGGGCCGGGCGTTGGCAAAAGGCGTCCCGATGACCGTTCGTAAGGCGGCCATGGTTGGCTTGATTGAGGGCAAGGGGGCCGCGCGCGCCGCCGCTGGCGTCGTCGCTCCGCACCGCAGAATTCCGTCCCCGGCTTTGCTCGGGCGGGGCGCGATGACGCCTTCAGGCGAGGCTCACGCTAGGCTTGCCGATGTGGTTGGGGCGCATCCCGCGCTTGGCGCCCTCCCCGCGCTCGCGGTCCAGGGCGAGACGCGCCAAGAGCTGGCGCAGCAACAGGGACAACCGGCCCCGGGCGCAGAAGCGCACGACGGCGGACGGAGTCAGACTGTCAGCAGGAGTGGCGTACAGGGGGCTCAGAACCAGGTCCCTGAGAATGAGAGCCCGTCGACGCGGCGTGTCAGCAAGGAGGAGCCGCCGCGCCGACGGGAAACACCGACGCAGATGCGGCGCGTCGGTGAACTGGACAGGGGGCGTCCGCCCGGCCTGTGGATAATTGGGCGGACGCGCGACGGCGCTGCTGGGGGCGGGATAGCCGCCGCGCGTCCTGGACTTCCGCCGCGCCGTGCAACGCGGGGAAGGGCCGAGAAGGGCGCGCTACTCATGCCGCGCCCCCTCGGATCGGTTGTCCTGGTCGTCGCTCGATATGAGCCTGACCAGGAAGATTGGACCGGCGTTAGCCAGGTCGGCCGCTTCTACGCCCAGCAAGTGAGCATGAGCATTCAGGCAGACGCCAAGCTTCAGGCACTCCTGATAGCCACAGTCGTCACAGTCTCGGCAGTTGCTGGATTCCCCCGGAGCCATGGCTATGTCGCCATCGGGAAGTTGTTGACGGTCAGGCGCATCCCGCCGCTGCGACCAAGCTTGGCCGCAACAGCGGGCGCCTCTACCTTCGCTTCTGTCAAAAACCCGAAGGAGAGATTCGATTGTCTGATACGTCCCGTCTCATCGAGCTTGAGACCAAACTCGCTCTGCTCGATGCCGAACATCGCGCCCTGCGCGACTTCACGATGGATCTCCTCAGCATCGTGGGCTTTCAACTTCCGGCTGGCGTCGGCCTGTTCCGAGCGGCCCTTCCTCAGATGGCGGCCAATCGGATGCCTGCGCCGGACAAAGATGACCCCTACGCCATCGCTCTGGCGCGACTTCTTGGCCAGCTGGAGAGCCTCATCACGCCGGTGGACTAGAGCTCTACGCATCGGCGCGGCCCTCGTTCTGCCAGGTCTCGACCTCGGCCGGATCGACTTCGAACGCCTTGGCCACATCGTCCACCGACCAGCCCGCAGAGAAGAGGTATTTGGCCGCGCGACCATTGACGGTCTCGGGCGTGTCATCGGCTTTGCGAGAAAGTTGTTCGGTCACGCGCTGCGCCAGCTGTTGCGGCGTTGGCACCTTCGTTTCGAGCTGGTTCAGCCGAGCGCGGACGCGGACGTTGATGCCGAACTGCAGGACGTTGCACACACACAGCGCGATGACGGCCATCTGGAGATAGCTCACGGCCGCGCCTCCGGCTGGATGACGCGAACGTCGTTGAGGTCGGGGCGCAGCTTGGCCGTAGAGGCTGATGCCCCTACCGTGGTTGGGGAACAGCTCAACACGAGACACTCACATGATCGAGGGCTTGGCGGCCATGGCTGGGACGGTCGGCCGCGCATTGCTGGACGAAACATGGCTGGGCCCGGTCGGTGGGCTGATCGGTATCGGGACGGCGACTTTCACCGTTCTGCGCGACCTGTGGGTCGGACGACAGGCCCGACTGGCTCGCCTTCAGGTGTCCCGCAGCTGGGACGGTGGCGGCCTTCTGGAAATCCGGTTCCAATTCGCAGCGCGGCGCAAACACGCCAACTACCTGCTTCTGGCGACAGTGACGGAGCCCGAAGGAATCTATTTCGTCACGACGGATCTCTGCTCCAGCACCGTCTCCGGCCGAGGGTTTCCATTCGAAGTGCCGGGCACGATGACGGGCGCTACCGCCAGCACCTACTTTGCGGAAGAGGATGCGGACGGCGCAGCGACCTTGCTCCTGATGGGTATCGACCCGCACGAGGTCGTAAAAATACGAGCGACCATCTACGAAACAGGTCGCCGGTTCAGGGTGTTTCGCGACACCATCAGCATTGCGGCTCCGGCACGCCATTAATCGCGCAGCCTCCATGCCTGAATGATCAGCGCGAGGACTCCGCACACCGCCCCAAGGACAGCGAATGCTGTGCAAGCGCTCACGGCCGGTCCTCCAACAGGGCCTTGCCGAGAGCTGACGCCGGAACCCGACCTTTGCTCCAACTCTGGATGCGAAGAGCTACGTGCAGGGATGGGCGGCGCTCACCCAGACGTAGCCGGGTTAGGTACGGACGCGACACCCCGACTGCATCAGCGGCCTGCAGGTCGGTGAGCCCTTCCGCTCGCATGAATTCACCTAACGTCACGACCCGTGATGTGCCTGACAGACACATTGCGAGTCAAACGATTTGTGTCTGCACAGACCTCCCGACGCCTCAGTCGCTCAGGGACAATGCTCCATGAGCTCGGAGCCCAGACACCTCATCAGGAAATGGCGTGAACACGCCAAACTGACCCAGGCGCAGATGGCGGACGCCATTGGCTATGAGCGCTCCTACTACTCGCGCGTCGAGAACGGAAAGCGTGGCTACGATCAAGCGATCCTGGAAAAACTGGCAGCAGAACACGGCTGCAGTCCTGCAGATTTACTCTCGCGCGATCCGGCTCTTACGTTAGATTTAAACTCGATCCTTAGGGATCTATCCCCCGACGATCTGGTTCGGATAACCGAAATAGCTCGAGCGCTGCGCGACGTGGCGACACCCGAGACGCCAGTCACCTAAGCTGCGACCCACAGACTAAAAGAACCCGCATTGGTGCCGTAGCGGCCTAACAGAACCCTCCCAAGCAGCTCCCGCCGATTCGACCGGAGCGAACTCCCTGAAATGCAAAAGTGCCACACAGGCACTTTTTGTCATTGCCAATCGCGTGTCTGTCAGACACATTCGCTCCCACATTGAAGGGGGAGCGAATGCCCGTATCCGAAACAAATACCCTGACGGACTGGTCGATCCGTCGTTCAGGCGGCGGCCTGGTCGTCACCGGCAAGGACGCCCAGGGCCGACAGCGTAAGTTCACCAACGTCAGCATCGTCCACGGCGGGCGCACCGCCAGTTTCGGCGCGCGCCCCCTCCCCGGCTTCACCCTGGGCGACGGCGCGAAGTGGACGCTCGCCTCGTGAGCCGCGCTGCCGCGAAAACGCTCGCCGAGCTGGCCGCGATCGCAGATCAGGTCGCCGAGGCCCTCAGGATCGCCGACGCGGCGATCGGGCACCACGCAAGGGCCGACTATTGGGAGCGGCGGAACCAGATCCACGCCGCCCTGATCACCGAACTGCAGGACCGCCTGCAGGCGCGCATCGATCCGCGACATGACGCCTGCCGCGTGCGCATCGGCGGCCTGGCCGCCAGCAGCACAACGGGCGTCGAGGGCGCCCTGCGCAACTGGATCGCGGCCGTCCGCCGAAAGGCCGCGGCATGAAGGTCTTCGAACTGATCAACGCCATGGAGGCCCTGGCCTGTCCCCAGGCCGACGTCTTCTTCAGCGACGAGAGCGGCGGGCTCCGCGCGATCGGCGGGGGCCTGTTGGACACCGAACCCAGCGCTGGCTGGGTCGGCCTGATCCTGACGGAAGAACCCATCGTCACGGAAGGCGGGTTCTGATGACCGATCGCCACCACCTGCCGAACGATCTTGACCCCGACGCACTGACCGCCACCGCCCAGGGCCGCCTGCGCTCCCTGGTCGAGCGTATCGAGAACCTCGAGCGCGACAAGCAGGACCTCATGTCCGACATCAAGGAGGTCTTCGCCGAGGCCAAAGGCGAGGGCTACGACGTCAAGATCCTGCGCAAGGTCATCCGGATCCGGAAGCAGGACAAGGCGAAGCGCCAGGAAGAAGAGGCCATTCTGGACCTCTACCTCTCGGCGCTGGGGGAGGTCTGATGTCCGTCCTCGACCACGCCACCGCCGCCCGCCTGGCCGACGCCGCGACCTTGCTTCTCGACACCGCCCGCGAAGTCGTCACGGCGAGCCCGAACTACAGAGCCGGGACAGAGTCCACAAAGCAGGTGCTGGCGCTCGCCGTTCAGGCCGTCATCGCCGGAGATCACTTCCCTTCGTCCGGCCCCGTCCTTTCCGACCTGCCTGACGGCTACGTCGATCGATGGGAAGGCGCCGCCCGGGGCCTTGGCGCCGCCATCGGCAACTTGACCAACGAACGAGTCCGCACGCTGACGCTCCTCGCCGTCTGCGACGCCGTCGCGCTCGGCGCCGCCTTCTCGGCCGCTGCCACGAAGAGCGCCCGGCCGTGAACGCCGCCTTCGCCCCCATCCCTACCGAAGCCACGCCACCCTCACATGGAGCGCGTCTTGTGACCCATCACAACATCGCCCGAAGCGAAGCTTTCTCTACCCGCCCCGTCGTCCTGGTCCGCGAACTGCCCCGCCGCCCGCGACGCTTCTCGCCGCTGGCCCTCTATGTCGCCGCCCCGATCGCCGGCGTCGTTATCGGGCTGATCGACGCCGCCCTGAAGCAGCCGATCTGCGTGTCGATCGTCGTCCTCGCCTTTGTCGTCGCGTGGTTGCGCGGATGAGGCCCAGCCGACCCGTCCTGGCCCGCGCGCTTCTGCTGGCCCTCGTCGCCTACGCCCTCACCTACCTGATCGTCAGGGGACTGCCGTGAATCCCGCCCGCACCATTGAACAGGCCATTGGCCAGCGCCTCCGCGCTGCGCGCCTGAAGGCCGGAAAGACCCAGGCCGAAGTGGCGGCCGCCTTGGACGTCAGCCACCAGGCCTATCAGAAGTATGAGGACGGCGACGTCCGCATCACCATCGGCGCCTTCGTCCGCGCCTGCGCCGAGCTGCAGACCGACCCCGCCGAGATCCTGCCGCGCCTCATGTCCGATCGCGGACCGGCGCCCGACCCGTTCGCGGCCCTCGGGTCCTCGATCGGCGGCTACGAGCTGGCGGACTGCTACGCCCGCATGAGCGGCTTCCAGCGCCGATCCTTCCTCACCATCGCCAAAGCCATCCTCGCCGCCAGCGCCGCGCCCACGGCCGCTCGCGCCACAGCCTGAAGGTTTCCCCATGACCAAGCCCCTCAACAAGCGTCAGAACGCCAAGGCCGCCACCCGCAAGAAGGTGATCGACGGCGCCAAGGCGCTTTGGGCCGAACCCGGCTCCTACAAGGAAAAAGGCGGCGCCGGGATTCGCGAGATCGCCGCCCATATCAAGATGTCGACCGGCGCCGTCTTCGCCAATTTCGAGACGAAGGATGATCTGTGGCGCGCCGCCTTTGAATGCGAGCCGCCGATCGACAGCGTCCTGACCCGCGCCGCTCCCGAGCTGTTCCAGGCCCTGCAGGACCTGGTGGATATCCGACCCGAAGTCTCCAAGGGCGACGACGCCTTCTCAGCGCAGACCTGGCGCATCGCCGAGGCCCTGCTCGAGCGCGTCAAGGACCAGCTCCTGGAGGAACAGCGCAAGGCCGAGACCAAGGCCTCCCAGGCGCTCGCCGCCACACCTGCAGCCGTCGAGCTCGCCGCCGCATGACTGGCCTGAACCCCACCCCCGGCCACCACGAACGCCTGATCGTGTGGGCGATCTGGTTCCGCGACGCTGGCTGGCCCGCGCGCAAGATCGCCGCGCTGTTCAACGTGGAACTCGGCCTCCTGATCGAGGCGGGGCTGCAGCCGTGACGGCTTTTCTGATCGCCCTCGTCTGCGCCGTCTTTCTGGTCCGCACTCGAGCGCGCCCATGAAACGGATCGCTGAGACCTCCCACAAGGTGCGCGCCGGTTGCCGGACGTGCCATGGCGACCAGGCTCACTGGCTCGGCCGAAACGCCTTGGCCATGGCCGCCCAGCACCACGACCGGACCGGTCATCAGACCTGGTGCGAGCAGGAGCTCCGCACGGTCTACGGCGCTGCCGGGTCAGCCCATCCCGATCTGTTTCAGGAGTCGACGTCGTGATCATCGACCTGCGTCGCGCCATCATGAACCGCGCCTGCGCCGCCCTCTGCGCCGAACAGCAAGGCGGTGCGGCATGAAGGTCAGCAACCGCATGAAATGTCTACTCGGCCTGCACGCCTGGCGGCGCTCCCGGTTCGTCGCCCTCAATGTGCGCGTGGCAGGTTTCATTTGCTGTCGATGCCATAAATGGCGCGATGGCGAGGACCAGCGCCTTAGCAAAGCCGAACAGAAAGGCGGTGCGGTATGATCATCGACCTGCGTCGCGCCATCATGAACCGCGCCTGCGCCGCTCTGGGCGACCCGCGCGCCGCCGCGCTCGGCCGGGCCTTCTACCTGCAACCGGGCGCCGCCTGGATCCTCGCCCGCATGGAAGAGGAACCGGCCGTCCTCACCCGCTCGGCCATCCAGCGCCGCCCGCGCAGCAGGTTCGCCATCCTGCGCCACGCCCAGGCCACCGGCCCGCTGATCGAGGAGATCGCCCAGGCCCTCGGCCGCGACGCCATCCTGACCGAGCCGGACGGCTATCGCCTCACGCCGCTGGGTCGCATCTACATCCGAAAAGCCCTTAAGGAGCCGCTGTTGTGACGCCTCGCTTGCTCACTGACAAAGCAGCCGCCGAATACGTCTCTCTGCCGGTCGCCGAGTTCAAGCGTCTGGCGATCGGACGCGTGCCTATGGGATCGCGCGTTCGCTATGATCGCCGGGCGCTCGACGCCCACCTTGACCGCTTGAGCGGCATCGCGCCTCAATTGTCCGCACCGACTCAGGTGGACGATGACAGCCCGGATGCTGCCTTTGACCGATTCCTTGAGTGTAAATCAGATGCTGCCCGGCGTTCATAAGCTCCGGCGCATTCGAGGCGGCCGCCATATCGAATACTGGTATGCGTGGCGTGGTGCGGGTGCTCCATTGATCCTCTCGGCCAGCGGCGCGACCCGCGAGGAGTTGGTCAAGGACGTCGAGCGCCTGGCCCCGGCCGCTATCCGCAAATTCGACGAACTGACGCAACCGGCAACGGATCGACGCACGCTGTACGGCCTGATCACCCGTTACCTGGCGGCGCTGGAGGAGAACCAGAACCTGGCGCCCAGGACCAAGGCCGACCGACGGAAGCACCTCGACATCGCGCGCGCTGAACTTGGCGATATGGAAATCCGCGCCCTGGAAAGCCGCAAGGCCAGACCCTTCTTGCTCGCGTGGCGAGACAAGCGGGCCGCCACCCCGAAGACCGCTGACGATCTGCTCGGCGACCTGTCCAGCGTCCTGACCTGGGCCAAGGATCGCGGCGAGATCCTGCAGAACCCGGCCGCTGAGTTTCCAAGGATCTATAGGGTCAATCGCGCGGAGATCATCTGGCAACCGCAGCACCTCCAGCTGATCTTGGCCCACGCGGATCCCGAGGCCGCCTAGGCTATCAATCTAGCCGCCGCCACCGGCCTGCGTAAGGGCGACCTTATCAAGCTGCCCTGGACCGCTGTCCGCGATAAGTCGATCGTGTGGCAGACCGGAAAGAGCCGAGGCCGAAAGACAGTCGTCATCCCCATTACGCCCCAGCTGAAGGCGGCGCTGGCGGTAATCCCCATGCGCGGCGTCACCATTCTGACCTCTTCGGACGGTCTTCCCTGGAAGGCGCCCGGCAGCGGTCTGGCTTCAGCGATCAGACGCGCTCGCCTCGCCGTCATCGAGCATGTCCAGAAAGTGCATGGTCCCGACGCTCCGGACCCGCTGGAAGGCCTGCGTCTACATGACCTGCGCGGCACCGCCGCCACCTTCTTCCTGCAGTCCGGGATCGAAGAGAAGGAAGTCGCCGATCTCCTCGGCTGGGACATCGAGCGCGTACACGAGATCGCCAAGCGCTACGTTTCCGCTGACGCGATCGCCGAGGGCATGCTTGCGAAACTGGAATTCAAGAACAGGAAGAAAACATAAGCTGTAAACCAGCCTGTAAACTCGTGCTCGGGAGGGACGCCCCGAAGGGCGATTTCTTCAGCGAAAACCGATGGCTGGGGAACTAGGACTCGAACCTAGAATGACGGTACCAAAAACCGTAGTGTTACCATTACACCATTCCCCAGCGGTCCGGTGTTTCCCGCCGAGCGCTGTGCGTCGCGGCGAGGGCGGTCATCTACGCCAAGGCTCCGGGGGATGCAACACCTGAAAACGAAAGAATTTTCATCGACCCGAGACTTTTTTCGAGAGCCTCATTTACCCGCTTGCGAGGGCCGGTCGGCATGGCTATAAGCCCCCTCCTCGACGCAGATGGCGGCCCACGGACCGTTTGATTTGCGAAAGTCGGAGTGTGGCTCAGTCTGGTAGAGCACCGCGTTCGGGACGCGGGGGTCGTAGGTTCGAATCCTATCACTCCGACCATCTTTCTTACATCGTTAAGCGAATGACACGGCGCAGGCCGTGCCTTTTCGTGCGTCGCTGCTAGGTTTGCAGCATGCCACAACGCCTTACCCCTTCTGAAGTGCTGGATTTCTGGTCTGACGCCGGACCGGAGAAATGGTTCGCCAAGGATGCCGCCTTTGATCGCGCCTTCTCCGATCGCTGCTGCGACACGCACTACGCCGCAGCGCGCCGCGAACTGGATCATTGGATCGAAGCGCCCGACGCCGCCTTGGCTCTGATCATCCTGCTGGATCAGCTGCCGCGAAACGCCTTTCGCGATACAGCCCATATGTTCGCGACCGATCCCTTGGCGCTGAAATTCTCAAAAGATGCGATTGATCGCGGACATGATCGCAAGGTCGCCCCGGACCTACGCTCTTTTATCCTGATGCCGCTGATGCACTCTGAATCATTGGCAGATCAGGAGCGGCTGCTGCGCCTGTTAAGTCCGGAAACAGAAGCCGAGGCCTACAAGTTCGCCGTCATCCATCGGGACATCATCGCCCGCTTCGGCCGCTTTCCGCACAGAAACAATTGCCTGAGTCGGGACAGCACGCCCCAGGAGCTGGAATTCTTAAATTCCGGAGGTTTTTCGGGATAACATTCGCAGAGCGTTGGTTGATTTGCGAGTATGGCGAAGCTAAGGCCCAGACCTCTTCAACAGCCAGCCGCAGACATCATGAATCGCTACGCTCTCGCCCTGACGGCGACATCGGCCCTCATCGCAGCCTTCGCCACACCGGCGGAAGCGCAGATCTTCGGCCGTCGCGGCAATGCGGAAACGACTCAAGTCATCAATGAGACACCGCGCTGCACTCAAAACCTGGGCACGGTGGCGATCGCCGAAACACAAGGTGTCCTGTTCGATCAAATGGGCCTGGGGGCGCCGACCGAACTGCTGCGCACGGTAATTCGTGAATCCGGCTGTTTCACCCTGATCGAGCGCGGGCCGGGCATGGACCTGGTGGAGCGTGAGCGCAGCCTTGGCGGCGGCGCCCGCGTTCGCACCGCCGACTTCGTTCTGGTCGCCGAATTGGCGAATCCGATCGAGCCGACCGATAACGACCGCGGGTCTGGCCTGCTCGGTTCCCTGGCGGCGGTCGGCGGCCGAGCCCTGCTCACCGCCGGCCTCGCTGCGGCGACGGGCGGGGAAATGGGCGGCGGCCTCGGAGGTTTGGGCGGCCTGGGCGCCGGCCTCAATCCGTTGCAGATGCAGGCTCTGAACGCCGCCACGAACATGGCCGGAAATGTCCTCGGCGGCCAAGGCGGGCAAGTCGCTCAGGGACCGGCGCCTTCCCTGAACGCCAATACGGTCGAACGGATTCGCGATCTCAAGAAGGACATCGGGCGCGGCAAGGAAGACGCCCAGGTCGTCTTCTCCCTGGCCAGCGTGCCTCTGGCTGAAACGGTCGGCAACACGCGCGCCGTGGCGAACAAAGGCGACCTGCGCAGCCTGCGTATCCGCGACAATCATTTCGGCGGCCGCGTCGGCGCGGGATATGAAAGCGAAGAAGAAGGCAAGATCATCGCCCTGGCCATGGTGCGCGGGTATGCCGACCTGGTGACCAGCCTGGGCGGCACCGGTTCCCAAATTCCGGAAGTCACCCGCGCCAACCGTGAAGCCATCGCCGCTGAAACCGCCAACCGCGAAGCGGAGACGCGTCGCGTGGCGGCTGAAGAACGCCGCGAACTGGAACGGGCCGAGCGCGAGCGCGAAGCCGAGCGTCGCCGCATCCGCGACGAAATCCGCCGCGAGGAAGACGACCGCCGTCGCTATGCCGAGCGTCCGTCTATGTCGAGCCGCAGCCTGGCGCTGCCGACGATCCTGCGCGCCGCACCCGACGGCGAGACAATTCGGCCTCTGGCCGCGCGCGAGGTCGTGTTCCCCACCGGAAAGGAGCGCGGCGGCTGGATCGAGGTGCTGGATAGCAACGACAACATCGGCTGGGTGCAGAACGAGCGTTTGGCGCCCGCACGCTGACCACATCGCTGTCGCCCTTTAGCAAAGCGTCCGCCGGTTCGATCGGCGGACGCTTTCTCTTTTCTGTGAGCAAGCGAATCAGGCGCCTGCCGTCGGCGCCGAATCAGCGGCATCCTCTCTTCCCATGAACGCCGCCGTCGCCCTTGCTGATCTCGAAACTCGTACGGCGGCCGCGCCTGCCGATCATCCTGAGTGGCAGTATCTGAACCTGCTGCGGGACATTCTCGACAACGGCGTACGGCGGGACGACCGCACCGGCACCGGCACCCTGGGCGTCTTCGGGCGCCAGATGCGCTTCGACCTGTCCAAGGGCTTCCCCCTGCTGACGACGAAGAAGCTGCACACGCGGTCGATCTTCATCGAACTGCTGTGGTTCCTGCGCGGCGAGACCAACATCGCCTGGCTGAAGGACAACGGCGTCAGCATCTGGGACGAATGGGCCGACGCCGACGGCGACCTAGGCCCCGTCTATGGCAAGCAGTGGCGTTCCTGGGCCGCCCCGAACGGCGCAAGCATCGACCAGATCCAGAAGCTGGTGCACGGCCTCAAGACCAATCCCAACAGCCGCCGCCACATCGTCAGCGCCTGGAACCCGGCCGACGTTGACGACATGGCCCTGCCGCCCTGTCACTGCCTGTTCCAATTCTTCGTCGCCGACGGAAAGCTGAGCTGCCAGTTGTACCAACGCTCGGCTGATGTCTTTCTGGGGGTGCCGTTCAACATCGCCTCCTACGCCCTGTTGACGTACATGCTGGCCAAGGTCGTGGGGCTGGAACCGGGCGATTTCGTCCACACCTTCGGCGACGCCCACCTGTATCTGAACCATCTGGAGCAGGCCGAGCTGCAACTGAGCCGCGCCCCCCTGCCCCTGCCGACCTTGAGCGTGGCGGACAAAGACGACCTCTTCGGCTTCGAGCTGTCGGACTTCGTGCTGAACGACTACCAATCCTGGCCGCACATCAAGGCCCCCGTCGCCGTCTGAGGCGGCCTGATCCCGATGAAACTCACCGACCTCCAGGCGGATGTCCTGCGCATCTCCGACATCTATGCGCGCGAACATTCCATCGACCGCGATCGCGATTGGGCCCTGCTGAAGCTGCAGGAAGAGCTGGGCGAACTGACCGCCGAGCATCTGCGCCTGACCCAACGGGCGCGCGGCGCCGCTGATGCTCAGGCCCTGGCCGACGAAGCAGCCGACGTTCTGGGCATGCTGCTGATCTATTGCGACCGCGCCGGCGTCGACCTGAACGCCGCCATGCAGCGCAAATGGCTGCGCTGGTTGAAGGCAGATACGTAAACTCACGTAACGGCGACTGGCGAATTCGGCGTTTTAAGCGCACCCTCTTTGCGATCCGCCACCAGGCGGTGACTGGAAACGGGAGGGTTTCATGGTCAAGAAGTTCGCCGCCGAACTGGTCGGCACGCTGGTTCTGGTGCTTTTCGGGTGTGGGGCAGCCGTGCTGGGCGGGTTCGATCACGTCGGACAACTGGGCATCGCCCTGGCCTTCGGCTTCGCCATCGTGGCCATGGCCTATGGCATCGGGCCGATCTCGGGCTGCCACGTCAATCCGGCCGTCAGCCTGGGCGCCTTCGTCGCCGGACGGATGAGCGCCAAGGACATGGTCGTCTACTGGATCGCCCAGTTCATCGGCGCGATTCTCGGCGCGGCCATCCTGGGCATGATCGCCAAGACGGGCTTCACCAGCCTGGGCCAGAACGGCTTCGACGCCGGATCGCCGGGCGGGTATGGCCTGCACGCGGCCCTGGTTTTCGAGGTCGTGGCCACCGCCATCTTCCTGATCGCCATCCTGGGCGTGACGGGGGTCAAGGGGCACGGCGCCTTCGCCGGGGTCGCCATCGGCATCACCCTGGCCGTCATCCACATCGTCGGCATCCAGGTGACGGGTGTGTCGGTCAACCCGGCCCGCAGCTTCGGTCCGGCCCTGCTGGTCGGGGGCCAGGCGTTGAGCCAAGTCTGGGTCTTCTTCGTCGCCCCGGCGATCGGCGCGGTGATCGGCGGCCTGCTGTTCCGCTCGAAACTGCTCGAGCCGGACGCCTGATCAGGTCGAGGCGGCGCCGTCCGGCGCCGTCATCGGCATGCGCGCCAGCCTAGCGCTGAGCGCATCCTTGTCTTCGGGCGCGGGCACCAGCACGACGCTGTTCTTGACCGCGCCCATCGACACCGTGGCCCGATAGGCGAAAGCCTGACCTTCACGCGCGACGAAGCTGACGACCGCGGCGTTGTTCTGAGGGCCGGCTAGGCCGCCAAAGCCGGCGGCCAGTTCGTGCTCGCCCGGATCCACTGCGACGGCGGTAAACTTGCCGCCCTTGATCTGGACGAATTCACGACCATCCAGCGCCAGATTCATGCCCGCAGCCATGGCCACAAAGCCTTCGCGATAGACGATGACCAGGGCTTTGCCGGGTGGCGGCGTCAGGCTGGCCGCCGCAGCGCGATCAGCTTCGGACGCCGCGACGCCGGCTCGGTTTCCCGCCAGATTGGCCATGATGTAGGCGGTGAACGCGCCGGCGAAGAGACCGGCCATCATCGGCAGCACGCCCAGATCCGCCCCGACAGCTCCTCCCAGGAAACCGATACCGAAGGAAACGATCAACAGGACAATGAATCCGACGATCAACGGCTTGGCGTACTTGTTCACACGAGGCTCCGGGGGCATTTGACAGCAAAGTTCCAAACTCAACGGAAAACCAGCTTGGCCGTTCCCTCAATCGCCCTCGTCGTCGCCCGCGCCAGGAACGGCGTCATCGGTCGCGACGGCGACCTGCCCTGGCGGCTGCGCTCGGATCTGCAGCGTTTCAAGGCCGTGACCGTGGGCAAGCCCTGCATCATGGGCCGCAAGACGTGGGAGAGCCTGCCGTTGAAGCCCCTGCCCGGCCGCCTGAACATCGTCCTGACCAAGGATGAATCCTACGCCGAGGCCGGTCTGGCCAAGGGCGCCGTGGTCTGCGCCACCCTGGACGAGGCCCTGTCCATCGCGCGCGAACAGGCGGCGGAGGACGGCGTGGACGAAGTCTGCGTTATCGGCGGCACGGCGATCTTCGCCGCCGCCCTGCCTCGCGCCAAGCGCATTTACATCACCGAGGTCGAGGCCGAGCCTGAAGGCGACGCCGCCTTCCCGTCCTTCGACGACACCGCCTTCGTCCGCACGGCGTTCGAACCGCACGAAGCGGGCGAGAAGGACGACCACGCCTTCGCCTTCACCGTTCTGGATCGTCGCTGAATCAAGCAGAGCCGAATGATCGTCGCCACCACCAATGACCTGGCCGGTCATCGCGTCGTGCGCCAACTGGGCGTGGTGCGCGGCATCACCGTGCGTTCGCGCAACGTCATCTCCGACGCCATCGGCGGGGTGCAGTCGATGATCGGCGGCAAGGTCGGCGCCTATGTCAAACTGGCCGAGGCGGCGCGGCAGGAAGCCTATGACGACCTGATCGCCCACGCGCAGGAGATCGGCGCCAACGCCATCCTGGCCATGCGCTACGACGCTAATGAAATCATGCCCGGCGTGACCGAGGTTCTGGCCTATGGCACCGCCGTGGTGGTCGAACCCGTCTGAAGCTAGCGGGCGATCGTCACGCTGACCGGCGCGCGGGCGGCCACGGCCTTGGCGGTCGAACCCATCAGCCAGTTGACCAGGCCCTTGCGGTCGCCCGTACCCACGACGATGTGGTCCGCGCCCAGTTGATCGGCGGCGGCGATCAGGGCGTCAGGGACATCATGCCCCTCGATCGTCACAGCCTCGACCGATTTGCAGTGACGGCGGGCCTCGGCTGTCGAGCGGGTCAGGATGGCCTCCTGCTCCTCGACCTTCCAGGCGCGAATGTCGGGGTGGCCGCTGGCCGAACTGAGCGGATTGACCGCCACCAGAGCCAGCTTGCCGCCCTTCGCCTGTGCCAGTTGCGCCGCCACACGCACGGCTGCCTCGGCGTGCGCGCTGCCGTCGATGCCGCAGACGACCACGGACGTTGCCTGTTCCGCCATCCCCCTCTCCTTCAGAGACCCAGCGCCGCAGCGACCTGCGCGGCGATCTGGTGGAAACGGCCGGACGCCGGATGCTGCGGGTCAGCGGCGACCAATGGCCGCCCCGCATCGCCCGCGCGGCGTATCGCCCCGTCCAGCGGCAGATCGCCCAGATAGGGCGCATTCAGGCGCGCGGCCTCGGCCTCGGCGCCGCCGGTCCCGAATACTTCGCCGCTCATGTTCTCGATCAGACCCAGGGTCGGCACGCCGACCTTTGCAAACAGGGTATGCGCCCGGCGCGCATCGGCCAGGGCCACTTCCTGCGGCGTCGAGACGATCACCGCCCCATCCAGCGGCGTCTTCTGGATCAGGGTCAGCTGTACGTCGCCGGTGCCCGGCGGCAGGTCGATGACCAGGACGTCCAGCGGCTGCTCTTCCGTCCCCCAGCGCGTCTGGGTCAGCATCTGGGTGATAGCCTGCGACGCCATCGGCCCGCGCCAGATCATTGCGTCCTCGGCCTTGGTCAGCAGGCCGACCGACATGGCTTTCAAGCCGTACGCCGTATGCGGGACCATGGCCCCGTCCTCATAGGCGGGCTGGCCCGACAGGCCCAGCATGGTCGGCAAGGACGGGCCATAGACATCGGCGTCCAACACCCCGGCCGACAGGCCGCGCGCCGCCAACGCCGCCGCCAGGTTGACCGCAACCGTCGACTTTCCAACGCCGCCCTTGCCGCTGGCCACGGCCAGGACGCGCTTCACATGGGCAGGGCGATCCGTCGGGACCGGCGCCTTGGGCCGCCCCTGATCGGTCGCGGCCTTCGACAGGCCCGCCGTACGGCGCGGCGCGGCGGCCACAGCCTCGGCGGTCAGGACGACCGACACGCGCTCCATGCCCGGTATCGCCTTCAGCGCCGTTTCGGCCGCGTCGCGCACGGGGGCGTACAGCGCCGTTTCCTTGGCTGGAACTTCCATGACGAAGCCCGCGCGGCCGTCGGCCACGACCAGCCCCTGCACCAGCCCGGCCGTCGCCAGCCCCTGGCCCGACTTCGGGTCGGTCACGGCGTCGAGGGCGGCGAGAACGGCGGCGCGGTCGGTCACGATGGAGACTCCTTGTGGCTCGACGGACTTGCCGGGCCGGTGACGGGCGTTCTATCGCCCTAAGCGTCCGTTCGCGAGTTGATCCTTTGTCCCAGCCCCTCGTCACCCTGATCGCCGGCCCCACCGCCTCAGGCAAGTCGCGCTTGGCGATGGAGCGCGCGCGCGAAACGAATGCCGTCATCATCAACGCCGACAGCCAACAGCTGTACGCCGACCTGCGCGTGCTGAGCGCCCGCCCGTCGGCTGAGGATGAAGCTGCGGTCTCGCATCGCCTCTACGGCGTCGCTGACGCCGCCGACGCCTGGTCAGTCGGTCGGTGGAATCGGGCTGTCATGGACCTGCTGGCCGAACTGGCGGCTGAGGGTCGCCCCGCCCTGCTGGTCGGCGGCACCGGCCTCTATTTCAACGCCCTGACGAAGGGGCTGGCCGATATTCCGCCCATACCGGTCGAAACTCGCGACGCCGTTCAGGCCGAGTTCGACGCTGAAGGCGAAACCGCCTTCCGTCGCCGCCTGGCCGAAGTCGACCCCGTCGCCGAAGCCGCCGTCTTTCCCGGCGATCGGCAGCGTCTGGTTCGCGCCCTCAGCGTGCATCGCGTCAGCGGCCGCGCACTCAGCGCCTGGAAGGCCGACACCCGACCGCTATTGCCTCCCGACAGCTACGATACCCTCGTCGTGGAGCCGTCGCGCGATCGTCTTTACGCCTCATGTGACGCGCGGGTGGATCTGATGATGGCGCACTGCGCGCTGAACGAGGTGCGCGCCCTCGTCGCCCGCGATCTGGACCCGGACCTACCCGCCATGAAGGCGGTCGGCGTGCGCGAACTGGCGGCGCATCTAAGGGGCGAACTGTCGCTGGGCGACGCCGTCGACGCCGTGAAGCAGTCCACCCGCAACTACGCCAAGCGTCAGTTGACCTGGTTCCGCAACCAGCAGAGGGATTGGCCCCGCCACCCCGGTTTCGCCTGAACTTCTTCGCCAGCCCCTTGGAAGGCCGCGTCGCCCATACTATATTGATCCTGCTCGGGTTCGCCCGAGCTATGGCGATAAACGCGCCTGTAATAAGCGGACCGGACCCGGGTGCGATTCCCGGCGGCTCCACCAACTTCTTCCCCGCGTTATCGGCGGAGGCAGCATGGGGCCGACTAGCATCGACGGACGTGTAAAGAGGATTGCTTTCGCTCGTCCTGGCCCACCGTATCGGGCCTTTATCTAACTGCGAACGATAACTTCGCTGGAGAAGTCCGCCTCGCCGCGTAATGCGGTTCGGTTGATTTCGAACACTTAAGTCCTAGGGGTTCAGATCCTTAGGCGGGGCCCGGGGGGCGCCTGGCAACAGAAGCCCCCCACTTCCTTAGGAGTCTGGCGACAGAATCCCGGCGCTTTTCCCGACATCGAAATTCCTTTGCCGCAGGCGACTCTGCGTCTTCCGTCGCTCGCCTTGGGGGGGTAACAGTCGCGCGTTCCCCTTTCTTGAGGCGCCGATGACGGATCAAACTCCCCCTGTCGACGAGATGCATTATGAGCAACTCGCCCAGGACGCCCTGCGCGGCGTGATCCGCCTGGCGCTTGAGCGCGCGGCCGAGCCCGAGGGCATTCCCGGCGCCCACCACTTCTACATCACCTTCAAGACCCGCGGCGCCGGCGTCAGCGTCCCGCCCGACGTCCTGGCCAAATACCCGGACGAGATGACGGTGGTGCTACAGCACCAGTATTGGGATCTGGCGGTCGAGCCGGACCTCTTCTCGGTCATGCTGAAGTTCGGCGGCGCGCCCAAGGTGCTGACCGTGCCCTACAGCGCCGTGGTCCGCTTCTACGACCCCAGCGTGCAGTTCCTGCTGCAGTTCGACGAGCCGGAAATCGTCGAGGCCGAGATCGCGCCCCTGTCGCCGCCCGCGCGCGACCCGGACGCCGCCCCGCCTCAACCCTCGGACGACGACGGCCCGAAGGTCGTTTCGCTCGACCAATTCCGCAAGAAATAACGTCTTCGCGCCAAAGGGCGCGCAACCTTTGGCTGCAGACAAGCGTTGCCGTAACCTCCCCTTCCTTACCTAAGCGAGGTCGCTTCGATGCGTCTGTCTCTCATGTCCGCCGCCGCCGTTTCCCTGACGCTGGCCGCCTGCAGCCAGCCTGAAGCGACGCCGCCGGCGGAAACCCCAACCGCCTCGACCGAAGCCGCGCCCGCAACCGTTGAAACCGCCGCTGCTGACTGGAACGCCCTGAACACCCAGATCGGCAAGTATCCCAACGAGACCAAGCTTCTAGAAGACAGCGCGATCACGGCTGATCTGAAGACGCTGCTGGGCGACAAGTTCGACGTCCTGACGACCAATATGCAGACCCAGGCGCCGCTGCAAAAAGACGGCGCCGTCCTGTTCACTTCGGGCAACAAGCAGCATGAGGGCGGCGTCAACGCGGCCTATCTGCTGATCGACCCGGCGACCAAGGCGCTGGAAGTCGGCCTGTGGGAAGGCGGCAAGCTGACCACCTACAAGACCGCCGGCTCGAACATCGTCAAGCCGAAAGACGTACAGACGCTGATCTCAAACGCGGCAGGCTGAACCGCCTCACGTATCTGAATTTCAAAGATAGGGGTCGCGCCCGGCGCGGCCCCTATTTTCGTGGCCCTACTTTCTAGGGAAGACGCGAATAGTAATCCGTTCCCGCTCTCCTTCGCGGCGTTCGACCAGCAGGCGGGCGACCTGGCTGTCGTCGTGGAACAGATAGCCCTTGATGGCGTCCAGCAGGGCCTTGGCCAGGTTGTCCAGGTCCATCCACGGCGGATCGCCGACGTGCTCCATCACGATCTCGACGACATAGTCGCCCCACGACGGTCGCGACGTCCATTCCTTGCGCATGAACTCATAGACCAGCGGCTTGTAGTATTTGGCCTGGGTGGTCAGGCCGTCGATCGTGATCTCGACCGCCTCGCCCTGCTCGCGGGCCCTGACCTTTCCGGTTCCAATCCAGCCGTCCACGCGCCATCCGCCTTTCGTGAAGTGCGGCTCGCCTTGCTCCGCCGCGCCTGCGTGCTACACCGCCCGGCATCTTCCCGCCACGCCTGAGAGACGAGTCCCGCGCACATGAGCAACGTTCGTATCGAAACCGACACCTTCGGCCCCATCGAGGTCGCCGCCGATCGCTATTGGGGCGCCCAAGCCCAGCGTTCGCTCGGCAACTTCAAGATCGGCTGGGAAAAGCAGCCCCTGCCGGTCGTGCGCGCCCTGGGCATCGTCAAGCGCGCCGCCGCCGAGACAAACCGCGACCTGGGCAAGCTGGACCCCAAGCTGGCCGACGCCATCATCGCCGCCGCCAATGAAGTGATCGAAGGCAAGCTGAACGACCACTTCCCGCTGGTCGTCTGGCAGACGGGTTCGGGCACCCAGTCGAACATGAACGCCAATGAGGTGATCTCGAACCGCGCGATCGAGATGCTGGGCGGCGAGATGGGCTCCAAGAAGCCGGTCCACCCCAACGACCACGTCAACATGAGCCAGTCGTCGAACGACACCTATCCGACGGCCATGCACGTCGCCTGCGCCGAGCAGGTGGTCAACGACCTGATCCCGGCGCTGAAGCACCTGCACGCCGCGCTGGACGCCAAGGCCAAGGCCTGGGCCCACATCATCAAGATCGGCCGCACCCACACCCAGGACGCCACGCCCCTGACGCTGGGTCAGGAGTTCGGCGGCTACGCCCACCAGGTCGCCATGGGCATCGAGCGCATCGAGCAGACCCTGCCGCGCCTGATGGAACTGGCCCAGGGCGGCACCGCTGTCGGCACCGGCCTGAACGCACCGATCGGCTTCGCTGAAAAGGTCGCAACCCAGATCGCGGGCATCACCGGCCTGCCCTTCACCACGGCGCCGAACAAGTTCGAGGCCCTGGCCGCGCACGACGCCATGGTCTTCACCCACGGCGCGATCAACACGGTCGCCGCCTCGCTGTTCAAGATCGCCAACGACATCCGCTTCCTGGGCTCGGGCCCGCGCGCGGGTCTGGGCGAGCTGTCGCTGCCGGAAAACGAGCCGGGCTCGTCCATCATGCCGGGCAAGGTCAATCCGACCCAGAGCGAAGCCCTGACCCAGGTCTGCGCCCAGGTGTTCGGCAACAACGCCGCCATCTCCTTCGCCGGTTCGCAGGGCCACTTCGAGCTGAACGTCTACAACCCGGTGATGGCCTACAACTTCCTGCAGTCCGTGCGCCTGGTCGCCGACGTGGCCATCAGCTTCACCGACAACTGCGTCGTCGGCATCGAGCCGCGCGAGGACAACATCAAGCACGGCCTGGAAAACAGCCTGATGCTGGTCACGGCCCTGAACGCCAAGCTGGGCTACGACACCTGCGCCAAGATCGCCAAGACGGCGCACAAGAACGGCACCACCCTGCGCGAGGAAGCCGTCGGCGGCGGCTATCTGACCAACGAAGAGTTCGACGAGTGGGTCCGCCCCGAGAAGATGATCTCGCCGCAATAAAAAACATGAACAAGCGCCACGCCCTTTTTGTCATTGCCACTGCACTCGGTCTGGGCAGTTGCGAAAGGGCGTGGCCAATACTTGAAAGCTGCGATTACGATAAAATCGCTGAAAAAGCGATCAAGGCAAAATATCCTTGGTTCCAGCCGCGCGGGCCATTGGTTTCCGCGCAGTATCAAGACGTCGTGATTGCTTTCTATGCGCCAAATGAAGTGAAGCCTGGCGGCACTGCTCATGTCACCATTGGCGTTCGAAACTGTAAAGTCAAAGAAGTCTGGCTAACCCAGTAACCGTGATTATCTGCCCCGAATCGTTCGCCCGACGGGCGCGACCGACAGCTTGGCCAATTCGACATTCTTCAGAGCGAAGGGAATGCCGATCAGGCTGACGAACTGCGGCACGGCGATCAGAATATGCGCCAAGGCGATGTACCAGCCCGCCAGCACCAGCCAGATCACATTCAGCCCGACGCCCAGGCAGCCTGCGCCCAGATCGGCCGGGTTCGGATCGCGCCAGACGATCTCGCGCCCGAACGGCCAGAAGGAATAGCTGGCGATCCGCCACGCCGAAAACGCCCACGGCAGCCCCACGACCGTCAAGGCCAGCAACAGCCCGCCGAACAGCCAGGCCAGGCCTGAGGCGAACCCGCCCAGGAAGAACCACAGCAGGTTCAGGATCAGTCGGATCAAATCGGTCGCTCCTTAGCGTCAATCAACCCTCTTCATATGGCGAAAGGCCCCGCTGATTGCAGCGGGGCCCGGGATGAAATCGCGGTAAGGCGACGCCTTAGTGTTTCTCGGTCCAGCGCGCCTTGGCTTCGTCCTGGGTCATGTTCAGATGGACGTGCTCGTCCACGTGCGTGACCCAACTGACAGGGATCATATGGTGCTTGAAGCCTGAACCGAGGTCCAGCTTCGCCAACTCGATCTGGTCGCCCATCACATGATCGACGCGGCCGACATGGCGGCCGTCCGAACCGACGACTTCCTGATGTTCCTTGATCATCGAGGCGTTTATCATTGACGCTCTCCGTTGCTATGGGGACCGCCTCGGAACGGCCTGGCCGCTAGAGGGTTCACCGCAAAGCCAGGCGAGGAAGTTCACAATGTCGATGATCATTCACCACGCGCCGCAGTCCCGCTCGACCCGCCTTCTGTGGCTGCTGGAGGAACTGGGCGCCGATTATCGCATCCACTACGTCGACATTCTGCGGCGAGAGGGCCAGGGCCGAACCGATCCGGCCAACCCCCATCCGCTGAAGCAGGCCCCGGCGCTCGAGATCGACGGCCAGGTGCTGATCGAATCCGTGCTGATCTTCCTGTTCCTGACCGATCGCCACCCTAAGGCAGGCCTGGCGCCGGGACCGGCCGATCCGCGCCGGGCGGAATATCTGTCGTGGCTGGGCCTCTACAACAATGTGCTGGAGACGGTGCTGACGTCCGGTCCGCCCGCCGGTTGGAACGAGACGCAGAAGGCCGCCTATGCCGAAATGGACCGGCGCTGGCGCACGGCGATCCAGGGCGGCGACTACATCTTGGGAGAGTTTTCAGCCCTCGACATCCTGTTCGGCAGCCTGCTGCAGTGGTTCCGCGCCGCCATGCCTGCGGGCGAGCCTTATGACGCCTATGTCCAGCGCATCGGCGCCCGCCCGGCGCTGAAGCGCGCCTGGGCCAAGGACAGCCCGGACGGTCATGTCTGATGGGTGAGATCGTCAACCTGAACAAGGCGCGAAAGGCCCGCGACAAGGCCGCCGCCAAGCGGACAGCCGAGGCCAACCGCCTGACCTTTGGACGCACCCGCGCCGAACGTGATGCGGCCAGGATCGAACGCGACCGTGACGCCACGCGTCTGGACGGTCACAAACTGGACGACGACGCCGACGCCTAGACCGTCACGACACCTGGGCCGAAGCGCGCTCCAGCAAGGCGGCCGGTGCTTCATCCAGTTGCATTTCGGCGACGCCGACGTCGAGCTCAACCACGAAGGGCGAGCGGTTCGGCCCCGCGTCGAAGGCGGTGCAGGCGATCACCGCCGCGATCCGTTCCGCCGTCAGCCGCGCCGCAGCGTGATCCGTCGCGGGCAAGGCCAGGGCGAAGGTTTCCGACGACAGACGGGCGGCCGTGTCCTCCACCCGCACCAGGCGCGACACCATGGCGCCGATCTGGGGCATGGCCCGCTCCAGCCAGCCGCCCGCACGGACCGCCGCCATGGTTTCGCTATTCGGCACGCGCAGGACGCACACGGACAGGCGTCGGCTCCGCTCACGCGCGCCCTTGGCGATGCGCGCCAAATGCGCCGCGAACAGGTCGCGGCTGAACAGTCCGGTCTCCGGGTCCATCAGGTCGCAACCGCGTACGGCTTCCAGAGCCCGTCTCAAGCCCTGCCGACGGCGATGATTGCGCGCCAGGGCCAGCACCCGGTCGGCCGCTTCCTCCTCTGAAGTCTCTGCGGCGGCGACGTCTGCGAAGCCTCGTTCAAACAAGGCAGCCAGATCAGGCTCGACCTTCTCGCGCAGATAGAGGGTCAGGGGGATATGATAGAGGCGCGTGTTGCGACGCATGCCCGCCGCGATCGACAAGGCCGGCGCATGGTCCCGATCGCCCCACAGCACGGCGGCGTCGAACGCTCGCTCATGCAGATAGTCGAAGGCCGTGTAGGGAGTCGGCGCCGCCACAGCCTCTGCGCCCGCCGCCGCAAGGGCGTTGGACAGGGCCAGGAAACGGCGGTCGGCCGCACCCGCCGTCAGAACCTGCAACGGCGTGTCGCCCATCGTCGGCTCAGGCAGGTCGACGCCGTGCCCTGCAAACGTCGCACGACGCAGCCTGAATTCTTCCTCGGCCACCGCCGCGCGCGTCAACTGCTCCAACCGGAAGGCCGTCTGCAAAGGATGCGGATGGGTCGACACAACCAGATCGCATCCATCGCCTCCAGGATCTGACGCAGCGCCCAGACCCAGGATCGACAGATAGCGCGGGGCGGCGGCGCTGCGCAGGCGCTCCAGCCCGCCTTCGGCCAGGCTCTTCAACTCGACCACGGCCGCATCCACAGGCAGGTCCGATACCGCCAGAAGCGCTGCATCCAACGAGCGCGCCGTCACGGTGCGCCATCCTAGTCGGTCCAGTCCTTCGCAAAGCGAGCCAAGCTGATCGTCAGCGTCGGCGACGACCAGAACGCGCGGATCAGATTCCAAACACTGTCTCCTTGGCCTGGGCGGCTCGCCCCCGCGACCGCTCCAGAACCGCCATGATACCGGCGCCGACGAGGCCCGCAATGGGCAAGGCTGATCATCCGATGACGACATTGGGACTTCTCACCTTGCTGCGAATGGGGTTAATCCGCCCCCTTCGTTGACGATCGAGACTGCCGATTGACCTTTTCCAAGCCGATCACGGCCCAACCCCGGCTCTGGCTGCGCCTGATGACTCGGGCTTTCAGCCGCAGTTGGGGTCGCGACGTCATGCTCTATACGGGCGGCGTGTCCTTCTTCGCCCTGCTGGCGTTGTTCCCGGCCATCGCCATCCTGATCGGCTTCTACAAGGCCGTTCTGACCATCGGGCAGGTCAGCGAACAGGCCGCCGCCCTGGCGGACGTCATCCCTTCGGCCGCGCGCACCCTGTTCCTGAACGAGATCGACCGTCTGGCGAACGCCTCGGCGCGCACCGTCTCGGCCCAGAGCGCGATCGCCCTGGTGATCGGCGCCTATGCGGCGCACCGTGGGTTCAAGGCCCTGCTGGCCGGATTGAACCTGATCCACGACGAGACCAACCCGCTCGGCTTCTTCAAGTTCAATATGCTGGCCTTCCTGGTCGCGCTGGCCGCCTTCGTGCTGTTCACAATCGTGTCGGGCGCCGTGGTGACGTCACGCCTGATGGAGCACGCCTATGCCGATCAGCCCGTCGGCTGGCTGGCCCTGCCGCTGGACGGCCTGTGGCCGGCCCTGGGTCTGTGGCTGGGGCTGACCATGCTCTACCGCTACGCCATGGCCCACGCCAAGCGCGTCGCCTGGAAGGCGGCGATCATCGGCGGCCTGGTGGCCACGGTCATGTCCACCTTCTTCTCCTGGCTGTGCACCATCTATGTCGAGCAGATCGTCCACCTGGGCGCGACCTACGGCTCGGTCGGCGCCGTGGTGGTGCTGCTGATCTGGCTGTCATGGAACGTCAACGCCGTCTTCTACGGCGGGGCCTTCGCCACGGAACTGGAGATCGAATGGGAGACCCGCGCGGTTCCGCCCGAGCCAGCCGCCCTGCCCGACACCGTCGTCAATCTGTCAGAGCGGCGCCAGTCTCGACAGTGATGCTCAGGACGCCGTCCGTCTCGTCGATCTGAACCACGCGGCCGCCCAGTTCCTGCATCAGGAACGGCACGTCGATCCGCGCCATGGCGTCCGTGGCCAGCAAGGTCAGCTGAACGCCCGGCGCCCGTCCCTCCAGCGCCTTGCGCAGACGCAGGCTGGGCACCGGGCATCTATGCCCGCGCGCGTCCACCGTCATCACAGCCTCGCTCATTCCGACACGGCGTCCATCAGCATCGCCAGAGCCGTCCGCACGCTTTCCAACCGGATCGCATCGCGTCCGATGTCACCGAAGCGCTTTTCCAGATGCACGGTGCGGCCGTTCGGGCCGTGCGCAGCGAAATGCACCAATCCTACCGGCTTCTGCGGCGAACCGCCCCCAGGGCCCGCGATGCCCGTCACAGACACGGCGATGGAGGCCCGCGAGCGCGCCACGGCGCCTTCAGCCATGGCGCGGGCCGTCGATTCGGACACGGCGCCGAAGCTCGCCAACAGATCGCTGCCGACGCCCAGCATCTCGACCTTGGCCTCATTGCTGTAGGTGACGAACCCGCGATCCAGCACGGCGGACGAGCCTGCAATCGCCGTCAGCGCGCCCGACACCAGCCCGCCCGTGCAGCTTTCAGCCGTGGCGATCATCAGGCCCTTCGCCTCCGCCCGACGGATCACAGCCTCGGCGATCGCCTCGATATCCTGCGGCAACATAGGAATTCGCTCCGTCCACGAGTCGTCATAGCCTCGCCGGGCGGAATCAGCCGCCCGACGTCGAAAGCAGCGAATGACCGATCAAACTCTGACGCCGGCGCATCGCAAGGTCGATGCGATAACACCTGCGGCCTTCGCCGTCGCCGTCTTCACCTCGGCCAGCCTGGTATTCGTCGTTCAACCGATGACGACCAAGCTGGTGCTGCCGCTGCTGGGCGGGTCGCCGTCGGTGTGGAACACCGCCATGGTCTTCTTCCAGGCGGCCCTGCTGGCGGGCTATCTCTACGCCCACCTGCTGCAACGCATCCCGTCGATACGGGCGCAGGCGGTGATCCACCTGGTGCTGTTGGCGGTCGCGGCCCTCTTCCTTCCCCTCAGCATCACCCAAACGCTCGGCGATCCTGACCCAGCCGCGCCGATCGGCTGGCTGCTCGGCGCGCTGGCGCTGTCGGTCGGCGCCCCGTTCGCCGTTCTGTCAGCCACGGCGCCCCTGTTGCAGGCCTGGTATGCGCGCGTCCGTGCAGGACGCCCCGACGGCGCCAACCCCTATGTCCTGTACGCCGCCTCCAATCTGGGAAGCTTCCTGGCCCTGTTGGCCTATCCCGCCCTGATCGAGCCGCTGGCCTCCCTGTCGGGACAGAGATGGGGCTGGACCGTGGGCTATGGCGTCTTCGCCATCATGCTGGTGGGCCTTGCGATCCTCATGCCGCGCGCGGCGAGCATCACTCAGCCCCAGAAGGCGGCTGAACGCAGCCCGCCCATTCCCTGGCGCCGGAAGGTGGTGCTGGTCCTGCTCGCGGCCGCTCCATCCAGCCTGATGCTGGGCGTCACCGCTCACCTTTCGACGGACGTGGCCTCCGCTCCCTTCCTCTGGGTCGCGCCCCTAGCCCTCTATCTGCTGACCTTCGTCATCGCCTTCCAGGCGAAGCCATGGATTCCCCTGCACATCACCCTGATGCTGCAGGCCTTCCTCACGGTGCTGATCGCCGCCCTGGTCGGGATGACGACCGGCCAGTGGCTGGCGCTGCTGGGCCTTCACCTTCTGGGTTTCTTCTTCACCGCGCTGATGTGCCACCAACAGATGGCGGCGCGACGGCCAGCGCCGGACCGCTTGACGGAATTCTACCTGTTGCTGTCGCTGGGCGGCGTGTTGGGCGGCGCCTTCACCGCCCTGGTCGCGCCGGTCGTGTTCGAGACGGTGCTGGAATATCCGCTGGTCATGGTGCTGGTCTGCCTAGCCCGTCCCTGGCTGGGCGATCGTCCCGCCAAACATGAAATCTGGCTGATGGCCGCCGGCTTGGCGACCGCCGTCTTCGTCCCCCTGCTGTTCGAGATGCTGCGCTACAACCCGTCTCTGAGAACGGCCTTCAGCGATTTCGGCCTGACCACGACGGCGCAGATCATTCTGGGCGTCGCCGCCATTCTCGCCTTTGTGGTTCGGGATCGAGTGCTCATGTTCACGGCTGTCGTCGCGGCCATGACCCTCTCCGCCCACTACATCGGCCGCGGCTATGACTGGAGCCTGTCCGAGCGCAGTTTCTTCGGCGTCATGCGTGTGGCGGTCACGCCCGACCCTAAGCTGGGCGGCGACATCCATGTGCTGATGCACGGCACCACCCTGCACGGCGCCCAGGCCCGCCATCCGGACTTCGCCTGCGCCCCGACCATGTACTACGCCCGCACCACGCCCCTGGGCCAGGCGGCCGAACTGATCCAGGCCCGCGGCCCGGCCGCCGTCATCGGCGTGGTGGGCCAGGGCTCCGGCGCCATGGCCGCTTACAAGCGCGCCACGGATCAGATGTCCTTCTTCGAGATCGACCCCATGGTCGACCGCATTTCGCGCGATCCGAACTGGTTCACCTTCATCTCGGACTGCGCCGACGGGCCGATCCGCACGGTGCTGGGCGATGCGCGGCTGACGCTGAACAAGGAGCCTCGCCGCACGTATGACCTCCTGGTCATCGACGCCTTCTCGTCCGACGCCGTGCCGACCCATCTGCTGACCCGCGAAGCGATCGAAGGCTATCTGAAGCTGCTGAAGCCCACAGGCGTCGTTGTGCTGCACCTGTCCAACCGCAATCTGGAGATCACCCTGCCTGCCGTCGCGGCCGCACGCGAACTGGGCGCGGCCGAACTGCATCAGGTTTATATCGAGAACCCAGAGGCCGCCCTGATGGCCGAAGCCTCGACCGAGGCCCTGGTCATCTCGCCGACCGCCGAGGGGCTGGCTGACTTCAAGGCCGACGGCCGCTGGCGCAAGCTGGAGCCGACCAAGGTGCGGCCGTGGACCGACGACTACGTCAACCTGTTCGACGCCCTGATACGCAGCATGAAGGCTCGCGTCGGCTGAGGCGCGGGCGCTAGGCCGCCCCCGCCACCCGCGCTAGATCGGCGGTGATGCGCTCGGCGACCTTCAGTCGATCCTCCGGCGCGGGCCAATCGCCCTTCACCACAATCTTCTGATCCGGACGGATCTTCCAGAAGGCGTGGTTCTTCTGGATCAGACCCACCAGTCCCATCGGGTTGGGGAAGGTGTTGTTGCGCAGAGTCAGCACTGCGCCCTTAGGCCCGATGTCGATCTTCTCGATCATGGCCGTGCGGCAGTTGGCCTTGATCCCCACGATCCGCAGAAGCTGCTGCGCCTCGTCCGGCAGCGGGCCGAACCGGTCGATCAGCTCGGCGGCCATGGCCTCCCGGTCCTCCATCTTCTCGGCGTCCGACAGGCGGCGATACAGGCTCAAGCGGACGTTCAGGTCAGGGACGTAATCCTCTGGAATCAATACGGCCGCGCCGACATTGATCGAAGGCGACCAGCCGCGATCCGGCGCCGCTTCGCCCTGTTCACGCAGTTCGGCGACGGCGTCTTCCAGCATCTGCTGATACAGTTCGACGCCGACCTCGCGGATGTGGCCCGACTGTTCGTCGCCCAGCAGGTTGCCGCCGCCGCGCTGGTCCAGATCGTGGCTCGCCAACTGGAAGCCCGCCCCCAGATTGTCCAGCGACTGCAACACCTGCAGACGGCGTTCTGCCGACAGGCTCAGCGGCTTGGTCGGGTCGGTCGTCAGATAGGCGAAGGCCCGCGCCTTGGACCGGCCGATCCGGCCCCTGATCTGGTGAAGTTGGGCCAGACCGAACATGTCCGCGCGATGCACGACAAGCGTATTGGCGGTCGGAATGTCGATGCCGCTCTCGACGATGGTGGTCGAGACCAGCACGTCATATTCGCCATCATAGAAGGCGCTCATGACCGCTTCCAGCTGGGTCGGGCTCATCTGGCCGTGGCCGACGACGAACTTCACCTCAGGCACCTGTTCGCGCAGGAACCGCTCGATGTCGGGTAGATCCTTCAGGCGCGGCGCGACGTAATAGGCCTGACCGCCGCGATATTTCTCGCGCAGCAGGGCCTCGCGCACCAGCACCGGATCCCACGGCGTGACATAGGTCCGCACCGCCAGACGATCGACCGGCGGCGTGGCGATGATCGACATCTCGCGGATGCCGGACAGCGCCATCTGCAGCGTGCGCGGGATCGGCGTGGCCGTCAGGGTCAGCAGGTGAACATCGGCCCGCAGGGACTTCAGCTTCTCCTTGTGCTTGACGCCGAAGTGCTGCTCCTCGTCGACGATGACGAGGCCCAGATCCTTAAAGCCGACCTGATCGGCCAGAACCGCGTGGGTGCCGACGACGATCTCGAAACTGCCGTCCTTCAGCCCCGCGCGCGTCTCGTTGGCGTCCTTGGCCGTGACCATGCGCGACAGGTGGCGCACCTTGATCGGCCAACCGGCGAAGCGTTCGCTGAAAGTCTTGAAGTGCTGGCGCGCCAGCAGGGTCGTCGGGCAGACGATGGCGACCTGTTGGCCCGTCATCGCCACGACGAAGGCGGCGCGCAGGGCGACCTCCGTCTTGCCGAAGCCGACGTCGCCGCAGATCAGGCGATCCATCGGCGTGCCCTTGCCCAGGTCTTCCAGCACGTCGCCGATGGCGTTCAGCTGATCGTCCGTCTCCTCATAGGGGAAGCGGGCGCAGAACTCGTCGAACAGACCGGCGGGCGGCGTAATGGCGTCGGACACCCGCAGCGCCCGCTTGGCGGCCAGGGCGATCAGCCCCTCGGCCATGGCGCGCAGGCGCTCCTTGGCCTTGGCCTTACGCGCCTGCCAGCCCGCGCCGCCCAGACGGTCCAGCTGAACCCCTTCGGCGTCCGTGCCGTAGCGGGTCAGAAGGTCAATGTTTTCAACCGGCAGGTAGAGCTTGCTCTCACCCGCATAGAGGAGTTCGAGGCAGTCGTGCGGCGCCTCCTGGATCTCCAGCGTCCGCAGGCCCTCATAGCGGCCGATGCCGTGATCCAGGTGAACCACCAGATCGCCCGCCGTCAGGGCCGAAGCCTCGGCCAGGAAGTTGGACGCCCGCCGCTTGCGCTTAGGCCGCGCCAAACGGTCGCCCAGGATGTCGGTCTCGGAGATGACGGCCAGATCATCGGTGGCGAAGCCGTGCTCGACCGGCAGCACCGCGCGCAGATAGATGCCGTCCGGCGCGCCTCGCACATCGTCCCAGTCGCGCACCGCCACGACGTGCGTCAGGCCGTGATCGCCCAGCATGGCGGCCAGACGCTCGGCCGAGCCTTCGGACCATGAGGCGAACAGGACGCGCTTGCCCTGCCCCTTCAGCGCCTCGGCGTGCTGAGCGACGGCGGG
>NZ_GL883086.1:919850-930566 GCF_000204035.1 Brevundimonas diminuta ATCC 11568
CCGTCGGGCTCAGTCGGTCGTAAGGCAGGCAATCCCACGAAGGATATTCAAGAACTTCAATATCCTTGGCGAAGAAACGGAACGCCTGGATGAAATTGCCTGTGCGCTGATAATCGCGCGCGATAAACAAAGCGGTCCCGCCCTGGGCCTTGATCCGCTCGGCGACGATCAGGGCGTCCAGCCCTTCCGGCGCGCCGCCCAGTTCTGCGTCAGTCCGCGCCAGCGCCACGTCCATCAACCGATGCCCTTGGCCACTTCGGCGGCGACATGGGCGCGCATGAAGGCGCGAATGCGGGCCATCATCGGCCCTTCGAATTCGGGCGGCGTCGGTTCGCGTTCGATGATCCAAGCGTAGAGGTACTGGTCCTCTTCATCCAGCAGGCGCTCGAACTCGGTCAATTCGTCGTCGTCCAGCGTCGGCGCGACCTGATCGGCGAAGGGCCCCAGCACCATGTCCGCCTCCCGAAAGCCCCGGCGCCAGGCGCGGAAGGCGATGCGGCCCAGGCGCGTCTTGCGGTCGTCAGAGTTCAGGGCGTCCTCGGGACGTGCGTCGATATCGGCCACGCGGTTTCCTTGCCTGTCCGTTCACTTCGGTAAGAGGCCGATCAGATAGCGTTCCAGACGCCGCTTCGCCAGCTATGCTGTCCAATGATGAGGCCCGAGATTCTCTTTCCCCTGTTCGCCGACGTCTCCACGCTGAAAGGCGTGGGGCCGCGCAGCGCGCCTCTGGTGCAGAAGGTGGCGGGTCCGCTCGTGCGCGACGTGCTGTTTCTGTCGCCCAGCGGCGTGATCCAGCGCCGCCGCACCACGGCGATGGAGGCCGTCGACGGCGAGATCGGCGTCTTCGAGGTGACGATCGACCGCCTGATTCCGCCGCACAAGCACGGCGCGCCGATCAAGGTGCGCGCCATCGACGACACCGGCTTCATCCACCTGATCTGGTTCGCCGGATCGCCGCGCCATATCGAGAGCCTCGCCCCGCGCGGGGCGCGGCGGCTGGTGACCGGCAAGGTCGAGCGCTTCAACAGCGAAGTCCAGATCGCCCACCCCGACTACATCATGCCGGTCGAGAAAGCGGATGAGATTCCGCTGTCCGAACCCGTCTATCCGGCGACGCAGGGGCTGACCTCGCGCCAGATCCGCAAGCTGGCGCAGGGCGCGCTGGCGCTCGCCCCCGAACTGCCGGAATGGCAGGAGCTGAACTGGCTGGCGGCGCGGCGCTGGGTCGGCTGGCGCGCGGCGTTGGAGGCCCTGCACGCCCCGACGAACGAGGCCGATCTGACGCCCGACACGCCGGTGCGTCAGCGTCTGGCCTATGATGAACTGTTCGCCCACCAACTGGCTCTGGCCCGTCGTCGCCGCGCTCGCCAGATCACGCCCGCTGCCCGCATAGCGCCGGGCGAGGCGTCCGCCCGGTTGCCGGCCGCCCTACCCTTCGCCCTGACCCGCGCGCAGGAGCAGGCCGTCGCGGAAATCCGCGCCGACTTGAGCTCCGGCGAGCAGATGGGGCGGCTGCTGCAGGGCGACGTCGGGTCGGGCAAGACCGCCGTCGCGGCCCTGGCCCTCGCCGATGCGGCGTCCAATGGGTTCCAGGCCGCCTTGATGGCGCCGACCGAAATCCTGGCGCGCCAGCACTACGACAAGCTGTCGCCTTTGCTGAACCAGGCCGGCGTCCGCAGCCTGCTTCTGACCGGACGCGACACCCCGGCCGAGCGACGCGGCAAGCTGGCGGCCCTGGCCTCGGGCGAGGCCCAGGTCGCCATCGGCACCCACGCCCTGTTCCAGGACGCGGTGCAGTTTCACCGGCTGGCGCTGGCCGTCATCGACGAACAGCACCGTTTCGGCGTGCGCGAGCGCCAGCGGTTGCAGGCCAAGGGCGATCCGGCTCTGGGCGGCGTCCATCTGCTGACCATGTCGGCGACGCCGATCCCGCGCACGCTGGAACTGACCCAATATGGCGAGCTGGAAGTCAGCCGCCTGATGGAGAAACCGCCGGGCCGCACGCCCGTCACCACGGCCGTCCTGCCGCTGGCGCGCATCGGCGAGGTGGCGAAGCGTCTGAAGGCGGCGGTTCAGGCGGGCGCCCAGGCCTATTGGATCTGTCCTCTGGTGGCGGAATCCGAAGCCATCGACCTGGCCGCCGCCGAGGATCGGGCGGAAGATCTGCGCAAATATCTGGGAACCGAGGTCGGTCTGGCTCACGGCCAGATGCCGGGCGCCGAGCGCGAAGCGGTGATGGCCGAGTTCGCGGACGGCCGCCTGCCCGTCCTGGTCGCAACGACCGTGGTCGAGGTCGGCGTCGACGTGCCCAACGCCTCCATCATGGTGATCGAGCATGCCGACCGCTTCGGTCTGGCGCAGCTTCATCAGCTTCGCGGGCGCGTGGGGCGCGGGGCCAAGGCCAGTGCCTGCATCCTGCTGTACGGCGGCGAGGACGGCGCCCTGGGCGAGACGGCGAAGGAGCGGCTGGAGACTCTGCGCCGCACCGAGGACGGCTTCGTCATCGCGGAAGAAGACTTCCGTCTGCGCGGCGGCGGCGACCCGCTGGGCCTGAAACAAAGCGGATTCCCGGCCTATCGCTTCGCCGATCCGATCCGGCATCGGTCGCTGCTTCTGGCGGCGGCGGACGATGCGCGTCTGCTGCTGGGCCGCGACCCTAATCTGACCAGCGAGCGCGGTCAGGCCGTGCGTCTGCTGGAGGCCCTGTTCGACTGGAAAAACGAACGCCCCTCAGCGGACTGAGGGGCGTCGTAAAACTCAGCGAGGTTTTGAAGCGATCAGCCTGCGTTGCGGGCGATGCGTTCGACTTCCTTGCGGACCTGAGCCTCGACGATGGTCGGCAGATTGGCGTCCAGCCAATCCTTCAGCATCGGACGCAGCATCTCGCGGACCATGGCCTCGACCGTATTGCCGCTCATGAAGTTCATGTCGGCGGCTGAAGCGACCGGCGCAGGTTCCGGCTTCTGGAAGCTAGCGGCCAGACCGGCGAAGGCCGAGGCCGCGCTGGCTGCGGCGGTTTCGCCGACCAGGGTTTCGGCCTCCGCCGCAACGGCCGCGGGTTGCGGCGCCGCCGGCGCGGGTTCGGTCGGGAACGGCGCAGCGTCCGCCACGTCCAGATCGCCGATGGCTTCGGTTGCCGGCGCCTCATAGGGCTCGGTTAGTTCCAGCACCTCGTCTTCGATCGGCGCGGGCTCGGGCGCGGCGACGACGGGTTCTGGTTCCGGCGCGGGTTCGGGAGCCGCTTCCGCCACAGGGGCGGTTTCGGCCGGAGCGTCGTCTTCAGAGATAATCCGGCGGATCGACGCCAGAATCTCTTCCATCGTCGGTTCCTGGGCGGCTTGTTCGGTCATGTCGGAACCTCAACCTGGGCGCTCGAACGGGGACACTCGCCAACCGATGCGGACTAGGCAGGCGACGATGGGGACCGAGCCGTCAGACTCGCCTCCCCCTTGAATCCTGTCGTCGCATCAACGCCCGTCGGAATCAACGGACGTTTTGTCGATCAGCCTTCAGCCCTGGGGAGCAGTGCGAACGACTTCACCCTTCAACTGCCGATCAACGGGCGCATCTTCCACATCGACGGCGGGCGTCGTCGCCGGGGCGGCGACGCGGTCGATGGCCTCGATCACGCCATCCCAAGGCAGGGCGCCGCGATTGCGTACCGCACGATAGTTGTCGGACGGATCATAGGCCTCGATCGTCGGATCCAGGTTGGGGCCGCCCAGACGGCCCATGGCCGCCAGAAGCTGGGCCTGGGCGACATACTCATTGCGACGGGCGCTGGTCAGGGCGACTTCCGCGCTGCGCAGTTCAAGCTCCTGGTTCAGCACGTCCAGGGTGGTGCGCAGGCCGACCTGAGCCTCCTGGCGCACGCCCTCGGCCGCCACCGAAGCGGCGCGCACCGCCTGTTCGCCAGCCTGAACGCTGGAACGCGCCGAAGCGCTCTGGGCATAGGCCGAACTGACCGATTGCAGAACCGTGCGACGTTCACCCTCGACGTTGATCTGGGCGGCGTTGGCGCGCTCCAAGGCCTGGGCGACGCGCGAACGGTTCAGCCCCCCGGTGAACAAGGGCACGGAGACGGTTGCGCCGGCCGTAAAGCTGGTGCGATCGCCCAGGTCCAAGCCCGACAGATCATTGGCCGTCCCGCCATAGGAGGCGTTCAGGCGCGCCGAAGGCAGATACTCCGCCCGCGCCGCCGCCACATTGGCCTCGGCCGCGCGCTGGGCGTGAACAGCGGCGAGCACGCCGGGGTTTTCGGCCAGGCCGACGTCCATCGCTGCGTCGAAATCGGTCGGCAGGCCCGGCAGCGTCGGCAGCGTCTGCAGGTTGGACGGCGCCTGTCCCACGACGGCGGCGTAGGCCGCGCGCGACACCGACAGTTGCGCCTGAGCGCTGGCCAGATCGGATTCCGACTGCGCCAGACGAGCTTCGGACTGCGCGACGTCAGTGCGGGTGATTTCGCCGACCTCGAATCGAGCGTTCGATTCATCCAGTTGGCGACGCAACACCTTCAGGTTCTCCTGGCGGATGCGCAAAATTTCCAGATCGCGGGTGACATCGGCATAGGCCTGAATGACCGTCACCATGACCTGCTGCTCGACCTGACGCAGATTCTCACGACCGGCCAGGACATTGGCTTCGGCCGCAGAAATGCCGTGCGACACGCGTCCGGCCGTCCAGATGTTCTGCGTCAGACTGACGCTGGCGCTGGCGCCGTCGCTTTCGATCGTCCCGCCGCTGGTGCTGCTGCTGCCCGGCAGCGTGCCGGTGGCGTCAGGCACGCCGTCGCCGTTGGTGTCGATCGGGAAGGTCTGACCAGGGATCGTCGTCGTCACACGATCGGTGCGGGTGCGGCTGTAATCGACACCCGCCGAAGCGTTGATGGTCGGCCGCAGGCCGGCGCGCGCCTGGACGATGCTCTCATCCAGGGCCCGTTGATTCGCCCGCTGCGCCAGCAGGGTCGGGTTGGTGCGATAGGCCAGACCGATGGCCTCCTGCAACGACTCGGCGAAGACCGGCGTCGCCCCCATCGTCAATGCGACCAGTGCGACCGAAGCGAGCGCGCGCGAGCGTTTCAACATGAACCTGTCCCTGCCTGACGCCCCCATCCGGCGCGCCTGTAGTGCCTTGTATCCGCGTAGTTGGAGGCTAGGCCCGCCCGACGCCAGTTAAGTTTTTTTCACGCAGCGCGACGCCCCTTCCGTCGCCACGAATGGCCTTAGAGCGCAAACGCGGGCGCCGGGACCATTTCCGCCAGCAACTCGGGCGCAGCGTCGAACAGCTCGCGCCGCGAAACGCCTTCACGACCGCGCACATAGAGGACAGCCGCGCCGCTGGCGCCGTCGCGTTCCACCACAGCCAGACGACCGCCGGGACGCAGGGCCGCGATCCAGGATTCGGGACGCTCGATCACGGCGCCCTCGCTGACGATCAGGTCATAGCCCTCGCCCTGCGGCTGGCTCAGGGGCGCAACCACGGTCTCGACCCCAGCCTCGGCCAAGGCGGCGCCGACCACATCGAACACGGCGGCGTCGGATTCCTGAGCCGTCACCGACAGGCCCATGTGCGCCAGAACGGCGGCGGCGTAAGGCGCGGCGATCGCCAGGGCCTTTTCACCGGCGCGAGCGTCCAGGCCCTGCAACAGCTTGGCCACATCGCGCGGCAACATCAGACGACGGTCGCCCGCGATTTCCGGCTCGACGTCGGCATAGGCCGAGAAGGCGCGGTCGGCGGCGCAGAATCGCTCGCGCTCCACAGCGCCGATGGCGGCGTGCAGTTGGCGGTCGGTGACGTCGTTCACGCGGACCTGCGAGTCCAGCATCACCTTGCGGGCGGCGGCGAAATCCATAATCCGAAGTCCTTCAGGTCGGCTCAGGCGAAGAAATGTGACGCGCTTATAGGTCCGTGCGTTGCAGCGGACAATCCGATCTGATAGCTGACGGCCCTCGCGATGGCGGGGCCCCACCGATACGGGGTCACGGCCTGATGGCGGAGTGGTGACGCAGAGGACTGCAAATCCTTGCACCCGGGTTCGATTCCCGGTCAGGCCTCCATCGCGATGAACATCGAGAAAGCCGCCCTTCGGGGCGGCTTTCTTGTTTTCGGACCTAATCCGCTCCCGCAGTCGTCAGATGATGCAGGGCGACAGCGCTGGTCGCAGCCACGTTCAGCGAATCGAATCCCCCCGCCATCCGGATGCCGACCGGACGACAGCGCGCGATGATGTCGCGCGGCAGCCCCGGCCCTTCGCTGCCCAACAGAAGGGCCGTGCGCCTGCCCGGCTTCAGCTCCGCCAGCGTCTGTTCCGCAGAGGGCGTCAGGGCCAGCACCTCGAACCCCCTGCCCTGCAACAGGTCGATCATGGCCTCGGCCTCCAGCCCCATCGCCATCGGCGTCCGCAGCACGGCGCCGACCGAGACCCGGATCGCCTTGCGATAGAAAGGATCGCAGCAGGTCCGATCCAGCAGCACCGCTCCGGCCCCAAAGGCGGCGGCGTTGCGGAACAGCCCGCCCATGTTGTCGTGGTTGCCGATTCCACACGCCACGACCGCCACGGCCCGCTCCGGCAGGCTGTCCAGCAACGCGCCCGGTTCGACGGGCTCAGGCTTGCGTCCCAAGGCGAGAACGCCTCGATGCAGATCAAACCCCGCCACGGCGTTCAGGACCGCCTGCGACGCCATATGAACCGTCACATCGCCCGGCAGACGCTCCAGCACCTCCCACAGCTTCTCCAGGCGCTTCTCGGCGATCAGAATGGATACGGGCGTACAGCGCGACGCCTCGGACGCCAGCACGCGCAACACCACCTCGCCCTCAGCGATGAACAGACCGTGCCGCCCGGTCAGATCGCGCTCCTTCACATCGCGAAAGGCGGCGATGCGCGGATCATCAGGGTCGTTCACATGGATTGGAGTCATGCGGAGCCTTGTAGCGCAGGGCTTTGCGAAAAAATTTGGCGATTTCTGTCTTTTACCAGTTGCGTGAATCGAAAAGGCGCTGCTATACGCCGGCCTCCCCCGAGGGGATGTTCCGCGGTAGCTCAGTGGTAGAGCAGCCGACTGTTAATCGGCTGGTCGTAGGTTCGAATCCTACCCGCGGAGCCATTTCTCATTTTCGGGCAAATCGCCCGTTTTCTCCTTCTTTGAGAAGGTAGACTGGGCGATAGTTTCCGACAACAAATCAAATGGTTGGCGGAATTTTGCTGTAAGCTCTCCATGAGCCCACGAGCAGTTCGAAAGTACGAGATTCAGGACCCTTCGCTTCTCTGAAGCGGAGGCCTGCTCGAAGAGATCGTGCGCTTCCCGTCCGAGACGGATCAGCGCAATCCCGTTATCGATATACTCGTCATCAGCGCTATGGTGCCGCTCAATGTCCTTCAGGCAACGATCCCGCTCCTCGCGCCACACGATTTGCATCCGGCGATAGAAGTCGTCGGAGACCACCCCGTCGAGTTTGTCTTCGTACATCCGCTCGATGCGGGCCTGCAGCCGATCGGCCTCGCCGCGGAGCCGCTCGATTGCCGCCCTACGCTCCCGGGTTTCATCCTGAAGACTTTCGCGCAAGGCGCGTTGGATCAGTTCAAAAGCAGCATCATCGAATCGCAATTGCCGCAACAGGCCGGCGAATCGCTGCTCCAGGACCTCCTCGCGGACATACGGCTCGCCGCATTTTCCTTTGAAGCCCGTGCAGTGGTAATAAATGTATCGCTGCTTTTTGATCTCACCGACCATCGCGCAACCACAATGACCGCACGTCATCATGCCGGTGAACGGAAAGTCGTTTACGCTGGCGCGAATGTTGGCCGCCTTGCGCCCATCCAGGACATCCTGGACCGCGCCCCAAAGGTCCTCGGAAACCAACGGCGCGTGGGAGCCCTGATAGACCTTGTCCAGCCATTCGAAGGCGCCGGTATAAATTCGGTTCCGCAGGATCGTATGGACCGTGCTTACGCCTATGGGAGCGCCACTCTTCCGGTAGGTCAAGCCAGCCTGCCGAGCCTTCTTGGAGACCTCCTTTAGCGAGTACTGGCCTGTAGAATACCACTCATATAGGCGCTGAACGAGCGGACCGAGCGCCGGATCGATGGTGATGATCTTCTTACCGTTGGGACCTTCGACGTTCAGGTAGCCGATCGGTGCGACTGTCGGCCACAGGCCCTGTTCGGCCTTCTCCAACATGCCCTTTCGGGTTTCTTCCGACAGATTGTCGATATAGTTTTTCGCCATCAGCACCTTGATGCCGTGCATGAACTTTTCGGAAGAGCGGGAGTCCTGCGAGAGGACGACGCCCTCTTTTACGAAATGAATTTCGATGTCGAGGTCGTCGACCGTCACCCAGTCCTTGAGATTGCGATAGAGTCTGTCGGTCTTTTCGACCAGAAGCGTCCGAACTGTAGGGTGCCGGCGGACGTATTGCAGCATTTCGTTGAAGCTGGTGCGCCCGCTCTTCTTGGCGGTTTCAACGTCGACAAATTCCCGCGCCACCTGAATATCGTTGGCATCGGCGTAGTCTTTCATCAGCTTGGTTTGAGCCGGGATGGAAAATCCTTCCCGATCCTGCTCCTTCGATGAAACACGAGCATACATAACAGCCCGTCTTATCTCGATAACTGGTGCAGAACGCGCGACTTTCCGACTGGCCATATCTGTCTCCCGCTAAGGTCGCCGAGCAAAGGCGATAACGGCGCGGCAACGGCTCAATCCAGAAAAGAGCATCGACAACGCCGGACGCAGAATCCTAGCGAGCCGGGAGAACCAATCAAGCAAATAACTCGCAAAATTGCGAATGTTGCTATATATTTCAATTACATATGGAATTTTATTCCAACGCGACACCAAGGCAAGATCCGCCTCATCACTCCTTCTTGCGTGAATTTGGAATAGACCGTCCAGGCTTTGCTCTACGCTTCGAATCCCATTCGATGAGGATACGAAAGAAGTCCGTCAGATCGGCGAGCATCGCCCGCGCCTCGACTTCAGAAACTTCCCCTATCGACTGCTTCTGGAAGTGCGCTTGCGCGTCACGCGCGAGATCCGCGGAAAAGTGGCCGCCGCGCCGCGACGGACGAACGTCTTTCTCCGGAACGGACGACACAGATCGGCGGTCAGGGTTCATCGCCCCAATCCCGCATCCGATGCTGGCGGCTCCAGGCAAGCTCGGCGGTGGCGCCGTCCGGCGCTGGAAACAGGGTCGCACGCTTCGGCTCCGACCAGGGGTCGTTCAACCGAACGCGGAGATAGTCTCGCGGATTCTCTCCCCGCGACGTCGCCTTCCAGGCCTCGCCGACGCGCGACCAGCCGAGCATGACGACATAGTCCGGCGAGTTGTCGTTTCGGCGGTCGTCGTTTGGAACGAACCGGATTTTCCGGTCGATGAGAAGGGTTTCGATGCGGCCTTCCCAGCCGCCCTGCTTGGTCGGCTTGAACTTTCCTATGACGCCCATCTCAGCCTCCCTTCGCCTTCAGCGCCTTGGCGAACTCCCTGTCGCCGGCGAGGAAGGCCTCGAGCATCGCCGGGACAAGGTCCGCGATCTCGGCTTTATCGTCATAGGCCTCGCGATAGACGGCGGCGTAGTCGGACAGCGACCGATGAAGGTCCGGCGTGACGGTGACGGTGAGCTTGATCGGCGTCCGATCAGGCAGTTTGCCCAGCTTCAGCATGGGGTCTCTCCTCTCAGCGGTCCCACGGACGCAGCACGAGATCCTTGTGGACGATCACGCGCAGCGGAAATCCGGGGCGAATGGTGATGGTGGGTTGGACGTCGAGATTCCGGGTGACGATCTGTTGTCCGGCCTGGCTGCTGGACTGCTGCGTCGACTCGCGGACGGCCCGGACGAGGTCGCTCTCGCCGTCGACGGTCAGCTCCGTTCCGACCCCGAGCAGGGTGGAAAGCGCGACGCCCTTGAGGAGCCGCCATGTGTGGAAATCCACCTTGTCGGCGAGCCCGGCGTAGCCCGCAGCATCCGTCGCAGGGAGGTTGTCGAGTTGGATCGAAGCGCCGTCAGGCAGGATGATGCGCTGCCAGACCAGGAGCGCCCGGCTCTGACCAAAGGCCACGACGCTGTCATAGCTGCCTACCAGCCGCGCGCCTTGCGGGATAAGCAGGATGCGCCCCGTCGCGGAGTCGTAGACGTTCTCCGAGACCTGGGCGGTGACGAAGCCAGGAAGATCGGAGCGCAGACCCGTCATCAGGCTGGCCGCGATGACGCTGCCGGCCATGACCTGATACGGCGAAGCCGGCTCCTGAATGCGATGTGGGTTGATCGTCGAGGACGGCCCTTGCGCCACGAAATCGATCTTGCGCTGCTGGCCGTTCGGATCGCGTTGGGGATCGATGCCAGGCTGTCCCTCCCCTGCCCCGGCGGGCGCGACCGCCGTGGCCGTCCCCGTCTGGGCGACTTCGGCCGTGGCGGGTGCCTGACGCGGGAGCCGCACCATCACGCCGGACTCGCGCGCCTGACCCGCCTGCGTCGCCTGACGCTGGCGTTCCGCCTCAAGCGCCTGTTCCTCCGCTGACGGCGGCGGCGCTCCTGCATCGAGGGAAGCGCCGTCTCCTCCGCGCTCTTCATCCAGGATCGCCCGTCCGAGGTCGCCCGGAAGCGGAGGCCCCAGTTGCGGTACGGAGCCGTAGTCGCCGGGGAGATCCGCGACGGCGTCGGCGGTTGCGTGGCGATCCGTCACGACCGGCTCGTCGGCAGGCTCTGCGACCCGGAG
>NZ_GL883086.1:932021-942923 GCF_000204035.1 Brevundimonas diminuta ATCC 11568
CCGGACACGAGGCCGGAGGCGACGCCCGGTCCGAAGATGGCGAGACCGAGCAGCGAAAGAGCGGCGAGAACAAGCGTCATCGCCGAAGCCACGTCCGGCTCGCCCATCCCGGCGGAGAGAAACATTTCAAAGAAGCCGCCGCCGATGCCGACGATGACGGCCAGCACCATGACCTTGAGGCCCGACGAGACGACGTTGCCGAGCACCCGCTCGGCGAGAAAACTCGTCTTGTTGAACAGGGCGAACGGCACGAGCACGAAACCCGCCAGCGTCGTCAGCTTGAACTCGATGATCGTGAGGAAGAGCTGGATCGCGAGGATGAAGAAGGCCAGCACCACCACCAGCCAGGCGACGAACAGCACGAGGATTGACAGGGCGTTGCCGAAGAAGGCGGGGAAGCCGAGCATGTCCTTGATAGCCGTCAGCATCGGCTTGGCGGCGTCGAAGCCTACGGAAGCGAGCTTGCCCGGCTTCAGCAGGTCGTCGGGGCCGATCGTGCCCCCGCCCGCGGTGAGGCCGAGGCCGGCGAAACTGCGGAAGACGATCTCGCCGAGCTGTTGGAAGTTGCCGAGAATGAAGGCGAAGATTCCGACATAGAGAATCTTCTTCAGGAACCGGCCCAGGACATCCTTGTCCGCGTCCATCGCCCACCACAGACCGGCCAGCGTGATGTCGAGCCCGATCAGGATAGTGGTGAGAAAGGCGACGTCGCCGCCGAGCAGGCCGAACCCGCTGTCGATGTATTGCGAGAAGGCCGCCAGGAAGCGGTCGATGATGTTGAGGTCCGGGGCCGGGTCCATCGTGCGCGGCCTATTGCGGCGTATAGGCGGGGCGGGTTCCGATGAACCGCCGGGTCCGCTCGTGGGCCGCTTCCATGACCTGTCGCTGGCGCGCCTGTTCGATGGCGTCGGCGCGATACTGCGCCGCCATCATCGACTGAAGCTGAAGCTGCTGACGGGCGACGAGCGCCATCAGTTGATTGCCGGCCTGCTGCGCCTGCAAGCCGCCGGTGGCGACCTGGCTTTGCGCGACGAGATCGGTGAGCAAGGCGCCGTCGGCCCGGACGTTCTCGACGACCTGGGCCTGAACGCGCATCGCCTGACGATAGCCCTGCAAGGACGACTGGAGCCGGGCGCGCGCGCGCTGGACGATCTGGTCGGTGCTGAGGCTTCGATCGAATGTCTGCGGAAACTGTTCGCGCAGCGCCGCATCAGTGGCGGCGACGTCGAAGGCGATGCCTTCGGCGCGAGCCATCAGGCCGTCGATGCGCTCGATGGAGCGCGTGAGCTGGTCCAGCGAGGAGAAGTCCAGACGCTGAAGCTGGCGCGCCTGGTTCTGCAACATGGTCGCTTGGTTCTGGAGCGCCGTGATCTGGTTGTTGATCTGCTGGAGGGTGCGCGCGGCCGTCAGGACGTTCTGGCTGTAGTTGGTGACGTCGAAGACCTTGAGTTGGGCGTGGGCCGGCGAAACGGGCGCGAGCGCGCCGCCGGCGGCGACGGTCGAGGCCAGAACGGCGGCGATGAGGATGCGGGAATTCATGAGGTCGGCTCCTTCTGCTAGTTGAATGGCGCGGCTTCAGCCGCGCCGGGAAAATCGCTGAGGAGGTCGGCGGCCCAGGCAAGGCCGCGCTCGCGCAGGAAGGCCGCGCCGAAAGCGTCGGGCCCCGGTGCTTTCAGGAGGTCGTCGATCAAGGCTTGCGTCGCGGGGTCGGACGCGCCGCAAAGCGCGAGCGCGACCGGGCCGAGTGCAAGTTCGAACAGCCGGTTTCCGCCGCGCGACTGGAGATAGTAGTGCCGCTTGGGCGTCGCCCGGGCGATGAGTTCCACCTGACGCTCGTTCAGGCCGAAGCGTTCATAGGCGGCGCGGGACTGCGGCTCGACGGCCCGGTCGTTCGCAAGGAAGATGCGTTGCGGGCAGCTTTCGATGATGGCCGGCGCAATGCTGCTGTCGGCGATGTCCGCCAGCGACTGCGTGGCGAAGACGACGCTGACGTTCTTCTTTCGGAGCGTCTTCAGCCATTCGCGGATGCGTTGGGCGAAAGTCGGATTATCGAGATAGACCCAGGCTTCGTCGAGGATGAGCAGGGTCGGACGACCGTCGAACCGGGCTTCCAGGCGATGGAAGAGATAACTCAGCACGGGCAGGACAAGGCTGGGCGTGTCCATCAGGGTTTCGGTCTCGAAACACAGCACGTCGGTGAGCGTCAGCCGGTTTTCGGCGGCGTCGAGCAGTCGTCCGAACGGACCTTCCAGCGTCCACGGCGCGAGCGCGGATTTCAGCGCCTGGGATTGCAGCAGGACGGACAACCCGGTCAGGGTGCGCTCCTCGGACGGCGCGCTGGAAAGGCTCGTCAACGCCGACCAGAGCATCTCCTTCAGCTCCGGCGTCATGATCAGCTTCTCATGGCTGAGAAGTTCGGCGATCCAGTCGGCGGCCCACGCGCGTTCGGCGTCGTCGTCGATGTCGCGGAGCGGCTGGAACGCCAGCGCGTCCCCCTCCCCGAGCGCGATATGGTCGCCGCCCATCGCCAGCGTCGCCGCCCGCGCCGACAGCCCCTTGTCGAAGATATAGATCTGCGATCCGGCGTAGCGGCGAAACTGTAGGGCGAGCAGCGCCAACAGCACCGACTTGCCCGCGCCGGTCGGTCCGACGATGAGCATGTGGCCGACGTCGCCGACATGGGGCGACAGCCTGAACGGCGTCGCCCCGCTCGTCTCCGCATAGAGAAGCGGCGGGCCGTCGAGATGGACGTTTCGAACGGGACCGGACCAGACCGCCGATAACGGCATGAGGTGGGCGAGGTTCAGCGTGTGGACAAGCGGCTGACGGACGTTGGCGTAGACATGGCCGGGGAGGCTTCCGAGCCAGGCTTCGACGGCATTGACGGACTCGCGGATGCAGGTGAAGCCGAGCCCGTTGACGATCCGCTCGACGACGCGGACCTTTTCTTCGGCGGCACCGCGATCGACGTCGGACACGGTGACCGTCGTGGTCAGATAGCCGAAGGCGACATGGTCGCCGCCGAGCGCCTGCAAGGCGAGGTCCGCATCGACCACCTTGTTGTCGGCGTCGGTGTCGGTCAGCGGGACCGGCTCGTTGGTCATCACCTCGCGCATCAACTGCGCGATCGACTTGCGCTTGTTGAACCATTGGCGCCGGATCTTGGTCAGCGTCTTGTTCGCCTCCGTCTTGTCGAGACAGATGAAGCGGGTCGCCCAGCGATAGGCGAAGTCCTGATGATTGAGCGCGTCGAGCAGACCGGGACGGGTCGCGTTGGGAAAGCCCAGGATCGTGACGGTCCGCAGATGCTCGTCGCCCAGCATCGGCTCGATGCCGCCCGACAGCGGGGTGTCGACGATAAGACCGTCCAGATGCATCGGCGTCGACGGAGCGGCGACCAGATGGCGCCGCGTCGAGATCGTCGCGTGAAGAAATGACAGCGTCTCCGCATCGTCCAGGCCGCGCACCACGGGCATGAAACCGGAGAGAAGGTCTAGGACGCGATCGGTTTCGGCGACGAATGCCCGCAGTTCCTGACGCCAATCGCGACCGACGTCCGGGGTGTCCCGCTCCAGAAGCGCGCGCTCCGCGCGATTGACCTGATCGGCGGGCGGCAAGTAGCAGAGCGTAAGGTGATAGCGGCTCTCGAAATGCTGCCCGCGCCGTCCGTCGAAATGCGCCCGCCGCTCCTCATCCACCAGCCAGGACGCCGCATCGGGAAAGGCGCTGTCAGGATAACCGAGCGCTTCGGCGCGCACCGCATCGAAGAACAGCGCCCAGCCCGAGCCAAGCCGGCGCAAGGCGTTGTTCGCCCGCGCACAGACCGAAACCAGTTCGGCCTCCGTCGCGGATTCGAGATCGGGACCTCGAAAGCGCAAGGTGCGCTGGAACGCCCCATCCTTGTTGAGGACCACGCCGGGCGCGACCAGGGCCGCCCAGGGCAGATGATCGGCGAGAAGGTCGGCGGTGCGACGGTATTCTTTCAGGTTCAGCATGACCACCATCCCTTCTGCCGAAGGTGGCGGACGCCGACGGCGGCGAAGTCCGGGTCCCGCTTGGCGGCGAAGACCGCGAGGCTGTGTCCGACGAGCCAGATGATGAGGCCGGCGACCCACTGTTGGAGACCGAGCCCGATCGCGGCGGCCAGCGTCCCGTTGAGGATCGCCACGCCGCGCGGCGCGCCGCCGAGCAGGATCGGTTCGGTCAGCGCGCGATGCAGCGGAACCTCGAAGCCCTCGACGTTCATGCGATGAGCGCTCCGCCGCCGAAGGAGAAGAAGGACAGGAAGAAGCTCGACGCAGCGAAGGCGATCGACAGGCCGAACACGATCTGGATCAGCTTGCGGAAACCGCCCGAGGTTTCTCCGAACGCCAGGGCGAGCCCGGTCGTGATGATGATCAGAACCGCGACGATCTTGGCGACCGGCCCCTGAACCGACTCCAGCACCTTCTGGAGCGGTTCTTCCCAGGGCATGCCGGAGCCTGCCGCGAGAGCGACGACCGGGATCAGGACCCCGGCCAGGACGACCGAGGCGGACAGGCGCGGATTCACGGTAGGCGTCATGGGAGTTCTCCTCTGAGAAGGGCTTTGAGCTGAGGGGGATTGAGGTCGGTCACGGCGTAGGCGCCGTCGCTGTCGAGGCCCGACACCTCGGCGACGGTCTCGATCCGCCGCCCGACCCCGCGACCGCGGATGAAGACGACGAGATCGATCGCTTCGGCGATCAGGCGGCGCGGCACGGTGACGACGCCTTCGGCGACGAGCTGTTCGAGCCGGTAAAGCGCGGCGTGCGCCGAGTTGGCGTGCAGCGTGGCGATCCCGCCCGGATGGCCGGTATTCCAGGCCTTGAGCATGTCGAGCGCCTCGGCGCCCCGCACCTCCCCGACCACGATCCGGTCGGGCCGAAGGCGAAGGGTCGAGCGCACGAGTTCGGCCATGCCGACCACGCCGGGCCGTGTTCGCAGCGGGACGGTGTCCACCGCCGCGCATTGCAGCTCGCGGGTGTCCTCGATGAGGATGATCCGTTCGTCGAGCCCGGCCATTTCGGCGAGCAGCGCGTTCGCGAATGTCGTCTTTCCGGACGAGGTGCCGCCGGCGATCAGGATGTTCTTGCGATCCACGACCGCACGTCGAAGGACGTCGGCTTGAACCGGCGCGAGCATCCCGTCCGCGATATAGTCGATGAGGCGATGGACCTTCACGGCGGGCTTGCGGATGGCGAAGCAGGGCGCCGTGGCGATCGGAGGGAGAAGGCCTTCGAACCGTTCGCCGCCGCTCCCGTCGGGCGACGTCGGAAGTTCGGCCGAGACGATGGGCGCGTTCGGATGGACCTCCGCCCGGACATGATCGGCGACGAGACGGACAATCCGTTCAACGTCCTGCGGCGTCATTCTCACGCCGGTGTCGGTGCGGCCTTCACCCAGCCGATCCAGCCGCAACGCACCATCCGGATTGACCATGATCTCGATGACCACGGGATCGGCCAGTGCTTCGGCGATCGCCGGCCCCATCGCCGTGCGCAGCATGGCGCGGCGTCGACCGAAGGTGACGGGGTTGGCGCCGGTCACGCCGCGTCCTCCTGGACGGTCAGCATGTCGCTCGTCTCAGTCCCGGCGATCCGCCGTCCGACCTGATCGATGAATTTCTGGAATCGTTCGCGCCCGATCGCGCGGGCGGCCGCATCCGGCTCGGGAATCTGCGCGGTAAGGCTGAACTGGAAGCTGAGGAAGAGCGAGACGCTTTCCAGCAGCACGTTCATATCGCGGGCGAGACGCCGCTGATCGGCCGCCATCCGGTCGAGGCGCGGCTTCAGCAGCTCGTCGATCTCGCGCATTCCGCGGCGGCGGAAATGCTCGCGCAGCGCGCCGGCGACGATGGCGGATTTTGACGTCCCCGGTCCACGCGCGAGCCGATCGAGCTCGGCGGTGAGTTCGTCGTCGAGATACACGTGGTGGCGCGGCTTCATGCGCGTTCCACCGGGGCAGGAAGCCGGCTGGCTTGGGCGCCTTTGGCACGATTATTCATGAGCCTCGTCCGTCGGCCGTCGCGACGCGCGACGGGTCGACAGCGAAGATCAGACGAGGCGGCTCAGGCCGTTATCCCCGTTATTCTCACGCAAATGCACGGACGCAGTCGATGACGGCGCTTGTCATCATCCGCATTACTCAACCCTGGCAGCCACCTGCTGCGACTTCTGCGTCAAGGACGGATTTCAGGATCGCCTCCGATCGCCTCTGGCCATAGCCTCGGCCATAGGCGGAGGACGTGACCGCTGTCACGAGACGACAGGACGGGACGACGTAGATCTTGTTGCCCCCGTTCCCTGATGCGAACGAAACGGCAATGTCAGTGTCGGCGATCCGATAGGTTTTGCCGTACCAGAAATAACCATAGCTATCGGCGTAAGGATCGTCCGCCGCGATGTTCACCTTTGGCGCCAACATCTCGGCTATCCATCGCTCGCTTACGACCTGGCTATTTCCTGACCGCCCGCCGTTACGCACCATCTCGCCGATCGACGCCAGACCACGCGTCGTGAGCCAGAGATTGCCCTGCCCTTTCGTGACGCCCGCCGCGTCATCATCCCATCGCCAGCGCGCGACGCCTAACGGCGAAAACAGGTGGAGATCGGTGAACGCGCTCATTTTGGCGCCCATCGCCTCGGTGACGACGACGCCGGCCGTGTAGGCGGTCACGGAATTATAGCGATATCGCGAACCCGGAGGGTCGGCCTGCGGAACAGCTAGGACAAAAGCTAATGGATCGGGCGCGGCATCCATCCGATCCTCATTTCCGGGCGAGGCAGGGTCTTCGTCGAAGGCAGCCAAGCCCGACCGCATCGTCAGCACGTCGGCCAAAGACGCGGCCCCGATGGCGCTCCCCTCAGCGGCAGACCAGTATTGTGACACCGTGTCGTTCACCGAGCGAACCGCCCCGTCATCGATTGCGATGCCGAGGACCAGCGCCGTCACGCTTTTTCCGGCGGAGCGAACATCGTGAAGCTCCTCCGGCGTCGCACCATTGTAATAGCGTTCAGCGACCGACTGCCCGTCGCGCAGCACGACGACGCCTCTAAGGTCGGGATGCTCGTGTCTATCCCATTGCGCGAGGACAGCGGCGAGATCGGCCTTGTCGGCCGAACCCGTGTCCGCCGAAGCGACAAGGGCGGCAGCCATTCCTAAACCTGTCAGTACCTGCATCCACCCCCTCCGAAGGGCTCAGTATGTCCGGCACGATAGGCGGCCCCGGAAGATCGAACAATGAAGCAGCGCACGGGATCAACTCTCGCAAACGGGTTATTCAGCCCACGCAATCATCATTGGCGGAGCGCGCGCACATGGCGCGCGCTCCGTTGAGATCAGCCGTTCAGCTTATCCTTGACCGCTTTCGCGGGGCTGAACGTCAGCTTCTTGGACGCCGCGATCTTGATCGTTTCGCCCGTCGCCGGATTGCGGCCTTCGCGCGCAGGGCTATCCTTCACCTTGAACTTGCCGAAGCCGTTCAGTGCAATCTCGCTGCCGCCAGCGGCCGCATCGGCGATCGCGGCGAAAACCGCGTCGACGATTTTGCGGGCGTCGGCTTTCGAGGTCCCGTGCTCGGCCGCGATCTTGTCGGCCAGGTCGCTGTTGTTCATTGCTGTCTCCTGAGCGTTGTAGAGGCGCATCGCCTAGCGTGACGCACCGCCGCCGTCACCTGGGATCTGAGTACGCCAGGCCTAGAAATCGGGCAGCAGGTCGTCTCCTTTGCCCGTCGCCTCATTCATCGCGTGAGCGCGCGAGACATTCCTCAGCGCCGTCAGCGCGCGCCGGTCCAGCGCCGGATCGCCGTCGTCCTCGCCGGTCGCAGCCGCGTCGTGGACCTCGGGCTCCTGCGTCGCCTCGGCGCCTTCCTCGGCAAGGCCCGGATGCCGTTGCTGCTGGAGACCGCCCTCTTCTGCGATCGCCGCGATCAGTTCGTCCTCGTCCGGAGAGACGAGCGCGACATGCGGTTCGCGCACCTGACCGCCCCAGTCGTCGGAACGCGCAGCGGGGCGGTCGGCATACCCATCGTCTGCGAGTTCCGGAGGCCGCAGAACCCGTGATTTGAAGTTGCGGTCCTCATAGTAGCGCAGCTTCTTCGCCCGGATCGGCGCGAGGCCGGACACCATCACCAGTTCGTCGGCCGGCGGAAGCTGCATGATCTCCCCGGGCGTCAACAGCGGGCGGGCCGTCTCCTGTCGGCTGACCATCACATGGCTGAGCCAGGGGGCGAGGCGGTGGCCGGCGTAGTTGCGCTGGGCGCGCAGCTCGGTGGCGGTGCCGAGCGCGTCGGATATCCGCTTGGCGGTCCGTTCGTCGTTCGAACTGAAGGCGATGCGGACGTGGCAGTTGTCGAGAATGGCGTTGTTTTCGCCATAGGCCTTGGAAATCTGGTTGAGGCTCTGCGCGATCAGATAGGCGCGAATGCCGTAGCCGGCCATGAAGGCGAGCGCGGTCTCGAAGAAGTCCAGTCGCCCTAGGGCGGGAAACTCATCGAGCATCATCAGCAGGTCGTGTCGCCGTCTCTTCTGCGGATCGCCCTCCAGCCGTTCGGTCAGGCGCCGTCCGATCTGGTTGAGGATCAGGCGGACAAGGGGCTTGGTGCGGCTGATGTCCGACGGCGGAATGACGAGGTAGAGCGAGACCGGCGCCGCTGCGTCCACAAGGTCGGCGATGCGCCAATCACAGGCCGAGGTCGTCTCCGCCACAACCGGATCGCGGTAGAGGCCGAGAAACGACATCGCCGTGGACAGAACGCCGGACCGCTCGTTCTCCGACTTGTTCAGCACCTCCCGCGCCGCCGACGCCACGACCGGATGAACCATCGGATTTTCAGGCGCGCCGAGATGGTTGGTCTCCATCATCCGACGCAGGGTATGGGCGAAGCTGCGCTGAGGATCGGACAGGAAACTGGCGACGCGCGCGAGCGTCTTCTCCTCCTCCGCATAGAGGACGTGGAGAATCGCCCCGACCAGCAGGGAGTGGCTGGTTTTCTCCCAGTGGCTGCGCCGTTCGAGCGCCCCTTCCGGATCGACCAGGATGTCGGCGATGTTCTGAACGTCGCGCACCTCGTCCGGACCCTTGCGGACTTCGAGCAACGGATTGTAGCGCGCCGAGCGGGGGTCGGTCGGGTTGAACATCAGGCAATGCGAGAAACGGGCCCGCCACCCCGCGGTGAGCGTCCAGTTCTCGCCCTTGATGTCATGAATGACCGCCGAACCCGTCCACGACAGAAGGGTGGGCACGACCAGGCCGACGCCCTTGCCAGAACGGGTGGGCGCGAAGGCCATCACATGCTCGGGACCATCGTGGCGCAGATAGTCGCCGTCCTTGACGCCGAGGAAGACCCCGGACGGCTGCATCAATCCGGCGCGCGCGATCTCGCTGTGCGTGGCCCAGCGCGAGGAACCGTAAGTCGTCACCTTGCGGTTCTGCCGTGCGCGCCAGAGCGAGCCGGCGATCGCGGCCGCGCAGGCGAGGAAGCCTGACGCCCCCGCCAGCAGCCCCGCCCGGTCGAAGACGTCGGGCGCATAGGCCTCGTAATGGAACCACCAGCCGAACAGCGCCCAGGGACGATAGACCGGGACATCGAACAGGGTGAACATCGGCGGGCCGAGTTGCGGTTGATGGCCGAGCATCGCGGCCGCCCATTGCGTCGCCGCCCAGACGCCGAGGGTCACCATGGCGAAGCAGACGAGGATTTGGCCGACGAGAAGTTTGGTAGGGGTCACGGTGTTTCTCCGCCGCCGGCCAACGCGCGCGCGGGCGGCGAGGCGAGACTCCCGTCATGCGGATCGAATCGTTAGACTGCTTATCCGCATTCAAGCGCACGGACGCGCCAGGCTGCCCATCCGGTCAGGAACCGCGCCTCGCGATTGCGAGGTCGCCGTCTACGATCTCCAAAAGCCCGGCAAGCGCCGCGTGCGCGGCGGCGGGGGCGAAACAGACAGGAGAGCCAAGAAGAGACGGATAGCGCAGTTCCTGCCTGGAGTGGGGAGCGTCGAGCACTTCGATCAAGTGAGCGATGTCCCGTGGTATCGGGGCTGACGCCCCGTTTCGCACGACTGTCGTCATGGCTCTTTCAAGACTATGGCCGACCGACGACATCAGCCACGCCTCCTCGCCGTCGACACGCAGAATCTGGGCCTTGAGCGCCAACTCAAGGGCATGGGCGATCAAGTGCCAGTAGGAGCGCAGATCGGCCCGCTTTCCCAAGACGACGCCTGCCGCCTCGGCATAGTCGCGCGCCAACGCCAGGTAGGCGCCCGCCCTCTTGCAATCACTCATCAGCACATCGCCTCCTGCCTAGGTGATCGACGGCCCGCCCCGCCCACGCCCGATCGTCCAGTTGACGCCGTCACCCTTCATCACGCCCGACACCGTCCGGCCGACATGGCGGTCGAGAACCGGCCGCCAGGGCACGAGGGTAAATTCGCGGGACTTCTCGATCAGCGCGACGCGCCCCGAGGCCAGATCGACCGGCCGACGATAGACGCCCTCGATCCGGTCGCCCGACCGGCTCTCGACATAGCCCAGACCGAGTTCGTCCGAGAGGGTCCCGGCGATGCGGCTCATCTCGCGCCGCCTGAGCTGGGCGAGCATGTCCCGACGATAGACCATCTTGCCCTGATCCTCCTCGGCCAACTGCTGGCCCACGAGCCAACGCATCCGGCGGGCCTTCGTCTCTGCGATCTCCTGCCCGAACCCCGCGTCGCGCGTCGCCTCGGGCGCGGATGCAACCAGTTGGCGGTCGAGCCAGGTCGCACCGTCGAAAGTAGCCTGCCGTTCGAGCGGGATCGTGGAAAGCCTATCGACGGCCACCGGCGCGGCCTTGGCGCGCCCGGCCTCGAACGCCGCCGCCCGCGCGACATGGTCGGGCGCGATC
>NZ_GL883086.1:943103-947197 GCF_000204035.1 Brevundimonas diminuta ATCC 11568
GCGCATGGCCTCGAGCCGGCGAACGTGCGTCTCGGCGAAATCCGCGTCGCGGACGCGTCGTGACGGAGATGAAGGTCGACGCTGTAGCGGCCTCCGTTCGCCGCCGCGATCTCGGCGACGGTGCGGTCGGCGGCGCGGGCGCCCGTGGGCGTCGCTCGGATGCGCACGACCGCGCCCGTCGGAAGCGTTTCCGTCGCCTCGCCGCGTCCGATGTCGACATAGTGGACGCGGCCGTCGGCGGCGTCGACGATCAGGTAGTGACGATCGTTGAGTTCGTCGGACAGGCCGCGCTCGATCACCCGTCCGACGATCGGCTGCATCGAGGACGGATCGGCGATCACCGCGTCCAGACCCGGACGTTCGACGCCATGGGCTGTGAAGGCGCGCTGCATCGTGCGGATGATGTCGCCGCGTTCGCCCATACGCCGCAAGGTCTCCTCGCAGTCCGGCGCAAGCGCCCAGCGCCCTGCCCCCAGCTCGCGCGCCAGGCCGAGACGGCCGAGCGTCTGCAACCGGCCAGCCCGCAAGGTCTGCTGGAACGGATCGCGCTCGAACGCCACGACGACGCCCCCGGCGTCGAGGTCGCGAAGGAGCCGCCGGTCGAGGCTCGTTAGCCGCTCCTGCGACACCTCCGCACCGAGCCTGTCTGTGATCTCGATGTCGCTGCGCGGACCCAAGTCGAGCGAGACGAGTTCGGCGGCGCGCTCGCGCATCCCGTGCGAGAGATAGTCGCGGGCGATGACGAGGTCCTTCCCGTGATCGTCCTTTCCGCGCACGATGATGTGGGTGTGCGGATGGGCGGTGTTGAAGTGATCGACCGCGACCCAATCGAGCTTCGTCCCGAGATCCTTTTCGACCTGCTCCATCAGGCGGCGCGTCAGGGATTTGAGATCGTCGTAGGATGCGCCGTCCTCGGGCGAGACGATGAAGCGCATGTGGTGCCGGTCGCCGTCCTGACGATCGAGAAAGGCCCGGCGGTCGGCACTGTCCGCATCCGCCGAATAGAGCCGGCCCGGTCCCCCGTCGCGCGTCGTTCCGTCACGCTCGACGTAGCGTAGGTGCGCGCGCGCCGGAGCGAATCCCTTGGGACCGTCGAGGCGCACGATGCGCGACTTGATGATCACCCGGCGCTGACGCAGCGCCGAGAAGCGGTCGCGTGAGGCGAGGACGCGGCCAACGCCTGCGCCGCGTCCGATCCGCGCCCCAGAGAAACCCCGCCTGCCCCATCCAGACGCTGCACCGCCGCGCGCCAGATTCGCCGCCTTCACGACGCGGCCGACATAGCTGCGACCGCGCGCCTTCCCGAGCGAACGGATGCGGCCTAGGCGCGGCTCAAGATCGTCCTCGTCGGACACAGCGTTAAACTCCGGCTAAGTCGAACACTCCCTATCGCCCCCGCCGGGCAAAACCGAAACGACACCTACATGCGTTCGAACGCACGGAAGCGTTTGACCCAGGCGAAATTTGCATCGCCGACTAGGCGCTCACGAAATGAGACCTTCACGCTCAAGCACCTGGCGGACATCCTCGAAGGCGGCCGAGATGCGGCCTTTAGGGTATCGAATCTGGCCCAATCCCTGAATGTTGGAGAATTCCTCGCATCCCTCCTCCAACATGACGATGCCGCGGGTGAATCCGAGACGTCCCTGGAACAGACCGACTTCATGGATGACATTCATCCTCGCCTGCATCGTGCCCTCAGCGGTTTCATCTTCAGCGGTCATGATGATGAAGGCGAAGGCGGCGGCGTCGAGCATTTCGGCGAGCCGGGCGATGTTTGTCACGCCAGCCACGGGCACCCGGTTAAACTCATCCGCAGGCAGATGAAGGCGGTCTTGGATGAAGTCTTTCAGCTCCCGCCATTGGGGCGAACGGCCGTGGCCGAGGAAGATGTTCGTTCCCACCCGGTCCACGCGGCGTGTCTTCCGAGCGTTCCGTTCCATGTGGGAGGCAGCCTGCCGCACGATTTCGGCGGCCTCCCGGCCGGCACGGAACACGGTGGCGATGGCCGTGATCTCTCCGAGCAACGCGATATGCGCCGGCGTCAATACGCCGCCAGCGGCGGCCTCGGAGTCTCGCGTCATATACTGACCGCTCGGCTGCCAGGCTTGAGCGGCTTCATGCGCTGAAAAGACCTTCACCTTTTCGAGGTCGGTCTTGAGCTTGGCGAGATAGGTGTCATCGCGTTCGGAAAGCGCGCTGGAAAGGATGGATATGGCCTGGCTTTTGAGCCGTTCGAAATCTCGCTCGATGATGCTGGCGCGATCGGGCAGTTCACCGAGCGAGTCATATCCGGCTTGCCCGAATATGTACCGACGGACAGCGTCGCGACCATACTGCACCCATCGGCCTGTCGTTCCGCTCAAGCCGCTCCCGCGTACTCCCCACTCGCTGTCGAAGCGTGCTCCGGGCTCAGCCTCAAAGCCTTCCTGGTACGTTCGAGCGTGATAGCCAATCCACGATCCGGAAAAGACTTCATGCACAGCGTTGCACGCGTCGCCGATCGCCTGGATCGATTTCCTTACCTCCGGCTCGTCGCTGACCGCCGCGATCTTCTCCAAAGCATCAACGACGGCAAACAGTTCTTCGACTTCAGACAATGAAAATCCCCCAACACGTCGCAGCCATCCCTACTCACGGCGGAGCTTAGATCAACACCGCCATGAGCTCACCCCGCGCTTAAGAGCCATGGCGCCGTCGGAAACCCAGCAGTTGCGGGCTTGTGGCGCCCTATGGCGCCATCGCGCCGAACATGGCGCCATTTCTCTTCTGAAAAAACGATGTGCAGACAATCACTTGCAGCGCCATCCCGAAGAGATGGCGCTGTTGCTTTATCTTGCCATAGCCTCCCCTTCCTCCTGCGCCCTCCCCAGCAGCCCGCACGGCTCCTTCCCCGTCCGCGGCACCAAGGGAAGCAACGCCGAAGCGCCGCCTCTCCGCTGGATCAGCCTCGCGCTTGTCTCAACCGCGCCTTGATGACCTCGATCTTCCAGTCGAGCGATACCCTCATCAGCATGAGAAGATAGAGATCGTCATTGATGGCGCTTCGGCGCCGAGCGCTGCGCGTCGTCCCGAACTCGGCTTCGAGCGCCATCGCATCGGCCTCCATTTCGGCCCGGCCCTTCAGGAGCCGGGCGAGTTCGCGCCGGTCTTCGGCGCGGTCGCAGGGGCTCATCACCCCTGCTCCAGAAGCTCGAGCGACGCCGTTTCGAGCATCGCCCGCTGGGCTTCAGCGGCTTCCAGTTCGGCCGCGATCTGACGCAGTTCGCGCGGATCAAGGACGCCCCGAAGCTCGGCGCGCAGTTCTTCGATATGCTGTTCCAAGGTCATTTGAACCTCCTGTCGAGTGAAAGACAGGGGTCGTTTCCGGCGCGGGGCGGGCCGGGTCAGGGACCGCGAAGCGGCCGCGCAGCGGCGATGGGGGAAACGATTTTTCCCGGCGCGCCCGGCGTTCGATCGGGAAGGCTGACGTCTGTCCGCCGGGAAAAATGGTGGGGCCCCGTCGTCCTTGAGGCGGTCCGCCCCGCGCCGGATGATGGGCGAGTCTGAGCGGACATCCCCCTCGCCTCACGGACGCTCGTCCAGCGGTCGCCGCACCGCGAACAGACTGTCGGACGCCATCCTGTCCGGCGGGGCGGAGGTCGACGCCGCCGGTCGGGTGAGCGCGAAGAACAGGCTCTCGCCGGACAGGATGGCGGGCGGCATCTCGGGCGTCGCAGGCCCGCGGGCGAGCTGGGCGATATAGGCGCGCGTCTCGCCGGGAAGCGGCCGCCCGGTCGCCAGATGCTCGACGTAGCGGCCAGGACCGGCGTTGTAGGCGGCGAACAGGCCGGGATAGCCGAAGCGGTCATGCATCAGCTTCAGATAGGCCGTCCCCGCCATGATGTTGTCGCGCGGATGGTGCGGATCGGACCCGAGTCCGTACCGCCGCCGTATCGCGGCGTAGGTGCCGGGCATCACCTGCATCAGGCCCATCGCGCCTGCGCGCGAGACGATCGGACGCCCGTCGAGATGGGTCCGGCCGCCGCTTTCGGCGCGCATCACGGCGGCGATCCACGCCTCGGGCACGCCGAACCGGCGCGATGCTTCGCGGA
>NZ_GL883086.1:947852-976491 GCF_000204035.1 Brevundimonas diminuta ATCC 11568
CCGCCTTCGCCGGTCGGCCCGCCTGCTTTTGGCGTTTCACCGGGCTTGCGGCCGAGGCCGATGGCCTTGGCGGCGGCGCGGCGCTTCTCCGAATAGCCCGGCGCGACCATCGGATAGTCGGCGGCGAGACCATAGCGGGCGCGGTAGTCGTCAGGCGTCAGGTCGTGGGCGCGAAGGTGGCGGATGAGGCTGGCGTAGGGCTTGCCGTCGATCATCGAGAGGATGCGGTCGGGGTTCGCAAGGGACTTGCGAACCGTGACGGCGCGCACCGGCGCGGGTTCGTCGAGGACCGTTTCGGCAGGCGCGGCGGCCCCGGCGAGCGCCTCGTGAACCGAGGCGATCAGGCGCGGCAGTTCGGCGGCGGCGACCGTGTTGTTGGCGACATAGGCGGCGACAACATCGGCCGTCAGGTCGATGAGGCTGGCGGTCGGCGCAGCGTCGTCGGTCATGAACATTCCCCTTCCCAGCATTCGGAAGCGCGGACGCTAGACGAATGACGCGAGGTATCAACTGAAATACCGACGTCGCGGGGTGCATCCCGCCATGATGAGGGAACCCTCCCCCGCGCCCGAACGCTTAGCCGTTGCAGTTCCGCGCTCGGAAATGCGTGCGGCCCGGCGCGCCAGCTCGCCCCCCCTTGCGGCGCACCGGGCCGCTTCCCCATGGACCTTGCGATGATTTTCTCTAGGCTCGACGCGCCGCTGTTCCGGTACCGCGGCCGGCGGCTCGGAGCGTCCCCGCAGGACCCGCACTCCGAGCCGCCACCGGCCCGAGCGAACGCCTCGCGGCGCGCTACACTCCTTTGCAGTCTTCGGGCGCATTCTGACCTAGGGTCATGGCGAGCGGGGAAGCATCGACGTGACGGAAAGCTCGGATTTTGAATCCATCGCAGCGATGTGGCTGGAGCGGTTCGGGACGCCCATGCCGGTCGCAGGCGAGATCGAACTGGCCTGGCGCATCCTAAAAGAGAGCGGCGTCGATCTGCCTGCTCCAGCGCCGCCGCCTCCTCCTCCGACGAGCGATGGAGACGAACCACCTTCGGAGGATTGACCAAAAGAATGCGCCGCCCGGCGCCCCCTGCAGGGGCGCCGGGCGGCGCGCGATTTTTCGGGCCGATGAAACGGGCGGCGGAGGCCGCCGCCCGTCCCGTTGCTATTCCGCCGCGATGGCGTAGGGCGCAGGTTCGAGCGCATGCGGCGGCGGCAGCCGCCGCATGACGGTCTTGACCGCCCCCCACCGATCGACCGGAGCGTAAATCCGGTCGGTGTAGCGAGCGGGAGGAAAGGCCATCCACTTGGGCGTCCAGCCGTCCACCTTGGCGCGTCCGCCCGACCCGGCGAGGAAATCGCGCAGGATGGTCTTCTGCGTCTTCACCTTCTCCGCGACATTGGCGTCCGCGATCCGCTTGCCGCCGACATCGCGCAGCAGGGCGTTGGCGACGGCGCGGTCGCGCAGCAGGCCGAAGAAGGCGTCGTCGGGGGTCCACCACTCGGCCATATCGACCTTGAGGTAGGCCCCGACCGCCTCGACCAACGGGCCGCCGACCGCCAGCGTCTCGCCCATGATGACGGCGGCGACGGCGAACACCTCGTCGTCGGAGAGCTTCACCATCCGCGCGAAGAGTTCGACGACCGGCGTCTCGCGCGCCTGCGCGCGGGCGACGCTTTCGTCCTCGGCGTCGAAGCCGAGCAGGGCGAGGACGGCCCGGCGCTTGGCGTCGAAGACGGTTTCGGCGCTCGCGGTCTCGACGCTGTCGGCCATGGCCTCGTTGCGGACGCGGCGGTCGGCTGTCCGCACGGTCCACAGCGACGATCCGGAGACGGCGTGGGCGACGAGCAGCCGGAAGGCGACGGCGGGATGGTCCGCCAGCACCGTGCGCACGGCGGCGTGGCGGTGCAGGTCGATATAGTCCTGCATGACGCCGGTCGTCTCGGGCTTGCCTGCGCCCGGGGGCAGGCCTTGCGCCTGCGCCTCGGCCTTGGCGGCGGCGGCGCGGGCGCGCCGGGCCTCCTTGCCCGAAAGATAGCCCTCATGGACGGTCACGTCGCCGCGCCCGCTGACCGAAATGACCACCTTGCCGCCCTTGTCCTTGGGCGTCTTCTCATGGTCGTAGCTGTAGAAATGCTCGCCCGTATCCATGATCTCGACGGCGGACCAGCCGTCTTCAAGGTAGCGGTCGCGCAGCGCCGCCACCGCCTCGTTCTGCATCGTCCAAAAGGTGTCGGCGTCCTCGAAATAGCCGTCTTCCCCGAACAGGTCCGCCTTGATCCGGCCCGGATAGGCGTCGAGGTCGAAGATCGCGACCTTGGTCGGGATCGACTGGCCGCCGAACAGCCACGCCTTGAGGGACTGGCCGGTGGGCGCATATTGCTCGGGGTCGTCGTAGAGAGCGAGCCAGTCCTTCTGCTGGCTGCGGCTGGCGAGCGTCAGGTGACGAATGGTGGCCGCGTCGATCTTGTCGGCGGCGTAGAGGGCGCGGATGCCCGGCAGGAGATTGCCGAGCGCGAGGATGCGCCGGACGTAGAGCAGGGTCAGGCCGAAGGTCTGGCCGATCTGTTCGGGGGTGCGTCCCTTTCGGATCAGTCCGGCGAAGGTCTCCCACTGGTTCACCTCGCCGGGGTCGAGGCGGGCGATGTTCTCGATCAGCGAGGCTTCGAGCGCGGCGGCGTCGTCGCCGGGCTCCATGATGGCGCACGGCAGGGGTTCGACCTCCCCGCCTTCCTCGAGGACGGTGCGCGCCGCGAAATAGCGGCGACGGCCCGCGACGATCTCGAAAGTCTCGCCTTCGCCGGAGGGTCGGACGAGAAGCGGCACGAGGACGCCGCGCGCGCGCACGGTGGGCAGGATGTCCGACACGTCGGGCGGGGCCTTGCCGTTGCGCATGTTCAGCTTGGACACGCTGAGCTTGCCAAGGTCGATGTTTGCGAGTTGCATGACAGTCTCTCCTTCGGGAGTGACCGGCCCCGTCCGCTTGATCTCCTCCAGAGTGACGGGCGGGGCCGGGATACGCGGGAAGAGCCGCGCGCTCATCCTTGGCCGGGGTCGGCGCTCGGATCGGGGAACGCGCCGAGCGGGCTGGCCCGGCGCAGAAGGGCTTCGGCGCGGATGATCGACCCGGCGCGGCGCGCCCAGGCGGACCAGACCGACAGCCGGAAATGGGTCGAAAAATGCAGGTCGCGCTCGATGGCGAGCCCGAACGGCAGGCGGACGCTCTCGATCTCGGCAAGGTTGAACGATCCGAGTTCGGGGGTTCCGAAGCCGAGGTCGGCCAACCCGAACAGGGTGTCGCCGTCTTCATCCAGTTCGGTCGCGAGCCATGTCGCCGCGCCGACCGGACTGAAGAATTTGACGACGGGCACAGGGTCGGGCTCGACCGCGCCGGATTGGAGCGCGTGACGATGGGCGGCGGCGTTGGCGAGGAGCGCGGCGCGAAGCTCGGGGGTCAGGAGGATCATGCCGCCGCCCTCCCCATCTCACAGGCGACGCTCGCGGCGGCCTCGTCCGCCTCTGGCGCATAGGCCAAGAGATAGTCGGCGGCCTTGGACGCTTGCCCTGCGGCGCGGAAGATGGCGCGATTGTCGGAGCGCAGGACGGTCAGCCAACTGGCCAGATAGTCGGCGTGCCGCACGGTCGGGGCGACGCCGAGCGCGGCGCACAGGAAGGCGGAGCCGAGTTCGGCGGCCAGTTCCTCGCGGGCGTAGGCCGGGGTTCCGAAGCCGCCCGACTGGTCGCGACGGAGCCGGGTCGGGTGGCCGGTCCAGTGGATCAGTTCGTGCAGCGTCGTGCGGTAGTAGTTGATCTGGTCGAAGAAGGCGGGCTGCGGCGGGATGCGGATATAGTCCTCGCCGGGGTGGTAGTAGGCGCGTTCGCCGCCGATGCGGACATCGGCCCCGGTGGCGGCGATCAGGGCTTCGGCGCGCGGGACGATCTCGCGTTCGGGAAGCGGCGCAGGTTCGGGGACGAGCCGGTCCAGCCCTTCGCACTGGTCGAGGTTGAAGACGGTGAAGCGCTTGAGGAAGGGCACGACGCGGGCGTCCTCGCCGGTTTCGCGGGCGCGCTCCTTCTCGGCCTCGGGGGTGAAGCGGTCGGCGTAGACGACGGTCGTCCCGCGCTCGCCCTTGCGGACGCTCCCGCCCGCCGCGAGGGCCTGACGGAAGGTCAGCCAGTTCTGCGAGGCGTAGCCTTCGGAAAAGCCCGCGCCCCACAGGAGCAGGACGTTGACGCCCGAATAGCGGCGGCCGGTGGCGGCGTTTCTCGGCAGGCCGGGACGTCCCGCCCCGGCGCGGCCCCACGGCCGGACCCATGGAAAGGTCCCGGCTTCGAGTTCCGCGATGATCTTGGCCGTCACCTCGTCATAGAGGTTGGCGCGCGGTTCGGCGGCGGGCGAAGCCCGCCCCTTCCCTTTCCCTTTCCCTTTCGGGCGGCGCTGCGGCTGGCTGTCCTTACGCATGGCGATCCTCCTTCCCCGCCCCAAACCCCACAGCCTCTCCCGGAAGCGGGGGGTGGACGGCGAAGGCGTCCTGCCGGACGCGCCCTGCAAGGCGGGCGTCACCCACGGGGCCGAAGCGAAGCGGAGGAGCGGCCAACGGCCGCTTGGCGCGCGCCGGGGCGCGTCCAGAAGGGCGCGTCGGCCACCCCCCGCTTCAGGGAGAGGCCCAAACAAAGCCGCCGCGCGAACGCGCGGCGACCGTCAATGGGGGGCGTTGCGGGGGGCGAAGCCCCCTGCTCGAAGGGGTAGCGGGAGACCGCGGGCGGGCTCCCGCTCAGGGGAAGGCCTTCCCCTTACGATGACTTGCCTTGCAAAGAGCAGGCAGGCCCGGTCATGTGCTCGCCTTGAACTTCAGGGGTATGGGCCTATAAACGGCCGTGGGGGCGGCATGGCTATAAGGTTCAAGGCGCGAGTCGCGTCTGCTGTATTCAGCACCACTTGCTTCGTATCGCGTGCCGCCCCTCTCGGCGCGCGCCGTCCATGACGTTTCCCGCCGATTTTCGACGCGTCACGACCCGCGAAGCGCTGATCACGGCGATCGGAACCGACGAGGCGACATTCGAGGCCATCCTCGCCTTCGATCCTCCCAGGACCCGTGAAGAGCAGATCGAAGCCCTCCAGCGAGCCGCCGACGCCGCTTCAATCGAGGACATTCCGGTCTTCCTTCGCCACGACATTCCAAAGCGGAATCGCAGGCGCGGCCATCGAACGGTGTGGGAGCCGCTGCTGGGCAAGCCCGGATATCGGACGCTGGCGCGCCGGCTCGAGACCTTCTTCCGCATCGCCCTGCCCGGCTATCCGCACGACGCCGTCTACGGCTATCGCCCCGGCCGCAACATCCGGGAGAACGCTTCGGCTCACGCGGGGCGCTCGGCGCTGCTGAACGCCGACCTGGAGAATTTCTTCCCCTCGATCACGACGGATCGCGTCGCCGCCCTGTTCACCAAGCTGGGTTTAGTTCCCGACGTGGCCGAGCTGCTCGCGCGATTCGTCACGATCGGCGGCGGCCTGCCGCTGGGCCTGCCCACCAGCCCGGTGATCTCGAACGCCGTGGCGCTTCCTCTCGATCTCGCCTGCGCGGCCTTGGCGAGCGGAGCGAACGCGACCTACACGCGGTACGCCGACGATCTCACCTTCTCGGGGGATGACCAGCTCCCCGCCATCGATGCGCTGCGGTCGGTTGTCGAGGCGCAAGGCTTCGTGCTGGCGGAGGACAAGACGCGCCGGTCCAAGATCGGCCAGGCGCACTATGTGACCGGGCTGAGCATCAGCGACCCGGCGCAGCCTCACGTTCCGCGCGAACGAAAGCGCCGGCTGCGGCAGGAACTCTACTACGCCGGGAAATTCGGCATCGCCGACCACTTCCGGCATCGCGGCGTCAACGACGCGCGCGTCATCCAGCAGGAGGTCAACCGCGTCGACGGCCTGGTCCGGTTCGTCGCCCACCACGAGCCCGCGATGGCGCCCCGCCTGAGGACGCAGTGGCGCAAGGCGTTGCAGGATGAAGGCATGAAGCCGAGCTTCGCGCCGCGCGGTCAGCACCGGGCGCCCTTCTTCATCTTCGTGGACGAGGCGGAATTCGACCGCGGCGGACAAAAGGTCCTGGCGATCGGCATGGCGGTGAGCCAGCACGGCCCCCGAATGGCGATCGAGGCCGGCCAGGTTCTCGAAGCCGCGCTGGCGGACATGTATCTGGACGGAGACCCGGCGGCCCTGCGCAAGCGCGGCCTGCATTTCGTCGACGCCACCGAGGACCTTCGCATCGCCTATGTCAGGCGGCTCGAGGGGATGCGGTTCGAGGGCTATGTCGCCTTCGCCGACTGTGACGACCCCAGTCGTTACGAGGAGACCTATCTGCGACTGCTCGGCGCAATCATCGAGCGACGCCTGAAAGCCGCGGAAAGTCAGCTCGCGTCCTTTTACATCGAGCAGAACGAGAAGGTCTCGGCGCACAGGGTCAAAGGGCTGATCCAGGACGCCTTCGACCGTCTCAAGGCGCGCGACGACCGTCGCCCGGTGGACTTCGCCGTCCAGTTCGTCTCGAAGCCGCATCTGGGGATCAGCGCGCCGGATTTTCTGCTCGCCGTTCTCGGTCGATATCTCAAGTCGAAAGCGGCGAAACCGGGCAAGCCGGAGCCGCGCGACCGGCTGATGTTCGAGCGCTTGCGCGACAAATATCGGCTGATCCTCGACGTCACGACGTGGACCGAGTACTCGCGGCGACGTCCTATCCTTCCCTGGTCCGACCAGACCCCGCCGAGCGATGACGGCGCGTAAGCCGCGCGGTCCGTCACGCGCGGCCGAAGCTGGAACATGAACTGAGCGCACTGGTAAGGTGGATCGAGCCCGTGCTGCTGAACATGTCGCGCATAAGGCCCAGCGCACGTCTCTCAATTCGCCTATCTACAGCCGAGCGCTCGATTATCGGCGTGGTCGTCGCCTTAAGAGCGAAGCTTCAGAGCGCAGCCTCGGTCCGCAGGATCTTCTCCATCGCCTTGCCCTTGGCCAGCTCGTCGATCAGCTTGTCGAGGTATCGGATCTCTCGCATCAGCGGCTCGTCGATCGTCTCGACGCGGACGCCGCAGACGGCGCCGGTGATCCGGGAGCGGGCGGGATTGAGCGCAGGCGCCTTGGCGAAAAAGGTCTCGAAATCGGTTTGTGCGGCCAGCTCAGCCTCGAGTTCGACCTCGCTGAAACCGGTCAGCCAGCGAATGATCTGGTCGACCTGCGCCTTCGTCTTACCCTTCTTCTCCGCCTTGGCGACATAGTGCGGATACACGCTGGCGAAGCTCGTGGAGTAGATTCGGTGCTGCGTCACGGTCCTCTTCCTCATTATCGAGCCGTTCTTCGCCGCTCGCCTGTCGAACTACGACCCTGGCCTGATCCAGCATGGCCGCCGCCTCCGGTCATCCTCCTCCTATCAGGCTGTTTCGACAACAGCAGCCTGGGGTTTCTGCGGCGTCAGGCCTGGCGCGCGCCCGCGTTCGTCGCCCCTCTCGAACGGCGCGAAGCGGTGACCTTTCGCCCACGCATCGCCCCGGACTGTCCCACGGCGGCGACGTCGGCCGACGCTGCGAAGGCGCAGCGGCCGCGGCGTGAGCTGGCGCCGCGAGCGCCCGGCCATGAGACTGAGCCTACGGCTTGTCGTAGAGCGCCTGGCGGCTGAAGACCCGCACGGCGTCCGCCGCAGCCGGGTCGCCGGCAGCCGCCCACCCATCGCCAGCCCGCGCGGTCGCGAAACGCCACCCAGTCGCAAGGCGCCGTGCTCGCGGCCGGGGTTTCGCTGGCTTTTTTCTTCGGCGTTTTCGATGACGGGGGCAGTTCCCCGATCCTGTCGGGCAGCCACAGAATGCGGGCGTCGCCGATCGCCAGGACTTCGCACGCGATCACAGGCGCCGCTATCCTCTTGCCGATAAGGCTCCCATTCAGCGCAGCAGGCGTTCACCGCCGCGCGGTCGGCCTTGTTCGGGTCGAGACCCGTCGCCGTGCGGAAACTCGCGCGCGCGGCCTTCGGCTGGCCGGAAGCCGCCTCGGCCTCGAGAATCAGAACCGCGCCGCTATTGCGTCGTCTCCCTGACGACGATGTGCGTATCGGGGAACAGTGAGAACAAGAGCCGCCGATCCTCGTCGGTCGTTGGAAACCAGAAGGATCGAACCCTCACGCGGCCAAGCGCGGCGGCCGTAAAGGTCGGGTCGGCGAGCGCAAATCCCATCGGCCCGTAACCGCCTTCCGGTGTTGGGAATCCGGTGAGCGAGAACCATGCCGATGATACGCCCAAGTCCTCCCCATAGCGGCGGTGAGCGGCCACGATCGTGCGCACAAGGTCGCGCGTGAACACACGGGCCTCGGCGACCGTCGCCTCGTCGACGTCGGGCGCGACGGCTTTTTGCCGGGCGAGAATCTGGTCCACAGCCGCCTCATAGATCAGGTCCTCGTCATCGGCTCCGCCGTGGAGAAGGACCGCAGAGAAGGGCTCGACGGCGACCGCCCGCATCGCCGGAAGGATGTAGTTGGCGCACGCGGAAGCGCAGAGGCCGTGGACCTCCGCCGTCCAGTCCCGGCCTTGCAGCAGATACCCGGCGTCGATCCCCGTCTCGGCGTCGCCGCCCTGCGAGGAAATCGCGAGCGTGACGCCGCGTCGATCGGCGAGACCCGCGAGGCAGTCGGCCAGGCCGGCGTCGATCGGACCGATATAGCGTAGGCGATTGTCGGACTGGACCTCGCAGAGGCGGCGACCGGCGACGACGGCGTCCACGGCAGCCTTGGCGTTTCGCCAACCCGCCCGTTCCGTCTCGCCCGATTGCGCGAGCGCGTTGGCGGGCAGCATCAGGGCGACGGCGATGAGAAGGAAACTTTGGGCGTGGCGGCGTAAAAACATGAGGCGTGTCGTCGTTCCGAACGATGGCGGGTCGGGCGCCTGATCGCCCGCCCCGCCGTTCTGCTCAGTAGAGGCCGGCGAGATCCGCCGCGGGCTGCGTCTGCCGTGCGCCGTCCGACGGCCTGTTAATCTCGACAACAGGCATGTTGACGATGCCCGAGCCGCCGCCCATCGGCGCGCTCCGTCCGCCGCCTCCGCCGCCGGTCGACGGCCCGTCGCCCCAAGCGACCGACACATAAATGCGCCCCCCGGTGATCGAGCCGTCCGAGCCGATCGTCGCGTCAGCGCCGACGGTGACGGTGCGCGAGCTGCCGGTCGTGGTGGTGGTCGTCCCCGGCCCGTTCTGGTTTGCTGTGGTCGTGTTCGACTGGCCGCCGACGACCTGATCGAGTTCGAGATAATCGAGTGCACGCATGTTCATTCTCCTAGGATTAAGAAAGTAAATACAGCGGCTTCAGAACAACAAGCCGCCAAATGTATGCCACTCCATTCTTCGCCCAAATCACCCCGCGGGTTCGTACCCAGCGCGATAAATGATGCGCGTTCCTTCGATGACCTCAGCCAGGGCGTCCCGTTCCGCAGCGGAGGTTGGAAACCAGAAGCGCCCGATTTCGAGGTTGGGTAGACTGGATCGTAGAAAGTCAGGGTCGACGATGGCGAAGGTGCGTCCGCCGAACCCGCCCTCGGGCTGCGGGAAGGCGGAAAGATCGTACCAGCCTGAATCTACGGTCCTCTGACCCGCGAACGCCTTGTGCCGCTCGACGAGAAGACGCGCTTGTTCACGGGTGAAGCGCCGCGCCTGATCGATCATCGCATCGCTGACATTCGGGTTCGCCGCCCGCTGGCGTTCGAGAACGCCCGGAAGGAACCATTGATAGACACCCTCCTCATCGTAGGGCGCTCCGTGCAGCAGAACCGCCGAGTAAGGCTCAACCTCGATGCGCGCGGCGACGGGCAGCAGATAGTTCGCGCAGCTGGAGGAGCACATGCCGCGAACGATCACGGTCCAACCGCGCCCGGTCATGAGTTCGGCTGCCCGGATCGCATCCGCGGCATCGCCGCCCGGTGAACTGAGGATCAGGGTCATCCCGCTTCGCCCGGCGAAACGTTCGACGCAGGCGGTGAGCGACGGCCCGCTTTCCCCGATGAAACGAACGACGGAGTCGCCGGGGTAGCTGCATGTCACCTGGCCCGCCGCGATGGCGGCGACGGCTGAACGGGCCTGAACGAAGTCCGTTTCAGCATTCGCCTGCGCAGCCCAGGCGGGATGCTGGCAGCCTGCCGAAAGCGCGGCGAGCGCCAGTCCGGAAAGAAGGGTTGGTCGCACCATGGCCTGCACTTTGAACGCGCGGCGGCGGATATGGAATCCGCCGCCGCGCACGAGGCTCAATAAAGCCCAGCCAGATCGGCCGCCGGGCCGCGCTCATTGCCGCGAGGGAAGTTCGGAGTCGTGACGACGGTGACCGTCGTTTCCGACCGGCTCCAGCTGTAACTGCCCCCGACCGATCCGGTCACGCCTGTGGGGGTTTGGTTGATGTTGTAGTTCACCTGGCCGCCGCGCGTATTGTTGTGGGTGGTGGTGGTGGTCGTCTGGCCATTGTTATTCGAAGGCGGCGAGCTGGGCGCCGGGGTCTGGCCGCCGGTCTGGCCGCTGGATTGGCCTCCGACGACAAGGTCGAGTTCGCAATAGGACAATGCACGCATCAATCGTAACTCCATGTAAGGGGTGGTTGCGTCGGGCAGCGCTGCCGTTCGAAGCTCAGCAGAGCTCACGTAACGCCGCAATCCAAACGCTGTTCACATTCCTGTGACAACCTTGCGTTGGGGGCCACAACCCGCAGTAGCGGATCGTGCGCGGGGCGCGACACAAAGCCCGGCCGCCCGGCGGCAAGTCCCGTCCGGTTCACGGCGCCGTCCGGCGAAGCAACTCCGGCCCCGCTGCGGCGATCAGCCGCTCCCCGGTGCGGAGCAGGCGGACAATGCGCTTCCTCATGTCGTCGCCCGTCGACCAGTCGGTCGTCACGCGATCAGGACCGAACAGGGCGATGGCGATCTCGCGCTGGCTCGCGCCGTTTCGCCGACCGTCCCAGGCCCGAAGGGCCATCGCCCAACGGTGCGCCCGTGGTTCCCCCCGGAAGAGCGTGGGCAACAAACGGTCGAACCGGTGGAGGGCTTCGAGCTGGCCGAGCACCCGCAGTCCGATATCGAGATCGACGAACCCCGCGAGGTCGTAGGCCAGCCGGACCGGTCCGCTCAGCACGCTCCCTTCCCTCACTTCGATCCGGATGGACCGAACGCCTTCGCCGATGATGATCTGCTCCCGTCCGCCGCCGAAACGGCGGACGATCGCCCGGCACGGCAGTCGGTCCAACCGGAAGGCGTCGCCATCGGCCGCTGCGACGGGAGCGGCGCGCACGGTCAGTACGGCCGGGTCGAGATCGGCGCGCCAGAAGACCGACGCCGGCGACCGGCGGCCGCGGAAATCGCCAACCCCAAATCTCCGGTCCGTCTTCGGCTTGGGTCTCGAATACTCGTAGGGGCGGAGAGCGCCGCACCAGCCGAGTCCCGACAAGCGGAAGGATGCGGCCCGCGTCGTCGGGCCGACGACGCAGCGCCTCCCAAGTCCATCCCGCCAGGTCGAGCTCGAGCATCCGATCGTAGGCGTCGCGCTCTTTCCAAGCGGGAGGACAGCAATCGGTCCGCGCTTCGCGCATGCCCCTCCTTTCGGTCGCCGGTCGACGGCGCGCGGCATGTCGCCGCCGGCCAAGCATAAGCGTCAGCGTATGGAGCGATCTTCACGGATTGACCGGAATTTTCGCCAAATACCTGTCGGCGCATCATTTCTGGCGTCGCAAACTACAAGTTTTCGAACCCCGTGCGTCTCCCTCCAAGGGACATTGCGGGGGTTTGAAGCGCGGGCACGGCGGCGGCCGCAAGCTCGCAGGGTTGCCGCGGCAGGACGATGCGTGGCCAAATGGCCGATCGAGCGTCAGGAGAACCGACGTGCCGGATTCGCAAAGCAAACAGGACTATAATCGCGCGATCGGCGAGCGCGTTCGGCGACGGCGAAAGGAACTCGGCCTGAGCCAGACGGCGCTCGGCGCGAAGATCGGCGTCTCGTGCCAGCAGATCCAGAAGTATGAAAACGGACGCAACAGCGTCGCGGCCTCACGGCTGCACCAGCTCTCGCTCGCGCTGGCGACCACGGCGCCGGCGCTTATCGGCCTCAAGTCCTGGGACGAGGGCGAAGACGGCGGCGAACGCGCGCGGTTGCTCCAGGCCTGGTCGGTCCTGCCGAACCATCAGCGCGAACCCCTGCTCCGCTACGTCGAGGCGCTCGCTCTGTCGGCGGACCCACATGTCACAGGCCGGGCGGATGACGACCCGGGCGGCGGCGATGGTTGACCTCGACCGGCTCACCCCGCGCGAGGAGCAATGCCTTCGCGACGTCGCCGACGGCCTGACCTCCAAACAGATCGGTCGCCGACGGACGATGAGTCCGCGCACGGCCGACACCCACATCTACAATGCGCTGAAGAAGCTCGGCCTGCGCGACCGCGAGGAAGCCGCGGCGCTCTATCGCGCGGCGTTACGTATGGACTACGCAGACCGGTCTCCTAGGGAACCGGAAGCCCTTTCGTCCGGGTCGGGATCGGGTTTCGATCCCTCGGCGAAAGGAGGAGCCCATGCCCCAGCCGGTCATTCCGCTGCCGCGCTACACCTGGGGCGACGTGGAGACGGTGTTCGACGACCTGGCGCTGACACGAGCGCAGAAGGACGCGGTGGAGTATCTGCTGGACGAGACGCGGAGACACAGCCGCAACCTCTCGCCGCTCGATCTGCTTCGCGAGATCATCTGCATCGCATTCGTGCTGGGACCCGACAGCGACCGCCCTCCGAACGCGCCGCGCTTACGCCGGTCCTGAACCGGACGCTCGGCCGGTTGATCGTCACGGCCCTGGGAGCGGTCCTGCTCGGCGTCTGCCTCGTCGGCGCGCTCGCGGTCGCCCTCTCGCTCGGCCACCAGACCCAAGCCATCGACGCCGCCCTGCTGGCCCAGCGCTGACGGGCCCAGCGGCGCCCCATCCCTCTCTGACAAAGGACTTGCGCCGCCAGCGCGAGACGGACGCCCCATGCAACGACGCGACATCGCCCAATCCCTCGCCGACGCCCTGTTCGAGACCGAGGCGGCGCTTGATACGACCCTGGAAAAGGCCGCGCTGCTGATCGCGCAGGCTTCAGCGATCCGGCGCACCCATGGCTTCTCGGCCGTTCTCGGCCATGAGGCGGTCGCAGCCGCGACACGGACCGTCGAGGCCCTGGGCCAGGCCCGCGGCCATGCGATGACGATGCACGCGGCGCTGGCCGACGCCGCGCCGCACATCGGCGTCAGGCCAACGACGCTGCAGGGGACAGGCCTGGAAAAGCCTGACGCCGCCCAGATTCGCCCGACCGCCTCCATCGCACGCCCCCGCCTGGTCGCCGATGCTTGACATCGCGCCGCCGGCGCCGCGTCAATCGGCGTGGGATGGCGCTCGCGGTCGAACAATGGATGGGGGCGGCGGGCTTCTGGCTGACCCTCGCGGTGACGGGATTCGCGCTGTGGAAGGGCGGCCGGCCCGAACAGGCCGCCGTCATCGGCAATCTCCTCGCGGTGCTGATCTCGCCCCGGTTGCAGCCGCCGCCGAACGCCGCGCCGCCCTTCTGGGCCGTGGCCGCGGTCGATACGGCCGTGCTCCTGCTGCTGATCGTGCTGTTGATCCGCACGGGCGGTCGGCGGCGGTGGCTGTTCGCGGCGGGCGGGGTCCAGCTCCTGACCGTGCTGGTGCATGTCGGCGCCGCTCTGGACGTTTCCCTCCTGCCGCGCGGCTACATCGCAGCGCTGGAGACGCCCTATTTCGTGCTGCTCATCGTCTTCACGGCGGGCGTGATCGAGGCCTGGCGAAAAGGCGCGACGCAGCCCCTCTGCTTCAGAGGACCGTAGGATCGAGGCCACCCGCGCCTTTCAGTCGGCGCGGTCCGCGGGATCGGCCAATCCCTCGAGAATCATCGAGGCTCTGCGCCTTATTGCGGTTACGACCTCGTTCAGTCCGGCCCCGCCGGCAGCCATCGCCGTAACGTCCGCTTGAGCGGACGGGAGTTCCGCCAGCACCCGTGTCGCCAAGGCGTTAATGCGCCGCAGCATCGGCGCGGCGCCGAAGCCTGCCGCTTGCAGGAATCGCGTCCAGTGTCGGCGCCTGAGGTGATCGCCTCGGGTCTTACCGTCGATCGATTGCGCCAAATTCGGCGTGATCCCGTCGAATACGGAAGCGCACATGACGTCGTAGATCGGCGCTGATGTCGGACGACCATTCGTCACCATGAGCGAATAGTTCTTGGCGTGTGCGTCAGTATTGCATGCAAGGATGTTGAACACGATGGCGTCAAGGAGCGCGAGCACATCAGGCGCCAATGCATGTTTCCTGACGACCATCAGCATGTCGGCGGCGGAAGGTCCCTTCGGCCCGGTCCGGTTCCGCTCATATTTGGCGCTTGGCGGCAGGCCGAGCGCCTGACAGAAATCTTCCTGGTGGAGGCGCCTCCATTCGTCGCCGATCGCGCGCCTGTCGTAGCGCTCGATCAGGAGATAGGATCGTCCTCCGGCGCGTCCCGTGGTCACGGAAGGAACACGCAATCCGCAACGTCGCGCCAGGGTCAGGCAGAAGGCCTCGTTGGGTACGCTTCCGAGCAAACGATCGCTGTCGGGCTTGAGAATGTGGGTCGAGGGCGCGCCGTCTACCGGAATGTAGAGTCGGCCCTGCTCGTCGCGCCCGACGGCGATCTTGGACTGCACGCCCGCCAACGACATGGAGACCCCGTCGTCTCCTGCTAGAAACGGCTTCCTCGGCAGTTCGTCGATGATCCGCTCGAGGTCCTGATCGCGCGCGATGGGCGCCCAGCCGGACCGGGTGCGGCCGCCGGGCGCACCGAAAGACAAGGCGCCTGCGGTGTCGCGTCCGATTCGTTCCAAAAGACCGATCGTGTCGCCAGGCGACACGCCAAGGCTGCGCCCCACCATGACGAGCTGGTCAGCCTCCGGAAGCAGGTTCGCGGCCCAGGTGAGAAAGACGCTCGGCTCGACCTCCCGCTCGGCCAAGGGCATGGTGACGGACAACGGGAAGGCCCCGCGTCGTCCGCGCCAAGTTTGCGAATAGACAAAGCCGCCGTCGTCCTCGACGTGCCCGACCTCCTCGTTTTCATTATAGATGGTCAGCACGTCTACTGCTCCGGCGCGGGGTCACGGCGACGCGCCTCGTCCTCTTCCAGAAGGTCGATCAGATCGAGGCCGAGCGACGCGGCGACGGCCAGCGACCGCCCGAGCTGGCAACTCGGCTTTCCGGTTTCGAGGTCATGAATGAAGCGCACGCCGACGCCGGCAGCCCCTGCGAGATCTTCCATTCGCAGACCGACAGCCTCGCGGCGCGCTCGGATCAGAGCGCCGAGCCTACGGGCGTAGTCGTGAGCCTGTTCCTCAATCACCGTGAAACTCCTTTCCCGATCGGGAATCTCATAGGCGATTTCTTCATTTACCGCCACCCACATTCCCGATCGGGAAGGCAAACCCGTCAAACCGCCCGGTAGCCTAGCAGAATTCCCGATCGGGAAAGCGAGTATCAATGGAGACCGGAAGAATCGTGAAGCCGGGCAAGCCCCCTGCCCTGTAGCTTGGGCGCGCCGCCGTCGCCGAGTCCGCGTCCAGCGGACCGCAAGGCGAACGCGGCAGGAAAGGACGGCATGTCGACCCTGACGGTGATCCTTGCGCTCACGCGGCTGACGTTCGATCGCCGGCTGGAAGCGCGCGGCGACGCCGTCGCGGGAATAGCGATCGACCTGGCCGGCATCGGTCTGGGCGTCCTCGGTCCCTATCTGCTCAAGCTGCTGGTCGACCGGCTTTCAACCGGCCCCATTGATCCCTGGTCGCTCGCGCCGCTGGTCGCGGCCTTCGTTCTCGCTTGGTCCGGGACCGCGCCGCTGTCCGCGGCCCGCTACATCTTCACGACGCGCCAGCTCGGAGCGCTGTCGCGCCACCTGATCGAGCGCGCGACCGCGCAGCGGCTGCCGCAGATCGCGCGGCGGCGCGACGCCGACAGCGGGGAGATGTTGGGCGCGCTGGAACGCCTGCCGTTCAGCCTACAGATCGTCGTCGACGGGCTGATCAGCCGCGCCGCCTCGCTGATCATCCAGGTGGTCGCCTCGCTCGTCGTGGTCGCGACGCTGGTCCCACCGCTCTATGTCGCCCTGCTGGCGACGGTGCTGCTCGGCTATTTCCTCGCCTCACGCCTGACCGCGAAGCGCTTCCAGGCTCAGGCGCAGGCGACCAATCGATCCGCCGCCTCCGTGTCGCAGTTGCTGGGCGACATCCTCAGAAACGCACGTCGGGTGGTCTTCAACGGCAATCTCGATGGCGAGGTGGAGCGCGTCGCTGTCCTCGGCCGCGCGCGCCAGACCGAGGCTTCGCGCCTGGCGCTTCTGCTGTTCGGAACGGCGCTGGGACAGTATGTGGTGGTCGGGGCGGGCCTGGTGGCGATCCTCGTCCTCGGGGGTATGGATGTCGGACGCGGGCGATTGACGGTCGGCGATTTCGTATTGCTCCAGGCCTACGCCTTCCGACTCGCCCTGCCGCTGGGCGGGCTGGGATTCATCATCCGTCAGGCCGGCGTTGCGATCGAGAATATCGCCGAAGTGCTCGACCTCGCGATGGCGCGCGATCCCGCAGTCGAGAACCGAACAACGGCAATCTCCCCTGCCCCGCGCGCCGCAGCGATCCGGCTCGACGGCCTCTTCTACGCCTATGGCGATACTCCGGTTCTCACCGACGCGAACGCCGCCATTGCTCCGGGGAGTTTCGTGGTGATCGCGGGACCGAACGGCGCGGGCAAGTCGACGCTCGCCCGGCTGATGGCGGGCCTTCTCGATCCGTCGCGGGGCCGCGTTCTGATCGACGGCGCCGACATGGCGGCAGAGCCCATTGATGAGCGGCATCGGCGCGTTCTCTACGTTCCGCAGTTCGTGGGGCTGTTCAACCGGAGCCTGCGCGAAAACGCCCTGTATCCGCCGACCCGGCAGAGCGAGGCGGAACTGGCGGCGCTGCTCGCCGGGTGGGGTTTCTACGAGAGCGGCCGCGCGGTCGACTTCGACCAGGCCGTCGGCGAACAGGGCGAGCGGCTGTCAGGCGGACAGATCCAGAAGCTCGAGCTCGCGCGCCTGCTCGGGGTGTCCGTCCCTGCGGTCATTCTCGACGAGACGACGTCGTCTCTTGACGCCCCAAGCGAGAAGCGCGCCATCAAAGCGCTGCGTGAAAGTCATTGCGGCCGGACAACGCTCATCCTCATCACCCACCGACCCGGTCTCCTCGACGATGCGGACCAGATCCTGTTCCTGCGCCGCGGTCGATTGACCGCAGGAGGGCATGCTCATCTGCTCGCTGCCACGAGCGACTACCGCACCTTCTGGTCCGAGGCCCGCCGTGAAGCAAAAACATCCTGAGCATCGATCAATACGCCCGTTCATGCGGCCGTGGGAGACGTCCTTTCAATCCCGATGTGGCCGCGGCATCCGGGGCTTGGCGCGCATGATTCCGCCGCGCCTCAAAGCGACCGGCTCGCTGCCGGTCAGCCAAGCACCGTCCACGCGCAAGCCTTCTTCAGGCCTCGATAGGGACACAATGTCGCAACCCTAGGTCGTAAAACTCCCTACCCATCCCTTGACAACGTTCGCCGCTGAAAATGAATAATAAGTAGCTCAATAGGCGAGCATAATCATCGGGAGGCTGATAATGCGAACACTGACAATGGATGAATGTGAATACATCCATGGCGGAAGTGGAGGCGAACCGGCAACGCGGGTGGACGATATAGTTGTCACCGCGCAACGCAAAGTAGATGGCGGAAATCAGAACGTCTTTTTCGGTTCTTATACGACCGGCGCCTTTTACGGTGAAGTCGGCGTGGGAGGCCGCGACGTCTATGTCGGCGGCGGCGTCGGGGTCGGGCGCGGCTTGGGCGTGAGCATGGAGCAGCAGGAAGACGTCTCAACAGGCGTAAACGTCACTCCGACCAGCGCTGGCTTCCGGACCGGAATCGGGGAGTCCTACCAATTTCTCCGTGATGGCGCCCGAGACATGCTCAATGACTTCGTAAGGGACAGGGGGCTGGATCAAATCCCGTCCTTGCAGAATATCCAGCGATGAGATTGTCGTTAGGGCTGGATTGGCCAGCGTTCCTATTTGGCCCGTGTCTGGCCCTAGCGATCTCCGCTCTGGCGGGGTGCGCCCGATCGACGGAAGTTGAAGAGCCGCCCCGTTGCGCCCCCGGCGCAAGAAAGATCGACGGCGGGACGATCGAGGTTTGCGGGCAATTGACGCCCGATGTGATCGACGGGGCGATCGCTCTGATCGACGACGACACCAGGTCGATCCGGGTTTCCAGTCCGGGCGGCTCAGGTGTCGATGCGATCCGGCTCTCGGAGCAGATGATCGCCCGCAACCTACGTCTGGACGTCGTCGATATTTGCGCGTCAGCCTGCGCTCACTTTCTCTTTCTTCCCGCGCCTGCCGTATCTGTGGAGGACCAGTCAGTCGTGCTCCTTCACCACACCGACTTCGCTCTCGTGAGCGCGGCTGAAGCGTCAGGACTGAAGGCCACCGCAGAAACGCAGCGGCGCGCGGAACGGCAACGCGCCTTCTTTGTCGCGCGCGGGCTGCCGATCGCCCTGCTGACCGATGCTTTTGTCCGTACGGAACCGGTTTGCATCGGACAAACGCCCGACCAACGGCTGTTCGCGATGACTCGGTTGCGAACGCATATGCCGACCGTGGACATGGTGAACAACATCCGCGCCGCCGCCGTCGATGGCTACTGGCCCAAAAATGCAGCCGAGGCGGGTCCGATCGTGGAGACGTTCGCTCCCGAAGCCGTGCCTCTCGTTTATGGCGGTGAGGGCCTCATCGGCGTCGAGAGTCTTCCGAGCCTGCCGATATGCGACGAAACACACGGCGCCGGATCGAGGATGGGCGGATGAACGCCCTGAATGTGGTGCGCGAACTATCAGCCATCGTGGTCCTGGGCGTGATCGCCTTCGTCGTCTGGAAGGTGGTGCGGCGAGCGATGGGGACCCGGTTCGGTCATCCGGATGTGCCGACAGGAACCCTGTGGTGGGAATACGAGCGCCGCTTCTTTCCGCGCAAATCCGAGGAGCAAGCGCCGTCGCTCGACATGGACGCAGCCGATCAAATGGATCGAGGCGGCGATCAATGCTCGCGCTCAGAGAGCGGCGAACGGTCACAACAGAAAAAATAACACGGGTCCTCGACAGGACGCGCCGTCGGGCCTTCAATGACCGTCGCAATGGGGCGCAAGCGGTTCTCACCGGTTCAGTGCAGAAGGGACGGCGTTGCAGCATCCGTTCGGTAAAACACTTGTCCTGCAATCCGAGGCGGCCGAATGCGGCCTGGCCTGCCTCGCGATGGTGGCGGCCGCTCATGGTCGCAGGGAAACGCTGCCGGAGCTGCGTCGCCGCTTTCCGATTTCGCTGGGCGGAAGCAGTCTGAAGAGCCTCGTATCGATCGCCGACGCCCTGGGATTTACGGCACGGCCGGTCCGGTGCGAGCTGGACGAGCTTGCATTGCTCGAGACGCCAACCGTCCTGCACTGGAGTCTCGATCATTTCGTCGTTCTGCGCCGGGTCGACAAGCGACATGCCTGGATCGCCGATCCCGCACGCGGAGAACGCAAGCTGCCGCTGGACGAGGTGTCAAAACACTTCACCGGCGTCGCCCTCGAACTGACGCCGTCTCCGGACTTCGAGAAGAAATCGCGCGTCGACAAGGTCCGACTGGGAGATCTGTGGAGCCGCTTGTCCGGCTTCAAGCCGTTCCTGTTGCAGGTCTTCCTCCTGACGCTGCTGCTCCAGGGCATCGGCCTCATATCGCCGCTTGCCAGCCAGCTCGTGATCGACGACGTCATCGGCCGCGCCGACCGCGACCTTCTGGTGGCGATCGTCGTCGGGTTCGGCGCACTGGCCCTGGTCTCGACCGCGGTTGAGACGTTGCGCGGCTTCATTCAACTCCACGCCGGGCAGCGCCTGTCGATCCAGTTGTCCGGCAATTTGCTCAAGCATCTTCTTCGGCTGCCCACGGACTTTTTCGAGCGTCGCCATGTGGGCGACGTCCTCTCCCGGTTCGGATCTCTAGGGCCTGCACAGTCCTTTTTGACCGGCGGCCTGGTCGGCGTGGTGCTGGACGCCGTGATGGTCCTGCCGGTGGCGATCGTCATGGTCCTCTATTCGCCCATCCTCGCCGGTCTCGTTCTGATCAATCTCGTCGTGATCTTCCTGGTCAGGATGGCGGCCTTTCCAACCGTGCGTCGTTTCGCCGACGAGCAGTTGAACCTCTCGGCCAGGACTGACAGCGTCTTTCTGGAGACCGTCCGCGCCGCCCGCGCGATCAAGATCGGCGGTCGCGAGGCCGAGCGGCACGGCCTGTGGCAGAACGCCGTCGCAGAACAACAGAACGTCGCCTTCAGACAAGGCGCCTTCGGTCTCTGGGGTGGGTCAGGTCTCGGCATCTGGCAGACCCTCCACGGTCTCGCCATGCTCTACTTCGGCGCCCTCCAGGTCCTCGACGGTCACATGACCCTGGGCATGTTTTTCGCCTTCCAGAGTTACGCTGGACAGTTTTCCAGCCGGGTCAGCAGCCTGATCGGCGCCTTTTTCACCTTCCGTATGCTGGGGCTTCACCTCGAACGCCTCTCCGATATCGTGCACGCGGAAGCGGAGCGTGGGCTCGACGGTCCTGCACAGCTCTCCAAGCCGCTTTTGGGCGGCCTGGAAGTGCGTGGCCTGCGGTTTCGCTATGGCCAGTACGACCCCTGGGTGCTGGATGGCGCGGCGTTCTCGATACGGCCCGGCGAGGCGGTCGCCTTCGTCGGCCCGTCGGGCGGCGGCAAATCGACCCTTCTCAGGCTGTTGATCGGCATCTACGAACCGACCGAAGGGGACGTGCTGATTGACGGTCACCCCATGCGGGCCTTGGGACTACGCGCTGTTCGAGACCGGCTGGGCGTCGTCATGCAGGACGACCAACTCCTGTCCGGCACCATCGCTGACAATGTCGGCTTCTTCGACGCCCATATCGATATGGACAAGGTCGAACGGGTCTGCCGCCTGGCCCATGTCCATGACGACGTCATGCGGACGCCCATGGGCTATCACAGCCTGATCGGGGACATGGGTTCGATTCTCTCCGGCGGCCAGAAACAGCGCCTCCTGCTGGCGCGCGCGCTCTACAAGGACCCCGCCATACTTTTCATGGACGAGGGCACGGCCAACCTCGATCCCGAGCTTGAACGACAGGTGATGGCCACGCTGGCGGACCTCAAGATCACGCGCATCATGGTGGCGCACCGCGAAGCGGCCATTCTCGGCGCCGATCGCGTCTTTCTGGTCGACAAGGGCGCGATCACGGAGATCACCGACGCGAACCGCGCGCGCGTGCCGGTCGCCGCCAGCCTGATGGCCGACCAATGAGCCTGTTTCGCAACGAAGCGATCGAAGCCAAACGCCTCAGGCTCTGGGGCGAAGTCCGTCTGGCCCAACCCCCGTCCCTCACGATCTGGACGGTCGTCCTGACCCTGCTCTGCGCGGTGCTGGCGACGACCCTCATTTTCGGCCGATACACCCGAAAGGAGACGGTTCCCGGCTTTCTCATCCCCGAGGCCGGCGTCGTGCAGGTACGCACCGTCCAGTCGGGCCGGATCGCTCGCGTGCTGGTCCGCGACGGCCAGGCGGTCGCCGAGGGCGCTCCCCTGATCGAGTTCACCTCGGATATCGCCAGCATCGGCCAGGGCCCCATGCTCGACGTCCAGCTTGCCGAAACCGGACATCAGGAAGCATCGCTGGAAAGTCGCCGCGCGGCTGTCGCCCAGGGATATGCGGACGATCGGCGACGACTCGCCGATCAGGTCGCCGCTCACCGCAGAAGCCGAGCGATCCTGGAAAGCCAGCGCCGCGTCCAGGTTGAAGCGCTCGCGCTGTCCGAAGCCGACGCCGAGCGTCTTTCACAACTCCAGGCGCGCGGCTATGCCCCCCGCGCCCAGGTCGACGCCCGGCGCCGCACCGTTCTGGCGGAACGCCTGGCCGTCGCCGACATCGACAGCCGTTTGTCGGAGCTCGACCGCGCCGCGGCTGATCTTCAAGGTCAGATGGCCGCTATTCCTGCAAGGGAGGCCGAGGACCTCGCCGCGATCGCTCGGGACCGATCCAGCCTGGCGCAACGGCGCGCCGAGCTTGAAGTGGCGCGCGGCCATGTCCTCAGGGCTCCGGTCGCGGGCACGATCTCGGCCGTACAGGCGCGAGTCGGCATGCTGCCGTCCGGCGAGGTTCCCCTCCTCTCCATCGCGCCCGAAGGCTCGCCCCTGGAAGCTCGGTTGCTGGTGCCGACGCGCGCTGCGGGTTTTCTAGAGGTCGGCCAGGTCGCTCGCTTGCAGGTCGAGGCCTTCCCTTTCCAGCGATTTGGATTTGTCGAAGGGCGGATCGTCGAGATCGCCAGAACCGTAACGAGACCGGGCGAGGCGGCGTTCCTGATCGAACAGACCGCTCCCGTCTACGAGGTCCGCGTCTCGCTCGAACGGGACTATGTCACCGCCTATGGCGAGCGCCGCGCGCTCCAGCCGGGAATGGGGCTACGCGCCGACATTCCGATCGACCGCCGTCGCCTCTGGCAGCAATTGTTCGATCCGCTGCTGGCGGCGGCCAAGCGAACGGGATGACGGCGCCGTTGGCGGTTGACGCCGCCCCTCCTCATCGCGCCGTGGGTGCGGTCCACACGAGCCCGGCTGGCCGGAAGATGCGTGGCTGTCCCTCCCCGATGATGCGTCGATCGGAAAAGGCGCGCATGTCGCAATCCGCGACGACGATCTTGCGATCGTTGTAGCGGTTGAAGTCCGCGGCGATGTCGGCCAGCGCCGCACCGTCGAAACTCAACATGCCGTCGCGCCAGGCCAGGGCGCGTTCGACGCGTTCGCCATCGCCGATGCTGACAAGGGTCTCCGTCGGCCGAAGGATCGCCATCTGCCCGGCCCTCAGGACCGGTAGTTCATGGGCCGGTTTCGACGCCTGCGTATCGTCGACCCGCACGCGCCCTTCCAACACCGACACCGACACATCCTGACCGGATCGCTTCACGGAGAAGCTGGTCCCCAAGACCGTCACGCGATAGCGGCCAGCGTGGACGACGAAGGGGTGCGCCGTATCGTGGGCGACCTTGAAGAAGGCCTCGCCCTCGTCGAGCCAGACCTGGCGCGTGTCGTCAGTCGCCGCCGCCCGCACGCGGGTCGCGGTGTTGAGTTCGGCGACGCTGCCGTCCGCCAGCTCGATCGCCTCGTGGCCGCCGACCGGCGTCGCATAGGTCGCTGCCGCCAGGCGCGGCGCAGGATCGTCGTCGTCCGAGCTGAACGAGAGGATTTGCAGACCGATCAGGGCCAGCGCGGTCGCGCTGGCGAAACCCAGCGGCCCCTTTTGTCGCCACCACGGCCGCGCGGCGGATGGCGTGCGTTGCGGCCCCCTCGCCGCCAGCCGATCCGCGATCTCCCAGCTTCGCGACAAACGCCAGTAGACGGCCTTGTGCGCGTAGGATTCCGCAAGCCAGGCCTGAAGCTCTGCCTCGTCGGCAGCGCCCCATTCGGGCTCATCTCTGCGACTGACGAACAGGGCTGCGCGGTTGGCGATCTCTTCGTGGTTCATTGGACCCGCCTCCGCCGAGCATCGCCGCCGTCGCCCTCGCGCCCCTCCCCGACCCGGCCGCCGAAGATGAAGTCGGCCAGCGCGCGCATGCCCTTGCTGGTCTGTTGATTGACCGCGTCGACACCGATGCCGAGTTCGGCCGACACCTCCTTCGAGGACAGGCCGTCAATTTTGCGCATCTCCACGATCTGGCGACAGCGAGGCGGGAGGGCCTCGATACCGGCTTCGACACGGCGAAGTTCCTGGCGCGCCGTCGCGATCCGCTCCGGCGTCAGTTCATCGGCCGCCGGCATGATGTCGTCGAGATCGGCGACCAGGTCGAAGGACACGACCTGCTCGCGCCGGGCGCGGCTGATCAGATGGTTGCGGGCGACCTCATAGACATATCCCGAGACATGGCCGGGCAGTCCCCGCGCCGCGCCCGACAGAACTCGCTCATAAACATCCTGAAGCAAATCCACGACCTCGGCCTCCACCCTCCAGTTCCTGCGGATGAAGGCCGTGAGCGAGCGTTCGAGAGGAAGCACCTCCTTGCAGAACCAGTCCCTCAGCACGCCGTCATCGACCATCAATCAGGGCAGGGCTCCTTTCCGATAATCCGGTCCCAATATAGAAGACGCACGACACCCAAAAACCTGAGCGCCGGTCGTGCGAATATTTTCCAGCGACTCGGACGGGCGCTTTCGCTGTGAAACTCCGCGCTGCTCGGCCGCCCTCTCCCAACAATCGCTACCGATTTGGGAAGGTCTTTCGCAAGCTATTGTTTTTACCCGCGCACATCTAGCGCGCAGAGGTTGCGCGAGGTCTTTGTAACGAGACGCCGTCGCTTGCCTCCAGATAGAATTCAACGCGTCGTCATGCCCTGACGACAGCTTGATGGAGAGAAGAAATGGAACGCATCGAACAGCATGAAGACGTCGTGATCGACTTGGGCGCGGCAAGCCTCGAGACCCAGGGGCAGTTCCTCACCGTCGATGAACCTGACGAGCTGATGGAAATCACCGGCATCTCCGAGTGACCCGGTCGGATGGCGCGCGAGATTGTTTCGCGCGCCATTCAGACGCATGACCGTGGAGGTCCCATGAGCATTGCCCTAGCTGACAACGTCACCTTCTGCAGGTGCAGCGGCCAGACAGTGTTTCTTGACGAGAACCGAGATCGCTACTTCCGGTTGCGACCGCAAGCAGAGTTCGCTTTCTCGGAATGGCTGGCGTCGCCGATGGCGATTTCAAGCGAGCTCGCCAGCTTGGTCGACACGGGAGTTCTTGTCAGAACCAATCAAACGGCGTCCGAAGTACGGCCAGTCATGGTCGAACAACCGTCGCGATCCATCGTCGAACCCCGCACAAGTCGGGGTTTCTTCAATCGCCACGTTCTGGAGGTCGCGGCGACAGTCTGGCATGTATCAAGGCGGATGAAGAGTACATCCTTCCACGACTTGCTCGAAACCTACAGGCGGCGAAGGCAACAAATTTCCGAAACTGCGCCGTCGAGGACGAACATCGTCGAGCTGGCCTCGAATTTCGATCATGCGCTTAGGTTGGTGCCTGTGGAGCCGACGTGCTTGAGGGACTCCCTCGCATTGCTCGATTTTATCCATCGCCGCGGCCTCGGAGCCGATCTGGTCCTTGGCGTGAAGCTGGATCCATTCGCCGCGCACTGCTGGGTGCAATCCGGCGATCTCCTGCTGAACGAAGCCTCGGATCATGCCGCAATGTTCACGCCGATCTGCGTTGTATGACGACATTGCGATACCTTGCCATAGTTCCCGATGGAACGGAGAACGGCAGCAAAGCAGTTGAGCGGCTCGTAACCGCAATGCGCTGAGAGACTATCTACTCAAGGGCAACTTGGCGGGTGCCGGCCTCCTCGCGACAGACGCTGTTCAGGGTTACCTCGATAGTCCCGGCGCGCCCCGGAACAGCGACTTCAACAGGCTCCTGCGCTTGGGGTGTGCGGAGGCGTGGACGCGCAGTTGGGACCGACACCTCACGACAATTCACCAAGCGCGTGACGCCCCGCTCCGGCATGCTGTGGATCTCTGAGCTGCGTCCAGCGCCGATACTGATCATCTTTACGCGGGTCGGGATCTTCATATCCCAAAAGCCAGAAGCGGAACCAATCCAGGTTTCGCTCATAGGCCGCCAGCTTGTGACGCGGCTGGATTTTGACGTGAGGCTCGTGCGGAAAAACGAACATCTCTGCCGGATAGCCAGTCGACACGAGTTGGGAGTAGTATTCCATCGTCTGCAAATACTCCTGCTCCGGCATCTGCATGAGCAGCGGCGCATTAATCCGAGTGGGAACGAACTCCGCCCATCGGTCTGGCGTCTCATAAGGCGCCGCAAGCTGCCATCCCCGCTGAAGATGATCAGAGAAATCCGGCTGAAGGGCATGAAACCAATAGTACGTTGGTGTGACGGCCGTCGATGTCACCGACGCGGCGGTCAGCAGGTTCGTATTCTCGACGATCCAGAGGACGACCTCGCTTCCAAAGCTGAGTCCGCCCATTCCGATGCGCTGGGGATCGACGATGCCCTGCTCATCGAGTTGGCCCACAATTGCGCGGATTCCGGATGCTGCCAGCGCGAAATTGCCGGTTCGCTCGCCAGCAACTGCCGGCCCCTTGTTGACGCACATCGACGCGATGCCGGACGCGGCCAAGGACGCCAGCGGCCATTCGTCCCCGACGCCACCGCGAAGATAGCCTTGGCACACATAGTAGGTGATGAAGATCGGAAGCCGTTCGTCAGATTTGGAGTTCGCCGGCAGAAACAGCTGACCTGTGAACCTGTTGCCTTCGCTGTCTGACCAAGCGAGGGATCGTGTTTCGACGGTATCCACTTCGGCAAGTGAGCGGTTCGGATCGAACAGAACGGTTCGCACGCCGGAATTCAAGTCGATGGCCTCCACTCGCGGCGGCTGCCCCGCCGAGGCAGTTACGCAAGCAGCGAAATGGGAAGAGATTGAACAGGAGGATCGGTTCGGAGTTCGATTGCCGCTCAGTAAGCCGTCGGAAGCTACGATCAGCCTCACGTCATTCTCGACGGGGTTCCAGGCGTAGAGCGACTGGGCATACCCGCTGTCCCGCACGGTGACCGAGAAGACGACCTCGCCGGTGCTTTCGCGCCAAGCTATGCTCTCAATAGTGCCCGAACGGCAGGCATCTACATCACAAGAAATATCACTGGAGCGACCTCGAACGTGCAGCCTTCGTTCCGATCCGGCGCCCGACACATATGCGGTCATTGATCCGGAAAGCGTCGTCGTTGCGAGAAGGCGGTCTGAGCTTGGATCGGCGGTGCCTCGTTCGTCGGCGAAGCTTGCGAGATCGGCGGGTGCGCCGTCATTCACTGTGCCGGAATCGAGTTCGACAACGCGCAAATGACGAGGAGCGCTGTGCAGGAGCCCCGCCCTGGCCATCCAGTTGCCGGTGTACCTCTGCGTTGCAAGCCTGCCATTTACATATGCCGATCGGAAGACATTCTGACCGACTGGCACCGTCCCGTCGATTAGAATGCCAGCGTCGTACTCCTTCTCTTCTGCCGCTGAAATCTCTCGACGAGTCGCGCCGACGGAATACAGGAGCCGTCGCCCGTCTCGGCTGAGTTGGAAAGCATCGACGTCCGCTTCGTCGCTGGTGACCTGCTCCACACGGCTTCCGTCGGCCGCAGCGCGCCAAACCTGAACCTCTCCGTTCAGCAGGGCGCGGTAATAGATCCAGATAGAGTCGGGCGACCATTGGGGCGTGTCGCCGATCGAATAGCCGGACGAGTCGCGTAGCGGCTCCCCTCCGTCACCTACCGATACCGCCCCGGTCTGCGTTCGAAGAGACGCGACATACCAGCCGGAAGTGTATGAATTGCGCTCGATTGAGGCTCGCTCGACCCGAAACGCAACACGCCCACCGTCCGGTGAGATGACCGGATTGCTGATATCCCCGATTTCGACCAGCATCGTTGGGGAAGGAATAGTCTGTGCGTTCGCGTCGCTGGCCACTACCACTGAAGCGGCGGCGAGACAGGCGAACCGATTGAAGCGCGACATTAACACCTCGAAATAGATGGGGCGAGCAGCGATCGTCTCGTGATCACGACTGCCCGCTTCCTTTGCCTAGAAGCGCTTGCGGATATTGAGCGCTACGAACCGACCAACTGCGGATGCGGTTGTGGAATCGAAATAGAGACCCTGCTGTAGACGCGACGGACTGGCGGCGTAGGGGGGGGCTCGATCGAACAGATTTATCGCCGACAAGGCGATCTGAACGCCGGAGAGAGGGCCGTCGCTCTGCTGGAACGTGTACGAGACATTTGCATCGAATGTCGTCCAAGATCCGATCCCCACGGCAGGGACCACCCCCGTATCGGTGCTGTCAGACACATGGTTGATCGTTCCCGTTGCCGAGAGCCCGCCTTTCGACCAGGTCAGTCCCGCGCGGGCTCGGAGATCAGGTACGTTCCCAATTGTGCCCGATTTGGTGGCTTCCGGGGTGCCTGGGATGGTCTGTTGGACCACCTCCGTCCAAGTCATATTCGCGAACGCAGAGACCTCCCCCAAAGGCAGCTCAAACGACTGGCGGTAGGATAGGTCGACCCCGCTAATCTTCTGGGATGTGGCGTTCGCATAATTGTTGAAGAGAATGGCGACGACATTCGACGGGTCGTAAGGAGTGGTCGTCGAGTTCCTGAAGCTTGTGCCCGCCGCGATCACGGCGGCCTGCTCCTCCGGCGTGGGATTTCGTTGGATGAACGGCGCGAATTGCGCGTCGACCAAGGCCCGCGACGATGGCGAGATCGGAACGATCACTCGATCAGTATAGTCGATGTCGAAATAGGTCGCGGAGAATGTGGCGTCGCTTGTCTGCCAGGGTCGATACTCGCCACCGAGCGTCCAGGATGTTGATTCCTCTGGCCGCAGATTGGGATTGCTGCCTGTTACCCAAAGCGCTGTTCCCCCGCCGGTCCACCCAAACGTGCTAGCATTATAGAGTGAG
>NZ_GL883086.1:977337-987926 GCF_000204035.1 Brevundimonas diminuta ATCC 11568
CTTCGAGCGTGACGCTCAGATCGCCAGCCGGCAGATCGAATGGGCGCGGCGCCTGGGCATGCGCGGCCGTCGCCAATGCCAAGGCGCATACGCCGCCCGCCAAGGCCCCGCGCAGAATCGCGAGTCTCTTCATGTCGTCCCCTCCGAGCCGTTATGTCGGCTTCAGGAATTCAGACGATTTGCAGGCAAGAACCTTGCGACGGGTTCGGAGAATTTTTCGGCTCGATCTCTGCGCCTGCCCAGCAAACCGCGAGACTGTTCGTCTCCTGCCAGCGGTCATGGGGAGCCGGAACCGGGCCGCAGGGACGACGTCCCAGCGCGATCCCGGCGACATCGATCGTTCAGTTGGGTGACGCCCAGGGATTCATGACAGGCAGACCCGCGGCGGCGAACGCGCTGACGTCGCGTGTGGCGACAGCAAAACCGTGGGCAGCAGCGATGGCCGCAATATACCCATCTGGCGTCGGAAAGCCCTTGCCCGCCGTGCGCGCCTTGACCGCAAGCGCTGCGTGATGGCGGGCCGCTACGAGGTCAAAGGCAAGGATGCGGTCGCCAAAGAGAGCGACGATCCCGTCGACAGCCGCCGCGAGCCTGTCCTTGCGACGTCCCGCCGGCAGCACACCGATTCCGAACAGCATTTCCGCAACCGTGACGCTGGAAAGGTATAGGGTTTCGGCGGCTTGTTCATCGAGCCATCTGACGACGTCGGGATGGGGTTCCGGCCTCATCGTCTCGGAGATGACGTTGGTGTCGAGCAGGATCATTCGAAGCTCATCGGGGACGCGGGCTTGCGATCGCGATGCTGTTCGAGCGCTTCCACATCAGCGTTGGTGACGCCTGCCTGCCGCCCGGCCGCAGCCATCGCCGACCCCAGACGGACGCGTTTGGCGGGCCGAACAGCCCTCTCAAGAATGTCGCGGATTTCGGCTTCTGCGCTACGGCCATGACTGGCGGCCCGCAGCTTGAGGGCGCGATGGGTCTCCTCCGAGAGATTGCGAATGGTGACAGCAGCCATGATAGCAAAACTCCTATGGACGCCAGCGATGCTATCATTTTAGGCATTGTGATAGCATTCTTCAAGGGTGAAATATGGTCCCGCACGGCGCGCCTTCCGAGAGGCGGGATCGATAAGCCCTTCTTGAGCCGCCAGCAGTCCTGGATGCCGCGGGAACGGGTAGCGCGTCCCCTTGGAACGTCGCTCGTATCAGCGCGAGATCATCATCCGATCTTTGCCGTCGTCGACCTGAAGACCCATGCCCTCTCGCAGAAGACGGCCGAACGCGGCCGTGTTGCGGGCCTCGAACGCGCCCGAAATCCGCAGGTCGGCGGCGTCCGGCGCGACGACGATGGGCTTGGCGTTATAGCGGTTGAACTCGGCGGCGGCTTCGGCGAGCGTCGCCTGGTCGAGCGTGATCAGCCCCGCCCGCCAGCTCAGCGCCTTTTCGACCTTCTCTTCCGACGGCGGTGCGACGAAGATGGACGGACCGTCGGCGACGATCATCTCGCCGCGCGTCAGCAGTGCCGGCGGCGGCGCGGCGCCCGCGCCTTCGGAAGCGACTTTCACCCGCCCGTCGCGCACCGCCACAGTCACCCTGTCGCCGTCGCGGCGCACGCTGAACCGCGTCCCGAGAACGGTGATGGTGCGCGCCCCCGCATGAACGACGAAGGGGCGCCCAGGATCGTGCGCGACCTCGAAATAGGCCTCACCTTGCTCCAGCCATACCTCGCGGGCTTCGCGCGACACGTCAGCGCGCAGTTTCGTCGCGGTATTCAACTCCACGGCGCTGCCGTCCGCGAGCGAGATCAGGCGGCGCTCGCCGCTCGCCGTCTCGACATTCTCGCGATGCTCGAACCGGTGGCCGGACATCTCGCGGGCGCCGACGAAGACGCCGGTTATCAGCAGGGCCGCCAGACCGACGATCCACCACAGGCGGGGCGAGCTAGAGCGCGCGGGACGGGTCCCGGGCTTGCGCAGAGCCTTCAGTCGGTCCACCTCTTCCCAGACCTGCTCAAGCCGCCAATAGGCGAGCTTATGGTCGGGCGACGCCGCAATCCACGCGGCGAAAGCGTCCGCCTCGGCCTCTCGGGTCTCGGCGTCCGCGCGCCGCGCCACCCACAGCGCCGCCTCGTTCTCGATCTCTTCGCGCCGAGTCATCACAGTCGCGCCTCCCGACGGCGATCGCCCGCCCGCGTCGTGCGCGCGCCGCCATTCCATCCGTCGGCCAGCAAGCGAATGGCGCGGGCGAGTTGTTCATTCACCGTCGTCACCGTCACATTCATTCGTTCGGCGGCCTCGCGCGCGCTGAGATCTTCGATACGACGCAGTTTCACAACCTCGCGCAGCCGGGGCGGTAATCGCTCGACCGCGCTCTGCATCCGCCGAAGTTCATCGCGCGCGACGACATCGCGTTCCGGCGTCGGGAGGTCGTCGCTGAGGCCCAGCGCATCAAGGTCCGCCATGAGGTCGAAGGAGACGATGCGCTCCCGCCGTGCGCGATCGGCCAGATGGTTTCGCGCGGTCGCGAACAGGAACGCTCGCGGATGCAGCGGAAGCTCGGCGGCCGCCGCTTCATAGACCTTCATGAATATCTCCTGGCGCAGGTCCTCGGCTTCGCCCCGCTGACGCCAGTGTCGCCGCAAGAAACGCATGAGCGTCGCCTCCAGCGGAAAAATCTGCTGGGCGAACCACGCTTTCAATGTGGGGTCGTCGACCATGCGGGCGGACACCAACGCGCGGACCACCGCGCCTCCTGATCCTACCTCAGACGAACGGCGACCGGAATCCTTGCGGACTTTGTGGTTTGTCGGCTGCGCGGGTCGCGTCGCGCACCGCCTGCGCACCCCGCGCACAACAATCGCGCCCGTTTCGGGAAGCTTGGGCGGGTGATCGCCATGCCAAACGGAGATGATCTTCCCGCTTCGGGATTATCAGCGGTGCTGAGCGCCCTTCCCGATTGCTACCATCGGTATTGAAAATATAGTCCTGTTAGTCGTTAGTTTCAGATGGATAAGCGAGGCTCGCAGGGAGGTCGGCTGGCCCGATGAAGGGATCAATCCGTTTCGCGAATGACGCCCAGCTCGCTGGCAAGGCGATTCCGCCGCCGCGACGCGGCCGCGGTACGCGCGGTCCCGGCTGGGCGGGATAAACGCCATGGTTCCGAGACGACCAGTTCTGATCGATTTCGCGGACGATCCCCCGCCCTTGTTCGAGGTCCGTCAAGGACTGAGCTTCGACGGCTTCCATATCGCCCAGGGCACGCTTGCGCCCAACCCGGGCTGCCAGCTCGGTGCGCCGCAGATGACCGCCGTGATCCACGAAGGCGCTCCCTTCCTGTTCGAATGGCGTCGACCTGACAGCGGCCGTCTCGAGCAAACCGAGGTCCGCGCCGGCGGCATCCATATCAACGCGGGAAATCGGCCCTTCTATCAGCGATGGACGGGCCACCAGCGCATTCTCGTCATGGCGTTCGACCGCGCCCTGGTCGAGCAGGTCGGAAGCGCTTTCGGCGGCAAGACGGACGCCGACATCGAAACCGTCATCGGCGTGCGTGATCTGGAGATCGAAGCCGTCGGCCATCGGCTGCGACGCGAACTCGATCAGTCCTCACCCTCGGGCGGACTCGTCGTCCAGGCGGCCGCGACGCTGCTGCTCGTCCATCTCTTTCGGAACTATAGTCGGCCGCTGGGCGCCGAGCGCCCGGCCAAGGGCGGCCTCGATCCGCGGCGGCTCAGCCGGGTCCTAGACTATATCGATACGAACATTTCCGACGACATCACCCTCGGCAGCCTCGCCAAGGTCGCCGGCCTGAGCGCCAATCATTTCAGCGCGTGCTTCAAAGCCGCCACGGGAATGCCGCCCTATCGGTTTCTCCTTCGGAGGCGACTCGATCGCGCGGTCGAATATCTTGTCACCACCGATCGGACGATTTCAGACATCGCCCACGAGCTGCGCTTCCCGAGCCACGCCCATATGTCGACGCACTTCAAGCGCTTCCTCGGAACCCAGCCTTCGAGCCTGCGGCGGGAATGGCGCGCCAGGACGGAACCGCTCGACACTACGCGCTCCGCGACGGGAGGCTGCTGAAGACCCCGAGAAACGATCTTCAGCAGACCGACGCCAGCACGACACATCCCTTCAGACAATCGCACCCATTCTTGTCGGATATGCTGTTATAATCGCACCTTAAGTCTTATCTCATCTGCATGGGCGTTGAGACTCTGACAGAAAGGGAGCGCGAAATCCTTCGATTGCTTGTCCAGCCGATGCGACCGAAGGACATTGCGAGATCGCTGAACTTCTCCATCTACACCATCCACGATCATCTCAAGAGCGCGCGCGCAAAGCTGGGCGTCTCCGACAGTCTGTCGGCGGCCTATCTGCTTCGGGACCATGAGAACGGCACCCCCCAAAGCGTAGGGACGACGGATTCGGGATGGACCGACGGCGACCGCCCTGACGAGAACGGTCCTCGCGAAGGGTGGAAGGCGATCGTTCCTCCAAGACCCTTCGCCGTCAAAGGCAAGCCATGGAACCGGCTGAGCCTGGGATGGCGGATCGCGTGGCCGGTGCTGTTGTTCGGCGTCGTCGCGCTCGGCGCCGGGCTGCTCATCGGCTCCCTGGCATCGCTGTCTCAGCTCCTCCTTTCCATCAGCCGCTGACGCCACGTCAGAAGAGCCGGGATCGGCTCCGGGAAAGGATGGTCATGAAGATCGCACAGCTTCGTCGCAGCCATAATCGCCGTCATGAACTCGCGCAGGAAGTGGTCGAACATCTCGTGCTTCGCGGCACGGTCTACGCCCCCGTCATCACAGCCGTCGTTCCGATCGTCGAGGATATGTTCGGCTATGCCGAGATGCAGGTCGTATCGTCAGCGGATCTCTATGCCGGCAAGATCGTCGCAGCGCTTGATCGCCAGCACCCTCGCGACCTCTTCGATGTGCGCGATCTCCTGGCCAAGGACGGAATCAGCGACGAGCTGCGCCGGGCCTTTCTGGTCTATGTCGTCAGCCATAATCGGCCCATCGCGGAAATCCTTGTTCCGGGCCGTAAACCGCTGACGGAAGAGTTCGAGCGGGGATTTGTCGGCATGACGACGAAACCGGTCGAACTGACCGATCTGGAAGCCGCCCGCGAAGCGATCATCACGGCAATGGTCGGCGAGATGTCAGAAGAGCACCGGCGTTTTCTCCTGGGCTTCAGGCGCGGAAACCCTGACTGGGATTCCATGGGGATACCCGAGGCCCGGAATCTCCCCGCCGTCCGATGGAAGCAGCAAAATCTGGACAAGCCGGCTCCCGATCGACGAAAAGCACTGATCGATCGCCTAGAATACGTCCTGTCTCCATAACGGCGCCACCACGATTGCCGTTGTGAAAGCCTGCCGAGAAGGAGGAAGCGCGTGAGAGATGGAGAGGAATTCTCAGTGGGCGTCCAGATCGGCAAGTCTGACCTGAATGCCTCCGGATTTTACTATCCGAAGACCGACAAGATCACGCACGTCGAGCCCTGGGGAAAGCGAGAAGTCGCGGAAAAATTCCTGTAATTTGGAGCAGGGTTACGGTCGATCATTCGCCACGTTCTTCACTCGGCAAGGAGCAGGAGCACGCAGACATCGTCGTTGGGTGCGACATGATCATCGTGCGGGTTTTCGCGCCGAATCACTCACCGATATCCCAGCGCCTCATCTGCTCCATGCGCTGCGGGGCCGAGCCTGCCAGCACTGCCGGCACGGCCCCCGATAGAAGACCGGCAATTCTGAACAATCTCGGCCTCAAACGCGCTAAGTATGAGTCATGGAAGTATCCGATGTTACGAGCCTGGCTCCGCCAGCCGAGCTTTCCTCGAACCAGCCGATCGAGCGCGCGGCGGCGATCCTCGATATCATCGCGCGCGAGGGTGGTGCGGCCGCGCTCGACCTCATCGCCATGCGAGCCGGACTGAGCAGGACAACGGCGCACCCCATCCTCAAAACGCTGAACCGGTTAGGTTATGTCAGTCGCCGGATCGGCGACACGCGCTATTACCTGGGCGGCCGCCTCTTGAATCTCGCGCGCCTCGGCGGAGACAATGAGGCGCTGCGAATTCGCATCCGACCGGCCTTGGAGGCGATTGCAAGCAAGACGGGCGAGACGGTCTATCTTGCAGCGCCAAATGGCGACGAAACCTACTATCTCGACGCGATCGAATCCGACCGGACTTTGCGCACCACGTGCCGCGTAGGCGAACGCGAGCGACTTGAAGATTCGGCGATCGGCCTTGTCTTCCTCGCCTTCATGCGCGGGCTCAACAAGCGCGTATCGGTGGTCCGTCCTGACGCCCTCGGCCCGAACCTCCGATCGAGAATCAGCAAGATCGAGCGGATCGGCTTCGCCCTTGATCTCGAAGATCATCAACCGGATCTTCACTGCGTCGCCGTGCCTTGGCGGGAGAACGGCGAGGTCCGCGCCGCCCTGGGCCTCAGCGGCCCGTCTACCCGTCTGCCCTGCGATCAACTCACAGACATCGCCTGGATGATGATGAAGGAGGCGAAAAAGGTGCGGTGACGTAAGCGGCGGCGCCCGAACACCATATTCTGTCGACGCGACCTCTAGCTTCAATATCCCAACCTCCAGCCTTGGGATCGCGGCTCGTGCTCCGCCGACGTAAAGGTCATCGCAAAAGAGCGCAGAGGGCCCACGCTGACCCGCATGCGCTTGCGCGGATAACGAAAAGCGTCGGCGCCCCTCCACTGCGCCTAATGGCGATCCAGTCGATCACAAGTCCCGTGAAGCCGGACGGTACGCCGTGGCGCCATGTAAAAATCGCGGGGCGCCCCGGGACGGCACGGGCGCGACTGATGGCCCGCTGAGATCCCGACCGAACACGCCCCGTGCGAGTATCCGTGTCGAACGGAGCGCGATCCGAAGCGGTTCTTCAAGCCCGGGTCGCAAGGGATTGAGCAAAGCAGGCGGCGCGGCCGCGTCCAGACAAACCAACAGGGTCCGTTCGTCCTCAGTCAGCGCCGAAGCCGCCTGTTCCCCCGCATTGAAGCATTGGCCCGACCAAGCCTCGTACATCGCCATAAGAGCAGCGATGGCGGGAGCCAGAAGCGCCGCTCCGCGTATCTCAAGCCGGGCGTAAAGGGCCGGCATGACAGGGAGACGACGATCGGAAGCATCCCGCCAGCACCGCGCCGCGCCAACGATGAGGGCTTCCGGTGTGAGAGGATCGGCGAAAGCGGCGATACAGGACAAGGCGATTTCCTCTCAGCCCCCACCTCAAGCTGCCCACCCGGCATCTATCGGGACAATATTGCACCAACAAGGCGCCTGAACCGGAAGACCGCTCGGACCTTCCCCGGAGAGCCGCCCTCGCCCATTTTGGATGACCGTTCGGCCTTCGATCACGCTGCAATCGCACCGTGGCGTTTAAAGGGCGTTCTTACCTCAGCCCATGACGGCTAGCCCCCGCTCCGGCGACGGCGCCCCAGCAAATCGCATGTTCTCTCCGGTCAAAGAGCAGCTGCGACATATTGACTGTCGATAGATCTGGATCAAAGCGGAGAACATGCTTCGGTGTCATCGAGCCATCGCAAGCTGAAACTATTCGCCGCACAGACCCTTTGTAACAGATCGAAAGGATAAGGCTCATGACGGTCAAGCAAAAATCCGTTCTGGTCACTGGAGCGAGCCAGGGCATCGGTCGCGGCATCGCGCTGCGTCTGGCGCAGGATGGCGCCAATCTCGCACTCGTCGACATCAAGGCCGACAAGCTGGAACGTGTGGCCAGGGAGATTGAGGCGCTGGGCAGAAAGGCGACGACCTTCGTCGCCGACGTCAGCAACCGCGACGAGGTTTACGCCGCCGTCGACCATGCCGAGAAGGCGCTCGGCGGCTTCGACGTGATGGTCAACAACGCCGGCATCGCCCAGGTGAAACCGTTGACCGATGTGCAACCCGAGGATCTCGACCGCATCTTCCGCATCAATGTGGATGGCGTCGTCTGGGGCATCCAGGCCGCCGCCAAGAAGTTCCAGAGCCGCGGACACAAAGGCAAGATCATCAGCGCGTCCTCGATCGCTGGTCATGACGGCTTCGCCATGCTCGGCGTCTATTCCGCGACCAAGTTCGCAGTCCGCGCGCTGACCCAGGCCGCGGCCAAGGAATACGCCGCTCACGGCATCACGGTGAACGCCTATTGCCCCGGCATTGTCGGCACGGACATGTGGGTTGAGATCGATGAGCGCTTTTCGGATTTAACGGGCGCGCCGAAGGGCGAGACCTACAAGAAATATGTCGAAGGCATCGCGCTGGGCCGCGCGCAGACACCCGAAGACGTCGCCGCGCTTGTCGCCTTCCTCGCCAGCGACGATTCCGACTACATCACCGGCCAGGCCATTCTGACCGATGGCGGTCTCGTCTATCGCTGACCCGGGGAACTGGCGACGGCAGGCATCGCGAAGGAGGCGAGCGGCGCGATGCCTGCGATCCATCCGCGGAGCCGACCATTTCGCCTTAGAGCAAGCCCGGAGCGGCGTGTTCGACCCTGAACGCCAATGGTCGCGATGCAGCGCCCTCGCTCAGGCTGAGATCAACGACATCTTATGGATTCTCAATCCTTCCCTGCGGCCTTTTCATTCGTAGCGGACCGACCGCGCAGGGCATGCCGCTGGAAATCCATTGCTTCTCCACCACATCAGCCTGGACCGACGATGAAGAGATTCAGGCCGACATTATCGAGCATCTGCTGGCGATCCTCCCTGAATTCCACCTGCGCCGCTATCAGGCGCCGGGCGGACGCTGCCTCACGGAGACACAGCTTGAGCCAGCGACCGCGGCGCCTGAAGTCCCGCGGCTTCACACCCGGATTTCACCTGCGGCCCCGAACATAGAAGCGGCCGATCAGGGACAAGCCGAGCGGCAGAATCGCCAGAATGAGCAGGCCGATCAGCCAGACAACGACAACAGCGGCCTTGCCGGCGCCCTTGACCATCCCCAGCAACTGGCCCGCCCAACGGCTGGTGTCCAGCGCCGCCAGAACGTCGCCGGCAGGCGCGCCGCCCAAGGTCCTCGCGGCATCTTGTCCCTGGTTCACAACCAGTTCGAGAGAGGTTGCGAGCCAGGCCAGCACAGGGTCGGTGAAGCTGTAGAGGAGCCAAGCGAGCAGCGACCAGACCAGCATGGCCAGACCGACCAGAATCCAGACGAAAGGACGCAGCCTTCCGCTTCGAACCCTCCCTCTTCCGATGCGCGAAAAAGCCTCGGGCGAATGGCGATTCCTGCGTTTCGGGCCGTGCGACAAGGCGAAATCTCTATCGGTCAACCGGGACGCAAGCCCGCCAAGGAAGCCATCTTCACCCGCACACGACAAAAAGCCACAGAATACTGTCGCTGCAAGGCGTCTGCGACAGCATGGCGCGACATGATCTCGCCGGCTACCGTCGCGCTATGCTTCAAGTCTTCGCGTCTCGGCGCCTCATTTTGCATGATCCGGGCCTGAGATCGCCGCCGCAAGGCAAGCGATGATGACGGGCGACGCTCGCCGCGTGAGGGCGCATCCATCCGTTCGCAACATCCGGTTAGACAACGACTTCTGGGCGCCTCGGAGAGGTCGGAGCTCGCCTCAGGCCCCCCACAATTGTTCCGTCGCCATCGAAATAGCCCGTAACGCTCGTTTTTCGCGGACTTTATAACAGATTGCCATCCCGATCTCAGGCCGTTAGCTAGCCGAACTATGGTCTGGTCGATGGCGACTTTGGCGAGGATTTCGGCGGTGCTGACCTTGGTCATCGCCGCCTTTCTCGTCGCTCCCGTCACCGACGCCGCCGCCTGCGCGCCCGAGCCGCTGGCCGCTCATCAGAGCCTGGATCACGATCCTTCGGCCGGCGACCACAATGGGAGCGGCGGCGACATGGGTCTTTGCTCCCATGGTCATTGTCACCACACCGCCAGCGAGCGACACGTGACAGACGAAATCGACAGCGCTGAGCTGTCCGGTCATACGACACACGCCGCGCCCCTCAATGATGGCGCGGCCTCTTTCCCGAATAACGGACTGAAGCGGCCGCCTCGAGGCTGAGCAAAGGCCAGCGCTTCCGCGCGCCCTTTTCCGTTTCACTTCTGGAAATACCTACATGTCTTCGACACCTCGTCGTCGGCCGCGCCTTGCGGTCGGCTGCGCGCTCGCCGTCTTGGCCTGTGCGCTGGCAGGGCCGGCCTTCGCCGATCCCGCTCCCTCGTACACGGACCTCCTAGCCCGCCTGGACCAGACGCCCGCCGCCGCCGAATCCGGCGCCCTGGTCGATGCGGCCGAGGCGCGCGTGCGCCAGGCCCGCGTGCGGCCCAACCCCACCCTGTCGCTGACCGGAGAAAATCTCGGCGGCTCAGGCCCCTACTCCGGCGTCGACGCGGCCGACCTCAGCCTGTCGTTCAGCCAGGCCCTTGAGTTATGGGGCCGGCGACCGGCGCGTGTGAATGTCGCCCGCGCCGAGGCGGGAACCGCCGCCCTGCGCCGCGACCTGGCCATGATCGACACGGCCGGGCGGCTGGCCCTCACCTACGCCGAAGCCGAAGCCGCGCAGCGGCGCGCGACCTTGGCTGAAGAAGCCCTG
>NZ_GL883086.1:988865-1034402 GCF_000204035.1 Brevundimonas diminuta ATCC 11568
CGGCGCCGTGGTCACGGAAGGCCAGTCCGGCGGCGCCCTGACCGTGCCGTCCGAGGCGGTGCAGACGGTCGACGGCGCCACGGTGGTCTTCATCAAGACCGATCACGGATTCCGCGCCCAGCCTGTGCTGGCCGGACGTCGAGCCGGCGGCTCCACGGAGATCCTGCGCGGCCTGACCGGGACCGAGCGCGTCGCCTCTACCAACGCCTTCCTCCTCAAGGCCGAACTGGCCAAGGGCGAAGCCGAGCACGGCCACTAAGGGAGGGGATCATGTTCAAAGCCATCATCGAGGCGTCCGTCCGCTTCCGCTGGTTCATCGTCCTGGCCACGACGCTGGTCGCCGCCTGGGGCCTGTTCCAGTTGACGAAGCTGCCGATCGACGCCGTGCCCGACATCACTAACCGCCAGGTGCAGATCAACACCGTGGCCCCCGCCCTGGCCCCCGAACAGATGGAGCGCCAGGTCACCTACCCGCTGGAAACGGCCATGGCCGGGATTCCAGGCCTTCAGAGCACCCGCTCCCTCAGCCGCAACGGTTTCAGCCAGGTGACGGTCATCTTCACCGACGCCACCGACATCTACTTCGCCCGCCAGCAGGTGGCCGAGCGGATGGCCCAGGCGCGCGAAAACCTGCCCGAAGGCGTCGAGCCCGGCCTGGCTCCGATCACCACGGGCCTGGGCGAAGTCCTGATGTGGACCGTCGACTTCAAGCCCTTCGACGCCAAGGCGGCGCGAGCTGGAAAGCCTGGCTGGCAGCCCGATGGCGCCTATCTGACGCCCGAAGGCGATCGGCTGGCGTCTCCCCAGGCGCAGGCGACCTATCTGCGCACTGTGCAGGACTGGATCATCGCGCCCCGGATGCGGACCGCGCGCGGTCTGGCGGGCGTCGACGTGAACGGCGGCTATGTGAAGGAATACGCCGTCCGACCCGACCCGGCTCGCCTGGCGGGCTACGGTCTGGGCCTGGGCGACCTGATGCAGGCGCTGGAGCGCGCCAACACCCAGGCGGGGGCCGGATACGTGCAGCGCGCGGGCGAAGCCCTGACCGTCCGCACCGACGCCTTGGCCCAAACCGTCGAGGATCTGGCTCAGGCGCCCGTGGCTAACCGCAACGGCCTGGTCGTGCGCGTCGCCGATGTGGCGACCGTGGAAATGGGCCAGGCGCCGCGCCTGGGCGGGGCCAGCCGCGACGGCCATGAAGCGGTCATCGGCACCGCCCTGATGCTGGCCGGCGAGAACAGCCGCACCGTGGCCCAGGCCGCCGCCGAACGGCTGGAAGAGATCGGCGCCAGCCTGCCGCCCGACATCGTGGCCGAGCCGGTGCTGAACCGCAGCGCCCTGGTCAACTCGACCATCAAGACGGTGGCCAAGAACCTGACCGAAGGCGCCCTGCTGGTCATCGTCGTGCTGTTCCTGCTGCTGGGGAACATCCGCGCGGCGACGATCACGGCCCTGATGATCCCGATCAGCTTCCTGTTCGCGGTCATCGGCATGAACCGCTTCGGCATCAGCGGAAACCTGATGAGCCTAGGGGCGCTGGACTTCGGCCTGCTGGTCGACGGCGCCGTGGTGGTGGTCGAGAACACCCTGCTGATGCTCAGCCAGCGCCGGGCGGATCTGGGTCGGGCCCTCACCCGACACGAACGCCTGGACGTCGCCGCCGGCGCCGCGCGGCAGATGGTCAAGCCCGCCGCCTTCGGCCAGCTGATCATCCTGCTGGTCTTCACCCCCCTGCTGATGCTGGAAGGAGTCGAGGGCAAGACCTTCATCCCCATGGGCGCCACGGTCATGCTGGCCCTGGTCGGCGCCTTCATCTTCTCCTTCACCTTCGTCCCAGCCATGACGGCCCTGCTGGTGCGAGATCCCAAGACCGTCCACGTCGACGAGAACGGCGAGGCGGAAGAGCATGAGACCTTCCTGCTGCGCCACGCGCGCCGCTGGATCGAACCGGCCATCCGTTCCGCCGTGTCGCACCCCAAGACGGTGCTGGCGGCGGCGCTCGGCGCCCTCGTCGTCGGCGGGTTCGCCTTCACCACCCTGGGCCGAGAGTTCATCCCGACGCTGGACGAGGGCGATATCGCCATGCAGGCCCTGCGCGTGCCCTCGGCCTCGCTGGAGCAGTCCCTCGCCATGCAGATGGCGCTGGAGCGGGCCATCAAGGCCCAGCCCGAGGTGAAGACCATGTTCTCGCGCACCGGCACGGCCGAGGCGGCGGTGGACCCCATGCCGCCGAACATCTCGGACGCCGTCATCGTGCTGAAGAAGCGCAAGGAATGGCCCGATCCGAAGCTGCCGAAGGAGGAGTTGATCGCCCGCATCGAAAAGGCCTCCGCCGCCCAGTTGGGCAACAGCTTCGAGTTCAGCCAGCCGATCGAACTGCGCTTCAACGAGCTGATCTCCGGGGTCCGCACCGATCTGGCGGTCATGGTCTATGGAGACGACTTCACCCAGCTTCAGGCCACGGCGGATCAGGTCGCCAACGCCCTGCGCGACACGCCCGGCTCGGCCGACGTGCGGGTGGAGCAGGCGTCGGGCCTGCCGACCCTGACGGTCAGCGTCGACCGCTTCGCCGCCGCCAACTACGGCCTGTCGGCGGCCGACGTGTCCGAAGCCGTCTCGGCGGCCATCGGCGGCGCCGAGTCTGGGCAAATCTTCGAGGGCGACCGCCGCTTCGACGTCGTGGTCCGTCTCGACGACGCCCAAAGGAACGACCCCGCCGCCCTGGCTGCCCTGCCGGTCACAACCGCGACCGGGGTGACGGTGCCCCTGTCCTCGGTCGCCCGCATCCAAGTGGCGGAAGGTCAGAACCAGATCAGCCGCAACAACGGCAGCCGCCGCATGGTGGTTCAGGCCAATGTGCGCGGCCGCGATCTGGGCGGCTTCGTCGGCGACGCCCAGGCGAGAGTTCAGCAACAGGTTCAAATGCCGGCCGGCTATTCCCTGACCTGGGGCGGCCAGTTCGAGAACCTGAAGCGGGCCGAGCAGCGCTTGGGCCTGGTCATCCCCGTGGTCTTCGTCCTGATCGGCATCCTGCTGTTCATGGCGTTGGGATCGTTCGCGGAGGCCGGGCTGGTGTTCGCCTGCGTGCCGCTGGCCCTCGTCGGCGGGGCGCTGGCCCTGCTGCTGAGGGGGATGCCCTTCTCCGTCTCGGCGGCGGTCGGCTTCATCGCCGTGTCCGGCGTCGCGACCCTGAACGGCCTGGTGTTGATGCAGGCCATCCGCGAGCGGCTGCAGGCAGGCCAGATTCCGCGTGACGCGGCCCTGCTCGGCGCCTTCAGCCGTCTGCGCGCGGTGCTGACCACGGCCATGGTCGCCATCGTCGGCTTCATCCCCATGGCCATCGCCTCGGGCGCCGGCGCCGAGGTGCAAAAGCCCTTGGCCACCGTGGTCATCGGCGGTCTCCTGACCGCCACCGCCCTGACGCTGCTGGTTCTGCCGACCTTCGCGGCCAAGGCGGTCAGGCATCGCAAGGCGGAAGGGATCGAAGACTGATGAGCGGCGGCCTCGGAGCGGAGGCGGTCCAGCGCCGCACCCTGCTGGTGGTGTTGGTCCTCAACGCCGCTCTCTTCGTGGGCCTCGGAGTCGGCGGCTTGCTCGCCGACTCCAGCGCCCTTCTCGCCAACGCCGTCGACAACGGCTCCGATGCAGCCGTCTATCTGATCGGTTTCCTCGCCGTCGGCCGGGCGATGATCTGGAAGACGCGCGCAGCCTGGCTATCGGGGATCATGCTGCTGATCTTCGCGGCCGGGGTGCTTGCAGACGTGGCGCGGCGCTGGATCGTCGGGACCGAACCCGTCGGCTGGACCATGATGGGTCTGGCCGTCGTCGCGGCGGTCGTGAACCTGATCTGCCTGATGCTGATCAGGCGTCAGGACAGCGACGACGTCAACATGCGCGCCGCCGAAACCTTCAGCTTCAATGACTTCGCCTCGAACGGCGGCATCCTCGTCGCCGGAGGCCTGGTCATGGCGCTAAACCAGGCATGGCCCGACCTTCTGGTCGGGCTGATCGTGGCGGCCATCGCCCTCAAAGGCGGTCTCGACATTCTCAAGGACGCCCGGGGCGTCGCCAATAAGGGACAAGCCCAATGAACGCCCCGGGCCGCCGCTCGGCCGCTCCGATCGATCTCCGCTCGGTTCAGCGGTGGCGCAAACTCTTCATTCTCGTGGGCCTCTTCGCCCTTCTGGCCTGGACGCTGATGGTGAAGGCCGAGCCACGGCTCGAACACGCGGTCGAGCATCTCGGTCTGATCGCCATCATGCTCTGCATCATCGGCCGCGCCTGGTGCTCCCTCTATATCGGTGGCCGCAAGAAACAGGAGATCGTGACGAGCGGCCCCTACTCCCTGTGCCGCAACCCCCTCTACGTTTTCAGCTTCATCGGCGCCTTCGGAGCCGGGGCGATGTCCGGCAGCCTGTCGGTCGGGCTGGTGTTCGTCCTTGCCTGCTGGATTGTGTTCCGCACCGTCGTCGGCCGGGAGGAGCGCTACCTGAGCGAGACGTTCGGGGAGACCTACGACGCCTATCGGCGGCGCACCCCGCGCTTCATGCCGAACCCGAGGCTCTGGCGTGATGAGGCCGAGCTTTGCATTCGTCCGACCTTCTTCGTGCGCACGATCCAGGACGGACTGTTCTTCCTTCTCGCCGTTCCGCTGTTCGAATTGCTCGAAGCGGCGCAGCAGTTCGGCTGGTTCGGCGCCGTCCTGCAATTGCCTTGAGCAAAACCTCATGGAACGCGCGCGCCTGGTGACATCCTTGACGGCTATACTAGCCGCAATCGCCTTTCTCGCCGGCGGCGCCGTGCAGGCCGCTTCCCTTGAAGCCGAGGCGAAGCGCGCCGCGCCGCAGATCGGCCCTCCACCCGCCCCCGTCTCACCTCCGGAGTTCAGACATGCCTAACACGGTCAGAATGGACATCCCCGTCCTGCTGCCGGAAGCCCCCGACGCGTCCGACGCCTGCGTCGAACGCCTCGTCAAGCGGCTCAGCAGCGCACCCGGCCTGTTCCAAGTCCATGTCGCCGAAACGAACGGCGCATCTCAACTCTGCCTCCACTACGACCCCGCTGCGCTTTCTCCAGCGGACGTCAGGCGCAAGGCGTTGCAGGCGGGCGCCGAGATCAGCCAGCGATTCGGCCATCTCATCGGTTGGGTGGAGGGCGTACGCCACGCCCGCCATGCCCGCAGGCTCGAAGCCGCCCTGGCCGAAGAACCCGGTGTTCTCGAAGCGGCTCTGGACGTGGCGGGCGCCTTGCGCCTGGAGTTCGATCACACTCGGACTAGCCGGGACGCCCTTCAGCAACGCCTCGCGGACCACAGGCTGAGATTTTCCCATTCTCCCTTCCCGCCCCCGCCCGAACGATTTGAACCCGAGAAAGGCGATCACGACCACGAAGGAACAGGCGAACATGCCGATCACGATCATGCCCATGGCGGGGTTTTCGGCGCCAACACCGAGCTCGTCTTCGCCCTGGGATCCGGCAGCGCGCTCGGCATCGGTTTCGCCCTGGAGAAACTGGTTCCGGGACTTTCCGGATGGGCGCCGCTGACGCTCTTCCTCGTCGCCTATGGGCTCGGAGGCTTCTTCACGGTCCGCGAAGCCATCGAGAACCTGAAACGCGGGCGTTTCGAGATCGACACCCTGATGTTGGTGGCGGCGGCGGGCGCGGCGGCGCTAGGCGCATGGGCGGAAGGAGCTCTACTCCTCTTTCTGTTCAGCCTGGGCCACGCGCTCGAACACTACGCTATGGGCCGCGCCAAACGGGCCATTGAGGCTCTGGCCGAACTGGCCCCGCGCACGGCGAGAGTGCGGCGGGGAGACGACCTCATAGAGACGCCGGTGGAACAGCTCGAGATCGGTGACGTGATCGTGGTGCGACCCAATGAACGCCTGCCCGCTGACGGCTTCGTCCTCTTGGGCACGACCAGCATCAACCAGGCTCCGGTCACAGGCGAAAGCATGCCGGTGGACAAGCAGCCGGTCGCCGATCCCGCAGAGGCGCGATCGGGGCGGTCCTCGATCGCCAATACCTCGGCCGTGTTCGCCGGCACCATCAACGGCGCCGGCGCCATCGAGATCGAGACCACACGCAAATCCAGCGACACCACCCTTGCCAAGGTGGTGCGGATGGTGAGCGAAGCCGAAACTCAGAAGTCGCCCACTCAAAGGTTTACCGACAAATTCGAACGCATCTTCGTGCCCGTGGTGCTCGGGCTCGCCTTCGTCCTGCTGTTCGCCTGGGTCGTGATCGACGAGCCCTTCCGCGACAGCTTCTACCGCGCCATGGCGGTGCTGGTCGCCGCCAGCCCCTGCGCCCTGGCCATCGCCACGCCTAGCGCCGTTCTGTCCGGGGTGGCGCGCGCAGCTCGGGCGGGCGTTCTGATCAAGGGCGGCGCCCCCTTGGAAAACCTCGGTTCACTCAACGCCATCGCCTTTGACAAGACCGGCACCCTGACGGAAGGCCGTCCGCGCATCACCGACATCATTCCCGTCCAAGGAACCCGCGAAGCCGATCTTCTGTCGGCGGCCGTCGCCGTCGAGCGCCTCAGCGACCATCCCCTGGCCGCCGCCATCGCGCGCGATGGCGCAGAACGTCTCGGCCAGTTCACCCCGTCTCCCGCCTCAGACCTCAGAAGCCTGACGGGGAAAGGCGTCACCGCCCGATGGGCGGGCGAGACGATCTGGATCGGCAAGCCCGAAATGTTCGGGGCGGACGGCGTCGCGCCGCTCAGCGACGAGACGACGCTCGCGGTCACCCGGCTGCGGCTCGAAGGGCGCACCCTGATGGTCGTCCGCGCCGGCGCGCGCGATCTCGGCGTGATCGGTCTTCTGGACACGCCCCGGCCGGCGGCCAGAGCGGCCTTGGCCGCGCTGCGCGATCTGGGCGTGCAACGCATGATCATGATCTCCGGCGATCATCAGAAGGCCGCCCAGGCCATCGCGGGACAGGTCGGGCTTACTGAGGCTTGGGGCGATCTCATGCCCGAAGATAAGGTGGACGCCATCAAGCGGCTTCGAGAGGAGACGAAGGTCGCTATGGTCGGCGACGGGGTCAACGACGCTCCCGCCATGGCGACCGCCACCGTCGGGATCGCCATGGGCGCCGCCGGCTCGGATGTCGCGCTGGAGACCGCGGACGTCGCTCTGATGTCCGACGACCTCGCCCAACTGCCCTTCACGGTCGGCCTAAGCCGGCGAACGCGGAGCGTCATCCGGCAAAACCTGGTCGTCAGCCTCGGCGTCGTGGCCTTTCTCGTTCCGGCCACCATCCTCGGGCTGGGCATCGGGCCCGCTGTGGCGGTCCACGAAGGCTCCACGCTGCTGGTCGTGTTTAACGCCCTGCGCCTGCTCGCCTATCAGGATCGACGCGGCACACGGCGCGCGTCGACGGAGACCCGCTCATGAAACGTATCAGCGGCCTCGCCATCATCGTCGTCTTCCTCGCTTTCTCAGCCTTCCTCTTGGGCGTGGTGACAAAGCGGGGGTCAACCGCCATCGATACAGCCGGCTCCGTCGACGCGCGCCCCATCGACGAACATGCCGGCCATGGCGACAGGCCCCAAGACAGCGCGGCGACCCGTTCCTTCAAGGAAGCGAACGAGCGGCTGCATCAGGCCATGAACATCAACTGGAGCGACAAGGCCGATGCGGACTTCATACGCCTCATGATCGCCCACAGCGAAGGCGCCGTCGCCATGGCCCGCATCGAGCTCGAACAGGGATCCGACCCTGAAGCCAAGGCGCTCGCCGAAGATGTGATCCGCAGCCGGGACGCTGAAATCCTCCGCATGCGCATCTGGCTGGCACAGCGCCAAAGGGCGGAAACGCTCGAGGGCGCCAGGCCCGGGAACTGAGGGATGAGGCGCAGGAAGTCTCCCATCCGAGGTCAGACTATCGCCTGGCGGCCTGGACGCTACGGCAAGCGGCTGCGGTCATATCGTATCCGCAGGAACACCAAACCCCGGCCGGTTATGGACAGCGTATACGCGAGCTTCAACGGCCTCGTGGGAGCAGGGGTGGTGCTCTATCTCGGCATCGTCCTGTTCAACGCGACCGGCTTGCCGCTCTACATCACTTACGGCGCAGCTCTCCCCCTGGTCGCGCTCGCCTGCGTGCTGCTGGCGCCCCGCGGCCGGACGATGCTGATCCTGAGCTTGCCATTCGCGGTGCTCTGGATCGCGGGAACCCTGTTTCTCTACGTGACGCGTCACGACATGAACCGGTCGCCTCACAATCACCCTTCCTCCGCTGCATCCGCGCAGCAGGCCGCCGAGCCCGTCGAGCGACGCGTCGCACCTCCCGGACGTTCCGGGCCGGTGTCCGTCAATTAGCGGTCACCGTCAGAGAAGCCCCTAGCGAGATCCAGCGTATCGACGTTCAAGATCAGGAGGACCGACGTGACCGAGCTGCAGGCGAAGCTGGATTACAATCGAGCCATCGGCCGACGCATCCGTGACCGACGAAAGGCGCTGGGCTTCAGCCAGGCCGCGCTCGGCAGCAAGGTCGGCTTGTCATTCCAACAGATCCAGAAGTATGAGAAGGGCCTGAACGGCCTTGCAGCCGTGCGCCTGGGCCAGCTGGCGCTGGCGCTGGCCACAACGGTTCCGCGACTCCTGGGGCTGGGGGAAGAGGACCACCCGGCGTCAGACGAACAGCGTCATCGTCTGCTTCAGGCCTGGGAGAGATTGACGCAAGCGCAGCGCGAGCCCCTGCTGCGGTATGTCGAAGCGCTCGCGCTGTCGCCATCCTCTGCGACGACAGCGGTCGAGACGACGCACATTGGCGCGGAGGCCGACGTCGATCCGACGGCGACGAGCGATAAGAAATAAGGCTTGTTCGGATGACCGGCTTGGAGGTTCCCCCTTGGAGCACCAACCGCTGAAGTTCTCAGCCCGCGTCCCCAGCACCGTCAGCTTGACTCAAATGCGCTTTGCATCTCCCCAAAACCGCATCGGAATGCCTGATGACGGTAGATATGAACGACGCGAGCGTGGGACTGACTGCCTGGTTACGACGCGTAATGATCCCCACCGACCGTTTCAGCGAAGGTTGCGACAACGATCTCCAAACCAGGCCGGACGCGGCGGTCAGTGGCATGGCCAGGCGCGGCAGGGCCGAAACGCCCAAGCCGTTCAGCACCAGGGCCCCGACTGTAGCCATCTGTGAACACTCATAGAGCGGCTTGACCGGTGATCGCACCTGGACGAAAGCGGCGTCCGTCATCAAGCGCACGCTGCTGTTGGACGCCATTGCAATGAAGGGGCGCATCTCGAAATCGCGCCAGGAAACGCGCGGGCCCACGGCCATGGGATCGTCCTCACGACAGACCAGGCCAAAACGGTCCAAGCCAATCTCCTCATAGTTGAAGAGATCATCCTTGATCGGCCGCAATGCCAAACCCAGATCCGCTCTCCCCTGAATGACTGCCTCAGCGATGTCACCCGACAGCGCGTCGATCAGTTCAAACTCGACATCCGGCGCAGTCTCGCGAAAGGCCGAGATGGCGCGAGGCAGCACAGTCGCCGAAAGGGACGGCAAACTGGCCACAACGATACGGCCACGCGCGCCCGAAGCCAACTGATCAAGAGAGTCCAGCCCCGCCTCGACCTCTCGCAGCACCCGCTCGGCGATCGGCAGCAGGTGACGACCATAGCTGCTCAACGCAACAGTTCTCGTGTCCCGATCGAACAATCGAACTCCCAACCGGTCCTCCATCAGCTTGATCGTGCGGCTAAGCGCCGGCTGGGAAATACCACAATGTTCAGCGCAAAGGCTGAAACTGCCGTGTTCTGCGACGCCCCGGAACAGCCGCAACTCCCGCAGTTCGATCTGATGCGACATAGTCCGCGCTCCCTTCGATCTATGCTAACGATGAATAAGTTGATCAGGCAATAGTCATTGTAATTCTATAAGCGACGCGAAACATAGCGTCATGTCCGATGCATACATCCGCGAAAAATCAGCTGTAAGAATCGGATCCGGAGCCGGCTTCTCCGGCGATCGGATCGAGCCGGCGGTCGTTCTGGCCGAATATGGCCGGCTGGACTATCTGGTCTTCGAATGCCTGGCCGAGCGCACGATCGCACGAGCCGTCCGATCACGCATGGCCGATCCCGATGGCGGGTACGACCCTCTGCTGATTGAGCGCATGACGGCTGTCCTGCCCACCTGCGCACGCCAGAATACGCGCATCATCAGCAATATGGGGGCGGCCAATCCCGTGGGCGCGGCCCGCGCGACGGCTGCAACAGCGCGAGGTCTAGGCTTGAGCGGCCTGAAGATCGCAGCCGTGATCGGCGACGACGTTCTGCAGATCGCCACGACACATGGCGCTCTCGACGGGTTGGCGGAGCGGGCGATCTCCGCCAACGCCTACATGGGCGCTGAGCCTGTAGTGGAGGCCCTGGCCGCAGGCGCTGACATTGTTCTGACGGGCCGGATAGCGGATTCCTCGCTGTTCCTGGCTCCGGCAGCGTTCGAGTTTGGCTGGGCTTTCGACGATTGGGAGAAGCTAGGTCGAGGCGCCATCATGGGGCATCTTCTGGAATGCGCCGGACAGGTCACCGGCGGCTATTTCGCGGACCCCGGCTACAAGACCGTGGAGGGCCTGGCCCGGCTCGGCTTCCCGCTCGCGGAGGTTTCGCCCGATGGAAGCCTCATCGTGACCAAAGTCCCAGGTACAGGCGGCGCCGTGACCGTGGCCGGCGTGAAGGAGCAGCTTCTGTATGAACTGCACGATCCTGGCAATTACCTGAGTCCCGACGTGACAGCCGACTTCTCCAGCGTGATCGTGCACCAAGCCGGACCGGACCGTGTTTCGGTCGAGCGCGGCGGCGGCCGCAAGCGCCCTGATCAACTCAAGGTTTCGGTAGGCTATCAGGACGGCTTCGTCGGCGAAGGGCAAATCTCATATGGCGGGCCGGGGGCGCAGATGCGCGGCCGGCTGGCGCTCGACATCATGCGGGAACGTCTGGATATGATGGGTGATGAAATCCTGGAGACGCGGTTTGACCTGATCGGCGTGGATTCGCTCCTGCCAGGTTCGACACGCAGAGACGACGCCGGCGAAGTTCGCGCCCGCATCGCGGCGCGCACACGAACGCTTACCGGCGCCCGCCAAGTGGGCCGAGAGGTAGACGCCCTTTACACAAACGGACCGGCAGGCGGCGGCGGCGTTTTCCAGACCGCCTATCCGGTGATCGCCATGACCTCGACCCTTCTGGATCGAAGCCTGGTCCGTCCGGATATCATCTGGGAGACCACCTGATGCGATTGCGCGAAATCGCTCACTCGAGAACCGGCGACAAGGGCGACATCTCCAATATCTCGGTCATCGCCTATGATCCGGCCGATTATGAACTGCTGGTTCGGGAGGTCACCGTCGAGCGCGTCGGAGCGTGCCTGGGAGGCACGGTGCAGGGTGAAATCGACCGTTTCGAGATCCCCGGCCTGAGCGCTCTCAATTTCGTTCTGCACAAGGCCCTGGGCGGCGGGGTGACCCGGTCCCTCGCGCTCGACGCCCACGGCAAAAGCCTGAGTTCCTATGTGCTCGCGATGGAGATCGACAAGAGCGCATAACATTGAAGTCTTAGACGTCTCCCGGCGAATAACGACGCCCCGACGGCTCAGCAGCCGGCGAGGAAGCGTCGGCGGCCGGTAAGGAACAGGGAGGAGCGGTATGGACCTTGCGCTGCAGGGCTTTTTGACGATCGGCGCCTTTCTGGGGCTGATCCTCTTTGCGCGCGTGCCGGTGACGGTGGCGCTGATCCTAGTTCCCCTGATCAGCGTCTTCATCGGCGGCCAGGCGGAGGACGTCGGCGTCATGGCGGTCGACGGACTGAAGACCGTGGCGCCCGTGGCTGCCATGATGATGTTCGCCATCCTGTATTTCGGCCTGATGATCGATGTCGGCCTGTTTGAACCCTTGGTGAAAGGGCTGTTGCGGCTGGTCCAAGACGATCCCGTCAGGCTGTGCGTTGTCACCGCCATCCTCCCCATGCTGGTGGCGCTGGACGGCGACGGAGCAACGACCTTTCTGATTTCGGTGACCGCCCTTCTGCCGGTCCATCGTCGCCTAGGCGTCAAGCCGCTCGTCCTGCCCACCATCATCGGACTGTCTGCCGGCGTGATGAATCTCCTACCCTGGGGCGGACCGACCGCGCGGGCCATGAGCGCCCTCGAGGCCGGAGTGGACGAGATATTCACGCCTGTCGCCCCGGCCATGCTGGCCGGGATCGCCTGGGTCCTTTTGGCAGCCGGCTTCCTCGGCTGGCGCGAACGCAGGCGGCTGGCCCCGGCGGGGGGGCTTCGAAACAACCGCCCTCCGCCGGAAGTCGGCGCGTCTGAGATCGACGGCTCCGCGCCGGCGGGACGCATGAACGCCCTGTTCTGGATCAATCTCGGCCTGACGGTCCTGCTCGTCGTCCTGCTGTTCCAGGACCTCTACGCCCAATGGGTTCCCCTGCCCAAGATGCCGGCGCCGCTCTTGTTCATGACGGCCTTCGTTATCGCCCTGCCTATCAACCGCCGCACGGCCAAGGCGCAGCAGGAACAATTGGCCGCCCACGCCGGGAATGTGGTGATGGTGATTACCATGATATGCGCCGCTGGCGTCTTCGCCGGAATAATGAACGGGGCCGGATTGATCACCGCCATGGCCCAGGCCGCGGCGACGAATATGCCGGCCTTCGCCGTTCCCTGGTTGAGCGGCATCGTCGCCGTCACCGGCATGCCGATGAGCCTCGTCTTCACGCCCGACGCCTATTATTTCGGCGTCCTGCCCGTTTTCGCGGAAACGGCCGCTGCCGTGGGCCACGACCCGGCTGCGATCGGCCGAGCGGCCATTCTGGGCCAGATGACCACCGGCTTCCCGCTGAGCCCGCTGACCGCCTCGACCTTCATCCTCATCGGTCTGTCCCAGGTCAGCCTGCGCGATCACCAGAAACACATGTTCCTCTGGGCGTTCGGAACAACCCTGGTGATGACCGCCGTCGCCGCCCTGACGGGCGCGCTGTGAAACCTTAAGCCACAAGGAGCCCACCATGCCCGATGACGCCACCTCCCCCGCCCCGCGACTCCACCGACGCATTGGGACCAGGCCGATGCTGGCGGGCGCCTCAGCCATTACCTTTCTGGTCGGAACTGCCGAGGCTTCCGCACCCGACAGCGCTACCCAGTGCCGCGCCATGGCCGAACAGCACCTGCCCGGCGCCCGGGTTATCGAGGCGACCGTGGTCCCCGCTGGCGAGTTGGCCGTTCCCGGACAGGCGGCCGTGGGCGACCTGCCAACATTGTGTCGCATCCAGGGTGTGGCGGAGCCGACGGATCGGTCGCGGATCGGCTTTGAGGTCTGGATGCCGCTCGCCGCCTGGAACGGACGCATCCACATGGTCGGCAACGGCGGCTACAGTTCCTCGATCCGATACAACCTGATGGGCAATCTTGTCCGTCGGGGAGACGTCGCGGTGGCGACCGACACCGGCCATGTGGGCGACGATCTGGAATTCGGCTTCGACAATCGCGAGGCCATCGCCGACTGGGGTCATCGCGCAGTCCATGAATCCATCCGCGCAGGCAAGGCGCTGACCCAGACCTATTACGGCGCCGCGCCGCGCCAGTCCTATTTCTCCGGCTGCTCGACAGGCGGCCATCAGGGGCTGACGGCGGCCCAACGCTATCCTGGTGATTTCGACGGCATCATCGCCGGCGCGCCAGGGGCTAACCGCACCAACTTGAATTTCGGCTTCCTGTGGCAATTTCTTCAGAACCATGCGCCAGGAGACAACCTCAATCCGATCCTCACCCGTGCCGACCTTCAACTGGTCAGCCGGAAGGCGCTTCGCGACTGCGACGGCCTGGACGGCGTCGCCGACGGGATAGTGGTCGACCCGCGCCGATGCACCGTCGATCTGGCGGACCTGCGTTGCCGACCGGGCGAGGAAGCCGCGACCTGCCTGACGGATCGCAAGATCAGCGCCTTGAGCGGCATGCGTCAAGGCGCCCGGCGCGCGGACACGGGCGAGACCATCTACCCCGCCTGGCCGGTCGGCAGCGAATATGTCGAGGGACAGGGTCTGGCCGAGGGCTGGGACGTCTACTGGGCCAACCCGCGCAAGCCGGACGAGCCGCAGCGCATCGACTATTTCCGCCGTTGGTCGCTGAACGACCCGGAATGGAACTGGTGGAGCTTCGACTGGTCGACCGGGGTGGATCGGATTCGCGCCGCCATGGCGCCGCTGACGGACGCGGTGAACCCAGACCTGTCGGCCTTCCGGGCGAGAGGCGGCAAGCTCATCCTGTTCATCGGCTGGCAGGACCCCGTGGTGTCCGCCTATGACACGATCGACTATTTCGACCGGGTGATCGATACGGCCGGCGGCGACGTCTCCGACTTCGCCCAACTGTATCTCGTCCCCGGCATGGGCCACTGCGCCCTGGGCGGCGGCGCCACCAACTTCTCGACCTCGACTCGCAACTCTATGCCGCTGGTCGCCGATGCCGATCACGACATGAGCCTCGCTTTGGAGCGATGGGTCGAGGAGGGCGTCGCTCCCCGGCGCATCGTAGCGGCGCGCTATCGCGGCAGCACGCCGGCCAGCGGGGTGGAACTGACCCGTCCGCTGTGCCCTTATCCGGCGGTCCCCGTCTATGACGGCCGAGGCGACCCCGCCCTCGCATCCAGCCACCAGTGCCGCCCCCCGACCTAAGGCTCCGCAATAGGATACGGAAAAGCCCGAGCCCGCATAGGCGAGCCCGGGCTTCTGCGTCGCCGGAAGTTTGGCGCCGATGGCCTGCAAGGATCAAGGCAGGACGGGATGACGACGCGCGTTCTCAATGTAGCGGTCGGCGTCCTCCTGAAGCATAAAACGCGCCTGGACCAGCCGGCGAGCGGAAGCCTCGACCGCCGCGACATAGCCCGCCTGATCGCCATAGCGTTCCTCCAACGACGGCCGCTCGTCGCCCGCAGACACCCGGGCGGCGCGCGTCTTGTGGAACGGGATGAAGGCGCCGTTCAGATTGTCCAGATCCTCAAAATCCGGGTTGGCGGCATAGTTGAAGCCGAGATTGGTGCCCAGGGGCGCTTCAATTGCGATTCCGCGAACGCCTGCGATATCATGACCGTCGCCGTCGACCTGAGGCACCAGGATCGCATAGTCGCGTCCGAGATTGTGCGGCGGCTGATAATCCATGATCCCGCTCTCGTCCTCGGCGCGATAACGCGGGCCGAAATTCAGAAGCGGACGCTGGACATAGAGGCCTCTATACTCGAAGTCCGGGATGGATCCCTTATGGCCCTCCCCGTCCCAGACCAGACCGCGCATGGCGGGAAAGCGCAGTTGATCAGGCCTGACCAAGGTGCCGTCCTCGATGCGGGGAATGCGGCTGGCCGGCGGCTCGCGTCCGTCGACGACCCATTCCTCCAGCGCCAGGAACAGGGCCCTTTGGTGAGAGTCGATGTATGTCGCCAGCGGCCCGATCGGATAGGCGGCGCGATCCGGGTTGAAGCGCGGCAGCGCGGCGTCCCGGTGCTGGGTGCTGGAGTGGAGATAGATGCGCAGATTGTCGGGCTGTTGCAGGTCCCGGAGGCCATAGGCGTCGGTCAGCCCCGAGGACCCCTGCAGCGCCCAGAGCTCTGAACTGCTCCAGCTCATGAACACCTTGGGACAGGTGTCGGACAGGCTGCAGCGGGCGAAGATTCCTCCCGTCCGGCCCGCGACATTGTCCACATAATCCGGCGCAAAGCCTCGCGGCCCGAGTTGGGCCGGCGCCGAAAAGTCCGTCCGCGCGCCCCCGCCGCCGCCCGGGATGGAGAAGCGGGCGTTCACATTGGTGAGCCGCGCCCCCACCAGGGAGTAAACGCCGTCAAACACGCGGCGCCCCCCAAGGTCCTCATTGAAACCCAGATGGATGAAGGTCTTCATGAAGTTGCCGGTCTGCGATCGGCCGGAGCCGATGGCGTAACGAACCAGGCCGCGTGCGGGATTGGCCAAACCTTCGCGATCCGCATCCTCGTAACGCAGAAACGAGACCAGGTCGCGGATCGCCGCCAACCCCAGTCCCATAACGATGGGATCTCGGGCGGTGTAAATGATCTCGTAGAAGGAATTCGGGTCGACGCCGCCCTTGACGCAGATGCGGGTCGGATCCGGCTTGCCCGGAAAAGGGTGGGAGGCGTCGCAGGCGGCAAAGGCCCAGTCGCTGTTGGCGATCGGAATACGAGCGTCTGAATATTTCACCCGGCGCGACAGGCGGTAATCGGGTCCGCTGTTGTCCATGGAGGCCGGGGCATAGGGTTTCATCGTGCCGTTGAACGGCCCGCCTGGCAGTCGTAGGTCCGTAGCGCCTGTCGTCGGGATCAGATCGGCGCGATAGGGACCCGTTATCGATGAGCCGTCGGGATTGCGCGCCACCGGCGCCGTAAGCGTCATCCGCTCCGGCCCGGTCTTGGGCACGTCGCCCTGCCAACCAGCGTAGAGGATGACCTCACCTCGCCGAAGAAAAAGAGGATCGGGCGGATAGTGGATCAGATTGCCCCGGTTCGGCGTGTTGTACTGAAGGACGCCGTTCGCACGCGATCCGTCCGCCGGCACATAGAGGATGAAGTCGGTAGAATACTCGACGTAGCCGCGCGCGTTGCGTGGGGCGAGGTTTAGGTCCTGAATGATGGCGTTTTGGCCTTCCGCCGGGTCGACCTCGCCGATCACCGCCCCTTTCAACACCTGATACGCGCCGGCTCCATCCTCGCCGGCCAAGGTCTCTCGGCTATCAATTCGGAAGGTGAAGGCGGGTTCCGCCAGAGCCGGCGCGGCCGTCGTCCACAACCCGACGACCATCATAAAAGCGACGGCGGCTGTATCGCATTTCATCAGCTTGCTTCCCTTGGGCTCAAAACGTCTGGCGAAGGGCCACGTAGAATCGACGGCCGATGACGTCGTACAGGGTGGCGTCGGTGCTGCCCGGCGTGCCGTTGATGGTGACCGGCTCGGGGTCGAAGGCGTTTATCACGCCGAAGCGTAAATCGGTCGCCTCGCTCAGCGACCAGCGCGCCTCGAGATCGACATAGCTGGCCGCCTTTGCAGACGGAGTCGTATTGGCTGGATTGGTGATCCGAGCCGTCGCCTTCATCTCGTCGATGAAGCGATGACGCGCCATAAACTGGAAATCACCGACGTCATACCGGGCCGTCGTGACCAGCTTCCACTCGGGCCGCCCTTGGAAGCCGGCGGAGTCGCGGAAGGGGTCGCCTGTGAAACTCTGTGTTTCGTACTTCTGCAGGCGGGTCGCCACCATATTGAGCGAGAGCGAGCCCGCATCCGGAAGGCCCAGATCGACAAGGTCCGCGCGCCAGTCCGCCTGCATGTCAAAGCCCGAGGTGCGGAAGGCGGCCAGATTCAGCATGGGCTGGCGAGACGCCTGAGTGATAACGCCCGTCGCCGGGTCGCGAGCGATCTGCTGACAGTAGATATTGCTGTTCGCAAAAGTCGGATTGTTGTCGAAACACTCCGACAGGCTGCTGCCGATCGTCAACGGTCCGATCGCATCTTCGACGCTGATGTCATAATAGTCGATGGAACCGGATATGTTGCTCAGCCAGGGCGTCTGGAACGGCGAACGGAACACCAGGCCGATCGCATAGGTGTCGGCCGTTTCGGGGATCAGGTTCAGGCCGCTGGTGGTTGTCGCTGTCACCGTGTTGATGTTGTAGACATAGCTGTCGATCAGCCCGACCGGGACGCCCTGCGCCAGACACAGCTCTCGCACCGAAGCCGCGTTTTCGCTTGCACGATAGCGCGATCGAATATCGCAGGGATCGCCTGCGCCCGTGGTGGTGGAGCCGATGGTTGAAGCCGTCTTCACTGACGGCGCAAACAGTTCGCCGGCGCTCGGCGCGCGGATGGCCCGGGCGACCCCGCCCCTGAATTCCAGCAGGTCGTTCACCCGCCAGTTGGCGGTCGCCTTATAGGTCGAGACTGTGTCGACGTCGGCGTAGTCCGACACACGATAGCCCAGGTTAAGCTCCAGGCTCCGGACCAGAGGCAGATTGGCCAGCACGGGGATCAACACCTCCCCATAAACTTCCTTCACCTGAGTCCGTCCTTGCGTCGGCATCGCCTGGTTCGGCGAAATCACGTCGCCGGAGATATGCAGAGAATCCGGGTTGAAGGCGTAGGTGTTGCGCCGGAAGGACAGGCCCGCCGCGAATCGCACCTCGCCTGCCGGCAAGGTGAGCAGACCGCCTTGCAGGTTCAGTTCGGCGTCCGTCTGGCTGTATTCGCTGGTGTCCTTGGGCGAACGCCGCAGGAAGTTCAGGCAGGAAGCAGACAGCGCGGTCATACCAAACGGATCGAACCCTCCGTCGCACAAGGACGCGCCGCCGTCTGGGGCGTTCAACAGCTGCTGGGTTCCCGACAGCGAGGTCCATCCCGTCAACTGACGCGTCTCGTCCGTCCGGCCATATGAGACGTGCCCCTGCCAGGACCAGTCGCGATACGGCAGGGCCCCGGAGAGACCCAACACCACCTGGCCGACGCCATAGCTGAGATCGGTGCGCCGAGGTCCCGCGTATAGCGTCCGTTTTTCAAACGAGAACGCAGCGTTGGGATCTGGTCGTGAAGCCAGAAGAGCGCGCAAGTCCGCCGGAATGAAGGGGTTCGTCACCGGCACGGTGAGACCGGTCGTCGCATCCGCCACCGCCGCCGCCAATTGGGTCGTTGAATCGTAAACGGTATAGTTGAACTGCAGCTGAGCCTTGACCGTGTCGGTGAGGTCGTAGTCGACCGCGCCGAAGATCGATCCGCGCGTCTGCGGCGTCTGCAAGTAGGTGTCGACCCCATTGAAGCCGACCGAAGAACCATTGTTGGTGAAGCCCATCTCGGCGCCCGGGCCGCGATAGTTGACCACGGAACGCCCCGTGGCGAACAAGGTGCCGTCATCATTGAAGCCGAAGGTGCTGGTAGCTTGGACGGTTCCCGGCGCCACTCCGTACTGGGCGAACACCATATCTACGGCAGACTGGCTCGGTCGATTGGCCGACGCCGGCAACAGGCCCTGGGGGATGGTCGCCGAAGCCGTCTGCTGACGCAGATAGAAGTCACGATCCACCGTCAGGATGGTCTCGCGCCGGCCATAGCCCGCCGACAGGACCGCATGGCCGCGACCGTCGGCGAAGGCCCCGCCGGCGGTGACATCCAAACGGAGGGTTTCGTCGTCGCCCTGACCAGACAGGCCATATTGAGCGTCGATCTGAAAGCCCTCGAAACGACGGTTGAGCTTGAAGTTCACCACCCCGGCCACGGCGTCGGATCCATAGGTCGAAGACGCGCCCCCCGTGATCACCTCGACGCCCGAAATGAGCGCGCGAGGGATGGTGGTGATATCCACGACATTGTTCCCCGAGGAGGGTTGCAGACGGCGGCCGTCCAGCAGCACCAGGGTCCGCGAAGCGCCCAAGCCGCGTAGATCCACCGTGCCCTGCGCGCTCCCGCGCAATTGACCGGAGGTCGACGTGTTCCCTGGCGTGAACTGGGGCATCTGCGCCAGCGCGGCCTCGACCGGCGCCCCTCCGGACGCCTCGATGAATTCCTTGCCGACTGTGACGACAGGGCTCTCCGCCTGGTAGTCTCGTCGCGAAATCCGGCTTCCGGTCACTACGATTTCACCGAGCTGGGTGGCTTGGTCAGCCGGCGCGGCGATCTCCGGCGGAGTGCTGTCGGAAGCCGCCTCCTGCCCACAAACTTGAGACGCAAAAAAGACGGTTGCAAAGGCTGCTGTCGACGACAGCAGATTCTGGCGCAGCTTCATGTCATCCTCCCACGGCGCGCTATTGTCGCGCGCTCAGATCAACCGCGTTGTTAAGACGCGGATAGAACTTGTTGGATCGAAGCTTTCGGAGATCTCGCCGCCCGGTCGCTCGACCTTTTATAAGGCCAACACGCGTGTTGCATCAGGACAAATGCTTTTTTGGTATAAGCTTATCGGATCGCCGCACCGAACGCGGACATCACCCGGATAAGGGGCAAAAAGGCGAGCGGGGGCACCTCACGAATCCAGCCAGCGCAGGCGCTCAGGCGCATTCGAACGACTTTGACGATAATCGGCGGACCGCTCGACGAGAGCATCGTAATTCAACTCTCGGTCGTTCTCAGATCGTGGAAGAAAAGTTGCGAGCCCGTGCGCATTCTGCTCCTCATCGACGACAAGCTCCATTTCGGCGCACGCTGAAACGGCGCAATCTGGCCGGCCCCTCCCGATCAAGGCGTGGAGCCGCCGCGATCTAACCAGGGTAAAGGAAGGATTAAGATTGATATGAACGCGCCGACCGAGGCCGTCACGCTCCGCACGCTCGACATGCACACGGCCGGAGAACCTGTCCGCATCGTGGAAGCGGGCTATCCTGAGTTGGTCGGAGCGACCCTTCTCGAAAAGCGACGCGACGCGCATCGGAATCATGACCACCTTCGGCGCGCCTTGATGCTCGAACCGCGCGGCCATGCCGACATGTATGGCGTCATCCCGACCTCAGCCTGTCACCCGGACGCCGATTTCGCCGCGCTGTTCACGCACCAGGAAGGCTACAGCACCATGTGCGGTCATGCCACGCTCGCCCTGGGCCGGTGGGCGGTCGACAGCGGCCGGGTCCGGATCGGGGATGACCGCGCCAGGTTCAAGCTGGAAGCGCCTTGCGGCGTGGTGGACGTGGAAGTCTGGAAAGACGCCGAAGAGGTGCGGGTGGCGTTTGAAAGCGTCGAGGCCTATTGCCCTGAGTTGGATCAGGCGGTCGAAGTGCCCGGGTTCGGATCCGTTCAACTCGACATCGCCTTCGGGGGCGCGTTCTACGCCGTGCTTCCCGCATCGAGGCTCGGCCTGTCCCTCATGGACACGCCCTTGGCCGAACTGGCGGCGGCAGCCGTCGCAATCACCGATGCAGTGCGCGCAACCCTGCCGGTGCGACATCCTTCAGAACCCGATCTCGGCTTCCTCTACGGGACGATCCTCACCGACGACACGCCGCTGGGCGATCACGGCGGGCTGCCGAGCTACAATCTGTGCGTTTTCGCCGAGGGGCAAATCGACCGTTCTCCGACCGGCAGCGGCGTAACGGCGCGCATCGCACTGTGCGCCGCGAGAGGCGAGATGCAGCCAGGCCAATCCTGCGAAATTCGCGGCGTCTCCGGCCAGGGCTTCACCGGGACCCTGGCGCGAGTCTCGGAGGACGAGCGGGGGATCGTCTCACGGGTCAGGGTGGAGGGAACCTCGCATTACATCGGACGCTCGGAGTTTGTCTGCGAACCTTCAGATCCATTCGCCTGGGGCTTTGAATTGCCCGTCAAGCTAAACGCGTTGTCCAGATGATCACGCCCTGCCCCAAACTCGATCCCTAAGCCCTTGCGAGACGCCTCCGATGATCAGAAAGGCGCGGAACCCTTCTCAACCCGGGCGCGCGGAGGGGCGCTGCAGGGATGCGGACGTCACGAGAAAGGCGCTGCTTCGGTCCGCGGCCGAACTGTTCGCCGAACACGGATTCGACAAGGTGCGCGTGCGCGCCATAGGCCACAGGGCGAATGTGGATCCTTCCCTGATCAACCGCTACTTCGGAGGGAAGGAAGATCTTTTCTCGGAGGTCGTGAAGGCTTGTCATTCCGGTTGGCGTGACAGCTGGAGCGAACGGGTCGCCCTCGCCGAAAAACTCGTCGACGAGGCGCTTTTCGGCGACGGAGCCACGCCGCTTCTTCTGGGTGCGCACATCCTGCTCCGTTCAAGCGGCTCTGAGCGTGCGCGTCGTATTATCGACGCTACACTCGGGACTGACGCCTACGCAGAGCTCGAAGCCTGGGTCGGAGGTGAAAACGCCGACATTCGCGCTCGGCTGCTCATGGCGACGATCGGGGGAGTCATGCTGGCGCGAGACTTGGGCGGCGATTTCGATATGTCGCCGGCAAGGCAGGACGCGCTTCGCGCCCAGCTTGTCCTTTCTCTGCAGCTCCTTCTCCACGTCAAACCGCCGAACATCTGAGGGCCGCTCGACGGTATCACGCCCACGAGCATTATGAGCATCCGCGACAAATGGCCGGATATCGTAAAGACGGTCAGCCGCCGCTCGCCCGTGTAGGGCGCCCAGTGCATTGAGCGAAAAGTGCAATCGCCCGATCGCAAACCGCACAATGGCCAGCACAGCAATCCCGCATCAGGAAGGCCAAGAGACCCGACAAGCGCGTGAAAGCCGCGCTGTAAATAATCCAGCGCCCGGCCCGACGGCTCTCGATCAGACCAGCCGCCTCGAGTTGCCCGAGGTGAAAGGACAGGCGCGACACAGGCGCGCCCTCGAGCGCGTCAGCGATAGAGCCCAGCCCGCAGCCCCTCGGCGCCTGCAACAATCAACAAGCGCACGATGCGCAGGCGCGTTTTGTTGGAGATGGCGGCAAGCGCCTTCACCGCTTGATCTTCGTCCACCATCGCCCCATCATTCGCCAATAATTGAAATGCCGCCCCCGCCTCCCCCACCAGTTCAGAGCGTGCGGCTTCCCCTCAACAAAGCCAAGCCGCCGGAACCAGAAGCGGCGGACGCTTCTGTCACTGGATTTAAAGTATGGTGCTACAAGCCCTTCGTGATCGACTCGAGTCCGGGCAGGTCGGCATCTATTTCCTGACCGTGGCGTGCGCAGCCGTGATCGGCTGGGCCGCCCCGGGAACCGAGAGTTGGGAATCTATCATCACTCCAGCCCTGGCGGTGATGCTATTCGCGACATTTCTCCAGGTACCTCTGGGCGACCTCGGAAGGGGATGCCCCCCACCCTTCCTCACATAGCGATCATCTTGAACACCAGTGAGATCGCGACGGCCCTGTTGGTTTCGCTATACAAACTCACCGGAGATAGCCTTGCCGACATCAAAGCTGCGGTGACAGGTCGTCGTCCGGTCGTGCAGGAAGATCTATTCAGCAACGCGTTTTATGATGATGGTATTTCGCGCTTGAGAGCCATCGTCGCGTTATTGCAAAATTCCGGTGTCGAGTTCGACATCTACGAAATCGGCGAGGGCGAGCGTTATGATGACGCGGACCTCGATAGGTGCAGGATCACAAGTGAAACACTGGGAAACATCCTTTCGGGATCACAACGAGAGCCTGAGCAAACATAGACCTTTCAACGCTTGAAATCATAAGTTTTGGCGGCTCGGTACAGGACGAGAACCCGACTTCACGGTTTTGAGCATTAACGGTGCATCAGACCCGAACCATGCCTTCACACTCATTCGGCCAGAGATCGAGCTGACCATAATCGAAAGCGGCATGTCGGCCCAATTCTCGAAGTCTCTCTGGATATGTTATCGCAGAAGAAGCATGATACGATCAGTGGGACGCTCATCCGTACAGCCGTGAAGAATTGGGATGAGGTGAGCGAATCCTACACGTTCGAGATGCACGGTGAGACTTGCAAGGCATCATTGCGCGACACCTTGAGCGACGAAGAAGAATTCTCAGAGTCCGTTTGAGAATGCTCAAGGATGGACGATCCTGCGCAGCATGAGGCTTCCGAGGGCGATGTGGATCATGGCTTCGGAGACGTCGAGGCGCTGTTCGTAGTCTCGGACGAGGCGCTTCCACCGGGTCATCCAGCCGAAGGTTCGCTCGACGACCCATCGCCGGGGGAGGACCTTGAAGCGGGGCTCTTTATCGGTGCGCCGCACGATCTCTAGGACGAAGTCGCGATAGGCGGCGGCGTCCATGAGGCGGGTGCGGTCATAGGCACCGTCGGCGAAAAGGTGCTTGAGCCAGGGCCAACGCTTTCGGATGGCTGCGACGATAGTCTGGGCACCGGCGCTGTCGGAGATGTCTGCGGTGGTGAGATTCACCATCAGCAGCCTGCCCGACTGCGATATGCCGTTTGCGGCCAACGACTTTCTTGCCCGCATCGAAGCCGCGCTTTTCCGCCGCGGGCGCCTTGATTGACTGGCTGTCGACGACCGCTGCGGTCGGACTTTGCTCCCGGTTCTCGCGCTCGCGGTCAAGCATCAGCGCGACATCGTGGATCGTGCGAAACAGCAGTCGACGTACGAACCGCCGGAACCACCAGTAGACTGTTTGCCAGGGTGGGAAGTCGTTCGGCAGCATCCGCCAGTGGCGTCAGATCTCGGTGCAGTCGAACACCCTGTCCTTCGCTCAGAAGGTCATGCCGTCCGGGATCACGCTGCAGCGACAAGGGGGACTGCTGACGCAACTGCTCGACGGGCTGGGCGCTTCAACCCTGGTCCAGTTGGACGTCGTCAAGGACGCCCAGTTGGTCCTCCACATGCCGACGCCGATCACGGCCGCCGGTTCGTTCCGATAACGACAAGGAGACAGACCATGCCCTATGTGACCACCTCCGACGGCGTCGACATCTTCTACAAGGACTGGGGCCCCAAGGACGCCCAGCCGATGCACTTCCATCATGGCTGGCCCCTATCGGCGGACGACTGGGACAACCAGATGCTGTTCTTCCTGCAGCAGGGCTATCGCGTCGTCGCGCATGACCGGCGCGGGCATGGCCGTTCGGAACAGGTCGGCGACGGCCATGACATGGATCACTACGCCGCGGACGCCTCGGCGGTCGCCGAGCATCTGGATCTCAAGAACGCCATCCACATCGGTCACTCGACCGGCGGCGGACAGGTGGCGCGCTACGTCGCCCGGTTCGGCCAGCCTCAGGGCCGCGTCGCGAAGGCCGTGCTGGTCAGCGCGGTGCCGCCGCTGATGGTCAAGGCCGAAAACAATCCCAACGGCACGCCGATCGAGGTCTTCGACAGCTTCCGCGCCGCTCTGGCCGCCAACCGGGCGCAGTTCTTCATCGACGTGCCCGCCGGCCCCTTCTACGGCTACAACCGCCCCGGCGCCGAAATCTCGCAAGGCGTGATCGACAACTGGTGGCGTCAGGGCATGATGGGCAGCGCCAAGGCGCACTATGAAGGCATCAAGGCCTTCTCGGAAACCGACCAGACCGAGGACCTGAAGGCGATCACCGTACCCACGCTGGTGTTGGCGGGCGACGACGATCAGGTCGTCCCTTACAAGACCGGCGCCCTCATGCAGGACAAGCTGCTGCAGAACAGCAAGCTGATCATCCATCCCGGCTTCTCGCACGGCATGCTGACGGTGAACGCCGACGTGGTGAACGCGGACATCCTGGCTTTCATCAAGGGATGAAGGACGACGTCCACATGATCCCTCCGGACGCGGCGTGGCCGTACTGGACCGGCAAAGGCGCGCCTTCCTTCGGGACGGCGCCCCGCTGCTCCCCTGACCGATTGAAAATGGCCCAAAGACACTGCGCGGACACAGAAACGCAAAAACCCTGCAAGACACTGCTCTTGCAGGGTTTTTGTTGCCTAGATCGGTATAACCAGGGAGGTTGTGGGTGCGGGAGGGCGCTGTCCTTGTTGGTATTGGCCGATGATCCTGCCCGGCGAGAAATGTCGGTGCGTCCTCCTCGGCAAACACGGTCCCGCATGAGGAACACGATTCAAGTTGATGAGAGATCAGGAGCCTCCCGTCGTTCCTCATAGAAGAATCGTACCATCTCAAACAAAGCCCCTACTTCTCGATTTGGCAGAAGGCAGATAGTTCGAAAAGCTTCCGCGAAGCGGAGCCACTCGGGGGATTGAAATCCTTCCCCCATAAAAACTTCGTCGAAAAGCGGCAGATAGCGCCCAGCTTGGGCGATTCGGTTTTTCGTCGTTGACAATGGTGTTGCGGCGAATGCGCTGAAGGTGTTCAGAAGCGCCGCTGCAACGTTAACCGCACTGCGCGACCGATGGGGTCTTGTGCATCCCGGCCATAGCCAGGCGCTGACGCACCATCACCTAGATGTGCTTGAGGCCTTTCATCGAACAGATTTGAAACCTCCAGGCTCACTTGCAGGCCCCCAGCCCTTCGGCGCATCGCTTCAGCATCAACGGCGGATGCCGCGCGAGTAGAGGCCATCTGAAAACTCAGCTTCAAATCCATTGATGCGAATGGCTTCAACAGCAAGTCCGTCGGCCCATCGGCGCCACTCAACCGTCGCGTGCGATAACCGTCTTGCCATCGCGCTGAAGCGTTTAGCGCCCAACGCCCGCGTCGTGCATCGATCAGCAAACGCGCGTCCTGCCTCGACACTCCGCCCCCGTCTCCCTTCAGTCGATTCAGCTCAGGGAGTCCGTTCGCCAGCGACAACGTGTTGCGCAAACGATAGCTATGACTTAGCGACACCCGCAGAATCGTCGCTTCGTCGCCAACAGCCCCAGAGGGGCGCGGCAGATTGAAGTTCAAACTGCTGGTCAGGCCTTCCGTCAGGTTGGCGCCGAAGTTAAGCGGGCGATAATCAACAGAGATCAGCCGCCCATCCAGATCTCGACGGAATCGCTCTGGAAAGGCCGCTTCGACATCCTCTGTCAGGTCTGGCAGGGAGCCGACCCCGTTCGTCGTCCTGTCGCGTTGATAGCCCAGGTTGGCGGATAGACTCCACCGCGTGAACGGTCCCAGCGACGTCGTCAGCGAAAGACGCTCCGAGCGCGGCTGTCGCAAGTCGGGGTTTCCTCCCATGATCGGTACGATCTCCACCGCTTGGCCGTTGCGGAAGTCGAACACTACTCGCGGCGTGTCATGATACAGGGGCTCGGACCTCAGATTGTTCGAAATGCCGTCGTTCGCAGCGGACCAGAGGCCATTAAGGCGCACCTTCTGACGCGGAACCCAGGTCAAGGCCGCGCTCATCTCATCGCCGGATCCTGCGCCCGTGTCCCGAACGCCGCCGCCTACCGTCGCCAGCAGATCGCCTAAGCCCCGCAACACGCCTTCACGCGCGCCCGCCTTGGCCAGCGGAACGGCCAAAGAGCCCCTCGCCTCCCGAGTCTGAAAGCGGCTTGTTGCGCGGCCCTGTTCGCGCTCGACCGTCGAGCGACTATCCATGAAATTGCCGTTGAAATTGGCGACCAGGGGACCGGCGGGCAGTTCCAGCAACGTCCGCCCGACGGATCCGCTCAGGCCCATCATGCGGTTTTCACCACGTGTATCGCCAAAGCCGCTCTCGCGCGCTCGCGACGCCTGGCCAGTCGCATTCACCTGGACCCGCCACCCCTTCGCCTCGCCGCTGAGTCCGAAAGCTCCGCCCAGGCTGTTATTTCGCCTCAGACTCGCAACGATCTCGTCGCCGAAGCGAACGCGCGACGAGCTTTCCCTAGCCTGACCGTTCAAACTGACCACAGACGACCATTCGCCGAGCGGACGCGTCGCAGTCAGGTTCACCGCAGCCAGATCGACGCCGGGGCGCAGGGTGACCGCGTCACCCGCAAGCCTCTCGCCTTCCCCTCGATCGCGTTCATCGGCCCGCAGAGCGGTGTCGCGCAAAACGCGCGCGCCCATCTGCAAGGTCCGTTCGCCATTAATCGACGAGCGGCGCAGATCAATTGCCAGCGACGACATTCCGCTCTGTGTCGGCCGCTGTCCGGATACCTGACCGTCATGGCTTCGAAACTGCCGCTGCAAGACCAGGTTCACCACCCTTTGCCCCGGCGCGCCTCCATAAAGGGCCCCCGCCTCGGCAGGCAGCACCTCGGCCCGAATAAGGGCGTCCGGTGGGAAACCGGTGAAGGCGCCGGGATTGGCGACGCGCTTGCCGTTGATGACAACCATAGGCGCTTCGCCGACGCCATATGCTTGACCCAGCCGCTGCAGAACCTCGCTGATGTCCCAAGCGCCCAAGGCGTCGATCTCTACGCCGTCCAGCTCGACCTCGGGCGGGACCAAGGCTGCGCCGCGGCGACCGCGAACTTCCACGTCATCGACCCTGACCGGTTCTTCTAGAGTTTGGCGCGCGGCTTGATCGGCTGCAGCTCTCGCTACGGTGGCGCGGCCCTGCTCCGTCTGCGCGACCTCCGTCTGCCCCACGACGGCTAGACTGACCAAGGGCAGCCACAACAGCATTCAATACTCCGTCGTACGCAGCACCTCGCCTGAAGGCTAATTCATATCAGGCGTCGGGTTCAGATAGATACGTTGTTGCTGAACTATCAGCGTCTAAACAAAAGAAACGCCGGGAGCTCTTGCGAACCCCCGGCGTCGGAAACGATGCAGTCATGGAAAAGACGACCGCACCATCAGGCATGATCAGGAAATTGTCAGGCCCGGCGAGCTCGTCAGCGTGCCCGTGATTTTGCACGGGTTCGGCGAACCAGGAATAGTGGAAGTAGGGAAATACACGCTACTGGTTCCATTGTTCCAGTTCGTCGTGATGACGCCATTGCAGCTGCCCAGGATCGAGCTGGCGCCGATGTTGGTGATGGTGATCGAACCACCTCCGTTGGGCGTGATCGTCCAGGGGAAGCCCGACGGCGAGACCAGCAGGCCGCACTGCCAGTCGCCTGGGCTGAAGCTGCCGCCGGTGATAGTGGCCGAACTACCGTCAGCAGCCACAGTCCCGTTCAGTGACACGTTACAGTTGATGGTCGTCGACTGCTCAAGGGTCAAGGCGCCTGACAAGACAAAAGACGTACCGGCTGGACTGATCGATTGCGCCATGGCCGGAGCGGCGAAGCCCGCGATGGCCAGAACGGCGGCTGAAGCAATAGAAGCAGCTTTAAACATGTCATCTCCTCCCAAATATTTCACCAGTTAATGGTGACGAAGACACAAGACAATTGAAACAGATGTAAGTCAAATTATAAATATGATTAATTTTATATTATTCACTTTAAATTCTATAAATCACAACAACAAGCGCCGCCACCTTATTAAAGATGGCGGCGTAGGATTTAAACTTAGAATCTCTTACTTACGCTTACAGCTATCAATCTAGGATCAAGCGTGAAAACATTCGTCGTCAAACCAGTATCATCACTATTCGTGAAGGCATCCGTGATTGGCGCGTCGTCAAACAGATTCTTGACGTACGCTTGGAAAACCAAGCCGCTCGACATATTTTCCAGCGTAACGTTGACATTAACATTATCCCATGCCTTCAGGCGATCATATTGCGTATTATAGACGCGAGAATAACTGCTTCCCTGATAGTAGTAATCGCCGCGCAGCGTCAGATCCCAATCTCCAAGGAAGAATGTGTACTGGGCGCCGATGTTGGCGGTGATGTTCGGCGCATTGGGCAGCTCATTGCCGCTGAGATCCGCCTCAAAACCACGCCCCCCGTTCGGCGCATCCTTGAATGGATCGTAGGTGATGCCGAACAGACGCCAGAAGGGAACGCTGGAGGTGTAGTTGGGATCAAACGTCCCCGTGCGAAGCGAACCGCCGCACAGCGCCTGAAGCGCGAGCGTCTTCGTAATCTCTGGAAACGCCGTACCTAAGATTTTTTCGACATGCTTGGTCGGCGCGATGCAGTTCGACGGCACCTGCAGCCAGGGCCGCAACACCATCCAGTCAGGATTGCCCTGGGTTCGATTCATAACGTCGATGGAACCTTCACCATCGCCGATCTTGGTGTCCAGATAGCCGATGTTCGCATCCAAGCGCAGGTTAGGCGTCGGCTGGAACACCGTTTCCAGCTCCAATCCCATCATGCGCGCATCAAAGTTCTCGTTCAGCGAGATACGATCGACGATCTGCGACACCTGATAGTCGGTGTAGTCGTAATAGAAGGCGGTCAGATTCAACCGCACTTTTCCATCATGGAAGGAGTTCTTCGTTCCGATCTCAAAAGCGTTGACGTATTCCGGCTCAAACAACTCGGCCAACGGCTGATACTGGATGACCGACGGATTGATGTCGACGCGAGGCGGGTTAGCGCCGCCGCCCTTATAGCCCCGAGCGTAGGAGGCGTAGATCAGGGTGTCGTCCGTAAAGGGCGTCACCGGCTTCCAGTCCAGCACCAGTCGCCCGGTCAGGGCGCCCCACTGCTGCTTGACGTCCGGCAGCGCCGGATAGCCACGGCTGACATAACCGCCCGACGACGGTCCCGGATTGCCGCGATCCGCACCCAGAAGGAGTTGGCTCGGATAGGGCGTGCTGATCTTGCGATCATCGGTGTAACGCAACCCCGCCGTCAGCCGCAGGTCAGACGTCAGATCCCAATACCCCTCGCCGAAGACCGCCCAGGAACGTGTATGAACAACATTCTTGCTACGGAAGTAGTTGTGCCCGTCGCCAGCCAACTGACTGATAGGCGTCGGATCGACATAGACACATTCTTTTGGAGTTTGAGGCGTACAAGGCTGCGTAACACGCCCCTGATTTACAGGAGCACCTACAACATTATTGTAATAATATTCAGCCAAGAAAGTAAAAACGTTATTAAAAACGTAGTAATCATCATTGGATTTAAAATCCAAATAATTAGCACCGATATTAAAATTAAATCTGCCATCAAGATTTGATTGAAGTCTTAGCTCTTGAGTCCATTGGCGATTGTCAGACTTACTCAAGTCTGCAGAAATCATCCTATTGGATGTACCTAGTTGTGGATCTGTATAGTAACCACCAGGCAAAGGAGAGTTAACTATAGGCTGCCCATTAATATCAAAAAGATTGTCAGTGCTGTTGAATATAGGATTTGAAACAAATCTATTATAGTCTTGAGTTGAATAGTAACCATCCTTCGAGTACGCGGTTTGAGATATCAGCTTCAGTTTATCGCTGAAGTCATACTCTACATTAAATTGCGAAACATCGTTCTTGACCCGAAAGATTGGGTCATAACTGGTCGCTACTTCTCGCAAGTTCCGTGACTGGGTCAAACCTGCATAAGGGTCCGTTCCAAGCGGCACGCCCACCACCAGCCTTCTCGAAGCATCATAGCCAAATGACGTGGCGGCGAGAAAAATATGGGCGAACGCGCCGCCGTTCGGCGCGCCATAGGCCGCGTCATCATAGAGCGAGCCGGGCAGACATCCCTGGCTCAGACGGTTCCGGATCAGGTCGGAAGTAATATTGACCGCACCCACGCGCGTCGGCCCCGGATCCCGCGTACACAACTGCTTGCCCGTGCGGGAACGCTGATCGTCTTCCTCGAAATGCTCCCAGATAAAGCTGGTGCGGAAGCGGTCCGTCGGTTCCCAAAGGGCTGAAAAGCGCGTCGACCACATGTCGCGGTCGTTCACCTGGGTGTCGTTGAAGCTGTTGTAGTCGAACCCGTCGCGCTTGGTCGCCGATCCGGCTAGACGAACGGCGAAGGTGTCGGTGATCGGTACATTGACCATGGCCGACATGCGCCGGGTGTCATAGTTGCCCGCCTCGCCCTTGACGAAACCCTCGAAGTCAAAGCCCGGCAGGTTTGGGATCATGTTGACCACGCCGCCGGTAGCGTTGCGACCATACAGCGTACCTTGTGGCCCGCGCAGCACCTCGACGCGGTTCACATCCAGATACTCCTGCTCGAACAGACGGTTTCGGATCAACGGCGTGTTGTTGAAACTGACCGCCACGGCCGGGTCGCTACTGGCCGAAATCGCCTTAGTCCCGACCCCGCGGATCGAGAAGTTGTACATGGAGAAGTTGGCCTTGGAGAAACTGACGTTCGGGATCGCCCGCATCAATTCCGACCCGCCCTCGATCTTCATGGCGTCAAGGTTTTCCGCCGACAGCGCCGTCACGGCGATCGGCACGTCCTGAATCGATTGTTCACGCTTCTGGGCCGTAACAATGATGTCGCCGACGGTGGTTGCTTCCTGTGACGGCGCGACGTCCTGAGCCAGAGCGGGGCCGGCCGCTACAGCAAGAACAACGGCAGACGCGGTGACAGCCAGACGCGCGCGATTACAGGCCGCTGAAGCCATGAAACTTATCTCCCCAGACATCGAGCGCCCTTCCCCAGGCGCGCCGACACGTTTCCCCCGTCCCGATTTATCATCTCACGGTTGGACGGTGCGACCGCAGGACTAAGGCCACACGATCCATCTATTCACTGATCTGTCAATACACTACTTACATCATTGTTCGATGACGTAGCGGAAGCTTTTGCAGCTGCGTCGCTTATCTTGCGCAATGCAGCGCAGACCCAGGTATCACATTGTTCAAACTATTTTCCTTTCGCTAACATTATTGTTAGTAATGATGAGAGCGTATTATTTTTGGGGTGCAGGCCGATGAACACGGACATCGTTATAGTCGGCGGAGGATTGGCAGGGCTGGTCGCCGCACACGAGTTGACCCGCTCGGGCAAGTACGTCGCCCTGGTTGATCAAGAGAATGCCGCCAACCTAGGCGGTCAGGCATTCTGGTCCTTCGGCGGCCTGTTCCTGGTGAACTCGCCCGAGCAACGGCGGCTGGGCGTGCGTGACAGCTTCGACCTGGCGTGGCGCGACTGGCAAGGCAGCGCCGGCTGGGATCGCCTGGGCGCCCCCTTGGCTGAAGATGAGTGGGCTGTGCAATGGGGCCGCGCATACGTGGAATTCGCAGCCGGAGAAAAACGCAATTGGCTCAGTCGACACGACATCAAACTGACGCCCATGGTCGGCTGGGCCGAACGCGGCGCGGGCAAGGCGCTCGGTCACGGCAATTCCGTTCCGCGCTTCCATGTCGCCTGGGGCACGGGAACCGGCGTATCCGAACCGTTCGCCTGTCGTGTGCGAGAGGCGGCCAAGTCTGGTCGACTGATCTTCTATCATCGCCATCGCGTCGATCATTTGCTGGTCGAGGCCGGGCGCGTGAAGGGGGTGTCCGGCGTGACTCTGGCGCCCGACGACGCGCCGCGAGGCGCCCCCTCCAATCGCCAGGTCATCGGCGACTTCACCCTCAAAGCCGACGCCGTGATCCTGGCGACCGGCGGCATCGGCGGCAACCATGAGATGGTCCGGCGCTATTGGCCCGAGCGGCTGGGCGCGCCGCCGGCACGCATGATCACCGGCGTGCCCGCCCATGTGGATGGGCGGATGCTGGACATCGCGGCCAGGGCTGGCGCGCGACTCGTGAACCGGGACCGCATGTGGCACTATGTGGAGGGCGTGCGGAACTGGGCGCCGATCTGGCCCGACCATGCGATCCGCATCCTGCCGGGACCGTCGCCTCTGTGGTTCGACGCCCTGGGGCGGCGCCTGCCCTTCCCGGCCTTGCCCGGCTACGACACCATCGCCACGCTGAAATATCTGCGGACCACTCCTGATCTGGCCGAGCATGACCACTCCTGGTTCATCGTCACCGAGACCATGATGGCCAAGGAGTTCGCCCTGTCGGGCTCGGAGCAGAACCAGGACATCACCAACCGCAACCTTCTGGGCGTCCTGCGTTCACGCCTAGGCAAAGCCGCGCCGCGAGAAGTCGCCGCCTTCCGCGACAAGGGCGCCGACTTCGTGGTCGCAGACGACCTGGATACGCTGGTCGGCAGGATGAACGGCCTGACCGACAGACCGCTGCTGGACGCCGCCCTGATCCGCGCCCAGATCGAGGATCGAGACGCCCAGATGGCCAATCCCTACGCCAAGGACGCGCAAGTTCAGGGCATTTACAACAGCCGGCGGTATCGCGGCGATCGTTGGGCCCGCACGTCTGCGCCGCACAGGGTGCTTGACCCGGCGGCCGGGCCGTTGATCGGCGTCAAGCTGCACGTCCTGACGCGCAAGTCGCTGGGCGGACTGCAGACAGATCTGTCCAGCCGCGTGCTGACGCCGGACGGAACGCCGCTGGAAGGACTCTACGCCGCAGGCGAAGCTGCGGGCTTCGGCGGCGGCGGATTGCATGGTTACAATGCGCTGGAGGGCACCTTCCTGGGCGGCTGCATATTCTCGGGACGGGCGGCGGGGCGCGCGCTGGCGGGCCAGGCCTAAGAGGGACAATCGCGCCGCCATCTGGCGCACGGGGAGAAACGACGCATGGATTCCGCAATGGCCACCATCGGCCTGCCCGTCGCGCTGGGCATCATCATGTTCGGCCTGGGCCTCGGACTGACGCCCGCAGACTTCGCCCGCGTGGCCCAGAGGCCCAAGGCGGCCGGCGTGGCCCTGGCCTGCCAGTTGCTGTTGCTTCCGGTCATTTGCTTCGGGCTGGTGCTGCTGTTCCGCCTGCCGCCCGTTCTGGCGGTCGGCATGATGCTGCTGGCCGCCTCCCCAGGCGGAACGACGGCCAATCTCTACAGCCACTTGTTCCGAGGTGATGTGGCGCTGAACATCAGCCTGACAGCCATCAACTCGATCATCGCCGTCGTCACCCTGCCCGTCGTGGTCAATCTGGCGATCGCCTTCTTCCAGCCCGGCGACCTGCATGTCGGCTTGCAATTCAAGAAGACCGTAGAGGTCTTCATGATCGTTCTGGCGCCTGTGGCGTTGGGGATGCTGGTGCGCGGATGGCGCCCTGCCTTCGCAGCCGCCATGGACCGGCCGGTGCGGATCGCCTCCATCCTGATCCTAGTGCTGGTCATCGTCGGCGCCGCCGCCTCCAGCTTCGATGTGTTGATGAGCCAGATCGGCAACCTAGCGGGCATCACCGTGGCCTTCTGCCTCCTCAGCCTGGGCGTCGGCTACGGCGTGCCGCGCCTGCTCAGGATCGAGCGCCCGCAAGCCGTCGCCAGCGCCTTCGAAGTCGGGCTGCATAACGCCACCCTGGCCATCGTCATCGCCCAATCCGTGCTGAACAGTTCTGAGATGACGCTGCCCGGCGCCGTTTATGGCGTACTGATGTTCCCGCTGGCGGCGGCCTTCGGCTTCCTGATCACGCGCGGGAAGACCGAACCCGCCTAATCCCGCAGTTCACGGCGCAGCACCTTGCCGACATTGGTCTTGGGCAAAGGCTCGTCGCGGAAGATGATGATGCGAGGGACTTTATAGGCCGTCAGCCGCTCGCGGCAGTGGGCGACGATCATCGCCTCCGTCAGTTCGGGCGAGCGCGGCACGATGACGACCTTGATCCGCTCGCCCTGAACCGGATCAGGAACGCCGACAGCGGCTACCTCGTCCACCAGGGGGTGGGCCGCCACCACATCCTCGACCTCGTTCGGATAGACGTTGAAGCCGGACACCAGGATCATGTCTTTGATCCGGTCGACTAGCCGCACCCGGCCGTCCGCCTGCATAACGCCCACGTCGCCTGTCGCCAGCCAGCCATCAAGCGTCAGAACCTTGGCCGTCTCCTCCGGTCGGTTCCAATAGCCGCGCATGACCTGGGGGCCGCGCACGTATAGTTCGCCCGGCTCGTCGATCCCGCACCAACTTCCGTCGTCGCGACGCATCCGCACCTCGGTAGAAGGCACAGGAAGCCCGACCGTGCCGTCGAAGCCCATCGTCTCCGGCCGCTCGATATCCACATAGCCGATGCAGACCACCGGCGAGGTTTCGGTCAGGCCATAGCCTTCGATCAGCGGCGCGCCGGTCACGCTCTGCCAAGCCTCGGCCACCGACGCCTGAGTCGCCATGCCCCCGGCCACGGTCAGGCGCAGATCCGAGAAGTCGCGATCACGGAAGGCCTCATTCTTGAGCAACCCGGCGAACAGGGTGTTGAGGCCGGTAAAGGCCGCGAACCGCTCCTTCCTCAGCACCCACTCTACCCGCTTCGCATCGCGCGGATTAGCGATCAGGATGTTGCGTCCGCCCACGCCCACGAACATCAGCAGGTTCGCCGTCAGGGAGAAGATATGATAGAGCGGCAGCATGGTGACATTGCCCACCACCTGATCCTCAGGGATCTGGGCCATGATCCAGGCGCGCCCCTGCAGAACATTGGCGATGATGTTCCGATGGGTCAGCATGGCTCCTTTGGCCACGCCAGACGTACCCCCCGTATATTGCAGGAAGGCGAGGTCTTCCGCCTTCGTCTTGACCGGCTTCAGCGACAGTCGCCGCGCCCGACGCATCACGGCGGGCCAGCGTTCAGCCTGCGGGACGCACCACTTAGGCACCAGCTTTTCGACATGGCGCAGCAGGGCGGTGATCGCCGTCCCCTTCACCGGCCCCATCATGTCGCCCATGGCCGTGACGACGACATGGCGGATGTCCGTCCCCACGATCGCCTGTTCAAGAGTGGCGGCGAACATTTCCATCACGACGATGGCGACCGCGCCGCTGTCCTTGAGCTGATGCTGCAGCTCGCGCGGCGTGTAGAGCGGGTTGACGTTGACCACCACCGCCCCGGCGAACAGCACGCCGAACAGCGCCACCGGATACTGCAGGCAATTCGGCATCATCAACGCCACCCGGTCGCCGGGCCGCACGCCCTGGGCCTGCAGCCAGGCGGCGAACGCCCGCGCTTCCGACAGCGCCCGGCCATAGGTCACGCCCGAGCCCATGCTGACGAATCCGACGCGTTCCGCATATTTGCGAGCGTCCGCCGCGAACAGGTCGCCGACCGAAGCCCATTGCACCAATTCGTTGTCGATCGTCGCAGGCACGTCGGGACGATAGGCGCGCGTCCAGAAGCGCTCGGCCCACAGGCGATCGGCGTCGGTCTGCGTCACATCCAGCGCCACGCTCATTTCTCGATCACGGCGACGACGCCCTGCCCCCCGGCTGCGCAGATTGAAATTAGGCCGCGCCCCTTGCCCGCCCGGTTCAGCATGTGCGCCAGATTGCCCAGGATACGCCCGCCCGTCGCCGCGAACGGATGCCCCGCCGCCAGGGACGAGCCGTGGATGTTCAACCGCACCCGGTCGATCGGGCCCGGCGCCCGATCTAGTCCCAGCCGGGTGTGCGCATAGTCGTCGCTTTCCCAAGCCTTGAGGGTGCAGAGCACCTGGGCGGCGAAGGCCTCGTGGATTTCATAGAAGTCGAAATCCTGAAGCGTCAGCTCCAGCTTGGCCAGCATTCGCGGCACGGCGTAGGCAGGCGCCATCAGCAGGCCTTCCTCGCCGCTGACGAAATCCACGGCCGCCGTCTCGCCTGCCCTCATCCAGGCCAGGATCGGCAGTCCCCGCGCCTTCGCCCATTCCTCGCTGGCCAACAGCACTGTCGAGGCGCCGTCCGTCAGCGGGGTGGAATTGGCGGCCGTCAGCGTGCCGTTCTCACGATCAAAGACCGGCTTCATCGCCGTGACCTTGGCCGGATCGATATCAGGCCGCAGATTGTTGTCGCGCTTCAACCCGTTGAAGGGAGAGACCATCTCGTCGAACAGCCCCGCCTCATAGGCCGCCGACATATTGCGATGGCTGCGGATCGCCAGGGCGTCCTGCTCCTCGCGCGGGATGGCCCAGTGCTTGGCCATCAGCTCGCAATGCTCGCCCATCGACAGGCCCGTGCGCGGCTCGGCGTTGCGCGGCGGCTCAGGTCGGAAGGGCGCAGTCAATCCCGCTCGCGACAAGGCCCTCAACCGGCCCAACATCGTTTTCTCACGGTTGGCGGCCAACAAGGCCCGGCGGAAACCTTCATTCAGAGCGATCGGCGCATCCGAGGTAGTATCCACCCCGCCGGCGATCCCGACCTCGATCTGGCCCAGGGCGATCTTGTTGGCGACCAGTATGGCCGCCTCAAGGCCGGTGCCGCAGGCCTGCTGCATGTCATAGGCGGGCGTGTCGTGGCCCAGCGTAGTCCCCAGCACGCTTTCGCGCGTCAGAGCGATGTCCCGCGAGAGCTTAAGCACAGCGCCCGCCGCCACCTCGCCCAGCCGCAGGCCATGAAGGTCATAGCGGTCGATCAGGCCCTGCAGGGCTGCTGTCAACATGTCCTGGTTCGACGCCTCGGCGTAGGCGGTGTTCGACCGGGCGAAGGGAATACGATTGGCGCCGATGATGGCGACTCGGCGCGGCGAGGACAGGGTCAGCATCAGACGATGATCTCCAATGGGGCCAGGGCGCTCAGGCGCCCTCGCATATGAAGGCGCTCACCCGTCGGATCGCGCACCTCGAAATCGCGATGGTTCGGCGCCGTGAATAACGCCGCCGCGCCGGGCAGCAGCAGCGGAGTGCGGAAGGAAACCTCGATCTCGGCCGCCTCCAGCCCATCGGGCGGCGTCAGGGCGGCCAGCGCCCGCGCCTGGGTCCACATGCCATGGGCGATGGCGCGCGGAAAGCCGAACAGCCGCGCCCCAAGGGCAGAGGTATGAATAGGGTTGGCGTCCCCGGACACCCGCGCATATCGACGCCCCAGATCGCCAGGAAGCGACCAAGACTGATGCTGCGCCATTTTGGCCGCCGCTTCCATCTCCGGCGCCGCAGCGCCGCACCCAGCGCCGCCGCGCTTCAAATAAAGGCTCTCGGCCTCCCACACGACCACGCCGTCCCGCCCCATCGTGGTCAGGATGCTGAACGCCTGCCCACGCTCATGCGACATCAGGCGACCGAAGCGCACATGCGGACTCAACGCCTCGCCCGGCCTCAGCCTCGCATATTGGCGAATGCGGTTATGCAGGTGCACCAAGCCCGCCAAGGGAAAAGGAAAGTCCGAGCGCATCATCAGACGCAAATGCATCGGAAAGGCCAGGATGTGCGGCCAGGTCAGGGGCACGCCCTGAGCGGTCACGAAACCGCACAGCCGTCCGTAGATCCCAATCGCATCGGCATCCAGACGCAGCGGCAGCGCCGCTAGTTTCGCCTTCGGTAGGTTGCAGCTCCCCGTTTCACCACGCAACACGCCCCGTATCGCGCCGCCCGCCAGTTGCAGCATGGAGACCGGGGCGGCCGCCTCTGCTCCCCTCATCTTTTCGCCCTCCGCATCCGTCAGGCCCCAAGCAGGCTCTGACCGCAGACGCGCACCACTGCGCCGTTCACGCCGCCGTTGTCCGCCTCCGCCAGCCACAAGGCGGTCTCGGCCACGTCGATCGGCTGACCGCCCTGCCCCATGCTGTTCATCCGTCGTCCCGCCTCACGAATGGCGAAGGGGATGGCGGCGGTCATGCGAGTCTCGATGAAGCCTGGCGCAATGGCGTTGACGGTGATCGCGTCGCCCGCCTCGGCCGCCAGCCGCCGCACCGCGCCGATCCACGCCGCCTTGGACAGGGCGTAGTTAGACTGGCCCTTGTTCCCCGCGATGCCGCTGAGCGAGGACACCGCTAAGATCCGCCCGTTAGGTCGGATTAGCCGGGCGTCCAATAAGGCGCGTGTCAGAGTTAGCGGCGCACCCAGGTTGACGGCCATGACGCTATCCCACTCGGTCGCCGACATTCTGGCCAGCGTGCGATCACGCGTAATCCCTGCGTTGTGGATCACCGCGTCATAGCCGTCCGCCGCCCGCGCCGCCTCAACCAGACGTTCCGCCGCATCGGCCGCAGTTATGTCGACGCTTAACGCCTCGGCCCCGATATGCGCGGCTAAAGCACGCAAGTCAGCCTGCGCGCCAGGCGCGTCAAGCGCGGTCACTGCACAGCCTTCGGCTGCGAACAGCCGCGCCATGGCCGCACCGATCCCGCGCGACGCGCCGGTGATCAGGACTCGCCTCCGGTCAGCGGAAATCGACGTAGACGCCGCCGCGCCGATCGTAATCACCTGGCCCGAAACATAGGCCGAGCGCGGCGACAGGAAGAAGCCCAAGCTGGACGCCGCGGCCTCTTCCGCGTCCGACGCGAGCCGCAGAAGTTGCGCCGTCCCGCCCTCGCGCGCCTCCTTGGCCAGGGAGCGGACAAAGCCCTCCACTCCCCGCTGAACCGCCTCCCCCTCGGCGTCCGCCATGCTTTCGGGCGGTCGGCCGATCACCACCATGCGACCGCAAGGTCCAAGGCGACGCACCGTCTCGTGAAAGAAGCGATAGAGGTCCGTGGCGCCGGACGCCCGGTCGATGTCGGAGGCGTCGAAGATCAACCCGCCATAGCGCGCGCCTTCATCAGGCGTCGTATGAAGATCGACGCCCCACTGGCCCGCCAGTCGATGCAGAAGCGATGACAACCGCCCGCCGCCGCCCCGCAGTAGGGGGCCGACAGGCGACGCTCCGGCCTCAGCCCTGCGGCGCAACGGCAAGGGGCGCGGCAAACCCAGCGCACCGGTCAACCAGCCGCCCATACCGCTGTTGGCGAAGTCCAGATAACGATCCGACATCAGGCGGCCTGCCGCCCCTTGCCCGTCGTCCCGGGACGATCCGACGCCACCTCACGACGGGCCAGCCCCTCCGCCAGGCCGAAGTCCTGCGGAAAGTCGTCGACCATGATCGCCTGGATCGCCACCTCGGCATAGCGTGCGATCAGCACGCTTTCGTCGGCGTCGATCAAGCCTTGCGTCTCGGCCTCTCGCGCCCAGTCCGCCAGTCGTGTGAGATCCTGCGGCGCGCGAGACAAGCGCCCGGTCCTGATCGCCGATTTCAGCCGCGCTTCGACAGCCTCCACCTGCGGATACAGGTCGAAGGCCACGAGGACGGCGGCGATGGGATCGACCTCCAGGCTGGCGCTCCACGATCCAGCCACCAGCCGATCTCGCGCAGGGCCATGGCGCTGGATCAAACCCGCGACCTCGGCGGCGCACTTGTCGCCGGGCGTCGGCGCCTTCAGGCCGAACGGCGCCCCCGCCAGTTTCAGGAACAGGGCCGCACCCCGGCTCGGGTGATTGGCCAGCAGGTCTCGCCAGGCCGTCGTCGCACGGCTCAATGCGTCCTGCGCCGCCCAATGAATGAAAGGCAGGTCTTCGGCCGGACGCCCCTCGTCCTCGAAACGCTTCAGCGCCGCCGACAGGATGAAAAGCTGTGACAGCATATCGCCCAGTCGCCCCGTCAGAGCGCCCTTACGCTTCAAGGCGCCGCCGACCATCGCCATCGAGACGTCCGAGGCCAACGCCAGCAGGGTCGAAAGGCGCGTCGCCTGTCTGTAATAGCGACGCAATTCAGGTGCGGCGTCGCGCGGCGCCGTGATCAGCGCGCCGCCGGTCAGACTGAACCCGATCGCCCGCGCCATATTGCCCCGCACGAAGCCGACATAGCCGAACAGGGCGCGATCAAACGCCTTCAAGTCCTGCACTTCGGCTGCCCGCATCATCGGCAGGACATAGGGATGGCAACGGATCGCGCCTTGGCCGTAGATGATCAAGGTGCGCGTCATGATGTTGGCGCCCTCGACCGTGATGGCGACCGGAATCTGCTGATAGGCGCGGGCCAGGAAGTTGCCAGGGCCCATGCAGACGCCCTTGCCTCCGATCACGTCCATGCCGTCATTGACGATAATGCGAGCGCGTTCGGTCACATGATATTTGGCGATGGCCGAGACGACCGAAGGCTTCTCGCCCTGATCCAGCGCCGCCGCCGCCAACCGCCGCACGGAGTCTGTGGCGTAAAGATGCCCCGCCATCCGAGCCAGGGCCTCCTGCACCCCCTCGAAGGCGCCTATCGGCTGGTTGAACTGGCGACGGATGGCGACATAGGCGCCGACCATGCCCACGGCCAGCTTGGACATCCCCACGTTCGAGGACGGCAGGGAGATGGCCCGGCCCGCCGCCAGACACTCCATCAGCATCCGCCAGCCGGCGCCGACCTGCTCACGCCCGCCGATGATCATCTCCATCGGCACGAAGACATCATCGCCCTCGATCGGACCGTTCTGGAAGACAGCGTTCAGGGGCCAATGGCGCCGCCCGATCCGCACGCCCGGATGCTCGCGCGGGATCAGGACGCAGGTGATCCCCGGTTCATCGCCCTGATCCAGCAGCCCGTCGGGATCAACCGCACGGAAGGCCAGGCCGATCACCGTCGCGATGGGCGCCAGGGTGATGTAGCGCTTGCGCCAGGTGATGCGGAAGCCCAGCGTCTCTCGCCCCTTCCACATGGCCTTGCAGACCACGCCGGTGTCGGTGATCGAAGCGGCGTCTGAACCCGCAAAGGGGTTGGTCAGGGCAAAGCAGGGAATCTCTTCCCCGCGCGCCAGTCGCGGCAGATAGTGGTTCTTCTGCTCTTCCGTGCCGTAGTGCAGCAGCAGTTCGGCCGGTCCGAGAGAGTTCGGCACCATCACCGACACCGCCGCCGCCGAACAGCGCGTCGACAGCTTCTGAATCACCTGGCTGTGGGCGTAGGCCGAAAAGCCCAGACCGCCGTAGGCCCTTGGGATGATCATGCCCAGGAACCCCTTGTCCCGCGCATAGGCCCACGCCTCAGGCGACAGATCCTGCCAGACGGCGGTGCTGTCCCAGTCGTTGGACAGGTCGCACAGCCGTTCGGTCTCTACGTCGAGAAAGGTCTGCTCTTCATCCGTAAGGCGTGGCGCAGGCGTCGCCAGCAGACGCTTCCAGTCCGGCCGTCCCGAGAACAACTCGGCGTCCCACCAGACGTTGCCGGACTCGATCGCCGCCTGCTCGGTCGCGCTCATACGCGGCATAATGCGGCGAAACACGCTCATCACCGGGCGAGACAGCAAAATGAGGCGTACAGGCCGAATAAGCAGCAATACCAGCAGGGCCGCGACAGCCGCGCCCGACACGATCCAAATCCACATGAACGATCCTTCCGCCCCAGCGACAGGCGAAGTCGCTCAGACTGTCTTCCATTGTCCTGAAAGGAGGAAACGCGGCCGCCCCGCCCGCGCTCCCTCGCTCGCGCCTCAGCCCTTGCCGCCCAGGTAGGCGTTTCGAACCGCCGCAGGCACGCGTTCGTAGATGTCCGGCCTGCGAATACGCAGGCGAAGCCGCGCCTGATCCAACGGTTCTGCGAGCAAGGCTTCGTAGTCCTGTCCCGGAAGCCAGGCCGCACGGCGCCCGTCGCGCCAGGCCTGAAACACCGCCCGGGCGCATGGATAGCCGGTGCGCGCTCGCGCGAACTGCACAGCGATCGCCGCCGCGATCAGGCCAAAGCCGGAGCTCCGCGTCTGCGGCAGAGAAAAGGCCACGACGCAGGCTTCGCCCAGAGCGTCGGTGTGATAGCCGGTCAACACGTGCCAGATGTCGTGCACGTCTCGCAGGCGTCGCCCGTACCAGGCGCGCGGATGCGCGGCTTCGATCTCGCTATCCGTCACCTTGCGGCTTTCTTCAGCGAGGCCGTAAGCGGAGAAATCCTGCGAGACGATGAAATCCAGATAGGCCGCGCCGACGCTGCCTGCCGGCATGGTCTTCAACCACTCCCGATCCTGCAGTCGGTCCGCCAATTCCAAACGGCGATACGCCTGAACGCCGCCTTCGGAGGAGTTCAGCAACTTCGCATAGCCCCAGTCGACCGAACGTCCCGCCAAGGCGTTCATGATCTCGAACACCTGTTCGGTGTCATCCTTGTCCGCCACCAACCGACGTATCGCGCGCGCCGCACGAACGGGCTGAACTCTACGTTTCAGCGTGCGAGAGGCTTCGCGAAAGCCCGTTATGGCTCCACTATCATCAAGCGCCGTCGCGACCATGGCTTGCAGTCTCCTTGGACGACTCGTAAGACACGTTACCTACATGGATGTCATTTACATAAATGTCAATTAAAATCGCCGATAAGCCGCGCCGCCGACGGCGCTCGCCCGAGGAAGCCCGCCGCGAAGCCTTGGCGTCAGCGCGCGACCTCCTGCTCTCCGGCGGACCGAACGCCGTGACCCTGGCTGCGGTCGCGGGAGAAATAGGCGTCACCCACGCCAACCTGATCCACCATTTCGGCTCCGCCGCCGGACTGCAGTCGGCGCTCATGGGCTCGATGGTCGCCGATCTCAGCGACGCCTTGGACGCCGCAGTCGCCAGGCTTCGGACGGACGAAGGCGCTCCACTGGAGCTCATCAACGCCGTCTTCGACGCCTTTTCGACCGGCGGCGCAGGCCGACTGGCGGCCTGGATCGCATTGTCTGGCGACCTGTCCCATCTCGAACCCGTTCGAGAGGCCGTTCAGAATTTGGTTGTCGCCATCCAGGAAAAGATCGGCCTGGGCGGCGATCGATCAGACGAGATCATCGGCTCGGCCGTTCTCTTCATTGCGCTCAGCGCATTCGGCGAAGCGCTGATCGGCGACCCTTTACGGGAGATGCTGGGTCAATCGGACGATGCCAGCCGCCGCGTCGTGGCCAGCTTGCTGCCTGCCTTCCTCACCATGCATCCACGCACGTGAGATCAAAAAGAAAGCCCGACGCAATGAGCATCGGGCCGAAAGTCGTTTGGTGATGGTGGGTGTCCTCGAAAAGAAGACCGCCTCTTGATCAACTGGTTTGGTTAATGCTGCATTAACGACGATCAGGCCTGAAATTCATGCGCCTGCATCAGGAAACCAGGTCGTCTGGCGCGCAGCGCCTGACAACTGGCGTGTGACCCGCCACCCCTCTCCTGCTCGCTCGACCCGATCAGGGGGCGCGCCAGGGCCCGGATAGCGGAATATCCGCCCCTCTACCTCGATATCGCTCGCGCGATCTCCCACAGCAGGAACGACAACGCTCCAACGACCATGCGAATCCGCCACGCCCTGGGCCGTTCCTCCTCCGGCTTGGACCGCGACTTTTCGGCCAGGATCAGCGCGGCCCGAGGCAATCAGACCGCGACCGTCGCCGTCCAAAGCGTCCAAGGTCGGTCCTGGCGTCAGGCGCAGACTGGCGCCGCCGTCGGTCAACAAGGCGGCCAGACGCCCGCCTTCCCCGACCACCAGCAGACGTTGCGGTCCCGGCGTCGTCGCCTGCCCGATCTGGATCTCAGGCGTCAGAATCTGCCCGACCGCCGCAGGACCGACATGCAGCTCGAATCGCCCCTGCGCATCCGCGGCGGCGGCCACGGCAGAACCATCAGCGCCGCTGAGGATCACGCGCGCGCCAGGCGCGGCTTCTCCTCGCACCAAGACGCCTCCAGGCGTCTGGGACAACACGCTGGTGATGCGCGGCGTCGCCATCCAGTCGCCATCCTGGACTTCGGCCGTATCGGCTTCCGCATCGCTCTTGGGAGCGCCGCACGCCGAAAGCGCCGTCGCCAATCCCAGCGCCAGGCTCAAACTCAGTCGCAGGCCGATCCTTCGTTCCATCCTGTCCCGCATCGCTATAAGGCTGTGTGTCCAGATAGACGGCTCCGTTCGCTTGGCCCAGCCCCTTCAACCCGGCCCGCTTGGCGCTCCCCGCCTGTCTTCACTTGCCGCCCGAGGTCACCAAAGGTTCCATGTCCCTGCCCTCCGTCAACATCGCCCCGTTCGAGGGCCAATCCGTCTGCCTGTTCTGCGGCTCTTCCGACGGGACCGACCCGCGCTACATCCAGGCGGCCGCGGAGTTCGGCAAGGCTGTAGCCGAGGCGGGTTGGCGCTTCGTCTATGGCGGCGGCGGCGTGGGCCTGATGGGCGCCTCGGCCCGCGCAGCGCATGACGCCGGCGGCCGCGTCGTCGGCATCATGCCCGCCTTCCTGCGCAGCCGCGAGCGCCTGTTCGACGATGTGGAGACGATCGTCGTCACCTCCATGCACGAGCGCAAGCAGCTGATGTACGACGAATCCGACGTCTTCGTCGTCGCGCCCGGCGGCGTCGGCACGCTGGAAGAGGTCGTGGAACTGCTGTCATGGAAGCGGCTGGACCTGCACGCCAAACCCGTCATCTTCCTGAATCTGGACGGTTTCTGGGACGGCTTCTTCACCCTGATCGAACATACGGTCGAAAAGGGCATGACGCCGGCCAGCTTCCTAGAGGCCTATGTCAGCGTCGATTCGGTCGAGGGCGCGATCGAAGCCATGAAATCAGCTCAGGACACGCCCTACTTGCAACATGATCGTCGGTAAGTAAACGTGCGTCAGTAACGCCGGTCCGTCAGGCGAGAAGCTGGATTGACAGTTTTCTTAAAAAACGGCCTATGGCGATGCTGGGCGTGCGCCCCACCCTTATCGGAGACTGTTCATG
>NZ_GL883086.1:1034582-1057420 GCF_000204035.1 Brevundimonas diminuta ATCC 11568
GCGTGATCGTCGACGGCGCCACCTGGCGCTGCGAAGGCGACGCCTGCACCGCCACCGGCGGCTCCAACCAGCCCGCGACGCGCGCGTGCCGCCGCGTGGTCGCCAAGCTGGGTCCGGTGACCAGCTTCTCTTACAAGGGCCAGGCCCTGAGCGCAGAAGAGATCGCCGCCTGCAACGCGGGCTGATCCAGCTTCAACCCTGAACGAAAAAGGCCGCCTTCACGACGAAGGCGGCCTTTCTTGTATCCGTTGGACGGACCGTCAGGCGGTTTCGCCCTTCAGGCGCTGGATCATGCGTTCGCGCCCGATCAGCGGGATCATGGCCGCCATGTCCGGTCCGTGCGCCTGGCCCGTCAGGATCAGACGGAGCGGCATGAACAGACCCTTGCCCTTGGCGCCGGTCTTGTCCTTCACCGCCGAGGTCCAGGCCGACCAGGCGTCGGCGTCAATGGTTTCGGGCAGCAGTTCCAGAGCCGCGGCGGCGAAGGCGGCGTCCTCGATCACCGGTGTCACCGGCCCCGTGACGATCTTCGCCATCTCAACAACATCGCCGAACTTGCTGAGGTTGCCCTTCACCGTGTTCCAGAAGGTCTCGCCCAGATCGACGCCCAGGGCTTCCAGGCGCGGCTTGGCGGCGGCGTAGTCGATGGCGTGCACCGCCTGGGCGTTCAGGCGATCCAGATCGGCCGTGTCATAGCGGGCGGGCGAACGCCCCATCTTGGAGAAGGCGAAGGCCTCGCCCAGTTCCTGCAGCGAAGCAGCGACCTCCAGATTGTCCGATGTGCCGATCTTGCCCAGATGGCTGGTGATGGCGATCGGCTCATAGCCGTCGGTGCGCATGTCCATGATGGCCAGCGAGCCCAGACGCTTGGACAGGGCCGTGCCGTCGGCGCCGACCAGCAGCGGCATGTGAGCAAACCCGGGAACCTTGGCCCCCAGCGCCTCGAAGATCTCGATCTGGGCGCCGGTGTTGGTGACGTGGTCCTCGCCCCGGATGATGTGGGTGATCTCCATGTCGATGTCGTCGACGACCGACGGCAACGTATAGAGGAACAGGCCGTCCTCGCGGATCAGCACCGGGTCGGACATGGAGGCGGTGTCCACCTCGGCGTGACCACGCGCCAGGTCTTCCCAGGCGACGCGCTTGCCTTCCAGCTTGAAGCGCCAGTGCGGACGGCGGCCCTCGGCCTCTAGCGCGGCCTTTTCAGCATCTGTCAGCGACAGGGCGGCGCGGTCATAAATGGGCGGCAGGCCGCGCGACAGCTGCACCTTGCGGCGGCGGTCCAGTTCGTCGGCGGTCTCATAGCAGGGATAGAGGCGGCCATCGGCCTTTAGGCGGGCGGCGGCCTCTTCATAGCGATCGAACCGCTTGGACTGGTTGTAGCGCTCGTCCCAGGTCAGGCCGAGCCACTTCAGGTCGATCTCGATGTTGTCTTCCGACTCCTGGGTCGAACGGACCAGGTCGGTGTCGTCGATCCGCAGCACGAAGGCGCCGCCCTGCCCCTTGGCGAACAGCCAGTTCACCAGAGCCGTGCGGACATTGCCGACGTGCAGCTTACCCGTGGGAGACGGAGCGAAACGAACCTTAACGGACATGAGGATCCTGCGAGCCTGAAAGCGAAGGCGGCCGGGCGGCCCGCCGCGAACCATGATGATCCGGGCAGAGCGTCCAGTCTCTGAAAACGTCGAAAAGGCGTCGCACCTGTGCAGGCGCGACGCCGTTCCGATAAGGGTCTAGGTCGATCACGGCCCCCTCGAAGTCAAGAGAGGCGCGTGCGGAAACCTGATCAGGACTGAGCTGGCTTCTGGTCTAGGATTTCGATCAGCGACCAGCGGATCGAAGACGCGTCGGCCGGGGGATTGGCGACCGGCGTACCGCGAACGCGCAGGCGGTATTCCACGCCCGGCTTATGCTCGAAGCCTTCGTAACCGAAATAGTGCAGCTCCCAGGGCGCGCTCTCGGTCTCACGCACCTGCAGGCATGTCGTCCGCGCCACGCCCGCCGTGCATGGGCGCACTTCAGAGGCCACGTAGACAACCTTCTCTACGACGCCGCCCTGACCCGCAGGACGCGTGGGGTCGACAGCAGATGTCTGGGCGCAGGCCCCAAGCGCCAACAAGGCGACAGCCGAAAGAGAGGCGAACGTACGGGTCATGAAACATCCTTGCATAAATTAAGTGCAACGACGGCAGATCAACGCCGTCGCAGCGCCTATCGCAGCGCAAAATGGCTCAAGCTTGGAGCAAACCCGAACTTTTCGTCATTTGACGAAAGTCTGCATCGCTTCAGTCGTCGCGGTGGACCCGCTCACGACGTTCATGCCGCTCCTGAGCCTCCACTGACAAGGTCGCCGTCGGGCGAGCCTCCAGACGACCCAGCCCGATCGGCTCGCCGGTATCCTCACAGTAGCCGTAGGTGCCGTCCTCGATCCGGCGCAGCGCATCATCGATCTTGGAGATCAGCTTGCGTTGCCGGTCGCGAGTCCGAAGCTCCAGCGCGCGATCGGATTCCGATGAGGCCCGATCCACCAAGTCAGGATGGTTCTCGGTCTCGGCTTTCAGATTGGTGACAGTGCCCTTCGACTCGCGAAGAATGTCGTCTTTCCAGGACAAAAGCTTGTTCTTGAAATAGGCGACCTGCCGTTCGTTCATGAACGGCTCGTCGTCGGTCGGCCGATAAACAGCCGTATCCCCGGACACTACAGAGGCCAATGCGGTCATCGCACTCACACTCGTTCTCTATCGCGCCCCCCTGCGGCGCATGGGCCGTATAGGCAAGCGCAAGAGTCGCGGCAATGGCGTTCGCGAGTCCGTGATATGGCTAAGCTGCGCTTCCGTAGGGGCAGTGTGGCGAATTATCCTCACAAAGCCCCGGAAATCGGGGGTTCAGCCGAAGTTTCAACGCCTTCAGGAGCGCGATCGACTCATTTCCGCTTTCGCCAATTCTACCGAAGCGCGCAGATCGATCTGATCCAGCACAGCCTTCAGGCCCGGCTCAGCCTCTTCATCGCGCTCTTCGCGCAGGTCGCGGGCCAAACGCCCAAGGGCTGCCGCTCCGTCCTGACCGCCCAACAGCGCCAGCTTCAGCTCGTCCAGTCGATCCAGCAGGCCCGAGCCCCGGCGAATGGCGCGACGGCGGCGCTCCATCGGGTCTTCCACGCCCTGCAACGCCATCAGAGCAGCAGCGCTCGCGACGCCTGACGCGGATGAGGTCGCGCCGGCCTGAGCCGCAGAGACCGCGCCTCCGGTCGTCGGCAGGGCGAAACCGCCCGCGCCACGCGCAGCGGGTCGCGCAGCCGGCGTCGAAGCGGCGCCCAAGGGTCCAGTGACCTTCATGCAAGACGTCTCCTTCTACGTTTTGCACCCTGCACTCAGGGGCTGAAGCCTTGGTTAACAGCCCGGCAAAACCTGCCGTCAGGCGCCGGGTCGAAAATCGATCAATGTTGAATTTACTCGCATTTTTCTCCGGCACGATCCTCGCATGGTTAATGATGAACGCTCACGCAGGGACGTCTGTCGTATGCAGAAGTTGCTTACCGCCCTTATCGGCCCGGCCATCGCGGCCCTGGTTCTCGCCGCCCAGCCGGGCGTGGCTGAGGCCCAGTCGCGCATCAAGGACATCGTCTCCATCGAGGGCGTCCGCTCGAACCAGCTGGTCGGCTACGGCTTGGTGGTCGGCCTGAACGGCACCGGCGACAGCGTCCGCAACTCGCCCTTCACCCGCCAGTCGCTGGAGGGGATGATGGAGCGCCAGGGCGTCAACATCCGCGGCGCCAACCTGAACACCAAGAACGTGGCCGCCGTCATGGTCACGGCCGAGCTGCCGCCCTTCGCCACGCCCGGCTCACGGCTGGACGTCAGCGTTTCGGCCATGGGCGACGCCAAGAGCCTGCTGGGCGGCACGCTGCTGGTCACGGCTCTGCAGGGCGCTGACGGTGAAATCTACGCCGTGTCGCAAGGCTCGGTTCAGACCGGCGCCGTTTCGGCCTCGGGCGGCTCCGGCTCCTCGATCACCCGCGGCGTTCCCACGGCGGGCCGCATCGCCTCGGGCGGCGTGGTCGAGCGCGAGACCGGATTCGACCTCGGCTCCATGCCGGTGGTGCGCCTGAACCTGCGCAATCCGGATTTCACCACGGCCCAGCGCATCGCCGCCGCCATCAACCAGACCTACCCCCAGACCGCCTTCGCCGAGAACGGCACCGTGGTCGCCATCCGCGCGCCCCAGAACTTCGGCATGGCCGGCTTCCTCAGCCGGGTCGAGAACCTGCCGGTCCAGATCGATTCCCCAGCCAAGGTCATTATCGACGAGGTCAACGGCGTCATCGTCATGGGCGAGGCCGTGCGCATCTCCACCGTCGCCGTCGCGCAGGGCAATCTGACCGTCTCGGTGCAGGAGACGCCCCTGGTCAGCCAGCCCGAGCCCTTCAGCCGCGGCGGCCAGACGGTGGTCGTGCCCCAGTCTGACATCAGCATTTCCGAAGAGACCGGCCGTCAGATGCGGATCGTGGGCGGCTCGACCTCCTTGTCCACCCTGGTCAACGGCCTGAACGCCCTGGGCGTCAGCCCGCGCGACATGATCAGCATCCTGCAGGCCATCAAGGCCGCCGGCGCCCTTCAAGCCGAAATCGAGGTGATCTGATGAGCCCCCTCGCCGTCTCCCCCGATCTGTTGCGCGCCAACCTTCCAGCCGACGCATCTCCTTCAAAGGATCGCGAAGCCATGCGCCGCACGGCCGAAGCCTTCGAGGCCAGCTTCCTGTCGCAGATGATGAAGCCCATGTTCGAGGGCCTGAGCACCGAGGCGCCCTTCGGCGGCGGCGCGGGCGAAGCCGCCTGGCGCGGCTTCCTGGTCGACGCCATGGCCCAGCAGACGGTGAAGGCGGGCGGCGTCGGCCTGGCCGACAGCGTTCTGGCCCAGATGATCAAGATGCAGGAGCAAGGCGCATGACCGCCGACGTCGAAACCGCCGCCCTGCGCGTGCAGCATCTGACGCGCCTGACCCGCGATCTGACCGAGCGACTGTCGTTGGAAATGGAGGCTCTGCGCGCCCATCGCGCTCAGGATCTGAGCGAGGGCATGGCCCAGACGCAGGAGATGGCCAACCTCTATCGTCGCGAGTCGGCGCAGGTGAAAGCCAATCCCGCCGCCATCGCCATCGCCCCGGAGGCTGACCGCCGCGCCCTGATCGAGGCGACCGAGGCCTTTGAAACGGTGCTGGCTGAACACGCCGTCACCGTGGAAGCGGCGCGCCAGGTTTCCGAAGGTCTGGTCCGCACCATCGCGGCCGAGGTGGCGGGCGCCCGCGCGCAGGGCGTGGGCTACGGCGCTTCGGGCCAGGCCATGCAGGGCGACGGGCGGGCCGTAGCCTTGAATCGCACCGCCTGACCCCAGCCGTCGCTATTCCTTAACAGCCTGCGTCTTATGGCTTCGGCATGAACCTGACCCCGCGCCTCCTGGGCCTGGCCTTCGCCGCCGCCGACGCCCTGATCGAAGTCGATCAGCACGGCGTGGTGCGTTTCGCCCTAGGTTCCGGCGCCGTCGCGGGCCAGCAGACGGCCGCCTGGGTCGGCCATCCCCTCAGCGATCGCCTGTCGATCAACAGCGCAACCGTTCTTCAGAACCTGCTGGCAGAGCTGCGTCCAGGCCAGCGCAGCCCGGCTGCCGAAGTCCTGGTCGACTGCGGCGACGGCCGCATGCGTCGGGCCACCCTGCGCGCCTTCGCCCTGCCTGACATCGCCCCGGCGCAATCCTGCGCCCTGTCCTATGAAGGCGAGCCCTTCGTCGTCGAGGACGCGCCCCTGCCCGCCGGCGCCCCGACCAGAGACGCCGAGGGCTTCCTCAATCATGCCCGCGTCAGTCTGGCCGGCGGCGAGGCCGGCGCCCTGCAGCGGTTGGCGCTGGCCTTCATCGACGTGAACGGCCTGCAGGGCGTCGATCCCGCCACGCTGGAACGCGTCCACAGCCGCATCGGCGCATGTCTGAACGCCGCCTCGCACGACGGCGCCAGCGCGGGTCAGCTGACGTCTGATCGCTACGCCCTGATCCGCAACCTGGACGATACGCGCGACCTTGCGGCGGAAATGCAGAAGGCCGGTCAGGCCGAGGGTCTGGCCCTGTCCGCCGTCGCGACGCAGAGCACTCTGGGCGGCGACGCGGCTTCGGCCCTGCGCGCCATGCGGTTCGCCATCGAGGGTTGCCTGAAGGAAGGCGGGCTGGATCAGCCCGAACTGTCCTTCGCAGATTCCCTGCAACGCACGCTGAAGGACGCCGACCGTTTTCGCAGCATCGTGCGCGACCGCGAGTTCGCCCTCTATTATCAGCCCATCGTCGACCTGAAGACGCGGGCCGTGCACCATTTCGAAGCCCTGGCCCGCTTCGGCAAGGGATCCGGCCCAGCCGCCGCCATCCGCATGGCCGAGGAACTGGCCCTGATCGACGGCTTCGACCTGGCCGTGGCGGAGAAGGCGGTGCGCCGCCTGCGCGAGCCGGGCGGCGGCCTGCTGAAGATCGCCGTCAACGTCTCGGGCGCGTCCCTGGCGAACGACGCCTATGTCGCCGCCCTGTTGAAGATGACCGCCTCGGCGCCCGACGACCGACGTCGCCTGATGGTCGAGGTGACGGAGACCGCCGCCCTAGCCGACCTGGCCGCCGCCGACCGGCGCCTGGGCGCTCTGCGCAACGCCGGGATCAAGGTCTGCATCGACGATTTCGGCGCAGGTTCGGCCTCATTCGACTATCTGCGCGGCCTGTCGGTGGATGCGGTGAAGATCGACGGCGCCCTGGTGCGCGATATCGACATCGACGCCCGCACCCGCACCCTGGTCGCCCATCTGGTCGAGCTGTGCGGCTCGCTGGAGCTGGAGACCATCGCCGAGATGATCGAGACGGATCAGGTCGCCGACGCCCTGCACGATCTGGGCGTCACCCATGGCCAGGGCTGGCTGTTCGGTCGGGCCGAGGCCGAGCCGCGCACTACACTGAACACCCCCGCGATCCGCGGCCGCCGTCAGGGCGTGGTCGAGGGCTGGAGCTGACCGTTCTTCAGCACGATCGTCCGTTTGACGCCCAGATTTTCCAGAAAATCAGCGTCGTGGCTGACCACGACCAAGGCGCCGTCATAGCCTGACAGGGCAGCCTCGACCGCCTCGACGGAATCGATATCCAGGTGGTTGGTGGGTTCGTCCAGCACCAGCAGCTGCGGCGGCTCCGCGCCCGTCATGATGCAAGCCAGCGCCGCGCGCAGACGCTCTCCGCCCGACAGTTCGCCTACACGTCGGTCCGCCTGCACATTGCGGAACAGAAAGCGCGCCAGAGCCGCCCGCGCGGCGTTCGGCGAGCCCTGCGGGTTCAACCTCAGCCAGGCGTCCACCAGGGTTTCGTCGGACTTCAGCATGGCCGCCTGTTGATCCAGCAGAGCCGCGCGGACCGGCCGCTCGACCGTCCCCGACGAAGGCTCTGACAAGCCGGCTATCAGTTTCAGGAGCGTCGTCTTGCCCGCCCCGTTGGGCCCGATCACAGCGACACGCTCAGGCCCGGTCAGACGCAGCGAAAGCGGCCCCAGCAGGCGGCGCCCGTCATTAGCCGTCACAACCGCATCACTCAGGTTCAGCACCGTGCGCCCGCCAGGCAGGCCCGTCGACGGCATGGCCAGGGCCATCTGGCGCACGCGTTCGACACGCTCGCGCGCCTCGGCCAATTCCGCCTCGACCGCCTGACGCTTGCGCTCGGCCAGGCGCTGGCCGCGCGCCCCGCTCTCCTCGGCCCGCTGGGCCTGAGCGTCGAGCAATATCTTCGGATCAGAGCTGTTGGCGCGCGCCGATTTGCCCGCGCGGTCGCGCCGAGCCTGACGCTCCTGCGCCGCCTGATTTTCGCGCTGCACGCGGCCGATGGCGCGCTCGGCCTGCTCCAGATCGCGTTCGGCGGCGGCCCGTTCGGCGTCGCGGCGCTCGACATACAGATCCCACCCGCCGCCATGCACCCGCGCGCCCAGACTGGACAATTCCACGATGCGGTCCACGCGGCGCAGAAGGGCGCGGTCGTGGCTGACCAACACCACCCCGCCCGGCCATCCGGCCACGACATCGGCGATCATGGCGCGGGCCTCGGCGTCCAGATGGTTGGTCGGTTCGTCCAGCACCAGCAGGTCCGGCGCCGCCAGCTTCAACCCCGCCAGTCGCAGGCGCGTCTGTTCGCCGCCGCTCAAGTCCGCCGTGCGGCGATCCAGCGCCAGATCGGCCAGACCGACCTCGGCCAGAGCCGCCTGCATCCGCTCTTCCAGCGTCCAGTCCGCCTCCGCCATGTCATCCAGAGAGCCTTCGCCCGCCAGCACGCGATGCAGGATCGTCAGAGGCGCCGCGACACCCAACGTATCGGCGACCGTTTCATCATCCGTCGGCGTCTGGGCCTGCGCCAGCCAGCCGACGGTTCCGGCGCGCGAGATCGCGCCCTCAGCGGGTTCAGCCAGACCGGCGACAAGGCGCAGCAGCGTGGTCTTGCCCACGCCGTTGCGGCCCACGACGGCCATGCGTTCGCGCCCGAAGGCGAGCGTCAGATTGTCGAAAAGGCCTCTGCCGTCAGGCGTGCGGGCCGCGACGTTGTTGAGCGTCACGAGCGCGGATGCGGACCGGTTTGGGCTTGGGTTGAGCGAGGACATAGGCGAACACGAGCAGCGGCACGGAAAGGGCGAAACCGATTTCCAGGGTGCTGATCATGATCGTCGCGCCTCCTCACTGATGCGTTGGCTGAGTGAAGGATGGGGACGGACGTTTCGTAACGCAACCCCCAATTTGCGGCGCAGCTTTCGCAATGCAGCGACGGGACGCCTTGGACAATCGGCGTCATGGCCTTCCGCGACGCCGCTTCCTATCTTGCCGATATGAGCACGCCCGACCGTCCCGTCGCCTTCCGCATCGACCGTCCCGCGCCGGACCGAGCCGAAGCCGCCGCCCGTCGCGAAGCCGCCGTCGCCCGCATCCGCGCCGAAACGGGCATCGACGAGACCATGATCGACGCCTTGGTCGAAGGCTTCTACGCCAAGGTGCGCGAGGATGATTTCATCGGCCCGATCTTCGCCGCCCGCATCGACGACTGGGGTCCGCATCTGGAGCAGATGAAGCTGTTCTGGTCGTCCGTCGCCCTGTCGACCGGCGTCTATCAGGGGCGGCCCATGCCCAAACACCTGCCCCTGCCGATCGACGCGCGTCATTTCGATCACTGGCTAGGCTTGTTCGAGACGACCGCCCGCGAACTATGCCCGCCCGTCGCCGCCGAACATTTCATCGTCCGCGCCCGCCGCATCGCCGAAAGCCTTGAGCTGGGCGTCGCCAACGCCCACGGCGTCCTGGTCGGCCCCGGCGAACGCTATCGCCGCCCAGAAACGCCGTGGGCGCCTGAAGCAGACTAAAAGTTCTCATATTGTTCTTGCTGTTTCCGGAGAATTGATCCCCATATAGCGTCGTCGCCCCGGACCGTTCCGGGGTCTTCCGCGTTCCCGGATTCCATGACCGAAAAGCACAACTTCATCCGCGTTCGCGGCGCCCGCGAGCACAACCTCAAGGGCGTCGATCTCGACATTCCGCGCGAGCAGCTGGTGGTCATGACCGGCCTGTCCGGGTCGGGCAAATCCTCGCTGGCGTTCGACACCATCTACGCCGAGGGCCAGCGCCGCTATGTCGAGAGCCTGTCGGCCTATGCGCGCCAGTTCCTGGAGCTGATGGGCAAGCCGGACGTCGACCTGATCGAGGGCCTGTCCCCAGCCATCTCCATCGAGCAGAAGACCACCTCCAAGAACCCGCGCTCGACCGTCGGCACCGTCACCGAGATCCACGACTACATGCGCCTGTTGTGGGCGCGCGTGGGCGTGCCCTATTCGCCCGCCACCGGCTTGCCGATTGAAAGCCAGACCGTCAGCCAGATGGTCGACAAGATGACCGCCCTGCCCGACGGCGAGCGTATCCTGCTACTGGCGCCGGTCGTTCGCGGCCGCAAGGGCGAGTACAAGAAGGAAATGGCCGAGTGGCAGCGTCAGGGCTTCCAGAGGCTGAAGATCGATGGCGAATTCTACGCCATCGAGGACGCTCCCGCGCTCGACAAAAAGTTCAAGCACGACATCGATATTGTCGTCGATCGCATTGTAACCAAAGAAGGCCTTGAAGGCCGCTACGCCGACAGCATCCAGACCGCACTCGGTCTGGCTGAGGGCATAGCCACGGCGGAATGGGCTAGCGCGCCTGAAGGCGAAGAGCCGCGCCGGATCGTCTTTTCCGAGAAGTTCGCCTGCCCCGTCTCAGGCTTCACCATCAGCGAGATCGAGCCCAGGCTGTTCTCGTTCAACAACCCCTTCGGCGCCTGTCCGGCCTGTGACGGCCTGGGGGTCAAGCTGGCCTTCGACGCCGACCTGGTGATCCCCGACCGCGACAAGACCCTGCACAAGGGCGCGGTGGCGCCGTGGGCGCGCGGCCCCTCGCCGCTCTATACGCAGACGCTGCAATCGCTGGCGCTGCACTACGGCTTCTCGATGGACAAGGCGTGGCGCGACCTGCCGGAGAAGGCGCAATCCGTCGTCCTGCGCGGCTCGGGCGGCGAGAAGATCAAGTTCGTCTATGACGACAACGCCCGCAAATACGAGGTCTCCAAGCCGTTCGAGGGCGTGCTGCCGAACCTGGAGCGCCGCTGGCGCGAGACCGACAGCGCCTGGGTGCGCGAGGAGCTGGGCCGCTATCAATCCGAAACCCCGTGCGAGGTCTGCGGCGGCAAGCGCCTGAAACCCGAGGCCCTGGCGGTCAAGGTCGGGGGCGAGGACATCGCCGACATCTCCAACCTGTCGATCTCCAAGGCCTTCCTGTGGTTCTCGACGCTGGAAGACGGCCTGACCGAAAAGCAGGTCGAAATCGCCCGGCGCATCCTGAAGGAGATCACCGACCGGCTGCGGTTCCTGAACAATGTCGGCCTCGACTATCTGAACCTGTCGCGTTCGTCCGGCACCCTGTCGGGCGGCGAGAGCCAGCGCATCCGGCTGGCTTCGCAGATCGGCTCGGGCCTGACCGGCGTCCTCTATGTGCTGGACGAGCCGTCCATCGGCCTGCACCAGCGCGACAACACCCGTCTGCTGGACAGCCTGAAGGGGCTGCGTGACCTCGGCAACTCGGTGCTGGTGGTCGAACACGACGAAGAGGCGATCCTGACGGCCGACTATGTCATCGACATGGGCCCCGCCGCGGGGGTCCATGGCGGCACGGTCTGCGCCGAAGGCACGCCCGCACAGGTCATGGCCAACCCCAACTCCCTGACCGGCCAGTACCTGACCGGCGCGCGAGAGATCGAGCTGCCGCCCGAAGGCCGCCGCCCGATCGATCGCAAGCGGATGCTGAAAGTCTCGGGCGCCACAGGCAACAATCTGAAGAACGTCACGGGTGAGATCCCGGTCGGCGTCTTCACCTGCATCACCGGCGTCTCTGGCGGCGGGAAGTCGACCTTCACCATCGAGACGCTCTACAAGGCCGCTGCACGGCGTCTGAACAATGCGTCTGACGCCCCCGCTCCGTTCGACCGGATCGAGGGGCTGGAGCATTTCGACAAGGTCATCGACATCGACCAGTCGCCCATCGGCCGCACCCCGCGCTCGAACCCAGCGACCTACACCGGCGCCTTCGGTCCGATCCGCGACTGGTATGCGGGCCTGCCCGAGTCCAAGGCGCGCGGCTACGGCCCCGGCCGCTTTAGCTTCAACGTCAAGGGCGGCCGCTGCGAGGCCTGCCAGGGCGACGGCGTCATCAAGATCGAGATGCACTTCCTGCCCGACGTCTACGTCACCTGCGACGTCTGCAAGGGCAAGCGCTACAACCGCGAAACGCTGGAAATCGTCTTCAAAGGCAAGAGCATATCCGACGTTCTGGACATGACGGTTGAAGAGGCGGCGCGCTTCTTCACCGCTGTGCCCTCGATCCGCGACAAGATGCTGACGCTGGAGCGCGTGGGTCTGGGCTACGTCAAGGTCGGCCAGCCGGCCACCACCCTGTCCGGCGGCGAAGCGCAGCGAGTCAAGCTGTCGAAGGAGCTGTCGAAGCGGGCGACCGGCAAGACGCTCTACATCCTCGACGAGCCGACGACCGGCCTGCACTTCGAGGACACGCGCAAGCTGCTGGAGGTGCTGCAGGAACTGGTCGAGAACGGCAACACCATCGTCGTGATCGAGCACAACCTCGACGTCATCAAGGTGGCCGACCACCTGCTGGACTTCGGCCCCGAAGGCGGCGACGGCGGGGGCGAGATCGTCGCCGTCGGCACGCCGGAACAGGTCGCCGAGAACTCCGCCAGCTGGACCGGCCGCTACCTCAAGGAGGTGCTGGACCGGCACGAGGAACGCCGCAAGGGCCGCGTCGCCGCCCTGACCGCCGAACCTGCGCCCGCCAAACGCGCCAAAGCCCGCAAGAGCGCCTGACCCAAAAAGAACGCCGCGCCCCTATCGGAGCGCGGCGTTTTCATTTCCGCCGACGCCGTCGGATCAGACGCGCGGCACGCCCTTGATGCCCAGATAGGCGGCCGAGAACGGCGCATAGATGATGGCCGCCTGGGCCGCCGACAGCAGGGCGTTGACCACGCCCCACACCAGCAGCGCCGGCCAGAACTTCACGAGCAGCGTGGCGATATTGGTCGTCTCAGCCCCCGCCAAGCTCTCCAGACCGCCGAAGATCAGATTCAGCGGCGCAATGACAATGGAGCCCAAAAGCCCCACCAGTATCGACATGACGCCTGCCAGCACCGCCATGCCGAGCAGCGGCCAGAATCGGCCCTTGGTCATGGCCCAGCTTTCCTTGATGGCGATCTTCTGCTCCGCAAAGGTCATCGGCGCGACCAGGCTGAGGCGCACGGCCAGCCAGACGGCGACCGCCGCGCCCCCGAGCCCCGCCAGCACCGCCGGCAGGATCAGGAAGGGCGCGCCCATGCTGGCGGCCAGCCCCACGAAGACGCTCACCAGCGCCGTTCCCCCCATCACGACGCCGAACATCAGCAGCGCCACGAGCAGGGTGGCCCCCAGGATACGCAACTCATCGCGGCCCAGGCGCAGATAGCCGAACCGCTTTTCCTCAGGCCGGATGACGGAACGCGCCACCGCCGCCGTCAGCACGGCGCTGAACAGAAGCGACAGCGGCAGGGCCAGCCCCATCATGGCGCCATAGGCCTGCCCCAGGCTGGTCAGGTCGCTCATCGACGGTTCGGCGCTCTGCTCGATCTGCTCGGCCAGGTTGATGATGTTGATCAGGCTGCCGCCCGCCACCGCGAAGAAGACCGCGAAGAAGACAATATAGGCCGCGGCCCAAGCCAGAAGGGCCATCGGCGCCCGACGGGCCAGACGGAAGCCCTCAAAGGCGGATTCGGTGGCGTTGAAACTCATGCTGGCTCCTCGATTCTCGCTCAGCTTAACGCAGCTGCGCCGGTTTCGTCCTGTTGCTGCGTCGCCAGCATCTGTCGGCAGGCCGACACGCCGGGCGCGATCCAGATGGCGACGATGATTCCATAGTAGATCGCGATCATCACAAAGGCCGCAACGCCCACAGCCACGGCCACGCCGAGGCTGAAATCAGGAACCCCGCCCTGTGCGCTCTCGACCCATGCCGCCAACTGGGGCCAGAAGGGAATGCTGACGCCCAGCGCGATCAAGCCGGCTACGACCAGAAACAGCACATGGATTACCAGGGTGATGGCGATGGTCGCCGCGAACAGGCCCAGCAGAACGCCGACGCGTCCCTTCGTCATCTTCCACCCCGACACGAAGGCGAAGTCCTGCGAAGCGATACTCAGCGGCATGATCATGGATGTCCGAAGAGCCGCCCAGACAATGCCCACGATCCCCGCCAGTCCCACCGCCACGCCCATGATCACGGCCGCCGTTTCAGACACCATCCAGAAGGCCGCCCCAAAGGCGAAAGCCAGCAGAACAACGACCAGCATCACGCCATAGCAGCCCGCCATGACGGCCAGGCCGGCCACGGCCACCCTCGCCTCATCCATGCCGACTCGAAGATCGAAAAAGCGACCCGGCGCGCGCTCGCGCCACAGCACCGCGCGGCAGATGGCGGCTATGATCAGTACGTAACCGATCAGTTGCACCACATTGATCAGCATGGACCAGGCCTGCATCCGCATCATGGCTGCGAGCGCCTGCGGGCTGGGGTCTGCATCCTCGGCGATCGCTTCGGGACCGATCGTCATGAACAGGTCGATCATGACAATGACGGACAACATGACGGGCAAGGCCAGGATGACGCCCCAGGCCAGTACATCGCCAGGGCGACGCCGGATCAGGTGAAAACCGTCCGACAGCGCCACATCAATCTGGAATCCATGGGTCATGAACAGCCTCCGTCGCCGCTTATAAGGACCAACGCCGCCCTCCGACAGCCTTGACCGCACGCCGCTGCATGACAGGCGACGTTCACGAGGCTATTAGGCCGCCATGTCGAACGCGTCTTCCACTCCCCGCCCCATCCACGTCATCGGCGGAGGCCTCGCCGGATCCGAAGCGACCTGGCAGATCGCCCAGGCGGGCGTGCCCGTCATCCTGCATGAAATGCGCCGGGACGAGCCGGAGCAGGTGCGGACCGACGCCCACCACACCACGGGCCTGGCCGAGCTGGTCTGCTCCAACTCCTTCCGGTCGGACGACTGGGAGTTCAACGCCGTCGGCCTGTTGCACGCCGAGATGAGGGCGCTCGACAGCCTGATCATGGCGTCCGGCGACGCCAATCAGGTGCCTGCGGGCGGCGCCCTGGCGGTTGACCGCATCGGCTTTTCGGATGCTGTCACGGCCAAGCTGGAAGCCCATCCCCTCGTGACCATCGTGCGAGAAGAGATCGCGGGCATTCCGCCGGAAGACTGGGACAACGTCATCGTCGCCACCGGCCCGCTGACCTCGCCCGCCCTGGCCGACGCCATCCTGAAGGCCACGGGCGAAGAATCGCTCAGCTTCTTCGACGCCATCGCGCCGATCCTGCACGCCGACAGCATCGACTTCGACATCGCCTGGCGCCAGTCGCGCTATGACAAGGAAGGCCCCGGCGGCGACAAGGCGGCCTACGTCAACTGCCCGATGGACAAGGCCCAGTACGAAGCCTTCATCGACGCCCTGCTGGACGGCCCCAAAGCCGACTTCAAGGAGTGGGAAAACGTCCCCTATTTTGACGGCTGCCTGCCGATCGAGGTCATGGCCGAGCGCGGCCGCGAGACCCTGCGCCACGGCCCGATGAAGCCGGTCGGCCTGACCAATCAACACAACCCGACGGTCAAACCCTACGCCATCGTCCAACTGCGTCAGGACAATGCGCTGGGCACCCTGTTCAACATGGTCGGCTTCCAGACCAAGCTGAAGTACGGCGCCCAGACCGACGTCTTCCGCATGATTCCTGGTCTGGAGAACGCCCAGTTCGCGCGTCTGGGGGGCCTGCACCGCAACACCTTCCTGAACAGCCCCAAGCTGCTGGACAAGCAGATGCGGCTGAAGGCCCTTCCGCGCCTGCGCTTCGCCGGCCAGGTGACCGGGGTCGAGGGCTATGTCGAGAGCGCGGCCATGGGCCTGCTGACCGGCCGTCTGGCCGCCGCCCAGGCGCTGGGCCGCGATCTGACGCCGCCGCCGCCGGAAACGGCCATGGGCGCCCTGGTCGAACACATCACTGGCGGCCACCTTGAAGGCTCCAAATTCCAACCGATGAACATCAACTACGGCCTGCTGCCGCCGTTGGAGGCGCCCAAGGTCGATGAGGACGGCAAGCGCATTCACCCCAAGGAACGCGGCCGCGCCAAGAAACGCCTGCAGAGCATCCGCGCGCTGGACGCCCTGAAAGCCTGGCGGGACGCGGCGGCTTAACGCAGCTTCGCGCCGCCGGGCCTGAAGGTCAGGGTCATCAGGGCCATGGCGACGAGCCCCAGCCCCATCAGCATCCAAGCCTGGCTGAGGTCCGACAGGCGGTCGCGCAGCAGCCCGGCCGCCAGCGGCGACAGGCTGGCGATGATGTAGCCTCCGCCCTGGACGAAGGCGAGCAGATCGCCCGATCGCACCGGGTCGTCGATCTGGTCCATGGCCAGGATCAGGGTCAGCGGAAACACCGCCCCGATACCCAGCCCCAGCAGCAGCATGACCGGAACCGCCAGGCTGACCGGCGTCAGCACCAGGCCGGCCAGCCCAACCAGCGCCAGAGCCACCGCCATCAGCATCGGTCCGCGTCGGTCAGGGAAACGGGCGATGAGCAGAGACACCAGCACGCCCGCCGCGACCTCGGCTCCCGTCATGCCGCTGAGCAGAAAGCCCGCCGTCGCGCGCGTCTGCCCCATGTCGACGTAGTAGGGCGGCAACCAGGCCAGTACGAGCGTATAGGCCGAGGTGCCCAGCCCCAGGATCGGGACCAACGCCCAGGCCCTGGGCTGCTTCCAGAACGGAACCTCGGGGTGGGTTCCTTCGGCTATGGCCGCGCGGTTCGGTTCTTCAGCCGCCGGGGCGCGCGAGGCGACGATCCAGACGACCGCCGCCAAAAAGGCCGGGACCGCCCACAACGCTAGGGCTCCAGCCCAGCCGACCGCCTCGGCCAGTCCCGCCGCCGTCGCCGCCGCCACGGCGGCGCCGCCCATGATGCCAGTCGTATAGACGCCCATGACCGTGCCGAAACGCGTCGGAAAGGCCCGTTTGACGACCACGGGCGCCAGGGCCTGAATCAGGGCCACCCCGACGCCGACCGCCACGGCGCTGGCGATCAGACCAGCTGTCCCGTCAAAGGCCGCACGCACCAGACAGGCCAAGCCGATCAGGACGGCGCCCAGCAGGACGCCCTTGCGCTCGCCCAGCCGTCGCCGCAGCGGACGGATCGACAAGGCGCCGACGCCGATCATCGCCACCGGCAAGGTGGTCAGCAAACTGGCCGTGGTCGAACCCATGCCGGTCGCCGCTTCGATTAGATCCAGCAGAGGCCCGACCGCCGCCATCGCCGGGCGCAGGTTCAGCGCCAGGGCGAAGATGGCCGCGATCAACAGCAGACTCGCGCCGCGCGAAGGTTGCGGGGCGTTCGACTGATCCATCCGAGGTGACTCCGGCTGCGGAAGACGATAATGTCTCGCCATCAAGTATCTTGATGTCAAGACAATGACCGATCGCGCTTCCCGCGCCGCCGCCCAATGGGCGGTCGCGCGCCCCGACCTCAACCTGCTGGCCATGGAGACGCTGGGGCGTCTGCACGAGGCCTCCATTCTGGTGACGCGTGAGCGGCAGGCGCCGCTCTACGCTCGCCACGGGCTTCAGCATGGCGAATTCGATGTTCTGGCCACCCTGCGGCGCGCGCCCTCGCCGGACGGCCTGACGCCGACGGCGCTTTATGAGGCGACGATGATGTCGTCGGGCGGCATGACGGCGCGGCTGGACCGGCTGCAGAAGTCAGGCCTGATCGAGCGCATGCCCCACCCCAGCGACCGCCGCGCCTCCCTGGTCAGGCTGACAGCCAAGGGATTCGACCTGATCGACACGCTGATGCCGCTGCACATGGCCGAAAGCCAGGCCATGCTGGCCGACCTGTCGCGAGACGAGCAGGCCGCGTTGAGCGCCCTGCTCGCCCGGTTGATCGGTGCGCTGGAGCCTTAGGCTCGCTTCATCCGGCGGTTCCAGGGCATCACCGCCAGCAAGCGCGCCATGCCGCAGAAGCCGGTCGCGCCCGCCACGAACAGGCCCGCGCCGACGAAGGCGCTGATCCCCCAGAAACCAGGGTGGACCATAACGCCCAGCGCCCCGCCCAACAGGATCAGGCCGCCCGCCGCCATCTGCACCTGACGCATCAGCTCCAGCGGCTGCTTGCGGTCGGCGACGACCGGCAGGCCCGCCTTCTTCCATCCATCCAGACCGCCCGCCAGAACGTGCGCCGGGCCGTCGATGCGGGCAGCCAGCCGGTCGCAGTTCCCCGCCGTGCGGTTGCCGCTGCGGCACATGAAGATCACGTCGCCGCCGGGCTTGAGGCCCAGATCGGCGCTCTCAAAAGCCGACAGCGGCGCGGCGACGGCGCCGGCAATATGTTCGCGTGCGTGCTCATCCGGCTCACGAACATCGATCAGAACGGCCTGACCGGCCTTCAGACGGGCGGCGACATCGGCGGGCGTCAGAGAGATCAGCGTATTCATCGTTTTTCCTTAGGAGAGAGGCGGCGCTCAACGCGCCTCGGGCGGGCAGAAAATCTCGGCCAACACCCCGATCACCTTCAGGGCGGCGGGATCGGCTATGCGGTAAAAGACGGCGGTGCCGCTCTTGCGCGTGCTGACCAGACCATCTTCGCGCAGACGCGCCAGATGCTGCGACAGCGCCGATTGCGACAGACCGACCTGTAGATCGGACACTTGCCGTTCGCCCTCGCCGATCTGGCACAGGATCATCAGGCGATGTTCGTTTGACAGGGCCTTCAGCAGACGGGACGCATCGCCCGCGCTGGCTTGAAAGCGCTCCAGTCCCATACGTTCGAGATCAACCATGGCGCCAATATATGCCATGCTTCTAAATTAGCAATAACTAATATATTGAGATCTAGCGCAATGCGTCAGACACGCCCGCGCAAGACGGCCCAGAACAGGCGCAACCGCTTGAAGGCTTCGGGTTCATCCGCGCGCATCAACGTCGCGGCGGCCACGGCAGGGAAAGCCGCGACGGGCAACGTCCTAAGCATTTGGTTGGCCTCAGCGCGCGCGGCTTGGGCCTCATCCGTTCGTCCGGTCTGGGCCAGGCCTCGCAGCCGTCCAGCGACGGTTGCCGACGCCTCATGCCCCTCGCCTGCCAGAATACGCACCGCCGCCTGCATGGGGCCGACATAGAAGGCGTCCAGATCATGTGGCTCGCCATGCACGCGGCCGATATGCGCCTCGATCAGAGCGTCGAACGGCGCCCGCTCCAGGCCATGACGCGTCACCGTCGCCGTCAGGGCCTCCAGCACCGGATGGCCTACGCGGGGCGTGTCGGTGAAGACGCCCTCCATCTGCTCGCCCCACCAGGCGTAGCGCATCTCGGCCAACAGCGGCTGGGTCACGCGCGTCGGAATGGCCAACAGCTCCGCCTCGAAGGCGTAGAGGGCGATCAGATCGGCGCGCGCCTGTTCGTCTGCGACGAAGCGGCTGGCCAGCCAGCGGTCGAGGTCGGCGGCGCGAACCTGGGCATCAAGATCAACAGTCATGGCGACAGGCCCTTCGACCATTGACGCGCCCGCATCAAGCCCCAGAACGCACACGGCCCGCCTCCCTTGCGGAAGACGGGCCGTGGTTCAGTTTCCGGCGACGCCCTTACGGACGGCTGGCCATGCCCAGCTTGACCGGAGTCGTATCGGCCTTGCCGCCCCCGCTGCGATCCACGCCCCACAGCAGGATGATCGGCGCGCCCACATAGATGGACGAGAAGGTGCCGATCACGACGCCGAAGGCCAGGGTGATCGAGAAGCCGCGCAGGGCCTCTCCGCCGAAGACGGCCAGGACAATCAGCACAATCACGGTCGTCAGGCCGGTGATGATGGTTCGCGACAGGGTCTCGTTGATCGACAGGTCGATCACCTCACGCAGAGGCATGACCTTGTACTTGCGCAGGTTCTCCCGCAGGCGGTCGAACACGACGACGGTGTCGTTCATCGAATAGCCGATGACCGTCAGCAGGGCCGCGACCAGGTTCAGGCTGAACTCCATCCGCAAGGCGACGATCAGGCCGAAGGTCAAGGCCACGTCGTGCAGCAGCCCCGCCACGGCGCCGATGCCGAACTGCCAGGGGAAGCGGAAGGCGATGTAGAGGAACATCAGCACCACAGCCACCAGCAGGGCCATCACGCCGTTGGTCAGCAGTTCGCCCGAAACCTTGGAGCCCACGACGCTGACGCCCGAATAGGCCACGTCGCCGACAGCGGCGCTGATCGCGCCCTCGACCTTCTGAACGACGGCCGTCTGGTCTTCGTTATCGGGCACCTGGAAGCGGACGATAGCGGTCGAACCATCGTCCAGGTTGTTGTCGCGTCGCGCAATGCCCTGCACCTGGACATCGCCCAGATCCAGGCCGCTGACGGCGCCGCGCAACTTGTCCAGCTCCAGCGTCTGACCTGCGGGCTTGGCGACTTCCATCGAGGCGCCGCCCCGGAAGTCGATGCCCAGGTTCAGGCCGGGATAGAAACAGCCGATGATCGCCGCCACCGTCAGGATCGCCGACAGCACGGCGAAGCCCTTGGCGTATTTGACGAACTGGAAGTTCGTCTTATGCGGCAGCAGTTTGATAAGAGGCCAACCCTTCATCGACATCACTCCGCGATCGGCAGTTTCTTCGGCTTGGCGATCTTGAGCCAATAGCCGAGCAGGACTTGGGCCGTCAGCACCGAAGAGAAGACGGAGGTGAAGACGCCGATGGTCAGGGTCCAGGCGAAGCCGCGCACGGGACCGGCGCCGAACATGAACATGATCAACGCGGCCACCAGGGTGGTCAGGTTGGCGTCGATGATGGTGCCCATGGCGCGGTTGAAGCCCGCGTCCATCGACGCCACCACGGAACGTCCCTGACGCGCCTCGTCGCGCATCCGCTCATAGATCAGCACGTTGGCGTCAACGGCCACGGCGAAGGTCAGGATCAGACCGGCGATCCCCGGCAGCGTCAGCGTGGCCTGGGTCAGCGACATGGCCGCGACGATCAGGATGCCGTTCAGGATCAGGCCGATCACCGAAATGCCGCCGAACAGGAAGCCGTAGGCCAGGATCATGAAGATCACGATGACCGCGAAGCCCAGGGCGGTCGACAACGCGCCCGCAGCCACAGCGTCAGCGCCCAGCTCGGCGGTGACGACGCGACGTTCCTCGACCTTCAGCGGCGCCGGAAGGGCGCCGCCGTTCAGCAGATTCACCAGCTCAGACGCCGAAGCGATGGTGAAGTTGCCGGTGATCTGACCTCGCCCGCCGGTGATGGCCGACTGGATGGTCGGGGCCGAAATGACCTTGCCGTCCAGGATGATGGCGAAGGGCTTGCCGAGGTTCTGGGCCGTCGCCTCGCCGAAACGACGCGAGCCCTGGCTGTCGAACTGGAAGTCGATGGCCGGGCGGTTGTTCTGATCGGCGCCGACGCCGGCGCGGGTCAGGTTCTCGCCCGAGACCAGGATGCGGCGCTTGACCAGATAGGGAGTGCCAAGATCGTCGACCAACAATTCTGCGTCGGGCGGCACGCGACCGGCCAGGGCGTCGTTCAGCCCCGTCGGCGAGGTGTCGACCATCTGGAAGGTCAGTTGAGCCGTACGACCCACCAGACGCTCCAGCTCCGCCGGATCGCTCTGGCCCGGCGCCTGGATGACGATGCGGTCCGCGCCCTGGCGGGTGATGGCGATTTCCTTGGTGCCCGAGCTGTCCAGACGACGGCGCACGACTTCGATCGATTGATCGACGGCGGTCGCGCCCATGCTGGCCAGAGCCGCGTCGGTGAAGGCGTAGCGGATACGGCCGCCGCCCAGCTTGGTCGCCACGCGGTCCGGCTGTCCCGTAGGGCCGACGCCCTGCTGGGCCATGGTGCGCAGGGTGTTGAAGGCCGTGTCATAGGCCGCGCCCTCGGCGACGGTCACGACGACGCCGCCTGCTTCGCGCTGCATGCCCATGATGTTGACCTGGTCTTCCCGCAGGGAAACCCGAACGTCTTCCATCAGGTTGGAGATGCGCTTGGTGCGCATCTCGGGCACATCGACCTCGAGCAGGAGGTAGGAGCCCCCCTGAAGGTCCAGGCCCAGGTTCAGGCCGTTGCTGGGCAGCCAGCTCGGCAGAGCTTCGCGCTGCGCCGGCGACAGCACGCTCGGATAGGCCAGGAACAACCCGAGGACGAGCGACAGCGCGACCAGGGTGATTTTCCAGCGTGAAAGCTGAATCATGTCTCGGTTCTCTTCAGGGCCGGCGCGCGCCGCGCCGAGGCGAGGCTATCAGCCCTTGTCGTTGGCCGCGATGGCGGTGCGGTTGCGGACTTCAGCGATCATCGCCTTGACCACGCGGACGTTCACGCCCTGCGATATCTCGACCATGGCCTCGGCATCCTCGACGCGGGTGACCTTGCCGACCATGCCGTTGGACAGGACGACTTCGTCGCCGCGCTTGACGCCGGCGATCAGGGCCTGATGCGCCTTCATCCGCTTTTGCTGCGGGCGGATCATCAGGAAGTAGAACAGGATGAAGATCGCGACGATCGGCGCGATCTGGATGACAAGGGCCATCAGGCCGCCGTCTTGGGTTGCAGTCATTGGAAACTCCCCGACGCGGGCCGCGCCTTCATCGGGGGCCCTTCGAAAAACAAGGCGCGGAACCTAGGGCGCGCCGGGCCGATTTGCAACGCGACGCAATGGCAAGAGCATCCGGGCGTCGCCGCCCGGACACGTCTTTTCACGCAATCAGCGCGGAAGAACCGTCAGCGGGTCCAGAGCGACCGGATCATCGCCGCGCATCTGACGCACTTCATAGTGGATCGACGGACGCCCATCGCCCGCCGTCAGACCCACCGTGCCGATGGCTTGACCGGCCCGAACCTGCGCCCCGTCGCGCACCGTGGCCGAGCCCAGATGCCCGTAAACCGTGCGCCATCCGTCGCGGTGGACGATCAGGACCGTCAGACCCTGCCCCACGATATCGTCGCCGACGTAGGCCACCGTGCCGTCGGCCGAGGCCTTGACCTCGGTTCCTGCCGAAGCGCCGATGTTGATGCCGTTGTTACGCTCGCCCATGCCCACCGGGCCGAAACGGCGCAGAATATCCCCCCGCACCGGCCATTGCAGGGCCAGCGGTTGACCGACCGCCGTCGACGGCGGGCGCGACGGCGCAGCCGCGACAGGCGGCGCGG
>NZ_GL883086.1:1057539-1110569 GCF_000204035.1 Brevundimonas diminuta ATCC 11568
CGGCGGCGGCGGCGGCGGCGCGACGCCGTTGTTCGGCGTCCTCACCCCGACGGGCGACGGCCCCGTAGCGTAAGGATCGGCGCCCGCGTCCACCGCGCTGTCCGGCAGAATGATGCGTTGTCCCGCAGAGATCGCGCCCCGCGGCCCCAGGCCGTTCAGGTCGATCAAAATCTGCACCGGCGTACGGAAACGACGCCCCACGCCCGAAATGGTGTCGCCCGGTTGAATCACATAGGTCGCGCCCGGCATCGCCGGATTGCCCGCAGCGGGCGGCGGCGTCACCGTGCTCGGCGTTCCGGTCGAGGGATAGGCAGGACCGCCCGCAGGGGGCAGGCCGCCGCCTTCGATATTGCCAGCCGGCGCGCGCGGTCCTTCCTGAATCGGCGGTTGAGCAGGCTGCTGCGGCTGCGTCGCCGGCCCTTGGTAATAGGGATTGTTCGGATAGGCGCCGGGCTGCTGGCCCTGGGGTTGCCCCGGCTGTTGCGGATAACCGCCCGCCCCCATCGGCCGGGTCGAGTAGCGCGGCTCGTTCGGATAGGTCGAACACGCCGTCACCGCCAGCGCCCCGCCGACGACCGCCGCCGCCCTGATCCAGCCTGTAAAGCCGCTCATGCGTCTCTCCGTATTAACCTTGTTCAGCATTCAGAAGCCGGTTTGCCCCGACCCGTGGCCGAATCCAACCCGGCAACCCGCGCGAAAGTGGGGCGGAAAGGTTAATGGAGCGGTGAGATTTCGCCCCTCACCCTTCTTTCGCCGTCCCTTCGACCAGGGGAACGAAGCGGACCTCGCACAGGCTTTCCCGCTGGAAACTGCCGTCGGGCTGGCCGGTGTAGCGGTTCAGCATCTGCACCGAGGTGCGTCCCACCGGCGCGACCAAGACGCCGCCCGGCTTCAGTTGCTTCAGCAGTTCGGTCGGCTCATGCGGCGAGGCCGCCGTGACCATGATCCGGTCGAACGGCGCCTGCTCCGGCCAACCCTGTCCGCCGTCGCCGTGGCGAGTGAAGACATTATCGATCCCAAGGATTTTCAATCGGTTCTCAGCCTCATTTAAGAGGCTCTTGTAACGCTCGACCGAATAGACGAAGCGCGCCATGCGGCTAAGAACCGCGCACTGATAGCCGCTGCCGGTGCCGATCTCGAGCACGCGATGGCGCGGCTGGACGTCCAGCGCCTGGGTCATCAGGCCGACGATGAAGGGCTGGCTGATCGTCTGGGCGCAGTCGATCGGCAGGGCCTGATCCTCCCACGCCTGATCGAGGAATTTCTCATGGACGAAGACGGCGCGGTCGATGGACTCCATCGCCTTCAGAACCCGCGCGTCCGTCACCCCCTGACGCCGCAGCGACAGGATCAATCGGCCCGCGCGGTCGTCCTTGAGACTCATTTTTCCTGCGGCCCCTTGGGCGGGGCGCCGCCCAGCACCTTCTTCAGATCGTTGACCGACTGCATGTGCGTCAGGTCGATGTGCAGCGGCGTGACCGAGATGCGGCCCTCGTCCATCGCGCGCAGGTCGGTGCCGTCAGCGTGCTCCTGCGGCGCGCCGCGGAAGGCCATCCAGTAGTAGTCGCGGCCGCGCAGGTCCGTGCGGCGGATGGCGTGCATTTCGCCGATGTCGCGGAAGCCCTGACGCGTCACCTCGACCGTCTTGACCAGTTCCGGCGGCAGACGCGGGAAGTTGACGTTCATGACCACGCCCTCCCCCCATTTCTGCTCCAGCAGGCGTGCGACGATGCCGGGACCGAAGGCTTCGGCCGTTTCCCAGTGGGCGATCGCTTCGTCGTGGAACCGCTCCAGCGACTGCGACAGGGCGATGGAGCGGATGCCGAAGGCCATGCCCTGAAGGGCGCCCGCCACCGTGCCGGAATAGCTGACGTCCTCGCCCACGTTGTGGCCGCGATTGACGCCCGACAGCACCAAATCGGGCTTCTCGGGCATGATGTCGTTGACGGCCAGGATGACGCAGTCGGTCGGGGTGCCGGTCACGGCGAACCGCTTGTCGCCCAGTTGATTGACGCGCAGCGGCTCGGTCAGGGTGATGCCCCGCCCCTTGGCCGACTGCTCGGTCTGCGGCGCGACGACCCAGACGTCGTCCGACAGGGCGCGGGCGATCTTTTCCAGACAGGCCAGGCCCTCGGCCTCGATGCCGTCGTCGTTGGTGAGGAGGATACGCATCAGGCTTCCTTCTCCCCTTGTGGGAGAAGGTGGCTGGCGAAGCCAGACGGATGAGGGGTCGAACCCCGGCCGGTAATCATGTCGTCTGAACTCGCCACTAGCATCTTCTGTCTGAGCAACCCCTCATCCGAGCCGCTGCGCGGCCCACCTTCTCCCACAAGGGGAGAAGGATCAGCCCACCTGTTTCAACCCGCCCATATAGGGCTGCAGGGCGGCCGGAACCGCGATGGTCCCGTCCTCCTGCTGATAGTTTTCCATCACCGCGACCAGGGTGCGGCCGACCGCCAGACCCGAGCCGTTCAGGGTGTGCAGGAACTCCGTCTTCTTCTCGCCCGCGCGCTTGAACCGGGCGTCCATGCGCCGGGCCTGGAAGTCGCCGCAGTTCGAGCAGGAGCTGATCTCGCGATAGGTGTTCTGCGAAGGCAGCCAGACCTCGAGGTCATAGGTCTTCTGCGCCGAGAAACCCATGTCGCCCTTGCACAGCAGCACCTTGCGATAGGGCAGCTCCAGCGCCTGAAGCACCGCCTCGGCGCAGCCCGTCATGCGTTCGTGCTCGGCCTCGGAATCCTCCGGGCGGCAGATGGAGACCATCTCGACCTTGGAGAACTGATGCTGGCGGATCAGGCCGCGCGTATCGCGCCCCGCCGAACCGGCCTCGGCTCGGAAGCACGGCGTCAGGGCGGCCATACGCAGGGGCTGGGCGACCTCGTCCTCGGACAGGATCTGCTCACGCACCAGGTTGGTCAGGGAGACTTCAGCGGTAGGGATGAGCAGGTGCTCGCCAGCGCGGAACAGATCTTCCTCGAACTTCGGCAACTGGCCGGTGCCGAACATGGCGTCGTCCTTGACCATGTAGGGCGGCGCGACTTCCTGATACCCGTGCTTGCCGGTCTGCAGGTCCAGCATGAACTGGCCGATGGCGCGTTCCAGACGCGCCAGCTGACCCTTCAGCACGGCGAAGCGCGAGCCGGACATCTTGGCGGCGGCCTCGAAGTCCAGCAGGCCCAGGGCCTCGCCCAGGTCAGCGTGATCCTTGACCGGGCCGGTCGTCCGCGGTTCGCCCCACTTCAGGACTTCGACGTTGCCGTTTTCATCCTCGCCGTCCGGCACGTCGGCGGCGGCCAGATTCTTCAGCCCGGCCAGCAGGTCGCGCAGTTCGGCGCCCTTGGCGGTTTCGGCCTCGCCCGCCTCGGCGATTTCGCCCTTGAGGGCCTCGACCTCGGCCTTCAGGCGGTCGGCCTCAGCCATGTCCTTCTTGCCCATGGCGGCGCCGATGGCCTTGGAAGCGGCGTTGCGCTTGGCCAGGGCGTCCTGACCGCGCGTCTGGGCGGCGCGCAGGTCGACGTCCAGCGCTCGAATGCGCGCGACCACATCGTCGGCGTCATCCACGCCGCGCGACGACCAGCCTGCGACGAAGGCTTCGGGATTGTCGCGAATGGCTCGGATATCGTGCATGGCGTCGCTCTTTCGGCGCTCAAGGAAGGGAGAGCCGAAGGCTGTAGCGCCCCGCGCGGAGTCGGGCAAACCCCGCGCCCGATTTCTTAACCCTGACGCGTCGCCTTGACCTTGATCTCGACGCCGATGGCCTTGGACACCCAGTCGCCGCCCGCGTCGGACATCATGCCCATGTTCAGCGCCGCGCGGTCCAGCTCCAGCTTGCCCTCGACCGTCGCCGTCCCGTTCGCCTCGTCGAAGGTGAAGGGCAGGACGACCGGGACCGTCGTCGCCTTGATCCGCAGGGTTCCCGTCGCCTCATAACGGTTCCCGCCCAGCGCCTTGAACGCCGTCGCTTCGAAGCGAGCGGTCGGATAGGTCGCCGTGTCGAACCATTCGGCGCCCGGCAGGCTGCCTTCCTGGGTGGCGTCGCCGGTCTTGGCCGTGCCGGTCTGGACCGTCACCACGGCTTTCGAGCCCGCCAGATCGGCCGGATCGAACCAGACTTGCGCGTCCCACTGCTCGAACCGGCCGGTGAAGGCCTTGCCGGTGTGGGTTCCGGTGAACTGGATGGTCGAGGCGGCCTTGTCCACTGTCCAGGCGGCGGCCGCGCCCGGCGTCACGGCCGCGTCAGCCGCAGGGGCGGCGGCAGGAGCCGAGGCGACCGCCTGCCCTTCCGTCTTGGGCGCAGGCTTGGCGGCAAGGCCGAAGGCGGCGCCGATCACGACCACGAAGGCCACGCCCGCCAGCCGCTCGGCCCAGCGCACGGCCGGCGTCGGTTCGGGCGCTACGCCATGGGCGTCATCGCCATGCGACAGGACCGGGATCATGTGCGACAGCACGCCGTCGCGATCCAGGAACTGGTGTTTCAGCGCCGCGGCGACGTGCAGGACGACCAGGACGATCATGCCCCAGGCCAGCTTGCTGTGCGCGCCCATGGCCATCCACGCCGTCGTGCGGCGAACGCCTTCGGAAGCGTGTTCGATGAAGGGCAGATGCGGAATGGTGAACAGGCCGAACCAGCTGGTCGCCACGGCCAGCGGCGTGTCCGTGACCACGGCCCATCCGGTCGAGACATAGGCCCACCCTGTCAGCGGCAGGGCCAGCATCAGGGCGTAGAAGGCGGCGTGCGTCGCCCGCGCGGCGAACTGCTCCCACCCCTTCATGGCGCCGGGCAGAGCCGGAACCGGGTGCGTCAGCCGCCACACGATCCGCAGCACCGTCAGCGCCAGGATCAGGAAGCCGATCGACTTGTGAATCTGGAAGACGCGATAGGCCAGCGCCTGGCTGTCCGGCTCGACAATGGCGTCGCTCATCCACCACCCCATCGGGATCATCGACAGGATGGCTATGGCGATCAGCCAGTGCAGGGCGATGGCGACGGCGCTGTAGCGGCTGGGGCGGCGGGTCATGAGAGCTCTCGCGTCAGTCTGAATATGAAGAGGGCGGGACCGAACGGCCCCGCCCCTTCGTCGTGTCGCAGCCTATCAGACGGCGGGAGCCGCCGGGGCGACTTCTTTGATGAACTCGGCGTCGAAGCGGATCGTCACTTCATCCCCGACCGGGCCCAGCGCCATGCCGAAGTCGGTGCGCTTGAACTTGCCCTCAGCCGAGAAGCCGATGGCCGGCGCCGGCACGAACGGGTGCTTCTCCAGGTCGCCGTTGAAGGTGGCGTCCAGGGTCACCGGCTTGGTCACGCCCAGGAAGGTCAGATCGCCCGTCACCTTGGCCGTGCGCGTGCCGGTCAGCTCGACCTTGGTCGACTTGAAGGTGATCTGCGGGAAGGCGGTCGCGTTCAGGAAGTTCTTGTTCTTGGCGATGTCCTCGCTCCAGCTCTTGAAGCCGGTGGCGGCGTGGGTGCCGACGTAGTCGCCCTGATAGTTGGCGTCGACCGAAGCCGGGTCGATGGTCGCCTCGACCGTGCTGTTGGCCAGGTTGGCGGGGTCCAGCGTGATCTTGGCGTCGAACTTGTTGAAGCGCGCCGTGTAGTTCGAGATCGAGTTGTGCGGCAGCGACCACTGCAGCGAGGCGTGGGTCGGGTCCATCACATAGACGCCCGAAGTGGCCTTCAGCGCGACCGGAGCGGTCGAGGCGGCGTCGGTCGTCGGGGCGCCGGCGGTGTCAGCGGGCTGGCTGCAGGCGGCCAGCAGGGCGGCGGCCGAAACGGCGATCAGGGCGGCTTTGATCTTCATGGGAGAGGAAACCTCAATCAGGCGGTTGAAACGAAAACTGGACAGACAGTCCGGAAACAGGTCGAGTGTCCGTCCGGCCTCGCCGTCGGACTGCAACAGTATAAGTTGCCATTCACGTGCTTCAAGCCCCCCGATCACGAAAACCGCCTTCGACCTCACGAAAAAAGGATTGAGGTGCGTCTGCGGGCGACGGCGCCTATCCTCGCGACTCACATGACCATCCGTCGCCTCCCCCCCGAAACCGTCAACCGCATCGCCGCCGGCGAAGTGGTCGAACGCCCGGCCAGCGCCATCAAGGAACTGGTCGAGAACGCCATCGACGCCGACGCCCGCAGCATCGAGATTCAGGCGGACGGCGGCGGCCTGACCCGCATCCTGATCGCCGACGACGGCAAGGGCATCCCGCGTGACGAGTTGCCCGTGGCCATCGAACGCCACGCCACGTCGAAGCTGGAGCCGGACGATGCGGGCGACGTGGACCTGCTGCGCATCTTCACCCTGGGCTTCCGAGGCGAGGCCCTGCCTTCCATCGGCTCGGTCGCTCGCCTGAACATCACCACCCGTGCGCGCGCCGAAACCGGCCAGCCTCAGAACGACGCCTGGGCCATCTCCGTCGAGGGCGGCGCCCAAAGGCCCCTGTCGCCCGCCGCCTTCCCCGGCCCGCACGGCGCGCGGGTCGAAGTGCGCGACCTGTTCTACGCCACCCCTGCCCGGCTGAAGTTCATGAAGTCCGAGCGGGCCGAGGCCATGGCCATCTCCGAAGAGATCAAGCGTCAGGCCATGGCGCACGAGGCCGTGGCCTTCACCCTGACGCTGGACGGCAAGACGACGCTGCGCCTGCCTGCCGAACATCCCGGCGACGAGGGGCGGCTGAAACGTCTCGGCGCCCTGCTGGGCCGCGACTTCGAGGCCAACGCCCTGCTGATCGATCAGGAGCGCGACGGCGTGCGCCTGTCCGGCTATGCGGGCCTGCCGACCTATTCGCGCGGCAATGCGGCGCACCAGTTCCTGTTCGTCAACGGCCGCCCGGTGCGCGACCGCCTGCTGCAGGGCGCTCTGCGCGGGGCCTACGCCGACTTCCTGGCGCGCGACCGGCACCCGGCGGCGGCCCTCTTCATCGACATCGACCCGCTGTATGTCGACGTGAACGTCCACCCGGCCAAGGCCGAGGTGCGCTTCCGCGACCCGGCGCTGGTGCGCGGCCTGATCGTCGGCGCCCTGCGTCACGCCCTGCACGCGGCGGGACACCGCGCCTCGACCACGGTCGCTGCAGACGCCCTGTCAGGGTTCCGGCCGCATACGGGCGATGCCCTCTACAACCCGGTCGCGCCGCAGACGTTCAGCAACGCCGCGCCGGGCTGGAGCGGCTGGCAGGGCTGGTCGCAACCGGCCGCCGCCGCCCAGAACCTGCCGGGTCTCAACGAACGCTCCGCCCGCGTCGAACACACATGGAGCGGGGAAGCAGCCGTCCCAAGTTTCCGCACCCTGAGCGAGATTCAGGCCGAACACGCGGGCCAGATCGCGCCCGGCGCTTCGGCTCCAGTCGATCTGATCGACTACCCGCTGGGCGCCGCGCGGGCGCAGTTGCACGCCAACTACATCGTGGCCCAGACCCGCGACGGCCTGGTCATCGTCGACCAGCACGCCGCCCACGAACGCCTGGTCTATGAGCGGATGAAGGCCCAGATGGCCGACGGCGCCGTCACCCGTCAGGCCCTGCTGACGCCCGAAGTCGTCGAACTGGATCCCGCCGAGGCCGAGCGCGTCGCCGCCAAGGCCGAGGAACTGGCCGAGATGGGCTTGATCGTCGAAGCGTTCGGCGCGGGCGCGGTGCTGGTGCGCGAAACCCCAGCTCTGCTGGGCGATACCGACGTTCAGGGCCTGATCCGCGACATCGCTGACGACCTGTCCGAACACGGCGCCGCCCTATCGCTGAAGGAGCGCATGGCCGAGGTCTGCGGCACCATGGCCTGCCACGGCTCGGTGCGTTCGGGCCGCGTCCTGTCGGCGCCCGAGATGAACGCCCTGCTGCGCCAGATGGAGGCCACGCCCCACTCCGGCCAATGCAACCACGGCCGCCCGACCTATGTGGAGTTGAAGCTGCACGATCTGGAAAAGCTGTTCGGGCGGCGATGATCTTTTCGTCACCCTACCGCTTCGCGACTTGAGGGGATGGCTCCTTCCGTCCTCTTCGTCTGCCTGGGCAACATCTGTCGTTCGCCGCTGGCCGAGGCGGCCTTTCGCGAAGAAGCGCGTCGCATACATCTGGACGCCATCACTGATTCCGCAGGCACGGGCGGCTGGCACGTCGACTCTCCGCCCGACCCGCGCGCCCAGGCGGTCGCGTTGAAAAACGGCGTCGACATCTCGGCCTTGCGCGGGCGTCAGGTGAAACCCGCCGACTTCCGCCGCTTCACCCATTTGGTGGCGATGGATCACGACAATCTGGCGAACCTGCGCCGTCTCGCCCCGCCCGACGCCACGGCCCAACTGTCCCTGCTGCTGGATCACGTCGAGGGCCGCGCCGGTCAGGCCGTGGCCGATCCCTATTTCGGCGAAGACGACGGTTTCGACGTCACCTGGGCTGATGTCACGGCCGGCGCCCGCGCCCTGGCCGCCGAGCTTCAGCGCCGCAGAGGTTGAAGCGCCTAGCCGCCGACCACGCCTCGCGCTATAAGCCGCGCCTTCCCCCAATGGGATGGAACCATGTTTGAGATTGTAGCCACGGCATAGGCCCGGACGCTGATCGTCCCGAGGCCTCCTGAGCCCGCCCGCGCCCCGTTGCGCCGGGCGCGTGTCTTCTCATGCCTTGGAAATCCCAATCCCATGAACCTGTCACGTGCGGAGCAACGCACGCTCCACGCCCTCGCCCAGGGCGGTCGCATCCTGCTGGAACGCGACGAACAGGGCCGTATCCTGGCCGCCCGCTGCTTCACCCGCGAAGGCTGGGTGCTGGACGGCTGTAACCTGGATCAATGGCGCAGCCTGAAGCGCAAGGGCGTCATCAAGTCCCGAAACGGCGGCCCCTACGTCGTCAACCGCGACGGCCTCAGCCGCCTGCGCAGCCGGGCTGACAACCGGACCTCAGGTCGAAGTTTCTGACGCCCTGAGGAACAGGACGCGCGCGGCGCCGTAGTCGCGCGCGTCCAACCGCTCATAGCCGGGGGTGTCGATCTCGGGCTCGTCCGAGCCGCGCTCGAAGACCACGATAGCGCCCGACGCCAACCAGCCGCCCTCCAGCAGCCGCGCCAGCGTCTGCTCTCCTAAGCCTTTGGCGTAGGGCGGATCCAGAAACGCCAGGGTGAAGGCCTCGCCCGCCGAACCGGGGCGCGGCCCCAGATCGGTCGCGCTGCGCCGATGCACCCGACAACGGCCGAACAGGCCATAGGCGTCCATGTTCTCGCGGATGGCGCCGCGCGCGCCGTCGTCCGTGTCCACGAACAGGCAGAAAGCCGCTCCGCGCGACAGCGCCTCAAACCCCAGCGCGCCCGAACCGGCGTAGAGGTCGATCACCCGCGCCTCATGCAGGCCTTCGGCCCACGGCGCATGCTCCAGCACGTTGAAGATCGCCTGACGCGCTCGATCCGACGTCGGCCGCGTGTTCTGTCCCTCGGGCGTGACGATGGCCCGACCGCGATATTGTCCAGCGACGATTCTCATGGCCCCGCCTCTGGACCGGCCACGCGCGCAATGCAACGTTCGGCCCATGTCTCGCGTTGAATTCCCCGGCTTTATTCAGTTTGCATTTCGCGTCGCCATCGAACAGGCGCGCAACAGTCCCCTGATCGCCGAGGTTCAACCCGCTGCGCCCTGGAAGCGCCTGATCGCCTTCATCGCACTGTCCGCACTTCTCATGGCCACGGCCATGGTGGCCGCCATCCTGCTGACTCTTCCTTTTGAGTCGGCGGGCCTGCTCCCCACTGACCTTTTCGCCGTCGCACCTGAAGGCCCAGGCCGTCTGTGGGACGAAAACGTCTCGGTTCTAGCGCTAGGCTTGATGCTGGGATTCATGGGCGGAGCCATCCTGCTCGCCGCGAAGATTGTTTATCGAGCACCGGTCGCCGCCTTCCTCTGGCCCGGCCGCCGTCTCTCCTGGCGACAACTGGGAATTGGTTTCGCCGTCATGAGCGTCGTCGGCGGCGTCAGCGTCCTAGTCTACAATCTGATCGATCCGATCGGCCCTCCGCCGATCTTCAATCTCGCCTATTCGATCGAAAGCCGCCTGACCTACATCCTTGCGGCGAGCGTCGGCCTGTTGATCGCGGCCGCGGCTGAAGAAGTCGCCTTTCGAGGCGTTCTTCTCAGGGTCACTGGAGGGCTCACCCGCAGCCTGATCCTGTTGTGCCTGATCAATGCGTTGATCTTCTCCGTCGTCCACCTGGATCCCGATCCAGTGGCGTTCATCGCCCGCGCTCTGTCGGGCCTGGTCTGGACCTGGGCCGCGCTGAGACTAGGCGGCATTGAATTCGCCATCGGCGCCCACTGGGCCAACAACCTCGCCATAGCCCTGCTGGGCGAACCGCTGTCGGGCGCCGGGCTGTCCGCCGAAGCGATCCCTGTGTCCGCCTTGGCGCTGGAGTTCGTCAGCCTCGTCGTCGTCCTTGCGGCCGCAGAACGCCTAGCCCGCAACCGCCAGGCTCAGCCCCCGGCGTAGAGAGCCTCGACCTCGGCGCCGGTCATACGGGCGCGGTCGCCGGCGAAGGCGTAGTTGGCGGGCTTGGCGTCGATATAGATCTCGCTGTCGAAGGCGAAGGCCGAAGGGTCGTCGAACGCCTGGACCGAGACCATGACCATGCCGCCCGCCTTCAACCGCCAGAACAGGTTGGAGCCGCAGGCCGGGCAGAACTGCCGCTCGGCCCAATCCGACGAATCATACGTCGCCAGCGGTCCCTCGACTTCAACGGTGTCGCCGCAGTCGACGCTGAGCGACACCCCGCCCGAGGTCCGGCGGCAACGTTCGCAATGGCAGGCGTGCATTTCGCCCTTAGGCGTAGCGGTAAAGCGCACCGCCCCGCACAGACAGCGGCCGTTCAACAGGGTTTCTACGTCCGCCATGCCTTGCGTCTCTGCTCAATAGTCAGCCGCGTCCGCGCGGGCCGCCACGACCGCCTGCACCGCCCGAAGGCTTGCCGCCGAAAGGTTTGCCTCCGAACGGCTTGCCGCCGCCGCGAGGACCGCCTGGTCGGTCGCCCGAACGAGAGTCCGAACGCGCATCAAGACGCCCACCGGCTCCACCGGGACGACCGAACGGCTTGCCGCCGGGCTTTCCGCCGGGACGGCCGCCCTTGGGCGGACCGCGACGGTCGTCGATGAACTGGTCGGCGCGCGGTTCGCGCGGCGTGAACGGACGGCGCGGACGATCACCGCCTTCCGTCCCTTCGTCATCACCCGGACGGGCGCGCGGCTTGAAGGTCTTCTTGTGCTCGAACTTCGGTTTGGCCTTGGCCCAGCCTTCCTTGCGAGCCGGCTTGCCGAACTCGGCGCCGTCTTCAGCCGCCGTCTCGGCGGCGCGCACGCGGCTGGGCTTGCGCGACGGATCCGACATGGCCGAGCCGGATTTGCCGCGCACGATCGGCGTGCCGGTGCGACGCCCTGGAATCGGCGTCGGCGTCGCCACCGTATTGCCGGTCGGCAGGTTCTCGGGACGGATATGCTCGGCCAGCATTTCGCGGATCACGCGCGGGCCGACTTCCTCGACCGATCCGACCGGCAGGGTGCCGAGTTGGAACGGACCATAGGCCAGGCGGATCAGGCGGTTGACCGTCAGGCCGATGCTCTCCAGCACCTTGCGGACTTCGCGGTTCTTGCCCTCGGTGATCGAGACGCTGAGCCACAGGTTGGCCGACGACTTTTCACCCTCAGTCTTTTCCTTGGCCTTGTCGATGGTGGCTTCCACGGGGCCGTAGCGCACGCCGTCGACGACCACGCCGTCCTTCAGCTTGTCCAACTGCTCCTGGGTGATGCGGCCGCGCGCACGGGCGCGATACTGGCGCACCAGGGCCGTTTCCGGCAGTTCCAGCGCCCGGCTGAGTTCGCCGTCGTTGGTCAGCAGCAGCAGGCCTTCGGTTGCCAGATCGAGGCGGCCGACCGAAATCACGCGCGGAAGGCCGCTAGGCAGGGCGTCGAACACGGTAGGGCGGCCAGCCGGATCGTTGTGGCTGGTGATCAGGCCTGCGGGCTTATGATAGCGCCAAACGCGCGTCGCCTGGGCCGCGCCGATCGGCTTGCCGTCGACGGTGATCTTGTCGTCGCGCGTCACCAGTACGGCGGGCGTGGCCAGGATGCGGCCGTTCACCGCCACCTTGCCCAGACCGATCAGCCGTTCGACCTCACGACGCGAGGCGATGCCCGCGCGGGCCATAGCCTTGGCGATTCGTTCGGTGCGCTCCGGGCCCTTGGCCTCGGACGCAGACTTGTCGCCCGGCTTGCCCCCGACGCGGTCGCGAGGCTTGCCGCCCGGCTTTGCGTCCTTGTCGAAGGACTTTCGCGGGCCTTTATCGGCGAAATTGCGGGGACCGCGCGCGCCGTCGTCTTGACGGGAGCGGGGCTTCTTGTCGTTGTCTTTGGGATGGCGATCCATGATGAGCGGTTCATGAGCATGGCGCTCGATCTGGCGCAAGCGGCGGCTGAAGCCGGCGAGGTGCCGGTCGGGGCCGTGATCGTGGACGAAAACACCGGCGAAGTGCTTGGGCGCGGGCAAAACGGGCCCATCACGGCCCATGATCCGAGTGCTCATGCCGAGATCGTCGCCCTGCGCGATGCCGCGGCGAAGTTGCAGAATTATCGCCTTACGGACCTGACTCTCTACGTCACCCTTGAGCCGTGCGCCATGTGCGCGGGCGCCATCAGCCACGCCCGCATCGGCCGCGTGGTCTGGGGGGCGGACGATCCCAAGGGGGGCGCCGTGCTGCACGGCGGGCGTTTCTTCGACCAGCCGACCTGTCACTGGCGGCCCCGGACCGAGAGCGGCGTCATGGCTGATCCGGCCGCTGAAATGCTGCGCAGCTTCTTCCGCTCACGCCGGAAATCACGATCAGGAACGCTGAGCGACGCCGGGCGTTGAGTTTCCAAGCTTGACCTTGAGAGGCTCCTCTTGCCGACCCGTATCCTCTGGCCGACCATCGTCTCCGTCCTGGTGCTGTTGTCCGCCTGCGGCCAGGAACCGCGCGAGGCCCCGACTGACGGCGACGCCGTGCGCGAACGCGCCGTCGAAGCCCAGACCACGCGCCGCCGCACCGGCGCTGAGCTTCAGGACCGCGCCCTGAACCGCCTCATCCACGCCGTCTATCTGTGCAACAACTCCGAACGCCTGTCGGTCGACTTCGACAACCCGCGCCAGATGGCGACCGTGCGCAATTCCAGCGGCGAGGCGGTGGATCTGTTCCAGGAACGCGCCGCTGACGGCATCTGGTATCGCGCCTCGGGCTATGAGCTGCGCGGCAAGGGCGTCATGGCCACATGGACCGCCGCCGACCGCGAGCCCACCGAATGCCGGGCCGTCGACTAGGCGAAGGCCGCCAAGCGTTCGTCCAGCCGTCGCCGCACCTCGGGCCAGTCCTCGTCCAGGATGGCGAACTGCGCCGTATCCCGCGCCCGGCCGGTCCAGGTCGTCTTGTGCTTGCGCAGCACGCCTTCAAAGGCCGCGCCCAGCTTGCGGATGGCCGCCTGACTAGTGGCGTTCAGGGCGTCGGTGATGATCTCGACCCGGATCGCCCCGTTCGAAAAGGCGTAGTCCAGCAACAGACGCTTGCACGCCGGGTTGACCGGCCCGCCCCGCGCCTCGGGTCGATAGAAGGTCGAACCGATCTCGCAGCGTCGATGCTCGGGCTTGATCTCATAGAGGCTGGTCGTGCCGACGACCGCACCATCGGCACGACGCCGCACGGCATAGGCGATGCGAGACCCCGCCGCCATCGCCTTCAGCGCCGCATCCCACCAGCCGTCGAAATGCGCGCCATAGGCGGCGGCGACCATGCCATTCCAGGCGTCCGGGTCGCAGTCCAGCGCCGCCCGAACCTCATCCTTCAGCGCCTCGGTGAACGGCTCCAGCCGAACGAAGGCGTCTTCAAGGACGACGGGCGACAGCTTCACGCCGCGCCTTCCTCAATCAGGAAGGCGCGCACCGCCTCGGCGTCCACGTCCTTGTCGGTGAAGGCGTCGCCCACGGCCCGCGCGAGGATCAGGGTCAGGCGTCCGCCCTCGGCCTTCTTGTCCCCCGCCATGCGCGCGATCAGGGCGTCGGCCGCGAAGGCGTGGGCCACATCCGAAAGTCGCGTCGGCAGGCCCGCCGCGCGGATGCCCGCCTCGGCGCGCTCAGCCTCCGCCGCCGGGCACAGCCCCTGCCGCGCCGAATAACGGAAGGCCATGGCGCAGCCCAACGCCACCGCCTCGCCGTGGGTCAGGGCCTCGTCAAAAGCCAGTTCAGCCTCCAGGGCGTGACCGAAGGTGTGGCCCAGGTTCAGCAGGGCGCGACGGCCCGCCTCCTTCTCATCCTCGCCGACGATCTGGGCCTTGATTTCGACCGAGCGGATCACCGCCCGCTCCAGCGCATCGAGATCGCCCTGCGCCCCAGCAGCCCCCTCGCCGCCCAGCCAGTCGAAGAAGGCCGCGTCGCAGATCAGCCCGTGCTTCAGCACCTCGGCCCAGCCCGAGCGCATCTGGCGCACCGGCAGGGTAGCCAGGGCCTCGATGTCCGCCAGCACCCGACGCGGCTGATGGAAGGCGCCGATCAGGTTCTTGCCGCGCGGGGTGTCGATGGCCGTCTTGCCGCCGACCGAGGAATCCACCTGAGCCAGCAGAGTGGTTGGAACCTGCACGAAGTCGATCCCGCGCATGAACAACGCCGCCGCCAGACCGGCCAGGTCGCCCACCACGCCGCCGCCCAGGGCGACGACCAGGCTCTTGCGATCCAGTCCTTCGGCCAGCAATCGATCCAGCACCGCCTCAAGCTGTTCAAACGACTTGGACGCCTCGCCTGCGGGCACCGTGACGATTCCGGTCGCTAGGCCCGCGCCTTCCAGCGAGGCGCGCACCGTCTCGCCGTGGATAGCCGCGACTGTCTCGTCGCTGACGATGAAGGCTCGCGTGGGCTTCAATGCGGCGACCTCGGCTCCCGCCGTCTTCAGCAGACCGCGCCCGACGACGACCTCATAGGGGGCGAAGGCGCCGCCTGCGACCGGGATCGTCGTGGTCATGACTGGGTCTCCTGCCGTCCGAACCGGCGCAACTGTTTCAGGATGGCCTCGACGGCCTGGGCGTGCGATCCGCCGCCTACATCGACCGTCAGATCGGCCTCGCCGTAGATGGGATAGCGCGCCTTGGCCAAATCGTTCAGGGCTGTCAGAGGATCGCGATTGCGCAACAGCGGCCGGGTGTCGCGTCGCCCTACCCGCTCGGCGATGACCTTCAGGTCCGCACGCATCCAGACGCTGACGGCATGCTGCTTCATCAGGGCGCGGGTGTCGGGGTTGAGCACCGCCCCGCCCCCGGTCGCCAGCACGATCGGCGGCCCTTCCAGCAAGCGCTTCATAACCCGCGCTTCGCCCGCCCGGAACTCGACCTCGCCGCGCGTGGCGAAGATTTCGCTGACGGTCATGCCCGCCGCTTCCTCGATCACATGATCGCCGTCGGCGAACGGCAGGCCCAGCCGCGCCGCCAGGCGCCGCCCCACGGTCGATTTCCCGACGCCCATCAGCCCCACCAGGGCTATGGTGCGGACCGAAGACAGCGGGAAGGAATCAGGCGAGGCGTCAGAAGGCATGGTCCGTACACCCTCTACACCAGACGCCGCCCCGCTTCACACCCAGAAGCGATGACCAGACGCGCCGCATGACCCCGCAGATCGAAGCCTTTCTGGAGATGATGGCGGTGGAGCGCGACGCCTCGCCCCACACCCTGGCCGCCTATGGCCGCGATCTGGCGGATGCGCAGACATGGCTGAACGACGTCGGCGGTCTGATGGGCGCGCCGCAGGAGGCGCTGGAGGCCTGGTTCGCCGACCTGTCACGGCGCGGCCTGTCCGCCGCCACAGCCGCCCGCCGCCGCGCCTCCGTGCGCCAGTTCTATCGCTTCGCCCTGGGCGAGGGCTGGCGAGCCGATGATCCTTCGCGCCGGCTGGACGCGCCCAAGCAGGGCCGGAGCCTGCCCAAGACCCTCAGCCGCGACGAGATCGAGGCCCTGCTGACCGCCGCCGGCGCCGCCGACAGCACGGCGGGTCTGCGCCTGATCGTCCTGGTCGAGATGGCCTACGCCTCTGGCCTGCGCGTGTCCGAGCTGCTGGCGCTGAAGGTCGAGGCCGTTCGCCGCGACCCCGCCTATCTGATCGTGCGCGGCAAGGGCGGCAAGGAGCGGCTGGCCCCGCTGAACATGCCCGCGCGCGAGGCGATCAAGGCCTGGCTGAACGCCCGCGACGCCGCCCGAAAGCCGAATACGCCCGACAGCGCCTGGCTGTTCCCCTCGCACGGCAAGAGCGGCCATCTGACGCCGCGCCGCTTCGCCCAACTTCTGGATCAGGCGGCCGTCATGGCGGGAATCGACCCGGCCCGCGTCAGCCCCCATGTCCTGCGCCACGCCTTCGCCACCCACCTGCTTGAAGGCGGAGCCGACCTGCGCGTGGTGCAGACCCTGCTGGGCCATGCCGACATCTCGACCACCCAGATCTACACCCACGTCGCTGTCGACCGCCTTTCCCAGGTAGTCCACGCCAACCACCCCTTGGCGAAGGACGACTGAACCCGCGCTTGCTCCGAGGCGTTCCGCGCTCTAGGTTCCGCCGCCTTCCGTAGCGCCAAGCGCGCTTCTTCCTCACGGACGCCTTATGGCCACGCACTATCTCGAATTCGAAAAGCCGATCGCCGAACTGGACGCCAAGATCGCCGAGCTGTCGCTTCTGGCGCCGACCAGCGGGTCGTTCGAGACCGAGATCGCCGCCCTGCGCAAGAAGGCCGACGCCATGCGCACCAAGGCCTACGCCAACCTCGATCCGTGGATGCGCACCCAGGTCGCGCGCCACCCCCAGCGTCCGCACTTCGTCGATTACGTCGACGGCCTGTTCACCGACTTCGTTGAGCTGCACGGCGACCGTCAGTTCGGCGACGACCAGGCCATCCTGGGCGGCCTGGCCCGATTCCGCGGCCAGCCGGTCGTGATCATGGGTCACGAAAAGGGTCACGACACCCAGACCCGCATCACCCACAACTTCGGCATGGCCCGCCCCGAGGGCTATCGCAAGGCCGTCCGCCTGATGGACATGGCCGAGCAGTTCGGCCTGCCGGTCCTGACCTTCGTCGACACCGCCGGCGCCTATCCGGGTCTGGGCGCTGAAGAGCGCGGACAGGCCGAGGCCATCGCCCGCTCGACCGAGCGCGGCCTGACCCTAGGCGTGCCCTCCATCGCCACGGTGACGGGCGAAGGCGGCTCGGGCGGCGCCATCGCCATCGCCGCCGCCAGCCGCGTGCTGATGCTGGAGCACTCGATCTATTCGGTCATCTCGCCGGAAGGCGCGGCGGGCATCCTTTGGCGCGACGGCGCGCGGGCCAAGGACGCGGCCAACGCCATGAAGATCACTGCGCCCGACCTGATTGAGCTGAAGATCGTCGATCGCGTGATCCCCGAGCCCCTGGGCGGCGCCCACGCCGACCGTGAAAAAGCGATCCGCAATGTCGGCCAGGTTCTGGAAGAAGAGCTGAAGGCCATGTCCGGCCTGTCCGCTGAGCAGCTCAAGAAACAGCGCGCCGACCGCTTCTACGCCATCGGCCGTCTGGGTTGATCAAGGGCTGATCGCGATTGCGCGGCGTCGCAACGCCGCCGAAGCTGACATCATGCGATTCGTTCTGTTTTCCTCCGCTCGCATCGGCAGGCTCCCATGCGCGGCATGAACGGGGTCGGTGAATCCCTGCGCGAAAGCGCGGTGTTCAACTTCGACGGCGCGGTGACGATGGTCATCGACGATTCTCCCTTTTCATTGGAGCTGACCGCCCAGGCCCTGCTCGGTTTCGGCATGAAGGTGCGTCACGCCTGCGAGAGCGCGGCCGATGCCATCTCCATCCTGCAGACTCATCCAGTCGATCTGATCCTGGTCGACTGCGAAATGCCGGGCATGAGCGGATACGAATTCGTGCGCTGGCTGCGCCGTTCCGGTCTGGAGCCGAACGCCTATACGCCTGTCATCATGACCGCCGCCCACGTGCGCCGCTCCAAGGTGTCGGATGCGCGCGATTGCGGCGCCAACTTCCTGATCACCAAGCCGTTCAGCGCGGGCGTCCTGCTGGAGCGCATCGTCTGGGTGTCGCGGGATAACCGCCCCTTCCTGGAGGTCGGCGACTATTTCGGCCCCGACCGCCGCTTCCGCAGCGAGCCCTGGCCCGGCCCCGAGCGTCGCGCCGAAGAGCGCCGCAAGACAGCCTTTGAAAAAGAACGCAGGGCGGCGGTGGAGCTATGACAGTCATCACGCACAATCGCCGTCGCAGCCGCCTGTCGACGTTGGTCGACCAGCCCGGCGGCGTCAGCGTCGGCGTCGCCCTGAACCAGGCCCGCGCCAATCTGGCCGGGCTGGAGGCCCGCAGCCGAGAGATCATTCAGGAACAGGTCACGGCCCTGGCGGCCCTGCCCGCTCCCGTCGGCATCGACGAAACCGCCCTGGATCAAGCCTACAGCCACGCCAGCGCCGTGATCGACGCGGCCGGGCCGTTTGAACTCAACGACCTGTGCGCAGCCGCGGCCAATCTGTGCGACCTGATCGACGCCGCGCCCGAGGGCCGAGCCTTTGACTGGCGCGTCGTCACGGTCCACGCTCAAGCCCTGCGCCTGCTGCTGACGCTGCCTTCCGAAGCCTCCGACGCCCGCGCCAAGGTGCTGGACAGCCTCAAGGACGTGCTCAAGGCCAAGGTTCCCGGCGCCGGAGAGCCCGAAGCCTAACCGGCCTGGGCCTTCGCGCCGCGCGTCTGCTTGCGCCACAGCGCCGCATACTCTCCGCCCTGACGCGCCACCAGCTCATGATGGGCGCCGCGTTCGACGATGCGGCCCGCCTTCAGCACCAGAATCTGATCGGCGTCGGCCACGGTCGACAGGCGGTGCGCCACGACCAGGGTCGTGCGGCCGGTTCGGGCGCGACGCAACGTCTTCTGAATAGCGGCCTCGGTCCGGCTGTCCAGCGCGCTGGTCGCCTCGTCTAAGATCAAGATGCAGGGATCGGCCAGCAGGGCGCGGGCGATGCCGACCCGCTGACGTTCGCCGCCCGACAGCTTCAGGCCCCGCTCGCCGACGCGCGTGTCCATGCCTTCGGGCAGATTGCGGATGAAGTCGGCCAGTTCCGCCGCTTCCGCCGCCGCCCAGATCGCCGCCTCGTCCGCGTCGGGCCGGGCGAAGGCGATGTTGGCGGCGATGGTGTCGTTGAACAGGGCCACGTCCTGCGGCACCAGGGCCACGGCCGCCCGCAACGACGCCTGGGTCACGCTACGCGCGTCCCGGCCGTCGATGAGCACCACGCCCTCCTGCGGATCGAGCAGTCGCAGGGCCAGCTTGACGATGGTGGACTTGCCCGCCCCCGACGGCCCGACCAGGGCGGTCGTGGTGCCCGCGGGCGTGACGAAGCTGACGTCGTCCAGCCCCGCCGCCCGCGCGTCATGCCGGAAACCGACATGGTCGAACACGATTTCGGCCCCCCGCCCGCTTTCAGGACGCGGCAGATCGATGGCGTCAGGCGCGTCCGCCACCTGCGGCGCCTGCCGCGTCACCTTAAGCATTTCCTCCATGTCGATGAAGGATTGGCGGATTTCTCGATACGCAAAGCCCAGAATGTTCAGCGGCGCATAGAGGGAGATCATGATCAGCACCGCCGCCGTCACATCCCCCGGCCCCATGCGCCCGGCCGCGGCCTCGAACCCGGCCATGACCGCCATGACGCCAAGGCCGACGTTCATGATCAGACCCTGGATCAGGTTCAGGGTCGCCAGCGAAGTGTTCGCCTTCAGCGACGCCTTCGCATAGGTCGCGAGGGACGCATCATAGGCCTGCGCCGCCCGGCCCTCGGCGCCGAACGACTTGACGGTTTCGTAGTTCAGCAGGGCGTCGACCGACAGGCCCGCCGCCTCGCTGTCGGCCGCGTTCATGGCGCGCCGGTGCTCCAGCCGCCAGTTGGCCATGGAGAAGGTCGCGACCGCATAGACCAGCACCACGGCCACCGCCACGGCGCCGAATCGCCAGTCGTATTTGCCGCCCAGAACCGCCGCCGCCAGCACCAGCTCCAGCACCGTCGGGCCCAGGTCGAACATCAGGATCCGCAGCAGGAAGTCGACCGCGCGCGAGCCCCGGTCCATCACCCGCGACAGAGCGCCGGACCGCTTGGTCTGGTGGAAGTCCAGCGACAGGCTGAGGGCGTGGGCGAAGGTCTCGGCCGCCGTCTTGCGCTGCGCCGCCGCACGCACCGGCGCGAACACCACGTCTGACAACTGCGGCGTCGCCGCCGACAAAAAACGCACCAGGGCCCAGCCCACGGCGAAGGCGGCGAAGCCCAGCCCCACTGACGCCGCCGGCCCCTGATCCGCCGCAAGATGATTGACCGCCGCGCCCAGAACCAACGGCGCCAGCACGCCCAACCCCTTGCCCGCCAGGGTCAGCAGGATCGCCCCCGTCACGCGCCACGGCAGTTGCGGCGCGCCCGAACGGGCCACCACGCCGATCAAATTCTTCAGCGCCTCCAGCGTAGGCGGCGCCTCCTGTTGCGCAGAATCCGTCCCGGCGTTCACGGCCTTGCTTGCGAGGTCGCCGCGCCGTCCTGAGCGTTCACCGCGCATCGTCACGTCCCGCCGCCATCATGCCTCCGAGGCGGAACGCGCCCGCCACGTCAATCCAGGCTCGCCACGACGGCGATCAACTCATCCACCGACGCTTCATCCGTCGCCCAGGAGCAGACGAACCGCACAGAACCATCGTCGAATTGATAGCAGGCCCAACCCGCAGCGTTCAGCGCTTGATGCGCCTCATCCGGCATCCGCACAAAGACAGTGTTCGATTCCACCGGGTGGGCCAGTACGAAGGGCGTCCGCCCCTCGATGCCGTCGGCCAGGCGCTGCGCCATCAGATTGGCGTGGGCGGCCCCCGTCAGCCAATCGCCGGATTCCAGAAGTCCCAGCATCGGCGCAGCCAGCAACCGCCCCTTGGACGCCGTCTGCCCCGCCTGCTTCAGCCGGTTGTCGATCCGGCGCGTCAGCGTCTTGTCGAAGATCACCAGGGCCTCGACGCAGTGCGCGCCCGCCTTGGCCCCGCCGAACGACAGCACATCGACGCCCAGGCGCGGAATGTCCTTAGGATCGAAGCCCGCCGCCACAGCGTTAGCCAGCCGCGCGCCGTCCATGTGCACGCCCAGGCCCGCCCGCTTTGACGGTTCGATCAAGTGGCGAAGTTCTTCTTCGGAATAGACGGCGCCGTATTCGGTCGTCTGCGTCACACTGAGCGCCGCCGGCGGTTGACGATGCCCGACCACCGGCTCTTCCAGCGCGGCGTAGAGCGCGGCGAGGTCGATCTTGCCCGAATAGCCCGGCAGGCCGATCAAGCCGACGCCCTGGCCGAAGAATCCAGGCGCCCCCGTCTCGTCTGTACAGACGTGGGCCGCATGATGCGCCAGCACCGCCTCATAGGGTCGCGCCAACATCGACAGGCCGATGGCGTTGGCCGCAGTGCCGCTGAAGACGAAACGCACCTCGGCGTCGGCGTCCAGCGTCTGGCGGATCAAATCGGCGGCGCGCGCCGAGGTTTCGTCCGCGCCATAAGCCCGCGCAAACCCGGCGTTGGCAGCGACCAAGGCCTGAAGCGCCGAGGGCGCCATGCCCGTCGTATTGTCGGAACCGAAATCAAAACGCACGGCTCATTCTCTCCCTTGGTCCGAGGCCTCGCCCTGGACCGCACTGTCCTGGATCGGGGCCATGACGACCCGCGCGAACTTGGCGTCCTTCGCCGGCACCTCGACTTGGTGCGGGAAGGGAATCTCGATGCCGGCTTCGTCCAGGGCTTCCTTGCCCGACTGCATCAGATCGGCCTGGGTCTGCCACCAGTCGCTAGTGTTCACCCAGGCGTGCAGAGTGATCTCGACCGCGCTGTCCAGCAGGGCCGTCACCCCGGTCCAGGGCGCAGGATCCTTCAGCACCTTGTCGTGAAGCCGCGCCACCGCCGCCAGCACGTCGCGCGCCTCCTTCAGATTCTCGCCGTAGCCGACGGTGAACTTGATCTCGATCCGGCGCGTCCGCTGGCCCGTCAGGTTGATGATGACGTCGCTCAGCACCTTGGAGTTCGGAATGACGATCTTGTGGTTGTTGGCGTTCGTCAGTTGGGTGGTGAACAGGTCCAGCTTCTGCACCGTGCCCGAGGCGCCGCCCACATCGATGACCTCGCCGACGCGATAGGGGCGCAGGACCAGCAGCATCACCCCCGCCGCCACGTTCGACAGCGTGCCCTGCAACGCCAGGCCGACCGCCAGGGAGGCGGCACCCAAAACGGCGATGATGGAGGTCGTCTGCACGCCCAGCCGCTGCAGCACGGCGATCATGCCGATGATGATGACCACCACCCGCACGATCTGAACCATAAAGGCCAGCACCGTCGGATCGCGCCTAACGGCCTTGGTGCGGCCCAGCAGCTTGCGCGCAGCCCCCGACGCCCAGCGCGCCGCCACCAAGGTCAGGGCGAAGATGATCGCCGCCACCGTCAGGTTGATGGCGAAATCGCCCAGCATATCCATGGCCTTGGCCAGGATGGTCGCGTCGACGGTCAACCTCTGCTCGCCAGCGGCCACCACCTGAGCCAGGGGCTCGGCGAGGACGGCAGGGGTATGCAGGAAATTCATGAGCATGAGCCGGGTCTAACGCCTATGCAGCCGATTGGAAGCCCCGCCGGTCAAGCTTTTTCACCGGCGTTGACCCGCCCGCCGCCGCGTTCGATGGCGTCCAGCAGGTCCAGAACGGAGTCCAGGGCGTCGGCCTCCCGCGCTGGCTTGTCCCAGCGGATGCGGCTGACGCGCGGAAAGCGCATGGCCACCCCCGACTTGTGCCGCGTGGAGCGCTGCAATCCCTCGAAGGCGATCTCCAGCACCAGGCCGAAATCACGCTCGGCGCGGACGGCGCGAACAGGGCCGAAGCGATCCGTCGTGTGATCGCGGACGAACTTGTCGATCTGCTTCAACTCTTCGTCGGTGAAGCCGAAATAGGCCTTGCCGACGGGCGTCAGCGTCCCCTCCTTCGTCCAGACCCCGAAGGTGTAGTCAGAGTAGTAGCCGGAGCGTTTGCCATGCCCGCGCTGGGCGTACATCAACACGGCGTCAATGACGTGCGGATCGCGCTTCCACTTGAACCACGGCCCCTTGGGGCGACCCGCCACATAAAGGCTGTCACGACGCTTCAGCATCAACCCTTCGGCGGCGGCGCCCACAGGCGGATCGGCGCGCAAGGCCGCCAGATCGTCCCAATCTGTGAATTCCAGCAGAGGCGACAGGCCCAACCGCTCTCCGTCATGCTCGGCCGCCAGTCGCTCCAACCGCTCCCGCCGCTCGGTCAGGGGCAGTTGGCGCAGATCGGTCGCCCCTTCGGCCAACAAATCATAAGCCAAGATGCCCGCCGGATAGTCCTGAATTAGTCGGGCGCTCGCCGTCTTGCGGTTCAGCCGCTGTTGCAGGTCGCCGAAGGGCGCCACCACTCCGTCGCGGATCACCAGCAGCTCGCCGTCCACCGCTCCCTCAAAGCGCAACCCCGCCGCCACATCGGGAAAGGCGGCTGAAATCTCGTCGCCCGTGCGGGAATAGAGGCGCGTCTGACCGCCCTCGCGCACCGCCTGGACGCGAATGCCGTCCCACTTCCATTCAGCGAAGAAATCAGCGGGGTCCAGGCGCGGCAGGTCCAGCCCTTCGTCCAGAGCCGTCGCCAGCATGACCGGGCGAAACCGGCCGGGCGCATCCGCGCTGGGCTGCTCCGCCCGCCCCTCCACCCAGGCGAACAGATTCTCATAGGGCGGCCTCAGGGCGTGCCAGATTTCCTCAATATCGCCGACGGTGATGGGCGGCAGGCTTTCCGTCGCCTCACGGCCATCCGGGCTGGGCGGGTCGATCACGGTCGCCGGACGCATCATGGCCACGGCTGTACGCGCCAGCCGCGCCGACAGACCGACCCGCAGCCCGCCCGTCACCAATTTCAGCAAGGCCCAACGCCCCTTGGGCTCAAGCGCGTCCAGCCAACCCTCAATCAGAGACGGCGCTTCCGCGCGATCGGCCCGCATAAGGGCGTCCACCACCTCGCCCAGCTCCGGCTCGCGATTGGCGCGGTGCATCGGATCGCGCGGCCAGATCAGCGCTGTCGTCTCCGCCAGATCGCCGACATAGTCATAGGACCAGCCGAACAAGACCGGGTCCACGCGCGCCTCTACCGCCTTGCGGATCATGGCGGGCTTGGCCGTGGCGAAGCTCAGATCGCCGGTCAACGCCGCCAAGGCCCAGCCACGATCGGGATCGGACGTCGCCTTCAGATAATCGCGTAGCAAAATCAGCTTCGCATTGCGCGAAGTCGTCAACGACAGGCGATCCAGCAGTTCGGCGAAGGGACGCAATCGGGCTCCAGCTCTTCAGGCGCCCCCGCACAACGGCCTAGAAGCCATAGGTTTCCCTAGACTTCCGCTTGCCGGATCAAGCGGCCGCCGCCTCGTTGTCCTGCTCCGCAAGGCGACGCAACGCGGCTCGCCCGCCTTGAGCGTGGACCATCAGGGCTGAAAGACTTCGGAAATCGATCGGCTTGTTCAGATAGGCGTCAGCACCCGCCGCCAGACCCGCCTCATGGTCTTCGTTCCGCGCAGAGGCCGACAGGAAGATGATGGGCGTCTCAGCGTTGACGCCCCCGTCCTCGCGGATCAGGCGCGTCGCAGCCAGTCCATCCATGACCGGCATGTTGACGTCCATGATGATCAGGTCGAACCGTTGGTCGCGGGCGGCGTCCACCGCTTCCCGCCCATTCTCGGCCATGCTGGTGCGCCGTCCCGTGGACGCCATCCAAGCCTCAAGGATCATACGGTTGACGGGGTGGTCCTCCACCACCAGCACTTCCATGCCGTCGCCGGCAACGACGTCGCCTTCTGCGACGACCGCGGCCTCGGCGGCGCGCCAGGTCACCACTTCGCCTTCGACGGCAAAGGTGAAGGTCGATCCTTCGCCCAGACTCGAGGTCACGGAAATCTCTCCGCCCATGATGTTGGCCAGGCGACGCGAAATCGTCAGCCCCAGACCCGTTCCGCCGAACCGTCGCGTCGAGGACGCGTCCACCTGAGTAAAGGGCTGGAACAGTTGATCCATATCGTCGTCGGAAATACCCGAGCCGCTGTCGATCACGACGAACTCAAAGGCCACCCGACGTTCCGAGACACGACGCCCGCGTGTCACGAACCGCACCGCCCCCTGATCCGTGAACTTGACGGCGTTGGACAGAAGGTTCTGCACGACCTGACAGACGCGCAAAGGATCCCCCCGCACCACGGCAGGCACATCGCCCTCGAATTCCGCGATGAAATTCAGGCCCTTCGCTTCAGCCTGGGCTTCGAACGGGCCGACGATGCGACGATGCAAATCCTCCAGATTCACGTCCACCGCTTCGAAATTCATGCGCCCCGCCTCGATCTTCGTCATGTCGAGGATGTCGTTCAGCAGGCTCAGCAGATTGTCGCCGGAGTTGCGGATAATGGCCAGATACTCACGCTGCGCCCCTTCCAGCCGAGTGGCGCTGAGCAATTGCGCCGCGCCCAACACGCCGTTCATCGGCGTGCGCAACTCGTGGGAGATGACGCCCAGGAAGTTGGATTTCGCCTCATTGGCCGCATCGGCCTTGTCGCGGGCGGCTTCCAGTTCCTCGATCAGATGAGCCTGATGTTCCTGGAAGGCGCGGATGCGCTCCTCGCGCAGCATGGTCATCGTCACCAGAACGAACAGGCTGGCCGCAGTGAACGGCGCCAAGGCCACAAAGGGCCAGAAGACCGGATCGCCCAGCAGATTGACGGCGATGATCGCCGCCGCCGCGCCATAGGGGGAGGAGATCAAAATAGCTTGTCGCGGCGAATTCCGCAGTTGGGCGAAGACCAGCACATAGCCCGACATCAAAAAGGCGATAGCCAGTTCACGCCCGAACATCGACGACGAGAACCAGGCCAGCAGCGGCGCCACGGCCCAGACCGCCGTGGTGGCTGTGGCCACAGCCGGGAACACCAGGCCCCAGCCGCTGCCTGCTCTCTGGCTGACTCGCTTTTCGACTTCGCCGCGCAGGGCGCCCGCCGCCAGGGTGGCCACGAACCAGACCAGACCGTGCGCCAGGCCGACCGTCGCGATCAAGCCCAGCGCCCAGCTGACGATGATGAGATAGCGCAGATAGTGAGTCTGCAGGATGGCGGTCAGGGCCTGGGCCGCTTCGCCCGGCGCTTGCGCCCCTTCCATCCCCTTTGTGAACCCGTCAGATCCAACCATCGCGACGCCCCCGCCCGCTGCAAAATGCTTCGGGTGCGGACGCTAAGGGGAAAGGTTCTAAGACGATATGAATGCGGATAACTACGTAATCCGAATTTCTTGCACGTCTGTGGGTATCAAGATTGAGCTTCCTGCGGCGTCTGCGCACGGATCGAAAGCGCGTGAACAGGCCCGGCCAGCTCCGCCTGCAACACCGCGTTGACCGCCCGTTGGCGCTGCACGCGATTTTGCCCCGAGAAGGCCTCTGAAACGATGGTCAGCTGAAAATGGCTCTCGCCGTTGTCACGGCCGTCGATTCCGCCCTCGTGGTGATGACCCGCGTGTTTCCAGCTGTCGTCTTCCAGATCCAGGCGCACCGGGGCGAAGGCCGCAGTCAGTTTTTCGCGCATAACCGTCGCGATCGGGCCGTCAGACATGGGAACTCCTTGAAGCTGTCCAATTCGGCCTTACACTTCGGGTGATGTCTGCGTCTTTTCAATACAAGCCTCGCTTCACCGACATTCGGGTGAAGCCGCCGCGTCCCGACGAGGAACAGGAAGCGGCGGAGGATGTCCTGCGTCTCAAGCCGGGCGAGAAACCCTGCGACTGGGCCGACTGCACGCGTCCGGCCACGGCGCGCGCGCCGAAGTCGCGTGAGCAACTCAACGAGTTCTACAACTTCTGCCAGGTGCACGCGGGCCAGTACAACAAGAGCTGGAACTTCTACGCGGGCATGAACGAGGGCCAGATTCGCGCCGCTCAGGAAAACGAGGCCATGACCGGCGGCCGCCCCACCTGGCAAATGAAGGCAGGCCCGCAGACGCGCGAGGCCGCCGCCTTCGCTGCGAAGTTCGGCACGGCCAATAACTCAGGCGCCGGTTCGTGGCGCGACAGCTTCGGCCTGTTCGGTCGCAGGGTGAACGGCGACGCCCCCGTCCAGAACGATCCCCATCATGGAATGGGACGCCTTGAACGCACCGCCCTGGCCGACCTTGGCCTGGAGCCCGGCGCCGACAAGGCGGCCATCAAGGCTCGCTATCACGAGATGCTCAAGCGCTTTCACCCCGACACCAACGGCGGCGACCGTGGCGCGGAAGCCAAGCTTCAGAGCGTCATCAAGGCCTGGAAAACCTTGAAAAAGGCCGGGCACGCCTGAGCGATCGCAACAGACCGCCTTCACCCGGCAAGGCGTCAACGCGGATCATGGCCTGACCGACGGCCGAGGAATCCCAGATTTCCGCAAAGACCTCGGCCCCGGATTCGTCCAGCATCATGCGCTGTGTTTCCTGAATCGCCTCGGTGAAGCTGTCGGCCTCCAAGGGGAACATCTGAGGCGTCCTTCCGGGCGCATCATAAACATAGCAAAAATATTGCGTGTGCGTTTCCATGTCCTCTCCCCCGACGGGAGCGATGCCTAATTATTAACACCCTCTTGCCGATTTCCCGAATCACAGAACCGTTGTTTCTGACGGGCGTTGCCTCCGTGTCATCCCCCATTTGATCCCCAGGCTGGGGATAAGGAGTCCACAGATGGAAGTCTTGTACCGCGCCCACGCCACAGCATCCGGCGGAGGTCGCGACGAAGGCCGATCGGCCACTGACGACGGCAAGATCGACGTGCGCCTGTCCGTTCCCACCGAAATGGGCGGCAAGGGCGGCGATGGAACCAACCCAGAGCAGCTTTTCGCCACGGGTTACGCCGCTTGCTACCTCGGCGCCCTGCGGCTGGTCTCAGGCAAGGCAGGCACGCCGGTCGGCCCGGACACCAAGGTCGCGGCCGGGATCGGTTTCGGCAAGAACACGCGCGGCGAAGGCTTCAATCTCGACGTAACCCTGCGGGTGTCGGACCATGGCCTGGATAGCGCGGTGATCAACGATCTGATCCAGAAGGCGCACCAGGTCTGCCCCTATTCCAACGCCACGCGCGGCAACGTCGACGTGGACCTGTCGGCGGAATAGAGCGACCGGCCCAGGGCGAATAATCCATCCGGCCCCTCGCGCGTGTTGAGCCGCGCGCGCGAGGGCGCTAGGTGGATGGCCATGACCTCTCCGCTCGACGCCTCCCCCGATCCGCTCGTCATCCTTGAACCGCACCGCAAGGTCACGCTGAAGGAAGCGTTCGGCATCGACTCCGACATGGTCGTGCCCGCCTTCGAAACGCGCGACAGCCACGTGCCCGAGATCGACGAATCCTATCGCTTCGATCCCCAGACGACTCTCGCCATCTGCGCGGGCTTCGCCTACGACCGCCGCGTGATGGTTCAGGGCTATCACGGCACCGGCAAGTCGACCCACATCGAGCAGGTCGCCGCCCGCCTGAACTGGCCCATGGTTCGCGTCAACCTGGACGCCCACGTCAGCCGCATCGACCTGATCGGCAAGGACGCCATCGTCCTGAAGGAAGGCAAGCAGATCACCGAATTCCGCGAGGGCATCCTGCCGTGGTCGCTGCAGCGCCCGGTCGCCCTGGTGTTCGACGAATATGACGCGGGCCGTCCAGACGTCATGTTCGTGATCCAGCGTGTACTGGAGGCTCAAGGCCGCCTGACCCTGCTGGACCAGAACCGCGTCATTCGTCCGAACAAGTGGTTCCGCCTGTTCGCCACCTCGAACACGGTCGGCCTGGGCGACACCACGGGCCTGTACCACGGCGCCCAGCAGATCAACCAGGCGCAGCTGGACCGCTGGAACATCGTCACGACGCTCAACTATCTCGACCACGACGTCGAGGCCGAGATCGTCGCCGCCAAGGTGCCGGAGTGGAACGACGCCGAGGGCAAGCGCCGCATCGCCGCCATGGTCCGCGTCGCCGACATGACCCGCAACGCTTTCATGAACGGCGACATCTCGACCGTCATGTCGCCCCGCACGGTCATCACCTGGGCCCAGAACGCCATCATCTTTGGCGGCGACGTGGCCCTGAGCTTCCGCCTGACCTTCCTGAACAAGTGCGACGAACTGGAACGGCCGACCATCGCTGAGTTCTATCAGCGCGCCTTCGGCGAAGACCTGCCGGAATCCGCCACTCGGGTGAAGATCGGCTAAAGGGTTCCCTCTCGCGCAATTGAGAAGGCCGCCTTCCCGATCCGGAAGGCGGCCTTTTTCTTAGCGAAGCCCCGAGGCGAACATCCTCGGACGTGAACGCCGCACCAGCCACAGATTCACCGTGGCCGTCGCCAGCACCAGCGCCGCCACAGCCTGGTGCAGCACGCCGAGCGTCACCGGCACGGCATGGATAAGCGTCAGGACGCCCAGTCCCGCCTGCAGCCACAGCGCGCCCGCCAGAACCAGGGCCGAAGCGCCCAGCCCCTCGCCCAGGCGCCCGCGCAGGGCCTGGACCGCATAGAAGGTGCCCGCGAACAGCAGCACATAGGCGCCGATCCGGTGGTTCAGTTGCACCAGCCCCTGATCGTGCAGGAAGGCCAGCGCCCCCTGCCCCCACTCGACCGGCGGGAACAGGGCGCCGTTCATCATCGGCCAGTCGGTGTAGATCATGCCCGCCTTGGCCCCGGCCACCAGACCGCCGAGCAGGCACTGGAAGAAGACGCCGCCCAGCAGCAGGCCCGCGCCCCAGCTCCAGCCGCGCGGCGCGCGCGTGAAGTCCGAACCCGACCAGGCCTCTAGCCCCGTCCAGATCAGGCCGGCGAAGATCAGAAAGGCCAGGCCCAGGTGGGTCGTCAGCCGCTCCGGGGCCACATCGATGCGCTCAGCCAGGCCGCTGGACACCATCCACCAGCCGATCAGCCCCTGCAGGCCGCCCAGGGCCAGCAGGATCGCACAGCGACCGATCAGGCGCCGCGGAATGGCGCGGAAGGCCAGGAACAGGACGAAGGGCACGGCGAAGACCACGCCGATCAGACGGCCCAGCAAACGGTGCGCCCATTCCCACCAGAAGATGTACTGGAACTCCGCCATGCTCATGCCGGCGTTGACCTCGACGTACTGAGGAATGGCCTTGTACTTGTCGAAGGCTTCGACCCAGTCGGCGTGGTTCATCGGCGGCAGGGCGCCCATGATGGGCTTCCATTCCGTGATCGAAAGGCCCGAGCCGGTCAATCGCGTCGCGCCCCCGACCACCACCATGGCGAACACCAAGGTCGCGCAGAAAAACAGCCACAGCGCCACCGCGCGGCTGTGGTCCAATTCACCAAAACGCTTCATTCGACGCCTGCCGTTCGCCCCGATATGCTTGCCGCCTCTTTCACAGGCGGCGGAACCGAGGGATATGCCCCTCCCGCGAGGCAAGATCGAGTCGGTTTCTACGCCAAAGCGTCGCACAACATTCAAGGGGAGCGCCAAGCGGTGCAATATGTCGAGATCGCCATCGCCTTGGCCGGGGCCCTGGGCCTGGCCTGGATCGCCGACCTGCTGACCGGGCGGCGCGGCCTGGGCGGGACCATTCTGGTCGCCCTGGTCAGCGGCGCATGCGGCGCCTTCCTGGCCGTGCGGGTGTTCGCCGTGGCCACTCTGTCCGACTGGGAATGGCTGCCCTGGGCCTTTGCCGCCGTTGTCCTGGGCCTGGTCGCCTTCTTCCTGTTCCGGAGCAAGCGCTGATGCCTCCTCGCGCCCGCCGCTTCGTCGCCACCTTGACCGTCGTCTTCTTCCTGGCTTTCTGGGTGTGGGGCGCCGTGACCCTGCATGACCATCTGCCGGACGCCTGGTGGATCGACTTGATCTTCTTCGCCGTGGCGGGGATCGGCTGGGGCGTGCCGCTCATTCCCCTGCTGCGCTGGACCGAGCGCGAGCCTAAATAGGCTTTGGCTTCAGCCGTCATCGGGAGAAGAGAGCATGCCTCACAGGGAAACCCACCGGGTCGAGCGCATAGGCTGGCTCAGGGCGGCGGTGCTCGGCGCCAATGACGGCTTGGTTTCGACCGCGAGCCTGATCGTAGGGGTGGCGGCCGCGGCGTCCAGCCAAGGCGCAGTTCTGATCGCGGGGGTCGCGGGTCTGGCCGCCGGCGCCATGTCCATGGCCGCAGGCGAATACGTCTCAGTCAGTTCCCAATCCGACACTGAAAAGGCCGATCTCGCACGCGAAACTTCCGAACTGGCCAGGGATCACGAGGCCGAGGTGCGGGAATTGGCCGGGATCTACGCCGCTCGCGGCGTCACGCCCGATCTGGCGACAGAGGTCGCGAAACAGATGATGGCGCACGACGCTCTCGGCGCCCACGCCCGCGATGAGTTGGGCATATCCGAGATCACCACCGCCCGTCCTATCCAGGCGGCAATCACTTCGGCCGTGACCTTCTCGGCCGGAGCCGCCCTGCCCCTGGTCGTGGCCGCCTTGGCGCCCTTGGCCGGTCTGGCTCTATGGGTCGCAGGATCGGCGTTGCTAGGCCTGGCTCTGCTAGGAGCCTTGGGCGCAAAGGCCGGAGGCGCGCCCATCGGCCGCTCAGTCGCGCGCGTGGTCTTCTGGGGCGCGCTCGCCATGGGCATAACGGCAGGCGTCGGTCGCCTGTTCGGCGTCGTCGCCTAAAGCCACACCACAGTTCTCGAACGGCGCCGCACCCTCTACTTGCTTAAGCCTGCAAGGCGGCCCTTCAGCGGCGATGGGCGCCTTGGCAGCCGATCCGTTCGCATGAACCCGTTCAAGGTCGCTCGCGCAGATAGAGATACAGCGGCAGGGAAAGCGAGAGCCCGACCAGGCAGCTCGCTGGGAGCACAAGCCACCAGCGGCTGACATGGTTTCTGGACGCATCCCGCCAGGACCACACCAGGAAGACCGCTATCGAGATCAGGACGTCCGCGGAAAAGCCGCCGGCGGCGCCGTTCGCGAACAGGGACTTCAAGAACAACGGAACATCCGGCCCGTTCTCGAAAAAGAACGAGCCGAAGAACAGCCAAGGGACGATGGCGCCGATCACAGCCATAGCCAGATAGAAGCGTCTGACGATCACATCGCTCTCCCTTGCAATCAGAAGCGTCACCTTAGGCGTCAAACGGCCCTTCAAACCAGTCAGCATGTACGGGAACGCAATGCGGGAGAGGCCTAGTATTTCCGCCAAGATGACGCCGCGCCGCGTGAGATGATTACATGACGGCGCCTCAAGACGAGAGGCGAAGCGCCAGGCCCGGCGATCCCAACCGCTGCACAGCGTTCGGCGGGCCTGCCATCCCCGCGCCACGCCGTTTTTGGCGCGTGAACCGATAGATTCGGGCAAAAATTTGGCGCCTATGCAGTGCCGAAATGGAACCCAATTCTTAACAAACGGTTAACGCCAATGCCGACGGACTCGGGGATCATGAAATCTCCCCTGTCACGCGAATACAGTATGCAGGTAGCGTTGTTCAAGCAATTGTAAACAACCATCAAGGCTGAAGGCGATGACAGACGATCGCTTTTCTTATGCGCCGCAGAACGACGCCAAAACCACCAAGCGGATCGCCGTATCAGGCGGCGCCGGTTTTCTGGGATCGCATCTATGCGGGCGACTGGTTGACGCCGGCCATCATGTGACCTGCATTGATAATTTTCATACGGGTCGTCACGCGAACGTCGCTCATCTGATGAGTTCGGATCGCTTCCACCTGGTGGCGCAGGACATCAATGAGCCGCTGGACGACGCGCTGGGCCGGTTCGATCAGATCTACAATCTGGCCTGCCCTGCCTCCCCGGTTCACTACCAATATGATCGGGTGAAGACGGCCATGACCTGCTCGATCGGCACGCTGAACCTGCTGAAGCGTGCGGCGGCGGACGGCGCACGCTTCTTTCAGGCCTCGACTTCGGAAATCTATGGCGATCCGGAAATCCACCCGCAGGTGGAGAGCTATCGCGGCAACGTCAACACCGTGGGACCGCGCTCTTGCTACGACGAGGGCAAGCGGTTCGCCGAGACCCTGGTGACGGACTTCGGGCAGCAGCACGGCCTGACCACGCGGATCGTGCGCATCTTCAACACCTACGGGCCGCGGATGCACCCGGACGACGGGCGGGTGGTGTCGAACTTCATCGTCCAGGCTCTGGTCGGCAACGACATCACCATCTACGGCACGGGCGAGCAGACGCGCTCCTTCTGCTTCGTTGACGACCTGATCGAAGGGTTCGTCCGCCTGATGGACACGGACGAGGATATCGACGGACCGGTCAACATCGGCAATCCGAGCGAGATCACGGTCAATGAGTTGGCTCATCAGGTCATCGCCCTGGCGGGGTCGCGCTCGCGATTGGTCTATCACCCGCTGCCGATCGACGATCCGCGCCGTCGCAAGCCCGATATCTCCAGGGCGCTGACCCACCTGCACTGGTCGCCCCAGGTGCCGCTGCAGGACGGGCTAAAACAGACCATCGCCTATTTCACCGCCGAGCTTCAGGGCGAGAGAGTCGCCCAGCGCGGCGCCGCCGCGTCGTGAGACGGCGGACCGACGAGACACCACGGGACAGAGCAACCACCACCGACTTATTGGGCAAAATAACTGGGCGAGCGGCGTGATGAACACTCAAGATCCGAACTGGGCGACCCTGCTAGTCTGGTTGTTCGCTCTTTCCCAGATTCTCTATCTCGGAAGCTTCCTGCTGGAGATGTACTTCCGCTCGCTGCGCGTCGAGCGCGTGGACATGAGCGAGCCCCTGCCGGCCAGCGAGGCGGACTATCCCTTCATCGTCCTTCTGTATCCCGTGCTGCGGGAGCTGGAGAGCACCATGGAGACGACGTTCACGTCTCTGGCCAAGCTGGACTACCCCGCCGACCGCTATCGCGTCCTGGCCATCCCCAACAGCAACGACGCCGAGACCATCGCCAGCCTGCAGCGGCTGAGCCGGGCCTATCCCTTCGTCGAGATTCTGGCGGTGCCGCCGACCAGCGACGCCAGCTGGGACATGGTGTGGAACGCCTGGGACCGGAATCCGAAGGCCTATTGGTGGCACAGCGGCAAGCGCGCCGGGGTCAAGGATCTGCCGCCCAAGAAGACGCGCCAGCTGATCTACGCCACCTATCATGTAGCCGAGACCTATAAGGACAAGAGCGGGCTGACGATCGACTACATCGACGCCGACAGCTGCCCGCCGGCCGACCACTTCAAGGCGGCGGCCATCGGCCTGCGCCGGTTCGACGTGCTGCAGGCCCGCAATGTGGCGGGCAATCTGAACGCCAGCCTGGCCGCCGCCTTCCACGCCTTCGACCACATGACGTGGGACGGCGCCAAATACGGCCACCTGTCCGATCCGAAGCAACCCTACTGGGTGCTGGGCAAGGGCCTGTTCTTCAAGGTCGACGACCTGATCGAACTGGGAAGCTTCCACCCCTGGATCGCCATCGAAGACCCCGAGGTCGGCCAGCGCTTCTGGAAGAACGGCCGGACGCTGGGCATCATCGAAGGCTCGCTGATCGAAGAGGTGCCCGAGACCTTCCGCGAAGGGATCACCCAGAGGAAACGCTGGGTCGCCGGATTCTTCCAGAGCCTGACGACGCCGCTGAAGGAGATGGACTTCAGCTTCGGCGAGCGGGTCCGCGTGTGGATGAACTTCCTGCCCTGCATGTCCATGTGGGTGAACACCCTGGGCATTCCCCTGGGCGTCTGGGCGGCCTGGCGGTTCTTTCAGGGCGACGATTTCCTGCCGCTGTGGCTGGTGATCCTGTCGATCTTCAACATCGTCGCCTTCTCGATCCTGATGATCGGCCTCTACATCAAGACGTGGCGGCGGACCGACCTGGTGCTGGACGGCGCGGGCGCGCGCATCGGCTACATGCTGATGGTCAATCCGATCTTCATCATGGTCTGGTGGTGCGTCTGGATCATCCCGCTGACGCTAGGCTTCGTCATGTATGTGCGGGACAGCGGCCTGGCCTGGCAGCGAACCGAGAAGATCGACGCCAACAACACCCTCGTCCGCACCAAGCTGGATGAGTTCGGCGCCCTTCGTCATCACCAGCACTAAGCAGACGGTCATGGACAAGCACATTCTCATCACCGGCGGGGCGGGCTTCATCGGCTCGCACCTGGTCGACGCCATGCTGGCGCGCGGCTATCGCGTGACGGTCCTGGACAGTCTGTCGCCCCAGGTTCACGGCGACGCCGAAATGGATGCGGACGGGTGGCCCGTCTACCTCGACGCACGGGCGCGCCGCATCAAGGGCGACCTGTTGGAAGACGGGGTGTTCGAGGCGGCGCTGAACGGCGTGACCCACCTGGCCCACCTCGCGGCCTCGGTCGGCGTGGGTCAGAGCATGACCAACATCGTCGACTACACCCGCAACAACGTCATGGCGGCGGCCGTCATGCTGGAGACCCTGTCCCAGCGCCCGCACACGGTCGAGCGGATCGCCGTCGCCTCGTCCATGTCGATCTATGGCGAGGGGGACTACGTCCGCCCCTCGACCGGCGCCCATGTGACCACCGACATCCGCCCGCACGCCCAGTTGGAAGCGCGTCACTGGGATCTGATGGTCGACGGCGAACCGCTGGAGCCCTGCCCCACGCCGGAAGAGAAGCTGCTGCAGCCCAACTCCATCTATGCGGTGAACAAGCGCGACCATGAGGAGATGTTCCTGTCGGTCGGCCGGGCCCTGCGCATCCCCACCGTGGCCCTGCGGCTGTTCAACGCCTATGGCTCGCGCCAGGCCCTGAGCAATCCCTATACGGGCGTGGCGGCCATCTTCATCTCGCGGCTGATGAACGACCAGCCGCCGCTGGTGTTCGAGGACGGGCGGCAGATGCGCGACTTCGTCCATGTGCAGGATGTGGCCGAGGCCTTCGCCACCGTGCTGGATGACGACCGCGAGATCTGGGACGTGTTCAATGTCGGCAGCGGCGCGCCTGTCTCCATCAACGAGATCGCAGGCGTCCTGGCCCGGCTGCTGGGCAAGAACATCGCACCGGAAGTGCTGAACCGTTATCGAGTCGGGGATATCCGTCACTGCTTCGGCGACATCTCCAAGATCGAGCGCACCTTCGGCTTCACGCCTCGGCGGTCGATGGACGAGGGCATGGAGGAGTTGATTTCCTGGGTGTCGCACACCCGCGCCCCCATTGACCGAAGCGCAGAAAGTCTGGAACAACTGTCCAGGGGAAGGTTGGTCGTCTGACAGATTTCCCGCCTGTTCTGTATGCGTTTTGTAGTGTCTCCGCCGGCGTCGCCAGCATCTGGCGCGTTCGATACTTCGCAAGGAACTGACCCATGCCTCACCGTCGACGCCCGATGACTTCCCTGGCCGCACCAGCGGCGGCGGCCCTCGTCTGCGCGGGCGTCGCCTGGGTCGGGCCGGCCTCGGCGCAAAGCGATGTGACCGTGTTCGCGGGCGGCCAGTTGGACGTCGCCGACAGCGCCTATGCCGGAGCGACGATCGGCCTGCCCGGCTCGGTCGATTCGAAGGGTTTTGCGGTGCGCGGCTCGGTCTACACCGGCAGCTACGACTACAACTCGGGTCCGAATGAGATCGCCGCCGACTTCACCGGCGCCCAGGCGGAGCTGATCTATCGTTTCGGCAACGGCCCGACCTGGGGCAGCGTCGGCATCGGCTATCGCTATGTCGATACCGACCTCAGCCCCGCCGATCCCGGCAATCGGCGCGACGGCGGCCAGGGCGGCGTCATCGTCTCCCTGGACGGCGGCCATGTCTCCGGCCCCTGGCGGGTCGACTGGTACGGCTCCTACGGTTTCGAACTGGACGATTACAACGCCCTGGCCAGCCTGACCCATCAGGTCGGCTCATCCGGCCGCGTGCGCCTGGGCATGGAGGTCGCGGCCGAAGGCGACACCAACTACAACGCCTATCACATCGGTCCCGTGGCCGGGTTCAAGCTGAACGACAAGTCAGAAATCCAAGTTTCTGTGGGCCTGAGCGACGGCGATCAACGCAGTTCGCAGGCCTATGTTCGGCTCGGTTTCTATCGAAGCTTCTAGAACGAAGAGCCGGAAGGGCGAACGATTACCGGCTCAGCTCATGGAAACACCGTTTTCGCGCCCAACTTCCCGTCCCTGACGCCTCTTAAGATTGCGCCTTAACGAGAAGTTAGGCGTAGTAAGGCAGCCTTCTCGCGTTCCTGAGGAGGTGCAGCCGAATGCTGCCGCGACCCACCAGACGAGCCTTCATCGGCGCCGCCGCGCTTGCGCCCGCCCTTGGACTGGCGGCGTGGCGTCCTGTGCGCGAAGGCCTTCCGCTGGATCCTCCGCCTGTGAAGACCGCCACCCTCGCCGACGCCGCCAGCGCGCAGGGCCGATATTTCGGCGCCGCCGTCCGGGCCGAACAACTGCGTCAGAACGCCGAACTGCGCGGCGCGGTCCTGCGCGACTGTCAGGTGCTGACGCCTGAAATCCATCTGAAGTGGAACTCCCTGGAATGGCGCAAGGGCGAGTTCAACTTCGCCCCTGTCGACGATCTGCTCGACTTCTCGCAAAGCCACGGCATGCAGGTGCGCGGCCACACCCTGCTGTGGGATCAGGGCACGCCCGACTGGGCCAGGCAGGAGATGCTGCGGCGTCGAGACTGGTCGCTGATGTCCGGGCACCTGGAGCGCGTGCTCAAGCGATACGGCGACCGCATCGCCGACTGGGACGTCATCAACGAACCGATCGACACCCAAGGCGGGGCGGGCGGCCTGAGACGCAACGTCTTCCACCGCGCCTTCGGCCCGACCTATATCGAGCGCGTGCTGGAAGAGGCGCGCGCGCTCGCGCCCAAGGCTCATCTGGTCGTCAACGACTACGGTTTTGAATACGACAATCCCGTGGATCAGGCCCGGCGCAAGGCCATTGTCGCCCTGGCGCGACGGCTGCGCGCCTCAGGCACGCCGCTGGACGGCATCGGCGTTCAGGCGCACCTGGACCTGTCCAAGGGACCGCTGGCGGCCGACGACCTGCGCGACATGACACAGCAGTTGGTCGATCTGGGGCTGGAGATCACGATCACCGAACTGGACGTGAAGGAATCCAGCTTCCACGGCACGGCGGCCGCGCGCGATCAGAAGGTCGCCGATGAGACGCGCCGCTATCTGGAGACCATGCTGGCCTTCACCCAGGTCCGCGGTGTCGTCACCTGGGGCCTGAGCGATCGCCACTCCTGGCTGTCTGAGCCCCCGCAACGTCAGTATGCGGACGCTCCGCCGAACCGCGGCCTGCCTTATGACGTCGATTACCGGCCCAAACCGATGTACCATGCCCTATCTGAGGCGTTGCGCCTGAGCGCCTAGCTCCCAACCTTTACTTTTGCTGCATTTTCAGGCCAGGAAACGGGCACCCTTTCCGCTTATCCCGCGTTAGGGACGCAGTGATAGGGGGTTGGATTTGCGGAAGCTCGCCAAAACAATCGATCTGGTGGCCGCGTTCGACTCCTCTCCCAACCCCTATATGCTGCTGGATCGCGACCTGCGTTTCGCCGGCATGAATCAGGCCTATCTGGACGTCACTCAACGCCGACGCGACGACCTGATCGGCCATCACGTCATGGAAATGTTCGCGCCGGGCGACGCCCCCGACAGCCAAGAGGAAAGCCGCCGGCTGCGCGCCTCTTTCGACAAGGTGTTGGCCACGGGCGAACCGGATCATCTGGCGGTCCTGCACTACCCCGTTCTGACGCCCGGCCCCGACGGAGAGCCGGTCTTCGATGATCGGTTCTGGAGCTGCACCCATACGCCGATCAAAAATGAAGACGGTCAGGTCACGCACATCCTGCAGCACACCAGCGATGTGACCGAGCTTCTACGTCTGCGCCAAAAGACGGTCGACGGGGCGGGCCAGTCATCCGCTCTGGACGCCATGGTGGGCGATGAGGTGTTCCGACGGGCCGTGAAGATCGAAGCTAACAACCAGCGCCTCGAAGCCGAACGTAAGCAGCTCACCGACATGCTGATGAATGCGCCGGGCTTCGTCGCGGTGCTGAACGGCCCCGACCACATGATCCAGTTCTGCAATGAAGCCTGCTATCGACTGGTCAGCCATCGCGACATTCTGGGCCAGCCGGTGCGCGACGCCCTGCCCGAACTAAGCGACCAGGGCCATCTGGATTTTCTCAACGACGTCTATGAGACGGGCGAGCCGGTTTATGGCCGCCAGCGCGCCTTCGCCCTGCGGCACGCGCAGGACGGTCCGCTGGACCATCGCTACATCGACTTCGCCTATCAGCCCATTCGCGGCGACGAGGGAAAGATCGTCGGCATCTTCGTCCAGGGCCACGACGTGACCGACGTGGTGCTGGCCGCCGAGCGCCAGAAGCTGATGATCGACGAGTTGAACCACCGGGTGAAGAACACCCTGGCTACGGTCCAGTCCATCGCCATGCAGACCGCGCGCACGCACCAGGATCCCGGCTCCTTCGCCGCCGCCTTCCAGTCGCGCATCCTGGCCCTGTCGCACACCCACGACCTGCTGACCCGCAGCCATTGGGAAGGCGCCGACCTGCGCGCCGTGCTGGAGCACGAGACGCAGGCCCACGGCATCGGGCGACTGACTATGAACGGGCCGCACGTCGCCCTGTCCCCGGCGCGCGCGGTGTCGCTGGGCATGATCTTCCACGAGCTGGCCACCAACGCCGCCAAATACGGCGCCCTGGCCTGCGGCGACGGCCGCGTCATGGTCGACTGGGCCATCAGCGACCAGAAGTCGCCGCGCCTGCACATCATCTGGCGCGAAGCCGGCGGCGAACCCATCCCCGAGCCGGAACGGCGCGGCTTCGGCACCCGCCTGATCGAGCGCAACGTGCGCCATGACCTGCATGGGACGGTGCAGCTCTCCTATCCGCCCGAAGGCTTCTGCGCCGAGATCAGCCTGCCCCTAGAAACGGAAACCCTATGACCGACGTGCTTTCAGGCCGCCGCGTGCTGATCGTCGAGGACGAGTCCCTGGTCGCCATGCTGCTGGAGACCATTCTCAGCGACATGGGATGCACCGTCATCGGCCCCGAATCGAACGTCGGCGACGGCCTGCGCGTCGTGACCGGCGAGACCGATCTCGACGCCGCCCTGCTGGACGTCAATGTGGCGGGCCAGGAGGTGTTTCCCATCGCCGAGGCGCTGAAGGCGCGGGGCGTCCCCTTCGTCTTCTCGACCGGCTATGGCGAAAGCGGACTGCCCGAGCACTGGCGCGGCAATCCCACGGTGCAGAAGCCCTTCACCGACGCCGCCATCCGCGACGCCCTGATGGCCGCCCTGAACATGAGCATGGCCTGACTGCGGCCGCCCAAAGCCCCTTCAGGCGGCCGCGGCTGCGTGAACGTCTTCCCAGGCCTTGAGGCGACGCAGCACGTCCGCCTCGATGTCAGCGTAGAACAGGTTGTAGGCCGGGATCCGGCGCTGATCGGCCCAGGACACCGGCGTGCGGAAGGATTCGGAGCTCAGGCGCGAGCGCCACAGGATGCCCTCCCGGCACTCGGCTGCGACCAGGCGGCGCTGAAATGCGGGCCGCGCGCCCCATTCCAGATTGGTGGCGTTGGTGGCGCCTCGGCTCTCACGCGCCTCGGACACGGGCGCATCGACTGATCCTGTCACCGGGTTGACGCAGGCGATGGGCGCGTCCGCGGCCTCGACCAGGGCGCCGCGATCGTTCCAGGTCAGGGCGCGGCGAATGACCCGCTTGGCTTCGCCCTCGCCGTTCTCCTCGACCGCGCGCCAGGACAGGGCGCAGCCGGTTTCATCCTCTGTGCGGCACAAAGGCGTGTGGGTGAAGCGGCTGACCGGCGTCACCCCCTCGACCAGATAGGCGGCGACCAGACGCGCCTTGAGCGAAGCGTCCCTGGCCACCCGATCATGCAGCAGACGGTCGACCAGATCGGCGCCCTGCTCCACCCCGACCAGAACGATCGGACCGTCCGGCCGCAACGCCAGCCAGCGGTCGAAGGCGGCCTCGATATCGCCATAGGCGAAAGCCCGCGCTTCGCGCGCGTCCTCGCGCAGCGTCAGGCGGCTGTAGAGGCTGGCCTGGCGATACAGGGGAGCGCTGACGTCGCCCGCCGAGGCGAACGGCCCGGCGTAGTTGGGCAGGACGATGGTCCGCAGCTTGGTCAGGGCGCGGCGGTCGTCGATGGCCCCGTTCCAGTCGCTGCCGCCGTCGTAGGTGGTGGAGTGGACGAAGAAGACATGGGCCGCCCCCGCGCCCGGGGCACGGGCGTTCAGCAGCGCCCAGGCGCTCTTATCGTCATAGTCGGGCGCGGCCGGGGGCTCATAGGTCTGGAACGGAATCTGAGGGTCTAACCCCGCGCGCAAAATGTCGCCGCGCCACACGGCCACCGCCGCCGTCAGCAACAGGACGAGCGCGAAGCCCGTGTAGCCGACCCACTGTCGAAAGGTCAGCTTGGAGCGCATCAGCGGTACGGGTCCGGCTGGGCCAGGAAGTCCTGGACGTAACGGCGCACGCCTTCCTCCAGCGGCGTCGATTGACCGCCGTAGCCGAGGGCGCGGATGCGATCCATGCTGGCCTCGGTGAAGTACTGATAGCGATCGCGGATCGCCTCGGGCATGTCGATATAGGCGATGGACGGCTCCTTGCCCGCCGCGGCGAAGGTGGCGCGCGCCAGATCGGCGAAGGAACGCGCCTGGCCCGATCCGGCGTTGAATACGCCCGAGACAGCCTCGTTCTCCAGCAGCCACAGGATGATGCCGACCACGTCGTCGACGAAGACGAAGTCGCGCAGCTGGCCGCCGTCGGGATAGTTCGGGTTGTGCGAGCGGAACAGGCTGACCGTCTCGCCCGCCTGAACCTTGGGCCAGATCTGGGCGACGACCGACTTCATGCCGCCCTTGTGGCCCTCGTTCGGGCCATAGACGTTGAAGAACTTCAGCCCGGCCCACTGGGGCGGCGCCTCGTCGCGATCGGCCTGACGCACGGCATACTGATCGAACAGATACTTCGAATAGCCATAGGCGTTTAGAGGGCGAAGCGCATTCAGGCTCTCAGGATCGTCGCGATCCTCGAACCCGGTCTCGCCGTCGCCGTAGGTGGCCGCCGAGGAGGCGTAGATCATCCGCACGCCGCGCACCGCGCACCAATCCCAGATGTCGCGCGACAGGCTGAAGTTGGTGCGCAGGATCAGGTCGGCGTCCGGCTCCGTCGTCGAGGAGATGGCGCCCATGTGGATCACCGCATCGATGCGGTCGGCGTGGCGTTCCAGCTGGTCGAACAGCTCTTCCGGCGCCCACAGATCGGCGATGGGGTGTTTGGCGATGTTCTTCCACTTGGCGAGATCGGCCGTCTCCAGCCGGTCGCAGACGACCACGTCCCAGGCGCCGCTCTCGCACAGGCGAGCCACGATGTTGGAGCCGATGAAGCCCGCGCCGCCCGTAACGACGATCATTCTCGGGGTCACGCTTGCTCTCCAGTCATCTTCTCGATGGTCTTCGTCGTGGAATAGCCGTCGGCGAAGTCGGCCAGACGGACCTCGCCGCCCCAGCTTTCGACCTCGGCGGCGCCGACGACCTTGTCCTTGGTGTAGTCCGAGCCCTTGATCAACACATCGGGTTTCAGCCGCTCGATCAGGGTGATGGGCGTCGGGTCGTCGAAGGCGGTAACGCGGTCGACGCTGGCCAGACCGCCGATGACGGCGGCGCGGCTGTCCAGATCATTGACGGGGCGTCCCTCCCCCTTCAGGCGCCGCACCGAGGCGTCAGTGTTCAGCGCCACGACCAGCCGGTCGCACCAGCCGCGCGCCTGGCTCAGATAGGCGACGTGGCCGCGGTGCAGGATGTCGAAGCAGCCGTTGGTGAAGCCGACCTTCAGGCCCTGACGCTTCCACGCCTCGACCTGATCGGCCAGTTCGTCCAGCGGAGTGACCTTGGACTGGGCGAGAGCCGCGTGCTGGCTCATCTCGGCCTCGATCAGTTCGGCGGGCGTGACGACGGCGGTGCCGCTCTTGCCCACCACTACGCCCGACGCGAGGATGGCGAACTGCACCGCCTGCTCCAGCGTCGCGCCGGCGCCCAGCGCCAGCCCAAGGGCCGCGAGGCAGGTGTCGCCGGCGCCCGAGACGTCGAACACTTCGCGCGCCCGACCGGGAAAGTGGGTGACGACGCCGCCTCTGCGCGCCAGCGTCATGCCCTTGCCCGCGCGGGTGACGACGACGGCCTTGGCCGTGGTGGAGGTCAGCAGGGCCGCCAGCGCCGCCTCGACCTGTTCGTCGGTCTCGGTCGGCAGGCCGGTGGCGCCCGCTAGTTCGCTGGCGTTCGGCTTGATGACGTCGACCGCGCCATAGCGGGCGAAGTCGCGGCCCTTGGGATCGACGATGACCGGCGCGCCGTATTCGGCCCCGGCCCACAGCGCCGCCTGGATGGCGGCGTCGTCCACCACGCCCTTGGCGTAGTCGGACAGCAGGATGGCGCCCGCGCCCCGGAACACCGCCTTGTCGGCATAGCCGGAGTGGAGCGCGGCCTCGTCGTCCAGACGCAACAACTGCTGGCCGGCGGCGACGAAGCGCGTCTTGACGATGGTGGCGGCGCCGTCGGGCCGGATCAGGGCGTCCTCGATCCGGTCCTCGGCGGCGATCAGATCGGCCAGTTCGGCGCCCGCCGCATCCTCGCCCGCGACGGCGCCCAGATGGGCCTGACCGCCCAAGGCCGCGACGTTGCGGGCGACATTGCCCACGCCGCCGGGCATGGCCACGGTGCGGCGCGCGCGCAGGACAGGGATCGGCGCCTCGGGCGAGATGCGGCTGACCTCGCCATAGACATAGCGATCCAGCATCAGATCGCCGACGCAGGCGACCTTCAGGTCGCGCACGCGCTCCAGCAAGGACTGCAGGGCGCCGAGATCAAGAGAACGTTCAGCCATGACGCCGAACTAGCGGATTCACGCCGTCTTCGCCATCGGCCCCTTGTGACCCAGCTTGATGGCCAGGTCGTCAAAGGCGATCAGTTCGGCGGCCAGGGCCTCGAACTGGCTGAGCGGCACCATGTTCGGGCCGTCCGACGGGGCGTTGTCCGGGTCTTCGTGCGTCTCCATGAAGACGGCGTCGACGCCGACCGAGACGGCGGCGCGGGCCAGCACCGGCACGAACTCGCGCTGGCCGCCCGAGGACGTGCCCTGCCCGCCCGGCTGCTGGACGCTGTGGGTGGCGTCGAACACGACCGGGCAGCCGATCTCGCGCAGGATCGGCAGGGCGCGCATGTCGCTGACCAGGGTGTTGTAGCCGAAGCTGGCGCCGCGCTCGCAGGCCATGACGTTCGGATTGCCAGCGCCCGTGACCTTGGCGATGACGTTCTTCATGTCCCAGGGGGCCAGGAACTGACCCTTCTTGATGTTGATCGCCTTGCCCGTGGCGGCGGCGGCCAGCAGCAGGTCGGTCTGGCGCGACAGGAAGGCCGGGATCTGCAGCACGTCGACGTACTCGCCCACCGGGCCGCACTGAGCCTCGGAGTGGACGTCGGTCAGGGTCGGCAGGCCGGTGACTTCACGGATTTCGGCGAAGATCGGCAGGGCGTCCTTCAGGCCGATGCCGCGCGCGGCGCTGGCGCTGGTGCGGTTCGCCTTGTCGAAGCTGGTCTTGTAGATGATGCCGAGGTTCAGCCGCTCGCCGATCTCCTTCAGCGCATGAGCCGTCTCCAGCGCGTGCTGGCGGCTCTGCATCTGGCACGGGCCGGCGATGAAGACGATGCGGGCGCCGCCGCCGATGACGACGGGGGTCTTGAGACCTTCGGACAGGGTGATGACGGCGTTCGGAGAGGTCACGGCGGCGCTTTCGACTGGTTTCAACGGCGGTTCGCGGGCCTATGCCGCGGCTTTCAGGCGGACAGGTGGCGTCGCGGATGCGTTTTCGCAACTTATCCGGCGACTCAGGCCCTGACCACCGGCCGCGCGATCATGATAGTCTGACGAAATGACCCACACCGACACGCCCCTGATCTCAACCGCAGCCCTGGCGTCGCGGCTGGGCGCGCCGGACCTGAGAATCATCGACGCCAGCTGGTGGCTGGACGGGCGCGATGCGCGGGCGGATTTCGAGCGCGAGCGGCTGCCGGGCGCCGTCTTCTTCGATCTGGACGCCGTGTCGGATCGGGAAAGCCCCTATCCGCACATGCTGCCGTCGCCGGACATCTTCGCCGATACGATGGGCGCGCTGGGCGTCGCGGAGAGCGACGACATCGTGGTCTATGACGCGCAAGGGCTGTTCTCGGCGGCGCGGGTCTGGTGGACGCTGCGGACGATGGGGGCCAGGCGCGTGCGCGTGCTGGACGGCGGCCTGCCCAAATGGAGAGCCGAGGGGCGGCCTCTGCAAGGCGGCGCGGCCAAGGCTCCCGTCCCTGCGAAATTCGAGGCGCGGTTTGACGCCGACGCCGTGACGGACTTTGATCAGGTGAGCGCCGCGCTGGCGGACGGTCTTCAGGTGGTCGATGCACGCGGGGCTGCGCGTTTCCGAGGGGAAGCCGCCGAGCCGCGCCCCGGCGTGCGAGCCGGCCATATGCCGGGGGCGCTGAACCTGCCCTTCTCCAGCCTGCTGAATGTGGACGGGACGCTGAAGCAGGCTCAGGCGCTGGACGACGCCTTCCGCGCCGCGGGCGTCGATCTGGAGCGGCCCGTCATCACCAGTTGCGGCTCCGGAGTGACAGCGGCGGTCCTGACGCTGGGGCTGGCCGTGCTGGGGCGGCCGTCGCGCCTCTATGACGGATCGTGGGCGGAATGGGGGGCGCGTCCCGACGCGCCGGTCGTAACGGGCGAGGCCTGATCAGGCCGCCGAGCGTTTGGGCGCGCGGATCAGGAACACCTGCCCGGCCAGAACCAGAGCCAGTCCGACGAAGGCCAGCACGCCGAAGCGCGCCCCTTCGAACATCACCGACACCAGCATGGCGATCGGCGGCGTCAGGGCGGAGATATAGCTGGCCGTCGCATACCCCCTCGCCCGCGCGATGGTGAAATAAAGACCGAAGGCGATGACCGAGCCGAACACCGCCAGGTACAGCAGCGAGATCACATAGGCCGGGCTCCACGCCACCGACCAGGAGACGCCCGTGACCAGGGCGTAGAGCGCCAGCGTCCCCGTGCCGTAGGCCATGGCCCAGGCCGTGGACGGCAGCACCTGCGAACCCGCCTGCTGCCCCTTCCAGGCGAACCAGTTGCCGAAGGCCGAGGCGACGACGGCGATCACGGCGAAGCTGACGCCCGCGACCGCGTGGACGCCCAGACCTGCGCCCATCACCTCGCCCGCCGACAGGACGCCGACGCCGACCACGCCCAGCCCCGCGCCCAGCCAGGCGGCGGCGGCGGCCTTCTGGCCCGAGGCGACGCGGAACAGGATCAGGTTCAGGAAGGCCAGGGCGGCGAAGATCACCGCCACCACGGCCGAGGCGATCTTCTCCTCCGAGGCGTAGACGAAGGCATAGCTGATGGCGAAGGAGAACAGCCCCTGCCCCAGCGCCGCCAGATGCTGGCCGCGCGTCAGAGCCAGCCGACCTCCCGTCGCCTTGACGATCAGGGCCAGCAAGGCCGAAGCGATGCCGAAGCGCAGCACCACCGAAATCACCGGATCGACGGCGCCCAACTGGAAGGTGATGGCGTACCAGGTCGTGCCCCAGATCAGGGCGCAGACCCCGACGCCGCCGATGGCCAACACAGCGGGTGAAGACAGGCGCGACGACGCGGTTTCGGATTGGGGAGCTTCAGACTGTGACACGCCGGCGACTCGGTCGAAACGAAACGGGAACTTCCGATAGCACCGCTTTATCCCCGCCGTCTCTCTACTGTTGCAGCCTTATGTGACGCTGGCGCGTTCTGCTAAGCTAGCCGCGCACAAAGGAGACGCCGATGCGCTCATTCCTCGCCCCCCTCGCTCTGGCCCCGGTCCTTTTGGTCGCCGCCTGCTCCTCCATGCCGGAAGCCTCTATGACTGAAGTCCAAGTCACCGCCACCTATCGCGAACGCATCATGCTGCCGCCCGGCCATGTCCTGACGGTCAAGGTCGAGGACGTCAGCCTGATGGACGCGCCGTCCCGCACCATGGCCGAGGTGCGCCAGCCCCTGAACGGTCGCGCCCCGCCCTACGCCGTCACCCTTTCGATGCCCAGCGACAAGATCGACGCCCGCCACCGCTATGCCGCACGCGCTGAAATCCGCGACGCCTCCGGCGCCCTGCGCTTCACCACCGACACCAACTACGCTGTGCTGACCAACGGCGCCTCGAACCGCGCCGACATCGTCATGGTGGGCGTGCGCTAAGCCTTGAGCGGCCTCGCCAAACGATCGGTGCTGCTGTCCGGCCACGCCACCTCGGTGGCGCTGGAGCCTGAGTTCTGGGCCGTGCTGGACGCCATCGCGGCCGAACTGGCGTTGAGCCGGTCCGGCCTGCTGATCCGCATCGACGCCTGGCGGGGCCGCCGCCCCCTGGCCTCCGCCTGCCGCATCCTGGCCCTGCAGTGGACCGGCGGCGACCGCAGTTTCGCAGAAGAGAAGACGCCATGAGCGACGCTCGCATCGACAACAATCGCCTCATCCCCGCCGCCGTCTTCGGCGGACTGGTGGCCGTGGGCCTCATCGGCGGCGGCGCCCTGATCGGTCAGGGCGTGGTCAACGCCCGCGCGGGCGACCGTTCCGTCACCGTGCGCGGCTTAGCGGAAAAGGACGTGAAGGCCGATCTGGCCGTCCTGCCGATCCGTTTCACAACCTCGGGCGACGTACTGTCCGAGGTGCAGGCGCGCATCGACGGCGACCTGGCCATCGTGCGCCAGTTTCTGAAGGCGCAGGGCTATCCCGACGACGCCGTGGACCTGGGTCAGCTGGGCGTGGCCGACACCCGATCGCGCGAATACGCCAGCCAGACCGGCGGGCCGCGCTTCATCCTGACCCAGACCGTGATCGTGCGCACCACGGACGTCGACCGGGTGCAGACCACCACCCGCAACCTGAACGATCTGGTGCGCCAGGGCGTGGTGCTGCAGGACTTCAACGGCCCCTCCTACATCTTCACCAAGCTGAACGACGTGCGCCCGGCCATGATCGCCGAGGCCACCGCCGCCGCCCGCAGCGGCGCCGAGCAGTTCGCCAAGGATTCCGGCGCGCCGCTGGGGCCGATCAAGACGGCGGGACAGGGCTCGTTCGAGATCCTGTCGCGCGACGGCACGGGCGACGAAGCAAGCACGCCGAACAAGAAGGTCCGCGTCGTCACGACGATCAGCTATCGACTGAAATAGGCCCGCGCCAATGCGACCGCCTGGTCAGGGGTCCGTCAGATAGGCCGCCAGCACGACGGCGTCGTTGTGCTCTTCGTCCCTGGCCCCATAGACCAGGGTCGCCGGGCCATCGGCGAGCGCGGCCTTCAGTTCGGATACGACATCGCCGTTGGCTTCCAACTCCGCGCGATAGCGGTGCTGGAACTCCGTCCATTTCGCCGGATCATGGCCGAACCACTGCCGCAGCTCCGTCGTCGGCGCGATCTGCTTGAGCCATAGGTCCACGCGGGCCTTGTCCTTGCTGAGACCACGCGGCCAGAGGCGGTCGACCAGGATGCGCGTCCCATCCGCATCGGACGGCGGTTCATAGACGCGCTTCAAGGCGACCTTCACGGCCTCATCCGCCCTGTGGTTCGGGCGCGGCCACCTGGGGCGGTTCAGAGGGGCGCGGCAACTCGGGCGGAACCGGGCGGTCTGGAACCTCAGGCAGGCGCGGCGTCGGCACATTGATGTCGACGTTCAATTCGGGCGTTGACGGCGCCGGCGCCCTTCCTCCGGCGAAGACGAACCAGGCTATTACCGCCACGGCGACGAGAAGGCCCCCGACGATGAAGGCCAGACCCGCCCCGCCGCGCTTTCGCGGCGCCGGGACGTTGTTGACGGTAGTCTGATGGACGACGCGCTCAGGCGGGATATTGGGATCGGTCATGACGCGGCCTCAGGACCGCTCGGCGCAGCCGGCGCCGAGACTTCAGGCAGCTTGACCTCGACATCGACATTCTTGGTGTCCGACGCCCCGCCTCGGCCCAGAAGGAACCAGGCCAGGACAGCCACAACAACGACCAAACCGCCGACGATGAAGGCGAGACCGGCGTTGCCGCCGCCGCTTGAGTTTTCCGCCATAGGCATCCCTTCCCTTTTGCTGACCCTGTCGTGTGCGAGAACGACGCTCTGACTGCGCGGTTCCGGAAGCGCCGTGTGCGAATAGGCCTGACTTTGGTCGCTGTGCTGCTTATGTTCTCCCATTCAGATTCCGGCGGCTCGCCCGCCTGTCCCGCCGCCTGAGTATCCGCCCCTGTGACCGACCTGCCCGCTCCCCGCATTTCCGACCTCGCCCGCGCCCAGACTCCGCAAGGGCCGGCGGCCGACTATCTGTCGGGCCTGAACCCCGAGCAGCGCGAGGCGGTGGAGACGACCGAGGGGCCGGTGCTGGTGCTGGCGGGTGCCGGAACGGGCAAGACGCGCGTCCTGACCACGCGCCTGGCGCACATCCTGGCGACGGGCCGGGCCAAGCCGTGGGAGCTGCTGGTCGTCACCTTCACCAACAAGGCCGCGCGCGAGATGCGCGAGCGGATCGGCCATCTGATCGGCCCGTCGTCCGAGGGACTGCGCTGGCTGGGCACCTTCCACTCGGTCGCGGCGCAAATTCTGCGTCGCCATGCGGAACTGGTCGGGCTGAAGTCCAGCTTCACCATCCTGGATACGGACGATCAGGAGCGGCTGCTGAAGCAGCTTCTGGAAGCGGCCAACATCGACACCAAGCGGTTCACGCCCAAGTCGCTGGCCCATATGATCGACCACTGGAAGAACCGCGGCTGGACGCCCGACAAGCTGCCGCCGGGCGAGGACTTCGCCAACGGCAAGGGCCCGGCGCTGTACGCCGCCTATCAGGCGCGGCTGGCGACGCTGAACGCCTGCGACTTCGGCGACCTGTTGCTGCACAACATCACCATCCTGTCGAAACATGCTGATCTGGCGGAGGAATATCGCCGCCGGTTCCGCTACATCCTGGTGGACGAATATCAGGACACCAACGTCGCCCAGTATCTGTGGCTGCGGCTGCTGACCTCCTCGACCGGCAATGTCTGCTGCGTCGGCGATGACGATCAGTCGATCTATGGCTGGCGCGGGGCCGAGGTGGACAACATCCTGCGCTTCGAGCGCGACTTCCCCGGAGCCAAGGTCATCCGGCTGGAGCGCAACTATCGCTCGACCAAGCATATCCTGGGCGCGGCCTCGGCCCTGATCGCGGCCAATCAGGATCGACTGGGCAAGACCCTGTGGACCGAGGACGACAGCGGCGACAAGGTACGCGTGCGCGGCGTCTGGGACGGCGAGGCCGAGGCCCGCTTGATCGCCGACGAGATCGAGACCGCGCGCAAGCAGGGCATGAATTACAAGGACATGGCCGTTCTTGTTCGCGCATCCTTCCAGATGCGGGCGTTTGAAGAACGCTTCCTGATGCTGGCCATTCCCTATGTCGTCATCGGCGGCCCGCGCTTCTTCGAGCGGGCGGAAATCCGCGACGCCCACGCCTATCTGCGGCTGATCCAGTCCGAAGACGACGATCTGGCCTTCGAGCGCATCGTCAACGTCCCCAAGCGCGGCATCGGCGACACCAGCGTCCAGAAGATCCTGCACATCGCGCGCGAGAACGGCGTCTCGGCCATGCGGGCGGTGCGCCACCTGATTACGACGGACGAGCTTCAGGCGCGCACCCGCACGCCGCTGGCCAACTTCGTGCGCGATCTGGACCGCTGGCGCGACCTGATGGCGATGGGCACGTCCCACTGGCAGGTGACGGAGACCCTGCTGGACGAGAGCGGCTATACCGCCATGCAGAAGGCCGACCGCACCAGTGGCCAGACGCGCTTGGACAACCTGAAGGAACTGACCCAGTCGATGCAGTCGTTCGAGACGCTGCAGGCCTATCTGGAGCATGTTTCGCTGGTCATGGATCTGGAGCGCCGCGACGAGAACGCCGACGGTTCGGGTTCAGTGCAGATCATGACGCTGCATGGCGCCAAGGGGCTGGAGTTCCCGTTGGTCTTCCTGCCGGGTTGGGAGGAAGGCGTCTTCCCCAGCCAGCGCAGCATCGACGAGAAGGGCGTGAAGGGCCTCGAGGAGGAACGCCGCCTGGCCTACGTCGGCGTCACCCGCGCCAAGCAGGATGCGCGCATCAGCTTCGCCGCCAACCGCATGGTCTACGGCCGCTGGACCTCTCAGCTGCCCAGCCGCTTCGTCGATGAACTGCCCATCGCCCACGTCGAGCCCCAGTCGGACACCGGCTATTACGGCGCCTCGACCGGGATGAAGGAGGCCAAGAGCCGCTGGGACGACGCCCCCTCCTTCGGCGGCAGCTATTCCAGCCCCGGCTGGAAGCGCGCCCAGACCTATACCGCCGCCCAGACTCCCAAGCCCGCCTATGCCCGCCGCGCCGTGATCGAAGGCGAAGGCCGCCTGATCGCCACCGCCGATCCCAAGGCGGCGTCCGGCTGGTCGCGCGGCGACCGCGTCTTCCACCAGAAGTTCGGCTATGGTCAGGTGCGCGCGGTGGAGGGCAACAAGCTGGTGGTCAGTTTCGACAAGGCGGGCGAGAAGAAGGTCATCGACACCTTCGTGGAGAAGGCGTGAGGGGGGCGATCGCTCCTTCACGTCATGATCCCGACGCCCCCACCCTGTGGGAACAGGCGGCGGCAGGCCTGATCCTGGCCCTGTTGTCCGGCGCCCTGCTCGGCCCGATCTTCGCGCCGAACCAGGAAGAGACCCCAGTGCTGCGGCTGGTCTGGCCGCCGATCTATCTGGTGATCCTGGGACTGGTCGGGTTTCGCGCGCGGCGAATGGCGGCGGCCTGGCCCGCCTTCATCCCCCTGTTGCTGATGGTCGTCCTGGCGCTGGCGTCCAGCCTGTGGTCCCAGGCGCCGGATGTGACCGAGCGGCGGGTGTTGGCCCTCGGGCTGACCGGGGTCTTCGCCGTCTATCTGGGCGCGGTCTTTCGCGGGATCGCCCTGCCCCGGATGCTGACGGCGACGTTTCTGGCGTTGGGGCTATGCAGCCTGATCGCCGTCTTCGTCTTTCCAGGGTTCGGCGTCCACCATGCGGCCAACGCCGGCCTGTGGCGGGGCGTCTGGTACGAGAAGAACCAACTGGGCATGGTCATGACGCTCGGCCTGATCGCCGCTTCGGCCCTGCTGGCCGCGCAGACGGACCAGCGTGACCGCCGTCTGGCGCTGGCCGCCCTGGCGGTCTGCACCCTGGCCCTGCTGGGGTCGCAATCCAAGACCGCCCTGATCATGGCCATGTTGGGCGGCGGCCTTGTTCTGCTGTGTCGGCTGATCCGACGCATGGGGCCGGTGTTCGGCGTCGTCGCCGTATGGTGCATGGGCGCGGCCCTGGTCGGCGGCCTGTGGGCATGGAGCGAGTTCTCCGTCGAAATCCTGGCCCTGTTCGGCAAGGATCCCAGCCTGACCGGCCGCACCGAAATCTGGGACGCCATCGCCCGCATGACCGAGCGCAGGCCCTGGCTGGGCTATGGCTACAGCGCCTTCTGGCTGCCGGACTCGGAGCCGATGGAGTGGATCCGGCATGAGACAGGCTGGCGCGTGCCGTCGGCCCACCAAGGCTGGCTGGACCTGCGCGCTGAGTTGGGCTGGGCGGGCGTCGGCCTGGTCGGCGCCGTCGTCGCCGTGACCTCGGCGGCCGTTCTGATCCGCCTGACCGGCCTGGGACGGCGCGAGGGATACTGGAGCCTGGCCTGGCTGGCGGCCTTCCTGCTGCTGAGCCTGTCGGAAAGCGTGCTGATGAGGCACCAGGATCTGCCGTGGACCCAGTTCATGGCGCTGATGGCGCGTAATCTGATCCCGGACCGAGCGCCCTGATCCCTGATCCGCCGAACTGACGCGGGCCTTGCCCCCGCCCTCTTCGAAGCCTACCAGACCCTGCCCCGAATCGCCGCAAAATGCCCTGATGGAC
>NZ_GL883086.1:1110730-1135725 GCF_000204035.1 Brevundimonas diminuta ATCC 11568
GCTGCGGCGACGCCTCCGGTCGCGCCCCAGCCGGCGCCGGCCCCCGTGCATCAGCCCAAGGTCGAGCTGACGTCCCACGCCAGCGCCGCGACGGCGGCCGCCACCGGCTATTCCGCCTCCTCGATCGAGGTGCTGGAGGGACTTGAGCCCGTTCGCAAACGCCCCGGCATGTACATTGGCGGCACCGACGAGCGCGCCCTGCACCACCTGTTCGCCGAAGTGCTGGACAACGCGATGGACGAAGCCGTCGCCAAGCACGCCAAGCTGATCACCGTCGATCTGGACGCCGAGGGGTATCTGTCGGTACGCGACGACGGGCGCGGCATTCCGGTCGACCCCCACCCCAAGCACCCCGGCAAGTCGGCGCTGGAAGTCGTCATGACCGTGCTGCACTCGGGCGGCAAATTCTCGGGCAAGGCCTATGAGACCTCGGGCGGCCTGCACGGCGTCGGCGTCTCCGTCGTCAACGCCCTGTCGGAAAGCCTGGACGTCACCGTCTGGCGCGACGGGTTCGAGTGGCGTCAGTCTTTTAGCCGCGGCCATGTGCAGGCGCCGATCCAGCAGGTCGGCCCCTCGAAGAAGAAGGGCACCTTGATCCGGTTCAAGCCGGACGAGCAGATTTTCGGCGTCGGCGCGACCTTCAAGCCCGCGCGCCTGTTCCGCATGACGCGGGCCAAGGCCTATCTGTTCCGCGGCGTCGAGATCCGCTGGACCTGCGCCCCGGAACGCATCACGGACGCCACCCCTGCACAGGCGACGCTGCACTTCCCCGGCGGTCTGGCCGACGCCCTGGCCGAGCGCGTGGGCGAACTGGAGACCGTCACCCCCGTCTTCGCCGGGCGCGTCGAACGCAAGGGCGAAGCCGGCGCGCTGGAATGGGCCGTCACCTGGTCGCCGATCGGCTTCGGCGACGCCGACAGCTTCATCGCCTCCTACTGCAACACCGTCTCGACCCCCGACGGCGGCACGCATGAGGCGGGCTTCCGCGCCGCCCTGGTCAAGGGTCTGAAGGCCTATGGCGAGCTGATCAACGAGAAGCGCGCCGCCCAGATCACGGCCGAAGACGTCATCGCCAATGCGGGCGCCCTGATCTCGGTCTTCATTCGCAACCCGGAGTTCCAGGGCCAGACCAAAGACCGCCTGTCCTCGCCCGAGGGACAGCGCCTGACGGAACAGTTGCTGCGCGACCCCTTCGACCACTGGCTGACCGAAAGTCCGAAACAGGCCAACGCCCTGCTCGGCTTCGTCATCGACCGCGCCGAGGACCGCCTGCGTCGCCGCAAGGACAAGGAAGTCCAGCGCGCCGCCGCCACCCGCAAGCTGCGTCTGCCCGGCAAGCTGTCGGACTGCAGCCGGCAAGCCGCCGAGGGCACCGAACTGTTCATCGTCGAGGGCGACTCGGCCGGCGGCTCGGCCAAACAGGCGCGCGACCGCACGACCCAGGCCATCCTGCCCCTGCGCGGCAAGATCCTGAACGTCGCCTCGGCCACGGCGGACAAGCTGCGCGCCAACGTCGAACTGACCGATCTGATGCTGGCGCTGGGCGTGCAGGCGGGCAGCCGCTTCAGCGTGGACGACCTGCGCTATGAGCGCGTGGTCATCATGACCGACGCCGACGTCGACGGCGCCCACATCGCGGCCCTGTTGATCACCTTCTTCTATCGCTCCATGCCGGACCTGATCCGTCAGGGGCGGCTGTATATGGCCCTGCCGCCGCTCTACCGGATTTCGGCGGGTCCGCTGTCGGAATACGCCCGCGACGACGCGCACCGCGACGAACTGCTGGCCACGACCTTCAAGGGCAAGAAGACCGAGATCGGCCGGTTCAAGGGTCTAGGCGAGATGATGGCCTCTCAGCTGAAAGAGACCACCATGGACCCGAAAAAGCGGACTCTGGCCCGCATCGCCCTGCCCGACAGCGAGGAAGAGATCGAGGATCTGGTCGAGCGCCTGATGGGCCGCAAGGCTGAGGCTCGCTACAACTTCATCCAGGAAAACGCCCGCTTCGCCCAGGCCGACCTGGACCTCTGATGACGTCTTCCGCCGTCGCCCTCTCGGCGACGGCGGACTGAACCACCCTAGCCGACCATCCGACCGACAGTATCGTCCTTCCAGATGAAGCGGTGGACCAGCACCATCAGGATGTGCCCCGCGATGGCCGCCAGCAGCAGCCAGGCCAGCAGGCCGTGGGCGGCGTTGGCGGGCGCGGTCATCCACGGCACCTCGGCCCAGCCGCCCTCGATCAGGCGCACGCCGAACACGTCCAGCGGCTTGCCCGATCCATACTGCCGCAGCAGAGCCAACGCCGGAACGATCAGGATCAAGGCGTAGAGCGCCAGATGTCCGAGCTTGGCGGCCAGGCCCCAGAAGCCGCCGCCGTGCGCCGGGCGCGTCTTCATGTTGTACAGGCCCCACAGGGCGCGCACCACGATCAGGGTCAGCAGGATGACGCCGATCCCCTTGTGAGTCCCGACCCAGAAGGCGGTGATCGGCGCCTTGCCGACGATCTCCTTCACGGCCATGCCCGCGAACTGCCACGCCAGCAGCAGGGCCATGACCCAATGCAGCCCGCGCGTGACGGCGCCATACCGGAAGCCGTCGTCTCTCCACTGCGTCGCCATGAAGCGCCCCCTTCGCTGGAAACGAATCTCAAACACGATTCGAGGCGGAATCCGTCGCCGAATCCCGCCTCGTAAATTGTCGCAGTCGAAGCGCGTTTTAGGCTTAGGGAGCCTTAACGCCGTCGTCGTCGGCCTGGGTGCGCTTGTCATAGACGTGGTCGACGATGCCCCAGGCCTTGGCTTCCTCGGCGGTCATGAAGTGGTCGCGGTCCAGGGTGCGCTCGACCTCTTCATAGGTGCGGCCGGTGTGCTGGACGTAGATTTCGTTCAGGCGGCGCTTGGTGGCGATGATGTCCTCGGCGTGGCGCTCGATGTCCGAGGCCGTACCGCGGAAGCCGCCCGAGGGCTGGTGCACCATGACACGCGCGTTCGGCAGGGCGATGCGCTGGCCCGCCTCGCCGGCCGTCAGGATCAGCGAACCAGCCGAAGCGGCCATGCCCATGACCACGGTCGAGACCGGCGACTTGATGTATTGCATGGTGTCGTAGATCGCGAGCGCCGAAGTCACCTGACCGCCGGGGCTGTTGATGTACATGCTGATCTCCTTCTTCGGGTTCTCCGATTCCAGGAACAGCAGCTGGGCGCAGATCAGCGAGGCCATGCCGTCCTCGAACGGACCGGTTAGGAAGATGATCCGCTCGCGCAGCAGGCGCGAAAAGATGTCGAACGACCGTTCGCCGCGGCTGGATTGCTCCACCACCATCGGCACCAGGTTGTTGGAGATGTAGTCGATCGGATCGCGCATGAAGGCCTTCTCGAGTGATGCGGGCGCGATTCAAGTCGCCCCCTTCATTTCAACATATCGCGTCCGCAAGTCCCCGGCGCAAGACGAAGCGACCGATCAGCGGCTCATCACTGTTATTCGCCAGCCGGCGCAGGGCCTGTGTCCTGTTGCTTTCGACGTTGCTGAACTAGGACACGTGTCACCGCCGCCTCCTGGCTTCTCGGATCAGCGCGATCAGGAGGGGCAAGATAGAGGGCCGCCAGGTAGTCCTTATCCCAGGACGTCAACCCGGGCATGCTCGCTCGAGAGCGAAACAGATTCATGATGGTCTGTTGACCGCTCAGATCAGAAGAAGGGTCGATCTGAGCCAAGGAGACCATGGAGACATAGTCCGCCAACACGCCCAGCGGTACGCCGTCGGTTTGACTCATGTCGATGATGATGACGGTCCAGGCCATATCATGACGGACATTGGAACGGAGGCGCGACCCATCCCTTACCCTGACCGTGTTGGGTTCGTCCCCCCCATTTGGAAAGAGCATGTCGCCGTGCATTCTCGTGGCGATTTCTCCTGACGAAATTTCCACTGGAATGGCGACATTCCACCAGCGAACCGGCTCTTCGGAATTCTGGAACTCCCTCAGCGCCGCACGGGATGGGTTGGTGCCCTGGGGGGCGGGGCGAAAACGTGATTCAAACTCGCTGACCAGTTTCTGGGCCAACGCGGCACCGTCCGAAGTGGCGAAAACGATGACATTGGGCTTGCACCCCGGACCCGCCACATCAGCGCCCGCTTCAAGAGCGTTGCGAGCGATCCGATCAATCACAAACTGGGCAAGCTGCGGCCGCATATTGCTTACGCTGACGCAGAGAGGCTTGTTCCAGCGCGCCAACCGCGCGCCGCTCGGCGGATCCGATAGCTGTCGCACATAGGACCGCGCGATCTCTTCCAGTCTTCGCGCATCCACAACAACGTCTTCAACCGCCGTCACGTCACCGGCATCCGCTTGCGGCGCCACCTGTGGGGCCTCCGAGAACAATGCAATGGAAGCCAAGATAGCTGCGAAGTTCATCGACCTACCCTCTTATCAAAGCACCGAAAACGGACCGCTCCGCCAGGCCATCCACCGTACTCACTACCACCCAGAATAAAATAGCGACGTTTCGCCACTACAGGTCAACGCATCTGGATTTGTCTCCATCATCCCACGCGTACGCGCCCGGCATGCGGCATCGCCATCTGGTCAGGGCCAGCATTCGCCCAAAGCGCCTTTGGCCAAGCTCAGAATAAAAAAGGCCCGCCGAAGCGGACCCTTTTCATTTGTCTGAATGGCTGACGAACCGACTGTCGCCGATCCGTAAGACAACGGGATCAGCCTTCGTCTTCTTCCTTCAGCAGCTCTTCCTTCGAGATGGCTTCGTCCTTCACCTCGGCGACCGAGACGATCAGGTCGACGACCTTCTCTTCATAGATCGGCGCGCGCAGCTGGGCGGCGGCGTTCGGGTTCTGGCGGTAGAAGTCCAGCACCATGCGCTCCTGGCCCGGGTAGTTGCGGGCTTCGGCCATGATGGCGTTCGACAGTTCCTGATCCGAGACGCCGACGTTGTTGGCGCGGCCGATCTCGGCCAGGACCAGGCCCAGGCGCACGCGGCGCTCGGCGATCTTCTTGTACTCGGCCTTCAGTTCGTCTTCCGACTTCTTGGCGTCGTCTTCCGGCAGCTGGCCGGCGTCCTTGTCGGCCGAAACCTGGGCCCAGATGCCTTCGAACTCGGCGTCGACCATCTTCGGCGGCAGCGGGAAGTCGTGGCCTTCGTCCAGCACGTCCAGCAGGGCGCGCTTCAGCTTGAAGCGGGTGGCGCCGGCGTACTGCTGGTTCAGGTTGGACTTCAGCAATTCCTTCAGCTGGTCCAGCGACTCCAGGCCGATGCGCTTGGCGAACTCGTCGTCGATCTTGGATTCGACCTCAGCCTTGATGGCCTTGACGGTGACGTCGAAGGTCGCGGCCTTACCGGCCAGGTGCTTGGCCTGGTACTCTTCCGGGAAGGTCACTTCGATGGTCTTCTCTTCACCGACCTTGGCGCCCTTCAGCTGCTCTTCGAAGCCGGGGATGAAGCGGCCCGAGCCGATCACCAGGTCCGCGTCGGTGGCGGCGCCGCCGTCGAAGGCCTCGCCGTCGATCTTGCCCAGGAAGTCGATGGTCAGCTGGTCGCCGTCGGCGGCCTTGACCGTCTTGCCCTTCTTGTCCTCGTAGGACTTGGCTTGCGACGCCAGTTCCTTCAGCGCCTCGTCCAGATCCTCGTCCGAGGCCTCATAGGTCGGGCGGGTCAGTTTCAGGGTCTTCGGGTCGACCGGGGTGAATTCCGGCATGACTTCCAGCGACATTTCATAGGCCAAGTCTTCCTGACCGGCGATGACCTTGTCCATGTCCGAGGTCAGCTTCATCTCGGCCGGCGCGGCCGGCCGGATCTTCAGCTCTTCCAAAGCGCCCTGGCTGGTTTCGTTCAGCGAGGCGTTGATGATTTCGCCCATGAAGTCACGGCCGAAGGTCTTCTTGACGTGCGAAGCCGGCACCTTGCCCGGACGGAAGCCCTTCAGCTTCATCTGGGGAGCCATTTCCTTGATGCGGGCTTCGAGCTTCTCATTCAGCTCGGCGGCGGGAATGGTCACCGCGATCACGCGGCTGAGGCCTTCGTTCGACTTTTCGACGACTTGCATGGTCGGGTATCTGACGCTCTGTGGCGACGCCACGAAGGCGCGCGGTGGATAAAGCAACAGGGCCGCCCCTTTCGGGAGCGGCGCCTCGGAGCCCGCCCTTATGTCGAGAAGGGGCCGAAACGTCAACGCAACGCGGTTCCTTTGTGGGCATCGGCCCGCTATCTGATGGCCCATGAGCCAGCCTTCAGCCCCCATCGGCGTCTTCGTCACGCCCGTTACGCCGCTTCAGCAGAACTGCACGACGGTCTGGTGCACGCAGACGAAGAAGGCCGCCGTCATCGATCCGGGCGGCTCGGTCGACGCCATCCTGGGCGAGGTCGCGCGGCGCGGTCTGACGCTGGACGCCATCTGGATCACGCACGGCCATCTGGACCATGCCGGCGCCGCCGCCGAGATGCAGGAAAAGACCGGCCTCGACATCGTGGGTCCGCACCCTGAGGACCAGTTCTGGATCGATCTGATTCCCACGCAGGGTCAGAAATACGGCCTGCCCGAGGCGCGCAGCTTCACCCCCACGCGGTGGCTGGACGACGGCGACGTGCTGACGCTGGGCGAGACGACGTGGGAGGTCTTCCACTGCCCCGGCCACACGCCGGGCCACGTGATCTTCTTCAACCGCGAGGCCCGCTTCGCCCAGGTCGGCGACGTGCTGTTCCAGGGTTCGGTCGGCCGCACCGACTTCCCGCGCAGCGATCATCAGGCCCTGCTGACGGCGATCACCACCAAGCTGTGGCCGCTGGGCGATGACGTCACCTTCGTGCCGGGACACGGGCCGCACTCGACCTTCGGGGCCGAGCGAAGGACCAATCCGTTCGTCTCGGATCAGGCGATGAAGGCGGCGCCCATCGCGCGGCCCGCCTCCGGGCCAGCCTAGTTCAGCGCGCGGCCAGAAGGCCGATCAGGACGCCGATCCCCAGGGCATAGAGCGTCATGCGGATCGGCTCGTCGCGAATCGCCTCGCAGGCTTCCGAGCCGTGACGGCGCGCCCAGTCGCGCACCTCGGCCGCATCCTCGCGCACCGCCTGACGCAGGGGGCGCGGCCGGGCGCCCGCCGCCAGAATCTCATCGGCGGCCCCTTCAAGGCGGTCGCTGCGCGTCGAGCGCCCCTCGGTGATGTCCTCAGGCGAAGGCGCGTTGTCGGCGCGGGCGATCGGGTCGTTGGAAACCGGCATGTTGAACTCCTGAATTCTGCACTCAGAGCCTCGATGAACCCGCCGGAATCGTCGCGGTTCCGCCGCCGGACGACGCACGCAGCCCCCAATTGTCGAACAGGGTTTTAATCCTTTCTCGGAACCTCCGCGCCGGCGCCGGGTTCTCTTGCGCAAGCGCCACCGTCTACGAAAGGAACATCTGAAATGGCCGAAGGTCAGCCCACCCGCGGCTCCGGTGTTTCCAAGCGAGGCTTCGCCTCGATGGACCCGGAACGTCAGCGCGAAATCGCCCGCAAGGGCGGCGCCAGCGTCCCCAGCGAGAAGCGCAGCTTCTCTCAGGATCGCTCCCTCGCGGCCCAGGCCGGACGCAAGGGCGGCGAAGCGTCCCACGGCGCACGGAACAAGTCCGGGCAGGATACGGCGCCGCCGAAACGCTGATCCTCGCGATCGACTTCAGAACTCTTCGACGGCGTGGGAAACCTCGCCGTTTTTCTTTTTCTGACAGAAGGTTGCGCTCAGCAGGCCAGAAGGGCCAAGGCCACGCGCGGAGCGTCGCTAACCTCGAAGGCTTCGACGCGCCAGCCGGCGGCTTCGGCCAGGGCGCGCACGCGAGCCTCGTCATATTTGCGCGAGTTCTCCGTGTGGATCGTCTCGCCCTGCGCCAAACGGAAGACCAGCTTGCCCAACCGCACCGTCATCGGGCGAAGGGCCTCGAGATGCATCTCCATCCGCGCCTCGGCCGCGTTCCAGACGGCGCGATGAGCAAAGGCGTCCAGGTCGAAGTCCGCGCCCAGGTCGCGATTGGCGCGTGTCAGAACATTCAGATTGAAACGGGCCGTCACGCCCTCGGCGTCGTCATAGGCCGCGATCAGGGTCGAGGGCTCCTTGATCAGATCGACGCCCAGAATGAACAGGGCGTCCGGTCCCAGCATGTCACGCATGGCGCGCAATAGGGCCTCCGCCGTCTCCGGCGCCAGATTGCCGATGGTCGAGCCGGGGAAGAAGCCGACGCGCCGCCCCTGCCCTGCCTCGGAGGGCAGCACGCCCAGATGCTCGAAGTCGCCGACGATCGGCAGCACCTTCAGAGCCGGATAGGCCTGCCTTAGGCGGACCGCCGCTTCTTCCAGCGCCGTGGGACTGATGTCGATGGGGACGTAGGCCGCCAGATCGGGAGCGGCGTCCAACACGATGCGCGTCTTCTCGCTGGCGCCGGAGCCGAGCTCGACCAGCACCGCGTCGGCGCCGAAACGTTCAGCCCAGTACGGGGCGACCCGGCGCAACAGGGCCGCCTCCTGTCGGGTCGGATAGTATTCCGGCAGGCGGGTGATGGCCTCGAACAACTCGGACCCGCGGGCGTCATAGAACCATTTGGGCGGCAGACTCTTAGGCGATGACGCCAGGCCTGCGATCAGGTCGCGGGGGAAGGCCTCGTGTTCGTCGTCGGTCTCGTCGTATCTGGCGCACTCGCCAGCGTCGGCGGCGAGACGGACGCCCGCAAAGGCCCATCGCCGATCCGGGTAGAAGAAGTTGCGATAGGTCGGCCGCGCATGTCCCGGCGCCGTGGCGAAGGCGCCGCCGCGCAGCACCATCTGATTGGCCATGAACTTGCCGTTGTACTCGGCCGCCGCGCCCTCGGTCGGACGAAAGCCGGGGTAAGGGCCATAGGCGCTGGCGGTCCACTGCCACGCCTCATTGTCCAGGTTGGAGAAGGCGTCGGGACGGCTGCGGGCGGCGTGCTCCCATTCCGCCTCGGTGGGCAGGCGCCGGCCCGACCACCGTGCGAAGGCGTCGGCCTCGTAGAAGCTGACATGGCGCACGGGCGCGGCCGGGTCGACCGGCCGTCGCCCCGTCAGGGTCATGACCGTCCAGCCCTGCCCTTCCGCTCGACGCCAGTAGAGGGGCGCGGTCCACCCACGCGACTGAACCGTGGCCCAGCCGTCGCTCAGCCACAGGTCAGGCCGCGCGTAGCCGCCGTCATCCATGAAAGCCAACCAGTCGCCGTTGGTCGTCAGATCGGCGGCCAGGGCGAACGGCTCCAGCCAGATGCGATGCGCGGGCCGTTCATTGTCGAAGGCGAACCCTTCGACCGAGGCCCCCGTCTCGATCAGACCGCCCTCGAACGCCTGCCAGCCGCCGCGCGCTGGTTGCAAGGGCGCCGCGCGCGGCTCGACATCATAGGCCGCCGGGTCCAGCGGCGAGCGGGACATCAGATGCAGCAGATCCATCAGGAACAGTTCCTGGTGTTGCTGCTCATGGTTCAGGCCCAACTCGAACAGGTAGCGCTCCAATCCCTCCATCGGCGCTGAGGCGTCGGCCAGGCGCGCCTCCATCCGCCGGTCGACCTCGGCGCGATAGGCCATGACCTCGGCCAGCGAGGGGCGCGTCATCAGGCCCCGCTCGTCTCGACCGATGCGCTCGCCGAGCGCCTCATAATAGGAGTTGAAGACCTCCTTCAGCCGAGAATCGAATGGCTCACAGCCCGGCCTGTCCAACAGCATGGTCTCGAAGAACCAGCTAACATGACCGAGATGCCACTTGCCTGGACTGGCGTGGGCCATCGACTGGGCCTGCAGGTCTTCGGCTGACAGCGCGGCGGCCAGAGCAGGCATCACCGCGCGCACGCGACGATAGCGTTCCAAATCCCCGGCGGCGCACGCCGGTCTGCGCTGCGTTCCGGCCATGTTTCCGCCTGCCCCTGGGTGAGTGTTCGCTGTGGTCACCCCGTAGGAATGCGGCCTGAGACGAGGCGGTTCCGCATGGCCAGAACCCGTCTGCGCGCGCCTTCACCGTCCCGTTCCACAGGAACAGTCGCAGCCAGGCGGCGTTCTGATTCGGTCCAACCGCCGACACGGCGCAGGTTTTTCAGGATCCCTACGCATGCCCCAGCTCCGCATGCCCGAGGGGCCGAACGCCATCGAGCCCCCGCCATCATCGCCCCCGATCGATCGGGCGCCGGACCTGGCCGATCCGGCCAATTGGCGCGCCATGCTGGCCTGCCAGATACCGGCGCTGCGGGCCTTCGGCTTTTCGCTGGCGCGCAACCGCGCGGACGCCGACGATCTGGTTCAGGAGACCCTGGTCAAGGCCTGGGCCCACCGGGCGCGGTTCGAGACGGGGACCAATCTGCGAGCCTGGCTGTTCACCATTCTGAGGAACAGCTGGTACACCGGCGCCGCCCGCCGCCGACGCGAAGTCGCCGACGAGGAAGGCCGCCACGCCGCGAGCCTGACCTCAGAAGCCAACCAGGAATGGACCGCCGAGTTGACGGCGCTGCAACATGCGCTGAACACCCTGCCGCCCGAACACCGTGAGGCCATCATCATGGTCGGCGCGGCGGGGCTCTCCTATCAGGAGGCGGCCGACATCGCCGGCTGCGCCGTGGGCACGGTCAAGAGCCGGGTCAACCGAGCCCGCCGTCGCCTGGCCCTGCTTCTGGCGCACGAACTCCCGCTCGACGGCGCAGAAAATAATGAGTGCGACGACAGCTAGGCGGGTGGAACGGAGGAACCCGCGAAGGGGTTCAATTCCCGATCTCAGGAGAGTCCGTCATGATGACTCCGCGACCGCCCCCCCGCCCCCGAAGCCACGCGCACAGACAAGCGCGGCCTCATGGACTGGCTGTTCGGCCGCACCCCGCCGCCGCCCAGCAAGGCCAGCTCCAACCTCTATCTGGGCGACATCGTAGACGGCGACTTCAGTTCGCCCTCGGTCCACCATCACCACAAGCGTCCGCCCAGCGACGAGTTATGAGCCGAGCGTCAGCCTAGCGTCCTGCCCGCGCGGCGTATTCCAGACGGGCGATGGTGCGGTTGTGCACCTCGTCCGGGCCGTCGGCGATCCGCAGGGTCCGCACCATGGCGTAAAGCTCTGCCAGCGGCGTGTCGCCCGACACCCCCGCCCCGCCGAACGCCTGGATGGCGTCGTCGATCACCTTCAGCGCCATGCGCGGCGCGGCGACCTTGATCTGGGCGATCTCGGACTTGGCGCCCTTGGCCCCGACCTCGTCCATCATCCAGGCGGCCTTCAGCACCAGCAGGCGGCACATCTCGATATTGGTGCGCGCCTCGGCCACCCGCTGCTCCCACACCGAATGCTCGGCGATGGTCTTGCGGAAGGCGGTGCGGCTGAGCAGGCGGTCGACCATCAGCTCCAGCGCCTTTTCGGCCGCGCCGATGGTCCGCATGCAGTGGTGGATGCGACCCGGCCCCAGGCGGCCCTGGGCGATCTCAAAGCCGCGCCCCTCGCCCGCGATCAGGTTGGAGGCGGGAACGCGAACGTTCTCCAGCACCACCTCGGCGTGGCCGATCGGTGCCTCATCATAGCCGAAGACCGACAGCATCCGCTCGACGCGAAAGCCGGGCGTGTCGACCGGGACGATGATCTGGCTCTGCTGCTGATGAACGGCGGCGTCGGGATCGGTCTTGCCCATGACGATGGTCACGGCGACGTTCGGGTGCGCCATATTGGTCGACCACCATTTGCGGCCGTTGACGACATAGTGGTCGCCGTCGCGCTCGATCCGGGTCTGGATGTTGGTGGCGTCGGACGAGGCGACCTCAGGTTCGGTCATCAGGAAGGCCGAACGGATTTCGCCGGCCATCAGGGGCTTGAGCCACCGCTCCTGCTGGGCGGCGTCGCCGTACATATGCAGCACTTCCATATTGCCCGTGTCGGGCGCGTTGCAGTTGAACGCCTCGGCCGACCACAGCGCCCGGCCCATCAGCTCGGCGATGGGGGCGTATTCCAGGTTCGAAAGCCCCGCCCCATGCTCGCCCGGCAGGAACATGTTCCACAGGCCCTCGGCCCTGGCCCTGGCCTTCAGCGTCTCCATCACCGGCGGCTGGTGCTTGGGATCGGCGCGGACCTGGGCGCGATACTCCGCCTCGCGCGGCAGAACCTCCGCCTCCATGAAACGGCGCACCCGTTCGCGCCAGTGTTCGCCCCGCTCGCTCAGCCGGAAATCCATCTTACGCCTCTCCCGAAATGAAAACGGCGCGGCCCCGTCGGAGCCGCGCCGTCGAACATCAAGCCTCAGCCCGCCGTCAGCCCTTGAGCAGCGGCGCCAGCTTCTGGGCGATCATCATGTCGCCCGCGATCTTCAGCTTGCCCTGCATGAAGGCCATCATCGGGTCCAGACGGCCCTCGGCCAGGGCGACGAAGTCGTCCCACTTGATCGAGACGGTGGCGTCAGCCGGCTTGTCGTCATTGCTGACGGTATTCGGAGCCGAGGCGCCGTCGATGAAGATCTTGCCGTCATCGCCGAAGTCCAGCTTCACGGTCTTGCCCAGACCCGAGTTTTCGCCGACGGCGGCGCGGATCTTGTCGGTGGCGAGGGCCAGATCGGCCATGTGCGTCTCTCCCATTGAGAAGTTGAACCACACGCCTAACCCGCGCGCCGGGCGGCGCCAAGATCACGCAAGGGAAGGTCAGGCCAGGAAGCCCCTACGGCGCCGGTTCCATCACCTGTGGTCCAGCTTACATGAGTTTGCGTTCAGCCCTGTCGAGATGGCCTAGAAGTTGCGCGCTTGCGTAACAAGGACTCGCCAATGACCCGTCTGCTCACCCCGGAGGAAGTTCGCCTGGACCAGTTGTGGCGCGAGCACTTCGGCCAACCCCTGCCCATGATCGGCGCCCCCGAGGTCGCCCGGCGCATCCTGCGACAGCACGGCGTCGCCGTGCGCCGCCCCAGCGACGCCAAGGCCGCCGCCCCTAAGGAGGGCCGGCGCTGACTTCTGATTTTCGGAAAGAAATCTGGCGGAGACGGAGGGATTCGAACCCTCGGTACCCCTTACAGGGTACGACGATTTAGCAAACCGTTGCCTTCAGCCACTCGGCCACGTCTCCGGCAGGCCGCGTGGATAGCGAGTCGCGCGACGCTTCGCAATGCGGAACTGACGCCCTTTGTGTTAACCCGGCATAAGAGTGGCATGTGACACGGGGTTCGCACCCCATTTTGCTCGATATCGGGAAAAAGACTTGGCCATCACCCCTGCTGACACTCTGGGCTCTGCGACAGAAGGCGCACGCGCGAATCGCGCAGCGCTGGTCGAATCGCGCGCCCCGGCGGGGCGTGCGGGTCGGGCTCGACGCGGCCCCTTGCGGCCGGACGTCTGGCTGAACACCCGACAGCGCGCGGCCGCGCGGCGGCGCGTCTTCTACTTCCGCGGCGTCGACATCGTCGCGTCGAGCTTCCTGTGCCTTGTGGCGATCGGCCGCATGAACGCCGGCGGTCTGGCGCAGGTCACCCTGTTCGAAGCCGCGCCCATTCTGATCGGCGCGCTGATGACCCTGGGCCTGATGCGGTCGCTGGGCCTGTATCGTTTTGACAATAGCCGGGCGCCCGCGCGCCATCTGGCAGGGGTCGCCGCCGTGGCGGGCGTGGGCGGCGCGGTCGCCTGCCTGCTGGGTCTGGCCTTGCCCAATAACGAAACTCCGCTGGCGGAATACGGCTGGTGGGCGATCGCCTCCGCAGTGCTGCTGACCGGCCTGCACACGATCTGGCGGATGCTGGTGGCCCAATGGCGCAGCCGAGGCGATCTGACGCCCAACGTCGTCGTGGTCGGCGCCACCCGCCATGCCGAATCCCTGATCCGCGAGGCGCTGGACCGGCGCGACCTGAATATCCTTGGCGTATTCGACGATCGGCTGGCCCGCACGCCCGACGCCCTGGCCGGGGTGCCGGTTCTGGGCGGGACGGACGCCCTGCTGGAGCATCGGCTGACGCCCTATATCGACCGCGTCATCTTGGCCATCGACCCCAAGGCCGAGGCGCGCGTCCGCGCCCTGACCCATCGCCTTGAGGTTCTGCCCATTCCCCTGACCCTGCTGGTCGACCCCAAGGGCGCGGTCCAGCGGAACGAGGCGCTGGAAAAGCTGGCCTCGGCGTCCCTGCCCCTGCTGGGCGGCGCGGTGGACGGAGAGCGCCGCGCCTTCAACAAGCGCATCCTGGACATCATCCTGTCGGCCCTGGCCCTGGTCGTGCTCAGCCCTGTGCTGTTCCTGATCGGCCTGGCCGTGCGGATGGACAGCAAGGGGCCGGCCCTATTCCGCCAGCGCCGCCACGGCTTCAATCAGGAGGAGATCGTGGTGTGGAAGTTCCGCACCATGCGTCAGGAAGCCTCCGACGCCACCGCCAGCCGTCAGGTGACCGCCGGCGACGACCGGGTGACGCGCCTGGGCAAGATCCTGCGCGCCACCAGCCTGGACGAACTGCCGCAGTTGGTGAACGTGCTGCGCGGCGAGATGTCGCTTGTCGGGCCGCGCCCGCACGCCATCGGCATGAAGACCGGCGACGCCGAGTCGGCGCGTCTGGTTGCTGAATACGCCCACCGCCACCGCATCAAGCCCGGCATGACCGGCTGGGCCGCCATCAAGGGCTCGCGCGGGCCGCTGCACACGGCGGATGAAGTGCGCGACCGGGTTCAGCTCGACATCGAATACATCGAGCGCCAGTCCTTCTGGCTGGACCTGTGGATCATCGCCGTGACCGTTCCCGTGCTTCTGGGCGACCGGATGGCCGTGCGCTGATGTTCTGGAGGGGGGTGTTCGGCTACCTGCCGGCCAATATCGTGCAGGGCGTGGTCGGGTTTCTGACCATCATCATCTTCACGCGCCTGCTGTCGCCCGAGGATTTCGGGCGCTATGCGCTGGCCTATTCGGTGCTGACGCTGGCCCATGTGGCGACATTCAGCTGGCTGGAAGCCTCCATGGCCCGCTTCTGGGCGGCCCAGTCCGACGAGGCGCAGATGGCCGGGCATTTCGCCAGCCTGTATCGCGCCGCCTTCCTGATCACCGCCGTCTTCGTGCCGGTCGCCGGGTTGTTGGTGTGGCTGTGGCCCATGCCGGACAGCTTCCGCCTGCCGCTGGCCGTGGCGCTGGCGGGGATTCCCGTGCGCTGCTTCCTGAAGCTGGCGCAGGAACGGTTCCGCGCAGCGGGCGAGGTCGGTCCCGCCGCCGCCATCGACATCTGGAGCGCGGTCGCAGGCCTGGCCTTCGGCGTCGGCCTGGCCCTGCTGGGGATGGGGGCCGAGGCGCCGCTGGCGGGGATGTTGCTGGCGCCGTTGGCCGCCCTGCCCTTCGTCCTGCCCGCCGAACTGCGCGAGGCGAAGCGCGGACGGCTGGATCGCCAGCGGCTGAAGGCCTACGCCGTCTACGGCTATCCGATCGCCGTCGGTCTGGGGCTGACGGTAGTGCTAGCCTCGACCGACCGCTTCCTGCTGGCCCTGTTCATGAATGAGGCGGCGGTCGGCGCCTATCACGCGGCCTACAGCATCGCCAACCGGACGCTGGACGTCATGTTCGTCTGGCTGGGCGCGGCGGGCGCTCCGGCTCTGGTCATGGCGCTGGAGCGCGGGGGGCGCGAAGACCTTCAGGCGGCCGCACGGGAGCAGGCCTCGACCCTGGTGCTGATCGGCCTGCCCGCCGCCGTGGGCGTGGCGCTGGTGGCGCGGCCGCTGGCCGAGTTCATGATCGGCGAAGACCTGCGCACCGTCGCCGCCTCGGTCACGCCGTGGGTGGCGCTGGGCGCCTTCCTGTCGGGGATGACGACCTATTATTTCGGACAGGCCTTCACCCTGGGCCGTCGCACCGGCTGGCTGCTGCTGGCCATGAGCATTCCGGCGGGCAGCAACATCATCCTGAACATCCTGCTGATCCCGCGCTTCGGCGTCATGGGGGCGGCGTGGGCGACGGCGATCAGCTTTGCGCTGGGTCTGGCCGCCTCCATGACCATCGGGCGACGCATCCTGCCCCTGCCCGTGCCGTGGAACGCCCTGGTGCGATGCGGTCTGGCCGCCGCCGCCATGGCGGGCGTCGTGATAATGCTGCCGCCGATTGGAGGCTTCCTTGAGCTGATGCTGGACGCAGGCGTCGGCATGATCGTCTACGGCGTCGTCGCCTACGCCCTGAACGCAGCCGGGGTGCGCGACCTGAGCGTGCGGTTGAAAGCCTTCCTGCGCGCACGGAGGCAGACAGCATGAGTCTCGCGATTCATCACGACAGCTCAGCGTGGGCCGAGGCGCGACCGATCCTGTCGGTGCTGATTCCCTTCCTGCGCGACGATCCGACCGACCTGTTGCAGCGTCTGGACGCCGAGGCGCCGACGCTGGCCGGACAGGCCGAACTGATCATTCTGGACGACGGCACCAAGGACGCCGAACTGACCGCGCGTCTGAGCGCCCTGATCGACGGCATGGCCCTGCCCGCGCGCCTGATCTCGCTCGACGCCAATCAGGGCCGTTCGGAAGGCCGCAACCGCCTGGCCCAGGCCGCGCGCGGCCAGACCTTCCTGTTCCTCGACAGCGACATGAGGCCCGACCATCCCGGCTTCCTGAAGACGTGGGTCGATCTGGCCCGCGACGCGCGCCCGGCGGTGGCCTTCGGCGGCTTCTCCCTGTTGCAGGCGCCGCAGGACGCGCGCTTCGCCGTCCATCGCCACATGGCGGCGCGGTCCGACTGCATCCCCGCGCCCCAGCGCGCCGAACAGCCCGAAAAATACGTCTTCACCTCAAACCTGCTGGTCCGCCGCGACGTCTTCGATACGGAGACCTTCGACTCCGGTTTCAGCGGCTGGGGCTGGGAGGACGTCGAGTGGGCCATGCGCGTCTCGCGCCGGTTCGAGGTCGTCCACCTGGACAATCCCGCCACCCACATGGGTCTAGACACGGTCGAGGCCCTGGCCGCCAAATACGAACAGTCGGCGCCGAACTTCGCCCGCGTCGCAGCGCGCCACCCCGACTTCGTGTCGGCCTACCCCAGCTATCGCGTCGCCAAGGCGTTGAAGGCCGTGCCGGGACTGAAGGCGCTGCGCCCGCTGATCAAGACCGCCGCCTGCGCGCCGATCCTGCCGACCGGCCTGCGCGGCTTCGCCCTGCGGCTGTATCGCGCGGCACTCTATGCGGAGGCGATATGAGCGCGCCCGACGTCGCCGTCGTCATCCCCACCATGCGGCGGCTGGAGAGCCTGACGCGCGCCCTGCGCTCGGTCTTCGTTCAAGAAGACGTGGCGACGCGCCTGCGCGAGATCGTCGTCGTCGACAACGACCCCGAGGCCAGTTCGCGCGAAACGGTCGAGGCCCTGCGGCCTGAATCGCCCGTCCCGCTCATATGGACCCATGCGCCGCGCCCCGGCGTCGCCACCGCGCGCAACACGGGACTGGCCGCCACCTCAGCGCCCCTGATCGCCTTCCTCGATGATGACGAGGCCGCCTCGACCGGCTGGCTGGCCGCCCTGTTGAGCGCCCAAGCGACGACCGGCGCCGACGCCGTCTTCGGCCCCATCCGTGGACGCGTGCCCGAGGGCACAGGCTGGACCACGCCCTATCTGGAGCGTTTCTTCGGCCGTCACGGACCGGACCGGGACGGCGTGCTGGATCACGCCCACGGTTGCGGCAACTCCCTGCTGGTTCGGGCCACGGCCCTGCCCGGCGACCAGCCTTTCCATGTCGGGTCGGATCAGATCGGCGGCGAGGACGACGTCCTGTTCGCCGCCCTGCAGGCGCGCGGAGGACGTTTCGCCTGGGCCTCTGACGCCTGGGTGGATGAGTTCGCCCCGCCCCATCGCGCCACCCTGCGCTACGCCCTGACGCGCGCCTTCGCCTATGGCCAGGGGCCCAGCCAGACCGCCGCAGAGGCGAAGAACTGGCCCGGCGTCGCGCGCTGGATGGCGGTGGGCGCGGCGCAGACGGCGGTCTGGGGCGCGGCGACGCTGGCGCTCAGCCTGATCCGTCACGCCAGCCGCGCCGACATGGCGGACCGTACGGCGCGGGGACTGGGCAAGATTCTCTGGATGAAGGGCTTCGAGCCGCAGTTCTACGGCCAACGCGAGTTGGACCGACTGAAACGCGCAGCCGAGCAGGGCTAGTTCGGCTTAGCCGATGAACCGCTTGAGCAAGGCGGGCGGCTTCCACCTGGCCCGATTCATCACCACCCCGGCGATGCGGCCGCCCTGGGCGTCGATCTCGTCACGCAGGGCGACGGGCCCGGCCGCGTCGGTCGTCTCGGCCGCGACCACCAGGACAGTGGCGTCGGCCAGCGGCGCCAGGGTCAGGATCATGTCGCTGCGATCCGCCGCAGGGGCGTCGATGACCACAGTGTCGGCGTGTGCGCGCAAGCGGGTCCAGTAGCGGGCGTCGTTGATCGCCTCGGCGCGTTGACCGGCGCGCAGGATTTCGTTGTGGAACCGCGTGACGTAAAGGCGGCCGCCCAAGCAGGTCTTGGCCGTCATCAGCCGCCCCGGCGCCACAGGCCGTCCTTCGCGATCCCGCATCGGCGGCGTCACCGCATAGAAGGCCGATCCGTCCGGAGAGGCCTGAACCGCCGGCCCCAGCCGCCCGAAGCGGTCCGGCTGCGCCGCCACCTGCTCCATCTGCGCCTGCTGCGTCAGATCGCCGTCGACCAGCCACGCCGGGCGACGGCCCCGCACGGCGGCCATGCGGGCGAACTCGCGCGCCACGGTCGAAACGCCCTCGCCCGTCTGGGCGGCGGCGAACAGGATCACGCGGCCGCGATGCGCCGGCGCTGGTCCCAGCGCCGCCCACAGTCCCGCCATTTCCGTCGTCAGATCGACCATGCGAATCGTTACGTGCGCCCTTTGACCCAGCCTAGCACGCGCAGGGCTCAGGCGCTCTTGGCGGGGGCCACGGCCAGGACCGGAGCCTGAAGCGTGCGGCTGAGGGTCGCCGGCATGACGAAGCCGCGCTGCAGGAAGACCCGCAGCAGGCCGACGCACAGGGCCGTGAACCCGGCGAAGGCCAGGACGGCGATCATAAGCGGGAAGCGCAGGCTCTTGCCCTTCGACGGCGGTTGGGCGCGTTCGATGACGGTGACGTTGTCGGCGCCCGCCTTGACCAGTTCGTTGTCGGCGCGGCTCTGTGTCTCGCGCTGCTGGAACTCGCGGATCGAGGCCGTCAGCACTTCACGGTTGCCGGCCAGGGTCGAGTTGCGCGACTCCAGCTCGGTCAGACGCGCCTGACGCGCGCGCAGGTCGCCCAGTTGGCGATCCAGCACCGCCAGGCGGGCGCCCAGGGCGTCCCGTTCGGCCTGGGCGTTGATGCGGGTGGTCTCCAGCTCGACCCAGACGGGGTTCGGCCCCGTGCGGACTTCCTTGGCGCCGACGGCCGTGCCCGAGCCGACATAGGCCTGAAGCTGGGCGATCTTGGAATCGATCTCGCGCACCGGCTGGGCGTCGGGCTGGTAGCGAGCCAGCAGGCTCTCACGCTCGGTGCGCAGTTGCAGGATCAGGTCTTGAGCCGAGACGTTCAGATCCTGATACAGGGCCACCTCGGCCGGGGTGCGCGCCAGTTGCGCCACCAGGGTCGCCAGCCGCTGCGAGGCCTGCTGCAACTGGGCCTGGACGCCCATCCGCTCGGTGAAGACGGACTGATAGCTGTTGGCGACCGTGGACTTGGCCGTGGTGAAGTCGCCGATGGCGTTGGTGCGCAGGAACTCCTCATAGGCGCGATCGGCGTCGGCCAACTCCTGCTCGAAGGTCTGACGCTGGGTGCGGATGGCCGAGGTCGCGCGGTCCTGGAAGACCTCGCGGCGATAGGTCAGATACTGGTCGATCACCGTATTCAGCACGCGCGCCGACAGAGCCGGATCGCCGCTCTTGTAGCTCAGACCCACGACGGGGCTGAGCGGCGTGACCTCTACGCCCAGGCCAGAGGCCACCGAGCGGATGGCGGCGGCTTCCTGACGCGCCGGGCTTTCGGTCGAGGCCACGCCGCCCTGGAAGCTCTCGACGCCCAGGGCTCGCACCACGCGGCGCTTGACCTCAAGGCTGTTCAGGATGGCGGCCTCGGACTGAGCCACCTCGCTGGCCGAGGGCGGCATGGCGCGTTCGCCCATGCCCACGCGCGGCTGATAGACGTATTCCTGACCCACGCCGACAAACAGGCTAGCGCCCGCCGTGTAGGTCTTCTTCATAGTCATGACGACGGCCGCGCCGATGGCGGCGATCACCAGAAAGATCACGATCATCAGCACCAACTCGCGGAACAGCAGGGCCACGACGTCGACGACGCCGTAACGGGGACGAGCTGCTGCGAGGGAGGAACGCATGAAGATCGATTTTCTCGGTCAATGACTGTTGTGCGCCACACTGAGGGCCACGCGTTAACCACGCGTTACCTATAAGCCGTCAGCTTTGCCGAAGACGAAAATTCTCCGCCTGGACCGTCCCCGACCATGGATCTTGATCGCCGCCTCATCCTCATGGCGCTGGCCGCCGGACTGGCCGGATGCGCCGGCGGCGCCCCTGCGGGCGGCGCCCGACCGCGTCCTACCGTGGTCGACGACTTCCCGCCCAACCTGCCCTTCGCCGACTGGACCGAGGTGGAGCCTGAATACCGGCTCTATCCCGGCGACGATATCGAGGTAGCCTTGCCGACCGCGTCGGAACTGACGCGCCAGTTGAAGATCGCGCCCGACGGCCGGGTCTCCCTCCCTCTGCTCGGACACGTCATGGCGGCGGATCGCAGCCTGTCCGAGCTGGAGGCCGACATCTCCTACGGCTACGCCCCCCACCTGCTGCGGCCCGAGGTCGAGGTGACGCTGCGCCAGGCCGGCCCGATGAAGGTCTGGGTCGACGGCGAGGTGCGCAATCCCGGCATGTTCGACATGCCCGGCGACATCGACGCCTATCAAGCCATCATCATGGCCGGCGGCGTGCTGCCGTCCGCCAGATCCTCGCGCTGCGCCCTGATACGACGCGGCCCCGGCGACGTCCGCATGATGAAGGTGATCGACCTGAGCGCCCCTCGCGCCGAGATCACGCCGATGCGGCGCGGCGACATCATCTTCGTGCCGCGCTCGACCCTGGGCGAACTGGCGGCCTTCTTCACCCAGTTCCGCGCCGCCCTGCCGATCGGCTTCTCCTACGCCATCAACGGCGGCTACGCCTCGACCTGACGGGCGTCGCTGAACCAAGTAGGCACAGCCTTTACGTCAAGCTTGAAGGCCAATGTTCGCTCCAAACCAGACGTGGCGCGCTATTCACCTGCGAGAAGCACGGTCGGCAATGGCGCCTGGCGCTCGCCCCTTTGGTTCCGCAGCCTGTACTTGCTTTGATACGAACGGCGCTGCTTCGCGACCTCGTACAGGACGATACCCGAGCTCGTCCCGAGATTTAAACTCTCAATCATGCCGAACATCGGCACGCTGACGCATGGCGCCAGCGACAGTCGCACATCGGCTGTCAAATGGAAGACCTCCGCCTGAAGGAGGCTAAACCGTGGTCGGGGCGAGAGGATTCGAACCTCCGACCCTCTGGTCCCAAACCAGATGCGCTACCAGGCTGCGCTACACCCCGAACCAACGGAGCGCTCTCATGGCACGAGCAGGCGGCCTCCGCAACGGATGAGGCGTCCTATTGTGGCTCAGGGACGAAAGAAGGGGTGCTTAACCTGATCGCCGGGCTTGGCGCCGATCTCATCCGTGCGGCCGGCCCGCAGTTCGAGCACGCCATTGGCCGCGCCGTTCGAGGGAATCGGGGCATCGGAGTTGGGCGTGGCGTGTTTGGCGATCGAAACGATTCGCCCGCGCGGGTCGATGTAGATGATGTCCAGCGAGCTGGGCGTGTTGCGCATCCAGAAGCTCTGCTCGCCCGCCGCGGGGAACTGGAACAGCATCCCCCGGTCGTCAGGAAGCGGCGGACGGAACATCAGGCCGCGCTGCCGCGCCTCATCGTCGTCGGCGATCTCCACCATGAACTTGTGCTCGCCAGAGGCCGTGACGATCGCCAGCGGCTCCAGCGGGCGGCCGTTCTCATCCAGCGGCCCCTTCTTCGCGCACGCCGTCGTCGCGGCTGCGGCCGAAAGCGCCAGGATCAGCATGAGACGGCGGCTGTGGTTCATGTCTTCGTCCCCCTAGCGGACGAGACTCACCCGCCCGGTCTGATATCGGCCACGACCAGCCCCTTGGGGCCTTCCGCGAAACGCACGTTCACCGGATCGCCCGGCAACAGGTCGTCCAGACCGCAGCGGCGCAGCGTCTCGACGTGGACGAAGATATCGCCCGCCTGACCGTCGCGCACGACGAATCCATAGCCCTTGGTGCGATTGAACCATTTGACGACGGCGGCTTCCAGCGGCCCGTCAGGCAGGCCTTCGGGGCGGGCGTGGGCCGAACTGCGCGTCAGCTCCCGCCGAGCCGGCGCGGCGCTGGCTTCCAACTCCACGATATTGATCACCTGCCAGCCCTTGGCCCGCTTGGCGCATTCGCAGACGATGGCCGCGCCCTCGCCCGCCATCTCATGGCCTGCGTCGCGCAGGCTGGTGACGTGCAGCAGCACGTCGCGTTCCTCGGTCAAATCCGGCTGGTCCGGCACGATGAAGCCGTACCCCTTGCCGGCGTCGAACCACTTGACCCTTCCGACGACCTTTACGGTCTCAATCGGCTCCATCACGTCAATACTCGCCACCTTGAACCCCCGCCCGCGACAATGCGGGTCAGCTACACTAACACAGTTCTTTCAACTCGGACAGACAAGTTGCCCTTTTTGCGCCATATTGTCGACAAGCAAATGTCGCGCACGCGAAAAGGCCGCGCGAAGGGGCTCGGTGAAAGAGATAACGATGACGGGAGAAGGAGTTATTCGCTCCGCGTGGCAGTCCCTAGGGGAATCGAACCCCTCTTTTCAGGTTGAAAACCTGACGTCCTAACCGATAGACGAAGGGACCGCTGCGCGGAGGAGCGGCCTGATAGCCGTCCCTTTTCGGCGACGCAAGAGGGCGTCGCGCGCTTTTTCAAAAAAACGACAGAGACGCCGTTTCAGCGCCCGATCACGGCGCCGATCAGCATCCAGACAGCAGCATCCAAGCGCGCGAGATCACCGCTGGAAACGTCTTCGATTGTCGGGGGAAAGATAACTCCGCGTGGCAGTCCCTAGGGGAATCGAACCCCTCTTTTCAGGTTGAAAACCTGACGTCCTAACCGATAGACGAAGGGACCGCTGCGCGGAGGACCGTGTAGATAGCCGCCGATTCCGCTTATGGCAAGCGCGGCGAAGCGGATTTGTGCGACTTTTTCAAAGACCTGCGTCGTTTCACGGCCAAGGCTGACTGTCCTCAGGCCATGCGCGGGTCGGCGACGTCCTCGATCTCGAACTGCACGCCGCGACGGCCGTTCCAGTCATCCGCCCGAAGCCGCCCGACCACGTTCACCCCCCCCTGCCCCGCCAGCAGCGCCTTGCCCGTCGGCAGGTCGGCGCAGCGCCAGGCGATGGCCCGCACCGAGGCGCCGTCAGGGCCGACCAGGCGGCACCGCACATGGCCGCCGTTCATGGCGACCGGCTCGCGCGCCTGAACCCCTTCCAGCGCGAACAGGGGCTCGGGGTTGGCGGGGCCGTAAGGGGCCAGTTGCTCAAACGCCTCGAACAGATCGCGGGTGGCGGCGCGCGGGTCGATCAGGGCGTCGACCTCGACCCAGTCCTGGGCCACGGCCTCGACGCGCTCGGTCGACAGGCGCTCGTTGAGGAAGGCGCGCAGTTCGTCGACGCGATCCGCCGCCACCGTCAACCCCGCCGCCATGGCGTGTCCGCCGCCCGCGATCAACAGGCTTTCATTCCACGCCGCCTGCACGGCCCGGCCCAGATTCATGCCGGGCTGCGAACGGCCCGAACCCTTGCCGACGCCGTTGACGGCGTCGACGCCGATGACGATGACGGGTTTTCTCCAGCGTTCGCGCAGGCGCCCGGCGACGATGCCGACCACGCCGGGATGCCAGTCCTCGCCGCTGACGACCACGACGGCGCTGTCGTCGGCGTGGGCGCCGGTCGCCTCGACGCGGCGGACGGCCTGTTCGGTCACCTCGGCCTCGACCTCGCGTCGAGCGAGGTTCAGGGCGTCCAGCTCCTGCGCCAGCATCCGCGCCTCGTCGGGATCGTCGGTGGACAGCAGGCGCGCGCCCAGATCCGACTTGCCGATCCGTCCGCCCGCATTGATGCGCGGGCCGAGGATGAAGCCCGCGTGATTGGTCTTGGCCGGTCCCGGCTCGGCGCCCGCCGCCGCCAGCAGGGCGCGCAGGCCCGGATTGCGCCAGTGCGACATGACCCCCAGCCCCAGACTGGTCAGGGCGCGGTTGAAGCCGGTCAGGCCCGTCACGTCGCAGATGGCGCCCATGGCGGCCAGATCCAGCCACTGGCGAATGTCCGGCTCGGCCTTGCCCTCGAACAGGCCGCGCCCGCGGGCCTCGCGGTTCAGGGCGGCCAGCAGGACGAAGACCACCCCCGCCGCCGCCAGATTGCCCTGCCCCGAACCGCATCCCGGCCGGTTCGGATTGACCACGGCGAGGCAGGCGGGCGGCTCTTCGCGCATCATGTGGTGGTCGATGACCACGACCTTCAGGCCGATGGCCGCCGCATGGGCCACCGCCTCATTGGCCGCCGCGCCGCAGTCGACGGTGATGACCAGATCGGCGCCGCGCGCCTTCAGCGTATCGAAGGCCCGCGCGCTGGGGCCGTAGCCCTCGGTCAGGCGGTCGGGGACATAGATGGGCAGGTCCGCGCCCAGGGTACGGAACCAGCGCACCAGCAGGGCCGCGCTGGACGCCCCGTCCACGTCGTAGTCGGCGAAGACGTGGATGCTGGCCTGCGCCTGAAGCGCGTCGACGATGGCGGCGGCGGCGGCGTCCATGTCCATGAAGCTGGACGGATTGGGGAACAGCGCCTTGAGCGTCGGTTTCAGGAAGTCGGCGCCCTGTTCCGCCGCCACCCCGCGCGACGCCAGCGCCCGCGCCAGCGGCTCGTCCAGACCCAGCGCCTGGATATGCGCCCGCGTCACGCCCGCC
>NZ_GL883086.1:1135804-1157900 GCF_000204035.1 Brevundimonas diminuta ATCC 11568
ACAGGGATCGGGATACGTCGAGGAAGGCGGGCGAGACGGCGCCGTCAGCCATCAGCGCACGCCGCCGAGACGGCAAAAGGGTTCAGACGGGACATGGGCCATGACGGCTCCTCGCACTCAGGTCGGCGAAACGCGGCCGGAGCGGCAGGATCGCCGGATTCGCCAAGACGGGCGACGAAAGCCAAACGGCGACCTTGGGCCGCCGCCACGACTATTGCGGACGCGGCCGGTCGATGGGAGGCGGCGCCTTGGCGCGCTGACGCAACGCCTCGGCGTAGGCCTCGACCTCTTCCGCCGTGCGCGCCGTTTCAGGCGACATCTGGCTGGCGTCGATGCGGCGGTTGATCGATTCGGCGAAGACGGCCGGGTCTTCGTTCAACGTCCACTCGATGCGCGCGACCTCGGCGCCCAAGGCGACGCTGCGCTCCTGCAGGGTGGCGACGCGGCCGGCGATCTGTTCCGGCCCCGGCAAGGGCTGGCTGGAGCGCGGAAAGTCCGCCCAGCGCGGATACTGGCGGTTCTCGTCCACCAGTTGCTGCACGCGCGGCGCCAGGGGCGAGGTCGGGTCGGTTTGAGGCGCGAAGGCGCTGACGCAGCCGCTCAGCAGCGCGGCTCCGCCCAGCATTGCCGCCAGACCTGTCTTTTTCAGCATCAGCACGTTCATTTCCTGCAACGACATATGCCATCATCGCGCCGGGAGGAAGGCGTGCGCGTCGCGCGCCCCCATCGGAGGTTCCGCGCCCATGGCCAAGCGCCCGACCAAGACCCCGTCCGCCACGCCGGATGCGCCCGCCGCGCCGCGCAAGTCCGGACGCCCCACCTCGGCCAAGCCGCGCGCCGCCAAGAAGCCCGCCCCTGTGGAAGAAATGAAGGCCGCCGCGCCTGAAAAACCCGCAGCCGAGGCCCCTGCCCCGCCGCCCGAAACGCCGAACGCCGCGCCCGACTTCATGGCCTTCAGCGCCGAACAGCGCCAGCAGCTCGAGACCCTGTCGCTGAACCTGGCCAAGGCGGCGATGATGGCCCAGACGGCGGTGGCCGAGGCGGCCCTGTCACAGGCCGACCGCCCCGCCGCCCTGTCGCCGGATCCGTTCAACGTGGCCCCGGCCATGTCTTCCGTCATGACCAGCCTGGCCGCCCGCCCCGAAAAGCTGTTCCAGGCCCAGGCCGACCTGTTCGGCCGCTACATGGAGCTGTGGTCGACCACCACGCGGCGCGCCATGGGCGAGACGGTCGACAGCCCCGCCCCGTCCGACAAGCGGTTCCGCGATCCGGCCTGGTCCGAGAACCCCATGTTCGACATGATGCGCCAGTCCTATCTGGCCACCTCGGACTGGATGAACGGTCTGGTCTCCAGCGTCGAGGACGTGGACCCGCGCGTGAAACGCCGGGCGGAGTTCTTCACCCGCCTGCTGACCGACGCCTTCTCGCCCGCCAACTTCCTGGCGTCGAACCCCGTGGCGCTGAAGGCCCTGGCCGAGACCAGCGGCGAATCCCTGGTGCGCGGGATGCAGAACTTCGCCGCCGATCTGGAGCGCGGCGCCGGGTCGCTGAAGATCAGCCAGGCCGACTATGGCCGCTTTGTTCTGGGCGAGAACGTCGCCACGGCGCCGGGTCAGGTGGTCTGGCGCGACGAACTGTTCGAGCTGATCCAGTATGACGCCGCGACGGAACAGCAGCATGCCGTCCCGCTGCTGATCTTCCCGCCGTGGATCAACAAATTCTACATCATGGACCTGCAGCCGGCGAACTCGCTGATCCGCTGGCTGAGCGCGCAGGGCTTCACCGTCTTCGTCTGCTCATGGGTCAATCCGGACCGCGACAAGGCGGAGTTCGGCCTCGACGACTACATGAAGAAGGGCGTCTATCGCGCTGTCGAAAAGACGTTGGAGCAGACCGGCCAGACGCATGTGAACGCCGTCGGCTACTGCATCGGCGGCACCATGCTGGGCGCCAGCCTGGCGCACATGGCGGCCAAGGGCGACGACCGCGTCGCCTCCGCCACCTTCTTCGCCGCCCAGCACGACTTCGCCGAGGCGGGCGACCTGCTGCTGTTCACCGACGAGCACTGGCTGGCCGAGATCGAGCGGCTGATGGACGAGGCGGGCGGCGTCCTGCCCGGCACGGCGATGGCCGACACCTTCAACGCCCTGCGCGCCAACGACCTGATCTGGTCCTTCTTCGTGTCCAACTATCTGATGGGCAAGGCGCCGCCCGCCTTCGACCTGTTGGCGTGGAACGCCGACCAGACGCGGATGCCCAAGCGGCTGCACCTGCAATACCTGCGCCTGATGTACGGCCAGAACGCCCTGGCCAAGGGCGAGCTGGAGATCGACGGCGAGCGCATCGACCTGTCCAAGGTCCGCATCCCCCTCTATTTCCAGGCCAGCCGCGAGGACCACATCGCGCCGATGAATTCGGTCTATCGCTCGGCGCGGCTGTTCGGCGGGCCCGTGACCTATACGCTGGCCGGATCGGGCCACATCGCCGGGGTCATCAATCCGCCCTCCGCCCAGAAATATCAGCACTGGGTCAACGCCGCCCTTCCCGAAACGCTCCAGGAATGGCAAGCGAAAGCGGAACAGCATCCGGGCAGCTGGTGGGCGCACTGGGCCGATTGGCTGGGCGCCAAGTCCGGCGAGAAGATCGCCGCGCGCGATCCCAAGGCTGGGCCGCTGAAACCCATCGAACCGGCGCCCGGCGCCTATGTGAAAGTGAAGTCTTGAAGCGTATCGAGCCCAACCTGCTGCTGGCCGTCGCCACGGCCATTCCGCTGATCCTGCTGATCGCCACCGCGACCCTGTTCGGCGCGCCGGGACAGTTAGTGAAGTATGTGATGATCGCGCTGATCGTGCCGGTCGCTTTCGTGCCCATGAACGCCGTCATGCGCCGGAAAATGGGTTGGGTGCGCCCGCCGATGATCCATCCGCAGGCTGCATCAACCGCCGTCTGGGCCAGCCTGTTTCCCGCGCTGATCATCCTGGCGGCAGGCGTGCCTCTGATCTTCCCCGGCCACGATTACGGACTGCTGATCATCATCGCCGCCGTCTTCTTCGCCGGAACGGTGGAGTCAGCGATCAAGGCGTCGCGGGCTCAATAGCGCCCTACCGTCATCCCCGGCCCTGTGCCGGGGATCCAGACCCTCGACGTGGAATGCAGATGCTCATCCTTGACCTCGGCATGTCTGGATTCTCGGGGCAAGCCCGAGAATGACGGCAGAATAAGGCGTCAGCTGAGGCCGGTCGCCTCGTCCAGACCCAGCATGATGTTGAGGTTCTGGACCGCCGCGCCCGAGGCGCCCTTGCCCAGATTGTCCAGCAGGGCGACCAGACGCGCCTGTTCACCCCCGCGGTCGCCGAAGACGTGCAGGCGCATCCGGTTGGTGCCGTTCAGGCCCTCGGGCTCGATGCCGGTCATGGCCTCGGTCTCGTCGATCTCGGCGACCTCGACGAAATGCTGGCCCTCATAGGCCTCGACCAGGGCGCCGTGCAGCCGCTCGACCGAGGGCGTCTCCGGCAGGGCCGACAGGTGCAGCGGAACCTCGACCAGCATCCCCTGGCGATAGTTCCCCACGGCGGGCGAGAACAACACCGGGCGCGACAGTCCCGCGTGCTTGGTCATTTCCGGCACATGCTTGTGCTTCAGCGTCAGGCCATAGGCGCGGAAGGCGGTCGACGCCCCCTCGGCCTCGAACTCGGCGATCATGGCCTTGCCGCCGCCGGAATAGCCGGACACCGCATTGATCGTGACGGGCCAGTCGGCCGGGACCAGCCCCGCCTTCACCAGCGGCCGCATCAGGCCGATGAAGCCGGTCGGATAGCAGCCGGGGTTCGACACCCGCGTCGAGGCGGCGATGGCCGCACGCTGGCCCGTATCCATCTCGGCGAAGCCATAGGTCCAGCCGTCCGCCACACGATAGGCGGTCGAGGCGTCGATGACCCGCACCGCCGGATTCTCGATCATTGACACGGCTTCCTTAGCCGCATCGTCCGGCAGGCACAGGATGACCGCATCGGCGCTGTTCAGCGCCTCTCGCCGCGCCTCGACATCGCGTCGGCGGTCGCCCAGCAGCATCAGCTCCAGATCGCCGCGCGCCTCCAGACGCTCGCGAATTTCCAGCCCCGTGGTTCCGGCCTCGCCGTCGATGAAGATAGTGTGGGTCATTCGCATCTCCTGCCCTTCTCCCCTTGTGGGAGAAGGTGGCCCGCGCAGCGGGTCGGATGAGGGGTCGCACTGAGGCGACATTCTGGCGATCTTCAGGCAACGACTTTGACGATTGAGAAACCCCTCATCCGTCGGCCTTCGGCCGCCACCTTCTCCCACAAGGGGAGAAGGACAAAAGAAAAGACGCTTCGAGTTGCCTCGAAGCGCCCCTTCGTAAACCCATCGCCGGGTTCGGCGATTAGCGCTTCGAGAACTGGAAGCTGCGGCGAGCCTTGGCGCGGCCGTACTTCTTACGCTCGACGACGCGGCTGTCGCGGGTCAGGAAGCCGTGCGGCTTCAGAACCTTGCGCAGTTCCGGCTCGTAGTGGGTCAGGGCGTGCGACAGGCCGTGGCGGATAGCGCCGGCCTGGCCCGACAGGCCCGAACCTTCGACGGTGCAGATCACGTCGTATTGCGTGGCGCGGTCCGAGACGGTCAGCGGCTGGGCGACCATCATCTGCAGCACCGGACGGGCGAAGTAAGCCGCCACGTCCTTGCCGTTGACGGTGATCTTGCCGGTGCCGCGCTTCACCCACACGCGGGCGATGGCGTTCTTGCGCTTGCCGGTCGAGTACGAACGGCCCAGGGCGTCGATCTTCGGCTCGCGGACGATTTCCTCGGCGGCGGCGGTGCCCAGGCCCTTCAGGGCGTCAAAGCCGGCGGCGGTGTCTTGAGTCACGTCGGTCATGCTCAGGCGCTCCGGGTGTTCTTGGACGACATCGACTTGAAGTCGATGGTCGTGGGCTGTTGGGCTTCGTGTTCGTGAGCCGCGCCGGCGAACAGGCGCAGGTGGGTCATCTGTTTGCGAGCCAGCGGCGACTCCTTGGGCAGCATGCGCTCAACGGCCTTCTCGAGCACGCGCTCGGGGAAACGTCCGCCCAGAACCTTCTCTGGGGTGGTTTCCTTGATGCCGCCCGGGTGGCCGGTGTGGCGATAGTAGACCTTGTCCGTGGTCTTCTTGCCGGTGAACACCACCTTGTCGACGTTGGTGACGACGACGTAGTCGCCGCAGTCAACGTGCGGGGTGTAGGTCGGCAGGTGCTTGCCGCGCAGGCGGTTGGCGATGAAGGTCGCGAGGCGGCCCACGACGACGCCTTCGGCGTCGATGTGGATCCACTTCTTCTCGACCTCGGCCGGCTTCAGCGAAGCCGTGGTGCTCTTCAGCATGATGAGGGTCCTGGAAGACGAAAAACGCGGCCCGAACCAGATGGATCGGGCGGAGGCCGGGGTGATAGAGGGTCACGCGCCGAAGGTCAATGTCGGTTGCGACAGTGATTTTGATGCAAGTGATTGATTTTATTCAATATTTTAAATGAGGTATTAAAATACCTAACTTCGAAATGCGCGCCATGCCTCTCCCTCCCCTTCATGGGGAGGGTGGTTGAGCCCGCAGGGCGAAACCGGGTGGGGTGGTAAGACTATTCAGAACGCCAAAGAAGCATCCAGCAGCCCTCCCCACCCGGCGCTGCGCGCCACCCTCCCCATGAAGGGGAGGGAGAAAGTGCATTACCCTTTCAGCAGCCGATCGCGCGCGGCGTTGACGCGGGCGGCCAGGCCCTCGGTTCCGCCCTGATCCGGGTGCGCGCGCGCCATCAGCCGACGCCAGGCGACGTGAATCGTCTGGGCGTCCGCATCAGCCCCGACGCCCAGAATAGAGCGCGCCTCGGCCTTGCTCATGGGCTCGGCGGGTTGAGCCACCCTGCCCGCTACAGGCCGGATGCGCGACTGCACGGCCAGCCAGACGCCCGCAGACGCCATGCCGCCCGCGATCAGCCATGCACCACGCGCGGCGGCGAACACCGCCCCGGCCAGCAGGGCGGCGCTCAATATAGTGGCGGAGATGCGCCAGTGGCCGCGCCGGGCGCGTTCAGTCTGGCGGCCCAGACGCACCATGGCCCACAGGGCCACGGCGGCCAGACCCAACCAGATCAGGCCCATGAAGCGATCAGGCCGCCGCGTCCATGGCGGCGATGGCGTCGTCCAGACCCAGGGCCTGCATCAGGTTGCGCATCTCCTGACGCGCGGCGACGTGGGCCAGGGACACCGACACCGGGCGGATGTCGTTCGACAGGTCCGCCACCGTCAGGCCGAAGGGGAAGAGTTCGCGATAGATGACCCGGTCGCGCAGGCCCGGCCCGACGCGGAAACCGACCCGTTTGGCCAGCTTGGCCATGCGCGAGGCCAGACGACGACGGTTGCGCGCCTCGGCGACGGCCAGACGGTTGGTGACGACGATCCAGTCGATCGTCACCTGACGGCCCTCGGTGATGGCGCGATGCTTGCGCGCCTCCCAGACGCTTTCGGAATAGATGGACGGCTTGACCAGATCCAAGGTCACAGGGTCGACCTCGCCCAGCAGGTCGAAGTCGACGAAGCTGTCGTTCATCGGCGTGACGATCTGATCGGCGCGGCCGTGCGCGGCGCGCGACAGGGCCGTGTCACCGCCCGGGGTGTCGATGACGATGACGTCCGCGACGCCTTTCGCCTCGGCGTAGGCGGCCTCGAAACGGGCCAGCTGCTCCGTCTCATCGGCCTTATGCAGGGCCTTGCCGTCGCCCATGTCGGGCACGAAGGGCAGCGGCAGTTCGTGACCGTTGGCCTTGGTCCAGGCGACGCGGTTGGCGAAGAACCGCTCCATCGACCGCTGGCGCAGGTCCAGATCGATAATGGCGACCTTGCGTCCGGCGTGCAGAAGGCCGGTGACGATGTGAATGGCCAGGGTGGACTTGCCCGCCCCGCCCTTTTCATTACCGATGACGATGACCTGAGGCTGCGCCATGTGAAATCCCACTGTGATCAGCAGGCGCGACTCATCTTCGTCCGCCGCCCGCCCATGAGCCGCAAGATCAGCCTCCGAGGGCCAATCGTCAACGAAACCTTAAGCTGAGCCTGTGGACGATCAGGCCGCAGCGGCGCCGGATCGGGCGCACCACGGGTCCGAGGCCGCCAGGTCGCGGCACAGGGCCTGAGCCTGTCCGGCGGAGGCGGCGACCTTCAACCGCACCAGGCGACGCCCGCCGACCTCGACCGCCTCATAGACGGGCTGAAGCCCGGACAACACCGCCCCGCCCGGCCCGCCGTTCAGTCGCCTCCAGGCCGCCCGGGCGCCGTCCTCGCTGGAATAGGCGCCCAGTTGCACATGATGTGCAGCGACCACGGCGGGCTTGGACGCCGTCACGGTCTGTGGCGGAGCCTCGGGATCAGGATAAGCCGCCGGCGCCGATGCAGACGCCGAAGCCAGGCGGACCCTGGCGGTCAGGCCCTCGCGCGCATCCCACAGCTCATGCGGCGTCATCAGCTCGACCTTCAGCGGCGCGGCCCGCTCGCGCGGACGACCCGGCGCAGCGACCGGCGCCTCGCCCGCATCCTCGGCGGACAAGGGAATGGCCGCGATCCGTTCGGCCGCGCTCTCGAACCGGCTGGGGTCGCTTTCCGCCACGCCGCAGCCGACCAGCAGCCCGGCAAGGACGCAGATCGGCGCAAGACGCAGGAGGACGGAAGCGTTCATGCCCCTATATTGAACGACGGATTTTGAGACAGGGTTGAGGAACAGGCTTAACGTCGATTCACCCTGTTCCTCAGCCGGGCCCTCTGTCAGCCGATGGCGCCGACGCCGCCCTCGACGTCGCCCGGCGCCACGTCGGCGTCGGTCAGGGCCAGGGTCCAGCCGTGGTGGGTGTTCAGGCCCCAGCGGCGCGCGCCCGACCCGTCCCCCGCATCGCCGCCCGCCGTAACCACGACGCGGCGGCCCTTCGGCAGGGCCGGCGGATCGATCTTGCCGACAGCCAGAGACGTCGGCGTCTCGCCGCCATAGCCGTCGAACACGCTGAGCATCGACCATTCGCGGCGCAGACCGATCCACCAGGGATCGTCGCCGCTGATCGACAGGACGGCCACGCCCTTGCCCTCGGCCGCATGGGCCAGGGCGGCCTGCGGGTCGAGGACCAGCTTGATGTCGGCGGCGGCGCCGAAACGCAGGCGGGCGCCGTCCACGGCCTTGGCCGGGTCGATGGGGGCCCAGACCTGGACCTGCAGACGGCCCTGGCGCGCCAGGCCCCAGCCGACGATCTCGCGCCACAGATGCTCGACCGCCTCGCGGTTCTCAGGGTCGCACTGCTTCAGCAGACGCGCCTGGACGGCCTGTTCGCGGTCGGGGCGCAGCTTGGTGTGGGGGCCGGTGGGGGCGTCCTTGGCCTTGCCCACCTGGGCGGCGACGGCCAGGCGGCGCTCGAACAGTTCGAGGATCTGATCGTCCAGGCTGTCGATTTCGGCGCGCAGGGCGGCCAGCGCCTTCTGTTCGGCGCTCAATTCAACGGTTTCAGCGGGCCAGACTTGCTGGATAGCGGATTGCGACATGGGAGATGGCTTTCGGCATGAATTTTTTCGATAGGAAGCCGCGTCCGCCGATGAAGATCAGGCAAGGACGCGCGGTATGGCCGCTTGGGGAGAAGCGGTCGCCAGTGAGACAGTCAGGGTTGGTTAGAAACCCGACGCCTCAGCCGGCGTATCGAAAGCCGTAATAGCCATAGCCAAAATAGAAGCCGGCCACCGCGCGCGAGGTGGTTTCAAGGGTCATTTGTGCGCGCAGCGAGGACATGAATCCGGTCCGGTTTCTGGATCAGGGTCGATCCGACCGGACCTTAAAGCCGCAAACTTTATGCGCGGTCAAGCCTGAGGGGCCGTGAACAGGACAAAACGGGTCCGGTTGTCGCTGAAATCCTGCAAATCGTTGCGCAGAACCACCAACCCATAGACCTCGGCCGCGCGGGCCGGCGCCACGGCGGCGCGGCTCACGTCGTCCGCCTCGGCCACGGCGGCGGCGGCGCCCCCGGTGTCGAACGCCTCGACCGCCGCGATCTTCATCTCGTTCAGGGCCTTGGAGCACTGCTGCAGGGCGACAGGATGGCTCTCGGCCGTCTTCACGTCCGACAGGCGCGCTTCGGGCACGCCCAGCAGGGCCAGACGGATCGGCCGCCAGGCGTCGCTGACCGCGACCAGTCCCGCCTGCCGCACCAGGGTGGCGGCAGGCTCGACTACGCCGACGGTCGAGTTCTCGACGGGGATCAGAGCGCACTGGCAGTCGCCGCTCAGGACAGCGTCAATGGCGCCTTGAAAGGTCTCGAAGCCGACGGCCTCGTCCCACGGGCGCAGGTCCAGGCAGGCTTCATGGCTGAAGGCGCCCGGCGCGCCCTGATAGGCGACGCGGCCGGGCGTTTCGTCTTCTGCCGTCATGCGGCCTCGGACCGGGCCTGCCGCCCGGCCTTGAGGCGCTCGGCGACCAGGAAGGCCAGTTCCAGCGCCTGATCCGCGTTGAGGCGCGGGTCGCAGTGGGTGTGGTAACGGCTCGACAGGTCGTCTTCTGTGACCGCCTGGGCGCCGCCGATGCATTCGGTGACGTTCTGGCCGGTCATCTCCAGGTGGACGCCGCCGGGGTGGACGCCCTCGGCCTCGGCCACGTCGATGAAGCTGCGGACCTCGCCCATGACGCGATCGAAGGGCCGGGTCTTGTAGCCGTTGCCGGCTTTCAGCGTATTGCCGTGCATCGGGTCGATCGACCAGATGACGCGCTTGCCCGCCGCCTTCACCGCCCGCATCAGACCCGGCAGGCGGTCGCCCACCTTGTCGTGGCCGAAGCGGCCGATCAGCGTCAGGCGGCCCGGAATATTGTTCGGGTTCAGGGCGTCGATCAGCGGCAGCAGGTCGTCCGCCGTCATGGTCGGCCCGCACTTGACCCCGATAGGGTTGGAGATGCCGCGCATGAACTCGATGTGGGCGCCGTCCAGCTGGCGGGTGCGCTCGCCGATCCACAGCATGTGGGCCGAGGTGTCGAACCATTCGCCGGTCGAGCCGTCCAGACGGGTCAGGGCGCTCTCGACGTTCAGCAGCAGGGCTTCGTGGCTGGTGAAGACCTCGACGCGCGACAGGTCAGGATGCGTCTCGGGCGTGACGCCGACCGCCTCCATGAAGGCCAGGGCCTCGGTGATCTTGTCGGCCAGCTCGCGATAGGCCGCGCCCGCGCCGTCGTCGGCGAAGCCCAGCGTCCAGCGGTGGATGTTGTACAGGTCGGCGTACCCCCCGCCCGCGAAGGCGCGCAGCAGGTTCAGCGTCGAGGCCGACTGATTATAGGCGCGGATCAGGCGCTGCGGATCGGGCGTGCGCTCTTCCGGCGTGAAGCCCATGCCGTTGATGATGTCGCCGCGATAGGACGGCAGTTCGACCCCGCCGATTTCCTCGACCGGGGACGAGCGCGGCTTGGCGAACTGACCGGCGATACGGCCGACCTTCACCACCGGCTTGCGGCCGGCGAAGGTCAGCACCACCGCCATCTGCAGGATCAAGCGGAAGGTGTCGCGGATGTTGTCCGTCGAGAACTCCTTGAAGCTCTCGGCGCAGTCGCCGCCTTGCAGCAGGAAGGCGTTGCCCGCCTCGACCTGGGCAAGGTGATCGGTAAGCTTGCGCGCCTCGCCCGCAAAGACGAGGGGCGGCATCGCGCGCAGCTCGTCTTCGACGCGCGCCAATTCGGCGGCGTCCGGATAGTCCGTCGGCATGTGCAGGACGGGCTTGTTTCTCCAGGATTCGGGGGTCCAGCGCTTACTCATGCCGGCAAGATAGGCTTTTCCCCCGTCCGGAACAATGAAGCTTGCGCGAAATCAGCCGGTCAGCGGTTTCCATGCCTCATCGGCGGGCAAGGGTGCGAACAGGGCCTCGATCTGGGCGTCCGAAACCGAAGAAAGCTCGGCCGGCGACCACTGAGGGGCGTTGTCCTTGTCGATGATGACGGCGCGTACGCCTTCCTGGAAGTCATGCGTCTGAACCACTCGCCCGCCCAGGGCGTATTCCATCGCCATGTTGTCGGCGAAGTCGGTCAGCGTCGCCCCGGTGCGGATCTGGCGCAACGACACCTTCAGCGACTGCGGCGACTTGGTCTTCAGGATGTCGAGCTGCTTCTGCGCCCACTCCGAACCGTCGGCTTGAAGGGCGGCGACGATCTCTTCCACCGTATCGAAGGCGAACAGGCGGTCGATGGCCTCACGGTGCGGCGCCAGCGGCGACGGTCCGGCGTCCCCGGCGGCGCGATCGGCGACCGCCTTCGGATCGGCGGACGCGGCCAGCAGTTCAGTCTTCAGGCTCTCAACAGCCTCGGACGCGACGAAATGGGTATGAATGCCCAGCGCCACCGTATCCGCCGCCTTCAGCCGCGCGCCGGTCAGGGCGAGCCAGACGCCCGTCTGCCCCGGCAGGCGCGGCAGGAACCAGCCGCCGCCCACATCGGGGAACAGGCCGATGCCCGTCTCCGGCATGGCGTAGGTGGTGCGCTCGGTGGCGATACGGACGTCGGCGGGCTCGCTGATGCCCACGCCGCCGCCCATGACGATGCCGTCGACCACCGCCGTGATCGGCTTGGGATAGACGAACATCAGATGGTTCAACTGATACTCGGCCTTGAAGAAGGCCTTGGCCTCGGACGCATCCCCTGCCCCGCTCTCGGCGATCATGCGGATGTCGCCGCCCGCGCAGAAGCCGCGCTCGCCCGCATGGTCGATCAACACCGACCGAACCGCGTCGTCCCCGCGCCAGGCCAGCAGGGCCTCGATCATCGACTCGCACATGGCCCGGTTCAGGGCGTGGATCGCCTTGGGCCGGTTCAGGGTGATGCGGCCGACACCATTTTCGATGCGGGTGATGACTTCAGATTCAGACAAGACTTCCTCCAGGGCGGAGCGCCGCGACAAGCGACTATTCAGCGGTTGAATGATCCGGGACGGCGAGGGCCTGTCCACGTTCGATCAACTCCAGCTCGATCAGGGCCGCCACCTGCCCCGCCCGCCAGTTGATCGTATAATAGCCAAGCAGGCTGGCCGACACGCCGACGATGATCAAGGCAAAGCCGAACCCGCCCCCGACCATGATCATGCGCGTGAACTCTGGCGCGACCTGGAAACCAGCCAAGATCGCCGTCACCGGACCCGAGACATAGAACAGCGCCGCCATCTTCCACAGGGCGTCATTCCGCGCCGCATTGATCCGAGCGATCCCCGCCAGAGCCGTCAGCTGGGACGCATCCAGATCAGCCAGTATCGCTCCCGCGCTGACGCCCATCGGCGTGGCCTTCAGCGTCGAGACGACATCCACCTCATACAGGCCCCAGCCCGACCGGGAGCCGACGAGATGGCGGACCAGACGCACGAAGCGGAACTCCGTCGTTAAACGCCGCCAGACGGCCCATAGCGCCTCGCGATCGCGGCCAGCCGCCGCTGCATTGGTCGGAGCCACCGCCATGGCGGGCTCTGCGAACGCCTCGACGGGCTCGGCCGTCATCCCCGCGCCAGCTCGCGCGCCACGATCACGCGCATGATCTCGTTCGTGCCTTCCAGGATCCGATGAACGCGCAGGTCGCGCACGATCCGCTCCAGCGGGTAGTCCTTCAGATAGCCGTAGCCGCCGTGCAGTTGCAGCGCCTGATCGGCGATCTGGAAACAGGCGTCGGTCGTCAGGCGCTTGGCCATGGCGCACCATTTGGTCTTTTCCGGGTGGCCGGTATCGATGGCCCAGGCGCCGCGCAGCACCATCAGGCGGGCGGCCTCAAGGTCCGTCGCCATGTCCGCCAGCTCGAACTGGGTGTTCTGGAACTGGCCGATGGCCTGGCCGAACTGCTTGCGGCCGGCGACGTATTCCTGGGCCGTCTCCAGCGCCAGACGCGCCCCGCCCAGCGAGCAGGCGGCGATGTTCAGGCGCCCGCCGTCCAGACCGGCCATGGCGTATTTGAAGCCCGCGCCTTCCTCGCCCACAAGGTTGGCGACCGGCACCCGGCAGTCGTCGAAGCTGACCACGGCGGTCGGCTGGGCGTTCCAGCCCATCTTCTTCTCATTGGCGCCGAACGACAGGCCGGGCGTCCCCGCCTCGACCACGATGGTCGAGATGCCCTTGGGCCCCTCGCCGCCCGTGCGGACCATGACGACGTAGACGTCCGACGTCCCGGCGCCCGAGATGAAGGCCTTGGCCCCGTTCAGCACATAGTGGTCGCCGTCGCGCACCGCCGTCGTCCGCAGCGCCGCCGCGTCCGAGCCCGAGCCCGGCTCGGTCAGGCAGTAGCTGGCGATCTTCTCCATCCCGACCAGCGACGGCACGAAGCGCGCCCGCAGCTCGGCCGAGCCGAAGCTGTCGATCATCCACGTCGCCATGTTGTGGATCGAGATGAAGGCCGCCGTCGCCACGTCCCCGCGCGACAGCTCCTCAAAGATCACCGCCGCCTCGACCCGGCCCAGACCCATGCCGCCGTGTTCCTCGCCCGTATAGATGCCGGCGAAGCCCATCTCAGCGGCGGCCTTCAGCACGTCGACCGGGAAATGCTTGTCTTCGTCCCAGCGGGCCGAGTGCGGAGCCAGTTCGGCCTCGGCGAAGGCGCGGGCCGCGTCCTGAATGGCGCGTTGATCGTCGGTGAGGGCGAAGTCCATGAAAGCTCCCGCATTGCAGCCTGCCCTCTGACGGGGCGTTCGGGGCGCTTCTAAACGCTGGCGGAGCGCGCGTCACCCCGTCCCCGCCGAGGGATGGCACGGGTGGACAGTTCGCCTTTTGCCTCTCCCCGCGCTTTGTTTTAAGCCGCGCGCATGACCATGCCCTTCCAGCCCGCCGCCTTCCCCTACGCCCGCCCGCGTCGCCTGCGTTCGCAGCCCTGGGTGCGTCGTCTGGTCGCCGAGACGACCCTGACGCCGGCCGACCTGATCTGGCCGCTGATCGTCCATGACGGCGACGAGGACCGCCAGCCGGTCGCCTCCATGCCGGGCGTCTTCCGCCTGTCGCCCAAGGAAGCCGCCAAGGCCGCCGTCGAGGCGCGCGATCTGGGCATTCCGATGGTCGCCTTGTTCCCGAACGTGAACGATGGGCTGAAGGACAATGTGGGCGCCGCCGCCACCGACCCGGACGGCCTGATCCCCGACTGCATCCGCGCCATCAAGGACGCCGCGCCCGAGATCGGCGTCATGACCGACGTGGCGCTGGATTGCTACACCGACCACGGCCACGACGGCGTTCTGGAAGACGGCCGCATCGTCAACGATCCGACGCTGGAGCGGCTGGCGGAACAGGCCTTCATCCACGCCCACGCGGGCGCCGACGCCGTGGCCCCGTCCGACATGATGGACGGCCGCGTCCAGGCCATCCGCGAGGCGCTGGAGGCCAATGGCCTCAGCGACACGCTGATCATCAGCTATGCGGCCAAATACGCCTCGGCCTTCTATGGCCCGTATCGCGACGCGGTCGGCTCGTCCAAGTCGCTGACCGGCGACAAGAAGACCTATCAGATGGACTTCGCCAACGCCGAGGAGGCCCTGCGCGAGGTGGCGATGGACCTGTCGGAGGGCGCCGACGCCCTGATCGTCAAGCCGGGCCTGCCTTATCTGGATATCGTCCGACTGGTGTCGCAGACGTTCAAGGTGCCGACCTTCGCCTATCAGGTGTCCGGCGAGTACGCGATGATGCAGGCCGCCTTCGCCAACGGCTGGCTGGATCCGGACCGCGCCATCCTGGAAAGCCTGCACGCCTTCAAGCGCGCGGGGGCGTCCGGCGTCATCAGCTACTTCGCGCCGCAAGCCGCGCGGATGATGGGATAAAGCCCTTCTCCACTTGCGGGAGAAGGTGGCTCGCGTAGCGAGACGGATGAGGGGTTGCTAGACATCGGCCGACGCCAGCCCCCCTTCATTTCAGATTTCGGAGAGCCCCCTCATCCGAGCCCTTCGGGCCCACCTTCTCCCACAAGGGGAGAAGGCTCAGGCTGTCGGATCGGCGGCCTTGCCGTACTTCCCCCGGAAATAGGTCAGCGCATCGCCCGGCCGGGTGTCGAACGCCTCGACCCGGCCGACGATGACCAGGTGATCGCCCATGACGATGCGGTCGTGCGTCCGGCAGGTCAGGCGCGTCACCGCGTTCAGCAGACGCGGCGGCTCGGGGTCGTCCACCGCGAACTCGTCGTCCGACAGGCGGCAAACGCCCCAGGCGAAGCGGTCGGACATGGCCTGGTCCTCGACCGGCAGCATATGGACGGCGAAGCGATCCGCCCCGGCGAAGGCGTCGTGGCGGTCGGACTTGACGTCCATGCACCACAGCACCAGCGGCGGATCCAGCGACACTGAGGTGAAGCTGTTCACCGTGATCCCCAGAGGCCCGTCGACCGTATGGGCCGTGACCACGCATACCCCGGTCGCAAACCCGCCCAGCGCCCGGCGATAGGCGCGAGGGTCGAAATCGGCGGCAGGGGAAGCGGACGCGTCGGACATGGCCCTCAGCTAGGCCGTGAAGCCCGCATCGGCAAGGGCGCGGCGCGCCGTCGCATCTCACCGCAACCGCTTCTTAAGCCCCGCATGGGATTTAGGGCGAACGAACACGGTTAAGACGGACCCGCCCCATGGCGCTGAACGATCGCCCGATCCTGATCAAGAAGGTGAAGAAGGTTGCCGGACACGGCCACCACGGCGGCGCGTGGAAGGTGGCCTACGCCGACTTCGTCACGGCCATGATGGCCTTCTTCCTGCTGATGTGGCTGATCAACACGACCGATCCGGAGCAGAAGCGCGGCATCGCCGAATATTTCGCCCCGGCCAACGTCTCGGCCTCGACCTCGGGCTCCGGCGGCATCCTGGGCGGCACCTCGCTAGGCGATTCCGAAGGGGCCAAGGGCGCCGGCTCCAACGCCGTCATCGAACAACTGGCGCCCGAGGCCCCCGACGCCCCGCAGGAAGCGGGTCAGAACTCCAACCTGGCCTCGGCCAGCGAAGCCGCCCTGCGCGCCGAGATCGCCCGGCGCGAGGCGGCCGACTTCGCCAGCGCCGCCGAATCCCTGCGCCAGGCCATGCAGTCCATGCCGGAACTGGCCGAACTGTCGAAGCAGCTGATCATCGACCAGACCCCCGAAGGCCTGCGCATCCAGCTGGTGGATCAGGAAGGCCGCTCGATGTTCGAGAACGGCTCCTCGCGCCCCAATCCGCGCGCCCAATTGCTGCTGCGCGCCGTGGCCAAGGTCATCAACCAGCTGCCCAACCGCATCACCATCACCGGACACACCAGCGCCGTCGCCGGTTCCAGCCGCGCCAGCAGCCCCGGCGACTGGCCCCTGTCGTCGGCGCGCGCCGACGCGTCGCGCCTGACGTTGCAAAGCGCGGGCGTGAGCAGCGACCGGGTCTATTCCGTCGCGGGTAAGGCAGGGTCCGACCCGCTGTATCCCGACGACCCGTCGCTGGCCGGAAACCGCCGCATCGCCATCGTCTTGCTGCGCGAAGCGCCGGTCCTGCCCACGGACACCAGCCTTTAGGACGCGAAGAAGACTTGCGAAAACGGCCGGTTGCGCGCCAAATCAGGACATGAGCCGCGTCTATTCATCCGGCCCCTGTGCGGGCGCTGACGCCGTTACGGAGCGACAGCCGTGACCCAGCACTTCTTCTCGCGCCAGCTCCGCTTCTTCATGACCGCCAGCGCGCCCTGCCCCTATCTGCCGGGCCAGTTCGAGCGCAAGGTCTTCGCCAACCTGCCGTTCAGCGACGGCGCCGACGTCAACGACGCCCTGACCCAGGCCGGATTCCGCCGCAGCCAGAACATCGCCTACCGCCCGGCGTGCGAGGCCTGCATCGCCTGCGTCTCGGTGCGGATTCCGGTGACGGATTTCGAACTCTCACGCTCGCGCCGCCGCATCCTGGCGCGCAATGCGGACCTGTCGCGCGATCTGGTCGAGGCCGAGGCGACGATGGAGCAGTTCGACCTTCTGCGCCGCTATCTGAGCGCCCGCCATCCCGGCGGCGGCATGACCGACATGGGCTGGCTGGACTATGTGTCGATGGTCGAGGACACGGCCGTCCGCACCCATCTGATCGAATACCGCCTGCCCAGCGAGGATGACGGCCCCGGCCGTCTGGTCGGCGTCTGCCTGACCGATCTGCTGCATGACGGCCTGTCGATGGTCTACAGCTTCTTCGATCCGGACCTAGAGCGCCGCAGCCTGGGCCGCTTCGCCATCCTCGACCACCTGCATCAGGCCGAGACCGTGGGCCTGCCCTATGTCTACCTCGGCTACTGGGTCCAGGGCTCACCCAAGATGGACTACAAGGCTGAGTTCCGCCCTCTGGAAGCTCTGCGCCCCTGGGGCTGGGAGCGGCTGTAAAGCCCTTTCTCCTTCTCCCCTTGTGGGAGAAGGTGGCAGGCGAAGCCTGACGGATGAGGGGTTGCTGGACATTAGCCAGACCTGCCTCTTTTTCAGATTTCGGATAGACCCCTCATCCGGCCCTGACGGGCCACCTTCTCCCACAAGGGGAGAAGGAAAACTTACGTCGTCGGCACCGCCGTACCTGAAGCTTGAGGCGCTCCGCCCCACGGCCCGTCGTCCCGACCGCCGGCGAACTGCACCAGCGCCGCGATGCGTTTCTCGATCGGCGGGTGCGTCGCGAACAGGCCCGAGAATCCCGCCTTGTCGGCCGTATTGTCCAGGAACATGCCGCGCAGTTCGTCCGGCGCCTCGACCTTCGACTGGGCCGACACCTTCCTCAGCGCCGAGATCATCGCGTCCGGATTCTTGGTCAGCTCCACCGCCCCGGCGTCGGCCACATACTCGCGCGTCCGCGACAGGGTCATGCGGATGACGGCGGCCAGGCCGAAGCCGATGACGCCGATGGCCAGGCCGATCAGGATCAAGGGCATGGCGTTCTTGTTGTCCCGCCCTCGCCCGCCGCGCATATAGAACAGGCTGCGGAACACCAGTTCGGCCACCACGCTGATGATCCCTGCGAAGATCGAGGCGATCACCATGGTCCGCACGTCCTTGTTGATGACGTGGGTCAGTTCGTGCGCCAGGACGCACTCCATCTCGTCGCGGTTCAGGGCCTGCATCAGGCCGCGCGTGACGGTGACGCTGTAGTTCCCCTCGTGCAGGCCGGACGCATAGGCGTTCAGCGACGGGCTTTCGATGATGCGCAAGGCTGGCGTCTTCATCCCGCGCGAGATCGCCAGGTTCTCCAGCAGATTATAGAGGTCCGGCTCGACCCGGCGCTCGACCTTTCGCGCGCCGGTCATGACGTCGATCATCATCTGATTGCCGAAATAGGCGATGACGAACCAGATCGCCGCCGCGACGGCGGCGAAGGGCACGGTCCAGCCCAGCATGGACGCCGCCAGCGCCAGATCCTGCCCCAGGTCGCCGCCCGAGTTGGGCAGCAGGCCGAACCCCATCATCAGCACCTGGACGCCGAACAATATGCCGACCAGCAGCACCGGGAACCCGGCCAGCAGGATCGCCGACCGGGTATTGTTCCGCCAGATGTGGGTCTTGAGGCCGACGGCCTGACCGAAAACCGCCATTGGGGCTTAGAACTTCACCGTCGGCGGGGCGGCGTTCAGGGCGGCGCGTTCGCCCTCGCCCACGTCGAAGAAGGGCTTGTCCGCGCCGAAGCCGAACATCCCGGCGAACAGGACGGTCGGGAACTGGCGGCGCACGGCGTTGAACTCGCTGACCGCGTTGTTGAAGAAGCGGCGCGCGGCGGCCAGCTTGTTCTCGATGTCGGACAGGTCCATCTGCAGCTGCTGGAAGTTGGCGTTGGCCTTCAGGTCCGGATAGGCCTCGGACACGGCGAACAGGCGGCCCAGCGTCGCGGTCAGCATATTCTCGGCCTGCACCTTCTCATCGATGGTGCGAGCGCCCGCAGCGGCGGCGCGCGCCTGGGTCACGGCGTCCAGAGTGCCGCGCTCATGCGTGGCGTAGCCCTTCACCGTCTCGACCAGATTGGGAATCAAGTCCTGGCGCTGCTTCAGCTGCACGTCGATGTCCGCGAACGACTGATTCGCCGTCTGATCCAGCTTCACCAGCCTGTTGTACGCGCCGACCACGACGAACAGCAGAATGACGACGATCACGCCGATGATGATCCAGGTGATCATTGAGCCTCCTCCGAAAGATCAGGCGTGAATATGGGGGAGCCCCGTCTTCACACCCAATGAATTCGCCGTCACCCTTCTCCCGCTGGGAGAAAGGCGGTTCTAGCGGAACTTGCGCAGACCGCGCGGGCCTTGGCGACCGGCCCCGGCGCGCTTGCCTAGCCAGTCTTTCCAATCGGGCCAGTTGCGGCGACGACCGCCGCCGTCGGCCCATTCCGGCCCCGCCTCGGCGTTGAACACCGTCACATCGGCCAGACCGCCCTGCTTGTAGTTCTGCAGCTTCACGCCCTTGCCCCGGCCCATTTCGGGCAGCTCGGCCAGGGGGAAGATCAGCGTCTTGATGTTCTCGCCGATGACGGCGACGTGGTCGGCCTGCGGTTGGCTGGGGATGCGCAACATGGCCAGCATCTCGCCGTTCAACACCTGCTTGCCGCCGCGCTTCTGGGCCAGAAGGTCGTTCTCGGGCGCGACGAAGCCGTAACCGGCCTTGGACGCGATCAGCAGCTTCGCATCGGGTTCATGCGCCACGACATTGATGATCTCAGCCTTCTCGTCCAGATCGATCATCAGGCGCAACGGTTCGCCGTGGCCGCGCCCGGAGGCCAGCTTGTCGGCGCCGATGGTGAAGATGCGCCCGTCCGACGCCCCGACCAGCAGCTTGTCCGTCGTATAGGCGGGGACCAGGAAGCCCAGCTTGTCGCCTTCCTTGAACTTCAGCTCGGAGGGGTCGTCGACCTTGCCCTTGGCGGCGCGGATCCAGCCGCGATCCGACAGGATGACGGTGATCGCTTCGCGCGGAATGAAGGCTTCCGGCGCCACGAAGGCCGAGGCGTCGACAGCGTCGCCGATCACGGTCCGGCGCGGCGAGACCAGGGCCTTGCGCACGGCCTCCAGTTCCTTGCCGATGGCCTTCCACTGTTTGGTCTCCGAAGATGTCAGCGCCTGCAACGCCGCAAGTTCTTCCGACAGCTCCTTGAATTCCTTCTCGATCGTCATCTCTTCGAGACGGGCCAGCTGACGCAGACGGGTGTCGAGAATGAAGTCGGCCTGAAGCTCGCTCAGTCCGAAGGTCGCGATCAGCGCCGCCTTGGGCTGTTCTTCCTCGCGGACGATGCGGATGACCTCGTCCAGATTCAGGAAGACGATGCGCAGGCCTTCCAACAGGTGCAGGCGCTTTTCGACGCGGGCGATGCGCCACTGGCTGCGGCGGTTCAGCACCACGCGGCGGTGATCCAGGAAGGCCCGCAGACAGTCCTTCAGGCCCATGACGCGCGGCGTGCCGGTGGCGTCCAGCACGTTCATGTTGATGGGGAAGCGCGTCTCCAGATCGGAAAGCTTGAACAGGCTTTCCATAAGGACTTCAGGTTCTACCGTCCGGGACTTGGGCTCCAGGATCAGGCGGATGTCCTCGGCCGACTCATCGCGGACGTCGGCCAGCAGCGGCGCCTTCTTGTTCTCGATCAGGTCGGCCAGCTGTTCGATCAGCTTGGACTTCTGCACCTGATAGGGAATCTCGGTGACGACGATGCGCCAGACGCCACGGCCCAGATCCTCGGTGTCCCAGGCGGCGCGCAGGCGCACCCCGCCCCGGCCCGTCTCATAGGCATCCAGCATGGACGCATGGCCCTCGACCGAGACGCCGCCCGTGGGGAAGTCCGGCCCCGGCACGATCTTGACCAGGTCTTCGGTCGTGGCGTCCGGCTGCTCCAGCAGCAGTTGGCAGGCGTCGATCAATTCACCGACGTTGTGCGGCGGGATCGAGGTCGCCATGCCCACGGCGATGCCCGACGACCCGTTGGCCAGAAGATTGGGGAAGCCCGCCGGCAGGACCACCGGCTCCTCGTCCTGATCGTCATAGGTGGGACGGAAGTCGACCGCGTCCTGATCGATGCCGTCCAGCAGCAGGACTGCGGCGGGCGTCAGCTTGCACTCCGTATAGCGCATGGCGGCCGCGCTATCGCCGTCGATGTTGCCGAAGTTCCCCTGCCCGTCGACCAGCGGATAGCGCTGGGCGAAATCCTGGGCCAGGCGGACCAGCGCCTCATAGATGGAGGCGTCGCCGTGCGGGTGATAGCCGCCCATGACCTCGCCGACGACCTTGGCGCATTTGCGCGCGGCCGCCTGCGGGTTCAGCCGCATCTGATGCATGGCGTACATGATGCGCCGGTGCACCGGCTTGAAGCCGTCACGCACGTCGGGCAGCGCCCGGTTGGTGATGGTCGACAGAGCGTAGGCCAGATAGCGGCGCGACAGCGCATCGCCCATCGGTTCTTCGACGATGCGGCCGCCTTCGGGCGTCGGGGTGTGGATGGTCATACGGCTTCGAATCAATGATCGGACGAGGAAAGTCTAGCGCAGCCAGGGCCTGACGCCGGGATTGTCAGCGCCTATCTGTGCAGAAACGCGCGAAGGAGCCCCGATGAAGACCGCCCTGACCGACCGCCTCGGCCTGTCCTTCCCCCTGATCCAGGCGCCGATGGCCGGAACCTCGACCGCCGAACTGGCCGCCGCCGTGTCGAACGCGGGGGCGCTGGGCTCCATCGCCTTGGGGGCCATCGACGCCGAGGCGAGCCGCAAGGCCATCCGCGCGGTGAAGGCGCTGACCGACCGGCCGTTCAACGTCAATCTGTTCTGCCATGCGCCGGTTGCGGCTGATCCGGCGCGCGATGCGGCATGGATCGACAGCCTGCGCCCGATCTTCAGCGAGTTCGACGCCGCGCCGCCTGAGCGGCTCAACGACATCTACCAGAGCTTCCTGACCGACGACGCCAAGCTGGCCGTTCTGATCGAGGAAAAGCCCGCCGTGGTCAGCGTCCATTTCGGCCTGCCGCGCGCCGATCAGATCGCGGCGCTGAAGGCGGCGGGCTGCGTCCTGATCGCCAGCGCCACCACGCCCGAGGAAGGCCGCGCCGCCGTCGCCGCCGGGTTCGACATGGTGATCGCCCAAGGGGTCGAGGCGGGCGGCCACCGCGGCGTCTTCGACCCG
>NZ_GL883086.1:1158003-1190006 GCF_000204035.1 Brevundimonas diminuta ATCC 11568
GGCCGTCCGGCGCGCGGGGTGGAGAACGCCTTCATGCGCCGCGCCGATGAGACGAAGATCGCCGCCTATCCGTATGCCTACGACCTCGGCAGGGCGCTGAACGCGGCGGCAAAGGCCAAGGGCGACAACGGCTATGCGCCGCACTGGGCCGGGCAAGCCGCGCCGCTGGGCCGCGCCCTGCCTGCCGCTGAACTGGTCGCGGTGTTGGAAAGGGAAACACGCGAGGCGATTGCGGGGCTGTCCCGCCTTTAACCCCTCGCCGGGAGGGGCGGACGTGAGGCAGTTACAGCCGCCCCGCCTCGCCCAGCTTGTCGATCATCCAGACCCGCGCGGGCGGCAGCGGCCGGTTCAGGGCATGAAAGACGAACTGCTCAAGGAAATGCCCCGTCAGCTCCAGCCCCGCCTTCACGTCGCCCTCGCCCAGCCCGGCCTGCGCGCCCAGCATGAAGGGCGGCAGAGCCAGCAGCTTGTCGGCATAGGGGGCGCCCGCCTCGCGGCTGACGGCGCGGCCGGTGCGGGGGCTGACCCAGACCAGATCGTCCATCGACCCTGTTGAGGCGCAGCGCGACAGGTCGAGACCGAAGCCCAAGTCCTCCAACAACCCGGCCTCGAACCGCACGAAAATGGCGGGCCAGACCTCGGGCACGGCGAACGCGCCCATCAGCGCCTCGAAGGCGTAGAAGGCGCCGGGATGCGGCTCCCGCTCCGGCAGAGCGCCCTGAGCGACCGCCGCGGCGGCGCTGAGGCCGGTCAGGGCCAACGGGTCGTCGAACAGGGCGGCCGGGCCTTCGCCCACAGGCTCCAGCCGCGCCGAGCCCAGCTGATCCGACGTCCGCGACCGCAGATCGGCCACGACCCGCGCGCCCGGCTGCAGGAAGGGCCGCATCCGCCGCGACGCCCCCCCGCGACATAGGCGGCGCGGCGACCGTGCCGCTCGGTCAGCAGATCGACCACCGCCCCCGTATCGCCATGCGCCCGCGCCGACAGCACGAAGGCGTCGTCCTGAACCTCCATCAGTCGGCCTTGATGGCGTCGACGACAGCGCGCGCCTTGTCGTTCGGTACGGCGAAGCTGAGGACGTATTGCTCGATCTTCCAGCCGTCCTCGGTCAGGCGCAACACGCCCGAGCCGCGCGTGGTCCCATAGGCGTCGTTGTCCAGCACCTCGTCGAACCAGGCGACGCAGCGGCACTCGATCGGGGCGATCGTCACGGTCCGCGCCGTCGGCCGATAAGTCCAGCCCCTGCCCTGCGAGAAGTAGGGCGTGGCGTAGGCGCGGAACTCCGGCAGGGTCCAGCGCTCCCCCGCATCGGTGCCGATGAAGCGGGCGTCCGGCGTGAAGGTCGCGAAATAGGCCTCCCCGTCTGCGACCGAGGCGGCGGCGTGCATGGCGTCCAGCGCGCGCTCGATCGGCGCGGTCTCTGCGGGCGCGGCGGACAGTTGAAGCATCATCAGGGAGGCGGTGATCATGGCTTTGTTCTAGTCCTGTTCCCGCGCAGACGAAAGCGTTGTCCTTCTCCCCTTGCGGGAGAAGGTGGCAGGCGAAGCCTGACGGATGAGGGGTCACGCAACGGCAAAATAACTCATCAAACTCCAGGCGCGGGGAGACCCCTCATCCGGCCCTGCCGGGCCACTTCTCCCGCAAGGGGAGAAGGGCTTGGAGCCGTTCGTCCGCCTGGCGCGTTTCGCCTCCATCCGAAGGAGGATCTCATGAAGATCGTCACCAGCCTCAGCTTTCAGGGCCAGTGCCGCGAAGCGCTGGAGTTCTACGCCCGCGTGCTGGGCGGCAAGGTCACGGCCGCCTTTCCGTACGGCGACGGCCCGCCCGACATGCCGGTCGATCCCAAATACAAGGACTGGCTGATGCACGGCTGGCTGGAGGTCGGGGACCAGGCGATCATGGGCGCCGACATGCCGCCCGAGTTCGCGCCGAACATCGACAAGCCCAAGAACGGCTTCGACGTGTCGTATCACACCGACGATCTCGCCAAGGCGCGACAGGTCTTCGACGCCCTGTCCGAGAGCGGCAAGGTGTCGATGCCCTTCGCTGAAACCTTCTGGTCTCCCGGTTTCGGCAGCTTCACCGACAGGTTCGGCATCCCCTGGATGGTCAACACCAACCCTACGGCGGACTGGAAGCCCGGCGGCTAACGCCATTGTGATCACGAACTGTTACGACCAAAGCCGTATTGGAATCAGGGTGATGCGGCGCCTATGTCCGCGTCGTTCTTTGAGCCCTCCCCGGCTCCAGTCGTCAGGTTTGCGATGTCCCGCGTCCGTAACGCCGCCCTCAAGTCGAAGATCATGTCCGCCCAGGACGCCGCCGCCCTGATCCCGGCCAACTCGACCGTGGGCATGAGCGGCTTCACCGGCTCGGGCTATCCCAAGGTCGTGCCCATGGCCCTGGCCGAGCGGATCGAGGCCGAACACGCGGCGGGCAATCCCTTCAAGCTGAAGGTCTGGACCGGCGCCTCGACCGGGCCTGAGTTGGACGGCGCCCTGGCCAAGGCCGACGGCATCGAGTTCCGCCTGCCCTACAACTCCGACCCCATCGCCCGCGAGAAGATCAACAAGGGCGAGATGGAATACTTGGACATGCACCTGTCGCAGGTGGCGCCGGTCGCCTGGCAGGGCTTCCTTGGCCCTCTGGAGACGGCCGTGGTCGAGGTATCGGGCATCCGTGAGGACGGGGCGCTGATCCCCTCGTCCTCCATCGGCAACAACAAGACCTGGCTGGACCGCGCCGACCGGATCATCCTCGAGGTCAACAGCTGGCAAAACGCGGCGCTGGAGGGGATGCACGACATCTATTATGGCACGGCCCTGCCGCCTGCGCGCGTGCCGATCCCGCTGACCAAGCCGACCGACCTGATCGGCGAGACGGTCTTCCGCGTCGATCCGTCCAAGATCGCCGCCATCGTCGAGACCGACAGCCCCGACCGCAACCTGCCCTTCGCCGCGCCGGACGCCAACGCCACGGCCATCGCCGGGCATCTGATCGAGTTCCTGCAGCACGAAGTGAAGCTGGGCCGCCTGCCCGCCCACCTGCTGCCGCTGCAATCGGGCGTGGGCAATGTCGCCAACGCCGTGCTGGCGGGTCTGGCCGACAGCCCATTCGAGAACCTGACCGCCTACACCGAAGTGCTTCAGGACGGGATGCTGGACCTGCTGGATAGCGGCAAGCTGACCGTCGCCTCGGCCACCGCCTTCTCGCTCAGCCCCGAGGCCGCCGCCGATCTGAACAGCCGGATGGAGCAGTTCCGCGGCAAGATCATCCTGCGCCCGCAGGAAATCTCGAACCACCCTGAGATCATCCGCCGTCTGGGCTGCATCGCCATGAACGGCCTGATCGAGGCGGACATCTACGGCAACGTCAACTCCACCCACGTCATGGGCTCGCGCATCCAGAACGGCATCGGCGGCTCGGGCGACTTTGCGCGCAACGCCTATATCTCCTGCTTCGTCACGCCCTCGACGGCGAAGGGCGGCAAGATCTCGGCCATCGTCCCCATGGCCAGCCACGTCGACCACATCACCCAGGACGTGCAGGTCATCGTCACCGAACAGGGCCTGGCCGACCTGCGCGGCCTGTCGCCCAAGCAGCGCGCCCGGGTCATTATCGCCAACTGCGCCCACCCCGACTATCGTGACGCGCTGAAGGACTATTACGACCGCGCGCTGAAAGGCTCCTACGGCCTGCAATCGCCCCACCTGCTGACCGAGGCGCTGTCGTGGCACCAACGCTTCATCGAAACGGGGTCGATGAAGGCCTGACCCGCCCGTCTCAGGCATAGCGGCGGGCGACAGCGACGCTGGCCACCGTCAGGGCGGCGGCCGCCACCATGGTCCACGGCACGGCCTCGTGCAGCACCAGCCCCGCCAGCGCCAGGGCGAAGAAGGGCTGGAGAAGTTGAAGCTGCCCCACGCTGGCGATGCCGCCCATCGCCAGGCCGCGATACCAGAAGATGAAACCGATCAGCATCGAGAAGACCGAGACATAGGCCAGTCCGGTCCACGCCGGGACGCCGATCGCGCTCCAGTCGGCGGGCAGGTCCAACGCCGCCACCACCAGCATGATCGGCGCCGACAGCACCAGCGCCCAGCAGATGACCTGCCAGCCGCCCAAACGCCGCGCCAGTATGCCGCCCTCGGCATAGCCCAGGCCGCAGATGATGATGGAGGCCAGCATCAGCAGGTCGCTGGTCCATGATCCGTCGCCGTGGCTGCTGAAGGCGAAGCCGATCACTGTGGCGCTGCCCAGACCCGAGAACAGCCAGAACAGCGGGCGCGGCCGCTCCCCGCCCCTCATGACGCCGAAGATGGCCGTGGACAGCGGCAACAGGCCGATGAAGACGATCGACCGGGCCGAGGTCATGTGCTGCAGGGCCAGGGCCGACAGCAGGGGAAAACCGACCACCACCCCGACCGCGATCACCGCCAGCGACATCAGATCGCGCCGATCCGGCCGCGCCTGCCGCGTGGCCAACAGCACCAGCCCAGCCAGCGCCGCTGCGATGGCCGCCCGCGCGCCCGTCAAAAACAGCGGCGACAGGTCCGCCACCGCCACCCGCGTCGCGGGCAGCGAACCGCTGAAGATCACAACCCCCAGAAGCCCGCAGATCAGGCCGTCGATGCGTTTCTGTTTCGCCGTGTCCATTCCGTCTTCCTCTTCGCCGCCTGATTGGACGCGCGGCGCTGGCGAAGGCAGCCACAGATCGATACACTTCTGACAAACTGTATGGGTTATGGAGCCGACACGGTTGTCACGTTGCACACGCACCACAAAGGTCATGGAGGCTATCCGCGCGCGTATCGCCGGGCGCAGCCTGGCCCCCGGCGACCGCCTGCCGTCGATCCGGCGTTTCGCCGAGACCATGGCGGTTTCGCCTTCAACCGTCGTCGAGGCCTATGACCGGCTGGCGGCCGAGGGGTTGATCCGCGCTCGGCCGGGATCAGGCTTCTACGTCTCGGGCGCCGCCCTGCCCCCGCTCAGTTTTGCAGTCGATCCCAGCCTGCACGACCGCGCCGTCGACCCCTTCTGGGTGTCGCGCCAGTCGCTGGAGGCGCCGCCGGAGGCCCTCAAGCCCGGCTGCGGCTGGCTGCCTGCGGACTGGATGCCGACCGAGGCGCTGCGCAAGGCCCTGCGCGCCGTCGCGCGGGCGGACGACGCCCTCCTGACCGACTATGGCGGCGTGCTCGGCTCGAGGGCGCTGCGCCGCATCCTGCTGGGTCGTCTGGCGACCGAGGGGCTGCAACTCGGCCAGGATCAGGTGCTGCTGACCGCCTCCGGCACCCATGCCGTCGATCTGACGTGCCGCTATCTGCTGCGGCCCGGCGATACGGTGGTGGTGGACGATCCCTGCTACTTCAACTTTCGCGCCCTGCTGCGCGCGCATCAGGTCCAGGTCGTCGGCGTCCCCTACACGCCCACGGGCCCTGACGTCGAACGGTTCGAAGCCGTACTGAAACAGGCGTCGCCCCGGCTCTATCTGACCAACGCCGGGCTTCAGAACCCGACCGGCGCCGGCATCGCGCCCCAGACGGCGCACCGCCTGCTGAATCTGGCCGCCGCGCATGACCTCACCATCATCGAGGATGATCTTTTCGCCGATCTGGAGCCCGAGCCCACCACCCGTCTGGCGGCGCTGGACGGGCTGAACCGGGTCATCCGCATCGGCAGCTTCTCCAAGACGCTGTCGGCCTCCCTGCGCTGCGGCTACATCGCGGCGCGCGTCGACCGGATTTCGGATCTGGCCGATCTTCAGGTGGCGACGGGTTTTGTCGGCGCCAGTCCCGTGGCGGCCGAAGCCATCGCCCACGTCCTGGCCGGGGGCGGCTATCGCAAGCATCTGGACGAGGTTCATCGACGCCTGGCGCGCAAGCGTCGCGAGGTGATCGCCCGCCTGAGATCCATCGGCGTCGAACCCTGGATCGAGCCGCGCGGCGGCTTCAATCTTTGGTGCCGACTGCCAGGCGAGATCGATTCCGCCGAATTGGCTCGCGCCGCGCTGAAAGAGGGCGTCGTCCTGGCGCCCGGCGACGTGTTCAGCCCCTCACAGACGGCCAGCCGCTTCATGCGGGTCAACGTGACCCACTGCGACGACCCGCGCCTGATGAACTTCCTGCGCCTAAGCCTCAGCGGCTGAGCGCGGCGGGGAACGGGCGGCCGAGAGCCTCGGCCATGGCCTGCTGGTTGATAAGCAGCACCAGGTCGCGCAGGTGATAGTTGTTCGACAGCACCACCACCGTCACGTCCTGATCGGGCTGATAGGACACCAGGTTGCGGAAACCCGCCCAGCTGCCGGTGTGGTAGATTTGGCGATCGCTGAACGGCGATGAGGTCCGCTCGCCCAGGGCGCTGACGTAAATGCCGTACCCATAGGCCCGATGCGGCCCGCGTCGCTCCGGCATGTCGTCCGGCGCATGGTCGGCGATCAGGTCAGCATAGGCCTTGTCGCTCAGGACGTGGCCCTGATGCAGAGACCGGTTCCAGGCCAGCATATCGTCCAGCGTCGAATACAGCGCCCCGGCGCCTGCCACGACGCTGACGTTGGCGATGGGCTGCGGCGTCAAGCCGGCCGGAAACAGGCCGTAGCCCATGGCCAGCCCCTGGGCGTCGTCATTCACGTCCGAGCCGGTGTCCTTCATGCCCAGGGGCTTGAGGATCGCCTGCTCCATATAGGTCTCGAACGGCTGGCCGCTGGCCTTTGACACGATCTCGGCCGCCAGGTTGAAGGCGGCGTTGTTGTAGCGGACCTTCGTCCCCGGCTCGAACTGCAGGCCATAGCGGGCCGAAGTCTCGGTCAGTTCCTGCGACGTGCGGTGGGTGACGCGGATACGGCCCCACTCGGCTTGCGCCATCACGTCCGGAATGCCCGAGGTGTGCGACAGCAGGTGATGGATACGCAGCGGCCGCCAGGCGTCGGGACACGGCTCGATCCATTTGCAGACGGGATCGTCGACCGACAGCTTGCCCTCGTCCTGAAGCTTCAGAACGGCCACGGCGGTGAACTGCTTAGACACCGAGGCCAGGCGGAAACGAGTGTCCAGAGCGAAGGGCGTATCCTGCTCATAGTTCGCCTTGCCGTAGACCTGGCGGAACAGAACCTGATCGCCCCTGGCCACCAGGACGGCGCCGGTGAACTGCTTGCTGGCCGCCAGCTGGTCCAGACGTTCCTTCAACTGCGGCAGGGCCTCGACCACCTCGACCGGCGGACGCTTGGGCAGGTCTGTCCGATAGACGGCGGCCGCCTGGGTTTCCGGCGCGACAGCCTTCACGAACCACGCGCCCGCCCCGGCCGAGATCAGGCCGGCGGCGACGAGGGAACCGAGGAACCAGGGCCTTCCGCCCGCGGTCTTGGGAACGATGAACACGAGACTAGACGTCAAACTCCAGGCCGAACTGGGCGTACAATGCCTTTGAGTCTTGCCATTTGGGATCGACTTTGACGGTCAAAAACAGGTGAACGGGCCGATCCAGGATCTCGATCAGCTCTTCACGCGCCTTCTGGCCGATCCATTTCAGGGTCTGGCCGCCCTTGCCCAGAACGATCGGGCGCTGGCTTTCGCGCTCGACATAGATGGTCTGTTCGATGCGGGCCGAACCGTCCGCCTTGTCCTCGAACGACGTCGTCTCGACCGCCGCCGAATAGGGCAGTTCCTCGTGCACGCGCAGATAGACCTTCTCGCGCGTGATCTCAGCGGCCAGGACGCGCAGCGGCACGTCCGCCGACTGGTCCTCGGGGTAGAGCCACGGCCCCTCGGGCATGGCCAGGGCCAGGCGCGTCTTCAGATCGTCCACGCCGTCGCCGCTGAGCGCCGAGATCATGAAGACCTCGGAATAGACGCCCGTCTCGAACAGGCGCTGCGACAGGGCCAACAGGGTGTCGCGGCGCATGCCGTCGATCTTGTTCAGCGCCAGGATGACCTTGGTGTCGGTCGCCTTCAGATTGGCGATGATGGTCTCGGTGTCCTCGGCCGAGCGGCGGTCGGCGGCGGTGCCCTCGCGACCTTCAGCGTCGATGTGCGACTGGGCGTCGATGAGGTGGACGACCACGTCCGCGTCCTGCGCCCCGCCCCAGGCCGAGGCGACCATGGCGCGATCCAGACGGCGGCGCGGCGTGAAGATGCCGGGCGTGTCCACCAGCACGATCTGGGCGTCGCCCTTGATGGCGATGCCGCGCACGGGGAAGCGCGTGGTCTGGACCTTCTGGGTGACGATGGAGACCTTGGAGCCGGTCAACCGGTTCACCAGCGTCGACTTGCCCGCATTGGGCGCGCCGATGATGGCGGCGAAGCCCGCACGCTGGCCGGTGATCTCGGTGGTTTCGGTGGTCTCGGTCAAATTACGTCTTCTCGTTTCAATAGGGCGATGGCGGCGGCCTTTTCCGCCTCCTGTCGCGAACGTCCCTGGGCGCGGGCTGGTTCATAGCCCGTCACCGTCGCCTCGACCGTGAAGGTCGGCGCGTGATCCGAGCCGGTACGCTGGACCACTTCATAGGTCGGCAGCGGTCGGCCCTGGCCTTGCGCCCATTCCTGCAGGGCGGACTTGGGGTTGGTCACCGCCGCACTCGGAGGCGCGGCCAATTCTTCGGCCCAGGCGCGTTCGAACACGGTCTGAGCGGCGATCAGACCGCCGTCGCGATAGACGGCCGCCAGGATCGCTTCCACAGCATCGGCGATGACTCCGGCCTTTCTGCGGCCGCCCGTCTTGGTCTCGCCGGGCGACAGGCGAAGCGCGTCGCCCACGCCCAGCCGTTCGCCCACGCGGGCGCAGGCGCTCTTGTCCACCAGGGCGTGCAGGCGGGCGGACAGCTGCCCCTCGTCCGCTGACGGATAGTCGCGCACCAGTCGATCCGCGACCAGCAGGCCCAGCACCCGGTCGCCCAGGAACTCCAGCCGCTCATTGTCGGCAGGAACTTGCGGGCCCGCCCCCTCGCCCACGCTGGAGTGCGTCAGGGCGCGCTCCAGCAGGGAGGCGTCCTCAAAGTCATGCCCCAGGCGCTGGCGCAGGGCCGCCACGGCCTCGGCGCGCACATTCGTGCGTCCGCCGGCCATCAGTCGAGGATCTTGAAGAACCGGCTGAAGCGCACATTGGCGAACCAGCTGACCGGGTTGAACAGCGAGGCGCCCGGCGTCCACGAGAACATGATGATCTCGGCCTTGCCGACCAGGTTCTCGGCCGGGACCATGCCCACGCCGGCCGACATCTCGACGCGGCTGTCGATCGAGTTGTCGCGGTTGTCGCCCATCATGAAGTAGTGACCGGCCGGAACCTCATACAGCGGGGTGTCGTCCAGATCGCCGCCGGGGCCGAAGTCCTGCGTCATGAAGGTGCGGCCGCCCGGCAGGGTCTCGCGCAGCTGGGTCACGGCGCGCGGGCCGAACATGTCGGCCATCTGGGCGCGGCTGACCACCACGTCCTGAACCGGCGCGCCGTTGATGTAGAGCTTGTTGGCGATCATCTGCACCTTGTCGCCCGGCAGGCCGATCACGCGCTTGATGTAGTCCGTTTTGTTGTCGCGCGGCAGCTTGAACACGGCGATGTCGCCGCGCTCCGGCGCCTTGCCCAGGATGCGGCCGTTGAACACCGGCGGGCTGAACGGGATCGAGTGCTTGGAATAGCCGTACGACCACTTCGACACGACGATGTAGTCGCCTTCGTACAGGTTCGGCTCCATCGAGGCCGACGGGATGGTGAAGGGCTGGAACAGCAGCACCCGCAGCACCAGCGCGATCAGCAGGGCGAAAACGACGGTCTTGATGATCTCGACCGTTTCGTTGCTCGCGGACTTTTCTTTCTTCACTCGCTTGGCCTTCCTGGAGCGCCGGGGCGCATAGATCGGGGTCTCGCTGTCGAGCGCCTCGGGGTCGTCCCCCATGTCGAAGGGCGCGTCGCCGTCGTCGCTCCAGATCGGCCGTTGGTCAGCCGGATCAAGGGCTGGGTCGGCTGCTCCGCCGTTCGCCTTGGGGTCGTCGCTCATCGTCTGCTCGAATCCCCCGCCGAACGCGGGGTTTGAAGGTCGAGGCGTAGTCGCTGAACCCGCCGCGAGCAAGACTCTGGATGATGAAGGAACCGCAACCTTCGCCGCGGCGTCAGGCCTTGGGCAGGGCTTCGATCACCACGAAGGCCAGGGCGTAGGGGTGTTCGTCGCTGAGGGTCAGGTGGATGCGCGCCTCATGTCCCGGCGGGGTCAGGCGAGCCAGATGCTCGGCCGCGTGGCCGGTCAGGGCCAGCGTCGGTTGACCAGACGGCAGATTCACCACCCCCATGTCGCGCCAGTAGACGTCGGACCGCATGCCGGTGCCCAGGGCCTTGGCGCAGGCCTCTTTCGCCGCAAACCGCTTGGCGTAGCTCCACGCCGGGTCAGCCTTGCGGTCCGAACGGGTGCGCTCAAGCTCGGTGAAGACGCGTTGCTTGAAACGGTCGCCGAAGCGGTCCAGCGACGCCTGGATGCGACGGATGTCCGACAGGTCGGCGCCGACGCCGATAATCACGATGACGCCTCGTCCATCGCCGCGCGCATCCGGCGGATGGCGGCGTCTAGGCCGACGAAGACCGCCTCGCCGATCAGGAAGTGGCCGATGTTCAGCTCGACGATCTCGCGAATGGCCAGCACATCGCCTGCCGTGGCGTAGTCGAGACCGTGGCCCGCATGAACCTCCAGCCCCAGAATGTCGGCCTGGGCGGCGGCGGCGGCCAGACGGTCGAACTCGACCGCGCGCTGAGCCGGGTCGGTCAGGTGGCAATAGCGGCCGGTGTGAAACTCGACCACCTGGGCGCCGACCGCGGCGGCGGCCTCGACCTGGTCCTCGGACGGTTCGATGAACAGGCTGACGCGGATGCCTGCGTCGGACAGGGCCTTCACCACCGGGGCGATGCGGGCCTCATGACCGGCGACGGCCAGACCGCCCTCGGTAGTCACTTCCTCGCGCCGCTCGGGCACCAGGCAGGCGGCGTGCGGCCGGTGGCGCAGGGCGATGGCCAGCATCTCCTCCGTCACCGCCATCTCGAAGTTCAGCGGCTTGTCCGCGCGGCGGCACAGGGCCGTCAGCACGTCGATGTCGGCGTCGGTGATGTGACGGCGATCCTCGCGCAGGTGGGCGGTGATGCCGTCGGCCCCGGCCGCCAGCGCCGCCTCGGCCGCGCGGGCCGGATCGGGATGAGCGCCGCCGCGTGCGTTACGGACCGTGGCGACGTGGTCGATATTGACGCCCAGACGAACCCGCTGACGCTTCATCCCGTTCTCTCTTCTCTACTTCGACAGGCGACGGCTGCCCGGATCCTCGACCGGCAGGGCGGCCAGTTCCGGCGGCAGGGCGTCGGCCGGATAGGCCGGCACCTCCATCGAGGCCAGGGCGATCAGGGGCACGCCCACATCGACCTTTCCGCCCGAACGGTCGACGATGCAGGCGGCGGCGACGACATGACCGCCCGCCTTCTGGATCGCAGCGATGCATTCGCGCGAAGAAAGCCCCGTGGTGACGATGTCCTCGACCATGACGATCTTCTCGCCCGGCTCGACCGAGAAGCCGCGACGCAGTTTGAACTCGCCGCCCTCGCGCTCGACGTACATGGAGCGGACGTTCAGGTGCTTGGCCGTCTCATAGCCGGGGATGATGCCGCCGACGGCGGGCGAGATAGCCGCATCGACCGGGCCGACCGCAGCGACGATCTTTTCCGCCAGCGCCTTGCACAGGCGCTCGCAGCGGGCGCCGTCCATGAAGACCAGGTTCTTCTGCAGGAAGACCGGGCTGTGCAGGCCGGACGAGAGGACGAAATGGCCTTCGCGCAGGGCGCCGGCGTCGCGGAATTCGTTGAGGACGTCTTCAGTGTTCATGAAGGCCGTCCTTAGACCCTGCAGCGGCCGCCCTCAACCCGCGCCCTATTTGATGTCGCAGTTGGGCTTCAGGCCGCCTTCCAGCAGCTTGGTCCACACCGTCTCGGCGTCATCGGCGAAGGCGAACAGCTTCATGTCCGACGCCTTGACCATGCCGTGCTCGATCAGGGTGTCGAAGTTGATGACCGAACGCCAATAGGCCTCGTCGAACAGGACGATGGGGATCGGCGGGGCCTTGTCCGTCTGGCGCAGGGTCAGGATCTCGAACAATTCGTCCAGAGTGCCGAAACCGCCGGGGAAGACCACCAGGGCGTTGGCCCGCATGGCCAGGTGCATCTTGCGCATGGCGAAGTAGTGGAACTGGAACGTCAGTTCAGGCGTCGACCACGGGTTCGGGAACTGCTCGTGCGGCAGGGTGACATTGAAGCCGATCGAGGGCGCCCCGGCCTCGTGCGCGCCCTGGTTGGCGGCCTGCATGATGCCCGGCCCGCCGCCCGTGGCGATGACGTTGTCGCGCACCTCGCCCGGCTCGCCGCGGAAGGCGCCGCCGCGTTCGGAGGCGATGCGGCCGAACTGACGCGCCTGCTCGTACCAGTAGGCGTGGCGGCCGTCGCCGTTCACGCCGACGCGGGCGCTGCCGAAGACCACGATGGTCGAGCGCACGCCCCAGGCCTTCAGCGCCTGCTCGGCCTTTTCATACTCCATCAGGAAGCGCACGCCGCGCATCGACTCGCCCAGCAGGAAGTCCTGATCCAGGGCGGCCAGACGATAGGAGGGCGAGGCCAACTGGGCCTCGTTGGCGAGCTTCTGTTGTTCGGGGGACATTTCGACCTTTGAGAAAACTGATGGCGTCAGCGTCGGCTCAGCCGCGCGCGCGATCAACCGTATCGACGTAGGGATTGGCCCTCAGCGCCGCAATGATCATGGTGGCGTGGCGGGCGTCCTCGACCTCCACGTCGATATCGATGTCGTAGAAGTCGTGCTGCCGGTGCGCCATCGACAGATTCAGAATGTTGCCGCCCGCCTCGCCGATGATGGAGGCCACCTGCCCCAGCACGCCGCGCGCATTGGTCAGGGTGGCGTGCAGCTTGACCGCGCCGACGGCGCTGCGCTCGGCCTGCGGCGTCCATTGCAGATCCTGCCAAACGGAGTCGTCATCGGCGAAATCGGCCAGGGTCTGACAGTCGATGGTGTGGACGGTCAGTCCCTTGTCCGGCTCAAGAATGCCGACGATGCGGTCGCCCGGCACCGGCGAGCAACACTGGCCGAAATGGATGCTGACGCCCGGCGTCAGACCGCCGCCGCGCACGAACAGACGCGGCGATTCCTCGCCGATGCGCTTGCGCTCCGGCCCGGCCTTCAGCTGGCCCTTCAGCGCCGGGAACAGGGTCTCGGCCACGCGCGTGGCCGTCAGACGCCCCCGGCCGATGGCGTCGAACATGTCCTCCTCCGACGGCATGGCGAAGGTCTTCAGCACCTCCGACAGCTTGACGTCGGCCAGCGACTTGCCCGCCCGCTCCAGTGTCTGCTCCAGCGTCGTCTTGCCCAGGCGCACGAACTCTTCGCGCTCCGACGAGCGGATGAATCGACGGATGGCCGAGCGCGCCCGGCCCGTGACGGTCAGGCTGCGCCAGTCGGTGGGCGCCTCGCGCTTGGTCCCGCGGATGATCTCGACCACGTCGCCGTTCTGAAGCGCCGTGCGCATGGGCTTCAGCTCGCCGTTGATCTTGACCCCGACGGCGGTGTCCCCGACCTCGGTGTGGACGGCGTAGGCGAAGTCCAGCGGCATCCCCCCGCGCGGCAGGGTGATCAGCGCCCCCTTGGGCGTGAAGACGAAGACCTGATCCAGATACATTTCGAGCTTGGCGTGCTCGACCCAGTCTTCGCCGCCCTCCCCGTGCTCGATCACCTGAACCAGATGGCGCAGGTTCAGTAGGGGATCGCGGCCGCCATCCGCCTCCATCGCCTCACGGTCGAAGCCGTAGGACTGGTTCTTGTAGGCCCAGTGCGCCGCCACCCCGTCCTCGGCCACGCGGTCCATGATCTCGGTGCGGATCTGCATCTCGATGCGCAGCCCGCCCGGCCCGACGACCGTGGTGTGCAGCGAGCGGTAGTTGTTCGACTTGGGCGTCGAGATGAAGTCCTTGAACCGTTCCGGCACCATCGGCCACGCGCGGTGAATAACGCCCAAGGCGCGGTAACAGTCGTCCTCGCTCTCGACGATGACGCGGAAGCCGTAGATGTCCGACAGGGATGAAAAGCCGACCGTCTTGCGCTGCAGCTTGCGCCAGATGGAATAGGGCGTCTTCTCGCGCCCCTTGACCCGCGCGGTCAGCCCCGCCTCGGACAGCACCCGTTCGATCTCGGGCGAGACGGCCTCGATGGCGCTGCCGTTCTCCAGCTTCAGCGCCTCCAGGCGGCGCTGGATGGCGACGCGCGCCGTGGCGTTCAGATGCTCGAACGCCAGCTCCTCCAGCTCGGCGGCGATGGAGTGGATGCCTATCGACCGGCCCAGGGGGGCGTAGACTTCCAGCGTCTCGCGGCTGATGCGCTCGCGCTTCTCCGGCTTCACGAAGTGAAGGGTGCGCATGTTGTGCAGGCGGTCCGCCAGCTTGACCAGCAGCACCCGCACGTCGCGCGAAATGGCCAGGATGAACTTGCGCAGGTTCTCGGCCTGACGCGTGTGCTCGGCCTGAAGCTCCAGCCGCGACAGCTTGGTTACGCCCTCGACCAGGACGGCGACCTCTTCGCCGAACATCTCGGCGATGTCCTCGCGCGTGGCCGAGGTGTCCTCGACCACATCGTGCAGCAGGGCCGTGACGATGGTCGCCGTATCCAGCCGATAGTCGGTCAGGATGCCCGCGACCTGGATCGGATGGGCGAAATAGGGATCGCCCGAGGCCCGCAGCTGCGAGCCGTGCATCTTCATCGCATAGACATAGGCGCGGTTCAGCAGCGCCTCGTCGGCAGTCGGATCATAGGCCTTGACCGCCTCGATCAGTTCGAACTGGCGCATGATCGGTGCGCGCTTGGTATCAGACAATGCAGGGCCTTCAGACGACTTCGGCGCCGCCCCGGCAGGGGACGACGCCGACTTGTCTTGCAGATTCGCGGGTTGGTCCATCGGCGTGTCCGCCAGGGGCCGCGCCGTTGAGGAGGTGACGCCGGTGACAGGCTCTGCCGTCAGTAGCGTTCCTCCTGGCCCCCGTCGCGGTCGCTCTGCAGCGCGCGGATCAGTTCGGCTTCGGCCATGTTCATGTGCTGCGGCTCGGCCAGCAGGGCCACGACTTCGGCTTCATCCTCGGCCTCGGTCCGCTCATCGACCCGTTGCAGGGTGGTGATGATGTTCTCGCGCAGTTCGTCCGGGGTGACGGTGTCCTCGGCCAGTTCGCGCAGGGCGACGACCGGGTTCTTGTCGTTGTCGCGGTCCAGCGTCAGCGGCGCGCCGTTGGCGATGTTGCGGGCGCGGTGACCGGCCAGCAGAACCAGACCAAAGCGGTTCGGCACCTTTTCGATGCAGTCTTCGACAGTGACGCGGGCCATGAATTTCCTCTGGCGGCAGGGAGAACCGCACAAAATATAGGTTGAAAGCCGATTGTGCAACGCCGCGAAGGCGGCATTGGGGCGGATCGGCGTCAGTTGCGCCTCCCCTCGCCCGACAGACGGCCCGACGTCAACCCCTCGGCAGGGGTCGAGCATCCTCGCCGACCGTGGCCGCCGCCGCCAGATCGCGCGCACGACGGCCGCAAACCGGATGCGTCCACTCCGGCGCCACCTCGGCCAGCGGCCCCATGACGAACAGCCGGTCGGCCGCTCGCGGATGCGGCAGAATCAGCCCGTTCAGATCGCCGCTGAGCCGCCCATAGGCGATCAGATCCAGATCCAGCGTGCGCGGCGCATTGCGCGCCGTCCGCACCCGGCCGAACAGATCCTCGATCCGCCCCAGGGTCTGCATCAGGGTTGAGGCGTCCTGGGCGGTGCTGACTACGGCCACGCCGTTCAGGAAGGGTGGGTCGCTGGGGTCAGGCCAGGCCTGGGACGACCACCAGGACGAACGCGCCAGCACATCCACCCCCTCGGCGCGGAACCGAGCCAGCGCCGCCTCCAGCGCCACGACACAGGACGACCAATCACCCTTGTCATTGCAGCCCAGTGCGACGATGACTGCCGCGTCCAGATCGGTCTCGCCCCAGGATTCTCCTGCGGCGTCGGTCGGGGCGTTCATTTTCTCGACCATATCGACGGACTCATTTTCCTTCATGACCGACCATCCCGATGACCGCATCGCCCTGTTCATCGACGGCGCCAACCTCTATTCGGCCGCGCGCGCCCTGAACTGCGATCTCGACTTCAAGAAGCTGTCCACCTGGTTCGTCGGCGAAGGCCGATTGATCCGCGCCTATTATTACACGGCCATCATCGAGGGCGAAGAATTCTCGCCCGTGCGGCCGCTGGTCGACTGGCTCGACTACAACGGCTTCACCGTGGTGACCAAGCCGGTCAAACGCTTCACCGACGCCCAGGGCCACAGCCGCACCAAGGGCAATATGGACATGGAGATCGCTGTCGACATGCTGGAGCTGGCGCCGCGCCTGGATCAGGCGGTGCTGTTCTCGGGCGACGGCGACTTCCGCCGTGTGGTGCAGGCTCTGCAGGCCAAGGGCGTGCGCGTCACCGTCGTCTCGACCGTCAAGAGCCAGCCGCCCCAGATTTCCGACGACCTGCGCCGTCAGGCCGACGCCTTCGTTGATCTGGCCGACATCATGAACCAGGTCGGCAAGCCCAAGGCCGCGATGAATCAGGGCGTGACCCGCACCCTGGACCGGAGCGATCGCGCGTGAGCGCAGCGTTGACCCCGGAACCGGCGCGCGACTGCCCCCTGTGCCCGCGCCTGGTCGCCTATCGCGCCGAGAACGCGCGTCAGAACCCGGACTGGTGGAACGGTCCGGCGCCCTCGTTCGGCGATCCGAACGCGCGTCTGCTGATCGCAGGCCTGGCGCCGGGCCGCACCGGCGCCAACCGCACGGGCCGCCCCTTCACCGGAGACCACGCAGGCTGGCTGCTGTATGACACGCTGAAGAAGACCGGCTTTGCAAAGGGGTCTTACGATCCTGATGGCCACGATGACCTGACGCTGGTCGACTGCATGATCACCAACGCCGTGCGCTGCGCCCCGCCGCAGAACAAGCCGACGGCGACGGAAGAGAACACCTGCCGCCCCTTCCTGGTGGATCGGCTGACCGCCCTGCCCCGGCTGAAGGTGATCGTGACCCTGGGCGACGTGTCGCGGCGCAGCATCCTGCGGACGCTGGGCTATCCCGGCTCAGCCATTCCCGCCGGGCATGGCGTCGAGGGCCAGGTCGGCCCCTATACGCTAATCAACAGCTACCACTGCTCACGGCTGAATACGAACACGGGCCGACTGACGGCGGAAATGTTCGAGGACATCTTCAAGCGCGCGAAGGCGGCCCTGGAAGCTTGAAACCTCAGCCGCCGGCGATATCCCCGGCGACCATCACCGGGGCGGCCGGCTCGCGGAAATAACGGTCGATGCCCTCGGCGACCGAGCGCATCAGGCGGCGACGGGCGCGTTCATCGCTCAGGACGCGCTCATCCTCCGGATTGGTGATGAAGCCCATCTCCAGCAGGATGGCCGGAACGTCCGGCGCCAACAGCACGGCCAGACCCGCATCGCGGTGACTGCGGCGCAGCAGCGGATGGTCCGCGCCTTCCAGGTGGGTCAGCAGCACCCGCGCGAACTGGGCCGAGCGGTTCTGTGTGGCGCGCTGGGTCATGTCCAGCAGGATGCGGTCGACCGAGGGGTCGCGCCCCGGCAGGCGCAGGTCGCGCTGCCAGTCGTCGCCCTTGGTGAACTCGCGCACGGCGCGACCGGCGCCCTGTTCCGACAGGGTATAGACGCTGGCGCCGCGCAAGGCCGGGTCCGAACCGGCGTCGGCGTGCAGGGAGATGAACAGGTCGGCGCCCGCGTCACGGGCGATCTGCACCCGGCGGCCGTGCACCACATAGACGTCGCCGTCGCGGGTCAGGCGCACGCGATAGCGGCCGGTGCGCTCCAGCGCCGTCTTGAGTTCGCGGGCGGCGGCCAGGGTGACGGCCTTTTCCTGAACATGCTGGCCCTGGGCGCCGGGATCGCGGCCGCCGTGGCCGGCGTCGATGACGATCAGGGGCTTTTCGGCGCGAGCCTGTTCTCGGCGCGGGGCGGCGACCGGAACCGCAGCGGCGGCGCCCGTGGCCTTCAGATCGATGACGTAGCGATAGTGGTCCACCCCGTCGCCGGGCGGCAACAGGAAGCGGCGCTCGATCTCGGCGCCGCGCGCCAGGTCCAGCCGCACGCGCGACGCGCCCGAGGCCGCGCTGACCTCATAGCCGCGCACCAGGCCCGAGCCGCTGCCTTCCAGACCGCGCGCAGGATTGACGCCCGCCAGGGACAGGATGACCCGCCCGGCCGAACCGTCCTCGATCACCTGACCGCGCGTCGAGCGGCCCAGATCCAGCACCACGCGGGTCCGCTGGGCGTCGCCGCCGAAACGCAGACGCACGATTTCGCCGTCCGGACCGAAGGCCAGACCGCGCGTCGCCGTGAACGCGACAAGGCAGATGACGACGAACGCAAGGCCGGTCATCGACCACTCGCGCACGCCCCAACGGCTCAGATTGTCACGCCACCGACCCAACATCAGAGGGAAATCGCCCTGCAGTTTAGAAGCCAGGATGAGCCCAGGGTTTAAGGATTTCGTTAAGACCTCTTACCGGCGCGCGGTTCTTTTATTTTCCGCAACATCTGCCTATTATCGGTTCCGCATGCGAACGATCGCGCCGCCCGGCACTGTGTCGGGATCAGGCGCGCCCTCCTCGCGGCGTTGAACTTTTCACCAATTCCGAGGATCGCGCGGCCTGGCCGTCGATCCGAAGATACGGGTTCGGGATGCGGCCTTGATCGGCGCGTCCGGGCCCAGGACCGACAACCTTATGGGCCGACCCGCCTGCGCTCCCGAACGGCAAGACCATGCCGCTCTCGCTTTTAGCGAGGGGATGACGCGCGCCCTGGCCCCCATTTCCATTCGGCGAGCCGCCCCTATTCCCGCGACTGCGTTCGCGGCGCACGGCCTGGCGCGCCTGAGAGAGACCTTCAATGTCAAAAACCATGTTGATAGACGCGGCGCACGCGGAAGAAACGCGCGTCGCGATCGTGGACGGCCGCCAGGTTGAGGAATTCGATTTCGAATCCCGCGCCCGCCGTCAGCTTCGCGGGAACATCTATCTCGCCAAGGTCACCCGCGTAGAGCCCAGCCTGCAGGCGGCCTTCGTCGAGTACGGCGGCAACCGCCACGGCTTCCTGGCCTTCAACGAAATCCACCCGGATTACTATCAGATCCCTGTCGCCGACCGCGAAGCCATCATGGCCGAAGCGCATGACGACGCGGACGAAGACGACCTGGGTCGTGAATCCGACGACGCTGATTCCGACGGCAAGCTGGCCGACGAGGAACGCCTGAAGCGTCGCCTGATGCGTCGCTACAAGATCCAGGACGTCATCAAGCGCCGCCAGATCCTGCTGGTGCAGGTCGTCAAGGACGAGCGCGGCGCCAAGGGCGCGGCGCTGACCACCTGGCTGTCGCTGGCCGGCCGTTACTGCGTGCTGATGCCGAACACCGGCAAGGGCGGCGGCATCTCGCGCAAGATCACCAACACCTCGGACCGTCGCCGGCTGAAATCCGCCGCCGCCGCGCTGAAGGTGCCGCAGGGCATGGGCCTGATCATCCGCACGGCGGGCGCCAAGCGCACGCGGGCCGAGATCAAGCGCGACTATGAATATCTGCTGCGCCTGTGGGAGACGATCCGCGAACTGACCCTGCGCTCCAACGCGCCGGCGATGATCCACGAGGAAGAGAACCTGGTCCGCCGCGCCGTGCGCGACATGTACGACAAGGACTTCGACGGCATTCAGGTCGAGGGCGTCGAAGGCTTCAAGCAGGCCCGCGACTTCATGCGCGTGCTGATGCCGTCGCAGGCCAAGAAGATCCACCTCTACCAGGGCTCGCGCCCGCTGTTCGCGGCGAACGGCATCGAAGAGGTGCTGACCCAGATTCACCAGCCGGTCGTGCCGCTGAAGTCGGGCGGCTATCTGGTCATCAACCAGACCGAAGCCCTGGTCGCCATCGACGTGAACTCCGGCCGCGCCACCAAGGAGCGCAACGTCGAGGCCACAGCGACCAAGACCAACCTGGAAGCCGCCGTCGAGGCCGCCCGCCAGCTGCGCCTGCGCGACCTGGCCGGTCTGATCGTCATCGACTTCATCGACATGGACGAGGGCAAGAACAACCGCGCGGTTGAGAAGGCCCTCAAGGACGCCCTGGCCAAGGACCGCGCCCGCATCCAGATGGGCCGCATCTCGGGCTTCGGCCTGATGGAGATCAGCCGTCAGCGTCGCCGCCTGGGCGTGATCGAAGGCGCGACCGAGGTCTGCGAATGCTGCCAGGGCGCCGGGCGGGTCCGTTCGGCCGAATCGGCGGCCCTGACCACCCTGCGCGCCGTCGACATCGAGGCCGGCAAGAACGGCGCGGGTTCGGTGAACCTGCGCGTCTCGACCGCCGTGGCGCTGTACATCCTAAACCACAAGCGCGCCTATCTGCAGTTCCTGCTGGAAGAGCGCGGCCTGAACGTCATCATCCAGATCGACGACAGCCTGGCTCAGGGCGAGCACTCGATCGAGCGTACCGAGACGAACGAGGACTTCGTCGCCCCCGAAAGCCACATCGATCTGGCCGACCTGGACGACGGCTTCGACGACAGCGCCTATGACGACGAGGACGAAGACGCCGAGGACGAAGACGACTTCGGCGACGACGAGGACGAAGCCGATCTCGACCGCGAGGACGAGGACGACGACGAGGCCCGCGCCCGCTCCGAACAGGATGACGACAGCCGCGGCGGACGCCGCCGTCGCCGTCGCGGCGGTCGCCGTGACGAAGAAACCGAAGCCGCCGCTTCCGACGATGACGACGACAGCCGGGGCGGTCGCCGCCGCCGGGGCCGTCGCGGCGGCCGCCGGATGCGTGAGGAAGGCGAACGCGACGTCTACGCCTGGGTGCGCGGCCGCACGCCGTCGCTGCAGGATCCTTACGTCTGGTTCGACCCGATCAACCCGGTCGCCCCTCGTCCCGAACGCAAGGACGAGCGCAGGTCCGAGGCCGCCGGCGAGGATACGGCTCAGGACATCAGCCTGGACCAGGTCGCCACTTCGGAAGAAGGCCGCAACGGCCGCTCGCGCCGTCGTCGCGGCCGCGGCCGGGGTCGCGGTCAGGGCGAACTGACCCACGAAACCAAGGTCGAAGACCGCGCCGCCAATGAAGGCCTGCCGCCCGTCGGCTCGCCCGACACGCCGATCGCCGTGGTGATCGAAGGCGAAGCGACCGAGGCGCCGGCCGCTGAAGCCGCTCCGGCCGTCGAACAGGCCGAAGCGCCCAAGCGCCGCCGCGTGCGCCGCAAGGTCAGCGCCGCCGCCGTGGAAGACTCGACGGCAGCCGCCCCGGTTGAGGCCGAGGCCGCGCCGGTCGAAGCCGACCAGCCCGTCCCCGCCGAACTGGACGTGCCGCCCGCCGTGGCCGCCCGCGTCGAACAGGCGATCGAAGAAGCCCTCGAAGAGGCTCTGGGCGAGATCCCGGCCGTCGCCGAGAGCGTGGTCGAAGAGGCTGTCGTCCTGGCCGAGCCAGCCCCAGCGCCGACGGCCGAGGTCGACATCGCGGCCATCATCGCCGACGATCCGAACCAGATCGGCGCGCCGCCCGCCAAGCCCAAGCGGGGCTGGTGGCGCCGTTGATCGGACACGATTAAGCTGGAAGCTGCGGGGGAGACTATCGCTCTGGAGATCGTCATGACCAGGACGCCCCCCGCCGCAACCCGCTTTCGGCGCTATCTGGCCGCCGGCGTCGGCGCCCTCGCGGTGCTGGCCTCGGCCGCCGCGGCCCAGGCGCAGAGCCTGATCCGGGACACCGAGATCGAGGGCATCATCCATGAGTGGTCCGAGCCCGTGCTCGACGCCATGGGGCTGGACCCGAACGAGGTCGAGATCCTGCTGGTCAACGACAACGACCTGAACGCCTTCGCCACGCGCGGGCGGATCATGGGGTTGAACACCGGCCTGATCCTGCGGACCAAGAGCCCCAATCAGCTCCTCGGCGTGATCGCCCACGAGGCGGGCCACATCAAGAACCGCCACACGCTACGCGACGGCGCCCAGAACGCCGGGATGCAGCCGATGATCATGACCATGGCGCTGGGCGCCCTGGCCGCGATCGCCGGCGCGCCGGACGCGGGCGCGGCCCTGCTGGCCTCCAGCCAGTATTTCGGCACGCTCGGCGCCCTGCGTTACATGCAGAGCCAGGAGGGCGAGGCCGACATCACCGGCGCCCGCGCCCTGGAACGCGCCGGGGAATCCGGACGCGGCATGGTCGAGTTCTTTGAGAACTTCCGCGCCCAGGAAATCTTCTCGGATCAGCGTCGCTATCCCTATTTCCGCAGCCACCCTCTGTCCTCGCAGCGGATCGAAGCCCTGCGCCGCCCGGTCGAGGCCGCCTCCCACTACGACAAGCGCGACAGCGACGCGCGCATGGCCCAGCACGCCCTGGTCGTGGCCAAGATCCGCGCCTTCATGGATGCGCCCAACGCCACCTTGCGCGACTATCCGTCCAGCGACGTCACCCTGCCCGCCCGCTACGCCCGCGCCATCGCCTGGTATCGCGACGGCCAGACGCAGAAGGCGCTGGACGCGGTCGACGTCCTGTTGGCCGAACAGCCCGAGAACCCCTATTTCTGGGAGCTGAAGGGCCAGATCCTGTTCGAGGAAGGCCGCCCGGCCGAGGCCCTGGGCGCGCATGAGAAATCGGTCGAGCTGAAGCCGGACGCCCCCCTGCTACGCATCAACCTGGCTCACGCCCTGATCGAGACCAGCGACGCCTCCAAACTGACCGAAGCCGAGAACCAGCTGAAGCGCGCACTGGCGCTTGAGCCGGAGAACACCATGGGCTGGCGCCTGCTGTCCCAGGCCTACGCCAGCCAGGGCAAGGAGGGCGAGGCCCGCCTGGCTTCGGCGGAATACTGGTTCGCCCTGCGCCGCCCGGATCAGGCCGCCCAGTTCGCCATGCGAGCCCGCGACATGCTGGACCGGAGCTCCATCGAATGGCGCCGGGCCACCGACATCGTCCTGGCCTCGGGCGCGACCGAAAAAGACATCACCGACGCCGAGCGCCGCAATGAACAGCGCAGCCGCTCCGGCGTCATTCCGCCCGGCGCCTGACGCCGAACCCGCCTTCCCTCTTTTTGCGCCTGACGAGACCTTGATGACCGACGACGCCCGCGAACCCGGCCCTGAAACCGACCAGCCCGCCGTGACGCCGCGCGCCGCCGCCAAGGGCCGCTTCGCCCTGTCGGGAACCGTTTTGGGCGGCGCCGCCGTGGCCATGTCGGCGGTCGCCCTGGCGCTGTCGGCCGCGCCCTATCTGAGCGGCGGTTTCGGCGGCAAGGTGCGCGACTATCTGATCAGCAACCCTCAGGTGCTGGACGAAGTCCTGGCCGCGCGCGAGACGATGGAATCCCAATCGCGCGTCCAGACCATCAACGCCGCCGCGGCCGCCAATCCGGCCCTGCTGGCCGCCGATGCGCGCGATCCGGCCTTCGGCCCGGCCAACGCCAAGGTGACGGTGATCGAATTCTTCGACTTCCGCTGCCCCGGCTGCAAGGCCGTGGCCCACGATTACCGCGCCCTGATGGCGGCTCACCCGGACGTGCGCTTCGTCTTCAAGGACTGGCCGATTCTGGACCGGGGCGAGGACGTGTCCTCACAGTACGCCGCCCGCGCCGCCCTGGCCGCGCACCAGCAGGGCAAGTATCTGGCTGTCTATGACGCCCTGATGGCCGAACGCGCGCTGGACCGCGCCTCGATCGACCGCATCCTGGCCGACAACGGCGTCGACATGGCCAGGGCGAACGCCGCCATCTCGGCCCCCGAGATGACGCGCCACGTCACCGACATTCATGCCGCCGCCGCTGCGCTCGGCCTGCAGGGCACGCCGACCTTCTTCATCAACGGCGTCGCCAGCCCCGGCATCGACCCGCGCGAGGTCGGCGCCCTGATCGAAGCGGCCAAGAAAAAGGGCTGACCTTCCGGTCAGCCCCTGAGCCTTCTCAGATCAGCCCCGCCAACGGCGAGGACGGGTCGGCGTAGAACCGCTTCTTCATCCGCCCCGCCAGGTAGGATTCACGCCCGGCGATGACGGCGTGCTTCATGGCGCTGGCCATCAGCAGGGGATCGCGCGCCTCGGCAATGGCGGTGTTCATCAGCACGCCGTCGCAGCCCAGTTCCATGGCGATGGCCGCGTCCGAGGCCGTACCGACGCCTGCGTCGACCAGCACCGGCACCTTGGACTGCTCGACGATCAGACGGATGTTGATCGGGTTCTGCACCCCCAGCCCCGAGCCGATCGGCGCGCCCAGCGGCATGATGGCCACGGCGCCCGCGTCCTCCAGCTTGCGCGCATAGACGGGGTCGTCGGTGCAATAGACCATGACCTCGAAGCCCTCAACGGTCAGCAGCTTCAGCGACCGCAGGGTCTCCTCCATGTCGGGGAACAGGGTCTTGGGGTCCGCCAGAACCTCCAGCTTGACCAGGGTCCAGCCGCCCGCCTCGCGCGCCAGACGCAGGGTCCGCACGGCGTCCTCACCGGTGAAGCAGCCCGCCGTATTGGGCAGATAGGTGTATTTCTTCGGGTCGATGAAGTCCGTCAGAACCGGCTGGTTCGGATCGGTCAGGTTCACCCGGCGCACGGCCACGGTGACCATCTCGGCGCCCGAAGCCTCGGCCGCCGCCGCGTTCTGGGCGTAGTCGCGATACTTGCCGGTGCCCACGATCAGGCGCGAGTTGAAGGTGCGGCCGGCGACGGTCCAGCTGTCGGTGCGGGGAGCGGTGTCAGTCATGCTCCTGACCTAGCGCCGCCCGCCGCCGGGGGGAAGCGGCGTTGCGGGATTTGATCGGCCCCACGCTTCTACTGCTCAGCCCCCGCCGACGAACTGCACCAGTTCGATCTTGTCGCCCTCAGCCAGCGCCGTCTCGCCGTGCAGCGAGCGCGGCACGATCTCCAGATTGCGCTCGACCGCCACCTTCTTGGGGTCCAGCGACAGCTCCTGAACCAGTCCCAGAATGGTCGTGGCGGCGGTGTCCCGCGCCTCGCCGTTGACTTCGATACGCATCACATCTTTCCGAGCAGCATAAGCACCGATCGCAAGCGCGCCCTTCTTTCGGGCCCGCCGCTGACGCCGGAGCTATAGCGCGTTTGCGCACGACGAGCATCAATCAGCGCAGAACGCCTTTCAGACGATTATGCGATCGTTCAAGGAGCGGGCCTTAAGCGAGCGGATCGCGCGAGCTACTGTGTCGAACACCGGGCCGGCCTCCTGCTCCATTTCGGCATAGGCGCGTTCAAACTCGGGCGTCAGCCCGTCCAGCAAGGCCAATTGTTCGCGCCCCCTGTCGGTGATCTCGATCAAGTTGATGCGCAGGTCGTTGGGATCGGGACGGCGGCTGACCAGATCCAGGGCCAGAAGCTTGGGTATCTTCTGCTGAATGAGCTGGTGCGAACGGTCCAGCGCCCGCACCAGATCGGCGACAGAGACCGGGCCGAGCGTCGCAATGGCGCCCAGCAAGGACGAGGACTTCACCGGGATGACAATGCCCGCGCGCTTGAACACCTCGGCCGACTGCTGCTCGATCAGTTCGCTGAGCTGCTCGCTCAGCCGGCCCAGAAAGGTGCGATCCAACTCTATCATTCGTCCAACGCTTCCTCAGTCCAGGCGACGATAGGTTTCCCGCTCGCCGGACTTCCACACTCGCTCCAAACCGCTCACACGGCCATTCTCGTGCACCAGACGGAAGCGGTAGTCATCCGTTCCCTGGACCGCAAACAGATCTTTCCCGATCGGCTCAAGAGCCAGAACAAAGCGATCCCGCCAATGATAGGCCAGACCGTTGGCGGTGCGCGCCAGGGTTCGACCCTCATAGGCTCCGACTGCGGCATCCATCTCAGCCGCGCTTGCAGCTTGGCCGGTTAGCGCAGTTTCAATCGGAACCAAGGCCCATTCGGCCTCTGCATCGCCAGCATCAGCCCGGCTCTGCAGCAGGAACTTCTGCGCCGCCAACAGGGCCTCCGGAGCCGGAACCGCCAGGTCAGGGGTCACGCCGACGCCCTCGAAATCCTTACCGTCGACCGGATCCCGGATCAGGCCGAACGGAACCTGCAGCATGAAGCGATCATCAATCGGCACACGGGTGACCGGATGCGCGCCCCCAGAGGTCTGTTCGCCGATGACAGTCGCCCGGCCCAGGCGCTGCAGCGAAAACGCCATCCATTCGGCCGCAGAGAAGGACGTCGAACCGGTCAAAACCACCACGGGGATACCCCCCGACCGCCAGCCGGGCACGGCGGGCAGACTCCACTGGCTCCGCACCACCTGCGCCCCCTTGTCATTGTAGTTGTAGTCGAAGAATTCCTGGTCCTTGCCCGCCGGATAGAGGTAGCTCATCAGGAACTGCGCCATCTCCAGGACGCCGCCGTTGTTATAACGCAGGTCGAAGATCAGCCCCTTGGCCCCGTCGGCGAAACGCATGGCCGCCGACGCCGTCTCCTGAGCATATTGCGGGTCGGCGAAGAAATCGAACCGCACATAGGCCAGATCGCCGTCCAGCCGCCGCGCCTCGCGAAACCCGAAATTCGCCGCACGTTCTCTGTCGCGTTGGGCCTGTGTCGTCGTCTCGCCGCTCGCCTTGGCTCGACGGTCAGCCGCGACCTCGTCGGGATCGAAGGCCACCGAAAAGTGCAGATCCTCGCTCGCCTTGACTAGACCTTGAGCAAGGCTCGCGGCGAAGCGATCGGCTTCCATCGGCTCCGATTGAATCCGCCTGTCCAGCTCAGCGGATATGACCGGAATTCGGTCAGGGAAAACATAGTTCTGCTGCAACGCCGTCTCGAGGCGAGCCACGACTTCGCGCTGCGCCTTATGATCCAGGGTCTGCGCATCAACCGAAACCGGCGCCAGGACAGCGACGCTCAGCAACGAGAGGAAAACTCGATAAATCACTTCCAGACCTCATAATGAAATATATTGCGCAATATGTTGTAATTAATCTCGCCGTCAACCTTCCATCAAAGGTTCCTGCACGAGCCCCGCGCGGGTTATTTCCCGCCGCCGCCCCCAGCCAGCGGCCCCAACCTCCCCCTACGTCACCCTTTTTGCCCGCCCGCTTTGCGCCGCGCGCCACCTAGGCTACAACGCGCGCTCGATTCCGCGCGGCGGCGCGCCTGTTTTGCGAGCGAATGCCCGAAACTCTCACCCTGTATGTCCTGAACGGGCCGAACCTGAACCTGCTGGGGGTTCGGGAGCCGGATATCTATGGCCGCGAGACGCTGGCCGACGTTCAGGCCATGTGCGAGGCGGCGGCTGAAGGCGCCCGCGTGGTGTTCCATCAGTCGAATCATGAAGGCCAACTGGTCGACTGGATCCAGGAAGCCAGGACTGAGGCCGACGCCCTGGTCATCAATCCGGCCGCCTTCACCCACACCTCGGTGGCCCTGCTGGACGCGCTGAAGACGCTGAGCATCCCCGTGGTCGAGTGCCATCTGTCGAACCCCGCCGCGCGCGAGGCGTTTCGGCATCACTCCTATGTGTCCCTGGCCGCGACCGGCGTGATCGCCGGCTTCGGCCCCCGCAGCTATGAATTGGCCGTCCGGGCCGCTCTGGATCTGGCGCGCCGCGCCGGGGCCAAGGGCTGACCGCCGCGCGCCGTTTGAAGATCAAGTAGAAGAGACCCTCATGTCCGACGACAAGAACAAGAACATCGACGCCGACCTGGTCCGCAGCCTGGCCGACATCCTGAACGACACCGACCTGACCGAGATCGAAGTCGAGCGCGGCGATCTGAAGATCAAGGTGAAGCGCGAAGTCACCGTCGCCGCCGCTCCGATCCAGTACGCCGCCGCCCCGGCCCCGGTCGCCCACGCCGCACCGGCCGCCGCAGCGCCGCTCTCCATGCCGTCGGACCCGGCCACCATCGTCGCCCGCGCCGGCGAAGAGGTGAAGTCGCCGATGGTCGGCACCGCCTATCTGCAGCCCGCGCCGGGCGCCGATCCCTTCATCAAGGTCGGCGACAAGGTGAAGAAGGGCCAGACCCTGGTCATCGTCGAAGCCATGAAGACCATGAACCCGATCCAGTCGCCGCGCGACGGCGTGGTGGCTGAAATCCTGGTGGGCGACGCCCAGCCGGTCGAGTTCGGCGAAGCCCTGGTCGTGCTGGAAGCCTGAGCCCCATGTTCACCAAGGTTTTGATCGCCAACCGCGGCGAGATCGCGCTTCGCATCCACCGCGCGTGCAAGGAGATGGGCATCTCCACCGTCGCCGTGCACTCGGAAGCCGACCGCGGCGCCATGTGGGTGCGCCTGGCCGATGAGAGCGTCTGCATCGGCCCCGCGCCGGCGGCCAAGTCCTATCTGAACATCCCCTCGATCATCGCGGCGGCGGAAATCACCGGCGCCCAGGCGATCCACCCCGGCTACGGCTTCCTGTCGGAGAACGCCCGCTTCGCCGAGATCGTCGAGGCCCACGGCCTGGCCTTCATCGGCCCCAAGCCCGAGCATATCCGGGTCATGGGCGACAAGATCACCGCCAAGCAGACCGTCAAGGACGCAGGCATCCCCGTCGTTCCCGGCTCTGACGGCGAAGTCGAGACGGTCGAACAGGCCATCGAGGCGTCCAAGACCATCGGCTTCCCCTTGATCGTCAAGGCGGCCGCCGGCGGCGGCGGGCGCGGCATGAAGGTGGCGATGACGGCCGACGACCTGGTCGAGGCCGTGCAGACCGCCCAGTCCGAGGCCCTGGCCGCCTTCGGCAACGGCGCCGTCTACATGGAGCGCTACCTCCAGAAGCCGCGCCACATCGAGATCCAGGTCATCGCCGACAGCCACGGCAACGTCGTCCACCTGGGCGAACGCGACTGCTCGCTGCAACGCCGTCACCAGAAGGTGCTGGAAGAAGCCCCCTCGCCCGCCCTGTCGGCCGAGGGTCGCGCCAAGATCGGCGAGACGGTCAACAAGGCCATCGCCGCCATCGGCTATCTGGGCGCCGGAACCATCGAGTTCCTGTGGGAAGACGGCGAGTTCTTCTTCATCGAGATGAACACCCGCCTGCAGGTCGAACACCCGGTCACGGAGATGATCACCGGCGTCGATCTGGTGCGCGAACAGATCCGCATCGCCGCGGGCCTGCCGCTGTCGTTCACGCAGGAGGACATCGAGTTCAAGGGCCACGCCATCGAGGTGCGGATCAACGCCGAGAACTCGGAGACCTTCACCCCGTCGCCGGGCACGATCACCGAGTTCCACGCCCCGGGCGGCCTGGGCGTGCGTCTGGATAGCGCCATCTACGCCGGCTATTCGATCCCGCCCTATTACGACAGCCTGATCGGCAAGCTGATCGTCCACGGCCGCGATCGCGAAGAGGCGCTGGCCCGTCTGAAGCGTTCGTTGGGCGAGACGGTCATCAGCGGCGTCGACACCACCATCCCGCTGTTCCAGAAGCTGTTGCAGGAGCCGGACATCCTGTCGGGCGACTACGACATCCACTGGCTGGAGAAATGGGCGGCGGCGCAAAAGGCCAAGGCCTAAGGCGCCTATCTTGGACGAGCCGGGCTTCAGCGCGAGCGGCCCTTCCGACGTCTTCGGACCGGAGGCGCTGCTCGCCTGCTACGCGCGGGGGGTCTTCCCCATGGCCGAGGCGCACGATGATCCGCGCGTCTTCCTGGTCGAGCCGGAGCAGCGGGGCGTCATACCGCTGGATCGCTTCCACATTCCGTCACGCCTGCGCCGCACCGTGCGAGGCGAGCCGTTTCAGGTGCGGGTGAACACGGCCTTCGCCGCCGTGCTGGACGCCTGCGCCGCGCCCGCGCCGGGGCGCGAGGACACCTGGATCAACGCCCCGATCCGCCGCCTCTACATCGAGCTGCATCAGCGCGGCTTCGCCCACAGCATCGAGTGCTGGCGAGACGAGACGCTGGTCGGCGGCCTGTACGGCGTGACGCTGGGCGGCGCCTTCTTCGGCGAGAGCATGTTCAGCCGGGCGACGGACGCGTCAAAGGTCGCCCTGGTCCATCTGGTCGCGCGGCTCAGAAAGGGCGGCTGGCGCCTGCTGGACGCGCAGTTCCTGACCGACCACCTCAGCCAGTTCGGCGCCGTGGAGACGCCGCAGGAAGCCTATCTGCGGATGCTGCCCTGGGCCTTGCAAGCGACGCCGGACGACGCCGCCCTCATGGCGCCGACGAGCGGCGCCGAGGCCGTCAATTACGCCTTACAGCCGACCACCCAGGCGTCGTAGACCGGATGCTGCAGCCCGCTGACGCTGGGCGACGAGGCGAACATCCAGCCCTTGAACACCTGACGCGCCTCGGTCGGCGCCGCCAGGCCGCGCGGCTGAACCCCGACCTCCATATAGGCGATGGCGTCCTCGGTCATTTCATCCGAAGCGGAGACCTCGCAGGCGCGGGCCTTGAACAGCAGGGTCTTGCCGAAGCGCACCGGGCGACCGCCGACCTCGACCTCGAACCGCATGGTCTCGGCCGTGGTCTTGTCGACCGCCTGGATGACGGCGATGCGACGGCGCTGACGTACGCCCGGCGGCGTGGTCGGAGCGGCGGGCGCGGGCGCTGCCTCTTCCTCTTCGGCGGTCAGGTCTTCCGGGACTTCTTCCTGAACGGCGACTTCCTGTCCCTGGACCGCGACGGTCGGCACGCCTGGTTGCGGCGCGGTCGGCGCCGCCGGGTTCGTCGCCGGGGACTGGCCGCCGTTGGCGGGCGGAGTCTGCGGCTGGACGGGCTGCAGCGGCGTGCGGCCGGTATCGCGCAGCAGGTCGCCGATCGGATCGGCCGGAGCCGGCGTCGCGTCCTGCGGCAGGTCCATCAGGGCGCTGGCCACGCCGGCGCCCGAGATCGCCAGTCCCGCGACGACCACCCCGGCCAGCAGGACATGGCGAAGGGTCATTCCGGGCTCCAGGCCTGATAGTCGCCGGTGGCGGCCGGGCGTTGACCCAAAGCGGCCAGCGAGCCTTGCGGACGGCGCGCCATCGGCGTGCCCGTCAGGTTCGGCAGGTGATCCTTTTCCCACGCCTGGCGCGGCAGCGGGCGCTCGGCCGGGGTCTCGTCATAGGTGTAGCGCAGCCAGCCCTGCCATTCCGGCGGCACCTTGGTCGCCTCGGCGTAACCGTCATAGATGACCCAGCGGCGCTTGCGGCCGTCATAGCTGACGGCGTCGCGGGATTCGTAATAGCGGTTGCCGAACTCGTCCGTGCCGACCAGTTGGCCGCGTTTGCCGACGGTGAACAGGGTGCCGATCGTGGCGCCGTTCCACCAGGTGAAGATCTTGCTCAGCACGTCGTCGAACTCACTCGAATCCACCGCCCAGGGAAGGTCCGGCGGCGCAGGCCGATCATAGAAACCGCGACGCCCTACGTCCAGCATGGAGCGCACGCGAAACGCCTCAACATCTTGTGGGCAACCCCTGCACGAACCACAACATACGTTGAACGCCCGTCGGATCTGTCGGTAAGCTGGTTCAGACGACATGCGTGGAGACGTGGAATGCGCTTCAAGGCTCGCTTTGCTCCTCTCGCCGCGACGCTCGCTTTCGAGCTCCGCGAGATCGAGCGCGGTCGCGCCCTGACGCCGGTCTCGGCGCCCGCCGGGTGGACCGACGTCCGCGTCGAAGCCTGGCTGGACTGGGCTGAAAGCCAGGCGCCGTCGTCCCCCCATGCCCTCGACGACGCCATCCACGGCTGGGCCGCGCGACTGGCGTCCGAGGGAAGTGAAAGCGGCGCCCTGGCTACGACGGCCGAGGCCGAGCGATTCGCCGCTGAACTTGCAGCGTCCGTGCTGCTGGGCCTCGCCGCCCCCGCCTTGCCGACGATGAACGGCTTCCTGCCGCTGATCGACCTGTCCGAACCGGATGCGACGCAGGCCCTGTCGGCCCAGGCCGCCGCCTGGCGCGGGCGTCGCCTGTCCTCGCGCGCGACCGAAGCCCTGGCCAAGGCGCTGGGCGAGGTCGCCGACGCC
>NZ_GL883086.1:1190656-1214066 GCF_000204035.1 Brevundimonas diminuta ATCC 11568
CCGCAAGCCGCGCCCCAGACCGTCGAGCGCGTGGTCGAGAAGGTGGTCGAGCGCGACCGCACCCGCCGCCGCCTGCCCGATCGCCGCAAGGGCTATATCCAGAAGGCCTCGGTCGGCGGCCACAAGGTCTATATCCATACCGGCGAATACGAAGACGGCGAACTGGGCGAGATCTTCATCGACATGCACAAGGAAGGCGCCGCCTTCCGCTCGATGATGAACAACTTCGCCATCGCCATCTCCATCGGCCTGCAATACGGCGTGCCGCTGGACGAGTTCGTGGACGCCTTCGTCTTCACCCGGTTCGAGCCGTCGGGGCGGGTCACGGGGAACGATTCCATCCGCTCGGCGACCTCCATCCTCGACTATGTGTTCCGCGAGCTGGGCGTCTCCTATCTGGACCGTCGCGAACTGGCGCAGGTCACGCCCGAGGCCGCCAATCTGGACGGCATGGACGGCGCTCCCGCCGATGCGCCCCAGCCCGTGCCCGCCGCCCGCTTCATCTCCAAGGGTTTCGCCCGCGGCGCGGCGCCCGACAATCTGATCGTCGCCCCCTTCGGCCGGAAGGAGCCGTCGCCTCGGACCACGCCACAGGCGCAGGCCGGTCCCTGTCTCGAGTGCGGCGACCTGATGCTGACGGATCGGAACGGGACGCCGGTGTGCGGCGCCTGCGGCGCGGCGCCCCAAGTTCAAGGTTGAAACGGGACGCACTGTCCCGAAACGGCGGCCCGCTTCTTGCTGCAACAGGCGCAAAGCCTGGAGCCATCCGCATGATCCGTCCCGCAATCGCCCTTCTCGCCGCCGTCGGCCTGACGCTGACGGCCCTGCCCGCCTCGGCGCAGAACGCCTCTCAGATCAGCCAGGTGCGTCGCGGCGCCTCCTGCCCCGGCTGCAACCTGTTCCAGGGCGACTTCTCGGGCCTGGAGCGCACGGGCCTGAACCTGTCGGGCGCGCGCATCCGTCAGGCGGACATCAGCCTGTCGGTGATGAACCGCACCAATTTCAGCCGCTCGGACCTGCGCGACGTCGAGGCTTACGGCGCGGTGCTGTCCAGCTCGAACTTCACCGGGGCGGACCTGACCAACGCCAGCTTCGTCGGAACCTATCTGGAAGGCGCGACCTTCACCGGAGCCAAGCTGAACGGGACCAATCTGTCGGGCGCCGAGATGTCGCGCGCACGCGGCCTGAGCCAGTCGCAGCTCAACCAGGCCTGCGGCGATCAGAACACGGTTTTGCCTTCGGGCCTGCGCATTCCCGCCTGTTGAACGTCGCCTTCGTTACCACGATTTAAGTAGGGTATTTACGCACTAAGGCGCATTCAGGAGGGGTGATGAAACGCTCCATTTCACCCCTGCGCCGTCTGGCCCTCGCCGCCTCAGCCCTTATGGGACTGACGACGGCCGCCCCAGCCCTGGCCGGCGCCGTGGACACGACTTGGATCCAGGACCGCGACGTCGCGCGCATGGTCTCCCTGGGGGGAAGCTGCACCCGTTGCGAGTTGTCGGGTCGCGACCTGTCCGGCGCGACGTTGACCGGCGCCAACTTCGCCTACGCCACCCTGGTCGGAGCCAATCTGCGCGGCGCTGAACTGGTCGGCTCGAACTTCGTCGGCGCCGACTTCAGCCGAGCCGACATGCGCGGCATCGAAATGGTCGGCTCCACCTTCACCAACGCCAATATGAGCGGCGCCCAGCTGATGGGCGCAGAGGCCACCGGCGCGGTCCTGATCCGGGCCAATCTGACCGGCGCCAATCTGACCGGCGCCGAGCTTCAGGGCGTCAATATGAACAGCGCCGTCCTGGTCCGCGCCCGCCTGAACGACGCCGAAATCTTCGGCGCCACCCTGGCCAATGTGAACGCCAGCGGCGCAGACTTCACGAGCGCCGACGTCAAGGCCTCCAACCTGTCAGGCGGCAATTTCGACAACGCCTCCTTCCGCAACGCGGACCTGGACAACGCGCGCCTGTCCGGCGGCAGCTTCAATCGCACCGACTTCCGCGACGCCTCCCTGCGCCGCACCGACATTCGCGGACTGGACCTCTCCCGCGCACGCGGCCTGACGGCCGATCAGGTCGAAGAGGCCTGCGGCGACGCCTCGACCCGCCTGCCGGGCGGCCTGACGGCCCGCAACTGCCGCGGCGGCGTCCGCGTCATCCGTACGCCGCCCGCACCGCCGACGCCGCCCGTCCCCCCGATTCCGCCGCGCCAGCGCAACCTGGTCATCACCTCGGGCAACTGAGGACCGGACGCAAAAAAGGGAGGGGTCGCCCCCTCCCTTTTCCAATTCAGCCCTATGGCTCCGATCAGACCTTGATCGGCAGCTGGGTGCGGATCGACAGCTCCTTCAGCTGACGCTCCTCGACCTCGGCCGGGGCGCTCATCAGCAGGTCCTGTCCCTGCTGGTTCAGCGGGAAGGCGATAACCTCGCGGATAGCCTGTTCGCCCGCCAGCAGCATGACGATGCGGTCGATGCCCGGCGCCAGACCGCCGTGCGGCGGGGCGCCGAAGCGGAAGGCGTTCAGCATGCCGCCGAACTGCTCTTCGACCACCGAGGCGTCATAGCCGGCGATCTCGAAGGCCTTCAGCATGATCTCGGCCTTGTGGTTCCGGATCGCGCCCGAGCACAGCTCATAGCCGTTGCAGACGATGTCGTACTGATAGGCGCGGATGGTCAGCGGATCCTGCGTCTCCAGCGCCTCCATGCCGCCCTGCGGCATCGAGAAGGGGTTGTGGCTGAAGTCGACCTTCTTCTCTTCTTCCGACCATTCGAACATGGGGAAGTCGACGATCCAGCAGAACTTGAACTGGTCCTCGTCGACCAGCTTCAGCTCCGTGCCGACGCGGGTGCGGGCCAGACCGGCGAACTTGGCGAAGACCGACGGCAGACCGGCGGTGAAGAAGGCGGCGTCGCCCTTGCCCAGACCCAGCGAGGTCATCAGGGCCTGCGTCGGCTCCTGACCCAGGTTCTTGGCGATCGGGCCGCCCCACGACTGCTGATCGTCCGACCAGAAGATGTAGCCCAGGCCCGGCTGGCCCTCGCCCTGCGCCCAGGAGTTCATGCGGTCGCAGAAGGCGCGCGACCCGCCCGTCGGCGCCGGGATGGCCCAGACGGCGTTCTTCTCGTCCGCGCCCAGGATCTTGGCGAACAGGCCGAAGCCGCCGTCGCGGAAGTGGTCCGACACATCCTGCATCTTGATCGGGTTGCGCAGGTCCGGCTTGTCCGAGCCGTACCACTTCATCGACTGTTCGAACGTCAGACGCTCGAAGCCCTTGTGCTCCATCGTCTGGCCGAAGTCGTTGGTGAAGACGTGCGTCCCGTCGATCGGCGACACCGGCTTGCCTTCGCCGAACTCGGTGAACAGGCCGTGCATCAGCGGCTCGATCGCCTGGAAGACGTCTTCCTGGGTCACGAAGCTCATTTCCACGTCGAGCTGGTAGAATTCCAGCGAGCGGTCGGCGCGCAGGTCTTCATCGCGGAAGCAGGGCGCGATCTGGAAGTAGCGGTCGAAGCCCGAGACCATCAGCAGCTGCTTGAACTGCTGCGGGGCCTGCGGCAGGGCGTAGAACTTGCCCGGGTGCATCCGGCTCGGCACCAGGAAGTCGCGCGCGCCTTCTGGCGACGAGGCCGTCAGGATCGGCGTCTGATACTCGAGGAAGCCCTGCGCCACCATGCGGGTGCGGATCGACTGGATCACGCGCGAACGCAGGACGATGTTCTTGTGCAGACGCTCGCGACGCAGGTCGAGGAAGCGGTTGCTCAGGCGAATCTCTTCCGGATATTCCTGCTCGCCGAAGACCGGCATCGGCAGTTCGGCGGCTTCCGACAGCACTTCCACCGACAGGACGCGCACCTCGACCTCGCCGGTCGGCAGGTTGGCGTTGACGGTCGAGCCTTCGCGCAGGACGACTTCGCCGTCGACCTTGATCACGCTCTCGGCGCGCAGGCGCTCGACCACCTCGAAGCCCGGCGTTTCGGGGTGCAGGACCAGCTGAGTCAGGCCATAGTGGTCGCGCAGGTCGATGAACAGCAGGCCGCCGTGGTCGCGCTTGCGGTGAATCCAGCCCGACAGACGAACATTCGCGCCGGCATCCGTCGAACGGAGGGCGCCGCAGGTGTGGGTGCGATAGGCGTGCATGATCGGATTTCGTCTGAAAACGGCTGTCGAACAGCGTGAATTAGGAGCGGGGAAAGGCCCATCATCGCCCCCGAAAGTCAAGGCTGACGCCTGAATCGAACAGGATGCGCCATCCACAGCGGCGCGCAGGTTGTCCCCGTGATCCCGCCCTATCAACAGAGACGCCCGCGTCCCGGCCCGGCTAGGGTCCGGTCATCATGAACGCCTCGGCCGCCGAAATCCGTCAACTGCGCCTGCCGCTGCAGCAGGAGACGCCGCAACGCGCCTCCGACCTGGCGATCTCGGAAGCGAACGCGGCGGGCGTGGCCGCCCTGGCCGCCTGGCCGGAAACGCCCGGCGCCATCCTGGCCCTGTTCGGCCCGGCGGGCTGCGGCAAGAGCCACCTGGCCGCCGCCTGGGTCGAGCGCACCGGCGCCATCGCCCTGCACGGCGCCGAAGCCGCCCTGGTCGATCCGCTGGAGCTTGAAGGCCGCCCCGTCCTGCTGGACCGGGCCCAGGACGCGGACGACGAGAGCCTGTTCCACCTGATCAACCTGACCCAGTCGGGCGGCGGGGCCCTGCTGCTGGTGTCGCGCGATCCGCCAGGCGCCTGGGCCACGGACCTGCCCGACCTGCGTTCGCGCCTGAACGCCATCCGCACCGTGGGGATAGAGGCGCCCGACGACGTGGTCTTCGCCGCCATGCTGCGCCGCGCCTTCGCCAGCCGGAACATCACCCCAGCCGACGAACTGATCGACTATCTGGTCCGCCGCATCGACCGCTCGGCCGACGCCGCCGAGGCCGTGGTCGACCGCCTGGACGCCCTGCACCGCCCGGTGACGCGCGTGCTGGCCCGTCAGGTGCTGGACGGGGAATAGCCGCCCTTTACCTACCCGCTCATCCCGGCGGACGCCGGGATGAGCGGAATTATGCTTGGCGTTCCAAAGTCTCGCCTGCCGCGACACAATCGCGGTTGCAGCCGTCACAGGCGCGAGCGACAACGGAATCATGACTGATCTCGCGCCTATCGCCGTCGACACCACCGGCGAGGAAGTCCCTTCCTCGCGCGCCCCGCAGCTGGAGCTGTCCGAGGCGCTGATGGCCTCGCCCGAGCGGTTCATCAACCGCGAGCTGTCCTGGCTGGCCTTCAACGGCCGGGTGCTGGAAGAGGCCGCGAACGAGGGCCACCCCCTGCTGGAGCGGGTGCGCTTCCTGTCCATCTCGGCCAACAACCTGGACGAGTTCTTCATGACCCGCGTCGCCGGTCTGAAGGGTCAGGTGCGCGAGCGGGTGCGCGTCGTCTCGCCTGACGGCCTGACGCCGGCCCAGCAGCTCGAACAGGTCAATGCGGCGGCGGGCGGCCTGATGGCCGAACAGCAGCGTCAGTGGCGCGTCCTGCGCAAGGAGATGGCCGCCGCCGGCATCGAGATCGTCGAACGCGCCCGCATCACCAAGACAGAGCGCGAGCGGCTGGAGCCGGAGTTCCTGAATCAGCTGTTCGCCGTGCTGACGCCGATGGCCATCGACCCGGCGCACCCCTTCCCCTTCCTGCCGAACCTGGGCTTCTCGCTGGCGCTGAAGCTGCGGCGCAACAGCGACAACCGCGTCCTTTACGCCCTGGTGCCGGTGCCGACCCAGGTGCGGCGCTTCTGGGCGCTGGCGACGGACGGGCGCTCGACGCCGGGACGCACGCGCTTCGTCTCGCTGGAAAACCTGCTGCTGCTGTTCATCGACCACATGTTTCCGGGCTGCGAGATCCTGGAAAAGGGCCTGTTCCGCCTGATCCGCGATTCCGACATCGAGATCGAGGAAGAGGCCGAAGATCTGGTCATGGAGTTCGAGGAGGCGCTGAAGCAGCGCCGCATGGGTTCGGTCGTCCGCATCAAGATCCAGGCGGACATGCCCGACGACCTGCGCGACTTCATCATCGGCCAGCTTCACGCCCAGCCGCAGGACGTGGTGCTGGTCGACGGCATGCTGGGTCTGGCCCAGTTGTCGGAACTGATCCCCGGCGGCCACCCCGACCTGAAGTTCAAGGGCTATGAGCCGCGCTACCCCGAGCGGGTGCGCGACAACGGCGGCGACATCTTCGCGGCCGTGCGCGAGAAGGACATGCTGATCCACCACCCGTTCGAGAGCTTCGACGTGGTGGTCCAGTTCCTGCGTCAGGCCGCGCGCGATCCCAACGTCATCGCCATCAAGCAGACGCTGTATCGCACCTCGAAAGACAGCCCCATCGTCGCGGCCCTGATCGAGGCGGCCGAGAACGGCAAGAACGTCACCGCCCTGGTGGAGCTGAAGGCCCGCTTCGACGAAGAGGCCAACCTGCGCTGGGCGCGCCAGATGGAACGGGCGGGCGTCCACGTCGTCTTCGGCTTCGTCGAGTACAAGACCCACGCCAAGATGAGCGTCGTCGTCCGGCGCGAGGGCGACAGCCTTCGCACCTATTGCCACTTCGGCACCGGCAACTATCACCCGGTCACGGCCAAGATCTACACGGACCTGAGCCTGTTCACCTGCGACCCGGCGCTGGGTCGCGATGCGACGCGGGTGTTCAACTACATCACCGGCTATGCGACACCGGACGAGCTGGAAGCCCTGGTCGTCTCGCCGCTGAACATGAAGTCCAGCCTGATCGAGATGATCGGCAAGGAGATGGCCGCCGCCGCCAAGGGCAAGCCCGCCGCCATCTGGGCCAAGATGAACGCCCTGGTCGACCCGGAGATCATCGACACCCTGTATCGCGCCAGCCAGCAGGGCGTGCGCATCGAACTGGTCATCCGGGGCATCTGCTGCCTGCGTCCCGGCGTGCCGGGCCTGTCGGAGAACATCCGGGTCAAGTCGATCGTCGGCCGCTTCCTGGAGCACAGCCGCATCGTCGCCTTCGCCAACGGGCACGACCTGCCCAGCAACCGGGCGCGGCTCTACATCTCCTCGGCCGACTGGATGCCGCGCAACCTGGACCGCCGGGTCGAGTTGATGACGCCGATCCTGAACGCCACCGTCCACGATCAGGTGCTGGACCAGATCATGGTCGCCAATCTGAAGGACGACGCCCAGAGCTGGGTGCTGGAGCCCGACGGCTCCTATCGCCGGGTGACCCCCAGCGGGTCGGAGCGGCCCTTCTCGGCGCACAAATACTTCATGACCAACCCCAGCCTGTCGGGACGCGGCCGCAAGGTGAAGACCCTGCCCGGCGCCCTGTCCTATCCGGGCCTCAAGCCGCGGAAGCGCCGCTGATGAGCCCCGAGCGCGAATACGAGTCGAAACAGATCGCCGTCATCGACATCGGCTCCAACTCGGTGCGCCTGGTGCTGTATCGGCTGGAAGGCCGCGCCGTCTGGACCATGTTCAACGAAAAGGTTCTGGCGGGTCTGGGCCGCGATCTGGCCGCGACCCGACGCCTGTCTGAACCGGGCGTGGTCATGGCCATGACGGCGCTGCGCCGCTTCGCCGCCGTAATCGAGGGCGTCCAGCCGGACCAGGTGCTGGTCGCCGCCACCGCCGCCGTGCGCGAGGCCGAGGACGGCCCCCTGTTCTGCGAGCGCGTGGCCGCCGAGACGGGGCTGCGCATCCGCGTCCTGAGCGGCGAGGAAGAGGCCAAATATTCAGCGCTGGGCGTGCTGGCGGGCGATCCCGGCGCGCGCGGCGTGGCCGCCGACATGGGCGGCGCCAGTCTAGAACTGACGCGGATCGGCGACGGTCCGCGTGGCAAGGGCGTGACCCTGCCGCTGGGGCCCTTCGCCCTGCTGGACGCCAAGGGCTTCGACGCCGATCGCCTGCGCGGCCGCATCGCCAAGCGGCTGGAGCCGATCGAAGACGATTACGCGACCCCGACCCTCTACGCCGTCGGCGGCGCCTGGCGCAGCCTGGCCCAGATGCACATGGCCATGGCCGATCACCCGATCCGCATCGTCCACCAATACGCCATGAACGCCGCTGACGCCCGCGACATGGCCCGACTGGTCGCGCGTCAGTCCCGCGCCTCGCTTGAAAAGCTGCCCGGCCTTTCCAAGCGCCGCGCCGAGACCCTGCCCTACGCCGCCCTGGTGCTGGAGGGGCTGATCGAACGGCTGGGGCTGGCCTCCGTCAACTTCTCGGCCTGGGGCGTGCGCGAGGGGCTGCTGTATCACGGCATGGAGCCGGCCATGCGGGCGGTCGATCCCCTGCTGGCGGGGTGTTCCGCCTGGGGCGGGCGCCAGGGCGTGGACCCCGCCCTGCCCCGCGCGCTGGACGGCTGGCTGCAATCGGTCGCCTCGGCCCTGCCCGAGGTGTTCGGCGAGGAACGCGACGCCCTGCTGACGTCTTCGGTCTGCCGCCTGGCCGACCTGGGCGCGCGGCTGCACCCGGACCACCGCACCAACCTGGTGTTCGATCAGGTGCTGTGGTCGCCCATTCCGGGCCAGACCCACGCCGAGCGCGCCTTCATGGCGGTGGCGATGAACGCCCGCTATGGCGGCGAGGCGCGCACGCCCGCGCCGGAAACGGTCAACCGCCTGCTGTCGGAAAAGGGCCAGAAGCGCGCCCGGGCCCTGGGGCTGGCCATGCGGCTGGCCTGCGACCTGTCGGGCCGTTCGCCGCAGCTTCTGGCCAACGCCACGGCCACGGTCGAGAAAGGCGCCCTGCGCGTCACCGCCGCCACGGGCTACGCCGACATGCTGCTGGGCGAACAAACCAAACGTCGGGCCAAGGCCCTGGCCGAAGCGATGGATCTGGCGCTGAAAATCTAAAAACCCTCTCCCGCCGGGAGAGGGTTGATCAGCCCTCGATCTCGACCACTTCGACGCGGGCGCCGTTCAGCACCAGGGCGATCTCGCCTTTCTTGAGCTTCAGCGCGTCCTCGCCGAACAGCTGACGGCGCCAGCCCTTCATGGCTTCGACGTCGGCGTTGTCGTTCAGAGCGATCTTCTCCAGGTCCGACACGGTGGCGATCAGCTTTGACGCCACGCCCGCGTTGTCGCTCTTGGCCTTCAGCAGCACCTTCAGCAGTTCCACCACCGAAGGCGGCGCCGGCTGGTTGTGCGCCGGGCGCTCCAGCTTGGGCGCGTGGGCTTCCGGGTCGGCCAAAACGCGCTTCAGCTCCGCCGCCAGCTCCAGCCCCAGACGCGAGCCGCCGAAGCCCTTGGGCACCGAACGCAGGCGGTTGAAGGCGTCGGGGTCGGTCGGCGCCTGGACGGCGATCTCGTCGATGGCCTCGTCCTTCAGGATGCGGCCGCGCGGCTGGTCGCGCTCCTGGGCCGCGCGCTCGCGCCAGACGGCGACAGCGACGAAGGCGGCCAGATATTTGGCGTTGAACTTCTTGGGCTTCAGCCGCTTCCAGGCGTTCTCGGGCGAGGTGTCGTAGAGGGCCGGGTCCGTGACCGCGCCCATTTCCGACATGACCCAGTCCAGACGGCCTTCCTTCTGCAGCCGGTCGCGCAGCTTGGGATAAAGGGCCGACAGGTGCGTCACGTCGCCCAGGGCATAAGTCAGCTGCGCGTCCGACAGCGGGCGACGCGCCCAGTCGGTGAAGCGGCTGCCCTTGTCCAGCTCCTGACGCAGCATCTGACGGACCAGGGCCTCATAGCTGACCTGATCGCCGAAACCGGCGGCCATGGCGGCGACCTGGGTGTCGAACAGCGGGCGCGGCATGGCGCCCAGCTTGTTGAAAATCTCCACGTCCTGCCGGGCCGCGTGGAAGACCTTCAGAATCGATTCGTCCCGCAGGATGTCGAGGAAAGGCTCCAGATCCAGCCCCTCCGCCATCGGATCGATGATGGCGGCGTCCGTTGGCGAAGCCGCCGCCTGAATCAGGCACAGCTTGGGCCAGTAGGTCGTTTCCCGCATGAATTCCGTATCAACGGTGATGTACGGGGCCTTGGCCAAACGCTCGCAGAAGGCGATCAGCGCGTCATTGGTGGTGATTGGCGTCATTCCGATGCTATAGCCCCGCGCGACGCCGTCGTGGCAAGAGCGCCGCGACAAATTTTCGCCCCCGATTTCGAGCCGTGACCGATGAGCGACACCCCCGAGGCCCTGAAAAACGGTCTGACCTACGCCGATGCAGGCGTAGACATCGACGCCGGAGAACAGCTGGTCGACGCGATCAAGCCCCTGGCCAAATCCACGCGCCGCCCCGGCGCAGAGGCCTCGCTGGGCGGTTTCGGCGCCCTGTTCGACCTGAAGGCCGCCGGTTTTGAAGACCCGCTGATCGTCACCACCACGGACGGCGTCGGCACCAAGCTGAAGATCGCCATCGAAACCGGCCGTCACGACGGCGTGGGCGTCGATCTGGTCGCCATGTGCGTCAACGACCTGCTGGCCCAGGGCGCCGAGCCGCTGATGTTCCTGGACTACTACGCCACGGGCAAGCTGGACGTGGACGCCGCGCGCCGCGTCGTCGCCGGCATCGCCGAGGGCTGCCGCCAGTCGGGCAGCGCCCTGGTCGGCGGCGAGACGGCCGAAATGCCGGGCATGTATTCGGGCGGCGACTACGACCTGGCAGGCTTCTCGGTCGGCGCGGTCGAGCGCGGCAAGGTGCTGCCCTATCTGGATCAGCAGAAGCCGGGCGACGTCATCATCGGCCTGGCCTCCTCGGGTCCGCACTCGAACGGCTATTCGCTGATCCGCAAGGTGGTCGAGAAGTCCGGCCTGGCCTGGGGCGACGACGCCCCCTTCGCCAAGGACCAGACCCTGGCCCAGGCCCTGATGGAGCCGACCCGCATCTATGTGAAGCCGGTCCTGCCGCTGATGAAGGCGGACCTGATCAAGGGCGCGGCCCATATCACGGGCGGCGGCCTGATCGAGAACCCGCCGCGCTGCATCGCCGAGGGCCTGGAAGCCAGCTTCGACTGGGACGCCTGGCCGATGCCCGCCGTCTTCCAGTGGTTGGGCGAGACGGGCGGCGTTTCGGATCACGAAATGCGCCGCACCTTCAACTGCGGCGTGGGCTTCATCCTGATCGTCACGCCGGAGAACGTCGAGCCGGTGCTGGCCGCCCTGCTGAACGCAGGCGAGACGGCCTTCGTCTGCGGACAGCTTCAGGCGGCGTAAGGCGGCAGCCTTCCGACAAGACAAAAGCCCCCGGTCAACGCGACCGGGGGCTTTTTTGCGTCCACGCTTCTTCCGCTCACCCCGGCGGACGCCGGGGCCCAGTGAGAACCTCAAGCGCCGAGCCTAAGGCCAAAGCACTGGATCCCGGCGTCCGCCGGGATGAGCGGGCATGAAGGGTTTCAGCCAACAAAAGGCCCCGATCGTGTTGACCGGGGCCTTCCTTGTTCAGACTGTCGCCAAGATCAGCGCAGGCCGCCGTTCTGCGTCTCGTCGTAGAACTTGGCCATGTCGGTGTAGAGCTGCTCCAGCGCCGGGCGGGCCGTGTACATCATGTGGCCGCCTTCATAGTAGGTGAACTCCAGGTTCCCGCGCAGGTGCGGCTCCAGCATCATCTGGGCCAGGTCGTACTCCGTGCTGAAGAAGGGCGTGGCGGCGTCGTAATAGCCGTTCAGCGCCAGCACCTTCAGGTGCGGATTGCGGCGGATGGTCGTGGCCAGGTCGACCGCCGTGTTCGGCGTCGTCTGCGGGCCGCCGACCGGCGGGCGGTGGCTCCAGTCCCAGTCGAAGCCCGGCAGGCCGCGCGCCGACTGGCGATAGTCCATGTCGGTGCGGTAGTTCAGCGTCGTGGCCACATAGTCGCGGAAGATGCTGAAATAGGCGCCGGTGATGGCGCTGCTGGAGGGGTCTTCCTCGGGCGAGCCGCCGACCGCATTGGCGTCGATGCCCAGGTAGCGGGTGTCCAGACGGCCGACCGTCTGGCGACGGTCGCGCAGCAGCTCCTTGCGGAAGGGGCTCAGCTCAAGGCGCAGATTGGCCTGATCCAGAACCTCGGGCGAAATGCCGATCAAGGCGCTCATCTGCTGGGCGATCTGGGCGCGCTCGGCGTCCGAGATCAGATGCCCCTTCGACAGGGCGGCCGAGTACGGGCCGATGGCGAATTCGCGGGCGCGCTGGACGTGTTCTTCCAGGCTGGGCTTGTTCGGGATCTTGTTGTGATACCAGGCCGTCGCCGCATAGGTCGGCAGCAGGGTGACGAAGTTCTGCGGATAGCCCGGCTGGCGCACGCCGTAGTTCATGATCGACGACAGCAGCACCACGCCGTTCAGCGACATGCCGCGGCTTTCCAGCTGATGCACCAGGGCGCCCGCGCGCAGGGTGCCGTAGCTTTCGCCCAGCACGTATTTCGGGCTGGACCAGCGGTCGAACTTGGTCGTGTAGCGCATGATGGCGCGGGCGAAGGTGTCCGCGTCCTGATCCACGCCCCAGAAGGCCGAACCCGGCGTCTCGCCCAGCGGGCGCGAATAGCCGGCGCCGACCATGTCGATGAAGACCAGGTCGGTCTTGTCCAGCAGGGTCATGTCGTTGGGCGCCAGGTTGAACGGCCCCGGACGCTCGACCACCGGGGCGTCGGTCTGGACCCGCATCGGGCCGAAGGCGCCCATGTGCAGCCACACCGTCGGCGAACCCGGCCCGCCGTTGAACATATAGGTGATCGGGCGACGACCGACCGGCTGGCCGTCCAGCGTATAGGCCACATAGAAGAGGCTGGCCGTCGGCATGCCCGCGTCGTTGCGGACCGTCAGGGTGCCCGCCGTGGCCTTGTAGCGCATGGCGCGGCCGTGGGCGGTGATCGAGTGGCTGGTCGTCACCGTCTGTTCGTCGGCGCTGGCGCGGGCCCAGTTCTTCTCGATCTGTTCGGCGTTGGCGTTGCGCAGACGTTCGGCCGCCGAGCGGATCGGACCCGAACCGCCGCTGGACGCGGCTTCCTGAGCCATGGAAACGGCCGGCGCGGCCAACAGGGCCGCAGCGCAGGCGGCGGTCAACAGACGACGCATATAGGATACTCCCCCTAGGATGCCAGACTCTCCGGCGGATCGACGCTAGCGCCGCCGTTTCCGAAGAAGCAACGGAGTTTGCGTCAGTTGGTCGATATTCGTTCGGCGGCGCTGCGCCCTCCCCTTCGCCTTGAAGTCCCTCTTGCTAAGTCGCCGTCGGGGCCGCATGGCAGTCGCGCCTTTTTTCAACGCGTGAGCCGCCCATGTCCGTCGCCAAAACCCGCGTCGCCGTCCTGATCTCGGGAACCGGCTCGAACATGGCCAGCCTGATCGCGGCGGGTCAGGCGGCGGACGCGCCGTATGAAGTCGTGGTCGTCGTCTCCAACATCGCGGGCGCGGGCGGTCTGGCCAAGGCCGAGGCGGCGGGCGTCGAGGCGTTGACCGTCGAGCACAAGCCCTTCGGCAAGGACCGCGAGGCGCATGAACGCGCCCTCGACGCCCTGCTGGTCGAGCGCGGCGTCCAGGTCGTGGCCCTGGCCGGATACATGCGCCTGCTGACGCCGTGGCTGGTCGGGAAATGGGCGGATCGGATGCTGAACATCCACCCGTCGCTGCTGCCGCTCTATCCCGGCCTGAACACCCACGCCCGCGCCATCGAGGCCGGAGACCTTGTGGCGGGCTGCACCGTCCACATCGTCACCGAAGGCGTCGATGAAGGCCCGATCCTGGGCCAGGCGCGCGTGCCGATCCTGCGGGGCGACACGCCCGACATTCTGGCGGAACGGGTCAAGGCGGCGGAGCACGGCCTTTATCCCCAGGCGCTCGCCGATTTCGTCCGCCGCTCGTAATCCTTAACGATTTTTAATGCGACAGCCGGTCGCAGGCGAGCGCAGGTTGCCCGCAAGCACGAATGCGCCGTCCTGATGGCGTAATCGCGCACGTCTGCACCACTGGGAAAGACCCGATGATGAAAACCCGCCTGATGGGCGCCGCCGCCATGGCGCTCGCCCTCGCCTTCTCGGCTCAGCCGACCTTAGCCCAACACGCCCACGCCTCGGCGACCGCTTCGACCACGCCCGAGATCAAGCCCTGGGGCTTCGACCTGGACGGCCGCGACCTGACGGTGAAGCCGGGCGACGACTTCAACGCCTACGCCAACGGCGTCTATCTGCGCGATACCGAAATTCCGGCCGACAAGGCCCGCTTCGGCCCGTTCGACGTCCTGTATGAGAACTCGCAGGCCCAACTGCGCGCCATCATCGAAGCCAGCGCCGCCAACCCGGTCAACGACAACGCCCGCAAGGTCGGCGCCCTGTACGCCAGCTTCATGGACGAGGCCCGCGTGAACCAGCTGGGCGCCCAGCCCCTGGCCGCCGACCTGGCCGCCATCCGCGCCGTCGCGAACCACAGCGACATGGCCCGCCTGATGGGCGCTAGCCACGAAGGCTTCGGCGGCTCCCTGTTCGGGGTGGCCGTGTTCGAGGACTTGCAAGACCCCAACGTCAACTCGGCCTATCTGGGCCAGGGCGGCCTGGGCCTGCCGGACCGCGACTATTATCTGAAGCCCGACTTCGCCACCCAGCGCGAAGCCTATGTCGGCTATGTCACGCGCGCCCTGACCGCCGCCGGCTGGAGCAACCCGGCCCAGGCCGCCGCCGACATCCTGGCCTTCGAGACCAAGGTGGCCGAGAAGCACTGGACCACGGTCGAGCGCCGCCAGATCGACAAGATCTACAACCCGACCCCGGCCGCGCAGCTGTCGACCTTCGCGCCGGGCTTCGACTGGGCCGCCTTCCTGCAGGCCTCCAAGGTCGAAAGCGTGCCGACCCTGGTGCTGATGGAGAACACCGCCATCCCCGGCATCGCCCAGGTGTTCGCCGACACCCCGATCGAGACGCTGAAGGCCTGGCAGGCCTTCCAGACCGTCGATCAGGCCAGCCCCTATCTGTCCGACGCCTTCGTCGACTCGCGCTTCGAATTCCGCGGCAAGACCCTGCGCGGCCAGCCCGAGAACCGTCCGCGCTGGAACCGCGGCGTCGCCCTGGTCGACGGCCAGCTGGGCGAGGTTCTGGGCCAGGAATACGTCCGCCTGCACTTCCCGGCTTCGTCCAAGACGCAGATGGAAACGCTGGTCGCCAACCTCAGCGCGGCCATGACCGAGCGTCTGAAGGCTCTCGACTGGATGAGCGAGGCCACGCGCGAGCAGGCCCTGCTGAAGATGTCCAAGTTCGGCGTGAAGATCGGCTATCCTGAGAAGTGGCGCAGCTATGACGGGCTGGAGCTGACGGCGGGCGACCTCTACGGCAACGTCGAGCGCGCCTCCGCCTTCGACTGGGCCTGGAACCGCAGCAAGATCGGCCAGCCGGTCGATCCGCTGGAATGGGGCATGACGCCCCAGACGGTGAACGCCTATTACAACCCGCCGCGCAACGAGATCGTCTTCCCGGCCGCCATCCTGCAGGCGCCCTTCTTCGATCCGAACGCCGATCCGGCGGTCAACTACGGCGGCATCGGCGCCGTGATCGGCCACGAGATCACCCACGGCTTCGACGATCAGGGCCGCAAGACCGACGCCAACGGCGTGCTGCGCGACTGGTGGACGCCCGAGGACGCCGCCCGCTTCGAGGAGCGCGCCAAGACACTGGGCGCCATCTACGCCGCCGAAGAGCCGGTCCCCGGCACGCACATCAACGGCGACCTGACCATGGGCGAGAACATCGCCGACCTGGGCGGCCTGCTGATGGCGCTGGACGCCTATAAGCGCAGCCTGAACGGCCAGCCGGCCCCGGTGATCGACGGTCTGACCGGCGAACAACGCGTCTTCCTGGGCTGGGCCCAGGTGTGGCGCGAGAAGTCGCGTGAAGAGGCTCTGAAAGAGCAGCTGACCACCGACCCGCACTCGCCCGGCATGGCGCGCGCCGCCACCCCGCCGCGCAACATCGACGCCTGGTACGCCGCCTTCGGCGTCACCCCGGATCAGGCGGAATACATCGCCCCCGAAAAGCGCGCCCGCATCTGGTAAGCGGCGCGTCCGGCGACGGACAAGAGGAAAGGGCGTCGGCTTCGCGGCCGACGCCCTTTTTGTTTCCCCTTGCGGAGAAAGCCTTACTCGTGCGGCTTCTTCGGCGTGGTGGCGGCGCCTGCGACGGCGCCGATGACGCCGCCGGCGACGGTCGCGCCGGTGTTGCCGCCGATCGCCTGACCGGCGACCGCGCCGCCCAGGGCGCCCGTGGCGGCGCGTTGTTCCGTCGTGGTGCCGCAGGCGGCCAGCAGAGCCGTCAGGCCGATCACTGGGGCGAGTTTCAGCATCGTCTTCATGGCGGTCATCCTTGTTCTTCTTCGAGAGACAGCGTGACCATGAGAACGAAACGGCCCGCCCCCGGTTCCGAGGGCGGGCCGAATTGTCACACAGCTTGACCGCGAACGATCAGGCCGCGTCGGGTCGAAAAGGCGAAGCCTTTTGACCGCGGCTCAGAAAAACAGGCCGCGTCGAGCCGGGTGATCCCGAAGGGCGACGATCGCGGCCCCTCAGAAAAGCCCCTTAGCCGACGATGTCGGCGTCCGTGAAGAACTGGGCGATCTCGATGCCGGCGTTCTCCAGCGAGTCCGAACCGTGGACCGAGTTCTCGCCGATCGACAGGGCGAACAGCTTGCGGATGGTGCCTTCAGCGGCGTCGTTCGGGTTGGTGGCGCCCATGACTTCGCGGTATTTGGCGACGGCGTTGTCGCCTTCCAGCACCTGGACGACGACCGGCTCGGCGATCATCTGCGAGACCAGTTCGCCGTAGAAGGGACGCTCGGCGTGCACTTCGTAGAACTTCTTGGCTTGGGCTTCGGTCAGCTTGACGCGGCGTTGGCCGACGATGCGCAGGCCGGCGCCTTCGATCACGGCGTTGATGGCGCCCGTCAGGTTACGGCGGGTGGCGTCCGGCTTGATGATCGAGAACGTACGTTCGGTCATGGGAGTGACTTCTTGTTTGGGAGTTTGAGGGTCGGCGGCTTATAGCGAGCGCCGCACATCTTTCCAATATCCCCGCGCGTAAGCCTTTTTCTTTCCGGTTGCCATGCTGCAGATCAAAAACCTGACCTACAACGCCTGGGGCCGCGAGTTCCTGGACGACGCCTCCGTCAGCCTGCCGCCGGGGTCAAAGGTCGGCCTGGTCGGCCGCAACGGCATCGGCAAGTCGACCCTGTTCAAGCTGATCCTGGGCGAACTGGCCGCCAACGGCGACGAAATCTCCCTGCCAAAGACCGCCCGCATCGGCTCGGTCGATCAGGAACACCCCGCGACGCCCGTCAGCGTGCTGGACACCATCCTGGAAGCCGACGTCGAGCGTCACGACCTGCTGACCCGGCTGGAAACCGCCGAGCCCGAGGAAATGGGCGAGATCTGGGGCCGCCTGATCGAGATCGACGCCGACAGCGCCCCTGCGCGTGCGTCCGAAATCCTGGCGGGTCTGGGCTTCAGCCATGACGACATCCTGCGCCCGATGGCCGAGTTCTCGGGCGGCTGGCGAATGCGCGTGGCTCTGGCCGCCGCCCTGTTCGCCGAGCCGGACATGCTGCTGCTGGACGAACCGACCAACTACCTCGACCTGGAAGGCGCCCTGTGGCTGGAGCAGCGGCTCAAACGCTATCCGCACACGGCCCTGATCATCAGCCACGACCGCGAGTTGCTGAACGGCGTCTGCACCCACATCCTGCAGCTGTCGAACCGCAAGCTGGACCTCTATACCGGCAACTACGACACCTTTGAAAAGACGCGAGCCGAAAAACTGCGCTTGATGGCGTCGACCCAGGCCAAGCAGGACGCCGAGCGCGCCCACCTGCAGAAGTTCATCGACCGCTTCAAGGCCAAGGCGTCGAAGGCGACGCAGGCCCAGTCGCGCGTCAAGCGGCTGGAGAAGATGCAGCGTATCGAACTGCCGCCGGAAGAGCGCGTCGCCCCCTTCACCCTGCCTTCGCCGGAACGCCCCCTGCCCCCGCCGCTGATCCGGCTGGAGAAGGCCAACGTCGGCTATGAGCCGGGCAAGCCGATCCTGAAGAACCTGAACCTGCGGATGGATCTGGACGACCGCATCGGCCTGCTGGGCGTCAACGGGGCGGGCAAGTCGACCTTCGCCAAGCTGATCGCCAAGGCCCTGACCATCGAGACGGGCGAGTTCCACCGCGACGGCAAGATGCGCGTGGGCTGGTTCCACCAGCACCAGATCGAGGCGATGGACCCGACCGACACGCCGCTGGAGATCATCCGCCGCGCCATGCCGGACGCCTCGGAAAGCAGCCGCCGCAGCCGCCTGGCCCAGTTCGGCCTGCCGTTCGAGAAGCAGGAAACCACCGTCGGCTCCCTGTCGGGCGGCGAGCGGGCGCGCCTGCTGCTGAACCTGGTGGCGATGGATGCACCGCACATCCTGATCCTGGACGAACCGACCAACCACCTGGATATCGACAGCCGTCGCGCCCTGCTGGACGCCCTGAACGAATATACGGGCGCGGTCATCCTGATCACCCACGACCGCTCGCTGATGGAGCTGGTGGCCGACCGCCTGTGGCTGGCCGCCGACGGGTCGGTGAAGCCGTTCGACGGCGACATGGACGACTATCAGAAGTTCGTCCTGGACCGCGCCAAGCAGGCGGGGATGAAGCCCAGCCAGGTCAAGCATGAGGAAGCTGTGGCCGAGGCTCCCGCTCCCGCGCCCACGCCCAAGGCCGAAAAGAAGAAGGGGCCGTCTCCGTCCACGCTCCGCCATGCGGTGAAGAAGGCGGAAGAGAAGATGGCCCAGCTGACCGGCGACCTGGCGCGTCTGGACGACGATCTGGCCAACGCCGCCGTCAATGATCCGAAGAAGCTGGAAGGCCTGACCCGCGCCCGCGCCAAGGCCCAGACCGATCTGGATCAGGCCGAAGTCGACTGGATCGCCGCCGAAGAAGCCCTGGCCGAGGTGTCCTGATGAGCAAGACGCCGCCCCTGCTGACCAAGGACGAGATGCAGGAGGCGTCCGCCCGTCTGCGCGCCTACCTGCGCGACGAGATGGAGGTGGAGGTCGGCCAGTTGCCCGCCGAGATGCTGGTGGAGTTCATCGGCCGCGACATCGGCCGCCTGTTCTACAACCGCGGCCTGCGCGACGCGGAGACCGTGGTGCGCCAGAAGGTAGAGGACGTCGCCGACGCCCTCTACGGTCTGGAGCGATAAGCCCCACAGCCCTGATCCCGCTCACCCCGGCGGACGCCGGAGCCCAGTGAGAACTTCATCCGCCGCGTTTGCAGCCAAAGTACTGGATCCAGGCCTCCACCGGCATGAGCGGATATTGTTAGCCGCAGCTGACGCGCGTCACGACGTTGGTCTTGTCGTCGTAGGTGAAGGTCACGCGGTTCTCGCGATAGTCCATGGTCGCCGCGCAGCTGCTGCACAGGACGCGGAAGATGCGGCCTTGCGGCGCGGTCGGAATGGTCGAGCGATTGCGGCCCACATACTCCTGATAGTCGCTGGCCTTGCAGGCGACGGGGGTCGCCTCGCCGCCGGGCGCAGGCGTCGCGCCGCCGCCCTGGGTCGGGGCGCAGGCGGCCAGGGCGAGGAAGCCCACAGCGGCGCTCAGGGTCAGAATCGTCTTCATGGCGGCGTCCTTTTCGATCAGCCGCAGCGAACCTGTTCGACCAGGCCCCTCTGCTGATTATAGAAAATATTCAAGCGGTAAGGCGAATAGTCTTCGGTTACGGGACAGGTCGTGCAGGCGACGCGACGGTTCACCACATCCACCGGAACGGGAATCTGGCTGCGCGGTTTCCCGACCAGCCACTGAAGCTCGCCGGCCTTGCACATATCGCCGTCGATGCTGCGGACGCCCGGTTCGGACAGATAGGGCCGCTCGGTCGAGGAGACCGGCGTCCGGACGGGCGCGGTCGGCTGGCCGACGGGCCGGGCGGGCGGCGAAGCGCAGGCCGACAGGGCGACCAGGCCGACGCCCAGGATCAGGCCGCTTTTTCCCAGCGGCCCTCGTCCGATTGTTTCCAGTAGGCCAGGTCGGCGCCGTCCGCCTTCAGCGTCCGCCAGCGCCCGCGCGCATGGTTCAGCGCCTGCTCGTCCCGGCCGTCGAAAATGATGAAGCAACGTGCGAACTCCTGCGTGGCCCCAAGCTCTGAATCATCGACGATGAACAGCGCCTGAGCGCCATTCAGATTCTCGCCCGATTCGGACAGGAGCACAGGCTGGCGCGCAGCGTGTCCACCGTCAGCCCGTCCGTGCGGCAGGAAACTGTCGTCGCGATAGGTCCACAACAGCTCGTCGATGTCGTCGAGCCGGTGCGAGGTCGCGCCCCGGATCAGGGCGCGCCAGCCCCGCTGAAGCGTGCGCTCCAGCAGGGTCGGCAGCACCTGATCCAGCGTCGACCGCTCCAGGTGGTAGAACCAGATTTCCGGCTTGGCGTCAGACACCCGGCCCTACCTTCCTGAACTGAGGTCAGCCTTCGTAGTGGTCGGCGACCATGCGGTCGAGCAGACGCACGCCATAGCCCACGGCGCCGTCCGGCACGGTCGGGTTCTTGGAGTCCTTCACCCAGGCGGTCGAGGCGATGTCGATGTGCGCCCACGGCGTGCCGTTGGTGAAGCGTTGCAGGAACAGGGCGGCGGTGATCGAGCCGCCGGCGCGGCCATTGCCCATGTTCTTCACATCGGCGATCGGGCTGTCGATGTGGCGGTCGTATTCCGCCGGGATCGGCATGCGCCAGGACTTCTCGCCCACCTTCGGACCGGCGTCGGCGATGTTGGCGGCCAGTTCGTCGCTGTTGGTGAAGACGCCCGCGTATTCCAGGCCCAGCGAGATGATGATGGCGCCCGTCAGGGTGGCCAGGTCGACCATGAACTTCGGCTTGAAGCGGTCCTGCGTGTACCAGAGCGCGTCGGCCAGCACGAGGCGGCCTTCGGCGTCGGTGTTCAGCACCTCGATGGTCTGGCCCGACATGGAGGTGACCACGTCGCCCGGACGCTGGGCGTTTCCGTCCGGCATGTTCTCGACCAGGCCCAGAACGCCGACGACGTTCACCTTGGCCTTGCGGCCGACCAGGGCGTGCATGAGGCCGGCCACGGCGGCGGCGCCGCCCATGTCCCACTTCATCTCTTCCATGCCGTCGGCGGGCTTCAGGCTGATGCCGCCGGTATCGAAGCAGACGCCCTTGCCGACAAAGGCGATGGGGGCCTCGCCTTCCTTGCCGCCGTTCCACTGGATGACGGCCAGCTGGCTTTCACGCACCGAGCCCTGCCCGACGCCGAGCAGCGAGCCCATGCCCAGCTTCTGCATCTCGGCTTCGCCCAGGATCTCGACCTTGGCGCCCAGGGCCTCCAGCTCCTTCACGCGGCGCGCGAACTCGGCCGGGTACAGGATGTTGGCGGGCTCCGACACCAGGTCGCGCGCGAACAGCACGGCGTCGGCCACAGCCGACAACGGCTGGAAGGCGGCCTCTGCGGCCTTCACGTCCGAGGTCACGACGCGCACGGTCGTCACCGACGGGATCTTATCGGCCTTCTGCTTGGTCAGGTATTTGGCGAAGCGATAGGCGGCCAGGCGCACGGCGAATCCGGCGCGGGCGGCCAGTTCCGGCGACAGGTGCGACACGTCGATGGTCAGGACTTCGGCGCCCGACAGCTTGGTCGCCTGATAAGCGGCCGCAGCCGCGGTTTCGACCGCCAGATCGTCCAGCTTGTCCGCCGCGCCCGCGCCAACCAGCAGGACGGCGTTCGCGTCGATCCCGGCCGGAGCCGCGACGTTCAGGCTGCTGCTGGCGGCGCCGTTGAAGCGGCTGTTCTTCATCGCCTTGACCAGGGCGCCCGAGGCGGCCTGATCAAGCGCCGGTCCGGTCCCAGCCAGCGCCCGCCCTTCATGAACCAGCAAGGCGAGAATTTCGGCTGCACCCGACGAAGCGACGAATTCGATTTTCATAAACTGACTCCAGACCGAGAAATCATGCCCCGGTCACGCTTGAATTTGCCATGGTCGCGGCGACGGTTTCGTCGGGGCGGCCGGATGTGTATTACATGGCTCGCATCGCCCTGGGCTGCAACACGCTCGCAGCCGATTATACGACCTTACCCGCCGCATGACCCTGATTCAGAGGTATCTTTTCCGCCAGATCGGCCTACCCATCGTGGCGGCGGTCGCGGCGCTGGCCGGGATAGGCCTGCTGAGTCAGAGCCTTGATCAATTGGAGGTCATCGTCGAGCGCGGCCAGAGCGTCTGGGTCATGGTCAAATTGACCTTGCTGGCCCTGCCGCAGCTGATCGCCGTCATCCTGCCCATCGGCCTGTTCGTCGGCGCCCTGATCGCCCTGACGCGGCTGCAGCGCGAGCAGGAGCTGACCGCCGCCTACGCCGCCGGCGTCAGCCGCTGGGCCCTGATCCGGCCCGCCCTGCAGATCGCCCTGATCGTCACGGTCATCTCCCTGCTGGTGAACGTCTTCGTCCAGCCCTGGGCCCAGCGCGAGGGTCGCCGCCAGGCCTTCGCCATCCGCACCGACCTGGCCGCCCTGCTGGTCGAGGAAGGCCGCTTCGTCCAGGGTCCGGACGGCCTGACCGTCTACGTCCAGCAGATCGAGCAGAACGGCCTGATGAAGAACCTCTTCGTCTACCTGGACAACGGCAAGACGGTCACGACCTGGGACGCCGAGACGGCCCGCTTCGGCCGCGTCGACGGCCTGCCGGTGCTGACCATGCAGAACGGCTCGATGCAGCGCTATTCCTCGCGCGAGGTGCTGAACCAGCTCTCGTTCGACCAGCAGGTGTTCGACCTGTCGCCCTACGCCAAGACCAGCGAGCGCATCCGCTTCAAGCCGTCGGACCTGTGGCTGACGGACCTGTTCGACCCGACCCCCGCTCTGCTGGAGACCGCCGGAACGCGCGGCGAGCTGGCGGCCGAGGGCCATTCGCGCCTGGCTTCGCCTCTCTACGCCCTAGCGGCCATGGCCTTTGCGTTGGCGGCCATCCTGGGCGGCGCGTTCAGCCGCAGCGGCTACGCCGGACGCATCGCCAGGGCCGCAGGCGCCTTCCTGGTCCTGCGCGTCATCGGGTACGGCCTGGTGGCCGGCAGCGCCTGGAACGGCGCGCTCAACGTCCTGCAATACGTCGTGCCGCTGGCCGCCACCTTCCTGGCCCTGCGCATCCTGTTCCGCGCGCTGAAGCCGCGCCGTCGCCGCACCTGGGCGCCGCTGGAACGCCTGAAGGCGAGGTTCGCATGAGGCTCCGTCTCGGCCGCATCGAACGCTATGTGCTGATCCAGCAGATGAAGTCGCTGGGCGTGGCGCTGGCCGTCATCGCCGCCCTGGTCATGCTGATCGACTTCGTCGAGGTCTCGCGCGGGCTGAATTCGTCCGGCGAACTGTCGGGCGGGCGCATCCTGGGCCTGGTCATGGTCAAGTCGCCGTCGGTGATCGTGCAGCTTCTGCCCTTCGTCTTCCTGTTCGGCACGCTGGGCGCCTTCGTCAGCCTGAACCGGCGCAGCGG
>NZ_GL883086.1:1214329-1231760 GCF_000204035.1 Brevundimonas diminuta ATCC 11568
GCCGTCTGGCCAGCGCGAGCGCGCGCGCATCTCCGGCTCGGTTCCCGGCAGCGAATCGGGCCAGGCGGTCTGGCTGCGCGAAGGCGACGCCAACCGTCAGATGATCATTCGCGGAGGCCGCCAGGAGCAGGCCAGCGGGCGACTGCTAGACGCGACCTTCTTCATCTACACCACGACTTCAAGCGGCCGTCGCGTCTTCACCGAGCGGGTGGACGCCGCCACGGCGACCCTCAACGCCGGGCGCTGGCGCCTGACCGACGCCTCGGGCGCGCAGACGGGCCAGCGGGCGGTGCGCTACGCCACCTTGGACCTGCCGTCCAACCTGGCCGACGAAGAGGCCTTCCAGCGCTTCGCCAGGCCGCAGTCGACGCCCTTCTGGTCCCTGCCCAATCAGATTCGCAGGATCGAGGACGCCGGCTTCGCCTCGACCGCTTACCAGCTGCGGCTGCAACAGCTTCTGGCCACGCCGCTGATCTTCGGCGCCATGTCCATTCTGGCGGCGGCCTTCTCGCTGCGGCTGATGCGTCTGGGCGATCTGGCGCGGATGACGGTGGCGGCCGTAGTGCTGGGCTTCGCCTTCTTCTTCCTCAATCAGTTCTCCTCAGCAATGGGTTCGGCCGAGGTCGTGCCGCCGATCATCGCCGCCTGGCTGCCGCCTATATTGACTGCTCTCGCCGCCTTTACCTTGCTGTTCTATACCGAAGACGGCTAATCGAGCGGTTTCCGCCCGGCCGGTAATGAGTGGACACCGCATGACCCATCGCCGTCTCCCCCGCATGGGAGCCCTGCGCCTTCGGCTGTTAACCGGCGCGGCGTTGGTCATAGGCGCGCCCCTGTCTGCGCCAGGACTGGCCTACGCCGCCCAGGCCCAGGCGCCGGCTCCGGCCCCCGCCGTTCAGGCGGCGCCGCAAACGGCCGCTCAGACGCCGGGCGCAGACGGTCTGACGCCCGACGCCGTCTACATGGACGCCGATTCCGCCCAACGCGAGGGCGACCTCGTCTCGGCCCAGGGTTCGGCCGAGGATCGGGTCATGGCGCGTTTCCAGGACCACAGCCTGCGCGCCAAGGACGTCACCTATGACCTGCAAAGCCAGGTCGCCACGGCCTCGGGCGACGCTGAACTGACAGCGCCGGACGGCTCGGTCGTTCACGCCGAACGCATCGAACTGGATTCTGATTTCAAGACGGGCGTGGCCGTCGACCTGGCCACGCGCCTGTCGAACGGCTCCAGCCTGATGGCCGCCACCGCCGTGCGCCGTTCCGAAACGGTCAGCGAGCTGAACAACGTCATCTTCACCCCCTGCCCCATCTGCACCGTGGACGGCGCGGCCAAGACGCCCAGCGTCTCCATCCAGGCCTCCAAGGCGGTGCAGAACGAAGAGCTGCGCGCGATCCTGTATCGCGACGTGGTGTTCCGCCTGGGCGGCGTGCCGATTTTCTACCTGCCCGCCTTCTCGCACCCCGACCCCAGCGTAGATCGGGCGTCGGGTTTTCTGGTCCCCTGGGGCGACTATCAGGCCGGACGGGGCGTCTCGCTCGAACTTCCCTATCTGCACGTCATCTCGCCGTCCGAGGACGTTCTGATCAGCCCGCAGTTCAACACCAGGGTCGAGCCTCTGCTGAACCTGCAATGGCGCAAGCGATTCACGGACGGCATGATCGTGGCGCGCGGCGGCGCCACCTACGGCCGCAGCTTCGGCGACTTCGACCTGGACGGCGACGGCGACGCGGAGAGCAACGTCCGCTTCGGCGACAAGACTGCGCGCAGCTATCTGCTGGCACACGGCGCCTTCGACCCTGACGGCCCGTGGCGCTGGGGCTTCACGGCCGAGCGCGTCTCGGACAAGACGCTGTTCGACCGCTATGACGTGCGCGACGCCTATCAGGACAACGGCCTGTATTACGGCGACAGCCGCCGTCTGATCAGCCAGATCTACGCCGAGCGTCAGACCCAACGCTCCTATCTGTCGGTCGCCGCCTTCACCATGCAAAGCCTGCGGGTGGCGCAGTTCGACCCCGTCACCCCGGCCCTGAACGTCTTCGAGGACGACAACACCCTGCCGCTGGTGGCGCCCCTGATCGAGGCGCGATGGGAGCCGGAAGGCCCCGTCTTCGGCGGCCGCCTGCGTCTGCGCGGCTCCGCCGTCGCCCTGACCCGCGACGCCTATGTCGGCTTCCCCACCCTGGCGCCCGAACTGATTCCCGGCGGCCCGACCGACGGCCTGCCCGGCGTCGACAGCCGCCGCGTCACCGGCCAGGCGGAATGGCGCCGCGCGATGATCTCGCCCATCGGCGTGCGCTGGGAGCCGTTCGTCGACCTGCGCGCCGACGTCTATTCGGTGGCCGACCTGCCGCCCGCCATGGGCGTCGAAAACGAGACCTACACTCGCGCGCGCGCCAGCGCCGGGGTCGACGTCAGCTATCCCCTGTACCGCCGCCTCAGCGCCTCGTCCGATCTGATCCTGGAGCCGATGGCCCAGTTGTCGATCTCCAACAAGGCGGACCTGGATCGACGCATTCCGAACGAGGACAGCCAGATCACGGAGCTGGACCACCTGTCCCTGTTCCGCATGGATCGATTCCCCGGCTACGACCTGCTGGAGGGCGGCTTGCGCTTCACGGCGGGCGCGCGCGCGACCTTGCACTGGGACGAGGTGCGCTCGGCCAGCCTGTTCATCGGCCGCAGCATGCGCGCAGACGACCAGGACGAATACCTGACCCCGATCCCGGACGATCCGACGCGCCTCTATGACCCCTCGGGTCTGGCCAGCCGGACGTCGGACTGGGTGGTTCAGGGGTCGTTCAATCCCTCGGATCGCATGCGCGGCTGGTTCCACGCCACCATCGACGGCAATGGCCAAGTTCGTCGGGCCGAAGCGACCGTCGACGGCCGCTGGGGACGCCGAAACCTGGCCAGCGTAAGCTACATCGTGGACAGCTCGAACCCCTTAGACGGCCCTGAGAACCGCAACTACGAGTTCGTCCAGCTCTCCGGTCACCAGTTCATCTACGGCAACTGGGGCGTGGCGGTGACGGGGATCGCCGACATGCAACGCGACATCGTCACCCGGTCGGAGGTCGGCCTGCTGTACGACGACGACTGCTTCCGCATTGAGCTGGGCTGGCGGCGCGACAACACGCGCGTCCGGCCGACCGGCCCGGCGGAAGGCGTTTACATCCGTCTTAACCTCGCCACTTTTGGGGCTTCAGGCTATGATCGCAATGATATGCGGTAGGCAGGGCGCGCATTGCGGCGTAGGGGAGCTTGCGCCCCGGCGCTGCGGCGTGGCGATCGCCGCCGACCGGCTCGGGACCGCTTTAGGGAATCAGGACTGACGATGGGTTTGATGCGTTACTCTACGGGAGCCGCCCTGGCCGCCCTTATGGTCGTGGCGGCCGTGGAGCCTTCCTCGGCTCAGACTCCGGCGTCTCCCGCTCCTGCGCCGGCCGCGCCTCAGACTCCGGCCGCCGGCGCGCTGAACCCCGCCGCCGAGGAAGCGCCCCAGCGCACGGCCCCTGCGCCGCAGTTCCGCCTGTCCGACGGCATCATCGCGACGGTCAACGACCGCATCATCACCGGCTTCGACCTGCGTCAGCGGATGCTGGTTCTGATGGCCATGACCCAGGTCCAGCCGACCGAAGAAAACATCGGCGCCATCCAGCAACAGGCGCTGAACGACCTGATCGACCAGCACCTTCAGGCCGCCGAACTGGCCAAGTTCGAGCAGCTCAAGATCGGCGACGCCGAAATCGATCAGGAAATCGCCGACATGGCCCGTCAGGCGGGCACGACGCCGGCCAGCTACATCAATTTCCTGGAACAGGGCGGGATCAGCATCCCCGCCTTCCGCGAGCAGATGCGCACCGAGATCGGCTGGCGCGAACTGGTCGGCGGCCGTTTTCGCGACCGCGCCCGCGTCGGCAAGAGCCAGATCGAGCAGACCATGCGCCAAATGACCGAATCGGCGACCAAGCCTCAGTATCTGATCGGTGAAATCTACCTGGAGGCCGCCCGCGTCGGCGGCATGCAGGAGGCCATGAACGGCGCGCGCCAACTGGTGCAGCAGATGATCCAGGGCGCGCCCTTCATGGCCGTGGCGCGCCAGTTCTCGGCCGCCCCCTCGGCCGCCCGCGGCGGCGACGCCGGCTGGGTGGTTCAGGGCACGGTCCAGCCCGCCCTGCAGTCTGTCATGGACACGCTGGAAGCCGGCCAGCTGTCGAACCCCATCCCCGTCGATGGCGGCGTCTACATCCTCTACATGCGCGACAAGCGCTCGGGCGCCTCGACCAGCATGGTCAAGATGAAGCAGGTCATGGTCGAGCTGCCGGAAAACGCCGATGAGGCCCAGGTCGCCGCCGCGACCCAGCGTCTCGAGGCCCTGCGCGGACAGTTGACCTGCGACAACATCCTGACCCGCGCGCGGTCCGAGCCGGGCCTGCTGGGCGCCGATCTGGGCGAGAGCGACGTCGCCGATCTGCTGCCGCAGTTCCAGCAGGTCGCCCGCTCGGCCGAGGTCGGATCGGTCAGCACGGCGGTCCGCACCCCGTTGGGCGTGCACCTGCTGGCCGTCTGCGATCGCCGCCTGGGCGGTCCTGACGCCCCCTCGGCGCAACAGGTCGAAGCTCGCTTGCAGAACCAGAACTACGCCATGCTGGGCCGCCGCTATCTGCGCGACCTGCGGGCCGACGCCCTGATCGAAATCAAGCAATGACGATGATCCGGCCGCTCATCGTCACGATGGGCGACCCCGCCGGGGTGGGGCCGGAGATCATCGCGCGCGCCTGGTCGGTGCTGGGCTCCGCGCCCGGCCCCCTGGCGCCGGTCGTGCCCTTCGTCGTGGTCGGCGACGCTGCTGTTCTGAAGGCGCAGGGCCAGCCGGTCGAGGCCGTCCTCAGCCCCGCGGACGCCGCCGGCGTCTTCGGCCGCGCCATCCCCGTCCTGCACCATCCGGCGCCCGCCCCCGTAACAGCGGGTCAGCCTGAGCCCGCCAACGCCGTCGCCGTCGCCGACTGGATCGAGCGCGGCGTCGATCTGGTGCTGTCGGGCGAAGGCTGCGGCCTGGTGACGGCGCCGATCGCCAAGGCGCCCATGTACGCCTCAGGCTTCCGCTTTCCCGGCCACACCGAGTTCATCGCCGAACTGACCGCCGACGTCCCGTTCAGCGGCACGCGCGGCCCGGTGATGATGCTGACGGCCCAGAACCTGCGGGCCTGCCTCGTCACCATCCATGTGCCGATCGACCAGCTGCCCGAACTGGTGACGGGCGAGCGCGTCGCCCGCGTCGCCCGCGTCGTCCACGAATCGATGAAGCGCGACTTCGGCATCAGCGCCCCGCGCCTGGCCCTGGCCGCCCTGAACCCCCACGCGGGCGAAGGCGGCGCCATCGGCCTGCAGGAGGTGACGGTGCTGCGCCCCGCCGCCGAGGCCCTGCGCGCCGAGGGGCTGAACATCACCGACCCCGTACCCGCCGACACCCTGTTCCACGAGGAAGCACGGGCGCGCTACGACGCTGTCGTCTGCCTCTATCACGATCAGGCGCTCATCCCGGTGAAAACGCTGGACTTCTGGGGCGGGGTCAACGCTACGCTCGGCCTGCCCATCGTCCGCACCTCGCCCGACCACGGCACCGGCTTTGACATCGCCGGCAAGGGCGTCGCCCGCGCCGACAGCTTCATCGCCGCCGTCCGCCTGGCTTCTGAGATGGCGTCCGCCCGCGCCAACCGATAGCCTTCTCCCCTCGGGGGAGAAGGTGGCAGGCGCAGCCTGACGGATGAGGGGGCGGCCAGCCATGTGGCAAACGCCGGACAGGACGAAGCGCGCCCGCCGACAACGGCGAACCCTCACCCTCGCCGAGGAAATATTTTGGCGTCTTGTCCGCGACCGCCGCTTCGATAATCTCAAGTTTCGTCGCCAGACGCCCGTCGGCGGCGTGATCTGTGACTTCGTCTGCACGGAAATTCGACTCGTCGTAGAACTGGACGGCGGCGTCCATAAGCTTCATGAGGCGCAGGATGCTGAACGTGACGCCAGACTGGAGCAGGCGGGATTCATGGTGCTGAGATCGGGCAATGAAGCCTTTCTGTCCGACCCCAACGGCCTGTTGGGCGCGATCCGCGCACGCGCCGTGCAGATGCGGCTGCAGCCCCCTCATCCGAGCGGCTCCGCCGCCCACCTTCTCCCCCGAGGGGAGAAGGGCGAATGACCTTGCCCTCCCTGCGTGAAACGCTCGACGCCCACGGCCTGTCGGCCAAGAAGAGCTTCGGCCAGCACTTTCTGCTGGACCTGAACGTCACGCGGAAGATCGTCCGCTACGCCGGGCCGTTCGACGGCCGCGCCGTCATCGAGGTCGGCCCCGGCCCCGGCGGCCTGACCCGCGCCCTGCTGGAGAGCGACGCGGGCAAGGTGGTGCTGGTCGAGAAGGATCCGCGCTTCATCCCCCTGCTGTCCGAACTGGACGACGGCTCGGGCCGCCTGACCATCGTCGAGGCCGACGCCCTGAAGGTGAAGGAAGCCGAACTGGTCGAGGGACCGGCGCACCTCGTCTCCAACCTGCCCTACAACGTCGGCACGCCGCTGTTGATCAAGTGGCTGACGGGGCCGTGGACGCCGTGCGCCCTGACCCTGATGTTCCAGAAGGAAGTCGCCGAGCGGGTGGTGGCCCAGCCGGGCGAGGACGCCTATGGCCGTCTGGCCGTCATCAGTCAGGCCGTGGCCGAAGCGCGCATCGTCATGCATCTGCCCGCCGCCGCCTTCACCCCGCCGCCCAAGGTGGCCTCGGCCGTGGTGCATCTGATACCCTTGGCCGAGCGCCCCGCCCCCGACCGCCTGAAGCGGCTGGAACGGGTCACGGCGGCCGCCTTTGGCCAGCGTCGCAAGATGCTGCGCTCCAGCCTGAAACAACTTGGCGGCGCCGCCCTGTGCGAAGCCGCTGGAATCGAACCCGACGCCCGCGCCGAGACCATCGACGTGGCGGGCTTCCTCAGATTGGCCGACGCTTTGACATGACAGTAGAAATCGAACCCTTCCGCGCCATCGCCATCAGCCGCATCGCCCATGAGATGAAGGCTGAGGGCCAGTCGGTCATCCATATGGAGTTCGGCCAGCCCTCGACCGGAGCCCCCAGCCGCGCCATCGCCGAGGCCCACCGCGTGGTCGACGCCGAGGCCGGCGGCTATTGGGAAAGCCCCAACCTGCGCGCCCGCGTGGCCAAGCTGTACAAGGACCGCTACGGCGTCGTCATCGATCCCGAGCGCGTCATCATGACCGCCGGCGCCTCTCCCGCCCTGGTGGTGGCGCTGAACATGCGCTTTGCTCCCGGCGACCGCGTGGCTATCGCTCGCCCCGGCTATGTCGCCTATCGCAACACGATGAAGGCCCTGCACATCGTCCCGCAGGAGATCGACTGCGGCCCCGACGTGCGCTTCCAGCTGACGGCCAAGGCGCTGCGCGACCTGGACCCGGCGCCCCAGGGCGTCATCATCGCCAGCCCCGCCAATCCGACTGGCACCGTCATCGCCGAGGACGAGCTGAAGGCCATCGTCGAGGTCTGCCGCGAGCGCAACATCAGCATCATCTCGGACGAGATCTATCACGGCATCACCTACGGCCATGACACGCCCTGCATGCTGCAGTTCGACGACAAGGCCATGATCGTCAACAGCTTCTCCAAATACTGGAGCATGGCGGGCTGGCGTCTGGGCTGGCTGATCCTGCCGGAAGAAGAGGTCCAGCAGGCCCGCGCGCGCATGGGCAACATGTTCCTGACGCCGCCGACGCTCAGCCAGTTCGCCGGCCTGGCCGCCATGGACTGCGAAGAAGAGCTGGAAGCCAACATCGACGTCTATCGCGCCAACCGCGAGCGGATGCTGGAAGCCCTGCCCGCCATGGGCCTGCGCTCGATCGCCCCGCCGGACGGCGCCTTCTACATCTATGCCGACATCGGCCACCTGACGAACGACAGCATGGCCTTCTGCGAGAAGCTGGTGCGCGAGACGGGCGTGGCCACGGCGCCGGGCGTCGACTTCGACCCCGTGAACGGCCACCGCTTCATCCGCTTCAGCTTCGCCGTCTCGACGCCCGAGATCGAGGACGCCCTGGCCCGCATGAAGACCTTCTTCGCCGCCCGCACCGAGGAAATGCAGGAACAGCGGACAGCCTAGGCGCGTTCGACAAGCCCCGGAACCTTCGGAGCTTTCATGTCGAAATCGCGTCTCGCCGTCTCAGTCCTGCCCTTCACCCTGGCCGTGCTCGCGGCCTGCGGATCGCCCGCTGAGACGCCGAGGCCCGAACAGGCCCCGGTCGCCGAAACCGCCGCCTCTGCTCTAAATCGCGAGGCGGTCGAGGCCGCCGTATTTGAGACCGTCGTCGCCCCCGTCGAGGGTCAACCCGCGCGGCCCGACGCGGCGACGGCGCGCGCCCAGATCCTGCTGGACCGCGCCAACTTCTCACCAGGCGTGATCGACGGCCTGGGCGGCGACAACACCCGCCAGGCCATCGCCGCCTTCGAAAAGGCCGCCGGTCTGCCTCAGGACGGGGTGCTGGACGCAGAGGTGTTCCGTCGCCTGACCGCCGGCGACGACGGCCGCGTCCTGACCGACTATACGATCGCCGCCGCTGACCTGGCGGGCCCCTTCATCGGCCAGGTTCCGGCCGATCTGACCGAAATGGCCAAGCTCCAGACCGTCGGCTACGCCACGCCGCTGGAGATGCTGGCCGAGAAGTTCCACATGACCGAGGGCCTGCTGCAGGCGCTCAACCCCGGCGTCGACTTCGGCAAGGCGGGCCAGACCATCGTCGTCGCCGCCGTGGCCCAGACCGAGCTGACGGACGACGTGGCCCACATCGTCGTGGACAAGGCCGAGCGGTCGGTGCGGGTCTATGACGCGGCGGACAAGCTGCTGGCCTTCTATCCGGCCACCATCGGCAGTTCGGCGCGCCCGGCGCCGTCGGGCGAGCTGAGCGTCGTCGGCGTCGCGCCCGAGCCCAACTACACCTATGACCCGGATCGGGTCAGCTATGACCGGGGCGACCGCAAGGTCATCGTGCCGCCGGGGCCCAACAATCCGGTCGGCTCGGTATGGATCGACCTGTCGCGCGACACCTACGGCATCCACGGCACGCCGGACCCGTCCAAGGTCGGCAAGACCTTTTCCAGCGGCTGCGTGCGCCTGACCAACTGGGACGCCGAGCAACTGGCCTCCAAGGTCAAGCCGGGCGTGCGCGTGACCTTCCGCTAGTCGCCGTAGAGATCAGCCGCCGTCCGACCGGGCGCGTCCAGTTGCGTCAGCGGCAGCGGCGGCGGGTCCAGCGTCACGCCCAGCGCCTGATAGGTCGCCGCGCTGGAGAAGCCGTAAGGCTCTGCGTCCGCATTGCTGAAGGCGTAGTAGACGGCGCTGACCCGCGTCATCACCGCCGCCGCCAGACACATGGGGCACGGGTGCCCGCTGGCGTAGAGCACAGCACCCGACAGATCGACGCCGCCCAGCGCCGGCCCCGCCTGACGCAGGGCCTCCATCTCGGCATGAGAGCTGGGATCGTTGGTCGCCAGCATCCGGTTGACGCCGCTGGCGATCAGGGCGCCGTCCTTGACCAGCACCGCCCCGAACGGCCGACCGCCCGCCCTGACGTTCTCCAGCGCCAGATCGACAGCCTGAGTCAGCCAGCGGCGGTGCTCGTCCTCGGTCACGGGCGTCAGACCACTTCCTTCAGCAGGGCCTGCTTGTAACCGTCGACCCACAGGTTGCGGTGACGGCGGCTGCGCTCGGCGTGATAGATGTGGGCCAGTTCGGCGTAGGACCGGTCAAAGTCCTCATTGACCAGCACATAGTCGAAGTCGTCGCAGTGCTCGATCTCGCCCTTGGCGTTGGCGACGCGGCGCTCGATCACGTCCTCGGCGTCCTGCGAGCGCGTCACCAGACGGCGGCGAAGCTCCTCAAGGCTGGGCGGCAGGATGAAGACCCGCACGGCGTCGCCGGGGCATTTGGCGGCCACGTCGCGGGCGCCCTGCCAGTCGATGTCGAACAGGACGTCGCGGCCTTCCGCCAGCGCCCGCTCGACCGGGGCCGCCGGACTGCCGTAGCGGTTCCCGTGCACGTCGGCCCATTCCAGGAAGGCGTCGGCGTCGACCAGGCGCTGGAATTGCTCCTTGCTGACGAAGTTGTAGTCGCGCCCGTCCACCTCGCCCGGACGGATGTCGCGGGTGGTCATGGAGACCGACAGCTCCAGCCCCTTGTGGTCGGCCATCAGGCGGCGGCACAGCGAGGTCTTTCCGGCCCCCGACGGACTGGCCACGATCAGCAGGACGCCACGGCGGGGAGTGCGGTTATTCGACATTCTGAACTTGTTCTCGAAGCTGCTCGACGACGGCCTTCAACTCCAGGCCGATTCCGGTGAGCGCGGTCGTAGCGGATTTCGAACAGAGGGTGTTCGCCTCGCGCATGAATTCCTGCATCAGGAAGTCGAGTTTTCGACCGGCGGGGGGTTGCTGCAACAGTGCGCGAGCCGAGGCGACGTGGGCCGTCAGCCGGTCCAGCTCCTCGCGCACGTCGGCCTTGGTCGCCAACGCCGTCCCCTCAAGGAAAACGCGCTCGTCCAGCCCCGGCGCGTCGGGCGCCAGTTCGCTGATGCGACGAGTAAAGCGTTCGCGGATGGCCTCGACCTGCGCCGACGCCTCAAGCTCAGCGCGGGCGACCAGAGCCTCGATGGTCCCGACGAAGTCATGAATGACGGGCGTCAGTTGCTCGCCCTCGCGCTGACGCGAGGCCTTCAGCGCGTCCAGCGCCTGTTCGACCGTGGCGGCCATGGCGGCCTCAAGGGCGGCGCGAGCCTCGGCGTCCTCGTCCTCTTCCGCGACCTCGATAACGCCGCGCAGGGCAAGCAGGCCGTCGGCCGAGGGCGGGGTCGCCCCCTCCTCCGCCAACTGGTTCGCCAGCCGCAGATAGGTCGCCAGCACCGCCTCATTGACGCGCGGCGCGGGCTCCGTCCCCTCGGCGCGTTTGGCCTGAAGGCCCAGCGTCACCTGCCCCCGGTTCAGGCGCGCCTGAGCCGCCGCCTTGGCCAGGCGTTCCAGATTGTCGAAGCCGCCGGGCCCGCGAAAGCGCGTCTCCAGCGTCCGGCCGTTGACCGAGCGCGCCTCGACCGTCCAGGTCCAGCCGTCCAGCGCCCCATCGGCCCGGCCAAAGCCGGTCATGCCCGAGATTTGGCCTGAAATCTGACTCATCGTCCGGCCTCCGTCGGCACGCGAATGACCTTGGCGCCCGGCGGAATGGCGAGAGGCGACGCGGCCTCGTCCGTCATCGGCGCCGGCGAGGTCTCAGGCGCGCTCTCTCCCGCCGCCAGACCGGCCTTGCGGCGTTCGATCTCGCGCCAGCGGGCCACGTTCAGCAGATGCTCCTGATAGGTGCGGGCGAAGACGTGGCCGCCCGTGCCGTCGGCGACGAAGAAGACGTATTCCGAACGCGGCGGGTTCAGCACGGCCTTGATCGCCTCCTCGCCCGGATTGGCGATGGGCGTCGGCGGCAGGCCGTCGATCAGATAGGTGTTCCAGGGCGTCGGATTGCGCAGCTCGGATAGCAGGATGCCGCGCCCCAGCGGCCGCCCCTTGGTCACGCCGTAGACGATGGTCGGGTCGCTCTCTAACCGCATCCCCAGCCGCAGGCGGTTGGTGAAGACGGCCGCCACTTCGGGCCGTTCGGAAGCGATGCCCGTCTCCTTCTCGACGATGGAGGCCAGGATGACCGCCTCTTCCGGCGTCGTGACTACCGTGGAGGGCGAGCGGGCGGCCCACAGGGTCTCCAGCTTGGTCTTGGCGGCGCGCTGCATCCGAGCGACGACGGCGGCGCGGGTCTCGCCGCGCGTGACCTCATAGGTTTCGGGCCACAGGCTGCCCTCGGGCGGAACCTCGACCTCGCCGGTCAGAACCGGCTGCTTCATCAGGATGTCGACCGCCTGGGCGCTGGACCAGCCCTCGGGCAGGGTCACGTAGTGGCGCACCGCCTTGCCGTCGACCAGCAGGCCCACCACCGTCGCCAGAGAGGCGCCCGACGGCACCTCATATTCGCCCGCGCGGATCTTGCGGTCGGCGCCCGTCAGGCTGATCGCAGCCCGGAACAGGTCGGTGGAGCGGATCACCCCCGCCGATTTCAGATTGGCCGCGATGGCCGGAACACCCGCCCCGGACGGCAGGGTGACGATGGTCGCCTCCCCTTCCGCCGCCTTCGGCCCCGGCCCCCAGTAGATGGCCCAGAACGCCACCAGAGCCGCGACCAGAAACAGGCCCAACGTCCCGGCGGCGGTGATCAGACCGACGCCGAGGCCGAAACGAGAGCCTCCGCCCCCGCCGCCCTTTTTCGGAACGCGCGACTTGGGAATGCGAACCTTGGGGGTGCGGGGGGGCGGAGCCTTGGCCAAGTCAGTCGACCTTCTTGAAGATCACGGCCGCATTGGTGCCGCCGAAGCCGAAGCTGTTGGACATGGCGACGTCGATCTTCTTGGCCTTGCCCTTGTGCGGGATCAGGTCGATCGGCGTCTCCATTTCCGGGTCGTCCAGATTGATGGTCGGCGGCGCCATCTGGTCGCGGATGGCCAGGACCGAGAAGATGCTCTCGATCGCCCCGGCGGCGCCCAGCAGGTGTCCCGTCATCGACTTGGTGGACGACACGGCTAGATCCTTGGCGTGATCGCCGACCAGACGCTCGACCGCCTTCAGCTCGATCCAGTCGGCCATGGTCGAGGTGCCGTGGGTGTTGACGTAGTCGAGGTCCGACGGCTGCATCCCGGCGCGTTTCAGCGCCGCCTTCATGGCCCGCAGGCCGCCGTCGCCGTCTTCCGACGGGGCGGTGATGTGATAGGCGTCGCCGCTCATGCCGTAGCCGACGACCTCGGCGTAGATCTTGGCCCCACGCGCCTTGGCGTGTTCGTACTCTTCCAGCACCATGATCCCGGCGCCCTCGCCCATGACGAAGCCCGCATGGCCGCGGTCATAGGGGCGCGAGGCCTTCTCCGGCGTGTCGTTATAGGCGGTGCACAGCGCCTTGCAGGCCAGGAAGCCCGCGATGCCGATCGGCACGACCGAGCTTTCGGCGCCGCCCGCCACCATGACGTCGGCGTCGCCCAGGGCGATCATCCGGGCCGCATCGCCGATGGCGTGGGCGCCGGTGGCGCAGGCGGTGACGACCGAGTGGTTCGGGCCCTTCAGGCCGTGGCGGATCGAGATCTGGCCCGAGGCCAGGTTGATCAGGGCCGAGGGAATGAAGAAGGGGCTGACGCGACGAACGCCCTGTTCCTTCAGCACGATGGCCGTGTCGGCGATGGGGCCCAGACCCCCGATGCCGGAGCCGACCATGACGCCGGTCGCTTCCTTGTCGTCTTCCGATTCCGGCTTCCAGTCCGCGTCCGCCAGCGCCTCGTCCGCCGCCGCGATGGCGTACAGGATGAAGTCGTCGACGCGCTTGCGGTCCTTGGCCGACATCACCTGATCGGGATCGAAGACGCCAGGCTGACCGGCTTCGCCGCCGCCGCGTCCGTCGACGCTGGGGACTTCGCCCGCGATGGTGCAGCCGTAGCCTTCGGTGTCGAAGGCGGTGATCGGACGGATGCCCGAACGACCGTCCAGAATGCCCTTCCAGACGTGCTCGACGCCCGTGCCCAGAGGCGTGACCAGGCCAAGGCCCGTGATGACGACGCGGCGCATGGTTCGCGCTCCTTCTTGGTCAGAATCGTAGCCAGAAACACTAATGGCCGCCGGACGGTCCCGCTAGGGGTCCGTCACGGCGGCCATCAGCTGGTAAGTGCGACGAATCGCAGCCGGATCAGGCGGCCAGCTTCTCGTCGATGAACTTCACCGCGTCGCCGACGGTCTGGATGTGCTCGGCGGCGTCATCCGGGATTTCGACGTCGAATTCTTCTTCGAAGGCCATGACCAGTTCGACGTTGTCGAGCGAGTCGGCGCCCAGGTCGTCGATGAAGGAAGCCTTCTCGGTGACCTTGTCCGGATCGGCGTCCAGGTGGTCGATCACGATCTTGCGGACGCGTTCGAGGGTGTCGGACATGAGTGTCTCTCTTGCCTGTTTGAAATCGCCGTGATGGCGGGTCTTGGGTTGCTTCGCCGTGTCACGGCTGCCTGCCGGGATCAAGCCTCAATGAGACTCACCCCCGAAAGACGTCCGAGCCCTTTAGCACAGGGTGACGGCGTGGAAATAGTCTGTTGCGCGTCGTGATGGCGCCGCGCAATGGGTTCAGATCATCGCCATGCCGCCGTTGACGTGCAGCGTCTGGCCGGTGACGTACGCCGCTTCATCCGACGACAGATAGACGGCGGCCGAGGCGATTTCGTCGCCGACGCCCAGACGTCCGGCCGGAATCTTCGACAGGATGGCCTCGCGCTGCTGATCGTTCAGCACGTCGGTCATCGGCGAGGCGATGAAGCCCGGCGCGATGCAGTTGACCGTGATCCCGCGCGAACCGACTTCCTGGGCCAGCGACTTGGAGAAGCCGATCATCCCGGCCTTGGAGGCGGAATAGTTGGTCTGGCCGGGGTTGCCGGTGACGCCGACCACCGAGGTGATGCCGATGATGCGGCCCGAACGGCGCTTCATCATCCCCTTCACCGCCGCGCGGGTCAGGCGGAAATAGCTTTCCAGGTTGATCTGGATGACCGACTGGAAGTCCTCGTCCTTCATCCGCATCAGCAGGCCGTCCTTGGTGATGCCCGCGTTGGCGACCAGGATGTCCAGCGGCGCGCCCGCCGCCGTCTCGGCCGCGTTCACCAGATTGTCGACCGATTCCGGGTCCGACAGGTTGGCGGTGGCGAAGTGGGCCCGCTCGCCCAGCTCCTTGGCCAGATCGGCCAGCACGGCTTCGCGCGTGCCGGACAGGACGACAGTGGCCCCTTGCGCGTGCAGGGCGCGGGCGATGGCCCCGCCGATGCCGCCGGTGGCGCCGGTCACGAGGGCGGTCTTGCCGGTAAGGTTGAACATCTCTGTCTCTCCTCTTCCTTCTCCCCTTGCGGGAGAAGGTGGCCCGTCAGGGCCGGATGAGGGGTCGTGCCGACCCCTGCCGTGTTTTCAATCTTGAGAGGCTCTGTCGGACCCGTCCGCGAAACCCCTCATCCGTCTGGCTGCCCCAGCCACCTTCTCCCGCAAGGGGAGAAGGATCAAAGGCTTTTCGCGAACGCTTCCAGCTCCTCGGCCGTGTTCAGCGCCAGGGCCTCGGCGTCGGGGGCGATGCGCTTGGCCATGCCGGTCAGCACCTTGCCCGAGCCGACCTCGACGAAGCGGGTCACGCCGCCTTCGCTCGCCATCCACTCCATGCTCTCGCGCCAGCGCACGCGGCCCGTGACCTGCTCGACCAGCAGGCGACGAATGACCTCGGCGTCGGTTTCCGGGCGGGCGGTGACGTTGGCGACCACCGGCACGACGGGCGCGATGATCTTGGCGTCCGCCAGAGCGGCGGCCATCTCATCGGCAGCCGGCTGCATCAGCGGGCAGTGGAAGGGCGCCGAGACGTTCAGCGGAATGGCGCGCGCGCCCAGTTCCTTGGCCTTTTCGATGGCCAGATCCACGGCGGCCTTGTCGCCGGAGATGACGACGTTGCCCTTGTTGTTGTCGTTGGCGACGACGCAGACGCCCGCCGCCGAACCGGCCTTGGCCGCCTCTTCAGCCAGCGCCAGATCGGTCTTGGGGCCGATCAGCGAGGCCATCGCGCCCTTCCCCACCGGCACGGCGCGCTGCATGGCCTGACCGCGCAGCTTCAGCAGGCGCGCGGTGTCCGACAGGCTGATCGCGCCCGCCGCCGCCAGGGCCGAATATTCGCCCAGCGAGTGACCGGCGACGAAGGCGGCGCGCGCCACGTCGACGCCGAACTCGACCTTCAGCACCCGCGCCGTGGCGACCGACACGGCCATCAGGGCCGGCTGGGCGTTCTCGGTCAGGGTCAGTTGATCTTCCGGCCCTTCGCGCATCAGCTCGAACAGCTTCTGGTTCAGGGCGTCGTCCACCTCGGCGAAGACCTCGCGCGCGCTGGCGAAGGCCTCCGACAGGGCGACGCCCATGCCGACCGACTGGCTGCCCTGACCGGGAAAGAGAAGCGCGAGGCTCATCCGGGATCGTCCGTCATCCGTTGAATCAAGCCGCGAGGGGTAGGCGAATCCCTCCCCTACGGCAAGAAGAACGCGACAGCGGACAGGCCTCGCGCCCGTCCTCAGTCCTTGATTTCCGCCGTGCAGGGGCGGTCGTCCGGCCCCGCTGCGCCGTCGCAACGACGCAGAGCCAGCAGGGTGTCCTGGGTCTCGACCAGCCGTTTCGTGCCGTCCGCCTGCCGCTCCAGCGTGAAGGCGTCGTACAGCCCGCCCGTCGCCGTAAAGGCGCGGAACGACAGGCGGTCCGCCTCGACGTCAATCAGCTGATACAGTTCGGTGTTCTCGGCCGCGCGCACGGGCTGCGTGTCCGCCCGGTCGTTCAGCCCGTACATCTTGGAGCCGGCGACGGAGACGACATAGACCGGCCCCTGCGGCCGGCCCGCCGCGCTGTCGGCGCGCGACGCCTCGGCCCCGGCCGGGTTGGAGACGCGGCCGTAGCAGTGGTCGTGCCCCTGCAGCACCAGATCGATGTTGCGGGCGTCGAAGATCGGCTTCCAGGCGGCCTTCAGCTCCTCGGTGTCTTCGGGCCGGGCGCAGGTGTAGATCGGCTGGTGGAACAGGGCGACGTTCCAGCGCGCCGGGCTTTCGGCCAGCACCTTGTCCAGCCAGCGCGTCTGGCTTTCCCCGGCGCCCAGGTCGATGGCCGCCGTGCCGTCCAGCACGATGAAGCGCACGCCCTGATAGTCCACGTAGTAACTGGTCGCCTTGGCCCCCTCGGCGCCGTTGTCCGGCAGGGCGAACTGCAGCGGCCAGTGCGGGCCCAGGACGCGCGATTCCTCGCCGTTGGGCAGGATATGATCGACGTATTCGTGGTTGCCGCTGGCGGGCAGTTGCGGCGTCATGGCGAAGGCGCGGCCGCCGGCCTCGGTCCATTCGCCCCACTCGTCGTCGTGAACCTTGACCTCCCGCTGGGCCACCAGATCGCCCGCATGGACGACCAGGGCCGCCGGTCCCGCCTCCTTGAAGGCCGAGCGGATCACGCGCGAGCCGATCTCCAGAATGTCGTTCTGCGTGTCGCCCAGATAGATGAAGCGGAAGGGCGCGAACTCGGCCTTCGCCGTGCGGAACGGCAGCCACTCGCTCCAGCCGTCGGCGGCGCGCACGCGATAGACATAGCGCGTGTCCGGCTTCAGCCCGTCAAAGCGCGCCTGATGATAGAAGGCGCGGCCGTTCTCGTTCTCGATCGGCGCCGTGGTCCCGGCCACGGTGCGGGCGGCGAAGCCCAGCAGGGGGCCGTCGATCTCCTCGGCGATCTGGGCCTCGGCGGCGGTCTGGCGCGCATCGGTGCGCCAGGC
>NZ_GL883086.1:1231933-1246189 GCF_000204035.1 Brevundimonas diminuta ATCC 11568
CGACCTGGGCCATGGAGGGCGCGGCGGCCAGCAGAACAGACGCGGCCAGACAGGCGACGGACAGCTTCATGACGATGTTTCCCCGAACCTCACGTGGTCGAGGGCGACGCCTAGCGGCCCAATGCGACGGTTCGCCGGGGCTTTTGTGAAACTCCTGCGAGGAATAGGCCGCCTACGACGGGATCAGGCCCAGCAGCTCCTTGCCCGCCAGCACCGCGAACAGCAGAGCCGCCGCTCCCAACATCAGGTTGGAAATCCAGCCGCTGCGCCATTCCTGCGGCGTCCGGGCGCTGTTCAGCAGCCACAGAAGCGTCCCCGCCAGGAAGGGCATGAACAGGCTGCCCAGCACCCCATATGCGACAATCAGCCCGAACGGCCGGTCCATGAACAGCAGCAGCATCGGCGGGAAGGTCAGCCACAGGGCGTAGGCGCGGAACGCCCGGCTCTTGTCGCCGCGCGCCTGGGGATCCTCGGAGCGGCCGCGCACATGGGCGGTGAAGTCGGCGAACATCAGGCTGACGCCCTGCCACACGCCCAGCAGGCTGGAGAAGCTGGTGGCCCAGAAGCCGACCAGGAACAGGATGGAGATCGGCCGCCCGAATCGCTCGCGCAGCACCTGGTCCAGGTCCAGCAGCCCCCGGTCACCGCCCTGCAAGGCGATCCCGGCGCTATAGAGCAGCTCGGCCCCGACGATCAGCATGGCGACCACGAAGACCCCGGTGACGATATAGGCAACCCGATTGTCCAGCCGCATGACCGCCATCCAGCCCGGCCCCTTCCAGCCCTTGGCGTTCAGCCAATAGCCATAGGCCGCCATGGTGATGGTGCCCCCCACCCCGCCGATCAGGCCCAGGGTGTAGAAGGCCGACCCTTCCGGCAGACTCGGCCACAGACCGGTCAGCAGCTCCGGCAGATTGGGCGTGACGATCACGGCCAGGCCGACGACGGTGACGAACATCACCCCGACGCAGGCCGTCATCACCTTCTCGAACAGGCCGTAGCCGCCGAACCAGACGAAGATCAGCCCGGCGACCCCGCTCAGCATTCCCCAGGCCTTGAGATCCAGCACGGGGAACAGCGCCGCCAGCGGCAGAGCCGTCGAGGTCATGGCCGCCGCGCCATAGACGAAGCCCCAGACCACCACATAGACGCCGAAATAGAGCCCGGCCCAGTTCAGCCGCCCGTCCAGCCAGCCGCCGCCCAGACTGGACCAGCCCTCGAACATCGTCCGCTCGCTGGACAGGGTCCACCGGCCCACGGCCTCGGCCAGGGCGATCTTCAGCACGGTCCCGACGACGGCGGCCCACAGCAGGGCGTAGCCGAAGCGCGATCCGGCGATCAGGGTGGCGACCAGATCGCCGGCCCCCACCCCGGTCGCCGCCACCACGATTCCCGGCCCGATCAGCGACCAGCGGTTCCTCGGCGTCGGCGTTTGCGTCATCCTGAAGGCTCCGGTTGCGTGAACCGTAACCGTGCCGCGCTTCGGCGCCCATGCCAATCGCCGGCGCAAGGGCCGCCGCGCCTTGCCCTGTCGGGGTTTTTCCCGTATAGGCGCGCCCTTTCCAGGGCTTCGGTCCTGCTGCGGAACGTCAAAGGGTCGGGAAACTCCCGTCCGCCGCGTCAGGAGCCATCGTGGACGAACTACCCGGTTCGCCCGCGCCGATGTCCGCCAAGGGAGAATGCCGCATGGCTCTTTACGAGCACACGGTCATGACGCGCCAGGATATCTCGGCGCAACAGGCCGAAGCGCTGAACGACACCATCAAGGCTCTGATCGAAGAAAACGGCGGCTCCGTCGCCAAGATCGAGTACTGGGGTCTGCGCAACCTGACCTACCGGGTCAAGAAGAACCGCAAGGCTCACTATTCGCTGATGGCCGTCGACTGCCCGCCGGCCGCCATGGCCGAAGTCGAGCGCCAGCTGTCGATCAACGAAGACGTGCTGCGCTGGCTGACCATCCGCGTCGAGGAACTCGACCTGGAGCTGTCGCCCCTGCTGGCCCGCCGTGAACGCGAGCGTGACCGCAGCGCCCCGCGCGGCGACGACGCCGCGGCTTCGGAATAAGGAACCGGATCATGACCGATACGACTGCCCCCATCCCGGGCGCTCCGGCCGGCTCCGGCCCGGCCCGTCGCCCCTTCTATCGTCGTCGCAAGGTGTGCCCGTTCTCGGGCGCCAACGCGCCGAAGATCGACTACAAGGACGTGAAGCTGCTGCAGCGTTACGTCTCCGAACGCGGCAAGATCGTGCCTTCGCGCATCACCGCCGTTTCCGCCAAGAAGCAACGCGAGCTGGCCAAGGCCATCAAGCGCGCCCGCTACCTGGCCCTGCTGCCGTACGTGGTGAAGTAAGATGAAGGTCGTTCTGCTGGAACGCGTCGAGAACCTCGGCGCCATCGGCGACGTCGTCACTGTCAAGGACGGCTTCGCCCGCAACTTCCTCCTGCCGCGCGACAAGGCGCGTCGGGCCACGGAAGCCAACCTGAAGGCCTTCGAAATCGAGCGCGCCGCCATTGAGGCCCGCAACGACAAGAACAAGGCCGAAGCTCAGAAGATCGCCGACAAGATCGACGGTCAGAGCTACGTCATGATCCGTCAGGCCGGCGAAACCGGCCAGCTGTACGGCTCGGTCGCCGGCCGCGACGTCGCTGAGGTCGTTCGCGCCGAAGGCGGCAAGGTCGAGCGCTCGCAGGTCGTCCTGAACACGGCGATCAAGACGCTGGGCGTCCACGAAGTGCTGGTTCGCCTGCACCCCGAGGTCTCGGCCACCGTCAAGATCAACATCGCCCGTTCGGCCGACGAAGCCGAGCGTCAAGCGAAGGGCGAGGACGTGATCCGCGCTCAGTTCGACGACGAGCGTAACGCCGCCGACCAGGCCGCTCAGGAGCTGCTGGAAGGCGGCGCCGGCCAACAGGAAGGCTTCGGCGACGAAGCCTGATCCTGTCGCTTCGGCGAGATGATCGAGGGGCGTTTCCGCAAGGAAGCGCCCCTTTTTCTTGGGCTGAACGCTCCCTGTTCCGCTCGCTCGGCGGACGCCGGGGCGAGCGGGTATTGAGCATATCGCTCACACTTTAGTTTCCCTAAACATCCCCGCACATAATCTCGATAGGCGTCGCCGTTTTCGCACCGCAATATCGCCATGGCTCGTCGCCGTTGACGGGCAGGAGATGACGATGCGCCCCGGCCTTTACGCCCGACTGCATCGCCCGGCAGTCCGACCGGCGCGATGTCTGTGCCCGCGACACTGAAACCGTCCCCCACGACCGGCCCGCCGCCGGTCTGCGGTTTCCGTCCGCTTTAAGAATTTCGCTTCCCGACGCGCCTGACGTCCGCCCTTCCGCGGCGGCGAGCCCTGACGCGCGTCCAATCAGAAAAGACGACCTCTCGAGATGACCTCCCGCTTTCCCCGCCGCCCCGCCCTTCTGGCCGCCGTATCCGGCGTCGCCCTGCTGATCGCAGGCGCCGCCAGCGCCCAAACTGTTCCTGACGACGCGACCTCGGTCGACGACATCGTGGTGACGGGCACTCGCGCCCCGGCCCGCTCGCGCCTGGACACCCTGGCCCCCGTCGACGTGGTGACGGCCGAGACCCTGCAGAACCGCGGCACGACCGAGTTCGCCGCCGCCCTGGCCCAGACGGTGCCGTCCCTGACCTTCCAGCGGCCCTCGGCCAACGACGGCACGGACTCGATCCGCCCCGCCACCCTGCGCGGCCTGTCGCCGGATCAGACCCTGGTGCTGGTCAACGGCACGCGCCGCCACGCCTCGGCCCTGGTCAACGTCAACGGCACGGTCGGCCGCGGCTCGGCCGCCGTCGACCTGAACGCCATCCCCAGCGGCGCTCTGGACCGGGTCGAGGTGCTGCGCGACGGCGCCTCGGCGCAATACGGCTCGGACGCCATCGCCGGCGTGGTCAACGTGCGCCTCAAGGAAGCCCGCGAGGGCGGCGGCGCCAGCGTCACCTACGGCCAGTATTTCACCAATGTGGAGACCGCGCGCGGCAAGCGGGACGAGCAGGACGGCCGCGCCGTCACCGTCTCGACCTGGCAGGGCTTCGGCCTGGGCTCGGACGGCTTCCTGACCCTGTCGGCGGAATACTCCGACCGCGACCCGACCAACCGTTCGGACTACGACCCGCGCCCCGCCGCCAACGGTGCGATCACCGCCCGCTTCGGCGACCCCAAGGTCGAGCAGTGGAGCGTCTTCGCCAATGCAGGCAAGCCGCTGAACGCCGACTGGGAAGCCTATGGCTGGGCCGGCTATCAGGAACGCGACAGCTCATCCGCCGCCTTCCCGCGCCTGTCGAACAACCCCAACAACGTGCCGTCCATCTATCCGAACGGCTTCCTGCCCAAGATCGCCATCAATTCCCAGGACGTTTCCGCCGCCGGCGGCGTGCGCGGGACGCTGGCCGGATGGGACGCGGACTTCAGCCTGGTCTACGGCCGCAACGCCCTGGACTTCCGCACCGAGGATTCGCTGAACGCCACCTATGGCGCCGCCTCCCCGACCAGCTTCGATTCCGGCGGCCTGACCTATGACCAACTGGTCTTCGGCGCGGACTTCACGCGTCAGTTCGAGATCGGCCTGGACGGCGGTCCGCTGAACTTCGCCTGGGGCCTGGAGGCCCGCAAGGAGAATTACAAGATCGACGCCGGCCAGCCGGAATCGTGGAACCGCGGCCCGCTGGGGTCGAACACCGCCCTGGCCGGCGGCGCCCAGGGCTTCCCCGGCTTCCAGCCCTCGAATGCGGTCGATGAGGACCGCGACGCCGTGGCCCTGTACGCCGACGTCGAAATCCCGCTGACCGAAAAACTGACGGTCGAGGGCGCGCTGCGCGTCGAGGACTATTCCGACTTCGGCGACGCTCAGACGGGCAAGTTCGCCGCCCGCTACGACTTCACCCCGAACTTCGCCCTGCGCGGCTCGGCGTCGACCGGCTTCCGCGCCCCGTCGTTGCAGCAGAGCTTCTTCACCTCGACCTCCTCGGTCGTGCAGAACGGCGGCTTCGTCGAAACCGGCACCTTCCCCGCCACCAGCGAGGTCGCCTCGGTTCTGGGCGCCCGCCCGCTGAAGGCCGAGACCTCGACCAACTACACCCTGGGCGCCGTGATCCGGCTGGGGAATTTCGACCTGACCGTCGACGCCTACCGCATCGAAATCGAGAACCAGATCGTCCTGTCGGAGCTGATCAACCGCAGCTTCTCGTCCCAGGTCGCCAGTCTGCTGGACCCGCTGGGGGTCCAGGCCGCGCGCTTCTTCCTCAACGGGGTGTCGACCGAAACCGAAGGCGTCGACATCGTCGGCCGCTATCGCCTGCGCACCGAGACGGCGGGCGATTGGGACTTCACCGTCGCCGCCAACGTCAACGACGTCAGCGTGACCAAGACCCCGACCTCTTCCTCGGTGCTGAACCCGGTCCCGACCCTGTTCGCGCGCCAGCGCATCCTGACCATTGAGGAGGGCACGCCGGACACCAAGGTCTCCGCCTCGGCCGACTGGAGCCAGGGCCGCTGGGGCGCCACGGCGCGAGCGACCTATTACGCCAGCGTGCTGCAACCCGGCTCGACATCCGCCAACGACTATTCGACCGGCGACAAGACCACCATCGACCTGGAAGGCCGCTTCCAGATCACCGACCGGGTCGGCCTGGCGATCGGCGTGGACAACGTCTTCGACGAATACCCGGACTTCGTGCCCGCCAACCTGAACAACAACGGGGTGCTGGGCTTCCCCTACTACTCGCCGTTCGGGTTCAACGGCCGCTACGGCTACGCCCGGTTGAACGTGAAGTGGTGATGGACTTGGAGCGCGCGCATCGGGGCTTCCTCCCTGTCCTTTGAGCGCGCCTCCCTCGTCAGGCGCGGCGGCGTGCGCGGGGACCGCCGCGCCTGACGAAAACTTAATGAGAGACGCCGTTCGCCCGTCATTGTTCGGTCGAAAACTGCACGCTAGGCTTCACCGTCTCGCGGGAGGGAAGCCCATGAAAGCCGCCACATTCGCCGCCGTCGCCGCCCTGGCGCTGTCCGCCCTGCCCAGCGCGGCCGCCGCCATGACCGTGCAGGAGTTCCTGACCTCCGCCAACCGCATCCCTCGCAATCCCACGGCGCTGCTGCGGTCGGACACGCGCCGGCTGATGAATGAGATGAACGGAGCCTTCAAGGCGGTGCGCGACGATCAGGTCGCCGCCAAGGCTGCGGGACGGCGCTCCGCCACCTGCATTCCCGAAGGCGCCAAGATCAGCCTGTCGCCCGACATGATCCTGAACCGTTTCAACGCCATCCCGGCCCAGCGGCGCAGCATCAGCGTCAATCAGGCCGTGCGCGAGTGGATGGCCGAGGAATACCCCTGCCCCGCCTGATCGGCTCCCGAACCCTTGCACAGCGGCGCAGGCGAGCGCATCTAGCCCTCCATGCCGCGTTCCGTTCACGTCCTCTTCGCCGCGTCGCTAGGCGCCCTGACTCTGCTCGCCTCCGCGCCCCTGGCCCAGGCCCAGTCGTCTGACATGACCGTCCAGCAGTTCCTGACGATCGGTCATGACATCCCGCGCAACCGCGCCGTGGCCATGATGCGCCCGGACACCCGCCGCCTGATCCGCGTCGTCACCGGCGCCGTCAGCACGGTCAAGGCCGAGCAGGCCTCGGCCGTCTCGGCGGGCCGCACGCCGGCGCACTGCATCCCCGCCTCCGGCACCGGCATCACGCCCGAGGCCTTGGTCACACGCTTCGAGGCCATGCCGGAATCGCGCCGTCGCATTACCGTGACCCAGGCCGTTCGCGATTGGATGGCCGAGCGCTACCCCTGCCGCGCCTGACGACCTCCTACTGATCCGACAGCGGATTTTCGCGCCCGTCCACAGGCGTCGGCGACTGTCCACGACCACGACCCCGCCCGCGTCTGACGCAGGGCGCGCCTATGCGTATTGATGATGCCGATGAACGCCGCCTTCGCTCCGATGCCCTATGACGCCCCCGACGCCGTGCAGGTGTCGTCCATGCCCCACAACCTGGAGGCGGAGCAGGCCCTTCTGGGCTCGCTGATGTTCGACAACGCCGTGTTCGAGCGCCTGTCGGACCGTCTGCGCGGCAGCCATTTTTACGAGCCTTTCCATCAGCGCCTGTTCGACGCGATCGAGGATCACATCCGTCAGGGCCTGCTGGCCGAGCCGACCATCCTGATGGAGCGGTTCAAGCAGGATCCGGCGTTTCAGGAGTTCGGCGGCCTGCGTTACCTCGCCGATCTGGTGGACCGGGCGCCGCCCGCCGCCAACGCCCCGGACTACGCCCGCGTCGTCTATGACCTGGCCCTGCGCCGCGACCTGATCCGCATCGGCGGCGAGATCATCAAGGAGGCGCCCAACCCCGAGACGCCCGCCGACGAACAGATCGAACAGGCCGAGCAGACGCTCTATTCCTTGGCCGAGACGGGCAAGCCGTCGTCGGGCTTCGTCAGCTTCTCCCACGCCCTGTCCGGCGCGGTCGAGATGGCGGGCGAGGCCTATCAGCGCGAGGGCAAGCTGGCCGGTCTGGCCACCCGTCTGGACGATCTGGACCAGAAGCTGGGCGGCCTGCACCCGTCGGACCTTCTGATCCTCGCGGGCCGTCCCTCGATGGGTAAGACCGCGTTGGCGACCAACATCGCCTTCAATGTCGCGCGCAACTATCGCTGGGAGCCGACGCCGGACGGCGGGCGCAAGACCGTAGACGGCGGCGTCGTCGCCTTCTACTCGCTGGAAATGAGCGCCGAACAGCTGGCCATGCGTATCCTGGCCGATGCGTCGGGCGTATCCTCGGACAAGCTGCGCAAGGGCGAAATCGACGCCTCGGACTTCGGCAAGATCCGCGACGCCGCTATCGAGATCGGCGAAAGCCCCCTCTACATCGACGCCACCGGCGGCCTGTCCATCTCGAAGCTGGCGGCGCGCGCACGAAGGCTGAAGCGGATGGAGCACGGCCTCGACCTGATCGTGGTCGACTACCTGCAGCTGGTGACGACCGGCGAGAACAGCCAGAAGAACCGGGTGCAGGAGGTCTCCGAAATCACCGGCGGCCTGAAGGCGCTGGCCAAGGAGCTGAACGTCCCCATCATCGCCCTGTCGCAGTTGTCGCGTCAGGTCGAGCAGCGCGAGGACAAGCGGCCGCAACTGTCCGACCTGCGGGAATCCGGCTCGATCGAACAGGACGCCGACTGCGTCATGTTCGTCTATCGCGAAAGCTACTACCTGGGCCGGGCCGAGCCGCGCGAAGGCACCGAAGAACACCTGAAGTGGCAGGAAGACATGGACCGCCTGCAGCACCAGGCCGAAGTGGTCATCGGCAAGCAGCGTCACGGCCCCATCGGCATCGTCAAGCTGGCGTTCGATTCCAACACCACCCGTTTCGGCAACCTGGCCCACGACGGCCGCTACGGCGGCGCCTATGCGGATATTCCGGAGTAGGCCGTCAAAGCGGTGGCGCCGCCCGAACAGCGGCCTATAACCGTCGCCATGACCTCCCCCGTCCTCGCTCCCGCCGTCCTCAACGTCGATCTGGACGCGCTCGCCCGCAACTACCGCACCCTGGGCGCCGTCAGCGGCGCGCCGGTCAATCCAGTCGTGAAGGCCGACGGCTACGGCCTCGGCGCCGCCGCCGTGACCCAGCGCCTGATGGCCGAGGGCGCGCGCACCTTCTTCGTCGCCCGTGCGGCCGAGGGCGTGCGCCTGCGCGAGGCGATCGGGCCTGAGCCGGTCATCTATATTCTGGACGGCTGCCACGGCGACGGGGCCGCCATGCTCAAGGCCTCCAACCTGCGGCCCGTCATCAACCACCCGACCCAGCTTCAGACCTGGCAAGCGGCGGGCGGCGGGGCCTGCGGGCTTCAGATCGACACCGGCATGAACCGGCTGGGCTTCCGCGTCGAGGACGCGCCCGAACCGTTCGAGGGCCTTCAACTGGTGATGACCCACCTGGCCTGCGCCGACGAGCCGTCGAACCCGATGAACCGCGCCCAGCGCGACGCCTATGCGGCGGCCGTGACCCGCTATCCGAGCGTGACGCGCTCCTTCGCCAACTCGGGCGGCTGCTTCCTGGGGCCGGACTTCGCCTTCGACGTGGTGCGGCCGGGCATCTGCCTCTACGGCGGCGGGCCGGAAGGTCGTCCGCACGACAGGATCACCCCCGTCGCCAGCCTGATCGCCCAGGCGGTGCAGGTGCGCGACGTGCCGGCGGGCGAAACCGTCGGCTATTCGCAAGGGTATAGGGCGGAGCGGCCGATGCGCGTGGCGACCGTTGGCGCGGGCTACGCCGACGGCGTGCTGCGCTCCTACGGCCCCCGCGGGCAGGTCTTCATCGCGGGCGAGATGCGGCCGATCATCGGCCGGGTGTCGATGGACGTGCTGGCGGTCGACGTGACCGGCCTCGACGTCACGGCGGGCGATCCGGTGGAGATCTTCGGCGCCAATCGCCTAGTCGACGACGCGGCGGCGGCGGCGGGCACCATCAGCTATGAACTGCTGACCTCGATCACGCCGCGCGTGCCGCGCGTCTATCAGGGCTGAACAGCAAAGGGCTGAGGCGCAAGCCCCAGCCCTTCTTCAGACTTAGCTCAGGGCGAACGCCGTGGCGCCCGCGCCGACGATGACGAAGCTGGCGATCACCGCGCCGACAATGGCGAAGACGATGACGTTCAGGATGATGGCCGCGACCACCACCACGATGGTGTAGCCCAGCGCCTTGTCCGCGGCGGTCTTCATCAGCGTCGGCAGGCCCAGATACATCAGGTAGAAGCCGTACAGGCCCAGCAGGCCCGCCAGCCAGCCCAGCATCGGCAGCACATTCAGCACGCCCGCCACCCAGGCGGCGGTCATGGAATAGACGGCGACCTGCATCGCCTTCACCGGATTCTCGGTCCCGCCGAAGGTCGGCGCCAGGGCGTCGATGATCAGGCCCAGAATATAGACGCTGATCAGGCTCAGCACATAGCTGAGCGCGCCCGCCAGCACCGGACCGAACAGGCCGCGATGACCGAAGGCGATCTGGCCCACGATGGTCGCCACCGCCGGAATGGCCGCCAGGATGACGGCGTAGCTGGTGAACAGCCCCTTGATGCTGGCGCTTTCGGCGTCGATGACCGGCCATTCGAACTTGGGCCGTGTCAGGATGTATTTGACCCGCGAGACGAGCGAGGGATCGACGGCGGGGGGATTTTCCAGGGTCATTCGTTAGCCTTCTGGGCGGTTGAGTCGGATCACGGCCTTATCATGTCAGAATGACGGCTGTGTGGATGTCGACGCAACCCCGCACTCTCCCTATGACAGTTTCGGACGTAAGCCGTTCCGACCCGCCTGTCCTCGCCCGTCTGATCTGCTAGGTCTGATCACATGGCGCGCGACTCTCTTCTCTTCGTCTGCAAATCCTGCGGGGCGGTTCATTCCAAATGGGCCGGGCAATGCTCGTCCTGCGGCGAGTGGAACGCCCTGGTCGAGGAATCCAAGGCGGCCCCGCCCGGCGCCATGAAGCCCGCCTCGACCGCGCGCGGGCGCGGGGTGCAGTTCGAGACTTTGCAGTCCGACACGCCCGAGCCGCCGCGCATCGTCACCGGCGTGACCGAGTTCGACCGCGTCTGCGGCGGCGGCGTGGTGCCGGGTTCCGCCATCCTGCTAGGCGGCGACCCCGGCGTCGGCAAGTCGACCCTGCTGCTGGAAGTCACGGCCAAGGCCGCCCGCAACGGCGCCAAGGTCGCCTATATCTCGGGCGAAGAGGCGATCGAGCAGATCCGCGCCCGCGCCAAACGCATGGGCGTGGCCGACGCCGATGTGTCGCTGGCCTCCGCCACCGCCCTGCGCGACATCCTGACGACGCTGAAGCGCGATCCGTTCGACATCGTCATCATCGACTCCATCCAGACCCTATGGAGCGACGCGCACGACGCCGGTCCCGGCTCCATCACCCAGGTACGCGCCTGCGCTGCGGAACTGGTGCGGCTGGCCAAGAACGGCGGCCCCGCCATCGTCCTGGTCGGCCACGTCACCAAGGACGGCCAGATCGCCGGGCCGCGCGTGGTCGAGCACATGGTCGACGCCGTCCTCAGCTTCGAAGGCGAGCGCGGCTATCCCTTCCGCATCCTGCGCGCGGGCAAGAACCGTTTCGGCGCCACCGACGAGATCGGCGTGTTCGAAATGGGCGATTCCGGTCTGCGCGAAGTGCCCAACCCCTCGGCCTTGTTCCTGGGCGAAGGCAAGGACCGGGCGCCCGGCGCCGCCGTCTTCGCCGGGATCGAGGGATCGCGCCCTGTTCTGGTGGAAATACAGGCGCTTGTCGCGCCTTCTGCATACGGCACGCCAAGGCGAGCTGTCGTCGGCTGGGACTCCGGCCGTCTGGCCATGCTGCTGGCGGTGCTGGAGGCTCGCTGCGGTCTGGGGTTCGGCGACAAGGACGTCTATCTGAACGTCGCGGGCGGTATGCGGATCAACGAGCCCGCCGCCGACCTGGCCGCCGCCGCCGCCCTGATCTCGTCGGCGCTGGACATGCCCTTGCCGCAGGGCTGCGTCGTCTTCGGCGAGATCGGCCTGTCGGGCGAGGTCCGCGCCGTCGGCCGCGCCGAGGCCCGCCTGCGCGAGGCCAAGAAGCTGGGCTTCGAGCGCGCCCTCGCGCCGCCACAAGCCAATGGCAAGGTGAAGAAGGGCGATGTCGCCCTGACCGTCGTCACCCGCCTGACTGACGCGGTCGAGCGAATCTCCCAGAACCGCTACTAAGGCGCGTTCCCATCCCTTGAGGCCGCAGAGCGCGTGACCAGCTACGACGTCTTCGTGATCCTGGCCCTGCTGGCCTCGGGCGCCGCCGGATGGTTCCGGGGCGGCATGCGCGAGCTCACGGCCCTGTTCAGCTTCATGCTGGCGGCGCTGCTGGCGTTGATCACCCTGCCGTGGACGGCGCCGATCGGGCGCGATCTGGTCGATCCCGACTGGGCCGGCTCCGTGCTGGCCGTCGGGCTGGTCTTCGTTCTTCTCTATTTCGGCCTGCGTTTTCTCGGCTCGGCCATTTCGCAGGGCGCGCGCGGCCATGCGCTGGGCGTGCTGGACCAAACGCTAGGCCTGCTGGTGGGCCTGGTCCGCGCCCTAGGCCTGATCGGGGCGGTGCACCTGATCATCATGGGCGCCATGCAGGACAACCCGCCGCGCTGGCTGTCCGAAGCCGCCACCGCCCCGGTCAGCGAAGGCGCCGCCCGCGCCATCCAGATCGTGCTGCCCACGCTTGGAAAGGGCGCCGACGCCCTGACCCCCGTGGTCGGTTCTTCCGTTCGCGAAGGGTTTTCCGACCAATGAGGCTTGCCCCGGACGCCTGGGCGGCTTACGTGCGCGGCGCCGCCCTTTGAGTTATCCTTCCCCGGTCATCGGAGCCTGACGATGCGCCACCATATCGCCGAACCCGTCGTTCACCGTGAGCATTGGCGTGAGCCGGAAGACGATCAGCTGCGCCTCGAATGCGGCGTCTGCGGCGTCTGGGGCGCGCCCGAGAACGAGGCGTCCTCCATCGTCGCGCTGGGCCTGCACGCCCTGCAGCATCGCGGCCAGGAAGCCTGCGGCATCGCCAGCGTCCACGACGACCGCTTCTACACCGAACGCCATCAGGGCCTCGTCGGCGACGCCTTCGGCAACGCCGAACTGACGAAGCGCCTGCCGGGCCAGGCCTCCATCGGCCACACCCGCTACTCCACCGCCGGCGGCAGCTTCCTGCGCAACATCCAGCCCATGTTCGCCGATCTGGACCAGGGCGGCATCGCCATCGCCCACAACGGCAACCTGACCAATTTCAAATACCTGCACGCGCAACTTGTATCGGAAGGCGCGATCTTCCAGTCCACTTCGGACTCCGAGGCCATCCTTCACCTGATCGCTCGCAGCCGTAAGGCCAAGATCGTCGACCGCTTCATCGACGCCCTAAGCCGGATCGAGGGCGGCTACGCCCTGGTGGCCCAGACCCGCTACAAGATGATCGGCGCGCGCGACCCGCTGGGCATCCGTCCGCTGGTGCTGGGCAAGGTCGGCGAAGCCTGGGTGCTGGCGTCCGAGACCTGCGCCCTGGACACCATCGGCGCCACCTTCGTACGCGACGTCGAACACGGCGAGGTCGTGGTCATCGACGAGGAGGGCCTGACCTCGATCAAGCCCTTCGCCGCGCGGGCCGCTCGCCCCTGCCTGTTCGAATACGTCTACTTCGCCCGTCCCGATTCCGTCGTGAACGGCCTGTCGGTCTATGACGTCCGCAAGGAGATGGGCCGTCGCCTGGCACGCGAGCACAAGGTCGAGGCCGACATCGTGGTGCCGGTGCCCGACTCGGGCGTCCCCGCCGCCCTCGGCTACGCCCAGGAAAGCGGCCTGCCCTATGAAATGGGCATCATCCGCAGCCACTACCTGGGCCGCACCTTCATCCAGCCCAGCCAGGGCGCTCGTCAGAAGGGCGTGCGGATGAAGCACAGCCCCAACCGCGCCGCCCTGGAAGGCAAGCGCGTCGTGCTGATCGACGATTCCATCGTGCGCGGCACCACCTCGCTGAAGCTGGTCCGCGCCGTACGCGCGGCGGGCGCCAAGGAGGTGCACCTGCGCTCGGCCAGCCCGCAGATCCTCTTCCCAGACTTCTACGGCATCGACATGCCCGAGCGGTCGCAGCTGATGGCCGCCACCCACAGCATGGAAGAGATGCGCGCGGTGCTGGAGGTCGATTCCCTCGGCTTCCTGTCCATCGACGGCCTGTACGACGCCCTGGGCGCCGGGCCGCGCAACGCCGCCAGCCCGCAGTACACCGACCACTACTTCACCGGCGACTATCCGACCCGTCTGCTGGATCGTGAGATCGAGGAAGGCGGCCGCGATCCGCGCGGGAAGCAACTTTCTCTGCTGGTGACCGCTTAAGGCTGGATGATCCAGCTCGGCTACTTCACGCTCGACACCCCTGACGTCGACAAGGCCCGCGCCTTCTACGCGGGCCTGTTCGGCTGGCGCTTCGACGAGGCTTCGTCCAGCCCGACCTACGCCCATGTGGCCGGGTCCGACCCCGCCTTCGGCCTCACCAAGGGCGAGCACAAGACCTTCCCCAATCTCTATTTCCGCGTGGACGACATTCACGCCGCCTGCGCCCGCGTGACCGAACTGGGCGGCCGCTCGGCTGTGCCGGCCGAGAGCCCGTCCGGCCTGTCGGTCGTGGTCAGCGACGATCAGGGCGTCAGCTTCAGCCTGTGGCAGCCTGCGCCGGGCTACTGAGCCTTTCGCCCGGCGTCCGGCC
>NZ_GL883086.1:1246352-1251485 GCF_000204035.1 Brevundimonas diminuta ATCC 11568
CCACGTCGTCGCCGCCGCGCGCACCCAGGGCGCCCTGGAGGAGCTGGACGACGAGATCTTCGCCGCCACCGGCCAGCACGCCAGCCTCGTCCCGTTCGACCTGGTGGACGGCGGCGCCATCGACCGCCTGGGCGGCGCCCTGTTCCAACGCTTCGGCAAGCTGGACATCTGGGTTCAGGCGGCGGCCACCATGGGCCCGTCGGGCCTGACCCCGGTCGCCCACGCCGAACCGCGCGAGTTCGCCAAGGTCGAGAAGATCAATTTCACCGGCGTCTATCGCCTGATCCGCTCGCTGGAGCCGCTTCTGCGCGCCTCCGACGCCGGACGCGCCATCCATCTGACCAGCAGCGTCGCCAGCCAGCCGCGCGCCTTCTGGGGCATGTACGCCGCGACCAAGGCGGGCGCCGAGGCCCTGGTCAAATGCTGGGCCGACGAGATCGAGAGCACGCCGGTGCGCGCCAGCATCGTCGATCCGGGTCGGATGCGGACGCAGTTGCGCGCCCAGGCGTTCCCGGGCGAAGATCCCAGCGTTCTGCCGCATCCTTCGGAGATCGGTCCCCTGATCGTCGAACTGGCCCGCCCTGATCTCACTCCGCCTCTGACGGTCAGCTTCAAGGAATGGAAGCAAGGCCTGTCGGCGGACGCCCTGGTCTAGGGTCTTCATGCCGACAGGACCGGCGACGGACGTGCGAACCGCGACAAGCTCAACGCTGCGTCGTTCGTCCCTGCCGCTGGTCCGCGCCGCCCCGTTGGCCGACGTTGTGGCGCTGATCGCTTCAGTCGGCCTGATCCTCACCTATGTCGGCTTCTGGAGCGCGCCGCTGACCGACTACGGCGCGCGCTCGGCCGACTTCCTTCGCAACTTCTACTATCCGGCCTATCTGCTGGCTGTGGTGCTGGTCTGCATGAGGCCCGAGCGCGCGATCAGGGGCATGGTCCGATCGCCGCTGCTGATCGCCTTGCTGCTGCTGACGGCGGCCACCTACTTCTGGTCCATCATGCCCGATCTGACGGCGCGGCGGATTCCGGCCCTGCTGTTCACCACCCTGGCGGGCGTGGCCCTTGCCTCGCGGTGGAGCTGGCGCAGCCTGACCGAGATCATAGCGGGAACCCTCGGCGCCCTGGCCGTCCTCTCCTTCCTGCTGGGCGCGCTGCTGCCCGATTTCGGCCGGATGCAGGAGCTCTTCCCCGGCGCCTGGCGCGGCCTGTGGCTTGAGAAGAACGGCCTGGGCCATGTCATGGTGAAGACCACCATCTTCCTGCTGGCCGCAGGCGTCATGGCTCCCGAGCGGCGCAAGCTGTGGTTCGGCCTGGCGGTCGTCTCGGTGGCGCTGGTCATCCTGTCGACCTCGAAGACGGCCCTGCTGGTGCTGCTGCTGTCGCTCAGCGCCATCGGCTTCGTCGCCGTGGTGAAGTCCGGCCCCCTGCGAGCCGTCGTCGCCACCTGGCTGGCCGTCGTGGTCGTCATCGGCGGCGCCCTGCTGATCTCCGCCGAAACCGACGTCGTGCTGGGGCTGTTGGGCAAGGACGCCACCCTGACCGGCCGCACAGAAATCTGGTCCGGCATCATGCAGCAGATGTCCGAGCACCCCTGGCGCGGCTTCGGCTACGGCGCGGTATGGGACGACCCCGGCTTCACCGGCCCCAAGGCCTGGATCGGCCACCAGGCCCACTTCATCCCCGCCGACGCCCACAGCGGCTGGCTGGAGATCTACATCGCCCTGGGACTGGGCGGCGTCATCCTGTTCGCCCTGTGGCTGGTGCAGATATGGGCGCAATCGCTATGGGCGGCCTACACCAGTCCCGGCGGCTGGGTGGCCCTGCCGATGATGGCCTCCTTTACCTTCACCATGCTCAGCGAGAGCATCGCCATGAACTGGCATGAGCTGCGCTGGGTCGTCATGGTCGCCCTGGCCCTGAAGCTCGCGCTCGGCGACGAACCCGAACAGCCCAGTCGCCCACGCTGATCGCCGCGCAAGGCGGAGCGATCAGCGCAGACCTGAGCAATGAGCGAAAGACGTCCCGTTGGCCGGGACGACATCGTCAGCGCTTGGCGCCGCCCTTCTGGCCCGTACGGACGCGGCCCGAGCGGGACACCTGGCGTGCGCCGCCGCGCGCGCCCTTGCCGATGAAGGCGTTGGAGCCCGCCTTCTTGGACGCGCTGGCCTTCAACCCGCCCAGGGGCTTCACCTTGGGCTTGATGCCGGCCTTGGCCTTCTGCTCCAGCGCCTTGCCGGGCAGGTTGGACAGCTTCTCGGCCTTCTCGGCCTTGATCACCCGGCGCGGGGCGGTCTTGGCGTCGCCCTTGAAGCGTTCCGGGCCGGACTTGGCGCCGCCCTCGGCATAGGGGTTGGCCGAGCCCGACTTGACGTTCAGGCGGATCGGCGTGCCGTGCAGGTCGAAGCTCTCTCGGATCGAGTTGATCAGATAGCGCTTGTAGTGTTCCGGCATGGACGCGGCGCGGCTGGCCATCAGCACGAACGTCGGAGGACGCGCCTTGGTCTGGGCCATGTATTTCGGCTTGATGCGCTTGCCGTCCACGGCGGGCGGCGGGTGTCTCTGGGTCGCCAGGGACAGCCAGTCGTTCAGATCCTTGGTCTTCACCTTGACCGACCAGGTGTCATAGGCCTGAAGCACGGCGGGCATCAGACGCTCGACGCCGCGGCCGTTGAAGGACGACAGGGCCACGAAGGGCGAACCGCGCAGCTGCGGCAGCTTGTCGTCGGCCAGGCGCTTCAGCTCGGCCAGGCGCGACTGCGGCTCTTCTTCCAGATCCCACTTGGACGCGACATATACCAGCGCCCGCCCTTCCCGCTCGACCAGATCGGCCAGTTGCAGGTCTTGGGTGTCGAAGGCGTCGTCCTTGTCCATCACCATGATCACCACCTCGGCGAAGGTGATGGCGCGAATCGTGTCGGCGACCGACAGCTTTTCCAGCTTCTCCTGGACGCGGGCCTTGCGACGCATCCCGGCGGTGTCGATCAGGCGGATGTTCTTGCCTTCCCAGACCCAGTCCACCGAGATGGAGTCGCGCGTGATGCCGGCTTCCGGCCCGGTCAGCAGGCGGTCGTCGCCGATCAGGCGGTTGATCAGGGTCGACTTGCCCGCGTTCGGACGGCCGATGACGGCGATGCGGATCGGCTTTTCCGGCTCGTCGACTTCCTCGACGAAGATGTCCTCCGACGCGGCCAGGATCGCCTGATACAGGTCGGCCATGCCCTCGCCGTGCTCGGCCGAGATCGGCACCGGTTCGCCGAAGCCCAGGCCGTGCGCCTCGCCCACGCCGCCGCCGCTTTCGCGGCTTTCCGACTTGTTGGCCAGCAGGACGACGGGCTTGTGCACCTTGCGCAGGCGATCGGCGAAGATACGGTCCAGCGAGGTCACGCCTTCGCGCGCGTCCATCATGAACAGGATCAGATCCGCGTCCTCGATCGCCGCCTCGGTCTGCTCGCGCATCCGGGCTTCCAGGCTTTCGTCGGTGACGTCCTCATACCCCGCCGTGTCGATCAGGGTCAGATCCATGTCGCCGATCACGCCGTCGGCGTAGCGGCGGTCGCGGGTCACGCCGGGGCGATCATCGACCAGCGCAAGGCGCTTGCCGACGAGGCGATTGAACAGTGTCGACTTGCCCACGTTGGGGCGGCCGACGATGGCGACCTTCAGAGCCATGTCGGCCTTCTAGCTTAAATCGGTGAAAAGGTCAGCGGATGCTGACCAGTTGGCCCTTGTCGGTCAGGACATAGAGGGCGCCGTTGTAGGCGGCCGGGGCGATATAGGCGGCCGCGCCCAGCTTCAGGCTGCCGGTCTGAGCGCCGGTCTTCGGATCGAAGGCCACGGCCTCGCCGTCCGAATTGACCAGAACCAGACGGTTGGACGCCAGGATCGGACCGGACCAGACCGGACGCACGGTGCGCTTGCCGAAGCCCAGGAAGCCGCCTTCCTTGCGGACGCGGCCCTCGTTCAGGTCGCGCGACCAATAGACCTGGCCCGTCTCGCGGTTGACCACGGTCAGTTCGCCCGCCTGAGACACCACATAGACCACGTCGCCGACCGGCAGGGGCTGGTTCACCCCGACGATGGGCAGAGACCATTTCGGCTGGCCGCTGCGCAGGTCCATCACCTGCATCACGCCCGACTGGCTAATGGCGTAGACCTGACCGCGGCTGACGACCGGACGACCGGCGATGTCGCGCAGTTCCGACAGGGCGCTGGTGCGGCTGGTGCGCGACAGCACCTGCTCCCACACCGGCTGGCCGTTGGTCGCCTGCAGAGCCACGATCTGACCCGAGGAGAAGGGCGCCACCACCGTGCCGCCGCTGACCGCCGGGCTGGAGGCGCGCATGATGCGGGCCGGCTCGGTGATGCCGCGATAGGACCAATCCTGCTGGCCGTTGGCCACGTTGAAGGCCATCAGCTGGTTGTCGACGTCGACGACATAGACACGCTGGCCCGACACCGTCGGCGCGCCGTGAATCGGCAGATCGACCGGCGTGCGCCACAGCTCGGCGCCCGTATTGGCGTCGAACGCCGTCATGACGCGATAGCCGGACGAGACGAAGACCTTGCCGCCGCTGACGGCCACGCCGCCGCCGAAGCCGCCGCCGCCCTTGCCGCCGCCCAGACCAACGCCCAGGAAGCGACGGCCGCGATCAGCCTCCTCGACCTTGACGCTGGCCTTCCACAGCACCGCGCCGGTTCCGGCGTCCACGGCGGTCACGCCCGCTTCGCCGTCCAGCACGAAGATCTTGCCGTCCTCGGCCACCACCGGGGACATGACCTGGCGATCGTTCGCCGAACCTGCGCCGATGTCGCGCCGCCAGGCGACGGTGAACTCAGGCGCGGCGATCACATGCTCGACCGCGTTCTCGGCGTTGCCGCCGGGCTGGCTCCAGGCGGTCGCCGCCTGCGGACCCGGCAGGAAGAAGTCACGACCCGACAGGGCCGCGGAGGGCGCGAGCTGCTGCTCGAACTCCAGGATGGAGACACGCTGTCCCTCGGTCGCCGTCGCAACCGGCTCCTTGTCTCCGCCCAGACCGAACGGCAGGGCGTTGCGGACCGTGCCGCATGACGCGACGGTCAGGGCCAGACCGCTCAACAGGGCGACTTTAAGAGTTTTGGTCATGGTTGGCGTCC
>NZ_GL883086.1:1251704-1279224 GCF_000204035.1 Brevundimonas diminuta ATCC 11568
TGCCGGTGTCGACGGCCTGAACGGCGGCCTGAGCGCGCTGGCGCACCGGGTCCGGCACGTCCTGGCCGAGTTGCAGCTGCACGAAGGCCTGACGCGCCTCGGCGGTCTTGCCGTGCTGCAGCTGGGCCATGGCCAGGGCTTCCTGGGCGAAGGCCTGCATCGGGCGCTTGTCGCCGGTCAGCGGCTCCAGGCGCTTCTGCACGTCTTCCAGCGAGGCCGTGTCCATGACCAGGAAGACCGCCTTCAGGGCGGCGATGTCGGACAGAATCGGATCCTTGGCGGCCTTGGCGGCTTCATCCAGCAGAGCCACGGCCTCGGTCGTCTTGTTCTCAGCCTGGGCCAGACCCGCCTGTTGCATCAAAGCCAGGGCCTTGTAGCCGCCGCCCGCCTTGGCCGACTCGGCGAAGGCGGTCTTGGCTTCGGCGGGCTTGCCCGCCTGCAGCGCCTGAACGCCCTGCTCATAGGCGGCCGAGGCCTTGTCGGCCTGCGAGCTCACATAGGATTGCCAGCCCCACCAGGCCAGCGCGGCGACCAGGGCGACCGCCAGCAGGCCGCCCAGAATCGGCAGCCAGGTGCGAGCCAGACGCTTATAGCGTTCGGAGCGAAGCTCCTCCTCGACCTGTTCGAAGACATCAACCACGAAACGTCGCCCCAAAAATGCAGCCAAGGCCGATCATAAAAACGCCGCGACCCTAGAGGTTCGGCGTCACGGCCGCAACGCAGGCGTTGGGCGCGAAACGGCTTTTTCCAGCCCTAAGCCGGGACTGGGGCGGGAAAACGGCGCTCAGATCTGTTGCGACAGCTTCACCACGCCCGCCGCCAGCAAGGCGACCAACACCCCGGCCGTGGCCCAGAACATCTGCATCCCGCCCATGGAGCCAATGGAGCCGAGGGCCGCATCGCCCAGCCCGCTCCGCTCCAGCAGCGACTGAAGCGCCAGCCCGCCCTGAATCCCGGCCTGGGAGCCGGCCGAATCGATCACGCCGCCCGCCTGGGCGGAGAATCCATCCGGTCCCACATGGAAGTTGACGCCCAGCAGTTCGTGCATCGCGATCAGGCCCCCGATCACCCCCGCCGCCGACAGGGCCACAGACCGCACGCGCGAGGCTTTGTTCAGCCGCGCGGCCACATCCGCTTCAAAGAAGACCGAATCGGGAAAGTGCGGCGTCTGCGCGAACAGGCGCTCGATCGTCGGGTCGAATTCATCAGCCGACATGGGATGCGCTCCCGATTGCAACCGGCCCCGGCTGGAGCCGGGCCCGAAGTTTATCCAGACCACGCTTGACATGAGATTTCACCGTTCCAAGCGGCAAATTCATGGCCGCGGCGATTTCCGGGTGCGACAGCCCCGCGCCGTGACACAGGGAGACGCACAGGCGTTCCGCCTCGCTGAGACCGCGCAGGGCCTCATCCAGATCGACGCGGCCGATGCTGTCGACGGCGGGCGCGACATCTTCCGTTTCGGTTTCAGCCACATAGCGCGCCTCCTTCGAAATGCGCTTGAGATACATGCGGGCGGCGATGCGCTTGACCCAGGCAGCGAAGGTGCCCTCGCCCCGGAACTCGGCGCATTTCTCGAACGCCAGCAGAAAGGCGTCCTGGGCCAGGTCGTCGGCCAGCGCAGGCTGGGCGCCCATGCGGCGCAGCAGGCCCCGCACCGCCGAGCCGTGCCGACGGACCAGTTCGCCGAACTCGCGGCGGCCGCCGCCGGCCGCAAGCCCGGCCAACTCGACGTCGTGCAGATCGCGTAAGTCTCGGGCCATGACGGCTTTCCCTGTTCCGACCCGCCTCAGCCCTTGTTCTTGTTGAAGAAGCTCAGAATGATGAAGGCCAGACCGATCATGCCGGGGATCGCGGCGCCCCCGACGATGGGATAGAAGGCGTCGAAGTCGGCGAAGCTGACCGCATAGCCCAACAGGGCGATGCCGATCGCGACCGACAGCAGGATCACGCCCGCCCGCAGGTCGCGCGCGGCCGTCGGGACCGACTTCGCATTGTCCTTGCTGATGGCTTCGATCACTTCCGGCGGAAGGGACTGCCCCTTCTCGATGGAGGCTCGCAACGTGGCCTGCATCTCGCGCCGTTCGCGGCTCTTCAGCCACGACGGCACAAGAACGATGGCCGCGATCATCGCAAAGAATGTCAGCGGAATGAGGACTTCGTCCATGAGTTTGACCCCTGTTCGGCCGAGCCTGATGCGGCGGCCTTCTGATCACAAGAGGCGGCGATGATCGCCTATGGATGCAGTTGCGCGCATGAACTCTTCGTAATGCGTCACCACAGCGTGACTCGACACGCCCGAAACGGCGTTCAACGCTGTAGCCGATCCCTTCGGAGCGGCGCATGACCATCACCTATCGCATCGTCCAGCACGACGGCGGCTGGGCCTACCAACTGGGCGACAGCTATTCCGAGACCTTCCCCAGCCACGCAGCGGCGCTGGCGGCGGCCACGGCCGCGGCGCGCGAACAGCGCGTGCCGGACCGCACGTTCTGGATCGAATATGAAGACGCCTCGGGCCAGTGGGTCACAGAGCGCGCCGACGGCCACGACCGCCCGACCACCGCCGTCGAGGACTGAACCTCAGCCCTTCAGAGCGGCGGCGTAGACGTCCGGCTTGAAGCCCAGCAGCGTCCGCCCGTCGCCCAGGTCCAGCACCGGCCGCTTGATCATCGACGGCTGGGCCAGCATCAGGTCCACCGCCTTGGCGTCGTCGATGTCGGCCTTGTCGGCGTCCGACAGCTTGCGGAAGGTCGTGCCCGCCCGGTTCAGCACCTTCTCCCAGCCATGCTCGGCGACCCAGCGCTCCACCTCGGCGCGATCCGCGCCTGCGGCCTTGTAGTCATGAAAATCATAGGCCACGCCGTTCTGATCCAGCCAGACGCGCGCCTTCTTCATCGTGTCGCAGGCCTTGATGCCATACAGGGTGCGGGTCATGGGCGAACTCCAAGCGTGACGGACAGCCGGGGTCTGACATCGAAGCGCGGAGGGGTCAATTTTCTCGTCGCATGAAGAAATCTTCACTCGACGAACCAACCTTCACTTGAAAGAGTCATGTTATCAAACGGAGGCGAACATGAAGCGTGCAGCAGCCTTAACGACCCTGGCGCTCATATCAGCCTGCTCCGAGCCCCGTCATGAAGTCAGTGCAAAGGTGACGACGCCTGTTGAGACGGGCAAGATCGCAGGCGTCCAACAATCTGTTGAAGCCCGCGTCGAAGTCCCCGCAGAGGCGGCAGAGGCCATTGAAGCCCATATTCGAGCGCAGGAGGCTGAAGCTCGGAAAACCAAGAGCCCCTAAAGAACTTCCAGCACCGCCTCGACCGGCCGACCGATCGCCGCGCCCTTGGGCGTCTCGACGATCGGGCGCTCGACCAGGACCGGGTTCTCGATCATCGCGGCCCGGACCGTCGCGTCATCCGCGTCGGCGGCCAACAGCTCGGCGGCCTTCGTCTCCTTCTTGCGCAGCAGGCCCTTCAGCCCGCCGCCCGTCTCGCGCGCCAGACGGTTCAGGGTCTCGGCGTCCCAGCCGGTCTTCAGATACTCGACCACCGTCGGCTCGGTCCCGCGCTCGCGCAGCAGCTCCAGCGCCTTGCGCGAGGTCGAGCATTTCGGGTTGTGGTAAAGGGTGACGGTCATGGTCAGGCTCCTGTCTGCGCCCTCACCTAGGCCTTGAGGCCGTCTTGCGCCAGCTTCCCCGCCCCGCGCAGGCCGCCGATGTGCAGCAACAGGCACAGCACCATGCCGGCTCCCGCCACGCCGACGCTCCAGCCCGGCAGCCCCGGCGCGGCCGGCGACGCCCCGACCATCAGGCTGACCGACATCGCGCTCAGTTCATAAAGCGCCCAGGCCAGGCCGAAGACCGGCAGGATGCGGTTGGGACGGCGCCACTGCACCAGGCCCAGCACGGCGGCGACGGCCGAGAAGACCACCGCGAAACCCGTTGTCGCCCCGCGGAACTCCGCCTGTTCGGGCGCGCTCAGGAACCAGACCAGCCCGGCCTGCATCAGGCCCACGCCCGCCCAGATCCAGAAGGCCCAGGCGCTGCCGCGCGCCAGCGCCCTCGCCGTCTCGGTCGAATCGACCGGGGCGAACGGTTGGGGCGGTGCGATCCGTCGGTTCATGCGCGACTCCCTGACTGAGGCGGCGAAACTATCCCGCTCCGCGCCGAAATCCCAAGTGCGTGAAAGAGATATCGCCCCACCTTCACCTTTGGCGCCCGCCCGTCTAGGGTCGCCGCCATGCGGATCGAACCTCAAGATCAGGCCGTGCTCGATCACGTCGCGGCCCAAGGCGACGCCATTGTCCAGCGCGCCGTCGACTGGTCCAACATCAACTCAGGCAGCCGCCACGCCGAAGGGCTGGCGCGGATTCTCGACGTTCTGGACGCCACGGCGCGCGCCGCCTTCGCCCAGGCCACGGTCGAGCGCGTGCCGACGCAAGGCTCCACCACCGTCGCCGACAGCGGCGCGGTCATAGCCGAGAGCTACGCCGACTGCCTGAAGATCGTCGCCCGGCCCGAAGCCCCGCTTCAGGTCGTGCTGACCGGCCACTACGACACCGTCTTCCCCGCCGACAGCGTCTTCCAGACCGTCGTCACGCGCGACGACGGCGCCCTGAACGGCCCCGGCATCGCCGACATGAAGGGCGGCATCAGCGTCATGCTGGCCGCGCTGGAGGCCTTCGAGACCCATCCCGACAAGGCCCGCGTCGGCTGGACCGTGCTTCTGTCCCCCGACGAAGAGATCGGCTCGCCCGCCTCGGCGCCCCTGCTGGCGGAACTGGGCGCGCGTGGCCACGTCGGCCTGACCTATGAACCCGCCCTGTCCGACGGAACCCTGGCGGGTGAGCGCAAGGGCAGCGGCAACTTCCACCTGATCGTCACCGGCAAGGCCGCCCACGCGGGCCGCGCCTTCCATGAGGGCGCCAACGCCGTCGCGGGCGCCGCCATCATCGCCGCCCACCTGCACGGCCTGAACGGCCAGCGCGAGGGCGTCACCGTCAACGTCGCCAAGATCGCCGGCGGCGGCCCCTGAACGTCGTGGCCGACAACGCCGTGGTCCGCTTCAACGTCCGCGTGCCGGACGCCCAGAGCGCGACCTGGATCGACGAAACGGTGCGCGCCCTCGCCGCCGAGCCGCCCTTCCCCGGCCTGACGCTGGACCTGCACGGCGGCATGACCCGCGCGCCCAAGCCGATGGACGCCAGCCAGACCGCCCTGTTCCACGCCGTCCGCGACGCCGGCGACCTGCTGGGCCAGACCATCGCCTGGAAGCCGTCCGGCGGCGTCTGCGAGGGCAACAACCTGCACGCCGCGGGCCTGCCCAACGTCGACACCCTGGGCGTCATCGGCGGCGAGATTCACTCGGACCAGGAGTTCGCCTGGCCCGCCAGCTTCGTGGAACGGGCGCAATTGTCCGCCCTGATCCTGTGCAAGATCGCCTCGGGCGAGATCGACGCCCTCAAACTGAAACAGCTCCGACTGGAGACGATGTAACCGCATGCTCGTTGTTCGCCCCGCCGGCCCCGCCGATCTTCATCACCTGCTCGAACTGGCCATCCTGTCCGGCCCCGGCTTCACCAGCCTACCCGAGGACGCCGACGTCCTCAGCGAGCGCCTGGAACTAAGCCAGGCCAGCTTCGAAGGCCGCATCCCGCCGCAGGAAGCCTGGTACACCCTGATGCTGGAAGACGGCGACACGGGCGACATCGACGGCGTCGGCTCGGTCAAGGCGACGGTGGGGCTGAAGCGCCCCTTCTTCAGCTTCCGCGTGGTCAACAACACGGTCCAGTCGCCTTCGCTGGGCATCAAGCTGAACCATCAGACCCTGGTGCTGGTCAATGAATGCACCGGCTGGACCGAGGTCGGCTCCCTGTTCCTCAAGGCCGATCGTCGCAAGGGCGGCGCCGGGCGCCTGCTCAGCCAGTCGCGCTACATGCTGATCGGGGCCCAGCCGGACCTGTTCGCGGACAACGTGCTGGCCGAACTGCGCGGCGTCTTCACGCCCGACGGCTACTGCCCCTTCTGGGATCATGTGGCGCACAAATTCTTCCCCATGGACTTCGACGACGCCGACCGCATGAGCGGCTCGACCGACAAGCAGTTCATCCTCGACCTGGCCCCGCGCCACCCGATCTACATCGACCTGCTGCCCGAACCGGCCCGCGCCGTGATCGGCAAGGTCCACCCGCAGGGCGTGCCCGCCATGGCCCTGCTGGAATCCGAAGGCTTCCGCCCCAACGGCCTGGTCGATATCTTCGACGCCGGTCCGACCGTGGCCTGCGGCCGCGACAACATCCGCACCGTCCGCGACGCCCGCGTCCTGAGCGCTCGCATCGAGAAGGAGGTCGAGGTCGAACTGCCCAGCCTCGTCTCGACCGACAGCGTCTCGGCCTTCCGCGCCGTGCGCGCCCGCGTCCTGGTGGACGGCGAAACCGTTCACATGACCCCCGACGTCGCCGCCGCCCTGAAGATCAAGGACGGCGCCACGGTGCGGGTGAAGTCGTGATACCCGCGCTCAAGCAGCCGAAGGCGGTAGCGCACAAAAACGCCCTTCTCCCCTTGTGGGAGAAGGCAGCCTGCGAAGCAGGTCGGATGAGGGGTGTCGCCGCGACGTCCGCCTCTTATCTTAACTACAGCACCGCCCCGTCAGACGTCGCCGCAACCCTTCATCCGGTCGCTGCCGCGACCACCTTCTCCCGCAAGGGGAGAAGGGGAGAACTCAAATGACCCGTTTCATCTCCACCAACCCCGCCACCGGCGAAACCGTCTGGGAAGGCGAAGCCGCCACGACCGAACAGGTCGGCGCCGCCGTCGAGGCCGCCCGCGCAGCCTTCCCCGACTGGGCCGACCGCCCGCGCCAGGACCGCATCGACGCGGTCAAACGCTATCAGGCCATCCTTAAAGACCGCGCCCCCGAAATGGCCGAAGCCATCAGTCGCGAGACTGGCAAGGCCCTGTGGGAGACCAAGACCGAACTGGCCTCGATGGCGGGCAAGGTCGACATCTCGATCCGCGCCTATGACGAGCGCACCGGCGAGCGCAGCAGCGAGACCGCCTTCGGTCGCGCGACCCTGCGTCACCGCCCGCACGGCGTCTCGGCGGTGCTCGGCCCGTTCAACTTCCCCGGCCACCTGCCCAACGGTCACATCGTCCCGGCTCTGCTGGCGGGCGATACCGTCGTGTTCAAACCGTCCGAGGAAACGCCCCTGACCGGCCAGCTAATGGCCGAATGCCTGGACGCCGCCGACCTGCCCAAGGGCGTGTTCAACATGGTGCAAGGCGGACGCGAGACCGGCGCGGCCCTGCTGGACCAGCCCATCGACGCCCTGATGTTCACCGGCTCGGGCGCGGCGGGCGCCCACTTCCGGCGCAAGTTCGCCGACGATCCCCATGTCATCCTGGCGCTGGAGCTGGGCGGCAACAACCCCCTGGTCGTCTGGGACGCCGCCGACGCCGAAGCCGTCGCGGGCATCGTGGTCCAGTCCGCCTTCGTCACCACTGGTCAGCGCTGCTCGTGCGCGCGCCGCCTGATCGTGCCGGAAGGCGCGCAGGGCGACGCCATCGTCGAGGCCGTGGGGGCCATGTCCGACCGCCTGAACTTCGCCCCGTGGGACAGCGACCCCGAACCCTACGCCGGGCCGCTGATCTCCGAGAAGGCCGCCGGCAACGCGCTGGCCGCCCTGCAACAGCGCATCGACGCGGGCGCGCGCGTGATCCGCGCCTCGGGTCCGGTCGACAACCTGCCGGGCGCCTTCGTCAAGCCTGCGATCATCGACGTCACCGGCGTCGCGGTCGAGGATGAGGAGATGTTCGCTCCCTTCCTCCAGGTCATCCGCGTCCCGACCTTCGACGCCGCCATCGCCGCCGCCAACGCCACCAAATACGGCCTGTCCGCTGGTCTGGTCAGCGACGATGCGAAGCACTGGGACCGCTTCATCAACCGCATCCGCGCGGGCGTGGTGAACTTCAACCGCCCGACCACGGGCGCGGCGGGCGACATGCCCTTCGGCGGCCTGGGCGCCAGCGGCAACCACCGCCCCAGCGCCTACTACGCCGCCGACTACTGCGCCTATCCGGTCGCCAGCTTCGAGGCGGGATCGGTCAAGAACATCGAAAACGAGATCAAGGGCTTGCGCGCATGACTTCTGCTGTCGAGGCCAATGCCGACGGCCTGATCGGGCCGACCCACTCCTACGCCGGGCTGTCGCCGGGCAATCTGGCGTCTAGCCTGAACAAGGGCGAGGCGTCGAACCCCCGCGCGGCCGTGCTGCAGGGCCTCGACAAGATGAAGACCCTGGCCGACCTGGGCCTGCCCCAGTTCGTCCTGCCTCCGCATGAGCGGCCGAACATCCCCTTCCTGCGCGACCTCGGCTTCTCGGGCTCCGACGCTCAAGTGCTGGAGCGCGCATGGAAGGACGCGCCCTCCTTCGCCGCCGCCGCCTGTTCGGCCTCGCCCATGTGGGCCGCCAACGCCGCGACGGTGACGCCCAGCGCCGACGCACGTGACGGCCGGGTCCACTTCACCCCCGCCAATCTGATCACCAACCTGCACCGCAGCCTTGAGCACGATCAGACGAAGCGCGCGCTGGACGCCCTCTTCCCCGACGCCAGCCGTTTCGCCGTCCACGACGCCCTGCCCTCGGTCGCCCATCTGGCGGACGAAGGGGCGGCCAACCACGTCCGCCTATGCCGCGATCACGGCGAGGCGGGCGTCAATCTGATGGTCTGGGGCCGCGAGGCCTGGGAGCATTGGGACGGTCCCTACCCCGCCCGCCAGACGCGCGAGGCGTCCGAGGCGATCATGCGCCGCCACGAAGCGTCCGGCGCCGTCCTGGCGCGTCAGGGCAAGGCCGCCATCGCCGGCGGCACCTTCCACAACGACGTGGTCTGCGTCGGGGCCCTGGACACCCTTTTCTTCCATGAGCTGGCCTTCGAGGACACGGACGCGACCAAGGCCGCCATCCGCGCCGCCGCCGACGGGTTCGAGCCGCAGTTCGTCGAGGTCTCGGCCGCCGACCTGCCGCTGGCCGACGCCATTAGCTCCTACCTGTTCAACTCCATGCTGATCCGGGTTCCGGGGCAGGACCGCCTGACCCTGATCTGCCCGACCGAGACGCGCGACAACCCGCGCAGCCATGCGGTCGCGCAAGGGCTCGCCGCCTCCAACGGCCCGATCGGCCATGTCGAATACGTCGACGTGCGCCAGTCGATGCGCAACGGCGGCGGTCCCGCCTGCCTGCGCCTGCGCGTCGTTCTGACCGAGGCCGAGTTGGCGGCGACCAATCCGGCCATGCGCCTGACCGACGCCCTTCACGCCCGCCTGTCGGACTGGGGCCGTCGCTGGTATCGCGACAGCCTGACGGCGCACGACCTGGCCGATCCCGCCCTGCTGGACGAGACGCGCGGCGCGCTGGACGAGCTGACGCAGATCCTGAACCTCGGCGGCGGCTTCTATCCGTTCCAGCGGATCTGACCCTCAGACAGGACCATCGGCCGCAGCCCTCGTCACGCTGCGGTCAAGCCGCCGTCATCGGACCGTAATGCACCGCTCGTAAGCACGGGGCATGATCGCTTCACGCCGCGCCTTCATGGCCTCCGCCGCCGCCCTCGCCCTGTCGGGCTACGCCAAACGCGCCCACGCCGTCGCCGCCGAACCGGGCGGCTTCGTCGACGGCCCCTCGCGCAACGAGGTGTTCGGCTACGGCCCGATGAAGGCCGACCCCTACGGCCTGCTGGACCTGCCCGAGGGCTTCTCCTACCGCGTGGCGTCCCAGGCGGGCGAGACCATGGCCGACGGCCTGCTGACCCCCGACAAGTTCGACGGCATGGGCTGTTTCGGGCTGGATGAGGACCGGGTGATCCTGGTCCGCAACCACGAGGTCAATCCGCTGGAGTTCAACGCCAGCGCCTGGGGCGCCAATCACCGACTGGTCGGCGACCTAGACCGCGCCCGCGTCTACGGCGTCTATCTCGATGAGAACGGCGCGGTCGCTCCGCTGGGCGGCGGCACCACCACCGTCGTCTACAACCTCAGGACCGGCCGCACCGAGCGCCAGCACCTCAGCCTGGGCGGCACGGCGGTCAACTGCGCCGGGGGCGTCACCCCCTGGGGCTCGTGGCTGAGCTGCGAAGAGATCGTCGCCGGGACCAAGGACGGCCTGCCTCAGGACCACGGCTGGGTGTTCGAGGTTCCGTCGCGCGCCACCGGCCTGGTCGATCCGACCCCGATCCGCGCCATGGGCCGCTTCAAGCACGAGGCCGCCTGCATCGATCCGCGCACCGGCGTCGTCTACATGACCGAGGACACGGCCGAGAGCCTCTTCTACCGCTACCTGCCGACCGACCCGCGCCGTCTGCAGGCGGGCGGCCGCCTTCAGGCCCTGGCCCTGGTCGATCAGGCGCGCGGCGACACCCGCAACTGGAACGACGTCCTGTGGCGCCAGGGCCAGCGCCTGGCCGTGCGCTGGGTCGATCTGGATCACGTCGAAAGCCCCGACGGCGACCTGTCCCTGCGCGGCCACGCCTCGGGCGCGGCCCTATTCGCGCGCGGCGAAGGCGTCCACTGGGCGGGGGACCACCTCTATTTCACCTGCACCTCGGGCGGCGTCGGCCGTCACGGCCAGATCATGCGCTACGTCCCCAGCCCGCGCGAGGGCCAGTCGGACGAGGCCGCCCAACCGGGCGTGCTGGAGCTGTTCGTCGAGGCGGGCGACCGCGCCGTGCTGGACTATGTCGACAACATCGCCATCGCCCCGAACGGCCACGTCATCGGCTGCGAGGACAAGCAGGTCGGCACCCAGCATGTGAAGGGCGTCACCACCGACGGCCGCGTCTACGCCATCGCCCGCAACGCCATGCGCCACGACGCCGATGAGTCGAACACCGAGTTCGCCGGCGTCTGCTGGGCCCCGAACGGCCAGACCATGTTCGTGAACCTGTACTCGCCCGGCATGACCCTGGCCGTCACCGGCCCGTGGGAGCGGTTCAGGGTCTGAGGCCCTTCCCCCATACCGTCCCCCTCGGGCCTGTCCCGAGGGTGACGGACAGAGGGCTGTCAGCGCATCCTCACCGTCCAAACGCAGACAAATTCCGGCGTCGCCGCGCGTAGACCCGCGCTTTCACACTGTCGCCTGCGCCCATGCGATGATCCCTCCCCCGCGCCGCCGCAGAGGAGAGATTCAGACGTTTCAGACGAATTGGACTCTGTTTTTTCTTCCTCCCCTTCAGGGGGAGGGAGAAGATGCGCCGCCTATGCCGCGAACCGCCCGCCCTTGGCGGCGTAGGCCTGGGTGCCGTGCGTGAACACCTTGTCGGTCGGCAGCACGGCCTCGATCGGCAGAGCCTCGGCGCCTTGCAGACGGTCGTAGATCGGGCCGAAGTCCTGAAGCGTCTCACGCTTCAGCTGTTCGATGCTGTCGATGACAAAATAGACCTGCTGGAAGTCGTCGATGCGGTACAGGGTCTTCATCACCCGCTCCAGGTCGAAGCCCAAACGGTTCGGCGAGGGATCTTCCAGGCTGAAGACGCTCTCGGTCGCCGACGACACGATGCCCGCGCCATAGATGCGAAGCTCGCCCGCTTCCTGCATCAGGCCGAACTCGACCGTGTACCAGTAGAGGCGCGCCAGGTTCGGCAGCATGCCCAGCGACGCCGCCCGCTGCCCGCCCTTGCCGTAGGCCTCCATATAGGCGGCGAAGTCGGGGTCGGTCAGCATCGGCACATGGCCGAACACATCGTGGAAGATGTCCGGCTCCTGCAGGTAATCCAGTTGGTCCGGCTTGCGGATGAACTGGCCCGAGACGAAGCGGCGGTTGGCCAGGTGGTCGAAGAAGACCTCGTCCGGCACCAGCCCCGGCACGCAGACCACGGTCCAGCCGGTCAGGGCCTGAAGCTTGGGGTTGATGACCTCGAAGTCGGGAATGCCGCCTGCGTTCAGGTCCAACGCGTCCAGGCCGCGCAGGAAGGCCTCGCTGGCGCGACCCGGCAGGATCTTCATCTGCCGCTCGTATAGGGTGTTCCAGGTCTGATGCTCGACCTCGGTATAAGCCGACCAGTTCTGAGGGATGGTCCAGTCGGCGGCGGCGCCTTCCGGCGGCTGCTCGAAAACGTGCTCGAAGTCGGACATGGGGACGCTCCTCACGGCTCTGATGGCCTTTCGGGGCAGATTAGCGCGCGTTTTCGTCCACGTCACGCACGGCTGTTGCAGCGCTTTCCTGGCGCGGCGCGGCGCAAAAGAAAACGGGCCGGAGGTTTCCCTCCGACCCGCTTCGCTTTGAAAGCTGTCTCTGGAGATCCAGAGGCCAGATCCGAAATCTTACTTGATTTCGACCTTGGCGCCGGCTTCTTCCAGCTTCTTCTTCAGCTCTTCAGCGGTCTGCTTCGAGACGTTCTCGACGACCGGCTGCGGAGCGCCTTCGACCAGGTCCTTGGCTTCCTTCAGACCCAGGTCGGTGCGGACGCCGCGGACTTCCTTGATGACGTTGATCTTCTTGTCGCCGCCGTCAACCAGGACAACGGTGAACTCGGTTTGCTCTTCGCCAGCCGGAGCGGCTTCAGCAGCGCCGGCGACGGCGGCGACGGCGACCGGAGCGGCGGCCGAAACGCCCCACTTCTCTTCCAGCAGCTTCGACAGTTCAGCGGCTTCCAGGACGGTCAGAGCCGACAGTTCTTCAACGATTTTGGCGAGATCAGCCATTTTAGTCTTCCTTCGGTAGGATGAGGTTCAGAGAGATATGCAGAGATGACGGGGCTTAGGCGGCGTCTTTGGTCGCGTACGCGTTGAAGACGCGCGCCAGTTGGCCGGCCGGCGCCTGCAGGACGCCAGCGACCTTGGTCGCCGGGGCTTGCAGCAGGCCGATGAGCTTGCCGCGCAGTTGGTCCAGCGACGGCAGCTTGGACAGGGCCTCGACGCCCTTAGCGTCCAGAACCTTGTCGCCCATGAAACCGCCCTGGATGACGAACTTGTCGTTGCCCTTGGCGAATTCGGCCGTGACCTTGGCGGCAGTGACGGGATCGGCGGCGTATGCGATGCCCACGGGGCCCTTGAACAGGCTGTGGTACTCGCTGCCTTCCTCGACGCCCAGCGCCTTGAGCGCCAGACGGTTCTTCACCACCTTGAACGCGCCGCCTTCTTTACGAAGACGACCACGCAGGTCTTCCATCTCCACAACGGTCAGACCCAGGTTGTGGGTCACGACCACGGCGCCCGCGTCGGCGAACACGCTCTTCAGCGATTCGATCGACTCGGCTTTTTGTGCGCGGTCCATTGTGGTCTCCAGTTTTGGTATTCGCCGCCGGGCTTATTCCCGACGACGGATTTGGCTTAAGCGCCATGCATCGCTGCACAGCGTTCAGGCCGGTCTTATTGTCCGAAGGAAGCGTAGCCCGCCCGCCGGATGCCGGCAGGCAAAAGGTCTTTGCATCCCCATCTCCCCACGGCGCCAGAGGGCTCTCTGGACGTTTACGACGCGGGCGACCCCCGCATCCCGAAGTTCTCGGACAGGCATCGCCAGAGCCGAGGCCCTGACGAGATGCGGGCTCTATACACGGCCCGGCGGGAAAATCAACGCTTGGAGGGCTTGGCTCCGCCCGCCGCCTGTCGGGTCATGGCCTCACAGTCAAAGGCGCCGCAAAACTTGGTCATCAAATCTTGCAGATAGGCCATCTGGAAGCCCTGCATGGCTTGGTTCAAGGCGCCGCCCATCTCCATCTGCTTGGCGGCGATCGCGCGCCCCTGCGGCGTGTCGTAGAAGCCGACCAAAGCCTCCAGTTCGGCCTCGGTGAAGCGCGTCTGGATATCGTCGCTCAAGCTCTGGATCAGTCCATCCATATGGGGCCGCAGGATGATGACGGTATTGGCGCGGAACCACTCCAACTGTTCGGCCGGCATCTCGTCGGCCATGCCCATGAGTTCATCGCTGACCAGTTGCTGTACGAGCTTGTCGATGCCGCCCGTGGTCAACTCCAGATAGCGACGGGTCAAGGCCGCGCGATTGTCCGGAGCCTGCACAGAGGCCTTGGCCTGTTCCTCGAGCGACGCATGAGCATGGACGGGCGCCGCAAAGGTCGCTCCCATCACGACAAGGGTGAAACAGACAGCGGACAGAACGGGCGACATCGGATTCTCCATAGCGAGGCCACACCCATAACGAACACCGTTCGCCATTAAAAGCGCGCGCCCTACTCCGTCCCGCGCCCCGGATCGAAGTCGCGGATCAGTTCGGCCAGTTCGTCCTCGTCCACCACTGCGGCGGCGTCTTCGGTCGACATCCAGCGGCGCTCGCGTTGGGCGTCTTCGGGCCAGGCCCCCAGCTGGATGAAGACCTCCAGCGGATAGACGCTGGCGATGGTGGCCTGGACCCGCCCGGACTTCAGCCGCTTGCCGTACCGGAACCAGCCGATCGGCGCGCCCATGACATCGCCCTGGACGCCCGCCTCTTCATAGGCCTCGATCACGGCGGCCTCGGCGTCGGTCTTGCCGGCCATGCGGTTGCCCTTGGGGATGACCCAGCGCCGCGTCTCGCGCGAGGTGATCATCATGATCTCCACGCCGTTCGAGCCATGCCGCCAAGGCAAGGCCGCGATCTGGCGCGTTTCCGAAGACAAGGTGCGGGGCTTGCTGGACATCAGGTCAGGAACAGCCCGCCCAGGACGTAGAACAGGGCGCCGATGGCCGCGGCGGCCGGCATGGTGATGAACCAGGCGGTGACGATGCTGCGCGCCACGCTCCAGCGTACGGCCGAAACGCGCTTGGCCGCGCCCACGCCGACGATGGCGCCGGTGATGGTATGGGTGGTCGACACCGGAATGCCCATGCTGGTCGCCGCGAACAGGGTGATGGCCCCGCCCGTCTCAGCGCAGAAACCCTGCTGGGGGCTAAGCCGCGTAATGCGCGATCCCATGGTGTGAACGATCTTCCAGCCGCCGAACAGAGTGCCCAGGGCGATGGCCGCCTGACAGGTGATGACCACCCAGAACGGCACGTGAAACTCGCCGCCCAGCATGCCGCGCGAATAAAGCAGGATGGCGATGATCCCCATCGTCTTCTGGGCGTCATTGCCCCCGTGGCCCAGGGAATAGGCCGAGGCTGACACGAACTGCAAACCCCGGAAGACCCGGTCAGCGAAGTTGGGATTGGCCTTGGCGAACAGCCAGGACACGATCAGCACCAGCAGCAGGGCCAGCAGGAAGCCGATGGCCGGCGACATGAAGATGGCGCCCACCGTCTTCAGCACCCCGGCGATGACCACGGCGCTGGTCCCCGCCTTGGCGATGCCCGCTCCCAGCAGGCCGCCGATCAGAGCGTGCGAACTGGACGACGGAATGCCGCCCAGCCAGGTGATGACGTTCCAGCTAATGGCCCCCATCAGGGCGCCGAAGATCACCTGATCCGAGATCACGTCCGGCGAGATGATGCCCCGCCCGATGGTGTCGGCGACTTGCAGGCCGAAGAACAGGAAGGCGATGAAGTTGAAGAAGGCCGCCCACCCCACCGCATAGATCGGCGGCAGGACGCGCGTGGCGACGATGGTGGCGATCGAGTTGGCGGCGTCGTGCAGGCCGTTCAGGAAGTCGAACAGCAGGGCGACGCCGATCAGGAAGACCAGGATCAGAAGGGCGTGATCCATGGCGCCCTACAGGTGCTCGACCAAGACGCCGTTGATGCGATTGGCCACGTCCTCGAAGCGATCGATCACCTTCTCCAGGTGATCCAGCAGCTGGCTGCCGATGATGAAACCCAGGGTGTTGCCGCCCGTCATGTCGTGACGGTGCGCCTCATAAAGCGCCTTCATGCCCGCGTCATAGAGGTCGTCGCTGCGGGCTTCCAGGTTGGTGATCTGCTCCGTCAGGATCGCCAGCCGCTCATGGTTCTTGCGCATGGCCGGCAGCAGGCCGAAGGCCTCCTGCGTCAGGGCCGCGCATTCGACCGCGATGTCGGCCAGTTCCTGCATCTTGGGCGAGAAATCGCGCATCTCGTACAGGGTGACGATCTTGGCCGCCTTCTGCATCTGGTCGATGGTGTCGTCCAGCGAGTTGGTCAGGCCGCGGATGTCCGAACGGTCAAACGGAGTGATGAAGCTGCGACGCACGGCGAACAGCACCTCGCGCGCGATCTCGTCGGCTTCTTCCTCGTGGGCGACCACCTTGGCGCACCATTCGCCGGTCGCGGGTCCGCCGTTCATCATCTGACGCAGGGCGCCCGCGCCATGAACCAGCGACTGAGCGTGGGCGTCGAACAGCCGGAAGAAGTTGTCTTCCTTCGGCAACAGCGCCTGGAACCAGTTGAGCATGGGTCGTCTCCGCAAGGCCGCCTCGCGCATACCGAGGACCGAGCCGGCGCCCCAAGTCCCGGCTTCCGGCCTCTTCGTCAAGTCATCCGCATACGGATTCTCGGATTTCTCCCCCAGCCATTGACGCCGTTCCAGCCGAGGCGCATGAAGAAAATGTCATCTTTGTGTTCAAATAGCGTCTGAAAGTGTCATGACCTACCCTGCGGAGCAGGAGCGCCTGCTTGTCGAAGCCGGCCAGGCTCTAGCGCGTCGCGACCCCCAGTCCGCCTTGCGGTTGCTGGATCAGGCGGATCAGTTCGGCAAAACGCACAACGCCACCCTGAACCGCGCCGTCGCCCTGCGCCTTATGGGGGACTACCACGCCTCCCTGCACGTCCTGGACGAAGCGCTCGACATGCGGCCCTACGACTTCATGGCGCTGCTGGCCAAGGGCGCCATGCTGGAGAAGATCAACCAGACCAAGACGGCGGTCGAAGTCTATCGCAACGCCCTGAAGATCGCCCCGCCGCGCGCCTCCTGCCCGCCCGGCGTCGTCAGCCAGATGGACTACGCCAGCAACCTGATCGACCGACACGCCAAGGCGCTGGCCGAGTTCATGAAAGATCGCATCGCGCCGCTGAAGACCGACCTGGGCGAAGCCAGTCGGGATCGCTTTGAAGAAGGCCTGGAGATCTACGCTGGTCTGAAACAGCCGCCCAAGCAACAGCCGCTCCTGCTCAACTATCCGCGTCTGCCGGTCATCCCCTTCTATGACCGCACCCTGTTTCCCTGGCTGGCGCAGTTGGAAGAGGCGACCCCTGTCATCCAGGCCGAGCTGGCGACCCTGCTCGAAACCGCCTTCGACGAGTTCTCGCCCTACATCGCCTATCCCAAGGGCGCGCCGGTCAATCAGTGGGGCGAACTGAACCACTCGCGCAAATGGAGCTCCCTCTTCCTATGGAAGGACGGCCGCCGCCAAGATGAAGTCTGCGCCCGCGCGCCTCAGACCGCCGCCTTGCTGGAAAGCCTGCCCATGGCCGATCAGGACGGTTTCGCGCCCACCGCCATGTTCTCGGCGCTTCAGCCCAAGACGCATATTCCGCCGCATACCGGCTCGTCGAACGTGCGCCTGCTGACGCACCTGCCGCTGATCCTGCCGGGACCGGCGCGCTTCCGCGTGGGCAATACAGTGCGCGAATGGGAGATGGGCCGCGCCTGGGTCTTTGACGACACCATCGAGCATGAGGCGTGGAATGAGGCTGACGCCATGCGCGTCATCCTGATCTTCGATGTCTGGAACCCCTACCTCGACGACGGCGAGAAACGGCTGATCACCGAGATGATGAAGGCGCAGCGAGAGTTCACGGGAGGCTGAATCCCCGACTGGTCTCTCAAGCCCGCCCAACAGAAAACGGCCCCGGAAGATCGCTCTTCCGGGGCCGTCGTCATTCTTAGCCGTGAAGCCGGATCAGGCGCCCAGCGAAGCCGGGTCGATCTTGAAGCCCGGGCCCATCGTCGAGGACAGGGCGATGCGCTTCACATAGGTGCCCTTGGCGCCCGACGGCTTGGCGCGGACGAGGGCGTCCACGATGGCCTTGACGTTGGCTTCCAGGGCGTCCTGGGTGAAGGAGGCCTTGCCGATGCCGGCGTGGACGATGCCCGCCTTCTCGACGCGGAACTCGACGGCGCCGCCCTTGGCGTCCTTGACGGCCTGAGCGACGTTCGGGGTCACGGTGCCGACCTTCGGGTTCGGCATCAGGCCGCGCGGGCCCAGCACCTTACCCAGACGACCGACCAGGGCCATCATGTCCGGCGACGCGATCACGCGGTCGAAGTCCATGAAGCCGCCGGCGATCTTCTCGTACAGGTCTTCAGCGCCGACGTGCTCGGCGCCGGCCGCCTTGGCTTCATCAGCCTTGGCGTCCTTGGCGAAGACGGCGACGCGGACGTCACGGCCGGTGCCCGAGGGCAGGTTCACCACGCCGCGGACCTGTTGGTCGGCGTGACGCGGGTCGACGCCCAGGTTGATGGCGATTTCGATCGACTCGTCGAACTTGGCCTTGGCGTTGTCTTTCACCAGCTTGATGGCGTCCGAGAAGGCCAGCAGGTCTTCGGTGACGCCCGTGCGGGCCTTATGGGCTTTGGTCAGCTTAGCCATGTCTTAGCCCTCCACCACTTGAATGCCGATGGCGCGGGCCGAGCCCTCGATGATGCGCGACGCGGCGTCCAGGTCGTTCGCGTTCAGGTCTTTCATCTTCTTCTCGGCGATTTCGCGCAGTTGCGTCTGCGTGATCTTGCCGGCGAACTCGCGGCCGACGAGCTTGGCGCCCGACTTGATGCCAGCGGCTTGCTTCAGATACCAGGTCGCCGGCGGCGTCTTGGTGATGAAGGTGAACGACTTGTCCTGATAGACGGTGATGACGGTCGGAAGCGGGGTGCCCTTGGCTTCCTTCTCGGTCCGCGCGTTGAACTCCTTGCAGAAGCCCATGATGTTCACGCCGCGCTGACCCAGAGCCGGGCCGATCGGGGGCGAAGGCGTGGCCGAACCGGCCGGCACTTGCAGCTTGATATAGCCGAGAATCTTCTTGGCCATTGGTCTCTCCTATGAATGACCCGGCGACGATGCGCCCGGCCGGTGAGCCGTGGTGCGGCATGGCTGCCTTCCACGGATTTGACGCCGGGCGACTCGAAGGCCGTCCAGCGAAGGCGCGCGTTTAGCAGGCAGACCCTGAAAACGCAAACGGGACCGCCCGAAGACGGTCCCGATCTCTGCGTGGCGTCAGCAGCCGATCAGGCGCTGACCTTCTCCACCTGATTGTACTCCAGCTCGACCGGGGTCGGGCGGCCGAAGATCGAGACGGCCACGCGCAGGCGGGCGTTCTCTTCGTCGACGCTTTCGACCTGACCGTCGAAGCTGGCGAACGGGCCGTCGATGACCTTAACGTTCTCGCCGATGTCGAAGCGGATGGTGGGCTTCGGACGCTCGACGCCCTCTTCCACCTGGCCGATGATGTTCTGAACTTCACGCTCCGAGACCGGCAGGGGCTTGGTGCCGCCCGCGGCGCCCAGGAAGCCCGTGACCTTCGGCGTGTTCTTGACCAGGTGGTAGGCCTCGTCGGTCATCTCCATCTTCACCAGCACATAGCCGGGGAAGAATTTGCGCTCGGCGTTGACCTTCTTGCCGCGGCGGATCTCGATGACGTCCTCGGTCGGAACCAGGATTTCAGAGAAGGCGTCTTCCAGGCCCTGTTGCTTGGCCTGGTCGCGCAGTTGCTCGGCGACCTTCTTCTCGAAGTTCGAATAGGCGTGGACGATGTACCACTTGTGGCGGGGGTTGGCCGCCGGCTTGGGCGCTGCATCGGTCATGTGCGCGTCTCCTTTATTGGCCAAGGCTGAGGATGATGCGGGACGCGAAGCCGAGACCCGTGTCGACGATCCAGAAGAAGGCGGCCGCGATCAGCACCATGATGAAGACCATCACCGAGGTGATCCAGGTCTCCTTGCGGCTGGGCCACACGATCTTGCGGGCTTCAGCGCGAACTTCGCTGATGAACTGCGGAATGGACGTCTTCTTCTTCGGCGCGGGCGCGTCGACGGCCACGGTCGCTGCGCCTTGCGCGGCTGCTGCGGTCTTGGTCCCCGTGGTGCGGCGGCCGCCCGGGGTCTTCGCCTTGGCCATTTGACGTCTCTTCAACCTCTGGATCCTGCTGCTCCACATGGGAAGTCCCAGGCGATCACAACAGGGGGAATGGCAGGAGTGGAGGGACTCGAACCCCCGGCCCTCGGTTTTGGAGACCGATGCTCTACCAGCTGAGCTACACTCCTAGTGTCCCGGACAAAGATCAGCGCGCCGTGGATAACCACCCAGCGGCGCGACCCTCGCCAGAGGGGGGCGTATGCCCGAGCCCCACGGTCATTTCAAGGGCCATCTGCGCCGCAGACGCGCGAAGTCGCGGATTTTCCTCAGAACAGACGCGCCACGGCGCTGGGCTCATAGCTCAGCCCTTTCACCAGGGCGTCGGAATCGCCGATCGAAAAGGTCTGGGCCCGGCTGCGGCCTTCAACCACCGCCACCGCCTCGATCTCTTCGGGAATCACCTTGACCACCGCCACGGCGTCGCCGCCGGGCGCCCAGGGGCTGAGGTCAGGCGAGCGGGCGATGATCAGGTCGTTCAGCCGCTTCACCTCGTCGCCGTCCGTAACCTCCTCGGCGCGGCCGTCGATGGAGACGCCGACCGCCTCCCCTTCCTCGCCCACGCCGCGCACGGCCACGCCGACGCGCGGGTCGGCGGTCATGTTCTTCAGCTTCTCGCTGTCGCGAGCGGTGACGAAATAGAGGTTCAGTCCATCATTCAGATAGCCCAGCGTCGCCGCCTGCGGCCGTCCGTCGGCCCGGTTCACAGCCAGGGTCATCAGCTTCTGGCTGTCCAGCAGCTTGAGGATGGCGGCCACCGCGCCGCCGTGGATCGGGGTGATGCGCGAGGTCGAGCTCATGGCGTTTCTCCAGAAGATGACGAGGCAGATTGGCTGAACAGCTTCGACGCAGCCTTGACGCAGATCAAGGCGACTGGACGCCGCTTCGGTTCCAATGCCCCTATGACAGAGTCCCGCTTCGCGTCCGATGCGCCTCGCCTGGAGGTGGCCCCCCTCAGCGAAGCCGAGGCGCCGGCCGCCTTCGCCCTGGCGCGGTTGTGGCGGCCCAATCTGGAGCCGGCGCAGTGGAACTCCTTCCTGTCCGCCTGGCGCGCCGCACCGGAAAGCCGGGGCATCCTCAGCGCCCGCAATCAGCGCGGCGGGGTGCTGGGCTTCGTCAGTTGGTGGCGCCAGCCCGATCTGGAGTACGGCGAGACCCTGTGGGCCGGTCCCTTCGTGGTGCGCGAAATGGGGGTGCGGCCCCTGGTGCGGCAGAGCCTGGCCGTCGAACTGACCGCCCTGGCCTGTCAGTTGGGCGCTCGGCTACGCTACGCGGAGGAAGCCGCCGCACCGGACTGCGCCGCCGAACTGACGGCTAGGACAGGCTGACCTATTCGGAATCGGCCGCTTATCGCCTAGACTGCCGCGCTATCCGGGAGACGACGTTCGTGAACACCGCTGCGGCCCAAGCCGAAATCGAAGAGGTGCGTCTGGAAGACGTCCATCCGTGCTCCACCTGCGGCGCCCGCCCGCTGGGCGTCTGCGCGGACCTGAAGGGCCATGAATTGCAGAGCATGGCCTGCGCCAGCGAAAGCGTCGCCGCCCAGCCCGGCCAGGCCCTGTTCCACGAGGGCGACCCGAACCCCTATGTCTTCAACGTCGTAGACGGCGCGGTGAAGCTGTATCGCCTGCTGCCCGACGGACGACGCCAGATCACCGGCTTCCTGTTCCAGGGCGACTTCCTGGGCCTGGGCGGACGCGGTCCGTCCAGTTTCACGGCCGAGGCTTTGACGCCGCTGAACGCCTGCCGCTTCCGGCGCGGCGACTTCGATCAACTGCTGAACGCCCTGCCAGCGCTGGAGCACCGCCTGGTGGCCCTGGCCGGGGACGAACTGATGGCCGCGCAGGAGCAAATCGTCCTGCTGGGCCGCAAGACGGCGCGCGAGCGGCTGGCCAGCTTCCTGACCCGCCTGTCCGAGCGACAGGTGCAGCTGGGCGGCGCCGTGGGCCACGTCCACCTGCCGATGACGCGGCTGGACATCGCCGACTATCTGGGCCTGACGATCGAGACGGTCAGCCGGGTCTTCACCCAGTTCAAGACCTCGGGCCTGATCCAGCTGCTGCCGGGCAATGACGTCGCCCTGCCCGATCCGGCCGCGCTGAAGGCCCTGGGCGAAGGCGCCGCCTGATCTCATTTCAGAAAAAAGGTGAAGGGGACGCGGCCTGACGTTCCGCGCCCCTCCCTGCATCGGCTTTAGAACTTGCGGCCGACGCCCACCGACACGACCCAGGGATCCAGGCTGACGCTGCTCTTCAGCGCGCCGCCGTTGATCTTGGCGTCCGTGTCGAACCACACCTTCTTGGCGTCCAGGTTCAGCGTCCACGGGCCGGAGAGGTTCCAGTCCGCCCCAGCCTGAAGCGCGACGCCGAAGCCGTCGTCCAGATCGACCTCGAAGCCGTTCTTATCCTTGCCGCTGAAGAAGGCCATGTAGCTCACGCCCGCCCCGACATAGGGGCTGACCGTCGCGTTCGGCGTCGGACGGTATTGCAGCGTCACCACCGGCGGCAGCACCCAGGTCTCATGCACGGCCACGTCGGTCGCGCCGCCCTTGGCCCGGACTTCGTGCTGAGTCGCGCCCAGGATGGCCTCGACGGCCCAGTGGTCGGCGACGAAATAGGTGAAGCCCAGCGTCGGCATCCAGTCGTCGCCGACATCGACCTTCAGGCCGCTGTCGGCCCCAGCGGCGGTGACGATGGCGTCATCGGCCTGCGGCAGGACGCCCGTCATGCGGGCCGTGACGATCAACGAGCCCTTGCCTACCTGTTCAGGCGCGGCGTTCTGGGCCGAGGCGGCTCCGGCGACGGCCAGCAGGCTGACGGAGGCGATCAATGCGGCGGCGGTTTTCATTAGTTTAATCCCCGACATTCGCCGGATCGAAAAACGCCCGGCTTCGATGTCTTGCCGATCATGCGCCTGCAACCGCCGCACAGCCTTGATCCATCGCAAGCCATGGATATTTCTTCGGTTTCGGCCAAGAAAAATCCCCTCCGACAAGCGCCGAAGGGGATCTTTCAGTCGGCATCAGCGGCCGAAGCGTCAGGGCTCTGAATGGCCCTCGTCTCCGGCGTCCGACAGTTGGAACTCATGCCACAGGCCGTTCAGCACCCCGAAGAGCACCGCAAGGCCCAAGCCCAGGATCCAGGCGAAATACCACATGGAATGATCTCCTTTCGCGGGATCAGTAGAGGTCGGGGTTGCTGCGCAGCGCCTGGGTCGTGGAACGACCCCACAGCACCTTGTAGACCCAGGCCGTGTAGAGAAGGATCAGCGGCAGGAAGATCAGCGTCACCAGCAGCATGATGAACAGCGTCAAGTGGCTGGACGATGCGTTCCACACCGTCAGGCTGGACTGCGGGTCGACCGTGCTGGGCAGGATGAAGGGGAACATCGACAGGCCGACGGTCGAGATGATGCCCACCGCCGACAGCGACGAACCGCCGAAGGCCAGGGGCTCGCTGCGGCGCCACAGGCCCAGGACCGCCGCCGCCGCGCCGAGGAAACCGAGCGCCGGAGCGATCATCATCCACGGATAGCGTCCGTAGTTGTCCATCCAGGCGCCTGAGACCGCCTCGACCGTGGTGCGCAGCGGGTTCGACGGGCCGTTGACGTCCAGGGCTCCGGTGATGCGGAAGCCCATGTCGCCATAGGCCACCATCAGGCCGCCGATCGCAAACAGGGCGATGCTCAGCACGCCGGCGACGGTGCCGATCATGCGTGCGCGGTCGGCCACGGGCCCCCGTTCGGCCTTCAGCCCCAGCCAGGCGGCGCCGTGCAACACCAACATGGCCACGGACAGCAGACCCGCGATCAGAGTGAACGGCGTGAACAGGCCCAGCAGCGAACCGTCATAGAAGGCGCGCAGTTCGCTGGTCAGGCGGAAGGGCGCGCCCAGCAGGACGTTGCCCATGGCCACGCCGAACACCAGCGCCGGCACAAAGCCGCCGATGAACAGCGCCCAGTCCCACATCGAGCGCCACTTCGCTTCGGGCCGCTTGGAGCGATACTTGAACGCGACCGGACGCAGTATGAGCGCCGACAGCACCAGGAACATCGCCAGATAGAAGCCGGAGAAGCTGACGGCGTAGACGAAGGGCCAGGCGGCGAAGATCGCACCGCCGCCCAGGATGAACCACACCTGGTTGCCTTCCCAGGTGGCGCCGACGGTGTTGATCACCATGCGGCGCTCTTCGTCCGTCTTGGCGACGAAGGGCAGAAGGGCGCCGACGCCCAGGTCGAATCCGTCCGTCAGGGCGAAGGCGATCAGCAGAATGCCGACCAGTCCCCACCAGATCAGGCGAAGCGTGGCGAAGTCGAGAGGAAGTTCCATCTTCGATTTATCCTTGATCTGAAGCGTCAGGCCACGGCCGGTTCGGCGTCTGCCGCCGACTCGTCCTGGGCTTCCTGTTCGTGGAAGGGGCCCTTCTTGATGGCCTTGAGGATCAGGCCCACTTCAATCACGGCCAGGGCGCCGTAAAGCACGGTGAAGCCGATGATCGTCGTCCACAACTGCGTCACCGTCAGGCTGGATGCGCCCAGGAAGGTCGGCAGGACGCCTTCCACGGCCCAGGGCTGGCGGCCGACCTCGGCCAGAATCCAGCCGAACTCGATCGCGATCCACGGCAGCGGAATGGCCAGAACGGCCAGACGCAGGAACCACCGGGTTTCATGCTTGCGCAGGGTGCACAGAATGAAGGCCGTGGCGAACAGGCCGATCATCAGGAAACCGATCCCCGCCATGACGCGGAAGGTCCAGAACATCACCGGCACGTTCGGCACCGTGCTCCAGGCCGCCAGTTGGATCTGTTCGGGCGTGGCCAGACGCGGATCCTCGACATAGCGTCTGAGCAGGAGGCCGTAGCCCAGGTCGTTGCGGACCGTCTCGAACTGGCCGCGCGCAGCCATGTCGGTCGGATCAGCCTTGATCTTCTCCAGGGCGTCATAGGCCACGACGCCGCGCTCGATGCGGTCCTCGGCTATGGCCACCAGGTTCAGAATGCCTTCGACGGGCTTGTCGACGCTGCGCGTGGCGATCAGACCCAGAACATAGGGAATCTTCACCTCATAGTGCGTTTTGCGGTCTTCCAGGCTGGGGAAGCCGATGGCCGTCAGGCCCGCCGGGGCCTCTTCGGTGTGCCACATAGCCTCCAGAGCGGCGAGCTTCATCTTCTGGTTGTCGGTCAGGGCGTAGCCCGACTCATCGCCCAGAACCACGACCGACAGCGACGAGGCCAGACCGAAGGCTGCGGCCACCGTCATCGACCGCTTGGCGAAGCCCTTGTGCTTGCCCTTCAGCAGATAGAAGGCCGACACGCCCAGCACGAAGACCGAGGCGCAGACATAACCGGCCGAAACGGTATGGACGAACTTGGCCTGGGCCACCGGGTTGAACAGCACGGCCATGAAGTCCGTGACCTCCATACGCATGGTGTCCGGATTGAAGGCCGCGCCGACCGGGTTCTGCATCCAGCCGTTCGCGATCAGGATCCACAGGGCCGACAGGTTGGTGCCCAGCGCCGTCAGGAAGGTGACGAACAGGTGAGTCACCGGCTTCAGCTTGTCCCAGCCGAAGAACATGAGGCCCACGAAGGTCGCTTCCAGGAAGAAGGCCATCAAGCCCTCGATCGCCAGCGGCGCCCCGAAGATGTCCCCGACGTAGTGCGAGTAGTAGCTCCAGTTCATGCCGAACTGGAACTCCATGGTGATGCCGGTGGCGACGCCCAGCACGAAGTTAATGCCGAACAGCGTGGCCCAGAAGCGGGTGATCGTCCGCCAGATGGGCCTGCGGGTCATCACATAGATGCTCTCCATGATGACCAGCATGAAGGAGAGGCCCAATGTGAGGGGCACGAATAGAAAGTGGTATAGCGCCGTCAGTGCGAACTGAAGGCGTGACAGGTCTACGACCGCCAGGTCGATCATGGGTTCAGGCTCCTGACCGCCAGCCCCCATCGACCGGCGTTCTACTATAACCTAAAGCCGCGCCGTTTGGCGCGCCTTGATCCTGATCAAAGTGGGCGACAGCGACTTGAACTAGAGGGCGTTTCGCCCAAAGACCTTTCGACCCATAGGCTTTTTGCCCCATTCTCGATCGACGCCGGTTGCAGTGGATGAAGCCGGATCAGGCCCTTATTCCCAGAATGGCGCACCAGGAGACGTGATGACGGCCCAGCCGGTCGACCCTCAACAGGCGGATTCGCGACGAATCGCAGAGACGACGGCGCCTGCGGCCTGGTTGAAATCCGCCCTGTCCCCCTGGCGTCGCCTGATGAGCCTGGGCGGCGCCCTGGTGATCGCCGACACTCTCCCCGCCATCGGTTTCGCCGCCGGACTGGCCCTGGCCGTCGGCGCCCTGCCGCAGGGTCTGGCCGAAGCCGTTCCCGGCCTGATTCTGGCGACTGTCGCCCTGATCGCGCGCGCCGCGCTCAACCAGGGCGCGGTCTTCGTCAACACCCGCGCCGCACGCGCCGCCAAGAACGGACTGCGACGTCGTGCGTTGAAGGGCGCCCTCAGCGGCCGCCTGTCGGACGCCGCCGCCATGACCGCCGCCGCCGAGGGCGTAGAGGCCCTGGACGGCCACGTCGCCCGCTTCGCCCCCGCCCGAACGGCGGCGGCCGTCTCGCCCCTGATCCTGATCCTGGCGGCGGGGATCGTCAGCCCCTTCACCGCCGGCATCCTGATCTTCACCCTGCTGCCCTTCGTGCTGGGCATGGCCCTGACCGGCATGGCGGCGGGCGCCGAGAGCCGCCGTCAGTTCCAGGCGCTGGAACGGCTGTCGGGCCTGTTCCTGGACCGGGTGCGCGCCCTGCCCGCCATCCTGTCCTTCCAGGCCGAAGCCCAACAGACCCGCGTCATCGCCCGCGCCTCGGACGATCTGGCCCGCCGCACCGGCAAGGTGTTGAAGGTCGCCTTCCTGTCCTCGGCGGTGCTGGAGTTCTTCTCGGCCCTGGCTGTGGCCCTGGTCGCCGTCTACTGCGGCTTCAACCTGCTGAAGCTGCTGCCCTTCCCAGCGCCGGACGAACTGAGCCTGACGCAGGCCTTCTTCGTCCTGGCCCTGGCGCCCGAGGTCTATCAGCCCATGCGCCGTCTCGCCGCCGCCTATCACGACCGTCAGGCCGCCGAGTCCGCCGCCCCCAGCCTCAGACGCCTGGACCAGGCCGACGAGGCGCCCCGCGCCCGCCCCTCCCCGCCCGTCGCAGCGCCCGCCGTGCGTTTCAAAGACGTGGCGATCGCCTATGACGGCGCGCCGGTGATCAGCGGCTTCGATCTGACGGTCGCGCCCGGCTCCATCGTGGCCCTGACCGGCCTCAGCGGGGCGGGCAAGACCAGCCTGCTGAACCTCTTCCTGGGCCTGGCGCCCCTGTCTGGAGGCGATGTCGAAGTCGGCGACGCGCGCCTGTCGGACCATCCCGACCTGGCCGCCTGGATCGCCTGGGCCGGTCAGGCCCCGGTCGTGATCCGCGGAACCCTGGCCGAGAACATCGCCCTGGCCCGGCGCAGGGCTACGCCCGAAGAGATCGAACAGGCCGCACGCAAGGCGGGGCTCGACGGCGCGCT
>NZ_GL883086.1:1279653-1284517 GCF_000204035.1 Brevundimonas diminuta ATCC 11568
GACGGCGCTGGCCATGCTGGCCGCCGTCGCCACGATCGAGAGCGCGGGCAATCTGCTCAACGCCCTGCGCCAGAACGGCGCCGTCGCGGTCGCCGTCCAGCGTCTGGGCGAACTGTTGGATGGGGAAGCGCCCGTCGCGGCGCCTGCCGCCGCAGCGCCGACGCTTCGCCTGTCATCCGCCGATCTGCGTCTCACGCCGCCTCAACGCCTGGCCGTCGTGGGCCGCTCAGGCGCGGGCAAGACCACCCTGATCGAGCGGATGATGCATCTGCGTGCGCCCATTCCAGGCGAGGTCGCCTTCGCCGATATGGACGGCGCCGCCCTGTCCCCGGATGCGGTGCGGCCGCTGTTCGCCTATGCGCCGCAGCAGGCGGTGCTGATGGCCGGAACGGTGCGCGAGAACCTGCGCCTGGCCGCCCCCACGGCGGATGACGACCAGCTCTGGGCCGTGCTCGAAGACGCCGGACTGGCTGATCGCATCCGCGCCGCGCCCGGCGGCCTGGACGCGCCTCTGGGCGAAAACGGCGCACGGCTGTCAGGCGGCGAGCGGCGGGGCCTGGGCCTGGCCCGCGCCTATCTGCGCCCCGCCCCCTGGCTGGTGCTGGACGAGCCGACCGAAGGCCTGGACGCCGCCACTGAAGCCAAGGTGCTGGACCGGCTGTCGCAACGCCTCCAACGCACGGGCCAGGGCCTGATCCTGGTCAGCCACCGCTCGGCCCCCCTGACCCTTTGCGATCAGGCTCTGACGGTCAGCGGCATTAGCCAGAACGGCCATATCCAGGCCGACGTCGGACCGCTTCGGGCCGCCGCCTGATCTGCGAGACCTTTGATCTCCATCAAGGCGAAGAGGGCCGAGATAGGCTCTGCTGTCGGCATAGGAGAACTGTCATGCCTTCAGAAATCGTCGCCCCCGTCGCCGCCATGGGCGCCTTCTTCCTCACCTTCATGGCCGCCATGGCCTATGGCGTGATCAGCAGCAACCTGGCCGACCGCAAGGCGCGCTGACCATGACGCTGCACCATATCCGGCTGGAGTTGGCCCGCGAGGCCGATGCGCCGCACGGCGATCCGCGCGACGGCTATGATCTGGTCATGACGCTGGACCAGCAATCACGGCTGGACGCGGCGGCTCTGCTCGCTGCGCCCGAGCGCACGCGCGTCCGCCGTTTCCGCGACGGCGAAACCCTGGCGGTCGGCCAACTGTCTCAGGGCGCCGACGGCCGTTGGGTGCTGGACTTCCCCGGCGAAGAGTCCGACGCCGTCGGCTTCCGCCTCGAAAGCGAACGCTTCGTGCCGGGGGAATACGTCTCCCTGGCCGAGCCGGGCGGCCCCATGCGTCCCTATCGGGTCGCCCTGGTCCAGCCGCTGGATCGCGACTGATCGAGTAACCGACGCCGCCTGGATCAGGCGGCGTCGATTTCTTCGCCCTTGATGACCGGGCGGAACAACAGCTTGTCGATGCGTCGATCGTCCATGTCGATGACCTCGACCTCGAAACGTCCCAGTTGCAGGACATCGCCCTCGTTCGGCACCCGCGACAGATGGTGCAGCACCAGGCCCGCCACCGTGTGGAAGCCTTCATGTTCGCCGAAGTCTTCGCCCAGGGCCTCGCCCAGTTCATCCAGATCGATCTGACCGTCGACAGCCCAGGTGCCGTCAGCGCGCTTGCGTACGGCCGTCTCGGCCTCGTCATGGCTCTCGTTGAAGTCGCCGGCGATCATCTCCAGCAGATCCGTCGCCGTGACCACGCCTTCAAAGGCGCCGTATTCGTCGACTACGAAGGCCATGTGAACCTTGGAGCCCTTCAGGATCTCCAGCGCCTTCAGCACCGAGGTCGACTGCGGGATGAAGGCCGGCTCGGCCACCAGCTTCTCGACATTGAACTCGCCGTTGTCGAGCAAGCTGTCCAGCAGATCCTTCTTGTGGACCACCCCCAACGGATTATCGATGTCGTTGTCGCGCGCCACTACGATGCGCGAATAAGGGCAGGTGCGGATTTCCTCGCGCAGCACCTCTTCCGAATCGTCCAGGGCGATCCAATAGACCTCGTGACGCGGCGTCATGGCCACGCGCACGGCCCGGTCGCCCAGGCGCAGGATCTCTTCGATCATCTCCTGCTCTTCCGGCTCGATCAGGCCCGCAGAGGTGCCCTCGGCCAGGATGCTCTCCACCTCTTCCTGGGTGACGTCCGAACCGTCGCGGTCCTTGACGCCCAACAGTTTGAGGATGCCCGAGGTCGAGGCCGTCAGCAGCAGCACGAACGGCTTCATCACCAGGGCCAGGGTCGAGATCGGACCCGCCATCTTCGAGGCGATGGTCTCCGGGAAGATCAGGGCCAGCCGCTTGGGCACCAGTTCGCCGACGATCAGCGAGACATAGGTGATCAGCACCACGACCACGCCGGTGGCGATAATCTGCGAATAGGGGGCCAGGGCCGGCAGGTTCGCCGTCAGGATGTCATCCAGTTCGCCTGCGATGGCGGCCTGACCGTAGGCGCCCGCCAGAATGCCGATCAGGGTGATGCCCACCTGAACCGCCGAAAGGAACTGAGTCGGCTCCTCGGCCAGCTTCAACGCGGCGCGGGCGCCGCGGTCGCCTCGTTCGGCGCGGCTCTGAAGCTTGGATTTGCGGGAGGACACGACCGCGAGTTCGGTCATGGCGAAAAGGCCGTTCAGCACCACAAGCAGCAGCACGACGACGATAGCGATGGTCAACATCGAAAAGGGAGAAGCCCTGACGCGGCGCGACTAACGGCGTCCGCGCAGCCGATAGTAAAGGCGAAGCCTCGTCTGCGCCAGCACTGTTGTCGAAACTGCGGCGTTCAGCCCGTTCGAGCCGCTTCGACGCCGCCGTAGAAGCCCGTATCGACGTCGCCTTGCCTCATATGTCCGGCGGCGCAGGCGCTGAGCCCGATCACCAGACCAATCATCAAGCCCAGACGCGCGGCGCGTTTCATCGTGGTTAACCGATCATTGACGACCGCTTCTGAACGCCGAGCCGCGCGGCCCGGTTCCTGCGGTCAGGCGGCCGAAAGAACCGGCTCGCCCGACCATTCAGCGGCGGCGGCGGCGCCCTGCTCCATCCCCTGCAACAGGATGTCCAGGGTGACAGGCTTGGATACCAGATGATCGGCGCCCGCCTGCACCGCCTTCAGATGGTGAACTTCGGTCGTATTGGCCGTCAGCATGACGATAGGCGTGCGTTCGGCGCCCAGTCGCGCTTCGTCGGCGCGGATGCGGCGCATGGCGTCCAGCCCGTCCATGACCGGCATCTGCATATCCATCAACACCATGTCGAAATGCTCCTGCTCGAAACGCCGCACGCCTTCCAGACCGTTGTCGGCAGTGACGATCTCGAAGCCCAGCGGCTCCAGCAGGCAGCGCACCACCATCTGATTGGCCGGATTGTCCTCGACCGCCAGGACGCGAATCTGCGCGCCCTCATCCGACGCATGCGCCGCTTCAACCGATGTCGCCGCCGGTTCGGCCACGACCGCCGCCACACGCTCGACGGGCAGGGCCACACGGAACAGACTGCCCTCGCCCAACGCCGACTCTGCGGCAATCTCTCCGCCCATCAACTCGGCCAACGACTTGCAGATGGACAACCCCAGACCTGTACCGCCGAACTGGCGCGATATGGCGTCATCGGCCTGAACGAAGGGATCAAACAGGCGTCGCGCCGCTTCGGCGTCAAAGCCCATGCCCGTGTCCTCGACCTCAATGATCAGATGTTCCCGGTTGTCCTCGGCGCGCACGTCGACACGAACGGATACACGCCCCTCAGCCGTGAATTTCACCGCATTGGACACCAGGTTGGAGACGATCTGGGTGATGCGGACGCCGTCGCCGATCACCTGCCCCTGCGCGCTCGGCGCAAACGCCACGTCCAGCGTCAGCCCCTTGTCTTCAGCGACCGCGCGGCGCATCTCGACGACGGCCTCGATGTCGGTTCTGAGATCAAACGGCGTCAGCGACAGGCTGAACTGACCCGCCTGCATCTTCGACAGGTCCAGCATGTCGTCCAGCACGCGACGCAGGGCGTCCCCTGCTCCGGTGATCAACTTCAGCATCTCGGTCTGGCGCGACGTCAACGTCGTGTGCGCCAGGGCCGAGGCCAGGCCCAGCACGGCGTTCAGCGGGGTGCGCACCTCATGGCTGATGTTGGCGAAGAAACGGTCCCGCACCTCGGCGGCCTGTCGCGCCTCGGCCTGCGCCAGTTCCAGGGCCTTGAGCGCGCGGACGTGGTCCGACACCTCAAAGCGGATGGCGGTGTAGGTCTCGGGCCGCCCGTCAGACCCCAGGTTCGGCACGATGGTCGTATCGACCCAATAGGGCTCGCCCGATTTGGTGCGGTTCTGGATGGTGCCGCGCCACACCTCGCCCCCCGCGATGGTGCGATACAGATTGCGGAAATAGTCGCGCGGGTGGACGCCCGAGTTCACCACCCTGTGCGTCTGACCGATCAGTTCCTCGCGCGAGTAGCCGCTGACCGCCTCGAACTTGTCATTGCAGTACAGAATACGGCCGGCGCGATCCGTGATCGCCACGATGGCGGCCTCGTCGAGCGCGGCGGAGAGGCCGGCGCGGCGGGGCCAGTCAACGTCAGTCATAGATGCTCCTTTCAGCGGCGCCTGATGGCCCACGCCTGGCTGAGAAAAGCTTAACCGTCCCATTCGACCAAAGTCGGGCGCCCGCTCTGATTCAATGCATCGTCAGAAAGCAAAACGGCCCCCGGATTTCTCCGGGGGCCGCTCTGTTACGCTTTACTGCGGCCTACCGCCCTTGCGGGCTGCTTGAGGCCGGTACGCTTACGCTTACTCTTACTGTTGAACTGGCGAGGACCGAGGCCCTCGCCCATTCTGA
>NZ_GL883086.1:1285715-1289694 GCF_000204035.1 Brevundimonas diminuta ATCC 11568
TCTCTAGCTCCTGGCATCCCCAAAACGGGGGTCCAAATGGGTTTGGGGATAGGTGGGGCGATTTGTGGTCAAACCGCCCCGTTTTCAAGTGAGTCCGTCGAAAAGACGGACTTAGGCGTACTTCTTGATCACTTCGTCGGCGACGTGTTGCGGCACCGCTTCGTAGTGGTCGTACTGCATGGTGAACTGGGCGCGGCCCTGCGACATGCCGCGCAGCGTGTTCACGTAGCCGAACATGTTGGCCAGCGGCACGAAGGCGTTCACGACGACGGCGTTGCCGCGCATGTCCTGACCCTGGATCATGCCGCGACGGCCGTTCAGGTCGCCGATGATCGAGCCCAGGTACTCTTCCGGGGTCACGACCTCGACGGCCATGATCGGCTCGAGCAGCTTCGGTCCGCCCTTTTCCTTCAGTTCACGGAACGCAGCCCGCGAGGCGATTTCAAACGCCAGCACCGAGGAGTCGACGTCGTGGAAGGCGCCGTCGATCAGGGTCGCCTTGACGTCGATCACCGGGAAGCCGGCCAGCAGGCCGTTGTCCTTGGCCGACTTCAGGCCCTTTTCCACGCCCGGGATGTATTCCTTGGGCACGGCGCCGCCGACGATGGCCGACTCGAAGACGAAGTCCGAACCCGGCTCGCCCGGCTCGAACACCAGCTTGACGCGGGCGAACTGGCCCGTACCGCCGGTCTGCTTCTTGTGGGTGTAGTCGATCTCGGCCTTGCGGCTGATAGACTCGCGATAGGCCACCTGCGGCGCGCCGATGGTCGCTTCGACCTTGTAGGTGCGCTTCAGGATGTCGATCTTGATGTCCAGGTGCAGCTCGCCCATGCCCTTCAGGATCGTCTGACCCGACTCGTGGTCGGTCGAAACGGTGAAGGACGGATCTTCCGAAGCCAGCTTGGCCAGGGCGACGCCCAGCTTCTCCTGGTCGGCCTTGGTCTTGGGCTCGACGGCGATCTCGATAACCGGCGCCGGGAATTCCATCTTCTCGAGGATGACCGGCGACTTCAGCGGATCGCACAGGGTGTCGCCCGTGCGGGTTTCCTTCAGGCCGGCCAGGGCGACGATGTCGCCGGCGTAGGCTTCCTTGATGTCCTCGCGGTTGTTCGAGTGCATCAGCAGCATGCGGCCCACACGCTCACGCTTGTCACGCGACGAGTTCAGCAGCGACTGGCCGGTCTCCATCTTGCCCGAGTACAGGCGGCAGAAGGTGATCGAACCGACGAAGGGGTCGTCCATGATCTTGAACGCCAGAACCGACAGGGGCTCTTCGTCCGAAGCCTTGCGGGTGATCGGCTCTTCGGTCTTGAAGTCGATGCCCGGCGTCGGCGGGATGTCCACCGGCGACGGCAGGTAGTCGACGACGGCGTCGAGCAGGGGCTGGACGCCCTTGTTCTTGAAGGCCGAGCCGGCCAGGATCGGATAGAAGGCGCCGGTGATGACGGCCTTACGGATGCAGCGCTTCAGCACTTCAACCGAGGGCTCGTTGCCTTCCAGATAGGCTTCCATCGCCTCGTCGTCGATCTCGACGGCGTTGTCGACCAGGTACTGGCGAGCGGCGGCCACGGCGTCAGCCATGTCGGCCGGGATGTCGCGCACGTCGGCCGAGGCGCCGACTTGGTCGGTTTCCCAGACCAGGGCCTTCATCTCGACCAGGTCGACCACGCCCTTCAGGTTCGATTCCGAACCGATCGGCAGTTGGATCGGCACGGCCTTGGCGCCCAGACGGTCGCGGATCGACTCGACCGACTTTTCGAAGTCGGCGCCGATCTTGTCCATCTTGTTGACGAAGACGATGCGCGGAACGTTGTACTTGTCGGCCTGGCGCCAGACGGTTTCCGTCTGCGGCTCGACGCCGGCGTTGCCGTCCAGCACCGTGACGGCGCCGTCGAGCACGCGCAGCGAACGCTCGACTTCAATGGTGAAGTCCACGTGGCCGGGGGTGTCGATGATGTTCAGACGCTTTTCGCGCCAGAAAGCGGTCGTCGCGGCCGACGTGATGGTGATGCCGCGTTCCTGCTCCTGGTCCATCCAGTCCATGGTGGACGCGCCGTCGTGCGTCTCGCCCATCTTGTGGTTCTTGCCGGTGTAGAACAGGATCCGCTCGGTCGTCGTCGTCTTGCCCGCGTCGATGTGGGCCATGATGCCGAAGTTGCGGTAGTCTTCGATTTTATGAGTGCGGGGCATTGAAGTTGCCTTCCGGGAGCTTCGCGGACGCGGCGAGCGCCCTGGGGTGTCGGATATGACGGCGCGGGCGGTTCAACCTGAACGCCCGCGCCGGATCGTCTTAAATAGTCGCCGCCATTGGCGGTTTTAAGACGCTTACCAGCGGTAGTGGCTGAAGGCGCGGTTGGCTTCGGCCATCTTGTGGGTGTCTTCGCGCTTCTTGACCGCGGTGCCGCGGTTGTTCGAGGCGTCCAGCAGCTCGGCGGCCAGCTTTTCCGTCATGGTGTTTTCGCCGCGGTTGCGCGCGGCGTTGACCAGCCAGCGGATGGCCAGGGCGCGACGACGGTCCGGACGGACCTCGACCGGCACCTGGTAGGTGGCGCCGCCGACGCGACGCGAACGGACTTCGACCGACGGGGCGACGTTTTCCAGGGCGGCGTGGAAGGTCTCGACCGCAGTCTGCTCCTTCTTCTTGTCTGCCAGGATGTCGAAGGCGCCGTAAACGATGTTTTCGGCGACGGCCTTCTTACCTTCGTACATGACGTAGTTCATGAACTTGGTGACCACCAGGTCTCCGAACTTGGGATCCGGCAGAACTTCACGCTTCTGGGCGCGGTGACGACGCGACATGGGTTATTCCTTCTCGGGCCCGACTGACGTCGGGAAAATCTCTGAAACGTAGGCCGGGGCCGATTACTTCGGACGCTTGGCGCCGTAGTGCGAACGACGCTGCTTGCGGTCCTTGACGCCTTGCGTATCGAGCACGCCGCGCAGGATGTGGTAGCGAACGCCGGGCAAGTCCTTCACGCGGCCGCCGCGGATCAGCACGACCGAGTGCTCCTGCAGGTTGTGGCCTTCGCCGGGGATGTAGCACACGGCTTCGACGCCGTTCTTGGCCAGGCGGACCTTGGCGACCTTACGCAGAGCCGAGTTCGGCTTCTTCGGGGTCGTGGTGTACACGCGGGTGCAGACGCCGCGACGCTGGGGCGAACCCTCCAGGGCCGGAACCTTGTTGCGAACCGGCTTCGGCTTGCGGGGCTTGCGGATCAGCTGGTTGATCGTGGGCATTCGAATTCGTCTCTTTTCGATGTGGAGGCGTGTGTCTTTCGACCGGAGCGCCTCATGAGCCTTCTTTTGAACGGGACCGAAGCCCCGCCCGGGTGTTATCGAGCCGAGGTCACGACGCCCAAACAGAAAAACCGGAACGCGCGCTTCGGGCGTTCCGGCGGGACACAGCCCGTCCGTTCAATTGTCACGATCTCAGCGGACGGCGAACCGCCCACGTCTCGAAAGTGCGCGGCTTCTACGCGCGATCCGTTAACAGGTCAAGGGATTCGCTCAGGCCGACGCCTGCAGCCCCGCGTTCGCATCCTGTTCAGGGATCAATGATATTGCGCCTATATATCGCCATGCTTGCCTAGGCATCATTCGTTCAGACGATGGGGGAGCCTTCATGAGCATCGCCGTTCTGACCGCAGACCCCGCGAAACGGGCGCGACCGCGCCTCAAGCGGACCCTGACGGCGGGGGCCTCCCTGCTGATGCACGTGATCGTGCTGGGCAGCATGGCTCGCTATGCGGCGGACGACCGGCGCGAGGCTCTCCCTCCGCCGCCGGCGCCGCCGATCATCCAGCTTGAACTCGAACGTCCGTTCGTTCCGCCGCAGCCGTCGCCGCCCCTGCCTGCGCCGACGCGCGTCCCGACGCCTCCGCCCACGCCGATGGAATCGCAACCGCCTCAGAGAACAGCAGCCCAACCTTCGCCGGCTCCTGCTCCGGCGCCCGCCGCGGTTCAGGCGACGCCGCCCCCT
>NZ_GL883086.1:1290129-1304831 GCF_000204035.1 Brevundimonas diminuta ATCC 11568
TTTCGGCGCAGCCCCCTCTCAGCTCGCGCACGCCCAACGGCCTCAAGCAGCGAAAAGCGCGGTAGGCCAAACAAAAAGAGCGGCGCCTTTCGACGCCGCCCTCTTCTGTCTTTCAGGTCTGAACCCGGATCAGTCGGCCGACTGCTCCAGCTCCAGGGCCAGGTCCGCGGGAAGCGGCTCGACCGCGTCTTCGCGGGCCTGGGTCAGCTCAGCGTCACGCTCGTTGGCGATCTTCTGCAGGCTGCGCAGGTAGGAGCCCGTGCCCGCTGGGATCAGGCGACCCACGATCACGTTTTCCTTCAGGCCTTCCAGCGTGTCCTTCTTGCCGTGGACCGAAGCCTCGGTGAGGACGCGGGTGGTCTCCTGGAACGAGGCCGCCGAGATGAAGCTGCGGGTCTGCAGCGACGCCTTGGTGATGCCCAGCAGGACCGGCTGCACGGTGGCGATGCGGCCGCCGCGCTTCTCGACCTTGGCGTTCTCGATGTCGACTTCGACCCGATCGACGTGGTCGCCCTTGATGAGCGTCGTCTCAGCGGAGTCGATGACCTCGACCTTCTGCAGCATCTGACGGACGATGACTTCGATGTGCTTGTCGTTGATCGGCACGCCCTGCAGTCGGTAGACCTCCTGCACTTCGTTCACCAGATACTCGGCCAGCGCCTCGACGCCCTGGATGCGCAGCAGGTCGTGCGGATCCGGGTTGCCGTCGATGATGTAGTCGCCCTTCTGGATCAGATCGCCGTCGTGGACGGAGATGTGCTTGCCCTTCGGGATCAGGAACTCGACCGCTTCGCCCTGGTTGCCGTCGGCATCCGGCTCCGGGGTGATCTTGATGCGGCGCTTGTTCTTGTAGTCGCGACCGAATTCGACGCGACCGTCCATCTCCGCGATGACCGCGCAGTCCTTCGGACGACGGGCTTCGAACAGTTCGGCCACGCGCGGCAGACCGCCGGTGATGTCGCGGGTCTTGGCGCCTTCGGTCGGGATACGGGCGATGATGTCGCCCGGCTTGACCTCGTCGCCGTTGGCCACCGACAGGATGGCCCCCACGGGCAGCAGGTAACGCGCGTCAGAACCGCTCGACAGCTTGGCGTAGCTGTCGCCCTGGGTGACGCCCATGGCCGGACGCAGGTCCGCGCCGCGCGGGCTGGCGCGCCAGTCGGAAACGACGCGCTGGGCGATGCCCGTGGCCTCGTCCGTCTCTTCCTTGACCGACAGGCCCTCGACCAGATCCTCGAAGCGCACCACGCCGCCGACTTCCGTCAGGATCGGGGTGGTGTACGGATCCCACTCGGCCAGGCGTTGGTTCTTGACCACCTCGCCGCCGTCCTTGACGCGCAGGCGCGCGCCGTACGGCACCTTGTAGGATTCGCGGTCCTTGCCGTCGACGGTCACGGTGACCACGACGTTGCGGCTCATGGCCACCGGATCGCCGTGAGCGGCGATAACGGTCGGGCCGACGACCTTGATGACGCCCGCGTTGGTCGCCTCGAAGAACGAGGTTTCCGCCACCTGGGCCGTACCGCCGATGTGGAAGGTACGCATCGTCAGCTGGGTGCCCGGCTCGCCGATCGACTGGGCGGCGATGACGCCGACCGCTTCGCCGATGTTGACGTTGGTGCCGCGCGCCAGGTCACGGCCGTAGCACATGCCGCAGATGCCGGCGTCGGCTTCACACGTCAGGGCCGAACGGACCTTGATGGACTGGACGCCGACCTTGTCGATCAGCTCGACTTCCTCTTCCTGCAGATAGGTGTCCGCAGGGAACAGGACTTCGCCGCCCGGCTCCTTGATGTCCTCGGCCGCGTAACGGCCCAGGACGCGCTGGCCCAGCGAGACGAGCACGTCGCCGCCTTCGACCACGGCGCGCAGGGTGATGCCGCGCGTCGAGCCGCAGTCTTCCTCAGTGACGATGGAGTCCTGCGCCACGTCCACCAGACGACGGGTCAGGTAACCCGAGTTGGCGGTCTTCAGCGCGGTGTCGGCCAGACCCTTACGGGCGCCGTGGGTCGAGTTGAAGTACTCAAGGACGGTCAGGCCTTCCTTGAAGTTCGAGATGATCGGCGTCTCGATGATCTCGCCCGAGGGCTTGGCCATCAGGCCGCGCATGCCGCCCAGTTGCTTCATCTGAGCCTGCGAGCCACGAGCGCCCGAGTTGGCCATCATGAAGACCGAGTTGATGTCCGGCTCCTGACCCTTGATCAGGATGCGCGGCTGAGCGATTTCGCCCATCATCTCATCGGCGATCTTGTCCGTGGCCTTGGCCCAGGCGTCGACGACCTTGTTGTACTTCTCGCCCTTGGTGATCAGGCCGTCAGCATATTGCTGCTCGTACTCTTCCACCTGGGTGCGGGTTTCGTTGACCAGCTGTTCCTTCTTGGCCGGGATGACGATGTCGTCCTTGCCCACCGAGATGCCGGCCTTGGCCGCTTCGCGGAAGCCCATCTGCATCATCTGGTCAGCGAAGATGACCGTCGCCTTCTGACCGCAGTGACGGTAGACCTGATCGATCAGGTTGCCGATTTCCTTCTTGGTCAGGTTCTTCTCAAGAAGCTTGTAGCCGATGTTCGGGTTCAGCGGCAGCAGCGCGCCCAGCTTCATCCGGCCCGGCGTGGTGTCGATCACCTTGGTCACGACTTCGCCGTCCGAGTTCATCTCGGTCCAACGCGCCTTGATCTTGGTGTGCAGCTTGACGACCTGGGCGTCCAGGGCCGCGTCAATCTCGCCCATGTTGGCGAACAGCTTGCCTTCGCCCGGCTGGTTCTCCTTGACCAGCGACAGGTAGTACAGGCCCAGGACGATGTCCTGCGACGGCACGATGATCGGCTTGCCGTTGGCGGGCGACAGGATGTTGTTCGTCGACATCATCAGCACGCGCGCTTCCAGCTGGGCCTCGAGGCTCAGCGGGACGTGCACGGCCATCTGGTCGCCGTCGAAGTCAGCGTTGAACGCCGTACAGACCAGCGGGTGCAGGCGGATGGCCTTGCCCTCGATCAGCTTGGGCTCGAACGCCTGGATGCCCAGACGGTGAAGCGTCGGCGCGCGGTTCAGCAGAACCGGGTGCTCGCGGATGACCTCGTCCAGGATATCCCAGACGGCGGGCTGCTCGCGCTCGACCATGCGCTTGGACTGCTTGACGGTGCCCGACAGGCCCTTGGCGTCCAGACGCGCGTAGATGAACGGCTTGAACAGCTCCAGCGCCATCTTCTTGGGCAGGCCGCACTCATGCAGCTTCAGCTCGGGGCCCACGGTGATGACCGAACGGCCCGAGTAGTCGACGCGCTTGCCCAGCAGGTTCTGACGGAAGCGACCCTGCTTGCCCTTCAGCATGTCGGCCAGCGACTTCAGCGGACGCTTGTTCGCGCCGGTGATGACGCGACCGCGACGGCCGTTGTCGAACAGGGCGTCGACGGATTCCTGCAGCATCCGCTTTTCGTTGCGGATGATGATGTCCGGCGCGCGCAGCTCGATCAGGCGCTTCAGGCGGTTGTTCCGGTTGATGACCCGGCGGTACAGGTCGTTCAGGTCCGACGTCGCGAAGCGGCCGCCGTCCAGCGGCACCAGCGGACGCAGTTCCGGCGGGATGACCGGCACGATGGTCAGGATCATCCACTCGGGCTTGTTGCCCGACTCGATGAAGGCTTCCATCAGCTTCAGACGCTTGGAGGCCTTCTTGGCCTTCAGCTCCGACGGGCTGTCGGCCAGTTCGGCGCGGTGCTTCTCGGCCTCGGCGTTCAGGTCGATCGCCATCAGCAGGTTGCGGACCGCCTCGGCGCCGATCTCAGCGGTGAAGCCGTCGTCGCCGAACTCTTCCTGATAGTGATAGAATTCGTCTTCCGTCAGCAGCTGGTTCTGCTTCAGCGGGGTCAGGCCCGGCTCGGTGACGATGTAGTTCTCGAAGTACAGGACGCGCTCGACGTCCTTCAGCGCCATGTCCAGCATCAGCGAGATGCGCGACGGCAGCGACTTCAGGAACCAGATGTGGGCGACCGGGGCAGCCAGGTCGATGTGACCCATGCGCTCGCGGCGAACGCGAGCCAGGGTGACTTCAACGCCGCACTTCTCGCAGATGATGCCCTTGTACTTCATGCGCTTGTACTTGCCGCACAGGCATTCGTAGTCCTTGGTCGGGCCAAAGATACGGGCGCAGAACAGGCCGTCACGCTCGGGCTTGAACGTGCGGTAATTGATGGTTTCCGGCTTCTTGATCTCGCCGAACGACCACGAACGGATCTTCTCCGGCGAGGCCAGGGCGATCTTGATCTGGTCGAAGGTCGGGGTGACCGGGACCGGGTTGAAGATGTTCAGGACTTCCTGGTTCATCTTTATTCCTTCTGCGGGAATGCCCCGCGAAAATCATTCAGAGAGGAGAACAGGCGGACCGCCCTCCCCCGCCGAAGCGAGGAAGGGCGCTTGATCCGGTCAGCTGTTTTCCAGCTCCACGTTCAGGCCCAGCGAGCGCATTTCCTTCACCAGCACGTTGAAGGACTCGGGGATGCCGGCCTCGAAGCTGTCGTCGCCGCGGACAATGGCCTCGTAGACCTTGGTCCGGCCGGCTACGTCGTCCGACTTCACCGTCAGCATTTCCTGCAGGGTGTAGGCGGCGCCGTAAGCTTCCAGAGCCCAGACCTCCATTTCCCCGAAGCGCTGACCGCCGAACTGCGCCTTACCGCCCAGCGGCTGCTGGGTGACGAGCGAGTACGGGCCGATCGAGCGGGCGTGGATCTTGTCGTCGACCAGGTGGTGCAGCTTCAGCATGTACACATAGCCGACCGTGACCGGACGCTTGAACTGCTCGCCCGTCTGGCCGTCGAACAGGATCGACTGCCCCGAACGATCCAGGTCCGCCGACTCCAGCAGGTCCTCGATGTCCGAGATACGCGCGCCGTCGAAGACCGGAGTCGCGAACGGAACGCCCTTGGACAGGTTCTGGGCCAGTTCGATCAGCTCTTCGTCGCTCTGCGGCAGCGGGGTGTCGGCGCCGTAGATCTGGGTCAGACGCGACACCAGGGCGTCGCGCATGCCGCCGTCCATCCACTGCTCGAGCAAGCCCTTGATCTGCTTGCCCAGGCCAGCGGCGGCCCAACCCAGGTGGGTTTCGAAGATCTGGCCGATGTTCATGCGCGACGGCACGCCCAGCGGGTTCAGAACGATGTCGACGTGGGTGCCGTCGTCCAGGTGCGGCATGTCCTCGATCGGCAGGATCTTGGAGATGACGCCCTTGTTCCCGTGACGGCCGGCCATCTTGTCGCCCGGCTGAAGCTTGCGCTTCACGGCCACGAAGACCTTGACCATCTTCATGACGCCAGGCGGCATCTCGTCGCCGCGCTGCAGCTTCTCGACCTTGTCTTCGAAGCGACGGTCGAGGGCCTTACGGGCGTCCTCGAACTGCTTCTTCATGGCCTCCAGCTCGCCCATCGCCTTCTCGTCGTCGAGGGCGACCTGCCACCACAGGCCCTTGGACACTTCGGCCAGCTTCTCTTCGGTGACCTCGCCGCGGCCCATGCCCTTCGGGCCGGACACGGCGGTCTTGCCGAGCAGCAGCGGCTTCACGCGGCCGTAGACGTTGCGCTCAAGGATCTTGAGCTCGTCGTCGCGGTCCTTGCCCAGACGCTCGATCTCGGCGCGTTCGATGGCCACGGCGCGCTCGTCCTTGTCGATGCCGTGACGGTTGAACACGCGCACGTCGACGATGGTGCCGGCGACGCCCGGCGGCAGGCGCAGCGAGGTGTCGCGCACGTCCGAAGCCTTCTCACCGAAGATGGCGCGCAGCAGTTTCTCTTCCGGGGTCATCGGGCTTTCGCCCTTCGGCGTCACCTTGCCGACCAGGATGTCGCCCGGCTGGACCTCGGCGCCGATGGCCACGATGCCCGCTTCGTCCAGGTTGCGCAGGGCTTCCTCGCCGACGTTGGGGATGTCGCGGGTGATTTCTTCCGGACCCAGCTTGGTATCACGCGCCATCACTTCGAACTCTTCGAGGTGGATGGAGGTGAAGATGTCGTCGCGCACGATGCGCTCGGAGATCAGGATGGAGTCTTCGAAGTTGTAGCCGTTCCAGGGCATGTAGGCGACCAGGACGTTGCGGCCCAGAGCCAGTTCGCCCAGGTCCGTCGACGGACCGTCGGCGATCACGTCTCCGGCCTTCACCTCATCGCCCACGCGCACGATCGGGCGCTGGTTGATGCAGGTCGACTGGTTGGAGCGCTGGAACTTCGACAGGCGATAGATGTCGACGCCCGAACGACCGGCGTCCACGTCGCCCGTGGCGCGAACCACGATGCGGGTGCCGTCGATCTGTTCGACCACGCCGTCACGACGGGCGATCACGACAGCGCCGGAGTCCACGGCCACGACCGCTTCCATGCCGGTACCGACCAGCGGCGCGTCCGACTGCACCAGCGGCACGGCCTGACGTTGCATGTTGGCGCCCATCAGCGCGCGGTTGGCGTCGTCGTTTTCCAGGAAGGGGATCAGGGCGGCGGCGACCGAAACGACCTGTTTCGGCGACACGTCCATCATGTCGACCGTTTCCTTGGTCAGCAGCTGGGAGTCGCCGTTGATACGGCCCGGCACCAGCTCCTCGACGATCTCGCCGTCCTTCAGGTCGATGTTGGCCTGGGCGATGACGTGCTTCGCCTCTTCCATGGCCGAGATGTAGACCACCTCGTCCGTCGCCTTGCCTTCGACCACGCGACGGTACGGGCTTTCGATGAAGCCGTACTTGTTCACGCGGGCGTGGGTGGCCAGGGAGTTGATCAGACCGATGTTCGGGCCTTCCGGCGTTTCGATCGGGCAGATGCGGCCGTAGTGCGTCGGGTGAACGTCGCGGACTTCAAAGCCCGCGCGCTCGCGCGTCAGACCGCCCGGGCCAAGCGCCGAAAGGCGACGCTTGTGGGTGATTTCCGACAGCGGGTTGGTCTGGTCCATGAACTGCGACAGCTGCGACGAGCCGAAGAATTCACGCACAGCCGCGGCGGCCGGTTTGGCGTTGATCAGGTCGTGCGGCATGACCGTGTCGATATCGACCGAGGACATGCGCTCCTTGATGGCGCGCTCCATGCGCAGCAGGCCGACGCGGTACTGGTTTTCCAGCAGCTCGCCCACCGAACGCACCCGGCGGTTGCCCAGGTTGTCGATGTCGTCGATCTCGCCGCGGCCGTCCTTCAGGCCGACCAGGATCTGCAACACCTTCAGCACGTCGTCCTTCTGCAGGACGCGGATTTCGTCCGAAACCTCGGGGGTTTCCAGACGCATGTTCATCTTGACGCGGCCCACGGCCGACAGGTCGTAGCGCTCGGCGTCGAAGAACAGGGAGTTGAACATGGCCTCGGCCGCTTCCGGCGTCGGCGGCTCGCCCGGGCGCATGACGCGATAGACGTCGAACAGCGCATCCTCGCGACCCGTGTTCTTGTCCACGCGCAGGGTGTTGCGCATGTAGGCGCCGACCGTCACGTGGTCGATGTCCAGCACGTCGATGGTGGTGAAGCCGTTGGCTTCCAGCAGTTCGATCGCGGCGGCGTCCAGCTCGTCGCCCGCCTCGGCGTAGATTTCGCCGGTCTGGTAGTTGACGGCGTCAGCGGCCAGATACTTGGTCAGCAGGGCGTCAGCCGCCAGCGACAGCGACTTCAAACCGCCGTCGGCCAGCTTCTTGGCGGCGCGGGCGCTGATCTTCTGACCGGCCGGGGCGACCACTTCGCCGGTGTCGGCGTCGACCAGATCGAACTCCGGCTTCACGCCGCGCCAGCGCTCCGGCTTGTAGGGGGTGACCCAGCCTTCGCCGCGCTTCTCGTACGGAACGGTCTCGTAGAAGGTCTTGAGGATCTCTTCCCCGTCCATGCCCAGGGCATAGAGGAAGGTCGAGGCCGGCAGCTTACGGCGGCGGTCGATACGGACGTAGACGATGTCCTTGGCGTCGAATTCAAAGTCCAGCCACGAGCCGCGATAAGGGATCACGCGGGCGGCGAACAGCAGCTTGCCCGACGAGTGGGTCTTGCCCTTGTCGTGGTCGAAGAAGACGCCCGGCGAGCGGTGCATCTGCGAGACGATCACGCGCTCGGTGCCGTTGACGATGAAGGTGCCCTTGTCCGTCATGAGCGGGATGTCGCCCATGTAGACGTCCTGCTCCTTGATGTCCTTGACCGAACGGGCGCCCGTTTCTTCCTCGGTCTCGAACACGATCAGGCGCAGCTTGACCTTCAGCGGCGCGGCATAGGTCATGTCGCGCTGGATGCATTCCTCGACGTCGTACTTCGGGTCTTCAAACTCGTAGGAGACGTATTCCAGGACGGCGCGCTCGTTGAAGTCCTTGATCGGGAAGACCGACTTGAAGACCGCTTCAATGCCCTCGTCGTTGCGCAGACCGGGGCGCGACTCGCGCTGCAGGAACTGCTCATAGGAAGCGCGCTGAACCTCGATCAGGTTCGGCATCTGCACGGCTTCGGGGATGCGCCCGAAGCTGTAGCGAATGCGCTTCTTGCCGGTAAACGACGTGGCGGCAGCGATCTTACCCAAGGCGAGACCGTCGGTGGACTTGGCCATTCTGTTTTCCCAATCGCGGCCCCTTGCGAGGCCCGCTCTCAATGCAGCAGCCACGGCGCGCCGACCGGCGATCCGTGACCGTAAATGTCTCTCGGCGCCCACCCTCGATCCGCGAGCGGATCAGGACGCCTGGATGTATCCGCCCCCTTGGGGAGGGGCGACGCCTTCGCACCGGTCGGAGGGCGACAAACCGGGCCTCGGCGCTTTCGCGCGGGATTCAGGGAATCTGCGAACGCGCATATATACGCCCTTCTTCGGCGAAATAAAGGCCCCTCACGCGAGCAGTCGACAGTTTCAATCAGCGTGATAAGCCTAGCCTTATGAAGCACATCGCCCTGCCCGTTCTCGCCGCCCTGTCGCTTGCCGCCTGCGCCTCGACGCAAGACGCTCGTCTCGCCGAACCGCGCACGCCCGTCGGCCCCGCTACCCAAGAGAACTGGGAGGTCGGCCAGGCCGCCTATCTGATGTGGAACAGCCAGCAGCGCGGCTGGACCGTCACGCCCTCCGGTCTGCAGTATCGTCGCGTCGGCAAGGCCAACCCCAAGGGCGAGCAGCCGACGGCGACCGACACGGTCAAGGTCCACTATCGCGGCACATTCATCGATGGGCGTGAGTTCGACAGCTCCTACTCGCGCAACGAACCGACCAGCTTCCCGCTCAACCGCGTCATCAAGGGGTGGACCGAGGGCGTGGCCCTTATGCGCGAAGGCGAGACCTATGAGTTCGTCATTCCCGCCGAGCTGGCTTACGGCCCGCGCTGGATGGGCACGGAAATCCCCGCCAACTCGGCCCTGCGCTTCACGGTCGAGCTGCTTGAGGTGAATCCCGCGAACTGACGGGTCGCTCCCCCGACACGGAAACGTCATCCGGCTTGACGGCGCCTGCGACACGCTGTCGTCTGCGCCTCCTTGTCGAGGCCGCGAGGGGGCGGCCGTAACCGGGTAATTCTGTGATGAAGCGTTTTCTCCTGGCCGCCAGCGCCTCGGCCATCCTCCTTGCCGTGGGAGCGCCCGCCCTGGCCCAGGTGGGAACGCCCGCCCTGCCCGTCGCCTTGGCGCCGATCCCGGCGGCCAAGGACGAGGCCTATCCCGGCGTCATCAAGCTGGACGTCGACGCCACCGACATCGACCGCCGCCTGATCCAGGTGCGCCAGACCATCCCCGTCAGCGGCCCCGGCCCTCTGGTCCTCTTCTATCCGCAGTGGATTCCCGGCAACCACGGCCCGGTCGGCCCCGTCGCCAACGTCGGCGGCCTGACCTTCACCGCCGAGGGGCGGCGGCTGGAGTGGGTGCGCAACACCGTCCAGCCCTGGGCCTATCAGATCGAGGTTCCGGCCGGCGTGACCGAGGTCGAGGCCGCCTTCCAGTGGCTGACGCCCATTGAAGGCAATCAGGGCCGCGTCGTCGTCACGCCCGAGATGCTGAACATCCAGTGGGAAAAGGCCCTGCTCTATCCGGCGGGCTATTATTCGCGTCAGATCACCTTCCGGCCGACGCTGAAGCTGCCTCAGGGCTGGAACTACGGCGTCGCCCTGGACACCGTCAGCTTCGAGAACGGCCTGGCGACCTTCGCCCCCATCACGCTGGAGCATCTGGCTGACAGCCCCGTCTTCGCCGGCGCCCACTATCGCCAGATCGACCTGGATCCGGGCGGCCGCTCGCCGGTGCGCCTGAACGTCGTGGCCGATGACGCCAAGATGCTGGAAGCGACGGACGAGCACGTCCAACTGCACCGCAACCTGGTCCAGCAGGCCGACCGCCTGTTCGGCGCGCGCCACTTCAACCACTACGACTTCCTGCTGGCCGTGACGGACAAGCTAGGCGGCATCGGGCTGGAGCACCACCGCTCGTCCGAGAACAGCGTCGATGTGAAGTATTTCACCGATCGAGAGGCGACCCTGGCCGACCGCGACCTGCTGGGTCACGAATACACCCACAGCTGGAACGGCAAATGGCGCCGCCCGGCCGACCAGTTGACGCCCAATCTGAACGAGCCGCTGCAGAACTCCCTGATGTGGGTCTATGAAGGCCAGACGCAGTACTGGGGCCTGGTCCTGACCGCCCGCGCGGGCCTGATGTCCAAGCAGCAGGCGCTGGACGTCCTGGCCATGAGCGCCGCCAGCTTCCAGCACATCCCCGGCCGCCAGTGGCGCGCCATGCAGGACACCACCAACGACCCCATCATCAGCCAACGCCGCCCCCAACCTTGGAGCAGCTATCAGCGCAGCGAGGACTATTACCGCGAAGGCGCGCTGATCTGGCTGGACGCCGACACCCTGATCCGCGAGCGGACCGGCGGGAAGAAGTCGCTGGACGACTTCGCCAAGGCCTTCTTCGGCGTCGAGGACGGCGACTGGGATCCGGCCCCCTACACCTTCGCCGATGTAACCTCGACGCTGAATGGGGTGCAGACGAACGACTGGGCCGCCTTCCTGCGCGAACGTCTAGACGCGGTCGGCCCCGACTCGCGCGGACCGCTGGACGGCATTGAGCGCGGCGGCTACCGCCTGGTCTTCAAGGAGGAGCCGTCCGGCTACATGGGCGCCCTCTACAAGGAGCTGGGGCGCAACGACTTCACCTATTCGCTCGGCTTCATGATGAACGGTGCGAACAAGATCACCTCCGTCCTGTGGGGCGGGGCGGCCTTCGAACAAGGCCTGACCTCAGGCTGGGAAGTCGTCGCCGTCGGCGGGCGCGCCGCATCGGCCGACGCGCTGAAAGAAGCCGTCACCGCCGCCAAGGGGACGTCCGAACCGATCGAGCTGATCCTCAAGAACGGCGACCGCTTCCGGACGGTGCGCTTCGACTACCACGACGGCCTGCGCTATCCGCATCTTGAACGGATCGAAGGCACGCCCGACCGACTGGGCGACATCCTGTCGCCTCGCCGCCGATAACGCCTCCTGCCAAGCCTAATACCGACCGCTTTCTGAGTTCTGGATACCCGATGACCCGACGCCTGCCCGCCGCCGCCCTCGCCCTGCTGCTGACCTCGGCCGCCTCGACCGCGCTCGCTCAGCAATGGACCGGCCCGCAGGCCCCCGCCGCGCCGACGCCGCAGAACACGCCGCTGGCCCTGCCCCGCGCTCTGCCGCCGATCCCGGCGCCGACGGCAGAGGCCTATCCCGGCGTCATCCGCTATGAGGTCGACGCCACCGACGTAGAGAAGAAGATCGTCCGCGTGCGCCAGACCATCCCGGTCACGCCCGGCCATCTGGTCCTGCTCTATCCGAAATTCCTGCCCGGCAACCACGCGGCGACCGGCCCGATCCAGCTGATTTCGGGCGTGACCGTCCAGGGGGGCGGCGCCCGCATCGACTGGCTGCGCGACACCATCGACCCCTACGCCTTCCACATCGAGGTGCCGCAGGGCGTCAGCGAGATCACCGTCGACTTCCAGTGGCTGACCCAGCCGGACAGCTCGACCTGGCGCGTGGTCATGACGCCCGAGATGGTCAATCTGCAGTGGGAGAAGGCCCTGCTCTATCCGGCGGGCTATCGCTCCACCGGCATCACCTTCGCCCCGTCGATCCGCCTGCCGCAGGGCTGGAAATACGGCGTGGCGCTGGATACCGAGAGCTTCGTCGACGGCCTGGCGACGTTTGCGCCGACCGACCTCTACACCCTGATCGACAGTCCCCTGTTCGGCGGCGCCAACTTCCAGCGCATCGCCATCGACCCGCGCCGCGGAAACGGCGAAGGCGCCGTCCACCTGAACATCGTCGCCGATTCGGCCAAGGATCTGGCCCCCACGACCGAGCAGTTGGGCTGGTTCGAGAACCTGGTCACCCAGACTGACCGCCTGTTCGGCGCCCGCCCCTATGACCGCTACGACTTCCTGGTCGCCGCCACGTCGAAGATGGGCGGCATCGGCCTGGAGCATCATCGCTCGTCCGAGAACTCGGTCCCGACCGACTTCTTCACCAACTGGGGCAAGAGCATGGGGGCCGTCGGCCTGCTGCCGCACGAGTTCGTCCACGCCTGGAACGGCAAGCGCCAGCGCCCGGTCGACGAACTGACCGCCAACCACAACATCCCGACCCAGAACACCCTTCTGTGGGTCTATGAGGGTCAGACGGAATACTGGGGCGATGTGCTGACCGCCCGCTCGGGCCTGGCCTCCAAGGAAGACATTCTGGTCACCGTGGCCGAGAACGCCGCCTTCTATGACAACCAGCCGGGCCGCGAATGGCGCCCGCTGCAGGATGCGAACAACCACAACCTGCTCGGCTATCGCACCTCGAACCCCTATTCGTCGTGGATGCGCGGCACGGGCGACTACTACCGCGAGGCACTGCTGATCTGGCTGGACGCCGACACCCTGATCCGCGAGGCGACGGGCGGGAAGAAGTCGCTGGACGACTTCGCCAAGGGCTTCTTCGGCGGCGACGACGGCTCCTGGGCGCCGCGCGGCTATACGTTCGACGACGTGGTCGCGGCGCTGAACGCGGTCCATCCGCACGACTGGGCGACCTTCCTGCGCACGCGCCTGGACGCCAGCGGCCCGGACGCCAAGGCCCCGCTGGATGGTCTGGCGCGCGGCGGCTACCGCCTGACCTACACCGACACCCTGACGGCCGACGAGAAGCGCATCCAGTCGGGCTGGGCCAACGACTTCCAGTATTCCCTGGGCTTCACCCTGTCCTCGTCGAACAAGCTGACCGGCATTCGCTGGGGCGGCCGCGCCTTCGAGGCCGACATCGGGCCGGGCTGGGAGCTGGTCGCCGTCAACGACATCGCCGCCTCGGCCGAGAAGCTGCGCGACGCCGTCACCGCCGCCAAGGGAACCGACGCCCCGATCCGTCTGCTGCTCAAGAACGGCGACCGCTACCGCACCGTCGATTTCGACTATCACGACGGCCTGCGCTACCCGCGCCTTGAACGCATTCCTGGCACGCCGGATCGGCTGGGCGACATCCTCAGCCCGCGCCGTCGCTAAGGACTCGAGGCGCGCCGAGCAGATCACGGCTTGGCGCGACCGGCCGGGGCGGTTTAACCTGTCAGGGACGGGCGCCGCTTCGGACCGCCCACATGAGAACTCGGCCCATGCCGGAGACCCCTGGCGCGCCCGGACGGCGCGACACGCGGTCCCTGCCTCGGAGGCCCCGCAACAGCGGTGCTTTCGATCGAGATGCGCCCCTCTACGGCGCGCTCGACCTGGGGACCAATAATTGCCGCCTGCTGATCGCGCGTCCGGCGCGTGACGGCTTTCGCGTGGTGGATTCCTTCAGCCGCATCGTACGCCTTGGCGAGAGCCTGTCGCGCACCGGCCGCCTGGACGATCGGGCGATGGACCGGGCCTATGACGCCCTGGCCCTGTGCGCCGAACGCCTGGTGCGCAAGGGCGTCGATCCCAACCGCCTGACCGCCGTCGCCACCCAGGCCTGCCGCATGGCCGAAAACGGCCCCGCCTTCGTCGAGCGGGTACGGCGCGGCACCGGCCTGCGGCTTCGGATCATCGATCCCTCCGAGGAAGCCGCCCTGTCGGTCGCGGGCTGTCTCAACCTGTTCGATCCGCGCGCCGAGGCGGTGCTGGTGATCGACGTGGGCGGCGGCTCGACCGAACTGTCCTGGCTGATGAAGGGACCGCGCGGCTTCGAAACCGCGGCGTGGATGTCAGCGCCGCTGGGCGTGGTCAGCCTGGCCGAACGCCACCCCGAGCCGGATGGCAGCCCGCCCGAATGGTATGAGGCCATGGTCGCCGACTTCGGCGCCGCCATCGCTACGGGCGGTCCCAAAGGCCCCGACTTCCTGACGCGCGTAGGCGCCGGGCGCGGGCATATGGTCGGCACCTCCGGCGCCATCACCAGCCTGGCCGGGATTCATCTGGAGCTGAAACGCTATCAGCGCGATCTGGTCGACGGCCTCTGGATGACGCGCGGCGACTGCGAAAAGGCGGCCGACCGCCTGATCGCCCTCGGTCCCATCGGGCGCGCGGCTGAGAACTGCATCGGGCCGGACCGCGCCGACCTGGTGTTGGCGGGCGCGGCGATCCTGGAAGCCGTACAGCGCGCCTGGCCGTGCGAGCGGGTGCGCGTGGCCGACCGCGGCCTGCGTGAAGGCCTGCTGCTGCAGAAGATGCGCGAAGACCGGCAGCCTAAGCCGCGTCGTCGCCGGCGTCGCAGGGGCGGCGGTGGTGCTGGCGCTGGCGGCGGCCAATAATCG
>NZ_GL883086.1:1305258-1313895 GCF_000204035.1 Brevundimonas diminuta ATCC 11568
GGCTGGACGTCGCAGATGCCGAAGGACGCGCCCTTCTCAGCCCGCGCCGCCTCGACGGCGGCGTTGAACGGCGCAGAGCCGGGCACAGCCACGCGGATCGTCGGCCGCTCGGCCTCCGGCATGGACGAGGCCAGACGCGCCCGCGTCATGACGTCGGCGTCGGGACCGACGGCCCCGTCGTTGGCGTCGTTGCCCGCCTTGAGCGCCTTGACCACGTCCAGGCCCTGAACAACCCGGCCGAAGACCGTGTAGGCGCCGTTCAGATTGTCGTTCTGGCCCATCATCAGATAGAATTGGCTGTTGGCGCTGTCAGGCGAGCCGGCGCGCGCCATGCCCGCCACGCCGGGGCAGAACAGCCCCTGGGCCGAGGTCTTGAAGTCCGCCGTGACGAACATCTGGGCGTCGGGCTGCGTCACCACCGGGATGGAGCCCATGATGCCGCGCAGGCCCGGCCCGCTGTTCTCGACCGGGACGAAGCCGCTGTCGCGGCCGCGACGGAAGGTGAACTCGCCCTTCAGGTCCGGAAGTTCGCTGCCGCCCGCGCCGGTGCCCTGAGGGTCGCCGGTCTGGGCCATGAAGTTCGGAATGACGCGGTGGAATTTCAGCCCGTCATAGAAGCCCTGATTGGTCAGGGTGCGGATGCGCTCAACATGGTTCGGCGCCGCGCGCGGCTCCAGCTCCACCAGGATGCGGCCCTTGGCCGTGTCGATCACCCACAGGTTCTCGGGCGCCACAGTGCGCCAATCGCTCGACTGGCCGCCCGACTGGGCCATCGCTCCACCGGCCAGCAGGGCCATGCCCGCCGCCAGCGCCATCACAGACTTGATCTTCAAACCCGACCTCAACCCTTCTTGACCTTGGCCAACACGCTCGCGGCGACCGCCGGACTGACGAAGCTGTCGATCCGGCCGTCCAGCCGGGCGATTTCCTTCACCAGTCGCGAGGCGATGGCCTGATGCCGCGGATCGGCCATCAGGAACACCGTCTCTATGTCGCTGTTGAGGCGCTGATTCATCGCCGTCATCTGGAACTCATACTCGAAATCGGCAACGGCGCGCAGGCCGCGTATGATGACGCTGGCGTCCAGTTCCTCGGCGAAATGCATCAGCAGGCTGGAAAAAGGCCGCACCTCGATGTCGGCGTTGAAGCGCGCCACCTCGGCCTTGAGCATCTCGACCCGCTCGGCGGTCGAGAACAACGGGCCCTTGTCGTCGTTCTTGGCGACGCCGATGACCAGCCGGTCCACCAGCTTGACCGCCCGCCCGATGATATCGAGATGACCGTTGGTGACCGGATCGAAGGTGCCCGGATAAAGTCCGATACGCATGGCCGGCGGCCTCCCCATCGTTTGGGTCCGTTTAGCAGGTGCGAAATGAACGGCCTAGATTTTCTGACGCGGCTGTGATCGCCAAAGGGCGTCTATCTGCTGCACCGCATCCGTCGCGCCGGTGAAGACATGGTCGTCGACAGCCGCGATTTCCGCCGCGGGCGTGGCGCTGTTGCACAGGAAGGCGCCGTCAAATCGGGGCAGGTCCGACAGGCGCACGACCTCGGTCCGCTGCGGCGATCCGGCGCGCTCCAGCGCCTCGCGGATCAGGGCCTGCGCCACCCCGTCCAGCATGGGCGCCTCGGGCCAGACCACCGTCTCGCCCTCGATGAAGCCGACATTCCACAGCGAGCCCTCGGAAATCCGGCCCTCGGCGTCGGTGAACAGGGCGTCGTCGAAACCCGCCAGCCGCGCCATGCGCCGCGCCCGCAACAGGGCCATCGTGGCGACGTGCTTCAGATGCGGCGCCTCGCGGGCATAGGCCTGGCTTTGCAGACGCACCCCGTGCGGCAAGGGCGACGGCGGGGCCGAGACGCTGATCATCACCTGCGGCGCGCCGATCCAGTCCGGCTGGCGCAGGGAAAGCTCATTTGAAAACAGGCTGATGCGCAGCCAGGCCTCATCCCGCCCGGCCAGCGCCGTCCGCATCTGATCGCGCAGGCGATCTTCGGCGACAGCCTCGCCGAACAGTTCGACCGCCGAACGGTTGAGGCGGCCCAGGTGCCGATCCAGACCGCGCACCCCGCCCCCCTCCACGCGGAAAGAGGTCACGGCGCCGTAGTTGAACAAGGCCTGGCGGCCCAGATCCTCAACCCCGGCAGGTCGGCCGTCGATCCAGAGTTCAGGAGCGACGGCCATGCAGGATCAGACCTCGCCGCCCTCGTCGGTCGACGTCTCGTTGACGTCGCCGTCTTCATCGTCGCCGCCGGAATCGGCCAGACGCTCGACCGAGACGACCTTCTCGTCCTTGCCGGTGCGGAAGATGGTCACGCCCTGGCTGGAGCGGCCAACGATGCGGACCTGGCTGACCGGGGTGCGGATCATCTGGCCGCCGTCCGTGACCAGCATCAGATCGTCCGACTCCTCGACCGGGAAGGCGGCGGCCAGGCGCGTGCCCGCGCGACCGCCCAGACCGTGCGCCGTCAGCCCCTGTCCGCCGCGGCCCGTGCGGCGATACTCATAGGCCGAGGACCGCTTGCCGAAGCCCGTTTCCGTGACCGTCAGGATGAACTGCTCGGCCGCGCCCAGTTCCGCAATGCGCTCGACGGACAGGGCGGCGTCGCCGGCCTCTTCGTCGTCCGCCTCGACCGTAACGACATCTTCTTCCGCGTCCGCGCCAGCCAGCGCCTTACGCATGGCGTTGGCGTGTTTGACATAGGCGGCGCGCTCTTCCGGCGTCGCGTCCACACGGCCCAGAATGGCCATGGAGATGACCGTATCGCCGTCCTGCAGGCGGATGCCCCGCACGCCGGTGGAGTCGCGGCCCTTGAACACGCGCACGTCGTCGGCCTTGAAGCGAATGGCCCGGCCCAGAGCGGTCGTCAGCAGCACGTCGTCCTCGGCCGTGCACAGGCCCACGCCGACCATGCCGTCGCCGTCTTCCAGCTTCATGGCGATCTTGCCCGCGCGGTTCACCGTGGCGAAGTCGCTGAGCTTGTTGCGTCGCACGTCGCCCGACTGGGTGGCGAACATGATGTCGTAATCGCCCCAGGTCGTTTCGTCTTCCGGCAGGGGCAGCACATTCATGATGCTGTCGCCCGGCTCGATCGGCAGCAGGTTGACGAAGGCCTTGCCGCGCGACTGCGGATTGCCCAGCGGCAGGCGCCAGGTCTTCAGCTTATAGGCCTTGCCGTTGGTGGCGAAGAACAGGACCGGCGTGTGGGTCGAGGCGCTGAAGACGCTGGTGACGACGTCCTCATCCTTCATCGCCATGCCGCTGCGGCCCTTGCCGCCGCGATGCTGGGTCCGATAGGCGTTCAGCGCCACGCGCTTGACGTAGCCCGAGTGGGTCACGGTCACGACCATGTCCTCGCGCGGGATCAGGTCTTCGTCTTCCATCTCGGCGTCGCCCTCGCCGATGAGGGTGCGGCGATCGACGCCGAACTGATCCTTCACCAGCAGCAGGTCTTCGCGGATGATGGCCAGGACGTTCTTGCGATCCGACAGGATGGTCAGGTGGCCCTGGATGGTGTCGGCCAGCGTGCGCGCCTCGCCGAAGATGTCGTCGCGGCCCAGGCCCGTCAGACGCGACAGCGTCAGGGCCAGGATGGCGCGGGCCTGTTCATCGGTCAGGCGGATCTTGTCGCCCTCGACCAGGACGGTGCGCGGGTCGGCGATCAGCTCGACCAGGGCCATCATGTCCCCGACCGGCCAGGCCTTGGCCTGCAGCCGCTCGCGCGCCTCGGCCGGGTCGGCCGAGCTGCGGATGATGTGGATCACCTCGTCGATGTTGGCGACGGCGACGGCCAGACCGACCAGGACGTGGCCGCGATCGCGGGCCTTGGCCAGTTCGAACTTGACACGACGGACCACCACCTCCTCGCGGAAGTCGAGGAAGAGCTCCAGCAGCTTGCGCAGGCCCATCTGCTCGGGGCGGCCGTGGTTCAGCGCCAGCATGTTGACGCCGAACGAGGATTGCAGCGCCGTATAGCGATACAGCTGGTTCAGGATCACATCGCCCGAAGCGTCGCGCTTCAGCTCGATGACGATGCGCATGCCCAGGCGGTCGGACTCGTCGCGAACGTCGGCGATGCCTTCCAGACGCTTCTCGCGCACCATTTCGGCGATGCGCTCGATCAGGGTCTGCTTGTTCACCTGGAACGGCAGTTCGGTGATGATGATGGCGTCGCGGTCCTTACGGATCTCTTCGATCGACGCCTTGCCGCGCACGATGACCGAGCCGCGACCGTCGCGCAGGGCGTTGCGCGGGGCCGTGCGGCCCATGATCTCGCCGCCCGTGGGGAAGTCGGGGCCCGGCACGATATCCAGCAGGGCGTCGTCCGACACGTCCGGATCGTCCAGCAGGGCGACCGCGGCGTCGATCACTTCGCGCAGGTTGTGCGGCGGGATGTTGGTCGCCATGCCGACGGCGATGCCGCCCGCGCCGTTGACCAGCAGGTTCGGAATCCGCGCCGGCAGGACGACAGGCTCCAGCTCCTTCTCGTCGTAGTTCGGCTGGAAATCGACGGTGTCCTTGTCGATGTCGGTCAGCAGGGCCACGGCGGCCGGGGCCATCTTGGCCTCGGTGTAACGCATGGAGGCCGGCATATCGCCGTCGACCGAGCCGAAGTTGCCCTGGCCGTCGACCAGCATCAGCCCCATAGAGAAGTCCTGAGCCATGCGGACCAGGGCCATGTAGACCGAGGCGTCGCCGTGCGGGTGGAACCGGCCCAGCACGTCGCCGACCACGCGGGCGCACTTCGAATAGGCGCGCTCCGGCGTCATGTTCAGATCGTGCATCGAATAGAGGATGCGACGATGCACCGGCTTCAGACCGTCGCGCGCGTCCGGCAGGGCCCGGCTGACGATCACGCTCATGGCGTAGTCGAGATAGGAGCGTTTCAGCTCATCCTCGATGGTGATGGTCGAAATATCGCCCGGCGCCATGGGGGCGGCGTTTTGGTAGCTGTCGTCGGTCAAGGAAATCAGGCTTTAGATGGCCGGAATCGGAACGTGATCCGCTATTCAGGTTTCTATCATCAGGGGGCCGTGGTGGCAAAGAAACGCCGCTGAAATCCCCGCGTGTAAAAGGACAGGAAATTCATGCGCTTGACACCAACCGCCTTCATCGCGCCCGGCGTTCTGGCGATCGCCCTAGCCGCGGGCGCCGCGTCGGCTCAACAACATGCGGGCCATGCAGGCCATACGCCGGATCAGCACGCCGCCCACATGGCCATGATGCGCGCCACGCCGGGCCAGACCTCTCAGGTCGCCATCATCAACGGCCAGGGCGCCGACATCGGCAAGGCCACCCTGACGCAGGGCTCGACCGGCCTGCTGATCAAGGTCGAGGCCACGGGCCTGACGCCCGGCTGGCACGGCATCCACATCCACGCCACGGGCCAGTGCGAGGCGCCCTTCACCTCGGCCGGCGCTCACATCAACCACGGCGACCCCAAGAAGCCCCACGGCCTGCTGAACGCCGAGGGCCCCGATGACGGCGACCTGCCCAACGTCTTCGCCGACGCCGCCGGCGCCGTGAACGCCGAGGTCTTCACCAGCCACGCCCGCCTGTCGCAGAACGGCCCCGGCCAGTGGCTTCTGGACGCCGACGGCTCGGCCCTGGTGATCCACGCCAACGCCGACGATCACTCCAGCCAGCCGATCGGCGGCGCGGGCGACCGCGTGGCCTGCGCCGTCATCAAGGCGCAGTAGGCCGCCTAAACCTTGGCGGGAGCGCCGGCGCGCAAGCCGCGCTCCCCCAGGGCCACCGTCACCACGCCCGCCAGGGCGATCGCCACGCCCGTCAGGATCTGCGGCGTCAGCACATCGCCCATGAACAGGCCGCCGATCAGGATCGACACCAGGGGCGAGCCCAGCAGATAGGGCGTCACCCGCCCGGCCTCGCGCCTCTGCACCAGCCAGAACATCAAACTGGTCGCGAACACGGACGAAATCACCCCCGCCCAAATCAGGGTGCCCCACACCAGCGGCGTCGCCGCCTTGGCCGCCTCCCACTGCCCCGTCTCGAACAGGGCCGAACCCAGCGTCAGAGCCGGCAAGGCCATCAGCGCCAGCAGTCCCTGCATCTTCAGCGGCGGGATAGAGGTGGTGCGGCGCGCGATCACCGTCGTCAGCGCCCAGGCCGAGGCGCCCAGCGCCCCGACCAGAATAGCCTTCCAGTCCTGCAAGGCGTGGGGGTCCAGCGTCATCCAGGCCACGCCCATGAAGGCGATCACCAGGCCGACGGTCGCCATCCGACTGATCCGCTCGCCCAGCAACAGGAAGGCGAACAGGGACGTCAGCGGAATCCACAGCTGGGTCGCCACCGTCACCGGGCTGACGTCATGAGCCAGCCAGAAGGCCAGGTAGATCAGACCGTAGTGGATCGGCCCGCCCACCACGGCGATGATGAGCAGGCTCTTCCAGTTCGGAAACGGCGGCCGCACGAACCAGACCAGGCAGGCGGCGGCGATGGCGAAGCGCAGCGCCCCCGTCATCAGCGGCGGCAGCACCTCGGTGGCGACCTTGGCGGCGGCGTTGTTCACCCCCCAGATGACCAGAACGGCCACGATGGCGGCGATCTCGAGCGGCGTCAGCGCGTGCGGGGAGGAGGAGAAACTGGACACGCCCCCATGCTTGCCACAGGGCGCGACGATTGGCCTCTCACGAAGCATGACCGCAGGTTACCCGTCCGCGCCCCCTGCTCCGCCCGTGCGAACCGGCTATAGAGACGCGATGAAGACCTCTGCGCTGCTGTCCGCCCTCGCCGTCCTGACCGCCTGCGTCGCCGCCGCGCCCGCCGTAGCCGAGCCGACGGTCGTCGTCTCGCCCCAGCCTCTGCCGATCGACGACGCTCGGCCGCGCGTCTTCCTGGGCGGCAGCATGGACATGGGCGGCGCGCCGGACTGGCAGGCGGCGCTGACGCAGGCTCTGGGCGACATGGACGTCACCGTGCTGAACCCCCGCCGCCCCGACTGGAACCCCGCCTGGCGCACCGAGGCGGACGAGCCCGAGTTTCGCCGCCAGGTCGAGTGGGAGCTGGCCGCCCTGGAAAGCGCCGACGTCATCGTCATGTATTTCGCGCCCGGCACGCAAAGCCCGATCAGCCTGCTGGAAATGGGCCTGCACGCGCGCGGCGGAAAGCTGATCGTGCTGGCCCCCGAGGGCTTCTGGCGCAAGGGCAACGTCGACATCACCGCCCGCGCCTATGGCGTGCGTCAGGTCCAGACGATGGACCAACTGACCGCCGCCGTCCGCCAAGCCCTGACCGAAACCGCCGAGAAGGGCCGCTTCGCGCGCTGATCCTTCATTGAAAAAGGCCGCGCCCCCAGCAGAGGCGCGGCCTTCATATTCCGCTGAACGAACCTTAGAACGGAATGTCGTCGTTCAGGTCGTAGCTTTCCTTCGGACCCGAGGGCTTGTTGGCGCCGCCCGTCGAGAAGCCCGAGGAATAGTCGTCGTCGCGACCGCCGCCGCCGTAGCCGCCGCGATCACCGCCGCCGCCCTGGCTGTCGCCGCGGCCGCCCAGCATGGTCAGCTGGCCGTTGAAACGCTGAATGACGATCTCGGTCGAGTACTTCTCGACGCCCTGCTGATCGGTCCATTTGCGGGTCTGCAGCGAGCCTTCGACGTAAACGGTCGAGCCCTTCTTCAAATAGTTCTCGGCCACCTTGACGATGTTGTCGTTGAAGATGACGACCGAGTGCCACTCGGTCTTTTCCTTGCGCTCGCCCGTGGCCTTGTCGCGCCAGGTTTCCGAGGTGGCGATACGCAGGTTGGCGACGCGATCGCCGTTGTTCAGCGAGCGGATTTCCGGGTCGCGACCCAGGTTGCCGACCAGAATGACCTTGTTGACGCTGCCCGCCATGACCGATGTCCTTTTATTCGTCTTGTCGTCCGCTCCTTAACCGAAACGGACGAAATGTTCTAGTTTCGTTCACCCCATTCAGGGTGGATTAGTTGGGCGCCACCGCCACGGGGCGTCCGTCGATCCGGCGCTGGATGGCCCCCGGAATGGCCAGACGGCCGTCGCCGGTCCGCGCCAGGGCGAAGAACCGCGCGCCGTCCAGGCTCTTGCTGAATTTGACGCCCGTGCGGTCGATGAAGATGAACTGGCCCTGATAGGCGCCGACCATCTCATTGTTGCTGCCGCCCAGGCTCAGGAATTTCAGGCGCATCTCTTCCAGTCGCGCGGCGCAGAACTCGATCTGCGGCTGATCGCGCGCCACCACGTTGAAGCGGGGCGCGTCGCTGGCCAGTTCGCCGACGTGATAGCAGACGCCCTTGTCGGTCGGCGCCTTGAGCTGAGGCGCGCCGCAGGCCGCCAGGGCGGCCGAGCCGAGCACGACGGCCAATCCAGAGGTCAGAACACGCACCTTCGTCACAGCTCCGGGAACTGACAGTTGCGGTCCTGCTGGGCCAGGGTGCGGAAGCGGTTGTTGTCGCTGGACTGCTCGACGCGGCGCGGCACCAGACGCAGGGTGGTGTCGCCCCAGCGGCCGTACTGGGCGTCGCCCGGTCGCACGCAGGTTCCGGCGTAGAGGGCCTGAACGCAGGCGCCCAGGCTCATATTGCCCGACACCTGCCGCCATTCAGAGCCCGTGTGGCGCAGACAGGCCGTGCCCGATGCGGCGGCCGCAGGGCGTGCG
>NZ_GL883086.1:1314066-1322191 GCF_000204035.1 Brevundimonas diminuta ATCC 11568
GGTCGGCGCTGCGACCAGGGAGCCGGTCGAATCCAGGCCGACATCCAGGGCGCTGGTGGCCACGCCGTTCTTCTGGGCGCAATCGGCCAGGGTGGCCAGGCCGACGAACTGTCCGTTGACGAAGCAACGCAGCTCGCGCGTCGGCTCCAGGGTCGGGGCCTCGGCGACATCGATGGTCAGTCCGCCCTTGGACGCCGGCGGCGCCTCGACAGGTCCGTCGCGCCCGCCGCTGAACACCAGGGCGGCCGCCACCGCGCCGACGACGGCCAGGCCGGCGCCGACGATCAGGACCGTGCGATTGTCTTTGGAAAGGGCCATGCAGCTCTCAACGCTAACGAAGGCCCCACTAACCCCGTCCGCCCCACGGCCGTCAACCGAAAGCGCCGTTCACCCCGGCTTAGCCTGTGAGTCGCGCCAGTGCAGCCTGATAGTTGGCCAGTTGAGCCTGCAGATAGGCCGGCGCCTGCCCCGTGACCGGCGGCTTTGACGCTTCGGGCGACAGGGCGCGATAGGCGTCGCGCATGGCCTTGATCGCCAGTTGCACCTGATCCTTGGACTTGGCGATGGCCTCGGCGCCGGACAGGTTGAGCAACGGCGACAGGTTGACCCCGAAGGTCTTCTTCTTGTCGTCCGCCGACTTGCCGATGAAGCCGGGCGTCAGGCCCAGCCCCGCCAGGGCGTCGCGCCCCCCTTCGCCGGGGATCAGCACGGCGCCGGCCCGCCCGTCGGCGCTGGTGATCGACAGACGCTGGACACCGCCGCTGGTCACGCGCGTGTCGCCGTCCAGGCCCGTCAGATAGTCCCGGTCCGTCTTGATCGTGACCTTGAGATGGCGGCCCGAGGCCAGTTCGATCTTGCGCGCCAGGGACTGTAGCGTGTCCTTCGCCTCGATGGTCACGGCCGTCTGCCGCCCAGTCGCGGGATTCTGCACATAGAAGCGGTCGCCGGCGCGCACAGCGGTGGCGTCGACCAGGGCCTTGGAATCGCTCTGATCGATCTCGCCCTGCGGCAGGCCCAGCCGGTCCAGAACGCTGGCGCCGCCGGACGAAACCGTCAGGGCCAGCGGCTTGGCCTGTCCTTCGGCCGCCGTCCAGCTCTGGCTCCATTCCACCTGGCCGGTCTGAGCGTCCAGCCGCGCCAGATAGCCGCGCGTGGGGTCGTCCTTCTTGGCGCCGACAGGGCGGTCCGAAACGCCGGTGAGCCAGACCTTGCCGTCGTGCACCTTGACGTCGGCGGCCGTGTCGTCGCCCTCCCCGCCGTAATAGGTCAGCCGATCGGCGCCCGAAGCGGTCAGGTCCGTGGACAAGCTGGCGACGAAGGCGTCCTGCCCGCCCGCGTGGGCGTTGGCGACCTGACCCGCGTTCAGGGCGCCGTTGCCCGTCGCCCCCGACACGATCAGCCGCCCTTTCGCCACCGCCAGACCGGCGATCTCGCCGCCCGAGGACGCGCCCAGGTTCCGCACGCTCAGCAACTCAGGCGCCCCGGTCGGACCGACGCGGAAGTGACGCAGCACGAAGGCGCCGTTCTCGACCCCCGCCGTGTAGAGATTATCGCCGTCGACGGTCATGGCCTGGACGTTGTCGTCTCCCGCCGTGCCGAACTGGGCCGCGCCCGTCGCGGTCGCCTTGATCGGCGCCAGGCTGTGGATCTGGCTTTCGCTGAAGGCCTGGACGTAGCCGTCCCAGCCGCCCACGGCCAGCGCGCCCGGCATGGCCGACTTGGCCCGTCCCGCCACATAGACCCGGCCGTCCGCGCCGAAGGAGACGGCCGTGGCCTCATCCTCGGCCCTGGCGCCGCGCCTCTGGGTCCACTGCTCGCGGCCGTCGGCGTCGAAAACGGTGACGAAGCTGTCCGCCGTCGTGGCCGAAGCTCCGGCCTCGCCAGGAACCAAGGCGCCGACCACTGAGCCGGCGACCGCCACCCGTCCGTCCGCATCCACGGCGATGGCGTAGCCGCTGGCCTTGGAGGCCGCGCCCAACGCCCGGCTGACCACCACATTGCCCGCCGAATCCAGCTTCATCAGGACGACGTCGGCCTGGCCCTTGATCGGCTGCGTGGAAGAGCCGGCGCTGACGTCGGCCACGATCCACATCGAGCCGTCCGGCCCCGCAGCGCTGGCGCGCACCGTCTCTACGCCGTCCGGCAGGTTGGAGACGCCGCTGCGGCCCTCGACCCAGAAGCTCTCGCCGCCCGCGCCTGCGACCGGATTGCCGTCCGGGTCGAACTTCAGCACTTCGTGACCGCCCTTGGTCCCGACGCCCTGCACCACCTGGATCGAATCCCGCGCCTCTGCGGGAACGAAGCTGATCGTCTCCGCCGAGGTTCCGCTGACCGTCAGTCCCCAGCGCGTCGGCCCGGCGGGCAAGGTGATGGTCTTATCGCCGACCTTCACGGTCCGCGGCTCGGCCTCGATCATCTGGCGGTGAATGCGGGTCTGCACGCCCGCCGCCTCCAGCTTGCCGTTGATGTGCTCCAGCACCGCATCCATCGTGCGCGGCGTCGACCCCATCTCGGCCAAGTCGATGGCGACCGTCTGACTGCCCGCGATCGTCTTCGCCGTCACGCCGAAACGCACATCGCCCTGGAAGGCGGCGACCTCGTCGGTCAGGGCGCCGTCATGAATCGGGCCGGTCAGATATTTGGAGCTGTCGCGGGCCACGGCCGCCGTCGACTGGCTCTGCGAAGCCGAAACGCCCTGAACGATCCGCACGCCGTCGAACTGGGCCGAGGCCAGAAAGTCCGTCACTTCCGCCATGCCCGAGGCGAAGCGCCGAGACAACTGATCGGACTCCAGTCGTCCCACGTTGCGCTCGCCCGCCCGCGTGGTCAGGGCCTCCAGCATCGTCAGCCCCTGATACAGGGCGAATATCTTGCGATAGTCGCTCGAAGAGGCGCCCTTGACGTCGAGCACCGCGTTTTCTTCGTTGACGAGCTTGCGTCCGCTCAGCGCCGAGCGCAGCAGCTCCGATTGGCTCGGCTTCTCCTTGGCGTCCAGGCTCCAGGGCGCCGTCGGCTGGGTCTTGGGCTTGGCCGCAGGCGCGGCCGAAGGCAGGCCGCCGAGACCCGCTCCGGCGCCGAAAAGACCCAGCAGATAACTGTTGTTGATGGCCGCCAAGCAAACCTCCGCCCGTCAGCATCGCCCGCCACGGTAACGAACTGTTTAACAGTCGCCAGGAACCGCGCGCCGAACACCGCCGTTTTTCGCCTCGCCACAGCCGAGGTGAGACTGCCCATGTCACGCGTGCGCTGGATATTGATGAGGCTGATGAGCCTCTACGGCCTGATCCCTCGACCGACCCGCCGTCGGCCGCCCCCCTTGTCGCTAGGACACGGCGCGCAGCGACGGCTGGGCTAGGCCGCGATCAGCCCTTGAACAGCGACAGGATGATCTGCGGCGCCTGGTTGGCGATCGACAGCGCCTGAGCGCCCAGTTGCTGCTGAACCTGCAGAGCCTGCAGTCGCGCGCTTTCACGCGCCATGTCCGCATCGACCAGGTTGCCGACGCCGACTTCCAGCGAGTCCATCAGCTTGGTGACGAACTGGGTGTGCTTCTCGATCTGCTTGGATTGAGCGCCCAGTTCGGCGAGCTTGGCGTTGGCGTCGGTCAAGGCCGCCTCGATGGCCGTCAGGCCAGCGGTTGCATTGGTTTCGGTCGTCAGGTCCAGCCCGGTCAACGAGAGCCCGGCCAGAGTCAGATTCTGACGATTCATCGAAATCGTTTCAGAGGCGTCGGCGTTGGCGAGGAAATCCAGCGCCGTGGTCGAGCTGCCGTCGAGAATGTTCTCGCCGTCAAAAGAAGCGTTGGCCGCAAACGATCCCAGCGATGTCAGCAGAGCCTGAAACTCATCGTCATAGGCCTTGCGCGTCGCCGCCGACGCCGAAGGATCGGCCGCGGCGGTCGCCTTCTGGCGCAACTCGACCAGGATATCGGAAATCTGCTGCCCTGCGGCCAGGGCGACGTCCGCCAAGGAGGTGGCGCGGTTGAGGCTGGTCTTGACCGATTCGAGCGCACTCATGTCGGCGCGCTGGTTCTGGGCGATGGCCCAGGTCGCGGCGTTGTCCTTGGCGCCCTGCACCTTCAGGCCCGTGTTCACCCGGCTCTGGGTCGCCGCCAGCTTGGAGTTGGTGGCGTTCAGGTTCTGAAGCGCGACAAGCGCCGACGCATTGGTGATTACGCTGTTGCTCATGGCTTTCTCGCCTCAGATCCGATTCTGGCGAGCATTAATGACGCTGATTCCTGAGCGTATGGTTAACGCCGTCGCAACGCCTGTTAACGCCGCCCGGCCATGCCGAGGGGCGTTTCGTTGTTTAGGAGCGCAGATCAGGCTTCGGTCTTGATGATCTTCCCGACGTCGTAGGCTGGGCTCTGGCGCAGTTTCAGCACTTCCTCGCGGGGAAACTGGCGGATCACCTCTCCCGTCACGCGATCCAGGGTCTTGTAGACATAGCCCGTCGACTCGCGCTCGATCGTCAATCGGTAGCGACCGGCGTCGTCGGCTGCGCTCTGCGACGCCTGAACAGCGGGTTTCGCCTCGGCCACGACGCCCTGCGGCTCGCGGTCCAGATAGGTTACGCTGGAAACTCCTGCGACATTGTCAGCCATATCCCTCTGCGCGGACCTGCCGCGCCTCCCGTCTCAAACGACGCGAGAAAGGGGCGAACCCAGCGGCCCGCCCCTTCCCTAACCGCGTCGGATTAGCGGAACAGGCCCAGCAGGATCGAGCTGGACTGGTTCGCGATCGACAGCGCCTGCACGCCCAGCTGCTGCTTGGTCTGCAGAGCCGTCAGGCGAGCGCTTTCCTTGGCCAGGTCGGCGTCGACCAGGTTGCCGATGCCGACTTCAAGCGAGTCCTGCATCTTGCTGACGAAGGTCAACTGGCGATCCATCGACTTGGACTTGGTGCCCAGGTCGCCGAGCACGGCGGTGAAGGCCGTGATGGCGCCCTCGACCGCAGCGGCCGTGGCGGTGGTCGCGTCAGCCGTGCCGGTAGCCGTCGCTACAGTAGTGGCGGCTCCACCGGCGGCTTTCAGCGTGAAAGTAGCGCCCGCTCCGGTACCCGTACGAACCTCCACCGCGTCGGTATTGGCGCTAAACAGGTTCACGCCGTCGAAGCTCGCGCCGCCCAGAGCCTTGGTGATTTCATTGCCCAGGGCGTTGAAGTCAGCCAGATAAGCCGTTTGAGCCGCGCCGGTCGACGAAGCGATGGCGACCGCCAGACCCTTCTGTTCTTCCAGAGCCTTCGTGACGATCTCGCCCGCGGCCAGAGCCACGTCGACGATCGACTGACCGCGCTGGATCGACTGCTTCACCGAGTCCAGAGCGCCCATTTCAGCGCGCTGCGACGTGGCGATGGCGAAGATGGCGCCGTTGTCCTTGGCCGTGGAGACCTTCAGGCCGGTGTTGACGCGGTTTTGCGTGACGTTGAGGTCGCGGTTCGTCGCGTTCAGGTTTTGCAGGGCGATGAGCGCGCCCGCATTGGTGTTGATGCTGTTAGCCATTTTGGCTGTCCTTTGTCTTCAGACGATGGCCGACGCCGTTTTGGCGTCGGTGAGCATTCTGCTCGGTAGCGAGAGGTGGTCAGGCGGCGGCTTCAACCGCCGCCTTCAGCGTTAGCGGAACAGGCCCAGCAGGATCGAGCTGGACTGGTTCGCGATCGACAGCGCCTGCACGCCCAGCTGCTGCTTGGTCTGCAGAGCCGTCAGGCGGGCGCTTTCCTTGGCCAGGTCGGCGTCGACCAGGTTGCCGATGCCGACTTCAAGCGAGTCCTGCATCTTGCTGACGAAGGTCAGCTGGCGCTCCATCGACTTCGACTGGGTGCCCAGCTTGCCGAGTTCGGCGGTGAAGCCGCTGATGGCGGTGTCGACGGCCGTGATCGCAGCCTGAGCGGCCGTAGCGTCGGCCGGAGCCGTCAGCGTAGCCGTGGTGGCGACGGTGATCGCCGCGCCCGTGCCGATGTTCTGGGTCGCGCCCGAGGTGCTGGTCAGAACCGACTGCTGCGTGGTGTTGGAGAACAGGTTCACGCCGTCGAAGGTCGCGCCGGCCAGGGCCTTGGTGATTTCACCGCCCAGGGCGTTGTAGTCGGCCAGGTAGGCCGTTTGAGCCGCGCCGGTCGAAGAGGCGATGGCGACCGCCAGGCTCTTTTGTTCTTCCAGGGCCTTGGTGATGGTCTCACCGGCGGCCAGGGCCACGTCGACGATCGATTGACCGCGCTGGATGGACTGCTTCACCGAATCCAGAGCGCCCATTTCAGCGCGCTGTGCGGTGGCGATGGCGAAGATCGCGCCGTTGTCCTTGGCCGTGGAGACCTTCAGACCCGTGTTCACGCGGTTTTGCGCGACGTTCAGGTCACGATTCGTCGCGTTCAGATTCTGCAGGGCGATGAGAGCGCCAGCATTGGTGTTGATGCTGTTAGCCATTTTGGCTGTCCTTTGTCTTCGACGATGTCCGACGCCGTTTTGGCTGCCGGGAGCTTTCTGCTCGCAGGCCATGACCGCAAGGAGCGGGCCAGGCGGCGCCAGACCCATCTCGAACGCACAGCCTTGATTTTTCAGCGTTAGATTTTGGAAACCATGCCGCCGAACCCGGCAATATTTGCCCATTCCCCCGGCAGCTCGGCGCTTTTTGCCTAGTCGCTCGGCAATATCGGCCCAGCTTCCTTTCGCCCCTGCGCCCAGGCGTCGATCAAATCGCGTTCGGCCTTCAGCGTCTCCACAGCCAGGCGCCTGGCGGCGTCGCACGCCGCCACCTGCGCGCCGCGCCGCACATAGGCCGCCTCCAGATCCGCCGCCGTCGGACGCTCGGGCAGCATGGCCAGTTCACAGGGCCGCGTCGCCGCCTCGACCAGGATCAGCCGGGGCGGCGCAACCGGCGAAGACGGGCGCGAGGCGGCACAGTTCGCGGTCATGCTCGCGCAGACGCCGAGCGCGATCAGGGTCCAGGGGCGTATCAGCATCATCAGCGGTCCTCGCTCGGGTTTCAGCCGCGACGGTCGCCTGCGTCACGGCCTGGGCGTTGCGGTGAAAGGCGTCGAGATCCTCGAGCTGGCGAGCGCGTGCGGCGGCCTCCAGACTTCGGGCGGACGCCTCGGTCTGCGCCCGATCGAGGCGTTGCTGGGCCGCCTCCAGCCGACGCGCCTGGAGGTGCAGCGGATCCCAGCGCAAGCCCAACCCCCGCCCGACGATCAGCAACAACACGCCCGTCGCCAGCATCGTCGCCCACCAGCCGAGCGGCGTCAGAATCCGCAGGAAACGGCCCATCATGGATAGGCCCTCCGATCCAGTTCGAAATGCGGTCCGTCACGCAGGCGCGGCCAGTCTCCGCCCCAGATCAGCGGCGCGCTCGCAGCCGCAGCCGCTTCCTTGAACGCCCCGGCGATGCGCGGATACAGCGGCCAGTCCCAGCGCACCCCGCCGTCGACCCAGGCGGCCACGTCGACCGCATGGCCGGTCAGGTGCCGCGAGTTCAACGTCCGGCTAGCCCCGGCCCGGACCAGCTCCGCCTGACGCGCAGGCGTCCGCAGCCCCTCCGTGACCATGAAGTCCACCGGCGTCAGCAGGATGGCCGCCTCGACCACCGCGACCAGATCGGGATGGACGCCCTTCAGCCGCTCGCGCGAGCGTTGCGACAGACGGAAGCTCATGGCTTCCCGCCCGCGCGCAGTCGCGCCAGATTGACGATCTGCTGGGCGCTGGGCGCCACCAGATAGAGCAGCAGCATCAGGGCCATCAGCCCCATCAGCCCCTCGGCGATGCGCGGCAGGTCGTTCGCCGCCGCCCGCGTCACCGCCAGCCGCAACAGCAGCCACAGCGCCAGGCTGGCCGCATAGACATAAAGACGCCGCCACAGCCAGCGGCCCTCGGCCAGCTCCTGCGGACGCGCGGCCGGTTTGTCGTGATGCTCAGACGTCATTGCCCATCCTCCGGGTCATGAGGCGCGGCCGAGCTTCGCCAGTCGCCGCCCAGGTGGTCGAAACAGTCGTCGGCCGAGAGGCGATCGGGCGCGGCCCAGGCCTCCTCGTCCAACAGCGGCTCCAGTTCGCCGAGCGACAGGGCGTCCTCGGCGTCGATGATGCGATGCAGGCGTCGGATCATGGCGCTCACCCCACCGCCGTCAGCCAGACCACGC
>NZ_GL883086.1:1322578-1325579 GCF_000204035.1 Brevundimonas diminuta ATCC 11568
CCAGCGCGCCCACGACGGCGGCGCCCAGCTTCCAGAGGTCGTCAATACCGTCGTCTCGCGCCGCGTCGCGCCCTGGCCGAACCAGGCGCGGCCCGTGCTGCGGTCGACCCTCAGCGCTTCATGCCAGGCCCCGCCGTCGGGACTGACCTTCAGCCGCAGGTCGTCGTCACCGACCAGACCCAGCTCGGCCCGCCCGCCCCAGCCGCTCTGGAACAGCAGAGACAGGACGTCGCCCGCCGCCTGTTTGTTGAAGGTGAAACGCAGATCGCCGTCGCCGCCGCTCTCGCTCTCCAGCGCGGTCCACAGCGCCTTGTTGGCCCGCACGGCGACGACGTTCGTCGCGTCCGCCGTGGCGTTCACGCCCAGACGGGTGATCTGCTGGATCTCCTCCGGCAGGCCGAAGGACAGGGGCGTCCAGACGCCTTCGCGGCGGACCAGTATCTCCTCGCTATCCAGCACCACGGCCAGCAGGCCGTTCGGCGCCGGAACCGGCAGCCAGCCGCCCCGCTCATGTCGCAGCAGGCTGCCCGCCGGATGCGTCGCCCAGTCCGCGCCCGTCGCCGCCTCCGGCAGGATATAGAGCGCGCCCTCGGCCGAGTCGGCAGGCTGTACCGTCGTGGTGCGGCTGACCACCGCCGTCTGGATCAGGACGTCCAGACGAGTCAGGGCTTCATTCAGGGTCACATGTTTCTGCAGCTGTCCGGCCGCCAGATAAGGCAGGCCCAGTCGCGCGCTGGCGTCATCGCTCATGGCGGTCTCCAAAGGTTGAGACCGCAGTCTGGTCAGGCGCCGGGCCCCGGCGCGCCGATCCGCTCCACACAACGCCAAAGCCGGGAATTTTCAGGGATTGGCCGCGTCGAACGCGCTATCGACGCGCGCCGCGCCAGCGCATTCGGCCGCATGAGGCCACGCTCGACAGGCCCGGCGCCGGCGCGCTAACCGACGCTTCCGCCCATTTTCATTAAAGGTCGCTTCATGACCCTGACCCAGGCCCTGATGCGGCTGGCCGCCCTGGCCCTGCTGGCGCCCTCCGGCCTCGTCGCCGTCTCGGCCCTCAGCCGCATCGGCCACCGCCTGCCCGACCTACTGACCCAGTTCACCGCGCCCGCCCTGGTCGCGACCGTCGTGCTGTGCGGCCTCTTCCTGCTGCTTCGTCTATGGGACATGGCGGCGCTGGGCGCGGGCGTGGCGGGGCTGCTGCTTCTGGCCGTCTGGCCCCAGTGGACGCCTGAGAAAGGCCGCGCCGCCGGACCGGAAACCCTGACCGTCTATTCCGCAAACCTGTGGGCCCGAAATCAGGATGTGGCGGCCATCGCCCGCTCCATCGAACAGGCCGACGCCGATGTGGTCATGCTGATCGAGTTGGGCGACGCCCCGGCCGCGCAACTGGACACGATCCTGCGCGCCTACCCGCACCGGGTCAGCACTCCGCGCAAGGACCGGCCCAGCGGAGCCGCCCGTTCGGTGATCGCCTCGCGCCTGCCTCTCCATCGAGTGCGCGACGCCGACGGTCAGGGCCTGGCCGCCCTGGTCGCCCAGGCCGAGACGTCGCTGGGGCCGGTCAGCCTGATCGCCGTCCACATGACGCGGCCCTGGCCCTTCCAGCACCCCTACGGCCAGATCAGCCAGGCGCAGCGGCTGGCAGGACTGCGCGCCGGGCTGGAGGGTCCGGTCGTCGTGGCGGGCGACTTCAACAGCGTCTCCAGCGGCCGCATCGGCCGTCAGATCAAGGCCGAGACGGGCCTGATCCCCGCCCCCGCGCGGCCCGGCACCTGGCCCTCGGCCCTGCCCCCCTTCCTCGGCATCACCATCGACCACGTCTGGCGCTCGCCCGATCTGGCGCTGGTCGAGCGACGGCTGGGTCAGAAGACGGGCTCGGACCACCGCCCGGTGATCGTGCGTCTCAGCCGGGCCGAACCATAAGAGCTTTCAGCCGCGCCTCGTGTCCGTGGTCGGGGAAGTCGTCGGCGATCCAGCTCTGCTCAAACGCCTTGAGCAACCGCCCCGTCTCCGGCCCCGGCGACAGGCCCAGTCGCGCCAGATCCTTGCCTCCGACCGGCAGTTTCGGCGGCGTCCAAGCCGTCGCCAGCGCCAGCAGATGCTGCACCACCCCGGCGTCCGCGCCCGACGCCCAGGCGCGATAAAGCCGATCCTCAACCGCCTGACGCCCGGCGCGCCAGATAGCGGCGCGCGTCTCGGCCTCGCTCATCGCCGGGTCGATCCGTTCGGCGACGGCCTCGACCAGTCGGTCCCGCTGGGCGTTCGACAGCCGCAGCTTCAGCGCCGCTGCGCGCACGGCCTCCGCTTCATCCGGCAACAGCGCCGACAGGCGCAGCACCGGGTCCGCGCTGATCCCGACCATCGCCTCGAACAGCGTCAGACTTTCCGGCTGCGGCGCCACCCGCCCCAGCACGCCCGCCTGATCCATCAACCGCACCGCCGCGCGCGGGTCAGGCGCGGCCAGCAGTTTGAGCAGATCCTTCGACACCCGCTCGGCCGAAAGTTGCTCCACGCCCTCGGCCAAGGCCGCGCAGGCTTCCACCGCCGCCACATCCGGCGCGCCGCGCCCATACCAGGCGAAGAAGCGATAGAAGCGCAGGATGCGCAGATAGTCCTCGCGGATGCGCTGTTCCGGCTCGCCGACGAAGACGATCCGTCCGGCCAGGGCGTCTTCATACCCCGCGCCCGTCGGGTCTAGGATCAACCCGTCCGCATCGGCATAAAGGGCGTTCAGGCGGAAATCCCGCCGCGCCGCATCCTCGGCCCAGTCGTCGGTGAAGGCGACCGTCGCGCGCCGCCCGTCGGTCGACACATCCCGGCGCAGGGTGGTGATCTCGAACGGCTGGCGTTCCGATATCGCCGTCACCGTGCCGTGCTCCATGCCGGTCGGCACGCTCTTCAGGCCCGCCGCCTTCAGCGCCTTCACCACCGCCTCGGGCGTCAGGACAGTGGCGATATCCACGTCGTCGATCGGCGCGCCCAGCACGGCGTTGCGCACGCA
>NZ_GL883086.1:1325850-1333444 GCF_000204035.1 Brevundimonas diminuta ATCC 11568
CCGCCCGCCGCCGCCAGCGCCGCCATCACCGCGCGGGTGGCGTCGGCCGTCAACCAGTCCTGCTCCTCAAGGACGCGGCTCATCCCACGCGCTCGCTGGCGTCAGCCTCGGCGGCCTGCTGCGGCGCAGCCTCTTCGCCGTACAGCCGGTTGAACAGCCCCTTCAGAATGCCGGCCGTCGCGCCCCAGATGTAGCGCTCGCGATAGGGCATGGCCCAGAACCAGCGGCGCGGCCCGTTCTCCTGATCATAATAGTCGCGTCGATGGTTCACCGGGTCCATCAGGAAGTCCCACGGCGCCTCGAACACCTCGGCCACCTCGGCGGGCGAGGCGGTGACGACCGGCGGCGCCGTCAGCCAGCCCACCACCGGCGTCACCAAAAAGCCGGTGCCCGTCTCATAGGGATCGCCCAGCCCCAGAGGTTCGACCACGGCGGGATCCAGCGCGATCTCCTCCCACGCCTCGCGCAGGGCGGCGTCCAGCGCCGTCTCGCCGGGATCAAGCCGCCCGCCCGCAAAGGCGATCTGCCCCGTATGGCTGGCCAGACTATCGGATCGGCGGGTCAAAAGGACGCTGGGCCCATCCTCACGCGCGATGATGGGGATCAGCACCGCCGCGGGTCTCAACTTGGCCTTCGGGCGGCTGTAGTCGGGGTTCAGGTCATAGTCGGACCGCACCGCCACACGCTCCGGCGACCATGCGGACACAGGGTCCAGCCTCTGTTGAAGCCGCGTCTTCAAGCCGGAACAGGTCAAAGCCCCGCTCCTTCCGGCCCCAGCGGGTACATCACACCGCCCGAACGCACGGCCAACCGCCCGTCCGCCTCCTGCGCCCTTTCGACCAGCTCATAGAAGACCGGCCGCGCGATCCGCGCCCACAGATCGCCGCGCAGATGGACGCGCGGCGCAGGCTCGCCGGTCGCCGGGTCCGTCTCGACGACGATGGCGTGGTCAGGCCCGGCGACAGCTTCATCGCCCTGATCCGTGGTGAAGACCAGGGCGTCGTCCTCCGCACGCACCGCCACGGCGCGGAACGGCAGATCCTCGACCGTGATCTTCAGCTTCTCGACCGGCGTGACCAGATGATAGCCGTCCGGGTCTTTCCTCAGCACCGTCGAGAACAACCGCACCAGTTCCGCCCGCCCGATGGGCGAGCCCTCATGCATCCACACCCCGTCGGCGCGGATCAGTATGTCGATCTCGCCGCAATGTTCGGGGCGCCACAGATGAACGGGCGGCAGACCTCGGCCCGGTGCCTGCCGCGCCGCCTCGGCCACGCCTGTCAGACCCGAGGATGTCGGTGGGTTCGTCATATCCGAACTATGGGATGCGTCGCCTCGCAAAGGAAGGCTGCGCCCGGCTCAAGCGTCGGGGCGAACCGCTCCGACCGGAGCCGCTGCGGTGAAGGGCAGCCACATCACCCGCCGCTGATCCACCGGCCCCGGCAGCACGGCGTCAGGCGCAGGCACGAACCCGAAACGCGAGAAATAGGGCGGATCGCCGACCAGCAGGACGCCGTCCAGCCCCAGCGCCTTCGCCTCCGCGATACAGGCCCGCACCAGTTCGCCGCCCAGTCCGGTGCTGCGGCTGGCCCTGTCCACGGCGATCGGGCCCAGAAAGACCGACCGCGCCTCGCCCGTCAGGATCGACCACAGCCGCACCGACCCGATCAGACGCTCGCCTTCATACAGGCAGAACCCAGCCGCCAGCGGCGACCGCTCGCGCAGACGCTCGGCCGTCTTGGCGAAGCGACCGGGGCCGAAGGCGGCGATGACCAGGGCGTCGATCGCGGCGGCGTCCTCGAGCGTTTCACGCACGATTCCGCGTACGAAATGCGGGTCGTTTTCAGGGGCGGAGGCAGGCGCGGCGTTCATGCGCGGCCCGTAGTCCCCCTCGCCCCTCGAATCAATCGCGATTTCGCGACATCAGCCCAGTTTGGAGAAGTCCGGCGCCCGCTTCTGGCTGAAGGCCATGAAAGCCTCCATCGCCTCGGGGCTGCGCATCTGCGCGCCGAAGGCCTGGGCTTCCAGCTGCATCACGGCCCACAGCGCCTCGGCGTCGCGCATCAGGGCCTTGGTCTTGCGGATGGAGTTAGGCGCGCGCGCCGCCAGCTTGGCCGCCAGATCCGCCGCCGTCGCCTCGACCTGATCGGCCGGAACCGCGCGGTTGGCCAGGCCCCAGGCCAGGGCCGTCCTGCCGTCGATCGCCTCGCCCAGGGCGAACAGCTCAAACGCCCGCTGATGGCCGAGAACGCGCGGCAGCAGCAGCGACGACGCCGCCTCCGGCGCCAGCGCCAGATTGACGAAGGGCACGGACAGCAGGGCGTCCTCGGCCACCACCACCATGTCGCAGTGCAGCAGCAGCGTCAGCCCGATGCCCACCGCCCGGCCGCGCACCGCCGCGACGGCGGGCTTGTCCAGGTCCGCCAGCGCCTTCAGAAAGCGGAACACCCCCATCTCGACCAGGTCGCCGGGCGTCTGTCCCAGGGCGATGAAGTCGGCGATGTCATTGCCCGCCGAGAAGGAATCCCCCTCGCTGCGGAACAGGATGACCCGCACGGCGTCGTCGGCCTTCGCCCGCTCCGTCGCGTCGGCCAGGGCCGCATACATGGCCTGGGTGATCGCGTTCTTCTTGTCCGCGCGGTCGAAGACGACCGTCAGGACGCCGCCTTCCAGATGAGTCCGGATATGTTCGCTCATTGGCCTGTCTCCAAAAGGCTCCACCAGTCGACGCCGCCTTCGTCCCGCACGCGGCGGCCCCGTCCCTGGCGTTCAAGATAGTTGAGGTGCGCCAGCGCCTCGCCGGTCGCCATGCCCAGCACGGCGTCGCCGACCGGCCGCGCGAACAGGGCGCCGAACACGTCCACGGCGCGGCACGGCGTGCGCAGCGTCTTCTCCAGCCGTTTCAGCGCCACCTCATGCCCGCGCATCAGCGCCTCCAGCCGCAAGGTCACGCCGTAGAACGGCTCCCCGTGCGACGGCAGCACCAGCAAATCGCCCGGCAGCCGTTCCTTCAGCGCCGCCAGCGACCGCAGCCAGTCGCCCAGCGGATTGGCCTGCGGCTCCGTCGGCCAGATCGAGATGTTAGAGGAAATGCGCGGCAAGATCTGATCGCCCGCGATGAAGACGCCGTCCTTCTCGCGCCACAGACAGACGTGTTCGGGGCTGTGCCCCTCGCCGACCACCACGCGCCAGTCATCGCCGCCGACGCTCAGGACATCGCCGTCCTGCACCCGACGATAGTCGCGCGGAAAATCCTGAACCATGCGGCCGAAGCCGCCGTAGCCGTCGCGCCAGCGCGCCAGCTGCTCATCCGACCAGCCCGCCGCACGATAGAAGGCCTCGGCCGCCGCCGGCGGCCCCAGAGCGTCGTCGCCGATCAACATCCGCGCCGTCACATACTCCGTCCGCGACATCAGCAGCGGCGCGCCGAACCGTTCGCACAACCAGCCCGCCAGGCCGATGTGATCCGGATGCATATGGGTGCAGATGACGCGCGTGACCGGCCGCCCGCCCAGCACGCCCGCCAGCGCCTTGGTCCAGCCTTCGCGCGATACATCCGTCGCCAGTCCGGCGTCGACGACGGCCCAGCCCTCGCCGTCTTCGATGGCGTAGAGGTTGATGTGGTTCAGCGCCATCGGCAGGGGCAGCCGCAACCACAGCACGCCGGGCGCAACCGCTATGGCTTCGCCCGCCGCAGGCGCTGCCTCAAACGGATAATGCAGCCCGCGTTCCGTCCGGGAACTTGTCAGAGTGTCGCCGTCAGCCAAGTCCGTCTCCAATTGCAACCGTCCTTTTAGAGCGGCTTTTCGACGGCGTCCATTCTTGACCGAGGTCGCCCGCGCGGTCAGGGATAGCGCTCTGTTCATTTGGAGCGTCCCCGTGTCTCGCAATGCCCGCACCTTCGTCGCCCTGAGCGCGGCGGTCCTCATCTCCGGTCTCGCCACCCCCTCTTTCGCCCAGCGCACGTCGCAGAATCCCGACGGGCCTCAGGTGACCGAGAGCAGCGGAGGCCGCGCCTCGCGTGGTCGTCAACGTCAGCCCCGCGCGCCTCAGCCGCCCAGCGCCGAGGAAATCCAGGCCGCCGCTCAGGGCGTGCTGACCGCGACCAACACCAACTGCCAGATCACCGAGTCCAAACTGCTGGGCCAATCAGCGAACAAGGAGTCGCTGTATGAAGTCGCCTGCGCGACCGGCCCCGGCTACCTGCTGCTGACCTCGACGCCGCCGCAAGCCACCGACTGCATGGTGCTGGCCTCTTCGGCTGAACAGGCGCGCGCTCGCGATCCCAACGCCGACGTCGGCTCGCAGTGCTCCCTGCCCGCCAACGACAACGCCATGGCTGTCTTCACCGCCTTCGCCAAGGAGGCCGGCCTGCCCTGCACCGTCGACCAAGGCGCCATCATCGGCGCCAAGCCCGGCGGCGCCATTGTCTATGAAATCGGCTGCGCTGGCGTCGAGGGCGCCCAGATCAACAAGGCCGCCTCGGGTTGGGAAGTCGCGTCCTGCATGGAGTTGGTCTCGGCCAACGCCTCGTGCCGCTTCACCACGCCGGCCGAGCAGGTCGCCACGCTGAAGGGCTGGCTGGCCGGTTCCGAAGCCGCCGCCTGCGACATCAGCCAGGCCCGCTACATGGGCAAGAACGCCAACGGCTCCTTCTATGAAGCCGCCTGCAACGGCGCGGACGGCGTCATCGTCCGCTTCGACACGGCCAAGGCCGTGCAGCAGGTCTACCCCTGCGCCACCGCCCAGCAGATCGGCGGCGGCTGCAAGCTGACGACCACTGCTCCGGCCGCCGCGCCGAACAGCTGATCCTCAGTTCAGGCTGAAAATCAGACGCCGCCGGAGCGATCCGGCGGCGTCTTTGTTTTGCCCGCCCCTCTTCCCGAACGCAGCGGCTCACCTTAGCCTTGCGTCCCATGCGCATCGCCACCTGGAACGTGAACTCGGTCAACGCCCGCCTGCCCACGGTGCTGGAGTGGATTCAGGCCGCCAATCCCGACGTCGCCTGCTTCCAGGAGATCAAATGCGTGGACGAGAAGTTCCCGCGCGAGGCCTTCGAAGACCTGGGCTACAACGTCGAGACGCACGGCCAGAAGAGCTACAACGGCGTCGCCCTGCTCTCGAAATACCCGCTGTCGGACGTGCGGCGCGGCCTGCCCGGCGACGACGGCGACGAACAGGCCCGCTATCTGGAAGCCCTGATCGAGGCGCCCCGCCCGATCCGGGTCGCCTCCATCTACCTGCCCAACGGCAATCCGCTCGGCACGGAAAAATTCGCCTATAAGCTGGCCTGGTTCCAACGGCTTCAGAACCACGCCCGCGAACTGCTGGCTCTGGAAGAGCCCCTGGCCCTGTGCGGCGACTACAATGTCATCCCCGAGGCTGAGGACGCCAAGAACCCCGCCGCCTGGGCCGAAGACGCCCTGTTCCAGCCGGAAAGCCGCGAGGCCTTCCGCGCGCTGAAATGGCTGGGCCTGGCCGATTCCCACGAACTGGGCCGCGAGCCCGCCGGAACCTTCACCTTCTGGGACTATCAGGCGGGCGCCTGGCAGAGGAACCACGGCATCCGCATCGACTTCGCCCTGCTGTCGCCCCACGCCGCCGACCGCTTCCGCGCCATCGAGACGCACCGCGAGGCCCGCGACATGGAAAAGCCGAGCGATCACGTTCCCGTCGTGGTCGATCTGGACCTGGAGGCCTGATCCATGGGCGAGACGTTCAGGGCCATTCTGCTGATCGCCCTGATCGCCGCCTTCCTGACCACCGGCGTCTTGCTGTTTTCCTGGTGGATGGAGTCCGAGCGGCGACTGCGGCGGGCGATGAAGAAGGCGCTGGGCGCCCCGGCCGACACCCTGGCCCTGTCCGCCCATGAAGGCCGCGCCGCCGGACTGGACCTTGAAGGCGGCCAGTTGGCGGTCCTGTGGAATCGCGGCGCGATGGGCCTCGTCTACGCCTTCGAAGAAGTGCTGGGGGCCGAGATCATCGTCGACGGCCACGTCGTCGCCCGCGTCCTGCGCGGCCAGCACCGCAAGGAAATCGACCTCGACGCGCCCGACGCCGAACTGGTCGTGCTGCGCTTGATCTTCAGCGATCCGCACAACGCCGAGTTCGAGCTGGCCCTGTGGAGCGGCTCGCGCACCGCCCCCGCCTCCGAGGCCGAGACCGCCACCGGAACCCGCTCTCCCGGCGAGGGCCTGCGACTGGGGCGCCGCTGGTTGTCGCACGTCGAAGCCTTGATGCAACGCTGATCGCCCTTCACGGCTTGAGTCAGGGCGGCTAGAAGCCCCCGTTCCTGTTCTTCGCTTCTTTCTTCAGGAGCCCCCGTGGCCCGCCTTTTCGACGCCTACATCATCGCCAACTGGACCGCCGCCGAGGGCAAGAAGCTGGGCGAGCAGACCCTGTGGGTCGGCGTCGCCAAGCGCGACGTGCGATTCCGCCTGTACGCCGAGACGCACAACGTCGCCACGCGCGCCGAGGGCGAGAAGCTGATCGCCGACCTGCTGACCGAGCACCGCAAGCGCGGCGACCGCGTCCTAGTGGGCTTCGACTTCGATTTCGGCTTCCCGGCCGGAACCGCTGCGCGGCTGAAGCTGGACGGCCGCCCGTGGGACGCCATGGGCAAATTCCTGGCCGCCAACATCGTCGACAAAGCCGATAATTCGAACAATCGCTATCAGGTCGCGGCCAAGATGAACCGCCTGATGACGGACGAGCCCTGGCCCTTCTGGGGCGCGCCCGCCAGCCAGGCCCAGCGCTGGCTGACCACGACCAAGCCGCCCGAAGGCGCCGGCGCCGACATTCCCGAGTTCCGCGCCACCGAACTGGCCGCGCGCAAGGACAAGCTGCCCCCCAAGAGCGTCTGGCAGATGCACGGCGCGGGCGCGATCGGCGGCCTGACCCTGGTCGGCGTGCCCATGCTGCGCCGCCTGTTGGATGCGCTGGGCGCCTCGGCCGCCGTCTGGCCCTTCGGCACCGGCTGGCGCGAACTGACCGAGGCCGACATCGAGCCGCTGTCGGCCGTCATCGTCGAAGTCTGGCCCCTGATGTTCGAGGCCAAGCGCGCGGTCAGCGCCGAGGGCGTCAAAGAATACAAGACCCAGGCCCAGGTTCGCGCCGCCGCCGAAGCCTTCGCCCGCATGGACGACGCCGGCGACCTGCAAAAAGCCTTCGCGCCGCCTGCTGGCGCCGACGAAGCCCTGATCGCCCAGGTTGAGGCCGAAGAAGGCTGGATTCTGGGGGTCTAAGTCTTCCTTCTCCCCTTGAGGGAGAAGGCGGGCGCCGGAGGCGCTCGGATGAGGGGTGTCAGCGCATCGGTTGTGAACGCCGTACTGACGCCCGCTCATCGAATTCCGAGAAAATGGGAGTCGACACCCCTCATCCGTCAGGCTCCGCCTGCCACCTTCTCCCACAAGGGGAGAAGGAAGAGGTTAGCCGATCAGCACCCGCGCCGCCGCGCGCGCTTCATCGGTGATCTCGGCGCCCGACAGCATCCGCGCGATCTCTTCCTGACGCGGACCTGTCTCCAGCACGTCGATGGAGGTGCGGGTGTGGCCTTCGACATCGGCCTTGCGGACCTTCCAGTGAGCGTGGCCGC
>NZ_GL883086.1:1333577-1343223 GCF_000204035.1 Brevundimonas diminuta ATCC 11568
CGCCCTGATCCACCTCGTCGAAGATCATGACCGGCTGGCGCTGGTCCTCACGGCTGGCCAGCGCCGCCTTCATCGCCAGCGCGAAACGCGCCAGCTCCCCGCCCGACGCCACCGTGTCCAGCGGCCCGAAGGCGGTTCCGGCGTTGGTCGCCACCTCGAACCGCACCGTCTCGACGCCCAGCGGACCGCGACGCCCTTCGACCGGCTCCAGCGTCACGCGGAAGCGGGCGCGCTCCAGCTTCAACGGGCCAAGTTCGTCCATGACGGCGGCGACCAGCCGGTCCCCCGCCGCCTCGCGCGCCGAGGTCAGCAGCATGGCCGCCACGTCATAGGCCTCGATCGCCACGGCGACGTCACGGCGGGCCTTGGTCAGCGCCTCTTCACCGTCCTCGATCAGGCGAAGTTGCTCGCGCAGGCGCAGTCGTAGCCCCGGCAACGCCTCGACTGTCGTGTTCAGCTTGCGAGCGGCGGCGCGCAGGGCGAACAGCCGCTCCTCCGCCTTGTCCAGACGGCCCGGCTCGAAGTCGAAGGCGTCGGCCGCTGCGTCGACACAGGCCACCGCCTCGGTCGCTTCGACCAGGGCGCGGTCCACCGCCTCGGCGGCCGAGGCCAGTTTGACGATGATGGGATTATCGCCCTCTGCGCCCGCCTGCACCGCCCGCTGGCGCGCGTGCTCCACCGCGCGCAGGGCCGAGGCCAGACGCTGGCTCAGCTTGTCGCCGCCCAGCAGATTGCGCGCATCGGCCAGATCGGCCACCGCCTTCTCCGCCGCGCCCAGGATGGCGCGTTCGCCCGCAAGCTCCGTCTCTTCGTCCGGCTTGGGATCAAGGGCGTCGAGATCGGCCAGATTCTGCGCGATTTCCTCGGCCTTGGCCGCAGCCTCGGCGGCCGAGGCTTCCAGATCATCCAGATGGGCCTGCGCCGCCTTCAGACGCTCGGCCGCTCCCGCTACGCCCGCCAGTTGCGGTTGCAGCCCGCCGTAGTTGTCCAGCAGCGCCCGGTGCGTCTTCCAGTCCAGCAGGCCGACGGTTTCATGCTGGCCGTGCACCTCGACCAGCAGGGCGCCGATCTCGCGCAGCGCCGTCACCCCGGCGGGCTGATCGTTGACATAGGCGCGGCTGCGGCCGTCAGCCGACACGACGCGGCGCAGGATCAGCTCTTCGCCCGGCGCGACCTCGAAGCCGCGTTCGGACAACAGGGCGATCAGGGCTTCATCATCAGGCGCGGTGAAGACGGCCGTAGCCGAGGCCTGCTTGGCGCCGTTCCGCACCAGTCCGGCGTCGGAGCGCGCGCCCAGCGCCAGGCCCAGCGCGTCGAGGATGATGGACTTGCCCGCCCCCGTCTCGCCGGTCAGCACGGTCAGACCGTCCTCGACCTCCAGGTCAAGGGCGTCGACGAGGACGACGTCACGGATCGAGAGGGTGGTCAGCATGGGCGATCTGATTCGATGTTTCGCCGCATCCTAGCCGGAAACAGAACAGGAACGCAGCGCCTTAATCACGCCGCGTCACTGCCCTGCGACCGGATCAGGCGCCGCCGGGGATCAGGCGTTGCAGCCAGGATTCGCGCTTGCCTTCAGGCTGAACCGTCGGGTTCTCGCCGCGCTCGCGCAGCAGGGCGAAGGCCTCGGCGTACCAGGGGCTGCCCGGATAGTTGTGGCCCAGGACGGCGGCGTTGCGCGTCGCCTCCTCGGTCAGACCCAGGCTCAGATTGACCTCGACCAGACGATACAGGGCCTCAGGCGTGTGCGAGGTGCGCTGGAAGTCGGGGTTGTTGATGACGGCCTTGTAGCGGTTCAACGCGCCCAGCGGCTGGTTGGCGCGCTGGTAATAGCGGCCGACGGTCATTTCCTTGCCGGCCAGCTGGTCGTTGACCATGTCGATCTTGACCCGCGCATCGGTGGCGTAGGACGAACCCGGATAGCGACGCACCACGTCGCGCAGACCCGCCAGGGCGGCCTCGGCGTAGCCCTGGTCCCGGCCCACGTCGACGATCTGCTCGAAGTTGCAGACAGCCTTCATGTAGAAGGCGTAGCTGGCCGACGGATTGCCTGGGAACAGGGCGATGAAGCGGTCAGCCGCCGCGATCGCGTCCTGATAGTTGTTGTTCTGATAATAGGCGTAGACCTGCATCAGGATCGCCCGACGCGCCCATTCCGAATAGGGGTGCTGACGCTCCACTTCCTGGAAGTAGTCGACGGCGTCCATCCAGCGCTTGGACTGCAGGCGCTGATAGCCGGTGTTGTAGAGGGCCTCGACCGGACGCTCCTCATAGGCCAGCTTCTGGCGCGGCTTGTTGCCAGCGCAGGCGGAAAGCGACAGGGCCGCGACGGCGACCGTCAACAGGGTCAGGCCGGTACGAGACTTCGAAGCGAGCAAGGGCGACCTCATCAAGATGCCTTCGGGACGCGGACACGCGACACGCGCCCTCGTTAGCAGGATGCGTCCTCTATAACAGCGCCCGCGCCCAAGCCAATCGGCTGAAATCGAAGATCCGACCGGAACACGGCTGGACGCCGCACCGTTCGCCGCCTAGAGAGCGCGTCCAGAAACGCATCCGCGACTATTGGCGGAGCGATGACGGCGAAAGGATGACCGGTCAATGAAGCTGCTCGCAGGCAATTCGAACCGGAGCTTGGCCCAGGCCATCGCTGCCCACCTGGACATGCCGCTGACCAAGGCCCAGGTGAAGCGTTTCGCGGACAATGAGGTGTTCGCCGTCGTCGAGGAGAACGTGCGCGGCGAGGATGTCTTCATCATCCAGTCGACCTCATATCCGGCCAACGACAATCTGATGGAGCTGCTGATCATGACCGACGCGCTGGTGCGCGCCTCGGCCAAGCGGATCACGGCCGTCATGCCCTACTTCGGCTACGCCCGTCAGGACCGTAAGACCGGCGGCCGTACGCCGATCTCGGCCAAGCTGGTCGCCAATCTGATCACCCGCGCCGGCGCCGACCGCGTGCTGACCATGGACCTGCACGCCGGCCAGATTCAGGGCTTCTTCGACATCCCGACCGATAATCTGGTGGCGACGCCCGTCCTGGCCCAGGACATCAAGGACAACTATCCGAAGGGCGACGACCTGATGATCGTCTCGCCCGACGTCGGCGGCGTGGTGCGCGCGCGCTCGCTGGCCAGCCGCCTGAACGCCGACCTCGCCATCGTCGACAAGCGCCGTCCCAAGGCGGGCGAGAGCGAAGTCATGAACATCATCGGCGACGTCGAAGGCCGCCGCTGCATCCTGTTCGACGACATCGTCGATTCGGGCGGCACCCTGGTGAACGCCGCCAAGGCGCTGATCGACCGCGGCGCGACCGAGGTCTCGGCCTACATCAGCCACGGCGTCCTGTCGGGTCCGGCGGTCGACCGCGTCGCCAACGGCCCGCTGAAGGAGCTGGTGATCACCGACTCCATCGAACAACCTGACGAAGTTTTGAACTGCTCGAAGATCCGTCGCGTGCCCGTGGCTCCGCTGATGGGCGAGGCGATTCGGCGCATCGCCAACGAAGAGTCGGTCTCAAAGCTGTTCGATTAAGGTTCGGCTAACCATTCCCTCCGCGATATAAGGGCTTGTAGTTCGGTAGGCGCCTCGCGCCTCCGACGCCCGTCCAAGTGCGTATCGCTTAAAAGCAAGGGAAGATCGCCGATGCCCCAGGCCTTCTTGCGTCGCGGCCTCTCCGTCGCCGCTGTCGCCGCCGCCGCCGTCCTGGCCAGCTGTTCGACGCCTGAGCCGGAAGCGCCGCCCCCTGCGCCGCCCCCGCCGCCGCCCCCTGCCCTGGCGCTGAACCAGAGCGTGGCCGAGGCCGCCTCGGTCTACGTCGCCTTCGTGCGCGAAGTCGGGTCGATCCAGGCCGGCTTCCCCGACGCCGAATCCATTCAGGCCGCCGTCCGCAAGGGCGCCGCCGTCGAGGCCGGCCAGCTGTCGCGCGGCATGATCGCCTACGGCGCCATCCTGGCTCTGCAGTCGCCTGAATACGTCGCCGGCGTGCGCCAGTTCGCCTCCGATCCGGCCCAGCGTCAGCAGATGGTGTCGCGAATCGTCGCCGACCCGGCCTACGCCGCCACCCTGCCCGGCGCGGAAGCCGCCGCCGGCCTGATCGCCAGCACCATGGGCCAGGACGCGGCGACCATGACCGCCCTTGCCGAAGCGGTGGAGACGGACGCCTACACCATCCAGGAACGTCGCGACCCGCGCCGCCGCTGGGCCACCCAGCCCGTCGCCGACCGCAACGGCCGCCTGGAAGGCGCCAAATCCCTGTCGGCCGTGCCGCGCCTGCCCTCGGCCGAGGACAGCGCCCGCCTGTTCGCCGCCGCCAACAGCGGCTCGGGCCTGAACCTGACCGCCGCCCAGCGCGGCGCGCCCTTCACGCCCGCCATCGTCAACTCCCTGGCCATCGCGGCCCTGGCGGCCCTGGGCGCGGCGGGCGAGGACGCCAAGGCGAACACCGACGCCCTTACGACCGAATCGAACAATGAGTTCTGCCTCAGCATGTCGAAGCTGATGCTGTTCCAGTGCCTGGCGGCGGCCAAGCCGAACTATGAGGACATCTTCTGCGCCGGTCGTCACGTCGTTCGCGACCTGGCCCAGTGCACCTCGCAGTACACGGGACCGATGCCCACCATCACCGTGGCCGTGCCGCCTGCAGGCGCGCCCACGCCGATGGCCCAGGCGCAGAACCAGTCTTCGCCGACCGCGTCCCCGCACGGCTGAGGCTGATTATCGCTGTGGGCTGAGCCGGGGCGGTTGCGTCCGCCCCGTGTTCCGTGTAATAGCCCGCGCTCTTGAATTCGAAGGGTTCATGACCCCGCCGCGCGGGACACGGTTCTGCGCAGGCGTTTACTTGTATTGAAGGCGAGCCCGATGGCTGAGATCATTCTGAACGTTGATGTCCGCGAAAACGTGGGCACCGGCGGCGCCCGCGCCGCGCGCCGCGAAGGCGCCGTCCCCGGCGTGCTGTACGGCGGCGACAAAGCCCCGGTGGCCATCTCCGTGAACGAGCGTGAGTTCCGCAAGTCGCTGTACACCGGCAAGCTGATCGGTCATCTGGTGACCCTTAAGTACGGCAAGGAAACCCAGCCGGTCATCGCCAAGGACATCCAGTTCGATCCGGTTTCCGACCGTCCGCTGCACTTCGACCTGATGCGCGTCGGCGCCAAGGAAGAGATCAAGATCGAAATCCCGGTCGCCTTCGTCAACGCCGACGAAGCTCCCTACACCCGTCAGGGCGGCATGCTGGAAGTGGTTCGCCACACCGTCGAGATCATGGTCCGCGCCGACCGTATCCCGGCTGAACTGGTCGTCGACCTGAAGGGCCGCGAGATCGGCGAGAACATCCGCATCTCGGACATCCAACTGCCGGAAGGCGCTGCGCCGACCATCACCGACCGTGACTTCATGATCGCCGCGATCAAGAACTCGGCCGCCGCTCAGTCGGACGCCGGCGACACCACCGCCGAAGGCGAAGCCGAAGAAGCCTAAGGTTTCCTCCCCTATCGCCCTGCGCGCGATGCAGGGCTGCCTGAGGGGATCAGAAATCAGCCCCGCCCGGTTCGCCTGGCGGGGCTTTTCTTTGCCCGAAGCACGAGGCATGAGGATCGCATGATCATCATCGCCGGCCTGGGCAATCCCGGCCCCAAATACGAAAAGAACCGCCACAACATCGGCTTCATGGCCGTGGACGAAATCGCCGACCGCTGGCGCTTCGGTCCCTCGCGCGCCAAGTTCCAGTCGATCGTCGCCGACGGCGAGGTCGAGGGGACCAAGGTTCTGCTGATGAAGCCCCAGACCTATATGAACGAGAGCGGCCGCGCCGTCGGCGAGGCGGCGCGCTTCTACAAGGTGAAGCCCGAACACGTCATCGTCTTCCACGACGAGATCGATCTGGCTCCCGGCCGCTTCCGCATGAAGAAGGGCGGCGGCGCAGCAGGCCAGAACGGGATTCGCAGCCTGATCAGCCACCTGGGCGCCGACTTCCGCCGCGCCCGCATGGGCATCGGCCACCCTGGCGAGCCTCAGTTGGTTCACGCCCACGTCCTGGGCGACTTCCACAAGGCCGACAAGCCGTGGCTGGACGCCATGCTGCAGGCCTGCGCCGACGCCCTGCCCTTCGCGGTGAATGGCGACGACGAACGCTATCAGGGCGAAGTCATGCGCCTGGCTCCAGCGCCTAAATTCAGCCCCCGGCAGGCGGCGAAGGGGGAGTAACATAACGCCTCTCCCTCCCTTCATGGGGAGGGAGAATCACAGCCTCAATCCGTCGTTGTCCACGCCGCCTTCAGGGTCGCCGCGCCATTCGCCGGCACGCTCAGCGTCCAGACCGGATAGCCGGTGTCGTCCACCCGACTGCGCACCGACTGGCTGCGGATACGGAAACCGCGCTGCCCGGCCGCATCGGCGACCAGCTCGACCGTCACCGGCTCAGAGCGGGCGTTGGTGACTGTGGTCTCAACCTCGGTGCGCTCGGTCGTGACGGCGCCGCGCGTCGAACTGCCGGACTTCACCAGCCGCGTCTGCACCCGCACGTCCGACGATTCGCCGAAGGCCAACCGCACCGGCAGCCCCACGCCCTTGTCCTCGAACCGATCCTGACCGGCCAGCAGCACGCCGCCCGCCCCGTCCGGCTGCATCACCGCCACCGAACCGCCCGGCAGGGCCACGCCCAGCCCGGCGCCCTCCTCATTGCGCAGCTTCATGACGATGGCCGTGGGCTGCGTCTCCTCGTCCGGGTTCAGCACCCCGGCGCGATAGACCCGCTCATAGGCCACGGCCTCGCGCTCCAGAAAGCGCACCTGCTTGGTCTGGCGCGCCGCTACCGTGGTCGGCTCAGGCAGGGTGTAGATCTTGTAGTCGCCCAGTTCGCCCTGACGCGCCATGGCGGTTACGGTGATCTCTCGCGCGGCCATAGGCACAGGGGGCGGAGGCGGACCAGGTAAAATAACAGGAGGCCCTGTGTATTCGACGCGATCCTGCTTGTAAGTGGGCTGCAGACCACTGCCCAGCGTCGTCGTCCCCTGCGGCCAGCATTCATTCTGCTGATAGCGGACCATCGGCTCGACCGGCACGGTGCCTGCGTCCTTCCTCAGCGTGCCCGCCACCACCTGCACCGGGGCGGCGGGGAATCCCGTGCCGCCGAAATTGGCCAGCGTGAGCCAGCCGGTCAGGTCCAGCGTCCCGTCCGTCGGGTTAAGGCGGGCCACATAGTCGGCCGACCACTGCAGCCCCGTGGTCAGATAGGCCAGCGTCACCGTATGCCGTCCCGCTCGCTCGGCCCGCGTACGCACCGACAGGGTCGGCTGGTCGCCCAGCCCCTCTGGCACGCGGTCGAACACGACCCGCTCGGTCTGGCCCGAGCAGTCCAGCGCCTCGAACCGGCCGTCGATCTCCAACACAGTGCCTTGAGCGCCCGCACGGATGACCGCGGCCTTCTCGACCTGTTCGCCAGTCGCCGGATTGGTGCGAACGACGCGCACCACCTCGCCCACCGACTTCTCCATCAGACTGGCCGGCGACAGCAGGTCGAAGTCGGCGTTGCGCTCGACCACATGGGCGGGCAGGCCCTCCAGCACCGCGCTCTGCGGCACCACGCCGGTGGCCAGTCCGCGAAAACGGATGATCCCCTCGCCCGCCGGAAGATCGACCGTGCGCGTCTCCACGATCAGGGCCAGCCCCTGACGATCCAGCCGGCTCCACGGCTGGCGCGACTGTTCCATCAGGGCGACCGTATCGACCGGACGGTCGCGATAGATCACCACCGTCGCCCCGTCAGGACGCGCGGACACGCTCTCCGTCTGCGCCCAGGCTGTGGGCCCCAGAAGGCTCAGCGCAGTGGTGATCGCCAGAAGGCGGCGCATGAGATCAACCGCCCGTGGTGATGGTCGCGGTCAGCTTGGTCTCGCCGTTGGCGGGCACCGGCACACGCCAGACGACGGTGCGCGCGTCCCGCATCTCGCCCGTGATGCTCTGATCCGTCAGTTCGGTGTCGCGGCCCAGACCGCGCTGGCGCACCTCGACCGTCACCGGCTCGGGCCGAGCGTTGCGGACGGTGTATTCCATGACGTAGCGGGTGCGGAAATAGTCGACCAGGCGCTTCGACACCCGCTCGGACGACACCAGACGTGGCTGCACCGTCACATCAAAGGCGTCGCCCGTCGTCACCACGATCTCGGCCCCGGCGGGCGAGTGGTCGACCTGGCTCTCGCCGATGAAGCGCGGCTCGCCCGCCTCATCCTTCACATAGACGCGGATCACCCCCGCAGGCAGGGCGCGCGCCGCGTCGCCCGATCCATTGGCGAAGATGACCCCGACTTCGGCCGCGATCGGCTCTTCGGCGCTGTAGAAGCCGTCGACCACCCGCAGATAGCGCTTGGTCGCGGGCACGCCCGCCGCGTCGATCAGGCCGACCTGCTTGGTCTGGTTGTTGGCGACCGTCACGGCCTCGGGCAGAGGATAGACATAGACGTCGGCCAGCGCGCCCTCACCGCCCGACTGGGTTCCATTGCCGCGCGTATTGGACACACGGACCGGCGGGCGCGGATTATAGCCGCCCTGATTGATCAGGTTGACGTCGCCCGCCACCACCCGCGTCTGAGCGTTGCTGAAGGTCGCGCCCGAGTTGTTGGTCAGCGTCACCCAGCCGGTCAGGTCCAGCTTGCCCGCCTTCTCGTCGAAACGGGCGACATAGTCCGCCTTCCACGTCAGGCCCGAGGTCAGATAGGACAGGGTCGTCTCGCGGCGACCAGCCCCCTCGGCGTCCAGCGTCACGCTGAGCGTCGGACGCGGGCGCAGGTTCTGCGGCACCCGGTCGAAGATGACGCGCGTCGGCACGCCGTCGTCGCGCAGCACCTCGATACGGTCGCCGATCTGCAGCACCACGCCCTGATTCGCCGCCAGCACGCGCGCGCGCTCGGTCGACTGGGCGCCCGATCCGGGGTTGGTGCGGACGATGCCGATCTCATTGCCGACGGCGCTTTCCATCAGCTTGCCCGGCGTCAGCAGGTCATAGTCGAAGTTCTGCTCGACCACCGACAGGCCGCGCCCCGACAGGCCCACCGTCTCGGGCCGGATGCTTGCCGAAACGCCCGGAAACTCCTGACGCGAGCGCCCGGCGGGCACGTTCAGGTTCCGCACGTCCTCCACCAGGGCGATGTTCTGGTTGTAGACCGTCAGGGAGACGCGATCGGGACCGCCCGGCCCCTCCTCCACCTGTTGCGCGGCCGCAGGCGCGGCAAGAAGCAGGGCGAGAGCGAAGGGTCCGATGGCGCGGATCATGCGTGTCCTCGATGACTGTCCAAGCGTCACGCTGCACTGCGAAGGCGATCTTGTCGAGGCCGCGCGCGACGCCGCGTCGCCCCTCGCCGGTCTAGCTTCCCCGTCTGGGAAGGTTTAAGCCCTGCCCCGTGACCCGCTCTCAGGCAGAAAACTGGTCGACCTGGCGCTCGCTGGCCTTCCTGGCCGCGACGTTCGCCATCGTGATCGGCAGCCTGATGCCCTTCGCGGCGCTGGCGGCCTCCACGCCCGGGCAGCCCATCGTCATCTGCTCGGCCGACGGTCCTCAGACCATTCAGTCCGGCGGCGTCGACGGCCCGGCCAAGGAGCATATGGGGGCCAAATGCGCCGCCTGCGTCATGCCGCTGCTGGCGGCCCT
>NZ_GL883086.1:1343453-1353756 GCF_000204035.1 Brevundimonas diminuta ATCC 11568
CCGCCGCGCCCGCCGTCGCGCGCCCCGCCTCAAGCCTGAAAACCAGACCCATCGACGCCGCGCGCCTGCTGAAGGCCCTGCGCGGCCGCACATCTGTTTTCAGGATACGAATTCCATGTCTCTCAAGACCGCTGCGGCGCCGTGCGCCCTGCTCATCGGCGCCTGCCTGGCGCCGTCCCTCGCCCATGCCTACGACCTGTCGGAGGCTGACAGCCCCACCGTCGTCGACAGCATCATCGTCACCGGCCGGCGCAACGCCGAAGACCCGACCGTTGTGGCCGAGGCCCGCAACCGTCTCAGCCGCACCCCCGGCGCCGTCGCCGTGGTGTCAGCCGAAAGCTATTCCGACCGCTTCGTGCAGGGCTTCTCCGACACCCTGCGCAACGTCCCCGGCGTGCTGGCGCAAAAGCGGTTCGGCGAGGAAAGCCGCCTGTCCATTCGCGGCTCGGGCATCGCCCAGGGCTTCCACCAGCGCGGCGTCCTGTTCGCCCAGGACGGCGTGCCCTTCGCCGACGCCGACGGCTTTTCCGACTTCCAGAGCGTGGATTCCCTCAGCGCCCGCTATGTCGAGGTGTGGAAGGGCGCCAACACCCTGCGCTTCGGCGGGGCCCAGTTGGGCGGGGCGATCAACCTAGTCACCCCGACCGGCCGCACGGCCCGCCAGCGCGCCCTGATGCAGGTCGAGGGCGGCAGCAACGGCTTCGTGCGCGCTCACGGCGCCGTCGCCGAGACCTATGGCGACTGGGACGTCTACGCCGCCGCCACCGCCATGCAAGGCGACGGCTGGCGCGACCACAGCCAGCAGTCACAGGCCCGCCTGACCGTCAATGCGGGCCGTTCCTTCGGCGAGGACCGCGAGGTGCGCCTGATCGCCCAAGCCGCCGACATCAAACAGGACATGCCCGGCTCCCTGACGTTGAAACAGGCGCTGAACACCCCACGCATGGCCTCAGCCAGCGCCCTGTCCGGCGATCAGGCCCGCGACCTGACGGTCAAGCGGCTGACGCTTCAGACCCGCTGGCGCTTCAATGAATCCACCTTGTTCGAGGGCGCCGTCTGGGGTTGGGAGAAGTCGCTGTATCACCCGATCTTCCAGGTGATGGATCAGGACAGCACGACGCGCGGCGCCTTCGCCCGCATCGACTGGACCGGCCAGATCGGCGACCTGCGCGCCGACGCCTTCTACGGCTTCTCGTGGCGCGAGGGAGAGGTCGAGGCCCTGCGCTATGTGAACCTGGCGGGTCAGCGCGGCGCCAAGACCGCCGATGCGCGTCAGGACGCCTCTGGGCTGGACGTCTTCGCCGAGGGGCGGCTGTTCGTCACCGACCAACTGGCGCTGGTCGTGGGCGGCTCATGGGGACGCGCCACGCGCGACTATCTGGACCGCATGACCCCGGCCAATGACGCCAGCCGCGACTACGAGTGGTTCTCGCCACGCATGGGCCTGTTGTGGGAAGCCGAGAATGGCGCCCAGGTGTTCGCCAACCTGACCCGCTCGGTCGAGCCGCCGACCTATGGCGCCCTGGTGCAGGCGCCGCTGACCGGCTTCACCCCGGTCGAGGTTCAGGACGCCTGGACCGGCGAGATCGGCACGCGCGGCCGTCATGGCCCTCTGGCCTGGGATCTGGTCGCCTACCGCAGCCGGATCGAGGGCGAGATGCTGAACTTCATCACCGGCCCCGACATCCCCGCCGCCACCTTCAACGCCAAGAAGACGATCCATCAGGGAATCGAGGCCGGGCTGGACTGGACCCTGCCGGTCGAACTGGCGGACGGGTCGATGATGCTGCGTCAGGTCTATAACTGGAGCGACTTCCGCTTCGACGGCGATGCGCGCTGGGGCGACAACCGCCTGCCGGTCGTGCCTGAGCACCAGTACCGGGCCGAGCTGGCCTGGCGCCATCCGACGGGCGTCTTCGTCACCCCCTCGGTCGAGTGGCGGATGTCCAGCCCCTACGTCGACTACGCCAATACCATGAAGGCGCCGGACTACGCCGTGCTGGGACTGACCGGCGGCTTCAACATCAACGCCCGCACCTCGGTCTACATCGACGCGCGCAACCTGACCGACAAGCGTTACGTCGGCGAGTTCTCGGCCGTGACCGACGCTCGCTCGTCGCAGACGGCCGTCTTCTTCCCCGGCGAGGGCCGTTCGGTCTTCGTCGGCCTGCGGCTGGTCTACTGATGACCGCCTCTCCCAAGACCAAGGCGCCGGACATGATGTCCGGCGCCTATCGGGCCGTCTGGCGCTGGCACTTCTACGCCGGGGTGCTGGTCATGCCGTTCCTGATGCTGCTGACGCTGACGGGCGGCCTCTATCTATTCAAGGACGAGATCGACCACGCCGTCTATCGCTCCATGATCCAGGTTCCGGCCAGCGCCCAGCAAGCAGATCCTGATCAGTGGCTGGCCGCCGCCGCCCGCGCAGGCGAAGGCCGGGCGGCGAACGTGCTGGTGCCTGACCGCGCCGATCAGGCCGTGCGCGTCCACGTCGACAGGTCCGACGGCGCCCAGCGCACCGTCTTCGTCGATCCGCACACCGCCACGGTCACCGGCGTCACCGCCTATGGCGGCGTGACCGAGACGATCAAGAAGCTGCACTCCCTCAGTCTGTTCGGCGGCCCGATCGGAACGGCGCTGAACATTCTGGTCGAGATCGTCGCGGGTTGGGCCATCATCCTGTGCGCCACCGGCCTTTACCTGTGGTGGCCTCGCCGCCGCGCCGGCGCCGTGCTGAGGCCGCGTGAGACGGACGCCGGACGCCGCCCCTTCTGGCGCGACGTTCACGCCCTGACAGGCTTCTATGTGGGCGGAGTGATCATCTTCCTCGCAGTCACCGGGATGCCGTGGTCGGCCGTCTGGGGCGATCGCTTCATGGGCGTCATGCGCGACACAGGGCTGGGCCGCCCGCCCGCGCCCGCCGCCGCCAGCCCCTGGAGCCACGCCAAGCTCCACGACGCCCCGGCGGGCGTGGGCTGGACGCTGGAAAACGCCGTCCTGCCCGCGCATGGCCACGGCGTCGCCAGCCTGTCGCGCGTTCTCGAAACCGCGCGTGAACAGGGCCTGCCCCGCCCCTTCACCGTCAGCATCCCCCGATCCTCCGACCTGGCCTGGACCGTCTCCCGCCAGACCCGCAAGACCGAGGACGCCCGCAGCCTCTATGTCGATGGCGCCACCGGGGCGGTGAAGGCCGACCTGCGCTGGAGCCAGTTCGGCGTCATGGCCAAGGGCTTCGAATGGGGCATCGCCGTCCATCAGGGAACGCAATACGGCTGGATCAACCGCATCGTCATGCTGATCGGCTGCATCGCCGTCTGGCTGCTGGCGATCAGCGGCCTGATCATGTGGTGGAAGCGCCGCCCGTCCAGCCTATCGCGCCGCCTTGCCGGCGCCCCGCCCGCGCCGCCCGGCCCCCGCGCGAGAATCGCCGTGCTGTGCATCGTCATCCCCCTGTCCATCCTCTATCCCTTGACGGGACTGAGCCTCGTGGCCGCCCTGCTGCTCGACCGAGCGGCGCGGGCGTTCGCCGGGTCCAAGCCCGTCGCAGCCTCTTGAGAAGGAGCTTCAACATGAAACCTCTGTTCGCCCTGACCGTCCTGTCGGCCGCCGCCCTCACCCTCGCCGCCTGCGGCCAGCCCGCCGAAAAGTCGGCCGAGGCCGCCAAGGACGCCGCCGTCGCCCCCGGCGTGGTCCAGGTCGCCGACGCCTGGTGCCGCCCCACCCCCAACGGCGCCAAGGCCGGGGGCTGCTACCTGACCCTGACGGCAGGCTCCGACGACCGTCTGGTCAGCGTCTCGACGGCCCTGGCCCAGTCGGCCGAGGTGCATGAGATGAAGATGGAGAACGGGGTCATGAGCATGGCTCACCTGGCCGACGGCCTGCCCCTGCCCGCCGGAACCCCGGTCGAGCTGAAGCCCGGCGGCAATCACATCATGCTGATGGGCCTGCGCGATCCTCTGGTCGACGGCGGCGTCGCCTCCTTCACCCTGACGTTCGAGAAGGCCGGTCCTATCGGCGTCCACGCGGCCATCAAGCAGCCGCCGGTGGTGGATTCCGAAGAGTAGGAAGCTCTCTTGACGGCGCGAGCCTGACAAACCGGCCCGAACCGGCTAAAGGCTCGCGCTCACGAGGAATACCATGGCCCTGAAAGTCGCGATCGTCGGCCTGCCCAACGTCGGCAAGTCCACCCTGTTCAACGCCCTGACCAAGACGGCGGCGGCCCAAGCGGCCAACTATCCGTTCTGCACCATCGAGCCGAACACCGGCGACGTGGCCGTGCCGGAGCCGCGCCTGAACGTCCTGGCCGGCATCGCCGGTTCCAAGGAGATCATCCCCTCGCGGATCACCTTCGTGGACATCGCCGGTCTGGTGCGCGGCGCATCCAAGGGCGAGGGCCTGGGCAACCAGTTCCTGGCCAACATCCGCGACTGCGACGCCATCGCCTTCGTCGCCCGCTGTTTCGTCGATGACGACATCACCCACGTCGAGAACCGCATCGACCCGATCTCGGACCTCGAGATCATCGAGACCGAGCTGATGCTGGCCGACCTCGAGAGCCTTGAGCGCCGCCGCGTCCAGATCGAGAAGCGCGCCAAGGGCGGCGACAAGGAATCCCAGCTGAACCTGAAGCTGATCGACGCCGCGCTCGAGAAGCTGCGCGACGGCAAGCCCGCGCGCCTGGCCGAGGTGTCCAAGGAGGACAAGAAGGCCTGGGACATGCTGCAGCTGCTGACCGCCCTGCCCGCCCTCTACGTCGCCAACGTCGAGGAAGGCTCTGCCGACAAGGGCAATGAGCTGTCCGATCTGGTCGCCAAACGCGCCGCCGAGGACAACGCCAACTCAGTGGTCATCTCGGCCCAGATCGAGTCGGAGATCGCCGTCCTGGACGACGAGGAACAAAAGGAGTTCCTCGAGACCCTGGGCCTGGAAGAGCCCGGCCTGAACCGCCTGATCCGCGAGGCCTACAAGCTGCTGGGCCTGCAGACCTACTTCACCGTCGGGCCGAAGGAAGCGCGCGCCTGGACCATCCCCGTCGGCGCCACCGCGCCGCAAGCGGCGGGCGTGATCCACACCGACTTCGAAAAGGGCTTCATCCGCGGCGAAACCATCGCCTTCGACGACTATGTCGCGCTGAAGGGCGAAGCGGGCGCCAAGGAAGCGGGCAAGATGCGCGCCGAAGGCAAGGCCTACGTCGTCAAGGACGGGGATGTGATGCATTTCCTGTTCAACAACTAGGGCGCTTTCTCAGGGCGGTTAGAAAATCTGACCGCCCTAATAGAATTACTGAAATTCCATACCCTTGCAGGTATCGCCAAAGCCCTGAATGAATCAGCCGACTGACGCTGAAAATTCTCCAGGGACGCCATGAAGTTCGATACCCTCGCCGTGCATGCGGGCTATTCGCCTGATCCGACCACCAAATCGGTCGCCGTGCCCATCTATCAGACCACCAGCTACGCCTTCGACGACACCCAGCACGGGGCGGATCTGTTCGACCTGAAGGTGGCGGGCAACATCTACACCCGCATCATGAACCCGACGTCCGACGTGCTGGAACAGCGCATCGCGGCGCTGGAGGGCGGGATTGCGGCGCTGACCGTGGCCTCGGGTCAGGCGGCGATCACCTATGCGATCCTGACCATCGCGGAGGCGGGCGACAACATTATCGCCACCTCGACCCTGTATGGCGGCACCTATAATCTGTTCGCCCACACCCTGCCCCAGTACGGCGTCACGGTGCGCTTCATCGACGCCGCCGACCCGGCCGCCATCGCCGCCCATACGGATGAGCGCACCAAGGCGGTCTTCTGCGAATCCATCGGCAACCCGCTGGGCAATGTCGTCGACTTCGGCGCCCTGGCCGACGCGGCGCACGCGCAAGGCCTGCCGCTGATCGTCGACAACACCGTGCCGACCCCCTACCTGACCCGCCCGATCGAGCATGGGGCGGACATCGTCATCCACTCCCTGACCAAATACATCGGCGGCCACGGCACCAGCATCGGCGGCGCCATCGTGGACAGCGGCAACTTCCCCTGGGCCGAGCACAAGGCGCGCTTCCGCCGCCTGAACGAGCCGGAAGTCAGCTACCACGGCGTCGTCTACACCGAGGCGCTTGGCCCGGCGGCCTTCATCGGCCGGGTGCGCACCGTCCTGCTGCGCAACACGGGCGCGGCCATCTCGCCGTTCAACAGCTTCCTGATCCTTCAGGGGCTTGAGACGCTGGCCCTGCGCATGGACCGCCACGTCGAGAACGCGACCGCCGTCGCCCAGTGGCTGAAGGCCCACCCCAAGGTGGAATGGGTCAACTACGCCGGGCTGGAAGACCATCCGTCCAACCCGCTGATCAAGAAGTATTTCGGTGGCAAGGCGTCCGGCCTTCTGACTTTCGGCGTGAAGGGCGGCCGCGAGGCGGGCGCCCGCTTCCAGGACGCGGTGAATATCTTCACCCGTCTGGTCAACATCGGCGACGCCAAGTCGCTGGTCTGCCACCCGGCCTCAACCACCCACCGCCAACTGTCGCCTGACGAGCTGAAGAAGGCGGGCGTCACCGAAGACACCGTGCGCCTGTCGGTCGGCATCGAACACATCGACGACCTGATCGCCGATCTGGATCAGGCGCTGGCCGCCGTCTGATTTTTCGACCTGTCCCAGCCAGGCGCCGCTGACGCGGCGCTTGGCTGTCGACTCCGCCGATCCGGCTCACTACGGTCCCGCCATCGAATTCTCCGAGGGGTGAGACTGTATGCGTATTTCATCTTCCGTCGCCGTCCTGGCGTTCGCCGCGGCCCTGGCCGGCGGCGCCGCCGCTCAGGCCCAGACCGCGCCCGCCTTCGACGCCGCGCGCATTTCCGAGGACATCCGCGTCCTGTCGGACGACAGCTTCGAGGGGCGCGGCATCGCCACCCCGGCCGAGCAGAAGGTCATCGACTACCTGAGCCGCCAGTATGCGGCCGCCGGCTTCGCGCCGGGCGGCGAGAACGGCGGCTGGACCCAGGCGGTCGGCCTGAACCGCTTCACCGTCTCCAACATCTCGGGCCAGCTAAAGCTGGGCGACTGGAGCCAGTCGCTGACGCAGGGCCAGGAAGTCACCATGACGACCCGCCTGCCCAGCAACGGCGTCGACCTGAAGGACGCGCCGCTGGTCTTCGTCGGTTACGGCATCAGCGCGCCCGAGCGTCAGTGGAACGACTTCAAGACCGACGTGCGCGGCAAGGTCATCGTCGTCCTGGTCAACGACGCCGACTTCGAAGACCCGTCGCTGAACACCTTCGGCGGCGAGGCCATGACCTATTACGGCCGCTGGACCTACAAGTTCGAGGAAGCCGCGCGCCAAGGCGCGGCGGGCGTGCTGATCGTGCATGAGACCAAGCCCGCCTCCTACGGCTGGACCACGGTCGCCAACTCCTGGGGCGTGCCGCAGTTCGACATCGTGCGCGCCGATCCGTCGGCCGAGCGCGTGGCGATGGAAGGCTGGATCCAGCGCGATCTGGCCGTCGATCTGTTCCGCCGCGCGGGCCTCGACTTCGAGCAGGAGAAGATCAAGGCGCGCAGCCGCGACTTCCAGCCGGTCGAGCTGACCGGCGCGACCCTCGACGCCCGCATGGATGTGAAGTCTGAGCGCATCGTCACCCACAACGTCGTGGCCAAGCTGGAAGGCTCGACCCATCCGGACGAGACCATCCTCTACACCGGTCACTGGGACCACATCGGCATGGGCGAGCCGGACGCCAACGGCGACCGCATCTTCAACGGCGCCATCGACAACGCCTCGGGCACGGCGGCCCTGCTGGAAATGTCGCGCCAATGGTCGGCCGGACCGCAGCCCGAGCGCACCATCGTCATGATCAGCTTCACCGGCGAAGAAAGCGGCCTGCTGGGTTCGGAATTCTACGCCGCCAACCCGCTGTATCCGCTGGAGAAGACCGTCGGCGGCTTCAACATCGACTCCTCCGCCGTCTTCGGCCGGATGAACAAGCTGGGCGTGACCGGCTACGGCCATTCCGAACTGGACGAGCCGGTGATCGCGGCGGCGGCGGCGCAGGGACGCGGCTTCGTCGGCGACGCCGGCGCCGCGGCGGGCATCTACTTCCGCTCCGACCACTTCCCGCTCGCCAAGAAAGGCGTGCCGATGGCCTATCTGTCCTCGACGGGCGAGTTCGTCGACGCGCCGATCGAGCCGCGCCTGGCGCGCGCCGCCGACTATCGCGCCAACCGCTATCACCAGGCGGCGGACGAATGGGAGGCCGATTGGGACTACTCGGGCATGCTTCAGGATCTGGATGTCATGTTCAAGGTCGGTCAGGATCTGGCCAACAGCCGCACCTGGCCGGAATGGAAGTCCGGCTCGGAGTTCGGCCCGGAACGCGCCAAGAGCGCCGCTCAGCGCCGCTGATCCGGCCCTTCGGTCGAACATGACGAAAATGTAAGGGGCGGCCTCGCAAGGGGCCGCCCTAAGACTATGGGAAACGGCCTCGTGGGGAAGGTCGAAGGAAACGCCATGCACCATCGCTTCATTCGCGGCGTCGCCGCCGCCGCGCTGATCCTCGTCGCGGGCGCCGCCTCGGCCCAGGACTTTTCAGCCCAGCGCCTGTCCGACGACATCCGCGTCATCAGCGCCGACGACTTCCAGGGCCGCTACCCCGGCACGGAGGGCGAGAAGAAGACGCTGGATTGGCTGCAGGCCCAGTATGAGGCCATGGGGCTGGAGCCCGGCGGTCCGAACGGCCAATGGCTGCAGGTCATCGACCTGAAGCGCCTGACGCCCAGGGGCGAAGCGGCCCTGGCCTGGGCCAGCGCCACGTCCGGCGGCCGCGCCCTGATCGCCGGGACCGACTTCACCCTGCGGGCGATGAACGATGCGGCCGTGGGCCAGGTGATCGACGCCCCCGTCGTCTTCGCGGGCTACGGCATCCATGCGCCCGAGCGGGGCTGGGACGACTACGGCGATCTGGACGTGACCGGGGCGGTCGTCCTGGTCGTGGCGGGCGAGCCCGACGGCGAACTGTTCAACGGCCCCTACGCCACCACCTACCAGTCCGCAGCCTACAAGGCTGACGAGGCCAAGCGGCGCGGCGCCGTGGCGGTTCTGACCCTCGTCGACGGCGACGCAGGCTCGGCCGCCTGGCGACGCGAGACATCAGGGGCGAACCGCACCCGCACCCTGACGCCCGGCTCGGCCGAGCTGACCCTCAGCGGCGCCGTCAACCGCGACGTCGCCGCCGAAATGGGCGTGGACTTGGCGTCGCTGAAGCCCCGCCTCGAAACCGGCGACTTCCGCGCCTTCCCGCTGGAGACGCGGATCACCGCCTCGGCCGAGGAATCGGTCGAAATCCTGCGCACCCACAACCTTCTGGCGCGCATCACCGGAACGGAACGCCCGAACGAGGTCGTCATCTATTCCGCCCACTGGGACCATGTCGGCGTCAATGAACACGCAGCGGGCGACGACAAGGTGTTCAACGGCGCCTGGGACAACGCCTCGGGCACCATCGGCGTGGTCGAGATGGCGCGCCAGCTGAAGGCCGCCCCAACGCCGAAGCGCACCCTCGTCTTCGCCCATATGGCGGCCGAGGAGATGGGCCTGCTGGGCGCCTACGCCTATGTCGCCGATCCGGTCTATCCGCTGGAGACGACGGTGGCCGACATCAACATCGACATGCTGCCCCTCAGCGGCCCGACTCGAGACGTGCCCATCTTCGGCAAGGGCCAGAACAGCCTCGAGGACGACCTTCAGGCCCTGGCCGAACAGGAAGGCCGCTACGTCTCCGACGACGGCCAGCCGGAGCAGAATTTCTACTACCGCTCCGACCACTTCCCCTTCGCCCGCGCGGGCGTGCCGGCCCTGATGCCCTGGCACGGGGTGGATTGGGTTGAGGGCGGCCGCGAGGCGGGCCTGGCCGCCTGGAAAGCCAAGTTCGGCGCCGACTATCATCGCCCCAGCGACGAGTGGTCGGCCAGCTGGGATCTGCGCTCGGCGGTCGAGAACCTGACCCTGCTCTATCGCCTGGGCCTGGACCTGGCCAACGGCGACGAATGGCCGAGCTGGAAGCCGACCTCCGAGTTCGGTCAGGTCCGCGACCGCAGCGCGGCGGCCCGGCGTTGACGCATCAAAAGGCAAGGGCGGCAACGCCCTCGCCCGCCCGCACGTTGAGACGGAAATGAAGCGCCCTTCGCCTCTCTTCTTCGTCGTGCTGGCGACCCTGCTGGCGGCCTGCGACCCGCCGGGACAGGTCAACCCGCCCACCGAGCCCGCCCACCCCATACAGGGGCCGGGAACCTCGGCGCCCCCGCCCCAGCGCCC
>NZ_GL883086.1:1353930-1364542 GCF_000204035.1 Brevundimonas diminuta ATCC 11568
GCGACCAGCTTCGTCGGCCGATGGGCCGCCGCGGCCGGCGCCTGCGCGCAGCCAGACGATGAGGCCGCGCTCGAGATCACCACCACCGATCTGCACGGGCGCGGACTGCTCTGCGTGATCGAAACCATCAATGAGCGCGGCCAAGGCTACGACGCCCTCCTCTCCTGCCAGACGGCCGCCGGCCAGGCCGAACGCCCCGCCCGCTTCGAAGCCACCGACGACGCCTTGCGCCTGATCTGGCTGGATCGGCCTAATGAGCAGCCCCAGCGCCTGATCCGCTGCACCACCCTGGCGCGCTGACGGCACAGGACGCCGCCCACGAAAAAACCCGCCGGATCGCTCCGGCGGGTCGTTTCGTCTGCGAGGAGAAAGCGCCTTAGTGGGCGACGCCCTTCCAGATGCGGCGATAGCTGGCGTAGGTCACGCCCGCGAAGGCCAGCAGGAAGATGATGACGCCGAAGCCCATCTGCTTGCGCTCGACCATCTTCGGCTCGGATGTCCAGGCGATGAAGGCCGCGACGTCCTTCGACATCTGGTCCACGGTCGCCTCAGTGCCGTCGTCATAGGTGACCTGACCGGCGGTCAGCGGCGCCGGCATGGCGATGAAGCCGCCCGGCGGCACATGGCCCTTGCCTTCCCAGAACGGCGTCATGTCGCCCGCCATATAGGGGTTGTAGTGCTGGCCCGGCGCCATCTTCAGGCCCGCCGGCGGGGTCGAATAGCCCGACAGCAGCGAATAGATGTAGTTGGCGCCGTCGTGGCGGGCCTTGGCCATGACCGACAGGTCCGGCGGCATGGCGCCGCCGTTGGCCGCAGCGGCCGCCGTCGGGTTCGGATAGGGGTTGGGGAAACGGTCCGCCGTGGTGGCGTCGCGACGCAGGTCTTCACCCGTTTCCGAGTCGATGTCGGCGACCTGAATCTCCTTGGCCAGAGCCTTCACGACCGGGTTGTCGTTCGGGTTCGGATACTTCGGATTCCAGAACGGCCCGTGCTTGTCGCCCAGGTTGCGGAAGTGCACCAGATCCATGCCGTGGCACGAGGCGCAGACTTCACGATAGACCTTGTAGCCGCGCTGCAGCTGGCCCTGGTCGAAGGTGCCGAACGGACCGGCGAAGCTGAAGCCGCCGTCGCGCGGATGCTTGGCGCCCCCGGCGGCCATCGCCGGAGCGGCGATGGCGACCAGGCCGACAGCGGCCGTCACGGAGACGAGGATCTTGCGGAAGGACACGGTCTTTTTCTCGTTGCTCATCATCGCGCTCAGGCCTTCTCGGCTGCGGTCGACGGGAGCACGGGCTCCGAGATCGTCGCCGGGATCGGCAGCGGCTTCTCACGCAGGCCGATGAGAGGCATCAGCACCAGGAAGAAGACGAAGTAGTAGGCGGTGAACAGGCGGGTCAGCCACAGGTAGGAGTTCAGCTGGCCGTCGATCAGGTTGAAGCTGGGCATGCCCGGCACGACCGGCGCGTCCGGCAGCTGCGCGCCGCACCAGCCCAGGCCGAAGCAGACGAACAGGAAGATGATGAAGAAGGTCTTCATCGTCGGGCGGTAGCGCATGGAGCGCACCTTGGACGTATCCAGCCACGGCAGGACGAACAGCACGCCGATCGCGGCGAACATGGCCACCACGCCGCCGAACTTGTCGGGGATGGCGCGCAGGATCGCGTAGAAGGGCAGCATGTACCACTCAGGCACGATGTGCGCCGGGGTCTGCAGCGGGTTGGCCGGGATGTAGTTGTCGGCGTGGCCCAGGGCGCCCGGGTTGTAGAAGACGAACACCGCGAACAGGATCAGGAACAGGATGATCGCAAAGCCGTCCTTGACCGTGAAGTACGGGTGGAAGGGCAGCGTGTCCTTGGCCTGACGGTCCTTCGGGATCAGGATGCCGACCGGGTTGTTCTGACCGGCGGCGTGCAGGGCCCACAGGTGCAGCACCACGCAGCCGGCGATGACGAACGGCAGCAGGTAGTGCAGCGAGAAGAAGCGGTTCAGCGTCGCGTTGTCGATCGCCGGGCCGCCGCGCAGCCAGACCAGGATCGGCTCGCCGACGACCGGAATGGCGCCGATCAGGTTGGTGATGACCTCAGCGCCCCAGAAGGACATCTGGCCCCACGGCAGGACGTAGCCCAGGAAGGCCGTGGCGATCATCAGGAAGAAGATGACGCAGCCGACGATCCAGATCATCTCGCGCGGCGCCTTATAGGAGCCGTAGTACAGGCCCCGCAGCATGTGCAGGTAGACGGCGATGAAGAACATCGACGCGCCGTTGGCGTGCACATAACGGATCAGCCAGCCGCCGTTCACGTCGCGCATGATGCGCTCGACCGAGGCGAAGGCCATGTCGACGTGCGGGGTGTAGTGCATGGCCAGGACGATGCCGGTGATGATCTGGGTCATCAGGCAGATCGCCAGGATGCCGCCGAAGGTCCACCAGTAGTTCAGGTTCTTCGGGGTCGGCAGGTTCGCATAGTCCATGCCGAAACGGATGATCGGCAGGCGGGTGTCCATCCACCGCTCAACGGCGGTCTTCGGGACGTAAGTGGATTCGTGATCGCTCATGGTTCCTCTGTCCGTCCTCAGCCGATCTTCACGCGGGTGTCGGACACGTATTCGTAGTTCGGCACGATCAGGTTCAGCGGCGCCGGTCCCTTACGGATGCGGCCCGAGGCGTCGTAGTGCGAACCGTGGCACGGGCAGAACCAGCCGCCGTATTCACCGGCGTTGAAGGTCGGCACGCAGCCCAGGTGAGTGCACGAACCGATGACGACGAGATATTTCTCGTGGCCTTCCTTGGTGCGCTCGGCGTCGGTCTGCGGCGGGCTGCCCACGGCGCCCTCGTCGATGACCTTGGTCAGTTCGGCCGGGGTGCGATAGCGCACGAACACCGGCTTGCCCTGCCACTTGATGACGACCTGCTGGCCTTCCTGAACCTTGGTCAGATCGAATTCGATCGACGCCAGGGCCAGGGTGTCGGCCGCCGGGTTCATCTGGTTGATCAGGGGCCACGCCACCATCACGCCGGCGCCGGCCGCAGCCGCGCCCGCCGCAATGTGGATGAAGTCGCGGCGGGTGGCGTCGCCACCCCCGTGTTGGCCGTCAGGCCCGTCAGCATTCACGACCGATTCGGCCACGCGTTTCACCTCTGCATCGCCGGTCGCCCGCCCCGGGAAGGGACGTCAACCGAATGGAACCCTATCATGCGACGGCAAACCCCTGCCCGTCCGGCCTTGGTTTCGGCTGTTCCTGACAAGTCGCGAAAGCGATTTGCGAAACAGTCGCAACAAAAGCCGCGACAAGGCCCCGCCCCGCGCGTATGAGGGCCTTAGAATGCGTCTCGCCCTTTTTCAACCTGACATCCCCCATAATGTCGGCGCCTGCATCCGTCTGAGCGCCTGTTTCGACGTGGAATTGCACGTCATCCAGCCCACCAGCTTCAATTTCGACGATCGTGCGATGAAGCGCGCGGCGCTGGATTACGGCCCGCTGTCCCATATGACGCGCCATGCGGACTGGGACGCTTTCCAGCGCGACCGGGCGCCGGGACGGCTGGTGCTGTTCACCACGCGCGCGGCCGAACCCCTGACGGATTTCGTTTTCCAGCCCGATGACGTTCTGTTGTTCGGCAAGGAGAGCGCCGGTTCGCCCGACTACGTCCATGCGGCGGCGGATGCGCGAATCTACATCCCCATTCGCCCGGAAGCCCGGTCGCTGAACCTGTCCGTCAGCGCCGGAATCGGCCTGCATGAGGCGTTGCGGCAGATGAACGAACTGCCGACGCGATAGTCCTCCCCTTGTGGGAGAAGGTGGCCCGTGAGGGCCGGATGAGGGGTGTCGGCGGGCCGTCCGAATATGAGGGCTGAGAGCGCGTGTCGTCGCCCCCCTCATCCGTCCGGCTCCGCCGTCCACCTTCTCCCACAAGGGGAGAAGGATTCTCTCAGATCATTCCGGCGCGCCGTCGTTCGGCAGTTTGGCCAGGCTCGGCCGCTCGGCGCTCTTCGAGGCCGCCACGCGCTCCACCGCGCGCATGACGCGCAGCAGGTTCTCGCCCGAGATCTTGCGGATGTCGGCCTCGCTCCAGCCGCGGCGCATCAGTTCGGCCAGCAGGCGCGGATAGCCGTCCACGCCCTCCAGGCCGACCGGCAGGCTGTCCACGCCGTCATAGTCGCCGCCCAGGCCCACGTGGTCGATCCCCGCCACGTCGCGGACGTGCTGGATGTGGGCGATGACGTCCTCCATCGTCGCCTTGGGCGCCGGATTGGCGGCGTTCCAGGCGTCCATGCCCGCCTTGACCGCAGCGGGATCGCCGGGATTGAGGGCCGTCAGCCGCGTCATCTCCGCGCCGCGCGCGGCGCCCGAAGCCCGCACGGCCTCGCTGACGAAGCCCGGCACGAAGGTCACCATGACGATGCCGCCGTTGCCCGCCATCTGGCGCAGCACGGCGTCAGGCACGTTGCGCGGATGAGCCGTCACCGCCCGCGCCGAAGAGTGGGAGAAGATCACCGGCGCCTCGGACACGCGAATGGCGTCGACCATGGTGGCCTCGGATACGTGGCTGAGATCGACCATCATGCCCAGACGGTTCATCTCGCGGACCACGTCTTCGCCGAAGGCGTTCAGGCCGTCCCACTTGGGCGCGTCCGTGCCGCTGTCGGCCCAGGTCGTGCTCTTGGAGTGGGTCAGCGTCATGTAGCGCGCGCCCGAATCGTAGAACTCGCGCAGCAGGCCCAGGGAGTCGTCGATCGAATAGCCCCCCTCCATGCCGATCAGGCTGGCGATCTTGCCCGCGCGGTGGATGCGGACCAGGTCGTCGGCCGTGGTGGCGATCTCGAAGGTCTCGGGATGGGCGGCGACGATGCGCTTCACCGTGTCGATCTGCTCGAAGGTGGCCTTGGCGGCGTCGACCGGCGCCATGCTGGCGGGGACATAGACCGACCAGAACTGACCGCCCACGCCCCCGGCGCGCAGACGCGGAATATCCGTATGCAGGCGCGTCGACGTCGACAGATTCGCATTCAGATCAACGCCGTGCGGATCATTCCCGAAGCCCTGACGCAGCGCCCACGGCAAATCGTTGTGCCCGTCGATCAGGGGCGTGCGCTTCAGAATCTGCATCACGCGCGCCTCTTGAGGCTGAGACGTTTGAGCCAGAACCGGTCCGGCCAGAACGGCGACGGAAGCGGCGGCCAGCAGGCTGGCGCGCAAGGCGATGCGGATCATGATTTCCCCTCTGAGCTACAGACCCGCCCGGTCGCCCCACGGCGCCGCTTTACGGGCGCCGCACGCTGGCACATGCGCGCCGTCGAGGGAACCGTCCGTAGGCATCGTTTGCGTCGCGCCTTGTGATCTGGATCAAGGCCCCCTCGCCCGTGCTGCGGCATCAGGCTCGCATCCGCGCACCCCGCCGGACTGTTCAGAAAGGCCGCGTCATGGTTGAAGCCCTCATGATCCAAGCTGACCCCGCCCTGATGATTGAGCGCCGCGAGCGCGCCCGCGTCTGGTTCGAGACCCTGCGCGACAAGATCCACGCCGGTTTCGAGGCGCTGGAAGACGCCGCCCCCGCCGAACTGTTCGCCGGAGAGCCCGGCCGCTTCGTCCGCACGCCCTGGGACCGCAAGGAAGGCGGCGGCGGCGTCATGGGCATGATGAGCGGCCGCCTTTTTGAAAAGGTCGGCGTCCACTGCTCGACCGTCCACGGAACCTTCCCCGCCGACTACGCCAAGAATGTGCCTGGCGCCGAGGAAGACCCGCGCTTCTACGCCACCGGCATCAGCCTGATCTGCCACCCGGTCAGCCCGCGCGTGCCTGCCGTGCACATGAACACCCGCCTGATCTCGACGACCAAGACCTGGTTCGGCGGCGGCGGCGACCTGACTCCCGTACTGGATGCGGACCGCCGCGACGACCACCCGGACACCGTGGATTTCCACGCCGCCATGAAGGGCGCCTGCGACGCCTTCGACCCGTCCTGGCACGCCAAATACAAGCAGTGGTGCGACGAGTATTTCTTCCTGCCCCACCGCAATGAACCGCGCGGCACCGGCGGCGTCTTCTACGACCACCACGACAGCGGCGACTGGGAGAAGGACTTCGCCTTCACCCAGGCGGTCGGCGAGGCCTTCCTCAAGGTCTATTGCGACATCGTCGCCCGCCGGATGCACGAGCCCTGGACCGAGGCCGAGCGCGAGGAGCAACTGATCCGTCGCGGCCGCTACGTCGAGTTCAACCTGCTCTACGACCGCGGCACCATGTTCGGGCTGAAGACCGGCGGCAACGTCGAGTCGATCCTCAGCTCCATGCCGCCCGTGGTGAAGTGGCCCTAGAGGCGAAGGCTCAAGCCGAAACCTGATCGTTCGCCCGGTCCAGGGCCTCTGCAACGGCCCTGGTCAGGCCCGCCACGCTGAGCGGCTTGGTCAGATGGCCGTCGGCGCCCGCGCGACGGCTGGCCTCGACATGTTCGCTCATGGCGTTCGCGGTCAGCATCAGGATCGGCGTCGGCTCGGCGCCCGTGCGGCGTTCGTGAGCGCGCATCTCAGCCGTCGCGGTCAGGCCGTCCATGACCGGCATCTGCATGTCCATCAGCACCAGGTCGAAGCCTCCCTCGCGGAAGGCGGCCAGGGCTTGAGCTCCGTCCTCCACCGTCGTCAGCGCGATCCCCAGAGGCTCGAGCATGACCTCGACCACCTTGCGGTTGGCCGGGTGGTCGTCCGCCAGCAGCACGCGCGGCGCGCCTGAGCGATCCGCACGCGGCAGGGCGGCAGGCGGAACTGGAGCCGCTTCAAGCTCATCCTCTGCGCCCTCGACCGGCGGCAACGGCAGATCGAACCAGAAGCGCGCGCCGCCCTGCGGCGGAGACTCGCAGTCCAGCTCGCCGCCCATCAGCCGCACCAGATCATCCGAAATGGCCAGCCCCAGGCCGCTGCCGCCGAACTGACGGGTGATCGAGCCGTCCTCCTGCTGGAAGCGATGAAAGATGCGCGACTTGAACTCGGCGTCGAAGCCGATGCCCGTATCCGTGACCGTGAAGCGCACGCGTTCCCCTTCGCCCTGCACGGCCTCCAGCGTCACCGCGCCTTCCTGGGTGAATTTCAACGCATTGCTGATGAGATTGGTCAGCACCTGACGCAGCCGCACGGCATCACCGATGACCAGACGGGGCAAGGTCGGATCATAGTCCAGCCGCAGCTCGACGCCCTTGCCCAGAGCCAGCGGCGCCCACAGGGCGACCACATCGCGCGTCACCTGCTCCAGGTCAAAGGGCGCCGGGTCGATCGCCACTTGGCCCGACTCGATGCGGGCGACGTCCAGAATGTCCGACAGCAGCCGCTCCAGAGTGACCCCCGACGAACGGATGATGTCGACCAGTTCACGATCCCGCTCCGGCAGATCACGCGTCGTCAGAACCTCGGCCATGGCCACCACCCCGTTCAGGGGCGTGCGGATCTCATGGCTCATATTGGCCAGAAACTCGCTCTTGGCGCGGTTCGCCGCCTCGGCGTGAAGCTGCGCCTTCTTCAGACGCCGCGACTGTCGCCTCTGCCACAGCAGCACCAGCAGCACCGACAGGACGAAAACCAGGCTGATGGCCAGAATCCAGTTCTGACCCCGGATCACCGCCTGCTGCAGCTGGGTGTTGGCGCGTGCGGTCTCGAGCTGACGACGCCGCTCGGCCAACTGCTGCTGCATGTCGCCCGTCACCTGATGAATGCCCGCGCTGAAGCGGCGGGACAGGTGCAGGTCGCGCTCGCGCTGATACTCGCGCAAGATCTCGAACCCCTCGCGCGGCCGGCCTGAGCCGAAGAGGAGTTCAGCCTCAAGCAGGCGCTCGGTCGGATCGACCGCCCCTTCCGGCGCCAGGTCGCGCAGGCGCTCCAGATCGCGACGCGCGCCCGCCAGATCGCCCAGCCGCGCCCGCGCCACGCCGCGCGCCGGCAGAATGTCCAGCGCCAGAAAGGCCTTGCCGTCGATCAGGGCTTCGTGCGGAGCCAGGCAGTCCAGCACCCCGCGCGAATCCCGTCGTGCATCGGCCACGGCTGCGCATAGAGCGGCGTCATAGGCGCTGAGGCTTTCCAGATTGGCGCGCTGGCTTAAGCGGTGGTGCGCCGCGTAATAGAGTTCTGCGTTCGGCAAATCCCCGACCTGAATCGCCATGCGCGCCAGATTATAGAGGCTGTCGAAATCAGGGCGCGGGTATTCAGGGTTGGAATCGTCGATCTCAAAACGACGAAAGGCGGCGGCGGCGCCCGCCACGTCGCTGAGCTTCATCAAGCCCATGCCCGTCATTTCCCACACGCCGGCGCGAGCGGTGGCGGCATAGGGGTCGTGAGCCGGAATCTCCGCCTCAACCGTCGTCAGCAGGCGCAGGCCCTCGCCTACCCGGTCCTGATCCATCAAGGCCAGGGCGCTCAAGCGGGCCGCATGGGCCATGACGAACCAATCGCGCGAGGTCCGGGCCGTGCGCGCCATCTCCTCTTCCACCGACAGGTCGCCCTGGTCATAGCGGATGGTCAGTGCGTTCAGCCGCGCGATGGCCAGGTAGCGCTGGTCGTTCTGGGCGCGCGCCTGCGTCTCCAGGCGCTTGTTCCAAATAGCCGCTCGCTCGAAATCGCCCTGGTTCAAAACCGTCCAGGCGACATGATACAGCCGGTTCAGCCCCTCGCGGTCACGGCGTTTCATCGCCGCCAGGCCGAAAGCTTCCAGCGCCGCGAAATCCGTACGGGAGGCGCGCTGTTCGACCGCACGCGCCAGTTCGGCGCTCTGCACCGCCTTGGCCGTGGCGGGCGCGGCGGCCGCCATCAGGGCGACCGCCATCAAGGGCGCGCGAACAAAGGTCTTGAGGCGTATGGAAGACATCCTCGCGACCCTAGTCCTGCGAAAGTTGCCTAAGACTTAGCGCCGTTCGACGACACGCGCCACGCCATGACCGCCCTTCAGGCTGACACGCCCAGATAGGCGCGAATCCAGTCGGCCAGGACGGCGCGGTCGTTCGGCTCGGCCAGGGTGGCGTGGGCCTGATCGACCAGGGCGTCGTCGATGCGTCCCCGCCGCCCCTCGGTCAGGCGCGCGGCGAAGGCCGGATCGAACTCAGGGTGGCACTGGAAGCTGATGGCGTCCTGCCCCCAGGCCAGCCCGGCATAGGGCGTGAACGCGCTGGAGATCAGCACCCGCGCATCGGCGGGCGCGGCCACGACCTGATCCTGGTGCGACACCGGAATGGCGATGGTCGCCGCCGTCGGCGTCATCCAGGCCTCATCGCTCAGCACGTCATAGCGGTGCAGGCCGACGCCCCACCCCTTGTCGGACTTCTCGACCCGGCCGCCAAAGGCGTGAGCCAGGATCTGGTGGCCGAAGCACACGCCCACCAGCCGCGTCTTGCCCCGCGCCTCGCGCAGCCAGGCGGACAGCGGCTCGATCCACGGCAGGTCTTCGTAGACGCCCGCCGCCGATCCGGTGACGATCGTCCCGGCGAAAGCCGATGGATCCTCGGGGAGTTCGCCCGCCTGAACATCGAAGCGATGGGTGGTCGCGCCTTCGCCTAGCATGGCGCGGAACTGGGCGGTGTAGTCGCCGAACGCCTCGGCCAGATGAGCGGGCGGACGGCCAGTTTCGAGGATGGCGATGGCGGTCATGAAATCCACTTGATCGACGGCGGTGAAGGAAGCCTCAGCGGCCGGATTGCGGTAGAAGAAAAAACAAAGCAATGAGACGAACCGCCCATGCCTTCTTCCGCCGACGCCCCGGCCGATGCGCCGCTTGAAGACCTGGTCGTCCTGATCAATGTCTTCAAGTGCAATGCGCCCCATCAGGACGAACTGATGGAGCGTCTGGCGGATTTGGTGCGTATTCAGACCGCCCTGCCCGGCTTCGTCTCGGCCACCCTGCATCGCGGATTGAACGGTCGCGTGGCGGCCAATCACGCCGTCTGGGCCGACGCCGACGCCTGGAAGGCCATGACCCGCCATCCTCGGATTGTCGCGGCCATGGGGCCGATCCTGGCCATCGCGACCTTCGAGCCGCACCTCTATGAGCCGGGCGAGGTCATCCAGGCCTAGCCCGCCCGCCAGACCTCGGCCCGACCGCCCGCGTCGCCCAGCGCCTGAACCGTCCAGCCGCAGATTTCAGCCGCCGCCGCCTCTGCGCCCGAGGGGGCGTTGACCACCGTCATGGCGCAGCCGTTCATCTTCATCGGATTGTTCAGCGGACGCAGCCGCGCCTCGGCCACCAGCACCCGCGACAGCCCCGCCTGCTCCAGCCGCCGGATGAAGCCGTCAAAGGTCTCCAGATCCTTCAGCGGCGTCCAGATCGCCACGCAGGCCGTCGGATCGGCGCGCAACACCGCCGCCGCCGTTTCGGCCGAGCGGACATAGTCGTCGGGCCGCTCGAACGGCGGATCGATCAGCACCAGCGGCGCCTTCAGCCCCCGCGCCGCACGCACCGCCTCCTCATAGCCGTCGCCCGCCTGCCCCACAGCGTTGGGCCAGGCCGCCAACGCCTCGCGCAACAGGGCCTCGACCGGCGGATTCAGCTCGAAGCCGCGATAGGAATCCTCAGGCCGCAAGGCCCGCGCCGTCAGCACCGGCGAGCCGGGATAGAACCGCACCCCGCCCTGCGGGTTCAG
>NZ_GL883086.1:1364736-1372870 GCF_000204035.1 Brevundimonas diminuta ATCC 11568
TCGGCGGTCATCAGCCGCGCCACCCCGGCCTCGGCCTCGCGCGAGCGGACGGCATCGCCCGACAGGTCGTAGAGGCCCGCCCCCGCGTGGGTGTCCAGCACGGCGACCGGGCCCAAGGCGCCGGTTCGCGCCTGCCGCTCCTTCAACAGCCACAGCACCAGGGCGTGCTTGACCAGATCGGCGAAGTTTCCGGCGTGAAAGCTGTGACGATAATTCATGCCCGCTCGTCTCTCGCGGCGAGCGCGGGGTCAAGCCTGCATCCCCAGCGCGTTGATACGAAAAAGCCCCCTGCCTTGCGGTCAGGGGGCCTTGGTCTCGCTTCAGATTTCGATCAGTCAGCCCAGTTCAGGACGACCTTGCCCGACTTGCCCGACTTCATGGCCTCGAAGCCCGCCTCGAAGTCCTGATACGGCATCTGGTGGGTGATCAGCGGCGTCAGGTCCAGACCGGCCTTCAGCAGGCCCAGCATCTTGCGCCAGGTGGTGAACATCTCACGCCCATAGACGCCCTTGATGGTCAGGGCCTTCAGGATGATCGCGCCCCAGTCCGTCTCCATCGGCTTGGACGGAATGCCCAGAAGGGCCATGCCGCCGCCCATGATCAGGGTGTCGACGCACTGCTTGAAGGCGACGGGCGACCCCGACATCTCCAGCGCCACATCGAAGCCGACCTTCAGGCCCAGCTCGTGCATAACGTCGCGCAGGTCTTCCTTGGTGGTGTTCACCGTGCGCACGCCCGGCGCAACCTTCTGCGCAAGTTCCAGGCGGAAGTCATTGATATCGGTCAGGACCACAGTGCGCGCGCCCGCATGACGCGCCACGGCGGCGGCCATCATGCCGATGGGACCGGCGCCCGTGACCAGCACATCCTCGCCCAACAGATCGAACTGTTGCGCCGTGTGCACGGCGTTGCCGAACGGGTCCAGGATCGAGCCGATCTCATAGGGCACGTCGTCCGGCAGTTCGATAACGTTGAAGGCCGGGGCCACTACATATTCGGCGAAGGCGCCCTGGCGGTTCACGCCGATGCCGCGCGTGTCGGGGTCCAGGTGGAAGTGACCAGCGCGGGCCGCTTCGGAGTTCAGGTCGATGACGTGACCCTCGGCCGAGACGCGCTGACCGATCTTGAGGCGGCGATCCACGTCCTTGCCGATGGCGACGATCTCGCCGGCGAACTCGTGGCCGGTGATCATCGGCACGGGCACGTTCTTCTGGGACCACTCATCCCAGTTCCAGATGTGGATGTCGGTGCCGCAGACGGCGGTGCGGTGCACCTTGATCAGCACGTCCTCATCGCCCGCGACGGGAATGGGGGCGTCGATCAGCTCCAGCCCCTCGGCCGGTTTCGTCTTGGCCAGGGCCTTCATCATGTCAGCCATGTCGTTTCCTCAAACGCTTATTTAATTCCGGCACGGCCGGTCGCCCGGCCATGACGATACAGGCGAACGCCTATTTGATGACGCCCAGTTCCTTGCCCGCCTGGGTGAAGGCGGCGACGGCGGCGTCGATCTGTTCGAAGGTGTGGGCCGCAGACATCTGGGTGCGGATGCGGGCCTGGCCGCGCGGCACCACGGGGAAGCTGAACCCGATGACGTAGACGCCCAGCTCAAGCAGACGCGCCGCCATGTCCTGCGCCAGCTTGGCGTCGCCCAGCATGACCGGAATGATCGGATGCTCGCCCGGCAGCAGGTCGAAGCCCGCCTCGGCCATGGCTGAACGGAACCGCGCCGCGTTGGCGAACAGCTGGGCGCGCAGCTTGTCGCCCTCCTCGCCCGCGGCGATGCGGATGGCCTCCAGCGACGCGCCGCAGACGGCGGGCGCCAGGGCGTTGGAGAACAGATAGGGCCGCGCCCGCTGCTTCAGCAGTTCCACCACGCTCGACCGGGCGCAGATGAAGCCGCCCATGGCGCCGCCCAGCGCCTTGCCGAAGGTGCCGGTGACGAAGTCGACCTCGACGCCGCAATGCGCAAACGAGCCCTTGCCCCTGTCGCCCAGGAAGCCCGTCGCGTGGCAGTCGTCGACCATGATCAGCGCCTGATACTGGTCAGCCAGGGCGCGGATCTGGTCGATCTTGCCGATGTAGCCGTCCATCGAGAAGGCGCCGTCGGTGGCGATGATGATGTTGCGGGCGCCGGCGGCGCGCGCCTCTTTCAGCTTGGCCTCCAGATCGGCCATGTCCGAGTTGGCGAAGCGGTAACGCTGGGCCTTCGACAGGCGCACGCCGTCGATGATGGAGGCGTGGTTCAGGCTGTCAGAGACGATGGCGTCCTCGGCCCCGAACAGCGGCTCGAAAATGCCGCCGTTGGCGTCGAAGGCGGCGGCGAACAGGATGGCGTCCTCAAAGCCGAGATAGTCGGCGATGGCGCGCTCCAGCTCCTTGTGGATCTCCAGCGTGCCGCAGATGAAGCGGACCGAGGCCGTGCCCGCCCCCCATTTTTCCTGCGCCTTGATCCCGGCCTGGGTGACGCGCTCGTCGCCCGCCAGCCCCAGATAGTTGTTGGCGCAAAAGTTCAGCACGTCGCGGCCGTTGACGGAGATCACCGGCCCCTGACGCGAGGCGATGACGCGCTCGGGCTTGGTCAGCCCCTGGGCGTGGATGTCAGCCAGTTCGGCGGAGACGCGATCGTAGAAGGCCAGGTTCATATCTTGGGTCATGTTTGCTCCGCTACGCTGAATTCGGGCAGGTTTGAACCCCTAGTTTGCGAGCTCCGAAACAGTTTGAGCCGAGGCGTCGGCGACGGGCCGCAGGGGGCTGACCTCAACCTGCCCGCCGCAGGGGGTAAAGGCCAGCGGCAGGGCGATCGCCGTCGCCGCGCCCGGCGCGGTCACGCGCACCGTCTTGGCCGAAGGACAGGTCGTCTCGCCCTTGTCTTCATGCGGAATGACGGTCCAGGCCAGATCAAACCAGGCGGCCTGCTGCGGGCGGATTTCCACCGGCGTCGGCGCGCGGCCCTGGGCGAGATAGCTCCCCGGCGCCTGAACCGCGCGAACGCCGGTCATCAACTTGCCCTCGGCGTCCAGCAGGCTGACGGACGGATAGCCCGTCACGGTGCAGGCGTCAGGCCCGGTGTTCCGCACCGCCAGGGTAGTGAGGCGATGACCCATGCCTGCGTCGCCGCCCTCCACCGCTAGGCGCAGGTTCTCGGCGGCGCACGGCGCGCCCGACGGCGGCGGCGCCACGGCGGCGACCGGGCGGCTGCAACGCTCGATGATGGAGCCGCCCGCCTGATCCCCCGGCCCCCCGGTCTGGCCGATGCGGCTCAGCGTGCCGCTCTCCAGTTCGCCTCGGCTGGCCGTATGCCACTCCAGCCCCTGCCCCGCGTACCGGGCGCCGCTGGCCGCAACGACGTTGGTCAGGGCGTAGTCCTTTCCTTCGTAGGACAGACGAGCAGTCTGGGCGTCGGGATAGGCGACGACGACCGTCTTGCCGCTTTCGCAGGCATAGCCGACGGCGGCTGCGCTCTGGTCCGTCGGCGGCTCGATCGGCGCGGTCGGCTCGGCCGGCTTCTCCCGAGAACATCCGGCGGCCAGCAGCCCCAATCCGGCGGTCAGGGCGATGGTCTGGAACGTGGCGGATCTGGTCATGGCGGCCCCCTTGCTGCGGCGACCCTGCTGCAACGTCGAGGGCTTGTGAAGGCTCCGCCCCGGCAAATCGTCAGGGAGCGGTTGCGTAACGATATACTATAACATATCAAGCCTCCCATCATTGTAACGGGGATGCGTGACATGCGATTTCGGACCTTCCTGCTGACCGCCGCGGGGGCGGCGGCGCTGACCAGCCTGGGCGTGGCTGCGCCCGCTTTCGCCGAAGACGTCGTACAGCGTCAGTCGCAGGGCGACCCGCATGATCACGCCCCCCGCGCCGCCGAGGCCTATGAGGTGGAAGAGGTCGTGGTGCGCGCCCTGCCCCTGGGCCGCGCGGGCGACGACGTCGGCTCGCACGTCGCCCTGCTGAGCGGCGACGACCTGGTCCACCGGCGTCAGTCGACCCTGGGCGACACCCTGAACAGCATCCCCGGCGTCAACTCCGACACCTTCGGCGGCGGCGCCAGCCGCCCGGTGGTGCGCGGCCAGACCTCGCCTCGCGTCAAGGTGCTGAGCGAGGGCGCCGGCCTGATGGACGCCTCCGAGGTCTCGCCCGACCACGCGGTCAGCGGCGAGCCCCTGCTGCTGGAGGGCGTCGAGATCCTGCGCGGCCCGGCGGCCCTGCTCTACGGCGGCGGCGCCATCGGCGGCGCGGTCAACCTGCTGGACAAGAAGATCCCGACCCGCGTCCCAGCGAACGGCGGCGAGGGCGTGGCCGAATACCGTCGCGGCTCGGTCGATGACGAGGAAGCCGGCGTGGTCGGCCTGACGGTCGGCGCCGGAAACTTCGCCGTCCGCGTCGAGGCGGCCGCGCGCAACTCGGACGACTACAAGGTTCCCGGCTGGGACGAGCCGCGTCTGGACGGCTCCTACAACGAAACCTCGACGGCGACGCTGGGCGCCTCCTGGATCGGGTCGCGCGGCTATCTGGGCGCGGCCTATACCGAACAGACCAGCCGCTACGGCCTGGCCGGTCACAGCCATGAATATGAAGACTGCCACCCGCACGGCGACCATCTGCATTGCGGCGGTCACGGCCACGACGACGATCATGGCCACGGCGACGACGATCACGGGCACGAGCATGAGGGCGACCACGACCACGCCGCCCCCGAGGTCCGTCTGAAGAGCCGTCGCGTCGACCTGCGCGGCGAACTGCGCGACCCGCTGCCGGGCATCGAGAACGTGCGTCTGCGCGCCGGTTACACCGACTATGAGCACAGCGAGCTTGAAGAAGGCGTCGTCTCGACCACCTTCACCAACAAGGGCTACGACGGCCGCATCGAGGCCCAGCACCGCGAGATCGCCGGCTTCCGCGGCGTAGTCGGCCTGCAACTGAGCAAGAGCGACTTCGCCGCCATCGGCGAGGAAAGCTTCCTGGCCCCCAGCACGACCAAGAACACCGGCCTGTTCGTGATGGAGGAATACGAGATCGGCCTGTGGCACCTGGAAGGCGCCCTGCGCCAGGAATGGCAGGAGGCCTCGGCCGTCGGCCTGCCCGACGTCGAGCACAAGCCCTTCTCCATCTCGGGCGCGGCGGTGTGGCACTTCACCCCCGGCTGGTCCGGCGCCGTGTCGCTGTCGCGTTCGCAACGCGCCCCCTCGGCCCAGGAGCTGTATGCCGACGGCGTTCACCTGGCGACCAACACCTATGAGATCGGCGACGCCGGCCTGGACGTCGAGACGGCCAATTCGATCGAGCTGACCCTGCGCAAGACCGAAGGCGCCCTGACCGGCTCGGTCAGCGCCTATCATTACGTCTATGACGACTACATCTTCGCCCGGACCCTGGATCAGCATGAGGACTTCCGCCTGATCCGCTACAGCCAGGCCGACGCGACCTTCACCGGCATCGAGGGGGAACTGACGCAACAGTTCACCCCGTGGCTGTCGGGCACGGTGTTCGGCGATTACGTCCAGGGCGAGCTGAAGGGCGACGGCGGGAACCTGCCTCGCATCCCGGCGGCGCGGGCGGGCGTGCGCCTGGCCGCCTTCCAGGGACCGTGGTCCGGCGATGTGGAGTACAGCCGCACCTTCAAACAGACCGACATCGCCGCCTTCGAGACCGAGACGCCCGGCTACGACATGGTCAACGCCACCGTGGCCTATGACGTCGATCTGGGGCCGGTGCGCTCGCAGATCTTCCTGCGCGGGACCAATCTGCTGGACGAGACGGCTTTCAACCACGCCTCCTTCCTGGCCGAGACGGCGCCCCTGCGCGGGCGCAACCTGACGGTGGGCGTGCGCGCCCGCTTCTAGGGTTTCTTCGCTATTGCAAAAAACGAGGGGCGGGATCCGACGGATTCCGCCCCTTCGTCCGTTGGAGTCCTGTCGGTTCGAACAGGACTAAGCCCCGCATTACAGGAGTTTAATCCAGGAGAGCGATTGCGCCCCCTTCGGCGCACATCGTTCTTTAATCGAGTCGATGCGATCGACGAGACAGGGCGTCGGTCGCGAGCGTGCCTGTTTTTCGGTTGCCTTTAGGACTCGACATGTCGCCAGTCGCCTTGCTGTTCGCCCTCGCCTCCCTGTCCCCTGCCGACACGGCGGCGCCCGCCGCCCCGCCGCAGTCCGCGCCTGCCCAGACCGCCACCCCGGTCCCGCAGGAAGAGCTGGACGACGGCGCCTATGACCTGGGCACGCTCGCGGCCGTCACTACCGCCCGGCGCGGCGCGGCCCTGGGCGACTATGAGCCCGAACTGACCCTCGACGAGGAGCAGATCAAGGCTTACGGCGCCAGCAGCATCGAAGAGCTGATGACCCTGCTGGAGCCGGTGACGCGCAGTTCGCGCGGCGGCTCGCCGGTCTTCCTGGTCAACGGACGGCGCATCTCGGGCTTTCGCGAGATTCGCGGCATCCCGCCCGAGGCCATCGAGCGCACCGAGATCCTGCCCGAGGAAACCGCCCTGTCCTACGGCTACAGCGCCGATCAGCGGGTCGTGAACTTCGTGCTGAAGGCCGACTTCCGCTCCGTGACCATGCAGGCCAGCGCGCGCCGTCCCGACCAGGGCGGCCGCACCATGACCGACCTGGAAAGCAACATCCTGCGCATCTCGGGCAAGCAGCGCTGGACGCTGGACCTGGAATACGAACGCGACACCCCCCTGTTCGAGACCGAGCGCAACATCACCCGCGAGGGCGTTCCCTATGACCTGATGGGCAATGTCACCGCGCCGGGCGGCGGCGAGATCGACCCCGCCCTGTCGGCCCTGCTGGGCCAAGGCGTGACGACCGCCTCGGTCGGGGCGGGCGCAGCGGGCGGCGCCGCCCTGTCCGACTTCGGCGTCGCGCCGCGCACCGACGACCTGACCGCCTATCGCACCTTGTCGCCCAAGCGCGAGAACAGCTCCATCTCCGGCTCCCTGGTGCGCGACCTGAACCAGACCATGTCGATGACGCTCAGCGGCGAACTGGAGGATACATCCAGCTTCTCCTACCTGGGCCTGCCGGGCCTCAGCCTAGCCCTGCCCTCGGCCAGCCCCTATTCGCCCTTCGCCGGCGACGTGCTGCTGCACCGCTATGTCGACGCGCCCGGCGCGCTTGGACGGCAGACCGATACCCTGTCCAGCCAACTGGGCTTCCTAGTCGACGGCTATCTGGGCGACTGGCGCTGGACGGTGAACGGCGGCTACGACCGCACCGAGACCAAGACCCGCACCGGCCGCGGCCTCAACGACGACGCCCTTCAGGCGGGCGTGACGGCCGGGACCATCGACCCGTTCGGCGACCTGGGCCAGTTGCCGGCCAATCCGTTCGACACCGCGCGCTCCATCTCCAGCAAGTCCAGCATCGAGGGCGTCATCAACGGCACGGCCTGGGAAGGCCCGGCCGGATCGCTGACCTCGACCTTCAAGGTCGGCTTCGACAGCCAGTCGCTGGACTCCGAGAACCTGCGCTTTTCCGAGGCAGAGCAGGCCAGCGTCTTCTCCGAACGCTCCCTGTCGCGCGACCGCACCAGCGCCTCGGGCAACTTCAACCTGCCCATCGCCAGCCGCGACCGCGAGGTGCTGGGCGCATTAGGCGACCTGTCGGCCAATCTGAACCTGGCCTATGAAGACCTGTCCGACTTCGGCGGCCTGTCGGCCTATACGGTCGGGCTGAACTGGTCGCCGTGGGAGCCGGTCAACTTCACCGCCAGCTGGGCCGACGAGCAGAAGGCCCCGTCGATGTCGCAACTGAACGACCCGACGATCTCGACCCCGAACGTGCCGGTCTATGACTTCGCCACCGGCCAGTCGGTCAACATCGTCCGCATCGAGGGCGGCAACCCCAACCTGTCCGAGGAGACCAAGCGCGTCCTGAAGTTCGGCGTCAACCTGACCCCGCTGAAGGACAAGGATCTGCGTTTCACGGCCAACTACACCCGGACCGAGACGGAAGGCTCCATCGCCTCCTTCCCGACCATCACGCCTGAACTGGAAGCCGCACTACCCGAGCGCTTCACGCGCGACCTGGACGGCAATCTGGTGTCGATCGACGCCCGGCCGCTGAACTTCCAGAAGGCCGAGCAGCAGGAAATCCGCTGGGGCCTCAACTTCTCGACCGCCTTC
>NZ_GL883086.1:1373092-1381772 GCF_000204035.1 Brevundimonas diminuta ATCC 11568
GAGGTCACAGCGCGGGCGGCGCGCCCTCTGGCGGCGGAATGCGGATGCAGTCTGGCGGCGGACGCGGTCGGGGCGGCGGCATGATGCCTGGCCAGGGGCGCTTCAACATCTCGCTCTACCACACCTATCGCATCCAGGATGAGATCACGATCCGCGACGGCCTGCCGGTGCTCGACCTGCTGGACGGCGCCGCCATCGGCGCGCGCGGCGGCCAGTCCCGCAATGAAGTCCAGCTGCAGATGGGCGCCTTCAAGAGCGGCATGGGCGGCTTCCTGAACGCCAACTGGAAGGAATCCACCCGCATCAACGGCGGCGCCTCGCCCGACGACGACCTGAGCTTCTCGGACCTGACGACGGTGAACCTGAACCTGTTCGCCGACCTGTCGTCGCGGGAGAGCCTGGTCTCACGCTACCCGTGGCTGAAGGGCGCCCGCGTCAGCGTCGGCGTCGAGAACATCTTCGACCAGCGCCTAAAGGTCCGCGACGGCCTGGGCGAAACGCCGCTATCCTATCAGCCCGACTACCTCGACCCGCTGGGCCGCACGTTCCGCATCAGCCTGCGGAAGATCCTGTACTGATGGCCGCACCACCGCCGCTATCGAAGGAAGGGCGGCCTAGTCGGCCCCCTCCGCCGTCATCCTCGGACTTGATCCGAGGATCGAGGGGACCGGCGCGCTCTTCCTGTCCGCCGTCACGCAGACGGATGGCCCGATCCTCGGATCAAGTCCGAGGATGACGAAGAGCCATGATCATGAAAAAGGCCCGGTCTCACGACCGGGCCTTTGTCTTCTAGTGATCGCCTTTCGGCGTCTCCATCAGTTCGATCAGCACCCCGCCCATCTCCTTGGGATGCAGGAACACCACCGGCGTCCCGTGCGCCCCGATGCGAGGCTCGCCCGTGCCCAGAATGGTCACGCCCTTGGCGCGCATCTCGGCGATGGCGGCGTGGATGTCGGCCACCTCGAAGCAGACGTGGTGTTGGCCGCCCTTCGGGTTCTTGGCCAGGAAGCCTGTGATCGGGCTGGTCTCGTCGAACGGCTCGATCAGTTCGATCTGGGCCGTCGGCGTGTCGATGAAGCAGACCTTCACCCCTTGGGCGGGCAGGTCGAACGGCTCGCCGATCTTCGTAGCGCCCAGAATATCGCGATACAGCTTGATCGACTCGGCGATGGAGGGCGTGGCGACGCCGACGTGGTTCAGATTGCCGATCACTTCTTCGTCTCCACAGGCGTCGGCTGGGCGTAGCCCAGGCGCTGGTTCAGCTTCTCGATCAGGTCCGCCGCCGTCTCGGCGATCACCGAGCCGGGCGGATAGACGGCCGCCGCGCCCATATCGAGCAGGGGCTGCACGTCCGACGGCGGAATGACCCCGCCGACCACCACCATGATGTCCGGGCGGCCCAGTTTCGCCAGTTCGGCGATCAGCTCGGGCGCCAACGTCAGATGCCCCGCCGCCAGCGATGAGGCGCCGACCGCATGGACGTTCTTCTCCACCGCGTCCTTGGCCGCCTCGGCAGGCGTCTGGAACAGGGAACCGGCCGTCACGTCGAAGCCGATGTCGCCGTATCCGGTGGCGACGACCTTCTGACCCCGGTCGTGGCCGTCCTGACCCAGCTTGGCGATCAGGATGCGCGGCGGGCCGCCGTCGTTCTCGACGAAGGCGGCGACCATCTCGCGGGCGCGGGCGACCTTGGGATCGTTGCCCGCCTCCTTGGCGTAGACGCCCGAAACCGTCTTCACCGTGGCGATGTGGCGGCCGAAGGCGGCCTCCAGCGCGTCGGAGATTTCGCCCACGGTGGCCTTGGCGCGAGCCGCCCGCACGGCCAGCTCCATCAGGTTCTCATTGCCGCGCGCACCCTCGGTCAGGGCGTCGAGCGCGGCTTGCGTCGCCGCCTCGTCGCGCTCGGCCTTCAGGCGTTGCAGCTTCTCGATCTGGCGGGCGCGCACCTCGGCGTTGTCGACCTTCAGCATAGGAATGTCGTCGACCACGGGGTTCAGATATTTGTTCACCCCCACGACCGTCTGCTGGCCGGTGTCGATGCGGGCCTGCGTCTTGGCGGCGGACTCTTCGATGCGCAGCTTGGGAATGCCCGCCTCGATGGCCTTGGCCATGCCGCCGTAGGCCTCGACCTCCTCCATCAGGGCGCGGGCCTTGGTCGCCAGCTCCTGAGTCAGGCGCTCGACGTAGAAGCTGCCGCCCCACGGGTCGATGACGCGCGTCAGACCCGTCTCGGCCTGCGCCAGAATCTGGGTGTTCCGCGCGATCCGGGCCGAGAAGTCGGTCGGCAGAGCCAGGGCCTCGTCCAGCGCATTGGTGTGCAGGCTCTGCGTCTGGCCGCCCGCCGCCGCCATGCACTCGACCATGGTGCGGGGCACATTGTTGAACACGTCCTGCGCCGCCAGCGACCAGCCCGAGGTCTGGCAGTGGGTCCGCAAGGACAGGGACTTGGGATTGACGCCGCCTTCGCGCTTCACCGCCTCGGCCCACAGCAGGCGGCCGGCGCGCATCTTGGCCACCTCCATGAAGTAGTTCATGCCGATGGCCCAGAAGAAGCTGAGGCGCGGCGCGAAACGGTCGATCTCCATGCCCGCCGCCTTGCCTGCGCGCAGGTATTCGATCCCGTCCGACAGGGTGTAGGCCAGCTCGATGTCCGCCGAAGCCCCCGCCTCCTGCATGTGATAGCCGGAGATGGAGATGGAGTTGAACTTGGGCGTTTCCTTCGCCGTCCACTCGAAGATGTCGGCGATGATCCGCATCGAGGGCGCAGGCGGATAGATGTAGGTGTTGCGGACCATGAACTCCTTCAGAATGTCGTTCTGAATGGTCCCGGTCAGCTTGGCGTGATCGACGCCCTGCTCCTCGCCCGCCACGACGTAGAGGGCCAGGATCGGCAGCACCGCCCCGTTCATCGTCATGGACACCGACATCTGGTCCAGCGGAATGCCGTCGAACAGGGTCCGCATGTCCAGAATGCTGTCGATGGCCACGCCCGCCATGCCGACGTCGCCCTTCACCCGCGGGTGGTCGCTGTCATAGCCCCGGTGGGTGGCCAGATCGAAGGCGACCGACAGGCCCTTCTGACCGGCGGCCAGGTTGCGGCGATAGAAGGCGTTGGACTCTTCAGCGGTCGAGAAACCCGCATACTGGCGGATGGTCCACGGCGCGCCCGCATACATGGTCGGATAGGGCCCGCGCACGAAAGGGGCGAAGCCCGGCAGGCCGTGGATGAAGTCCAGCCCGTCCAGCGCATCCGGCCCATAGGCCGTCTCGACCGTCAGCCCCTCGGGCGTCGTCCACGCCGCGCGCTCCGGCCCGGCGCCGGTCGCGCCCAGATCAAGGGCGACCTTGGAGAAGTCAGGGAAACTCATTGGGCGGCCTCCTCGAAGGCGGCGGCGAAGCGGACAGGCGCCAGCGCCTCGAACGCCCCGACAGCGACAGGCGCGGCAGGCGCGGGCGTCACCGACGCGGAACGTACGTCCGGGTCGACGAATTTGGTGACGCCGACAATCTGGGCGGCGCCGTCCTTGATGGCTTTTTCGGCCATGTCGCGGGCGCGGGCGATGCGGGGCTGGATCACCCCGCCCTCCAGACAGACGATCACGCCGCCTTCGGCCTCATAAACCTGGAACTCGGCCCAGGCGGCCTCGGCCAGTTCGCGGGTGCGCGCGTCCAGATACCAGGAGCCGCTGGCCGGATCATCGACGCGACCCAGATTGGACTCTTCCATCAGGATCAGCTGGGTGTTGCGTGCTTGACGCTTGGCGAAATGGTCCGGCAGGCCCGCCGCGCGGGTGAAGCCGTCCAGCACCACCGCATCGGCTCCGCCCACGGCCCCGGCGAACCCGGCGGCGGTCAGGCGCAGCATGTTCGGCCACGGATCGCGCGCCGACAGCATCCGCCGCGACGAGCGCGCCTCAATGATCGCCGGAACCTCGGCGCCGAACGCTTTGTAGACGCTGGCCCAAATCAAGCGCAGCGCACGGATCTTGGCCAGGGAGTCGAAATAGGCCTGGTCCACGGCGACGCCCAGCACGACGCCCTTCAGCGCCGCCTCAACCGACAGCCCCGCTTCAAAGGCCGCCTTCACATAGGCCACGGCCGACGAGGCGGCGAAGGCCAGTTCCTGGGCGATGGAGCCGCCCGCCTCATGCGCCACGCGGCCCGAGGCCATGAACAGCGTCGCCTCAGGATAGGTCGCGGCGTGGGTCGCCGCCGCCTTGGCCGTCTCGCCCATGATGCCCGCAAAGTCCGACGGCGCCCCGCCCGCCTCGGCATAGGCCGAGATCGGATCGAGGTGGAAGGCCAGCTTGGCGCGGGGCGACCCCTTGGCGGCCGCCGACAGAGCCTCCGCCGCCTTCACGCCCTCGAACCCGGCGTCCAGCGCCACCGGCGCCAGCTCCAGCGCCACCCCGTCCAGCGCGCGCGCCAGCTTCACAGCGTCCGCCGCCACCGGGCCGGCGATCAGGACGGAGGCCGCCCCGTTCTCCAGATCGGTCAGGACGGCGCGGTTGAGGGCATCGGCGTCCTCGCCCTCGTTCAGCGCCCGCACGTCCCACGCCCGGCCTTCGGAATCCGAGGGCCGGGGCGCGAACACCGGCTCGCCGCCGTTCGCCGCCCCATACAGCGGTTTCGTCGCCAGATGGTCCGCATCCAGATGGATGAGGCTCTCCAGCGGACGCTCCTTCAGCGCCTTGATAGCGGCTTCACGCCACTCCAGCGGCGTCGGGACGGCGAACTCACTCATTTACTCGAACTCCACCAGCACGTCGTCGGCGGCGACCGGGTCGCCGGCCTTGGCCTTGACCGCCTTCACCTTGCCGTCGCGCTCGGCCTTGAGGATGTTCTGCATCTTCATGGCCTCGATGATGGCCACGGTCTCGCCGGACTTGACCTCCTGGCCCGGGGTCACGGGGATGTCGACCACCAGCCCCGGCATCGGCGACAGCACAAGCTTGGACGTATCCGCCGCCTGCTTCTCGGGCAGCAGGGCGTAGAGATGCGCCACGTCGGGACGCAGCACGCGCACCCGCGCCCGCGCCGCGCGGTGGCGAATATCGAAGCCGTCGGCGGCGCGCTTCACCTCGGCGGTGAAGGCGTCGTCGTCCAGCACCGCCTTGAACAGCGACAGGCCCGGACGCCATTCGATCTCAGACAGGGAGACCTCCTCGCCGTCGATGGCGACGATCAGGTCTTCGGCCTCGTCATAGCCGACCTCGACCTCATAGGCCGTCTTGTCGATCAGGACGGTCCAGTCGGTGCGCTCGCTGGGATCGCCGTCCTGTTCGGCGATGACCTCGTTCATGGCCACGGCCGAGGCGATCAGGATTTTCACCTGCTCCGGCGTCGGCGCCAGCCCGTGGAAACCGTCGGGGAATTCGTCCTTGATGTAGCTGGTCGCCAGTTCGCCGGACTGGAAGCGTTCCTGATCCATGACCGCCGCCAGGAAGGGCACATTGTGGCCCAGGCCCGCCAGATGGGTGTCCTCCAGCGCGCGGGCCATGCCGCGCACGGCGTCCTCGCGCGTCTCGCCCCAGGCGCACAGCTTGGCGATCATGGGATCGTAGAACATGCTGATCTCGTCGCCCTCGCGGACGCCGGAATCGTTGCGGACCGTATAGTCTCCCTGATTGCCCTCTTCCGGCTGCTCATAGCGCACCAGACGGCCGATCGACGGCAGGAAGCCGCGATAGGGGTCTTCGGCGTAGATGCGGCTCTCGATGGCCCAGCCGTTGATCGACAGGTCGTCCTGCTTGATCGCCAGCTGCTCGCCCCAGGCCGAGCGGATCATCTGCTCGACCAGATCGACGCCGGTGATCAACTCCGTCACCGGATGCTCGACCTGCAGACGGGTGTTCATCTCCAGGAAGTAGAAGCTCTTGTCCTGACCGGCGACGAACTCGACCGTGCCCGCCGAGTCATAGTTCACCGCCTTGGCCAGAGCGACGGCCTGCGCCCCCATGGCGGCGCGGGTCGCCTCGTCCAGCAGGGGCGACGGCGCCTCTTCGATGACCTTCTGGTTGCGGCGCTGGATCGAGCATTCGCGCTCGAACAGGTGGATGACGTTGCCGTGCTTATCGCCCAGCACCTGAATCTCGATGTGGCGCGGGTCGACGATGAACTTCTCGAGGAAGACGCGGTCGTCGCCGAAGGCGTTCAGCGCCTCGGCCTTCACGGCGGCGAAACCCTCGGCCATGTCGTCGTCCGAATGGGCGACGCGGATGCCCTTGCCCCCGCCCCCGGCCGAGGCCTTGATCATGACCGGATAGCCGATTTCGCGCGCGATCTTCACCGCCTCGTCCGGCGTTTCGATCAGGCCCATGTGGCCCGGCACGGTCGAGACGCCCGCCTCGGCGGCGAACTTCTTCGACGTGATCTTGTCGCCCATGGCGTCGATCGCCTCGGGGTTCGGCCCGATGAAGGCGATGCCCTCGGCCTTCAGGCGCCGCGCAAACCCTGCGTTTTCAGACAGGAAGCCGAAGCCGGGGTGCACGGCCTGCGCCCCCGTCTGCTTCACGGCGTCCACGATCTTGTCCTGGATCAGATAGGACTGCGCAGCCGGCGACGGGCCGATATGCACCGTCTCATCCGCCATCTCGCAGGCCAGCGACCCGGCGTCAGCGTCGGAGTAGACGACCACCGTCTTGATGCCCATGCGGCGGCAGGTCTTGATGACGCGAACAGCAATTTCGCCGCGGTTGGCGATCAGAATTTTATCGAACATTTCTGGGCCTTACAGCGGGATGTTGTCGTGCTTCTTCCAGGGATTTTCCTGGGTCTTGTTCTTCAGCGTCTTCAGCGCCTTGATCAGCCGACGGCGGGTGCCGTGGGGCATGATGACGTCGTCGATATAGCCGAGCCCGGCCGCCACGAAGGGGTTGGCGAAGCGTTCCTTGTATTCGGCCTCGCGCGCGGCCAGGGCCTCGGGGTCGCCGGCCTCCTTGCGGAAGATGATCTCGACCGCGCCCTTGGCGCCCATGACCGCGATCTCGGCGGTGGGCCAGGCGTAGTTGACGTCGCCGCGCAGGTGCTTGGAGCTCATGACATCATAGGCGCCGCCGTAGGCCTTGCGCGTGATGACCGTCAGCTTGGGCACGGTGGCCTCGGCATAGGCGAACAGCAGCTTGGCGCCGTGCTTGATCAGGGCGCCGTATTCCTGCTTGGTGCCCGGCATGAAGCCCGGCACGTCGACGAAGGTCACCAGCGGGATGTGGAAGGCGTCGCAGAAGCGCACGAAGCGCGCGGCCTTGCGGCTGGAGTCGATGTCCAGCACGCCCGCCAGCGTCTGGGGCTGGTTGCCAACGATGCCGACCGGCTGGCCGTCCAGACGGCCGAAACCGCAGATGATGTTCTTGGCGAAGTCGGCACCGATCTCGAAAAAGTCGGCCTCGTCGACCGTCTTCAGGATCAGCTCCTTCATGTCATAGGGCTGGTTCGGATTGGCCGGGACCAGGGTGTCCAGCGAGGCCTCGTCGCGATCCGGCTCGTCATAGGTGTCGCGGACCGGCGGCGTCTCGCGGTTCGACAGCGGCAGGAAGCCGATCAGGCGGCGCACCTCCGACAGGGCCTCCAGATCGTTCTCGAAGGCGCCGTCGGCGACGCCGGACTTGCCCGCATGGACGCGGGCGCCGCCCAAGTCCTCATGGCTGACGACCTCGTTGGTGACGGTCTTCACCACGTCCGGGCCGGTCACATACATGTAGGAGGTGTCCTTCACCATGAAGATGAAGTCGGTGATGGCGGGCGAATAGACGTCGCCGCCCGCGCACGGCCCCATGATGACCGAGATCTGCGGGATGACGCCCGAGGCCAGGGTGTTCTGCAGGAAGATGTCGGCGTAACCGGCCAGCGATTCCACCCCTTCCTGAATACGCGCACCGCCTGCGTCGAACAGGCCGATAATGGGCGCGCCCGCCGTCAGGGCCATCTTCTGGATCTTGACGATCTTGGCCGCGTGGGCGCCCGACAGCGAACCGCCGAACACCGTGAAGTCCTTCGAGAAGACATAGACCAGGCGGCCGTTGATCGTGCCGCGCCCGGTGACGACGCCGTCGCCGGGGATGCGCTGCTCGGCCATGCCGAAGTCGTGGCTGCGATGCTCCACGAACATGTCGGTCTCTTCGAAGGAGCCTTCGTCCAGCAGGACGCCGATGCGTTCGCGGGCGGTCAGCTTGCCCTTGGCGTGCTGGCTGGCGATGCGCTTCGCGCCCCCGCCCAGCTTGGCGGCGGCGCGACGGCGCTCGAGTTCCTCGAGGATGGCCTGGCTCATGGTTGGAGCGACTCCCTGACTTCGTTCAGGGTCCAACAAGCCGCTTCATCGCAAAAAGGCAATCGCAACTTTGCAAAAGGCCTCCAAGTGCGTAAGCCTGCCAAGGCAGACAGGCGTTTTTGCAAAGTTGCAATGCCCGACCATCATGGCTGAAAAACTCTACCTCGGGACCAAGGTCCGCAAGCTGCGCGAGGCGCGCGGCTGGACGCTGGAGCAGTGCGCCGGGCGGCTGGCGCTGTCGCCGTCCTATCTGTCGCAGATCGAGACCAACCAGCGCCCGGCCACGGCGCGGGTGCTGATCGCCCTGACGCGCGCCTTCGACGTGGACGCCAGCCTGTTCGATCTGGACGGCGACGCCCGCCTGATCGCCGACCTGCGCGAGGCGACCACCGACGTCGCGGGCCACGCCGAGGC
>NZ_GL883086.1:1381889-1384948 GCF_000204035.1 Brevundimonas diminuta ATCC 11568
CGTCGCGGGCCACGCCGAGGCGCCGACGGCGGGCGAGCTGAAGCAGGCGGCCATGAACGCGCCCCGGCTGGCGCGGCAGTTCCTGGCCCTGCACCAGGACTATCGCCGTCTGGACGAGCGGCTGAAGACGCTGAACGAGACGCTGGGCCGCGACGAACACGCCGCCGACGCCGCCCCCGCCCTGCCCTATGAGGCGGTGCGCGACTTCTTCCACTATCGCGACAACTACATCGACGCCCTGGACCGGGCGGCGGAGGATCTAGCCGCGCGGCTGAACCTGGGCGACGGCGTCCATCCTGAGCGCGAACTGGAGGCCGCCCTCAACGATCTGTGCGGCGTGCGCGTCGCCACCGGTCAGGGGCGCGGCGCCATGCGGCGGTTCGATCCGAGCGCGCGCATCCTCTATGTCGACGCCAGCCTGCCGGGCGCCACCCGCGCCTTCCAGATGGCGCATCAGCTGGTTCGCTTACGGTTCGAAAACCTGATCGAGCACGAACTGGACCGCGCCGCCTTCGACATTCCCGCCGCGCGCGACGTGTGCCGGGTCGGTCTGGCCAACTATGCAGCGGGTGCGCTGCTGCTGCCCTATCGCGCGTTTCTGGAGGCGGCGCGGGAGCTGCGGCACGACGTGGACCGCCTGCGCAACCGCTTCCACGTCAGCTTCGAACAGGCCTGCCACCGGTTGAGCACGCTACAGAGGCCCGGCTGGCGCGGCGTGCCCTTCTACTTCGCGCGGGTGGACATGGCCGGGAACATCACCAAGCGGCACAGCGCCACGCGCTTCCAGTTCGCCCGCTTCGGCGGCGCCTGCCCGCTGTGGAACGTCCATGAGGCGTTCAGCGCCCCGGACCGCATTCTGGTCAATCTGTCGGAGATGCCTGACGGCGCCCGCTACGTCTGTATCGCCAAGAGCGTGTCCAAACCGGGCGGGTCGTTCCTGGAGCCGGACAGGCGCTATGCGCTGGGACTGGGGTGCGAGATCGAGCACGCGGCCCAGTTGGTCTATGCGGACGGGCTGGACCTGAACGGCCCGCCGACGCGCATGGGGGTCAACTGCCGCATCTGCGAGCGGACGGACTGTACGCAACGGGCGTTTCCGCCGATCGACCGAACGCTGGCCGTGCCGGAGAATGAGCGGGGGGTGATTCCGTACGTTCTCAGCTAGCCTTTAACGCCCACTGCAATCCTTCTCCCGATGGGAGAAGGTGCCCCGAAGGGGCGGATGAGGGTTCCCGGCCTCAGTCGGCGTAAGCCGCCGCAAAAAACGGCTGACTTCGGAACCCTCACCCTTTGGCTGCTTCGCGCCGCCCTTCGGGTCGCCTTAGCGGATCGCTACGCTCTCCGAGGCTCAAGCCCTCTCCCATCGGGAGAGGGTCAAGGTCAGCCCATCGTCGGGATGACGAAGCTCGAGTCCGCGTGCTCCAGGTCGCTGTCAGGCCAGCGGGCGGTCACGGTCTTGGTCTTGGTCCAGAAGCGGACGCCTTCCATGCCGTGCTGGTTGATGTCGCCGAAGGCCGAACGCTTCCAGCCGCCGAACGAGTGATAGGCCACCGGCACCGGGATGGGCACGTTGATGCCGACCATGCCGACGTTGACGCGGGCGGCGAAGTCGCGGGCCGCGCGGCCGTTCTGGGTGAAGATGGCGACGCCGTTGCCGTACTGGTGCTTGCTCGGCAGGCTCAGCGCCTCCTCGAAGCTGGCGGCGCGCATGATCTGCAGCACCGGGCCAAAGATCTCTTCCTTGTAGGATTCCATCTCGGGCTTGACGTGGTCGAACAGCGACGGGCCGATGAAGAAGCCCTTCTCGTGGCCCTGCAGGCTGAACTCGCGGCCGTCGACGACCAGTTCGGCGCCTTCTTCCACGCCCTTGTTGATCCAGCCCAGAACCTTGTCCTTGTGGGTCTGGGTGACGACGGGGCCGTAGTGGGCCTCGGCGTCGGTCGAGACGCCGACGCGCAGGTTCGGGATTTCCGAGACCAGACGCTCGCGCAGTTCATCGGCGGTGCGCTGACCGACCGGCACCACCACCGGCAGGGCCATGCAGCGCTCGCCGGCCGAGCCATAGGCCGCGCCGGTCAGATCCTTAATGACCTGGTCCATGTCGGCGTCGGGCAGGACGATGCCGTGGTTCTTGGCGCCGCCCATGGCCTGAACGCGCTTGCCGTGGGCCGCGCCTTTCTGGAACACATAGTGGGCGATGTCCGACGAGCCGACGAAGCTGACGGCGTGGATCAGCGGGTGTTCGAGGATGGAGTCGACCGCGACCTTGTCGCCGTGAACGACGTTCAGCACGCCCTTGGGCGCGCCCGCCTCCATCATCAGTTCGCCCAGACGCACCGGCAGGGACGGATCACGCTCGGAAGGCTTCAGGATGAAGGTGTTGCCCGCAGCGATGGCCACGCCGAACATCCACATCGGGATCATGCCCGGGAAGTTGAACGGAGTGATGCCCGCCACCACGCCCAGCGGCTGGCGCATGGAATAGACGTCGATGCCCGGACCGGCGCCATAGGTGTATTCGCCCTTCGAGGCGTGCGGGATGCCGCAGGCGAACTCGATCACTTCCAGACCGCGCTGGATGTCGCCCTTGGAGTCGGCGATGACCTTGCCGTGCTCGCTGGACAGCAGTTCTGCCAGTTCGTTCATGTTCGCCTCGACCAGGCGCTTGAACTCGAACATGACGCGGGCGCGGCGCTGCGGGTTGGTCGAGGACCAGCCTTCGAAGGCGGCCTGCGCCGACTGGACCGCACGGTCCAGTTCCGACGGCGTCGCCAGCTGGACGCGGGCCTGAACCTCGCCGGTGTTGGGGTTGAAGACGTCGCCGAAGCGGCCCGACGCCCCATCAAAAGCCGCACCGTCGATGAAGTGGCGAATATCGCGCATTGAACGTCTCTCCCGATGATTATGGTTCTTCGTGAGCCTGCCCTAGCAGAGCGGGCGGGTCAGGCCCATTGCAATCTTGCAGGTGATGATGTGCATATCTGCATATGTTCGACTGGGATGATCTGAGAGTGTTTCTGGCGGCCGCGCGCGCCGGGTCTCTGGCCACGGCGGCGCAG
>NZ_GL883086.1:1385289-1387010 GCF_000204035.1 Brevundimonas diminuta ATCC 11568
GGTGCTGGCCCCCGCCCTGCCCGGCCTGCTGGCCGCGCATCCGGGGCTGAACGTCGAACTGGCGGCCAGCTCCGGCTTCCTGTCGCCCAGCCGCCGCGAGGTGGACATGGCCATCACCCTCAGCCCCGCCGCCGGGCCGCGCCTGATCGTCGAGCCGCTGACCACCTATCAGCTGGCGCTCTACGCCGCGCCGGAATACCTGAAACGTCACGGCGCGCCCGACACCATCGACGACCTGAACCGCGTCGACATGGTCGGATACGTCGACGACCTGATCTATGCGCCCGAGTTGCATTATCTGGACGAGATCCGCCCGCACCTGCGTCCCCGCCTGGCTTCATCCTCCATCCGCGCCCAACGGGACATGGTGGCGGCGGGCGGCGGCATCGGCGTCCTGCCCTGCTTTCTGGCCGAAGGGCTGACGCGGGTTCTGGCGGACGCCGTGCTGATAGAACGCCGTTTCTGGCTCAGCACCCACCGCGAGGTCCACAGCACGGCGCGGCTGAAGACGGTCCGGCGCTGGATCAAGGCCCTGTGTCAGGATCAGGTCAGCCGCCTCGCCCCCTTGCCCGCGACCACGCCGAGACGCGCCGAGGGGTGACTATATTTTACATTTTACATTGCTCTAAAGCCGAGCATCCGGGGCTATGACTCCAGCGTTCTCCTCGGAGCTGCGTAACAAGTATGAAGATCGCGATATTAGATGACGACCCCGTCCAATTGGAGTTCGTCTCCGAGGTCGTCCAGGACGCCGGGTATCGCGCCACTCTGTTTTCGCGCGGGCAGGCGCTGATCTCCGCCCTGCGCAAGGACACCTTCGACATGCTGATCGTCGACTGGAACCTGCCGGACCGTTCGGGTCTGGAGGTGCTGGCTTGGGCGCGCACCAATCTGAAGCCCGCCCCGCCCATGCTGCTGGTCACCAGCCGCGCCGAGGATGAAGACGTGGTCGCAGGCCTGGACGCCGGGGCCGACGACTACCTGCCCAAGCCCCTGTCCAAGCCGGTGCTGGCGGCGCGGATCAACGCCCTGATCCGTCGCGCCTACGCCCAACCGACGACGCCGGGCGTCGAGGTCTATGACGGCTTGTCCTTCCACGAGTCCGCCGGATCCGTGACCCGCGACGGCCAGCCAGTCGCCCTGACGGCCAAGGAATACGCCCTGGCCCTGCTGCTGTTCCGCAACCTGCACCGGGCGCTGTCGCGGACCTATATCCTGGAGACGGTCTGGGGCAATGAGCCGGACCTGAACAGCCGTTCGCTGGACATGCACATCTCGCGCATCCGCAACAAGCTGGAGTTGCGACCCGAGCGAGGCTTCCGCCTGACCCCCATTTACAGCTACGGATACCGTCTTGAGCGCGTCGCGGGGGCCGAGCCCGGCCCTGACGCCTGAATGAGGACGCAGGTGGCGGAATGAAGACGGATTGGTCTGCGGCTACGGCTATGGCGGTTGCGGCGATGCTGGCCGCAGGAAGCGCCGCCGCACAGACTTCGGCCGCCCAGCCCGCGCCCCGGACGGCGTCTTCCGCCGCCGTCGAGACCCTCGACTATGTGGTCCGCCCCGGCGACACCCTGATCGACCTGGCGACCGCCTATATGAACCGGCCGCTCGACTATCGCCGGGTCCAGCGCGAGAATCGGGTCGCCAATCCGCGCCGCCTGCCCATCGGCCGCACCCTGGCCCTGCCGGTCGATCTGCTGCGCGCCGACCCGGACGAG
>NZ_GL883086.1:1387160-1391090 GCF_000204035.1 Brevundimonas diminuta ATCC 11568
GCCGTCGATCACGCCCTGACGGTCGAGGAGGGCCGCGCCGAGTCGCGCGTCACGCCCCGGCGCCGCCCCGGCGGCTTCGCCATCCGCACCCCCGTCTCGGTCTCGGCCGTGCGCGGCACCGACTTCCGCGTCTCCTTCGACGATGACGCCGACCGCTCGAGCACCGAAGTGCTGGAAGGCGCCGTCGCCATCGCCTCGGGCCAGGCCGAAACCCTGGCCGCCGCAGATCAGGGCGTCAGCGCCGCCGCCGGCGCGGTGCGCCTGCTTCCTCTTCTGCCAGCGCCCGCCCTGGTTCGCCCCGACGCGCCGCAGACCCAGGCCCAGGTCGCCTTCGACATCCAGCCCCTGCCCGGCGCCGAACGCTATCGCGGCCGCGTCGCCCAGGACGCCGGCATGATCGAGGCCTTCGCCGAGGCCGACAGCGCGCCCGGCGGCCCCCTGGTCTTCGGCGAGATGGAGGAAGGCGCCTTCTTCCTGCGCCTGACCGCCCTCTCGCCCGAGGGGCTGGAGGGCAAGGCTGTCACCTACAGCTTCATCCGCGCCCGCAACGGCGTCGGCGGCCTGGCTTCGGCCCTGGACCAGCGCGACCGCCGCCGCTTCTACCGCTTCCGCTGGGAGGCCGAGGGCGTCGGCGCGGCGACCTTCCGCTTCCAGCTGTGGCGCGAGGCCGAGGACGGAACCGTCGACGGCCCCCTGCTGGTCGACCAGCCCGGCCTGACCGACGAGGCCTTCACCCTCAGCGACCTGCCGCCGGGCGTCTACAGTTGGCGGGTGCAGGGCGCGCGCCATCGCTTCGGCCGTCTGTTGGAAGCCTGGTCCGAACCGCAACAGCTCCGCATCGGACGATAGCGCCGTGCCCGCGCCCGCAGGGCCGAAAGGCGGCTGGAGAGGCTGGCTCGGCGCCCGCCTGACCGGCCGTCGCGCCCTGGTCGAATGGGGGCTGGTGGCGACGCTGTCCGCCCTGCTGGTCGGCTGGATGGCGCTGACGCCCGCCGCCGACGGCGCCGACCACCTGATCTATGACGCCCTGATGCGGGCCGAGGCGGGACCGACCGACGAAGACATCGTCATCATCGCCATCGACGACCGCAGCCTGGAAGCCCTGGGCCAGTGGCCCTGGCCCCGCGACCTGCATGCCCGGCTGATCGACCGCCTGACCCAGGCGGGCGCGGGGCCTGTCGCTTACGACGTCCTGTTCACCGAAGCCTCCCCGCAGGACGACGCCCTGGCCGCCGCCCTGGCGCGCAACGGCAAGGTCCGCCTGCCCGTGGTGCTGGACGCCCCCGGCCTGAACGGCGCCGCCTTTCGCGCAGACGCCCCCGCGCCCGGCCTGACCGAGGCGGCGGCGGGTCTGGGCCACGTCAACCTGACGGTCGACGACGACGGCGCCGTGCGTCGCCTGCCCCTCTATCTTCAGGCGGACGAGCGGACCTGGCCGCACCTGATCCTGCCCCTGGCCGCCGCCAAGGGCGCCGTTCCTGCGCCGCCCGCGCCGCATGACGGCGGCGACCTGTTCGCCGCCTCGCCGGAAGCCCTGATCTATCGCGGCCCGCCCGGCGCCTTCCGCACCCTGTCCTTCGCCGACGTGCTCAGCGGCGAGACGCCCGCCGCCTTCCTGAAGGACAAGCTGGTGCTGGTCGGAGCGACGGCGCCGGGCCTGGGCGACCGTTACGCCACCCCGGCCACGCCTCACGGCGAACTGCGTCCCGGCGTCGAGGTGCAGGCCGCCCTGCTCCAGACCCTGATCGAAGGCGGCGGCCCGCGCAGCCTGTCGCCCGCCTGGGTGCTGATCCTGTCCCTGCTGCCGCTCGGCCTTCTGGTCGCCGGCTTCCTGGTGCTGCGCCCGGCCGCCAACATGGCCCTGGGCGCCGGGTTGATCGTCGTGACGTTGATCGCCGCCGCGACCGCCTTCCTCGCGGGCGGCCTGTGGCTCCCGCCTTCGGCCGCCGTGGCTGGACTGGCCCTGGCCTATCCCTTGTGGAGCTGGCGTCGCCTGGCCGCAGCCTCGGCCTATATGCAGAGCGAGGTCGAAGCCTTCGAACGCGACGGCGTGCGCCTGACCGGCCGCGCCCAGGGCGGCGATGTCGTGGCCCGTCAGGTGGACGCCCTGCGCGCCGCCGTGCGTCAGGTGCGCGACCTGGAGCGCTTCATCTCCGACGCCCTGCGAAGCCTGCCCGACGCCACCGTCGTCGCCGACCCTCACGCCCGCATCATCCTGTCCAACGACCGGGCCGAAGCCCTGTTCGGCGCGCGTCTGAAGGACGACGCCGACCTGCCCCTGCTGTTCCGGTCCCTGGGCGAACCGGCCTGGCGCCGCTTCCTCGATCCCGAGGGCGATCCCGGCGACATCACCACGCCCGACGGCCGCATCCTGAAGGCCGCCGCCGCCCTGCTGACCGACGCCGAAGGCCATCCGGTCGGCCATATCGTGCGCTTCGCCGACATGACCCGTTTCCGCGCCGCCGAACGCCAGCGCGCCGAAGCCCTGCAACTGCTCAGCCACGACATGCGCGCGCCCCAGGTGTCGATCCTGACCCTGCTGGACGGCCCCGCGCCGCGGCTAGACCCCATGGTCGAGCGCCGCATCGCCGACTACGCCCGCCAGACCCTCGACCTCGCCGAAGGCTATGTCCAACTGGCCCGCGCCGAGAGCCAACCCTATCGCTCAGAGCTGCTGGACCTGGGCCAGATCGCCATGGACGCCGCCGACATCCTGTGGCCCCAGGCGTCGAAGAAGGGCGTCCGCATCCTGACGCCCGACGGCGAGGAAGAGTTCCTGGTCCAGGGCGACCCCGCCCTGTTGCGCCGCCTGACCACCAACCTTCTCGACAACGCCCTGAAATACGGCCCGGCGGGCGGCGCTATCCAGGTCAGCCTGACCGGGGCCGAGGAAGACGGCCGCCCGGTCTGCGTCCTCGGCGTCAGCGATCAGGGCCCTGGTCTGTCGGAAGAGGCCGCGCGTCGTTTGTTCCAGCCCTTCGGCCACGGCGGCGCGGATCATCGCGGCGCGGGTTTGGGCCTCGCCTTCGTCCGCACCGTCGCCGAACGCCACGGCGGAACCATCCGCCACCAGCCCGGATCGCCGGGCGCGACCTTCATCCTGACCCTGCCCAGGATCACGTAAGAGGAATGAAGCTGCGGGCGGCCGGCCCTAGTCCGCCGCGTCCAACTGCGCCACCGCCGCCTCGGCCAGCAGGCCCGGCGCGGTTTCGGCCTGACGCCGTCCCAGGATCGCCATCGCCGAGGCGCGGTAGGCCCCCGCCTCATTCCCCGGCCCGGTCAGGATCACCGTCAGGCTGTGCGTCTGGCGGCCCTGGCTCCACCATTGCGGCAGGCGCGGCGCATCGGTCCACTCGCCCTGGCGCGCATCGACGTCGGTGAAGACGCCGGTCTTCTGAGGCCGCACCGCATAGGCCGTCTCGACCCGCCAGGCGGACTTATCGTCCACCTCGCGCCAGCCGCGCGCGCTCAGCGCCTGACGCACGGCCTCGGCCGCCGCGCGGTCGGCCTCGCTCGGCGCCTCGGCCTCCAACAGGCGGTAGGCGGTCACGTTCGCAGGCACGGCGGCCGACAACTGCGTCTCGACGCGCGGCGCAGAAACGCAGCCCGCCAGGACGGCCGCGCTAACCAGGGGAAGAGCCAGACGAGAGATCATGGCTGCGATACCTGCCCCGCCGCGCCCTCCAAGTCCACAACGGACGATTCCAACGGGCCGAAAAGCGCGCCCGCCTAGCCGCCGGACGCCAGCGCGCCCGTCACGCCCAGCGTCCCGTCCGCGTTCTCGACCACACCCAGTTCCTCGATGCGCGCCCCGCCCTGCTCCAGCACGGCCAGCCAGCCGAAGGCCTGGGCCGTCGTCACGCGGTCCAACCGAAAGCCCAGCCGCCCGCCCTCGGACATGCCCAGCGTCGGCTGCACTCCCGCCGCCGG
>NZ_GL883086.1:1392589-1394624 GCF_000204035.1 Brevundimonas diminuta ATCC 11568
CCGCCGCCCAGTCGCTTGCGCCAGATCGGCGCGCAGCAGGGCGCGGGTGCGTTGCAGCGCCGCTGTCCGGTCCGCGTTCGCCTTCACCGCGAACCGATTGTCGATCGATTGCCCCAGCACCAGCGCGCCCGCCCCCGCCAGCAAGGCGAAGATCAGCAGGGCGATCATCACTTCGACAAGGGTGAACCCCTGTCTCGTTTTTGCGCTAACGCTCGCCGCGCGGCGGCTCGCTGCTTGAGCGTGTTGGCGCCACGCCTTCATGCGCCCGCCGCCCGGAACAGCACGCGCTCGGCGGCCTGTTCCTCATCGGCGAAGACGCGCACGTCGATGCGGCCGACGCCGGGCATGTCGGTCGCGCTGACCACCCGCACCCAACGCCATTCGCGCCCGCCCAGCGACGCTTGCCCCGACGTGCTGCCGCTGGGCAGGTCGCGCGCGATCATCGCCTCGGCGGCCACATTGTCGGCGACGACGCCGCCCAGCGTCCGCGTCTCGACCCGCGCCGCCGAGCGGGTGCTCTCGCCCGACAGGTTCAGCAACGCCATCGCCGCCAGACCGAACACGGCCAGCGCCACCAGACACTCGATCAGGGTGAAGCCCGCGCGGGACGAACCCTCACTCATGGATCGTCACCTCGCCCGCGCCATCGATGGCGACGGTGACGGCCTGGCCCTCGCGCTCCAGCCGCAGGCTGGCGGCGTCGGCGCCGCCGGTGGGGTCGAACACAGCGCGCGCGGCTCCAGCGACGGCTGCCTCCTCGCCCCATGCCTTGGGCGCCAGAACGCCGGTCAAAGGCGTCCAGACGGCGCCGTCGAAGCTCTCGAAGCCATAGCCCGCCGCATCGGCGCGCAGGGCCACCGGGCGATTGGTCATCACCGCCTCTTCGCGCGCCAGCGTCAGACGCGCGGCGAACCGCTCGGCCTCGACCGCCAGCGTAGGGCGCGGGTCCGGCATGGACAGCACCATCGCCCCCGCCGCCACGCCGATGATGGCGATGACGACCATTAACTCGACAAGGGTGAAGCCCATTTTTTGTTCGCTACCGCGCGCGCCTCGGGCGCGCGCTGCTTGAGCGAGTTGCCGTGCGCTACCGCTCGCCGCGCTGCGGCTCGCTGCTTCAGCGCATTGGAGCGCGCGCATCGACCGGGCGCGGTCAGCCCTGCCAGTTGCCGATGTCGGCGTCATTCCCCTCGCCCCCTTCCTGGCCGTCGGCGCCGAAGGACCAGATGTCGAACTGGCCGCCATGGGCGCTGCGGCGGCGGTACTGGTAGGGATTGCCCCACGGATCTTCCGGCAGGCGACGGACATAGCCGCCTTGGCGATAGCGTTCCGGCCGCGCCAGATCGGCGGGCGGCGCAGTCAGGGCCTTCAGCCCCTGCTGGTCCGTCGGGAAGGTCAGGTTGTCGAGGCGATAGGTCTCCACCGCCTGCTCCAGCACCGAGATGTCGGCCCGCGCCTTGCCGACCATGGCCTTGTCCTGACTGGGCAGGACGTTGATCGCCACCACCGTCGCCAACAGGCCGATGATGACGATGACGACCATTAACTCGACAAGGGTGAACCCTTGTCGTGCGCTACCGCTCGCCGCGCGGCGGCTCGCTGCGTGAGCGCGTTGGGCGCGCGCTTGGGCGACATGGCGCAGACGTCGGGCGAAGGTCTTGAACATCAATGCCTCTCTCACCCCAGAGCCAGGGTGTTGATCTGAAGGATGGGAAGCAGGATCGACAGCACGATCACGGCGACGATCCCGCCCATGACCACGATGATCGCCGGCTCCAGCAGGCTGAGCATCACGGCGGTGAAGTTGGAGAATTCGCGCTCCAGATAGTCGGCCGCGCGCTCCAGCATGGGCTCCAGCCGACCGCTGCTTTCGCCGGATGCAGTCATGTAGACGAGGATGGGCGGGAACACCTCGGCGCGGCGCATGGCGGCCGACAGGCCCCCGCCTTCGCGCACGGCCTCGGCCATCTGTTCGGTGGCGCGGCGCAGGGCGCGGTTGGAGACGGTGCGGGCGGTGATGGTCAGCCCCTCCAGC
>NZ_GL883086.1:1394776-1399722 GCF_000204035.1 Brevundimonas diminuta ATCC 11568
GGTCGCGCGTCAGCCGCCCGACCAGCGGCAGCCGCAGCACCCAAGCGTCCAGCCTCAGCCGCACCGCCTCGCGCCGCCGTGCGATCAGGCCCGCGCCGACCAGGGCGGCGAGGATCAGCGCCATCAGCCAACCCCAGTCGCGCATTAGGTCCGACAGGCCGATGACCAGCCGCGTCAGCAGCGGCAGGGTCTGGCCCATGCTGTCGAACTGATCGACCACCTTGGGCACGATATAGGTCATCATGGCGACGATCACGCCCAGCGCCACCACCGCCAGCACGCACGGATAGACCAGCGCCGTCAGCACCTTGCCGCGCACGACCTCGTCCCGCTCCAGCCCGTCGGCCAGGCGTTCGAGGATGGGCTGCAGCGCGCCCGACTGCTCGCCCGCCGCCGTCATGGCGCGATACAGCGGCGGAAAGGCCGCGCCCTGCTGGCCCATGGCGTCGGACAGGCGTCGCCCTTCGATCACCCCGGCGTGGACGCCTTCCAGCACGCGGCGCACGTTGGGCCGGTCCGCCTGAAGCATCAGATTGCGCAGCGCCTCCTCCAGCGGAGAGACCGAAATCAACGTCGCCAACTGCCGCGTCGTCAGCGCCAGCGCCTTGGGCGACAACCGCCCGGCCTTGCCGGATGTCGTCGCAGCGATCGCGCCCGAACGACCCGGCGACAGTTGCAAGGGCGCCAGCTGTCGTTTCGCCAGCGCCTTGCGCGCGGCGGCCTCGTCGGCGGCGGTCACGGAGCCGCTGACCGTCCGCCCGGCGGCGTCGGCGGCGATGTAGTCAAAGGCCGCCATCAGGCCGCGACCTCTTCGGCGGCGGTTTCCTGACGCGCCACGCGCAGGGCCTCCTCGACCGAGGTGACGCCCTCCAGCACCAGCGTCCGCGCCCGGTCGGCCAGCGTCCCGCCGCGCGCGAAGGCGGCGTCGAACACCGCGTCCTCGTCGGCGCCCGAGGCGATCAGGCGACGCACCTTCTCGTCCACCGTCAGCGTTTCATAAAGGCCGATGCGCCCGACATAGCCGGTCGAGCCGCAGTCGGCGCAGCCGTGCGGCCGCCAGACGCGCGCGCCTTCATCGGCGCCGATCAGCCGCGCCGTCGCCCTGTCCGCCGTCTCCTCGATCCGGCAGTGCGGGCACAGGCGCCGCACCAGCCGTTGCGCCACCACCAGCCGCAGGGTCGAGGCCAACAGGAAGGGCTCCACCCCCATGTCGCGCAGGCGCGTCACCGCCCCGGCCGCGTCATTGGTGTGAACCGTCGACAGCACCAGATGGCCGGTCAGCGACGCCTGGACGGCGATGGCCGCCGTCTCCGTGTCGCGGATTTCGCCGACCATGACCACGTCCGGATCCTGACGCAGGATGGCGCGCAGACCGGCGGCGAAGGTCATGCCGACCTTGGGGTTCACCTGCGTCTGGCCGACGCCCTCCATGGCGTATTCGACCGGGTCTTCGACCGTCAGGATGTTGCGCGAGCCGTCGTTCAACAGCGACAGCCCGGCGTAGAGGCTGGTCGTCTTGCCCGAGCCGGTCGGCCCGGTGACGAGGATGATGCCGTTCGGCTCGGCCAGCGCGTGGCGGAAAGCCTCCAGCGCGGCCGGGTCCATGCCCAGCCGGTCCAGCGTCAGCCCGGCCTGATCCTTGTCCAGAATGCGCAGCACCACCCGCTCGCCCGCCCGCGACGGCAGGGTCGAGACGCGCACGTCCAGCGACTTGCCGCCCAGCGTCAGGGGGATGCGCCCGTCCTGGGGCTTGCGCTTCTCGGCAATGTCGAGCCGCGCCATGACCTTGATGCGCGACACCAACAGGGGCGCAACGCGCGGGTTCAGGCTCAGCGCCTCGCGCAGCACCCCGTCCACCCGCATCCTCACCAGCAGCCGCGTCTCATAGCTTTCCAGATGCACGTCCGAGGCGCCGATGCGGGCGGCCTCGGCGATGACGCCGTTGATCAGGCGGATGACCGGCGCGTCGTCCGTGGCGTCCAGCAGGTCCGCCGCCGCCGGAATGTCGTCCACCAGACTGTCGAGGCCCACAGGCAGGGACAGGTCGTCGCCGTCAGCCGCAGTCAGTTGCTCGCCCGCATAGACTTCCGACAGCTTGCGGTCGAAGGCGGCGGCGCTCAGCGGCGTCGCCTCCAGCGGCCGGCCCAGCACGCGACGCGCCTCGACCAGGGCCAGAGGGTCGGCGCCCTCGCGCACCCCGACCACCATCACCTCGCCCGCCGCCAGCAGCAGGACGCCGTGGGTCTTGGCGAAGCCATACGGCAGGCGCGGATCGACGACGGTGATCACCGGGCGGCTCCCGATACCGGCGGCAGAGGTTGCGCCACGACCGGCGCCACGGGCGCGATGACCAGCGGCTCGCCCGCTGCCGGAGCCGCAGGCGGCTGGGCCTGCATATAGTCGCGCAGCAGGGCGTCCAGGCTGGGCTCGCGATCCGGGTGAACCCGCTGCTGCTCGCCGCGCATATAGCCCCAGCGATCCGCCGCCAGCCCCTGTGCGTCCGCCGTGGTGCGCAATATGGTCGGGCGCAGGAAGACCATGAGATTGGTCCGCCCCCGCTCGCGGCTGGTCGAGCGGAACAGGACGCCGACGCCCGGAATGTCGCCTAGGCCGGGAACCTTGCTGGTCTCCAGCCCGTCGTTCTGATCCAGCAGGCCGCCCGCCACGGCGATGTCGCCGTCATCGACGACCAGCGTCGTCTCCAGCTCGCGCTTGTCCAGGATCAGGTCGTTGGCGCCGCTGGTCAGCAGGCCGTTGATGCTCGACACCTCCTGCCGCAGCGTCAGGGTGATGGAGCCGCCGGCGTTGATCTGGGGCCGCACCGTCAGGCGCACCCCGATGTCCTTGCGCTCGGTCGTGGTGAAGGGGTTGGAGTTGCCGTCCAGAATGGTCTGGCCAGTGGTGATCGGCACCTCCTGCCCGACCAGGAAAGTGGCCTCTTCATTGTCCAGCGTCATGATCGACGGGGTCTGCAGCAGGTTGGAGCCCGCGTCCGTCTTGGCCGCATTGATGATGAAGCCGAACAGGCCGTCGCCCCACTTGCCGCCCGCGCCGCCGACGAAACCGTTGGCGCCCAGCAGGCTGTTCAGCGCCAGGTTTTGCAACCGCTCGCGCAGGGGATCGTCCTTGTCGAGCTGACCCGCCGCCGCCCCGCCCGCGATGGGAACCAGCGGCGCCGCGCGGTCGGAATAGTTGGTCAGGCCGACGCCCTGCTCGCCCGCCATCAGCCACTGCACGCCCAAATCGCGCACGGCCTTGTCGCTCAGCTCGACGACGATGGCCTCGATCAGCACCTGCTGGCGGCGCACGTCCAGCTGGCGGATCACCTCGGTCAGGGTGCGTTGCAGGTCCGCCGGGCCGGAGATGACCAGGGCGTTGGCGCCGGGGAAACGGGCGATGGTGGCGCGCTGGCCGGTGGCGGTCACGGTGGTCGAGCCGATCGGCCCGCTGTCGGCCTCGCCCGTCGTGGTCAGCCCGCCCTGCCCCATGCCGCTGGTCGTATTGGTCGCCCCCGCGCGGGCCGTGCGCAGGCGCGGCGAAGACGTCGCCGCCGCATCCGCAGGCTGCCCCACGATCTGTTGCAGGACCGGCAGAAGCTGCTCGGCGTCGGCGTGCTCCAGAAAGACGACGTTGATGTCCTGACTGGCCCGCGCCCGCCCGTCCAGATCGGCGATCAGGCCGCGCACGCGCGACAGCGCCTGCCCGTCCCCGCGCAGCACCAGCGCATTGGAGCTTTCGACCGGGGTGATCGTCACCAGTCCCGGCCCGCCGGGACCGCCCGTCACCTGTTGCAGCACGCCCGCGATCTCACGCGCCGAGGCGTTCTCCAGCGCCACCACCTCATAGGCCGAACGGTCCACGTCGATGCGGCCAACCAGCGCCCGGATGCGCGACAGGTTGTCGGCGAAGTCGGCCACCACCACGCTGTTGGCGCCGGGGTTGGCCAGCACCTGCCCTTGCGCCCCGACCAGAGGCCGGATCGTCTCGGCTGCCGAGGCGGCGTCGATGTGGCGAAGGGTGAAGACCTCGGTCGAGAACCGCTCGGCGCCGACGGTGGCCGGGCCCTGCGCCGCGCCCTGCGCCGGACTGATGCGATAGGCGCCCGACGACGTCGGCGTCACCACCAGACCATTGGCCCGCAACGTCGACAGGAAGACCTCGAACAGTTGGGCGCGGGTCAGGGGGCGCGGGCTGGACACCGTCACCGTGCCCGTCACCGCCGGATCGACGATGAAGGTTCGCCCCGTCGTGCGCGCCACATCCTGCACGAAGGCGCGGATGTCGGCGTTCTGGACGTTCAGCGTCTGGCGCGCCTCCTGCGCCATCACCGGCGCGGCGGCCAGCGGCTGGACCGCCAGAACAGCGGCCAGAACGCCGGTCAACAGAGAGCGGCTTCCAGAGCGACGACTGGGGGCCTTCATGGGCGCGTCCTTACGGTGGTGGAGCGGACCTGACCGTCGCGCTCGAACTGGATCTGGGCCGAGGGAGCGTCGGCCAACTGGCCGCGCAGGGCGGCGAGCGCCTGCGGGCTGTTCAGGGCCGTGCCGTTGACCGACAGGATGACATCGCCTGAGCGCAGACCGGCATTTCGCAGCTCGCCCCCATCGCCCGAGGCGGAAACGGTCAGCCCCTTGATCCCCAGGCCCTGGATGCGCGGCCGCAGCCCCGCCTGGGCGATCAGACGTTGAGGATCGACCACCACGCCTTCAGCCGGGGCCGGTTCAGGCGCAGAGACGGCGGGTTGCGCCGTCGTCGCGGGCGCAACAGAGGCTGCGCCGGACGTCATGTCGGGAAAATCGAGACGGAACGGCGCGCCGCCGCGCGACAGCATGACGTGGTCGGGGGCGACGGCGCTCAGGGTCAGCCCCGGCTCCACCTCCTCGCCCGCACCGACCGAGACCTGGCGTCCGTCCGACAGGCCGATGATGGCCGAGCCGCCGCCCGCG
>NZ_GL883086.1:1399945-1407408 GCF_000204035.1 Brevundimonas diminuta ATCC 11568
CCCAGGTCGACCTCCGGCAGAGGCCGCGCCTCCACGGCCTGCGGTGTCGGCGCCGCGAACAGCCAGACCAGCCGCCCGCCCTGCACCAGAAGAAGCAGGATCAACGCCGCCTCGACCACGCGCCGCAACGGCGGACGACGAAGGGATAGGCGGCCAAAGGACAGGCCGCCCTTGCCCCACGAAACGGCGCTCAGTTTGCGAAGGCCAGCGAGCAAGGAAGACATCCCCCACGGCCTCTCGCGGCCGCAACGCCTCCCTAGGCGGATGCTCCGTACCCGGCTCGCTCCGAACCATGACAGCGCCGAGAAGTTGTCACGACAGATGCGGCGGGTTCAGACGATATGACGCGAAACATTCACCCTCCCCCGATGGAAGAGGGACAAAAAAAGCCGGGAGGCCGCTAGACCTCCCGGCTCAAATGTCAGGCTCAGTCTGCGCTTAGAAACGCGCCGTCAGGCTGACCGAGGCGCTCTGGCCCAGATCGTACTGGTTGATGCGGATCTTGTTGCCCTTCTCCTGGTACTCCTCGAAGTCCGTCCCGAGCAGGTTGCGCAGCTCCAGGGCGAAGCCCAGGTCGCGGCCCTTCACGGTGAAGTCCTTGCGATAGACAAAGTCGAGGAAGGCGCCCGGCTCCTGCACATAGTCCGGCTCGCGCGCCGTGCCGACGCCCGCGCCGCGCGCGGTGGTCCGCTCCGAGACGTAGTTCAGGATGAAGGTCGCCTGCGAGCGGGCCGTGTCGTCTTCCCAACCCAGTTGCAGGTTGGCGACGTGCTCGGACTGCCCCTGCATGCGGCTGCCGTCCTGGATGAAGAAGGACGCCTGTTCGGGACGGCCGCCGCCGCCCAGGGTGATGACGGTGTCGCCCTCGCCGACCGAAACCTCGGAGTCCGACCAGGTGTAGTTGGCCTGCACAAGCCAGCGCTTGTTCGAAATGAAGGCCGCCTGATCGGCGAACTCGAAGTATTTCTTCACCTCGGCCTCGACGCCCATAACGGTCGCTTCCGGCGCGTTCAGGAAGGTCTGCTGGCGCTGGTTGCCGACATCGACGATCACGGCTTCGACCGGCTTGTCCAGCTTCTTGTAGAAGACGCCCGCCGTGACGAACTGCTGACGGCCGAAATACCATTCCCAGCGCGCGTCCAGGTTCAGGATCTCAGTGTCCGTCAGATAGGGGTTGCCGATGAAGACGCGATCGCTTTCCGGGTCGGTGTAGGCCTGGGGCGCCAGTTCGCGGAACTGCGGACGGCCGATGGTCTTGGACGCGCCGAAGCGCAGCTGCTGATCCTCGGTGAAGTTCCACGTCGCGGTGAACGACGGCAGCCAGTACTGCTCTTCGATCTCCGTCGCCTCATAGGCGGGCGTTCCGCCGAACAGGTCGCGCGGGGTCACGCTCTGCTGGCCGTCCTCGAAGCGGACGCCGAAGGTGGTGCGCACGGTCGGCACGAACTCGGCGTCGACCATGGCGTAGATCGCGTTGACCTTCATCTCCGCATCATAGGCGTTGGCGCCGTTCGAGCCGGCGATCTCGCGCAGCTGCAGGGTCCACGGATTGATGTTGTAGTCCGAGAACAGATAGTCGATCCGCGCGCGGCGCTGGCTGTCGGTCAGGCCGTTGACGGCCTCGAACTGCAGGTCGTGACGCTCGGCCGAGCGGGTGTTGTCCAGGGTCGAGGCGCCGACGCTAATGGTCGCCTCGCGACCCGCCGCCATCGGCAGCTTATAGGCCAGGTCCACGCCGCCGGACCAGATTTCGTCGTCCAGCTCGCTGAACGAGATCTGGTTGCCCTGAACGTTGTGGATCAAGCGGTCCTGGGCGTCGACGCCGTACTGAAAGCGCGATTCATAGGGGGCGTCGCGCGAGGTCTTGGCGTAGGCCGCGCGCCAGTCCAGCTTCCACTCGCCGTCGGCGCCGAAGTAGTGCTCGCCCGCCAGTTGGCTGGTGAACAGCTGACGCACGAACCACTCGGTGTAGTCGTTGCGGATCACGCTGCCGCCGGCGTCGAAGTCCGGCCCGGCCGAGGTGCGCGCGCGCTTGGTCGTGGTGCGGACGTAGAGGTTGGTCCACTTCACCTCATGATCGTCAGACGTCAGCGACAGGCCGCCCAGGAAGTTCAGGCGCACGTCGTTCTGGTTGGACTCGACGTCGAAGGTCGAGACCGGCACCAGGTCGTCGCCCTGGAACTGGCCCTCTTCCTGGATCGCCTGACGGGTGCGCCAAGAGTTGTCGTAGCCGGCCACGGCGATGACGCCCAGATCGCCGACCTCGGTCGGGGTGCGGAAACCGCCCGCCAGCTCCAGGCTGCCGTCGACCGGCGTCTGCTGACGCTGCATCAGACGCAGCGGCGCATTGACCATCGAGCGGCCCATCCGCTGCAGCTCGGCGGCCGAGAAGTTGGCCATGTTGATCTGCTTGCCGGTACGGAAGGCCAGGTCGATCGGCCCCGGAATCTTGCGGGTCTCGTCGTCGAAGCCGGTCCAGTCGGTGTCCGAGCCGTAATAGACCAGGTTGTCGCGGCCCGTCGTCTCGGTGTTGCCGCCGATGCCCGCCTTGAAGGTCAGGAACGGCTCGGCCGGGGCGTCCACGGTGCGCAGGTCGATGACCCCGCCGCCGAACTCGCCCGGGTAGTTGGGGGAATAGGACTTCTGAACCGTCACGCCCGCCAGGATGCTGGAGGGGAACAGGTCCAGCGGCACCACGCGCTGCAGCGGCTCGGGGCTGGGCAGCGGCGAACCGTTCAGCAGGGCCGAGGAATAGCGCTCGCCCAGGCCGCGCACATAGACGAAGCGGCCTTCGACGATCGACAGGCCGGTCACGCGGGTCAGAGCGGCGGCGGCGGTGGAGTCGCCGGTGCGTTGCAGGTCTTCCGACGTCAGGAAAGCGGCCACCTCGGCGCTCTGACGGTTCGGCTGCGGGATGTTGCGGCCCAGGACGACGATATCGCCCAGCTGGGTGGCTGGGGTCTGCGACACCTGATCCGGGCTTTCCGGATCAGCGGGCAGTTCATTGCTCAGAGCCACGGCGGCGACGGGAGCGGACGCCTGGGCGAGCGCGAGGCTGGGCGCGCCGAAAGCGGCGACCAGGGCGCTGCTGGCCAGCAGCAGCCCGTTACGGGTCAGGGTCTTGTTCTTCATGTTCGGCTGCCTTGCGTAGGTCGAGAGAGGCTGGACGCTCAAAGGGTCGGCGGCGGCCCTTTCGGACCGCCGCCTCGCCAGAGGGTTCATCAGCACTTCGCGTTGGCGGTCAGGCCGCAGGTCCAGCCCTGCCACCAGGTGTCCGAGGCGTTCTTCACGGCGCCGATGTAGTCGGTGTCGACGAAGGCGGCGTGGACGCTGGAAGCCTTGAACGGAGTCACGGCGGCTTCGTTGGCGCCGTTGATGAAGGTCAGCGACTGGTTGGCGATGGTCACGCCTGCGGTCGGCGCCGTCAGGGTCGACGTCCCATTGGCCGTGTTGTTCGTACCGGCCTTGAAGACCGTTTCCGAACGCGTCGCATTGTTCGGACGGTAGGAAATCCCGCACGACATGAAGACCGAGTTGAACACCGGGTTCACGCTGGCGGTGTCGGCGTCGGCGATATCCAGGCAACCGGCCTTGGAGCCGGCCACGCTGGTGAAGACCGAGTTGACCACGGTCGCCTTGGTGCCCGTGTCGAAGTGGGCGACGGTGTGGGCGTCGGTCGGCGAGTTGCGGCCCACCATCGTCCAGTTGGCGATCTTGGGTTGCGAGTTGTAGCGCTGGGCCAGCGGCGTCGAGGCCGGGGCGGCCGAGAACTCGAAACCGGCCGAGCGGCTGGTCGCGTTCGGGGCGCGCTGGGTCACGATGCCGAACTGGGCGCCGCCGCGCCAGCCGGTGTCGGTGTCGAAGGCGTCGTCGTCGGCGCCGTTGATGACGATGCGCTTCAGGTTGACGTTGCCGCCGAAGATTTCGATGCCGTCGTCCGACGAGTTGTAGGACTGGACGTATTCGATGGTCGTGCCCGCGCCGACGCCGGCCAGGGTCAGGGCCTGCAGCTCGTTGCCGGTCGAAATCTCAAAGCCCGAGTAGCGGATCTGGACGTAGCGCAGACGGCCCGAGTTGTCGTTGACGTTGCCGCCGCCGTAGAAGGCGTTGGTGCCTTCCACCTGGCCGGTGCAGGTGACAGGCGCAGTCAGCTGGCAGTTGGCCTGCGGCGCGCGGCCGGCGATGACGATGCCGCCCCACTGGCCGTGCGAGTTCTCGGTCGTCGCGCCTTCGACGTTCTGGCGGCTGGTGAAGACGATCGGCTGCGTGGCCGTGCCTTCGGCGTAGATCTGCGAGCCGCGGTTGACCAGCAGGTAGTCGCCGCCGCCCGAGGCGAAGATGGTCACGCCCGCTTCGACCGTCAGGATGCCCTGGGTGCCGGTGTTGGCCGAGGCGTCGACGCCGCCGTCCGTTCCGACGGCCGTGCGACCCGAGATGGAGTAGATGGTGCCGGCGCGCAGCGGCACGGTCAGCGCGCCGTTGATCTGTTGCGGGAGCTGGCAGTTGCGCAGCGTGCCGTTGGCCATGGTGCCGACGTTGGCGAAGCCGGTCGGACAGTCAGCCGCGGCCTGGCCGTTGCCGCCATTGCCATTGCCGTTCCCATTGCCGTTGCCGTTCCCATTGCCGAAGTCGCCTTCGCCGGGCGAGGCCACCTCGGCGGAGCCGCCGCAGGCCGCCAGGGCGAGCGCGCTGGCCGCCACGGCGAGCATGGTCTTGAAGCTGCTGTTCATCGTCATCCACCGGTCTGGTCAAAAGATGCGACAGTGGGCGGCCTGTCCGTCACGGACGGCCCTGCTTCCCTCCTGCCTCGGCGGCATGGATAGCGACTGCGGTTTCCGAAGCTTGCGCGCTTCAGTGACGGATCGGCTTAGGTTTCTTGCCGTTTTGTCGCCGCTTGAGTGACAAAATGTCCGGCGACGGAGGTAGCGCCTCGCCCTCCCGCGCCTCAAAGCCGCGGCCGAGGTCCGTGTGACGCTTGTATCCAGGACGCGTCTGGCGCAACACAGCGCGCCGGTCTTCCCGCCGGTCCCGACACACAAGAAGACGAGACACCGAATGGGCGGCTGGAACGTGCGTAAGCGCATCACTGTCAACGCGCAGGAACGCAGCCTGACCCGCAGTCTCAGCTGGCCGCACCTGATGGCCATGGGCGTGGGCGCCATCGTCGGCACCGGCATCCTGACCCTGATCGGCATCGGCGCGGACAAGGCCGGCCCGGCCGTCCTGCTGTCCTTCCTGATCGCAGGTTTCGTCTGCGCCTGCGCCGCCCTGGCCTATGCCGAAATGGCCTCGACCATCCCCGCCTCGGGCAGCGCCTACACTTACAACTACGTCGTCCTGGGCGAGGTCGTCGCCTGGATCATCGGCTGGAGCCTGATCCTGGAATACAGCCTGGTGGTCAGCGCCGTGGCCGTCAGTTGGTCCGGCTATGCCGCGCCCCTGCTGCACGACTGGCTGGGCCTGCCCATGGCCCTGATGCAGGGACCGCACGCGGGCGGCGTGGCCAACGTCCCGGCCCTGTTCATCATCCTGGTTATCGCCGGAATGCTGATCATCGGCACCCGCAAGAGCGCCACGCTGAACCTGGCCCTGGTGGTCGTGAAGCTGTCGGCCCTGGTGCTGTTCGTCTGGTTCGCCCTGCCCCACTTCAACGCCGCCAATCTGGAGCCGTTCAATCCCTACGGCTTCGGCCGCACCATGGGCGAGGACGGGGTCGAGCGCGGCATCATGGCCGCCGCGGCCATCATCTTCTCGGCCTTCTACGGCTTCGACGCCATCGCCACTGCGGCCGAAGAAACCCGCAATCCCAAGCGCGACCTGGCCATCGGCATCATCGGCTCCATGCTGGTCTGCGCGGCCATCTACACCGTCATCGCCACGGCGGCCCTGGGCGCCGCGCCCTTCACCCTGTTCGCCAACAGCCCCGAGCCGCTGGCCCTGATCCTGCGCGAGATCGGCCAGCCGGGCGCCGCTCACTTCCTGGCCGTCACGGCGGTGCTGACCCTACCGACCGTCATCCTGGCCTTCTTCTACGGCCAGAGCCGCATCTTCTTCGTCATGGCGCGCGACGGCCTGCTGCCGCGCGGCCTGTCGCAACTGTCGGCCAAGGGCGCGCCCCTGCGCATCACCGCCTTCACCACCGCCGTCGTCGGGACCATCGCCCTGTTCTTCCCCCTGGGCGAGATCGTCGCGCTGGCCAACGCCGGGACGCTGGTGGCCTTCAGCTCCGTGGCCCTGTGCATGCTGATCCTGCGTCGTCGCTCGCCCGAGCTGCCGCGCGGCTTCCGCACGCCCCTGGCCTGGGTCATCGGCCCCGTGGCCATCGCCGGCTGCCTGTATCTGCTGGCCAGCCTGCCGCAGAAAACGCAGCTGTGGTTCCTGATCTGGAACGTGATCGGCGTCGGCGCCTATCTGCTCTACGGCCGTCGTTTCAGCGTCGCCCGCCGCGAGGCCAGGGAAGCCGAACAGGCCGCCGCCGACTGATCCCTATAGAGGGGGCGCTGCAACCGGCGCCGCCGCTAATCCGCAACCGGCCCAGGCGGCCCCCGGCGCCGCCTGCTATCCAGACGCCTCGCCCCGATGGCCGGATGGCGGAGCGGTTACGCGGCGGAGTGCATATCCGTCCAGCCTGGTTCGATTCCAGGTCCGGCCTCCATCGGGGCGCCCTGCCTTTCAGGAGCCGCCGCCATGCACCGTCTCGCCCCCTCGATCGACGCCGTGGAATGGCTGAACACGCCCGAGCCCGTGCGCCTGGAAGACCTGCGCGGCAAGGTCGTCTGCATCGCCTTCCTGCAACGCCTCTGCCCCGGCTGCTCCCACTACGCCCTGCCCCAGGCCCGGCGCGTGGCCGAGACCTTCACCTCCGGCGAGGTCGCCGTCCTGGGCGTCCACAGCGTGTTCGAGCATCACGACCAGCAGTCGGACCGCGCAGGCCTGACAAAATGGCTGGCCGAGCACGGCTGTCGTTTCCCGGTCGCCGTCGACGCGCCCTCGGCCGATACGACGGCGCCGCGCACCATGACCGCCTTCAATCTTCAGGGCACGCCCAGTCTGGTGCTGGTCGACCGGCTGGGCCGGATGCGGATGCGCCGTTTCGGCCCCGTCTCGGACATGATGCTGGGCGCCGAGATCATGGCCCTGCTGCTGGAGCCCGCAACCGCCGCGTGAAAAGACGCCCGCGCCTGCTTGCCCCAGCGTCAAACGCTCATTTTATTGAGCACTCAGAACACAAAAACAGTGACTTAGGCCAAAACCATAAAGGGCTTGGCGCCTGATCCGTTATCGTGCCCACTATCCTGGACGGCGAACCAGAGGGGGATCGCTCTCATAGTGAGCCTAACGACATGGTCGCGCCCTTCCCCACGGATAAGCTCTTCATCGACGGCGTCTGGCGCCCCGCAGGCGCCCCCAACGCGACCCTGCCGATCGAGAACCCGTCGACGGGCGAGGTCATGGGCCGCCTC
>NZ_GL883086.1:1407593-1419081 GCF_000204035.1 Brevundimonas diminuta ATCC 11568
CACGCGCCGCCTTCGAGGGCGACTGGGGCCGAACCACCGCCGTCGAGCGCGGCCGCATCCTGGCCCGCATGGGCCGCGAGGTCGAAGCCCGCATTGACCTTCTGGCCGAACTTGAGACGCTGGACGTCGGCAAGCCGCTGAAGCAGGCCCGCAACGACGTGATCGCCCTAGCCCGCTACCTCGAATTTTACGCGGGCGCGGCGGACAAGCTGCACGGCGAGACCATCCCCTTCCAGGACGGCTACACCGTCTACACCCTGCGCGAGCCGCACGGTGTGACGGGCCACATCATCCCGTGGAACTATCCGATGCAGATCATCGGCCGCTCTATCGTGGCGGCCCTGTGCGTCGGCAACGCCGTGGTGTTGAAGCCCGCCGAGCAAGCCTCGCTGACCGCTCTCGCCTTCGCCCATATCGCCGCCGATTGCGGCCTGCCCGCAGGCGTCTTGAACGTCGTGACCGGCACGGGCGCCGAAGCGGGCGCGGCGCTGGCGGCGCATCCGGGGATCAACCACCTGTCCTTCACCGGCTCGACCGGGGTGGGCGTGGCCATCCAGCAGGCGGCGGCGCTCAACGCCGTTCCGGTGACGCTGGAGCTGGGCGGCAAGTCGCCCCAGTTGGTCTTCGACGACGCTGATCTGGACAAGGCCCTGCCCTTCCTCGTCAACGCGGGCGTCCAGAACGCAGGCCAGACCTGCTCAGCCGGATCGCGCGTCCTGGTCCAGCGCGGCGTCTATGACGAGGTCGTGCGCCGCATGGCCGAACGCTTCGCCGCCCTGACCGTCGGCCCCGCAATGGACGACCGCGATGTCGGCCCGCTGGTGTCGAAGAAGCAGCAGGCCATGGTCGACAGCTTCATCGAAAAGGGCCGCGCCGACGGCCTGATCATGGCGCAGGCGACCCTGGCCGACCTGCCGTCCGGCGGCGCCTATGTCGCACCCACCCTGTTCGCCAATGTCGCGCCCGACCACCCGCTGGCGCAGCAGGAAATCTTCGGCCCCGCCGTCGTCGTCATCCCCTTCGACACCGAGGAGGACGCCGTCGCCATCGCCAACGGCACCGATTACGGCCTCGTCGCGGGCGTCTGGACCGCCGACGGCGGGCGGCAGATGCGGCTGGCGAAGCGGCTGCGCGCCGGACAGGTCTTCATCAACAACTACGGCGCGGCAGGCGGGGTGGAACTGCCCTTCGGCGGCGTCGGAAAATCGGGCCACGGTCGCGAGAAGGGGTTCGAGGCGCTCTACGCCTTCACCACCCTGAAGACCGTCGCGGCTCATCACGGATAGCAGGGAGTAGCGTCTTGGAGGGGAACAGATCGAAGCGGCTGGAGGGCAAGCGAGCGATCGTCACGGGCGGAGCCTCCGGCTTCGGCGCCGGAATCGCGCGCCGCTTCGCCGAGGAAGGCGCCCGCGTCATCGTCGCCGACCTGAACGGGGACGCCGCTCGCGCCCTGGCCGCTGAACTGGGCGACGCCGATCTGGGCGTAAAGGTCGACGTGTCCAGCGCCGCTGACGTCGTCGCTCTGGCCGAGACCGCCAACCGCCTGCTGGGCGGTGTCGACATCGTGGTCAACAACGCGGGCGTCGGCCACACGCCCCAACCGCTGGACGAACTGTCGGACGAAGCCTTCGACCGCATCGCCGCCGTCAACATGCGCTCCATCTATCTAATGTCGAAGGCCTTCGTCCCCGCGATGAAGGCGCAAGGGTCCGGCGCCATTCTGAACATCGCCTCGACCGGCGGGGTCAGCCCCCGCCCGAACCTGACCTGGTACAACGCCTCAAAGGGCTGGGTCATCACGGCGACGCGGGCCATGGCCGTCGAACTGGCGCCCTTCCAGGTGCGGGTGAACGCGCTGAACCCGGTGGCGGGCGACACCCCCCTGTTGAAGACCTTCATGGGCGCCGACACGCCCGAGGTGCGGGCGAAGTTCCTGGCCTCCATCCCCATCGGCCGCTTCTCGACGCCCGAGGACATGGGCGCCGCCGCCGCCTTCCTCTGTTCGGACGACGCCTCGATGATCACGGGCGTGGCGCTGGAGGTCGACGGTGGCCGCTGCATCTGACCGCGTGTTCAAGCTTCTGGTCCTGCCCGGCGACGGCATCGGACCGGAGATCATCCGCGAGACCCTGCGCGTCGTCGACTGGGCCCGGAACGCAGGGCTGCGGATTGAACTGAGCGAGGCGCTGGCGGGCGGCGCCAGCATCGACGCCGTGGGCGCGCCCATCGCCGAGGATGTGGTGCAGCAGGCGCTGGCCTCCGACGCCGTCCTGTTCGGCGCGGTCGGCGGGCCGAAGTGGGACCACCTGCCCCGCGCCCAGCGCCCCGAGATGGGCATCCTGCGCCTGCGTCAGGCGCTGGACCTCTACGCCAACCTGCGCCCCGCCGTCTGTTTCGACGAACTGCTGGACGCCTCGGCGCTGAAGCCCGAGTTGATCCGGGGCCTCGACATCCTGATCGTGCGCGAAGCGACGGCAGGCGTCTATTTCAGCCTGCCCCGCGCCAATGAGGTCGGCCCCGACGGCCAGCGCCGCGCCTATGACACCCAGGCCTATACCGAGGCCGAGATCGCCCGCGTCTGCCGCACAGCCTTCGAGCTGGCTCGCACCCGCCAGCGCAGCGTCTGCTCGGTGGACAAGGCCAACGTCATGGAAACCGGCGCCCTGTGGCGGGCCGTCGCGAGCGAGGTCGCCTCCGACTATCCCGACGTGGAGTTGAGCCACATGTACGCCGACAACTGCGCCATGCAGTTGGTGCGACGCCCGGCCCAGTTCGACGTCATCGTCACCGACAACCTGTTCGGCGACATCCTGTCGGACGCGGCGGCGGCCCTGACCGGCTCGCTGGGCCTGCTGCCCTCGGCCTCCCTATCCGGCCTTGGACAAGGCGGGCGTAGCCGGGGCCTGTATGAGCCGATCCACGGCTCGGCGCCCGACATCGCGGGACAGGGCGTCGCCAATCCCATCGCGACCATCTTGTCCTTCGCCCTGTGCCTGCGCTGGTCGTTCGACCGCGCCGATCTGGCCGACCGGCTTGAGCGCGCCGTTCGGCACGTCGTGTCCAGCGGCGTCCGCACCCCGGATATCGCCCACCCCGGCGTCGCCGCCGTTTCCACCATTGAGATGACCGACGCGGTTCTGGCCGCCTTGGCTGCCGAGTGAGGTTCCACCGATGAGCGCCCCCACCTTGCAGACCGTCATGGACCTGATCGACGGCCGCACCGACGAATTGGTCGCCCTGAGCCAGGATCTGATCCGCTTCCCGACCATCAACCCGCCGGGCGAGGCCTATCGCCCCTGCGCCGAGTACATCGGCGAGCGGCTGAAGAAGCGCGGCTTCACCGTCGAATATGTGCGCGGCGAAGGCTCGCCGGGCGACAGCGACCAATACCCGCGCACCAACGTCATCGCCCGCTGGACAGGGTCCGAGCCGGGGCCTTGCGTTCACTTCAACAGTCACATCGACGTGGTCGAGGTCGGCGCCGGCTGGACCGTCGATCCCTTCGGCGGCGAGGTGAAGGACGGCCGCGTCTACGGCCGGGGCGCCTGCGACATGAAGGGGGGGCTGGCCGCCTCCATCATCGCGGTCGAGGCCTTGATCGATTCCGGCCTGCCGCTGCCCGGCGCGCTGGAGATCTCCGGCACGGTGGACGAGGAGTCCGGCGGCTACGGCGGCGTCGCCTATCTGGCCGAGCGCGGCTGGTTCTCGGAGCCTCGCGTCAACCACGTCATCATCCCCGAGCCGCTGAACGTCGACCGGGTCTGCATCGGTCACCGCGGCGTCTGGTGGGCCGAGATCGAGACCAAGGGCCGCATCGCCCACGGCTCCATGCCCTTCCTGGGCGATTCCGCCATCCGCCACATGGGCGCGGTGATGGAAGAGTTCGAGAGCAAGCTCTACCCCGCCATGGCCGCCCGCCATTCCGACATGCCGGTGGTGCCCGAGGGCGCCCGTCAGTCGACCATGAACATCAACTCCATCCATGGCGGCCAGGCCGAGGGCTTCGACGGCCTGCCCGCGCCCTGCGTCGCCGATTCCAGCCGTATGGTCATCGACCGCCGTTTCCTGATCGAGGAGACGCTGGAGGACGTAAAGGGCGAGGTGAAGGCCATCCTCGAGGGGCTGGCGGCCCAGCGCCACGGCTTCCGCTACGAGATGCGCGACCTGTTCCAGGTAGCGCCCAGCATGGCCGACCGCGACGGCCCCGTGGCCAGCACGACCGCCGCCGCCATCGAGACGGTGCTGGGGAAGAAGGCCCAGTTCGTCTGTTCGCCCGGCACCTATGACCAGAAGCACATCGACCGTATCGGCAAGCTGAAGGACTGCATCGCCTACGGCCCCGGCGTGCTGGATCTGGCGCACCAACCGGACGAATGGGTGGGCATCGACGACATGACCAACTCAGCCAAGGTCATGGCTAGGGCGGCCTATGATCTGCTGACCCGCAAGCGGAGCTGACAGGATGGCGCGTGGCGACATGGAAGAAGAGAACATCATCGGCCCGCGCCTGCGCGCCCTTCGGGATCGCCTGGGCCTGTCGCAGCGCGCCCTGGCGCGCAAGGCCGGCGTGCCGTCCAGCACCGTCAGCCTGGTCGAGAGCGGCCGCACCAGCCCCTCCGTCGGCTCGCTGAAACGGCTGCTGGACGCGGCGGGCATATCGCTGGGCGACTTCTTCAGCTCGGAGTTCGAGACCCCGACCAAATACTTCTATCGCCACGACGAACTGACCGACATTTCACGCGGCGAAGTCTCCTACCGCCAGCTGGGGTCCAGTCAGGATTCCAGTCTGCAGATCCTGCACGAGACCTATCAGCCCGGCTCGGACAGCGGCCGGGTCATGCTGTCCCACGAGGGAGAGGAAGGCGGCATGATCATCTCCGGCCGTCTGGAAGTCACCGTCGACGGCCAGTCGCGGGTGCTGAAGGCGGGCGAAGGCTATCTGTTTCCCAGCGTCCTGCCGCACCGCTTCCGCAACATCGGCGACGCGCCTTGCGTGGTCATCAGCGCCTGCACGCCGCCGACCTTCTAACGGCGCCGTTGCGAACGATCAGTATTCCGATCATTAGATTATTTTATCCTTACGCGACAGGAAGATAGGCACCCAAAGAAACAGTCTTGCTCCAAATCGACCCAAGGCAGCTACTGATTGCCGAGGGAAGAGAGATTTCCGTCGCCGACAGAGCAGCCGCACAAATGTGCTGCATTGCACAAGACGTCGACTACGGAGATAGTTCGGCGACCGGGCAGTCCCGGCCGCGACGGCTGAACGCGGCCATAGACCGCGACGGCCTCATGGGGAGGAAGACGATGAATCGTCTGATGGTCAGCGTTTCCGCCGGGGCCTTGTTCGCCCTGTCCGCCACCTCCGTCGCCGCGCAGCGCGCGCCCGACGAGCCGGCCGCCACCGCGGTCGACGAGGTCATCGTCACCGCCCAGCGCCGTGAACAGGCGGCCCAGGACGTGGGCATCGCCCTCAGCGTCCTCAGCGGGGAAAGCCTGACGCAGCAGGGCGTCACCAACGTCAACCAGCTTCAGAACGCCACGCCCAACCTGGAGGTCGAACCGGCCTTCGGCGGCGGCGCGGCCCAGTTCCGCATGCGCGGCGTCGGCTTTCAGGACTACGCCTCCAACAACTCGCCCACGGTCGGCGTCTATGTGAACGAGGTCGCCTATCCGGTCCCGGTCATGACGCAGGGACTGATCTTCGACATCGACCGGGTCGAGGTGCTACGCGGCCCGCAGGGCACCCTGTACGGCCGCAACACCACCGGCGGCGCCATCAGCTTCGTCACCAAGCGCCCGACCGAGGAACTGTCTGCCGGCCTGATGACCGAATGGGGCAGCCACAACCTGTTCCGGGGCGAGGGCTATGTCTCCGGCCCGCTGACCGACATGCTGCGCGGCCGTCTGGCCGTCTCGACCGAACAGGGCGGCGCCTGGCAGCGCAACCGCGACACGGGCGAAAGCCTGGGCGACGCCGATCGCACCGGCGCCCGCGCCCTGCTGGAATGGACGCCCAATGAGACCTTCACGGCCCTGCTCGACGTCCACGGCGGCGTCGACAAGTCCGAGAACCAGGGCCTGTATCTGATCAGCGACCTGCACACCCGCCTGGGGACCGGCCCGGTCATTCCCGCCGACAAGGACCGCTCCAAGACCGGCTGGGGTCTGTCTCAACGCTTCGCCGACGCCATCGGCCGTGATGTGAACGCCAAGCCGGGCCGGGACAACTCATCCTGGGGCGCCTCGCTGAACGCCAATCTGGCGCTCAAGGGCATGAACCTGTCCAGCATCACCAGCTATGAGACCCTGGACCGCAGCGAATACGGCGACTGGGACTCCAGCGCCTCGGTCGAGGCCGACACCTTCTTCGGCAGCGACGTGAAGGTTCTGTCGCAGGAACTGCGCCTGGCCTCGGACAACGACAGCCCCCTGACCTGGGTGGCCGGGTTCTACTATTCCAAACAGGATCTCAACGAGCGCTACTTCTCGGACTTCATCGACATCTACAACACCTACGCCCAGGTCACCTATGACCAGAAGGTCGAGTCGTGGAGCCTGTTCGGTCAGGCCGAATACGCCTTCTCCGAGCGGTGGAAAGCCATCCTGGGCCTGCGCTACGAAGAAGAAACCCGCGAGTTGGAAGGCTTCGGCTCGGCTTTCGGCGGCGCCACCGCCCTGCCCCCGACCAGCGTCGACACCAAGATGACGCCTTTGACCGGCAAGGCGGCGCTGGAGTTCAAGCCCGCCGACAACGTCCTGATCTACGGTTCGGCCAGCCGGGGCGCCAAGTCGGGCGGCTTCACCACCTACAACACCGGCGACAGCAGCGGCATCGAGCCCTTCGATCCGGAAATCCTCTGGGCCTATGAGCTGGGCTTCAAGGCTGACCCGTCGCGTGCGGTGCAGATCAACGGCGCGGCCTACTACTACGACTACAACGGCCAGCAGGTGCTGTCGGCCGTCTGCGGCGCCAACGGCCCGGTCGGCCGCTTCACCAACGCCGATTCCAAGATCTACGGCGCGGAGCTGGAGGGCGTCTTCCGCCCCGCCGCCGGCCTGCGGATCAGCCAGAACCTCAGCTACAAGAAGGGCGAGTACACCGACTTCGTCGACCTGGACATCGGCGCCTGCCAGCAGATCCCCCGCGCCACCGTCTACATCGACAAGTCAGGCCAAAAGATCCCCTTCCCCGCCTGGTCGTACGGCGGCTCGGTCAGCTACGACTGGACGGTCGGCGGCTTCGCGGTCACGGCCGAGGCCAACTACAGCTATCGTGACGAGTACCCGTCCTGGCTGGGCGCCAAATACGATGTCGAGGCCTATTGGCTGGCCAACGCCAGCGTCACTATCGGCCCCGAGGACGCCGCCTGGTCCGTGGCCTTCTGGGCGCGAAACCTGTTCGATCAGGACTACGACCTGACCCGCAACTTCTTCACCAGCGCCGACATCGCCCAACCCGGAACGCCGCGCACCATCGGCGCGCGGCTGATCCTGCGCTACTGATCGATCACCCCGCTCAGTAAATCGAGCATGCAGGTAAAATATTCTTTTTTATCTGCATGTTGCGCCTGACAAGTAACAGTCTTCCCTTTCGTCGCGGTTCGTCCGCTACTGGCGAAAGACAGAGGATGACCGCATGACCGCTGCAAGCGCCGGCAAGGCCGCCAACGACCTTGATCCATTCTGGATGCCGTTCACGGCGAACCGCGCCTTCAAGGCGCAGCCTCGCCTGTTCGCCTCGGCCAGGGACATGCACTACTTCACGCCGGACGGCCGGGCGGTGCTGGACGGCACCGCCGGCCTGTGGTGCGTCAACGCCGGTCACGCCCGCCGGCCGATCGTCGAGGCCATCCAGCGTCAGGCCGAGATTCTGGACTACGCCCCGACCTTCCAGCTGGGCCACCCGCTGGCGTTCGAGCTGGCCTCGCGTCTGGGCATGCTGCTGCCCGGCGACCTGAACCACGCCTTCTTCGCCGGTTCGGGGTCAGAGGCGGTCGACACCGCGCTGAAGATCGCCCTCGCCTATCAATCGGCCAGGGGGTTCGAGAACCGCACCCGCCTGATCGGCCGCCAGAAGGGCTATCACGGCGTCGGCTTCGGCGGCATTTCCGTCGGCGGGCTGGAGAACAACAAGCGCGGATTCCCCACCCTGCCCGGCGTCGACCACATGTCGCATACACTGAACCTGGACGAGGCCGCCTTCACGCGCGGCCAGCCCGCCTGGGGCCTGCATCTGACCGATGAGCTGGAGGCCCTGATCGAGACCCACGGCGCCGAGACCATCGCCGCCGTCATCGTCGAGCCCATGTCCGGCTCGGCCGGGGTGATCGTGCCGCCGCTCGGCTATCTGGAGCGCCTGCGCGAGATCACGGCGCAGCACGGCATCCTGCTGATCTTCGACGAGGTCATCACCGGCTTCGGCCGCCTGGGCGCCCTGACGGCGGCCGAGGCCCTGGGCGTCACGCCCGACCTGATGACCTGCGCCAAGGGGCTGACCAACGGCGCCGTGCCGATGGGCGCCGTGGGCGTCAGCAGCGCCGTCTATCAGGCGGTGGTCGAGCGCGCGGCCGGGCCGGGCATCGAGTTCTTCCACGGCTACACCTATTCCGGCCACCCGCTGGCGGCGGCGGCCGGTCTGGCGACGCTCGATGTCTATGAGAGCGAAGGCTTGTTCCAGCGCGCGATTGAACTGACGCCCTACTGGCAGGACGCCGTGCACAGTCTGAGGGGGCTGCGCCACGTCATCGACATCCGCGATCTGGGTCTGGTTGCCGGAATCGAGCTGGAGCCGCGTCCCGGCGCGCCCGGCGCCCGCGCGACCGAGGTCTTCCACCAGGCGTTCGACGAAGGGCTGCTGATCCGGGTGACGGCGGATGTCATCGCCCTGTCGCCCCCGCTGATTATCAGCCGGGAACAGATCGACGAACTGATCGGCCGCCTGTCAGGGATCATAGAAAAAACACCCTGATCAGGGGTGTCGAGGAGGGGGAATAGAATGAGAAAACACCTACTGGCGTCGTCGGTCAGCCTGCTGACCCTGGCCGCCTTCTCCAACGCGAACGCTCAGAGCGACGCCCGATCGGGGGATCAGGCCACGCGCGTCGACGAGATCATCGTCACCGCCCAGCGTCGCGAGCAGGCCAGCCAGGACGTGGGCGTCTCCCTCAGCGTCATCGGCGGCGAGCAACTGGATGAAAAAGGCATCTCGGTCGTCAATGACCTGGAAAACGCCGTGCCCAACATGGAGGTCGACAGCCAGTTCGGCGGCGGCCAGCCCCAGTTCCGCATCCGCGGCATCGGCGCGCGCGAATATTCGTCGAACAACGCCTCGACCGTCGGCATCTACGTCGATGAGGTGGCGCACCCCTATACGGTGACCACGCAGGGCGCCCTGTTCGACATCGCCCGCATGGAGGTCCTGCGCGGGCCGCAGGGCACCCTGTACGGCCGCAATACCACCGGCGGCGCGGTCAACATCATCACCAACGCCCCCACGGTCGACTTCCAGGCCGGCTTCAACGCCGAATACGGCACTTTCGACCGCTATAAGGTCGAGGGCTATGTCTCGGGCCAGATCGCGCCCAACCTGCTGGGCCGCCTGGCCGCAGTCACCGAACAGGGCGGCGCCTGGCAATACCACCGCGATACCGGCGAAAAGCTGGGCGACCTCGACAAGAGCGCCATCCGCGGCCGCCTGACCTGGGACGCCAGCGAGGCCGTCACCGTCGACCTGGCCGCCACCTATTCGATCGACAAGTCGGACGGCCGCGGCTTCCGCCTGCTGGGGCCGTACACGGTCGCCGACGGCAGCATCACCTACCCGAAAGACACGGCCTGGCGGATTACCGGGTGGGGCATTTCGCAACGTCTGGCCGATGTGGCCGGCGTCTCGACCGACGCGAAGCCGTTCCGCGACAACGACGGCTTCGACATCAACGCGCGCATCAAGGCGGATCTGGGCTGGGCGGACCTGTCCTCGATCACCGCCTATCAGACCTTCTCCCGGAAGGAATACAACGACTGGGACGGCACGCGATTCCAAGAGTCTGATGTCTATTTTTACAATGACATCAATGTTTTTGCTCAAGAGTTTCGCCTCAGCTCGACCAGCGACGGCCCGCTGCAATGGATGGTCGGCGCCCACTATGCCGATGAGAGCATTGACGGCGGCTTCTATACCGAGTTCCGGGGCTCCCCTTCGACCAACTACCAGTCCAGCCTAGTCAACACGGCCTACGACCAGAGCGTTACCGCCTTCGGGCTGTTCACGCACAACTCCTATCAAGCCACGGACCGCCTGAACCTGATCCTAGGCCTGCGCTGGGAAAAGGAAGAGCGGGAACTGACGAGCCGCGGCACCTTCACGGCCCCGGCCCTGCCGCCGCCGCCCGAGACATTTGACACCACGATGGAGGAAATCACCGGTCGGGCTGGACTGGAGTACACGCTCACGGACGATGCCCTGTTCTACGCCAGCGTGGCGCGCGGCGTGAAGTCGGGCGGCTTCACCACCTACAACTCTCCGAACTCCCAGGCAGCTCGTCCCTTCAAGCCCGAAATCGTCATCGCCTATGAGACCGGGATCAAGTCGGACTTGTTCGATCGTCGCCTGCGTCTGAACGGCGCCCTGTTCTACTACGACTACAAAGATCAGCAGGTTCAGGGGATCGAGTTCGACCGCACCGCAGGCCGCCTGGGCAAGATCACCAATGTGCCAAAGTCACACATCTGGGGCGGTGAAGTGGAACTGGTCTGGGCTCCGATCAATGGCCTGACCATCACCCAAAACCTCGGCTACAAGACGGGCAAGTACGACGAATACTTCGCGGTCGACAGCGCCGCGACCGTCGCCGCCAACCCGCCCAATGGCCCCTGGGACGTCATCATCACCAACGACCGCTCCGGCGAGCGCCTGTCCTTCCCCAAGATGAACTACGGCGGCTCGGTCGCCTATGACTGGGAAGCGGCCGGGTGGGAGCTGCGCGCCGAGACCAACTACAACTATCGGGACGAGCTGTATTCCGTCAGCTCCTCATCGATCATCGACGCCTACTGGCTGTGGAACGCCAACTTCAGCGTCAGCCCGGCCGGCGCCAACTGGCGCGCGGGCCTGTGGGTGCGGAACATGTTCAACACCTACTACGAAGAGACCCGCAACGGCTTCAACGGCTCGGCGCGCCCGACCACCTCGCCCAGCCAGGGCCGCACCTACGGCGTGCGCCTGTCGATGGACTTCTAAGGCTTCCTCCCGAGTGAGGCGGGCCGGTTCCGGCCGGTCCGCCTTGCGCCTTTTCCTGATGGTATGATGGCTTACTCCGCTTCCCGCCTTGATCGCCGCACCCTGCTGACGGGTCTGGTCGTCGCGCCCGCCGTGCTGAGTTTCGGTCGCGCCCAGGCGGGCGGCGCCTATCTGTTTCCGCTGGGCGTTGCCAGCGGCGATCCCGCGCCGGACGGCTTCGTCATCTGGACCCGACTGGCGGCCGAT
>NZ_GL883086.1:1419293-1426680 GCF_000204035.1 Brevundimonas diminuta ATCC 11568
CCCCTACTGGTACCGCTTCACCGCCCAGGGCCAGCAGAGCCCGACGGGCCGCGCCCTGACCACCCCCGCCCCGAACGCCCACGCCGACCGGCTGCGCCTCGCCGTCGCCTCCTGCTCGCACTGGGAGCGCGGCTATTTCAGCGCCTACGGCCACATGGCCGACGAACAGCCGGACCTGACCCTGTTCTTGGGCGACTACATCTATGAATACAGCCTGGGGCCGGACCGCGCCGACCAGGTGGTGCGCCCCTACAACCTCGAGGAAGCGACATCGCTGGCGGGCTATCGCAACCGCTACGCCCTGCACCGCACCGATGCGAACCTGCAGCGTCTGCACGCCGCCGCCCCCTGCATCGCCGTCTGGGACGACCATGAGGTTCAGGACGACTATTCCGGCGTCTGGTCCAAGATTTCGGGCGTTGCCCCCAATGACTTCCTGCAACGCCGCGCCGCCGCCTATCAGGCCTTCTACGAAGCCATGCCGATCCGTCGCACGCGCTTGAGCGCCAGCCTCCAGATGCCGATCTATCGTCGCGTCCGCTACGGCCAGCTGGCCGAGTTCTTCATGCTGGACGGCCGCCAATACCGCTCGAAACAACCGTGCAGCGCCGGCGAAAACGGCGGCAAGGGCCAGATCGTCACCGATGCGACCTGCACCGACCGGCTGGACCCGTCGCGCACCTTCCTCGGCTTCGAGCAGGAGGGCTGGCTGTATGACGGCCTGGCCCGCGCTGAGGCGCGCTGGAACATCCTGGGCCAGAATTTGGTCATGGCGGGCCTGCGCCTGGCCCGCAGCCCGGCCGAGGAAAACCGCTACTGGACCGACACCTGGGATGGCTTCCCCGCCGCCCGCGACCGCCTAACCGGCGCCCTGTCCGAGCTGAAGCCGTCCAACCCCGTCGTCCTCAGCGGCGACTACCATTCGTTCTGGACCAATGACGTGAAGCTGGATAGCCGCGACCCGTCGTCGGCCACCGTGGCGACCGAGTTCGTCGGCACCTCCATCACCTCGACCGGCCCCAGCTACGACGGGCTGATGGCCGTCATGCCCAATAATCCGCAGGTGAAGTTCTTCGACAGCCGGCCGCGCGGCTATATGTCGATCGACGTGCGCCCCGACCGCATGGATACGCGCTATCAGGTCATCAGCGACGTGCGCGACCCCAAGGCCAGCCTGTCGACCCTGAAATCCTGGACCGTTGAATCGGGCCGCCCCGGCGCCGTCGCCGCATGATCCCTTCTACCCGGAGTTTTCCCATGACCACCTCGCGCCGCTCTTCATCCCTCATCGCGATGAGCCTGGCTCTCGCGCTCGGCGGAGCGTTGAGCGGCTGCGCCGGGGCGGTGTCGACGCAGACGGCGGCGACTGCGCGCGTGACCTTCTGGGAAGGCTTCCGCGATCATCCGCACGGCTATCTGACCGCCGAGAACACGCCCAACGCCGCCAACTTCCTGCCGCCGCCGCCCGCCGAAGGCTCGTTGCGCGAACAGGCCGACATCGCCGCCTATCGCGCCATGCGGTCGCTGGAAGGCTCCGAGCGCTGGGCCATCGCCCGCGCCGACAATGAGATCGAAACGCCCGGCGCCCCGCGCGCCTTCGACTGCGCCCTCGGCTTCAAGTTCGAGCCGGAACAGATGCCGACCCTGACGCTGTTGATGGGCAAGATGCTGGGCGATCTGGAGATGATCCAAACGCCCGCCAAGAAGGGCTATTTCCGCAAACGCCCCTTCGTGGTCGAGCCCCTGCCGACCTGCATCGCGCCCGAGACCTGGCTGGCGGCCAGCGGCTCCTATCCGTCGGGCCACTCGGCGCTGGGCTGGGCCTGGGGCCTGGTGCTGGCCGAACTGGCGCCCGACCGCGCCGACGCCATCCTGCGCCGCGGCCTGGCCTATGGCGAAAGCCGCGCGGTGTGCGGCGTCCACTATCCCAGCGACGTCGAGGCGGGCCGCATCGTCGGCGCGACCATCGTCACCCGGCTGAAGGCCGATCCGGCGTTCCAGGCCGATTTCGCCAAGGCCAAGGAAGAGTTCGACGCCGCCCGCGCCGCCGCGACCGAGGCTACGGCCGCCTGCCCCGCCTCGCTGGCGCGCCAGCCGTGGTGAGGCGCGCTTAATCCATGGCGTGAAAGCAAATCCATGACGTAGGCTGACGAAGATCGGCCACGTCGCAAGGGGGAGACCGAGGGAAGGTGACGAAAACAGGGGCGACACGCGTCGCGACAGCATCCCGACGGCGCGGCCGGAACGGCGAGCTTCGGTCCGGCCTGATCACGCTCGTGCTGTCGCTGGCCCTGTGCCTCGTCTGGGGCCTGACCGCGCCGCAGGTTCAGGCGCAGGCGCCGCGTGACCGGCTGATCCTCGGCCTGCCGCTGGAGCCGCCGAACCTCGACCCGACCTCGGGCGCGGCGGCGGCGGTGGATGAAGTCGTCTACGCCAACGTCTTCGAAGGCCTGACCCGGCTGACCCAGAACGGCGCGGTCGCCCCGTCGCTGGCCGAGTCGTGGGAGGCCGCGCCCGACGGCCTGACCTGGACCTTCCATCTGCGGCGCGGCGTGACCTTCTCCGACGGCTCGCCCTTCGACGCCTCGGTCGCCAAATTCTCCCTGGACCGCATCAAGGCCGAAGGGTCGACCAACGCCCAGAAGGCCCTGTTCGCGCCGATCCAGAGCGTCGAGGTCGTCGACCCGGCGACCATCCGCATCCGCCTGTCGCGGCCGATGGCCACCCTGCCCTATGTCATGGCCTGGGGCGACGCGGTGATGGTTTCGCCGAGCAGCGCGGCCACCAACGCCGTCACGCCGGTCGGCACCGGCCCGTTCAAGCTGCAGAACTGGCAGCGCGGCAGCCAGCTGACCCTGATCCGCCGCGACGGCTACTGGGGTCCGACGCCCCGTCTGAACACCGTCGTCTTCCGCTTCATCAGCGACCCGACCGCCGCCTTCGCCGCCGTCAGCGCCGGCGACGTGGACGCCTTCCCCAACTATCCCGCGCCCGAGAATGTCGCTCAGTTCCAGCGCGACCCGCGCTTCCGCGTCGTCGTCGGCGCCTCCGAAGGCAAGGTCATTCTGGGGATCAACAACACCAAGGCGCCGTTCAACGACGTGCGGGTGCGCCGCGCCCTGTCCTACGCCATCGACCGCGACGCCCTAATCCAGGGCGCCATGTTCGGCTTCGGCCAGCCCATCGGCAGCCACTATTCGCGTCAGGCGCCGGGCTATGTCGACCTGACCGGCCTCTATCCCCACGACCCGGCCAAGGCGCGCGCCCTGTTGGCCGAGGCGGGCTATCCCAACGGCATCGACGTGACCCTGCGCCTGCCGCCCCGCCCCTACGCCCGGCGCAGCGGCGAGGTGCTGATCTCGCAACTGGCCGAAGCAGGCATCCGCGCCAAGATCGAGAATCTGGAGTGGGCCCAGTGGCTGGACCAGGTGTTCAAACGCCGCCAGTTCGACCTGACCATCGTCGAGCACGTCGAGCCGATGGACTACGACATCTACGGCCGCAAGGACTACTATTTCGGCTACGACAGCCCGGCCTTCGACGCCCTGCTGGCGCAGGTCAACGCCGCCCCGGACGAGCCGACGCGCAACCGCCTGCTGGGCGACCTGCAACGCCGCATCGCAGACGACGCGGTCAACGGCTTCCTGTTCCAGTCCTCGCGCATCGGCGTGTGGAAGGCGGACGTGAACGGCCTGTGGATCAACGGCCCCATCGCCGCCAACGACGTCACCGGGGCCGGATGGACCGGCGTGGGCGCGGCCGGGGCGGCGAGCGCCGAACGAGCGGGCGGCAGCCTACCCTGGGGCTGGATCAGCCTGATCGCGGGCGTAGCGCTCCTCGCCTTCGTCGCCTGGCGCTTCGGCGCGGCCTGGCTGCTGAAAAAGCTGGGCGGCCACGCCCTGACGCTTCTGGCGGCCACCGTCGTCATCTTCCTACTGCTGCAGGTCGTGCCGGGCGATCCGGCCAGCTATATGATGGGGCTGAACGCCAGCCCCGAGAGCATCGCCGCCCTGCGTCAGCAGATGGGCCTCGAAGGCTCGGGCCTTGAGCGCTACTTCGCCTGGCTGGGCGACCTGCTGACCGGCAAGTTCGGGACCAGCTACACCTATCAGGTGCCGGTCGGCGGCCTGATCGCCGAACGTCTGGCCGTGTCCGCGCCGCTGGCCCTGATGGCCACCGTCCTGTCGCTGCTGGTCGCCCTGCCCATCGGCGTCACCGCCGCCAGCCGCCGAGGCACCGCCGTCGACACCGGCCTGATCGGCGTCACGCAGGTCGGCGTCGCCCTGCCCAATTTCTGGATCGCCATGCTGCTGATCCTGCTGTTCTCGGTGAACCTGGGCTGGTTCTCGGCGGGCGGCTTCCCCGGCTGGAGCAAGGGTTTCTGGCCCGCCTTCAAGGCCCTGCTCCTGCCTGCTGTCGCGCTGGCCGCGCCGCAGGCCGCCATCCTCGCCCGCGTCCTGCGCACCGCCCTGCTCGACACGATGAACGAGGACTATGTCCGCACCGCCCGCGCCAAGGGCCTCTCGGTCAATCAGGCCCTGTGGCGACACGCCCTGCGCAACGCCTGGATCCCGGTCCTGACCATCCTCGGCCTTCAGTTCCCCTTCCTGCTGGCGGGCGGCATCATCATCGAAAACGTCTTCTCCCTGCCCGGCCTCGGCCGTCTGGTCTTCCAGGCCATCACCCAACGCGATTTGATCGTGGTGCAGAGCGTGGTGGTGGTGTTGGTCTTCGCCGTGGTTCTGGTCAGCTTCCTGATCGACCTCGCCTATCTGTTCGCCGATCCGCGCCTGAGGGGACGCCGCGCATGACCGACGCCCTCGCCATCATCGCCCCCGCCAAACCCCGCGTGCGCTGGCCCCTGTCGCTGATCGTCGGCGCGACGCTGACGGCCGTCGTGCTGGCGACCGCCCTGATCGCCCTCGTCTGGACGCCCTATGACGTCGAGGCGGTGGACATCGCCGCCAAGCTGACCGCCCCCTCGGCCGCCCACTGGATGGGCACGGACCACTTCGGCCGCGACGTGCTGTCGATGATCATGGCAGGCGCGCAGAACTCCCTCGTCGTGGCCTTCGTCGCCGTCGGCATCGGCATCGGCATCGGCACGCCTCTGGGCCTGACGGCGGCGGCGCGCGGCGGTTGGATCGACGAACTGGTCATGCGCGGCAACGACCTGATCTTCGCCTTCCCCGCCCTGCTGCTGGCCGTGATGATCACCGCCGTCATGGGGCCGGGCGCGATCAACGCCGTCATCGCCATCGGCGTCTTCAACATCCCCGTCTTCACCCGCGTCGCGCGCGGCGCGGCGCAAGGCCTGTGGACCCGCGAATACGTCCTGGCCGCCCGCACGGCCGGCAAGTCCAAGGCCCTGATCTCGCTCCAGCACATCCTGCCCAATCTGATGAGCCTGCTGGTGGTTCAGGCTGCGATCCAGTTCGCCGTCGGCATCGTCGCCGAGGCGGGCCTGTCCTATGTCGGCCTGGGCGCCCAGCCGCCCGCGCCCAGCTGGGGCCGGATGCTGGCCGAGGCCCAGACCATGATCGGTTTCGCGCCATGGCTGGCGATCATGCCGGGGCTGGCCATCTTCGTGACCGTGCTGGGCCTCAGCCTGACCGGCGACGGCCTGCGCGACCTGTTCGACCCGCGCGTGCGGCGGGAGCGTTGACCATGACCGTCCTCGACATCCGCGACCTCAGCCTGTCGATCGGTTCGACGCCGATCCTGAAAGACGTGTCCCTGGCCGTCGCCCCCGGCGAAATCCTGGGCCTGGTCGGCGAAAGCGGCTCGGGCAAGTCCATGACGTCTCTGGCCGTGCTGGGCCTGACGCCGCCGCGCGCGACGATGACCGGCGAAATCTGCCTGAACGGCCAGATCGTCTCGAACGTCCCCGACGCCGTGATGCAAAAGGTGCGCGGCCGCGACGTCGGCATCATCTTCCAGGAGCCGATGACGGCCCTGAACCCCGTCATGACCATCGGCGATCAGGTCGCCGAGACGGTGCGCCAGCACAAGAAAACCTCGCGCAAGGAAGCCCTGGCCGTCGCCCGCGCCGTGCTGGACCGGGTCGGCCTGCCCGCCGAACGCTTTGCCTTGAGCCGCTATCCGCACGAGCTGTCGGGCGGCCAAAGACAGCGCGTCGCCATCGCCATCGCCATCGCCCTGACGCCCAAGCTGCTGATCGCGGACGAGGCGACGACGGCGCTGGACGTGACGACGCAGGCTCAGGTTCTCGACCTGCTGAAGCGGCTGGTGCGCGAGGACGGCATGGGCCTGATCCTCATCACCCACGACCTCGCCGTGGTGGCCGAAACCGCCGACCGGCTGGCGGTGATGAAGGATGGCGAACTGGTCGAGGAAGCGCCGGTCGACCGCATCCGCACCGGCATGGCGCACGCCTATTCGCAGCGCCTTCTGGCCAACGCCACCCACGCCCCCGTGCGCCGCAGCCGCCCGCAGGCCGACGCCGCCCCCGTGCTTCAGGTCGAGGGTCTGGTGCGCGAATACGGCGGCGCGCCCGCCCTGTTCGGCAAATCCAAAGCCTTCCGCGCCGTCGATCAGGTCAGCCTGTCGATCCAGCCGGGCGAGAGCCTCGGCCTGGTCGGCGAAAGCGGCTGCGGCAAGTCCACCCTGCTGCGCGCCATCCTGGCGCTGGAGACGCCGCAGGCGGGCCGCGTCCGAGTTAAGGGCCGCGACATCACCGCCGCCCGAGGCGCCGCGCTGAAGTCCATCAGGCGAGACATTCAGGTGGTGTTTCAGGATCCCTACGGCAGCTTCGATCCGCGCTGGAAGGTCAGCGATCTGGTCGCCGAGAACTTCCACCTGCTGGACGCCAAGCCCTCTCCCGCCGAGGCCCGCCGCCGCGTCGATGAAATGCTGGAGCGCGTGGGCCTGACAAGCAACGCCGCCGACCGCTATCCGCACGAGTTCTCGGGCGGCCAGCGCCAGCGCATCGCCATCGCCCGCGCCCTGATCACCGAACCCTCGGTCATCTGTCTGGACGAGGCGGTCTCGGCGCTGGACGTCTCGGTCCGGGCGCAGGTGCTGGACCTGCTGGCCGACCTGTCGGACCGGCTGGGCCTGTCCTACCTCTTCGTCACCCATGACCTCAGCGTCGTGCGCACGGTGACGGATCGCCTGCTGGTCATGCAGGCCGGAAAGATCGTCGAACAGGGCGAGACGGCCGCCGTCTTCGCCGCCCCTTCGCACCCCTATACACAGAAACTTCTGGCGGCGACGCCGGATCTGGTCCGCAATCACGCTCTGGAAAAGGAAACCGCCGGATGAACCGCAGAACCGTCCTCGGCTCGGCCCTGATCGGCGCCGCAGCCTCCGCAGCAGGAGCCGCCAGCGCCAAGCCCGCCGCCCAGAGCGCCGCCCGCGCTTCCGG
>NZ_GL883086.1:1427313-1436529 GCF_000204035.1 Brevundimonas diminuta ATCC 11568
TTGATTAAATCGGCGCGCCCGGCGGCACCGCCTGCGCGACCGGCAGCGTCTCGCTCAGCGCCTTCAGCCCCTCGACCGGCCCGGTCAGAGCCTCCGCCAGATAGGCGCACTGCGCCGTCTCCAACCGGTCGCCGCGGCAACGCTTCAGCTGCTCGCCGAACCGCCGCGCGCTGTCGCGCACCGCGCCCTGCGCCGTCGAGGACAGATCCTTGCCCTGAATCAGCGCGGCCAGATGGGCCGCATAGCGGGCGCGGGCGACGCGGCGCAGCTCGGCCTGACGCGGGCTCAACGCCACCCCTGGCCCGACGGCGACCGCCACCCGATCCAGCGTCTCGACCAGGCCCAGCTGCCCCGGGTCGCGGCGCTCCTGCTCGACCAGACGGTTCAGCCGCTCCGGCGCCAACAGGGTTTCAAACACCACCTCGGTCGCCGCCGCCGCCGCCGAGGACGGATCGAACACGGCGTCGGTCTTGCCCTCGAACAGCTCGATCTGGGTCTGGCGATCCGAATTGCCCGACTGGGCCGAGGACAGCAGATCGATCAGATCGTCGCGCAGGTCCAGTTCGGCCGGAGACAGGGCCAGCATCAGGGCCTCCAGCGCCGCGCGCTGTTTGTCCGCAGGCACGACCTCGGCCCGCTCACGCCCTTCGCCGCTGACGGCGTAGCTGTAATCCAGGCCCCCGATCTGACGCCCCACCGCCGTCGTCTGATAGCGGTGATAGAGATAGATCGGCACGATGACCCGGCGCAGGTCCGCCGCCGGCGCGCCCGCGGGCAGATTGGCCAGGCCGAAGCGCGACAGGGCGATGCGCCGCACCGCCAGGGTGTTGGCGAACTCGGCGGTCGGGTCGGTTCCGTTGTCCCACATGGCGCCGTAAGGCTGCAGGCTGCCCAGCGGACGGGTGTCGGTGTCGTTGACGAAGCGGTAGCCCTTTGCTTGCGCCTCGGCGGCCAAGGCCGCTCGCCGCGCGATCGGATCACGTCCCGGCGCGTCGCCATAGAGCCAGTCGACGACATAGCGGTCCCAGGCGCCGACGCCGGTCGTATAGGCCTGGCTGAAGTCCAGCCGGTCCCCGTCCGCGATCACCCACGGCGCCGGATAATCCATGACCGAGGCCCGCCCCTCGAAGGTGGAGGCGGCGAAGTTGTGAGCAATGCCCAGGGCGTGGCCGATCTCGTGCGCCGACAGGTGGCGCAGGCGGTGATAGGCCAGACGGTCCGGGTCGTCCTCGGCGCCCGTGCCGCTGCGGGCGGCGCCGATCAGCCCTTCGATGATCATCTTGTCCTGACGGTCGCGCAGGGAGCCCAGTTGCACCACGCCGCGCACGATCTCGCCGGTGCGGGGGTCGTTGACGCTGGTCCCGGTCGACCAGCCGCGCGTCTCGCGGTGAACCCATGAGATGATGTTGTAGCGGGCGTCCATCGGATGCGCCCCCTCGGGCAGGAGCTCGACACGGAAGGCGTTAAGATAGCCCGCCTGTTCAAAGGCCTGCGCCCACCAGTTGCCGCCCTCGATCAGGGCTTCGCGGATGGCGGGCGGGGCGGCGCGATCGACGTAGAAGACGATGGGCCTCTTCACCGTCGAGCGCGCGGCGGTCGGATCCGTCTTCTCCAGCCGGAACCGGCGGGCCAGCCGACTGACCACCGGCTGATCCAGGTCGGCGGCGAAATCCGTCACCGTCACCTGAGCCGAGGTGCCCGACCGCGGATCATGCAGCACAGGCAGGAAGCCCTCGTCCGGCAGTCGGATGAACGAATGGCGCACCGCCAGGGTGACGGAACGGGTTTCCGGCGAAACGCGCGACAGCTCACCGCCCGGCTCGTCGCTGGTGAAGGTCTGGACCGTCTGGAACTCGACATTGTCGGGGAAGACCAGGGTCTGGGCCGTATCGACGTAGCCGAGACTGGCGGCCGGCTTGAACGTCCCCAGCCGCGCACGCTTCAGACGGGAAACCACATTGACCGCGTCGCGCTCGAGAAAGCCCGAAAGGTCCACCGTGACCGAACCGTCGGCCCCGGCGTCCGTCGCCTCAGCCGACCAGACGACCGGCGAGACGAAGGAGGCGGCGACGGCGTTGACCTGATCCGGGTCGGCGTCCACGGCGCGGAAGCGGTGGTTCTCGAAGGCGGCGAAGACCCGGTTCCCGACCTTGCGGAAGACCACGATCTGCGTCTGCCCCAGGCCCGAACGATCCAGCCCCGCTCCGTCCATGCCCAGGCCCGCCGACAGACCCGGCTGATACAGATAACGGCCCAGAACCCCGTCCGCGTCCGGCGCGGGCAGGCGCACCGAGACCTTGCCCTTGTCGCTGTCCTGTCGCACGCCGAACAGGCCGTCCCGCCAGGGGGCCGACGCCGCCGAGGCGGGCGCGGACTGCGCCGCTACGGGAGCCGCCGCTCCAGCCAGAACCAGACCCGCGGCGCCCGCCAGCAGAACCTTGCGCAACATCGGCTTCCCCCTCCGATTGATTCAACAGCGGTCGTTCAGACCATCGAACGGCCGAAACAGCAAGCGGCGGCTCAGCGTACGCCCAGGGCCAGAGCATCCGGACGCCGAGTGTCGGCCGCGCCCAGGAAACGGTCGCCATCGACCATGATGGACTGGGTGCTCCCCATGGTCATCGACGGACGCACGGCGTGCCCCCGCTCGCGCAGCAGGCGCTCGACGTCGGGCGAAAAACCGCCTTCCAGCTCCAGCGGACTGTCGCCTCCCGCCTGGTTCAGACGCGGACGCATGGCCGCCTCGGCCACGTTGAGATCGTGGTCGATCACGTTGGAGATCAGTTGGACCATGGTGGCGATGATGTAGCCGCCGCCGGGCGTGCCTGTGACCAGCCAGGGCTTGTCGTCCTTGAACACCACCATCGGCGTGATGGTCGAACCCAGGCGCTTGCCCGGCGCGGGCGAGTTCGGCTCCCCGCGCGTGCCCCACGAGAAGTTGTCCAGGTGGTTGTTCAGCAGGATGCCCGTCCCCACCGGGGCGACGTGCGCGCCGTAGGAGTTGGACAGGGTGTAGGTGTTCGACACCGCATTGCCGAAAGCGTCCGCGACCGAATAGTGGGTCGTGTCCTGGCTCTCATAGGGATAGGGGTTGCCCTCGGGGATATCGGCCGCTTTCAGGGTGCGGTCCAAGGCGATCAGTCGAACGCGTTCGGCGGCGAATTCCTTGCTCGCCAGCCCATGCGCCGGGGTGGTCCACTGCGGCGCCCCGCCGATCAGGCGACGGTCCGACGAGGTGATCTTCATCGCCTCGGAGATCAGATGCAGGCTGTCGACGCTGCCCCACCTCATCGCGCGCAGGTCGAAATGCTCCAACAGGTTCAGCGCCTGGGCGACGCTGACGCCCGAGGCCGTCGGCGGCATATAGGCGATGCGATGGTCGCGATAGCTGCCCCAGATCGGCTCTGACACGTCGGCGCGGTAGGCGGCCATGTCGGCCATGGTGATCACCCCGCCCTGGGCCTGAACGCCCGCGACGATCTGGCGGGCCAACTCGCCCTTGTAGAACTCATCGGCCCCGCCGCGCGCCACCTTGCGCAGGCTTTCGGCCAGCAGAGGCTGGCGGAAGATCTCGCCCGCGCGATAGGGGGTTCCGTCCGCCTTCAGATAGGCTTCGCGCGCGCCCGGATCGGTCGCCAGCACCCGCGCCCGCCCGGCCGTGGCGTCGGCCTCGCCGTCCGACAGGACATAGCCTTCCTCGGCCAGCTTGATCGCCGGCGCGACCAGATCGGCCCAGGGCATGGAGCCGAAGCGCGCGTGCGCCTCCCACATGCCCATGACCGTGCCCGGCACCGAGACGTTGATGAAGCCCGACGGCTTGCTGCGGTCAAAGCGGCCGCTGTCGTCCAGCAGCAGGTCCGGCGTCGTCGCCGCCGGTGCCGTGCCGTAATAGTTGACGGCGATGGTCTGGGCCGGCCGCTCGGCCGTGGTCGCCATATGGACGATCATGTAGCCGCTGCCGCCGATGTTGCCCGCACGCGGCAGGGTCACGGCTTCCGCGAAAGCCACGGCGACGGCCGAATCCACCGCATTGCCGCCCTGACGCAGGATTTCGACGCCCACGCGGGTGGCCGGGTCGCTCTGGCTGACCACCATGCCGCCGCGCCCCACCACGGGGCTGTGGATCTGGCCGTAGTTGACGATGTCGCCGCCGCTACCCGCGGCGGGCCGGACCGGCGCGGCCTGTTTGGCCAGGACCGGCCCGCCCATCAGCATCAGGGCCGCCGTCAAGGCGACCAGGGTTCTGGGTTTGGTGATGTGCATGCAGCCCCCGTCACAATCCATCGCCGCCCCGCCTCTAACAGCGACGAGCGGAACCGCGACGACTGACCTCAAATCCGATGAGCGAGCGATAGCATTGCTAAAAAGTCGACTTCAAGGGCATTTCTTAGTGATTATTGCGCTCATTATTTTGAATATCGGCAATATTTAACCCAAAAAGGTTGACGCCGCTAACTATGGCGTCTTTTAGTCTGAAATGCGGCGCATCGTCCGCCATCGATAAAAACTCAGGCGACGGCGCGCTGCGCGACGGTCGCCGGCCATCAAATGACGCTCAATCGGAGGGGATGCCGAGGCGATGATCAAACACGGGGATGCCAAGCTCATGCGTTCAGTCCATGCACGTCGAAACATAAAGGCCGCCATGCTGGCCTCCACCGCCCTGCTCGCCGCCGGAACGGCGCACGCCCAGCAGACGCCGGCCAACGAACAGGCCACCCAAGTCGAAGACATCGTCGTCGTCGGCTCCCAGATTCGGGGCGCGAAGGTCACCGCCGCCCTGCCCGTCACGGTCGTGGGCGAGGAATTGATCCAGGCGACCGCCGCCACCTCGGGCGACGAACTGCTCCGCTCCATCCCCCAGATGGGCGATGTGACGTTCAACTCGGGGTATCTTCCGGCCTCGTCCAACTCGGCGCGCGGCGACACCGGCTCGGTGAACCTGCGCAACCTCGGCATCGGCAACACCCTGGTCCTGCTGAACGGCCGCAGGGTCGTGGGGCACCCGACGTCCCAGGCGAACGAGCACCTGGTGCCCGTCCTGACCTACAACACCAACGCCATTCCGGTGTCGGGCCTGAAGCGGCTTGAAGTCCTGCGCGACGGCGCGGCGGCCATCTACGGCGCCGACGCCGTGGCGGGCGTGGTCAACACGGTCCTGCGCGACGACATGAACGACTGGACCGTCTCGGCCCAGTACGGCGCCGCCGAGGGCACCGACATGTGGGAGAGCAATTTCTCCTTCTACGGCGGCAAGGACATCGCCGACGGACGCGGCAACCTGTCCCTGTTCTTCAACTACGACCACCGCGACGAGCTTTCGACGCTGGATCAGGACTACACCGCCTCGGTGGACATCCGTTCCCTGTTCGCCGGAACGGGCTTCGAGAACGACACCACGCTGAACGGCGTCTCGTCGCTGACGCCCTGGGGCTATTTCCGCGTCGCGGACGGCGCCGCCTCGATCGGCGGCGCGAACCGCTCGGCCTTCACCATCCAGCCCAACACCCTGTCCGGCTGCATCCGGCAGTTGGGCGACGGCTTGTGCATCAAGAACGGCACCACGGTTGACGCTGCCTTGCGCGCCGATACGGCCCAGGAAGACCTGACGGTCATTCCCCAGGTCGATCGTTTCAACCTGTTCCTGACCGGCCGCTACGAGATCAACGACAACGTCGAATTCTTCGGCGAGCTGGGCGGCTACTACGCCAAGTCCAAGGCGCGGCAGGCGCCGATCAACACCCTGTCGTCCGTGGTCATGACGATTCCGGGCACGAATTTCTACAATCCGACCGGCGAGGATCTGCTGCTCAGCGGCTATCGCTTCAACGACTTCGGTCCGATCGGCGTCGAGGTCACGAACAAGCAGTTCCGCGCCCTGGGCGGACTGCGCGGCGAATGGCGCGGCTGGAACTGGGAAACCGCCCTGGTCTGGTCCGAAGCGACGGCCGAGGACGTGTCGGACAACATCTCGACCACGCGCCTGTTCGAGTGGGCGTCCAAGTCCACGCCCGACGCCTACAACTTCTTCAACGGCGGCGACCCGACGCACCCCCGCTACGGCGACTCCACCCCGTCGAGCCAGGCGGCGCTGGACGCCATCGGCGTCGACATGGTCCGCAAGACCAAGACCGAACTGGGCATGTGGGACTTCAAGATCTCGCGGCCTGACCTCTTCACCCTGCCCGCCGGCCCGGTCGGCATGGCCGCCGGCGTCGAGGCCCGTACGGAGACCCAGCTGGACGACCGCGACAGCCGCATCGACGGCACGATCACCTATACCGACCGATCGGGCGCGACCTACAGCGACCTGATCAACTCATCGATGAACCCCGACACCTACGGCGAACGGGACGTACTGTCGGCCTATATCGAGTTCGCCGCCCCGCTGGTCTCGCCGGAGATGGGCGTGCCCCTGGTCCACAACCTGGAGGTCCAGATCGCCGGCCGCTTCGAGAATTATTCCGACTTCGGCGACGTGGCCAAGCCCAAGTTCGCGGCGGCCTGGGACATCGTCGACGGGTTCCGCGTTCGCGGTTCGTGGGCCCAGGGTTTCCGCGCCCCGAACCTGGAACAGATCAACGCCACGATCATCACCCGCTCCAACACCAGCACCGACTGGGCCTATTGCGAGGCCCTGCTGCGTCGCGGCGCGCTGAGCAACATGAACCTGTGCGGCGGCAGCTTCACCCCGCCCTCCACCTTCCCCGACGCCGACGCCGTCAGCACGGCCCGGATCGCGCGCCTGACCGCCGAGCAACGCTCGGGCAATCCGGACCTGCAGCCCGAGGAGTCCGAGACCCTGTCCTTCGGCCTGGTGGTGCAGCCGCGCTTCATCCCGGCGGACTACGGCGACTTTACCTTCACCGCCGACTGGTGGCGGGTTGAGCAGACCGGCATGGTCGGCATCTTCCGCGGCCAGAACGCCATCACCCTGGACTATCTGCTGCGCAAGAGCGGCGGCTCGAACCCCAACGTGGTGCGCGCCGCCCCGACGCCCGAGGACATCCGCCTGTTCGCGGGCACCGGTCTCGCCCCCGCGGGCGAGATTCTCTACATCAAGGACGCCTACACCAATCAGCAGCCCCAGACCGTCGAAGGACTGGACCTGGGCGCCATGTGGAGCCTGCGCGGCACCCGCTACGGCGACTTCAACCTGAACCTGAACGTCTCGCACTTCCTAAAATACTATCTGGAGCCGTCACCGGGCGTTCAGGAGCTGATGGACGCGATGGACGCCGGGGACATCGATCCGGCGATCAACTTCTCGGGCAGCGCAGGCGATCTGCTTCGCGACTTCGGCCGCCCGGAATGGAAGTGGTCGCTGTCGGGAACCTGGCGCTATCAGAACATCACCGTCGGCGCCTTCACCCAGTACATCTCGTCGCTCTACGACGACTCCGTCACCAATGCGGCGAACGAGCCCTGGACCGTCGACGCCACCCTGACGGGTAATCTGTACGGCGAATATCAGTTCGAGGACGGCGGCCTTCTATCCGGCACGGCGGTCCGCGTCGGCGTGCGCAACATCACCGACGAACAACCGCCCCTGTCCAGCGGCGGCTATGTCGGCACCGTCTATCAGCCCTACGGTCGCTACTGGTACGCTAGCATCCGCAAGACCTTCTGACCGATCTCTGATCGTCCGGGGACGGCAGGCGGCGACGCCTTCCGTCCTCCCTTCTTTTTGTTCCCGGAGTACTCCATGAAGCCCGTTTCGATGCGCGCCCTCGCCCTCGCCGCCGCCCTGGCCGGCGTCGGCGTCCCCGCCCTGGCCGGCGAGCTGTCGCCCCAGGCCCAGCAGCAGATCGTCTCGACCGTCGACCGCAATCAAGCCGCCCTCGACCACGCCGCGCTCGAAATCTGGAAGTTCGCCGAGTTGGGCTATCAGGAGACCCAGAGCTCGGCCCTGCTGCAGGGCCAGTTGCGCGACGCCGGCTTCACCGTCACGCCCGGCATCGCCAATGAGCCGACCGCCTTCCTGGCCAGCTTCAAGAACGGTTCCGGCCCGGTCATCGCGGTCCTGGCCGAATACGACGCCCTGCCCGGCCTGTCGCAGACCCTCAGCCCGATCCAGGAATCCGCGGGCGGTCATGCGGGCCACGGCTGCGGCCACAACCTGTTCGGCGCCGCCTCCATTCACGCCGCCATCGCAGTGAAGGACTGGATGGTCGCCAACAACATCAAGGGCGAGCTGCGCGTCTACGGCACCCCGGCCGAAGAAGGCGGTTCGGGCAAGGTCTACATGGTCCGCGACGGCCTGTTCGACGACGTGGACGTGTCGCTGCACTGGCACCCCGGCAATGTGAACTCGGCCCGCCAGGGCGACACCATGGCCAACGTCTCGGGCAAGTTCCGCTTCTACGGCACGGCGTCCCACGCCGCCGCCGCGCCGGACAAGGGCCGCTCCGCCCTGGACGGCGTCGAGGCCATGAACGCCATGGTCAACCTGATGCGCGAACACGTGCCCGACCGCACGCGCATCCACTACGCCATCACCGACGGCGGCAAGGCGCCGAACGTCGTCCCGGCCTACGCCGAGGCCTATTACTACGTCCGTCACAACAACCCGGAAATCGTCCGCGACGTGCTGGAGCGGGTGAAGCTGGCGGCCGACGGCGCGGCCTTGGGCACCGGCACCCGCGTCGAGTTCGAGGCCATCGGCGGCGTCTACTCCATGCTGCCGAACGAAGCCCTGATGCACGTCATGGACCGCAACCTGCGCCATGTCGGCGGCATCACCTGGACGGCCGAGGAAACCGCCCTGGCGTCCGAAATCCAGAAGACCCTGACCACCAAGCCCGACCTGGCGTCCGTCGGCCAGATCGAGGACGCCGTGATCGGCGGCGACTTCGGCGGCTCGACCGATGTCTCGGACGTGTCCTGGGTCACGCCGACGGTCGGCCTGTCAACGGCGACCTTCGTGCCGGGTTCGGCCGGTCACTCGTGGCAGAACGTGGTGGCGGCAGGCTCGACCATCGGCCTGAAGGGCGCCCATCTGGCGGCCAAGACCCTGGCCCTGACCACCGCCGAACTGTTCCAGAGCCCCGAGACGATCCAGGCCGCCAAGGCCGAATTCGAGCGCCGCCGCGGCCCTGACTTCCAATACCGCGCCCTGCTGGGCGACCGCGCCCCGGCGCTGAACTACCGCGACTAGCCGCCGCGCCCCTTCTCCCCTTGCGGGAGAAGGTGGCCCGTCAGGGCCGGATGAGGGGT
>NZ_GL883086.1:1436549-1457758 GCF_000204035.1 Brevundimonas diminuta ATCC 11568
GTTGACGCGATGTCTAAACGGATGTCGCCGACCGGCGCCCCCTCATCCGTCCGGCTTCGCCGTCCACCTTCTCCCACAAGGGAAGAAGGACCAAACAGCGCCCTTGCCCGCCTATCGCGCCGCTCCGATCCCGGCAAAACACGGCGATTGACCGCGGCTGGACGCGATCAGCCCGCCGCCTCCCGTCCGTCCGCCATCATGAGCGCTCCACCGACGGCGCGGAGGGATTTCAGACGATTCAGACGAATTGGACTCTGTTTTTTCGGCGGGGCCGATCAGGCCTCCGCGCGTGACGCCGGACGGCTCCTGACCGCCCGCGCGGGCTGCCCGGCGTGGATGTCGCGCCCGCGCCGCTCGACCTCCCGCAGGATCGCCGCCAGCTCCTTGTCGGTCAGATGCTCGATGCCGATGAAGGCCGCGTCGGCCTTCTTCACCGCATAGATCAGCTCATCCATCTTGGCGTGCATGGCGGCGGCGTCGCGGTTCTGGGTGTTCTGGATCAGGAAGACCATCAGGAAGGTGACGATGGTCGTGCCGGTGTTGATCACCAGTTGCCAGGTCTCGCTGTACCTGAACACCGGTCCCGTCACGGCCCAGATCAGCACCACCGCCAGGCAGACGATGAAGGTCCACGGCCGCCCCGCAAGCTTGGCCGTCGCGTTCGCCAGATGATTGAACAGCTTTTCCATTCCGGCGGAACGACGGCCGCAGGGCCGGGTTCCGCCGGATCAGAGTTCGCCTCAGTCCGCCTTCTGCGGCGCCCGCGTTCCGATGGTGCGGTCCAGGAAGTCCAGATAGGTCCGCCACTGATGCAGCTGACGATCATTGCCCCGGATGCCGTGGCGCTGGCCCGGATAGAGCATGGTCTCGAAGGGGATGCTCTTTTCCTGAAGCGCGTTCAAAACCCGCGTGGTGTTCTCGAAGATGACGTTGTCGTCGGCCATGCCGTGCATCAGCAGCAGACGCCCGGTCAGATTATCGAGGCGGTTCACCACGTCCGAGGCGGCGTAGCCGTCCACGTTCGCCTGCGGCGTCGACATATACCGCTCGGTATAGGCGGTGTCGTACAGGCTCCACTCCGTCGGCGGCGCGCCCGCCAGGGCGGCGGCCAGCCCCATCTTCGGTTCGGTCAGCGCCATCAGGCTCATGAACCCGCCGTAGGACCAGCCCATCATGGCGATCCGGCTGTCGTCGACATAGGGCAGCGAGCGCAGATAGTCCGCGCCGATGACCTGATCCGCGATCTCCGGCTGGCCCATCTTCAGATAGAGAGCCTGTTTGAAGGCCGCCGAGCGATCGCCTTCGCCCCGGTTGTCCAGGCGGAAAACGATGTAGCCCGCCTCGGTCAGCAGTTGCGTCGTCGCCGGCTGCCAGGCGTTCTTCACCCCGCCCCCGAAGGACCGCCATAGACCTGCATCACCACCGGATACTGCTTCGACGGATCAAAGCCCGGCGGCGTCGTCATCTGCCACATCAGCGTCTCGCCGTGGCTCTGCAGGGTTCCGAAGGTCGGCTTCTGCTGTCGCTCGGCATAGGGCCAGAAGGGGTGGCCGGGCTGCAGCCTGTTCTCCTCGATCCAGCGCACGCGCTGGCCGTTGATCGAATAGAGCGCCGACTGCGCCGGGGTGTTCACGTCGCTGTAGTTGCCGACATAGGCCGTGCCGGTGTTGTTGACCGACGCGCTCCACCAGCCGCCGCGCGGGGTGACTTCCGTGGGGCTCAACGTCCGCTTGTAGCTGGCGCGGAACAGCTGCTGCTCGATCGGATATTCCCTGCCGTCGCGCATGGAGGCGGTGAAGAAGACCTCGCCCGTCTCCTGATTGACGCCGTCCAGCGCCTTGACCGGATAGTCGCCGCGCGTGATCGCCCGCAGGCGGCGGCCGTCCTTGTTGTAGAGATACAGGTGACGCCACCCGCTCTCCTCGCTGGACCAGATGAAGTTACCGTCCTTCAGCGCCTTGAAGTCATGGGTGACGTTGACCCAGGCGTTCGAGGTCTGGCTGGCGATCACCCGGCTGGCGCCCGTGGCCGGATCGACGCTCAGCAGGTCCAGCCGCTTCTGGTCGCGCGACAGGCGCTGGACATAGGCGACCGAACCGTCCGCCGCCCAGTTCACCCGGCCCAGATAGATGTCGTTGTCGGCGCCCAGGTCGACCTTGACCCGCTGGCCGCCCTGCACGTCCTGCACATACAGCTCGACCACGGCGTTGGGCCGTCCGGCGCGTGGATAGCGTTGCGAGATGACCGAGGCCCCGCCGCCCGTGATGTCCAGGCGCGGAATGACGTCGACCGTGCTCTCGTCCGTGCGTTGCAGGGCGATGTAGCGTTCGTTCGGGCTCCACCAATAGCCGGTGTCGCGGTCCAGCTCTTCCTGGGCGATGAACTCGGCCGTGGCCCAGGTGATCAGATCCTTGCCGTCCGTGGTGATCGCCTGTTCGGCGCCCGTCTCCAGGTTGACCAGGACCAGGTTCTGATCGCGTACGAAGCTGACGAAGGCCCCCTTGGGCGACACCTTGGCGTCGATTTCGTCGGCCGCCGTCTCGGTCAGGCGCCTCACCGAGCCGTCGGCGCGATTGGCCAGGAAGACGTCGCCTTCCAGCGGGGCCAGGATGTAGCGGCCCTGCTCGTCCCACGAATATTCGACCACGCCACGCTGGGAAATCCGCATCCGCTCGCGCCGCGCCTTCTCGGCCTCCGAAAGTTCGCCCGCATCGGGGACCAGGGCGCGGGCGTCGATCAGCTTGAACGGCTCGCCCCCCTTCACCGGCGCGGCCCACAGGTCCAGCACGTCCACGTCATCCTCGCGCGAGCGCAGGAAGGCGACCAGTTCGCCGTCGGGCGACAGGCTGACGCCCTTGGCCACCGGCCCGGCCAGGGACGGATTGGCGAACACCCGCTCGACCGTCAGGATCGAGGACGCGGGCGCCGTGGCGGCGGGCGGAGCCGCGGGCTGCGGCGAGGATTGGGCGAAGGCCGAGGTCGCAGCCATCAGGATCGTCGAAGCAAGAAGAAAAGTGCGCATGGCGGTGAAGCTAGAGACGGAATCTTCCGTCGTCATCCCTCTTTCATCCCTCTCCCGATGGGAGAGGGCTTGAGCCTCCAAGAGCGGAGCGATTGGAACAGGCGAAAGGGTGAGGGTTCAACCTGTCAGTCGGCGTCTAGCCGTATCGCGGCGGCTTACGCCGACGGATGCCGGGAACCCTCATCCGGCCCTGTCGGGCCACCTTCTCCCATCGGGAGAAGGGTAAGGGATCGCAGACGTGTCCGCCCGAAATTGAGTTCCATGCGCCGCTGCGACCCTCGCGAGACTTTCGCAACCGCCCGCGACGGCCTAGGTAGTCGCCATGTCTGACGCCTCCCTCTCCGCGCCGCCCGTCAAGGCCAGTCCGTTTCATGAGTTGGAAGTCCTGTGGGTCCGCCACTGGAACGACCAGTTGTTCAGCTTCGGCGTGAAGCGGCCCGAGGATTTCCGCTTCCGCTCGGGCGAATTCGTCATGATCGGCCTGCCGGGCGAAGACGGCGGCAAGCCCATCCTGCGCGCCTATTCCATCGCCTCGCCCTTCTGGGCCGAGGAGCTGGAGTTCTTCTCCATCAAGGTCGAGGACGGCCCCCTGACCTCGCGCCTACAGAAGATCGTCGCGGGCGACAGCGTCCTGATGGGCAAGAAGCCGACCGGCACCCTGGTGCTGGACGCCCTGACCGGGGGCGAGCGTCTGTGGCTGATCGGCACCGGCACGGGCCTAGCGCCCTGGCTGTCGGTCGCGCGCGACCCGGAGACCTACTCGCGCTTCAAGCAGGTCATCGTCTGCCACACGGTGCGCAACGTCGCCGACCTGGCCTACCGCGACTTCTTCAGCCACGAGATTCACGACGACCCGCTGATCGGCGACGAGGCCAAGGCCCAGCTGACCTATTACCCCACCGTGACCCGCGAGCGGTTCGAGACGCCGGGCCGCATCACCGACCGCATCAAGTCGGGCGACGTCTTCGCCGACCTGCAACTGCCCATCGGCTTCTCGCCCAACAGCGACCGCGTCATGCTGTGCGGCTCGATGGCTATGATCAAGGAGACCGGAGAACTGCTGGAATCCTACGGCCTGAAGGAAGGCTCGAACGCCGAACCCGGCGACTATGTTCTGGAGCGCGCCTTTGTCGGCTGACCTGATGACCTCTCCCCGCACCGTCGCCATCGACGACCGCAAGGCCCCGGAAGACTGCGCCACCATGGCCGACGTGCGTCAGGGCGTGGACGCCCTGGACCGCGCCCTTGTGACCCTGCTGGCCGAGCGCCAGCGCTATATGGACGCCGCCGCCCGCATCAAGCCGAACCGCGACGCCGTCTTCGACCAGGCCCGCATCGACGACGTGGTGGCCAAGGTGCTGAAGGCGGCCGAACCCGCCGGCCTGTCGCCCGACATCGCCGAGCCGGTCTGGCGCCTGCTGATCGACCGCTGCATCGCCCACGAGTTCGGAACCTGGGACAAGACGCGGGTCTGAACTTCCTTCTCCCGCAAGGGGAGAAGGACAGTCGCCCTCAGCCCTTAAGGCTCTTCAACGCCAGTTCATGGCGATAGGCCGCCACATCGGCCAGGGCCGCGTCCAGCGCCGTCTTCACCCGCTCCAGCCCGGCGGGCGCGGCCGCCTGTTCGCCGAACTCCACCTCTTCGCAGACCTGGGCCAAGGCCTTGGCCCCGATGCCCGCCCCGGCGCCGCGGATGGTGTGAACCGCGTCGCGCCAGCCCTCGCTGGACGCGTCCAGCATAGCCGACCACATGCGGGCCTGTTCGGCGAACAGGCCCAGCACCTCCTCCGTCACATCATCCATGCCCGCCGTCATGGCTTCGAGGACGGTGAAATCCACCGCCCCCGACAGGTCGCGTCTCGCCATCAGGCCTCGGACTCCTCGCCCTTGGCCAGGCGCGAGTTGCGCGACGACCACAGCAGGTACAGAGCCAGACCGAACAGGTTCCACAGCAGGAAGTAGAGCTGCGTCGAGCTCTTCAGGCTGAAGAAGAAGACGATGCAGCCGACGATGGCGATGCCGCCGACCAGCCACCACAGCGGCGCCTTGAACTTGCGCTCTCGGTTCGGTTCACGCACGCGCAGCACGATCAGGCTGACGCCCACGGCCATGAAGGCCATCAGGGTGCCGGCGTTGGCCAGCGACGCCAGTTCGTCCAGACGCATGATGCCGGCCAGGAAGGCCACAACGATGGCGGTGAACACCGTCACCACGGCCGGAACGCCGCGCTTGGAGATCTTGGCCAAACGGTTGGGCAGCAGGCCGTCGCGCGCCATGCCCAGGAAGATGCGGCTCTGACCGAACAGGAAGGCCAGCAGCACGGTCGGCAGGGCGATCACGGCGGCGGCGGCGATCCACTGGGCGGCGACGCCCTGACCCAGGCCGCGCATGATGTGGGCCAGCGGCTCCGGGCTGTCGGCGAAGCTGGCGACCGGGGCGGCGCCGATCGCAGCGGCGGCGACGGCGATATAGAGGACGGTGCAGACCACCATCGAGCCGACGATGCCGATGGCTAGGTCACGCTCGGGCTTCTTGGTTTCTTCGGCCGCCGTGGCGATGGCGTCAAAGCCGTAGAAGGCGAAGAAGATGATGGCGGCCGCCGCCATCACCCCCGTCTGCACGAAGGGCGCCCCGAAGCCGTGCGGCATGAAGGGGGTGAAGTTGGCCGTATCGAAGTGCGGCATGGCGATGGCCACGAACACCACCAGGGCGGCGATCTTCACGAACACCAGGATGGCGTTCAGCGTCGCGCTCTCGCGCGTGCCCAGCAGCAGCAGGCCCGTCACCACGGCGATGATGAAGATGGCCGGCAGGTTGATCAGCCCGCCTTCGACGTGCGGCCCCACGGTCAGGGCGAACGGCAGGTCGACGCCCAGCCCCGCCAGGAAGGGCACGGCGTAGCCGGACCAGCCGACGGCCACCGTCGACACCACCAGCGAATACTCCAGGATCAGGCTCCATCCCACGACCCAGGCGAAGATCTCGCCCAGCGCAGCGTACGAATAGGTATAGGCGCTGCCCGAGGCGGGCATGATGGTCGACAGCTCGGCGTAGGCCAGGGCCGCGCAGGCGCACACCAGGCCCGCCAGGGCGAAGCTGATCAGCACCGCCGGCCCCGCCAGTCCCGCCCCGACCCCGATCAGGGTCAGGATGCCGGTGCCGACGATGGCGCCGACGCCCAGGGCCATAAGGTGCGGCCAACCCAGGGTTTTCTTGAGCCCCGGCCCCGAATGCGGGGCCAGCATCGCGTCGATCGAGCGCCGACGGTTCCAGAACGCCATAATCTCTACTCCCCCTCGCCGCGTCTTTCCGGCGGCTGATTCAAGGCGCGACCTTAGCGCGCGATGCAATCGCGATAAAAGATGCATTTGACGCTTGCACCCGACACCGGTCGTGAGTAATAGGAGCGCCCTTCGCCGAGGCCATCAACGCCGCCGCGAAGGACCGGCGCCACACCAAGGGCGCAGACGACGGTACGGGTGATTAGCTCAGTTGGTAGAGCAGCTGACTCTTAATCAGCGGGTCCACAGTTCGAACCTGTGATCACCCACCATCGTCTCTTTTCTCAGCATCGTTGGATGGGTGTCGCTTCGGCGCGAAACCATCCTCCCGCGTGCGGTTTCTGCTAGAAGACGCGCATGTCTGACGCCGTCTCGATTCCCGCCGCCTCACCTTTCCCCCACGGTCCGCTGACGGGCGTGCGCGTGCTGGATCTGTCGCGGGTGCTGGCCGGGCCTTGGGCGACGCAGACCCTGGCCGATCTGGGCGCCGAGGTGATCAAGATCGAGCGGCCGCGCGCGGGCGACGACACCCGCCACTGGGGGCCCCCCTTCACCACCACGGCCGACGGACAGCCGGGAGACGCCGCCTATTTCCTGTGCGCCAACCGGGGCAAGAAGTCGGTCGAGCTGGACATCGCCAGCCCTGAAGGCGCCGAGGCCGTGCGTCGTCTGGCTGCGACCTGCGACGTGGTGGTCGAGAACTTCAAGACCGGCGGGCTGAAGAAGTACGGCCTCGACTACGCCTCGCTGGCGGCGGTCAATCCGAAGCTGGTCTATTGCTCCATCACCGGCTTCGGCCAGGACGGGCCGGACGCGCACCGGGCGGGCTACGACTATATGATCCAGGCCATGGGCGGGCTGATGTCCATCACGGGCCAGCCGGACGGCGCGCCGGGGGCCGAGCCGATGAAGGTCGGGGTGGCGGTGGTGGACCTGTTCACCGGCCTGTACGCCTCCAACGCCATCCTGGCGGCCTTGTGGCACGCGCGGGCGACGGGCGAGGGCCAGCACGTCGACATCGCTCTGTTCGACGTTCAGACGGCCATGCTGGCCAATCAGGCGACCAACTACTTCGTGTCAGGCAAGGCGCCGAGCCGGATGGGCAACGCCCACCCCAATCTGGCCCCCTATCAGCCCTTCCCCTGCTCGGACGGCATGGTGATCATCGCCGTGGGCAACGACGGCCAGTTCCGCGCCCTGTGCGGCGCCCTGGAGCTGCAGGTCGAGGATCGCTTCGCCACCAACGCCCTGCGCGTCGCCAACCGCGAGGCGTTGGGGCCGCTGATCGCCACGAAGACGCGAGGCTTCACCATGCAGGGGCTGATGCAGGCCCTTGAGGCCGCGGGCGTGCCCTGCGGCCCGGTCAACACCATCGACCAGGTGTTCGAAGAGCCCCAGGCCATCCATCGCGGCCTGACCGTCGAGCAGACGCGGCCCGACCTGGTCGATCCCGTCCGCACTGTGGCTTCGCCCATCCGCCTGTCGAAGACGCCGGTGCGCTATGACGCCCCGCCGCCGAAACTGGGGCAGGATACGGAAGCGGTGTTGGGAGTGTTGAAGACAGAGAGGTGACGCCTCCCCCCTCTCTCAAGCCGTCATTCTCGGGCTTGACCCGAGGATCCAGCAAGCACGGCGGCGACCGCATCGACCCATGCCTGTTCAAACGTTGAGGGGCTGGATTCTCGGGTCAAGCCCGAGAATGACGGCGAGGCAGGGATGAGCGCGGTGTTTGGCTCAGCTGACCTGCCGCTTCTCCAGCTTCCGCGCCAGGGTGCGGCGGTGCATTCCCAGGCGACGCGCGGTTTCGGAGATGTTGAAGTCGGTCTCGGCCAGGACTTCGTGGATGCGCTCCCACTCCAGCGTCTTGATCGAGGTCGAGCGCGCCGTCAGGGGCGCATCGGGATCGCCCGCCTCGCGGCCGAAGGCGGCTTCGATGGCGTCGGTGCCGGCGGGCTTGGCGAGGTAGTGCCGCGCGCCCAGCTTGATCGCCTCGACCGCCGTGGCGATGCTGGCGAAGCCGGTCAGCACCACGATCACCAAGTCGGGATCAAAGGCGTGCAGCGTCTGCACGCAGGTCAGGCCTGACGCCGTTCCCAGCTTCAGGTCCACCACGGCGTAATCGGGATGGTGCGTCTTCAGCAGTTCGACCATCTGGTCGTGGCTGTGAGCCGAGACGACCTGATAGCCGCGCCGCTCGAACGACCGACGCAGGGTGCGCGAAAAGGACTCGTCGTCCTCGACGATCAGAAGCTGGCGGGGTTCGTCGTTCATCTCAGTCCCTCTTTCCAGGCTCCTCATTTCGGCGCCAGGGCGTCGATCGGCAAGGTCAGACGCACCATGGCGCCGGCAGCGCCGCCCTGCCCTTTGGGCCGATTCACAGCCACGACCGTCCCGCCCAGCTTGCGCATCACATTCACCAGCAGGAACAGCCCCAGGCCGGACCCCGCCCGCGCCTTGGTCGACTGATAGGGCTGGCCTAGCTTTTCCAGAATAGCTGAAGAAAAGCCCGGCCCATCGTCCTCGAAGGCGATGAACAACCCGCCCGCGTCGGCGGCGGCCCGCACCTCCAGGTTCCGCGCTCCGGCTTCATGAGCGTTGTCCAGAAGGGCGCTGAACACCTGCTTCAAGGCGGGGTCTACGATGATGGACGGATTGCCGGGCGCCGGGCCGTCCAGGGTCACGCGCATGGCCTCGCCCGACTTGTCGGACCATTCGGCGATGATCTCCTGCAGGAAGGCCTTCAAGGTGGTGACGGTCGGCGCCTCGCCCCGCGCCTCGCCCGCCGACATCAGGATGTTGGTGACGATGGATTTGCATCGCTCGACCTCGGCCTGCATCTGCTCGATGTCTTGCACCATATCCTCGTCGCGGTTCAGCGCGGGCATCCGCCGCCAGTCGCTGAGAATGACGGAGAGCGAGGCCAGGGGCGTGCCCAGTTCATGCGCCGCGCCTGACGCGAGCAGCCCCATGCGCACGATGTGGTCCTGTTCCGCCGCCTGCTGCCGGGCCTCGGCCAGATAGGCGTCGCGGGCGCGCACGTTCTGGCTGGTGCGGGTGACGAAGGCGACCAGCAGCACGGCGATCAGGATGAAGTTGATCAGGGCGCCCTGCTGGATCAGGCCCAGTCGCGCATCGGCCCCGGCGGGCAGGTCCAACGGCTGCCGCCAGATCGCCAGGAAGGCCAGGCAGGCCCCGGTCGCCAGCACGAAGCCCCAGGCGTAGGCCGGGCGCAGCAGCACCGCCGCCAGCACCACCTGCATCAAGTACAGGGCCGCAAACGGATTGGTCGCCCCGCCGCTGAAGTAGAGCAGCCAGCTCAACGCCGCTACGTCGACGCATAGGGCCAGCAGGATCTCCGGGTCGGTCACGACCTTGCGCCGCAGCGTCACCGGCGCGCTGACCAGGTTCATCACCGCCAGGGCCGTCGGCGCCAGCAGCAGCGGCCCTAGCGGCAGATGGATGCCTAGCCCCCAATGGACGATGACGATGGTCGCCACCTGTCCGATCACCGCCAGCCAGCGCAACTGGATCAGCAGCAGCATGTTGCGGCGACCGGCCGCGCCCGGCGACACGGGCGTCTCGGCGTTGGCGTCCATGCCCATCAGGGTGCGGGCGAAGCGGCTCAGGGTCTGGGTCTGCATCAACGTCTTCCCAGCCTATGGCGTCGTTCTTCGCGCAGCCACAGCACCGCCCCGCCCGCCGACATCAGCGCCAGGCCGAACCAGGTCAGGGCGTAGACCAGATGGCTGTTGGCGAACCGCACTACGGTCAGCCCGCCGCGCGGCCAGCCGCCCGGATTGGGCGTCGCATCCGCGTCGATGAAATAGGGGGCGACCGGGCCGCTCAACTGCTTGGCCTCGGCGATCGCCGCCACGTCGCGCGAGAACCAGCGGTCGCCCGCCGGATCGTTGTCGCGCAGAAAGCCGCCCTTGGGCTCGCTGATCCGCAACAGGCCGGTGACGGAGACAGGCCCCTCGACCTGACCCTCGGCGCGGGTTTCGGGCGCGGCGCGCTCGGCCGGAACGAAGCCCCGGTTGATCAGGACGGTGAAGCCCCGCGCGTCTTCCAGCGGCGTCACGACCCAGAAGCCCGGCCCCAGGTCCGTCACCGCCTTCACCCGCACCTCGCGGTCATGCAAGAACCGGCCGTCGGTCGTGACGCGGCGGTACTGGTCCGCCTCGCGCGTCACGGCGTCGAAGCCTGCAGGCCCCGGCGGGGGAACGGGATCGGCGTGGATGCGGCTGTCGACCTGGCGGATCAGCTCCTGCTTCCACGCCAGGCGCTGGACCTGCCAGACGCCCAGCGCCGAAAAGCCCGCGATCAGCACGGCGAACGCCGCCAGCCCCGCGACCAGTCGACGACGTGAAACCGGACCGGAAACCGGATCAGGGGCCGACGATGGCGTCAAACGGCGGTCTCCGCGGGCGAGAGGGCTCAGCCCATCCCCTGCATGTCGTGGACGGGCATCATATTGGTGTTCAGGTGATACATGACCCAGACCGAACCGGCGACGGCGATCACCACGATCACCAGGGTGAAGATCAGCGCCAGCATGTTCCACCCGCCCTCGGACTTATGGTTCATGTGCAGGAAGAAGATCATGTGGACCACGATCTGCACCACAGCGAAGGCGGTGATGATCAGGCCCGTCAGCTGCGGCGCCAGCACCCCGGCCATGACCAGCCAGAACGGAATGGCGGTCAGCACGACCGACAGGCCGAACCCGATCAGATAGCCCTTGTAGGTGCCGTGATCGTGGTCGTCGCCGTGGTGATCGTCATGATGATCCACGGCGTGCTCATTGTGGGCTTCAGCGCTCATCGCAGCATCCCGAACAGATAGACGAAGGTGAAGACGCCGATCCAGATGACGTCGAGGAAGTGCCAGAACAGGCTCAGGCACATGAGGCGGCGCTTGTTGGCCTGGATCAGGCCCTTCTGACCTACCTGGATCATCAGGGTGACCAGCCAGATGACGCCGAAGGTGACGTGCAGGCCGTGGGTGCCCACCAGGATGAAGAAGGCCGACAGGAAGCCGCTGCGCTGGGGCGTGGCGCCCAGGTGGATCATGTGGGCGAACTCATAGAGCTCGATCCCCAGGAAGCACAGGCCGAACAGGCCTGTGACCGCCAGCCAGACCTGCGTCTGCGCCACCTTGTTGCGGTACATCGCCAGCATGGCGAAACCGTAGGTGATCGACGAGAACAGCAGCATCGACGTGTTCACCGCCACCAGCGGCAGGTCGAACAGATCCTTAGGCGCCGGGCCGGCCGCATAGTTGCCGCCCAGCACGGCGTAGACGGCGAACAGGATCGCAAAGATGAGGCAGTCGCTCATCAGATACATCCAGAAGCCCAGCATGGTGCTGTGGCCTTCCGGGTGATGCGGTTCCTCTACCGGGTGGAAGATCGGCCGCCCGGCGTCGTCGACATAGTCGGGGTTGAGGGAAGGTGCGTGGCTCATCGGATCACCCTTGCGTCGCTGCTGCGGCCGCCAGGGCCTTGGTGCGCGCGTCCTCGGTCGCCTGAACCGTCTCGGCCGGGATGTAGTAGTCGCGCTTGTAGTTGAAGGTGTGGAAGATGGCGTAGGCGATCAGCGCCGCAAAGCTCGCGGCCGCCAGCCACCAGATGTACCAGATCAGGGCGAAGCCCACGATCAGCGACAGCGCCGACAGGATGAACCCCGCTCCGGTGTTGGACGGCATGTGGATCGGCTTGAAGCCGCCCGTCGGGCGCTCATAGCCGCGCGCCTTCATGTCCCACCAGGCGTCGCCGTCGTGGATGATCGGCGTCTTGGCGAAGTTGTAGTCCGGCGGCGGCGACGAGGTGGCCCACTCCAGGGTGCGGCCGTGCCAGGGGTCGCCCGTCTCGTCGCGCAGCTTGTCGCGGTTGATGATGCTGACGGCGAACTGGATCAGCATGGCCAGGATGCCGACGGCGATGATCGCCACGCCAACGGCGGCGATGATGAACCAGATCTGATAGGCCGGGTCGTCAAAGACCCGCATCCGCCGCGTCACGCCCATGAAGCCCAGGACGTACAGCGGCATGAAGGCCATCCAGAAGCCGACCACCCAGCACCAGAAGCTGACCAGCCCCCACTTCTTCTCCAGCTTGAAGCCGAAGGCCTTGGGCCACCAGTAGTTGATGGCGGCGAACAGGCCGAACAGCACCCCGCCGATGATGACGTTGTGGAAGTGGGCGATCAGGAACAGGGAGTTGTGCAGTACGAAGTCCGCCGGCGGCACCGCCAGCATGACGCCCGTCATCCCGCCGATCACGAAGGTCAGCATGAAGGCGACCGTCCACATCATCGGCAGCTCGAAGCGGATGCGGCCGCGGTACATGGTGAACAGCCAGTTGAACAGCTTGGCCCCTGTCGGGATCGAGATGATCATCGTCGTGATCCCGAAGAAGGAGTTCACGGACGCGCCCGAGCCCATGGTGAAGAAGTGGTGCAGCCACACCAGGTAGGACAGGATGGTGATGACCACCGTCGCATAGACCATCGAGGTGTAACCGAAGAGCTTCTTGCCCGAGAAGGTCGAGGTGACTTCGGAGAAGACGCCGAACAGCGGCAGGATCAGGATGTAGACCTCGGGGTGGCCCCAGATCCAGATCAGGTTCACGTACATCATCGGGTTGCCGCCGAAGTCGTTCGTGAAGAAGTTGGTGCCGATGTAACGGTCCGCCGACAGCAGGACCAGCGTCGCCGTCAGGATCGGGAAGGACGCCACGATCAGGACGTTGGCGCACAGCGACGTCCAGGTGAAGACGGGCATCTTCATCAGGCCCATGCCCGGCGCGCGCATCTTCACGATGGTGGCGATCAGGTTGATGCCGGACAGGGTGGTCCCTACCCCCGCCACCTGCAGCGCCCAGATGTAATAGTCGACCCCGACGCCGGGGCTGTAGCCGATGCCCGACAGCGGCGGATAGGCCAGCCAGCCGGTGCGCGCGAACTCGCCGATGAACAGCGAGGCCATGACCAGCACAGCCCCCATCGTCGTCATCCAGAAGCTGAAGTTGTTCAGGAAGGGGAAGGAGACGTCCCGCGCCCCGATCTGCAACGGCACCAGATAGTTCATCAGGCCGGTGATCATGGGCATGGCCACGAAGAAGATCATGATCACGCCGTGGGCGGTGAAGATCTGGTCATAGTGGTGGGCGTTCAGATAGCCCTCGGACCCGCCGAAGGCCATGGCCTGCTGGATCCGCATCATGATGGCGTCGGCGAAACCGCGCAGGAACATGACCAGGCCCAGGATCATGTACATGATCCCGATCTTCTTGTGGTCCACGGTGGTGAACCACTCCTTCCAGAGATAGCCCCACAGCCTGTAGCGGGTGATCAGGGCCAGCATCCCCAGACCGCCGATGACGACGACGGCGAAGGTGGCGACCAGGATGGGCTCGTGGAACGGAAGCGAGTCCCAGTTCAACCGGCCCAGAAGCGGCGATGTGGTGTGTTCGACAGTCATGATCGTTCAGGCGCTCAGGATTGCGACGCGGCGGGCGCGGACGCCGTGGAAGGCGCGGAGAAGAGGGAGGCGAAACGCTCGTTCGGTTCGGACCGGCCGGGGCGTTCAAGCCCCTGCCCCATGACCCGGTTCAGCGGGGTGTCGCGGGCGACGTCCTCGCCGAAGGCCTGACGGCGGCGGGCGGCCTCGACGGCGGCGGCCTCGGCCTCCAGCGGGGTGCACAGCGTCATCACATAGGACTCGCCCGCGCCGAAGACGGCGTCGCCGCGGCGGGCGTATTTGTCATAGACCAGCGGCAGGGTGTTCTTGACCGCCGCCAGGCCCAGACCGCCCTTGCGGTCGATGTCCATCATCTCGCCCATGCACATCTTGCCCGGCTCGACGCACATGTTGACCACGGCGTCGAACAGGCGGTCGTCGACCGAGGCGTAGTGGATGACCGGCACCTTCTCGCTGGGCTTCTCAAGCTCCAGATAGGTGTCGCGATCCAGCCCCTGACCGGCGGCGCGCACGCCCGCGACCCACTGGTCGAAGCCGGCCTGATCCAGACCGTGGAAGGCGAAGCGCATGTTCGAGAAGCCGTCGCCGGAATAGTTGGCCGAGAAGCCGACGTATTCGCCCGGGCGGTTGATGACGGCGTGCAGCTTCGTCTCCATGCCCGGCATGGCGTAGATCTGACCGGCCAGGGCGGGGATGTAGAAGGAGTTCATCACCCCGGTCGAGGTGATGTGGAAGCGGATCGGCCGATCAACCGGCGCGGCCAGTTCGTTCACCGTGGCGATGCCGTATTCGGGGTAGATGAACAGCCACTTCCAGTCCATGGCCACCACCTCGACCTGCAGCGGGCGGTGATCCTCGGCCACGGCCTGCCCCTCGGTGATGCGGTCCAGCGGGCGATAGGGGTCCAGAAGGTGCGTCCCGGCCCAGGTGATGGCGCCCAGGCAGATGATGATCAACAGCGGCGCGGCCCAGATCACCAGCTCCAGATGGGTCGAGTGATCCCAATCCGGCTCATACCGGGCTTCCTTGTTCGATTCCCGATACTTCCAGGCGAAGAAGACGGTCAGGATCATCACCGGAATGATGATGATCAACATCAGCACCACGGACATGACCAGCAGGTCGCGCTGCTGGGCGGCGATATCGCCGGCGGGCGCAAGGACCACGGCCTCGCAGCCGGGCAGCAGGGCCAGAAGAGGCAACAGCAACAGGGGGCGCAGTCGGCGCACGGCGGCTCCAGTCGAGGTTCGAGGCAAGGGCACGGTCATCTTGCAGGCCCCGTAACCCCGCCCCCGAACAGGCGACATTGGACAATCTGCCCTATCCCCTGTTCCGACCATCGGGAGCAAAGGGGCTGTTTCAACATTCTATTGTCGCGGGCGCGTGTGCGCCCCGGTTCCTGGAGCCTCATCGGTCATGAACGCAGCCAGCGGCGCGCCTTCTTCAGAGCCCCTCGAGCGGGACGCCAGCCGGATCAACGCGCGAGACGGCAAAATCGACGCGGGCGAAATCGCCATCGGCGTCATCATCGGCCGGACGTCGGAATTCTTCGACTTCTTCGTCTACGCCATCGCCTCGGTCGTGGTGTTTCCGCAACTGGTCTTCCCCTATGCGGGACCGCTGGGCGGGACGCTGTTGTCCTTCGCCGTCTTCGCCGTGGCCTTCATCGCCCGGCCGTTCGGCACCGCCCTGTTCATCGCCGTCGACCGACGCTTCGGGCGCGGGACCAAGCTGACCATCGCCCTGTTTCTGCTGGGGCTGTCGACGGTCTGCCTGGGCTTCTTGCCGGGACACGCGCAGGTCGGTCACTGGTCGGCCGCCATGCTGATCGCGCTGCGGATCGGTCAGGGCGTAGCCCTGGGCGGCGCCTGGGACGGCATGGCCTCGCTTCTGGCCGTCGCCGCGCCCGAGAAGCGCCGCGGCTGGTACGCCATGGTGCCGCAACTGGGCGCGCCCTTCGGCCTGATCGTGGCCAGCGCCCTGTTCGCCTATTTCCTCAGCAAGCTGTCGGCCGCCGACTTCATGGACTGGGGCTGGCGCTATCCCTTCTTCGTGGCCTTCGCCATCAACGTGGTGGCCCTGTTCGCGCGCCTGCGCATCGTGGTGACGCCCACCTTCCAGGCCGCCTTCAAGACGCTGGAGCTGCATCCCACGCCCGTGACCAAGGCCGTACGCGAAGAAGGCGGAAGCATCGTCATCGGCGCCTTCGCCCCCCTGGCCAGCTTCGCCATGTTCCACATGGTGACGGTGTTCCCGCTATCGTGGGTCTTCCTCTACACGGACGAGGCGCCCAGCCGCTTCCTGATGATCGAACTGATCGGCGCCGTCTTCGGTCTGATCGCCATCATGGCGTCGGGTTGGCTGGCCGACCGCTACGGCCGACGCGCCCTGCTGGCCGTCACGGCGGCGGGCATCGCCGCCTTCTCGGGCTTCGCGCCCCAGCTTCTGGACGGCGGCCCGGCGGGCGAGCTGACCTATATGATCCTGGGCTTCATCCTGCTGGGCCTGTCGTTCGGCCAGGCCTCGGGTTCGATCGCTTCCAGCTTCAGCCTGACCAACCGCTACACGGCCTCGGCCCTGACCTCGGATCTGGCCTGGCTGTTCGGCGCGGGCTTCGCCCCGCTGGCGGCCCTGGCGCTGTCGGGCAAGTTCGGCCTGGTGGCGGGCGGCGCCTATCTGCTGTCGGGCGCCATCTGCACCCTGCTGGCCCTATGGCTGAACCGCGAACTGGCCAAGGGCCGCGCGGGCGCCAAGGCGTAGGGATTCTTGTACAACCTCTACCGAAAGGGCGCGGCCAGCTGGTCGCGCCCTTTTCAATTCCCCTTCCCCCATCGAGGGGGAGGGCTTCAGGTTGAGACGCCTCAGCCCTGCACCTTGGCCTTGCGACGCCAGTGCGTCAGCAGGTGTTCAGTATAGCCGTTCGGCTGTTCCCTGCCCTTGAACACCAGATCGCAGGCCGCCCGCCACGCCGGGCCGTCATAGGCGGGAGCTAGAGGACGATAGGCCGGATCGCCCGCGTTCTGACGATCCACCACCACGGCCATGCGCTTCAGCGCCTCCATGACCTCATCCTCGGTCGTGACCCCGTGGCGCAGCCAGTTGGCCAGGTGCTGGCTGGAGATCCGCAGCGTCGCCCGGTCCTCCATCAGGCCCACGTCGTGAATGTCCGGCACCTTGGAGCAGCCGACGCCCTGATCCACCCAGCGCACGACATAGCCGAGGATGCCCTGCGCATTGTTGTCCAGCTCCTGCCGGATCTCGTCGGCGCTGGGCGTTCCGGTGGCGAACGGCGGGGTCAGCAGGGGCGTCGGGCCGGTCGGCGCGCGCGTGGCGATCTCGGCCTGACGCGCCCAGACGTCGACCTCGTGATAATGCAGGGCGTGCAGCGTCGCCGCCGTCGGCGACGGAACCCAGGCCGTCGAGGCGCCCGCGCGCGGATGGCCCGCCTTGGCCGCCAGCATGTCGCCCATGCGGTCCGGCGCGGCCCACATCCCCTTGCCGATCTGGGCCCGGCCCGACAGGCCCGCCTTCAGGCCGATGTCGACATTGCGGTCCTCATAGGCCTTGATCCAGCCGGTCTCGCGCACCGCCTCCTTGCGCACGACGGGACCGCCTTCCATCACCGTGTGGATCTCGTCGCCGGTGCGATCCAGGAAGCCGGTGTTGATGAAGACCACCCGGCCCTTCGCCGCCGCGATGCAGTTCATCAGGTTGACGCTGGTGCGGCGCTCCTCATCCATGATGCCCATCTTCAGCGTCAGGGCGGGCAGGCCCAGCATGGTCTCGACCGCGCCGAACAGTTCGTCGGCGAAGGCTGTCTCGTCCGACCCGTGCATCTTGGGCCGCACCACATAGACCGAGCCCGCCGGACTGTTGCGCGCCTCGGCCGGACGGCGCAGGTCGTGCAGGCCGATCAGGCCCGTCATGGCGATGTCCAGCAGATGCTCGGGCGTCTCGCGCCCGTGGGCGTCCAGCACGGCGTCAGTCGTCAGGTGCAGGCCGACGTTGCGCACCAGCATCAGGCTGCGCCCCTTCAGCGCCAGCCGCGATCCATCGGGCGCCGTATAGACGCGGTCCAAGTTCAGCCGCCGCTCGACCGTGCGGCCGTCTTTCTGGAAATCGGCCTGAAGATCGCCGCGCATCAGGCCCAGCCAGTTGGCGTAGACCAGCCGCTTGTCCGCCGCGTCGACGGCGGCGACGCTGTCCTCGGCGTCGGCGATGGCCGACAGGGCCGCCTCGACCAGCACATCGGCGACGCCCGCCGGATCGTCCTTACCGATGCGGTGTGCGCGGTCGATGACGATCTCCAGATGCAGGCCGTTGTGGCGCAGCAGAACGCCCGACGGCGCATCGGCCTGGCCCGAATAACCCGCGAACACGTCCGCGCCCGCCAGCCCGGTCTCAAGCCCGCTGTCCAGCGTCACGATCAGGCGGCCATGCTCGACCCGATAGGCCGCGGCCTGAGCGTGCGATCCGGTCGCCAGCGGCGCCGCCTGATCCAGAACGGCGCGGGCGCGGGCGATGACGCGGGCGCCGCGTTCGACGTCATAGCCGCCCGCCTTCGGCGCCTCGCCCAACGCATCGGTGCCGTAGAGGGCGTCATACAGGCTGCCCCAGCGCGCATTGGCGGCGTTCAGCAGGTAGCGGGCGTTGGTCAGGGGCACGACCAGTTGCGGCCCAGCCAGGGTCGCGATCTCGGTGTCGACGTTCGCTGTCTCGGCCCGCACGCCGTCGCGTTCAGGCTCGATGTAGCCGACCTCGCGCAGATAGGCCTGATAGGCGTCCTGATCCGGCTGGCCCGGATAGGCGCGGTGCCAATCGTCCAGCTTGCCCTGCAGTTCATCGCGGCGTTCCAGAAGATCGCGGTTGCGACGGCCGAAGCGGGCCAGCAGCCCCTCGACGCCGGCCCAGAAGTCTGCGGCGCTCACGCCCGTATCCGGCGTCGCCCGATCGCGCACGAAGGCGTCCAGTTCGGCGGCGACCTTCAGGCTGCCGTGGCGGACATAGGCGTCGGCGGGGGTCTTGGGGGCGTCGAACATGGCGGTCTCCTTCATCGCCCACACTAGTCGCGTCCTGCCTCGCTATCCACGGCGAAGAAAGACGCCTATCTTTGCATAATCTGCAATGATGAGAGCCCGCCATGCTGGCCGAGTATGAAATCTTCGTCCGTGCGCTGGAGGAAGGCAGCCTGTCCGCCGCCGCGCGTCGGCTGGACCTGTCGCCCGCCGTGGCTTCGCGTCGGCTGGCCCGGCTTGAGGACCGGCTGGGGGTGAGGCTGATCGAGCGCACCTCGCGCCGTCTGGCCCCGACCGAGGCCGGACGGCTGGTCTATGACCGCGCGGCGCAGCTGCTGGAAGGGGTCGAGGATCTGGAGGCTGTGGTGTCGCGCCGTACGACCCAGGCGCGCGGCCTGTTGCGCGTCTCGGCGCCGACCTCGTTCGGACGGCGACGGCTGGCGCCCCTGCTCCAGCCGTTTCTGGCGGCCCAGCCCCGCCTGACGCTGGAGCTGAACCTGAGCGACGCCTTCGTCGACCTGATGGCCGAGGACGTAGATGTGGCGGTGCGGATCGGCGGCTATGAGGCGGAAAATCCGCTGATGCACCGGCTGGCGCCGAACCGGCGGGTGCTGTGCGCCTCGCCCGCCTATCTGGCCGAGCACGGCGCGCCGGACAGTCTGGACGACCTGCGCCGCCACGCCCAACTGGCGGCCGAGAACCAGTCGACCTGGCGGCTGGAAGGCCCCGAAGGCCCCGTCGTCTTTCGCGCCCGCAGCCGGGTGCGGACCAACTCAAGCGAAGTGGCGCGCGAACTGGCGCTGGCGGGCGCCGGCGTGGCCCTGCGCTCGACCTGGGACGTCGGCGACGAACTGCGCGACGGGCGGCTGAAGGTGGTGCTGCCGCAGTATGCCGGATCGTCGGACGTGGCGATCTTCGCCCTGACGGCAGGCCGGGCGCGGGCCGAAACCCGCGTCCGCGCCTTCATCGACTTCCTGTCCGGCCTCTATGGCGAGACGCCGGAGTGGGATCGCTGACTACTCCTGAGAAGCCGCCGTCGTCGGCTTCATCCAGCGATCCAGCCAGGACGACATCTCATACAGGGTGTGGCCGACCGATTCCCGCGCGCGATAGCCGTGGTCCTCCTTGGGCAGGACGACATAGCGCGCCGTTGCGCCATTGCCCTTCAGCGCGGCGTAGAAGCGTTCCGTCTGGATCGGGAAGGTGCCGGAGTTAGCGTCCGCCTCGCCGTGAATCAGCAGGATCGGCTCATTCACCTTGTTGGCGTAGGTGAAGGGCGACATGGCGTTATAGGTCTCGGTCGCCTCCCAGTATGACCGCTGCTCGGCCTGGAAGCCGAACGGCGTCAGGGTGCGGTTATAGGCGCCTGAGCGCGCGATGCCCGTCTTGAACAGGTCGGTGTGCGCCAAGAGGTTCGCCGTCATGAAGGCGCCGTAGCTGTGGCCGCCGACGGCGATCCGCTCCCGTTCCGCCACGCCCAGAGCCACCACGGCGTCGACCGCCGCCTTGGCGCTGGCCGACAGCTGCTCGATGTAGGTGTCGTTCGGCTCGGCCCCGTCGCGGCCGATGATCGGCATCGTCGGGTTGTCCAGGATGGCGTAGCCCTGGGTCAGCAGGAACAGGTGGCTCGATCCCGACGGCCGCACGAAGCGGTTGTCGGTGTCCACGACCTGACCGGCCACGGCGGCGTCGGTGAACTCGGCCGGATAGGCCCACATCAGCAGCGGCAGCGGGCCGTCGCGATCCTTGTCGTAACCGGCGGGCAGATACAGCGTCCCCGACAGCTCCACCCCGTCGTCGCGGGTGTAGGTGATCAGCTGGCGCGTGGCCCCGGCCAGTTGCGGCGCCGGATCGGGGAAGTTCGTCAGTTGGATGACGCCGCCGTCCAGATCACGCACGCGCAGGTTGGCCGGATCGGTGCGGCTTTCGCGATAGGTGACCAGCTTGCGGCCCGCCTCGTCCAGCACGCCCACGACGCTTTCATACTCGCCCTGGGCCGAGCGCCAGACGCGCTCCGTCTCGCCCGTATTCAGGTCCATCAGGTCGAGGAAGGGATAAGCGCCCTCGCGCGTCGCCCCGTCGCCCTCGACGAAGACCTTTGAGCCGTCGGCGTTGAAGCGCATGACCGAACGGCCGCGCGCGTTCGGCTCGGTCACGACCGAGCCCGGGTCGTTGTAGCGATCCTGATAGTTGCGATCGACCAGGACGCGGCCCGCGCCGGGGTTCGACGGATCGACCAGGGTGCGCGTCTCATGCCGGGTGTTGAACCAGCGGCTGTTGACGATGGCGGCGTCGTTCCGGCCCCAGGTCGTCCCGGCGTAGCGTTCCTTCAGGTCGGCCAGGGTCTGCACCCGGTCGTTGAAGGGCGCGCGCAGCATGAAGACGCGGTCGCGCACCTCGGCGGCGTTGCGC
>NZ_GL883086.1:1457845-1465694 GCF_000204035.1 Brevundimonas diminuta ATCC 11568
TGAGCCCTCGGCCCAGACCAGGGTGGCGTCGGCGTCGGCCCGCCACTGGACCGCGCGCGGCCCCGGCGCCACGGCGTCGAACGGCGTCGGCACGTTGTCGCGCAGCGGCAGGTCGGCCACGCGGTGAACCTGGCGCCCGTTCATGTCGGTGACGATGACGTCCGAGGGGAACAGGCTGGCCGGCACGACGTAGGAATAGGGCTTCTTCACCCGCGTCTGCAGGATGTAGCGCCCGTCCGGCGAGGTCGAGACGCCCAGGATGACGCCCGGCTGGCCCACCGAGCGCGCGCGGCCGTTCAGCGACACCACGGTCGGCTGGCTGGTGAAGTAGTAGTCGAACAGGGCCTCGTCGCCCACGTTGGACAGCAGATCCTGATAAGTCCGCACCGGGGCGGCGCGGCCGCCCGTCTCGGTGATGATCGGGCCTTCCGGCGGATGATCGACGTTGGGCGCCAGGCCGCGCCCGGCCGGAACCGCCAGGACCAACAGGCCCGAGGAGTCCGACAGCCAGGAGAAGCCCGAACCCGCCGCCGCATTGACCATCGGCCCGTTCAGCTTGCGCGCCTTGGCCTGGGCGACATCGGCGGTCCAAAGCTCCAGCCCGTTGGGCGCATTGACCAGGAAGGCCACAGCCTGGCCGTTCGGCGCCCAGCTGACATTGGTCAGGCGCGCATTGGCGGGCAAGCCCGTCACCGGGCGCGCAGGCCCGCCGTCGACCGCCTGGAAGCTGAGCCCCGTCAGCCAGGAGACGCGGCTGTTGGCCGGGCCGTTGTTCTTGGGATTGATGCGATAGCCCGCCAGCCGCAGCATCGGCTCGGCCAGTTCGGCGATGGCCGGCAGGTTGGAGCGGTCGGTCAGCAGCAGGGTCTTGCGGTCGGGGCTGACGCTGACGCCCGGATTGGGCTTGGCGTCCAGAATCTGGGCGATCGGCGACGGCGGTTGGTGATAGGTCGGCGCGGCGTCCTGGGCGAGCGCTGCGACCGGCAGTGCCAGGGCTGGAACGGCGGCGGCGAGCACCAGAGCGGGCAAGGCGGCCCGCAAGAGATGATGGCGCATGGATTTTCCCCACTGAGACGAGTCTTATGTGGCGCTAGGTGTGAGACCCCTGCGGTCCAGGGTCAACCGTCAGGCTTGTCACGCCATGCCTTCCCCTGCGTCGCGCTTGCCGCTTGCTCCACTTCCCGGCCCGCTTTAAGGACGGAGGAGACCACGATATTCATCAGTTGGTGAAAAAGGGAGTCCGATGGGCAAGATTTACGCTGACGTGAAGTCCGCGCTGGAGGGGCTGACATTCGACGGCATGACCGTCATGTCCGGCGGCTTCGGCCTGTGCGGCATTCCCGAAAACCTGATCGCAGGCTTGCGCGACACGGGCGTGAAGGGTCTGACCGTCATCTCCAACAATGCGGGCGTGGACGGCTTCGGCCTGGGCCAGCTGCTGGAGACGCGCCAGATCGCCAAGATGATCTCGTCCTACGTCGGCGAGAACAAGGAGTTCGAGCGTCAATACCTGGCGGGCGAGCTGCAGCTGGAGTTCAACCCGCAGGGCACCCTGGCCGAGCGCATCCGCGCGGGCGGCGCGGGCATTCCGGCCTTCTTCACCGCCACCGGCGTCGGCACCCTGGTCGCCGAGGGCAAGGAAGTGCGCGACTTCGACGGCCGCAAATACGTCATGGAGACGGGGCTGGTCGCCGACCTGGCCATCGTCAAGGCGTGGAAGGCCGACGAGCGCGGCAATCTGGTGTTCCGCAAGACGGCCCGCAACTTCAACCCGATGATGGCCACCGCCGGAAAGGTGACGGTCGTCGAGGTGGAAGAGATCGTCCCCGTCGGCTCGATCGACCCCGACCACATCCACACGCCGGGCGTCTATGTCGACCGCCTGATCCAGACCGTGTCCGAAAAGCGCATCGAACAGCGTACAGTCCGTCAGCGGGAGGCCGTCTGATGTCCGCCCCCGATCAGGAAAAACTGAACAACAACGCAGCCCGCACCCTGAAGACCCTGCTGCACGCAGGCATCAAGGAAGTCGATGCCGCCTTCGGGAGCGGTTACGCCTACTCCAACCCGGCTCTGGTCGCCGGATATCTTCAGGCAGGCGCCACGCTGATCGCCCAGCAGCAGCGTTCGGCTTCGCTGCATGACAACGCATCTGCTTCTTCGGGAGACGAATGACCATGGCCCGCACCCGCGAACAACTGGCCGAACGCGCCGCCAAGGAGCTGCAGGACGGCTTCTATGTGAACCTCGGCATCGGCATCCCGACCCTGGTGGCCAACTACATCCCCGAAGGCATGATCGTGACCCTGCAGTCGGAGAACGGCATGCTGGGCATGGGCCCCTTCCCCTATGAGGGCGAGGAAGACCCCGACCTGATCAACGCCGGCAAGCAGACGATCACCGAAATCCCCGAGAGCAGCTATTTCAGCTCGGCTGACAGCTTCGCCATGATCCGCGGCGGCCACATCAATCTGTCGATCCTGGGCGCCATGGAAGTGGCCCAGAACGGCGACATCGCCAACTGGATGATCCCGGGCAAGCTGGTGAAGGGCATGGGCGGCGCCATGGACCTGGTCGCCGGCGTCAAGCGCGTGGTCGTGGTCATGGAGCACGCCAACAAACACGGCCAGTCCAAGGTGCTGAAGGCCTGCACCCTGCCGCTGACCGGCACGGGCGTGGTCAGCCGCATCATCACCGATCTGGCGACCTTTGACGTCAAGCCGGACGGTTCGGGGCTGGAGCTGATCGAACTGGCGGACGGCGTCACGCTTGACGAGGTCGCGGCCAAGACCGAGGCCGAATACACGGTGGCGGCGGGCGTAGGCTGAACCGCCCTCGCCCCTCTGTAAAAACACAAACCCCGGCGACCGCGAGGCCGCCGGGGTTTTTCATGTCTTCCTTCTCCCCTTGAGGGAGAAGGAATTTAGTCCCGGGTCGCCTGGAAGCCCTGCTGGTCGGTCCAGAGGACGATCTGACGGCTGGTCTCGGCCGTGGCGCGGTCAAAGGCGGCGACGATGGCCGACTGGCGGTTCACGCCTGCGTTCTCGCTGACCGTGATGCGGTCCTCGGCCACGATCGAACGATCGCCCGGCCGGACCAGACGCAGCAGCACGACGATGGTCGCATCCGGCACGGCGCCCGGCGCGACGTAGGACGCCTCGAACCGGCGCACGTCCACGCTCAGCAACAGGCCGTCGCGCGTCAGCGGACCGCTGCTCAGCACGGTGCACGTCCCGCCGTCCAGGAAGGCGTTGCGCAGGGCTTCCTCGAACAGGGTCTCGGCCGGAGACACCCAGCGCGCGCCCTTGATATAGGCCGCCTCGGTCCCCGTCACGGCCAGGATGCGGTCGCCGCGCGCCGCTTCGGGAAAGTCCACCCGGCGCATGGAGACATGGACATCCGGGCAGGCCGAGGTCGCGCCCGTTCCGGCATAGGCCGAGGCGCCCCCGAAACGATACAGCTGAACCGGGTCCGGCGACGACAGCAAAGCGCAGCCAGACAGGGCGACCGACGCCCCCGCAATCATCAGTGTGGAACGGATCACGGCTGCACCTCGATTTCCTTGGACGGCGCCTTGGCGATGAACTCACGCGGACTGTCGCGCACGTTGTCAATGAGCGACTGCAGCGAGCGGGTCGCCCGATCCAGTTGGCGAATAGTGTCGTTCAACTGCGGCACGGTCTGCGTGCCGAATTCGCCCAATGGCCCTTCCAGTCCGGTCGCAGAACGGTTGATCGAGGCGATGGCGGCCTGCGCCTCGCGCGTCGCCTGGTTGATGTTGGCGATGGCCTGCTTGCCGTCGGTGTCGACCATCTGGCGCGCGCTGGCGCCCAGGGCCTGATATTCGCCGACAGCGGCGTTGGCCTTGGTGATGGTCTCTTCCAACTGCTGGAACATGCCCTTGCGGGCCTCCAGTTCGGCGGTCAGGGCCTCGACGTTCTTCACGCTGGTCGAGAAGCTGCGGATGTTGTCGTCCGACATCACGCGGTTGATGCGGTTCAAGGCGTCCACCGTCTGGGCCAGCACCGTGCCCGATCCGCTCAGCAGTTCGGCGATGGGGCTGGGCTGGCTCTGGATCACCGGCACGACGTTGTCCGGATACTGGTCCTTCAGCAGCGGGCTGTCCGGGGCGCCCGCGGTGATCTGGATGTAGTTCAGGCCGGTGATGCCCTGCGGCTCCAACTGGGCGCGCGAGGTCACGCGCACCGGCGTCGTGCCGTTCAGCCGCACGCGGGCGATGACCTGATCGCCCTTCTTCGGATCCAGGTTCAGGTTGGTCACCTCGCCGACGCGGATGCCGTTGAAGTGGACCTCTCCCCCCTCCGACAGGCCGCGCACCGGGCCGTAGAAGACGATGTCGTAGACGTCGAAATCCTTGTTGAACTGCAGCCGCGCCAACCAGATGGTGAACACCGCCAGCGCCAGCAGAAGGGCGACTGTGGCGATGCCGACGGCGGCGTAATGAGCGTCTCTTTCCATCGTTTCGCGTCCTCCTCAGGCCGCGCTCTTATGGGCGGCGCGTCCGCGCGGCCCCAGGAAGTATTCCTTGATCCAAGGGTGGTCCGAGCGTTCCAGCTCGGCGACCGGCGCCTTGGCCACCACATGCTTGTCCGCCAGCACGGCCACCTGGTCGCAGATGGCGTAAAGGCTGTCGAGGTCGTGGGTGATCATGAAGACCGTCAGCCCCAGATCCTCCGACAACTGGCGGATCAGATCGTCGAACGCCGCCGCCCCGATCGGGTCCAGCCCGGCAGTCGGCTCGTCCAGAAAGACCAGTTCGGGGTCCAGCGCCAGGGCGCGGGCAAGGCCCACGCGCTTGCGCATCCCGCCCGACAGCTCAGCCGGCTTCAGATAGAGGGCCTCGGGCTTGAGGCCCACCATGGCCACCTTCATCTCGGCCAGCTCGCGGATGGTCGTCCTGGACAGATCGGTGTGCTCGACCAGGGGCGAGGCCACATTGTCCAGCACCGTCAGCGACGAGAACAGCGCGCCCTGCTGGAACAGCACGCCCGTGCGACGCTCGACGGCGGCCGCTTCCTGCTTGGTCATGGCGCTGCGGTCCTGCCCGAACAGGCTAACCTCGCCGCCTTCCGGCTCCTTCAGGCCGATGATGGAGTTCAACAGCACGGTCTTGCCGGTGCCCGACCCGCCGACGACGCCCAGCACCTCGCCGCGCATCACGTCCAGATCCAGATCCTGATGGATCACCCGCTCGCCGAACTGGCTGAGCAGGCCCCGCACCTGGATGACGGCCTCGCGGTCGTCGGGTTTGCGCGTCTCGGCCGTCATATTTTCAGCTCGATGAAGATCAGGGCGAAGACGGCGTCCAGCAGGATGATGGCGAAGATGGCCTGCACCACCGCCGCCGTCACCCGGCGCCCCAGGCTCTCGACGTCGCCCGCCACCGACATGCCCTGGCGACAGCCGATGGCCGCGACCACCAGGGCGAACACCGGCGCCTTGATCAGACCGACCATCATGTGGGTCGGCATATAGCCGTCCTCGACCAGCCGCTGGAAGAAGAAGGCCGGTCCCAGGTTCAACTGGCTCCATGCCACCAGGACGCCGCCCAGCAGCCCCCCCACCATGGCCAGGAAGGTCAGCAGCGGCAGCATGACCAGCAGCGCCGCCAGACGCGGAATCACCAGGGCCTGAAAGGGATCGACGCCCATCACCTTCATGGCGTCCACCTCCTGCGTCATGCGCATCGAGCCGATCTCGGCGGCGAAGGACGAGGCCGAACGGCCCGCCAGCAGCACGGCGGTGATGACCACGGCGAACTCACGGAAGACGGCGACGCCGATCAACTGCACCGTGAAGACCCCCGCCCCGAACTGGGTCAGCAGGTCCACGCCGATGAAGGCCACCACGGCGCCGATGAAGAAGTTGGTCACCACCACGATCGGAATGGCGTCCAGGCCGGTGCGTTCCGCCTGGCTGAACCAGGCGGCCCAACGAATGCGGCCAGGGTGCTTCAGCGTGGTCAGCACCGCCGCCATCAAACGGCCCAGGAAGGCCAGGGACAGCATGGCTTCGGCGCCGAAATCATAGACCCCGCGCCCGACCTTGGCGAAGCCGCGCGTCATGGGAGCCGAGCGGCGCGGCGGCTCGGCCGTCATGCAGTCCAGCTTGGCCACCATGCGATACAGGCGCCCGGCTTCGGGGCGTACGGACCAGGCGGATTCAGGGATGGGCCGGCTCATGGCCTGGGCTACGGCCAGGGCGCCGGCGGTATCAAAACGGCCCAGGTCGTCCAGATCCAGCGCGGTCACGGATCGACCGTCCAGCTCGGCCTTCAGCCGATCACCCATCCGACCGACGGCGACGGTCGACCAGTCGCCGGCCAACCGCAAGCGCGTCTGGCCGTCCTGGCTTTCATCAATCTGGAAGTCCGCCCGATTCATGAATCCGACACTGACACAGGCCCGCCCGCACGCATACGCCGCTTAAAGCTCTGCTTTTCGCGCTGTGTCAACGACTGATGACTCCCGATCTCTTCCGGCGTTGCTCGACACACGCCAAGGCCCGCCCGTCACGGCGCAGCTTTCAGAACGTCGACCATCCATTTTCGTTCAGCGGGCCGCGCGGAACGCAACCTCGGGAAACGACCTAGCGCAGATAGTCGAGCAGGGAGACCTGGCGCAGCTGGCTGACCACCTGGGCCGAGGCCTGCAGGGATATCTGCGCCAGCTCCAGTTCGGTGACGGCTTCGGCCATGTTGGCGTCGGTCTTGCCGGACAGGATGGTGTCGATCGAAATCTTGCGCGCCTCCTGGGATTCCAGCAGGCGGTCGACGCGGTTCTGCATCCCGCCGTTGGCGGCCTGCAGCTCCACCATCCCCTTCGCCGCCGCCTCGAAGCGGCCCATCTGAGTGGTCAGGAAGGCCTTCTGAGCGTCCGTCATCTTGCCGTCCAGCGGCGTCGTCTGATGCTCCAGCTGGATGTCGCGGAAGATGGCGAACAGCTCCGATCCCATGGCGTCGGCCAGGAAGCCCGTGTCCATCGAGACGTTCTCGTCCAGCCAGGACGACTGCTTCAGCTGGTCGTTGTGGAAGGCGGCGCTCTCATCGGGCAAGGCCGCCAGCTTGGCCATCATGCTGGCTCCAGGCTGACCGGGAATGTCGGGCAGATCCACCGGCGCGCGATCAGTGACCCCGCCGCCGAACAGATACTTGCCCTGATGCTTCATGTTCAGCCCGTCTTGAGCCTCCATGAACAGACTGTTCAGCGTCCCCATCAGGGTGTCCATCCGCCCGGCGGCGATGGCGTCGGCGATGGCCTGACGCGCCGCCGTCGAGGCGTCTGCGATCCGATCCATCGCCAGATCCTGGGTCTCCAGCCGAGCCGTGACGGTCTTGTTGGTGTCGATGAAGGTCTGGATGCGGGTCTGGCTGGTCATCAGCGCGCTGACCGTCTCGGAGCCTCGGCCGAAACCGACCAGGTCCGTGGCGTTCTTCTTGGTGTTCACCTTCTGCTGGGCGTCAGCCATGCGCGACTGGGCCGACATCAGGTCAAGCAGGGCCGACTGATAGTTTCCGTAGGTCGAAACGCGGGTCATCGCACCATTCCCAGCAGGATGTCGTACATGTCCTTGGCCGCCTGAACCATGCGGGCCGAGGCGTTAAAGGCTTGCTGATAGGTGGTCATCAGCACCAGTTCCTCGTCCAGGTTGACCCCTTCGACCGAGACGCGGCGCGCCGTCGCCTCCTTGGCCAGGGCCGTGGCGCTGACGGCGTTGTTCTTGGCCATGGCGGCCCGACTGCCGATCTCGCCCGACAATTCGGATGCATAGCGCGCCAGCGACATGGAGCCGCCCGCCGCCCCGCCCGCCGCCGAGAAGGCAGCGGCGT
>NZ_GL883086.1:1465859-1468862 GCF_000204035.1 Brevundimonas diminuta ATCC 11568
TGACCACGGCCGCGCCGACCCCGCCCGTCGCGTCGGCCTTGGCGAAGGCCATCAGGGATGGGTCGCGGGCGACGTCGGCCCGGACCGAAAAGGCGTCGGCTCGCGAGGCGCGCGCGCCGCCCAGACCGAACAGCTCGCTCATCGACACGTTCGAGGGAACCTGGGTGGTGCGGTCCTGAAGCACCGACAGGTTCGCGCCCGAGCCGGGTCGCGGCGTGAACGTCATTTCGCCCGTCGAGCTGAGGCTGAACGTCCCCATCCGCCCGGCGCCCGTCATCGGATCGTTCAGCGCGGCCAGCAGGCTGGCCATGTCGCCGCCCGCGGGCACCGCCACCTCGATGTCGCGCAGCTTGGCGCCCGCCGCATCGCTAAAGCGGAAGGTGATGGTCTCGCCGGGCGTGAAGCCGTGCTGCGACGCGCCCGTCATGCCCGTTTCATAGATCGCCGGCTGCGCGCTGGTGATCAGGTCGTTCAGGCCGAAGAAGTGCGAGAAGCCTCGCCCGCCCTTGTTCGAGGGCGCGGCCGGATCGTCGACCACCACCACCCCCGTACCGGGCGCGCCTTCTATCTTCAGACGCCCGTCGACGAAGCTGGCGCTGCCGTTGGCCCCCAGCTGGGCGTTCAGGTCGGCCAGGAAGGTCGCAGGATTCAGCGTCGCCAGGTCCAGGTCGATCTTCTGCAGGGCTACGCCCTGGTCATTGGTGATGACGATGGAGGTGCGGCCGGTGAAGCCCTGCAGGGCGGTCTCCAGCGACTGCCCGATGTTGCGGCCGGTCAGGCTGTTGGGCGGCGGCGCGGCGGATGAGGCGTTGTGCGCCCGGTTCAGTTCGTCGGCCAGACGCGACATCAGTTCGGCCAGGCGCTCGGCCGTGGCCGGCGCCTCGCCGTCGCGCAGCTCCAGCAGCCCCTTGATCTCGCCCGAGCCCAAGCCTTCAGCCAGGGAGCGCGCCTTTCCGGCGGGGGGCTCGATGACCATGACCTCGTTGAACACCGTCTCGGCCGAGACGGCGCCGGCGCGCACATAGTCCAGCTTGGCCGCCCCCTGCCCCGCCAGCAGGATGCCGGCGCCGGTGCGGATCTCGACCCCGCCGACCGCACGGCCGGTGATGCGAACGTCCATCAGGCCCGACAACTGATCGATCAAGGCCGCCTGAGCCGTCTGCGCGCCCGAAGAGTCCGCATTGATCACCGTGGCCTTGGCGATCTCGACGTTCAGCTTCTCGATCTGCTCCAGCAGGCTGTTGGCCGTCTCGACCGCACTCTTGATGCGGGCGTCGGCGTCCTCGCGCACCGACTGAATCTGGCTGTTGATGCGGGCGGCTTCATCGAACAGGGCCTGCGTCTTCCAGATGGCGTCCTGGCGAGCGGGGCCGGAGGTGGCGTTCTCGGCCGAAGCGGCGAAGGCGGCGAAGACGCTGTCGATCTGCGAAAAGAAGCCGCTGTTGGAGCCCGGATCGCCGAACATCGACTGTATGCGGTCGTAAAGCTCATAGCGCACCGTCTGACGGCCGGCGTCGGCGCTGGCGTTCAGGCTGGCGGCCTGCAGGAAGCGGTCGGTGGCCAGACGGATGCGGGCGATCTCCACCCCCGCGCCGACGCCCTGACTGGCCCAGGACTGCTGGTCGGCGATCTTGCGGACATAGCCGGGCGTGTTGACGTTGGAGACATTGTCCGAGACCACCCGCAGCTGCGTCTGGGCCGCGTTCATGCCCGAGGTGGCGATGTTCATGATCGAGTTGAGGGACATCAGACGTCTCCCACGCCGGAGCGCACGGGACGGCCGCTCGGCAAGCCTTGCAGGCAAGCGAGCAAATCTTGCCCGGCGAATTGAGCAGGTCTTCTGACCATCTCTTTGATTTTCCTCGACATCGGCGTTCAGCCCCTGTGCATTCGTCAGCAAGAGAGGCAAGCGACGGGCCAAGTCGAACGGCGCCGCCCGCGCCCGGCAAAAAGCGACAAGCGCGGCAAGAAGCGCCCGGCGTCACGTCGCTGAAACGGCGACTGAAAACCCATCAATACCATTACATTTCAATACATTAAGTTCGACACCTACACTTGGCCCAAGCTTTGCGAAGGCCCTGCCGAATGACCCAGGCGCAGCAGGCGCCGCCCCTCACCGACCGAAAGCGCCTGCCGCCCGCATGTCCGCCGTCAGCCTCATGTCCGTCCTGACGCCCGCCGCCCCCGGCGGCGCCAGCGTCGACGCCTCCGTCGAGGCGGCGACGGACAGCGCCGTCTTCGCGGACCTGATGCTGAAGGAAGAAGCGCAGGCCGCGCCGCCCGTCGTCCAGCTTGTCCCGGTCGCCCAAGCGTCCGAAACCACCGCCCCGATCGAGGCCGCTCCGGTCGAGCCCGCAAAGGACGACATCGCCGTCGCCCCGGCTCCGCCCGCCTGGTTCGCGCCGCCCCCGCCGGTGCAACAGACTGCGGCGCCGACAGCCCCTGCCGATCCGACGGCGCCGACGACCGAAGCGACTCCTGTTGTCGCCGCCGCGCCGTCTCCCGCTCCGTCGGCCGTTTCTGAGGCTGTAGAGGCGGCTCCCGTCGCCCCGACCGCCGAACCTGCGGCCGCCACGACCGCCACGACCGCCACGGCTGCGCCCGTCTCAGCCGCGACGCCCCCCCCTGCAACCATATCCGCCGCCCTCAAGGCGGCGCTCCCCGCCGTCTTTGCAGAGCCGGATGCGGCGCCGGAACCTCCGTCAACCGAGAGCGACGAGCCGTCGGACGCACCGCCGCCGTCGCGCCCTGGAGCGGCCCTTCCTGCACAGGACGCCGCCCTGCTGGGCGTGACCGGCTTCCGATCGGGCGCGGGCGAACGGCTGGCCTCGGCGCGAGAAGCGATACAGGCAGCAGCCACAGCGACAGGCAACGCCGAAGCGACCGCCAACCGACCCGCCCAGGCCGACGCTCCCATTGATGCTGCAACGTCAGCGCCCGCCGCCCGCCCAGCCGTTGCGCCCGCCTTGGCCGAAACGCCTGCGGCGGCGGCCGTCGCCGCGC
>NZ_GL883086.1:1469071-1483012 GCF_000204035.1 Brevundimonas diminuta ATCC 11568
TCGAAGCCCCCTCTCAGGCGCCGGGCGCTCAACGCGATCTGGGCCTGTCCCAGCTGTCGCGCGCCACGGTCGAGACCACGGCCCAGATCGCCGCCCAGATCGTCAAGAAGCTGGACGGCCGCTCGACCCGCTTCGACATGGCCCTGACGCCTGAAGGCCTGGGCCGCGTCGACGTCAGTCTGGAGATCGAGTCCGACGGCCAGGTCACGGCCCGCCTGGCCTTCGACAATCCGGCGGCGGCGGCCGACCTGCGCGCCCGCGCCGACGAACTGCGTCGTCAGCTTCTGGACGCGGGGCTGCAGCTGTCGCGTGACGACCTGGAGTTCGCCGAGCGCGATCCTTCGTCCGGCTTCGGCGGCGGCGCGTTCGAGCGGCAGCCTGACCGCCGCGCCTTCTCCGGCGCCGCCCGCCTGGCCGCCGAGGCCGATTCCGTCGTTCCGCCGCCCAGCGCCTGGACGTCCCTTTCCCTGACGCCTGACCGCGTCGATCTGAAGGTCTGATCGATGGTTGACGCCGTCTCTTCCAACAACGCCGCGGGCCGGGTGAACGCCGGGGGTCAGATGCTGGCCTCCAACTTCCAGACCTTCCTGTCGCTGTTGACCACGCAGTTAAAGAACCAGGATCCGCTGTCGCCGGTGGATTCCAACGAGTTCACCGCCCAGCTGACCCAGATGGCGGGCGTCGAGCAGCAGTTGCTGACCAACGACCTGCTGACCGGCCTGCTGAAGGCCCAGCAGGGCGACGGCCTGACCGGCGCGGCGCAGTATATCGGCAAGGACGCCACCGCCGTCTGGGCCGCGACCCGCTTCGAGGACGGCGAGGCCAACTGGAGCTATGAGCTGGCCGCCGACGCGACCGACGCCACGCTTCAGGTGCTGGACGCCTCGGGCAAGGTGGTCTGGAGCGGCCCGGCCCCCGAAAAGACCAACGGCATGCATGACTTCAAGTGGGACGGAAAGACCACCGGAGGCGGCCAGGTCGACGACGGCGGCGTCTATACGCTGAAGGTCGTCGCCAAGGACGGCGCGGGCAAGGCCGTCGACAGCCAGGTGCTGATCCGCGGCCGCGTCACCGGCGTCGAGATGTACGACAACACGCCCTTCGTCATCATCGGCAACTCGATCATGCCGGTGTCCAGCCTGATCGCGCTGGAAGAACAGAAGGCCGCCGCCAAACCCGAGGACGACGCCGGCGCGGCCAGCGCCCTCGCCTCGAAACTCAACCCCTTCAATCTTCTCTCGTAAGGAACCCCAGACATGAGCATCAACGGCGCCATGATGGCCGGCGTGTCCGGTCTGACCGCCAACGCCGCGGCCCTTTCGACGATCTCGCAGAACATCGCCAACGTGAACACGGTCGGCTACAAGCGCGCGTCGACCGAGTTCGCGACCGTGGTCAACGCCCAGACGGCGGGCGTGAACTACTCCGCCGGCGGCGTTCAGGCGGCCGCCCGCCACTTCATCAGCCAGGCGGGCCAGCTTCAGCGCACGACCTCCGGCACCGACCTGGCCATCGCCGGCCAGGGCTTCTTCGTCGTCACCGAAAAGTCCGAGAACCTGACCCTGTCGGACGCGCGCCTGTTCACGCGCGCCGGGGCGTTCAAGATCGACGACCTGGGCTATCTGCAGAACACCTCGGGCCTGTATCTGCAGGGCTGGCCGGTCGACGCAGACGGCGTGGTCAACAGCGATCCGTCCGACATGAGCCGCCTGCGCACCATCAACGTCGGTTCCGTCGGCGGCGCGGCCGAGCCGACCACCCGCGTCGGCCTGAACGCCAACCTGAAATCCAGCCAGCCGGTCAATGAGGCCGCCCAGACCCCGCCCCCGACCGGCGTCACGGCCTATGACCCGGCCACCCACTCCATGTCGATGTACGCCAACGACCCGGCGACGGGCGTGAAGCCCGACTTCGAGATCACCATTCCGGTGTCGGACTCCAAGGGCGGCCAACGCAACATCACCGTCTCCTTCCTGAAGAGCAGCGTCGCCAACGAATGGCACGCCGAAATCCGCGCTCCCGAAGGCACGGTGACCAACACGGACGGCTTGCTGAAGTCCGGCCGCATCGCCTTCACCCAGGACGGGCGTCTGGACGTGGCCAAGATGCAGGGCTGGACCGCGGGCACCGGCCTGTTCGACGACCCCACCAACGCCAGCCTGTCGCTGGGTTCGTCCGACGGGGCGACGCCGGGCGCCGACGGCGCCTGGGATCCGTCGCTGGGCATCGCGGCTCAAACGATCGCCTTCGACCTGAACGCCTCGGCAGGCGGCCTGACGCAGTACGACAGCACCTCCATCGTCCAGGCCACCTATACGAACGGCACGGCCTTCGGAAACCTGACCGAGGTTAAGATCGACGAGACCGGCTTCGTCACCGCCATCTTCGACAACGGCGTGATGCGCAAGATCGCCCAGGTCGCCCTGGCCACCTTCCCCAGCGCCGACAGCCTGACCGAAGTGTCGGGCAACGCCTTCCGCGTCAGCCAGAACTCCGGCACCTTCAACCTGAAGGCCCCCGGCACCGGCGGAGCGGGCCTGCTGGGCGCGCAGCAGCTGGAAGCCTCGACCGTCGACCTGTCGACCGAGTTCACCGGCCTGATCACCACCCAGCGCGCCTATTCGGCCTCGTCCAAGATCATCACCACCGCCGACGAGATGCTGGCGGAGCTGATCAACATCAAGCGCTGATCGGCCAACGGGAATCCATGAGCAAGGTCTCGTTAGACTCGATGAATCCTTCCTTTAGCCGGCGCAGAACACGCCGGACCGGCCGGATGCGTCTTAGCCATTCCTTCACCACGACGCTTAAACGCCCCTTAGCGGGCGGGGGCCTAGCCTGCGCGTCTATGGTGGTGGTGAGAGAGGCTTAAGCCCATGCTGCAAGAGCGACGCCTTAACAGTAACGGCGAACAGTACGTGGTCGGCCCGACGGGCACGCCCCTGACCCTGCGCGACCTTCCGCCGTCGGATACGAACCGCTGGGTCATCCGCCGCAAGGCCGAGGTCGTGGCCGCCGTCCGCGGCGGGCTGATCAGCCTTGAAGACGCCCTGGCCAAGTACCGTCTGACGGCCGAGGAGTTCATGGCCTGGCAGAAGGCCATCGACAAATGGGGCATGCAGGGGCTGCGCACGACGCGCATCCAGAGCTACCGCGACTAGGCCTTCGCTTGGGCGCATGATCATGGGCCGCTCCCTGATGGGGGGCGGTCTTTTTCATTGGCGCACGCCTTCGTTTCGGGCCAGGCCTCGAAATCGCGCGCCTTAAGGCCTAAATGGCGGCGATGACCATGGACGCCCTGACCGACGACATCCTCTGCCCCGTTCCCGACATCGCCCCCATGTCGCAAGCTGACATGGACGCTGCGATCGAGAGCGTGCGACAGGCCGTCGGCCTGCCGCAAGGCGCGCGCGTGGTCGCCGCCATGTCGGGCGGGGTGGATTCCACCGTCGTCGCCGCCCTGCTGCACAAGGCGGGCTATGATGTCGTGGGCGTGACCCTTCAGCTTTACGACCACGGCGAGGCGCTGAAGAAGAAGGGCGCCTGCTGCGCGGGTCAGGACATTCACGACGCCCGCCTGGCCGCCGACCTGATCGGCATTCCGCACTACGTCCTCGACTATGAGAACCGCTTCAAGGACGCGGTGATCGACCAGTTCGCGGATTCCTATCTGAAGGGCCAGACGCCGGTCCCCTGCATCCGTTGCAATCAGACGGTGAAGTTCCGCGACCTGCTGGACGTCGCCCGCGACCTCGGCGCCGAGGCGATGGCCACCGGCCACTACGTCCGCCGCGCGACGCACGGCAACCGCTCGCAGATGCGCAAGGCGGTCGACCACTCGCGCGACCAGTCCTACTTCCTGTTCGCCACGACGCAGGATCAGCTGGACTATCTGCGCTTCCCCCTGGCCGATCTGGAAAAGCCGCAGGTGCGCGGCGTCGCCGCGTCGCTGGGCCTGCGCATCGCCGCCAAGCCGGACAGCCAGGACATCTGCTTCGTGCCGACCGGCGACTATCGCACCCTGATCGACCGCCTGCGGCCGCAGGGGCGCGAGGCCGGCGACATCGTCCACATGGACGGCCGGGTGCTGGGCCGCCATTCGGGCATCACCGACTACACCATCGGCCAGCGCCGGGGACTGAACGTCGCCGTGGGCGAGCCTCTGTTCGTGGTCAAGCTGGACCCTGACCATCGCCGCGTCATCGTCGGCCCGCGCGAAGCCCTGCTGACCGCGCGCCTGACGCTGGAGGAAACCAACTGGCTGGGCGACCAGGCCACGATCGAGGAAGCCGCCCGCGACGGAGCCCCCGTCCTGGCCCGCGTCCGCTCGACCCGCCAGCCCTCGCCCGCCCGCCTCGCTCTTGTGGACGGCGCCGTGCAGGTGGTCTTCGATCAGGGCGAGGAAGGCGTCGCCCCCGGCCAGGCCTGCGTCCTCTACGACCCGGCCGACGACGAGCGCGTGATGGGCGGCGGCTTCATCCATTCGACCGAAGCCGTGGCGGTCTGAAACGACTCACGCCGCCGCATAGACCCGCAGACAGTTGCCGTCGGGATCACGCGCCACGAAGCCGTGGCCGCAGTCCATGTCGGTGGGCGGCAGGACGATGCGCGCGCCCCGGTCCCACCAGTCGATGTGCAGTTCGTCCACCACGGCGGGGGCGGCCATGCGGACGTCCACCTGCGCCCCGCCTCGCCCGCGCCACAGGCTGAGCGTCCGCCCCGGCGCCAGCAGGAAGACCGCATGGTCCGGCCCCGCCTCCAGCGGCCGTCGCCCCAGCAGCCCGGCGTAAAATCGCGTGCTGGCGCCCGGATCGGCCACGTTCAGCAGAATGTCGTCGCTCGTCATCGTGGCCCCTCCGCCTGTCTGAACAGAAGGAGAACCTAGCCTTAGCTGCCGCCAGTTTCTGTCAGCATCAACGCGGCGGCCCGTGCCGCTCGCACGCCTCATGCCATCGCTTCAGCAACACGGCCTTGCGCGTGGGATAGCGGGCTTCAAGCACCTCGACCTCGACGATGCGGTCGGTGCGGAAACTGCGGAAGTCGCCGCGCAGCTCGCACCAGACGATCAGCAGCCGCACCCGGTCGAAGAAGGCCAGGGCGAAGGGCCAGACCACCCGATCCGACGCCGCCCCCGCCTCGTCGCGATAGTTCAGCCTCAGCTTGCGCTCGATACGGATCGCCTTGCGCAACTGGGCCGGATCGACCGCATCGGCGGGGATCGGCGCGCCCGGCCCGATGAACAGGGCCGAGGCCTCCATCTCGTCGCGCAGGTCCGGCGGCAGCACCGCCGCGATCCGCGCCTGTGCGCTCAACGCCGCATCCCGCAATCGCGCATCCGCCCGCTCGGCCACCCAGCGCGAACCCAGGGCCAGGGCCTCGATCTCCTCCGGCGTGAACATCAGCGGCGGCAGCAGATAGCCGGGCTTCAACACATAGCCCACGCCCGGCTCGCCCTCGATCGTCGCGCCCTGCGCCTGCAGGCTGGCGATATCGCGATAAAGGGTGCGCAGGGAGACGCCGGTCTCCTCCGCCAGCGCGCGGCCGCTGACCGGCCGACGATGCCGCCGCAGGGTGTTCAGCAGATCGAGAAGGCGTTCGGACCGGGACACGTCGGGAGCGTAGCAGAATTGCTGCCAGAAAACGGCAGCATCGAAGACGCTTTTGCATTGGGGCCGCCGCGCACGACGTAACGACGCTCACTTAATTTTCGACAGACCGCATCCGTACGCGCATGGTGCAGCCTCTATCGACCATCACGCTCCTCATGAGGCTCCGAATGCGCTCCTTCGCCTGCATGGTTTCCGTCCTGGCGCTTGCCGCCGCCGTCCCTGCCCTCGCCGTCGCTGAACCGGCCGCGCCTGCGCCGACGGCGTCCGCCGCGGTCACGCCCTACACCGCCGCGCAATTCTTCGAGACGACCAGCTTCTCCATGGCCAACCCTGACGGCCTGGCTTTCTCAGAGGGACGCACCCACGTCCTGATCTCGTCGGACAAGACGGGGGTGTTCAACGCCTACGCCCTGCCGGTCGCGGGCGGCGATCCCGTGCCGCTGACGGCTTCGACGACCAACGCCACCTTCGCGCAGAGCTATTTTCCCGACGGCCGTCGGGTTCTGGTGGCGGCGGACCAGGGCGGCAACGAACTGACCCACATCTATGTGCGCGAAATCGACGGGACGCTGCGCGACCTGACGCCGGGCGACAAGCTGAAGGCCGGCTTCGTCGGCTTCAGCGACGACGGCCAGACCTTCTGGCTGACCAGCAACGAACGCGACGCCCAGGTCTTCGACCTCTACGCCTATGACGCCGCCACCTACGAGCGCAAGCTGATGTTCCAGAACCCCGGGGGCATGGATGTGGCCGCCGTCTCTGGCGACGGACGGCTGGTCGCCCTGACCAAATCCCATACCAGCGCCAATTCGGATATCTACCTGGCCGACCTGCAGGCAGGGGGCGAGCCTTTTCTGATCACCCCGCATACCGGCGACGTCGCCTATGACGTCAGCGGCTTCGGTCCCTTCAACGCCACCCTGATCTACACCAGCAATGAGGACGGCGAGTTCGCTCAGGCCTACGCCTATGACATCGCCGACAAGGCCCACAACCGCACGACCCAGGCCGACTGGGACGTCATGTATGTCTCCTATTCGCCCAACGGCCGCTATCGGGTGACGGCGGTCAACGCCGACGCTTCGACCGAGCTGACCATCGAGGATGCGCAAAACCGCGCGCCCGTGCGCCTGACCGGCCTGCCACAGGGCGACATCACCGGCGTCCGCTTCGACCCCGGCGCAGGCCTGGCCGCCTTCACCGTGGTGTCCGACACCTCGCCCGCCGACGTCTTCGTCGCCGACCTGTCGACGGGCCAGGCCCGCCGCCTGACCCACGCGCTGAACCCGGCCATCCAGGAGAGCGACCTGGTCGAGGCGACGATCGTCCGTTATCCGGGCGAAGGCGGGGTGATGGTCCCGGCGGTCCTCTATCGACCCAAGGGCGCCTCGGCGGCCAATCCGGCCCCGGCGGTCGTCCTCGTCCACGGCGGACCGGGCGGTCAGACCCGGCGAGGCTATTCGGCCATGGTCCAGCACCTGGTCAACCACGGCTATGCCGTTCTGGGGGCCAACAACCGGGGCTCGTCCGGCTACGGCAAGACCTTCTTCCACATGGACGACAAGAAGCACGGCGAAGCCGACCTGCGCGACATCGTCGCCGGCGGCGACTGGCTGCGGGCGCAGGACTGGGTGGCCGACGACCAGGTCGCGGTCATGGGCGGCTCCTACGGCGGCTACATCACCGCCGCGGCCCTGGCCTTCCACCCCGAGAAGTTCGAGGCCGGCATCGACATCTTCGGCGTGACCAATTGGGTCCGCACCCTGCAGTCCATTCCCGCCTGGTGGGGCGCGCAGCGCGTGGCTCTGTACGACGAGATGGGCGATCCGGCGGTCGACGCCGAACGCCACCGCGCCATCTCGCCCCTGTTCCACGCCGACAAGATCCGTCGTCCCCTGCTGGTGGTCCAGGGCGCCAACGACCCGCGCGTGCTGCAGGTCGAGAGCGACGAACTGGTCGAGAAGGTCCGCGCCAACAATGTGCCGGTCGAGTACGTCGTCTTCCCCGACGAAGGCCACGGCTTCCAGCGTCGCGAAAACCGGATCACCGCACAGGAGGCCTATCTGGCCTTCCTGAACCGCTACGTACGCAAGGCGAACTGAGACCGCTCAGTCAGGCTGTTTCCTCGACGTGCAGGACGACCCGGTTGCGGCCTTCCTTCTTGGCGCGATACAGCGCCGCGTCCGCCGCCTGCACCAGGGCGTCGCCGTCACGGTTCATGCCCTTGGACCATTCGGCGACGCCGAAGGACATGGTGCTGCTGCCCAGCGGCTGCTTGCCCAGGCGCAAGGCGATGGCGGCGATGGCTTGTCGCACGGTCTCGACCCGCGGCGCCAAGGTCTCGGCCTTGGTTCCGGGCGCGATCACAATGAACTCTTCGCCGCCGTAGCGGCAGACGATGTCGCCGTCGCGGAAACGGTGGCCCAGTTCGGCGGCGACGGCCTGCAGCACTACATCGCCCGCTTCATGGCCGAACTCGTCGTTGAAGCGTTTGAAGTGGTCGACGTCGCACATGACCACGCATAACGGCGCGCCCGAACGCGCGGCGCGCGCCACCTCGAGCGCCAGCGCCTCCTCCATGTAGCGACGGTTGAACAGGCCGGTCAGCGGGTCGCGGATCGTCTGTTCCTTCAGGTCGCGCTGCAGCTTCTGATTGACCATGGCCGAGGCGATGTTCTCGGCCAGGACGTTGAGGCGGAACTGCGTCTCGGCCTCGACCAGTCCGTCCAGATGCAGGACGCCGATCACCTCGCCAGAGGCCAGCAGCGGCTCGCAGTGATAGGGCGCCGCCAGAGGGTTCACGTGGCCGCAGACGACGTCCGCGCCCGGCTCGGACACGAAATGGCTCTGCCCTCGACGCAAGGCCCAGCATTGATCCGGGGCAAAGCCTTCCGTCTCAGCCTCATGCCCGCCCCAGCCAGACAGCGGGACCAGCAGATTGCGTGAGTTGTTGTAGGCGTAGAGCGCCCCCGGCAGCCCCGGCAGGACGCGCGGCACGAAGGCGTGGATGACCTGGGCCAGTTCGTCATCCGTCCGGGCCGCCTGCATCCGATGCGCCATCCCGCCCAGAAGTTCGATGACCTCGCCCCGCTCCCGCAGGGTCTGGGCGCTGGCCAGCAGTTCCTCATGCACGCGCTTCAGTTCGCGCTCGCTGCGGCTCTGATCTTTCGCCGCCGTCGCCAGACGGTCCGCCATGTCGTTATAGCCGCGCGCCAGCCGGTCGAACTCCCGCGACCCCATACGGCTGTCGATCCTCTGGTTCAGGTCGCCCGCGCCCAGTCCGGTCATGGCGCGTGTGATGACGCGCACCGGCTGGCGGATGCCGCGAATGACCATCAAGGACACCGACAGGGAGAAGAAGGCGATCAACGGCCCGCCGATCAGGGCCAGTCCTCGCACTCGCGCCAGCCGCCGCTCGGCCGCCTCGACGCGGCGCGACTGCACCACCCGCTCTTCGTCCAGAAGTTCTCGCGCCGCCAGCACGAAGGCGCTCATGGAATCGAAACCACGCCCTTCGGCGATGAGCGCCTCGGCCCTGGCGAAGTCCCCGCTTCGCGCCAAGGTCAAAGGCTGGCGCATCAGTTCGATCCGGCCAGACAGCTGCGCGCCCAGAGCCTGCAGCCGCAGTTGCTGCGACGGGTTGTCCCGCGTCAGTTCCACCAACTCGCTGAACGCCCGCAGGGAGTCTGAAATCCGTGCGTCAAAGGACTGGGCGTAGGCCGGGTTCTGCGTCAGCACATAGGCGCGCTGCCCCGACTCCGCGTCGCGCAGCCCGGCCACGGTCTCTTCCATCGCCTGGATGACCTGGGCGGAGTGCGTCACCCAACGAAAACTCTCGCGGGTCTGCCGCGAGGCGTCGGCCAGGGCGGCCACGAGAACCAGTAAAGCGACCACCACCAGGGCGCTGACGGCGGCGATCCTGGACGTAAGGGACTGAAACATGCCCCCACCGTTAACCTTCGACAGTTGACGGAGGTTGAATCGATCAGAGGGTTTTACGCGGCCTCGTCCTTGGCCGGCATGACCTCGCCGACGGTGGGGCGGTTCTCGGTGAAGACGACCTCCACCTCGCGCGGGCGGACCATCTCATTGCAGCAGCCGCAGGCGATGCGGGGCTTCAGGTCGTGCCCGCAGGTCTTGTGACGCAGCACGATGCCCGACGGCTCGTCGCCATAGACGTGCTTCTCGCCCCAGGCGTGCAGGGTGACGAGGACGCCGTACAGATCCTTGCCCTTGGCCGTCAGTACATATTCGTTGCGCGGCGGACGCTCGGAATAGGGCCGCGGCTCCAGCACCCCGTGATGCACCAGGGATTTCAGGCGCGCGGCCAGGACGTTGCGCGCGACGCCCAACCGCTCCTGCCACTGCTCGAAGCGACTGACGCCGTTGAAGGCGTCGCGGATGACCAGCATGGTCCACGGGTCGCCGATCACCTCGAGGGTGGCGGCGACCGAGCAGCTCTGGCGCGAATAGTCGGCGGTGCGTCCCATGAGCGGAAAGTGACCTCGCGTCAGGCTTTTGACAAGGGTTGCCAATCGCGACGGAGTCAGTCAGTTTCTATTTGCAACGGACATGGCCGCTCCCCGGCCGTTTCCTTCCCTCGACTCGGAGGCGGCGCCGTCGCAGGTTCCGCCTCCGCTTTTCGATGAGAGCCATGACCGAACCCGAGCTGATCCACGCCGCCTTCCGCCTGACGCCCGAGGACGATGGGGCCTTGGCCGCCCATCTGTCGGGCGAATTCTCCAACGGCCCGATCAGCGCCCCGCCCGAGGCGGGCTTTCCCTTCGGCGGCCTGCTGGCGGCCCTGTGCGCCGGGGCCATGCGTCAGGGTCTGGGGATCGAGGCGCCGCTGCGCAGTCTGACGGTTCAGTATCTGGCCGCCGCCCGTTACGGCCAGTCCCTGCATTTCCGGCCCCGGATGCTGCGCGGCGGCCGCAACGTCTCCTACGCCGTGGTCGAGGGCGGCCAAGGCTCGAAGCTGACCCATCACGCCAGCGCCACCTACGGCGCCGACGGCGCGACGCCCGCCCCCCTGACCCCGCTGCTGGCGCCGCCCCCCTCGCTGGACGGCTTGAAGGACGCGCCGGGCATCAGCGGCCCGATGGCACCGCGCTTCTCGCAGCACGTCGACTATCGCTTCGAGAACGGCCCCAACATTCTGGGCGGCAACGAGGGCAAGCCGGTCGTCGAGCGGGTCTGGATGCGGGTGAAGGACGGCGCGCCGCTGGACGAACTGCGGATGTGTTACCTGCTGGACGCCCTCTATCCGCCCGCCTGGACGGCTTTCAAGGCGCCGCCGATGATGACGACGGTGGACCTGCGCTGCGACTTCCTGGCCGATCCGACGCCGGACAGCGCCCCCGACGGCTGGGTCTTCTTCGAATACCGCCTGCTGGACCACGGCCTGGGCTGGTCGGTGGACGAGGCGATCGCCTGGGGCGCTGACGGCCGCCCCCTCGCCCTGGCGCGCCAGCGCCGCAAGCTGCTGTGAGGCGCCGCTTGCCAGCGGGCCTTCGCCTCCCCTAATCCCCCACGAAACGATTCACTTACGGAAACGCTCGCCATGACCGCCGCTTCTGATCCTGTCGTCATCTGCTCCTTCGCCCGCACCCCGATGGGCGGCTTCCAGGGCGCGCTGTCGCCGGTCAAGGCCACCGACCTGGGCGCCGCCGCCGTCAAGGCCGCCGTCGAGCGCGCGGGCGTCGCGCCGGAGAAGATCGAGCAGATATTCATGGGCTGCGTCCTGCCCGCCGGTCTGGGCCAGGCTCCGGCCCGTCAAGCCGCCATCGGCGCGGGCCTCGGCAAGCACGTCGAGGCGACGACGGTGAACAAGATGTGCGGCTCGGGCCTCCAGTCCGCCATGATGGCGCACGACGCCCTGCTGGCGGGCACGGCCGAGGTCATCGTCGCGGGCGGCATGGAGTCGATGACCGGCGCCCCCTATCTGATGAACAAGCACCGCGGCGGCGCCCGCATCGGCCACGACGTCATCGTCGACAGCATGATGATGGACGGTCTTGAGGACGCCTATTCCCCCGGCAAGGCCATGGGCGTCTTCGCCGAGGACGCGGCGGCCCAGTATCAGTTCACCCGCGAGGCGATGGACGAATACGCCATCGAAAGCCTGACCCGCGCCAAGAACGCCATCGCTTCGGGCGCCTTCAAGGCCGAGATCGTCCCGGTCGAGGTCGCCACCCGCAAGGGCCCGGTGACGGTCAGCGAGGACGAACAGCCCGGCAAGGCCGATCCGGCCAAGATCCCGACGTTGAAGCCCGCCTTCGTCAAGGACGGCGCCGTCACCGCCGCCAACTCCAGCTCCATCTCTGACGGCGCCGCCGCCATGGTCATGACGCGCGAAAGCACGGCCAAGGCCCTGGGCCTGCCCATCGTCGCCCGCGTGGTCAGCCACGCCGCCCACGCCCATGAGCCGGCCCTGTTCACCACCGCCCCCGTACCGGCCATGCAGAAGGCGCTGAAGAAGGCCGGCTGGTCGGTCGAGGACGTGGACCTGTGGGAGGTCAACGAGGCCTTCGCCGTCGTCGCCATGATCGCCCAACAGGAACTGGGCATCGACCGCGCCAAGCTGAACGTCAACGGCGGCGCCACGGCGCTGGGCCACCCCATCGGCGCCTCGGGCGCGCGCATCCTGTCCACCCTGCTGGCGGCGCTTCAGGCGCGCGGCGGCAAGAAGGGCGTGGCCTCGCTGTGCATCGGCGGCGGCGAAGCCGTGGCCATGGCGGTGGAACTGGTCTGAGCCTGCGGCGTTGTCGGCCGTCAAGCTTAGTGACTGTGGAGCCCTCCCCCTTGAAACTCCCCGCCCTGCTCGCCGCCGGCGTCGCCGCCCTCAGCCTGACCGCATGCGCCACCGCCCAGGCTGAAGGCGCCATGACCCAGAACAACTCCGCGACCGGCCAGGCCGGGTCCGCCGACCTCAAGGCCTTCCCGGCCGCGACGGCAGGTCAGACCCGCCATGTCATCAACCTGCCCGCCCAGTCGGACGAGGACGCGCTGAAGGTCGAACTGATCCTCGGCAAGACCAAGACCGTCGACTGCAATCGCCAGTTCTTCGGCGGCAGCCTGGAGACCCGCACGGCTCAGGGCTGGGGCTACGACTACTATGTCCTGCCCGCCCTGGGGAATGCGGCCAGCACCCTGATGGGCTGCCCGCCCGGCTCGGAGCGCGAAGCCTTCGTGACGACGCAGGAGCAGCCGCTGATCCGCTATAACTCGCGCCTGCCGGTGGTGGTCTACACCCCGTCGGACGTCGAAGTGCGCTATCGCGTGTGGCGTGCGGGCGAGACCCAGACCGCGCGCTGATCCGCGCCGTTCTTTGAGATCAGACGCGGGCGTCGATCGGATTCGATCGGCGCCCGTTTCGTTTCAGGCCCGCGCCTTCCATCCGCCTCCCGCTGCATCAGCGAGGCCAGTGAGGCGCATCCGGCGCTCAGGACGATCATGGGCCGACTCCTGCGTTTGCGAACCATTTGCAGGTTTGCGCAGAGTCGGCCTTCGTGCAAGCGTCCGCCTCCATTTCTCTGGAGAGTCGCCATGCGCGAAGACGGCAAGCTGGATTATCTCGAACTGCCCGCGACCGACCTGACGGCGCACAAGGCCTTCTACGCCCAGGCGTTCGGCTGGAGCTTCCAGGACTACGGACCCGCCTATGCGGCGTTCAGCGAAGGGCTGGACGGCGGCTTCACCCCCGACGCCATGACGCCCAAGCCGCTGCCCATCCTGTACGCCAACGATCTGGAAGCCATGCAGGCCAAGGTCGAGGCGGCGGGCGGCGCGATCACCCACGCCATCTTCGCCTTCCCCGGCGGGCGGCGCTTCCACTTCCGCGACCCATCCGGCAACGAACTGGCCGTCTGGTCCGAGAAATAGGACTCTACTTCGGGTCGACGGTCTGGGCGATGCGCTCGGCCTCGTCCCGGTCGGCGCCGTCCTGGGCCATCACCCAGACGTGGATTTCGGCGGGTTCAGTCGCGCGCTGGAACAGGTGCTCCATGGCGATGCGGCGCTGGCCTTCAGTCGTCACCACCGAAACGCGGCCGCCGACCGTCACATGGTCCCCGTCGTAGATGGGAAACTGCGACGTCGGTCCGGCGTAGATCATCAGATAGGTCTTGCCCGCCTTGCGCGCCGAATAGACCTGGGCGCCCGGCGCCGCGCGGCCCTCGACCAGTTGGAAGCCCGGCGGCAGATCAATGATGAACGGCAAGGCGGCGCGTTCGGCGGCGCTCAAGCCTTGCGGCGTCGGCGCCGGAACGGGCTCAGTTCTGCGGATCGGCGCTGCCGGAGCCGGAGCTGGCGTCGGCGTTGCAACAGGCGC
>NZ_GL883086.1:1483318-1513553 GCF_000204035.1 Brevundimonas diminuta ATCC 11568
CGGACAGGGCCAGAGGAGCGGCGAGCGACAGGGCGGCGACAAATACGGCTTTCATGGCCGCGACATTGGCGGCGGGGGCCGCACCGGGTCAAGCGGCCATCGCGCCCGCCGGATCAGGCGCCCGGCAGCTCCACCCAGAAGGTCGCGCCATGCCCCGGCGCCGAAATCACGCCGATCTCGCCGCCCTGCAGTTCGACCAGCCGCTTGGCCAGGGTCAGGCCGACGCCATGCCCCTCAATGGCCGAACGCTCGAGGCCCAGACGGTTGAAGGGCTCGAACAGTTGCGCCTGCTTCTCGTCCGAGAGACCTGGCCCTCGGTCCGTGACCTCGATACGGACGCGGTCGCCGCTCCAGGCCGCGCGCAAGACGACCAGCCCGCCCGAGGCGCCGTATTTGACGGCGTTGTTGGCCAGATTGCCGACCACCTGCGTCAGACGCTGGGAATCGGCCCGCGCCACCAGGTGATCGCCGGCGGCCACGACGTCGATCTTCACCGCCGCCGCTTCAGGATTCAGCAACAGGCTGCGGCGGACGTCCTCCAGCACGCCGGCGACATCGGTCGGGCGAATATCCACCTTGACCGCGCCCGCCTCGGCCCGCGCCACATCGAGCAGGTCGTGGGTCAGGGCCTCGACCTGGCGGGCCGTCTTGACCAGCATCTGCGCCATCTCGACCTGGTTGGGCGTGGCGGCGCCCAGGTGCCCTCCGGCCCACAGTTCGCCGATGCCGATGACGCCGCCGATCGGGCTCTTGATCTCATGGGCCACATTGGCCAGCAGCCGCGATTTGGCCGCCGAGGCGCGCTCGGCCCGCAGCCGTCCTTCCCTGGCGCGCTGCATCAGCCCGTCACGCTCTTCCAACAGGGCGGCGACCATCAGGATCGGCATATAGCCCAGCAGGATCAGCAACTGCGCCAGCAGGGCGCGATCCTCGGGATCGAACTGATGATAGGGACCGTGCCCGGCCATGGTGCCGCCGATGGCCACCACCGACACCACCAGCAAGGCCCAGGCCGCGCCGATCACGCGAAAGCGCACCGCCGCGAGCACGATCAACGGCAACAGCAGAAAGCCGTAAGGCAGGCTCATATGCGAAAAGATGGCGTAGCAGGCGCTGGCGAGCAGCACGCCCAGCCCGATGGCCTCGGCCAGGCGCGCGGGTTGCTTCAGCATCCTGAGATGCGTCTTGCGCAGGCTCAGTCCGAACACGCCGATCACGGCGAAGCCCAGGGCATGGCCGCTCCACCAGATACGCAAGGCGTCCAGAAAGTTCTGGTCCGCCATATTGAACAGGGCCACGGCGGCGATCAGGGCCGACGGCAAGGGCGCGATCGCGCATACGGCCAGGAAACGCGCCAGGCCTTGCACGCTGTCGACATGCAACCCCGTGACCACACGACGCGTCAGCACGACCGCCAGAACGATCTCCAGCAGATTGGTCAGGGTGAAGAGGATCGACAGCGACGGACCGTTGCCCGCCAGGATCTCGCCGGCAAAGACGCCCGCCAGCAGCAGGACGCCGAAACCGAGGTCGTATTGCAGGCCGCGGCCGCCGCGCAGCCATACAGCCATAGCCAGGCCGCCGGCGCCCCACAGGGCGGCGACCAGACCGTTGGCGCGAGCGAAGCTGATCGCGAGAACCACCAGCACGGCCACGCCCAGCGCGGTCAGCATCGGAGCGAGCGGTCGGCGGAAGAAGTCGGCGTTCGGCGGCGCCAGGGTTTCAACCGGAGCGGTCCCCTTGCCCGTCGCGTCCAATGCGACTTCTCCTCTTTGGAGCGCGCGGCTCATGCTCATCAATCCGGCCTAGAACTAGAGTCTTAGGCCCTGATCTTCGCGCGCGTTCCTAAACATCCCCTGAAGCGTGACCCTAGGATCAATACGCGGTTCGCAGCGCCTCATCGAAAGCGCGCACGGCCGCCGCCGGGCCGTCAGGATGGCGCCAGACCCCGGCGCTGACCGCCACGAAGTCGGCGCCGGCCGCTGCGATGGCCCCGGCGTTTTCGACCGTAACGCCGCCGATGGCGACACAGGGAACCTCCATCGTCTCTTGCCAGATGGTCAGGATCTCCGGTTCGGCGTGATGGGCGACGTCCTTGGTCTGCGTCGGGAAGAAGGCGCCGAAGGCCACATAGTCGGCCCCGCCCTCGGCCGCCTCCATCGCCAGGTGGCGGCTGTCGTGGCAGGTGACGCCGATCATGGCGCCCTCGCCCATGATGCGCCGCGCCTCGGCCAGGGAGGCGTCCTCCTGCCCCACGTGCACCCCGTCGCAGCCCGTGGCGCGCGCCAGGTCCGGCCGATCGTTCAGGATCAGGGCCACGTCATGCGCCTGGCAGATCGGCTTCAGCCGGGCGACGGCCGCACGAATCTCCTCGTCCGAGGCCGCCTTCAGGCGGATCTGCAGGGCGGCGCAGTCGCCTGCCGCCAGAGCGGCCTCCAGCTCTGCGGCGAACGCCTCCAGGTCCGGGATGGCGGTCGGCGTGATCAGGTACAGCCGGCAGGCCGGGCGGGCGGGAATTTGCGGTTGACGAGCCATGGCCGAGCCCTGCCCGTCGCCGCCGTCGTCGTCAATGTCGCATGTGCATGCGAATGATTTGCACCCGCCTTAATAAGTGCTATAGCGAGCCATTCTCAGTGTTCCGGGTGCCTCGCCTTGTACGTCTGCAACTGTAACGGTCTTCGCCAGCGTGACGTCGCCCTCGCCATCGAGGCGGGCGCCAACCGTCCCAAGGACATCTTCGCCAGCCACCAGTGCGCGCCTCAGTGCGCCAAATGCGTCTGCGAGATGCGTCAGATGATCCAGGAAACCCAGGCCGCCTTCGCCATCGCCGCCGAATAGAGGCGGATTTTGAAAGCGGATTTCACTCGCATTATCAATGCAGTGATAAGAACTCGCAAATAATCCACGGCGTTTCCGTCGTGTTATGAAGTCCTTACGGGCGGCCGAAAGGCCCTGTCGTCGCGCCGACGTCGCTTTCGCCGCCGCTGAAACAAGGACGACGACCATGAAGGGCGATCCCGCGATCATCCGCACCCTCAACGCGGTGCTGACCAATGAACTGACGGCGGTGAACCAGTATTTCCTGCATGCCCGCATGTTCGAAAGCTGGGGCCTCGCCCACCTGGGCAACGTCATCTACGAAGAATCGATCGGCGAGATGAAGCACGCCGACATGCTGATCAAACGCATCCTGTTCCTGGACGGCCTGCCCAACCTGCAGGATCTGCACAAGCTGAAGGTCGGCGAAGACCCCATCGAATGCCTGGGCGCCGACCTGCAGCTGGAAATCGACAGCCGCGCCGCCACCCGCGACGCCCTGACCCAGTGCGAGGAAGCCCGCGACTACGTCAGCCGCGACCTGCTGCTGAAAATCCTGGCCGACACCGAGGAGCACATCGACTTCCTCGAGAACCAACACAGCCTGATCAAGCTGATGGGCGCGCAGAACTATCTGCAGTCGGCCATGAAGGAAATCACCACCGACGGCGCCGCCACCGGGAACTGATCCGAAGGCCGGGCGCGGCGTCGGAGGGCGGGAACGTCCGCCGCGCCCGGTTGTTCTTGGCTGCATGAGCAGCATGGACGACGCCCTCGACGCCGCCCGCAACCACGCAGCGGATTTTCTCAACGCCGAAGGCCGCGACTGGCGGCACGTCGCCCTGGGCGCCGCGCTGACCGTCGGCTTCGCCCTGGCGGCGACGGCTGTGGCGACCCGCGCCGTTCCCCCGCAGACACGCGGCCTGACCGGCGCCCGAAAACGCGAGGGTCCGATCACCGAGCGGCCGCGCGGACCGTTCAGCCTGATCCTGCCCGCCGTCTTCTCGGCCACCACCCTGTCGGCCCTGCGCGTGTGGAACGCCCCCGCCCGTCCCGGCCGCAACACCGCAATGGGTCTGTGGGCTGTCGCCCAGGCGGTCAACGCCGTCTGGCTGGCGGCGCGGCCTACTGGACGCTGGACCCAGATTCTGGCCGCCATGTCCTCAGCCGGTCTGGCCGCCGCCTTCGCTCATGAGGCGCGCAAGCTGGATCCCGGCGCAGGCAAGCTGGCAGCCCCCACAGGCATGGGGGTGCGCCTGGCCAATCAGGCGGAACGCGGCCTGGACGACGCCGCCTGAATCCGCGGGTCGCCGAGCAGCGCCATTGCCCTTTTTCGCTTGATCCTCTAGGGCTCGCCGCGATTTGGCGCGCCACGCCCTGGCGGTCGGCGCCTGCCGCCCCCCAGCAACGAGCCCTACGGTTCTCATGAAAATCAACGCCAACACCATCAAGCCCGGCATGGTCCTGCAACACAACGGCGGCCTGTGGGTCGTCACCAAGGCCAGCCACGTCAAGCCCGGCAAGGGCGGCGCCTTCGCCAACGTCGAGGCCAAGAACCTCGAAACCGGCAACAAGCTGAACGAACGCTTCCGCTCGGAAGACAAGGTCGAGCGCGTCACGCTGGAACAGCGCGACTACTCCTACCTGTTCGACAACGGCGAAACTCTCGTCTTCATGGACGACGAGTCCTATGAGCAGATCGAACTGCAAAAGGGCTGGGTCGGCGAAGACCGCATCCCCTACCTGCAGGAAGGCATGAAGGTCGTCATCGAGTCGCACGAAGACCGTCCGATCGGCCTGGAACTGCCGGAACAGGTCGTGCTGGAAGTCGTCGAGACCGAGCCGACCGTGAAGGGCCAGACCGCCTCGTCGTCCTACAAGCCCGCCAAGGCCTCGAACGGCATCCGCGTCATGATCCCGCCCTTCATGTCGACGGGCGAGAAGATCATCGTCGACACCTCGACCGGCGAATACGTCCGCCGCGCGGACTAACAAACGCCGTCATTCCCGGCCAAGGCCGGGCGCTGTAAAGACTACAGGGGCGCGGATGGTCCGCGCCCCTTTTGCTTCTCCGTCCATCCGGGCCGCAGGCTTTTGAGGATCGACGGATCAGGAGAACCGCCTATGGCCCTCGCTTCCGCCCTGCTCCAGGTCATGATGGACGCCGTCCGCAAGACCGCCCGCCCGATGCTCCGGGATTTCGGCGAGGTGTCCCAGCTGCAGGTGTCCCGCAAGGGCCCCGGCGACTTCGTCACCGCCGCCGACGTCAAGGCCGAACAGACCCTGTTCGAACTGCTGCTGAAGGCCCGTCCCGGCTACGGCTTCCTGGGCGAAGAGCGCGGCATGGTCGAGGGCACCGACAAGACCCACACCTGGATCGTCGACCCGATCGACGGCACCACCAACTTCATGCACGCCATGCCCCACTTCGCCATCACGGTGGGTCTGGAGCGCAAGCACCCTGACGGCACGTCCGAGATCGTGGCCTGCGTCACCTACAACCCGGTCATGAACGAGATGTTCTGGGCCGAAAAGGGCAAGGGCTGCTATCTGAACGACACCCGCATCCGCATCGCCGGACGCGCCGACATGGCCGAGTGCCTGATCGCCACGGGCCTGCCCTTCATCGGCAAGACCGGCCACGGCCAGGCCATCAAGGACATCCACGCCGTCGGCCAGCGCGTCGCGGGCATCCGCCGCCTGGGCGCCGCCTCGCTGGACTTCGCCTGGGTCGCTGCGGGCCGTTACGACGCCTATTTCGAGCGCAACCTTCAGCCGTGGGACGTGGCGGCGGGCATCCTGCTGGTCACTGAGGCCGGCGGCGTCGTCACCGCCATCGACCAGGACGGCGACCCGATGAACGGCAAGCAGATCGTCGCCGGCAACCCGGAAATCCAGGCCAAGCTGCGCAAGATTCTGCGCGAGGCGTAAAGCGAATTGTCCCTCCCCTTCATGGGGAGGGCGGCTGAGCCCGAAGGGCGAGGCCGGATGGGGGCGGCGCCGCTGACGTGGCGCCGCCCCTGTCATATTCGGCCCTCCCCGCCCGCTCGTCGCTGCGCGACGCCCCCCCCTCCTATGAAGGGGAGGGAGAGATCACGCGCCTGTCACGTCCGCCCCCTACCCTTCGGCCATGATCGCCGCCATCCTGACCGCCGTCCTCCTGTCGTCGAGCCAACCGGCCATGTCCGCTCCTCCCGCCAAGCCCATCGTCATCGCCCACCGGGGCGCCTCTGGCGAACGGCCCGAACACACCCGCGCCGCCTATGAGCTGGCGATCGAACAGGGCGCCGACTTCATCGAGCCCGATCTGGTCATGACCCGCGACGGTCATCTGGTCGTCCGCCACGAGAACGAGATCGGCGAGACCACCGACGTCGCCGACCGTCCCGAGTTCGCCGCACGCCGCACCACCCGCGAGGTGGACGGCGTGCCCATCACCGGCTGGTTCACCGAAGACTTCACCCTCGCCGAGCTGAAGACCCTGCGCGCCCGCGAGCGCCTGCCCGCCCTGCGCCCCGCCTCGGCCGCCTTCGACGGGCAGGAGCCGATCCTGACCTTCGACGAAGTGGTCGAGATCGCGCGTGAGGCCGGCGCCCGCGCCGGCCGCGTCATCGGCGTCGCGCCCGAACTGAAGCACCCATCCCACTTCGCCGCTCTGGACCTGCCGATGGAGGACGCCTTCGTCGCCGCGCTGGAGCGCCATGCCCTGACCAGCGCCGACGCCCCCATCCTGATCCAGTGCTTCGAGGTCGGGACGCTGGAACGGTTGAAGGCGCGCATCGGCGCGCCGCTGCTGCAACTGATGCAGGCGGGCGGCGGCCCCGCCGACCGGCCCGGCGCGACCTATGCCGAGATGGCCACGCCGCAGGGGCTGGCGGAGATCGCCCGTTACGCCGAGGCGGTCGGGGTGCAGGATTTGATGGTCGTGCCGCGCGACGACGCAGGCCGCGCGCTGGCCGCCTCGTCCCTGACGGTCGACGCCCATGCGGCTGGCCTGAAGGTCGTGGTCTGGACCTTCCGGGCGGAGAACCTATTCCTGCCCGCGCAATATCGCGTGGGCGACGCGCCCGCAGATCACGGCGATCTGGAAGGCTGGCTGAAGATGATCTACGCGCTGGGCGTCGACGCCGTGTTCAGCGACTTTCCCGCCGCCGCCGTCAACGCGCGCTAGCTCCTCTCCCGCCGGGAGAGGGTTTTACTCACGTTCCCTGAAACTGCAGCTTGGCCAGACGCGCATATAGGCCGCCCTTGGCTGACAGCTCCGCGTGCGTGCCTTCCTCGACCACCTGGCCGCCGTCCATCACCACGATGCGGTCGGCGCGCAACACGGTCGCCAGGCGGTGGGCGATGACCAGGGTGGTGCGCGCCTCCATCGCCTGATCCAGCGCGGCCTGCACCAGACGCTCGTTCTCGGCGTCGAGCGCGCTGGTCGCCTCGTCCAGCAGCAGGATCGGCGCCTCGCGCACCAGCGCCCGCGCGATGGCGAGACGCTGACGCTGGCCGCCCGACAGGCTCTTGCCGCGCTCGCCCAGCGGGGTGTCGAAACCTTCCGGCAGGGCGTCGATGAAGCCCAGCGCCTGAGCCTCGGCGGCGACGGCGCGGGCCTCGTCCAGCGTGGCGGCCTCGCGGCCGAAGCGGATGTTCTCCAGCGCCGACCCCGAGAACAACGGCGCCTCCTGCGACACCCAGGCGAAGCGGTTGCGCACATCGACCGGGTCGGCCGCGCGCACGTCCACCCCGTCCACCGACACCAGACCGGATTGCGGATCATAGAAGCGCAGCAGCAGGCGGAAGACCGTCGACTTGCCCGCGCCCGACGGCCCGACCAGGGCCACGGTCTCGCCCGGCCGCACGGTCAGGCTGAAGCCCTTCAGCGCGGGCAGGTCCGGACGGCCCGGATAGGCGAAATCCACCGCCGACATCGACACCTCGCCGCGCGGCGGCTGAGGCAGGGCGACCGGATTGGGGGGCGGAGCGATGGCGGGGGTCGCCCGCATCAGTTCGTCGATCCGCTCCATGGCGCCCGCCGCCTTCTGTACGTCGCCCCAGCTTTCGCCTAGCGCCCCGACCGCGCCCGCCGCGAACACCGACAGTAGGACGAACTGCAGCAGGGCGCCCGGCGTCATGGTCCCGGCGATCACGTCCTGCGCCCCCAGCCACAGGACCAGGGTCACGCCGCCGAACATCACCATGATGATCATGGCGGTCATCACGCCGCGCGCCCGCATCCGCTTCAGGGAGACGCCGAACGCCTCCTCCACCGCCGCGCCGAAGCGGCCGATGGCGCTCTTTTCGCGACCGAAGGCCTGCACCGTCTCGATGGCGTCGACGCTTTCGCCCGCAAAGCCCACGGCCCCGGCGAAGGTGTCCTGCGACTGCACCGTCAGGCGGCGCACCACCCGGCCGAACAGGAACAGCGGCACGATCAGCACCGGCACGATCAGCAACACGAAGCCGGTCAGCTTCGGACTGACGAAGAACAGCAGGATGACCCCGCCGATCAGGGTCAGGAAGTTGCGCAGCGCATAGCTGATCGAGGTGGTCAGCAGGGTGTCGACCAACTGGATATCCGTGGTCAGACGCGACAGCACCTCGCCCGTCCGCATATGGGCGAAGAAGACCGGGTCCAGCGTCAGGATGCGCTGGAACAGCGCCGTGCGCAGATCGGCGATCATCCGCTCGCCCGTCTTAGTGACGTAGAAATAGCGCAGCGCCGTCGCCAGCCCCAGCACCACGGCGTTGAGACCCAGGATCAGGAACCACTTGTCGATATTGGCGCCGCCGTTCTCGAACCCCTGGTCGATGGCGCCGCGCGCCGTCGCCGTCAGGGCCAGCGACGCGACCGTCGATCCGATCAGCCAGACTGTCGCAATCGCAGCGTCCATCTTGTGTCGGGCCAGGAAGGGCAGCAACCGTCCCAGGGGGCGGATGTTGCGGCTCTTGGCACGCTTGCCGCCCGCCTCGTCCATCTGTTCGGCCAGAACGGCGCCGGCGCCGGGGCGGCCGGTCGGCTGGGCATGACGTTGAGGTTCAGCTTGGGTCATGGTCGCGCTCTTGCCCCGGAACGCCCCCCGGTGTAAACGCCGCCCCTCGCTCCCGTCGCGCTCTGCGGCGGGATTCTCTATTTACGCGCAGTGACGGTCGGCATCGTCGTCGCGCAGAGACGGACAAGATCGATGAAAGCGGACACGCACCCCGACTACCACTTCATCACTGTTGTGATGACCGACGGCACCACCTACCAGACCCGTTCGACCTACGGGAAGGAAGGCGCCACGCTGAACCTGGACATCGACCCGACGTCTCACCCGGCCTGGACCGGCGGCAACCAGCACCTGATGGACCGCGGCGGCCGCGTCTCGCGCTTCAACAACAAGTTCGGCGGCTTCATCAAGAAGTAAGCCACGCTTGGTGCGACAAGTTCGCCACAAAAGCGCCGGTCCCAGGACCGGCGCTTTTTTGTTGCCCGGAACACCGTTAACATGGGCGCGTTCGATTACTCGGGGCGTGGACGTTGGGTCCGGGCCGATATCGGACCACAAGAGTTACAGACGATGAACCGACGGGAATTGGGCCTTGGCGTCGCCACGACGAGCCTGACGCTGGCAGCCGCGAACGGGGCGCTGGCCCAGACGCGCACCACGGACCCGCAAATCTTCATCGCCGGCTTCGACGCCCAGGCCGGCCGCCTGCCCGCGGCCCAGCAGGCTGACGTCCGCGCCGTCTATCAACTGACCGGCGGCAAGCCGATCTGGACCGCCGACCGCCTGCGCATCCTGCAGGAAGTCGCCCAGGGCGCCGAACGTCACGGCCTGCCCGCCGGGGACTTCTTCGACTTCGTCGGCCTGGCCGCCGACCGCGAGACCGCCGAGATCCGCACCACCGCCGCCGCCCTGGCCTACGCCAAGGTTCTGTCCGAGGGCCGCGTCCGGCCCGAGACGGTCGAAGAGCTGTGGGAGATGCAGAAGAACAGCGTGGACCTGCCGCGCGGCCTGGTCGACGCCGTGGCCGCCAACAAGCTGAGCCAGTGGTTCGACGCCCTGCCCCCGACGGACCTGGGCTACACCAATCTGTCGGCCGGTTACGCCCGCTATCGCCGCATCGCCCGCCAGGGCGGCTGGCCCGCCTTCCGTATCGGCGGCACCATCGAGCCGGGAACCAGCGACCCGCGCATCCCGGCCCTGGTCGCCCGCCTGGCCGCCGAGGGCGACCTGAGCGCCGCCGCCGCCGAACGGTTGAAGGGCAACCTGGCCTACGGCCCCGAATTGGAGCAGGCGGTCCGCAGCTTCCAGACCCGCCACGGCCTGGGGTCCGACGGCCGCATCGGCGGCGCCACCCAGCGCTCGCTGACCGCCACCGCCGAGGATCGCGCCCGCCAGATCGCCCTGAACCTGGAGCGCCGTCGCTGGCTGAAGCGCGACCTGAATCCCGAGCGGATCGAGGTCAACACCGCCGCCGCCATCATGGTCTACTGGAAGGACGGCAAGCCGGTTCACTCCAACCGCGTGGTCGTCGGCACCGCCGCCAACCAGACCCCCAGCCTGGAGAAGCCCTTCGCCTCGGTCGTGGCCAATCCGCCGTGGACCGTGCCCATGGGCATCGCCCGCCGTGAAATCCTGCCCAAGGGCCCCGGCTACCTGGCCGCGAACGACATGTACGTCAACGCCGACGGCTGGGTGGTGCAACGCGCCGGTCCGAAGTCGTCGCTGGGCAATGTGAAGTTCGAACTGCAGGACAGCTACGCCATCTTCCTGCACGACACCCCGGCGCGGGGCGCCTTCAACCTGTCGGTGCGCCAGCGCAGCCACGGCTGCGTGCGGGTGCAGGACGCCATCGGCTTCGCTCGCCTGCTGCTGTCGCCCGATCCCGAGCGTCTGGCCCTGTTCGACGCGGCCCAGGCCAGCGGCGAGACCAAGCGCGTGACCACCGGCCGCAACATCGGCGTGCGCCTGCTGTACTGGACCGCCTTCGTCGACGGTCAGGGCCGCGTCGCCTTCCGCGAGGACGTCTACAAGCGCGACGCCAAGCTGGCCGACGCCCTGGGCATCGCCGTCAACCTGCCCCAGGTCATAGCCGACGCCCCGATCGATCCGGATGAAGTGACGCCGTAAGGCATCCACCTCTCTCCTCTCGTTGCATGGGGAGGAGAAGCCTTATCCGAAGGCGGCGCGCAGCAGGTCCATCTGGTTCAGGACGGGATTGGCCGGCGCCTCGGCGGGCTCGACGTACATCTGGCGGTCCAGATGCAGGACGCGGTCGTAGAGCTTCTCGGCTCGCACCGCGTATTCGATCAGGGCGATGGGCAGGTCGCCGCGACGCGGCTCCGTCTCGATGCGGCGATCGGCGAGGCGATAGCGGGGGTCGCCCGCCGCCTCGGCGCTCATGTCCTGTTCCCGCACGGCGCGCTGCACCAGCAGCCAAGACGCAATCTGCATCAGCCGCGTCGTCAGCTTCATGCTCTCGCCCGCATAGGACAGGGCGGCCGCGCGCGACAGCAGGCGCGAATCCTGGCGTCCGTCGCCGTCCAGATAGGCGGCGGTCTCCTCGACCAGCTCCATGCCTTCGCGGAAGGTGCGCTCGAAGAGCTCCGAGCGTGCGAAGTCCAGCACTTCGGCGCCGGCGAGGCGCGTCGGGGTCAGATCGGCTTCGATGGCTGTCACGGGCGTCTATCCATGCATCTCATGCATCCGCTGGGTGCAATCGTCATGCCACGGAAGCTGATTCTGCGGGAGAGGGCCGTCGAAACCGTCCCCAACCGCCCGCGCCTCAGCGGAAGTTGAACAGCGCGTCGGCGGCGCTGCGCTGCGAGGACTTGCCGTCGATAGCCGCGCGGGATCGGGCGATCTCGGCCTCCAGGGCGGCGATCCGCTCCTGCAATTCGTCCACAGCGTAGAGGTCCAGGTCTTCGCGTCCCAGGGCGGCGATGGCCTCGCCGCGCTGCGGCCGAGGCTCCAGATCTTCGAAACTCATCCTCGCCTCCTTGGCCATTTCGAGCATGAACCCCTATGTGAACGCCGCATTGATCCGGAATGCAAGCCAAGGGAGCCGCCGTGCCCGCAACCATGAAGGCCATAGAGATCGAGAACGGACGCGGCCCCGCCGACGCCCTGCGCCTGACCACGCGCCCCCTGCCCGCTCCGGGCCCCGGTGAAATCCGCATCCGCGTACGTGCGGCGGGCGTGAACCGTCCCGACATCGTCCAACGCGAAGGTCGCTATCCGCCCCCGCCGGGCGCTTCGGACATTCTTGGACTAGAGGTCGCGGGCGAGGTCGACGCCCTGGCCGATGGCGTGTCGCGCTGGGCCGTCGGCGACCGGGTCTGCGCCCTGCTGGGCGGCGGCGGATACGCTGAATACGCCTTGGTCGACGCCCGCCACGCCCTGCCGATCCCCGACGGCCTCGATTTCACCCAGGCCGCCGCCCTGCCCGAGACCGCCTTCACCGTCTTCGCCAACGTCTTCGAAGGCGGCGGGCTGAAGGCGGGCGAGACCCTGCTGATCCACGGCGCCACCAGCGGCATCGGCGTCATGGCCATACAGATGGCCAAGGCGGCGGGCGCCCGAGTCATCGCCACCTCTCGCGGCGCCGCCAAAGCCGAGGCCGCCCGCGCCCTGGGCGCCGACTTCAGCCTGGACGCGACTGAGCACGATCTGGCCGCCGCCATCCAGGAGGCGGGCGGCGCCGATGTGGTGCTGGACATGGTCGGCGCGGCCTACGCAGAGCTGAACCTCAACGCCCTGAAGCCCGGCGGGCGCTGGGTGGTGATCGCCACCCTGACCGGCGCCAAGGCCGAGATCGACCTGATGCGGATCATGCTGAAGCGGATCGTCCTGACGGGCTCGACCCTGCGCAGCCGCCCGGCCGACGAAAAGGCCCGCCTGGCGGCCGCCGTCGAGGCGACCGTTTGGCCCTGGGTCGCGTCCGGCGCCGTTCGCGCCCAGGTCGAGGCGACCTTCCCCCTGGCCGAAGCGGACGCAGCCCACGCCCATCTGGAGGCGGGCGCCCACGTCGGCAAGGTCGTGCTTCTGCCCTAAAAGAAAAGGACGGGAGGCCGCAGCCTCCCGCCCTCGTTTTCAGACAGGCCGGTGTTTACCAGCGACCGCCGCCGCGCGCCGGACGTAGCGACGAAATCCGGTCGTTCATGCCCGTATTGGCCAGGTTGCGCATATCGCCGCTGACGATCTCGCAACGGCCGCGATAATAGGCGTCTTCACAGACCTCCCAGGCGCCGCGCGACAGGCGGATCGAGCTGATCGCATCGTTCATGCCCATGTTGCGCAGGTTCGGGACTTCCTCACGGAAGCTCATCGACTGGCCGCGATAATCAGAGTCGCGATAGACGGTGATCGAGGATCGGCCCCAGCCGCCGTTGCCGGGGCGACCGTCGTCCCAACCGCCGCCGGGGCGGCCTGGACGCCCGTCATCCCATCCGCCGCCCGGACGGCCGGGGCGGCCGCCGTTCTCGAAATCGCCCTGAAAGCGGCCGCAGACCAGACGTCCGTCGCGGTTGACGATCTCCTCGCTGGAGCAGCGCGCCAACTCGATCGAGGTCTCGCGCATATTGCCCCGCATGTCACGGCAATCGGCGTAGAGGCGCCCCTGATTCACATACGACCCGGTGCAGCTCTGCGCATACGACCCGCGCGGCGCGCCGCGCTGCATCACCTGCGCCTCCGCCGTGCTCACATTGACGACGGAAAAGCCGCCCGCCGTCATGACCAGTCCTGCCGCTGCAATCACGAACTTCTTCATGACACGGTCTCCTTCGAGGTTTCTCTTGGCGCACAACGCGCTCTGGCCCCCAATGTTCATCACGACAGATGAACCTTCGCTGTATGAAGACGACAGACGACGTTTTCATTTCGGCCAAGATCACCTATAAAGGCCTTCTCGCGCCCGGCCGAAAAGGTCGGGCGCCGTCGATTCAAACGCCCGTTTTTCGGGCCGCAACCGCCGGGATCCATGCCCATGACCGACATCCTGATGCCCAAGGCCACCGCGGTCTGGCTGGTGGACAACACCTCGCTCTCGTTCGAGCAGATCGCCGACTTCTGCGGCCTGCACCCGCTTGAGGTGCGCGGCATCGCCGACGGCGACGTGGCGCGCGACATTCGCGGCGCCGACCCCATCGTCAACGGCCAGCTGACCCGCGAAGAGCTGGACAAGGCCCAGAACGATGAAAACTACCGCATGAAGGCCGTGGTCAGCCGCCACGCCGAACTACTGAAGCCCGCCAAGTCGGGTCCGAAATACACGCCGGTTTCGCGTCGTCAGGATCGCCCGGACGCCATCATGTGGTTCGTCCGCAACCACCCCGAAGTGACCGACGCCCAGATCGCCAAACTGCTGGGCACCACCAAGGCCACGATCGAGAGCGTGCGCAACCGCACCCACTGGAACTCGGCCAATATCAAGCCGGTCGATCCGGTGACGCTGGGCCTGACCGGCCAGCTGCAGCTGGACGAAGTGGTGCGCAAGGCCGCCGACAAGAAGGCCAAGGACGACGCCAAGAACGGCGTCCTGCAACCCATCGAGACCGAGGCCGAACCGGAAGTCGTCCTGGAAGAGGCCGAAGAAGAATACGGCCTCGGCGCCGAGCCCACGGCCGAATCGGTGTTCGGCTCGCGCGACTGATCCAACCGATCGACAAATACAAAACGGCCCCGGAAGATCGCTCTTCCGGGGCCGTCGTCGTTTCGGATGCTAGGCCCGCTAGTGGGTTCGGGCTTCCAGACTACTGATCTCTTCCTTAAGTCGCAGCTTTCGCTGCTTCAGCTCCCTGAGGTGTGTCGGGTCCGCGGTGGGGCGGCGCATCTCCTGCTGGATCGTTTCATCCAGCGACCGATGCCGATTACCCAGTTCGCGAATACGAGCCTCGATGGTCATGGCTTGCGCCTCCATGTCTAAGGGACCACTACACTGAGCGCCCGGTTCGGCGAGGTGTGGAATCACATTGCAGTGACCCCCGCCGCTCCGGACACGGACAGGTTGGAGGCGAATTTGGCCGATGTTGTGAACACGACCGTTCGGGCGCCGGCGCCCCCTCGGCTAGTCGTTGGAATCTCAGGTGCTTCGGGCGTCATCTATGGCGCGCGCGTGCTGGACGCCCTGCGCGAACTGGGGGTCGAGAGCCACCTGGTCGTCACCCGCGCCGCCCTGCTCACCTTGTCGCAGGAGACGGATCTCACCCCCGACGACCTGACGGCCAAGGCGGATGTGGTCCATCGGCTGAACGATGTCGGGGCCACCATCTCATCCGGCTCCTTCCGCACGCTCGGCATGATCGTCGCCCCTTGTTCGGTGCGGACCATGAGCGAGATCGCCACCGGCGTGACCTCGACCCTGCTGACCCGCGCCGCCGACGTGACTCTGAAGGAGCGCCGCCCCCTGGTGCTGATGGTGCGCGAGACGCCGCTGCACCTGGGCCACCTGCGCACCATGACCGCCCTGGCCGAAATGGGCGCAGTCATCGCCCCGCCCCTGCCCGCCTTCTACGCCAAACCCGACAGTCTGGAGCAGATGATCGACCAGTCGGTCGGCCGGGCGTTGGACGTCTTCGACCTGGACTGGTCGGCCGTGCGCCGCTGGGAAGGACTAAAGGGCGGAGCCGAAGCATGAGCGACGATCTATGGACCTGGGCCTGCGCCGCCTACACCGCGCCGGGCGTCGCCGAAGCCTGCCTGTCGCTGCAGGACTATCACGAACAGAACGTCCCCCTGCTGCTGTGGGCCGCCTGGACCGCCGCCACAGGCCGCCGCCCGGACAAAGAGACGATCGAGGCCGCCTGCGACACCGCCCGCGCCTGGCAGACCACCACCATCGCCCCTCTGCGCGCCGTACGCCGCACGCTGAAGACGCCCGTGCCGGACCTTGAGACGGACGCCCGCCTGGCCGTGCGCGAGCAGGTGAAGGCCGCCGAACTGGCTGCCGAGCGCCATCTGCTGAACGGGCTCGAAGGCCTGGCTCCCGCCCCGACCGAAACGCCTCGCCCGCCCGTCGACGCCATGGCCGATGCAGCGCGCCTGTGGGATCGCGTCGTGCCGCGTCCGGCGCTCAGAACCCTGTCCGACCTGCTTCCGACCTGACGCCAGCTCAGCTATAATCCCCCGGCCCGGGGCCTGATCATGAACGACGACGAACCTTACCTGTCCGAAGAAGACAAGGAGCTGCGCGCGCAGCTCTCCCTGCTGTTGCAGGAGCACGCAGACCTGGACGCCTCCATCGAAGCCCTGGCCCTGCTGCCCGCGCCCGATCAACTCATGATCGCCCGCCTGAAGCGCAAGAAACTGGCCCTGCGCGACGATATCGTGAAGCTGCAGGATCGCATCCTGCCCGACATCATCGCATAATCATATAACGCCAGTCATTGACTCTTGTGTCGTTAACGGTGGAGATGACATCGTCACCCACTGGCAGGAGAGAACCGATGCGTCTGCGTAAGATTCGTAATGCCGTGCTTCTGGCGTCCGTGACGGCGGCGACGTCATTGCTGTCCGTCGGAGCCGGAGCGCAATCTCCCAATATTATGTACCATCGTACCTTTTATAGCGACGCTACGCTGACGGTACAGGTCGGCTGGTACCGTGACAAATGTTGGAACGGGCGAGTCGTCGCTTCGCCCGTCCAAGGCGTTACTTCGCCCTACTACACCCTTGAAGCCATCGGATCTTGCGGCGGTTACTGGTAACCTAGTCGCGGAGGCCGTCCAGAATGGCCTCCGCAATCCGCCCCCCCCTCTTACAGCGGCAGGACCGAGGTGTCCTTGACCTCTTCCATCACGGCGTAGGTGCGGGTCTCGCGCACGCCCGGCATGACGATCAGGGTGTCGGCCAGGAAGATGCGGTAGGCCGCCATATCCTTCATCCGCACCTTGACCAGATAGTCGAAGCCGCCCGCCACCATGTGGCACTCCAGCACCTCGGGCGAGCGGCGGATGCGCTCGGCGAACTGGTCGAAGATGTCCGAGGTCGTGCGGTCCAGCAGCACCTCGATGAAGATCAACAGTTCACGCTCGGCGAACTTCGGATCGATCAGGGCGGTGTAGCCGGTGATGACCCCCCGCTCGCGCAGTCGCCGCACCCGCTCGAAGCAGGATGACGCCGACATGTTGCAGGCGGCCGCCAGATCCTGATTGGTGATCCGTCCGTCCTGCTGCAGCACCCTCAGGATGCGGCGGTCGGCGTCGTCCAGCTTGTATTCCCCAGCGCTCATGCGCTCTCCCCCCTTACGCTTTACAGATTCTCGACACTGACAAAGCCGCAGGCGATCTGCAACGCGTCTGTCAGCGACGGATGGCCGACGCCCTCCGACGTCGGCACGGTGTCGACTACTGCCCCGATCGCTTCGCCGCGGCGGCTTGCTTGCTCTGGGCGATGAAGGCTTCCATCTCGGCGGTCATGGCCGGGATGGTGGCCACGCCGATGGCCAGCAGGTGATCGTGGAAGGCCTTGATGTCGAAATCGGCCCCCAGCTCCGCCTCGGCCAGCCGGCGCAGGCGCACGATCTCGATCTCGCCCAGCTTGTAGGACAGAGCCTGCCCCGGCCAGGTGATGTAGCGGTCGATCTCGGTGCCGACCTCATGGTCGGACAGGGCGGTGTTCTCGCTCAGGAAGGCCACCGCCTGTTCGCGCGTCCAGCCCTGCGAATGGACGCCGGTGTCGATCACCAGGCGCGCCGCGCGCCACATCTCATAGGTCAGGCGGCCGAAGTCCTCATAGGCGTCTTCATAGACGCCCATCTCGACGGCCAGCTTCTCGGTGTAGAGGGCCCAGCCCTCGCCGAAGGCCGAGATATAGGTCTGAGCGCGATAGTCGGGCATGGGCGGATGTTCGCGGCGCAGATTGCCCTGCCAGGCGTGGCCGGGGTTGCACTCGTGCACCGTCAGCGCCGGGATGTTGTAGCGCGGCCGCGACGGCAGGTCGTAGGTGTTCAGCAGGCAGACGCCATTGCCGCCTCGACCGGCCGTGTAATAGGGCGCGATGGCGTCCGGCACGGGGATCAGGCTGAAGGTGTCGCGCGGCTTCAGGTTGAAATACTGACCGATCTTGCCGTCGACCTTCTTGATGACCCAGGCGCCGTGCCACAGCAGGTGCTCGGGCTTGTCATAGTGGAACTGCGGGTCGGTCTTCAGGAAGTGGAGGAACTCGGCGAAGGTGCCGGTCCAGCCGGTGCTGCGCATCACCGTCTCCATCTCGGCGCGAATGCGCGCGACCTCGCTGCGGCCGATGGCGTGGATCTGGTCAGGGGTCAGGTTGACGCTGGTGTATTGGCGAATCTGCGTCTGATAGAAGTCGTCGCCGTCCGGCAGGCGGTTGGCCCCCAGGGTGTCGCGCGCGCCCGGCATGTATTCGTCGCGGATGAAGCTCAGCAGAGTGCGATGCGCCGGCACGACCTGCTGCTGGATCGCCTGAACGGCGGCGGCGCGCAGACGCGCCTTGTCCGCCTCGGAAATGTTCGCCGGCATGGTCAGGAAGGGCTTGTAAAAGGGGTTCTGGGCGACGTCCGTCGGCTCCGTCACCGCCAGGATCGACACGTCCCGCCCGACCAGCGAGGCCTTGGGCTGGGTGAAGCCGCGCGCCAGGCCAGCGCGCATATTGGTGATCTGCTGGTCGAAGTAGCGCGGCACGTCCCGTATCTGGGACAGATAGCGCTCATAGTCCTCGACTGAGGTGAAGGTCGCATTGCCCATGCCCGTCAGCGACGACCAGAAGGCGCTGTCCGAGTTGAAAGGCATCTCATACAGGCGGTGACGGCCGTCATCGACGAAGTTGTCGATCTGGTGCCTGTAGACGGCGTAGTTGGTGCGCTGGTTCGGCGACAGCTGATCCGGAGAAATGGCGTCCAGACGGCGCTGAACATCGGTCCAGTAGGCCAGCCGGCGTTGCTGGGTGGCGGCGCTGACGTCCGGCAGGGTGCTGGGCTTGGCGTTACGGCCCGGCAGCTCCTTCTGGCGCCAGGCCCACTCCTCGGCCGCGATGGCTTCGAACTGGGCGTCCAGAGCCGAAGGCGCAGCGGCGGCGGGCGCCGCGTCGGGCGCACGAGCCAGGGTCGGCGTCGGGGCGGCGGCGAAGGCCAGCAGGCCGACGGCGACTGCAATGGCGCTATAGGCGGTCAGGGTCTTCATCGTCTTTCCCCCAAAAAACAGAAACAGACGCCTTGTCAGCGTCTCCAAGGTGAGAAGCCGCCCGAGACCGGACGGCTTCCCATTCTGGATTAGAACTGGGCGTTCACGCCAATGTACACGTAACGGCCAAGGTTATTGTAGATGCTGGCGTTGAAGCCGTTATATAACGACGTTCCAGTCCAGGTGAACGGCGTCTGCGGCGGCGCTTCATCGGTGAAGTTGTTCACCCCGCCGAAGACAGAGAAGCGATCGAACCGATACTCGGCGCGCAGGTCGTGGGTCAGCCACGACGGAGCCTTCCACACTTCGTACGAGCCGACAGAGTCCTGATTGCTGCGCACGACGCTGCTCAGGTAGCGGTTGGCGTAGGACAGCGACAGCTTGTCATAGTCCCACGACACGCGGAAGTTGACCCGGCGCTTGGGATTGGGCGCCTCGCCGGCCTGTTCGTCGCGCACGCTGGCGTCGCCCGGCACCGGATCATAGGTCAGCTCGTCCAGGAAGCCCGCCGCCACGTTGAACGACAGTGAGCCGTAGGGCGGCAGGCCCAAGGCCTCCAGGTCCGTGCGATAGGACGCCGTCACGTCCCAACCCGAGTTGGTGTACTCGGCGACGTTCATCACCTGGTTCACGACCTTGCTGATGTTGCCGTCCGACCCGCGCGTGACGTTGCCGCAGAACGGATTGTCCAGAGTGGGGCTGTCGACGCAGTTGTTGATGATCGTGCGTGCGCCGAACGAGGCGATGACGTCGCTGATCTTGATGTCGTAATGGTCGACGGTGACCGCCAGGCCCGGCAGGAAGGTCGGCGTAAGAACGACGCCCAGGGTCAGGGTTTCGCCTTCTTCCGGGTTCAGGTCCGGGTTGCCCTTGCTGATAGACGGCTTGGTCGTGATCGATTGAGTGAACTCCGGCGACAGGCCCAAGGCCGCGCAGTTCGCCTTACGATTGGCGGGATAGTTGCCGAGGTTCAACCGTGTCGCGTCGCATGGATCGTCGAACAGGTTGTAGCCTTCGCCGCCGCCGTCGAACAGTTCGCTGATGTTCGGCGCGCGCACCGCCTTGGCGTAGTTGGCGCGGAAGCGGATGTTGCGGTCGACTGTCCACTCCATGCCCAGGCCATAGCTGCTGTCGCCGCCCGTGGTGGTGTAGTCCTGGAAGCGATAAGCCGCCGTCAGGTCCAGGTATTGGATGAAGGGCACGTCGGCCAGCAGCGGCAGATTCACCTCGCCGAAGATTTCCTTGGACTCATAGGCGCCCTCGGTTCTGGCCTGCTTGTTCTGGAAGATCAGCCCCTGCTGCGACCGCATGTCCGGTACGGCGCGGCTGGCTTCCTTGCGCCATTCCACGCCCGCCGCGAAGGCGACCGGCAGGCTGGTTCCACTGAACAGCGACGGATACGAGAACAGCTCGCCGTTGACGCTGGCCACCGCGTTCCACTGACGGATGCGATCATTGCGAACGGTGTAGATGTAGGAATAGTCGATCGCCTCCTGAGAGCCGACATAGGCGCCGAACAGGTTCAGCGGCTTGCAACCTCGCGCTACAGCCTCATCACTGCGACAAACGATCTCGCCGTTACGCGAGACGGCGTCGATCGACTCATAAAACTCCTTCTGCAAGCGGTCGAAGTTGGTGAACTCCGATTCCGTCTGGCCGTAGTTGACGTAAGCCTCGAACCGCCACCCGTTGCTGAATGCCCCGTCCACCCCGGTCACGAACCGCGTGGTGTCGTAGACGCTTTCCGTGGTGCGGATGCCGAAGTCGGTGTCGATCCGGCTGATGTCGAAGAACGTCATATTGGCCTGCGCCAGCATCGTCTTCAGTTCATCAGGCAGGAAGGCGTTGTCCGCCTGGATGCGATAGGCGCTGCCCGTCGACATGCCCGGCGAGCTGTCGGCGAAGGTGCCGTTCCGCGCCTGGCTGCTGGCCTCCATATGGAAATACTTAGCTTCGGCGAACAGATTCAGTTCGCTGATGAAGTCGCCCGAGGGCTGGAACTGGTGGCGCAGCTGCAGCTCGCCGCCGAAACGCTCGACCGGGGTGCGCAGCATGTCGTCGCGCAGCTTGAAGCCGTCGCCGCCGATCGACAGCTTCTGCTCGCGCCCGGCGCCGTCGTACAGGATCTGGCCGCGGTCGAACGGGACCAGCTTGCCGTCCGGCGTGAAGGTCAGGGCGAAGGCCTTGTTGGCGCCGATCGGCGTGACGATGACCGGGGTGAAGAAGTCGTTCTGGGTGTTGGTGTAGACGTCCCGCGCCATGATGAAGGACGGCAGGCCGTCGTTGGCGCTCTTCTTGTTCGGGTTCGGAATCTCGGCCAGGGAGCTCATGGCGTAGTCGCGCTCGTGGCGGAACAGCCCCTCGGACTTGTCATAGGTCAGAGCGCCCATGATGTTGGTCCGGTCGTCATTGAAGTTCCGACCCACGGCGACCGAGCCGTAGTAGGTGTTCGGACCGTCGGCCGAGCCGTACTGCGTCTGAACGGCGATGCCGTCGAAGTCCTGCTTGGTGATGAAGTTGACCACCCCGGCCACGGCGTCCGCGCCGTAGACCGCCGACGAACCGCCCGTCACCGTGTCGATGCGTGCGATCGTCGTCTTAGAGATGGAGTTCACGTCCACCGCGCTGGTGCCCGCCGTGCCGGCGACATGGCGGCGGCCGTTGACCAGCACCAGGGTGCGGCTGGCCCCCAGATTGCGCAGGTTCAGGGTGGCCAGCCCCTGGCCGGCGACGGTGTTGGTGGTGCTGGAGGCCGAGGCGCCCAGACCGACCTGCGGCTGACGCGACATGGCGTCGATCAGGTTGGTGACGCCGGTGTTCTCGATCTCCTGGGCGTCGACGACGTTGACGGGCGTCGCCGCCTCGACGTTCGGACGGCGGATACGCGAGCCCGTCACGACGATGTCGGCGACGGCGCTGGCTTCCGGCTCGGCGGCAGGCGTTTCGGATTGGGCCCAGGCAGGCTGGGCGGCGGCGGCGGCCGTGACGGCCAGACCGGCGATTATCGTGCCGGTCTTCAGGTACGCAGACAGTCTCATTCGATCACCCCTCGTTTTTGATCTGAAACCCAGGCGGGCCGTCCCCATTCGGCGTCGCCTGCGTCGTTGTTTTGGATCAGCGCCCTCCTTGCGCCTCCCCTCGTTCGGCTTTTTGCCGATCGACCATCGCCTTTACGTCGGCCAGCAGAGCCGGCGCGTCGTAGGCGACCCCGCGCGCCACCGTCCAACGCACCCCGCCGACCGTCTCGATGCGGTTCTCGGGGCTCAGGCGCTCATGTCCGGTGCCGTACAAGGTCTTGAAATTCGCCAGCGGATTCTCAGTCGTGATGACCAGATCCGCGCTCATGCCCGGCCGCACGATACCGAAGGTCGGCGCCTTGCCGGTCGGCTCGGCCAGGGTCGTCGCCCCGTCCATCGTCGCGGCGCGCACGATCTCCAGCGGGTGGAAGCCCGCCTCCTGCAGCAGCTCCAGCTCCTCGATGTAGCCGAAACCGTACAGCTTCCAGATGAAGCCGGAGTCCGATCCCACCGTCACCCGGCCGCCGACCTTCTTGTAGTCGTTCACCAGCCGCATGAACCGTTCGTAGAAGCGGCGCCACGCCACCTCGTTTGAGGTCGTCCAGTCGAAGAAGTAGCTGCCGTGATTGTCGCGCGTCGACTGGAAATAGTCCGCCAGCGCCGGCAGCGTGTAGGTCTGGTGCCAGGGCGCGTTGCGCGCCCGCATCAGATCGCGCGACGCCGCATAGATGGTCATCGTCGGATCGAAGACGACGCCCGCCTTCTTCTGCGCCTCCAGATAGGCGTACCATTGCGCCGAACCCGGCTCGACCTCGTCCCAGATCTCGGCCGCTTCGCCGAAGCGCTTCTGCTCGTCGTAGAAGTTGTAGTCGGTCGGATAGTCCTGGATCGTCCGCCCGCCCAGCAGCGACTCGAAGTGGCCGTAGAAGTGGGTGATGGTCCCCAGGCCCGCCGCCGCCAGCTGTTCGGCGTTCAACTGGGCCACGCCCGGCTGGGCGATGTGGGCCACCGTGCCCATGTGGTTCTTCTTGGCCTCGTCGATGGCGGCCAGGACCACCTCGGGCGTCTCGTCGCCGCGCAGGAAGAATTTGATGCCGTCCACGCCGTTGGCCGCGCCCCAGCGCACCCATTCGCGCGCCATCTCGGGGTTGCGGATGCGGCCGCGCGACCAGCCTGAGCCGATGGTCTGATAGTTGAAGATGCGCGGGGCGACGATCTCGCCGCGCGCCGAACGGGCCTTCTCCGACACGGCGATGTCATGCGGCGCCAGGCTGACGCCGCGCACAGTGGTCACGCCGTGGGCCAGCCACAGCTTGTAGACATACTCCAGGTCCGGCGCCTTCTGCGGGCTGCCGCCGTGGGCGTGGGCGTCGACGAAGCCGGGCATGACGTACATGCCGCGCGCATCGATCTCATGCGCCGCGTTCAGCGGCGGGCGGCCCTCACGCTCGGGCAGTCCGGGCCAGCCGGCCTGAATGATGTCCGTGATCTTGTCGTTCTCGATCACGATATCGACCGGCCCCATGGGCGGCGCGCCCGTGCCATCGATCAGCATGGCGCCGCGCACCACCATCAACGGATAGGGACCGAAACCCTCATCAGCGCGGCGCGGCGGCGCCGGATTGAGCGTGGCGCGCGCCTGAGCCGCCTGAGCCTGGCTCTGGGCCTGGTTCTGGGCCTGCGTCTGGGCCACAGCCGTGCTCGGCGCCCCCGTCGCCAACAACAGCGCCGCCGCGCAGACAGCCCCCGCCCCCATAAGGACAGCCTTCACCCCTAGCGTCGTCCGCAAGCTGCAATCCCTCCCAAGATTGGGGGCCTAAGCCCCTGCAAGCGCTTGTCCGGCGTTTGACCGGCCCTTGAATCGCTAGCACCCCGGAGGAAGCATGAGCTTCGGATATTGCCGGTATGACGAAATAAAATTCACACGAACGTCGAAAAACTGAGCCATCTTCGAAATGCGCTTTTTCAGGCCAAATGCAGGATCGAAACGTTGTTTCTGCGGCAAATCTGAATTTATGATCCAATGATCAGGATATGAAGCGGCCTTTCAGGGTCGTTTTTTCTGTTGCGGCATAGCTTGGCCACCCCAAGCCTTTGCCGAGAATACTACGGAAAAACACCGTTATTCCGAATATTTTCACATCCGCCGCCAAGAACCGTCTGGGGGAAGACGCATGAGTTTCATGACACGCCGCAAGGCTCTGCCTGCGCTGGGAGGGCCGCCCAAGGCTCATGGCCTGAAACCCACCCTGTCCTGGCCGCATCTGGTCGCCCTGGGCGTCGGCGCCATTGTCGGCACCGGCATCTACACTCTGATCGGCGTGGGGGCCGAACGGGCCGGACCTGCGGTCATGCTGGCCTTCGTCATTGCGGGAATCGTCTGCGTCTGCGCCGCCCTGGCCTACGCCGAGCTGGCGACCATGATCCCGGAGTCGGGCTCGGCCTACACCTATTCCTACACCACCCTGGGCGAGGGCGCGGCCTGGATGGTCGGCTGGAGCCTGATCCTTGAGTACACCGTCGTCTGTTCGGCCGTGGCCGTGGGCTGGGCGGGTTATTTCTCGGGCATGATGGAGGGCATCGGCATGGGCCTGCCCGCCATGCTGACCTCGGCCCCGTCGCAGGGCGGGATCGTCAACCTGCCCGCCGTCATCATCGTCGCCGCCGTGGCGGGCCTGCTGGTCGCCGGCACCAAGGAAAGCGCCTCGATCAACGCCGTGCTGGTGGTGGTCAAGATCGCCGCCCTGATCGCCTTCGTGGCGATCGCCCTGCCCCACTTCAACCCGGCCAACCTCAAGCCCTTCATGCCCTACGGCTTCTCGCACGGCATCGGCGCCGAGATGGGCGTCATGGCGGCGGCGGCCATCATCTTCTTCGCCTTCTACGGCTTCGACGCCGTGGCCACGGCGGCAGAAGAGACCCGCAACCCCGCCCGCGACCTGACCATCGGCATCATCGGCTCGATGGTGGCCTGCGTCGTCATCTACATGGCCGTGGCCATCGCCGCCCTGGGCGCCATGCCCTTCACCGACTTCATGAAGTCGCCCGAACCCCTGTCTCACATCATCCGCACCGTCGGATCGGACCTGTGGGCGACCCTGATCGCGGGCGCGGCGGTCGTCGCCCTGCCCACCGTCATCCTGGCCTTCATGTTCGGCCAGAGCCGCATCTTCTTCGTCATGGCGCGCGACGGCCTGCTGCCGCGCAGCCTGGCCCATGTGTCCGAGCGTTCGGGCGGGCCAGTGCGCGTGACGGCGGGCACGGCCGTCCTGATGGCGATCATCGCCGGCTTCATTCCGCTGGGCGACCTGGCCGCCCTGGCCAACGCCGGAACGCTGGTGGCCTTCGCCTCGGTCGGCCTGTGCCTGATCGTGCTGCGCCGCCGCGAGCCGGGCCGTCCGCGCGTCTTCCGTGCTCCGGCGTGGTGGCTGGTCGGCCCGGTGGCCATCGCGGGTTGCGTCTACCTGTTCTTCAGCCTGCCCGCCTCGACCCAGATCAACTTCGTCATCTGGAACGTGATCGGGGTGGCGGTCTATCTGCTGTACAGCCGCCGCAACAGCCTGCTGAACGGCTAAGAAAAGAAGGGCGCCGAAGCTGACCTCGGCGCCCTTTTCAATTCATCAGCGCGTCGCCTCCGGCCGCGCCTTCTTGCGCAGCCACATGGCCGCATCCGCCTCGGATAGCCAGACCTCCGCGTCGGCCTGTTCAGCATAGGCCCGCACGCCGAACGAACCGCCCAGCGCCAACCGCGTCTCATCCCAGATGAAGCCTTCGCTCTGCAGCGCCTCGCTCAACCGCCGCGCCTTCTCGCGCCCTTCCTCGGCGCCGGCGTTCATCAGCAACACGGTGAACTCGTCCCCGCCCATGCGGCCCACGGCGTCGGATTCGCGCACGTTCGCCAGCAACAGCTCGGCCACGGCGATCAGCGCCGCGTCGCCCGCCGCATGGCCCAGACCGTCGTTGATGCCCTTGAACCCGTCCAGATCGAGATACAGCAGGGCCGCCTCGACCCCGTGGCGGCGGCAATAGGCCAGGTTGCGCGCCAGCACCGTCATGAAGCCGCGCCGGTTCAGCACGGGCGTCAGCACGTCATGATCCGCTAGGGCCTCGGCCCGTTCAGCTCGCTCAATCAGACCCGCCACCTCGGCGCGCAGGCGCGCGAGCTCGGCGTGCAGTTCGTCTTCCGAAACCGGAGCGATGGTCTGATCGGCCAGTGGATTCAAGGCGGGCTCCGGCGTCGCTTTTCCGGCCGACTCAAAGGCCCGCGACGCACCAGAGTCTAGCGTCCTCGGTTGCGGGCGCAACGCGGGTGCTGTAACGGGCCGCTTTCCGCTTGGGGAGCCTTTGCGCATGACCGCCTCCACGCCGCCGGCCACGACGCCTCCTGTCGCCATCATCATGGGCAGCCGCTCCGACTGGCCCACGATGAAGTTGGCCGCCGACCGTCTGGATCAGCTGGGCGTCGCCTGGGAGGCCAAGGTCGTCAGCGCCCACCGCACGCCCCAGCGCCTCTACGACTTCGCCACGACGGCGAAAGACAAGGGCTTCAAGGTCATTATCGCGGGCGCCGGGGGCGCGGCCCACTTGCCGGGCATGGCCGCCTCCATGACCGACCTGCCGGTGCTGGGCGTGCCGGTCCAGTCCAAGGCGCTGAAGGGCCTCGATTCCCTGCTGTCGATCGTCCAGATGCCCGGCGGCGTGCCCGTCGCTACGCTGGCGATCGGCGAGGCGGGCGCCGCGAACGCCGGGATTCTCGCGGCGCAGATCCTGGCTCTGTCCGACACGTCCGTCGCCGAGCGCCTGTCAGCCTTCCGCGCCGCCCAAACCGAATCCGTCGCCGAAACGGTCGAGGACTGATGCCCCAGTTGCCCCTGCCCCCCGGATCGACCCTCGGCATTCTCGGCGGGGGCCAGTTGGGCCGGATGTTGAGCCAGGCCGCCTCGCGCCTGGGCTTCGACGTGGTGATCCTCGATCCCCAGCCGGACTGCCCGGCCGCCCGCGTCTCGCGCGCCCAGATCACCGCGCCCTATGACGACCCCGACGCGCTCCAGGCGCTGGGCCGTCTGTGCGACGTCGTCACCTTCGAGTTCGAGAACGTCCCCGCCGCCTCGGTCGAGACCCTGGCCGAAGCGGGCGCCCTGGTCGCGCCGGGACCAACCGCCCTGGCCGTCGGCCAGGACCGGGTGGACGAGAAGACCTATCTGAACGCCGTCGACGCCCCGACCGTGGCCTTCGCCGCCGTGACGACGCTGGATGACCTCACCAACGCCATCGAACGTCTGGGCCTGCCCGCCCTGCTGAAGACCCGACGCGAGGGCTATGACGGCAAGGGCCAGGTCTGGATTCGCGACGCCGCCGAGGCCGAGGCCGCCTTCGACGCCATCGGCCGCCGTCCCGCCGTGCTGGAAGCCGCCGCCGTCTTCCAGCGCGAGTTGTCGATCATCGCCGCCCGCGGCCACGACGGCGCGGTCGCCGTCTATCCCCTGGGCGAGAACGTCCACAAGAACGGGGTGCTGAAGACCACCATCGCCCCCGCCGCCGTCGATCCCGCCACGCAAGCGCGCGCCGAACAGATCGCCGCCGCCGTGCTGGACGGCCTCGACTACATCGGCGTCATGGGCATCGAACTGTTCGACATGGGCGACGGCGAACTGCTGGTGAACGAGGTCGCCCCCCGCGTCCACAACACCGGCCACTGGACCCAGGACGGCTGCGTCTGCGACCAGTTCGAGCAGCACGTCCGCGCCGTCGTCGGCTGGCCCCTGGGCCCCACGCAGGCCCACGCCCGCATCGAGATGACCAATCTGCTGGGCGCCGAGTTCGAGGACTGGCGCGCCCTGGCCGCCCAACCCGACGCCCGCCTGCACCTCTACGGCAAACACGACGCCCGGCCGGGGCGCAAGATGGCGCACGTGAACCGCATTCTCTGACTTCTCTCCCATCGGGAGAGGGAAGTTAGCCCTTGGCGCCGTACCGCAGCCGCCCCAGCACGTCGGTGATCGTGCGGACCGGGGCGTCGAAGTCCTTGCCCGCCTTCCACTTCTCGAAGGCCATGACGTTGTCGATGCGGCGGGCGACGAAGCCTTCCGCCGCCTCGCGCCCGTCGAACCAGCGCATCGTCAGGGCGGGAATCAGGATGCCGCCCAAAATCGCTCGCTTGGAGTAGTGATTCTGGTCCGTCGCCGTATCCCCGGCCCAGCGCCACAGATGATCCGCCGTCTCCCACGCCAGCTTGAAGCCCAGGTCGACGTTGGTCGGCAGGCTGAGGAAGCCCGCGCATCGCTTGGCGGCCTCGATGTCCTGCGCCCCCGCTTCCATCCGCGCCGAGACGGCGGCGGCGATTCGTTCGCGAATCTTCATCGTGGACGCGGGCGTGGCTTCCAGCGCCTTCAGCGCGCGGGCGTCATGGCGACGCGACAGCAGGACCGCCAGATCGCGCGGGCCGTTGGGCAGCAGCAATTCCTGGTCGCCCAGCGACAGGCCGCAGGCCTCGCACGCGGCGCGCGTCAGGCGCGCGTTCCAGCCCAGCGCGGGCGCGCGTTCTATGGCCGCAGCCAGAACGGCCTGTTCTGTGCGGTCGGCCCAATCGCCTTTCGGAGCGGTGTCGGCTGTCTCGGTCATGGGCGGCACGATACGCCCATCCGGCGGGCGTTTCGACCCATCACGATTAGGCGCGACGATCTGGACACGCCCCCCCCGATCATGTATCAGCGCGCCTTCACTTGAGAGGCCTTCCTCTCGAGCGTGGTTTTGTTTTGTCTGCCCGTCTCCCTTGGAAAGGACGCGGCGGGCGGCCAAAGGAGAGAGACCCCTGGTTCAGATTTTCGTCCGCGACAACAATGTCGATCAGGCGCTCAAGGCCCTGAAGAAGAAGATGCAGCGCGAAGGCAGCTTCCGCGAAATGAAGCGTCACGTGCACTTTGAAAAGCCGTCGGAAAAGCGCGCTCGCCAAAAGGCTGAAGCCGTCCGTCGCGCCCGCAAGCTGGCCCGCAAGCGCGCCCAGCGCGAAGGCCTGCTGCCGGCTCCGAAGGGTCGCGGTCGCTAAGACCCGCTGACGCCTGAAAGATCAAAGGCCGCCCCGGATCGCCGGGGCGGCCTTTTTCTTTGTCTGTTTCGGCTCACGGCCCCGGCTTCCGCCGGGATGAACGGGAGAGAGGCAAGGCCTCCCTCCCCTAGACCTCATCGCCCCGTCACGGCGCCCATGAAGCTCTTCCAGCTCAGCTTCACGTCCGACAGGGCGCCCGCGCGGAAGGCGCGGCCCGCCGCCCAGACCATCAGGGCCGCGAACAGGAACATCCCGATCAGGCCGCCGATGATCTCGATCAGGGGCGGCCCGCTGGGCGCGCGCGCGGCCATGACGAAGGGGGTGAAGGGCGGGATCAGGCTGATGACCTTCACCACCATGGCGTCCGGGGTGCGGATGGCCATCTGCATGACCAGGATCGGCACGATCAGCACCATCATGATCGGTCCCATCAGGGTCTGGGCGTCACGCGGCGTGTCGCAGAAGGCGCCGATGGCGGCGAACAGCACCGCGTACATCAGATAGCCGCCGACCAGGAACAGCAGGAAGTAGACGAACAGGCCGTCGGTCAGCAGCACCGAGCCGATGTCCCGCGCCACATCAGGCATGGCGGCCATCAGGCCGACGGCGCCGATGCCGCCCCAGGTTCCCAGCACGGCCAGGGTCAGCAGGGCCACGCCCAGCACCTTGCCCGTCAGGATCTCGGTCGCCGAAGCCGAGGACAGCAGCACCTCCAGGATCTTGTTCGACTTCTCCTCCATCACGCTGTTCAGCAGGATGGAGGCGCCGGTCATGATCAGCGACCACAGGATGAAGCCGACCGCCAGGCCGACGATCACCGGCAGTTTGTCACGGAACGACACCTCGCCCCCCGACGCGGCGCGCGGCGAGAAGACCGAGACGTCCGGGCGGAACATCTCCGTATCCGACACCACCGCGGGGTCGATGCCGCTGGCGACGAAGACGCGGCTGCGGTTGGCGGACTTCAGGGCGTCGCGGACGGCGTCCTCGACCACGTCGTCGGTGGCGCGTCCGGTCCAGACGCGGGCGCCCGGCTTGCCGTCCTTCTCGGTCAGGAAGACGACGGCGTTCAGCTTTTCGTCCTCGGGCGCGTCCTTGTCGACATAGCGGCGGGCCAGGGCGTCGCGCGCCTCGCCCGGCGCAGCGGCGGTCAGGGCGGCGGGCGCCTCGACCAGTTCGAACGCGCGCTTGGGCGTCTTGAAGCTTGCCCCAGCGCGCGGCGCCTCCTTCTTC
>NZ_GL883086.1:1513716-1520020 GCF_000204035.1 Brevundimonas diminuta ATCC 11568
CGCCCGCCGTCCCGGCCTCGGGCACGGCGGCCATGCGCAGGGCGGCGATGTCGGCCCGGCCGCGCTCCATCTCCAGCGCCTGACGCACGGCGACGGCCAGACCGGATCCGGCCGGGGTCTCGTCAATGATGACCGCCTCGCGCACCGGCTCGGCGTGGTTCATCAAGGCGGGGATCGCCCCGCCCAGCACGGCGAACAGCGGAAAGGCCAGCAAGGACAGCCAGAAGCCGACCGTCTTGGCGTAGGCCAGGAACTCGCGGCGCGCGATCAGAAGAATCCGGTTCATCAGGCGGCTCCCGCTTTATCGGTCTTGGAGACGGACTGATCTTCGTCCGGGTGGTCGCCGGTCAGGGCGATGAAGGCGTCGTGCAGGGTCGGCTCCTTCATCTGGAAGCGCCTTACGTCCAGTCCGCCCAGGAAGGCGGCGCGCAGGGCGCTTTGCGCCTCCGCTCCCGGCGTCAGGCCTACGCGCAGGGTGCTGACGGGGCCGTCCTCGGCCAGCACCTCGATGCCGCCGACGCCTGGCAGGGCGGCGACCGCGTTTCGATCCAGCGCCCCTTCCAACTCCAGAAAGCGTGGCGAAGTCGCCCGCGCCTCATCCACCGTGCCCTCGAACGCCTTACGGCCGCGGGCTAGCAGCACCACCTTGTCGCACAGACGCTCGGCGTGCTGCATGACGTGAGTCGAGAACAGAACCGTCGCCCCGTTGTCGGCCAGAGCGCGGATCATGGCCTCCAGTCCCTGCTGGTTCATCGGATCGAGGCCCGAGAACGGCTCGTCCAGGATCACGAACTCCGGCTGATGCACCACTGAAGCGATCAGCTGGACCTTCTGGGCCATCCCCTTGGACAACTCCTTCATCTTCTTCTTGCTGGCCTCGCCCAGACCCATCTGCTCCAGCATCTCGCGGCCGCGACGGCGGCCTTCGGGCAGGGGCAGGCCCTTCAGCCCGCCGAAGAAGGCGATGGCGTCCACCGGCGTCATCTTTTTATAGAGACCCCGCTCCTCGGGCAGGAAGCCGATCCGATCGCGCACCTTGCGGCCGTCGTCCGCGCCCAAGATGTCGATGCGGCCGCTGGTGGCCGGTTGCAGCCCCAGGATCATCCGTAGCGTCGAGGTCTTGCCCGCCCCGTTCGGGCCCAAGAAACCGCAGATCGAGCCCTTCTCGACCTGGAAGCTCAGGTCGGAGACCGCCTGGAAGCCTCCGTATCTCTTACTGATTCCATCCAGCGTCAGCGCCGCGACCATTCGGTCCCCCTGCAAAAAGCCCAAGGATCGAATCTAACGGCAGCGCGCAGGCAATGGAAAGGGTATTTTACATTACGGTTTGGTCATGATGCCGCGCCGTCTGATGGGGTCAGACCGGGGCCTTCACCCGGATGTCGAAGCTCTGGCCGACGATCTTGGCGGGGTCGACCTGACCCCCGTTGCGACGCACCTCGAAATGCAGGTGGGGGCCGGTCGAATAGCCGGTCGAGCCGACCAGGCCGATGCGCTCGCCCGCCGTCACCGTCTTGCCGGAGTGAACGTCGATGCGGCTGAGGTGGGCGTACAGGCTGGTCATGCCGTTGGGATGCTGCAGCTCGATGAAGTTGCCGTAGCCGCCCGCCTGATAACCCGCGCGCAGCACCTTGCCCTCGGTCGTGGCGAAGACGCCGGTGCCGGTCGGGGCGGCGACGTCCACGCCCTTGTGGGCCCGCGCCTTGGCCTCGATCGCCAACTTGCGCAGGCCGAAGGGCGAATTGATGCGATACCCCTTCAGCGGGGCTTCAAAGACGATCTTGCGGGTGACGGGACCGGCAGGCTCCGCCACCGCCTTCACCGGCGGAGCGATGGGCGCCGAAACCTCGACGACCTTCTCGGGCGAGGCGGCGATCATGCCGACAGGGGCGGCCGCCATCGCTAGGATCGCCAGACCGGCCAGGGCGCCTGTCTGACCGAAACGGATCACATGCGGCCGCACGGCCGGGGGAACTAAACGCATACTCTAACGACTCATTTTGAGCGCATCGTCAGCGCGGAGGAGCCGTCAGAAAGGCGCGAAACACGCGCACAGGCAGCGAAAACTCAAAGTCGCCGACGGCCGGAATTGACCGTCTTTTGCAATTTCACCGGGACATGAATGGGGCGCTCCGAGGGCGACACGGGGTCGCACCTCGGAAACCTTCGTTTTCCAGACCTACAGCGGCAGGCTCAGTTTCACCGCCGCCATATGGCTGTCGGCATGGTCGCCGAAGCGGCCCTTGTAGCCGATCGACACCTTCAGCCGCTCCATGACCGTGCCCTCGATCCCGGCGGCGGCCAGCACCTGCCCCCCGAACGGCAGATCCACGTCGCGGGCCAGAACCTGGGCGGGATTGCCCAGGATGCCGGTGCGCACGGCGTCGCTGTCGTCGCTCAGGCTGTCGCGATAGCCGCCCTCGGCGTAAAAACGGATCCGCTCGGTCCCGCCCTCGGCGCGCAGGGCGATCTCGGCCGTCGTCGCCTGCACCGAACGGTCGGCATAGGCGTATTGCGCCGCCGGACCCTGTTCATAGAATCCGTCCACGTCGGCGTTGATCCAGGCCACCGCCGCGCGCGGCGACAGGGCGAAGCCGCCCAGATCGAACCACATGCCGCCCTGCAGACGCGCCCCGGTCGAGACGCCGCGCGTCGAGCCGCTGTGGACGATCGGCGCCAGACTGGTCAGGCGGTTAACGTCGTTGAAGTCGTCCTGGGCCACGCCCGCCGCCGCATTGAGGAAGACATCACCGGAGCGCCAGCCGCCGTAGACGTCCAGCCCGAAGCTGTCGACGTCGGCGCGCAGGGCGCCCGCATCCACGTCCGCGTTGCGATAGGAGCCGGCCAGGCCGAAGCGCAGGCTTTCCGTCCCGCTTTCCAGCGCGATGCGCACGCCATAGCCGTCGGAAGTCGCCTTGCCGATGGCGCCGCGCGCATCCGTCTCGGTCTTGTCGGCCAGCCCCTCGACCGAGATCGAGGTTCCGCCCGTCCACGCCTCACGCCCCGACAGGGCGGCGGTCGAGCCGTCCAGCGCGTCCTCGCGGTGCCGCCACGCTGTCTCGCCCAGCAACGCCGTCTGGCTGCCCAGATCGCCGTAGTAAAGGTAGTCGTTCGCCAGACGCGCGATCACCGCATGGCCCTTCGCCGTCGGGTGAACCCCGTCGAAATAGAAGTAATCGTCCGGGTTCGCGCACAGCGTCACGCCGTTGAAGCAGGCCTGGGTCACGTTCGACACGCCGAAGGCGCTGGGGTTGGCCGAAATCACGTCCCCGACCTTGAACAGGTCCATCAGGATGATGTTCGTCCCCGGCCGCGCCGCCGCCGTCGTGTTCAGCCCGGTCAGCAGGGCCCCGTTGAACGTCGTGACGGCGTAGTCGGCCAGCGGCGCGGCGGGCGTGCCTCTGAACTGCGGCGTCAGACTCAGCTTGGGCAGGTTGGTGACCAGCACGGTCCCCGCCCCGGCTTCGGCGATGCCGTTGACGATGAAGTTGATGTCCGCCGCCGCGCTCTGCGCCACAGGGGCGATGGAGCCGGTCGGGTTGGGCGAAGCCCCCGCCGCCGGGAGGCCCTGGAAGATGTTGTTCGCTCCGCCCAGCACGCTGACCAGATCGTTCGCGCCGAACTTGCCGCCGCGCTGCAGATACTGACCCAGTTGCAGCCGCATCCCCAGCGGCTGGGCCTGGCTATCGGTGCGCGCTCCGCCGAAGGCGTAGTTGATGCTGCCCGTCACCGGCCCCATGAAGTTGGCGGCGGTGAAGCCCAGTCTCTCAGTGAACACAGGCCCGTTGGAGAATCGCCCCGCGCCATAGGGCGGCGAGGTCGGCGTGGTTCCGCCCGTCGCCAGATACAGGTTGCCGTTGTCCGACAGGCTGTCGCCGAACACCACCAGACGGTTGTAGCTCTGGGCCGAGGCGGCCCCGGCGGCGGATACGGCGGCCAGGCTCAGAGCAGCCAACGCCGCTCCGCGAAGAAGACGAGACATCGATTTCCCTCCCATCGACCGTCCGTATGCGGTCGTTATCCGCCACTCTGCGCCGCTTTTCGCAGGACGCAAGATGACGTGACGGAAGGTGATCGACGATCAGTGCAGTCGGCGGAAGCGGATCGTGCCGGGAAGCTGCTTCAGCGCCGTCAGCGCCTCGCGGTCGTAGTCGCGATCCACGTCGGTGATGACATAGCCGGTCCGCTCGTCCGTTTTCAGGTGCTGGCCCAGGATGTTCAGCCCCGCATCCGACAGGGCGCGGTTCAGTTGGGCCAGCACGCCCGGCTGGTTGCGGTGGATGTGCAGCAGTCGGTGCGCGCGCGTCACCTCGGCCAGCTGCACGTTCGGCAGGTTGACGCAGAAGGTGGTGTCGCCCCGGTTCAGATAGCCCAGCAGCCGCTCGGCCGCGAACTCGGCGATGGCTTCCTGCGCCTCTTCGGTCGAGCCGCCGATGTGCGGGGTCAGGATGGTCTTGTCCAAACCGACCAGAGGACTGTCGAACGGGTCGGCGTTGGTGCGCGGCTCCTCGGGGAAGACGTCGACCGCCGCCCCGCCCAGACGGCCGGACTTCAGCGCCGCCGCCATCGCGTCCACATCGACCACATGGCCGCGCGACAGGTTCAGGAACAGGGCGCCCGGCTTCATCCTGGCGAACTGGTCGGCGCCGATGATGGCGGTGTTTTCCTTGCGGCCGTCGACGTGCAGCGTCACCACGTCCGCCTCGGCCAGCAGGGCGTCCAGCGAGCGCATCCGCCGCGCATTGCCCAGCGCCAACCGCTCGGACAGGTCGTAGAACAGCACCCTCATGCCCAGGTTCTCGGCCAGCACCGACAGCTGGCTGCCGATGGCGCCGTAGCCGACGATGCCCAACGTCTTGCCGCGCACCTCGCGCGATCCCGTGGCCGACTTGTTCCACACGCCCTTGTGCATTTCGCGCGACTTGTCCGCCACGTCGCGCATCAGGACGATCATCATGCCGATGGCCAGTTCGACCACAGAGCGGGTGTTGGAATAAGGGGCGTTGAACACCGCCACGCCCTTGTCCGCCGCCGCGTCCAGATCGACCTGATTGGTGCCGATGCAGAAGGCCGCCACGGCCATCAGCCGGTCCGCCGCATCCAGCACCCTGCGCGTGACATTGGTCTTGGAGCGGATGCCCAGGACGTGCACGCCCTTGATCGCCTCGATCAGGTCGTCCTCGTCCAGCGCGCCCTTCATGGTCTCGACGGTATAGCCCGCCTCCTCCAGCCGTTCGACGGCGGCGGGGTGGACGTTCTCCAGCAGCAGCATGCGGATGCGGTTGCGCGGATAGGACCAGCGTCCGGCCACGCCCTCGGCGTATAGCACCTCGTCCAGAGAGGCGGCGACGGCGTCGGCGGCCTCGATCACCTTGGCGCGGCTGACGATCTCGGTGAAGGCGTAGAAGCGGTCGGCCGCGCCCTGAATCTTGACCTCGGCGTCGGTCCAGCCGTCGCCGACCATGACCACCGGCCCTTCCAGGTTCAGCGCCCGGATGACCTCGGGCTTGCCGTTCTCGCGCAACAGCGGGTTGGCCGTGTCCACGCCCGTGACGCGGCCTTCATCGTCATAGATCAGGTCGTTGGCCAGCACATGATCGGACGCCACGCCCAGCCGCTCGGCCAGGGGGGCGATCACCTCGCGAAAGCCGCCCGACAGGATGTAGATGCGCTCGGCGTTGCGCTGGAAGAAATCGACGTTGCGGCGAATGGAGACCGTCGCCTCGTCCAGGATGCGATCGGTCAGGGTCTCGACGTGTTCACGGCGCAGCGCCAGCAGGTCCAGCCGCTGCTTCAGCGCCTCGCCGAAGCCTATGCGGCCGTTCATGGCGTCGTCGGTCAGGGCCGCGATCCGGGCCTTGCGCTCGGCGGCGTCCGGCGCATCCTTCAGCGCCAGATCGGCCAGCGCCTCCAGCGTTTCGATGCGAACCAGGGTGGAATCGAAGTCGAAGATGAAGACGGGCGAGATCATGCGCGGGCTCTAGACCTTCTTCGCACCCGCAGCAATAAAAAGGGGCGCCGCAGCACCCCTTTCCGCATATTTTTTCCATTTACGGCGGAAAACCGGCTCAGCGGCCGCCGTTTCCGGCGCGACGACGGCTTTCCAGCGCCGCCGCGCCGATGGCGGCGGCGATGGTGGCCACAGCCAGAAGGGCGCCGCCCTCCTTGGCGTGATCGCGGGCGAAGTCGCCGGCGTCCTCGACATAGCGGCGCGCCTGCTTGGTGTAGCGGCGCATCGGCCGGCGCGATTTCTTCCTGGTGCGGCGATACCAGTCGTCAGCCCGATCCCGCGCCTCGGCGCCGA
>NZ_GL883086.1:1520197-1535074 GCF_000204035.1 Brevundimonas diminuta ATCC 11568
GGGTCGATGCGGGTCTTGATCCGCTCATAACGCGTCGGGCCGGTGCGTTGGCTGAGCAGGATGGTCGCCAGACCCACGCCCGCCAGCACAGCCACCACCCCCGCCGTGATTCCGGGATGCTTGCGGACTTCATCCACGACGTTGAACTCACGATCCATCATGTCAGACCTCTCGGGAAGGAAACGGTTTCATCTAAGGGAGCGAGCTTCAGCACAAAGGGTTCCCTTCATCCGGTCAAGCTTGTCGCCGCCGCGCGCGGTCGTGACGCAGGCGACACGCCCTCCCCTTACCAAGCCGCCCGCGGCTCCCTATGTTGCGCCGCTTCCGACAGTTTTCAGGATTTCACGCCGTGACCGATCACGCGCCCGACGCCCCCATCGCCGCCCCGACGGACGACTTCGCCGCCGCCTTCCAGATCGAAGGCTGGCCGGTGCGCGGCCGCCTGGTCCGCCTGGGCGAAGCGGTCGACAAGATCCTGTCGGCCCACGCCTATCCCGAGCCGGTCGCCGCCCTGCTGGGCGAAGCCTGCGTCCTGGCCGCCATCGTCGGCTCGGCGCTGAAGTTCGACGGCCGCCTGATCGTTCAGGCCCAGGGCGACGGCCCGGTGCGCTACGTCGTCGCCGACTACGGCACGGACGGCCATCTGCGCGGCTTCTGCCGCTTCGACCCGGAAGAAGTGGCCAAGGCGTCGGAAGGCTTCGCCCGTCCGGGGGCCAAGACCCTGCTGGGCGGCGGCGTCTTCATCATGACGGTAGACCGCGGCGCCGACTTCGAACGCACCCAGGGCGTGACCCCCATCGAGGGCGAGAGCCTGTCGCTGTGCGCCGAACACTACTTCACCCAGTCCGAGCAGGTGCCGACCAAGGTTCGCCTGGCTGTCGGCGAGGTCGAAACCGACGCAGGCCGCACCTGGCGCGCGGGCGGGGCGATGATCCAGGTCATCGCCGGCGACGAGTCGCGCGGCTCGACCGAAGAAGTGTGGGAGCGCACCCGCGCCCTGTTCGCCACCCTGGGCGACGACGAGCTGATCGACCCGACCATCAGCGCCGAGACCCTGCTGTACCGTCTGTTCCATGAGGACGGCGTGCGGCTGGAAGGCGCCAAGGCCCTGGCCGCCGTCTGCCGCTGCTCAAAGGACCGCATCGCCACCGTGTTGCAATCCTTCCCGGCGGAAGAACGCGCCGAAATGGTCGAGGACGACGGCAAGATCCGCGTGACGTGCGAGTATTGCTCGACCAACTATGAGATCGACCCGGCCGAGCTGGAAACGGCCGAGGCCTGATCCCTCAGACCAGCATGAAGACGGCGTTGCCGTAGTTGTGCAGCAGGACCGGCAGCAGCACGCTGCCGGTCTTTTCGCGCAGCCAGACCAGCAACAGGCCCGCCAGCCCCGTCGTCGCCATCGGCGCCCAGTCGAAGGTGAAGCCGCCGTCCTGATAGCCCAGGGCGTGGGTCAGGCCGAACGCCAGCGCCGTCAGCGCCGCGCCCCAGCCCATTGGCGCGCCCAGCACGCGGACCGGCCGCCCGAACGCCTCGTTCAGCATCAGCAGCAGCACGCCGCGATAGAAGATCTCCTCGTCCAGCCCCGGCATGGTCAGTTGAAAAGCCAGGCTGTCTGCGTCGAACCCCTCGCCCGGCATCGCGATCGCCAGCCCAAGAAACAGCAGGACCAGCAGGCCCGACAGGATCAGCGCCCCCTTCAGCCCCTGCCGGTTCTGATGCAGGGTCAGGCCGCTGCGCCGCCACCCGACGATGGGCAGACTGGCGACCGCCAGGGACAGCAGGACGGCCAGCGTCTTGCCCTCCCAGTTCCAGCGCGAGGGACCGAAATCCAGCGGGATATGGCCATAGCCGCGCGTCAGCACGGCGTCATAGACCGCCATCAGCAGCAGAGCTGCGGCCAGCCAGCCCCAGCGCACCTTGCCGCGCGACAGCACGGCCGCCGCCCCGCCCGCCAGTGCGACCGCCCCGACCCAGCCCGACATGGCGATAATGGCGTCCGGCATGGCTTCCCTCCCCCGATGCGACGTCGTCGTTCAGAGGCGGCGGCATGGGCCAGCAGATGCAGATGAAGAAAAGTTAAGCTTCCTTCTCCCCTTGGGGGGAGAAGGGTCTAGTTGTTCAAATCCAGCGAATAGCCCGCCGAGCGCACGGTGCGGATCGGGTTGACCGTGCCTTCGACGTTCAGCGCCTTGCGCAGGCGGCCGACGTGGACGTCCACCGTGCGGGCCTCGACATAGACGTCCGAGCCCCAGACCGCGTCCAACAGCTGCTCGCGGCTGAACACCCGGCCCGGATGCTTGAGGAAGTGGTCCAGCAGACGGAACTCCGTCGGCCCCAGATGCACCTCGCGGCCCGCGCGGCTGACGCGGTGGGCGACGCGGTCCATGATGATGTCGGCGTGGTTCACCCGGTCATCGGCCAGACCCGGGCGGATGCGGCGCAGCACGGCGCGGATGCGCGCAGTCAGCTCCGTCATCGAGAAGGGCTTGGTCATATAGTCGTCGGCGCCGGTGTCCAGGCCGCGCACGCGGTCCGTCTCTTCGCCGCGCGCGGTCAGCATGATGATGGGCAGGTTGCGGGTCTCGGCCCGGCCGCGCACGCGACGGCAGACCTCGATGCCCGACAGCTTGGGCAGCATCCAGTCCAGCAGGATCAGGTCGGGGGTGCGTTCGTCGATCTGCAGCATCCCCTCCTCGCCGTCGGCGGCGACGGCCACGTCATAGCCTTCCTTCTCCAGATTGTACTGGAGCAGGGTGGCCAGGGCGTCCTCGTCTTCCATCACCAGAATATAGGGTTGCACGTCAGCCTCTCCGGTTCGTCGAAGTCGTCAGCGATGTAGGGGGATCAGTCGTCCGCCGCGTCGGGCGACGCAGACAGGTGCGGGGTCGGCGTCGGCTCTTCGCCGGGACCGGGCACGGCCTTCGGCCGCTCGCCCAGCATGTCCTCGCCCGTGATCTCATAGTGGACCGTCTCGGCGATATTGGTCGCGTGGTCGCCGATCCGCTCCAGGTTCTTGGCCATGAACAGCAGGTGGGTGCAGGCCGTGATCGTGCGCGGGTCGCCCATCATATAGGTGAGCAGTTCGCGGAACAGGGCGTTGTAGTGTTCGTCCACCTCGTCGTCGGTCTGCCAGACCGACAGGGCGCGCTCGATCTCAGAGGCCGTATAGGCGTCCAGCACGTCGCGCAGGCGGTTCGACACCAGCCGTCCCATCCGCTCGATCGAGCGGGTCAAGGGCTGCATCGGCTCGGCCTCGGCCAGGATCAGCGCCCGCTTGGCGATGTTCTTGGCCAGGTCGCCGGTCCGTTCCAGGTCCGAGGCTAGCTTCATCGCCCCCAGCGTCCGGCGCAGGTCGCTGGCGACCGGCTGGCGCAGGGCGATCAGGCGGATCGCCTTCTTCTCGATGTCGCGATGCAGGGCGTCCAAGCGGTTGTCGCGCTCGACCACCGCCTTGGCCAGAGCCACGTCGCGGCGCGCGACGGATTCGATAGCGTCCGCCACCTGGGCCTCGGCCAGGCCGCCCATGCGGACCACCTCGGCCGTCAACTGGTTCAGCTCGTCGCCGTAAGCCTTGACCGTATGCTGGTTCATCGTCGCGTCCTCAGCCGAAGCGGCCGGTGATGTAATCGAGCGTGCGCTTTTCGCGCGGGTTGGTGAAGATCTCTTCGGTGTCGCCGGTCTCGACCAGCTTGCCCATGTGGAAGAAGGCCGTGCGCTGCGACACCCGCGCCGCCTGGGCCATCGAGTGGGTGACGATGACGATGCAGTAACGCTCGCGCAGTTCGTCGATCAGCTCCTCGATCTTGGCCGTGGCGATCGGGTCCAGCGCCGAACAGGGCTCGTCCATCAGGATGACTTCGGGTTCGACCGCGATGGCGCGGGCGATGACCAGACGCTGCTGCTGACCGCCCGACAGGCCGGTGCCCGGCGAGTGCAGGCGGTCGGCGACCTCGTCCCACAGACCGGCGCGCTTCAGCGACTTCTGGACGATCTCGTCCATCTCGCCCTTGGTCGAGGCCAGGCCGTGAATCTTGGGCCCATAGGCCACGTTCTCATAGATCGACTTGGGGAAAGGGTTCGGCTTCTGGAACACCATGCCGACCTGGGCGCGCAGCAGCACCGGGTCGATCTTCTTGTCGTTGATGTCCGCGCCGTCCATGTCGATCCGGCCGGTCACGCGGGTGCCGGGGATGGTGTCGTTCATGCGGTTCATCGTCCGCAGGAAGGTCGACTTGCCGCAACCCGACGGGCCGATCAGCGCCGTCACCGTCTTGTCCGGAATCTCCAGCGAGACGTCGAACAGGGCCTGCTTCTCGCCATAGAAGACGCAGACGTCGCGCGCGGCGATCTTGATCGGACCCAGCGGGGCCGAGGCGTGAGCGCCGACGGCCGGGGCGGTCGACAGGGCGGCGGCTTCAGAGGGGGCGGCGCCGGTCGACGAGCCGTCGGGAGCGCGGAAGATGCGGGACTTCATAAGATTTACCACCGGCGTTCGAAGCGACGGCGCAGCAGGACTGCGGCGGCGTTCATGACGATCATGAAGGCGAGAAGGACAAGGATGGCGGCCGCCGTCCGTTCGTGGAAGGCGCGCTCGGACGCATTCTCCCAGATGTAGATCAGCGACGGCAGGGCGCCGACGGGCTCGTCGATGGCGTGCGGCACGCCCGGCACGAAGCTGATCATGCCGATCAGCAGCAGCGGCGCCGTCTCGCCCAGGGCGTGGGCCATGGAGATGATGGCGCCCGTCATCACGCCGGGCATGGCCAGCGGCAGGACGTGGCCGAACACCGTCTGGGTGCGGCTGGCGCCCATGGCCAAAGCAGCCTCGCGGATCGAGGGCGGCACCGCCTTCAGCGACGAGCGGGTGGCGATGATGATGGTCGGCAGGGCCATCAGCGCCAACACCAGACCCCCGACCAGCGGACTGGCGCGCGGCAGGTGCATGAAGTTGATGAACAGCGCCAGACCCAGCAGGCCGTAGACGATCGACGGCACGGCGGCCAGGTTGTTGATGTTGACCTCGATGATCGCCGTAATGCGGTTGCGGGGGGAATACTCCTCCAACCAGACGGCGGCGCCGACGCCGACCGGAATGGCGATCAGGGCCGTCACCATCAGCATCAGGGCCGAACCGACCACGGCGCCCAGCAGGCCCGCCAGCTCCGGCTGGGTCGAGTCGCCCTTGGTGAACAGGGCGGAGTTGAAGTGGGCGCGCACGGCGCCCGAGGCCTTCATCCGGTCCAGCCAGTCCATCTGCTCATTGGTGACGCGGCGCTGATCCTCGGGCTGATCGCGGGTGATCTTGCCCTTCAGATACATCTCGGCGTCGTCCGACAGCGGCGCGGCGACCGGCACGGTCTGGCCCAGCAGGCTGGGCTGGCGCGCGATCATCTTGGCGGCCTGGAACTTCAGCTCCGAGGACAGCAGGGCCTTCATGGTCGAGGCCTTGGTTCCCTGCGCGTCGTCCTGGATTCCCAGGCGGCGGATCTGCTGCTCGGCGACGATCTGCTCGAAATTGGCGCCTTGCGGATAGGAACGGTCGATCCGCGCCGGGTCCATGTAGACCGGCAGGGTCACGGTATGAGCGTAGAAGGCGGTGTAGCCCTGGGTGACGATGCTGCCCAGCAGGATCACCAGGAAGGCCAGAGCCACGCCGATGGCCGCACGGCCGTACCAGCGGAAGCGGGTCTCACGCGCATAGCGGGCGCGCAGGCGGCTTTTCAGACGCTGGGTGCGCGGGCTGACGCCGGTCGAGGGAGAGGCGGCGTCAGTCATACTGTTCCCGATAGGCTTGCACGATGCGCATGGCGACGATGTTCAGCATCAGCGTGACCACGAACAGGGTCAGCCCCAGGCCGAAGGCGGCCAGGGTCTTGGGGCTGTTGAACTCCTGGTCGCCGGTCAGCAGGGTGACGATCTGGACGGTGACGGTCGTGACCGTCTCCAGCGGGTTCAAGGTCAGCTTGGCGGCCAGACCGGCGGCCATGGTCACGATCATGGTCTCGCCGATGGCGCGCGACACGGCCAGCAGCAGGGCCCCGGCCACGCCCGGCAGTGCGGCGGGCAGCAGCACCTTCTTGATCGTCTCGGACTTGGTGGCGCCCATGGCGTAGGAGCCGTCGCGCAGCGACTGCGGCACCGCGTTCAGGATGTCGTCCGACAGGGAGCTGACGAAGGGGATGAGCATGATCCCCATGACCGCGCCCGCGACCAGGGCCATCTGGTTCTGCACCAGCGACAGGTAGAGGCCCAGATCGTTGAACGGCCCGCCGATCAGCATCTCGCCGATGCCGTTGAAGAAGACGCGCAGAGCCGGCCCAACGGTCAGGGCGGCGAAGAAGCCGTAGACCACGGTCGGCACCCCGGCCAGAACCTCCAGCGCGGGCTTGACCAGGGCGCGGGTCTTCTTGCCCGAATACTCCGACAGATAGACCGCCGAGAACAGGCCGATCGGCGCCGCCACCGCCATGGCGATGGCCATGATCAGGAAGGTGCCCGCGAACAGCGGCACGGCCCCGAAGGCGCCCGACGACCCGACCTGATCGGCGCGGATGGCGATCTGCGGGCTCCACTTGGTCCCGAACAGGAACTCGGTGATCGGCACCATGCTGAAGAAGCGCAAGGAATCGATCACCAGCGAGAAGATGATGCCGACCGTGGTCAGCACCGCCACCGCCGAACAGGCGAACAGGACGCCGGTGATCCAGCCCTCGACCTTGTTGCGCGCGCGCAGGTCCGGGCGAATGCGGGTGAAGACGAACAAGCCGCCCAGCACGGCGGCGATCAGGGCGGCGACGCCCCCGCCCCAGTCCAGGGCCGCGGCGATGCGGTGGGCGCGGCGGCCCTCGGCCGGCAGCTCCTCGGCGTAGGGCGCAGGCCAGATCTGGCGCGCCTCCTGCCCCGCCCCGACCAGACGGGCGTCGGCGAAGAAGGCTTCGCGGCGGAACGGCTCCAGCTGGGTGACGCTGTCAGGCGCGCCCGCCCGCATCATCTGCTGCTCGATGGGCGTGGAGAAGATCGAGGCGGCGATCAGCATCGCCAGGGCCGGAACACCGACCCAGATCAGGGCGTAAAGCCCGTGTTGGCCAGGACGCGAATGCGACTTCGCCCCCTGGCTCCGACGAACGGCCAAGGCCCGCCCGGCCACATAGGCCAGGACGGCGAAGGCGATCAGCAGCAGCAGGAAAATCCAGATCATCCGGTCCGATCAGCGCAGGAATCAGCAACGCGCCGGGTTCGGTGCGTTTCGGCCGGGAAACTGCCTGCGATACGTCAGCGGATTAAGACGGCTGGATGACAGTTCTGTTACGACGCCCAGCCGCAATGTCGCAGCTGCATGACGATCGTTCCGAATACGGACCTCACGCCTCGGATGCGGGAGCCAGCGGGAAACAGGCTGCGAAGATCGCTCCATGCCCCGGCGCGCTGTCCACTGACAGGCCGCCCCGGTGACGGATGATGATGTGGCGCACGATGGCCAGGCCCAGGCCCGTGCCCTGCCGATCGCCGCTCTTCTGACCCTCGACGCGATAGAATCGCTCCGTCAGGCGCGGCAGGTGCTCGCGCGCCATGCCCGGCCCGTGGTCGCGCACGGTGACAACGGCGTAGCGCTGGCCCGTCTCGCGGTCCGGGGTCGCCAGAGACAGGCGGTTGCCCTCGGCCATTCGCGCCGCCATGGCCTCGTCCAGGGTGCGGTCGATCTCGATGCCGACCTCGATGGTCCCGCCCGCGCTGGAATATTTCAGGGCGTTGTCGATCAGGTTCTGCACCACCTGGGCGATCTCGTCCCGATCGCCGGTCACAGCCGCGCCGCCGTGCGGCAGCTCAGCATGGATCGTCACCTGACGCTCGCGCGAGAGGACGCTGACCGCATCGACCACATCGGCCGTCGCCCGCGCCAGATTGACCCGCCCCAGGGGCGCGATGTGTTCGTTCAGCTCGATCCGGCTCAGCGACAGCAGATCCGCCACCAGCCGCCGCATCCGGTCGGCCTGCACCGCCATGATGTCGAGGAATTTGTCGCGCGCCTTGGGGTCGTCCTTGGCGTGGCCCTTCAGCGTCTCGATGAAGCCCGACAGCGACGCCAGCGGCGTGCGCAGCTCATGGCTGGCGTTAGCCAGGAAGTCGACGCGCATCTTCTCCATGCGGCGCACGTCCGTCTCGTCGCGCAGAGCCAGAAGCGCCAGCATCCCGCCGCCCCAGGCCGAATCCTCGCGTGCAGGCAGGGGTCGGATGAAGGCGCGCCAATGCCGTTCCTGAACGCCGCCGCCGACATAGTCGACCTCGGCTCCGACGCCGCCGAACAGGGCCTCGTCCACCGCCTCCAGCACGCGCGGCTCGCGCAGCACCGAAACCAGCAGCCCCCCGCCCGTCCCGTTCAGCTTGAACAGCTCGCGCGCCGCCGCATTGGCCAGGGCGATGCGGCGCCCGGCGATGTCGTCCGCCTCGCCTCCGCTGATGATCAGCAGCGGGTCGTCCAGCGCCTCGAACACATCGCCCAGCAGGGCCGCGTCCGGTCCCAGATCGACCCCGCCCGGCTCGAATTCCATCTCATCGGCGGCCGGCGGCGGATTGCGGTTCACCAACCAGGTCGCCAGCGCGACCGCGACGGCCCCCGCCGCCAGCCATCCGGCCAGTTCCGGCTTCATCACGGCCAGAACCGCCATCACCAGTATGGCCACGCCGCCGCTGGCGCCGGCCGTCCACAAACGGGACGACGCTGTAGGCGCAACGGGAGACGGAGAGTGATCGTAAGGCATTTCGACCGACGTTATCTCATTCTTCAGCAGCTCGACCTAGGTTGGTCCGTCGGCAGCCCGCTGAGTCGGCCGGTTCGACGCACGGGATGTGTAGCTTGGTTTCTTCACGGATTTACGGCGGAACGGTTTAGGGGCTGAGGGCGCATCATGTTGGACGGTGTTCTGAGCTGTCTGGTTGAACGCCACGACTGGCGAATCGCCGCTTTCGCCATCCTGGCCTGCGTTTTCAGCCTCGGCATCGCCTTGCTGCTGTCCGAGCGTGCGCGACGCCTGTCGCCCCGAGCACGCCGCGCCTACACCCTGTCCGCGCCCCTGGTCGGCGGATTGGGCGTATGGACCACCCATTTCATCGCCATGCTGGCTTACGACGTGGGCGTCGAGGTCCGTTACGACGCCCTGCAGACCTTCCTGTCGCTGGTGATCGTGGCGGCCGCCTTCTGGATCGGAATGCAGTTGCACCTGATCGGCCCGGCGGATGCGAAGCTGCGGCGTCGGTGGGGGCTGGTCGCCGCAGTCGCCGTCACAACCGGCGTCGCGGCCATGCACTTCGTCGGCATGGACGCCATGCGCCTGTCGGGCGCGGTGCTGACGTGGAATGCGCCGCGCGTCGGCCTGGCCGTCGCGGGCGGGCTGGTCCTGTTCAGCACGGTCGTCTTCCTGCCGCCCCTCGGCCGCTGGAAGCAGTTGGCCGCAGCGACCGCCCTGACCGCCAGCGGCGTCGCCTGGCTGCATTTCATCGCCATGACCGCCGTGAGCCTGACGCCTGCGCCCGGCGTGATCCTGCCCAGCGACGCGGCGAGCGCCCTCGTCGTCGCCCTGTGGATCGGCCTGGGCGTGACGTTGACCGTCGTCGTGGCGGCCTTCTTCACCGGCATGATCTGGTGGTCGCGGCGCAGCGTTCTGGGTCAGTTGCTGGAAGCCGTCCACGCCATGCCCGACGGCGTCAGCGTCTATGACGCCGATGACCGCCTGATCCTGTGGAACCAGCGCTACAGCGAGATCGCACCTCATCTGCAAGGCGTGCTCAGGCCCGGCGTCACCTTCCGCGAAGTATTGGAGGCCGGGATCAGAAGCGGCGTCTATCCCGACATCGTGGGCCGAGAGGACGCCTGGATCGAAGAGCGGCTGGCCTGCCGCCGCATCGCCACCGCCCCGCGCGAGATCAAGGTCGCCGACCGTTGGCTGCGGGTTCAGGATCGCCCGACCGTCGGCGGCGGCGCGGTCACGGTCTGCTCGGACATCAGCGACCTGAAACGCGACGCGGCCGCCCTGGCGGAAGCGCGCGATGCAGCAAACGCCGCCAATCGCGCCAAGAGCCGCTTCCTGGCCAATATGAGCCATGAGATCCGCACGCCCCTGAACGGCGTCATCGGGGTGGCCCAGGCTTTGACCCGCACGAAACTGTCACAGCATCAGCAGGAAATGCTTGAGCTGATCCAGTCCTCCAGCCGCACCCTCCAGACCCTGCTCAGCGACATACTGGATCTGGCGCGCGTCGAATCCGGGCGACTGGAGCTGAAGGAGGAACCGCTCGACCTCGCCCGGACGGTGGAGGAAGCCGCCCTCCTCTACGCCGCCGCCGCGCGCGACAAGGGGCTGCAGTTCATTGTCGAGGTCGCGCCTGAGGCGCAGCGTTGGATCTATGGCGACGCCGTCCGCCTGAAGCAGGTTCTGACCAACCTGGTCTCCAACGCCGTCAAGTTCACCGCCTCGGGCTTCGTCAGCCTGACCGTCGACGCCGTCCCGGCCGAGGCGCCCCAGACCTTGCGTTTCGTGATCCAGGACACCGGGATCGGCTTTGACGCCCAGACGCAGGCCCGGCTGTTCAACCGCTTCGAACAGGCCGACGGCGACATCACCCGCCATTACGGCGGCTCTGGCCTGGGCCTGGCGATCTGCCGCGAACTGGCGGCCATGATGGGCGGCGACCTGGGCTGCGAAAGCGAGCCGGGCGCGGGCGCCGCCTTCATCCTCAGCCTGCCGTTCAAGCCGGCTCAGGCGCCGCCCGTCCCGCTTCGTCCCGACCGGCAGGACGCCGACACAGCCTTCGCGGCCGAGGTCGACCAGGCGCCGCGCCGCCTGCGCATCCTGGCCGCCGACGATCACCCGACCAATCGCCGCGTCGTCGAGCTGATCCTGGACGGCGCCGTCTTCGACCTCGTCTCGGTCGAGAACGGAGCCCAGGCCGTCGAAGCCTACCGCGCCCAGACCTTCGACCTGGTGCTGATGGACATGCAGATGCCGGTCATGGACGGTCTGACCGCCGTCCGCGAAATCCGGCTGCACGAGTCCGTCCTGGGCCTGCCGCAAGTTCCCGTCGTCATGCTGACCGCCAACGCCCTGCCCCAACATCTGGACGAGGCCCTGGCCGCCGGCGCCGACCACCATATGGCCAAGCCCTTCAGCGTCGAAGACCTGTTGGCCATGGTCGCCGACCTGACCGCACAGACGCCTCAGGCCGCGGAAGCCGCGGCCTGAGGTCTCTTTCTTCCAATATCGAGGCGGCTCACTCGTAGCCGTGGGCCGCCTCGTTGATGACCTGGCTGGGCATGGTCGAGAAGTCCACGCTCAGCGGACGGACCGCCTTGGCCTCGAAGGTCTTGAGGACGTGCTCCAGACGGCGGCGCACCTCGCGCTCGGCCTCGGTCGATCCATCCAGCGCCAGCGGCGCCAGACAGAAGTCGATGATGGCTTGCGGACGGGTCATGGGCTCCATGTCGTTTCCTTTCCTGTGAGGCGTGGAACTCAGGCGGCGTGGAACTGGGCCGTCTCGGTCGAGTCCTTCAGGGCCGTGGTCGAGGACTGGCCCGAGGAGATGACCGTGGCGACATCATCGAAGTAGCCGGTGCCGACCTCGCGCTGGTGGCGCGTGGCGGTGTAGCCGGCGGCCTCATTAGCGAACTCGCGCTGTTGCAGCTCGGAATAGGCCGCCATGCCGCGATCGCGATAGCCGCTGGCCAGCTCGAACATGCCGTTGTTCAGGCTGTGGAAGCCCGCCAGCGTCACGAACTGGAACTTGTAACCCATGGCCCCCAGCTCGCGCTGGAACTTGGCGATGGTGTCCTTGTCCAGCTTGGCTTCCCAGTTGAACGAGGGCGAGCAGTTGTAGGCCATAAGCTTGCCCGGATGCTCCTTCTGAACCGCCTCGGCGAACTTCTTGGCGTCGTCCAGATCGGGGTGAGAGGTCTCCCACCACAGCAGGTCGGCGTATTTGGCGTAGGACAGGCCGCGCGCGATGCAGTGATCCAGACCCGTGCCCGGCTTCAGGCGATAGAAGCCCTCGGGCGTGCGGTTCTCGCGGTCGATGAAGGGGTGGTCCCGCTCGTCGATGTCCGAGGTGATCAGCTGCGCCGATTCCGCGTCCGTGCGCGCCACCGTCAGGGTCGGCGTGCCGCAGACGTCGGCCGCCAGACGCGCCGCGATCAGGTTGCGCTCATGCGCCTGGGTCGGGATCAGCACCTTGCCGCCCAGGTGGCCGCACTTTTTCTCAGACGCCAGCTGGTCCTCGAAGTGGACGCCGGCGGCGCCCGCCTCGATGAAGGCCTTCATGATCTCGAAGCTGTTCAGCGGGCCGCCAAAACCGGCCTCGGCGTCCGCCACGATGGGAGCGAACCAGTCGCGCTTGGCGCCGCCCTCGGCGTGCTCGATCTGGTCGGCGCGCTGCAGGGTGCGGTTGATGCGGCGGCACAGTTCCGGCGCGGCGTTGGCCGGATACAGCGATTGGTCCGGGTACATGGCGCCGGCCGTATTGGCGTCGGCCGCGACCTGCCAGCCCGACAGATAGATGGCCTTCAGGCCCGCGCGGACCATCTGCATCGCCTGATTGCCGGTCACGGCGCCCAGGGCGTTGATGTAGGGCTCGGTGTGCAGCAGCTCCCACAGGCGGTTGGCGCCGCGCTCGGCCAGGGTGTGCGTGACCGGCACCGAGCCGCGCAGACGCAGGACGTCTTCAGGCGAATAGGGGCGCTCGATGCCGTCGAAACGGCCGGCGGGCGAAGGAACCAGATCGGCGAAGGTCGTCATGTTCGTCTCGGTCTCGATAAGGCGCGGCCGCAGCCGCTGTCCCCAAGACTTGAACATGCATCCGTCACGAATGACACAGAGCTAGACGCGTAATTCAGGTCAAACAGTCACATCATGACACTTGCCTTGAAGTCACGATGTGACATGATCGCGCCATGAACGCCGCCGCCGATCGCAAGCTGTTTCTGGGCGGCCGCCTCAAGCGGCTGCGGCGCGAACTTGACCTGTCGCAGACGGCGATGGCGGCCGACCTGGGCGTCTCGCCCTCCTACCTGAACCATATCGAGCGCAACCAGCGCCCCGTCTCGGCCCAGCTTCTGCTGCGCCTGGCCGAAACCTATGACGTCGACCTGAGGAACCTCGGCCAGTCCGGCGGACCGGCGTCAGAGGCGGAACTGGCCGAGGTCTTCGCCGATCCCCTGTTCCAAGGGCTGGCCGTGCCGCGCCACGAGATCATGCAGCTGGCCGAGGATCAGCCCGCCGTCGCCGACGCCGTGCTGCGCCTCTATCGCGCCTTCACCGACCGCCGGGTGCGCGACCGGGCCGAGGTCGAGGCGGGCGGCGGCGCCGCCCCGACCGACAGTCCTTCGGAATGGGTGCGCGAATACGTCCAGTCCCGTCACAACCACTTCCCCGACCTCGATGCCCTGGGCGAGGCCCTGCACGACGCCCTGCGCGCCGAAGCCCCCGCCCCAGACGAAGGCTTCGAGGCCCTGGCCCGCGCGCGCCTGTTCGCCCGCCACGGCCTGACGGTCCGCACCCTGCCCGCCGAGGTCATGGTCGAATGGACCCGCCGCTTCGACCCGCACCGGGGGCGCCTGTTGCTGTCCGATGCGCTGGGCCCGTCCTCGCGCGCCTTCGCCGTCGCCAATCAACTGGCCCTGATGGAGCACGGGCCTGAGCTTCAGGCCCTGACCGAGGCGGCGAACGCCCCCGACGCCCCGACGCGCAACCTGCTGAAGGCCTCGCTGGCCAACTCCCTGGCCGCCGCCGTGCTGATGCCCTACGCCGCCTTCCAGCGCACGGCCGAGGAAACCGGCTATGACCTGTCCCGGCTTCAGGCCCGCTTCGGCGTCGGCTTCGAACAGGTCGCCCACCGCCTGACCACCCTGTCGCGGCCGACGGCGCGGGGCGTGCCCTTCTTCCTGATGCGGGTGGATCAGGCAGGCAATGTGTCCAAGCGTTACGCCTCCGGCGCCTTTCCCTTCTCGCGCTTCGGCGGCGCCTGCCCGCGCTGGCGGCTGCACTCGGCCTTCCGCACGCCGGGCCGCATCGTCACCCAGATCATCGAGACGCCCGACGGCGGCCGCTGGTTCACCCTGGCCCGCACTGTCGACCGTCAGGGCCAGGACGCCTTCACCGAGGGGCATGACCTCGCCATCGGCCTGGGCTGCGAGCTTCGCCACGCCCACCGCCTGATCTACGCCCGCGGTCTGGACCTGCAGAAGCCCGAGGTCACCCCCATCGGCCCGGCCTGCCGCCTGTGCGAACGCCACCCCTGCGCCGAACGCGCCGCCCCGCCGGTCGGCCGCGCCCTGACGGTGGACGACTGGTCCAAGTCCGTCAGCCCCTATCCGTTCGCCTAATCTCCCCTTCTCCCCTTGTGGGAGAAGGTGGCCGAGCGAAGCGAGGTCGGATGAGGGGTCTCTCAACCGACAGTGCAACCCCTCATCCGGTCCTCACGGACCACCTTCTCCCGCAAGGGGAGAAGGAAAGTCAGTGCGCCAGCATCAGCGCCACGGGCGCTTCGTTCAGCAAGGTCTGCGTCACCCCGCCGAAGATCCACTGCCGCATCCGCGCATGCCCCCAGGCGCCGGAGACCATGAGCCCCGCCCCCATTTCCTCGGCGCAGTCGATCAGCCGCCGCCCGCCCGAGCGGTCGTCATGGGCGCGGGCGTCCGGTTCAGCCGCGACCCCGTGCCCCGCCAGCCAGCGTACGACATCCTGCGTCCGCAACCGGGCGCCGTCCATGTCTTCAGGGTCGCACAGCTCGACCACCCGCACCCCGTCGGCGCGCTTCAGCAGGGGCAGGGCCGCCTGCGCCGCCAAACGGCTCTCGCGCGTGTCGGTCCAGGCCAGCAGCGCCGGGGCA
>NZ_GL883086.1:1535307-1541277 GCF_000204035.1 Brevundimonas diminuta ATCC 11568
CCCGCCGCCTCGATCGCGCCCCGGAAGCGCTGCTCAGCGGACTTCAGCGTGGTTTCGTTGCGCGCCTGCTGAGCCGCCATCACCTCGCCCAGAAGAATGCCCGCCCCATAGGCGTCGGCCACCGGCGTCTCGGGCGCGCACGCCGACACCCCGATCAGCCGCGCCCCGTGCGCGCCGGCCAGTGCGCAGGCCTCGGTCAGGCGTGCGGGGTTGTCGGCTTCATCGTCGACATAGACGATCAGACTGGTCCAGGGCATGAGGGCCTCCTGCTTCAGGATACGCCCCATCAACGCACAAACCGCCGTTCCGCGCCTTGAGCAGGATCAATTCGCCAGAATGACGCGACCGCCCTCGACCCGGTGCGGCACGCCCGCGCGGCGGAACAGGCTGGCGATCTCGGCGGCGGGATCGGCCGCGCCCTGATCCAGCATCCGCACGATGTCGGCCGCCAGCGTCGGATCGCCCGACACGCGCGTCAGGGCGTTCAGCCATTCGGCGCGGCTCAGCACCCCGTCCCGGCGGTTGGCGTCCAGCAGAGGCCGCAGGAAGCCGAACCAGTCGCCGCCGTCGCGCCGCTTCTGCGCGCCCTCGGCCGTTAGGGCGAAGACGGCGCCGCAGGCGTAATAGGCGCGGTGTTCGCCGCGTTCGCCCGCCTCGGCCACGCCGCGCCCCTGGCTCAGGCTCACGCAGTCGTCGACCTCTTCCTGCAGGGCCTTGCGGTCGTCATAGGCCGGGTCCAGCGCCTTCAGCGCCCGCACCGCCATCAGGTCGGCGCCGCCCTCGGTGATCCAGGCGTCGCGGGCGAACTCGTATCGCACCGTCTGGCCCAGCCAGAAGTGGGCGCTCTCATGGGCGATGAACCAGCGCGACACCCGCTCCATCTCCGCCGTCGGTCGGGTCACGCCGGTCCCTTCGAACGACATGACGATCAGGCCGGGCAGGACGCTGCCGCCCATGCTGGTCATCCGCTCGGTCGGGCCGTTCCACGACACCATGACCACCGGCCTGTCGCCGCCCGCTCCGGGACGGCCCAGACGCTGCAGGTAGAACTGGCCCACGCGCGGGGCGAAATCGCGGATCTTCTCGCCGATCCAGGGCGGCAGATTGGGGTCCATGACGGTGGTCAGACCCTCGCCCGGCGTCACCCGCGCCTGTCCCAGCAGGACATAGGACCGCTCGCCCGTCGTTGTCAGTTCCGCGTGGCGCTCGCCGTTGAACAGCACCGGACCGCCCAGGTCGCGCCAGGTCACGCGCGACGCCCCGCCGTCCAGATTGACGCCGTTGAGGTCCGCCGGCATCGTCTCCGCCGCCTCGGGCGAGCCCAGGGCGAAGACGTCCATCTGCCGCGTCGGCAGGGCCACCGCCCCGTCCGAGAAGACCAGGGTCTTGTATTCCGCCTCCAGCTCGACCGCCTTGGGCGTCACGCTGAAACGGACGTGGCGCGGCACGGGACCGCCGTTCGTGCTGCGGATGATGTCGTAATGGCCGCGTCGCTCCATCACCACGCCGGGCGTCTCAACCGTCCACTGGCGCGGCCTCCACGGCTCGCGCACCTCCGAGATCAGGGCCGAGTCCATGAAGGCCCAGACCACGGCGTCGCGGTTGAAGACATAATCTACCGTCAGCCGCCCGTCCTCGCGCGTCACCGTCACCTGCGGCGCCGCCTCGACGTTCCAGGGGCCGGGCGCAGGGCTGGCGGCGCAGGCGGTCAGCAGGGCGACGACAGAAAGGGCGGTTGCAGACAGGGCTTTCAGACGCACGAAGAGCAGTCTCCTACAAGGAACGGCGCAGCTTAGGGCTCCCAAACGTCGCCCGTCACCTTACGGTTTCCTCAGCTTTACGCCCGTTCGAGGGCGCGGCCCGCCGCCCCAAGCGCCTCGGCCATCACCGTCTTCAGCCGGTCCGGCTCCAGGATGGTCGCCTGCTCGCCCCAGGTGAACAGATGCCAAGCCAGTTCGCGCATGCCCGAGGCGCGGAACCGCACCACCACCGATCCGTCGGCCTGATCCTCGATCGTCTGGGTCGGGTGCCAGCGCCAGCCGCGCGCCTCGTCCGCCCCCTCGGGCGCGATACGGACGGCGACCTCTTCGATCTCGTCCTGATAGATGCCGAAGGACTGGCTGGCGAAGGCGCCCAGGTCGAAGTCTTCGGGCGGGCGCGCCGTGCCCTCGCCCGCCTCGACCGCGCTCATCCGGTCCAGACGGAAGGTCTGGATGCGCCCGCTCTCGCGGTCGGCGGCCACCAGATAGTTGGCCCGCCCGAACATCAGGCCGCACGGCGTCATGGTGCGGGTGCGCGCCTCCGCCCCCGGCCGCGCGTAGATGAAGTTCAGCGGCCGCTCGGCCAGCACCGCCCCGCGAATCTCGGCCAGCACCGTCTCGTCGGCGCTGGGGCGCGGCCCGGCCTGAACGGCGATGGTCTCGGCCCGGACCAGAGCCTCCAGATCGGGCGCCATGCGGTTCAGGGTGGTCGAGCGCATCGCCGCCTTCACCTTGCGCTCCAGGCTTTCCAGAGCCGCCGCCCGCGCCGGTTCGCCCGCCGCGCGCAGGGCGGCCGCCGCCTTGGTCAGCTCCAGCATTTCGGTGGCCGTCGGGGCCTGTTCAAAGGCCGACAGCCCGCCCCGGATGCGCCAGCGTTTGGTCGGCGGGTCCGACACCTCCTCGACCTGCGGAAACAGCATCAGCACGGCGTCGCGCATGCGCTCGGCCGTGCGGCGCCCGACGTTCAGCTGAGCCGCCATCTCGTTCAGCGTCAGCCCCTCGGCGCTGGCCGCCATGCCCCGCGCCAGATCGATGACCATGGCCGCCTTGTCGTGCCGCAAATGACTTCTCCACAGAGATACGTCCGAAACTGGCGCAATGCTGTCGCATCTTCATCCTGTCAGCAAGAGGCGACCGCCTCCGCACCAGGAGTTTTTCCCATGGCCTTCGTCCGCACCCCCACCGTCCAGAAGCCCGCCCGCAAGACCTTTTCCGATCGCTACATGATCGTGCCGTGCGAGACCGAGAGCGACCTGGCCGTCATCTGGGACCGCCAGGAGGAACAGGTCGTGGACGTCATCAGCGCCTCGACCAGCCGCTACACCAACGAAGACGCCCTGTGGGACGAGTTCCACACCCCGCCGTTCAACGCCCGGTCCGACTGGCGCGCGGCGGCCTGAGCCGAGAAGTTTGCGGAACTCCCGCCCCCGCTCCGACGTTGCGCCAGCGTGGCCATATGCCGCCACGCCCAAGGGGAGCTGAAACCATGTCCTCGTCCAACGCCGCGCCTTCGCTGGAAGGCTTCGTCAAATCCGCCCTGCATCGATCCTGGTGGCTGTTGCTGTTGCGCGGGATCGCCGCCGTGGCCTTCGGCGTGCTGACCTTCGTCTGGCCGCAGATCAGCCTGCTGACCCTGATCATGGTCTACGGCGTCTACGCCCTGATCGACGGGGTTCTAGCCCTGATCGCAGCGATCCGGGGCGGCGGGTTCGTCCCGCGCTGGTGGCTGGCGCTGGGCGGCGTGGTCAGCATCCTGGCTGCTGTCGTCGCCTTCGCCTGGCCGGGCCTGACGGCCCTGGTCCTGGTCTATCTGATCGGCTTCTGGTCGATCCTGCGCGGCGTGCTCGAGATCATCGGCGCCTTCCGTCTGCGCAACGAGATCGCCAATGAGTGGACGCTGGGCGTCGCCGGCGCCCTGTCGGTGATCTTCGGCCTGATCCTGGTCTTCATGCCGGGCGCGGGGGCCTTGGGTCTGCTGTGGCTGATCGCGGCCTGGGCCGTGCTGTTCGGCCTGCTGCTGATCTGGGTCGCCTTCAAGGTCAGGAAGCTGGCGAAGGCTTAAAGAGCGCATTGCGCGCCGCGACCCGAGCGCGGATTTCGGCGCGCATCCGCTCCAGTTCAGCCGCATCGATCAGGCGGCCGCGCAGCACCACGGCCTCGGCGTCGCGCGTAGCGCTGACGTCGGCCAGCGGGTTCGCCTCCAGCACCAGCAGATCCGCCGACTTGCCCGTCGCCACCGCGCCGTAACGCTCGCCCTGATTGAGGAAGCGCGGCCCGTCCACGACCGAGCCCGCCAGGGCCTCGCGCGGCGTCAGGCCCAGCGACACATAGAGCTCCAGCTCGTCGTGCAGCGAAAAGCCCGGATAGTTGAACGAGTTGAGGAAGCCCGCGTCCGTCCCTGTCAGGATGGTCACGCCCGCATCGCGCAGCATGGGCAGGGTGCGTGCGGTGACGTCCTTGACGAAGTGGCGGTCCTCGACCTGCTGCGGCGTGGCCTGGGCCGCGCGCTGAACGCGCCAGTCATAGGTCGCCCGGATGCCCGGCCCGACATAGGCCAGGCCGTCGTCGTGCGTGTGGTCGTCCTTGTCCAGATTGGCCAGGGTGGTCGAGCCGTAGAGGGTCGGCGATACCGCCGTACCCAGCTCCGCCAGCCGCGCATAGACCCGGCGCGCCGTCTCCACGTCGAAGGTATCGGCGTAACGCCGCATGGTCTGGGCGTAGGTGTATTTGCCCGCCAGATAGTCGGCCGCGATGTCCGCCTCATCGCGCGAGCCGGCTTTCATGGCGTAGTCGAGGTGCTCGATCGACGACAGGCCCGCCTCGGCGGCCTCCAGCACCGTAATGCTGGCCGGAATGTGGGCCGAGGTCTTCATGCCTCGCTTCTTCGCCTCGCGCACGGCGTAGAGGAAAAGCTCGGGCGTCAGGGTGTTGTCGGTGATCTTGACGAAGTCGACGCGCAGGACCTGAAGCCGGTCCAGGGCGGCATCCACCTCCGCCTCGCTGCCCGTCTCGATCACGCCCTTCCAGACGGGGGCGATGCCCTCGATCTTGGGGCCGGAGGTGAAGATGCGCGGCGCATCGGCGGTCGGCGGCGACGCGCGCCAGTCCAGCACCTGCTGCGCCAGATCGCCCGCCGCGTCGCGCACCGCCACCACGCCGTTGACCACGAACAGCGGCATCAGCTCGGCGTTCTCCTCAATCAGGGTCTCGCCGCCGCCGAAGTGGACGTGCATGTCCCATAGGCCCGGCATGACGTAGCGGTCGCCCAGATCCAACGTCCGCGCGGCCCGATAGCGGCCCGCCTCGCCTTCGGGCCCCACGGCCACGATGTCGCCGCCGCGCACGGCGACCAGTTGATCCGGCGTCGTCGTTCCCTTCTCGACATCGACCACCGTGGCCGAGGTCAGCAGCAGATCGACCGACTGGACCGGCGTTTCGGCGGCGGCCAGCGGCGCCAGGGCGCAGGCGGACAACAGGGCGGAGGCGGCAATCAAGAAGGTGCGCATGAATCCGCTATAGTCCGTTGGCCGCCGTCGGCAAGCCAATCACGGATAGCGGCGTTTCATCTCGTCCCAACTGGCGACGCAGAGGTCGCGCAGCACGCCCATGTCCGCCTGATCCAGTCGCTTGATGTAAAGGCAGGCTGTGCTCGTCGCGTGCGGGCCCAGCCGCGCCAGCAGCGCCTCCGTCTGCGGGGTCGAGGCGAGATAAAGGGTCAGCGCCGCCTTGCGCGGCGAAAAGCCCATGCGCGGCCAGTCGGCGCTCTTGCCGTTCGCTGTGACGTTGGCGTAGCGGCCGAAGCCGACGATGGACGGCCCCCACATCACCGGCGCCTCGCCCGACACCGCCTGCATCAGCGCGCAGAGCGTCCGCCCCTCCTCGCGCCGCCGCGCCGGTTCGACCGCCGCCAGAAAGTCCTCGACCGAGGCGTCGGTGGGCTTGGTCTTCGGCTCGCTCATTCCGGCCTCCCGCTCAGGACAGGCCGTCACCTTGCGCCTGTCCGATCCGCCCCGCCAGACACCATCCGCCGACCGCCCGCGTCCTCAGCCAGCCGCCCGCCGGAACCGTCACCCATTGACCCGATCCGGCGGCCAGGGTCTCGCGCCGCACGCCCGCCTCCGTGGCCAGCTCGACCTCAAGCGCCGCGCCCATATAGGCGGTCCACAGCTCCTCGGCCTCGACCACGCGCCAATCGGGCGGCGCCTCGGGC
>NZ_GL883086.1:1541395-1548741 GCF_000204035.1 Brevundimonas diminuta ATCC 11568
GCGGCGTCCGCCCCCGCCATCGGCCGCCCCCAGCCGCCCTCGACCAGCGGCCGCAGCCCCAGGTTCTCGACGACCTCATCCACAGTGAATTCCACTTCCCCTCGCCAGCCACGGAGGTTCGACACGAACGCCAAGCGCTTGATGGCGCGCTTCGCCTATCAGGCCAATGCCCCCTGCAATACAGCCACATTTCAGACACAGAACATCGTTCTCATGATCAGACGTTCAGGGGGCTTTCAATGCTGATCGTTCTCATGTCGCTGGCTATCGCACAGTCCGCGCCTTCTTCAGTCAGCGAGACCTGCTCTCACGACCGGGCGGCGCTTCTCGCGCTGCCGCCCGCCGCCTTTGACCAGGATCTTCAGGGCGGCTGGCGCCCCTTGGCTGAAAAGTCCGAATGCGCAGCCGTCGCCGCTGACCTGCTGGCCGACTATCGCAAGGAGCGTTGGAGCGACCTGACACCGAGCGAACTCCACACCAACTACTGGCATGAGGGCCAACTCCGTGCGGGGCTGGGCCAGACGCAGGCGGCGACGCGGCTGATGATGGCCGGGGTGAATCCTGACATGTCTCGCAGTGGCTTTTCCGATTATGCGCTTGGGACAATCGCCTTCCTTCACCATGACCGCGCAGGCCTGATCGCCGCAAGAGAGCGGCTGGCCGCCCTGCCCAAGCCGCCTGATTTTGATCAGGCGGCAGCGCGTTTCAAGGCCCAGTACGGCTTCGATCTGGAATGGCCGGTCAACCTCAAGGTTCTCGACGGCTTCATCGCCTGCTTCGATCGCCCGTATAGTGAGGCCTACGGCTCCTGCCCGACAGCAGCGGACAACCCGCCTGCCGGACGCCACTGACCATTCTCGAACACCACCTCGTCCCCGCCGCGCCAGGGCACGCGGCTCAGCGGTCCGCCGGTCAGGCCGTAGCCGACGATCGCGTATCGCACGCCGGGTTTCAGCGGCGCCGCCTCCACCGTCGTTTCAAACCCCTCGGGCGTCTCGCCATAGACCACCTGTCTCAGGCCCCGGCAGTCGCGGCCGCGCGCCTCGATCGACCAGACCGGGCGCATCATGGCGTTCGACCGCTCATGCACGGCGATGCCGCCCAGGCAGGCTCTCTCGGGCTTTGCGGGGTCGACGCCGAAGGTCGCGACCGGCCGTTCCAGCCCGCCGCTGATGTTGACCGGGATCATCGCGGAGCACGCGGCCAGGGCGACGGCCGTCGTCGCCAGCGCCGCTCCGACGCGCAGAACCGCGCCGCGTTTCATCGCCCTCGCCCTCAGCAGCGGCCGTAGGGGACGTAGCCGACCTCGATCTCGTCGATGCGGACGGTCTTCAGCTCGCGCACCGCCATCTGGTCGAAGTCGGCGCTACAGTTGAAGCCGGTGTCGATGACGTAGTCCTCGCCCTTGGCCGCCTTGATGGCGTCGCGGATGCGGAAGGAGGCGTCGATCGTGGCGTCGCTGACCATCACGGCCGAGGCGCGAATGCCCGGCGACACGCGCGGGCCGGCGCTTTCCAGATAGAGCCACGGGTCGGCCGCATTGCCGCACAGCATCAGGCAGTCGGCCTTGAAGTCGGCGTTGCCGCGCGCGGCGGCGAACTCGCCCATGGTCAGGTCGATCTTCTGCGGCAGATCATAGTCCTTCAGCGCCGCCAGCGCCTGGGTCGAGCAGGCCGGCGTCATCGGCACGGCGTAGCCGACGACCTCGTCGCCCTCGGCGCGGACGCGGACCGTGCAGCCGCCGATCTCATAGGTGCGTTCCTTGTCCTGAACCGTGCGGGCCGGACCCAGCTTGGATTCCAGATAGGCCACCTGCACGCCCAACATCTGGTCGATGGTCGGCGCGCCGCCCGTTGCAGGCGCGGCTTCAGGCGCCGCCTGGGTCGCCTCGGCCGGAGCGTCAGCCTTGTCGGCCGTCTTCTCCGCCTGACCGCAAGCGGCCAGTCCCGCCAGCACGCCCAGCACGGCGACGGTTTTCAGTCCTTGGAATGCGGTCATGATCTCTCCACGGCTCAGGTTGAGCGTCGCAAGCCAACGCACCGCCGCGCGAAGGGTTCTCGCGCACGACCGTCAAAGGGCCTTCACGATGCCTTCGACCATCTTCTTGGCGTCGGCGAACAGCATCATGGTGTTGTCGCGGAAGAAGAGTTCGTTCTCGACCCCCGCGTAGCCGCTGCCCATCGACCGCTTGATGAACAGGACGGTGCCCGCCTTCTCCACGTCCAGCACCGGCATCCCATAGATGGGCGACTGCGGATCGGTCTTGGCGGCCGGATTGGTCACGTCGTTGGCGCCGATGACGAAGGCCACGTCGGCCGAGGCGAACTCGCTGTTGATGTCCTCCAGCTCGAACACCTCGTCATAGGGGACGTTGGCCTCGGCCAGCAGGACGTTCATGTGCCCCGGCATCCGGCCCGCAACGGGGTGGATGGCGTATTTCACCTCGACGCCTTCTTCCTTCAGCGTGTCGGCCATCTCGCGAAGGGCGTGCTGGGCCTGCGCCACTGCCATGCCATAGCCGGGCACGATGATGACCTTGGAGGCGTTCTTCATGATGAAGGCGGCGTCTTCGGCCGAGCCCTGCTTGACCGGCCGCGTCTCGACCGCCCCGCCGCCCGCCGCCGCGCCCGTCTCGGCGCCGAAGCCGCCCAGGATGACGCTGATGAAGCTGCGGTTCATGCCCTTGCACATGATGTAGCTGAGGATCGCGCCCGACGACCCGACCAGGGCGCCGGTGATGATCAGAGCGATGTTCTCCAGCGTGAAGCCCAGCGCCGCCGCCGCCCAGCCGGAATAGGAGTTCAGCATGGACACCACCACCGGCATGTCCGCCCCGCCGATGGGGATGATCAGGGTCGCGCCCAGGATCAGGGCGATGGCGAACACGCCCCAGAAGGCCCAGATCGCCGTCCCGCCCGTCCCGATCAGGATGCCGATCAGGAAGACCAGGGCCAGCGCCAGGGCGATGTTGATGAGGTGCCGCGCCGGCAGGATGATCGGCGCCCCGCTCATCCGCCCGTCCAGCTTGGCGAAGGCGATGACCGATCCGGTGAAGGTGATGGCCCCGATGGCCACGCCCAGGCTCAGTTCGACGATGGACAGGGTCTTGATCCCGCCCGTCGCCGTGACGATGCCGAAGGCGTCGGGCGCATAGACCGCTCCCACCGCCACCAGACAGGCCGCCAGGCCGACCAGGGAGTGAAACGCCGCGACCAGTTGCGGCATGGCCGTCATCGGCACGCGGTTGGCGATGACCGCGCCCGCGCCGCCGCCGACCACGACCCCGCCCGCGATCAGGACCAGGGTCAGGGGGTCCAGGGCGCCCGACGTCCCCAGCGTCAGCAGGGTGACGCCGACGGCCAGGGCCATCCCGACCATGCCGAGCGTATTGCCCCGTCGGCTGGTCACAGGGCTGGACAACCCTCGAAGCGAGAGGATGAACAGAACCCCCGCCGCCAGATAGGCCAGCGCCGCGATCGATGCGTTCATCCCCTCCCCCCTTGTTTCATGCCTAGATCAGAAAACGTTGACCACGGCGGGCGCCGCGCCGTTGGTGCCGGCGGCGGTCGCCTGGCCGTTCTTGACCACCGCCACGCCGACCGGACCCTGGCCGCCCGTCTTGGTCACGCGGCAGCTGCCGTTGTCGCCCGGCAGGCGTCCGGCCATCCGGCCCGAGCCGGTGTGGTTGATGCGGTTCATGTGCACGCCCCTGATGGTCACCGGGGCGAAGCCGCACTCCAGCGTCCAGCTGGCGCCCTGGGGCGCGGCCACCGACCAGTGCAGGCCGGTATAGGGGTCATTGCCCACTTCACGCGCGGATTGCGCCGAGGCCGCGCCGGCGACAGCGGCGGCCGACAGGGCCAGGACGGAGATCAGGGCAGCTTTCATCACGCAATACTCTTCGAGGTTAATGTTTGACGGATTGGGTGCGCGACAGACGCCACAGCGCCGCCGCGATGAACAGAGGCCCCAGCAGGATCATCGCCCAGTCGAAGACCGTCATTTGACGATCCTGGATGATGATGCGCGTCAGGACGGCGGCGAAAACCAGCACGACCCCGCAATCCTGGAACCGCAGGCGCCCGATGGGGTCTTTCACCCGCACCCAGCTCCAGATCCACAGGGCCACGCCCAAGCCGGTGACGGCCCAGGAGGCATAGAAGGCCAGCAGGATAGGCGACAGGGTCACGAGGCGGCGGAACCTTCAGCCAGACGCTTGCGCCGCGCCCAGATTATACGAACGCCGCTCCAGGCGATGAACAGGGTGAACACCACGGCGCCCAGCGCCGCAAACTTGTCTCCGGCCTCCATCAACCCCGCCGCGCGCCAGATCAACAGGGCGACGCCGATCGGAAAGAAGACCAGCGCCAGGCCGAGCTCGACGCGGCGACGCGCCTCAGCCGACAACCTGCCGCCTAACGTAGCGGCCGCCAGAACCACCAACAAGGCGACGGCCAGAAGAACCAGGATCAGGCCGTTGATAAGATTGTACATCAGGCGCGCTCCTTCTTCTTGTACATGGCCAGCATCCGGCGCGTGACCATGAAGCCGCCGAAGATGTTGACGCTGGCCAGGGTCACGGCGGCCACGCCCGCGCCCTTAGCGATCCAGGCGTTCGGCCCGCCCGCCTGCGCGCTCATCGCCGCCGCCGCGATCAGGCCGCCGACGATGATGACGCTGGAAATCGCGTTGGTCACGGCCATCAGCGGCGTGTGCAGCGCGGGCGTCACGCTCCAGACGACATAGTAGCCGACGAAGATCGACAGGACGAAGATCGCCAGGCGAAAGACGGTGGGATCGACGTGTTCCATCAGCCTCTCACTCCTTCATGCACCACGGCGCCGCCGTGGGTGACGACGGCGGCCTTGAGGATTTCCTCCTCCAGGTCGACCGCCAGGGCGCCGTCCTTGATCATCAACCCCAGGAAGGCGACCAGGTTGCGCGCATAAAGGGCGCTGGCGTCCGCGGCGATGCGGCCGGGCATGTTGCTCCAGCCCACGATCTTCACCCCATTGGCCGTGGTCACGACCTCGTTCGGCTTCGAGCCTTCGACGTTGCCGCCCGCCTCGACCGCCAGGTCGATGATGACCGAGCCCGGCTTCATCGAGGCGACGTGCGCCGCCGTCACCAGCTTCGGCGCCGGACGGCCGGGGATCAGGGCCGTGGTGATCACCACGTCCTGCTTGATGATGTGGGCGGCGGTCAGTTCGGCCTGCTTGGCCTGATACTCGGCCGACATGGCCTTGGCGTAGCCGCCCGCCGTTTCGGCCGCCTTGAACTCTTCATCCTCGACCGCGACGAATTTGGCGCCCAGGCTCTCGACCTGCTCCTTGGCGGCGGGGCGCACGTCGGTGGCCGTGACGACCGCGCCCAGGCGCCGCGCCGTGGCGATGGCCTGAAGCCCCGCGACGCCCGCGCCCATGACGAAGGTCTTGGCGGCGGCCACCGTCCCGGCGGCCGTCATCATCATGGGGAAGCCCTTGCCATAGGCGTAGGCCGCCTCGATCACCGCCCGGTATCCGGCCAGATTGGCCTGGGACGACAGCACGTCCATCACCTGCGCCCGCGTGATGCGCGGCACGAACTCCATGGCGAAGGCGGTGGCGCCTGCGCCCCTCAACGCCTCAAGCGTGGCCTTGTCGCGCCAGGCGTCCAGCAGGCTGACGACCACCGCGCCGGGCTTCAGGGCGCTGATCTCCGACGCCGTCGGGCCGCGCACCTTCAGCAGGATGTCCGCCCCGGCCAGCGCCGCCGACAAGTCCGGCTTCACGCTGGCTCCGGCCTCGGCGTAGTCGGCGTCAGGCAAGGATGAGCCGAGGCCCGTCCCGGCCTCGACGCTCACCGTCGCGCCCAGGGCGATCAGCTTCTTCACCGTTTCAGGCGTAACAGCGCAGCGCGTCTCGCCTTCACGGCGCTCACGGGTCACGGCGATGGCGACGGCCAAGCGAATCCCTCCCACTCCCCAGGGTCAGATCGACGTTAGGCCTAAGGTCGAAGGATCGTCAAACAAGCAAAAGGCCCGCCGGATACGCCGACGGGCCTTGCTGCATTCAATAGGGGGGTCGCCCTTAGTGCGCCTTCTTGCTCTTCAGCATGAAGTAGCCCGCCACCGACAGAGCCGCGCCGCTGATGAAGGCGGGCACGAAGCCGGCGCCGACGGCGAACCACACCGTCAGGAACAGGATCAACACGGCCGTCGCCAGCGACAGCCACTTGGTCAGGCCCATGAACAGGCTCCAGGTCCAGGCCTGTTCCGAGATGTTCATATCCCCGTGGACGTGGGGGGCGGTCGCTTCAGCGTGCTGGTCGGCCATGGGGCATCCAAAAAAGAGTCGAGATTTCGACGGCTCTTATAGCGAGGCCTGCGCGCGGCTCAAGCCCGTCAGGGTCAACGACGCCTCAGTCGAGGCTTTCCAGCACCGAACGCACGAAGGCGGCGACGTCGAAGGGCTTGCCCGCCGGATCTTCGCCGCGCCGTACGATCACCACCTGGCGGCTGGGCACGATCACCACATACTGCCCTCGGTTGCCGAAGGCGGCGAACGCATCAACCGGCACGCCTTCGGTGCGGTTGATCAGCCAGAAGGTCGCCCCATAGCCGAAGTCGCCCGTCGGCGGCTGCGGCCCGGCGGGCGCCGTAACATAGTCCCGCCAGCCCTCCGGCAGGAGGCGCCGCCCCTCCCACACCCCGTCCTGCAAATACAGCTGGCCGAAGCGGGCCAGATCGCGCGCCGTGGTCCAGACCTGGCTCGACAGGATGTAGTTGCCGCGCCAGTCGGTCTCGGCCCAGGTGTGCGTCATGCCCAGCGCATCGAACAGTTCGGCGGGCGGATGAACGGTGAAGGTCGGGGCGGCGGCCATGGTCGCCAGCAGGGTGTCGTTGTTGGCGTAGCGATAGACCGTCCCCACCGGCGCCAGCAGCGGCCAGCCGGGCGCCTGTTCATCGACGGCCACGCCGCCGAAATAGAGGCCGTCGGTGCGGTTGCCCGCCGTGTCGCTGGTCAGGCCGGACGACATCCGCATCAGGGCGTCGACCGTGATGGCCGCGCGCGGATCTCCGGGGCGGCTCCAGTTGGCGATGGCGGCGGGCGCTTTCACATCCAGTTCGCCGCGCTGGACCGCCGCACCGATGACGGTTCCGGCCAGGCTCTTGGCCACCGACCAGGTGCGCTGGGGCGTGTTCGGGCCGAAGTCGGCGGCATAGCGTTCCGCCACCCGCTTGCCGCCCTGCATAACCACGACGCCGGTGGTGTTGGTCCCTTCGCCGAATCCCTGATCGAAGGCGCGCGCGACGGCGGCCTCCAGCGCGCGGGCGTTCCCCTTGGGCCGCGCGGTCGGCAGGTCCG
>NZ_GL883086.1:1548892-1556684 GCF_000204035.1 Brevundimonas diminuta ATCC 11568
GACGCGCCAGCGGCGTCCGCTCAGGCGCAGCGCCGGCGCATAGCCCATCGGCTCGATGACGCAGCCGCGCCCGTCGGTCCAGGTCGCGACGCGCGGCGGCGCGGCCTGATCCCAGGCGACGGTGACGGCGTTCCAAGCCATCTCGGCCTTCATGCTTCCGACCAGCGGCTGAAGCTCGGGATAGATGCCGACCAGCTCATTCGCCTCGACACTGGCGACCGTGCGCTCGCTCCCCGCCGCGCGCGCCGAATGCAGGGCGCTGCACACCGTCAACGCCTTATAGCCCGCCGCCAGGGTGCGGTGATTGGCGGAAGGCTCAGCCGTCTGGGCGAGGACCGTCGTCGGCAGGGCGAGGACGGCGGCGAGAACAAGCACACGGGACGCGATTTTCATGCGGCCACGCTTCAACGCCGCGCCCCGCCTGTCAACGCATTCCGGTCAGCCCAGCGCCTCGAACCGATCGATCAGACCTTCCAGTCGCTTGGTCCCGATGGTCCAGAAGGCCGGGTCGCGCGGGTTCAGGCCGAACGGCTTCAGCGCCTCGACATAGGTCCGCGCCCCGCCGCCCGACAGCAGGTCGCGATACAGGGGCGTAAAGGCCGCCGGATCCTTGGCCCGCGTCTCCATCAGCGCCGCGACCAGCAGGTCGCCGAACGCATAAGCGTAGACATAGAAGGGCGCGTGGACGAAGTGGCTGACATAGGCCCACCAGTCTTCATAGCCGGTCAGATCGACGGAGGGGCCGAGGCTGGCGCCCAGCTCCTCCATCCAGATCTCGCGGATGCGCTCGACTGGCACCTCGCCCGCCGCCCGCTCGTCATGGAAGCGCGTCTCGAAGCGGTGGAAGGCGATCTGGCGGACGACCGTGTTCAGCCCGTCCTCGATCCGGCCCGCCAGCAGGGCGCGCTGTTCGTCCGGCGTCGCCTCGGCCAGCAGGCGGTCGAAGGTCAGCCCCTCGGCGAAGATCGACGCCGTCTCGGCCAGCGTCAGCGGCGTATCGGCCAGCAGGCTGCCCTGCCCCGCCGCCAGCGTCTGGTGCACCCCGTGACCCAGTTCATGCGCCAGCGTCAGCACGTCGCGCCGCTCGCCCATCCAGTTCAGAAAGACATAGGGGTGCCGATCCGCCGTCACCGGGTGAGCATAGGCGCCGGACTGCTTGCCCGCCCGCGCCCGCGCATCGATCCACGGCCGGTCGAAGAACCAGCCCGCCCGCTCGGCGAAGTCCCGGCCCAGATCGGCGAAGCTGGACAGCACCACCTCGCGCCCGCCCGCCCAGTCATAGGCGCGCGACGCCGCCGCCTCGATCGGCGCATTGCGGTCCCAGTGGGCCAGCCGATCCTTGCCCATCGCCTTGGCCTTCAGCGCATAATAGCGATGCGCCAGACGCGGATAGGCTTCGGCCACCGCCTCGGCCATGGCGTCCACGCTCTCGCCGTCGACTTCATTGCCCAGGTGGCGGCTGTCGGCGGGGCGTTTGAAGCCGCGCTTGCGATCCTCCAGCGCCTTTTCGGCGGCGACGGTGTTCAGCACCATGGCCATGGTCCGGGCGATGCCGGAAAAGGCCGTCGACAGGCCCTCGCCCGCCGCCTGACGCTTGGCGCCGTCCGCGTCGCTGAGACGGTTCAGCCCCTCGGCCAGGGTCAGCTCCTCATCCCTCACCGGCGCGCGCAGCGCGGCCAGGGTCTCGTCGAACAGGCGCGGCCACTGCGCCTGAATCGGGCCGCGCTCAGCGATGAAGGTCTCCAGCTCGGCCGACAGTTCATGCGGCTTCATCGCCCGCACCCGGCGCAACCACGGGGCCCAGCGCGCGGCGGGCGCATGAGCCGTCAGCGCCGCCTCCACCGCCGCCTCGTCCAGCGCATTAATCTCCAGCGTCAGCCAGACGGTCGGGGTGGCGATGACGGTCAGCTTCTCGCGCACATCGGCCTCGAACCCCTGCGCCGCCGCATCCTCGCGATTGGTCGAGGCGGCGAGGAAGGCGTAGGCGCCCAAGGCCCCCATCACGTCCGCCGCCTGCTCATAAAGCCCGATCGCCTCGTCCAGCGCCCGACCCAGTTCGGCGCCCGACAGCGCGGCCAGCCGCCCCTGCCAGGCGTTCATCCGGTCGACCAACGCCCTGGCCCGCTCCAGATCGGCGGCGATGCGCGCATCCTCGCGCGAGGCGTAGAGGTCGGACAGATCCCACAGCGGGGCGTCGGCGAATTCGGTCGTTTTGACGGGCGCGTTCATGCCCTTGGTTGTGGAGAGACGAGGGGCGCGATGCAAGCCGCCCTTCTCTCAGCAGGTCAGCCTCAAACCAGGACGATGAAAAGCGTCTTCCCTTCGCCGTCAAAATCGAGCACTGTTCAAATATGACCCATACCGCCCCCGACCCCACCGGCCGCGCCTCGCTGGAAGGCGCGCGCGGGCTCGCCGCCATCCGCATCGGGATCGGTCTGATCCAGGGGCTGGTTCTCTATCTGCTGTATCGCTCGGCGTCGGACGCCACGGCCCTGGCCTGGCCCGCAACCCAGCCTTCGCTCTTCGCCGCCCTGGCGCTGGCGGCGGCGTTCGCGCCGATCATGCTGCTGGCGGGCGTCGGGCGGATGGGATGGAAGACGCTGGCGCTGTGGGGCGCGGTCGCGGCGGCGGTTCTGGCGCTGCTGGGCTGGCACGACGCAGCCCAGCAGGCGAGCGACTATTTCCGCCCGCCCTATCTGCGCTTCCCGGTCGTGGCCTTCGCCGCAGCCGCCCTGTTCATCGCCCATCACCTGATCGTTCCGGCCGTCCAAGGGCGACGCTGGATCGCCGACTACGACGACTATTTCGACACCGCTTGGAAGGCGGGCGTGCAACTGGTGCTGTCGCTGGGCTTCACCGGCGCCTTCTGGCTGCTGCTGTTCCTGGGCGCGGCCCTGTTCCGCGTCATCGGCCTCAGCTTCCTGAGCGACCTGTTGGGCGAGGAGTGGTTCTCCATCCCCGTCACCTGCCTGGTCTTCGCCGTGGCGGTGCAGCTGACCGACGTGCGCGGCGGCCTGATCCGGGGCGTGCGGACGGTGGCGCTGATGCTGTTGTCCTGGCTGCTGCTGGTCATCACCGTCCTGGTGGCGGGCTTCCTGGCCGCCCTGCCCTTCACCGGCCTGGACGGGCTGTGGAAGACGGGCAGCGCCACGGCCCTGGTGCTGTCGGCCGCCGCCGCCCTGATCGTGCTGATCAACACCGCCTATCAGGACGGGCGCGAGGACAATCTGCCGCCCGCCGCCCTGCGCCTGGCGGTGCGGGTCGCCTCGGTGCTGCTGACGCCGCTGATCCTGATCGCGCTCTGGGGCCTGTCCTTGCGTATCGGCCAGCACGGCCTGACGCCCGACCGCATCATCGCCTCGGCCTGCGCCCTGGTCGGCGTCCTCTACGCCGCCGGATACGGCTGGGCCGCCCTGTCGCCCCTGTGGCGCAAGACCGCCTGGATGAAGCCGCTGGAGCGCACCAACGTCCTGGCCGCCGTCCTGACGGTGCTGGTCATCCTCGCCCTGTTCAGCCCCCTGGCCGATCCGGCCCGCCTGTCGGTCAACGACCAGACCGCCCGGCTCAAGCGCGGCGCCGTCAGCGCGGCCCAGTTCGACTACGCCTTCCTGCGCTTCGGCGCGGGCAAGACGGGACGCGCGGCCCTGGCCGAGCTGGCGAAATCCTCCGACGCCGAGATCGCCCGTCGCGCCAAGGCGGCCCAGGCCGTGACCTCGCGCTATGACATAGAGGAAGCCGCCCTGCCCCCGCGCGCGCCGAACATCGCCCCGTGGCCGGAGGACAAGCCCCTGCCCGCCGCCTTCCTGGCCCCGGCGCCGTCCGGCGATCCGCGCTACGCCTGCAACAGCGACTACAAGTGCCTCGCCGCACAGCGCGACCTGAACGGCGACGGCCGCGACGAAATCCTGTTGGCGACCACTTACAGGATCGCCCTGTTCGCTCAGGGCGCCGACGGCCGCTGGGTCCATCAGGGCGACTATCAGGTTCCGCATTGTCCCGGTCCCGGCGGCCGCGATCTGCGCGAGTCGCTCAAGCACCCCGACCTGAAGACCGCCGCATCGCCCTGGCCCGATCTGAACATGGGCGCCGTGACCGGGCGGCTGCAGCCGGAAGCCGTCTGCCCGAAGCCCGCCCCCGTTAACCCCTGACTCAGGTCTCCGAAACCCGATCTTCATTCCCTCCGTTCTAGGGTTGTGTCGAAACGAGCCAGTCCCGACCCAATGAGGACGGCCGTTCGATGGTGATGTTGAAGGGTGTGCTCCAATGGCCAAGACCGTTCTGGTCGTCGACGATGATCCCACGCAGCGCCGCCTGATTCAGGCGGTGCTCGACCGTGAAGGCTATGCGGTCGTCCACGCCGAAAGCGGGGGCGAGGCCATCGACCGTCTGACCAAGGGCGGCGGCGCCGACGTGGTGCTTCTGGATCTCGTCATGCCCGGCCTGTCGGGCATGGAGGCCCTGGCCGAGATGCGCACGGCGGGCGTGGCCACGCCGGTCATCGTGCTGACGGCCAACGGCGGCATCGAGACGGTGGTCAAGGCCATGCAGGCCGGGGCCCAGGACTTCTTCGTCAAGCCGGTCGGCCCCGACCGCCTGCTGGTCGGCGTCCGCAACGCCCTGCAGATGACCCAGCTGACCGCCGAGATCGGCCGCCTGAAGAAGCGCGCCACGGGCCGCTCCTCCTTCGACGACATGGTCGGCGACAGCGAACCCATGCGGATGGTCAAGGCCCTGGGCCAGCGCGCGGCCAAGTCCTCCATCCCCGTGCTGATCACCGGCGAAAGCGGCGTCGGCAAGGAAGTCATCGCCCGCGCCCTGCACGGCGCCTCGGACCGGGCGGGCAAGCCCTTCGTGGCGGTCAACTGCGGCGCCCTGCCCGCCAATCTGGTCGAATCCATCCTGTTCGGCCACGAGAAGGGCGCCTTCACCGGCGCGCACGAAAAACACGCGGGCAAGTTCGTCGAGGCGAACGGCGGCACCCTGTTCCTGGACGAGATCGGCGAACTGCCGCTGGACATGCAGGTCAAGCTGCTGCGCGCCCTTCAGGAAGGCGAGGTCGACCCCGTCGGCGGCAAACGCCCGGTCAAGGTCGACGTCCGCATCGTCTCGGCCACCAATCGCGACCCGGCCCAACAGGTCAAGGAAGGCGCCTTCCGCGAAGACCTCTTCTATCGCCTGAACGTCTTCCCGATCGAGGCCCCGGCCCTGCGCGAACGACGCGAGGACATCCCGGCCCTGGTCGAGCACTTCATCGCCCGCTTCAACGTCGAGGAAGGCAAGCGCGTCGCGGGCTGCTCGCCCGAGACCCTGGCCCTGTTGCAGGGCCACGACTGGCCCGGCAACGTCCGCCAGTTGGAGAATGCGGTCTATCGCGCCCTGGTCCTGGCCGACTCGCCCCTGCTGCAGCCGCACGACTTCCCGGCCATCTCGGGCGTCGCCGTGCCGCTGGACGCCGTGGCCGCTCCCCCGAGCGGCGAGCACGCGCCCGCCTCGGCCTCCGAGTCCGTCTCGAGCGACGAGGACGCCCAGCACGACAGCCCGGTCCGCATCACCGATGACCGCGGCCACGTCCGCACACTGGAGCAGATCGAACGCGACCTGATCCAGCACGCCATCGAGGTCTACTCCGGCCACATGTCCGAAATCGCCCGCCGCCTGGGCATCGGCCGCTCCACCCTCTATCGCAAGGTCCGCGAACAGGGCCTTGAGGAACAGCTCAAGGAAGCCGGCTGAGAGGCCCGAAGACCACAGGCGCAGGAACCCTCGCGCGCGCCTGACGCTTCCCTAGTGGGATTTCACACAGGGGCTGCACCATGGACGCACATTTCCGACTGGACGGTCACGTCGCCCTGGTGACGGGCGCCGGGGCCGGAATCGGCCGCGCCATCGCCGAGACCTTCGCCGCGGCGGGCGCCGCCGTGGCCGTCACGGACCTGGATGCAGTCAAGGCCCTGGCCGTGGCGGACGGCGTGGTCCGGGCCGGCGGACGCGCGGTCGGCCTGGCCTGCGACGTCACCGACGAAGCCCAGCGCATCGCGACTGTCGAGGCCGTGGTCGCGGCCTTCGGCAAGCTGACCCTGCTGGTGAACAATGCGGGCGGCGGCGGCCCCAAGCCCTTCGACATGCCCATGAGCGATTTCGAGCGCGCCTATCAGCTCAACGTCTTCGCCCCCTTCCGCTTCATGCAACTGGCGGCGCCGCACATGCAGGACGCAGGCGGCGGGGCGATCCTGAACATCACCTCCATGGCCGGGGACAACAAGAACGCCCGCATGGCCTCCTACGGTTCGTCCAAGGCGGCGGTCAGTCATCTGACCCGCAACGTCGCCTTCGACCTGGGTCCGCGCGGCGTTCGCGTCAACGCCATCGCGCCAGGCGCGATCAAGACCGACGCCCTGGCCGGCGTCCTGACGCCCGAGATCGAACAGGCCATGCTCAAGCACACGCCGCTGGGCCGCCTGGGGCAGCCCGAGGACATCGCCCGCGCGGCCCTGTTCCTGTGCTCGCCCGCCGCGTCGTGGATCAGCGGCCAGATCCTGACCGTCTCCGGCGGCGGCGTTCAGGAACTGGACTGACCCACGATGCTTGAGGCTTCCAAACGGCGGCGGTTCCGGCCACAGGTCTACCCTCCAGTTCAACCGGGGGGAGCCCGCCATCTTGTTTCGTCATACCGCCGCCGTTCTGACCGTGGCGTCCGTCGTCGCCCTGACCGCCTGCTCCAACGCCGAGGGCCCGCCCTCGGCTGAAGCCGGCGCTTCCGCCCTTTCCAAGGCCGCCCTGCCGTCCGAGTGCGTGGATCACCCGCTTCTGGCGGCCATGCCGACGGCCCAGACCATCGCTGGCAAGCCGCTGACCGAGGTCGAGTGCCAGCCCTTCTCCGTCTCCATGACCTATGGCGAGCCGGGGACCAGCGCCGAAATCCTGCTGATCGATTCCAAGGCCCCCGTTCCCGAGGAAAGCGGCCCCATGTCCGGCCTGCTCGCCGCGGCTCAGGAGACCGCCTTCAAGAGCGTCGGCGCGGGCGTTGAAATGACCAAGGGCCTGCGCGAAGCGGCCCTGTCCTCCCCGCCCGCCCTGGCTTCGATCGGCGGCGAAGACTATCTGCCCGTGGTCATGGACGCTTCGTCCGGCGAGCCCATCGTCATCGGCGTCGAACCCAAGGATTCAGGCGGCCGCGTCGGCTCGGCGATGAGCGCGCTCAAGGGCCGCTACGGCCTGACCATCCATATCGAACAGGACGACCTGTCCGGCGCGGCGGCCGCCCGCACGGCCTATCAACCCTATCTGTCGGCCATGCGCCTGAACGCCCTGCCCTGAAAGCGATTGGAAGGGCGGCGGAGTTCGCCTCCGCCGCCCTTCGCCATCGTTTCGCTTTCCCGAGTCAGTTCCGGCTGACCGTCAGGGCGTAGGCGCCTTCCGACCCCCGACGCGCCGTGGCGCGAGGCTGGAACGGGGTGATGACATAGGTCGTGTCCTTGGCGGCCTTCAGCTCGGCCGTTTCGCCCTCGACCTCGCCCCGGAACACGGCCGCGCCGCTCTGGTCCGCCGCGTCGCTGATGTTGAAATACAGGTTGGTGTTGGACGGTTTGAAGGCGACTTTCAGCGTCTGTCCCGCCGCGACGGGTACGGCGTAGACCGGTGCCGCATAGCCCTTCACCGTTCCTTCCTTCGTCACCGATCCGGCCCGCTCGAAGGTCAGCACCTCCAGCGTGGAGCCTTCCTCGCGAACGAAGGCGCGCGCGGCGGCCTCGTCGACGACAGGCAGGGTCGGGACGGCGTTCGGCGTCGGGCT
>NZ_GL883086.1:1556852-1572522 GCF_000204035.1 Brevundimonas diminuta ATCC 11568
GCTCAAACTCAGAAGACCGCCGGTCAGGACGGCGGGGGCGAAGGGTTTCATTAGTCTTCCCTCTCAAGAGGCTTGGATATCCGCAGACGCAACGCACGGCCAAGCTGAACGGTTGCGGGCTTCATTCAACCTCATCGGGCGTCGACTGGCTTTCTTTCCGGCGTCGCCCGAATCGACGCGGTTCGCCCTTGGCCTTGGCCGTGATCTCTTTCAGCTTGCGGCCCTGCATGGCCGACAGCGCCTGCCCCGGCGCGCCCTTTTCCGGGTCGGCGAAGGCGCGGCCATGGGTCTGGATTCGCTCGCCCACCGAATCGAGGAACTCCCCCTCCCATTCGGACAGGGAAACGCCCGCCTTCTCTGCCGAGCGGCGGGCGCGTTTCAGGGCATTGAGCGCGGATCGTTTCGCCGCCTCCTTCTGCTGCTCCCAGGGGCTCAGAGAAGGTTTGGTTTTAAGGGCGCCGCCGCCCTTCAGGCTGCTGGAGCGTGAAGGGCCGTCGCCGGAGGGCTTGAAGGGCGTGCGCTTCAGGCCCGCCTCCCTCAGATCTCGCCGAGAGCCGAGAGGTAGAGGTCCAGAATCGCTTCTTCTTCCTGACGCTTGGCCTTGTCCTGCTTGCGCAGGCGCAGAACCTTGCGCAGCACCTTGACGTCATAGCCTTCGCCCTTGGCCTCGGCGAAGACCTCCTTCATGTCGACCATGACGGCCTGCTTGTCCTCTTCGAGGCGCTCCAGGCGTTCGATGATCGAGCGAAGACGGCCCTGGGCCGTGGCGGTCAGGACGTCGGGGCTGGCGTCGAAGGAAGCGTCGTCCATGACTGAACTCCAGAACTCAAATCAAGCTGCGCCCTCAAGCAGGCCAAAAGCCGTTAGGGCAAGAAAAAGCACGTCCTCAAGCAGGCCGAGGGCCATTGGGACGACTTGGAAAAGAATCACTAGTCAGACGCGAGCCTGCGCTCAACGCCGGACGCGAAAAAGCCGCGGACAACGCCCGCGGCCCTGTGGATAGTCATCCCATCCACCGACGGTCGGCGCGCGCCTCGCCCGCGAAAGGCGGGGCGCGCCGATCACGCCTGATCAGCCTTGCTTGGCTTTGAAGCGCGGGTCGGTCTTGTTGATGACGTACAGAACGCCCTTGCGGCGAACGATCTTGCAGTCGCGGTGGCGACCCTTCAGCGACTTCAGCGAGCTACGGACCTTCATGGTCGGACGTCCCGGTTGGAGGCCCGTGAGGGCGAGTAAAACAAAAGAGCCGCGGGCGAACCTGCGGCGGAGGCGGTCGTATAGAGAGGCCTTCGCCTTTCGTCAACATTCCGCGCGGGGAATCCGCTGGAGGCCTGGCCCCCGAGTCGAACGGAGGATCTCCGGACTTGCACGTCCGGCGCGTCGCCCCTCCGCCACCAGGCCGTGCTCAGGGAACGCTGCAATGTAAATTCGGCTGATTAACCGCCTGCTTGCAAGAATGGTTAACGGCGCTTTCACCCTTATCACGGAAACTCATCGGACCTTCGCGCGCTTGTGATTGGTCGTGGAATTCGGGGGCGTTAGCCTGTGACTATGCGTATCGCTTATCGTCTTCTGTTGTTGGGTTCGGTCGCCGCCTGCACCCCCATGGTTCCCACGCCGCCGCAGCCACAGCCTGCGCCGCCGCCCGTGGTCGAGCCTGCGCCCGCCACGCCAGCCCCCACGCCCCCGCCCGCCCAGACGGATCTCAGCGAGGCCTACGACCACGCCAGCTTCGACGCCTGGAAGCAGAGCTTCCTGGAGCGCCACGGCGGCGCCCGCAAATGGGAGTACGCCCGCGAGCTGGAGAGCGTGACGCCGAACCCCAGCATCATCCGCCTGGACCGCAACCAGCCCGAATTCTCTCGCCCCGCCGGGGTCTACATCCAGAACGCCACCACTCCGGCGCGAATCGCCATGGCGCGCCAGCGCGTCGATCGCGTGCCGTGGGACGTGACCCAGAAGTACGGCGTGCCGACCGAAATCCTGCTGGGCGTCTGGGCGCAGGAAAGCGCCTTCGGCCAGGTTCAGGGCGATTTCGACGTCATCCGCTCGCTGGCGACCCTGGCCTATGACGGCCGCCGCCGCGCCTGGGCCGAGGATCAGCTGAAACACGCCCTCGACATCGTGGTGACGGGCAAGCGCGACCGCGCGGGGCTGAAAGGCAGCTGGGCCGGGGCCATGGGCCAGACCCAGTTCATGCCGGACAACTATCTGCGGCTGGGCGTCGATCAGAACGGCGACGGCAAGGTCGACATCTGGGGCTCGGACGCCGACGCCCTGGCCTCGGCGGCGAATCTGCTGGCCCAGGCGGGCTGGAAGCGCGGCCAGGGCTGGGCCTATGAAGTCACCCTGCCCTCCAACTTTGACTACAGCCAGGCCGAGGGGCCGAAACATCCCTGGTCTTACTGGACCGCGCGCGGCGTGCGTCTGGCCGACGGCTCCTCGCCCAACAGCGCCGAGGCGGCCGAGGGCGCGGCCATCCTGCTGCCGCAGGGCGCCAAGGGCCCGGCCTTCCTGGCCCTGCCCAACCACTACGTCATCCGCCGCTACAACAACTCGGTCAGCTACGCCCTGGCCATCGGCATGATCGCTGACGGGGTGGCGGGCAAGCCTGCGCTGAAGGCCTCCTGGCCCAACGACGGCCCCCTGACGCGGGATCAGAGAATCGGCGCCCAGCAGGCCCTGACCCGCATGGGCTTCGACACGCAAGGGGTCGACGGCGTCATCGGCTCCAACACCCGCGCCGCCCTGCGCCGCTGGCAACAGGCCAACGGACGGACGGCGGACGGCTATCTGACCGACGTGCTGGCGGATGAACTCATCCGCCGGGCGCGATAGCGTCCATCTCCCCTTGTAGGAGAAGGTGGCCCGTCAGGGCCGGATGAGGGGTCTCTCCGAAACCGGATGCAAGGATTGCGAGGCTAACGTCCCGCAACCCCTCATCCGTCAGGCTTCGCCTGCCACCTTCTCCCACAAGGGGAGAAGGAAGCCTCAGCCCTTCATCCGCCAGGTCGCGCCTTGCGGGCCGTCCATGACAACGACGTTCAGTTCGTTCAGCCGGTCGCGGATGCGGTCGGCCTCGGCCCAGTTCTTGGCCGTGCGAGCGGCGGCGCGTTGCTCCAGCAGGCCCTCGACCTCGGCCTTCAGCCCCTCGTCGACGCCCGAGAACCACTCCGCCGGATCGGCCTGAAGCACGCCCAGGATCGAAGCCGCCGCGATCAGCCGCCCCTTGGCCTCGGCCACCGCGCCTTCGTCGCCCGCCGTCATGCCGCGTTCGATGTCGCTGGACAGGGCGAACAGGGCCGCCATGGCGCCCGGCGTGTTCAGGTCGTCCTCGATGGACTTCATGAACTCGACCGGCGGCTCGACCTCCGCCGCCTCGACCCCGGCCGCGCGGTGCAGGGCGCCGTAGAGGCGATCCAGGTTCTTGCGGCTCTGCTCCAGCAAGGTCTGGTTCCAGTCCAGCGGCTGACGATAGTGGGCGCTCAGCAGGGCCCAGCGCACCACCTCGCCCGGCATGGCCTGCACCAGATCGTGCAGCAGCAGGACGTTGCCGATCGACTTGGACATCTTCTCGGCGTCCACGGTCAGGAAGCCGTTGTGCATCCAGTAGCGGGCGTATTCGTCGTGCGCCTCCTCGCCGTGGGCGTGGCCGTGGGCGCAGACCCCTTGCGCGATCTCATTCTCGTGGTGCGGGAAGACCAGGTCGATGCCGCCGCCGTGGATGTCGATGGGCAGGCCCAGCGTCTCCTCGATCATGGCCGAGCATTCGATGTGCCAGCCCGGACGCCCCTCGCCCCACGGCGAGGGCCAGGACGGCTCGTCCGCCTTGGACGGCTTCCACAGCACGAAGTCGTGCGGGTTCTTCTTGTAGGGCGCGACCTCGACGCGGGCGCCGGCGATCATGTCGTCCAGATTGCGCCCCGACAGCGCGCCGTAAGACGGATAGGACGACACGTCGAACAGCACATGGCCCTCGGCGGCATAGGCGCAGCCGGCGTCGATGATGGCCTGGATCTGCCTGGTGATCGCCTCGATGTAGTCGGTGACGTGCGGGGCGATGTCGGGCGGCGAGACGTTCAGCAGGCCCATGTCGGCCAGATAGGCGGCCTCATAGCGCGCCGTGATCTCGCCGATGGCGACGCCTTCCTTGGCGGCCTTGGCGTTGATCTTGTCATCCACGTCAGTGACGTTGCGGGCGTAGACCACCTTGTCCGCGCCATAGGTGCGGCGCAGCAGGCGCACCAGCACGTCGAACACCACCGGCGGGCGGGCGTTGCCGATATGGGCGTAGTCATAGACCGTCGGGCCGCAGACATAGAGGCTCACCCGGTTCGGATCGCGCGGCTCGAACAGGCGCTTTTCACGGCGCAGGGTGTCGTGGATGTGCAGGGCCATGGGTCAGGTCTTTTGCGAGTTTTCTTGCGGGACTGAGGAGGTGTCCCATATAGCGGCCTGATAGACAGTCAGGGCCGCGCGCCCAAGTCCATATATATTTGTATTCTGAACAGGCGCTCTCGCCGCCGCCGGATCGTTTCATGAGCAGCACCCCCGCCAAGCCCGTCCTCGTCGCCAATGAGGCGCCGCAGCGTCCCAGCCGCGAACAGGCTCTGGAGGCCGTGCGCACCCTGATCGCCTGGGCCGGCGACAACCCCGACCGTCCCGGCCTGCTGGACACGCCCAAGCGCGTGGTCGACGCCTATGGCGAATGGTTCGACGGCTATGACGCCGATGCGGGCAAGGAGCTGTCGCGCACCTTCGAGGACGTGACCGGCTATGACGACATGGTCATCCTGCGCGACATCGAGGTCGAGAGCCACTGCGAGCACCACCTGGCCCCCTTCCTGGGCAAGGCCTACGTCGCCTATCTGCCGGGCGAGAAGGTGGTCGGCATCTCCAAGCTGGCGCGCGTGGTCGAGATCTTCGCACGCCGTCTCCAGAACCAGGAGACCCTGACCAACGACATCATCGACGCCATCGAATCGCACCTGCAGCCCAGGGGCGTGGCCGTGCTGGTCGATGCGGCGCACCAGTGCATGACGACGCGCGGCGTGCATCACCGCCACGTCTCGACCATCACCACCCGCTTCACCGGCGCCTTCAAGAACGACCCGGCCCTGGCCGAGCGATTCCTCAAGCTGGCCCGAGGCTGAGAGTCAGAGACGGGAATCCGGGGCTGAATTGATCGCGGCCAGGGCGGCCCTGCGCCGAATTCGCAATCTTATTCCCCTGCGGCGTCATTTCCTCGCATTCGACGGCTTTACAAGCCTGCTTCAGGACGCCAAGAGACGAGCCAGACTTTCAGTGTGGTCCGCCGGAGGGTGCGGATCTTGATGGAGACGAGGGCGTAATGGGCGCGAAACTTTCCTCAGGCGGTGGCGGCGGCAAGCTGGCGCAACAGAACGCGGACATCAACGTCACGCCGTTCGTTGACATCATGCTCGTGCTGCTGATCATCTTCATGGTCGCGGCGCCGATGGCTACCGTGTCGATCAAGCTGGACCTGCCGCCCGCGACGCCGCCGGCGCCGGACGCCGAGAAGCCGAAAGAGCCGGTCTACATCACCATTCAGGAAAACGGCTCGCTCTACATCGCCGAGACGGAAACCACGATCGCCAAGCTGACGGCTGACGTGTGCGCCGCCCAGGCCGTGGCCACCGACTGCCGTGAAGAACGCGTCTTCGTCCGCGCTCAGCCGGAAGTGAAGTACAACCAGTTCATGGAAGTCATGAACAAGCTTCAGGAAAACGGCTTCTACAAGGTCGGCCTCCTGAACGAAGACATCACCTGAGACGGTCGGTAATCGACAGTCTGGAAAAGGGTCGCCTCGGCGACCCTTTTTCTTTGCCCGTCAGCCATCGACCGCTTGCGCCCTCCCCCTGTTCCAGCCTCAATGCGCGCCTCGAATGAGGGGGAGTAAATCATCATGCGTCGCCGTACCTTCCTGTCCGCCCTGCCCGCCGGAGCCCTGATGGCGGGGGCCGCCAGCGCCCAGCAGGCGCCGAACGCCGCCACGCCTTCCGCCAATCCGGCCTCTGTCCAGCCCGCCCCTGCGCCAGACCCCTACGCCGGCGTCGGCATCGGCGACCGCATCACCGGGCCGCGCTTCGTCGGCCGCTCGACCGTCTGGGGCGCGAACGGCGCCGCGGCCACGGCCCATCCGGCCGCCACCCTGATCGGCCTGGACACCCTGCGACGCGGCGGCTCGGCCATCGACGCCGCCATCGCCATCAACGCCGCCCTGGGCTTCCTGGAGCCGACCGCCAACGGCATCGGCGGCGACGCCTTCTGCCTGATGTGGGATCCGGCGCAGAAGAAGGTCGTCGGCTTCAACGGCTCAGGCGCCAGCCCGCGCGGCCTGTCGCTGGCGACCGCGCGATCCAAGGCCGGGCCGGACGGCTACCTGCCCCGCTACGGCGCCGTCACGGTCAATGTCCCCGGCACGGTCGACGCCTGGTGGAGCGCGCACCAGCGCTACGGCAAGCTGCCGTGGAAGGACGTCCTGCTGCCCGTCGCCGAACTGTGCGAACAGGGCGTGCCGGTGCCGCAAGTCGTGGCCTACTATCTCGAACGCGGCATGGCCAACTTCGACAAGAGCGCCGCGACGATCGAAGAGAACGACAACCGCAAGAAGGTCTGGCTGACCGGCGGCCGCACGCCGAAAACGGGGGAAATCTTCGCCAACCCGGACCTCGGCCGCACCTACCGCATGATCGCCGAGGGCGGCCGCGACGCCTTCTATGACGGGGTGATCGCCGACCACATCGAGCGCTATTTCAAGCGTATCGGCGGCTGGATGACCCGCGCCGACCTGGCCGCCCACCGCACCGAATGGGTCGAGCCGCTGATGACCACCTATCGCGGGGTCGAGGTCTATTCCCTGGGGCCGAACACCCAAGGGCTGTCGACCAACCAGATCCTGAACATCTGCGAACAGTTCGACCTGAAGGCCATGGGCTTCCAGTCGGCCGCCTCGATCCACGTCCAGGCCGAGGCCAAGCGGCTGGCCTTCGAGGACCGCGCCCGCTACTTCGCCGACGAGCGCTTCGCCAAGGCCCCGACCGCCTGGCTGAACTCCAAGGCCTACGCCGCCGAACGGGCGAAACTGATCCGCCCCGACCGCGTCATGGACCGCGTCTTCCCCGGCGATGCGCCGACGCAGGGCGACACCACCTACTTCAGCGTCGCCGACAGCGACGGCATGATGGTCAGCTGGATCCAGTCCAACTATCGCGGCATGGGCGGCGGCCTGACGCCCGACGGCCCGGACGGCCGGACGCTGGGCTTCATGTTCCAGAATCGCGGCGAGCTGTTCGCCCTGAGCGACGGCCACGCCAACGTCTATGCGCCGGGCAAGCGCCCCTTCCACACCATCATCCCCGGCTTCGCCTGCAAGGACGGAGAGCCGTGGATGGCCTATGGCGTCATGGGCGGCGGCATGCAGCCGCAGGGACAGGCCCAGATCATCATCAACATGGTCGACTACGGCCTCGACCCGCAGGAAGCCGGCGACAGCCCGCGCTGGCAGCACTACGGCTCGTCCGAGCCGACCGGCCAACCGGCCGAGGGCGTGGGCAAGCTGCATCTTGAATCCGGCGTGCCCGAAGCGACCAAGCAGCAACTGTCCGCCATGGGCTGGGATCTGGGCCCGCCCGACGGCGGCTTCGGCGGCTATCAGAACGTGATGAAGCAGATCAACGAACAGGGCCGCTGGACCTACGGCGCGGCGACCGAGATGCGCAAGGACGGCAACGCCCTGGCCTATTGATCCGGCCCAGTCAGGAGACGCCCATGATCGCCGCCCTCATCGCCGCCGGTCTGCTATCGGCTTTTGACTGGTCCGACGGTTGTCGTCCCGTCGCAGGGTCCGAGGCCCTGTGGCGCGACGACGTCCGCTATGTCTTCGTCGGCGAGACGCACGGCACGGTCGAGGCCCCCGCCGCCTTCGCCGACCTAGTCTGCGCGGCGCTGGAACAGGGGCCGGTCGTCGTCTCTCTGGAGTATCCGGTCGAGTTTCAACCGACGCTGGACGCCTTCATGGAGGCCGACACCGAAGCCGAGGCGCGTGCGGCGCTCGCCGCCTATGCGCACGGCCCCTTCGTCCATCATGACGGACGCGGCAGCGAGGCCATGCTGGACTTACTGCTGAGATTGCGCGCCATGCTGCGGGAGGCCGCCGATATGACCGTGGTCGCCTCAGTCCCGAACAGCCCGCGTGTCGAAGGTTTCCGTCAATCCTATGCGGAAATGGATCGGGCGGTTCTATGGAGCCGTCAGGCCATGGCCCAGCCTCACTCTCGCCTTCTGGCGCTGGTCGGGCGGGTCCATGCCGAGAAGATTCGCCGCGTGGGTTCGCCGGTGGGCCTGCCCGCCGCCGCCCATATCCGGCCTGAGGAAACCTTGTCTCTCAGCGTCGCCCAGCAAGGCGGCGAGGCCTGGATGTGTCGTGACGACTGCGGCGCCGCACCCGCTCCCGAGGTCGACGATTCCGAAACGCGCGGCGTCATTCTCGCATCGCAACAGGATGGCAAGTTTGACGGCCTGCTGGCGCTGGGCCCGACCACGGCGTCCGCCCCCGCAAAGCCTTGACCTGACGCCACGTCAATCGGCTAGAGTTCGTTTCCAAACAGGACGGACCTATGACCGATCTCGTCACGCGCGACTTCATCGCCCCGGCCGCCGACGGTTATCCGCTGTCGATGCGGCTGGTGTCGGCCGCAGAGCCGCGCCTCGCCGTGCTGGTGTCATCCGGCACGGGCTTTCCCAAGGGCTTTTACGAGCGGTTCGCTCGCTATCTGGCCGAGCGGGGCGCGGCGGTGCTGACCTATGATTTCCGGGGCATCGCCGGGTCGCGGCCGGATGATCTGAAGGGCTCGACCATCGACTATCCCGACTGGGGACGGTTGGACATACCCGCCGCCCTGGACGCCCTGATCGAGGCGGCGCCGGACCTGCGCGTCGTCCATGTCGGCCACAGCGTCGGCGGCCATTTCCTCGGCTTCATGCCCAATCACGACCGGATCGAGCGGCACGCCTTCGTCTCGGTCGGGACCGGCTGGTGGGGCGGGCACCATCGCAGCTACAATCCAATGGAGCTGTTCTTCTGGCTGGGCTTCGGCCCGTTCAGCCTGATGCGGCACGGTTATATCAAGGGCGGCGGCCTGTGGGCCGGGACCGATCTGCCGCGCGGCGTCTTCACCACCTGGCGGCGCTGGGGCATGAAGCGCGCGTATTTCTCCAAGGAGCTGGAGACCAGCCTGCGGCCGCATCATTATGAGGCCGTGACCGCGCCGATCCGGTCGTGGATCTTCACCGACGATCCCATCGCCACGCCCAGCACCGCGCGCGATCTGTTGAGCGTCTATCCCAAAGCCCGCTCGGACATGAGCGTCCATGCGCCCGGCGACTTCGGCGCGCGGCGGATCGGCCACGAAGGCGCCTTCCGCAAGGGGATGGAGCCGTTGTGGGACCAGATTTTCCACTGGCTGGACAATGGCGACGCCTGAGCGGGCGCCTATATCCCAGGCTCATCTTCCCACCGGAGCCTCCCCCATGCCCTATTCCGATCAGCCGACCGTGACCGCCTCGGGCGTGGAGATTCCCCTGCTCGGTTTCGGCACCTGGCAGCTGGAGGCCGACGACGCCCGCCGCATGGTGCGTGAAGCCCTGCGCATCGGCTATCGCCACATCGACACCGCCTGGATCTACAAGAACGAGAAGGCGGTCGGCGACGGCGTCGCCGACGCCGTGGCCGAAGGGATCGTCACGCGCGACGACATCTTCGTCACCACCAAGATCTGGGTCGAGCATTTCCAGCACGACGCCCTGCTGCGTCAGGCCGAAGAGTCCGCCCTCAGCCTGGGCCTGACGCCGGACCTGCTGCTGCTGCACTGGCCCAAGCCGACGCCCGCGCTGACGGAAACCATCGACGCCCTGAACGAGGCGAAGGAAAAAGGCTTCACCAGGAACATCGGCCTGTCCAACTTCCCCTCGGCCCTGTTCCGCGAGGCCGCCGCCCTGTCGAGCGCGCCGCTGATCACCAATCAGGTCGAATACCACCCCTATCTGTCGCAGAAGACGCTGATCGAGACGGCGCGCGATCTAGGGTCGTCCATCACCGCCTGGTCGCCGCTGGCCCAGGGCAAGATCGCCGACGACGCCGTGATCGGCGAAATCGCCAGGGCGCACGGCAAGACCAACGGCCAGATCACCCTGCGCTGGATCATCCAGCAGGGCGTCATCGCCATTCCGCGCACCGCCAAGGAAAGCCGCGCGGCCGAGAACTTCGGCATCTTCGACTTTGAGCTGTCGACCGACGAAATGGCGAGGATCAGCGCCCTGGCCCGCCCCGACGGCCGCATCGGCGACTGGCTGGACGAGGCCTTCCAATGGGATCAGGATGCCTGATCCGACACGGTTCTGGAGCGCATGCGCCGAGGAGGACGTCATGGGTTCGGTTCTGGGCTTTCCGGGGATTGATCCGATGGACGCCGTCGTCGGCGCGCGCATCCGCCGCTGGCGCGACCGGCGCGGCGTGGCCTTCGACGACCTGGCCGCCGCCATCGACCTGACGCCCGAGGCCCTGCGCCGGGTCGAGGCGGGCCGCGAGCATCTGGATTCCGCCCAGTTGGACGCCGCCACCCGCGCCCTGCGCCTGCCGGTGTGGGCGCTGGTGTCCGACGCCCCGGCCTATTGATCGCCGACGCGTGACAGACGGCGCATGTCCGCCTAAGCGTCAGCGCATGGCCTACAAGTCCCTGCGCGATTTTCTTGCGACCCTCGAAGCCCACGGCGAACTGGTCCGCGTGTCCGAACCCGTCTCCACCCATCTGGAGATGACCGAGATCCAGACCCGCCTTCTTCGCAACGGCGGTCCGGCCGTCCTGTTCGAAAAGCCGGTCATGCCCGACGGCACGATCAGCCCCATTCCCTGCCTGGCCAATCTGTTCGGCACGGTGAAGCGGGTCGCCATGGGCGTGACGCTGGAGGGCAAACAACGCACCACGGCGGGCGAACTGCGCGAGGTCGGCGAACTGCTGGCCTTCCTGCGCAATCCGACGCCGCCGCGCGGGCTGGGCGACGCCATGGAGATGCTTCCGCTGGCCCAGACCGTCATGTCCATGCGGCCCAAGACAGTGAAGAAGGCCCCGGTGCAGGAGGTGGTGCTGAAGGTCGATCAGATCGACCTGACCGCCCTGCCGATCCAGGGCTGCTGGCCGGGCGAGCCCGCGCCGCTGATCACCTGGGGCCTGGTCGTGACCAAGGGGCCGTCGGACGACCGCGAGGACGACTTCAACCTGGGCATCTATCGGATGCAGGTGCTGGGCAAGGACAAGGCCATCATGCGCTGGCTGGCCCATCGCGGCGGCGCCCAGCACTACGCCCGGCACAAGAAGGCGGGCAAGCGCGAGCCCCTGCCCTGCGCCGTCGTGCTCGGCGCCGATCCGGGAACCATCCTCGCCGCCGTGACCCCGGTGCCGGAAACCCTGTCGGAATATCAGTTCGCCGGCCTGATGCGCGGCTCCAAGGCCGAACTGGTCCCATGCAAGACCGTGCCGCTGATGGTGCCGGCCCAGGCCGAGATCGTGCTGGAAGGCCACGTCCTGCTGGACGAGTTCGAGGACGAAGGCCCCTACGGCGACCACACCGGCTACTACAACTCGGTCGAGAAGTTCCCGGTCTTCCAGGTGACAGCCATCACCATGCGCAAAGACCCCATCTATCTGACCACCTTCACCGGCCGCCCGCCGGACGAGCCGTCCGTGCTGGGCGAGGCGCTGAACGAGGTCTTCATCCCCCTGATCCGCCAGCAGTTCCCCGAGATCACCGACTTCTGGCTGCCGCCCGAGGGGTGCAGCTACCGCATCGCCGTGGTGTCGATGAAGAAGGCCTATCCGGGCCACGCCAAGCGGGTGATGATGGGCTGCTGGAGCTATCTGCGGCAGTTCATGTACACCAAGTGGATCATCGTCGTGGACGACGACATCAACGCCCGCGACTGGAAGGACGTCATGTGGGCCGTCTCGACCAAGATGGACCCGGCGCGCGACATCACCGTCATCGAGAACACCCCGATCGACTATCTGGACTTCGCCAGCCCCGACAGCGGCCTGGGCTCCAAGATCGGTCTGGACGCCACCGACAAGTGGGAGCCCGAGACCAAGCGCGAATGGGGCGAGGAGATCCGCATGGACGAGGCCGTGGTCGAGCGGGTCAATGACATCTGGGACAGCCTCGGCCTGCCCGGCGACGGTGCGCCGATCTGGAAGCGCAGAACCGGTCTTTAGGAACCGATTGCAAAAACTCGTCTCGCCAGAGAACCCAAATGGCTGATCGGCGTTCAGTTTCCCGACCGAAGGAACGGCGACGCTCGGGGCGCGCTGATCGGCTTAGGGGAATCCATATGATTTCACGCACCAGCGCCGGCGTCGCCACGCTCGCACTCGCCGCCGCGCTCAGCCTTTCGGCGTGCGGCGACAGCAAGGGCAACGCCGAGAATCCGGCGCCCAAATCGGTCGCCCAGGCGGCGGGCAACGAGGCCACGCAAGAGAAGATGAGCCTCTACATCGACGCCTTCAACGCGCTGATCGACGACCCCTGGGGCGTGACCAAATACTACGGCGAGTATCAGAAGCTGGATATTCCCAACGCCTCGGCTTCGGCGACCCTGCACTTCCCCGAGAACATCTCCCATTTGGAACGGGCGATCGAGAAGCTCAAGCAGGGCCGCGCCCTGAACGGCGGCAATCAGGGCAAGAAGGCGGATGAGACGGTCGACAAGCTGATCCCGCAACTGGAGGCGCTTCTCGCCCAGTGGCGCACGTTGGACCCCTACTTCGAGTCCCGCGCCTATCGCGAAGACAATCTGGCCAAGGCCAAGGGCGCGCACCCCGCACTGATGCAGGCCTATCAGGGCAGCGTCAGCGGGATCGAGGCGCTCGACGCCGCCCTTTCCGAATATCAACGCGCCAGCAACGCCGCGAAGATGGAAGCCATGCGCAAGGCCGGCCACGCCGCCGAGGCCAGCGTCCTGGACGCCATGCAGAAGGCCGACTTCTTCACCAATGCGGTGATGGAGGACAACAAGGCCGAAGCCGACCGCCTCTTGCCCGATCTGGAGGCCTCCGTCGCCAAGCTGCGCGAGGAACAGGCCAAGATGCCCTCGGACAGCCGCAACCGGTCCACCCTGAACAGCATCGCCGACAACCTCAGTGGCATGATCGGCGAGTATCGCGACTTCAAGCAGACCGGGGCCGACGGCTACCGCGAGCAGGTCGTGGACAGCTACAACAGCGCGATCGGCAACATGAACCGCGTGGAACTGCCCGCTTAACGACCCTGCGTCCGGCCGTCACGCGCGGCCGGACGCGCTTCTCGCGAACTGCGCCGGGGTTGCCAGACGGCTGTGATCGGATCACGAAGGGCCTATGCGCCTAGACCGTTTCGTCACAGCGGCCGTCGCCGCCCTAGTTTGTCTCGCGAGCCCCGCCATGTCCCAGACCCCGTCCGCTTCCGTTCCCAACGAAGCCCCGTGGGACCAGGCCTTCCTGCCGCCCGCTCCCGCCTGGGACGGCCCCAGCCGCGCCCTGCTGCGAGGCGCCGCCGATCCCTGGGTCACGGCGTTCGAGGCCGATGCGGCGCATGACTTCTCACCCAACTACGCCGACACCCGCGCCTGGTTCGACAAACTGGACGCCGCCAGCGACCTGATCCGCATCGAACAGTTCGGAACCTCGCCGGAAGGCCGCCCGATCTACGCCGTGATCGCCTCCAAGGATGGCGCGGCCTTCGATCCGTCCAAGCCCGTCCTGCTGGCCCAGGCCGGCATCCACCCGGGCGAGATCGACGGCAAGGACGCGGGCATGATGCTGCTGCGCGACATCGCCTTTTACGGAAAAGACGGCCTGCTGGACCGGGCCAACCTGATCCTGATCCCGATCCTCAGCGTCGACGGGCACGAGCGCGCGGGCGCCTATTCCCGCCCCAACCAGCGCGGGCCGCGTATCCAGGGCTGGCGCCACACGGCGACCAACCAGAACCTGAACCGCGACTTCATGAAGCTGGATCAGGCCGAGATGCAGGCCGTCATGGGCCTGATCCACAAGTATCAGCCGGACCTCTACGTCGACATCCACGTCACCGACGGCATCGATTATCAATACGACGTCACCTTCGGCTACAACGGCGAGGACGGCGTCTGGAGCCGCAGCCCGGCCATCGCGAAGTGGCTGGACGCCGCCTTCAAGCCCGCCATGTATGCGGCGCTGGAGGCTCAAGGCCACATCCCCGGAGAACTGGTCTTCGCCATCGACGACCGCGACCCGAAGAAGGGGCTGAACGACGGCGGTCTGGGCGAGCGCTTCTCGAACGGCTGGGGCTCGGCGGCGCACGTCCCGACCATACTGATCGAGAACCACAGCCTGAAGCCGCATGAACAGCGGGTGCTCGGAACCTATGTCTTCCTCGAACAGGCGCTGAAGCTGCTGGCCGAAAAGTCCGGCGACCTGCGCGCCGCCATCGCCGCCGACCGCGCCCTGCGTCCCGCCGAACTGCCCGCCAATTTCGACAGCGACGACACGCCCTCGCACACCCGCCCCTTCAAGGGCATCCGCTATGAGACCTTCGACAGCATCGCCTCGGGCCGCCCCGAAATCCGCTGGCTGGGCCAGCCGGACGCCGAACTGTGGCCCATGCCCTTCTACGGCTCGCACCCGACGCTGACGCTGAAGCGGCCGACCGCCTATTGGGTGCCGTCCTATCGTCAGGACGTGATCGAGCGCCTGCGCGTCCACGGCGTGCAGATGGAGACGCTGGACGCCCCGCGCACCGTCGCCGTCGACATGCTGCGCCTTGTCGATCCCAAGGTGTCGGGCCGCACCAACGAAGGCCATGTGCCGATCTCGGTCAGCGAGGTCCGGCCCGAGGCCCACGACTGGACCTTCCCCATCGGCTCCGTCCGCGTGCCGACCGATCAGCCGATGGGCGACGTCGCCATCCTGCTGCTGGAGCCGCAGTCGAACGAGAGCTTCTTCGCCTGGGGAATGTTCCCCGAGGTGCTGAACCGCGTCGAATACATCGAGGCCTACGCCATCGCCCCGCTGGCCGAGAAGATGCTGGCCGCCGATCCGGCGCTGAAGGCCGAATTCGAGGCCGAGCTGGCCGCCGACCCCGCCTTCGCCGCCGACGGCGACGCGCGTCTGGCCTGGTTCTATGAGCGCACGCCCTTCTACGACCAGCGCTATCGCCTCTATCCCGTGGGGCGTGAGAATTGAGCTTGATCCCGACCATTCAGGCCGCCGCCCTGTGGGGCGGTCTGCTGATCCTGCTGCTGTTCGTCCTGTCGGGCGTGGTGGTGCGGCGCCGTCGTCAGCATCTGGTCGAGTTCGGCGACGGCGGGGTGCGCGAACTGGTCTGCGCCACCCGCGCCTTCTCCAATGCGGCCGAGTACATCCCGGCCGGGATGTGCGGCCTGATCCTGCTGGCCTTCCTCGGCGCCCCGGCCATGCTGATCCATGCGGTCGGCGGGATGCTGTTCGCCGGACGGGTGATCCACGCCCTGGGCCTGCTGTTCCAGGAAGGCCCGTCGCTGGGCCGTTCGGTCGGCATGATCCTGACCTGGCTGGCGCTGCTGGTCGCGGCCGTCAGCCTGATCGCCTGGTCGATCCTCTGA
>NZ_GL883086.1:1572874-1577616 GCF_000204035.1 Brevundimonas diminuta ATCC 11568
GTCTGGCCGCCGCGCCGCACGCGGACCTCGACCTCTATGACCCCGCCGAACGCTCGGCCGAGGCGCTTGAAGCCGCCGCCGCCGAAGCCGAGGCCGCCGCCCTGGCCGTATCGGGCGTGTCCAAATCCGAAGGCGGCCACGCCTCATGGTCGGCCAGCGAATGGCGCCTCGTCACCTCGCACGGGTTCGACGGCCGCCATCGCGGCAGCGCCTTTTCTCTGGGCGTCGGCGTCATCGCCGAGAAGGACGGCGCCATGGAGCGCGGCGGCGAAAGCCGCGCCGTGCGCCACCTGTCCGACCTGCCAGACGCGGCCTCCATCGGCCTGAAGGCGGGCGAGCGCGCCGTCGCCCGCGTCGGCCCGCGCAAGATCGCCTCGACCACCGCCCCCGTCATCTTCGAGAACCGCGTGGCGACACAGGTGCTGTCGCCGCTGCTGGGCGCCATTTCCGGCCCGTCGATCGCGCGCGGCAGCTCCTTCCTGAAGGACAAGCTGAACCAGAGCGTCCTGCCGACCGGCGTCGACCTGGTCGACGACCCGTTCCGCCCGCGCGGCCTCGGCTCCACCCCCTTCGACGATGAAGGCGTGGCGGTCGAGCGGCGCGAGATCGTCAGGGACGGCGTCCTGACCACCTGGCTGCTGAACACGGCCTCGGCGGCCCAGCTGGGCCTGCAGACCACCGGCCACGCCTCGCGCGGGCTGGCGGGACCGTCGGGCGTCTCGACCCACAACCTGCACCTGGCGCCGGGCGAAGGCGATCTGGACGCCCTGATGGCGCAGGCCGGGACAGGCCTTTTGATCACCTCCATGTTCGGCCCCTCGCTGAACGGCAACACCGGCGACTGGTCGGCCGGGGTGTCGGGCTTCTGGTTCGAGGACGGCCAGCGCGCCTATCCGGTCAGCGAAGTCACCGTGGCGGGCAATTTGATCGACCTCTACGCCCGCCTGCAACGCGCCGGGGATCTGGAGTTCCGCGGCGCGTTCAACAGCCCCTCCCTGCTGTTCGACAAGGTGGCGATCGCGGGCAAATGAGCGACCCCTCTTCAGCGCTCTGGGCCGCCGACCTCGCCCTGATCCGCGACGCGGCCCTGGCCGCCGGTCGACTGGCGCTCGAACACCGCGCGGCCGGGCTGAAGGTCTGGTCCAAGGACGGCGGCTCGCCCGTCACCAGCGCCGATCTGGCGGTGGACCAGCTGTTGCGCGACGCGCTGCTGACCGCCCGGCCCGACTACGGCTGGCTGTCCGAGGAAACGGCCGACAGCACGGAGCGCCTGTCGAAAAAACGCATCTTCGTCGTCGATCCGATCGACGGCACCGTCGCCTTCATGAAGAACAAGCCGTGGTGGTGCGTGCCCATCGCCGTGGTCGAGGACGGCCGCCCCGTCGCCGCCGTCATCCACGCCCCGATGATGGACGAGGTGTTCGAGGCCACGCTGGGCGGCGGCGCCCGCCTGCAGGGACGGCCCATCAGCGCCTCCGACACCGACGACCTGGAAGACGCCGAGCTTCTGGCCGACGCTCGGCTGATGGAGGCGCGCGAATGGGACGAACCCTGGCCCTCGATGCGCTTCTCCAAACGCAACGCCCTGGCCTATCGCATGGCGCTTGTGGCGGCGGGCGCCTTCGATGCGGCCATCGCCATCAGCCCCAAATGGGATTGGGACGTCTGCGCCGGCGCCCTGATCGCCGAAGAGGCCGGGGCCAAGGTCAGCGACCATATGGGCCGTCCGTGGCGCTTTAATCGCCCCGATCCGCGTCAAACCAGCCTGATATGCGCCGCACCGGCCCTTCACCCGTTGATCGTGAGGCGCACAGCGCCTATCCCGCTGGCCATCTGACATTCCTCCCGCAATGGACCCCCTCTCCATGGCCGACTCTCACGATCCCCAACTGCTTCACCTCGTCATCGGCGGCGAGATGCGCCACCCGGCCGAGCCCGTCTTCCGCGACCTGTCGCAGGTCGAGTTCGTCGGCGCCTTCGGCAACTACGAAGAAGCCAAGAAGGCCTGGAAGGCCCGCGCCCAGGCGACCGTCGACAACGCCCACATGCGCTACTTCATCCTGCACGCGCACAAGCTGATCGATCCGCGCACCGACGCCTGATCGAGCATTCACGGCGTCATCACGCCGCTGTTCAGGAACCGCAGGGGCGGCTGATGCGCTTTCTCATCAGTCGCCTTTGTCATGAACAGGATTCGCCATGCTGCCGACCCTCATCGTCCTGCTTCTGGTGGTCGTCGCCGTGGCGGCGATCGTGTGGGTCGTGCGCAAGGGGCCGCCGCACGTCGCCCGCCCCGGCGAGGATCAGGACACCGCCTGGAACGACCCCTTCACCCCTTCTGATCGGGACCGCAGACCTTGACGCTATTCGGCCAGACGCTGGACGGCCAGCAGATCTTCGGCGTGGTTTCCCTGATCGCCGTCCTGGCGCTATGGCTGATCGTCCTAGCCCGCCAACGCGATCACGTCCGTCAGATCAAGCGCTGGAAGAAGGAACAGGCGGCGCGCAACGCCCCGCCGCCCGCCGCCGGACGCGGCCCCTGGGGCTGAGGCCTATTCGCGTTTCAACAGACGGTCGACGACCAGCTTGCCCCACCAGCCGGCCTTGAACTCGGCGCGGATCGCCTTGGGATCATAGGCGTCGCTCTCGACCCAGTCCTCGAAGCTGACGCCCGTGGGTTCGACCTCGGCGACGTATTTCTCCAGCGTATAGTCCAGCACGCCGGTCAGCCCCTCGCGGCTGTGCAGGGTGCGCTTGCCCAGTTCCTCCATCGCCGCCGAGATCGGTTCGCCCAGGTGGAAGTGGCGATAGAAGACCGCCATCATTCCCGCCCGGTCCGCGCCCGACTTGCAGTGGATCAGGGCCGGATACTCCATCGTCTGGAACAGGGCCTTGGCCCGGCGCACCCGGTCCTTGCCCGGCGGATCGCGCGAATCCAGCGGCGCGTCGATCAGCGTCAGGCCCAGCCGTTCGCAGGCGTCCTTCTCCAGCCAGTAATAGGCCTCGTCCCTCTGGCCGCGCAGATTGACGACGGTGCGGACGCCCTGCCGCTTCCACCAGGCCAGCTGGCGCGGCGACGGCTGATTGGTCCGCACCAGATCCGGTCCCAGCCAGTGGGCGTTGGTGAACGCCGTGCGCAGGAAGGCGTGATCCTTCCAGAAATAGGACCAATGCGCCTTGAAACGGCCGAACGGCGTAGTCAGATCGTAGCGCCCCATGACGGCGAGATAGCGCCGTTTGCACCCGGCGTCACCCGTCCAAGGCCGTCTCTCTCGCGCGCGGCCGCTTGACTTGACGCCTCAGCCGTTCGACCGAAGGCCGATGACCGTTCCCGTCCCCCATGCCGACGCCCGCGAGCCGCTGCGGCCTCTGCTCGCCCGCATCTGGCGCGAGTATCTGTCGCGGCACAAGCCGGCCTTCTTCGCCTCCATGCTGCTGGCGGGCGTGTCGGGCGGGCTGACGGCCCTGCTGCTGAAGTTTCTGGAACCGGCCATCGACCTGCTGTTCGGCAAGCACGCAGGCCCCGTGACCATCTGGAACACCGTCACCATCCCGGCGGACAAGGTGCTGATCGCCATCCCCCTGTTCATCATCGCCGTGGCGGTGATCCGCTCGCTGGCCATGGCCGGTCAGGCGGCGCTGGTGAACCGGCTGGGCCACGGCATCGTCGGCGACATCCAGAAACAGCTGTTCTCGGGCATGATCCGGGCCGACCTGTCGCGCCTGCGCAGCCAGCATTCGGGGACGTTCGTCTCCTCCGTCCTGTTCGACGCCAATCTGGTGCGCGAGGCCTTCACCTCGGGCGTGGTCAACTACACCCAGAACGCCTTGATGCTGCTGGGCGTCATCGTCGCCATGGGCTTCATCGACCTGCCGCTGACGCTGATCGTCCTGCTGGGCGTGCCGCTGGTCAGCTGGATCATCGGCCGCTTCGGCAAGAAGTCGAGGAAGGCCGCCCACGGCGCCATGGTAGAGACCGAGGCCCTGTCCAGCGCCCTGATGGAGAACCTGGACGGCGTCCGCGTCATCAAGATCGAAAACCGCGAGGCGGCCGAGGAAACCCGCGTCTCCACCGTCATCGACCGCCGCCAGCGCCACGTCATCAAGGGCGCCGACAGCCGCGCCTTCGCAGGTCCGGCCAGCGACATCGTCGCCTACGGCGTCGTCGCCGCCGTCATGGCCTATGCCGGATGGAGCGCCAGCCGGGGTCATATGACGGTCGGCGCCTTCGCCTCCTTCATCGGCATGCTGCTGCTGGCCGGTCAGGCCCTGCGTCAGGTGACGAACCTGACGACGGTGCTGAGCGAAGGCTTCACCGCCGCCCGCCGCCTGTTCGCCGCCCTGGACATCGAGCCCGAGATCCGCGAGGCCAGCGACGCCGCCCAGGTCGCGCCCGGCCCCGTCACCGTCGCCCTGGAGCAGGTCTCCTTCGCCTATCGCGCCGACGAGGACGGGTCCGCGCCGACCCTGTCGGACGTCAGCCTGCACGTCGCGCCGGGCGAGACCATCGCCCTGGTCGGCCCCTCGGGCGGCGGCAAATCGACCATCCTCAGCCTGCTGCCGCGCTTCTATGACGTGACGGCCGGCCGAGTGACGCTGAACGGCCGCGACATCCGCGAGCTGAGCCTGTCGTCCCTGCGCGACCACATCGCCCTGGTGACGCAGGAGCCCTTCCTGTTCGACGACACCATCGCCGCCAACATCGCCTATGGCCGCCCCGGCGCCACGGCCGAAGACATCGT
>NZ_GL883086.1:1577840-1603418 GCF_000204035.1 Brevundimonas diminuta ATCC 11568
CGCATCGCCATCGCCCGCGCCTTCCTGAAGGACGCGCCCATCCTGCTGCTGGACGAAGCCACCAGCGCCCTCGACACCGCGAGCGAGGCCCTGGTTCAGGCCGCGCTGGAGCGGCTGATGGACGGCCGCGCCACCCTGATGATCGCCCACCGCCTGTCGACGGTGAAGAACGCCGACCGCATCTACGTCATCGAGGGCGGCCGCGTGGTCGAGGAAGGAACCCACGACGCCCTGGTCGCGCGCGGCGGCCTCTACGCCCGTCTGGCCCGGCAGCAGTCGCTGGACAGCGATCCGATCGCCTTGCCCCCGCTGGCTGAACTGCCCGACGAGACCGGCGCATGAGGCCGCTTCGCAATCCGATCATCCAGAACGCCGCCGCCTGGCTTTTGTCCGAGTGGATGCGCTTCTGCTACGCCACCATCCGCTGGACGCACGAGAACGAACAGGTCGCCGAAGAGGTCTGGGCCGACGGCGGCGGCGTGCTGTGCGCCTTCTGGCACTCGCGCCTCGCCCTGGGCCCCGCCTCCTGGCCCATGAAGCGGGCGCAGCCGGTCAAGGGCCTGGTCTCCCTCAGCCCTGACGGCGAGTTCTTCACCAAGGCCGTGGGCCGCCTGGGCATTCCCGCCGTGCGCGGCTCTTCCTCCAACAAGGACAAGGCCAAACAGTCCAAGGGCGGCGCCCAGGCCCTGCGCGACGGGCTGAAACAGTTGAAGGTCGGCGGTCTGGCCATCACGCCGGACGGTCCGCGCGGCCCGGCCCGCCAGATGGCCGAGGGCCTGCCGCTGATGGCGAAGATGTCCGGCGCGCCGGTTCTGTTCATCGGCCTGTCGTGCAGGCCGGCGATCCGATTGAACAGCTGGGACAAGGCGATCCTGCCCCTGCCGTTCGGCAAGGGCGCCGTCGTCTGGGACAAGGCCTGGTATCCGCAAGGCGCCGACCTGGCCGAGGTCACAGCCGACTGGACCGCCCGCCTGACCGCCGTCGAGGCCCGCGCCGACGCCCTCACTGGGCTGGAGCGCGTCTGAGCGTGTCCTTCAGCCCCGCCCTGATCGCCTATCAGCTGTTGACCCGCCTGCTGGAGCCGCTGGCCCCGCGCCTGCTGGACGCCCGCGTCAAGAAGGGCAAGGAAGACCCCGCCCGCGTCGACGAACGTCTGGGCCTGCCCGGCATGGCGCGCCCCGACGGGCCCCTGGTCTGGATCCACGGCGTCAGCGTCGGCGAGGCCCTGTCCATCCTTCCGCTGGCCGAGCGCATCCGCAAGGATCGCCCCGACGTGACGGTGCTGGTCACCACCGGCACCCTGACCTCGGCTCAGGTGCTGGCGACCCGCCTGCCGCGCGGCGTCATCCATCAGTTCGCCCCGGTGGACGCCCCATCGGCGGTCGCCGCATTCCTCGACCACTGGCGGCCCAACGTCGGCGTCTTCGTCGAGAGCGAGCTGTGGCCCAACCTGCTGACCACCGCCCGCAAGCGCGGCGTGTCGCTGGCCCTGGTCAGCGCCCGCATCACCGACAGGACGGCGCAGGGCTGGAAGAAGGCCCCCGGCATGGCGCGCGCCCTGATGAACGGGTTCCAGCACGTCTGGCCTCAGGATCAGGACAGCGCCGACCGGCTGAGCGCGCTGGGCGCGCGCGTCGACGGTCAGGTGAACCTGAAGCTGTCCGGCGAGCCCCTGCCCTATGACAAGGGCGAGTTTTCCCGCCTGTCGGCCCTGATCGACGACCGCCCCGTCGTCGTCGCCGCCAGCACCCATGAGCATGAGGAAATGGCCATCGTCGGCGCGCTGGATCACCTGGCCGACCGCCTGTTCCTGATCGTCGTGCCACGCCATCCGGAACGCGGCGACGCCATCGCCGAGGCCTTGGCCCACGACGGCTACGGCTTCGCGCGCCGCAGCCAGGGCCAGCCGATCTGCGACCAGACCGACATCTACCTGGCCGACACCCTGGGCGAACTGGGCCTGTTCCTGCGGCTGGCCGATGTGGTGGTCATGGGCGGCTCCTTCGCCCCGGCGCTGGGCGGCGGGTCGGTCGGCGGCCACAACCCGCTGGAGCCTGCGCGCCTCGCCAAGCCCATCGTCACCGGCCCGGACGCCAGCAACTGGCAGGCCGTGACCCGGATGTTGAAACAGGCGGGCGGCCTCGTCTCCGTCCTGTCGCCCGCCGAACTGCCCTCGGTCGTCGGCCCCATGCTGGCCGATCCCGAGGCCGCCCGCGACATGGGCGAGCGCGCCCGGCGCTCGGCAGAGGCCGCCGCCGCCGGGCTGGACCGCCTGTGGCTGGCGCTCCAGACCCACCTGCCCGCCGCCCCTTCACGCAGGCGCCTATGAAACTGAACACCCCCCGCTGGTGGTACAGCCGCGACCGCCGCTACGCCCCGGTGACGCGGATGCTACTGAAACCCGCCTCATGGCTGTGGGCGGGCGTCACGGCGCGCAAGATCGCCCGCGCCACGCCGGTCGATCCGGGCGCGGCGGTCATCTCCATCGGCAATCTAACCGTCGGCGGCTCGGGCAAGACGCCCGTCGCGCGCGAGACGCTGCGCCTGCTGCGCGCTCAGGGGGTCGAGGCCGCCGCCCTGTCGCGCGGCTATGGCGGCAGGCTGGAAGGCCCTGTCCGCGTCGACCTGACCCAACACTCAGCCGCGGACGTCGGCGNCGAACCCCTGATGCTGGCGCAAGACGCCCCCGCCTGGATCGCGCGGGACCGCGTGGCGGGCGCCCGCGCAGCCGCGGCCGACGGCGCCTCCGCCCTCGTTCTGGACGACGGCCATCAGAACCCAGCGCTGAAGAAGACCCTCAGCCTGATCGTGGTCGACGGCGAGACGCGCGGCGACGAATGGCCCTTCGGCGACGGCTCGGTCTTCCCCTCCGGCCCGATGCGCGAGCCGCTGAAGGCCGGCCTGGCCCGCGCCGACGGCGTGGTCGTCATGCTGCCGACCGACATGGACGCCGCCGATCCCGAACTGCTGGAGATCTTCGGCGACCTGCCCGTCTTCATCGCCCGGCTGGAGGCCGCCGCCCCGCCGCCGCCCGGCCCTCAGGTCGGCTTCGCCGGCATCGCCAAGCCATGGAAGGTCGAGCGGTCCCTGATCGCCGCAGGCTGCGACCTGAAGGATTTCGTCCCCTTTCCCGACCACGCCGCCCTGTCCGACCGCGACTTCGCCTTCCTGAAGGACCGCGCCGCCGTCTATGAGGCGGGCCTCGTCACCACCGAAAAGGACTGGGTGCGCCTGACCCCGGACCAGCGCGCCGTCATCGCCGCCTGGCCCGTCGCCGCCCGGTTCGAGGATGAGGCGGGCTTCACCGCCTTCCTGATGCGCGCCCTCTGAATTTTCTGACAATCGGCCAGCCTGCCCCGGCGCCTGTGCCAGACTGCCCTGTCCGCCACAGGGATTTCAGACGATTCAGACGAATTGGACTCTCTTTTTTTCCTTCTCCCCTTGAGGGAGAAGGTGGCAGGCGGAGCCTGACGGATGAGGGGTGTTTGCGTCACAGCTGAAATTTTCAGCCCCCTCAGCCCGCGCCTCTTTTTCGCAACGCCGCGTCGACACCCCTCATCCGAGCGCCTCCGGCGCCCACCTTCTCCCACAAGGGGAGAAGGGCTTTAACACCGACATCGCCGCCCGCCGTCTTGACTCCCCGCCCCTCTGGACCGACACGACCCAACCATGATCACGCGCTATTCCCGCCCCGACGCCGTCGCCATCTGGTCGCAAGAGACCAAGTACAAGATCTGGTTCGAGATCGAGGCCCACGCCGCCACCAAGATGGCCGAGCTGGGCGTGATCCCGAAGGAATCGGCCGAGGCCATCTGGGCCAACGGCAAGGACGCGACCTTCGACGCCGACCGCATCGACGAGATCGAGCGCACCACCAAGCACGACGTCATCGCCTTCCTGACCCACGTCGCTGAAATCGTCGGCGAGGAAGCCCGCTTCCTGCACCAGGGCATGACCTCTTCGGACGTGCTGGACACCTGTTTTGCGGTGCAGCTGGCCCGCTCGACCGACCTGCTGCTGGGCGGCGTCGACCGGGTTCTGGCCGCGCTGGAGACCCGCGCCAAGGAGCACAAATACACCCCGACCGTGGGCCGCTCGCACGGCATCCACGCCGAGCCCGTGACCTTCGGCCTCAAGCTGGCCGGCTATCACGCCGAGTTCCAGCGCGCCAAGCGCCGCCTGACTGCCGCCCGTGAAGAGATCGCCACCTGCGCCATCTCGGGCGCCGTCGGCACCTTCGCCAACGTCGATCCGGCCGTCGAGCAATACGTCGCCGACCAGATGGGCCTCAGCGTCGAGCCGGTCTCGACCCAGGTCATCCCGCGCGACCGTCACGCCGCCTATTTCGCCGCCCTCGGCGTCGTCGCCTCCTCGGTCGAGCGTCTGGCCGTCGAAATCCGCCACCTGCAGCGCACCGAAGTCCTCGAAGCCGAGGAGTTCTTCGACAAGGGCCAGAAGGGCTCGTCGGCCATGCCGCACAAGCGCAACCCGATCCTGACCGAGAACCTGACCGGCCTCGCCCGTCTGGTCCGCTCGGCCGTGACCCCGGCGATGGAGAACGTTGCCCTGTGGCACGAGCGCGACATCAGCCACTCCTCGGTCGAGCGCGGCATCGGCCCGGACGCCACCATCCACCTGGACTTCGCCCTGCACCGTCTGGCAGGCGTGATCGAGCGCCTGAACGTCTATCCTGAGAACATGCAGAAGAACCTCGACCGCCTGGGCGGCCTGGTCTTCTCGCAACGGGTCATGCTGGCCCTGACCCAGGCGGGCGTCTCGCGCGAGGACGCCTATGCGGCGGTTCAGGAGAACGCCATGAAGGTCTGGCGCGGCGAAGGCGCCTTCATCGACTTCTTGAAGGCTGACGCCCGCGTCACCCTGCCCCACGACGAGCTGGAGGCCCTGTTCGACCTCGGCTACCACACCAAGAACGTCGACGTGATCTTCGAGCGGGTGTTCGGGGAAGGCTGAGTACTCGCCTGGCCGGTTCATTTCCGAGATCGCAGGATATCGACCGGCCAGGCCGTCCGCCTTTCCGTAGAGACGGCGCCAGGAGCGAGTTCATTGCTCATAGCCACATCGCGCGCCCTGCCCTAATGAACAATATCGGCGCAATCTTGCGTCGTCGGAGCGCGCTAGCCCATGTCCCAGCCGACCCTTCGCCTGAACCCCGCACTCGACGTTCAGAAGTATGCGGAGACTTATGCGCGTGACGGTCTGGTGCAAATTCCGAACGTCTTCGAGCAGCCGACAGCTGAGCTGATCACCGAGATCATGGAGACGTCGCTGCCCTGGTCCTTGACCTTCCTGGGCGAGGACGGCCATCCGGTCAAAATCGCTATGGACGCCCTGCAGGGAGCCGGCGCGGACATCAAGAGTCAGGTAGCCGCCCTCATCCAGCGCAGCGGCCAGCAGTACGGCTTCATCTATTTCAACTTCGGCATGGTGTCGGCCTACAACAGCGGCGAACCGCGCGCGAACCACCCGATCCACCCGGTAACGGGCTTTCTGATGGGCGAGGAATTCGCCGCCTTTGGGCGTCAACTGACCGGCGACGATTCAATCCGCTGGGCGGATTCCCAGGCGACCCTGTACCGCCCCAACGACTTTCTGGGCCTGCACGACGACAGCGCCAGCGGCGAGGTCCAGCGGGTCGCCGCCTATACCCTGGGCTTCACCTCGCGGTGGCGCTCCGACTGGGGCGGTCAGACCCTGTTCCATGACCCCGAGACCGGCGATATCACGCGCGGGCTGATCCCGCGCTGGAACACCCTGACGCTGTTCCGCGTCCCCCAACTCCATTCCGTCGCGCCCATCGCGCCCTATGCGCGGAGCGCGCGGCTCTCCATCGTAGGCTGGTTCCGGCGCGACCATTGACGACCGCCCGCCGGATAGGCTTCCCCCCCGTCGTCGACGAACGGAGCCGCGTCCTGATCCTCGGCAGCCTGCCGGGCGACGCCTCGCTGAAGGCGGCGCAGTATTACGCCCATCCGCAGAACGGCTTCTGGCGGCTGATCGGGGCCGTGATCGCCCAACCGGACCTGGCCGCCCGGCCCTATGAGGCGCGGCTGGAGCGCTTGCGGGCGGCGCGGATCGGGCTGTGGGACGTGATCGCCTCGGCCGAGCGACAGGGCAGCCTGGACGCCGCCATCCGCAACCCGGAAAACGCCGACCTGACCGCCCTGACGGCGCGCCTGCCCGATCTGCGCGCCGTGGCCTTCAACGGCGGGACGGCGGCGCGGCTGGGTCGACGCGCCCTGGCGGGAGCGTCCGGCGTCGCCCTCCTTGACCTGCCGTCGTCCAGCGCGGCCCACGCCCGGCCGTTCGCCGAGAAGCTGTCGCGCTGGACTGCCCTCGGGCCCTATCTGGGCTGAGCCGAGCTTGGCCGCACATCACGCGCCGCGCCCGAAAAATTGATCGCGAACGCATCCTTTTGCGCGGGCAGCCGTATTCCTTCCCGACGCGGCCTCCCCCCGTTTGCAAGCCGGCGTCGATGGAGGACTCTCATGACATTCACCCGCATCACCGCCCTCGCCGTATCGTCCGCCGCCCTGCTGGCTGTGGCCGCCTGCGGCCAGAACGAGACGAAGAAGGAGCCGGCGCCGGTCGAGACCGCCCCGCCCGCCATGGCCCCCGCCACCACCGAACCCATGGTCGGCGGCGTAACGATGAACCCGTCCGACAATCTGGTCGCCAACGCCTCCAAGGCCCCGAACCTGACCACCCTGGTCAGCGCGCTTCAGGCCGCCGGCCTGACGGAACGACTGCAGGGCGCCGGTCCCTTCACCGTCTTCGCGCCCGACAACGCGGCCTTCGACAAGATCCCCGCCGCCACGCGCGAGGGCTGGATGCAGCCCGCGCAGAAGGCCGATCTGACCAAGTTGCTGACCTATCACGTCGTTCCCGGCCGTCTGACCGCCGCCGACATCGCCGCCCAGGCCCAGGCCAACGGCGGAACCGCCACCCTGACCACGGTTCAGGGCGAAAAGCTGACGGTCAAGGACGCCGGCGGCGGCAAGTGGCAGATCACCGACGCCAAGGGCGGAACCTCGACCATCACCCAGGCCGACGTGGCTCAATCGAACGGCGTGGTTCACGTCGTCGACACGGTGTTGATGCCCAAATAGGCGTCGGATCGAACCGACCGGCCGCGGGCGCGTTTATTCCATGCGCCCCGGCGCCTCCGGTCGCTCCCGTTTCCCCGGCGGGAGGCAGATCGAAGAAGGGCCGCAACCGGCGACGGTTGCGGCCCTTCTGGGATCAGTTTGCGACGCGGATCACTCGCCGGCGCGGATCTGTTCGCGCGCGATCGAGGCCAGTTCGTCCATCTTGGAGCGCAGCTCGCCCTCGGACACCGTCATGCCCGACGCCTTGAAGTCGCCGGCCACCTTGCGGAAGACGTCTTCCTCGCCCGGCTGTTCGAAGTCGGCGCGGACCACGGCGGCGGCGTATTGCTCGGCGCTCTCGGTCGACAGGCCCATCTTCTCGGCAGCCCACAGGCCCAGCATCTTGTTGCGACGCGCGATGGCCTTGAATTCCTGTTCCTGATCGAGGGCGTATTTGGCCTCATAGGCCTGTTCCCGATCGTCGAAGGTCGTCATGCGCGTCGTAACTCCAGTCACGGACCAGTCTCGTCCGCAAACGGCTCTATGGCCCCCGGCGCGACCGAACGCAACCAGACTTCGGTCGCGTATGCTGACGCAGGGTCGCTTCAGGATATTTGTGTCACAGACGCCCTTCGGCTAAAGGGCGCGTGGTTCTATATAGCCGCCGTCGATTCAAGGACCGCGCCGCCCCGACCTTCGGGCCGCGCGTTTTTCGTTTTGAGGCCGTCCGTTTCCTTCCCGTCCGGGACCCGAAGATGAACACCAAGCGCAAGAAGCTCTACGAGGGCAAGGCCAAGATCCTGTACGAGGGGCCTGAGCCGGGCACGCTGATCCAGTATTTCAAGGACGATGCGACCGCCTTCAACGCGCAGAAGAAGGCGACCCTGGAAGGCAAGGGCGTCATCAACAACCGCATCAGCGAATTCATCATGTCGCGCCTGAACTCGATCGGCGTGACCAACCACTTCATCAAGCGCCTGAACCTGCGCGAACAGCTGATCCGCGAAGTCGAGATCATTCCGCTGGAAGTCGTCTGCCGCAACGTCGTCGCCGGCTCGCTGGCCCAGCGCCTGGGCCAGGAAGAGGGCACGCCCCTGCCCCGTTCGATCATCGAATTCTACTACAAGAAGGATGAGCTGAACGACCCGATGGTGACGGAAGAGCACATCACGGCGTTCAACTGGGCCACGACCCAGGAGCTGGACGACATCCTGGCCATGACGGTCCGCGTCAACGACTATCTGTGCGGCATGTTCGGCGCCGTCGGCATCACCCTGGTGGACTTCAAGATCGAGTTCGGCCGCGTGTGGGAGAACGACTTCGCCCGCGTCATCCTGGCCGACGAAATCAGCCCCGACTCGTGCCGCCTGTGGGATTCGACCACGGGCGAGAAGCTGGACAAGGACCGCTTCCGCCGCGACATGGGCGACGTCATCGAAAGCTACACCGAGGTGGCCCGCCGCCTCGGCATCATGAAGGACATGCCGACCGTGATTCAGGGAGGGCTGCATTAATGGCCAAGGTTAAAGTTCACGTCTTCCTCAAGCCCGGCGTGCTGGACGTCCAGGGCAAGGCCGTCGAAGGCGCCCTGCAGGGCCTGGGTTGGAACGGCGTCTCGGGCGCCCGCGTCGGCAAGCTGATCGAGTTCGACCTCGACGACGCCGTCGTCGACAAGGAAGCCGAGGTGAAACGCATGTGCGAGACCCTGCTGGCCAACACGGTCATCGAAAGCTACCGGATCGAAATCGCCTAACGGCGATGACGGGTCAGACGATCAGGGCCGCTCGAAAGAGCGGCCTTTTTCTATGCCCTCCGGCCTAGCCGCACAGGTAATCCCGGCTCAGCGGCGCGGCCGTCTGCTTCTTCGTCAGCTGCAGCTGGAACACCATGTGGCCCAGCTCGCGGAAAGCGACCTCGCTGGCGGCGAGATAGAACTCCCACATCCGGCAGAAGCGCTCGTCATACATGGCCAGCGCCTCCCCGCGCCTCGCCAGAAATCGCTCGCGCCAATGCCGCAGCGTCTCGGCGTAATGCAGGCGCAGCACCTCCATGTCAGTGACCCACAGGCCCGCGCGTTCGATGGCGGGCAACACCTCTGACAGGGCCGGGATATAGCCGCCGGGGAAGATGTATTTGCGCACCCACGGCTGGGTGCGGTTGGGCGGCGACTTGCGGCCGATGGAATGGATCACCGCCACCCCGTCGTCATCCAGCAGACGGGCGACCGTGTCGAAATACTCCTGATAGTTCGGCACGCCGACGTGCTCGAACATCCCCACCGAGATGATGCGGTCGAAGGTCTGGTTCAGGTCACGATAGTCCTGAAGCCGGAAGTCGGCCCGGTCCGTGACGCCCAGCGCCGTCGCCCGCTCATTGGCCGTGCGGTGCTGTTCGGTCGACAGGGTGACGCCGGTCACACGCGCCCCGCGCTCGACCATCGACAGGCCCAGCCCGCCCCAGCCGGCGCCGATGTCCAGGGCGCTGTGACCCGGCTCCAGCAGAAGCTTGTCGATCAGGCGGCGCTTCTTGGCGACCTGGGCCTCTTCCAGGCTGGCGTCCGACGTCTCGAAGAAGGCGCAGGAATATTGCAGGTCGTCGTCCAGGAACAGGCGGTAGAAGTCGACCGTCAGATCGTAATGGTGATGGACGTTGCTGCGCGCATGAAGCCGGTCGTTGGCCTGCTCGGCGCCGCGCCTGATCCGCTGCACCCAGGTCAGCTTGGGCGAGCGCGGCCGAAGCGCCAGCTGCGAAGTCGTCAGTTGCAGGAAGTCATAGACGCTGCCGCCTTCGATCCGGAACGTGCCGTCCATGAAGGCTTCGCCCAGGGCCAGATCAGGATTGGCGGCGATGGCGACGGCCGTCTTCATGTCCGACAGCACAGCCGTCAGTTCCGGTTCGCCCGGCCCCGCCGTCAGTTCTCGACCGTCCGGAAGCCGCACCCGGATCGACCGCGTCTGAAAGGTTCGGTCCAACAGGGCTTGCAGCATCCCGTTCCTCCGCTCATCAAGACAGCTTGACCTTAGCTAGGGACAGAATGTCGCGACGCAACGCCCGTGGCGAGTCTTCCGTTAGTTTGGGCATCCGAATCCGCCGTCCAAGGAAGAGCGCGCCATGAGCTTCACCGTCACCTCGACCGACTTTTCCGACGGAGACGTCCTGCCCGACGCCCAGGTCAAGGCGCTGGGCGACGCCTCGCCGCAACTGTCGTGGTCGGGCGCGCCCGAAGGAACCAAGAGCTTCGCCGTCACCTGCTATGATCCCGACGCTCCGACCGGCTCGGGTTTCTGGCACTGGACGGTCGCCAACATCCCGGCGAACGTGAACGCCCTGGCCGCCGGCGCGGGCGCCGTCGGCGGGACGAACCTGCCCAAGGGCGCCGTCCAGGGACGCACGGACTATGGCGAGGCCGGTTTCGGCGGCGCCGCCCCGCCGCCCGGCCACGGCCCGCACCGCTACATCTTCACCGTCTTCGCCGTGGACGTGGATCGACTGGATGTGACGGAGGACAACTCGGGCGCGATCTTCGGCTTCAATCTGCACTTCCACACCCTGGCCAAGGCGTCGATCACGGCGACCTACGAGAACCGGGGCTGACCAGCCGACACAAAGCGTGATGACCGCTTCGACGCCGCCCCGGTTGATGCCGTGTGCGGCGTCCTTATTTTGCAGCGCAACCTCCCCTTGCTGCATCGCGACAATCCATGGCCCCTGCCGACGCTCCCTGCCTCGACGATCCGCGTTGCGCCGCGTCCGGCAGCGACGAGCGCGTGGCCGAACCGGGCAAGGCGGCGCTGGTGCTGCTGGCGCTGGCCATGGGCGGCTTCGCCATCGGCGTGACCGAGTTCGCCGCCATGAGCGTCCTGCCCGACTTCGCGGCGGGTCTGGGCGTCAGCGAGCCGACGGCGGGGCATGTCATCAGCGCCTATGCCGCAGGCGTGGTCGTCGGGGCGCCGATCCTGGCCGTGCTGGGCGCGCGCCTGCCCCGCTGGCTGCTGCTGATCGGCTTCATGGCCCTGTTCGCCGTCGGCAACGCCCTCAGCGCCCTGGCGCCGACCTATGAGTGGATGCTGGTCTTCCGTTTCCTCAGCGGCATTCCGCACGGGGCCTATTTCGGCGTGGCGGCGCTGGTCGCGGCGTCGCTGGTGCCGCTGCGGCTCAGGACGCGGGCCGTCTCGACCGTTCTGCTGGGCCTGACGGTCGCCACGGTGATCGGGGTGCCGGTCGCCAACGCCGTCAGCCACAGCTTCGGCTGGCGCTGGACCTTCGCCATCGTCAGCGTGCTGGCGGTGCTGACCATGGCGCTGGTCGCCGTCTTCGCGCCGCGTGATCCCGCCCATCCCGACGCCAGTCCCTGGCGCGAACTGGGCGCCCTGAAGCGCGGCCAGGTGTGGCTGACGCTGGGCGTCGGCGCGATCGGCTTCGGCGGGATGTTCGCCGTCTACGCCTACCTGGCCTCGACGCTGAAGGCGGTGACCGGCGTGGGGCCGGAAGTCCTGCCCTGGGTCTTCGCTCTGTTCGGCTTGGGGATGGTGGCGGGCAATCTGCTGGGCGCCTGGGCCGCCGACCGCTTCGGCATGATCGCGGCGGGCGGCCTGCTGTTGTGGAGCGCGGCGGCCCTGGCCCTCTACCCCTTCGCCGCGCCACACCTGTGGGCCGTGATGATCGTGGTGGTGCTGATCGGCGGCGGCGGCGGGCTGGGCTCGGTGCTGCAGACGCGGCTGATGGACGTGGCCGGCGACGCCCAGACCCTGGCGGCGGCCCTCAATCACTCGGCCTTCAACACGGCCAACGCCATAGGCCCCCTGCTGGCGGGCATGGCCGTGGCGGCGGGCTGGGGCTGGACCTCGACCGGCTGGGTCGGCGTCGCCCTGTCGCTGGGCGGTTTCGCGATCTGGATCGTCGCCTGGGCGACGGGGCGCAAGGCGCAACAAAGCGACGCCTGACATTCGTCCCGAAGGGTGCTAGGAGGCCCGGCCATGAGCGCAGCTGTCATTGTATTCCCCGGTTCCAACTGCGATCGCGACTGCAAGGTCGCCGTCGAACGTTCCACTGGCGAGCAGGTCCAGATGGTCTGGCACGCCGAGACCGAACTGCCCAAGGGCCTCGACCTGATCGTGCTGCCGGGCGGCTTCTCCTACGGCGACTATCTGCGCTGCGGCGCGATGGCGGCCCAGGCCCCGATCATGCAGGCGGTCAAGAAGGCCGCCGACGACGGCGTCACCGTGGTCGGCATCTGCAACGGCTTCCAGGTGCTGTGCGAAGCCGGAATGCTGCCGGGCGCCCTGATGCGCAACAGCAGCCTGAAATACATCTGCAAGCCGATCAGCATCACCGTCGCCAACGGCCAGACGCGCTTCACCTCGGGCTATCAGGGCCAGCGCGAAATCATCATGACCCAGGGCAACGCCGACGGTAACTATTTCGCCGACGAAGAGACCCTGAAGCGCATCGAAGGCGAGGGCCAGGTGGTCTTCCGCTACGTCGACAACCCCAACGGCTCGGTCGGCGACATCGCCGGCCTGCAAAATGAGCGCGGCAACGTCCTCGGCATGATGCCTCACCCGGACCGCGCGTTCGAAGCCGAACTGGGCAGCGCCGACGGCGCGATCCTGTTCCAGAGCATCTACGCGGCGGCCTAAACGCCCAGCTTGGGCGCAGCCGCGCCGCTGGCGTCGATCGTTGCGAACAGGGCGCGGATCAACGCCTGCTCCTCAGCGGTGATCTCAGGCTTCCAGACATCGAAGATCAGGATGGTGCGGTCCTGATCGCTGTCGTTCGCGGCCTCGTGCTCGATCGTGTCGTCGAAGGCCCAGGCCTGGCCCGCCTTCCACTGACGCTCTTCGCCGCCGACGCGGAACCAGCAGTCCGGCGGCACGACCAGCGGCAGGTGGCAGATCAAGCGCGTATTAATCAGCCCGTGGTGCGGCGGAATCTTCGCCCCCGCCTGAAGCCTGGAGAACAGAACCGAGGGCGAACGGCCGGGGATGCGACACAGGGGCGCCGCCGCCAGCGCCTGCATCGTCTGCGGACAGCGTTCAGCGATTTCGGGAACCTCGGCCCCGTCCTTCCACAGGAAGACCGCGCTCCAGGCGTCATTGCCCAGCAGCCCCGCCTGATCGTGCCGGGGGCGATTGACCCGATCCTCGATATAGGGCGAGAACAGGGCCGGTTCGGCCAGGATGGCGTCCAGTTCGGCGCGGATGGCGGGCGCCGCCGCCTCGACCTCCGCCAGCCAGGCGACGGTCTCGCGCGGCTGAAACTCGATCTGCGGCAGGCCCGGAAACATGTAGAATTTCGGCTGCTGATAGTAGAGCCGCCGACGCCCCGTCATCAGGTCCAGAGAAGCCGCGAAGCGGGCGCTGGACGTCGCGGGGTCAAAGCCGCGTTGGCTCAGGCCCTCGCGCAGCCCCTGCTCGAAACGGCGCGCGCCCTCGGCCTGAGCCGCGGCGGCGTGCTGAAGCTCGGCGCGCAGGTCGGACGGCGGCGTGGCGATCGCCCGCCCCTGAGCCAGGGCGGCGCCGTAGAAGCTCATGGCCGAGCGATGATCCCCCAGGGCGCTGAGGGCGTCGCCCTTGAACACCAGGGCGCGCGGCTCGCGCGGGTTGATCGCCAACAGGGCCTCGGCCGCCGCCGTCAGGGCTGCTGCATCTGACCGTTCGCGCGCCTGTCGAGCCTCACGGATGAGCGCGTCGGCCTGAAGCTGCGGATCCGTAGAGCGGACATCGGTCATGACCGGATGGAACCGCCCCCTGCGGCGACGGTCAAGCGTTCAGCCGTCCTTGCGGTCCAGAACGCTGGCGCTGCGGCCGGAATCGCCGACCTCGACGTCCTCATCGACCAGTTCGCCGTCCTCATCCGTCGCGCGCTCCAGGGTGCCTTCGGCGCCGGATTCGTGGATGGCGGCCAGTTCGCGAGCGCCGACGCCCAGGCCCTGCTCCAGGGCGCGATTGGTCTCGACCTCCTCCTCGAACGTCTGTTCGATGGGGTCCGGTTTGCCTGTGTCCGGTTTGTTCGGGTCGGTCATGACGGCCTCCTTCTCAATGGCCTGAAAGCAAGGCTGGAAGCCCGGTCGCGGTTCCATGCGCCGTCGATGAACCTTCTTCGACCCAGCGCGTAGATACGGCGAAGCTGAGCCGGAGAGACGCATGACCGCCATCGAACGCCCCACCCCCGCCCAGCAGACGCGCCGCCTGGCCGTGCTGGCCGCCGCCGTCTTCGCCGTCATCGTTCCCGTCGTTCAGGCCCTGGGCGGTTTCGGCCTGAGCCAGGCGGAGTTCGCCGCCGACGGAAACCAGACGTTGCGGGTGGCCGGCTACGCCTTTTCAATCTGGAGCCTGCTCTATCTGGGCCTCATCATCTACGCCGGACGTCAGGCCCTGCCCCAGACGGGCGAAAGCGTGCTGATCAACCGCATGGGCTGGCCGTCGGTCGTCGCCTTCTTCGGCATCGGCTTCTGGATCGTCATGGCGGCGCTGAACCTCAAAGCGGCCAGCGTCGTCGTCATCCTGGCCTCGCTCCTCGCCCTGCTGCTGCCGATGCTGGCCAGCGCGCGCACGATCCGCGCGACCGGGGCGATGGAGCGGGACCGCTGGTTCCTGATCTGGCCGCTGGCGGCGCTGGCGGGGTGGCTGACCGTGGCCGCGCCGCTGAACCTGATCACCGTAGCGACGGCGTTCGAGGCCCTGCCCGCCGCCCTGTCGCCGACCGGCTGGGCCGTGCTGGCCGTGGTCGCGACCACCCTGGTCGGGATCGGCGTGACCTGGGCCCTGCGGACCCTGGCCTATCCCCTGCCCATCGCCTGGGGTCTGGTGGGGGCCTTCGTGGCCGAGCAGGAGGTCAAGCCGGTGCTGGCTTTCACGGCCCTGGCGGCGGCCTTTGCCCTGGTGGTGGCGGGGGTCATCATCGTCTTCGGTTTGAGACGCGGCGTCGAACGCCGGTGACGGGCTGACAGACGCCCCAGAGACGGCTAGAAGGCCCGCCCATGAGCGCGCCCCAAAAGACCATCGCCCAGCTGGCCGAAGAGTACGGCCTCGCCCCCAATGAATATCAAGTCCTGCTGGACCGGCTGGGCCGCGAGCCCAACCAGGTCGAGCTGGGCGTCTTCTCGGTCATGTGGTCCGAGCACTGCTCCTACAAGTCGTCCAAGAAGCAGCTGATGAAGTTCCCGGTGACGGGCGAGCGCGTCATCTGCGGCCCCGGCGAGAACGCGGGCGTGATCGACATCGACGACGGCGACGCCTGCATCTTCAAGATGGAGAGCCACAACCACCCCTCCTACATCGAGCCCTATCAGGGCGCGGCGACGGGCGTGGGCGGCATCATGCGCGACGTCTTCACCATGGGCGCGCGCCCGGTGGCCCTGCTGAACGCCCTGCGTTTTGGCGACCCGTCGCACGAGAAGTCCAAGCGTCTGGTCAAGGGCGTGGTCAGCGGCATCGGCGGCTACGGCAACTGCGTCGGCGTGCCGACCGTTGCGGGCGAGACGAACTTCCACAAGGGCTACAACGGCAACATCCTGGTCAACGCCATGTGCGTCGGCCTGGCCCGCGCCGACGAAATCTATTATTCGGCCGCGCCGGAAGCGGGCCACGACGTGGTCTATTTCGGCTCCAAGACCGGCCGCGACGGCATCCACGGCGCCACCATGTCCTCGGCCGAGTTCGACGACGAGTCGGACGCCAAGCGCCCCACGGTGCAGGTCGGCGACCCCTTCGCCGAAAAGCTGCTGATCGAAGCCACGCTGGAGCTGATGGCCTCGGGCGCCGTGGCCGCCATTCAGGACATGGGCGCGGCGGGCCTGACGTCCTCCTCGGTCGAAATGGCCGGCAAGGGCGGCGTCGGCGTCGAGCTGGACCTCGACAAGGTGCCCCAGCGCGAAACCGGCATGACCGCCTATGAGATGATGCTGTCGGAAAGCCAGGAGCGGATGCTGGCCGTGCTGAAGCCCGGCTTTGAGGACGTCGGCTATCGCATCTTCCAGAAGTGGGGGCTGGACTTCGCCATCATCGGCAAGACGACCAACACCGGCCATCTGGTGCTGAAGCACCACGGCGATGTGGTCTGCGACGTGCCGCTGGCCCCGCTGTTCGACGACGCGCCCCTGTATGACCGTCCGTGGGTTCAGCCGGAACTTCAACCGCGCCTCGACCCGGCGGAAGTCCCGGCTCCCGAAAGCTGGAACGACGCCGTGCTGAAGGTCGTCGCCTGCCCCGACATGGCGTCCAAGCGCTGGATCTGGGAGCAGTACGACCGCCACGTCATGGCCGACACTCTGCAGGATTCCTCAACCGGCGCCGACGCGGGCGTGATCCGCGTCCACGGCACGGAAAAGGGTCTGGCCGTCACCTCGGACTGCACCCCGCGCTATGTCCAGGCCGACCCCTATGAAGGCGGCAAGCAGGCCGTGGCCGAGGCGTGGCGCAACCTGACCGCCGTCGGCTCGCGTCCGATCGCCATCACCGACAACCTGAACTTCGGCAACCCGCAGCGCCCCGAGATCATGGGCCAGATCGTGCGCGCCACCGACGGCATGGCCGAGGCCTGCCGCGAGCTGGACTTCCCCGTCGTGAGCGGCAACGTCAGCCTCTATAACGAGACCAACGGCGTCGCCATTCCGCCGACGCCGACCGTCGGCGCCGTGGGCCTGCTGACCAACTACGACGTGACCACCGGATTCGGCGGCGCGGCCGAGGGCGACCAGCTGGTGCTGATCGGCCAGACGCACGGCGAACTGGGCGCTTCCATCTATCTGCGCGAGGTGCTGGGCCGCGAGGACGGCGCCCCGCCGCCGGTCGACCTGAAGCTGGAACGCAAGACCGGCGACTTCGTGCGCGGCCTGATCGAGGCGGGCGAACTGACCCTGGTCCACGACCTGTCGGACGGCGGCCTGGTCGGGGCGGCGGCGGACATCGCCCTGGCCTCGGACGTCGGGATCGAACTGAACGCCTCCAGCGCCGCCCACGCCCACGCCTTCCTGTTCGGCGAGGACCAGGCCCGTTATCTGGTCGCCGTGTCGGACGCCGACGCCCTGATCGCCAAGGCCAAGGACGCGGGGCTGCACGCCTCGGTCGTGGGTCTGGTCAAGGGAACGGACTTCGCCTCCTCGGGCCCGAAGGGCGAACTGTTCCGCATCCCCGTCGCCCATGTGCGCGAGTTCCACGAAGGCTGGATGCCGAACTGGATCGAAGGCTGATGCGCAGCGCCGCCCTCATCCTCGTCGTCGCGGGCGCCGCCCTGGTGTCGGCCTGCGAGTTCGAGGGCGGCGATCCCGTCCAGCACGCCCTGCGCGACGCGGCCGCCGCCCGACAGGCCGCCGCGCTGAAGACCACCGAGGAAGAAGAGGCGCAGGCGATCCGTCGTCCAACCGCCTCCGGCCCGGCCCTGCATGAGCCGGACGAACTGTCGCGACTGATCGCCGCCCGCCGTCAGGCGGTGGAGGAAACGCGCGCCCTGCTGGCCGCCACGACAGATCCGGCGCTGAAAGGGCAGCTGACCGGCGACTTGAAGGCCGAGGAAGGCCGTCTGCGCGCGCTGGAGGCCCGCGCCGCCGCGAGACCATGAAAAAAATGTCAGCCTAGGTTCATATTCGTGGTGTAGGAGGCCGAGCAGTGGCCTTGATACATCCTATACGGGAGCCGTCCGCTGAAAGTCGCTGTCGTCCTGCCTTTAGGTTGCTGCTTCTCCCTATCCCAACCCAACTCGATGGAGACCGTCGTCCGCACTCTGGCTCATGGCGACCAGAATGCGGAATTGCGCATCTTCTGCTGTGAAGGCGCCGAGGATCACGGAAATCTTCCGGCCTATCGCCTGCCCAGAAATAAGAAGCGGCTTTCGGCGCTTGAGAAGGCCCTGGACGACTTCGATCCGGACGTCATCGAATTCCACCAACAGCTGCGTCAGGCGCTTCAAATCTCCCGACGCTTTCCTCGCGCCACGCGCGTGCTCTATCGGCACAATGCGCTGAAGTCGCCGCGAGGCCTGTTTGACCGTTGGCGCTATGAACGACGGTTCCGCCAGATCGACGGCCTGATCTTCGTCAGCGACGCGGGACGTCGAGAATTCCTTCAGGATTATCCGAAGCAGGAACCCAAGGCTTTCGCCGTTCCCAACCCCATCAACGTCGATCTGTGGCGCGCGCCGGTCGACGGTCGCGAACCGCTGATCGCCTTCGCCGGCCGCGCCATGGCGGAAAAGGGCGTGGACCTGATCTGCGCCGCCCTGCCCGCCGTGCTGGAGCGTCATCCCGACTGGCGCGCCGTGCTGATGCTGAACGACTGGGACAAGCACGCCGCCTGGGCCGAACCTCATGTCGCCCCTCTGGAACGGTTCGGCGACCGGGTGACGGTGTTGAAGTCGGCGCCGCTGAGCGAGGTTCGCGCGGTCATGCAGCGTGCGGCCATCGCCCTGACGCCTTCGATCTGGGCTGAACCCTTGGGCCTGACCGCGCTGGAGGCCCATGCCGCGGGCGCGGCCCTGATCTCGTCCGGGCGCGGCGGCCTGCGCGAAGCCAGCGGCCCGCACGCCGTCTATGTCGATGATCTGACCGCCGATGGACTGGGCGCCGCGATGGACGACCTGATCCGCGACCCCGCGCGACGCTTGGAGTTGGCCCGTGCGGCTCAAGCCTATGTGGCGCACACGCACACCCCAGGGCACCGCGCGGCGCAGTTGCATGACCTACGCGAACGTCTGGTCCACGCCAAAAGTCTTGGACGATAACGCGGCGGCTGAGCCCGTTGCGGCCTCGGATCGCCGAGAGCCGCAGGCCTGCGTCAGATCTGCGGGACCGCCTGGCTGAGACGGCCGCCGACGCGGATCGGCTCGACGCGCTTGGCCAGGCCCGTGCGGTCGTCGGTCTCGACGAAAACGCCGCAAATGGTCGCCGGGCCGCTGGCGGGGACATAGCGTCCGCCCGACAGACGGGTGGTGAAACGGCGCAGCGGCTCTTCCTTGTCGTTGCCGATGACGGAGTCGTAGTCGCAGCAGCCGCCCGCGTCGGTCTGATAGGCCGTACCGTGGGGCAGGATCTGCGCGTCGGCGGTCGGGACATGGGTGTGGGTGCCGACCACCAGACTGGCGCGGCCGTCGCAGAAGTGGCCCATGCCCATCTTCTCGCTGGTGGCCTCGGCGTGCATGTCGACGATGACGGCGTCGGCGACGACGCCCAGAGGCGCGGCCTCCAACTCGCGCTCCACGGCGCTGAAGGGGTCATCCATCGGGTCCATGTGGACGCGGCCCAGCACGTTGATGACCAGCACCCGGCGGCCGTCCGACGTGACGAAGACGTCCGCGCCGCGCCCCGGCGCATCCATCAGGCGCGGATAGTTGGCCGGACGGATCAGGCGCGGCTCGCGCACGATATAGGTCAGGGCCTCGCGCTGGTCCCAGCTGTGGTTGCCCAGCGTCAGGACGTCGGCCCCAGCGTTGAAGATGTCGTTGGCGGTGTTCTCGGTGATGCCGAAACCGCCCGCCGCGTTCTCGGCGTTGACCACCACGAAATCAAGCCTGAGGTCGCGCCTCAGCCCCGGAAGATGGTCCGAAAGTCCATCGCGCCCGGACTTGCCGACCACGTCACCGAAAAACGCCAATCTCATGGGATCGCTCTATAGCCGGTCTCGGTCAAAACGCCATGCAAGCGGATGTCGTGCGGCTCCAGATCGAGGCGATCGACCGCCTGCCCGGCATAGGCGAAGCCGACCCGGCGCGCGTCGGGCAGCATCGCGAAGGTCCGGTCGTAATAGCCGCCCCCCTGGCCCAACCGTCCGCCGTGAGCATCGAAGGCCAACAGGGGCGTCAGGATCATGTCCGGCCGCACCACCTCGCTCAGCGGCAGAGGCGCGGGACATCCGGCGGCGTCCAGCTCCAACGGCTCGCCCGGCGCCCAGGCGCGGAAGATCATGGCCGCGTCGCGCTCCAGCACCACCGGCAGGCACAGGCGACGGCCCGCCTGGTGCAGAACATTGGCCAGGGCGTCGGTGTCCAGCTCCGACCCCATGGCGCGATAGAGGGCGACGATTTCAGAAGACGGCAAGGCGTCGGCATGGCTCGCGGCGCGCTCGGCGGCTTCGGGATCGGCCTCGGTCAGACGCTTTCGCAAGGCGCGCATGGCGGCCCGGAGTTCGTGCTTGGGGGTCATCGCCGCTCGGCCCTTCGCCAAATTCCACCGTCATCCTCGGGCTTGACCCGAGGATCCAGCCTAACGGCGCACTGAACGCCGACAGGTCGAGCGCGTCGCCCAACTCGATCCTCGGGTCAAGCCCGAGGATGACAGCGGGAGAAGGAACGATTGGAGAAATGCTCACCAACTGCGCAAGGGGCCAGCAACCGCGTCTCCAGCGTAGCGCACCAAAACGCGCTCAAGCAGCAAGGGACCGCGTCGCGAGCGATAGCGCACTAAAAAAGAAGGGTTGGCGGCGCCGCGTGAGCCGTGAAGAACGTTTAAATCCTCTCGACCTGGGTAGCCAGGTGGGCTCCGTATGCCCAGGCCCTCGAGCCCGGACAGGGACAGATCCCTATGAGTGAATTAAGGTCAGAAGGATATGTTGTCTTCGACGTGAGCCGCAGCATGACCCGCCGTCGCGCAAGATAGGCGTTCGGACGAGTTTCAACAATGGCGAAGCGCGCGTTTCTCCCTCCCCATAGAAGGGAGGGAGAAGGCCGACGCCCTACATCGTCTGAACGATCTTCTCGATGCGGGCGGCCACGGCGTTCAGGGCCTCGGCCACGCCGTCGCTGGCCGGAGCGGGCGTCGCGACGGCCGCCGTCGCCGCCTTGGCGCGACCCGAGTTCTGGACCGCCGCCTGGCGTTTCGCTTCTCCAAGCTCGTCAGCCAGCATCAGGGCGGCCATCAGGAACAGGCGCACATCGCCGACCTGGCCGACCTGATCGGCCACGCCCTGCACCCGTTCGTTGAACTGGGCCGCCAGGTCGCGCACCCGCGCCTCCTGACCGTCGGCGCAGCCCACCGCATAGGGGCGGCCGTGAACCTCTACCGTCACCGTCGCCATCAGTTCGCCTCCTCTTGCCCAGCGGCTTGCTGTGAAGCCGCCTGCTGCTGCGCCAGCACCTCGCGCACGGCGTCGGCCGCGCGGGCCAGCGCCTGGGCGGTTTCCTGACCGGCCGTCTCCAGCTCGGCGATGCGGGCCAGGTCGGCCGCGTTCGAGGCGCGCGGCGCGAACAGGTCGTCGTCCGCGATGGGCGGCGCCGAGGCGGGCCTGGCTTTCAGCTCAAGCACCTTGCGCTCCAGATCAGCCAGCGCTCGATCAATCCGCGCCTTTGCAGCCGTAACGGCGTCCATGATGGTCCTTTCTTCCAGATTCCGTGTAGAACCTGCCGGCGCGCCGGGGTAAAGCGGCGCCGCCCCCGCTTTATCCTGTTCCTGAGGAAAGGTCTCGCCGTGACCGACGCCCAAGCTGCATTCGCCAAGCCTTCGCCCAAACAGATGGCCGACGCCATCCGGGTGCTGTCCATGGATGCGGTCGAAAAGGCCAAGAGCGGCCACCCTGGCATGCCGATGGGCATGGCCGACGTCGCCACCGTCCTCTATTCGAAATTCCTGAAGTTCGACGCCAGCCGCCCCGACTGGGCCGACCGCGACCGCTTCATCCTGTCAGCCGGTCACGGCTCGATGCTGATCTACAGCCTGCTGCACCTGACGGGCTACAAGGACGCCACCCGGGAACAACTGGAAAACTTCCGCCAGTGGGGCTTCAAGACCGCCGGCCACCCCGAGTACGGCCACATGGCCGGGATCGAGACGACCACCGGCCCGCTGGGTCAGGGCCTGGCCACCTCGGTCGGCTTCGCCCTGGCGGAGCGCCATCTGGCGGCGCGCTTCGGCAAGGATCTGGTCGATCACCGCACCTGGGTCGTCGCCGGCGACGGCTGCCTGATGGAAGGCGTGTCGCAGGAAGCCATCGCCCTGGCCGGCCGCCTGAAGCTGAACAAGCTGTGCGTCCTGTGGGACGACAACGAGATCACCATCGACGGCAAGGTCTCGCTGTCGGACGCCACCGACCAGCTGACGCGCTTCAAGGCCTCGGGCTGGGCGGTCAAGGCCATCGACGGCCACGACTATAGGCAGATCCAGAAGGCCCTGGCCTGGGCGACCAAGCAGGACAAGCCGACGCTGATCGCCTGCAAGACCAAGATCGGCAAGGGCGCCGCCACCATGGAAGGCAGCCACAAGACCCACGGCGCGGCCCTGGGCGCCACCGAGATCGCGGCGACCCGTCAGGCGCTGAACTGGCCCTTCGCGCCGTTCGAGCTGCCCGAAGGCGTGCAGAAGGCCTGGGCCAAGGTCGGCAAGCAGGGCGGCAAGGCCCGCAAGGCCTGGGAAGGCCGTCTGCTGAACCACGCCCAGCGCGACGACTTCACCCGCGCCATGGCCGGCGACCTGCCCACCGGCGCCTTCGAGGCGCTGGACGCCAAGCTGAAGCAACTGGTCGTCGACAAGCCCGCCCTGGCCACGCGCCAGTCCTCGGGCGAGGCGCTGGAGACCGTTTTCAACGCCATCCCCGAAATGGTCGGCGGCTCGGCCGACCTGACCGGCTCGAACAACACCTTCGTCAAGAACACCCAGATCATGGACGCGCCGGATTACGCCGGCCGCTACCTGAACTACGGCATCCGCGAGTTCGGCATGGCCGCGGCGATGAACGGCCTAGCGTTGCACGGCGGGGTCATCCCCTACGGCGGCACCTTCATGGCGTTCGCGGACTACAGCCGCCCGGCGATCCGTCTGGGCGCCCTGATGGGCGTGCGCGCGATCCACGTCCTGACGCACGACAGCATCGGCCTGGGCGAAGACGGCCCGACGCACCAGCCGGTCGAGCATCTGGCGGCCCTGCGCGCCATTCCGAACCTGCTGACCATGCGCCCCGCCGATACCGTCGAGGCGCTGGAGTGCTGGCAGGTCGCCCTGCAGCACAAGACCACGCCGACCGCCATGTGCCTCTCGCGCCAGAAGACCCCGGCCGTGCGCGTGACCGACGCGGGCGAGAACCTGTCCCGCAAGGGCGCCTATGAGCTGAAGGCCGCCAACGGCGAGGCCAAGGTCACCCTGTTCGGCACCGGCACCGAAGTCGCCCTGGCCCTGAAGGCCGCCGAGATGCTGGAGGCCGAAGGCGTGCCCACCCGCGTGGTGTCGGTCCCCTGCTTCGCCCTGTTCGAGCAGCAGCCCAAGGCCTATCAGGACGCCGTCATCGGCCGCGGCACGGTGCGCGTCGCCGTCGAGGCCGCCATCAAGCAGGGCTGGGAGCGCTTCATCGGCGAGGACGGCGGCTTCGTCGGCATGTCGTCCTTCGGCGCCTCGGCCCCGGCCGAAGTCCTCTACCGCGAGTTCGGCATCACCGCCGAAGCCGTGGTCGAAGCCGCCAAGGCCCGGCTGTAAGCTCCATGCGCCGCCTCGCCCTCGTCCTGAGCTTCGGCTTATCGATGGCGGGCGGCGCGCCTGCCTTCGCCGAGACAACCGCCCCCATGGCGGTCGAGACGCCCGTTGTCATCGGCCAGTCCTACGCCCTGCCCTCCGCCGTCATGAACCAGACGCGCGAGATCAACGTCTGGCTGCCGCCCGGCTATGCCAAGGGCAGCCAGACCTATCCCGTCCTCTACGTCCTCGACGGCGGACAGGATCAGGACTTTCACCACATCTCGGGCATCGCCCAGTTGGGGACCATCGTCGGCACGACGCGCGACGTCATCGTCGTGGGCGTCGCCTCGATGGACCGCCGCAACGAGCTTGCCCTGCCGACCGACGACGCCGAACTGATCTCCCGCTATCCGACGCAAGGGCAATCCGACCGCTTCCGCCGTTTCGTCGGCGAAGAGGTCATGCCCTTCATCGAAGTCCGCTATCGCACCAGCGGCGAGACGGCCCTGATGGGCGAGTCCCTGGCGGGCCTCTTCGTGGTCGAGACCTTCCTGAAAGAACCGCAGATGTTCGACGCCTATGTCGCGGTCAGCCCCAGCCTGTGGTGGGACGGCGGCCAGTTGGCGCGGCAGTCCGGCGCCCATCTGCGCGACCACTCCAACGACCCGCGCACCCTGATCCTGACGCTGGGCGACGAGGGCGAGATGATGCAGGCGCCAATGGACGTGCTGACCGCCAATCTGCGCGATCACGCCCTGCCCGGCGTTACCTGGGACTTCACCCCGCGCCCGAACGAGAGCCACGCCACCATCTATCACGGCGCCGCGCTGGACGCCTTCCGCCGCCTCTATGCGGTTCCGGCCGAGCCGGGAACCTGAACGACTTTTCGGAGCCTGACGCCATGAAGATCGGCACGCCGCTTACCGACCACGCCACGCGCGTCATGCTGCTGGGCTCGGGCGAGCTGGGCAAGGAGGTGGCCATCGAGCTGCAACGCCTCGGCGCCGAGGTGATCGCGGTCGACCGCTACGCCAACGCCCCCGCCATGCAGGTGGCGCACCGCAGCCACGTCATCCCCATGACCGATCCCCAGGTGCTGAACGGGATCATCATGGCCGAGGCCCCGCACATCATCGTGCCGGAGATCGAGGCCATCGCCACCGACGCCCTGGCGGCTATCGAGGCGGCGGGGCTGGCCCGCGTCATCCCCACCGCCCGCGCCACCCAGCTGACCATGAACCGCGAAGGCATCCGCCGTCTGGCCGCCGAAGAGCTGAGCCTGCCGACCAGTCCCTACGCCTTCGCCGCCTCGGCCGAGGAACTGGCGGCGGGGGCGCAGGCGGTGGGCTTCCCCTGCTTCGTCAAGCCGGTCATGTCGTCCTCGGGCAAGGGCCAGTCCTATGTCGAGGGGCCTGAGGGCGTGGCCGACGCCTGGGCCTATGCCGAAGCGTCGGGGCGGGTCGCGGGCGGCGTCGTCATCGTCGAGGGGCGCATCGACTTCGACTATGAGATCACCCTGCTGACGGTGCGGTCGTTGCGCGACGGCGCGGTCCGTACGGACTTCTGCGCCCCCATCGGTCATCGCCAGCAGAAGGGCGACTATGTCGAAAGCTGGCAGCCGCAGATCATGAGCCCCGCCGCCCTGAAGACGGCGCAGGCCATTGCGGCCAAGGTGACGGAGGCGCTGGGCGGTCTCGGCGTCTTCGGCGTCGAACTGTTCGTGAAGGGCGACGAGGTCTGGTTCTCGGAAGTGTCGCCGCGTCCGCACGACACCGGGCTGGTGACGCTGGCGACGCAGGTCATGAGCGAGTTCGCCCTGCATGCCCGCGCCATTCTGGGCCTGCCCGTCGACGTCACCCTGCGCGAACCCGGCGCCAGCGCCGTCATCTACGGCGGCATGGAGGCGCAGGGCGTGGTGTTCGAAGGCGTGGCCGAGGCCCTGTCGGTCCCGACCGCCGACCTGCGCCTGTTCGGCAAGCCCGAGGCCTATGAGCGCCGCCGCATGGGCGTGGCGTTGGCGCGGGGGGCGGACACGGATCAGGCCCGTGCCCGCGCGACCGAGGCGGCGGGCAAGGTGCGAGTGGTCGCTCCGTAATCCTTCTT
>NZ_GL883086.1:1603708-1617219 GCF_000204035.1 Brevundimonas diminuta ATCC 11568
TTGAGACCCCGGCCATGCCTGAAGCTACGCTTCTTCGACTTTTGTCGATTGGCGCCGGACGCGATTAGGGTCCAAAAAAGACGAAAGGTCGCACCCAGTCGACCCGGAGGACCGTTCGCCATGGGCAAGCTCAAGACGGCGCTGATATTCGGCGCCATCGCTATCCTGGGGGCCGTGTCCCTCGCCGTCATCGCCCTGCATCAAGGCGAAAGCATCAGCGCCGTCTGGATCGTGGTCGCGGCGTTGTGCGTCTACGCCATCGCCTACCGCTTCTACGCCCGCTATCTGGCCGGGAAGGTGTTGGGGCTGAACGCGCGGCGGCCCACGCCCGCCGTCAGGCATAACGACGGGCTGGACTATGTGCCCACGCCCCGAAACGTACTGTTCGGCCACCATTTCGCGGCCATTGCGGGCGCGGGGCCTCTGGTCGGGCCGGTTCTGGCGGCGCAGATGGGCTATCTGCCCGGCGTCTTGTGGATTCTGGTCGGCGCCGTGCTGGCGGGGGCGGTGCAGGACATGATCGTCCTGTTCATGTCGACCCGTCGCGACGGCCGCTCGCTGGGCGACATGGTCCGTACCGAGATGGGCCCCATCCCCGGCGTCATCGCCCAGGTCGGCGTGCTGATGATCATGGTCATCATCCTGGCCGTGCTGGCCCTGGTGGTGGTCAAGGCGCTGGCCGAGAGCCCCTGGGGCACCTTCACCGTCGCCGCCACCATTCCCATCGCCGTCTTCATGGGGCTGTACACTCGCTTTCTGCGGCCCGGCCGCGTGGGCGAGGTGTCTGTGATCGGCGTGGTGCTGCTGGTCCTGGCCATCATCGGCGGCGGCCATATCGCGGCTGATCCCTTCTGGGGGCCGGCCTTCACCCTGTCGGGCACGACGCTGGCCCTGGCCATGATGGCCTATGGCTTCATCGCCTCGGTCATTCCAGTATGGCTGCTGCTGGCCCCGCGCGACTACCTGTCCACCTTCCTGAAAATCGGCGCCATCGTCGCCCTGGCCATCGGCATATTGATCGTGCGGCCGCATGTGCAGATGCCCGCCATCACCCCCTTCATCGACGGCACCGGGCCGGTCTTCTCGGGCGCCCTGTTCCCCTTCCTGTTCATCACCATTGCTTGTGGCGCGGTCTCGGGCTTCCACGCCCTGATCTCGTCCGGCACCACGCCGAAGCTGCTGGAGAACGAGAACCAGATCCCGCTGATCGGCTACGGCGCCATGCTGTGTGAAAGCTTCGTGGCGATCATGGCCCTGATCGCCGCCACCGTGCTGGACCCGGCCGTCTATTTCGCTATGAACAGTCCGGTCGCCGTCATCGGCGACAACGCCGCCTCGGCCGCCGCCGCCGTGGCCCAGTGGGGCTTCCACATCACCCCGGCCGAGCTGGAGCAACTGGCCAAGGACGTCGGCGAGCACTCCATCCTGTCGCGCGCGGGCGGGGCGCCGACCCTGGCCGTCGGCATGGCCCACATCCTGTCGGGCGTCATCGGCGGCAAGGCCATGATGGCCTTTTGGTATCACTTCGCCATCCTGTTCGAGGCCCTGTTCATCCTGACCACCGTCGATGCAGGCACCCGCGTCTGCCGCTTCATGATCCAGGATCTGCTGGGCATGGCCGTGCCCAAGATGCGCCAGACGCAATCCTGGACCGGCAACGTCGTGGCCACGGCCCTGACGGTCGGGCTGTGGGGCTATTTCCTCTATACCGGCGTGGTCGATCCGCTGGGCGGGATCAACAGCCTGTGGCCCCTGTTCGGCATAGCCAACCAGATGCTTGCGGCGGTCGCCTTGATCCTGGGCACGGTCGTCCTGTTCAAGATGAAGCGGCACAGGTTCGCCTGGGCCACGGCGGTTCCGGCGGTCTGGCTGCTGATCTGCACGGTCACGGCAGGGCTGCAGAAGCTGTTCCACCCCGACGTGAAGATCGGCTTCCTGGCCCACGCCCGGAAGTATCAGGACGCCATGGCCGCCGGCGACATCCTGGCCCCGGCCAAGACCATTGGCGACATGCACCGGGTCATCGTCAACGACTACGTCAACTCGGCGCTGACGGCGGGCTTCCTGTTCGTGGTGCTGACGGTCGTGGTCTATGGCGTCGGGGCCTGTCTCAAGGCGCTGAAGTCCGACCAGCCGACCGTGGTCGAAACCCCGGCCGCGCATGAGCTGACCCTGACCGACGAAGCCATGGACATCGCCCGTGCTTAAGTCCTCTTCATCCTCAGTGACGACCGGCGGCGCAGACCTGCTCTGCGCCTGCCGGGACACGTTGGTGCGGTGGGGCAAGGACGCCCGCCGCACCGCCGGGCTGATGATCGGCCAGCCGGATTATGACGCCTATGTCGCCCACGCCGCCGTCACCCACCCGGATCAGGCGCCGCTGGACCGCACCGCCTTCTTCCGCCTGCATGAGGCGCGGCGGTTCGGCGAAGGCGGCGGCTTCCGCTGCTGCTGAAGCGGCTTGACCGCACCCGGACGGTTACAGGCGATCATATCTTGTTACGGGCCTTGTTACGGCGACGGGGTTGCAACCGCGCGCGCTCCGTCCCACTAAGGCGCCAATCATAACCGCCCCTGTTCAGGAGACTGCTCCCCATGACCGTTCGCGTCGCCATCAACGGCTTCGGCCGCATCGGCCGCCTCGTCCTTCGCTCGATCGTCGAGCACGGCCGCAAGGACATCGAGGTCGTGGCGATCAACGACCTGGGTCCGGTCGAGACCAACGCCCACCTGTTCCGCTATGACTCGGTGCACGGCCGCTTCCCCGGCACGGTCACGACCGGCGAGGACTGGATCGACGTCGGCACCGGCAAGATCAAGGTCACGGCCGAGCGCGACCCGGCCAACCTGCCGCACGCCGAGCTGAAGGTGGACATCGCCCTGGAATGCACGGGCATCTTCACCTCCAAGGACAAGGCCTCGGCCCACCTGAAGGCCGGCGCCAAGCGCGTGCTGGTCTCGGCCCCGGCCGACAACGCCGACAAGACCATCGTCTTCAAGGTCAACCATGAGACCCTGACGGCCGACGACATCGTCGTCTCCAACGGCTCGTGCACGACCAACGCCCTGGCCCCGGTGGCCAAGGTGCTGCACGACCTGTTCGGCATCGAGCGCGGCTACATGACCACCATCCACGCCTACACCGGCGACCAGCCGACGCTGGATACGATGCACAAGGATCTGTACCGCGGCCGCGCCGCCGCCCTGTCGATGATCCCGACCTCGACCGGCGCCGCCAAGGCCCTGGGCCTGGTCCTGCCGGAACTGAAGGGCAAGCTGGACGGCTCGTCGATCCGCGTCCCGACCCCGAACGTCTCGGTCGTCGACCTGAAGGTCGTCGCCGGTCGCGAAGTCACCGTCGAGGAAATCAACGCCGCCCTGCTGGCCGCCGCAAACGGCCCGATGAGCGGCGTCCTGGCCACGACCACCGACCCGCTGGTCTCGGTCGACCTGAACCACGTGGCCGCCTCTTCGACCGCCGCCCTGCCCCAGACGCAGGTCGTCGACGGCAAGCTGGCCCGCGTCCTGACCTGGTACGACAACGAGTGGGGCTTCGCGACCCGCATGGCCGACACCGCCCTGGTGATGGCGAAGTTCCTCTGATCCGGCCTCGCGCCTGACAGACTGCTGACCTATGAGGGGCTCTCGCCGAACGGCTGAGAGCCCCTTGTTTCAAGACGACGGGCCCGCCGCCCAGATCAAAAGACGGACCACCGATGACCTTCCGCACCCTCGACGACGTTTCCGACCTTTCGGGCAAGGCCGCCCTGGTCCGCGTGGATTTCAACGTGCCGATGGAGGACGGGAACGTCACCGACGACACCCGTCTGAAGGCCGCCCTGCCGACCATCCACCGCCTGCGCGAAGCGGGCGCCAAGGTGGTGCTGCTGGCCCACTTCGACCGTCCCAAGGGCGAGCGCGTGCCGTCGATGAGCCTGAAGCCCGTGGTCGAGCCGCTGGAGCTGCTGCTGCACGGCCCGGTGCGCTTCGCCGACGACTGCGTGGGCGATGAGGCCAAGGCCGCCGTGGCAGATCTGGACGCCGGCGGCGTGCTGCTGCTGGAGAACGTCCGCTTCCACAAGGGCGAGGAAAAGAACGATCCGGCCTTCGCCCGGCAGCTGGCGGAACTGGGCGACCTCTACGTCAACGACGCCTTCTCGGCCGCGCACCGCGCCCATGCCTCGACCGAGGGGCTGGCCCGGCTGCTGCCCGCCTATGCCGGTTGCGCCATGGCGCGCGAGCTTGAGGCGCTGGACGCGGCGCTCGGCAAGCCGCAGAAGCCGGTCATCGGCATCGTCGGCGGCGCCAAGGTCTCGACCAAGCTGGACCTGCTGAAGAACCTAGTCGCCAAGCTGGACTACCTGGCCATCGGCGGCGGCATGGCCAACACCTTCCTGTTCGCCCAGGGCGTCGATGTCGGCGGTTCGCTGTGCGAGAAGGATCTGACCGACACCGCCCGCGAAATCATCGAGGAAGCCCGCCGTCAGGGCTGCGAACTGCTGCTGCCGGTCGATGTGGTGGTGGCCAAGGGCGTCAAGCCGGGCATCGAATCGGGCGTGCGCGCTCTGGATCGCATCGCCGCCGACGACCTGATCCTGGACGCCGGGCCGGAGACGGTCGCCCGCCTGAACCGCGCCATGGACCTGTCGAAGACGCTGATCTGGAACGGCCCGCTGGGCGTGTTCGAGGTTCCGCCCTTCGACAAGGCCACGGTCGAGGCCGCCAAGCACGCCGCTGAACTGGCCAAGGCCGGCAAGCTGGTCGCCGTGGCCGGCGGCGGCGACACGGTCGCGGCTCTGAACCACGCGGGCACGGCCGACGACATGACCTTCGTCTCCACCGCGGGCGGCGCCTTCCTGGAATGGATGGAGGGCAAGGTTCTGCCGGGCGTCGAGGCCCTGCGCGCCGCTTAAGCGGCAACCATCAAGGCGAGGGTTGTTCGCGGCCCTCGCCCCTGATGCCTGAAAGCTTAGTCTTCGCCGTCCATGTCGACGGCGCGCGCGACCAGATCGCGCCACGTCGGATCGGTGTCGTCCACCAGATCGACGTCGTCCAGCAGGGCCACCGCCCCGCCGCCGTCGGGCAGGATCAGACCCAGCACCTCCATCAGATCGCCGTCGGGCCCGACATGGGCCTCGGCCTGAACGATCACCGCCGCCTGTTCGCCGTCGTCTTCCCACCAGATGACCGGCTGAGGCAGCTCCATGTCGATGACGCGCGCCTCTTCGGTGTCGCCCAGGGCGAACACGGCCTTGCCCGCCTGAACGTCGTCCAGCGTCGCCACGGCCCCGTTGAAGGGCGTCAGCCGCGACCAGTCGTCGACGTCGAAACCGCCGCCGTCCTCATCCAGCGCATCATCGTTCTGGCTCATCGCCGCTCCTTGGTCAGACACGCCCGAGGCGTCGCGTCCACTTAGAGGCTGCGCGCCCAAAGTCCACCCGGCTTGCCGCCCTGTCACATCGGCGTGACTTCCCCCGCCCGACCGGCTAAGACCTCGGGCAAAATCATATCTGGTTCAGGAGACTATCCATGGCGCGCATCACGCTGCGACAACTGCTCGACCACGCGGCGGAGCACGACTACGGCCTGCCCGCCTACAACATCAACAACATGGAGCAGGGCCTGGCCATCATGGAGGCCGCCGACGCCGTCAACGCGCCGGTCATCATCCAGGCCTCGCGCGGCGCCCGCTCCTACGCCAACGACGTCGTCCTGGCCAAGCTGATCGACGCCCTGGCTGAACTGTATCCGCACATCCCGGTCTGCATGCACCAGGACCACGGCAACGGCCCGGCCACCTGCGCCACCGCCATCCAGTACGGCTTCACCTCGGTGATGATGGACGGCTCGCTGGAAGAAGACGCCAAGACCCCCGCCTCCTACGAATACAACGTCGACGTGACGCGCCGCGTCACCGAGATGGCCCACAGCTGCGGCGTCTCGGTCGAGGGCGAACTGGGCGTTCTGGGCTCGCTGGAGACTGGCATGGGCGAGGCCGAGGACGGCCACGGCTTCGAGGGCAAGCTGGACCACTCGGCCCTGCTGACCGACCCGGATCAGGCGGTCGACTTCGTCAAGGCCACCAAGGTCGACGCCCTGGCCATCGCCATGGGCACCTCGCACGGCGCCTACAAGTTCACGCGCCAGCCGGACGGCGAAGTCCTGGCCATGAACGTGATCGAGGAAATCCACCGTCGCCTGCCCAACACCCACCTGGTGATGCACGGATCAAGCTCGGTGCCGCAGGATCTGCAGGACATCATCAACGCCTATGGCGGCCAGATGCCCCAGACCTGGGGCGTGCCGGTTGAAGAAATCCAGCGCGGCATCAAGAACGGCGTGCGCAAGGTGAACATCGACACCGACAACCGCATGGCCATGACCGGCGCCATCCGCAAGCTGCTGGCCGAGAAGCCGGGCGAGTTCGACCCGCGCGCCTATCTGAAGCCCGCCAAGGAAGCCATGCGCAAGCTGTGCCAGGAGCGCTATCTGCAGTTCGGCTGCGAAGGCATGGCCTCCAAGATCAAGCCGCTGTCCACCGCCCAGATGGCCAAGCGCTACGCTTCGGGCGAACTGGACCCGCGAATCGGCTGATCGCCGGTCGCGTCCTGATCAGACTGAAACGCCCGCCTTCGTCGACCGGAGGCGGGCGTTTTCATGTTCACCAGACGCCGTAGCGGCCGCCGATCGCCCCGCGCACCGCCCGCGCATCGATCTCTGCGTAGTGAAGCGCCTCTTCGGCCTGGCGCGCATCGCGACGGGCGTCGCGAATTTCGTCACGCACTTCACGGATACGGTCGCGGATGCGGCGGCGCTCCTCGTCGGTCAGGCCGTCCTGGCGCAGCTCACGCTGCTTGGCCTCCAGCTTGTCCTCGCGATTGTCGATGCGGCTGATCGCCGAGTTCAACGCGCTCTCGGCAGAGGCCACCGCCTGCTCGACCGCATGGATGCGCCGCCCGTCCTCATAGGCAGGCAGGAAGTCTCGCTCCTCGGCCGGGGCGCAGACCCCGCCATAGCTGTTCCCTTCGCGCCCCTGCCGGAACCCGTTCTCCCAGGTGCAATAGGTCCGCAGCCCGTCTTCTCGCGAGGCCAGATAGGCGCTCATGTTCGGCGCCACCCCGTATTTGGCGCAGGCCTTGGCGTGCTCGTCCAGGCGGCTGACCTGGCGTCCGGCCGCGCCGTCGCGCCAGCCCTGACCGCCCCAGTCGCCGACCAGGCACTGATCCTCGTTCATGGTGGCGCAGCCCGACAACAGCGTCAGGCCCGAAACAGCGACAACGGCGGCGATCAGCGACTTCATCTTCGGCCTCTCCAGGGGCGTTTTCGCGTTTGAGGTCTGATGACGCCTCTGCACGCCAGCCATGCTATTTCGCCTTATGGCCGATGAACCTTTGCTGACGGAAGACGACGAAACGCTCGAGGATGCGCCGCGCGCCGCAGAACGACTTCAGGCGCGCATCGACGCGCCGGGCGTGCGTCTGGACAAGGCTCTGGCCGAGGCCTTCCCGACCCTGTCCCGCGCCCGGCTCCAGGCCCTGCTGGCCGACGGCGCCGTCACCCGCGACGGCCTGACGGTCTCCAACGGTTCGGCCAAGGCCCAACCCGGTCTCTATGTGGTCGCCCTGCCGCCCGTCGCCCCGGCGACGCCCCAGCCGGAAGCCATCCCCCTGACGGTGCTGTTCGAGGACGCCGACCTGATCGTCATAGACAAGGCGCCCGGCATGGCCGCCCATCCGGCCCCCGGCTGCGAGACCGGCACCCTGGTCAACGCCCTATTGGCGCATTGCGGCGACAGTCTCTCCGGCATCGGCGGCGTGGCCCGCCCCGGCATCGTCCACCGCCTCGACAAGGACACCTCGGGCGTCATGGTCGCCGCCAAGTCCGACCGCGCCCACGCAGGGCTCTCCGCCCTGTTCGCCGCCCACGACATCGAGCGCACCTATGTGGCCCTGACGCGCGGCGCGCCCTCGCCCGAGAAAGGCCGCATCCAGACCCAGATCGGCCGTTCCAGCGGCGACCGCAAGAAGATGGCCGTGCTGCGCTCCGGCGGACGCGAGGCGATCACCGACTATGTGGTCCAGCAGACCTTCGGCCGCCCGGCCAAGGCCTCGAACGCTCGGCTGGCGGCTCGCGTCGCCTGCACCCTGCACACCGGCCGCACCCACCAGATCCGCGTCCACATGGCGTCCAAGGGCGCGCCCCTGCTCGGCGATCCCGTATACGGCTCGGGCAGTCCGGCTGCTGCCGTCCGCGCCGCCGTCGAGGCGTCCGGCTTGAAACGCCAGGCCCTGCACGCCGCCGTCCTCGGCTTCATCCACCCTGTCACCGGCGAAGCCCTCCGCTTCGAAACCGCCCCGCCGGACGACATGCAACGCCTGGAAGCCCTGCTGTCCGAACTCTGACGCTCCGGACCGGCGTCCGACTGCGCCAAACTGTCCGCTTTATTAGCAACAACATCTGTGCTAGATAATGACGACGACGGCGAAGGACTGAGCATCGCCGCCGAATTGGGACAATCCGCCCCTTTCGCTTCGGGCAACGGATTCCCATCTTGTCAGTTGAGGGGCGAGGTGATGACGCACGTCATGTGGTCGGAACCGCAACGCCAGCTCATGTAGCCGGAGGGACCATATGGCCAACAATACGCTGACGGTGATGTCGCCTGAACAGGGACTCTCCCGTTATCTTACGGAAATCCGTAAGTTTCCCATGCTGACCAAGGATGAGGAGTTCATGCTCGCCAAGCGGTGGAGCGAACACCAGGATCCTGAGGCCGCCCACCGTCTCGTGACCTCTCACCTGCGCCTCGTGGCCAAGATCGCCATGGGTTATCGCGGCTACGGCCTGCCGATCGGCGAGGTGATCTCCGAGGGCAACGTCGGCCTGATGCAGGCCGTCAAGAAATTCGATCCCGACAAGGGCTTCCGCCTGGCGACCTACGCCATGTGGTGGATTCGCGCCTCGATCCAGGAATACATCCTGCGCTCCTGGTCCCTGGTGAAGATGGGCACCACGGCCGCCCAAAAGAAGCTCTTCTTCAACCTGCGCAAGGCCAAGAGCCAGATCTCGGCTTTCGAGGAAGGCGACCTGCACCCTGAGCATCTGACGGCCATCGCCACCAAGCTGGGCGTGTCGGAAGAAGAAGTCACCAACATGAACCGCCGCCTCGGCGGCGACGCCTCGCTGAACGCCCCGCTGCGCGCGGACGGCGAAAGCGAGTGGCAGGACTGGCTGGCCGACGACGACGCCGTCAGCCAGGAAACCCAGCTCGCCGAAAACGAGGAAAAGTCGATCCGCATGAGCCTGCTGCAAGAGGCCATGGAGGAACTGACCGACCGCGAGAAGCACATCCTGACCGAGCGCCGCCTCAAGGACGACCCCGTCACGCTGGAAGAACTCGCCGGCCAGTACGGCGTCAGCCGCGAGCGCGTGCGTCAGATCGAGGTGCGCGCCTTCGAAAAGCTGCAGAAGGCCATGCGCGCCGCAGCCGAGGAACGGAACCTGGTCGACGCCTGACGTCGACCACGGCTCACTACCCTGCCCGCGCCAGCGTCTCGGGCGGCGCCAGCTTCAGCACCGCCTGAACCGGCGCCGTCAGCGCGGCCTTCGTCGGCGCCCCGGCGGCCAGCACCGTATCCAGCCCCGCCGCGGCGATCGCCAGCGGCGCGTCGCCGGTCTTGATGGCCAGCGCTTTCAGGGTCTCGGCCTGCTGCTTGATGGCTCGCACGGCCTGCATCGGATCGCTGTCGAACTGCGTCAGGGCGGAGAACAGGATCCGCATCGCCTGGTCCTTGACCGCCACGGCCGCCTCGGCGCCGGAACGCGGCTTGTCCGCCTTGCGCTTCTGCGGCCCGGCGTAGTCGTCCGAGTTGAAGCGTCGCCGATCCGGCCCGACATAGCCCACCGCCTCGACCCAGTCGCGCGGCTTGGTCGCCAGGTTCTCGATCCGCCGTTGCAGATCGCCGCTGGTGAAGGGTTTTCTCAGGAATTCGTGCACGCCGGAATCCCGCGCGCCCTTGATGGCGCTGGCGGTCGCTTCGGCCGTCACCATGATGATCGGCGCGCGTCGGCACGACAGGCTGGAGCGACGGATACGCCGCACCAGGGCCTCGCCGTCCAGCTTCGGCCCTGCCCGCTCGGTGCAGATCAGGCCCGGCTCCATCTCGCGCGCCAGGTCCAGCACGCGCGCCTCGTCGCCCTCGACCACGATCTCGCGCGATCCGAACCCCTTCAGCAGGTCCATCAACAGGCGCGCAGCGGCGGGATTGGGGTCGACGATCAGCACACGCCGAACCACCGGCGCGATCCTCTGCATCGTCTTGGCGTCTAGGGCGAACACGGGGCGAGCTCCATTCCAGAGCCCGACCCTATGCCCCACGGGTTAAGGCGATGTTGCCTCAGCCCAAAAACGTAAACTCAACCTTGGAAAGGATCGCGCATCAGAATGGTGTCGTCCCGCTCGGGGCTGGTCGACAGCAGGGCCACCGGCGCGCCGATCAGTTCCTCGATCCGCCGCACATACTTCAGCGCGTGGGCGTTCAAATCCTTGAAGCTGCGGACGCCGCCCGTGCTCTCGGTCCAGCCTTCCAGCTCCTCGAACACCGGCTCAGCCGAGGCCTGATCCTTCAGGCTGGACGGCAGATAATCCAGCACCTCGCCGTTGATGCGATAGCCGACGCAGATCTTCAGCGTCTTCAGCCCGTCCAGCACGTCCAGCTTGGTCAGGGCGATGCCGTCGATGCCGTTGATCGCCACCGACTGGCGCACCAGCACCGCGTCGAACCAGCCGCAGCGACGCGCCCGGCCGGTGTTCACGCCGACCTCGCGACCGACCACGGCCAGATGTTCGCCGACCTCATCGTTCAGTTCGCAGGCGAAGGGGCCTTCGCCGACGCGGGTCGTATAGGCCTTCACGATGCCCAGCACATAGCCGACGCCGCGCGGACCGACGCCCGACCCCGCCGCCGCCTGACCGGCGATGGTGTTCGAACTGGTCACATAGGGATAGGTGCCGTGATCCACGTCCAGGAAGGCGCCCTGGGCCCCTTCGAACAGCACCCGCTTGCCCGCCTTCTGCGCGGCGTCCAGCACCCGCCACGCCGGCTTGACGTAGGGCAGGATCTTCGGCGCGATCTCCAGCAGTTGCGCCAGCAGAGCCGCCGGATCGATCGGCTCCAGCCCCAGACCCGCGCGCAGCGGATCATGGTGCGAGCGCAGGCGGTCGATCTTGATCTTCAGGTCGTCTTCATTGGCCAGGTCGCAGACGCGGATGGCGCGACGCCCCACCTTGTCCTCATAGGCCGGGCCGATGCCGCGTCCGGTCGTGCCGATCTTGGCGCCCGGTGCGCTGGCGGCCGCCTCGCGCGCCACGTCCAAGGCCGGGTGAATCGGCAAGATCAGGCAGGCGTTGTCGGCGATAGTCAGAATGTCCGGCGTGATGGCCACGCCCTGGGCCTGGATTTTCTCGATCTCGCCGACCAGGTGCCACGGGTCCACGACCACGCCGTTGCCGATGATCGAGGGCTTGCCCTGAACCACGCCCGACGGCAGCAGCGCCAGCTTGTAGACCTTGCCGTCGACGACCAGCGTATGCCCGGCGTTATGGCCGCCCTGGAACCGCACGACCATGTCGGCCCGGTTCGACAGCCAGTCGACAATCTTGCCCTTGCCCTCGTCGCCCCATTGGGCGCCGACCACTGCGACGTTAGCCAAGACCGTTTCTCCGCAATCCAGAATGCGGTGGGAGCCTATAACCCCTGAATCGTCCGGAGTCGCCCCCCAAAGGGCGTAGAATGGGCGACAGAATTATCCGGCCAGTTCGTCGACCGCCGTCTGGAACGCCCACTCCAGCCATGGCGTCGCGGCCACGACGTCCGCCGTTTCCACCGTACAGCCGCACCACAGGCGCAAGCCCGGAGGCGCATAACGATGCGGCTCCATGTCATAGACCGCCCCCTCGCCTTCCAGCAGCCCCTTGAACCGCTTCACGAAGGCCTTCTGTCCCGCCTCGTCCATCGCCGCGATACGCGGATCGACGAACTTCAGACAGACCGACGTGGTCGAGCGGATTTCGGGGCGTTCCGGCAGGAAGTCGATCCAGTCGGTCCGCTCCACCCACTCGGCCAGGGCCGCATAGTTGGCGTCTGTGCGCGCGATCAGCGCAGGCAGGCCGCCTGCGCCCTTCGCCCAGTCCAGCGCGTCGATCCAGTCCTCGATGGTCAGGACCGAGAAGGTGTTCATCACCACCCCGTCCGCCAGGGTCCGGTCAAAACCCTTCTTGTCGACGATCCGCAGCACCTTGGGCACCGCCCGATCGGGGCGATAGGTATCCAGCCGCGCCACGGCGCGCGGCGACAGCACCATCAGGCCGATGCCCGCCTCGCCGCCCAGCGCCTTCTGGAAGCTGAAGGTCGTCACATCCAGCTTGTCCCACGGCAGGTCCATCGCAAACGCCGCCGAGGTCGCGTCGCAGATGGTCAGCCCCTCGCGATCATCGGCGATCCAATCCCCGTCCGGCACGCGCACGCCCGAGGTCGTGCCGTTCCACGGAAACACCACGTCCTTCTTCGGATCGACCTTCGACAGGTCAGGCAGTTCGCCCCACGGCGCCGTCAGCACTTCCGGCTCCAACTTCAAGTGATCGCGCACGTCCGTCGCCCAGACCTGGCCGAAATTTTCATAGGCGACGACCTGCACCGGCCGCTCGCCCAGCATGCACCACAGCGCCGCCTCGACCGCGCCCGTGTCCGACCCCGGCGTATAGAGCAGCACATAGTCGTCCGGCGGACTCAGCACTTCGCGCGTCAGATTCAGCCCATGCGCAAACCGCTCGGCCACCTCCGGCGCGCGGATGCCCCGGCCCATCAGATTGGTCGGCAGCCCCGCCAGCGACCAGCCCGGACGCTTGGCCGTCGGCCCGGCCGAGAACCAGGGGCGAGCGGGCTTGGCGGCGGGCTTGGGCGTCATCACGGTCTCTACAGTCTCGGGGAGGAGAAGAAGGAAGCTAAGCCCTTAGGCCATCAACGGCCGGGCTTATAGGGCCGGCGCTCACGCCATTCGGTCGCAAACCGGACCAGTTCGTCGTCCGGCGTCTCCGGCAGCGTCACCACCAGTTTCGCCAGCAGATCGCCGCGCTTGCCGTTCGCATAGGCGCCGCGCCCCTTCAGCCGCAGCACCTTGCCCGAATTCGAACCCTTGGGGATGGTCATCATCACCGCGCCCTCGGGCGTCGGCACCTGGATCTTGCCGCCCAGCACCGCGTCTGGAACCGACACCGCCAGATCCATCGTCAGATCGGCGCCGTCGCGCTTGAACACCGGATGCGGCTGAATACGCAGTTCGATCAGGGCGTCGCCCGCCTGACCGCCCCGCCCCGGCGCGCCCTGCCCCTTCAGCCGGATCACCTGGCCTTCCGACGCGCCCTTGGGAATGGCCACATCCAGCATCCGCCCGTCCGAGAACTGGATGCGTCGCGTCGTCCCAGCGATGGCGTCCTCAAGGCTGATGTCCAG
>NZ_GL883086.1:1618201-1621480 GCF_000204035.1 Brevundimonas diminuta ATCC 11568
GGGCAGGGCCAGCGCCGCCTGATGCAACGTCATCTCCCGCGCCGTCTCGCCCAGCACGGCCACCCGACCATCCCGCTCGGCCGTCGTCGCCCCCAGCGCCTGCACCAGCGGCGCCAGCGCATCCTTCGTCGCCATCGGCCGGTCGATGACATAGCCCGTCACCCCGCCGTCCACCGCCCCGACCGTGAAATCCGTCTCCGCCAGACCACCACGCTTCAGGATCGCTTCAATCAGCCCGCGCGCATCGCCGCCCATCCGCCCGTTCAGCCAGTGCCCTGTGCGCCAGGCGCCCGCGTCAGCCCACACCTCATGCAGCGCCGGAAACGCCGGATAGGGCCGCGCGTCCCAGCACCAGACATCCGCACCCTGCAGCATCGGCCCGCCATAGACGCCCGAGACCGGGTTGTTCACCGGCTGCGCATAGTGCCCCAGCACAGCCTCGATCAGCCGCCGCTGCATCCCGTCGTCGCGGGCGCCCGTAGAGTACGGCGGCAGAGCGTTCTCGCTGCTCTTCGGATCTTGGAACAGGTTCGGCGCATTGCCCCCGCGATCCACCGCCGCACAGCCGAACTCGGTCAGCCGGATCGGCTTCATCCCCGGAACCCAGGCCGTCGGCGCCGCCTGCCTTGCGCCGCCCACGCGCTCATGATGCCGGTTCGACCACCAGCCCTTCAGATCCTTATAACGCCAGATCCAGTCTTCGCCGTGGGCGCCGTCCGTGATCGCCGTGCGCCGCTGCGCCGCCCGATCCGCCGCGCCGGCGTAGAACCAGTCATACCCCTCGCCGCCCGCGACCTGCGCCGCCAGATAGGCCGGGTCCGACGGCCCTTTGAAATCTTCGGCGTCCCGCCCGCCGTCGCCGCCGCGCCAGTCGCCCATCGGCGGATACCAATCGATGCCGACGTAATCGATATTCGGGTCCGCCCACAAAGGATCGAGGTGAAACCGAACCTCTCCGTCCCTCTGCCAGCCGAAATACTCCGACCAGTCGGCGGCGTAGCTCAGCTTGACCCGCGACCCGACCACCGCCCGGCACTCCGCCGCCAGCGCCCGAAACTGCGCCACCGCCGGAAAGCCCCCGTTCGCATCCCGCGTCCAGGTCAGCCCCCGCATCTCCGAGCCGATCAGCAGGCCGTCCGCCCCCTCATCCGCCGCCATCCGGGCATAGTGCAGCGCCAGCCGCCTCAACCCCCAACCGCCCGCCGTCCCGAACAGGGCCGCGACCTCAGCCGTCGCCCCGGCCCCGTCCGTCCCCGTGATCCGCCCTCGCCACGGATAGCCGGCGCAGTCCATGAAGACGAAGGGATACAGCGTCACCTCCAGCCCGCGCGCCTTCAGCGCCCGGATCGCCTGCCGCACGCTCTCGTCCGACGGCGTCCCGCCATAGGCCGGGCCTTCGCCGCCCTCTCCGTCGTCGACCCGGCTGATCAGATGCGCGTCCGCGCGCGTCACCCCCGCCACGCCCCAGACCAGCGGCTGGGTCGGCTTGTCCCTCCGCTCCACCCCTGGCCGGATACGGCAATGCCCCATCCGCACGTCATCGCCGAACCAGCCGAGCACCAGACTGACCCGCTTCAACCGCGGAGCCTGGGCCATCAGCTGATCCAACGAGGCCTCCAGGTCCGTCTGACCCGCCGTCAGATGCACGTTCTCCGGCGTGGACTTCGCCAGCCCCTCGCGCCGCATCACCGGCTCGGTCGCCAGGCAGAACTCTCCCGCGCCGGGGATCAGGCACACGCCCTCCAGCCGGTCTTCCAGCTGCGGCGCCGCCCCCTGCGGCCGCCGGAACACCTCGAACGCCAACTGCGGCGGCCGGTCGCCATAGGCGTCCAGCGGCAGATCCTCGAACACCACATAGGCCGTCCCGCGATAGGCGGGCGCCCGCCCCTCCACCGCCTCGATCAGCGGATCGGGCGTCTGATCTTCCGTCCCGCGATGCAGACGCATCGTCACGCCCGCCATATCCATCGGCTGGCCGTCAGCCCAGACCCGGCCGATCCCGTCGATCGGCCCCTCGCACAGGGCCACGGCGAAGCTCAGCGAATAGGCGTAGTCGACCGTCTTCTGGCCGCCCTTGCCGCCCGACCGCTTCTCCTTCCTCTCCAGAAAGCGCGCGGCCCAGATCACCTGCCCGACCACCCGCGCCCTTCCGAAGACGCAGGCCATCGGCGCCCCCTCGGCCGAGGACTGCAGCTTCAGCCCCTCCAGCCTCGGCCCGACCTGCCGCGCAGGCGACAGCCCGGCGATCATCCAGCTATCCGTCGCCCGCCCCAGCACCCCGCCGATAAAGCCCCCGATCGGTCCGCCCAGCGCCGACCCGATCCCGCCCAGAACGACCTGCGCCATGCCTGCTCCTTCTTAAATCTCAGGCCAGCGAAACGCCGCGACCAAACGCCTGCGCCACCACGCCCCCATCCAGCTTTCGACCACCGACCGCCCCCAATAGGCGTGGATCATCCGCCGCTCCGACCCCTCGACCGCGCTCAACACGGCGCAATGCTTGGCCGGACAGCCCGCCGCCATGCGGAACAGCAGCACATCGCCCAGCCCCGCCTGCTCCGGCGCGATCTCCACCAGCCGCCGCCGCGCCGCGGCCCACAGCGTCTCCTCGCCCCCGACCTCGGCCCAGTCGGGACGATAGGGCGGCGGCGCCTCCGGCTCCTCGCCGACTGCCTCGCGCCACACCCCGCGCACCAGGCCCAGACAGTCCGCCCCCTCGCCCTTCACGCTGGCCTGATGTCGATAGGGCGTCCCCAGCCACCCCCGCGCCGCCGCCACGACCCGCGCGCGCCGTTCGGCATCCCTCATCGCCTACGGCTCCGCCCGTCATTGCGTCCCGCCACAGGCCGCGCCGTCAGGAAGTCCTCACCCGGAATGTCCGGAAAGCCCTGAAAATTAATCCCATTCCCAAACACCCCCACGCAGGTCGCCCACCGCTTGTCGCAACTACGCCCGGCCACCAACGCCGCATCCAGCCCGCAGCGCCCATCACCCAGCACCGCGTCGCAACCCCGGCCATAGGTCCGCCCGACCACCCGCTCCAGCGCCGCCATCGGCCCATCCAGATCGGCGACAAACCGCCCGTTCTCCCTCCGGATCCGCGCCAGTCTTCCCTTCCACAACCGCACCCTCAGGTCCGGCCGCATCCAGTCCACGCGCCACAGTTCGACCTCGGCGGCGTCATACCGCCCCGCCGCTATGTCCGTTTCAGTAATGGCCGCATCATCCAGCCCGCCGGACGCCGACAGCGCACCCGCCGCCAGCCCGACCTCGCCGTCG
>NZ_GL883086.1:1622522-1624514 GCF_000204035.1 Brevundimonas diminuta ATCC 11568
GAGGCCGCCGCCCGCTCCGCCGGTTCCTTCAGCGCCTCCAGCGCCGCCGCGGCCTCCGCCGCCTTCACCGGCACGGCGTCGATGCCGTCCGGCCTGAAACTGTCAGTCATCCGGCCACCTCTCCTGCATCCGCTCCAGTTCGCCGCGCCCCAGCGGCGCGGCCTGAGCCGGCCCCGCCGTCAGCATCCGCCATTCCTTCAGCGACAGCCGCCAGAAGCCCTCCGGCCCCACGCCCATCCGCGCCGCCGCCTGCATCATCTCCGCCCATTGACGGTCTTGGGGCGTCATCAGGCGGCCGCCGCAAAAGCCTTCGCCACCGCCTCCGCCGCCTCGCGCGGATCGACCGGCGTCGTCGCCAGCCCGTCCGCCAACACCGCCTCGCCCCCGCCGCGCAGCAAGGCCGCCAGCACCACCATCAGATCGCGCGCCGACAGCGCCTTCATCCGCTCGGCCAGCGCCGCTATCCCGGCGACGCCCAGCCCCGTCTCGATCTCGGCCAGCGCCCCCAGCGTCAGACACAGCTTCCGCTCCGCCCCCGCCAGCCTCGCCACGACCTCGCCCCGCACGCCGTTCACCATCACAGCGCCGAGAACGTCACTTCGCCTGCGCTGGCCAGGCTCAGCGCAAAACTCGCCTCGCCTTCATGCTCCCCGGCGTATTCCAGCGCCGCCACCAGGAACGGCCCCTCCAACACGCCGAAGTCCGGCACGATCAGACGCCACGTCTTCGCCGCCTGCTCGAAGAAGGCCTCGCGGATCAGGGCGTCCGAGGCCGCGTCGCGGAATATCCCCTGCCCCGACACCGCCGCCGACTTCACGCCCGCCCCCGCCAGCAGTTCGCGCCACCGCCCGGCGCTGTCGCTGTCGGTCGCGTCCACCGTCTTGGCGTTCAGCGAGATCGTCCTCGCCCTCAGCCCCGCCACCGTGGTGAAGGCGCCGCCCGCGCCCTCGATCTTGAGCAGGATGTCCTTGCCTCGTTGTGCGCTCATCTCAGATTTCCTCCGTCACGGCTCTCAACCGCATCACCGCCCACGCCCGCTTCAGGTCCGCGCTGCGGAACAGGTCCGTAAACGTCACCGCCACGCTGACCGCCCTCACTCCGTCCGCCTCCAGCGGCGCATCGGCCAGCCGCGCCCGCACCGCCGCCGCCACGGCCCGCGCCTCCTCCAGCCCCCTGAACCGACTGGCGCACGTCAGGGTCAGCCGCTGCTCCACCCCGCCGCCGTCAGCGTTCAGCGGTCGGCTCTCGCACCGCCCGAGCACCAGATGCGGAAACCCCGCCCCGGACGGCGCTTCGTCCCAGACCCGCACCGGATCGCCCAGCAGCGCCTGCAACGCCCCATCACCGCCCAGATGCGCGATCAGCGCCTTCACCAGCGCCCCTTCATGATCCTTCATCGCGCCCGCTCCAGATCCAGCCGCACCCGGCCCGCCGCCTTCGGATCGGCCTCGATCCCGACCACGGCCCAGTCCGCCCCGCCAAAGCGCGCCACCAGCCCCTCCTCCAGCCTCGGATCGGCCCGCACCGTGGCGCTCAGCGTCTCCACGCCGCGCGTCACGCCCGCTTCCGTCCGCTCGCGCCGCCTTCGCGCGCCCAGCGCCAGCCACAGCGACCCGACCGGCTCATAGCTGACGGCCTGCCCGCCATAGGGCGTCTGCGCCGCCACCGGCCGCACCAGCGACGCCACCACCTTCATCGCCCCCGCGCTCATAACCGCACCACGCGATAGGGCGCGATCCACCCCTCGACCGGCGCCGCGCTCATCTCGCCGTCGCCGCGCTCATAGGCGCGCATCACCAGCATCATCACCGCCAGCCTCAGCGGCGCCGGCGAGGTCGATGTCAGGCTCAACCCGACCTCCCCCTCCACCCGCGCCTTGGCGGCGTCGATCAGGGTCTGGATCAGCCCATCCTCCGCCTCATGCTCGACGCGCAGGAACAGCTTCGCCTCCATGAGGCTCACGGGTGCGCTCATTCAAATCTCCTATGTTCC
>NZ_GL883086.1:1624823-1627984 GCF_000204035.1 Brevundimonas diminuta ATCC 11568
CTTGCGCCCGCGACACCCCTCACCCTCCCACCGCTCACGCGGCGGGCCCCTCCCTCTCCAACAAGGGGAGAGGGCTCTCGTTCGCCGCCCTTACGAGGCCGCGAACTTCATCAGCTTGATCGCGTCGAAGTTCTGCACCCCGCCGCCGACACGCTTGGTCGTGTAGAACAGCACATAGGGCTTGGCCGAATAGGGATCGCGCAGCACCCGCACCCCCGCGCGATCCACGATCAGATAGCCGCGCGCAAAGTCGCCGAACGCGATCGACAGACTGTTCGCCGCCACATCCGGCATCGTCTCGATCTCAGTCACCGGATAGCCCAGCAGACTGGCCGTCTCGCCCAGCCGCATCGCCGGCGACCAGACATAGTTCCCGTCCGCGTCCTTGAACTTCCTCACCGCCGAGACCGTGCGCCGGTTCATCACGAAGCGCCCGTTCGGCCGATACTGGGCCTTGGGCGCATAGATCAGGTCGATCAGCTTATCGACCGGACTGGCGCTGGCGAATGCGCCCGCCGCGCCCGAGGCCACCGTGCCGATCTGCCCCCAGGTCTGCGTCCCCTCGGCCGCCGTCGCATAGGCCAGGAAGCCCTTGGGCTTGTTCACGCCGTCGCCGCTGACGAAGGCCGCCGTCTCCTGCGCCGCGAAGGCGTCCTCGACCTCGGCCGCCAGCCATTCGTCCAGGTCGATCAGGGCGTCGTCCAGCAGGCTCTGCGTCGCCGCCGGACAGGCGTAGAGATCCGCCGACGAGAACTCCAGCAGCGCCAGCGTCGCCGGGTCCGTCTCCGGCCGCGCCGCCGTCTCGGCCACCCAGCCCGCCGTCACCCCCGCCGTCGACACCGGTTTCCTGAACACGCCCGAGCCGACCGTGCGCACCGTGGCGATCTCGCGCATCGGCGACCCAGCCATCAGGCGCCGCTCGATGGCGCGCTCCGTCTCCGGCGGCACGACATAGCCCGCCGAGTTCGACGCCGACGACAGCCCCGCCTTCAGCTCCAGCCCGTGCGCCTGACCCGACTTCATATAGCCGTCCCACGCCGCCTTGGCCTCCGGCGCCGCAACCACGGCGGGCGGCTCGGCGCCCAGCATCGGACGGCGGCTCTCGCTCAGCGCACGGTCCATGCGCGCCTGCGCCTGAGCCACCGCCTGATCGATGCGCGCCACCTTCTCCTCCAGCAGCGCATCGGCCGAAGCCTTCTTCTCGATCTCGTCCAGACGGGCGTCATTGGCCCCTTTGAACGCCTCGAACGCGGCCATCATCTCATGCATGGCGGCGCGCGCCTCGGGATGGCCCGAGACGGTCTTGATCTCTTTCATGGTCTCTCCAGAAAAATGCGCGACCGTCCTGCGGCGCGCCGTCAACCGGGCCAGGCCCGGAACCCGTGCGATCCTTCGTGCATCCGGGGAACCGTGCTACGCCGTCCTCGGATCAAGGGATGGATCAATGTTCAAGATCGCCGTCGCCGCCGTGTCTGCGGCTGGGCTCATGTCATGCACGGCGCATGACGCTTCGGCTCAACGCCCCTCCGCCGCCTCGTCGTCAGAGACGCCGCGCCTCTCGCCGGGCCAGGGACGCCTTTCGGCCTACACCTCGATCAATCTGCGGATGTTCGAGACCCTGGGCGCCTGCGAGCATCTCAATCGCGACGGCGCCGGCGATCAGACTTTCGCGGCCCATCTCCGCCGCCATGCCCCGAGCGCCGATCAGGCCGAACGCCGCGCCCTCCGCGAAGCCTATGACAGAGGCCGCAACCCCGCCGTCGCCTCGCGCCAGACGCCCGAGACCTGCGCCATCGCCATGCGCGGCTACCGCCAGGAAACGCCCGGCCTGCACGGCCGCCGCGACGATCGTCCCCTCGCCTCGCCCAAGCTCTGAACCATGCGGATCGTCTTCCTCTACGGCCCCGTCGGCGCGGGCAAGCTGACCGTCGGCCGCGAACTGGCGCGCCTGACCGGCCTGCCGCTGTTCCACAACCACTTCGTCGTCGACGCCGTCGGCGCGGTGTTCGACTTCGGCTCCGAGCCCTTCATCCGCCTGCGCGAATCCTTCTGGCTCCAGACCTTCGCCGAGGCGGCCCGCGCCGGGCGCTCGCTCATCTTCACCTTCGCGCCCGAGGCCACGGTGGACCCCGATTTTCCCGCACGCGTTCAGGCGGCGATCGAACCGTTCGGCGGCGTCGTGACCTTCATCGCCCTGGCCGTCTCGCCCGAGGAACAGGAACGCCGGATCGTCCAGCCCAGCCGCGCCGCCTTCGGCAAGCTTCAGTCGGTCGAGTTGCTGCGTCGTCTCCGCGCCGACTTCGACGCCAGCCTGGCCGCCATGCCGCCCGCCGACCTGACCATCGACACCGAGGCCTGCTCGCCGTCCCAGGCCGCCGAGCGCATCGCCGCCCATCTGGCCGACCGATAGGTCCGCTACGACTTCCTGCGGTTCAGCTTCACCAGGCCGAACCCCACGGCGAAGCCCAACAGCAGGCCTATGGCCATGTTGTCGATCAGCGCGCCCAGGATGATGCCTCCGCACACGCCCAGAACAAAGGTTCCGCCGCTCTTCTTGTCCATCGCCCGCTCCCGCCTTGCGAAGGCCGCATCAGCCTTCGCAGGGCCGAAGTCGTCAATCTGTTTTCGCTCTGAACCGCGCCCCCGGCAGCATCGGGAACGTCACCAGCGACACCTCCCACAACTCCGCCCGGCTCAGCACCCTCAAGCGCCCGTCGCGCCGCGCCTTCATCGCCCGAAACCCGATCGACAGCCCGTCCAGCGCCCCAGCCCGCGTCAGGGCGGCCGCATAGCGGGCCTCGGCGGACCAGTCCTCGATCCGCCCCTCGACCCACAGGCCGCGCTCGTCCTCGACCATCCGGTCCCAGACGCCGACCACGGCGCGGCTTTCATGCTGATGCAGCATCCGCACCCCGCCCGCGCCGGTCTTGGCCAGACTGTCCGCAAACACCCCGCGCGCCGTCACGTCGCCGTTCAGGTCCGCGACGCCCCACAACGAAGCGTAGCCAGCGATGAATAGCGTCCCTCTCCCCTTGCGGGAGAGGGAGACCGCGCACGGCGGCGCAGCCGTCGTCCTCGCGCGGTCGGGTGAGGGGTCGCGCAACCCCTCATCCGGCCCTTCGGGCCACCTTCTCCCACAAGGGGAGAAGGACGAGCGCTTC
>NZ_GL883086.1:1628172-1630594 GCF_000204035.1 Brevundimonas diminuta ATCC 11568
TCTGCTCGCCCACGCGCTGTTCCAGCGTCGCGATCCGCGCCGCCGCCCCGCCCGCCCACACCAGGCCGCCCACCGTCTGCACCAGCAGGGCCGCGATCAGGGCGACGGGCATCTTCTTCATCGCCTCCATTACGCCTCCACCCCGGCCATCCGGCGCCGCTCCTCGTCGGTCAGGAAGCTCGCCGCATTCAGCCGCGCCCACAGCGCATCCCGCTCGACCTGCAGGGCCGGAACCGCATCCAGATCCGGCTCGATCCGGCAATCGACGAAGCGGCTCCCCAGCCAGCCCGTCATCGCCCCCGCCGCCTTCCGCACCAGCGGGATCACTGTCCCGCGCCAGAAGGCCGCGTTCGCCTCGCGATAGTTGGCGTAGGTCGCATCCCCGGGAAGCCCCAGCAGCTGCGGCGGCACGCCGAACGCCAGGGCGATCTCCCGCGCCGCCGCGTGCTTGCCGGCGATGAAGTCCATGTCGTGCGGCGTCAGGCTCATCGGCTTCCAGTCCAGCCCGCCTTCCAGCAGCAGCGGCCGCCCGGCGTTGCGCGCCCCGGCATGGGCCTCGCCCAGCTCCGCCTTCAACGCCTCGAACTGATCCGCCGTCAGCCGCTCCCCGTCCTTGGCGCCATAGACCAGCGCCCCCGACGGCCGCGCCGCATTGTCCAGCAGCGCCTTGTTCCACGCCCCCGAGGCGTTGTGCACGTCGATGGCGAAGGCCGCCGCCTCCAGAGGCGAAAATCCGTAATGATCGTCCGTCGGATGAAACAGCTTCAGATGCATGACCGGCGACCAGCCGTCGCCATGCCGCGCGATCCGCACCGCGCGCCCGCCGACCGCATACTCATAGGCTTCCGGCCACCCCGCCCGTCCGGGGACCACCTTCACCCGGTCGGGCCTCAGCGCCCAAAGCTCGTCCGGCGCCCCGTCGCCATCAGCGTCTCCGGTCGCCTCGACATAGGCGTTGCCCGCCGTCTGCAGCGCGCCGTACAGCGCCTCCATCAACTCCCCGCCCGACTGCTCGGGATTGGGCTTGTCGATCAGCCGCGCCAGCGGATGCTCCGCGCTCCGCACGCCCCCGACCATCACCATCAACGGCGTCGAGGCCGCCGCCTCCGCGATCATCCGCACGCAGCGATAGGCCACGGCGTTCTTGCCGAACCCCTCATCGGCCAGATGGGCGTAATCGCGCGGCGTCCACCGGGGACGGCCAGCCAAAGTCAGGGCGATCAACGGCCCCGTGCGGCTATCCTTGATCTCGGGCGCAGCCATGCGCCGCCGACTGAACGGTCGTCGCCAATCCATATGGTTCTCCATGATCTCTTACCCTTCTCCCCTTGTGGGAGAAGGTGGCAGCCCTCGGGCTTGACCCAGGGGCTGACGGATGAGGGGTTGCGCTGCCGCTTGCCCTTATCCGGCGGTCGCCGTCGCAAAACCCCTCATCCGGCCCTACCGGGCCACCTTCTCCCACAAGGGGAGAAGGATCAGATCACAACGCCCGCAATCTCGGCTGCGTCTTCCCGGCCAGCAGCAGGTGCGTCAGCGCCCAGACCAGCGCATCCGCCCGGTCCGGGCTCTTCGCCCCCGGCGCCTCGCTCCCCAGCGCCATCATCTCTTCTTCCAGCGCCGGAAACGCCCCGCAGTGGACCACCTGCCCCTGCTCATAGAGCGCCGCCACCGGCTCCGCCCGCGCCTTCTTGCTCCGGCTGGCGTGGACCAGCTTGACCTGCGCCGGACAGTTCGCCTGCCCCAGCAGGGTGCGCACCATCTCCCCGCCCTGATTGGCCTCCGCCAGCACCAGGTCGGCGTCGAACTCCCGCGCCGTCTCGGCTGCGCGCCGCGCCCAGCCCGCAGGCGACAGCCCCCGCGCCGAGCGATCCGCCAGCACATAGCCCGTCCTGTCCCTGCGCCCCGCCGCCACGATCCCGCAGGCGTCGCCGTGGGCGCTGGCGGGCGGATCAACCGCCACCACCACCCGCTCGAACCGCGCCGGACGGCTTCCCCGCGCCCGCGCCAGATCCTCGGCCCGGAACAGGGCGCCGTCGGCCTCGACCACCAGCCCCTCCATCTCCTGCGCCTCCAGCCGCGTCCCGGCGTAGAGCGCCTGCAGATGCCCCAAGAACCCCGGCGCCAGATTGTCCGCATTGTCCTTCGTCGCCAGCCGCGCCTTCACCACCCCCGGCTCGGCCAACAACCGCCTCAGCGCCGGGATCGGCCGCGGCGTCGTCGTGATCGCCAGCTTGGGATCAGCCCCCAGCCGCAGCCCGAACCTCAGGTTCGACAGCGTCGCCTCTATGTTTCTCCAGGCGCAGAACTCATCCGCCCAGGCCGCATGAAACTGCGGCCCGCGCAGGCTGTCCGGGTCTTCCGCCGAAAACGCATAGGCCGCCGCGCCCGAGGGCCAGACCAGCCGGCGCCGCCCCGCCTCCCA
>NZ_GL883086.1:1630714-1639749 GCF_000204035.1 Brevundimonas diminuta ATCC 11568
CACCTCGCGCACGTCGTGCAGCGCCGGCCCCACCAGGGCGAAGGTGCGATCCTTCGCCTTGGCCAGCTCATTCATCCAGAACCCGCCCGCGAAGGTCTTGCCCGACCCGCGCCCGCCCAGCAGCACCCAGGTCCGCCAATCCGTATCAGGCGGCGGCCAGACCTGATCGTCGTTCAGCCTCGGCGTCGCCCTCAGCAACCGCAGCAGCTCCTCGCGCGTCGCCTGTTCCAGCCGCTGCTGCGCCAAACCCCTTGCGCTCGGCGACCCCGAGAAGATGATCGAGACGAGACTGCAGCTCTGCCCGCACGGTCCGTTCTTCGTCGTCGGTGATGTCACGATCGTCTTCGCTCATTCCGTCCTCTTCAGGGTCGCGAGGCTTTCGAGGGGGCGAGGCCGCCAAGGCCGCCACCGCCTTGGCCGTGCGGGCCAGCACGCCGATGGCGCGCCCCCGCTTCTCGGCCTCGGCCACGTCGGCCGGCGGTTCTGCGGCGGCCACCACGGCGATCGCCTCGTCGGTCAGCTGCATCAGCCGCCCCAGCGCATCGTCCAGCCATTCGGCCACTGCCGCCGCCCGCCCCGCCTCTTCCCCTTTTCCCGCCATGACCGAACCATAGCGGACCAGCGTCCTCAGGCTGGCGAACAGCCTCCAGAACCTCGCAAAGCCGGGAATTTCCTGGGATCGGCGCCCCCGGCTGCGATAGCCGGGACGAGATGGCCTTCGCCTATACCGCCATCGCGGGCGGTTGGTCGCAGGACAGCCACCGCGTCAGGGCGGCGGCCAGTTCGGCGATCTGGATCGGCTTGGCCAGGTGGCCGTCCATCCCCGCCTCCAGACAGCGCACCACCTGCTCCGACTGGACGTTGGCCGTCAGCGCCAGGATCGGCGTCCGTCGCCCGGTCCCGGCCTGCATCCGGCGGATTTCGCGCGTGGCCTGCAGCCCGTCCATGACCGGCATGTGCACATCCATCAGCACCAGGTCATAGGCGCCCGAATGCACCGCATGGACCGCTTCGGCGCCGTCGGCGACGGCCTCGACCTCCAGCCCCAGATTTCTCAGGATGGCGCTGACCAGTTCACGGTTCGCCGCCGCGTCGTCGGCCATCAGCACCCGCCCGCCGATCGCAGAGTCGGCCGTCTGTCCCTGACGCGTCTCGACCGCATCGTTCTCGGCCTCGGCCACGGCCAGCGGCGCCTCGAACCAGAAGGTCGAGCCCTGTCCCGGCGTGCTGTCCACCCCGATCTCCCCGCCCATCAGTTCGACCAGACGGCGCGAGATCGCCAGCCCCAGCCCCGTCCCGCCATAGACCCGCGTCGTCGAGGCGTCGGCCTGGGTGAAGCGATGGAACAGTTCGCTGATTTTTTCAGGCGGTATGCCGATGCCGGTGTCGCTGACCGCCGCTCGCATCCGCCACAGGCCGCTCTCGTCGAACCGTCCGTCCAGCGTCAGCGTCACCTCGCCCCGCGCCGTGAACTTCACCGCATTGGACAGGAAGTTCAGCATCACCTGGCGCAGCCGCCCCTTGTCGCCGGTCAGGCGCGCAGGCGTATCGGCGGCCACCACCACGCGCAGGATCAGCCCCTTGAGCGAGCACTGGCTCTCGATGATGGCGGCGGCGCCGTCCACCAGGGCCCGCGTATCGAACGGCTCGGGGTCCATCTCGATGGCGTCGGCTTCCAGCTTGGAATAGTCGAGAATGTCGTTGATGACGCCCAGCAGGGCCTCCGACGCCGTGGCGATGCGCTCGACATAGATGCGCTCTTCCGGCGGCAGATGCTCCGATCCCTGCAACAGGCCGGAAAAGCCGATGACGCTGGTCAGCGGCGTCCGCAGTTCATGGCTCATATTGGCCAGGAATTCGCTCTTGGCCTGCACCGCCGCCTCGGCGGTCTCCTTGGCCTCCAGCACCTCGGCCTCCAGCGTCTTGCGCTGGGTCATGTCGCGGATCACCACCACCACGTCATCAACCTGGCCGTGCTCGTCCTTCAGGGCCTTGAAGGTGCATTCGACCCAGACGGTCTCGCCGTTCTTGTGCACCGCCCGGTGCTCCAGGCGGGTCGGCTCGCCGGTCTTCACCGCCTTGCCGATGGCGCCCAGCACCAGATGGCGGTCCTCGGGGTGGACATAGTCGGTCGACTGGCCGCTCATCTCCTCGTACGTCCAGCCCAGAAGCTGCTGGATCGCCGGCGAGATGTATTTGCTCGACCCGTCCATCTTGACCCGGGTGATGACGTCGCCGGTGTTCTCGGCCAGCAGGCGATAGCGCCGCTCATTGGTCTGCGCCGCCCGTAGGAGCCGCTCGCGCTCGGTCACGTCCTGCAGCACGCCGAACAGGGCGATCACCCGGCCGGTGGCGTCCTTCTCGGTCGCCCCTCGGCCGCCACGACGCGCTCGACGCCGTCGGCCCCGACCAGCCTCAGCTTGAAGGTATAGCCCTCGCCCGTCTTCAGCGCCCGCTCGACCAGACGCTGGATCTCCGCGCGGTCGTCTTCGTGATAGTGGCTGAACACGTCCTCCAGCTTGGGCGAGAAGGCGCCCGGCGCGATCGCATGGATGCGATAGATCTCGTCCGACCAGGTCACGGCCCCCGTCGTGATCTCATAGCGCCAGCGCCCGACCCCGACCATGTCCTCGGCCAGCCGCAGCGTCTCCAGACGCGCCGCCTCCTGGCGCATGGCCTCGGCGTGCTCCATCAGTTCGCCCGCTAGGCCGGCCAGTTCGCGGATCAGCCGCAGCTCCGTCTCCGTCGGCGCAGGGCGCGGCTTGACGTCCATCACGCCGATGGCGCCCGCCGGACGGCCGTCGCCCGCGCATACCGTGGCCCCCAGGAAGAAGCGCACCCGCGGTTCGCCCGTCACCATCGGATGATCGCGATAGACCGGATGCTCCAGCGCGTCCTCGACCGCCACCACCGCTTCGGGCCCCAGGCTCGCCAGCGCGTGGCTGACGCTGCTCATGCGCGGAATGCTGATCTCATCCAGCCCCACGCCGGACAGAAAGACGGCGCGGTCCTCGTCCAGCACGGTGATCATGGCGTGAGGCGCGCGGAACGCCGCGCAGGCGATCGCCGTCAGCCGGTCAAACGCATCCCGCGCGCCGGTCCTCGCCCTCTTTTGTGCTGCGACAATGCCCATCTGCCCCCGTCCTACCCCCCTGCGGACGAATTATTCGTTAGCAGAGCCGCGTTCGCCCATCCACTCCGGAGCCTCGAACTCCAGCGCGTCCTCCGGCTCCTTCAACGCCAGCTCCGAAACCGTCTGGCGCCGCACCGAGACCCCGGCCGTATGCACCGTCTCCGGGTCGCCGGACACCAGCGGGTGCCACCAGGCCAGCGTCCGCCCTTCATGCAGCCGACGATAGGCGCACGACAGAGGCATCCACTTCAGCCGCTCGATGTTGTCCGGCGTCAGTTGCACGCAGTCCGGCACCTCGGCCTGGCGCTGGGCGTAGTCGGTGCAGGTGCAACAGTCCGGGTCGAACAGCTTGCAGTGCACCCGCGTCGGGATGATCTGCCCCGTATCCTCGTCCTCGAAACGGATGACGCAGCACAGGCCGCAGCCGTCGCACAGGCTCTCCCACTCGGACGGAGACATCTCCGCCAGGGTCTTGGTTTCCCAGAAAGGCTTGGGCGAGGTGGAATTCATGGGCGCGCCTATACGCCCCAAATCCCCATCTGTCGCGGTTTCAGTGACTGACGCTCTTGGAGAAGAGGTTGATCACCACCACCCCGCCGATGATCAGCGCCAGGCCGATGATCGCCGGAAGGTCCAGCTTCTGCTTGAACAGGAACAGGCCGATCACCGAAATCAGCACCACCCCCAGCCCGCTCCAGATCGCATAGGCCAGCCCCACCGGCATCTGCTTCAGCGCCAGGGTCAGCAGGTAGAAGGCGATGCCGTAACAGACCGCCAGCCCCGCCGTCGGCAGCGGTTTGGTGAACTGCTGCGACTGCTGCAGCAGGGTCGTCCCCATCACTTCGAAACCGATCGCTCCAAGCAGGGCCAGCCAGGTCGCCGGGCTCATTCAGCGCCCTCGCCATAGGCGTCCGTCAGCAGACTGCCCGGCGTCAGCAGCGACAGCAGGGCCTTTCTCTGCTCCGGCGACACCTCATGCGTTCCGAACAGGTCGCTCATCCACAGACCGTCGGCGATCAGACGCAGCATCAGGGCGTCGTCCTTGCCTGCCGGATCGTCGGGATCGTCCACCGCCAGAGCGCCCATCGCCGCGCGCCAGCGCGGGGTCAGGCTCGGTTCAATGGCGCATGCAGCTAGGACGGCGCGGCCGATGCTGAAATCGCGCTCTGTCGCGGGTTCGTAAACGATCGTCCGCAGATAGGCCCGGGCGTTGCGGCCATAGGGGTTGGGATCGCGCGCCGCCTCGGCCAGCACCGCCGCCGTCATTTCGGACGCCAGATGGTCGATCACCCCCTCCAGCAGGGCCAGCTTGTTCGGGAAGTGATGCAGCAAGGCCCCCTTGCTGAACGGCAGGCGCGCCACCACCGCATCCAGCGTCACCCCCATCGCCCCCTGGTCGGCGGCGATCTCGATGGCCATGTCGATGATCTGGCGGCGGGTGTCTTCGGGCGTGCGGCGGGTCGGTTGAGCGTCCATGCAAAGCGACATACCGTCTGGACGGTTTTATGTAAATCCCGAAATATTGGCCCTCGCCCCCCGGTCCGCGCTATAGGCGTCGCCTCCCTTTTCGGACTGGTGTTCATGGCCGCTCGCCCCCCTCTCGTCGCCCTCAAGGACGTCCGCCTTCAGGACGGCCCCCGCCCGCTGTTCGACGGCGTCGACATGGCGATGGAGCCGCGCAGCCGCGCCGCCCTGGTCGGCCGCAACGGGGCGGGCAAGTCCACCCTGATGAAGGTGGTCATGGGCCTGATCGAGCCGGACTCGGGCGACCGCTCGGTCCAGGCCGGCACCCGCTTCGCCTATGTCCCGCAGGAGCCGGTCATCACCGGCGAGACCCTGGCCGACTACGCCGCCTCGGGCGAGGCCGAGCGCTGGACCGCCGAAAGCTGGCTGGAGACCTTCGGCCTCAACCCGAACAAATCCACGCAGGGCCTGTCAGGCGGCGAGATCCGCCGCGCCGCCCTCGCCAAGGCCTTCGCCGAAGAGCCCGACCTGCTGCTGCTGGACGAGCCGACCAACCACCTCGACATCCTGGCCATCGAACTGCTGGAGAACGAGCTGATCCAGGCCCGTTTCGCCCTGCTGGTCGTCAGCCACGACCGCGCCTTCCTGAACCGCGTCACCGACACCGTTCACTGGCTGGAAGGCCGCAGGGTCCGCACCCTGAACAAGGGCTTCGTCGAGTTCGACGACTGGGCCGCCAAGGTCATGGAGGAAGAGGCCGAGTCCCTGCGCCGCCTGACCAAGCGCATCGAGGCCGAGACCTACACCTTCTACCGCTCCATCACCGCCCAGCGCACCCGCAACGAGGGCCGTGCCCGCGCCCTGCAGCAGATGCGTCTGGACCGGGCCGAACGGGTCAAGGATCTGCCGCGCGAACTGAACCTCGGCGTCGATTCCGGCGCCGTCTCGGGCAAGCTGGTCGCCGACATCAAGGGCGTCAGCAAGGCGTTCGGCGACCGGACCATCTTCAGGAACCTGACCACCCGCATCATCCGCGGCGACCGTCTGGCCATCGTCGGCCCCAACGGCGCGGGCAAGACCACCCTGGTCAAGGTGCTGCTGGGCGAACTGGCCCCGGACGAGGGAACCGTCCGCATGGGCGCCAACCTCGAACCCCTCTACCTTGACCAGTCGCGCGAGGGGCTGAAGTCGGACATGACCCTGTGGGACGCCCTGACGCCGGGCGGGGGCGACAGCATCCTGGTACGCGGCCGCTCCATGCACGTCGCCGCCTACGCCAAGGACTTCCTGTTCCAGGAAGCCCAGTTGAAGCAGCCCATCTCCACCCTGTCGGGCGGCGAGCGCAACCGCCTGCTGCTGGCGCGCGCGCTGGCCCAGCCCGCCAATCTGCTGATCCTCGACGAGCCGACCAACGACCTCGACATGGACACGCTGGAGAAGCTGGAGGAGCTGCTCGAATCCTACGACGGCACCCTGATCCTGGTGTCGCACGACCGCGATTTCGTCGACCGTCTGGCCACCTCGACCATCGCCCTGAACGGCCGCGGCGACGTGGTCGAGACGCCCGGCGGCTGGCAGGACTTCCTGCGCCAAAACCCTGGCTTCCTCGCCCCGCCCCCGACCCACGCTGACGCCGCCCCTTCCGGGGCGCGTCGGGTCGAGAAGGCGGAGCCTTCTGACCGCGCCCCGAAGAAACAGGCCAAGCTCTCCTACAAGGACGCCCGCCGTCTGGAAGAAGTCGAAAAGCTGATGGAGACACTGCCGGTCGAGATCGCCCGTCAGGATGCCATCCTGGCCGACCCCGACCTCTACGCGCGCGACCCGGCCGCCTTCGACCGCGCCATGAAGGCCGCCGAAAAGGCCCGCGCCGAGCTGGAGGCCGCCGAACTGGACTGGCTGGAGCTGGAAGAGAAGAAGGCCGATCTGGCGGGCTGAGAAACACGCTGCGGCACGCCGCACATTCTTCGCCAAATCCCTCCGTATCCAGCCAACCCTTCCGCGATAAGGGCAGAACCCACGGTTTACATTCGCCCCCGCTTGCCGCCTCATTCCAAGCTGGGCGGCGTCGTTCGCGCGCCCGGCTCTCGAGGGGGAGCCGCGTAGACAAACTGGGGGTTTATCCATGAAGAGACTGCTTGTCGTCGCCGCTTCGGCGCTGGCCCTGGCCGGGCCGGCCATGGCGCAAAGCGGGGGCCAGAGCGGGCCTCAAGGCGCGCCGCGCGTCGATGTCGCCGCCGCCGCGAACCGCACCGAAGCCGCCATCCCGCCGCCCGTCATGTCCGAGACCCGCCACACCGGCGTCTTCGGCGGCCAGCGCATCGCCTACCGCGCCATCGCCGGCGAAACCTATCTGAAGGACAAGGAAGGCAAGCCGCTCGCGGCCATGGTCTCCTACAGCTACATCAAGGAAGGCCCGACGGACCCGAACCGTCCCGTGACCTTCCTGTGGAACGGCGGCCCCGGCTCTGGCTCCCTGTGGCTGCACATGGGCGCCTTCGGGCCCAAGCGCGTGGTCGTGCCGTCGGACGCGCGTGACGACGGCGCCGCGCCCTTCCCCATCATCGACAACGTCGACTCCCTGCTAGACGTCACCGACATCGTCTTCATCGACCCGATCGGCACCGGCTTCAGCCGCGCCCTGGGCAAGACCGACCCGGCCGACTACTGGGGCGTGACCAAGGACGCCAAGTCGATCGCCGAGTTCATCCGTCTGTGGCTGAACGAGCACGGCCGCTGGAACGCGCCGAAATTCATCGGCGGCGAGAGCTACGGCACCACCCGTTCGGCGGCGGTGATCAACGAGCTGGAAGGCAGCTACACCGACGTATCGATCAACGGCATCCTGCTGATCTCGTCGATCCTCGACTTCAGCCTGGCCGCCGACGCCCAGGGCAATGAGCTGGGCTTCGTCACCACCCTGCCCTCGATGGCGGCCGCCGCCTGGTATCACGACAAGGTGCCGAACAAGCCCGCCACGGTCGAGGAATTCGTCGCCGAGGCCCGCGCCTGGGCCATCGGCCCCTACGCCTCGGCCCTGCTGAAGGGCAACGCCCTGCCGGCCGACGAACGCGCCACGATCCTGCAGCAGCTGTCGCGCTACACCGGCATCTCGCAGACCTATCTGAGCAACGCCAACCTGCGCCTGTCGCCCGGCCGCTTCTACAAGGAGCTGCTGCGGGATCGCGGCCTGACCATCGGCCGCCTGGACGCCCGCTACACCGGCGTCGACTACGACAACGCCGGCGACCGCCCGGACAACGACCCCAGCTTCTACGGCATCGACGGCGCCTATACCGCCGCCATCAACGCCTGGGCGCGCGAAGGCCTGAAGTATTCGCCCGACGTGGTCTACTCCTCGATCGGCGGCACCCGGAACTGGGACTGGAACCTGCCGACCGCCGGACGCGGCGGAGCGGAGTATCTGAACGTGGCCCCCTACATCGGCCGCGCCCTGCGTGAGAACAGCGGCCTGCGCGTCTGGGTGGGTCAGGGCTACTACGACTTCGCCACGCCCTTCTTCGGCGCCGAATACTCGCTGAACCGTCCGGGCTTCCCGACCGACGGCCGCATCGAGTGGCACTACTACCACTCAGGCCACATGATGTACGTCCGCGACGACGACCTGAAGAAGCTGTCGAACGACATCCGCACCTTCATCCGCGCACGCTGATGATCCGCCGCCATCCGCTCCTGCGAGCGGATGGCGGTCGCTTTCCTGTGGACAACGCAAGACGCTGATCCGCTTTCGCGAATTTCGTCCGTCCACAGATATCCACAGACTTGCCCACCGGGTCCGGGAGAATTCCGCACAGACGCGCCGATTTGGGCGCTTGCCCAATAACGGATTTCGCGGGAACGTCAACAGGCCGAGGGACACGGCGGCGCGGAAATCCGGGGAGACCCGGAGATCAAGCGGACCGGTCCGGCTCTCTGACCCAGGGTTCCAAGCCTCTTCGGAGGACGCGGAAACACCGAAGCAGGGCCCAGGCTCCCGATCCTCTAGCGCTTCGGCGCCGGGATCACCGAGAACCAGGCCGGGATCGACGGACGGCGCGAGGTTCGCCTTGCGGAACGCCGAAGACCAGGGGCCGATGGAATGACAGTCGAACGACGCCGGGTCCGCCCGCCGACGCAGAGGCCGACTTCCGACCCGATAGCGGCCAAGTCCAACCCGGACTTGGCGAGGGGACGCGATCCGCGATCCGACCGGCGACGGTCTGGCTCAAAGGGTTACGTCCCCTCGCTCAATTCCGGCGCATGATTTCCGGGCTGAAATCCCGCCCGGCGACGCCCCGCCGCCTTTCCAAGCGCGGCCCGTCCCCCTACACCCTAGACGTGATGACTCGCGCCCGCCTGCACCGACGCGGCCTGATGGCCGGCGCCCTCGGCTTGACCGCCCTGGGCGTCCTGTCCGCGTGCGGCCGACGCCCGGCCCAAA
>NZ_GL883086.1:1640976-1642667 GCF_000204035.1 Brevundimonas diminuta ATCC 11568
CGATCTCTATTTCGACGTCGAGGCCCGGCTGCGTCAGCGCATCCTGGAGCAGAACGCCCGCATGGACCCGGCCCTGCTGGAAAGCGCCCTGGCCGCGGGCCGCACGCGCGTCGCCGCCGAGGACGGCGCCCTGCCCGCCGACTACGCCGAGAGCCTGGCCTATGTCGAGGAACTGCGCGCCGCCAACCAGCTGACGCCCCAGGTGCTGGCCCGCTTCCTGCGTTCGGGCGGCCAGACCGCCTTCCTGATCGCCCTGTCGCAACTGGCCGACGTCGACTTCCACACCGCCCGCCAGATCATCGAGCGCCGCGAGCTGGACGCCCTGGCCGTCATCTGCAAGGCGGCGGACCTGGATCGCGCCCTGTTCCTGACCTACGCCGTGGTGCTGCTGAACACCGACGACAACGCCATGGGCAAGGCCCGCGCCTATGCCGGGATGTACAACGAGCTGACGCGCGAGGCGGCCCTGCGGACCCTGCGCTTCTGGCGCGCCCGCAAGGCCATGCAGGCGGCCTAGCCTATTCTTCGTAGCCGGTCGGGCGCGGCGCCGGACGACGGCGCTCGCGGTCGAAATCCATCCGGTCGCGCGGCAGGGCCTCGGGGCATTCGTCACGCATGAAGGCCAGCATCTTCTCGCGCACCTCGGCCCGCAGGTCGAAGGCGACCGAGGCGTTGCGCGCGCTGGTCAGGCAGCGCACCTGGGCCGTCCGCTCGGTGACGTCCGTGACCTGCAGGGCCACCACGTCGCCGTCCCAGTGCGGCGAGGCGTGGGCGATCTGCTCCAGCTTGATCCGCAGCCGATCGATGGGCGCCTCGTAATCCACATAGAGGAAGGACACGCCGATCAGGCGCGAATCCTCGCGCGTCCAGTTCTGAAACGGCTTCTGGATGAAGTAGGTCAGCGGCAGCACCATGCGCCGCCAGTCCCACAGCTTGACCACCACATAGGTCGAGGTGATCTCCTCCACCCGGCCCCATTCGCCCTCGACGATGACGGCATCGTCCAGGCGGATCGGCTGGGCGGTGGCGATCTGGATGCCCGCGATCAGATTGGTCAGGAAGGGCTGCAGCGCCAGACCGGCGACGATGCCGACCACCCCGGCCGAGGCCAGCAGCGACAGGCCCCACTGCTTGACGCCGGGAATGGTCAGCAGCGCCAGCCCCAGGGTGATCAGGCCGATCAGGATGGCCGCGACCCGTTGCAGGATGCGCGTCTGGGTGACGTGCTTGCGGGCGTAGAGGTTGTCCTCCGCCTCCATGTTGAACTTCTTCAGGTGGACGATGGCGCCCATGTCCACCGCGCCCGCCAGCATCCAGCCGCACACCAGGATGAAGCCGAACAGCAGGCTGCGCCGGATGAACAGCGACGGTTCGGGGTCCAGCGGCGACACGGTGACGGCCAGGGCCAGGGCGATGATCATCACCGCGATCCGCACCTTCAGCCGGGCGCGCTTCAGCATCCCCTTCCAGAACTCGTCGCGGTTGCGCACCGCCAGCTTCAGCAGGGCGAAGACCACCTGATTGGCCGCCCAGCCGATGAAGACGAAGACCACGGTGATGATCGAGATCACCGCCCATTCCGGCAGCCAGTGAAACTGACGCCAGAGCGCGAAGATGGTGTTGGTCAGGTCGGTCACGAACTGGGGCATGGGCGGAGGTTAGACGGCCCGAACAGCCACGTCATCCCGCTT
>NZ_GL883086.1:1642912-1648020 GCF_000204035.1 Brevundimonas diminuta ATCC 11568
TTCAGGAGGCCGCCGCCTCCACCAGATCCGCCAGCCGTTGCGCCGCATCCGGGATCGCCACGGATCGCGCCGCCGCCGACATGGCCGCCAGCCCCGCCGGATCGGACAGAATGGCGGTCAACGCCGCCGTCAGGCTCTCGACCGTCAGGTCGTCCTCGGCGATCACCTTCGCCGCGCCCGCCTCGGACAGGGCCCGTGCATTCAGGGTCTGGTGGTCGTCCATGGCGATCTTCAGCGGGATCAGCACCGACGGCAGGGCCGCCACCGCCAGCTCCGAACAGGTCGAGGCCCCGGCCCGCCCGATCACCAGATGCGCCTTCGACAGCCGATCCGCCATGTCGCGGAAGAAGGGGGCGACCTCGGCCTCGATCCCGGCGTCGAGGTAGATCTGGCGCGCGGTCTCCAGCGTCTCGGGCCGCGACTGCTGCTGCACCTGCAGACGGTTGCGGATGGCCTCAGGCAGGGCCGCCAGCGCGCGCGGCGTGGTCTCGGACAGGATGCGGGCGCCCTGGCTGCCGCCTGTCACCAGCACGTGGATCGGTCCGCCTTCGACCGGCGCGGCATAGGCCCGGTCGAACAGGGCGCGGATGTCCGGCCGCACCGGATTGCCGACCAGCTGGACGCGATCCCTCACCTTGTCCGGCGCCCGGCCCAGCGTGGGAAAGGCCGCCGCGATCACGCCCACGCTGGGCGCCAGATAGCGGTTGGTGCGGCCCAGCACGGCGTTCTGCTCATGGATGACGGTCGGGCGGCGCGTCGTCACCGCCGCCAGCAGGGCCGGCGCCGACGGATAGCCGCCGAAGCCCACCACCACGTCCGCGCCCGTGCGCTGGAACGCCGCCTTGGCCTGCCCCACGCCCTTCAGGATCGCCAGCCCGGCCTTCATCAGACCGATGGGACCGCGCCCGGTCGCCGCATCCAGCGCCAGCCGCTCTTCGGCGGGGAAGGCGTGGGCGTACTGCTCGCCGCGCCTGTCGGTGGCCAGCACCACGCGCCAGCCGCGCGCCGCCATCTCGCGGGCCAGCGCCTCGGCGGGGAACATATGGCCGCCGGTGCCCCCGGCGGCGACGACGCAGACCTTGTTCATGGATGGTGCTCTCTTACGGCAGCAGGCGACGACGCGGGGCGACGTTCGACCCCAGTTCATAGGCGCCCGGACGACGCCGGGTCAGGGCCAGAGCAAAGCCCATCGTCAGCCCCATGGCCATCATGGACGACCCGCCATAGCTGATGAAGGGCAGGGTCATCCCCTTGGTCGGGATCAGGTTCAGGTTCACCGCGATGTTGATGCAGGCCTGCAGGCCGATCAGCATGAACAGCCCCGCCGCCGCCGTCTGTTCGAAGGAATCGTTCAGCTTCATCGCCTTCCTCATCCCGCGAATGACGATGAAGGCGTAAAGCCCGATCATGATCAGCGACAGCACCAGGCCGAACTCCTCGGCCCCGACGGAATAGATGAAGTCGGTGTGCAGGTCGGGGACGTGGCGCTTCATCACCCCCTCGCCGATGCCGCGCCCGACCAGGCCCCCGGCGCGGATCGCCTCGGACGCGCGGTCGATCTGGTGGGTGTCGGTCGTCTCGGGCGACAGGAAGCGGCTCAGGCGGTCGCGCATGTGGCTGAACATGAAATACAGCGACACCACCCCGCCCGCGCCGACCGCCGCCAGGGCCGCCACCCATTTCAGCGGCACCCCGGCCATGAAGAAGACGGCCATGAAGGTCGTGGTGATCAGCAAGGTCTGGCCGATATCCGGCTGGATCAGCAACAGGCCGACCGTCAGCGCCCACAGGCCGAAGGCGATGCTGACGCCGGGCACGCCCTCGCCCTTCTGGGCCTCGGCGAACATCCAGGCGGCGAAGACGATCAGGCCGGGCTTTGCGAACTCGGACGGCTGCAGGCTGAACGGCCCCAGGTTGATCCAGCGCGCAGCCCCCTTCACCGTGTCGCCGATGAAAGGCAGGGCCGCCATGACCACGATGGCGCAGAACAGGGCCAGCACCGCGATCCGCCGCACCCCGCGCGGCGACAGCAGCGAGGCGCTCAGCATGGCGATCAGCCCCATGGTCGAGAAGAGCATCATCCGCCACGAATAGTGGAAGGGATCGCTGATCGATTCATCGGCCAGGATCGCCGCCGGGCTGGAGGCGAAGCTCAGCGCCACGCCCAGCCCCACCAGCGTCAGCGCCGCGCCCAGCAGGCCGCGATCCACCGTCCAGAACCAGCGCGCGATCAGGCTCTGGTCGTTGCGCGAAAAGGGATGACTGTAGCTGTTGTGGGTCATGCGGCGGGCTCCGGCCGTGCGCCCAGGCTCAGGACGGCGGCGCGGAACGCCTCGCCCCGGACCTCGAAATCGGGGAACTGATCGAAGCTGGCGCAGGCGGGCGACAGCAGCACCACCTGCTCGCCCCCGGCTGCGGCCGCGTCGGCGGCGGCCAGTTCGACGGCCCGCTCCATCGTGTGCGCCACGACGTGCGGCGTGTCGGCCAGAGTGACGGCGAAGGCGTCCGCCGCCTCTCCGATCAGATAGGCCTTGGTCACGCGCGGGAAGAGGTCGTGCAAGGTTTCGATGCCGCCGTCCTTGGCCCTGCCCCCCGCGATCCAGAAGACAGCCGGGTAGGAGGCCAGCGCCTGCCGCGCGGCGTCGGCGTTGGTGGCCTTGGAATCGTTGATGAAGCGCACGGAGCCCAGCCGCCCGACGGCCTCCATCCGGTGCGACAGGCCGGGGAAGCTCAACAGGCCCTCGACCGCCGCCTCATGCGACACGCCCAGCGCCCGCGCGGTCGCATAGGCGAAGGCCGCGTTCTGTGCGTTGTGACGACCGGGCAAGGATCGCGCGGCGGTCAGATCGGCCAGCACGTCGCCGCCCGCCGTCAACACCCCCGCCGCCGCCCCATACCCTTCTCCCCTTGCGGGAGAAGGTGGGCCCGAAGGGCTCGGATGAGGGGTTTGGCCGACAGAGGAAACAGCAGCGCCGTCGGACACGGGGAGCAACCCCTCATCCGTCTCGCTGCGCGAGCCACCTTCTCCCACAAGGGGAGAAGGAAGACTCAGCACCGTCTCGACCCGCCGCCCCTGCGCCCGCAGGTCCGCGGCAGCCTTCCGGCCCCATTCCTCATCCACGCCGACCAGCGCCAGCGCCTCATCATCCTGCGCCTGGAATATCCGGCGCTTGGCGGCGACATAGCCCTCCATCCCGCCGTGGCGGTCCAGATGGTCCGGCGACACATTGGTCAGGATGGCCACGTCCGGCGCGAAGCCCGTCGTCAGATCCAGCTGATAGGACGACACCTCGATCACATAGACCGCATCCGCCGTCGGCTCCGGCAGGGCCAGCACCCCGATGCCGATATTGCCGCCGATGTGGACGCTGAGGCCCGCCTGCTTCAGCACCCAACCGATCAGGGCCGTGGTCGTCGACTTGCCGTTGGTGCCGGTGATGGCGACCACGCGCGGCCGCTCACCTTGCGGCAAGGCGGCCAGCGCCCGCGCGAACAGCTCCACATCGCCGATGACCGGCACGCCCGCCTCATGAGCGCGCTCGACGCTCCAGTGCGGCTTGGGATGGGTCAGCGGCGCGCCCGGCGACAGCACCAGGGCGGCGAACCCGGACCAGTCGGCCCGCGTCAGATCCTCGACCAGGAAGCCTTCCGCCTCGGCCTGCATCCGACCCGAGACGCCGTCGTCCCACAGCACGGGGATGGCCCCGCCCGCCTGCAGCGCGCGCGCCGCCGTGATCCCCGACCGCCCCAGGCCGAAGACCGCAACGCGACGCCCCTCGAAGCCGGGAACGGGGATCATCGGCTCAACGCAGCTTCAACGTGGCCAGACCGAGCAGCGCCAGCATGGCGGCGACGATCCAGAAACGGATGACGACGGTCGATTCCGGCCAGCCCATCTTCTCGAAGTGGTGGTGGATGGGCGCCATCAGGAAGATGCGCTTGCCGGTCAGCTTGAAGTAGCCGACCTGGATCATCACCGAGGCCGCCTCGACCACGAACAGGCCGCCGACGATGCCCAGCACCAGCTCGTGCTTGGTCGCCACGGCCATCGAGCCCAGGGCGCCGCCCAGAGCCAGAGAGCCGGTGTCGCCCATGAAGATCTTGGCCGGCGGGGCGTTGTACCACAGGAAGCCCATGCCCCCGCCGATGATGGCGGCGCAGAAGATGGCCAGTTCGCCCGCGCCGGGCACGTGGTGGACCTGCAGATAGTCCGCGAACAGGAAGTTGCCGACGAGGTAGGAGATGATGCCGAAGGCGCCCGCCGCCATCATCACCGGCACGATGGCCAGGCCGTCCAGCCCGTCCGTCAGGTTCACCGCGTTCGAGAACCCGATGATGGTGAAGGCCGCAAAGGCCACATAGAACCAGCCGATGTTCAGCAGCACCGCCTTCAGGAAGGGGAAGGCGATCGAGGTCTCAAGCCCCGGCGAGGTCGGGGAATGGGTCATCCACAGCACGGTCAGCACCCCGGCGATCACGGCCACGACCGTCTGGGCCAACAGCTTCTGCTTGGACGTCAGCCCGGCCGAGGTCTGCTTCGTCACCTTGGCGTAGTCATCGATGAAGCCCAGCACCCCGAAGGCCGCCGTCACGCCCGAGACGATCCAGATATAGGGGTTGGTCAGGTCGCCCCACAGCAGCACGGCCACGCCGATGCCCGCCAGGATCATCAGCCCGCCCATGGTGGGGGTGCCGACCTTGGATAGGTGCGAGACCGGGCCGTCGTCGCGGATCGGCTGGCCCCGGCCCTGCTTGGCGCGGATCCAGTTGATGAAGCGGCTGCCCATGGCGACCGCCACGATCATGGCCGTGGCCATGGCCAGGGCCACGCGCACCGTCTGATACTGGATCAGGTGCAGCAGCGGATATTCCTGGGCGATGTCCGCGTAGTAGAGATAGAGCAGATAGAACATCAGGCGGACTTCCCTTGGGCCTCGGCGGCGACGCGCGCCTCTTGTTCGGCCACGCCGAGATTTGCAAGCGCGGCCGCGACCAGCGAGGCCTTCGACCCGTTCGAGCCCTTGACCATGACCACATCGCCCGGCTGCACCAGCAGGGCGGCCTCGGCGGCCAGTTCGGCGGCGGTCGCGCGCCACTCGCCGCGCAGC
>NZ_GL883086.1:1648238-1650644 GCF_000204035.1 Brevundimonas diminuta ATCC 11568
GCGCCACTCGCCGCGCAGCGACGGCGGCAGGGCGTCATGCAGCAGGCGCATCTGCGGCCCGGCCGTGTGCACCAGGTCCAGCCCGGCGGCGACGATGGCGGGGGCCAGCCCTTCATGCAGGGCGCGGCTGTGTTCGCCCAGCTCCAGCATGTCGCTCAGGACGACGACGCGACGGCCGCCCTGCCCCACCGGCTTGGCGCCCAGGCTGACGAAGCCCGCCTTCATCGACAGCGGATTGGCGTTGTAGCTCTCGTCGATCAGGGTGAACGTCCCGCCAGGGACTTTGACAGCCTTCATCTGCCCGCGCCCGGCCAGCGGCTGGAAACTCGCCAGCGCCTGAAGCGCCGTGTCCAGCGACACGTCCAGCGCCTGCAGCATCAGGATTACGCACAGGCTGTTCAGCCCCCAGTGCACGCCCGACTGGGCCAGCCGATATTCGATGCGCTGTCCGTCCAGCTCGGCCGTGACGGTCGCGCCCTCGCTATCGGCGACGAAGTCCAGCAGGCGCGCGTCGCAGCCCGCATCATGGCCGAAGGTCCGCACCACGGCCCCGGCCTTTTCCGCGCCCTGACGCACGATGTCGGCATGGGCGTCAGCGGCGTTGACCACGGCGATCCCGCCCGGCGCCAGCCCCTCGAAGATGGCGGCCTTTTCGCGCGCCACGCCCGCCTCGCCGTCGGCGAAGGCCTCGATGTGCACCGGCCCGACCGTGGTGACGCAGGCGGCGTGCGGGCGCACGAAGGCCGACAGCGGCCCGATCTCGCCCGGATGGTTCATGCCGATCTCGAACACGGCGCGGTCCGTGCCCTGCGGCATCCGCGCCAGCGTCAGCGGCACGCCGATGTGGTTGTTGTAGCTCTTGATCGAGGCGTGGCTTGATCCGGCCAGATCGAGGCCCGCCTTGATCGCCTGGGTCACGCTGGTCTTGCCGACGCTGCCGGTGACGGCGCCGCGCAGGCGGGCGCGATCGCGCGCGGCGACGCCCAGCGCCTCCAGCCCCTTCAGGGTGTCGGGCACCAGCACATAAGACCCGCCCTCGACCGGCCGGTCGACCAGCGCAACCGCCGCGCCCGCCGCAAAGGCGGCCTCGGCGAACTCATGCCCGTCGCGCGCGCCGTGCAGGGCCAGGAACAGGTCGCCCGGCGCGATCTCGCGGCTGTTGTAGGTCAGGCCCGAGACTGATGCGTCGGGTCCATGAAGCCGACCTTCGGTCGCCGAGGCGATGGCTTCGGCGGTCCAGAGCGGCGTGTGTGCGTCAGGCATGGTCTTTCAGGGCTTCGGTCGCTTCGGCGGCGTCGTCGAAGGGATGTACGACCCCGCCGACGATCTGTCCCTGTTCATGCCCTTTTCCGGCGATCACGACCACATCTCCTTCGCGCATCAGGGATACGGCGTGGCGGATGGCCTCGCGGCGGTCGCCGATCTCCAGCGAGTCGGGGCAGCCTGCGCGCACCTGGGCGCGGATAGCGGCGGGGTCTTCGGAACGCGGGTTGTCGTCGGTGACGATGGCCGTATCGGCCAGACGCCCGGCGATCTCGCCCATCAGGGGACGCTTGGCCCGGTCGCGGTCGCCGCCCGCGCCGAAGACCACGATCAGACGGCCGGTCGCGTGGGGACGAAGCGCGTTCAGCACCGTCTCCAGCCCGTCGGGGGTGTGGGCGTAGTCGACATAGACCTCGCCGCCGCGCGCGCCGCCGGGAATGCGTTGCAGGCGGCCCTGCGCGCCCTGGATCAGCTCCAGCGCCGGGATCACGCGGTCCGGGTCTTCGCCGCCGGCGATGCACAGGCCCGCCGCCACCAGGGCGTTCGACGCCTGGAACGCCCCCGCCAGCGGCAGCAGGACGTCATGCAGCCGGCCGCGCACATCTAGGGTCAGGCGCTGGCCTTCAGGGGTCGCTCGGCGCGCCAGCAGGGTCAGGTCGCGCCCGCGTTCGCCGACGCCCATCACGCCCAGACCCGCCATGATCGAGGCCGAGGCGAAGGCCGAATAGGCGTCGGAATCCGCGTTCAGCACCGCCGTGCGCCCGCGTGGCAACAGGGCCTCGAACAGGCGCATCTTGGCGGCGCGGTACTCGTCCATCGTGCCGTGATAGTCGAGGTGGTCCTGCGTCAGATTGGTGAAGCCCGCCGCCTTGATCGCCACCCCGTCCAGGCGCCGCTGGTCGATGCCGTGGGACGAGGCTTCCAGCGCTAGGTGCGTCACCTCCTTGCGGGCCAGTTCGGCCAGCAGCCGCGCGGCCTCGGCGGCGTCGGGGCTGGTCAGGCCGGGGCCGGTCAGGGCGTAGGTCTTGTCGCCCTTCTGGCCGACGACGCCCAGGGTGCCCATGCTGGCCGACTTCAGGCCGAGCCCTGCCCAGATCTGGCGGCAGAAGTTGGCGACCGAGGTCTTGCCGTTGGTGCCCGTGA
>NZ_GL883086.1:1650843-1653286 GCF_000204035.1 Brevundimonas diminuta ATCC 11568
GGCGGCCCCTTTCGCCAGGGCCTGCGGAATGAAGGCGCGGCCGTCGGCCTGCGTCCCCGGCAGGGCGACGAACAGGGCGCCGGGCACGACCTGGCGGCTGTCGGCGGTGACGGCGGTGATCTCCGGGTCCGAGGCCACGTCGCGGCGCAGCAGTTCGGAAAGGCGCAGCTGGCTCATCGGCCGTCGCCCTCCACGTCCTGGAACTCGGGGATCTTTTCGCCCAGGGCGGTGGACCAGCGGTCGGCCTTGCGCTCGACGCCCAGGAAGCCCGCGATGCGGTCGGCGATGCGGCCCACGGCGGGCGCGGCGACATAGCCGCCGGTGCGCGGATAGACGCCCGGCTCGTCCATCAGAACGAAGACGGTGTAGCGCTTGGCGTCCACCGGCCCGTCGGCGGGGAAGACCCCGGCGAAGGAGCCGACGGCCACCGCCGGATTATAGCGGCCGTTGACCAGCTTGTTGGCCGAACCCGTCTTGCCGCCCATGCGCAGACCCGGCGCGTCGGCGAACCGGCCCGAGCCGCGCGTGACGTTGCGGCGCATCAGGTCCAGCATGACGGCAGACGTCTCGGGCGAGACGACCTGATGCGTCTGGGCGTTCGGACGCCCGCCCTTGCGCAGGGTCGGCGGCACATAGCGCCCGCCGTTCACCAGCGCGCCATAGGCCGACACATACTGGATCGGCGTGACCATGATGCCGTAGCCGAACGACAGCGACGCCAGGGTGCTGTCGTCCCACTTCCTGACCTTAGGCGGGGCGGCCGATTCCTTCAGCTCGATCGGGGCGGCGTCCAGCAGGCCCAGACGGCGGAAATAGTCGCGCATCACATCGCCGCCCATCTCGACCGCCAGTCGCGAGGTGCCGATGTTGGACGAATGCAGATAGACCTCCTCCAGCGTCAGCACCTTGTTGGTGGCGTGGAAGTCGGTGATGCGTCGCTTGCCGATCTGCAGCGCCTGGGAGGCGTCGAACAGGGTGTTCATGTCGGCCCGGCCGGTGTCGATGCCGGCGGCGACGGTGAAGCTCTTGAACACCGAGCCCATCTCATAGTGGGCCGAGACGACGCGGTTCAGCGTGGCCTCTTCCGGCGCGGCGTTGCGGCGGTTGGCGTCATAGGTCGGCCACGAGGCCATGGCCAGGATCTCGCCCGTCTGCACGTCGGCGACCACGGCGACGGCGCCCTTGGCCTTGTGCTCCTCGGCGGCGATGGCCAGCTCGTTCTCGACCACGCCCTGAACCCGCAGGTCGATGGACAGGGGGAAGTCCTCGCTGGCGGCGCCCGCCGCGCGGATCTCCTGGTCGAAGGCCAACTCGGCGCCCGCGACGCCCTGGCCGCCCGTGTCCGAACGACCGATCAGGTGCACGGCCGAGCTTCCCAGCGGATAGACGCGACGGTCTTCCGGCTCGAACGTCACTCCGCCCAGGGCCAGGGCGTGGACCGCCCGACGCTCGGACGGCGTCAGGCCGTTCAGGGCGATCAGACGGCGCTCGCCGCTCATCACCCGGTCCAGACGCGCAGCCGAAATGCGCGGCAGGGCGCGACGCAGCTGGGCCTTGGCCGCCGGAATGTCCCAGACCTCGCGCGGGTCGATGTAGAGGCCGTAGTGGGTGATGTTGGTCGCCAGCAGCTGACCGTTGCGATCCACCAGATCGGCGCGCGTCAGGGCGCCGGGATGGAAGCCCGCCCCCGCCCCGCGCGCAGGCGCCAGCAGGGCCGCGTGCGCCGCGCCCAGGGCCAGGCAGGCGAAGACGGCGCAGAAGGCCGCCATGATCAGGAAGATGCGGACGCGGGTGTCTTCTTCCGGGCGGGCGTCGGCGCGGGCGCGCTCGAACGAATGCTCCAGATTCCAGACGATCGAGGCGACCCAGCGCCCCCAGGCCGAGACCGCGCCGCCGAAGGTCGCCTGCGGGCGGCCGCGATAGCCCATGCCGTGATGGTCATGCACGCTCATTGCACGGCCCCCGCAGCAGACGCCGCAGATGCAGCGACGGGCGCGGCGGCGAGCTTTTCAGCCGGCGGGGGCGCGATCGCGGGCAGGGCCGCCTCGCCCGCCTGCTTCTTCACATCGACCGGACCCAGGCCGATCTCGCGCGACAGGGCCTCCAGCCGCGCGGGCTGCTCCAGCCGCGTGACCTCGGCGCGCAGCAGACGCACCCGCTCGCGATTCTCGCGGATGTCGCGCTCCAGACTGCTGATCTCGGCGCTTTCGCGGGCGGCGGCCGCCTTGGCGATATAGACCGAGAAGACCAGCGCCAGAACGCAGGCCACGCCGATGATCTCGACGCAGCGCACGCCGCGCACCTTCCACTCGAACAGGCGCTTGATGGGGGCGGGCATGGCGATCATGCGGCCCTCCCCTTCATCGCGCCCCAGGCCGGAGCGCCCGTCCGCACGGCCGCGCGGATCTTGGCCGAGCGGGCGCGAGGGTTGGCGGCCAGCTCG
>NZ_GL883086.1:1654225-1664693 GCF_000204035.1 Brevundimonas diminuta ATCC 11568
TTGTCCCTGAAATAAACACCAGACGGCCTGTAAGCCGGGTTCTGTTCCGCCCGAAAGCGGCGACGATCATTCCTCTGGGCCGCCCATTGCTGGACGGCTCTCGCGACCTACCCGGACGCCTGGGGCGGTGAGCCCTGCGGAGCGAGCCCCGCGCGACGTCCCTATTTGGTCTTGCTCCAGGCGGGGCTTGCCGTGCCGTCGACGTTGCCGCCGACGCGGTGGGCTCTTACCCCACCCTTTCACCCTTCCCTGAGCCGAAGCCCAGGCGGTTTGCTTTCTGTGGCGCTATCCCTCGGGTCACCCCGGGCGGGCGTTACCCGCCGCCTTTTCACCGTGGAGCCCGGACTTTCCTCGACAGGAGCAAGCCCCCGCCGCGACCGCCCGGCCGTCTGGCGAGCGCTAGATGCGCGCGAATGGGCGGAAGGTCAATGCGGATGAACAGCCCCTCTCTCGATGGGAGAGGGTCATGTTTTTAATCCAGCACGCCGGTGACGCTCTCGACCGAAGCCAGCTGGAGCAATCCCACCAGCCGCGCTCGCGTCTCGCCGTCGGCGATCCCATCGACGCGATCGGGCCGCCAGTGGCGCTGGAAGGCCTCGACCGTCAGGCGGGTTTCCTCGTCATAGGCCCCGCCCGGCTGCACCCCATAGCCCAGCCGGTGCAGGCCCGAGCGCAGGACGATGACGCCCAGCCCTTCGTCGCCGGGCGACAGGGGCGCGCCCAGGGCGCCGATGCGTTCCGGCGCCGGGTCGAACCACAGGCCGTGCCCCGCCTCGGCCAGACGCTTCCACGGGAACAGCTCGCCGGGATCCTGCTTGCGCTCGGGCGCCAGGTCGGAATGGGCGATGATGCGGGCGTCAGGGATGGACCAGCGGGTGCGGATGTCGCCGACCAGGGCGATCACCGCCTCGATCTGCGGCTCGGGGAAGGGGCGATAGCCGAACTCATGGCCCGGATTGACGATCTCGATGCCGATGGAGGCGGCGTTGACGTCGGTCTCGCCCTGCCAGGCGCCGCGCCCGGCGTGCCAGGCCCGACGCTCTTCCGGCACCAGACGCAGGATGGAGCCGTCCTCGTCGACGACATAGTGGGCCGATACCTTGGCCTCTGAGTCGCGCAGACGCGCGATCGCCTCCTCGGCGGTCTCCATGCCGGTGTAGTGCAGCACCAGAATGTCCGGCGGGCCGCGCCGGGCGTCGAAGTTCGGGGACGGCGCGTCGGTGAAGGCGATCATGAGGGGCCGATCAGCGCCCTTCCTTTTCCCAGCCGTAGGCCACCCAGGTGTCGCCGACCTTCTTGGCGTCGATGACGCCGTCGTCGCGACGACGGCGGGCGCTCATGGTGCGGCGGGCGCGCAGGGCGAAACCGGCGAAGAAGACCAGCACCCCGCCGACGACGGCGATCATGGCCACGGCGGCGGCGGTGAAGACGGCCAGCAGGGCGCCGACCGTCACGGCCAGGGCGGTGGCGATCAGGCCCGCGACCCAGACGAAGGGCGCCAGCAGGCCGGAACCGGGCCGACGGCGCGCGTTGAAACCCAGCTGGCCCATCGGGTCGGAGTTGATCATGAACTCAAAGCCTCTCTCAGCGTCCTGATGAACGCCTGAAGCGCAATGTCGGTCCATCGACCTGAACGGTCAATGCACTGCGACATCACGCGCCAGTCACATTTGTTGTCCCGGCCAAGCCTCAGAAGGCCGGCTGATCCGCCAGGACCACCGCGCCGCGGCTGCGCATGCGATCGGCCTCGACGCGGGTCAGCACGGCCTGGGCGGCGGGATCGCCCATCACCTGACCGACCTTGACCATGGCCTCGGCGGCCTGACCCGAGGCGCCGAAGGCGGTCGCCAGGGCCTCCCACGGCGTCTGCGGCTGCGGGAAGCGCTTGAAGCGGACCGTCTCGGACGACGGGATCTTGGCCAGTTGGCGCGCCTTGGCGACCGCCTCCTCCAGACCGCCCAGCTGGTCGACCAGACCCAGGCCGTGCGCCTGAGCGCCGGTCCAGACACGGCCCTTGGCGATCTCACGCACGCGCTCGACCGGCATCTTGCGGCCCTTGGCCACACGGGCCACGAATTCTTCGTAGATGCGGTCCATCGAGGCGGCGAAGGCGGCGCGCTGCCCCTGATCGAAGCTCTGCGTCGTGGAGAAGGCGTCGGCGTAGTCGCCGCCGACCGACAGGCCGCGCATGTCGACGCCGAAGCGGCCCAGGGCGTCGGCCAGGACGAACTTGCCGCCGAAGACGCCGATCGAGCCGGTCAGGGTCGAGGGCTGGGCCACGATCCAGTCGGCTTCCGAGCTGATCCAGTAACCGCCGGACGCGGCGTAGGCCCCCATCGACACCACCACCGGCTTGCCCGCCGCCTTGGCCGCGCGCACGGCGGCCAGCACCTGTTCAGACGCCTCGGGCGAGCCGCCCGGCGAGGAGACGCGGAAGACGATGGCCTTCACGTCCTTGTCCTCGATGGCCTCATAGATGGCCTTGGCCGTGTCGTCCGAGCGGATGCTGGTTCCGCCGCCGAAGGGCGAGTCGTTGTCGCCGCGGCCGGTCATGATGGCGCCCTCGCCGCCCACGATGGCGATGGCCGACTTGGCCGAGCCGGAGCCTGAGGTGTTACGCGTTCCCTTCAGCGAGGCGTATTCGCCGAATTTGACGATCTTGGCGTTCTTGCCCGCCTTGGTCTTGGCGGCGGCCTCGGCTTCTTCGACCTGGCCGATCTTGTCGACCAGCTTCAGCGACAGGGCCTGTTCCGCCGGATAAGGGCCGGCCTCGATCACGGCCTTCAGGGCCTCGGGCGTGGTCTTGCGGTCGCGGGCGATATTGGCGATGGCGCTGTCGTAGATGGAGCCCATCCAGGCGACCATGGCCTCGCGGTGCGGAGCGGTGAAGTCGCTCTGCGTGAATTCGTTGACGGCGTTCTTGTACTCATACCGCTGCTCGAAGTCGGCCTTGACGCCGTACTTCTGGAAGGCGCGGCCCAGGAAGACGCTGTCGACAGCCAGACCCGTCGCCTGGAAGTTCGCCGTGTTCTGCAGCCACAGCTGATCCGCGCTGGCGGCGACCATATAGCTGGACGTCACGGCGCCGATCGGCGCAAAGCCCTGGCTGTGGGCGATCACCGTCTTGCCCGAGGCGCGGAAGCGAGCGATCGCCTGACGCACTTCGTCGGCCGAGGCGGGCGTCATCCCGACTTCCGGCGCGCGCACCAGCAACACCTTGACGTTGTCGTCGGCCGCCGCCTGAGCCAGCACGTCCACGACCTGAACCACCGACAGGCTGGAGCCGCCGAAAGACGCAAAGGGATTGACCGGCGTCTGATCCGTCAGGCCGCTGCGCAGATCCAGCTCCAGCACCGTATGGGCGGGCGTGGTCGGCTTGGAGGCCCCGGCCGCCATGGCGAAGAAGATCAGCGCCACCACGGGCAGAACGACGAAGAAGGCCACAAGCCCGGCGAAGACGCCCAGCATGGTGAGGAAGAACTGCTTCATGGAAAGGCGGACGTCCAGGATCGCGGCCAGAGGCGGCCAAGCGTGAGGATAGAGGCCGAGCCCGGCGCGTCAAATGAACGGACGGTAATAAACTCATGAAAAAGGGGCCCGCCGTCGCCGGCGAGCCCCCTCCTTCATCGCAAGGTCGCGATCAGCGGCCGATGTCGTAGGTTCCGCTGATATCGATGCGAACCGTCAGCTCGCCCGCTGAAACCGGGGTCGAGGCGCCGCCGGCGTCCATGGCGACGCGGGCGTACATGACCTCAGGACGCGGCTGCGGCGCATAGCCCCCGCCCTCGGTCAGGGAACGCACCGGCCCCAGGTCGACGCCCAGGGCCTGGGCGTACAGACGCGCCTTGTCCTGCAGGGCGCGCACGGCCAGGACGCGGGCCTGGTCCTCGGCCGCCTTCGGATCCTTCAGGCCGAAGCTGATGCCGTCGATCTGATTGACGCCTGCCGTGACCACGGCGTCAGCGGTCGTCCCGACCTTGCTCAGGTCGTTGATCGTCACCGTGACGCGGTTCGCGGCCTGATAGCCGCGCAAGCGGGGCGGTTCGTTCTGCTGATAGTCGTATTGGGCCGACAGGTTCAGGCCCGAGGTCTGAATGTCGCGCTCGGCGATCCCGGCGCGGCGCAGGGCGGCGACGACGCGGGTCATCTGCTGGGCGTTCTGGGCCATGGCCTCCTGAGCCGTCGGGGCCTCGGTCACCACGCCGAAGTTGATCGTGGCCTGATCCGGCGCGACCTTGACCTCGCCATAGGCCGACAGGTTCAGGGCGGGTTGTTGAGCCATGGCGTGCACCTGCATGGGGGAAGAGCCGCCGGGCTGGGATTGAGCAGACGCGACGGCCGGCGCCGCCAAGGTCATCAGGGCCGTGCCCAGCATCAGGGCGCGTGCGGTGCGGGTCATTACGAGGTCTCCGTCGAATTCATTTGGGCGGGCGTGTTCGCCAGCCACGGCCTAACTTGACCGTTTCAAGCTGAACGAACGCAAAAGACCCCTGTGCAGGTTCCGTTCATCGGCGTGAAAAGCGTGACAGGTCCAAGGCGGCTTTGCAGCCGACGCCCCGCCTGCTAGGCACCCCTTGCTGTGCTTCGGGGGCCCGTAGCTCAATGGTTAGAGCCGACCGCTCATAACGGTCTGGTTGGGGGTTCGAGTCCCTCCGGGCCTACCACCCTCCCTCGGGAGCCAGTGTTAGCGGGATTTCCCAGTCTTCTCGGTCTTCTACGACCATGGACTGTGACACAAGACTGTGTCACCAGACGGGAATGGAAGCCGTGCCTGGATGCAACCACCTCTACCGACGCGAAGCCGTCTATTGGTTCCGCCGCCGGGTTCCCCAAGACGTCGCGGGGACCATCGGGACCACCCAATGGCGCATCAGTTTGCGAACGAAGGATTTCGAGACGGCGAAGCGGCTAGCACGCGAGAAGGCAGTCTCTACCGACAGACAGATTTCGGTCGCCCGTGCGCGCAATGCCGGAAAGGTCTCGCCCACTCTGTCGAAGGCGGACGCAGACCGTCTTGCGCGGGGGTGGATGGCTGAGATTTTGGAATGGGACGAGGCTTTCCGGCTCGGTCGCGCAGGTTCATTGACGGGGGCTGAGAGATGGCTGGAGGAAGAGAAGCCCGCTGCCCGCGAAGCCCTCGCCAACTACGATACCGCCGCCGTTGCCCAGCAAGTGAACGACACCCTAGCCAAGGAGGGATTGTGGTACCCTCCGGGAGATCCCAGCAGGAACGCGCTGGCGCTGGCCCTCCTGAAGGCCCGGGTCAGTCTCGTCAGCCTGATGGAGCGCCGACTCGACGGCGAGGTAGTCGAGATCGCATCTCCGCTCCCAACCCACGTGGCGGCCTCCCAAGCCAGCGGCGCAACCGTGGCGCAGCTCATCACCGCCTACCGAGCGGAGCGGGTCGCCAAGCATGGCGAGGAATCCACAGACCGGAAGTACTCCCACATCTTCTCTGCGCTGGAGGAAGCCCTCGGCGGTGAGCGGCCCATCCGTTCAGTCACGCGCGCAGATTTGCGAGAAATCCGAAGTCTCCTCCAGAGGGTTCCCAAGTTCGCCAGCAGGCGGTACCCCGGGCTCACCCTGCAGGAGGCGGCCGAGAAGGCGGACCTGCAGGGTGGCGAGCGCATCTCTCCCACCACTGTCGCGTCCTATCTCCAGAACCTTGCCGCCGTATTCAACTGGGCGGTGGAGGAGGAGTTGCTCGACAAGAACCCAGCTCAGGGCCTCGTCGAGAAGGCAAAGCCCAGTGTGAAACGTCGCGGCTTTTCCACGACCGAGCTTCAACGCATGTTCACGGCGCTGAGGCCCATGGCAGAAGGAGAACACCCGTGGCGCTTCTGGATACCTGCCATGGCGCTCTACAGCGGCGCGCGGGCTGGAGAACTCGCCGGACTTCGCGTCAACGACCTTATCGAGATCGAGGGAACATGGTGCGTTCGTTATTCGGAATACGACGCCTCGGGCCGCAGGATCGGGGGGCGGACGTTGAAAACAGACGCCAGCGAGCGCACGGTGCCGATCCACAAAGCCGTCTTGGATGTCGGCCTGAGGACTTATGTCGCCAGCCTGCCGCCTGACACCGAGATGCTATTTCCTTCCCTGCCCCCAGGGCCGGAAGGCAAACTCTCACACTACCTCTCAAAGTGGTTCGGCGGCTTCCGCCGGAGCCTAGGGATCGACAGTCCCGCCACCGTACTTCACAGCTTCCGTCACGGTTTCAAGGATGCCTGCCGAGATGTTTCTATCCCGGTGGAAATCCAAGATGCTCTCGGAGGCTGGGCCACGCAAGGAGTCGCGACACACTACGGCAATAAGCAGCGGATCGCCCTTCTGAAACGCGAACTAGCCAAAGTCTCATTCGCACCGTTCAGCCTGCCCCCTGTTCACCCTCCAGCCGACGACTAGGAGCGTTCATGACGGTCAAGGAGAATGAGGAACGTCCCGACCGCTCCCACCGTATTGCCAGCAGCCCGATAAGCTGAGGCCACACTTGGGGGCTTAGACCGCCCTAGACGCCCTTCTGGAAGACTTCGAGGCACGGGACCTGTCGATCCCTATGGTCATACTAGAGGTCGTAAGAGGCACGGTCTCCAGGTAGCCAAACAACGGTGGCGCTTGAATTAAGAGCGTGAGAATCTCCGTCGCAATTCAGCGATATGGAGTTCCAATGACCACCGCTCAAACCGCAGCCCAATCGACTTGCACGAGAAACCTCTCCCTTGCGGTGCTGGCGGCGGAGCTAGACAATGCGACCGGCTTCCTGGAGCGACTTGCCGCTCTCGGCCCCAGCACCCTGACAATCCGTCAGGCCCTCTTCTTCGTGGCCGTCGCCAAGGAAGACCTGCGGCACCACAGGGTTACTTTGACGGGCATCCGCGCCGCGCACGACGGCCTTGGACGGTCCATCGCGAAGTCGAAGGACATGCTTCTGGAGCCCAGCAGAGCGTATCCGCAGGCGGCCGGGTGGCTGACCCAGGAACACGACCCGGAAGACCGACGTGTCCGCTACCTGCGCCTTACGCCGCGCGGCTTGAATGTTCTCGCGCAGGCGCTGGGGCACTGACATGGGGCTCAAGGGCAGGCGGCTAGCGGTAGCGGTTTTCGCGATCCTCGCTCTCACAGCAGGATGTGACAGCGCCTATCGAGAATACAGAGAGTCTACCGAGGAAGGGCGCTCAGACTGGGAAACAAGCGCGCCTCAGATGACCCGCGAAGACGCGCTGGGCGAGCCGCAGCTCTCCAGCAGGGCATGACATACAGCGACCTCGGGGAGCCCTACGGTTGCACAGAGGACTGTTCAGGTCACGAAGCGGGCGCGGCATGGGCGGCAGATAATGACCTGCGCGACCCCGGTGATTGTGGAGGACGAAGCCAGTCGTTTCTGGAGGGGTGTCAGGCTTACACCGAGACGTCCAAGAGGTGGCCGACGAGGTCGAGCAGCGGGGCTATTAGAGATAGCAGAAAGGGCCAGAGCATCACGCATCTGGCCCTCCGCCTGCTCTAGCCCAGCGAGGCAGGGGGCATCCCGCTTCAACGGGGCGGTCCCACTCCACCACCCTATCTCAGAGCGCCGTGCGGTCAATCTCAGGGGAGACCCTGACCATGACCGACACCATCGCCTTCGCCTTCGTCCGCCACGGGGAGGACCCCGTGAACATCCGCACAGTCCAGATCGACGGCGAGCCGTGGTTCGTGGCGGTCGATGTCTGCCGGTGCCTCAGCCTCGGCGTGAACAACGTCACCAATCACACTGACCGGCTCGAAGCCGCAGAGAAAAGGCACGTCGCCCGGTCCACCCTTAATCCGGGTAAGGGTGGCTCTCCGATGATCGTGGTGTCCGAGTCCGGCCTCTACAAGCTCATCATGCGCTCGGACAAACAGGAGGCCCTGGTCTTCCAGCACTGGATCGCCTCGGAGGTGCTGCCGTCCATCCGAAAGACCGGCAAGTATGCCCTGGCCGACCACGGCCGCGAGGCCATGCCGCTGCCTATGGACATCGCAGAGGCCGAATCAACTTCCCTCCTTAGGGAAAGACCCACGCTGCCCTCCCTCAGGGAACCTCGGGACAATCTGAACGCCCCTTCTCGTTCGAACCGAGCGACCAATCCCGAGGGGTACTAATAAACACGCACCCTAGGAGCGAACCATCTCAGGTCCCCCCTCAGGTAACCCTCAGGTCCCTCAGGATCACCTGAGTTGGTCCGCCTATGCGCCGCCGATAACCAATAGGAGTGACCCTTGACCGAGTTCTCAAGTCTCGACGAGCTGTACGCAGCCGCCGACGCCGAAAAGGCCCGTAGGCCTCGGCCCGCCACCCAAGCCTCCCGGGCCACGCCCGACCGGGGCTCCGCTGGCGGGGGTCACCACTGGGGCAACCTAGGGAACACCCGAGCGGACCAGGAGCGACGCAGCTTCTGGGACAGCCTGCGGGCGACCCAAGCGGACCCGAAGTTCCAGCAGAACATCGACCGCATGATGCCCAACGAGATCAACACCGCCCGCGCTGTTGTGGGGGGCGTCCGTGACGCCTTCCAAGGCTTCATGGACTCGGTAGACGACCTCGCCGAGGCCGCAGACAACTTCGTCTACACGCGCACCGGGATCGGCACCTACATCACCCTTGGCCGCGAGGCCGACAACGGCATCGTTGGTCTGGTGTCCAAGGCTGAGGCCGAGCGTCGTACCGGCAGGGCAGCAGGCTTCGGTGTCCTGCAAGACATCCGCACCCCTAAGGTGGCAGGCGCAGGCGTCGCCCGCGACGTCGTCGAGTTCGGCACCAGCTTCGCCACGGGGATGCGGGCCACCAAGTTCATCGCCGCCGCAGGTAATACCGCCCGCGTCGCCCCCGCCATCGCCGCCGGGTTTCGAGGCCTCCAATCCACCACCGCCGGGGCCTACGCCGCCTTCGTGGATCACGCGCCCATGGAGGGGAACCTCGTCAACATGGCGGCGTCCCTCGGCATCCCCCAGCCCGCCCTTCTGGAAGCCCTCGCGGTGGACGAAGCGGACGGCGCGCTGGAAGCCCGACTGAAGAACGCGGCCGTGGACTTCGTCGCCGGTCCCCTCTTCGACGGGGCCGTCGCCACGCTGGCCGGAGCCGTCAAGGGCTTCAAGGCCCTGCGCGGCATCAATGAGGACCTCGACGCCATTCTCGGCGTCCCCGAGGAAATCATGAAGGTGGACCCGAAGGCCGCCCGCCGGGTGGCCGATGAGGGCATCACGGTGGAGACGCCTGACGGTGTCGTCCACGACGTCCCGCGCGTCCCCAAGGGCACCGACGAGTTGCCTGAGGTCTCCCCGCGTGAACCCGGCACGGTCGGCCCGCTGGACGACAACATGACCGAGGGCTTCCAGGCTCTCCCTCAGCGCACCCGCGCGAAGATCGCCAAGCTGTCCGACGCGGAGAAGAAGGCCCTGGCCGACGACATCCTGTCCGGCAACCCCGCCCGTCAGGTTGAGATCGACGAGCGTCTGGGCCTGCACCCCAACCGGGTGGACGTCACCAACGCTCTCCTGAAGGACGAGACCGGCGAAGCCGTGATCGACGTGATCGTGAAGACGGCCGACGCCATTGAGGAGCTGTCCCAGTCCTACGGGTCGGCGACACGCGGCTGGAACGAAGCGCAGGCCCTCGGGAACATCCTGGGGGTCCACGGGAAGCGCGTGGTGGAGGTCTTCCAGTCGAAGACCAAGAACCTCGACGCTTTCGCCATGGTCGCCCGAAAGACGGTGGAGAACTCGTCCGTTGACCTCATGAGGTTGGCCGAGCGCGCGAAGGGGTTTGCTGACGCACCCGAACGCCCCGAGTGGATCGAGTTCATGGCCGCTTTGGACACCCATGCGGTCCTACACGCGACCCTGAAGGGGGCCACGTCCAACATGGGCCGGGGCCTCGCCTCGCTCAGGGCTACTGTCAACGCCTCCAAGGGGTCCAAGGCTCGCCTGAAGACCCTGGCAGGTACCGCCGAGAACACCCCGGTGGACGACGCGATGGAAGCCTACCGCAAGCTCGTCGGCCAGACTTCTGTCGCCGGTCGAAGGGCGCTCGTGGATAAGGTTCTTCGCTCTCGCGGCGACCTGCCCACGCTCGGTAAGCTGGCCGATGCCGGGACGAACCCTCGGGCTTTCCGCAGGGCTGTGAGGGAGTACCTGGTCAACAGCCTGTGGTCCGTGGGCACCGCCAAGGCCACCGTGGTCGGCACCGTCCTCCACGGCTCGGCGCGGATCGCCGCCAGGACCATCATGCACGGTCAGGGGCTCATCTTCGCTGGGAAGCGCGGACAGGCTTACGCCATCGAGCGGGCTGCGGACGCGGCCTACACGGCGGCGATGTTCAAGAGCCTCGGCACCGGCCTCGGCCGGACGCTGCACCTCCTCGCCGACACCACCCTCCACGAGGGCCGCCTCATTGCTGGCGCGGCTCACCCGGCGGCGGGCAAGGCGGTGAAGAAGGTCCACGACGCCC
>NZ_GL883086.1:1665595-1668883 GCF_000204035.1 Brevundimonas diminuta ATCC 11568
GCCCTGAACGACGCTGTGGGACCCTTCCGGCCCACCACGGCCCGCCCTGAGTTTGAGCGGGAGACGGCCTTCGCCATCCAGCCCGAGACCATCGACGCCCTCATGGAGTCGGCCGACCAGCTCCCCGCAGTCATGCGGATGGGCTACCGGGGTCTCCTGGGGGTGATGGGTGTCGGGGTGAACGCCCTCGGCGCAACCGGCCGGGGCGTCCGCGCCCTGACGATTGAGGCCGCCGACGAGCTGTTCGGCTCCATCTCCACCCAAGCGCACCGCGCCGCCAACGCCTCGCGTCAAGCGATGGCCGAGGGCTACGCCCGGGGCCTGAAGGGCAAGGAGCTGGAGAACTGGGTGACCGCCCGTTCCAAGGCGTACTTCGACAACGAGTCGGAGGAGCTGCTGGAGCAGATCGAAGCCCAGATCGCCGCCGGGGCAGACCCGAACGCGCCTGAGCTTGTGGACGCCGCCCAGCGCGCCCTGGCCCGCATGGAGATCGAGGACGCCACGTCCGCGACGGTCTCGCAGCTCATGTTGCAGGACCATCTCCAAACCGGCCTCGCGCAGGGCGTCAGTAAGGGTCTCCGCTCGGTGGACAGCCTATTCGGTGACGTCGGGCTCCTGTTCCCAATCGTCCACACCCCGCTTCGGGGTCTGGAGGTGGCGTTCAAGGACTTCACGCCTCTCGGTCTCCTGTCCCGGGAGATGCGGGACCGCCTCTACAGCGGAGGACCGGACGCCTCCGTCGTCATGGCGCAGATGGCCTTGGGCACCACGCTCATCGGCTGGGCCGCTACGGAAGCCATGTCGGGGAACATCGTCGGTTACGACGGTGGACCCAAGTCCTCGACCCGCCTCACCCGGCCGCAATACTCCATCCGCATCGGCGACAAGTGGCACGAGTATAACCGCTACGACCCGATGACGATGCACCTGGGGCTTGCCTCGGACATCGTCGAGGTCATGCGGGGCGTGGACCTTGAGGCCCGCGACGAGCCGGGTCCTATGCTTGTTAAGGCGGCCTCGGCGATGGCCCTTGCGTTCTCTCGCAACGTCACGAGTCGCACCTTCATGCGAAGCGTCGAAGACTATGCAGCTATCCTCTCGGACACCGAGGGGAGCCGAGCGGAGGCTGCGCTGACGAGGCTTATAACCTCTACGGCGGGCCGCGCGGTGCCCATGAGTGGTGTGGGCAAGTGGTGGGAGGGTGAAGACTCGGACGCCACGCGGGAAGCTGTCACCATGTGGGAGAAGGCCCTCAGGAACTCGGGTTGGTTCCAAGACAGCCTTCCGGTGCGCGTGGACCCGCTCCTCGGCCGTCCCATCGCCTATGATCGAGACCTGGGGGTCAACACCACCACCGTTACGGAAGACCGCCTGCTCAACGAAATGTCGGCCATCGCCTTCAGCATCTCGCAGCAGTCCAAGACCCTAAAGGGCGTGGACCTGACAGCGGAACAGTTGAGCCGCGTCGCAGTCATCCGAGCCCAGGAGGCCGTGGACGACAGTGGACGGACCATGACCGAGACCCTTCAGGACCTCATCGTCGACCCCGAGTGGGCTGAGATGAACCAGGGGACGCGCGAGCGGGCCGTCCGCAAAATCCGCGACCGCTACAACCGGCTCGTGCCGGACCTTCTCGCCGAGGAGGACCCGGAGTTCGCCTACCAGCTCGCCCGCAAGGAAGAGCATAAGTACCTGACCGAGGAGCTTGGTCTGGAGGGTCCCGCCCTCTGGACTGAGCTGGAAAGGTTCGGGCGCGACGAGCGTCGCCTGCGAGGCCTGCCTGCTGAAGAGCGGGACAAGTTCGCGGCCATCTTCAACCTCAACTAACGTCCAAGCCCGGCTCTGAGGGGCTGGGTCAGCCAATGCGCACCGACCGGAGAGACCTTTGGGTCTTTCTAGTCGGTGCGCTGCAAGGAGAACTGCCTGATACTAAAGACCACCGATGGGAAAGATGTTCTCATCGACGATGAGGATTGCCCCCTCCTATCGCCCTACTCATGGTCGGCCACGACGGGCTACGCAGTTCGAAGGGTGGGCGGGACGCTCCTTTCTATGCACCGGCAACTCATGAGGACCGGCCCAGGGCTGGTCGTGGACCACATCAACGGAAACCCGCTGGATAACCGCAAAGAAAACCTGAGGGTCGTCACCCAGCGGGAGAACTGTCGAAACCGTGGGCCGTCCAAAAGCAACCGCACAGGACACCTTGGGGTCTCCTATGATTGGCGCTTTCAAGTCTATGCCGCTCACATCAACCGCGAGTTGATCGGGCACTTCCCAACCCTTTCAGAAGCCGTCACAGCGCGGTTGGTGGAAGAACGTAGCCGCTGGGGCGTCCAGCCCCGCCGCAAACCCGCTTTCGAGGCCGCAGGGCTTATCTAAGCAGCAAAATGTTTTCAGGCCACTTATCTGGAAGCCCATATAGGTAGGAGAGCGCGAGCTATTCCCCCCACCCGGGGGTCCCCTGCCATTAATTTAGACCCCGACAATGGAGGTCACCCTCTACCTTCCTCAGCCCCATGCCTCCCATGCTAGTGCCGCCCATCCTGCCACAGGACGAAACCGGCGGCCCGATGGAACGCTCTCGCATGACAATTCGCATCGTCCGAGAAGGGTATACCCACAGCAGACAGCGAAGAAGCGTCCGATATGAGTTGACTTCAGATTTATCAGACAGTAAGTCCGACTTGATTATAGACCTTTTCGGACACTCCAATGGCCGACATTCTCGCCTTCACCGCCCGTACCAGCACCGTCCATCGGCCCAGCAAGGACGGCGCATCCATCTTGCCGCTTGGGCAGTTGGCCGAGCTTCAGGCTCGCCATGCCATTGACCTCCTCCTTGCGGCTCAGAATAGGGCCGAGGACTGGGACGCCCACCTCGCCCACCGACGCGCTGAAGCCGACGCCGCCAAATCTGCTGCCCGTCGCATGACAGGGCACACTGGTGCGGGCGACCTGAGCACCGCCCTACATAGCCGCGCTTTCAAGACGGGCCTTGCCTGCTCTCGCGAGAGCCTCGACCGCATACGCGCGGTACAAGACCTCCACGCGGCCCAACGTGCGGCGGGCGCTGCCTTGGCCCGGCTGACGCGGTGTGAGGCCCGCCGGGTTTACGGTAACGCCTTCCCCGACCTAACGCCTCAACGGGTCGGCACAGCAGTCAGCGCGTTGCTCCGGGACCACCGAGCAGTCCTGCGGTTTGCGCGGGAGGCCCTGTGATGGCGGTCGTTGGCTATGCTCGCGTGTCATCCACTGGGCAGTCCTTGGAGGTTCAGGAAGAGGCCC
>NZ_GL883086.1:1669718-1682434 GCF_000204035.1 Brevundimonas diminuta ATCC 11568
CCCGTCCTGCTCGCCTGGATCAGAGATGCTAAGGCTGCGTCGCTGCAGCTCATCGTCGTTCCAGTGCAGTCCAGCCATGCCATGCTCCGTGCCTGATTGAACCTAGTTATCATGAGTCGGGTCTCACGATATTCCCTATTTGTTCCCCCTCCTCATACCTGCACTATCCCCCTCTTCGCCGAGTTCGAGTCTGACCTTAATTTAGAGGTCACCAGCGTGCAGGCATCGACAAAGCGAGGGCTGAGGGTTGCTGCCATGGCCCCCTCCACCGTGCCAGTCGACGAGGTCCGGCAGCTATCAAAGGAAGGCCTAACCCCACTGCAAATCCAGAAGCACCTCGGGATAGGCCGAGGCAGTGTCAACCGAGCTTAGGGGAGCCGTGGTTTCCTGCCGCCTCTGTCGTTTCCCTGCTTTTCCGCCAGTAAGCACACCTTGTCATGCTTGCTGTCGAAGAGCGCAACACCACAGGCTACAGGAACGACTATGCGGATGGAGCCGCCTTCCATTGGCACCAGGCATTTCGACCGATCTTGAAGACCGTGAGCACCGCTACTGTTGCCAGACCTGATATAAGGCCAGCGCCAAGCGTGAAGGTTCCACCTATGGCGGCTGAAATCACGGTAACCGCCTGCTCAAAAAGACTCATCCCTTGAGTTCGTTCTTTTTTATACTCTTCTGATGCCGTGCAGAAGAACTGATAAGTCTGATCTAAAACTGCAGACCACAATCCTCCAGCCTTGCTGCCAGGAGCCCCCACACCAACCACAAAACCGGAAGCTGGGAGCTCACCAGCCATCATTAGCCCGATCTCTTCCAGCTCTTTCTGGGATGATGCTGCCAAAGCCTTCAGAGCCAGAGGCCGGTTAACAGCAGACACTGAGCGGTTGATAAAGGTTGCGACTTCTACTTCATCGAGTTCCTCAGACATCGAGCCCCTCCGCTTTTCAGCAACGCGATCCCAAACTCAATCGGAGTTGCGAATGAGAGCGTACTATCTTGGCCTAGTGCGAAGTTCCCAATACGTGCCACAGGCTTGCTGCCTGTCGGGCTGAAACGCCCGGATACAATGCCGATAATCTGTCCAGTTTGGAGCGCGATTACCGGGCCACCGCTGTTACCCTCATGCAGATTGGCATCTATGTGTAGCTGGTGAGCTCCCTGATCCGTCGTGCTCTTTCCTGCAATGATTGATGCAGTGATCTTCTGAACGTGCATATCCCGGTCGCCAAAAGGGACCCCTAAGATGCCGACTGAAGACCCCGACGGGACTGTCATTCCCTGCCCAGCCCATTGAGGTGGAACATGAATCGAAACCACGTCAGTGACCTTAAGCAATGCCACATCATTTACGGCATCATACTGAGCCACCATAGCTGCTGCTGACTCAACGCGCGAAGCAGTCCGTGGGGCGAAAGTGTTTACGTGAGGCGCGGAAGTGACAACCAACTTGGCTGTTAAGTCCAAAATGTGGGCAGCCGTTAGAACATACCCACTTGAGTGCGCGGCAAATCCACTACCAAGAAACTCAATAAAGCCATCGTCACGCACACGGGCGATCATAACCACTACGCCACTATGCGCCTGAACGCCTCGAAACATCACACCCCTCCGATTCTCTAAGAATCTACTCCGCAGACATGGCACACTTCAAGGCAGAGCTTGCGGCGCAAGCTTCGCTAGAAGTTCGTTGCCTGTGGCACCAAAAGTGTGACACATAACTCTACCGAAGGCCGCTAGAACCTAGGAAATCCGGCACCTGAGGGGTTCCTAGAGGCTCTCCCTCCGGGCCTACCACCCTGAATGCAGGTTCTTTCAGATCGTCGGCCTTGAAGTGGCGGCCCCTGGCGGAGCCGCCGACGCAGATCAAGGCGCGCCATATAGCGCAGTGCAGCGCTGCTCGACTTCAGCCAAGCACATATCGAAAGCAATAGCCTCCGGCGTATCAGGACTAGGCAGATAGACCATTCCCCCGGGGGTGCGAGGAAGGCACTGATTTCGCCCTTCCAAAAAGCACCGAGCGTACTCGCTCCTGACAACATCTTTAGCGACAGCCGGGGCCGCCGACTGCAAGGATACTGTAGCCGCCAGCGCCACGCCTCCCACGACAATCAAACCAACACCAAGATTGGAAAATTTCATTTTGCTTCCTCCCGCGGTTTATTCCGCCTCCTCAAGGAACAACCAAAACGGATTTCGCGCAACACCGATACTCCAGAGGCTCTAGTCGCGTTCCAAACTCCCGTTTGTTTGATGACCGGCACGCTCCCACGTTAAAGTCATTTCTCTGACCAGATGCCGAGACACGCTTCATGATCCTCTTGCTCAGCGCCGCCCTGGCCTCCGTTTCGGAGCCCGCCTTCGAGGCTCTGGAGCCGATTCCGGCCGCCGCTCAGGGCGAGGCCATCCCCGCCTGCACCGTCGATCGCCGCTGGTGCGCCCTGATCGAGACGGACGAGACCCAGGAGCGTCAGGTGCTGCGCCTCTATGACGGCCTGCCCGGCGGCCGGGCGCCCGTGGCCTCACACCTCATCGAGAGCGAGAACTCGGAAGGCTTCTGGAGACCGAGCGCCATCTTGCGTCGCGCGGAAAGCGACGACGTCATCCTCGGCGCCGACATGGAGCTGCAGGCCATGTATTCGGGCGGCGGGGGCATGTCGTCCTATCGGACGCTGGTGCGGTTCACGCCGGGCGCGGCGCCGCAGGAGATGCTGACCGTTCCCATGTCCGGGTCGCTGATGATCCGCGCTTGCTTCGGCGAAGAGGACATGAAGCAGCGCGCCGGCGCCTGCCACGACGAATATGAGTTCAACGCCGAACTGAAGGCCGAGGGCGACGCATTTCCGCCGCGCCTGACCTATGCTTCGACCGCGACCACCTTCCCCGGCCCGGTGTCGCGCAACGAGGACTCCCTCGCCAAGCCGCCATTGACCCCCAAGGATCTGGTCAAGGCCGTCGACGCCGAATGCAGCGTGCGCCGCGTCTTCACTTTCGATCCGGCGGCGAACGCCTATGTTCCCGACGCGCCCCTGCCTGACTGCGGCGACTATACCGTTCCCTAGATTGCGTTGAGCCCCACCTGATGTCCTACGTCGCCCGTGACGACCGCCCCGCCGACAAGGCTGAACGCTACGCCGAGGTCGAGGCCGAGATCCTGGCCGTTCTGGACGGCGAACCGAACCTGACGGCGCGCATGGCGACGGTCGCGTCGATGCTGGCGGACGCCTTCCCCGTCTTCTTCTGGACCGGCTTCTACGTCGTGGACGCGGCCAAGGGCGATGAACTGGTCGTCGGTCCGTATCAGGGCACGCTGGGCTGCCTGCGCATTCCGTTCGGGCGCGGCGTCTGCGGCGCGGCGGCCAGGACGCGCGAAACCCAGGTGGTCGAGGACGTCCACGCCTTCCCCGGCCACATCGCCTGCGACAGCCGCTCGGCCAGCGAGATCGTGGTTCCGGTGCTGGACGCGGCGGGCGGGTTGATCGCCGTGCTGGACGTGGACGCGACCGAGACGGCCGCCTTCGACGCTGTGGATGCGGCGGCGCTGGAACGGCTGATGGCCAAGGTGTTCGGCGCCTGATGCGGATCGGCGTCGACTTCGGCGGCACCAAGATCGAGGCGGCGGCGCTGGATGCGTCCGGGGCCTTCGCCGCGCGAATCCGCGAGCCGAATCCCGGAACCTATGACGCCGCCCTCAACCTCGTCGCCGACCTGATCGCGCGAGTCGAGGCCGAGGCCGGACCGGCGCGATCGATCGGCCTGGCCATTCCCGGCTCGCCCTCGCCGCGCACCGGGCTGATCCGCAACGCCAACTCCACCTATCTGAACGACCGCCCTCTGGCCGACGATCTGCAGGCTGCGCTGAACCGCCCAGTGCGGCTGGCCAACGACGCCAACTGCCTGGCCCTGTCCGAGGCCGCCGACGGCGCAGGCGCGAGCGCCGCCAGCCTGTTCGGCGTTATCCTGGGCACCGGCTGCGGCGGCGGGCTGGTCATCGACGGCAAGCTGGTCGAGGGGGCGCACGCCGTCGCCGCCGAGATCGGCCACATCTCCCTGCCGTGGCCCTCGGCGGAGGAGGCGCCCGGCCCCGCCTGCTGGTGCGGCCTGAGCGGCTGTCTCGAGACCTGGATTTCCGGCACGGGCTTCCAGCGCGATCATGAAGCCGCGGCCGGGCGGGCATGGACGGCGCAGGCGATCGTGGACGCGGCGCGTGCAGGCGACGCCCAGGCCGCTGCGGCGCTGGACCGCTACATCGACCGGCTGGGACGAGGCCTGGCCATGATCGTCAACCTGACCGACCCGGAGGTCTTCGTGCTGGGCGGCGGCATGTCGAACGTGGTCGAGCTTTACGACCGCCTGCCTGACATCGTGGCGCGCTACGTCTTCTCCGACAGCTGGGAGGGGCGGATCGTTCCGGCCAGATGGGGCGATTCCTCGGGCGTGCGCGGCGCCGCGCGGCTGTGGGACGCCTGATCGCCGATTGATCCCGCGACGCGCGACGCTATGGTCCGCGCCGAACCATTCAGGAGCGAGACGATGGGCGAACGGGTTGCAGCAATCACCGGCGGGCACGGCGCCCTGGGGCGGGCCGTGGTCGAGGCCGCGCAGGCCGCCGGCTGGACCGTCGCCGTCATCGATCACGCCAGCGGCCACGTCGTCCCTGACGGCGTGCTGGAGGTCGGCGGCGTCGACCTGACCGACGCGGCCCAGGCCAAGGCCGCGATTGAGGCCGTGGTCGCCCGCTTCGGCCGTCTGGACGCCCTGCTGAACATCGCCGGCGGCTTCGTCTGGAGCCCGGTGGAGGGCGACGGCGACGAATTCGACCGGATGCACGCCCTCAACGTCAAGACGACGCTGAACGCCAGCCGCGCCGCCCTGCCCCATCTGAAAGGTTCGACCGAGGGCCGCATCGTCAACGTCGGCGCCAACGGCGCGATCAAGGCCGGGCACGGCATGGGCGCCTACGCCGCCTCCAAGGCCGGAGTCCACCGCCTGACCGAGGCTCTGGCCGAAGAGCTGAAGTCGACCTCGGTGACGGTCAACGCCGTCCTGCCCTCCATCATCGACACGGCGACCAACCGCGCCGACATGCCCGACGCCGATCCGGCCAAATGGGTCGCGCCCGCCGATCTGGCCGCCGTCATCCTGTTCCTGGCCTCGCCCGAGGCGCGAGCCGTGACGGGCGCCCTGATCCCCGTCACGGGCAAGGTCTGATGCGCGCGCGCAGCGTCCTATACCTGCCCGCCTCGAATGCGAGAGCGGTCGAGAAGGCCCGCGCCCTGCCCTGCGACGTGGCGGTGCTGGACCTTGAGGACGCCGTCGCGCCTGAAATGAAGGCTGAGGCCCGCGCGGCCGCCGTCGCGGCGGCGTGCGAAGGCGGCTTCGGCCCGCGCCTCGGCGTGCGGATCAACGGGCTGGACACGCCGTGGGGCGCCGACGACCAGAAGGCCCTGCATGACGCCCCGGTCGACCTGATCGTCGCGCCCAAGGTCGAGAGCGCGGCCATGGTCCACGCCCTGTCGGCGGCGCTGCGTCCCGGCGTAGACCTGTGGGCCATGATCGAGACGCCGCGCGCGTTGGTGGAGTTGCGCGACATCGCCGAAGCGGACGGGGCCTTGAGCGGCCTGATGCTGGGCGTCAACGATCTGGCCAAGGATCTGAAGACCGGCCCTGCGCCGGATCGGGAGCCGCTGAAACCGTGGCTGGCGGCGATCGTGGCCCACGCCCGCGCCAACGGCCTGAGCGTCATCGACGGCGTCTTCAACCGCATCAAGGACGAGACGGGCTTCGCGGCGGAGTGTGTGCAAGGCAGGCTGTATGGTTTCGACGGCAAGAGCCTGATCCATCCGTCGCAGATCGAGGGCGCGAACGCGGCGTTCGGCCCGTCGCCCGACGAGATCGAATGGGCGCGCAAGATCGTCGCCGCCTTCGCCGCGCCCGAAGCCGCCGGGCTGGGCGTCATCCGCGTCGAGGGCGAGATGGTGGAGCGGCTGCATCTGCAACAAGCGCAGGCGCTGCTGGCGGCGCTGTAATCCCTTCTCCCCTTGTGGGAGAAGGAAGCATGGGGTGGCGCCCTGACTCTACAAACCGTAGACACCATCCCATGACCGCACCGCTTCCGCCCCCGTCGAAAACCCGCGCCTGGGTCTGTGCGCCGGGGGTGTTGAAGGTGCCGTTCCTCTCCGCCTTCCTGCCCGATTACGACCTGTCCGCCCTGCCGGGATCGTCGATCGAGGCCGTCCTCGGCTGGGGCATGAAGCCGACGGCAGAGGCGGGCCGACGCTGGGCGGCGAAGCACGACAAACCCTACATCGCGCTGGAGGACGGCTTCCTGCGCTCGGTCGGCATCGGCGAGAGCGGAGCGACCAGCCTCAGCCTGATCGTCGACGATCTGGGCGTCTATTACGACGCCACCCGACCTAGTCGGCTGGAGCATCTGATCCAGACCGCCCCCGACTGGTGCGACGTCGCCATGAAGGCCCGCGCGCGGGGCCTGATCGACCGTATCGTCGCCTCCGGCGTGTCCAAAACCAATATGGGCGGGCCGCTGGCCCCTGACCTGCTGAAACCCGGCCGCCGGGTGCTGATCGTGGACCAGACCTTTGGCGACGCCTCCATCGGCTATGGGCTGGCGACCGAAGCCAGCTTCTCCGACATGCTGGCGACCGCGCGGCGGGACGAGCCGGACGCCCAGTTGATCGTCAAACGCCACCCTGCCGTGGCCGCAGGACGCAAGCAGGGCTGCATCCCGGCGGATCAACTGAATGGCGTCACCCTGATCGACAACGACGTGCGGCCCGCCGACCTGCTGGCGGCGGTGGACGCGGTCTATGTCGTGACATCGGCGCTGGGGTTCGAGGCGCTGTTGCGGGGCCTGCCCGTGCGCTGCTTCGGCGCGCCCTTCTATTCAGGCTGGGGGCTGACGACCGATGCGGTGCAGACCGGACGGCGCGGCGCAGCGCGCGATCTGGAGCAGATCGCGGCGGCGGCCCTGATCGCCTACACCCGCTACGTCGATCCCGTCACCGGCCAGCGGTGCGAGGCTGAACAGGCGCTGGAACGGCTGATCGCCCTGCGCGTCCGGGCCGACCGGCTGGCGGGCGACTGGGCCGCCGTCGGCTTCGCCCCGGCCAAACGGCCGCCGGTGCGCCGCCTGCTGAACTCGCCAAAGGGCCGCGTCCGCTACTTCTGGCGCTCATCCGCCGCCGTCGCCCATGCGCGGGCCACGGGCGGCAAGCTGATCTGGTGGGCCGGCAAGGAGACGCCGCAGATCCGCGCCGCCGCCGACGCCTTCGAGGGGCCGGTCGTGCGCATGGAGGACGGCTTCATCCGCTCGCGCGGCTTGGGCTCCGACTTCTTCGGCGCCCTGTCGGTCGCCCTGGACGATCAGGGCGTCTATTACGACCCGACCCGGCCCAGCCGTCTGGAGAGCCTGATCGAGGCGGGCGAGCCGTCGCCGGATCAGGCCGCGCGCGCCGAGGCGCTTCGTGTTCGGGTGGTCGAGGCGGGCCTGTCGAAATACAATCTGAAGGGGGCGGGCGTCCCGGCGCACTGGCCCAAGGACAAGCCGATTCTGCTGGTCGTCGGTCAGGTCGAGAACGACCGTTCGATCATGATGGGCTGCGGGCCGGACCTGCGCACCAACTCCGGCCTGGTGAAGGCGGCGCGGGCGGATCATCCCGACGCCTTCCTGATCTATCGCAACCACCCGGACGTGACGGCGGGCAACCGGCCCGGCCTGCTGGACCATGCGGCGATGGAGGAAGTCGACGCCTCAGCCGACGATCTGGACATCGTGGACTGCCTGAACGCCTGCGACCGGCTGGCGACCCTGACCTCCCTGACCGGGTTCGAGGCCCTGATGCGGGGTAAGCCGGTCAGCGTCTATGGCCGCCCCTTCTATGCCGGATGGGGCCTGACCGACGACCGCCTGACGTTCGAGCGCCGCACGCGCCGCGCCAGCCTGCAAAGCCTCATCCACGCCGCCCTGATCGGCTATCCGGTCTATGTCACGCCGGACGGCTGGCCGTGCGAGGCCGAGGATCTGGTCGAGGCCCTGATCGCCGCGCGCGACCATCCCCTGCCCGCCCCGCCGCGCGGCCGCATCAATCGCTGGTGGCGCGGCATAAAGGCCAGTCTCGACCGCAGCCCTCCCCCGGCCTATTGAGGACGTTCGTCATCGCAACGGACTGAGTCCGGCCCGCGAGGCGCCCGAACTTCGCCGCGAGGCGCCGACATAAGGCTTGTCGAGCGCCGGGGACTCCATGTTCCCTCATGCAGCGAGGCGCCGCGCGCCGAGCGTCAGGGAACTACACAGTGCAAAAAGCCGTCATCTCCGCCACCGGCCTGTTCACGCCCGAACAGTCGATCTCGAACGAGGAACTGGTCGGCGCCTACAACGCCTGGGCCGAAGGCTGGAACGCCGCCAACGCCGAGGCCATCGCCGCCGGAGAAATCGAGGCCAAGACGCCTTCGTCCGAAGCCTTCATCGAGAAGGCCTCGGGCATCAAGGCGCGCTATGTCATGGACAAGTCGGGCGTCCTCGACCCCGAGCGGATGCTGCCCAGCCTGCCCGCGCGCGGCGACGACGAACTGTCCATCCTGGCCGAAATGGCGGTGAAGGCCGCTGAGGACGCCATCAGGGCCTGGGGCAAGCCGGTCAGCGAGATCGGCGCCGTCATCTGCGCCGCGTCGAACATGCAGCGCCCCTACCCCGCCATGGCCATCGAAGTGCAGCAGGCTCTGGGGATCGAGGGCTTCGCCTTCGACATGAACGTGGCGTGCAGTTCCGCCACCTTCGGCATCAAGACGGCGGCGGACTTCGTGGCCTCCGGCTCGATCAAGGCCGTGCTGATGGTGAACCCGGAAATCTGCTCGGCGCACCTGAACTTCAAGGATCGCGACAGCCACTTCATCTTCGGCGACGTCGCCACCGCCGTCATCATCGAGGCCGAGGATCAGGCCGGACCCGGCGGCTGGGACATTCTGGGCACGAAACTTCAGACCAGCTTCTCCAACAACATCCGCAACAATTTCGGCTTCCTGAACCGCGCCGCCCTGCCGACCGACGGGCATGAGCCGGTCTCGTCCGACGGCCTGACCGACAAGATGTTCGTCCAGCAGGGCCGCAAGGTGTTCAAGGAGGTGGTGCCGATGGTCTCGACCATGATCCTGGATCACGCCGCCGAGCTGGACCTGGACACGCACGGGCTGAAGCGCCTGTGGCTGCACCAGGCCAACATCAACATGAACACCCTGATCGGCAAGAAGGTGCTGGGTCGCGAGCCCGAGCCGAGCGAGAACGTCATCATCCTGGACGACTACGCCAACACCTCTTCGGCCGGGTCGATCATCGCCTTCCACCTGCACAACGACGGCTTCGCGCCGGGCGAGACGGGCCTGATCTGCAGCTTCGGCGCAGGCTATTCTGCGGGCACGGTTTTTGTGCAAAAGCGCCCCTGATCGCCCTGATCAGGAATCAATATTTCCGGCGCCGCTTGCACTGTTCGGAAATTTTTGCAAACCGTAACGCGTCGAGAAGCAGGGGGGGACGGCGCCCGAATGACTCAGACAGCTTCGCCTTGGGCTGAAAAACTCAGTGATCCGCTGGCGCACGATGTGGCCACGGTGTTGCAACGCATGGGCGGTTCGGCCCATCAGGATATGGTGATCAATTGCGTCGCGGCGCTGAAACGCCAACGCGGCGAGTCGGTGACTCAAGACCTCAAGATGAAGATCATCGAGGTGTTCGAACGCTATCGCGACTTCTTCATCCGCCCCTTCGGCGAGGGGTCGCTGCGCTGGGCCCTGGCGCCGGGCGTCGCCTGACCGCCTAAAAATCGACCAACGAAAAAGGCCCGCTCCGACTGGAGCGGGCCTTCGTCGTTTCAGACCATCCGCGCTTAGAAGCGGCGGATGTAGCTGACCGAATAGGCGTCTGCCTCGCCGCGGTCGTCGCGGAAGTCGCGGCGGGTCCAGTCGGCGCGGACGCCGTTGACGCCATCCAGGTAGTAGTTGGCGCCGACGCCGTAGTTCCAGCTGTCGCCGCCGACCTTGCTCTCCGAGCCGGCCAGCTCCTGCTTCAGCTCGGTGTGGCCGTAGCCGCCGCGAGCGAACAGCTCCAACTTGTCGCCGACGGGATATTTGCCGACGACATAGCCGGCCGCGTCCCACTCGTGCTTGATCTGACCGTCGACGCCGGCGACGGTGATGTCCTTGTCCTTGACCCCCACGCCGACCTCGGTCTCCACGGCCAGATAGCGGTTCAGGTTGACGCCCAGGCGGCCGGATACGGCGCCGGTCTGGGCCGCATCGCCTTCCATGTGCGTGTAACCCAGCGAACCATAGCCACGCGGCTCAGGGTTCGATTGAGCAAACGCCGGAGCGGCGAGAACAGACACAGCAGCGGCGGCGAGAAGAACGTTACGCATTATTTCATACTCCTTAGATGATGTGACTTCTGTGATCACATGCCCCATCCAACGAAGCTTAAATGGTTGCGTCGCCACACTCGTTCCATAGGCGAAGCGACCAAACACGACACGAGTTACGCAAAAGACACACACATCGTTACCCAAATGACGCAAAAGAAAGGGCGCGCTCCGCCGGGGAGCGCGCCCAACCGATCCGCCGGGAATCGGATCAGAAACGACGGACGTAGTTGACCGAGTAGACGTCCACTTCGCCGCCGTCGTCGGTGAAGTCGCGACGGGTCCAGTCGCCGCGCAGGCCGTTCTGGCCGTCGAAGTAGTAGTTGGCGCCGACGCCGTAGTTCCAGCTTTCGCCGTCGGCCTTGCGCTCGACGCCGGCCAGTTCGGCCTTCATCTGCGTGGTGCCGTAGCCGCCGCGCGCGAACAGTTCGAAGTTCGGCGTGACCGGCAGGGTGCCGACCGCATAGGCGGCCAGATCATAGTCGTGCTCGATCTTGCCCTTGGCGCCGGCGATGGTGAAGTCGTCGTCCTTCACCCCGATCGAGCCTTCGCCCTCGACGCCGAAATAGGGGTTGAACTTGGCGCCCAGACGGCCGGTGACGGCGCCCAGGTTCCCATCCGAATGGTCCAGCTGCGAATAGCCGAGCGTGCCGTAATAGGTGGGGCCGCCCGGCTGCACGACCTGGGCCGCGGCCGGCAGGGCGAATACAGAAAGGGCGGCGGCGGCGAGAATAACGTTACGCATGAGCTTCAATCACTCCTTATTGTGATGAACAGGCCGGGCCTGACCACCTTGCGGAGAAACAAAGCTCAAGCGCACAGCGCCGTTCCCTGTGCTTGATACAGCAGTCTATGACTGTGCGAACAGAAGCACACACCGCGTTCCGCCAAGGATGACTATTTTACGACATGAAAAAGGCGACCCTTTCGGATCGCCCTTCTCTTGTCGTCGATTGAAAGGGCCTCAGCGGTCCTTTTCACGCTCCTCGCCCGAGCGTGCGCTCAGCGCGGCCTGCGCCGCCGCCAGCCGGGCGATCGGCACCCGGTAGGGCGAGCAGGAGACGTAGTCGAGGCCGACCGTCTCGCAGAAGGCGATCGACGACGGGTCGCCGCCGTGTTCGCCGCAGATGCCCATCTTCATGCCGGGCTTGACCGAACGGCCCCGCTCCTCGGCGATGCGGATCAGGTCGCCCACGCCGTTCTGGTCCAGACGGACGAAGGGGTCGGTCTCGAAGATGCCCTTGTCCAGATAGGCCTGCAGGAAGTGGCCGGAATCGTCGCGGCTGATGCCGAAGGTCGTCTGCGTCAGGTCGTTGGTGCCGAAGCTGAAGAACTCGGCATGCTCGGCCAGATCGGCGGCGCGCAGGGCGGCGCGCGGCAGCTCGACCATGGTGCCGACCAGGTAGTCCACGCTGTCCCCGGCGTCCGCGAAGACGGCCTTGGCCGTGCGGTCGGTCAGTTCGCGCAGATACTTCATCTCCAGACCCAGGGCGACCAGCGGGTGCATGATCTCCGGGATCGGGGCGACGCCCGAGGCCGCCTTCACCTGCAGCGCCGCCTCCAGGATGGCGCGGACCTGCATCTCGTAGATTTCCGGATAGGCCACGCCCAGACGGCAGCCGCGGTGGCCCAGCATGGGGTTGGTCTCATGCAGTTCGCGGGCGCGGCGCTTCAGCTTGGCGGCGTCCAGCCCCTGCGTCGCCGCCAGGGCGTCGATGTCGGCGTCGGTGTGCGGGATGAACTCGTGCAGCGGCGGGTCCAACAGACGCACCGTCACCGGCAGGCCGCTCATGATGGTGAACAACTCGACGAAGTCGGCCTTCTGGAACGGGGCGATCTTGGCCAGGGCCACGCGGCGGCCCGCCTCGTCATCGGCCAGGATCATCTCGCGCACGGCGGCGATGCGGGCCTCGTCGAAGAACATATGCTCGGTGCGCGACAGGCCGATGCCCTCGGCGCCGAAACCGCGCGCGGTCTTGGCGTCCAGCGGGGTCTCGGCGTTGGCGCGGACCTTCAGGCGGCGAATGCCGTCGGCCCAGCCCATCAGGGTCTGGAAGTCGCCCGTCAGCTCCGGCTCGATCATGGCCACGGCGCCGTCCAGCACCTCGCCCTTGCCGCCGTCGATGGTGATGACCTCGCCCGCCTTGAAGGTGCGGCCGCGCGCGGTGAAGGTTCCGGCCTTCTCATTGATGGCGATCTCGCCCGCGCCCGAGACGCAGGGGCGCCCCATGCCGCGCGCCACGACCGCCGCATGGCTGGTCATGCCGCCGCGCGCCGTGACGATGCCGCGCG
>NZ_GL883086.1:1682540-1685737 GCF_000204035.1 Brevundimonas diminuta ATCC 11568
TCGTCGCGGACCAGGATGACGGCGTCGCCCTGTTGGCCCAGACGCTCGGCCTCATCGGCGTCGAAGACGATCTTGCCGGTCGCCGCGCCCGGCGAGGCGGGCAGGCCCGCCGCGACGACAGTGCGCGCCGCCTTCGGGTCCAGCGTCGGGTGCAGCAACTGGTCCAGCGCGCCCGGCTCGACACGGCTGACGGCCTCGTCCTGAGAGATGACGCCCTCGGAGGCCAGATCGACGGCGATCTTCAGCGCCGACTTGGCCGTGCGCTTGCCGTTGCGGGTCTGCAGCATCCACAGGCGGCCCTGCTCGACCGTGAACTCGATGTCCTGCATGTCGCGGTAATGGCTTTCCAGCCGCCCCACCACATCGACGAACTGGGCGAACACCTGCGGCATCGCCTCTTCCATCGACAGCGCCGTCTCGCCCATCTCCTCGCGACCCGCCTTGGTCAGGGACTGCGGCGTGCGGATGCCCGCCACCACGTCCTCGCCCTGGGCGTTGATCAGGAACTCGCCGTACAGCTTGTTCTCGCCGGTCGAGGGGTTGCGGGTGAAGGCGACGCCGGTGGCCGAGGTCTCGCCCATGTTGCCGAACACCATCGACTGGACGTTGACGGCCGTGCCCCAGCTTTCGGGGATGTCGTGCATGCGGCGATAGAATTTCGCCCGGTCGTTCATCCAGCTTTCGAACACGGCGCCGACGGCGCCCCACAGCTGGGCCTGGGGATCCTGCGGAAAGGGCTTGCCCAGTTCGCGCTCGACCAGGGCCTTGTAGTCCGCGACCACCTTCTCCCAGTTCTCGGCGGTCAGTTCGGTGTCGACCGAGACGCCCAGACGATCCTTATGGTCGTCCAGCACCTCTTCGAAATAGTCGTGGCCCAGACCCAGCACCACGTTGGAGTACATGGTGATGAAGCGGCGATAGGAATCGAAGGCGAAGCGACGGTCGCCCGACAGCTTGGCCAGGCCCTCGACCGTTTCATCGTTCAGGCCCAGGTTCAGGACGGTGTCCATCATGCCCGGCATGGAGGCGCGGGCGCCCGAGCGCACCGACACCAGCAGGGGGTTGGCGGCGTCGCCGAAGGTCTTGCCCACCACGCCCTCGACGTGGGCCAGGGCGGCCTTGACCTGATCGGTCAGGTCGGACGGATAGGTTTCCTGATTGGCGTAATACCAGGTGCAGACCTCGGTGGTGATGGTGAAGCCGGGCGGCACCGGCAGGCCGAGGGACGACATCTCGGCCAGGTTCGCGCCCTTGCCGCCGAGAAGGTTCTTCATCGACGCGTCGCCATCGGCGGAGCCGCCGCCGAAGCCATACACCCACTTGGTCATTTCGTAGTTCCTGAACCGTGGTCTCGCGAGACTGAGTCCCGCCTTATGCGGGGTTTCACTAGCGCGCTGCACCTGCGAAGGCGAGGCCGTAGGCGTAACAATCCGTGAGAGGATGTATCCGCTCGCCATCGTCTTCAGCCCCAAACCATGGAGCGGACAAAGGAAAACGCCCGCCGGTTTCCCGACGGGCGTTTGCATTCGTTCAATCCTGAGTGGAGGCTCAGGCCGGATCCGTTCAGGCGGCGACGGTGATCGCGCCTTCGGCCGGGTCGCGCAGGACATAGCCGCGGCCCCAGACGGTCTCGATGTAGTGCTTGCCGCCGGCGGCCGTCGCCAGCTTCTTGCGCAGCTTGCAGATGAAGACGTCGATGATCTTCAGTTCCGGCTCGTCCATGCCGCCGTACAGGTGGTTCAGGAACATTTCCTTGGTCAGGGTCGTGCCCTTGCGCAGGGAGAGCAGCTCCAGCATCTGATATTCCTTGCCGGTCAGATGCACGCGGTGGCCGTTCACTTCGACGGTCTTGGCGTCCAGGTTCACCGCGATCTCGCCGGTGTGGATGATGGCCTGGGCGTGGCCCTTGGAGCGGCGGACCACGGCGTGGGTGCGCGCGATCAGCTCGTCCTTGTGGAAGGGCTTGGTCAGATAGTCGTCGGCGCCGCCGCCGAAGGTCTTGACCTTGGTGTCGATCTCATGGCTGCCCGAGAGGATCATCACCGGCGTATTGATCTTGCCGTTGCGCAGCTGGCGCAGAACCTCAAGCCCGCTCATGTCCGGCAGGTTCAGGTCCAGCAGAATGAGGTCGTAGTCATAGATCTTGCCCAGATCGATGCCTTCCTCACCCAGGTCGGTCGTATAGACGTTAAAGCCTTCCGACTTGAGCATCAGCTCAATGCTTTGGGCTGTCGCGTGGTCGTCTTCGATCAGCAGGACGCGCATTCTTGCCCCTCCAGGCAAAGCTTGGGATAGCCGCGCGGGAGCGGCGGCCAGGTAACCTTGTTCCAACGTTAACGGGCCAAAACCTTAAGAAGGGTTAACGCATCCCGATATGAAACGCCTAAGGTGATTTGCGAATCGCCGTCCAGAGTCCTGAGTCAAGGATTCGTTAATTTATTTGGCGCCGCCCCCTCATTCCCCTGTTGACGTCTGGCGCGTCTTCCACAGGGGACGTGCACAACCGCCCCCGCCGATGCCGGACCCCGCCTAGGGAAGCGACCGTTTCTGACGCTTGATAGGATAACATTCCTATCTCGGTCGCCGAACGCACTCATAATGGCGACATCCACAGGAATGGCGGGAGGAAGCGCAGATCATGGAACCCTATCGCGTGCCGGTGACGGAGGGCGACCGCATCCGGGCGGACGCCGCCCTGTCGCTGGCGGCCCTGGCGCTGGGCGTGCCTGTCGCCGAAATGACCCGGCGCGAGCGGGTGCGGCCTCGGGCCTGTCGGGCGCGCTGGTCGGCCATGTATGTGGCGCACGTCTCCTATGGCTGGCCGCTGGAACGGGTGGCCCACGCCTTCGGCCTGAACCGGGCGACAGCCGGCGCCGCCTGCCGCTGGGCCGAGGATGAGCGCGACCGGCCCGACTACGACGTCCTGTTGGACGGGCTGGAGGGGGCGCTGCGGGCCGTGATGGAGCTGCCGCTGGTCGATCTGGCGCCCGAGATCGGAGGCCGTCGATGAACCGTCAACTGGAACGCGCCCGCAGCCTGCTGCAACGCCCCGGCGCCTGGCTGGACCAGGCGAACGGCGCCTATCCCCTGCGCCTCGGCGGCGACCGGCGCAGCCGGGTGGTGCTGACCCTGGACGAGGCCGTCTTCCGCGCCGTGATCGAGCAGCCGGGCCTGCGCCTGCGCGAAGGCGGCGGCTG
>NZ_GL883086.1:1685935-1689226 GCF_000204035.1 Brevundimonas diminuta ATCC 11568
CTCGGCGCGGGTGCAGGCGGCGCTGGACGCCTGCGGCCCGCGCCTGCGCGCCATGGTCGAACAGGTCTGCATCCACGGCACGTCGCTGCAACTGGCGGAACAGGCCCTGTCCTTGCGCCGCCGACAGGGCAAGACCCTGCTGAAACAGGGTTTGCAGGCTCTGGCCGAGCACTACGGCCTCGCATGACGGCGCGCCGCCGTCATGCGGGACGCACAATCAAAGATTGCTGATCTACGATTACTTAAGCATGGCCGTTCTACCTAAGGGCGATCCTCCCGGTCGCAGTGAGTAGACTCCCCATGACGTTCCTCCGCCCCGCCTCGCTTCTTCTCGGACTGGCGGGCCTCGCCGTCGCCGGTTCCGCCAGCGCCCAGACCGGCGTCAAGGCCGGCGCCGACGACCAGTGGCGCGTCACCGTCAGCCCCTATGTCTGGGCGACTTCGCTGGACGGCAATGTCACCCTGGCCGGGCACAAGGCGCCGGTGGACGTGTCCGCCTCGGACGCCTTCGACCAGCTGGAGAGCGTCGTCATGGGCGACGTCGAGGTGCGCAAGGGCCGCTGGGGCGCCTTCGTCGACTATCAGTACGCCAAGACCCATGAGGGCGTGTCCCTGATGGGCGTTCCGGCCGAGTTGGGCACCCGCTCGACCACCGTCTCGGGCGGGGTGCTGTTCCGCCTGATCGACGATCCCGTCGGCGGCCGCACCGCCTTCGGCGACGCGCGCAGCTTCCGTGTCGAGCCTCTGATCGGCGCCCGCTGGAGCAAGCTGCGGGCCGAGCTGAACACGCCGCTGGGCGCCACGCAGAAGGGCGCCGAATGGACCGACCTGCTGCTGGGCCTGCGGGTCGAGAGCGACGTGTCCGAACGCTGGACCCTGCGCACCCAGGTCGACGCCGGCGGCCTGGGCGACGACGACCGTCACAGCCTGGCCTGGCAGGCGCTGGCCTCCTACCGCACGCCGCTGGCGGCCGGCGCCGTCTCGGTCAACGCCGGCTATCGGATGCTGCATCAGAACTATGAGCAGGACGATTTCACCGGCCAGCGCTTCGACTGGAAGGTGACGCGCCACGGCCCGGTGCTGGGCCTGTCGCTGACCTACTGATCCTCCCTCCCCCTGACGATCCTCTCACCTCAGGAGACGACATGCGTAATGGAATGAAGAAGGGCGTCGCCGCCCTGGCCGCCGCCTTCATGCTGGCCGTTCCGGCGGCCGAGGCCTGCACCCGCCTTGTCTATCACGGCCACGACGGCGCGGTGATCACCGCCCGGTCGATGGACTGGAAGGACGAGATCATGACCAACCTCTGGATCTTCCCGCGCGGCATGGCGCGGGACGGGTCCGGCGGCCCCAACTCCCTGACCTGGACGTCCAAATACGGCAGCGTCATCGCCAGCGGCTATGACATCTCGACCGTCGACGGCGTGAACGAGATGGGCCTGGTCGCTAACGTCCTGTGGCTGGTGGAGTCGGAATACCCGGCCCACGATCCGAACAAGCCCGCCCTCAGCATCGCCGCCTGGGCGCAATATGCGCTGGACAACTACGCCACCGTGGCCGAGGCCGTCGAAGGCCTGCGCGACGAGCCCTTCGTTCTGGTCAGCGACAATGTGCCGGGGCAGGAACGCCTGACCACCCTGCACCTGTCCCTGTCGGACAGCAGCGGCGACAGCGCCATCTTCGAATACATCGACGGCAAGCTGGTGATCCACCACAGCCGCGACTACCAAGTGATGACCAACTCGCCGACCTTCGATCAGCAGCTGGCGCTGAACACCTATTGGCAGGGCATCGGCGGCACGGTCATGCTGCCAGGCACCAACCGGGCGGCCGACCGCTATGCGCGCGCCTCCTTCTACGTCAACGCCATTCCCAAGTTCGAAGACCAGAACATGGCCGTGGCCAGCGTGTTCAGCGTGATCCGCAACGTCTCGGTGCCGTTCGGCATTTCGACGCCGGACCAGCCGAACATCTCCTCGACGCGCTGGCGCACGGTCGTGGATCACAAGCGCAAGCTGTACTTCTTCGAGTCGGCCCTGACGCCGAACACCTTCTGGGTGGACCTGAAGAAGATCGACTTCTCTGCGCGCGCCCCGGTCAAGCGGCTGGAGCTGGGCGAGAACCAGATCAACACCCACGCGGGCGACGCCACCGCCAAGTTCAGCAACGCGCGAGCCTTCCCCTTCCTCGGCCCGCAACAGTAGGCCGCGACAAGGCGGTCGGGGCTCAGAAAATCCCGACCGCCGCCTCGGCCCAGATCACCAACACGGCCAGGACCACCGCCCCGGCCAGCGCCAGCCGCACCAACGGCGTCCGCGCCTTCCACAGCAGCAGCTCCAGCAGCAGGCCCGCCCCGATCAGCAGGACGGCGGCGAACAGGAAGTCCTGCGCGTCCCAGGCGACCTCGGAGGTGAACTGCATGGCCGCCAGCGGCGTCAGCAGGATCAGCCCGACCGCGCTCCAGCCGGCCGTTCGGATCGGATTGAAGAAGGAAGGCGCGCGTTTCGTCAGGACCGGCATCGGACCGCTCCGCACAGGATAGAACGCCTCATCATGCGCCCGATCGCGTTCGACCGGAAGCGAGAAGCGCAGTCAGCCCGCCGCCAGCGCCGCTTCGCGGATGCGGCCGACCATGCTGTTCAGGCCGTTGGCGCGTTGCCGCGTCAGGGCCGAAGGCAGGCCCAGACGGTCCAGCGCCGCCCTGGCGTCAAAATCCAGAATCTCAACCGGCAGCCGTCCCGAATAGAGCCGCAGCAGCAGGGCGATGTTGCCCTTGGACAGGGCGCTGTCGCTGTCCGCGTCAAAGAACAGGCGATCGCCCTCGGCCCGCGTCGACAGCCAGACCTGGGCGGCGCAGCCCGGCACCTTGTTCGCCTCGATCCGCGCCTCTTCGGGCAGGGGCGGCAAGTCCTTGCCCAGGTCGATGACGTATTCGATGCGTCCCTCCCAATCGCCCAGCAGGTCGAACTCCTCGACCAGTTCGGCCAGGGTCTCGTCGATGGAGCGGGCGGGAGCAGCGGTGGAGGTCATGGGCGCGACATAGGCCGCGCGCGCCCTCGCCACAACCGCCCCTCTCACACCCGGTTCTTCGCTCCCCCGACAGGCGAGCGCGCTAGGGGGCGCTTGGGGCGCAGTCTAATCTATAAGGCTGATTCAACCCCTGCGCCCGGATGGCCGTGACGTCTAGGACCGCCCTTCTCGATCCCATCCGCCGCCCCGAAGCCGCCGAGGCCGGGGACGGCGCCGCCGTGGCCGCCTGGCACGCCGGGTGGACGGCGGTGGTCGGGCTGA
>NZ_GL883086.1:1689528-1691961 GCF_000204035.1 Brevundimonas diminuta ATCC 11568
AGCGCCGCCCTGCTGGGTCTGGCCCTGGGCCTGCGTCGCCAGTCGCGCCGCCTGACCGCCGCTGAAGACGCCGTGGCGCGAGTCGAGGCCGTCCTGTCGGGCCCAGCCGGGCCTGACCCTGACGCTGGACGCCGACGGCCGCTATCGCGCCCTGTCCGCCTATGGCGCGGCGCCCGCCGCCCTGCCCGTCGATCTGCTGTTCGAGGACGGATTGCTGGCCGTCGTGGACGAGGCCGACCGCGCCGCCGTCCTGACCGCCCTGGCCCGCGCGCGTAACGGGGCCGAGGCGCAGGTCCGCTTCACCCCGCGCCTGGCGCTGGACCGCCGCATCCTGCTGGTCGCGCGACGGCTCGATAAGGGTCCGCGCCTGATCGTTCAGGCGCTGGACGCCACCTTGCAGCACGCGCGCGAGGCCGAGCTGGACGCCGCCCGCGCCGAGGCTGAGGCGCAGAATCTCGGCAAGACCCGTTTCCTGGCTCACATGAGCCACGAACTGCGCACGCCGCTGAACGCCGTGGTCGGCTTTTCCGACGCCATGCGGCAGGAGCTGTTCGGCCCCGTCCCGCCGCGCTACGCGGACTACGCCGCCTCGATCCATGAGGCGGGCGGCCACCTGCTGGACCTGATCAACGACGTGCTGGACGTCAGCCGCATCGAGGCCGACCGCTATCAACTGTCGCTGGAGCGTTTCGACGCGCGCGAGCCGGTGCTGGCGGCGCTGGCCCTGGTCCGCATTCAGGCTGACGACAAGGGCGTCGAACTGGCCGCCGTCCTGCCGCCCGAGGCGCTGAGCGTCCGCGCCGACCGCCGCGCGCTGAAGCAGATGGCGCTGAACCTGCTGGCCAATGCGGTGAAGTTCACGCCGCCCGGCGGAACCGTCACCGTGTCGGTGCAGGCGGCCGACGACGCGCTGGAGGTGACGGTAGCCGACACCGGCGTCGGCATTTCGGCTGAAGATCTGGCGCGTCTGGGCCGCCCCTATGAACAGGCGGGCGACGCCGAACAACGGGCGCAGGGGTCAGGTCTGGGTCTGGCGCTGGTGCGCGCCCTGGCCGGGCTGCATGGCGGGACGCTGGCGCTGGACAGCGCGCTCGGCGTCGGCACGGCGGCGACGGTGCGCCTGCCGCTTGAGACGCCGGACGCCTGAGCCTCAGACCTTCGAGGCGGCCAGCTTCAGCCCGAAGCCGATGAAGACCACGCCGACCACCCGGTCCATCGTCCGCACCACGGCCGGACGGCGCAGGAACCGGCCCAGCGGCGCCGTCGCCAAAATCAGCCCGGCGAACCAGACGATGGTCAGCGCCACATGCACCCCGACCAGGAAGAAGGTGAAGGCCGCGACATTGGCCCCCTGCGGCACGAACTGGGGCAGGAAGGTCACGTAGAAGACGCCCACCTTGGGGTTCAGCAGATTGGTCAGCAGGCCCCGCCGAAAGGCGACGGGACCACTGGGGGGCAAGGCAGCGCCCGGCTCGCCCAGGCTCCTGCGCGGCTTGAACAGCATCCGCGCGCCCAGCCAGACCAGATAGGCCGCGCCCGCCCACTTCACCACCGTATAGGCCAGCTCCGACACCCGCAGCAGCGCCCCGAACCCCAGCGAAACCGCCGCGCCCCAGATCAGACAGCCCAGCAGGATGCCCGCCCCGGCGAAGACGGCCGAACGCCCGCCCTCGGCCGCCGCCGATCTCAGCACCATCGCCGTGTCCACCCCCGGCGTGATCGTCAGAATGGTGATGGCGACCAGAAAGGCGGCGAACAGGGCGGGATCGAACATGGCGCGCACTGGAACACGCCGTATCGCCCCGCCGCAACCGCCAAACTGGACGGCGCCGCGCTCGGCATAGGAAAGACGCCTCCGGCCCAGCGAGGACGCTCATGGACGAAACCGCCTATCGCGCCGCCCTGCGCGCCACGCTCGACGCCCACGACGGCCCGGCGCTGGAGCGCATCCGCGCCCTGCAGGCCGCCCTGCCCGAGGCGGCGCGCGAAATCCACGTCGTCGTCTTTCCCGATCAGGACGGCGAAGGCGCCTTCAGCGTCCACGTCAGTCTGGACGGCCCCGACCTCTACGTCCTGAACCGGGCGATCGAGCCGCACCGCACCCTGTTCGAGGTCGTCCACGGCGAGGAAGGTTTCGAGCCCGACGTGCCGATGTTCGGACGCGATCCCGGCTTCAGCGTTCAGGACGCCATCGTCGACACGGCCGCCGACTGGATCGAGGCCCTGTGGCCCCGCGGCAGGCGGGCGCCCGTGCCCGTCATGATCTATGGCGACGAGGATTACGGCTCCGCCGTCCCGCGTCGGCTGGAGCCCTAGACCGGTCCCATGGCCAGGAAGGCGCGGGCGGCGGCGAAGTCGCCCGCCTCGAACCGCGCCGTCGCCACGCTGTCGTCGCGGAACAGGAACTCGATCAGAAAGGGCTCGCGCGGGTCC
>NZ_GL883086.1:1692324-1697696 GCF_000204035.1 Brevundimonas diminuta ATCC 11568
TCCGCGCGCCTGCAGGGTCGCCGCCTCCAGCGCCTGGGTCAGGCGCGGCTCGAACAGGCGGCACTTGTCCTGCGCCGCCCGCACGAAGGCGCGCTCATAATAGACGTCGCCGGCAGCCGTCGCCGTCCCGGCCGCGAGGGTCAGGGCGACGATCGCGGCCAGCGTTCTGCTGACTATGCGGGGCGACGGCGCTATCTTCATGGCCCCACCCTAGCCGCCGCCGGTTCCGGGTCCGTGTCCAAACAGGGTGAACCAATTGCTTCTTTCCACTGACGTCTGGGTCGGCGCACTGATCCGCCGCGCCGAGTTGGAGGGCGCCAACGCCGTGGTGGTGAAGAAGGGCGACGCCCGCGCCGGGGCCGTCATCGTCAAGGCCTATGACACCGCCGCCCGCACCGCCCGTCTGTGGACCGAGGCGACCAGCCAGGACGGCGAGCCCCTGTGGATCCAACCCGTCGCCAGCGAGACCGAGAGCGAACTGGACGCCTATCTGGATCGCCAGCGCCGCTATGACCCCGACCTCTGGATCGTCGAGATCGAGGACCGCCAGGGCCGCCACTTCCTGACCGAGAAGACGCAGGACTGACGCCCGCTCTCTCGATAGCCGACAGGGTCGCGCAAACCGCCCTCAAGCAGCGCAAGGCGCGTTAGGGCCGCTCAAAATGGTAACCGGCCCGTTCACCGCGTTCGTGAACCGGACCGCAAGCGCAGGCGCCCTACAACCCGACGCCTGGGGCCAGAACGGTCCTGCGAGCGGACGCGGTCCATGCTGTTTCTCTTGAACGATGTCGTCTTCGATCTGGACGAGGCCTGCCCGGCCCCGAGCCACGACGTGCGTCGGTTCGAGAGCCTGTCCTTTGACTATGTGCTGGAGATGGGCTGCGAGCTGTTCGCCGAAGACCCGCTGCTGCACCGGACCGACCCGGCCCGCGCGCGTCGTCTGGCCTGGCTGATCGCGCACAAGGCGGAAGGCGTCAACGCCGCCCTGTTCGCCGCGCCCGAAAAGGCTTGCGCCCCCGAACTGGTCGAGCCGCGTTTCTGCGCCTTGCCCGAGGTCGTTCTGCACCACCTGCAACAACGCGCCCGCCGCGGCGCCCTGAACGCCGCCACGGCGGACAAGGCGGTCTGGAGCCGTCTGGCCGCCTAGGGACTTCCATAGAACACCGTCGTTCTTTAGGTCATCTCCTTCAGACTCGGAGGGGACGAGAGGCGATGAACAAGAAAACGCGGTTTCATCTGACGCGCGGTGCTGCGCTAGGCGCGGCGATTGCTCTGGGAAGCCTCGCCTCGTCGCCAGCCATGGCCGAATGGCGTCGGGCCGAAACCGAACACTTTATCGTCTATGGCGACGCCTCTGAGGGCAGTCTTCGGCGCTACGCTCAAAAGGTCGAGCGTTTCGACGCCCTGCTGCGAACCTACTATCCCATCCAGACCGACCTTGAGATCCCGAAGCTGGAGATCTTCATGGCCGAGGGACGACGGGACATGAACCGCATGTCCCCCGGCATCAGTGCAGGCGTCGCAGGCTATTATTCGCCCAATAGCGGCCGCATCTATACGGTTGTCGATATGCGCAGCTCGATGGGCGACGTCGTCGTCTTCCACGAGTATGCGCACCACTTCATGTTTCAGATGAAGGCAAACGCTTACCCGTCGTGGTTCGTCGAAGGCTTCGCAGAGTACTACTCCACCGCCAGCCTTACCGATGAGCGCATCCAATTCGGGCGACACGACCCCGGCCGCATGAACTCCCTGACCGGAGGCTTCAACTCCTGGGCCAAGATGGAGGATGTGTTGAAATGGCGCATCTCGGATTCCGGGCGATTCCCCGCGCACCTTTACTATGCCCAGTCCTGGGCCATGACCCATTACTTCATGAGTACGCCCGAACGCACCCAGATGCTGGGACGATACCTGGCCGCTGTGGCCGGCGGCGAGGACTCCGTCGACGCCATGCAAGCGGCGACAGGCCGGACTGCGGCTCAACTTCAGGATGACGTTTGGCGCTATGTATCCGGCCCCATCAATATGGTGTCGCCCCAGATCGCGATCACGCATCCTGAGGTGACGATCAGCAGCATGTCGAAGGCTGAAGGCGACGCCATCTGGTTGGATGTTCGCCTTGATAATGCGCCGATCAAGCCTCCCGTCGAGGAAGCGGCCGACGAGGACACGCAGACGGAGGCGCAGAAGGCGCGCCGGGCTCGAGATCGGCGACAGGCTAACGAGAACAGGATCGAACTCATCCGCTCGGCCTTCGCCACGGGCGAGCGCCACGCGGACTCCGACGTCGGCCGGTTGCTGACGGCCCGAGCCCACCGGCTGTCACAGCGCCCCGATCTGGCGCTGGCGGCGCTGGCCCCCGGCCTTGACGACCACACGACCAACGCCAACGTCTTGCGGGTCGCCGCCCTGGCCCTGCTGGATCAGACCGAGTCGGCGGCCTCCGTCGACGACGCCAACGACCTTCGCCGTCAGGCCGCCGCCTATCTAGCCCGGGCCATAGATTCTGAACCGCTGGATTTCCGCATCTATCTGGGCCTGAACGACGTACGGCGCGGGCAGCCCCGCTATCCGACGGACAACGACATCTCCACGCTGGAGGTCGCCTGCGCCTTGGCTCCGCAGTCGTTCGACTGCCGCACTCGGCTGGGGCACGCCTATATGGCGCGCGAAATGAATGCTGAAGCTATCGCAGTCCTGACGCCGGTGTCCAACAGCCCGCACTCCAGCGGTTACAAGCGTCAGGCGCGGGCCATGATCGATCGTGCACGGCAAGCATTGGGCCAAGCCCCGCTTGAAGCGACGGGCGAGCTCGAGGAGGCCGACGAAACGTCTGTGTCCGACGCAGCCTGACCTGACTGTGCTCTAGAGCAGGATGCCGAACACCGTGTGCACCAACGCCGCCGCCAGGACGATCAGGGCGAACCCGGCCAGAAAGCAGACCAGCGGATGAATCTTGCGCTCGTTCTGTACAGGCGCGACCTTGCCTGGATGGGCCAGAGCCATGACGTTTCCCTTCCCTCGTGCGGCGGACTCATGGCCCGCCGTCTCCCGAAAACGAGCATGCCTCGAATAACCCTCATACGCGAAGGGTCTCTCACGGCATCGTGAACGTCGACAATTGAGCCCCGGCGCGGTAGGTCGCGCGTCCTAAAGGAAGCTCCATGTCCAAACTGACTCTCGCTCAGGAGGCCGACCGCCGTCGGACCTTCGCCATCATCGCCCACCCGGACGCCGGTAAGACGACCCTGACCGAGCACATCCTGCTGGCGGGCGGCGCCGTGCGCGCGGCCGGGGCGGTCAAGGCGCGCGGCGAGAACCGCCGGGCGCGCTCGGACTGGATGAAGATCGAGAAGGAGCGGGGCATTTCGGTCACCGCCTCGGTCATGACGTTCGAACACGACGGCAAGATGTTCAACCTGCTGGACACGCCGGGCCACGAGGACTTCTCGGAAGACACCTATCGCACCCTGACCGCCGCCGACTGCGCCATCATGGTGCTGGACGCCGCCAAGGGCATCGAGCCGCAGACGCTGAAGCTGTTCGAGGTCTGCCGCCTGCGCGACATTCCGATCATCACCTTCATCAACAAGCTGGACCGCGAAGCCCAGGATCCGATGGCCCTGCTGGACGAGATCGCCTCGCGCCTGCAGTTGGACCCCGCCCCCATCTGGTGGCCGGCCGAGAGCGGCAACCGCCTGCGCGGTCTGGCCGAGGTCGGCGGCCAGGGCCGGTTCCAGCCCTACACCCGCAAGACCTCCGACAACGACGGCGAACACCCCGCGCCCCTGCCCTTCGCAGACGCCGCCGCCTTCTTCGAAGGCACGGAGCAGGCTGACATGGTCGATGCGCTGGAGCTGGTCGAGGCGGGCTATAAGCCGTTCGACCGTCAGGCGTTTCTGGAAGGCCATATGACGCCCGTGCTGTGGGGCTCGGCCCTGCGCCACTTCGGCATCGAGGAACTGCTGAAGGCCATCGGCGAATGGGCCCCGTCGCCCAAGACCATGACCGCCCGCAAGGAGGCGCCGCCGGAAACCCGCAACGCCCCCGCGCCCGAAGACATCACCGTCGAGCCGAGCAAGGACGAAGTCACCGGCTTCGTCTTCAAGGTTCAGGCCAATATGGACCCCAACCACCGCGACCGCATCGCCATGTTCCGCATGGCCTCGGGATCGTTCAAGCGCGGCATGAAGCTGAAGGTGCAGAACACCGGCAAGCAGTTGTCGGTGAACGCCCCCATCATGTTCTTCGCCTCGGACCGCGAACTGGCCGAAGAGGCCTATGCGGGCGACGTCATCGGCATTCCGAACCACGGCGTGCTGCGCGTCGGCGACAGCCTGTCGGAGAGCGGCCTGGTGCGCTTTGCGGGCCTGCCCAACTTCGCGCCGGAAATCCTGCAGCGCGTCCGCGTCAAGGATCCGCTGAAGGCCAAGCACCTGCAGAAGGCGCTGGTCGGTCTGGCCGAGGAAGGCGTGACCCAGCTGTTCCGCCCGGAACTGGGCGCGGACTTCATCGTCGGCGCCGTAGGCCAGCTGCAGTTCGAGGTCATGGCCGACCGCCTGGGCGAGGAATACGGCCTGGACGTCGTCTTCGAGCCGTCGCCTTACGCCGAGGCCCGCTGGGTGTCGGGGGCAAAGGCCGACCTTGAGGACTTCGCCGGAAAATACCGGCCCCAGATGGCCGCCGACATCGACCAGAACCCGGTCTTCCTGGCCAAGTCGGCCTGGGAGACGGGCTATGTCTCCGAGCGCTTCCCCAAGGTGACCTTCACCAAGACCAAGGAACGGGGCTGATCCTCAGGTCTTGGTGATCGACACCCCGCCGTCGACCAACATGGCCGTCCCGGTCATGAAACTGGAGGCGTCGGAGGCCAGGAACAGGGCGGCGCGGGCGATCTCGTCCGGGCTCGCCATCCGCTTCAGGGCGTGCATCCCTTCGACGAAGGCGATGATCTCGGGCGTGTGGGCGAACTCGCGCCCGGCCTCGGTGTCCGTGCCGCCGGGCAGCAGGCAGTTGCTGCGGACGCCTTTCGCTCCATATTCGGCGGCGATGACCCGCGACAGGCCCACCAGCCCCGCCTTGGCCGCCGCATAGGCCGCCATGCCCGGCATGCCGATGGCGTGGCCGACAAAGGTCGAGGTGAAGATCAGCGACCCGCCGCCGCGCGCCAACAGGGCCGGGATCTGATGCTTGGCGCCCAGGAAGGCGGCCGTCAGGTTCAGGTCCAGCGTGTCCCGCCAGCGCTCTGGCGCGATCTCATGCGTCGGCTCATTGGCGCCGATGGCCCCGGCGTTGTTCAGGGCGATGTCCAGCCCGCCGAACCGTTCGACCGCCGCCTGCACCAGCCGCTGGGCCAGAGCCTCGTCGCG
>NZ_GL883086.1:1698431-1700978 GCF_000204035.1 Brevundimonas diminuta ATCC 11568
CACCGCTATGGCGGCGCTCGCCATCAGGCCCGCCGCCAGGGCCGCCTCGGCCGCTGTCAGACCCAGCCGGGTCAACAGACGCGGCAGGTGGGCGCTCATGGCGGTCGCCACCCACCAGGCCCCGGCGAACAGGATCGCCAGGCGGATCATGGTTCCGTCCCAGCGCACAGGCCCGGACGCCGGTCGATGGCCGCCCGCTCGCCCGTCCGGCAGCACCGCCGCATACAACGGCAGGCACAGCAGCAGATGCGCCCCCGCCCAGACGAAGCAGGCGCCGCGCCAGCCCAGGGTCTCGATCATCGCCAAGGTCAACGGCCAGCCGAGCGCCCCGCCGAAGGCGCCGAGCAGAGAGACGGCGGCGATCGACTTCTTCGCCGCCTCGCCGTGTAGGGCCACCAGGACGGCGTAGGCCGGGCCGTACAGCCCCACCCCCATGCCCGCGCCCAGCATCAGCACCCCCGCAAACATGACGACCGGCTCGCGCGCCAGCCCCAGCAGGGTCAGGGCCAGGGCGAAGATCACGGCCGCCGCCGACAGCACCTCGCGTCCGCCGCGCCGGTCGATCCAGCGCCCGCCGAACGGGCTGAGCGCCGCCGAGACCAGGAAGGCCCCCGACAGGGCCGTGAACACCACGCCCGGATTTGTCCCAACGCCCGCCGCCAGCGGCTCGGCCAGCACCCCCATCAGATAATAGCTGGAGGCGAAGGAGACGATCATCCCCAGCCCCAACACGGGGACGATCAGACGGGAAACGGCGGCGTGCGACATGGCGCGCTCTGTCAGCGGATTTGCCCGCGCGACGAAAGCGACCTATCGAACACCTCATGTTCGAAAACCTCACAGCTTCAGGCGCCATGCCCTCGCTGAACGCCCTACGCGCCTTCGAGGCCATGGCGCGCACGGGCGGCGCCACCCGCGCGGCGGCCGAGCTGAACGTGACCCACAGCGCCGTCAGCCGACAGGTCAAGGCGCTGGAGGCGCAACTGGGTCTGCGCCTGTTCGAGGGGCCGCGTCACGCCCTGACACTGACCGAGGCCGGGCGCGGCCTGCTGCCCGGACTGACCGCCGCCTTCGACCAGATCGCCGCCGCCGTGGCCGAGGCGCGCGGGACCGGGCGCGACCTGCACGTCGCCGTCAACGCCAGCCTGGCGGTCAAATGGCTGATCCCGCGTCTGGCCGACTTCAACCGCCTGCATCCCCAGGTGCGGGTCCACTTGGTTGAACTGGCCCCGCACGCCGTCAGCCGACGCGGCGCCGACATGCTGCTGCGATTGCTCGACACGCCTCGGATCGAGGCTCTGGGCGCGATCGCCGTCATTCCCAATGCGGTCGGGCCGGTGATCGCCCCCGCCCTGGCCCAAGACGACGCGCGGACGGCGGTCTTGACCGCGCCGCGCCTGACGCCGCGCACCCACGCCACGGCCTGGAAGGATTGGGCCGGTCTGAGCAGACGGCGGCTGCCCCCCGCGCCCGAGCGGCCGGTCGCCCATCTGCATTTCGCCCTGGACGGCGCCCTGGCGGGCTGGGGCGCGGCGGTACTGCCCTGGGCGTTGACGGCCGAAGCCGTGATGGACGGACGCCTCCTGGCGCCCTTCGGCTTCGCCCGCGACGACGGGGCCGTAGCGGCCATCCCCGGCGCAGGCGAGATGTCGCAAGATCGTCGCCTGCTCCTGCGCTGGCTCTCCGACCAGGGCCGCGCCATGCCCGCGGCGCCGGATGCAACCTGAAGCTTTGCTGAACACGGCTTTCATCCGTCGCGGGGACGTGGTTCTCTAGGAAGACGCAAATCGGCCGCGCCGCGCCGTCATGATCCGGGCCGTCGCCGTTCGCGGCCCCTGTGGAGTTCAGATGCTGCTCGTCGCCTTCACCGCCGTTCTGGCGCTGGTTCAAGGTCAGGCTCAGGCTCAGGCTCAGGCCCAGCCCCCTGCTCCGGCCCCTCGGCTCGTCTCCTATGACGAGGCGGTGCGGTGCGCTGGACTGACCCAGGCCGCGTCCGAGCTGGAAGGCGGCGAAAGCCGTTACGGCCGCGAGCTTTACGACGCCGCCCTCTATTGGTCGCTGGCGGCCATGCAGGCGGCGACGACCGCTGGGCGCAACCCGACGGCGGCCGAGAACGACCAGACCCGCGCCCGACTTCAGTCCGTGCGCCGCCTGTCGGCAGGCGACGCCGAGGCGCGCTCCGCCCTGCAACGCTGCCGCAAGGCCGCGCCTCGCCTGGGCTAGAGACGAAAAATCGGCCGCCCCCCGTTTTTTCTCATCATATGGTTAAGCCGAACCCTTCGAACGGCGCTGCGTTTGCTTGGACGACCCCCGGATCACCCTCGTGATCCCGAAGCGGGACGACGGAGCGCCATGTTCGAATTCGGCAGAGATCTGAGACGGCTGTTCGAGAAGGCGCGAGACAGCGACGATCTCGGCTGGCTGGAGCTGATCGGCGCAGGGCTTGTGGAGGTCGAGGCCCGTCAGCAGGCCACGGATGCGGGCCGCGTCTCCTGCGCCCGCCCCTTCGAAGCCGCCCTGCGCGCCGCCGCCCTGTGGCGCGAGCAC
>NZ_GL883086.1:1701522-1710807 GCF_000204035.1 Brevundimonas diminuta ATCC 11568
GCGCGCGAGCACGGCGCCGCCGGCCTGGCCGAACGCGCCGAACGCCTGACGCCGCGCCCGCAAACCGTCTGATCGAACGCGGCCGAGACGCCGACCGGCCTTGACCCGGCCCCATTGGGCGCCTAGCTCACGGGCTTCGCAGAAGGGTTCCGACACAGTGACCGAACAAACCGCCGCCGATCCCGTCCACGCCTTCATCGCCCAGACGGTGGCCGAGCATGACGTGGTGCTCTTCATGAAGGGCACGCCGGATTCGCCGCGCTGCGGCTTCTCCTCGGTCACGGTTCAGATCCTGGATCACGTGGGCGCCCCCTTCGTCGGCGTCGACGTGCTGCAGGACGAAGCCCTGCGCGAAGGCATCAAGGCCTTCACCGACTGGCCGACCATCCCCCAGCTCTATGTGAAGGGCGAATTCGTCGGCGGCTCGGACATCGTGCGCGAGATGTTCCAGTCGGGCGAACTGGCCGCCCTGATGTCCGAAAAGGGCGTCGCCCTCGGCGAAGCCTAAGCTCGATGGCCCGGCCGCAGCTGCAACCGCGTGAGGACCGCGAGGTCTTCGTCGTCCCGCTGGACGTGCGGCCGGAACACATCGACGAGAACAACCACGTCAACAACGTCGTCTACGTCGGCTGGCTGCAGGACGTGGGCACGGCCCACTGGAACGCGCGCTTCGACGACGAGACGCGCGCCCGCTGGTCGTGGATCGCCCTGAGACACGAAATCGACTACCTGAGCGCCATCGCGCCCGACGCGACCGGCGTCGTCGCCCGCACCTGGGTCGGCGACCCGCAGGGCCCGCGCTTCAACCGCTATGTCCGCATCGAGGACGCCGAAGGCCGCCTGTGCGCGCAAGGCCTGTCCGAATGGTGCCTGGTCGACGCCCAGACCCTGCGCCCCGCCCGCATTCCCGCCGACATGCTGGGACCGTTCACGGCCTAAGCCTCCCTTCTCCCCTTGTGGGAGAAGGACGATGGATCAGCCCGCGATCTGGCCGAAGTCGGCGACGCGGTTCATGACGCCGCGCACCTGGACCAGCAGCTTCAGACGGTTTTCGCGCTCTTCGGCTACGTCCGAGTTGACCATGACTGCGGTGAAGAAGGCGTCCACCGGACCGCGCAGGGCGGCGAGCGCCGTCATGGCGGCGGCGAAGTCCTCGGCCTCCAGCGCCGCGTCCACGGCCGAGGCGGCGGCGGCGGCGGCGAAGGCCAGGGCGGTCTCTTCCGCCGGCTGGTTCGGCAGGCCGGTGGCGACGGCGCCCTCCGGCAACGGCCCCTTCTTCTCCTCGGCCTTGAGCAGTTGGGCGGCGCGCTTGTAACCCGCCAGCAGGTTCGCCCCGTCGTCCGTCGCCAGGAAGGCGGCCAGCGCCTCCACCCGACGCACGATCCGCACCAGATCGTCGTCGCCCAGCGCGAAGACAGCCGCCACGAGATCGTGACGCTGGCCCTTGTCGCGCAGCAGGACGGTCAGTCGGTCGCCGAAGAAGGCGAGAACGTCCCAGCCAAGCTGCGTGAGGCCAGCCTGATAATCCAGTGCGCCATGCCGCCAGTCGGCATCATCAGCCCCGTCAAGCATGGCCGCGATACGGATGCGATCCGCTTCGACCTCTTCCTTGCCCAGAACCGCCATACGAACCACAGAGGCGCGATCATAGTTCGGCAGCTTCTCAAGATTGCGCATGCCTGACAGGTATTCGCCAGCGACGAACGTCATGCCCTGCAACGGCATCCGCACCCCATTCTCCAGCACCAGCCGGATCACGCCCAGCGCGGCGCGGCGAAGCGCATAGGGGTCTTTCGAGCCCGTGGGCTTTTCATCGATGGCGAAGAAGCCGACCAGGGTGTCCAGCTTTTCGGCCATGGCGACGGCGACCGTGACCGGGGCGGTCGGGACAGTGTCGCCCGGTCCCTGCGGCTTGTAGTGGTCGCGGATGGCGTCGGCCACGGCGTCGGGCTGACCGGCCAGACGGGCGTAGTAGCCGCCCATGATCCCCTGCAGTTCCGGGAACTCGCCCACCATGCCCGAGGCCAGGTCGGCCTTGGACAGGCGTGCGGCCTGTTCCGCCTGCGCCGGATCGGCGCCGACCAGCGGGGCGATCTCGCGCGCCAGCGCCGCGATGCGGTCCACGCGCTCGGCCAGGGTGCCCAGCTTGGCGTGGAAGGTGACGTCCTTCAGCTTGGCGTTCCAGGCGTCGAAGCCGACCTTCTGATCCTCGGTCCAGAAGAACTCCGCGTCGCTGAGGCGGGCCGACAGCACCTTGGCGTTGCCCGCCGCCAGAGCCTGCCCCCCGTCGGTCGCCTCGACGTTGGCGACGACGACGAAGTGCGACGCCAAGCCGTCCTTGCCCGGTTCGCGCACGGCGAAATACTTCTGGTGCACCTTCATCGACAGCTGGACCACTTCCGGCGGCAGGGCCAGGAACTGCGGGTCCATGTCGCCCAGGATCGGCGTCGGCCATTCGGCCAGACCCGACACCTCGTCCAGCAGGCCGTCGTCATCGACCAGGGCCAGCCCCTTGGCCGCGCAGACGGCCCTGGCGCCCTCGAGGATGCGCAGCTTGCGATCGGCGGCGTCCAGCAGGACGAAGTTGCGCTCCAGCTTGGTGCGATAATCGGCGAAGTCCTTGACCGCGAACGGCTGGCCCGCGCCCATGAAGCGGTGGCCCTCGGTCACGTCGCCCGAGGGAATGCCGTCGACTTCAAACGGGATCACCGCCCCGTCGTACAGGGCCAGAATGCGCTTGATCGGCCGCACCCAGCGCAGGGTTCCCGCGCCCCAGCGCATCGACTTGGGCCAGGGGAAGTGGCGGATGATGTCGTCGACGCTTTCGGCCACGACCTCGGTGGTCGCGCGGCCCTTGCTGCTGATTTCGGCGAACCAGACGCCGTCGCGCTCGACCAACTGGTCCTGCGTCAGGCCGGTCTTGCGCAGGAAGCCTTCCAGCGCCTGAGCGGGGGCCGAGGTCTTCGGGCCCTTCAGCTCTTCATTGCGGTCGGGCGTGGCGGCGGGCAGGCCGTCGATCACCAGCGTCAGACGGCGCGGCCCGGCGTAGGTCGTCAGCGCGTCCCAGGTCAGGCCCGCAGCCTTCAGGCGGTCCGACGCCATGCGCTCCAGATCGCGCGCGGCGCCGGGCTGCATGCGGGCGGGGATTTCTTCGGAGAAGATTTCGAGGAGAAGCTGGGACATCAGGCGGTCGCCCGTTCGTGTTCGACTTGAGCGAGGGCGCAGGCTTTGCACAGGTCGCGGATGCGGCCGATGTAGCTCTGGCGTTCGGCGACGGCGATGGCGCCGCGGGCGTCCATCAGGTTGAACAGGTGCGAGGCCTTCAGCACCTGGTCATAGGCGGCCAGCACCAGCGGCTGCCCCTGCGGCCCCTTCATGGTCAGGAAGTGCGCGGCCTCGCGCTCCATGTCCTCGAAACGGCGCTTCAGCGCGGCGACGTCATAACCGTGGAAGTTGGCTTCCGACTGCTGGCGCTCGTTCTCGAGGAAGACTTCGCCGTAGGTCAGGCCCTCCTTGTTGAACTTCAGGTCATAGACGTTGTCGACGCCCTGAACATACATGGCCAGACGTTCCAGCCCGTAGGTCAGCTCGCCCGACACCACGTCGACCTCGATGCCGCCGACGCCCTGGAAATAGGTGAACTGCGTCACCTCCATGCCGTCGCACCAGACCTCCCAGCCCAGCCCCCAGGCGCCAACGGTCGGGTTTTCCCAGTCGTCCTCGACGAAGCGGATGTCGTGCAGGCTGGGGTCGATGCCGATGGCGCGCAGGGAGTTGAGATACAGCTCCTGCAGGTTGTCGGGGTTCGGCTTCAGGATGACCTGATACTGGTAATAGTGCTGCAGCCGGTTGGGGTTCTCGCCATAGCGGCCGTCGCCGGGGCGGCGCGACGGCTGGACATAGGCGGCCTTCCACGGCTTCTTGCCCAGCGCCCGCAGCACGGTGGCGGGGTGCAGGGTGCCGGCGCCGACCTCGATGTCATAGGGCTGCAAAATGGCGCAGCCCTGCTCGCTCCAATAGTGGTGCAGGGTCAGGATCAAGTCCTGAAACGAGAGAGGTTCAGCAGCGGCCACGGTCGACATTTCGGTCCGATTTCGGGAGGCGCGGACCATAGGGCCGCCACGCTTCGCCAGCAAGGCGAGCGGACCGAAACCTTCATCCTTCTGCAAGCGCCGTTACGCTAGAAGGCGCCCATGATGCAGCAACGGATCGATCAGATGCGCCGCCGGGCGGCGCGCTACCTTGGCGTCAGGCCGACGACAGTCGCGCCCGCGCGCGGGATTCTCAGCCTCAGCTTCGACGACTTCCCGGCCAGCGCCTGGACCGAGGCCGGGCCGATCCTGGCCGAACACGGGATCAGGGCGACCTATTACGTCGCGGGCGGTCTGTGCGGCGGCGAGAACATCGGCAAGGCCCAGTTCGAGGTCGAACACCTGCAGGCCGCGCATGAGGCCGGGCACGAGGTCGGCTGCCACACCTTCGACCACGTCAGCGCCCTGCGCCTGAGCCCCGCCCAGTTGACGGACCAGTTGGCGAGAAACGCCGCCTGGGTGGCCGAGCGGCTGGACGGCCACGTCATGACGACCTTCGCCTGGCCCTTCGGCGACGTGGCCCTGGGCGCCAAGACGGTGATCGACGAGCGGTTCCTGCTGGGACGCGGGGTGCGCGACGGGGTCAACGCCGGACGCGCCGACCGGGCCAATCTGCAGGCCATCGGCCTGGAGTCCCGCCGCCTGCCCCACTACGACCTGGAGGCCCTGGTCGCCCGCGCGGCCGAGGCGCCCGGCTGGCTGATCGCCTATGGCCATGATGTCGAGAGCGCCCCTACCCTCTACGGCTGCACCCCCGAGGATCTGGACCGCCTGATCCGCCTAGCCAAGGCGGCCGGGCTGGAGATCCTGCCGGTCGGCGAGGCGTGGGAGCGATTGGGCGGCGCCTAGTTCCCGCTCACCCCGCCCAAAGAAAAACGCCGCCGCCCGCTGAGGGCGACGGCGTCTGTCCGTCAGGATCGCCGGGGCCGAAGCCCCGACGCCCGCCTTATCAGAACCGGAAGCTGACGCGGCCGGTCAGGCGGTGGTCCTTGTAGTCGTCGTTGAAGACGCCCGAGTAGCCGACCTCGATGTTGGTCGACTTGCTTGCCTCGATGTTGAAGCCCAGGCCCGCCTGCAGCGCGCCCGAGTTCAGGTCGGCGCCTTCGACGCGGAACACCGGACCGTCCGAGAAGGCCGCGTTGAACACGGGGCCGTCGCCGCTCAGGTCTTCGGTCCAAGCCAGGTGGCCGATCGCCGACAGCGCCGGACGGCCGTTGCCGCCCGCCAGATGCGTCTCGGAGCGCAGACCCGCCGTCAGCAGGTCCGAGGTCTGGGAGACGTCGCCCGACAGGGCCGCGTCGCCGCCGCGCTCGACCACGTCCGCATCATATTCGACGCGGGTGTAGTTCAGGTACGGCTCCAGCACGGTCGAGGCCATGACCGGCTTACGCCACGACACTTCGCCGTAGGCCTGCCAGGCTTCGCCGTCATAGCGGCCGGTCAGTTGCTCATTGAAGCGGTTCAGCGAGGCCGAACGGTCGGTGCGGGTGCGCGAATCCATCCAGGCGCCGCCCAGACGGAAGTCGAAGCCGCCCAGCGTCGCGGCGCCGTAGACGCCGATGTGCTGGGTCTTGACCTCGCCCGTCGACAGCAGACGGCTGGCGCGGATTTCCGACTGGCTTTCACCCACGGCGACGCCGATGTGGGCGCGGCCGTTCAGCGTCTTCTCGACGCCGGCCAGATAGCCGGTGGCCTCGCTACGGAAGCCGGCCAGTTCGCCGTTGTCCTGACGCCCGCTGCCGAACACCCCCGAGGCCCAGACGGCGACGCCGCGGCCGTCGGTCGCCTCCGTCGCGCCGTTGCGGCCGCGTGTCAGCATGGCGTCCCGGATGAAGCGCGAGTCGCCCGTGGCGACGCCCGCCAGGGTGGCGTGAACCTCGCCCGTCAGGCTGTTCAGAGCGCCGCGGACGTTGGCGACGCTGCCGTCCAGAATGGCGTCTTCCAGCGCTGTGTTACGGCCCGCTGACGGCGTCATGGCCGAAGCGGTCATGACGTCGAGCGCCGCGCCGACCGACTTCTGGTTCGGCGTCACGCCGACCGAGGCGATGGTCACGTCATTGCGCGCCAGCGTCAGCTGCACGGCCTTGGCGCTGTAGGCCAGGATCGGCTTCAGGAAGGCCAGGTCGCTTTCGGCCCCCGCGAAGACGCCGGTGACGCCGCCCTCGGACTGCAGGATGTTCATCCGCGTGCGCAGGTTCCACTCGCCCTGGTCGGCCTTCAGGATGACCTTGCCGCCTTCCAGCGTCGTCGCGCCTTCCACGGCGACGCGCGAGTGCTGGGCGCCGTTCACGCTGGAGCGGATCCACAGATAGGAGCCGTCCTTGAACACCAGATTGTCGGCGATGGTCAGCGTGCCGAACGGGTTGGCCGCATCGCCCGGCGCCAGGACGCCGCCCTTGTCGACGATCACGTCGGCCAGACGGCCCACGCCGCCCAGCATGCCCAGATCGGCCACGGTCGAGGTCGAGTTCAACAGGCTGCCGTTGACGGTCAGCAGGCCGCCCTCGACGCGGGTCGCGCCGGTGTAGTCGTTGGCGCCCGTCAGGATCAGCTCGCCGCCGCCCTTCTTGACGATGCCGCCGATGTCGTCGGGGTATTCGGCCAGCACCTCGGCCGAGTAGCGGTCGCGCGCGTCGCCGATGTCGTTGCTCCACACATCGACCGTGCCGACGCGGACATTGACGTCGCGCACGTCGCGCAGGGCCGTCGGGCCCTTCAGCGCGACCTCCATCTGCGGCGCGCCCCAGCCGGACTTCAGGTCCACGCCCGGCGTGTCCAGATCCAGCGAGCTGGACACCAGGATGTCGCCGATCAGGGCCGTGTCGTACTCGGCGAAATGCTCCATCAGCAGGGCGGCGAAGCCCGAGATGTTCGGCGCCGCCATCGACGTGCCCGTATAGGCGGCGTAGTCAGGCCCCGTGTAAGTGACCAGCGTCTTCAGACGCTCCACCAGCAGAGCATTGGCCTGGGTCAGCACGTCGGACGAGAACTCCGGCGTCAGGATCGCCATATTGGCGGGCGAAACCAGCAGACTGGCCAGTTGAGAGGTGAAGCCGTCCGGGTCGCCGAGACGGCCGCCCGAGATCAGGGTGATGGCCACGGCCTCCTCGGCCACGCGGCGGCGTGCGGCGGCCTCGTCGAACGGAAGACCGGCGTCCTCGGCGGCGTATTTGGCGTCCAGATAAGCGTTCAGCGCGCCCAGGAAGCGGTTCACCGAAGCGCTCTGCAGCGCCGCGACCGTCGTCGCCGCATAGAGCGGGCGGTAGTCAGCCGGACGGTACTGGGCCACGATGGCGTTGAAATCGAATTCGAAGCCGGGCACGGCCGACACGATCTGATGGCCCGGACCCGCGACGCACCAGGTCGCGGTCTGACCGCAGAAGCTGGTCGAGGCGCTGGGCGTCAGATCGGCCTTGTAATTGGCGACCGACAGCCAGTTGTCGCGCAGGCGCGGATCGAACATCGGCGCAGCGGCGTCAATGCCCGCGTGAGCGCCGTAGCCGTTGCCCGCCGAAAAGACGACCAGAACGTCATTGTCGAGCACCGGCTTGTAGAAGTCGCCGTAGTTGCTGCGCGGGCCGAAGGTCTGACGCACCAGCGCTGCGGACGCATTATAGGCCAGGCTGTTGCTTGAACCCCAGCTGTTGTTGATGATCCGCACCTCGCCCGTCGCGGCCAGGTCAACGATGTTGGTCTGGGCCGTGCTGACGATGTCGCCGTTGATGTAGACGTCGCGGAACCACAGGAAGTCGCCGGCGGCGAAGTTGGTCGTGGCCGAATAGATGTTGGCGCCGAAGGCGTTGCCGAACATGGCCTCGCCCTCGATGCGGGCGCCGCCGATGGTGCCGGCGACGTGGGTGCCGTGGCCTTCCCAGCCGCGACGGGGGTTGATGCGGCCGTCGTTGCCGTAGTCGCTCGAAACGACCGTGTTCAGACCCTTGATCTTGCCTTCCCCGCCGAACAGCGGGTGATCCATGTAGACGCCTGCGTCATTGACGCCGATCGTCAGCCCCTTGCCCGTCAGGCCCAAGGCGTAGGCGTGCTCCAGCCCAAGATAGGCCTTGGAGTAGTCGACCGAGAATTGAGCGTCTTCGCGCCAGGACGTCAGCGCCGCGTCGTAATCCGCAGTGCGCGACCCGTCCGCCATGTAGAACCCGCCCGGCGGCGGCGTAACACTCGTCTGAGCGGAAACATCACTCGCCCAAACCAGGGCGGAACCAGCGGCTGCAACCAAGAGGCCAGCCTTGAACGCGTTAATCATAGATCCCCACAAGAGCGACAATGGCTATTCGAAGAGAGGCCGCCTCCGTCTCGACAGCCCCATGACCGCCGCTCCACGCGCCCCTCTCCGCATCATTTGAGACGGAAACCTCCGCCTACTGTCAATCATGGAACGAAGATCATTCACCAAAACGCCCATCAACCAAAATGGTCACGCTTGAGTGTCTCGAAATTAGAATTTCCCTCCAACCCCCGCCCTTCATGACTCCCAGGGGTTTGGGCGCCGCCTCAATCGGCCCTTTCTTCGCCCAAATTGAGCCACAGCCGCGTCACTCCGCCGCACTTCTCGCCTTAGGGTTGAAGCAACCCTCGCGCCTCGGCCCAGCGAATCAGCGGTTTGCGAGGCCAGCACAGCAGCCAGGAGCAGGCGCTGTATTCGCCCGCCTCGATCATGGCGCGGCGGGTGGGCGATGAGACGGAGGCGCGCTCATCGTGGATTTCGCCGCCGCCCTGATGGATCATGAAGGCGCCGTTGTTCACGGGCGTGGCCCGCAGATAGGTCAGGCGCGGGCTGATGATCTCCAGCGGCGGATCGAAGAACCAGCTGGAGCCGATGACGCCCGCCAGTTCGGGCCGCGTCTTCAACAGGGCGGCGGCGGCGGCCCAGTTCCGCTCCCAGCCCGCTTCGTTGAAGTCCGACAGGTCGCGCGCCTCGGTGTGCGTCTCCAGCCACGGACGCCAGCCGCCCGCCTGGACCCAGGCGATCAGCGGACCGGGACCGCGCCCGCCCAGCATGTGCCGCACCACCAGCCCCGGCCCGACGGGCGAGGACAGGTCCAGCATCTGGGTGTTGCTGCCCGGCACGCTGAGCGCCAGGGACACCCGCACGTCCTTGGCCCAGAAGTCGGGATCATACGGATCCGCCCCGCTGTCCAGATAGGCGGCGAGCCGGTCCACATAGGTCGGATAGCCC
>NZ_GL883086.1:1711157-1717512 GCF_000204035.1 Brevundimonas diminuta ATCC 11568
AGTCAGCGGGCGATTGCGGCCGATCCGCGTCCCCGGCGGGCGCGGCGTCATAGGCGCGATAGACCGCCCCCGTCGGCGACGGCAAGCCGGGGTTGAGCAGCACCCCATGCAGGATCGGCAGGCGCGGCTCGTCTTCGAGCGTTTCGCCGACGCCCGAAGCCCAGGCCGGGCGCGCGCGCAGGCACATGGGGCCGTCCGCCCCGGCGGCCAGGGCCAGACGCTCCAGCGCGCTGTCCGTCAGATCGAGGTCCAGCAGGCGCGCCGTCAGCCGCAGCGCCGCNTCTCCGTCAGCCGAGCCGCCGCCCAGCCCGGCGGCGATCGGCAGGCGCTTGTCCAGGGTCACGGCCACGGGCGGTTCGCCGATCCCGACCGCCGCGCCTAGGGCGCGCAGGGCCTTGAGGATCAGGTTGTCGCCCTCCTCGTCCAGACCCGCCGCGAACGGCCCCTCGACCGTCAGCGACAGGGCCTCGGCGCGGCGCACCGTCACCCGGTCGCCGACATCAGCGAAGACGGCCAGGCTGACCAGGGGATGATAGCCGTCGGCCTGCACCGGCCCGACGTGCAGCAGCAGGTTGATCTTGGCCGGCGCCAGGCCGCTCAGAGCGTCGGAAACGGACATGGCGGCGTCAGTCGGCCGCGCCGCCCGCAGACCCAAGCCCCTTGTCCCCGGTCGGATCCTGGCCCAGGCGGTCGCGCAGCTTGGCCTCGACCTCGCCGCGGCGCTTGTCGTCGACCTCCAGCGTCAGGACGCGGTTCCACTGGAAGCCCGCCTCGCGCTGACGGCCCACGGCCCAGTAGGCGTCGCCCAGGTGGTCGTTGATCTCGGCGTTGGCGGGCTCCTTGTCGACGGCGCCCTCCAGATTGACCACCGCCGCCTCATACTGCCCTTGGCGGTACTGGGCCCAGCCGAGGGAGTCCTGAATGTTGCCGTCCTTGGGCTCGGCGGCGTGGGCGCGGGCGATCATGGCGGCGCCCTCCTGCACCCGCGTCCCGGTGTCGACCCACAGATAGCCGAGATAGTTCAGCAGGGTCGGATTGTCGGGCTGCATCTGCAGGGCGGCCCACAGCTCGGCCTCGGCCTCGGTGTCCCGGTCGAGGGATTCATAGGCCGCGCCGCGCAGGAAATGGACCTCGAAACCCTGATCCGCCGTATTCAGCAGCGGGCCGTTCAGCAGCTCCAGCGCCGCTTCGTGCCGTTCCATCTGCATCAACTGGCCGGCCAGCATATAGGCCACCCCCGCCTCGTCGGGGCGGGCGGCGGCGGCGCGGCGCAGTTCGACCAGGGCCTCTTCATCCCGCCCCGCCTTGCCCAGGCTGATGGCCGTCTGGATGCGGGCGGCGGCGTAGAGGGCGGGCGAGGCCTCGCTGACCTCCGCCAGGGCCGCCCGGCCCGCCGGTTCGATCCCGCCCTGGATCAGGGTCTGGCCGATCAGAAGCTGGGTGTTGTCGTTGGGGTCCAGGTTCTGGGCCAGGCGCAGGTAGACGACGCCGAACTCATGGGCGCGCTGGGCGATCATCTGGTCCGCAGCAGTGCGCAGCGCCTGGGCGGCGCCCTGGCGGAAGCTGGGCAAGGCGGGCGGGCGGCCCTTGGCCAGCACCCGCTCGCGCCCCTGGATCACGCGCCGGTCAGCCGTTCCGGCGGTGATGGCGGCGTCATACTGGACCAGGGCGTCGTCGCGCCGACCGCGCCGCTCCAGGAACTCGCCGTACGGTTGGCGGAACAAGGCGCCGGTGATGGCGTGGCTGGTCAGGTCGCGCCATTCGGCGTCGGCCTCGTCATAGCGGCGGCGCTGCTCCAGCAGGCGGGCGCGGTTGGCGCGCGCCACCATGGCGCTGACCGGATCGAAATCGGCGGGCGGCAGGGCCAGGGCGCGATCCCAGTCCTTGGCGGCGGCGGCGATCCAGCCCTGGACGTAGAAGCCCGCCCGGTCATGCGGTTCGCCGACCGGGGCGTCCTTCAGCAGGGCGTCGGCGCGCCGGGCGTCGCCGCCGGCATAGGCCTGCACCGCCTGAACCAGGCGCCCGGCCTGGACGATGACCGGCGACACCTCGGGGTCAGTCGGGGCGATCCGCCCCGCCTCGTCCAGATCGCCGGCCAGAAGGGCGGCGGTGAAGGCCTGTTCGCGCACGCGCGGCTGTTCCGGCGTCAGGGCGTAGACGCGGCTGAGATAATCGGCCCCGACCGCGCTCTCGCCGCTGGTCAGGGCGTTGCGGCCCGCCAGATAGAGGCCGAAGGCGCTGTTCTTATGGGCGTCGAGCGGGATCGGCGCCCAGACGGCGGGAATGGGCGCGACCTCGGGTTCTTCGGGCGTTTCCGGCGCATCCGCGATGATGATGTGCGGGACGGGATCGCCGTTCGGCTCAGCGTCCTGCCCTGCCGGAGCTTCGGCCGGCGTTTCCGGCGCAGGCTCGGGCGCCTGCTGCGCCAGGGACGGCGCGGCCAGCGACAGCGCAAGGGCGGAAGCCGCCAGGAACAGGACAGGACGAGAAGAGACGAAACGCATGGCCGGACCCTTCACGCTTTCCCTTTCGCCCGCAAGAGTCTGAAAGCGCAAATCCCTCTCCCGCCGGGAGAGGGTTGTCGGCTTACATATTCGGATAGTTCGGGCCGCCGCCGCCTTCGGGCGTCGTCCAGACGATGTTCTGCGACGGATCCTTGATGTCGCAGGTTTTGCAGTGGACGCAGTTCTGGGCGTTGATGACGAAGCGCGGATCGGCGCGGTTCGCCTCGTCCGCATAGACGACTTCGTACACCCCGGCCGGGCAATACAGCCGCGCGGGCTCGCCGTACTTGGGCAGGTTGACGTCGATCGGCACGGACGGGTCCAGCAGCTTCAGATGCGCGGGCTGGTCCTCGGCGTGGTTGGTGTTGGAGATGAAGACGCTCGACAGCTTGTCGAACGACAGCTTCCCGTCCGGCTTGGGATAGGCGATCGGCTTGTGCTGCGAGGCGGGCTCGGTCGAGGCCGCGTCGGTCTTGCCGTGGCGCAGGGTGCCGAAGAAGGAGAAGCCGCCCGTCAAGTGGTTGACCCACAGGTCGAACATGCCGACCGCCCCGCCCATCATGGTGCCCAGCTTGGACAGCAGGGGCTTGGCGTTGCGGACGACCTTCAGCTCCTTATAGACCCACGAGCGCAGGTATGCCGCCTGATAGGCGCTCAGCACGTCGCCCTCGCGGCCCTCCATGACGGCGTCATAGGCGGCGTCGGCGGCCAGCATGCCGGTCTTCATGGCGTTGTGGCTGCCCTTGATGCGCGGCACGTTCACGAAGCCCGCCGAACAGCCGATCAGGGCGCCGCCGGGGAAGGCCAGCTTGGGCACCGACTGGAAGCCGCCCTCGGTGATGGCGCGGGCGCCGTAGGAGACGCGCGTGCCGCCCTCCAGATGCTCGGCGATGGCCGGGTGGTGCTTGAACTGCTGGAACTCGTCGAACGGCGACAGGAAGGGGTTCTTGTAGTTCAGGTGGACGACGAAGCCGACGGACACATAGCGATCGCCGAAGTGGTACAGGAACGAGCCGCCGCCCGTCTTGTCGTCCAGCGGCCAGCCGGTCGTGTGCTGGACCAGGCCGGGCTGGTGCTTCTCGGCCGGGATCTGCCACAGCTCCTTCAGGCCGATGCCGAACTTCTGCGGATCGGCGGCGTCACACAGGTTGTGGCGGGCCATGATGGTCTTGGCCAGCGAGCCGCGCACGCCCTCGGCGATGAAGACGTATTTGCCGTGCAGCTCCAGACCCGGCTGGAACTCGCCGGTCGGCTTGCCCTCGCGGTCGATGCCGAAGACGCCGGCGACGACGCCCTTCACCCGGCCGGTCTCTTCTTCCCAGACCACATGGCTGGCGGCCATGCCGGGATAGACCTCGACGCCCAAGCCTTCCGCCTGTTCGGCCAGCCAGCGCGCGACATTGCCCAGCGAGGCGATGTAGCAGCCGTCATTGTGCATGAAGGGCGGCATGGCGAACATCGGCAGGGAGGCCTGTCCCTGCGGCCCCAGCACCAGGAACTTGTCCTTGGTCACCGGCGTCTCCAGCGGCGCGCCGCGTTCCTTCCAGTCGGGGAAGAGCTCGTTCAGCGCCTTCGGGTCGATGACGGCGCCCGACAGGACGTGGCCGCCGATCTCGGCCGACTTCTCCAGCACGGCGACGGAAATCTCTTTTCCGTCCTTCTCGGCCCGCTGCTTCAGGCGGATGGCGGCGGACAGGCCGGCGGGGCCGCCGCCGACGATGACGACGTCATATTCCATGACCTCGCGCTCGACGCCCGCCAGGGCCTCCAGCGGCGGCAGGTTGTCGATGACGGCTTCCTGCCATGCGTTCTTGGCGCCGCCTTCGATCATTTCCTCGGCCATGTCCCCTGAATCCTCGTTGTCGTCGTGGTTATCCGCCTTATCGGGAGGTGACGCGGGGGCGGTCAAGGCCTATTGCCTATAGTCAGATGAACGCCCCTTCCCTCGACATGGCTGCCGCAGAGGCCCTGTTCGCCTTCTGGCGCGACGCAGGCGTGGACGCCTGTTTCGAGGCGGAGCCGGTCGACCGCACCGTCTTCGTCGCCCCCGTCGCGGCCAAGGGTCCGGCCACGATCACCCCCTTGCGCGCCCCCGGCGCCCCGCCGTCTGTCGATGAGGCGGCCGTCGAGGCGCGTCGCCTGGCCGCCTGCGCGACCACCCTGGACGAACTGGCCGAGGCCGTCGCCGCCTTCGAGGGCTGCCCCTTGCGCGCCATGGGCGCCCGGCAATCCGTCTTCGCGCGCGGCAATCCGCAAGGGTCGCTGATGATCGTCGGCGAAGGCCCCGGCGCTGAGGAAGACGTGCGCGGCCAGCCCTTCGTCGGCCAGGCGGGTCAGCTGCTGGACCGCATCCTGACGGCGGCGGGCCTGCTGGACGACGCCTTCATCACCAACACCGTCTTCTGGAAGACGCCCGGCAACCGCACCCCGACGCCGCAGGAACAGGCCGTCTGCGCCCCCTTCCTTGAGCGCGCCGCGGCCCTGCTGAAGCCCAAGGCGGTGCTGCTGGTCGGCGCGGCGGCGGCCAAGGCCGTGCTGAAGACCGACGACGGCATCATGCGAACGCGCGGCCAGTGGCGCGAATGGCGATTGTCCGAAGACGGAATCGCCGCCCCCGTCATGGCCACCCTCCACCCCGCCTTCCTGCTGCGACAGCCGCAGGCCAAGGGTTTGGTTTGGAAGGACATTCTAGATTTGTCCGCTCGCCTGCGCGGCGAAGTGGTTGAGCCGGGCGCCTGATTCAGGCATCCTGAACTCTTGGAGACCAGTCCGCAGAGCGTCGCAGAATCCCGAATCGAGACGGGACCGACGCCGACGAAGGGGGCCGCCGCGTCATGTATTCTTTCCGCCGGACGCGTCGTGCGTCTCTGTTCGCCTTCGCGCTTTGCGCCCTTGCTGCGACCGCAGCCCAGGCTGAAGATGTCGATACCTCCCGCCCCTATGCCGCCGCTGGCGCAGATTCCGGTGCAGATTCCGGCGCAGACGCCTCGCCGTCGCCCACGGCGCTGAGCAGCGAGGACCGGCTCAGCTACACCACCGCCTTCGACGCCCTGCGGCGCGGCGACCTGGAGCTGGCGCGCAACTCGGCGCGTCAGGCCAAGGACCGCGTCCTGCTGGGTCAGGTCGAGTTCGAGCGCCTGTTCCACCCCAGCCATGTCGCCACCTATGACGAACTCGCGGCCTGGCTCGAGACCTATTCCGACCTGCCGATGGCCGAGCGGGTCTATACCCTGGCGATGCGGCGCCTGCCCGACGGCGCGGCCGAACCCAAGCGCCCCGGCGGCCTGCTGACCCGCACCTGGGCCAGCCTGACCAATCCCGGCGACGGCGGCGTCAACGATCCAGCCAAGGCCGCGCGCGTGGCGCTGAACAACGACGACCTGTCCGGCGCCTACACGATGGGCCAGCAGATCGGCGACTGGTGGACCGCGGGCCTGGCCGCCTGGCGCATGGAGCAGCACGCCGACGCCTTCCAGGCCTTTGAGCACGTCGCCCAGGATCCGACCGAGGATCCGTGGGTCCGCTCGGGCGGCGCCTTCTGGGCGGCGCGGGCGGCGGGCCAGTCGGGCCGACAGGACCGCGTAAACGAATATCTGCGCCAGGCCGCGCGCTGGCCGGCCACCTTCTACGGCCAGATCGCCCTGCGTCAGCTGGGCGAGGAGCCGGTGATCGAGAACCAGGGGCCGCGCCCCTATGAGGCGACGCTGCAACGCGCCTCATTCACGCCCGAGCCGATCGGCGTGGATACGCGCGCGCTCAACGCCTTCATCCGCTCGGACGAGGACGCCCGCCGCACCGTCGCCCTGTACGAGGTCGGCCGCCGCAACGATGCTGAACTGGCCGCCCGCAAC
>NZ_GL883086.1:1717683-1722967 GCF_000204035.1 Brevundimonas diminuta ATCC 11568
GCCGCCAGCGGCGACAGCGCCGCGCGCCAGATGTGGGTCGGCCTGTATCGCCTGGTCGCGCCCGGCCGCGCCGCCCAGTCCGAGGCCAGCCGCATCGACGCCGTCCGCTATCCGATGCCGGACCTGCAGCCCATGGGCGGCTTCACCATCGAGAAGGCCCTCGTCTACGCCATCGCGCGCAAGGAGACGGACTTCAACGCCAACGCCCGTTCCGGCGCCGGCGCCTATGGCCTGATGCAGGTCATGCCGACCACGGCCGCCCACATGACCGGCGACCAGGGCTATGTCCGCACGCCCCAGCGCCTGCTGGACCCGGCGGTGAACATGAAGCTGGGCCAGGACTATGTGAACCGCCTGTTCCAGATCGAGTCCTTCCAGGGCGATCTGCTGAAGGCGGTGGCCTCGTACAACGCCGGGCCGGGGCCGATGCTGGCGGCGATCCGCAAGCTGGGCGCCGACGCCGATCCCCTGCTGCTGATCGAGACCATCGACGTGCCTCAGGCGCGCGAATACGTCGAGAAGGTCGTCGCGGCCTACTGGATCTATCAGCGCATGATGGGCGGGCCGGTGAAGACGCTGGACGCCGTGGCCTCAGGCGCGCGCGCCGTGCCGATCCGCCTGGATTACGTCGCGCCGCCCCCCGCCCCCTTGCAGGTGGCAGAGGCCGTGCTGGGCGGCGGCTCGCGCTGAAGCGCGATAAGACGCCTCAGACCATCAGGGTCAGAAGCGACGTCCACACCAGGGCCATGACCACCGCCGCCAGGGCGTAGGCTCTGGCCGTGCGGCCCCAGTCGGTGTTCCTGCTGATCGTACGCATGGCTCCGCCCCTCCGAGAACAAGCTGGACTATAAGTCCGCTCTCTTAAACCCGCGTTCTCAGGATCGGTTAATCAACGTTAGATGACAGGGCCGCCGCCTCCCACTCGCGGAAGTGCGGCTGGGCCAGAAGGGCGGCGACATAGGCGGCGGCCGTCCCGTCGTCGCCGTGAGCCGACAGGTCGATCTGATAGTGGCGCACCCGCGCCGCCACGGGCGTGAAGAAGGCGTCGGCGATCGACCAGTCGCCGAACAGCCACGGCCCGTCCGCGCCGAAGCGGTCGCGCATCTGTCGCCACAGCACGACCAGACGCGCCAGGTCGCGGTCCAGGCCCGGATCGGACGGCGCCGGGCTGCGCGCATCCCCGGCCATCGGATGATCCGGCCCCATGCCGCACAGGTCGCGCAGGGCGTGGAAGCCGGAGTGCATCTCGGCCGTCGCCGAACGGGCCAGGGCGCGCGCGATCGGATCGACCGGCCATAGATGCGCCTCGGGATAGCGTTCGGCCGCCCATTCGCTGATAGACAGGGTGTCCCAGATCGTCTCGCCCTCGACCTTCAGCAGCGGCACGAAGCCCGAGGGCGACAGGCGCCGCAGCTCAGCCTTTTCAGCCTCGGAGCGATACCAGACCTCGCGCGTGTCGAAGACGGCGCCCGCGCGCCTCAACACCAGCCACGGCCGCAAGGACCAGGTGGAGAAGAGGCGCGGTCCGACGATCAATTCCATGGCGAAGCTCCGAGGCTGTCGCCGTGATTAATGGCTGGAGGCGAGCTTCAGCACAACCAGGCCGCTGACGATCAGGACGGCGCCGATGACGCGCATCGGCGTGACCGGCTCGCCCAGCACGGCGATGCCGACCACGAAGGCCCCGACGGCGCCGATGCCGGTCCAGATCACATAGGCGGTGCCCAGCGGCAGGGTCTTCATCGAGATCGACAACAGGCCGAAGCTGACGATCATGAAGCCGATGGTGCCGATCGTCGGCCAGGGCTTGGTGAAGCCCTCGGAGGCCTTCATCAGGAAGGCCCAGACGATCTCGAACAGACCGGCGAGAAGAAGGAAGATCCAGGCCATGACTTGCTCCCTTGCATGGCGTGCCGGGTCGTCCCAGCGTCATGCCCAAGATGGGAGAGGTCGTCCTCTGATGCCGCCTATCTGGGACAGGCGGGTCTCAAGTCAAGGCTTGCCGTCCTCGGGAGCTTTCGCAGACGCAATATGCCGTCAGGTGGAGGCCATTTTGCATCAGTGGAAGGGGGGAGCGGGCGGTCTCCCGCCTGCTCCCCTCGCCCATCATCAGCGCATGATCCGCAGGGTCACGCCCACCGTGCGCGGCGCCCCCAGGAAGGCGCCCAGCGTCCCCGTCTGGAACGGCGCGCCGAAGGCCACCTGGCGATAGTCCTGATCGAACAGGTTGCGGCCCCACAACTCCACGCTCCAGGCGTCATCGCGGGCTAGCGCGACGCGGCCGTCGACCAGCCAGAAGCCCGGCTGGCTCTTGGCCGGGTCCAGGTCCGAGCCGGTGTTGTATTCCGACGAATATTTGGCCGCCAGCGTCACCCGCCCGGTCAGCCCCGCCGCCACCGGCCGCTCATAGGTTCCAGCCAGAGACCCGCTCCACAACGGCGCGAAATTCATCCGCCTGCCCGCCAGCAGCGGCAGGCCCGGCACCGCGTCGTCGCCATACTCCGTCTGAGCGTAGGTCAGGCCGCCCTGCAGCGACAGGCCCTCGAACGGCAGGAACATGAAGTCCGCCTCGACGCCCTTGGCCCGCACCTCGGGAATGGAGCGGACCAGGAAGGTCGTGCCCAGGAAGGTGTTCAGCTGGAAGTCGTCATAGGTCTGGCGGAAGGCGGCGGCCGAGACCAGCAGGCGCCGGTCCAGCATCACGCTCTTGATCCCCGCCTCGAAGGCGTCGGCGCTCTCGGCCGGGAAGGCGCGCGAGGCGTCGGGGACCAGATTGGTCTGTCCCCGGTCCAGGTTGAAGCCGCCGTTCTTACGCCCTCGCGACCAGGAGGCGTAGAGGCGCGTTCCTTCGGCCGCCTTGAACTCGGCGCGGGCCATGCCGGTCCAGGCCTCGTCCTTGACCGTCTCGGACTGGCTCAGGCCGTTGAAGGCTGGGTTCGACCACGGCAGGCACAGGATGGCGTTGCGGACGCCGTTGGCCAGGGCCGCCGCGCAGGCGCGGCCGCCGTCGGTGTTGTGATAGGCGGCCGTCATCTCCTTGGTCTCATGGGTGCGGCGCAGCCCCCCGGCCAGAGTCAGCCGGTCGGTCACGGCGTAGGAGAGCTGGCCGAACAGGGCGGCGCTGCGGGCCGTCTGCCAGTAGCGGTCCAACTGGCCCTCGCCCTCGACGAAGCTCTGGCCGACGGAAAGCCCGGTGATGCTCGACACGAAGGCCGGGTCGCCCAGCGGGTCCGACGCCGAGCGCGACAGCAGGCGGCTGACATAGCCTTCGTAATCGGCGCCGTAGAACAGGCTGTCGCGACGGGTCAGCTTCTCATCGGCGAAGAAGGCGCCGGCCGACCAGTCCAGCTTTCCGCGCTGGCCCGACAGGCGGAACTCCTGTGTCAGGGTGCGGAAGCGGTTCGACCAGCTGCCGTCGTCCGGGCGATAGGCTAGGTCGGCCGAGGTGAAGTCCCAGTCCTGGCTGATGACGCCGCGCCAGTCGCGCACCGCCGAGGTGCTGTCCAGCCTCGCCCAGCCCAGATCGGCGCTCAGATGCAGGGCCAGGCCCTTGTCGCGGATGCGGGTGTTGGTGTCGCGGTTGGAATAGGCTGTGCGATCCCACGGCTTCGGCGTCGCCGCCACGCCGCCGTCGGGCGCAAAGGTCGCCAGCAGGGGCGCGGTGGCGCCCGTGACCAGTTGCACGCCGACGCAGCAGCGTTCGTCCCGCTCGGTCCAGTCGGCGGTCAGGCGGGCGGTCAGGTTCGGCGTGGCGCGCCACAGCAGCTGACCGCGCACGGTGTCGTAGTGTTCGGTCTGATCGTCGGTCGAGGTGCGCGGGCCCTCCCCGATCTTCACGTCATAGAGGCCGTCGCGGCGACGCGCGGCGACATACAGCCGCCCGGCCAGAACCTCGTCCACGATCGGGCCGGTCAGGGAGACCGAGCCGCCGTGCGTTCCATAGTCGCCGAAGGTCGCCTCGCCCGCCATGCGCGCGTCGAACGAGGGGGCGGCGGTGACGACGTTGATGACGCCCGCCGAGGTGTTCTTGCCGAACAGGGTCGCCTGCGGGCCCTTCAGCACCTCGACGCGCTCGACCTCGCCCAGATCGCCCAGGGCCGCGCCGTTGCGGGGGCGATAGACGCCGTCGATCATGACGCCGACCGAGCTTTCGACGCCCGGATTGTCGCCCACCGTGCCGACGCCGCGGATGCGGGCGGTGGTGAAGGTCTGGTTCGAGGTCGAGGCCACGATCAGGCCCGGCGCCAGGATCTGCAGATCCTTGATGTCGCGCACGCCGACGCCGTCCAGCAGGGGCTGGCTCGCCACCGTCAGCGACAGCGGCGTCGCCGCCAGAGGCGCCTCGCGCCGCTCGGCCGTCACCACGATCTCGGACACCTGGGTCGGTCCTTCGTCAATGGCCGCCTCGGCCATGACGGGCGCGGCGAAAGCGAGCACGGACAAGGAGGCGGACGCGAGAGACGCGGCGCGAACAGCAGAAATCATGGGAGGAAAAACCGCTTTGCGGAGCGACGGCGCAAGGCTTCGTCGCGGACTGTCAGCGGATGTAACAGCCCCGTCGGCGGGGCGGAACCCCCGCCGACGATCATCAAACGATGACTTTCAGGCCCGCCCGGCCAGCGGTCCCGAAGCGCGCGGAGCGAAGCTGTGCTCCACCCGGCTGCGGTGGAAATCAACATCATTGCGGACCGCGCCGCCGACCCGGCAGAGCTCCTCCAGGCCCCGGCCGCCGCCGCTCTGATGCGACGTGATCAGATCCAGAAGACGCTCGGCTTCGGCCAAGGTCTCCGGCCGCTGCTCCAAAAGCCAGACCTCAAGCGCGCCCAATTCAACCGTCAGCCCTCCTTCACGAACGGAGGCCTCCAGCCGATTGTCATTCCATTGACGGAGCAGCGCGCGCGCGGCCTCCATCGTCCAGTGTCGAGCCATCTCGCCCCCCCAGGGCGTAGCGCCGGTCGGCCTCGACCTCCCAGACGCCAAAAAATAATGTGAGCACGATCAGGAACCACAGCCCCCAGATCAGCGTGAACAGCGCCCATGCCAGAGGCTCCGACGACAGGAGCGGGGCGCAGTAGGCCAGAACACCCACAAGCTGAAACGCAGACGCCAGAACGATCCACCAGCGACCCGCACGCTCTGCGATCAGCCACAGCGCCACGAAGGCCAGGCTGTCGACGAGCATCAGACCGAAGTAGAGCCCGTTCCATGTCAGATCCTCGACGGCATAGGAGGCGGCTACGGTCATCAGCATGACGGCGGCGGCCGCACGGTCGCCAGGACCGCC
>NZ_GL883086.1:1724580-1730640 GCF_000204035.1 Brevundimonas diminuta ATCC 11568
CAGGCGCGTCGCCCGGCGCGGGTTCTGAAGGCGGCGGCGGAGGCGGAGGCGGCGGCTCGACCAGCATCACCTCGACTACCGGCGGAACCGGAGCCAGCGGCGGCCGTTCAACCGGCGCAGCAATGATCAGCGCCAGGATCAAACCGTGCGCGATCAGGCTGCCTAGGATCGGGCCGACCTTGTTCCGACGGCGACGAGGCCCCGCCTTCACCTAAAGGCTCCCCAAGCCTTGCCGTCATGGGCCTTATAGTTCTCAGCGGCCGCAAACACCAAAGCTTTCAATAGATTCTCCTCGCCCTTTGATATTCAACAATGACCATCCCAGCACGTCAGGAAAATGGCGCCAACAAGCCTGACCATAAATCGGCGCAGAACAGCAAAAACGTCGATTGTTGAAATTTTTTTACAGTCAAGCTGAACCTTTTCACTTCTTCGCGCGTCTTTGCTCCGCCGTTTTGCAACCGACACCGGTGCGGCGCGTAACATCCCCCGGAGTTGGGCCGGGCACGAAGGAGAGTGAATTTGATCAAATTGGCATCTAGGACCGCTGTCATCGGCGCCGTCGCCGTTCTCGGCATCGCCGTCAGCGGCTGCGCCAGCCACCGGTTCGTCCGCGACAACGTTCAAGTCGTGAATGAGCGTGTCGACGGCGTCGACGCTCACGTCACCCGGGTTGAAGGCACGGCGGGCGAAGCGCTGGCCCGCGCCAACGCCGCGCATAAACTGGCCCAAGGCAAGTTCCTGTACGAGGTCGTGCTGTCGGACGACTCGGTGAAATTCCCGGTCAACCACACCGAGCTGTCGCCGGAAGCCGAGCAACGCCTGGCCGAACTGGTCCAGCGCCTGCGCGCCGAGAACGCCAACGTCTATCTGGAAATCCAGGGCCACACCGACTCGACCGGCAACGACCAGATCAACGAGCGTCTGGGCCAGGAGCGCGCTGAAGCTGTGCGTCGTTTCCTGAGCGATCAGGGCATCGCCCTGAACCGCATGGCGACCATCTCCTACGGCGCCTCCAAGCCGGTGGCTCCCAACAACACCCGTGAAGGCCGCGCCCAGAACCGCCGCGTCGCCATCATGGTGCTGGCCTAACGGCCGAAGGCTTTCGTTCCGGCCTCATGCCCCGGCCGGAACGAAAAACGGCGGCGTCCCGCAGGGGGCGCCGCCGTCGTCGTCTTCAGCTCAGAACCGTCGTCAGGCCGGGTCAGCGCCCACGAAGGTCATGAAGCGCGCCGGCGCGCCCTCGCCGAAGGTCATGACGTCATAACGGTCCGGCGCATAGCCGGGCGCTTCCATGCCGGGCGAGCCGGTCGGCATGCCGCCCACGCCGATGCCGCGCGCCTGGCCGGGCTTTTTCAGGAAGGCCTTCACGCCCGCCGCCGGGACGTGGCCCTCGATCACCTTGCCGTCGATCACGGCCGTATGGCAGCTCCACAGCGACTGCGGGACGCCCAGCCGCTGCTTGACCGGCGCCAGGTCGTCGGTCGCGACCACATTCACCTCTATGCCCGAGCGCCGGATGTGATCGACCCAGCCGCCGCAGCAGCCGCAGGAATCGCTCTTGTAGACGGTCATCTCGGCCGCCTCGGCGGGCCGGGCGAAGCCCTCGGCCAGGACCATGCCGCCGCCGACGGCCAGCGCCCCGACAGCGATCGCCGCCAGCTTAACAGGCATCTTCATCTTCAGTTCTCCTGAACGGGATAGCCGGCCGCCGCCAGGGCGTCGGCCAGGGATTGCGGGGACGCCGTCGTCTCGACCTCGACCCGGCGCGCCGGAATATCGGCCGTGATCTTGGCCGCCGGATCGACGGACAGGACGGCCTTCTCGACCGAAGCGACGCAACCGCCGCAGCGGATTTTCGGGATGTTGAGCGAGATCATGACGATGCTCCTTTTCTGGATACGCGACGGTTCATTGGACCCCTTGCCGCCATGGGAAGGTCAAGCGGTCGCACCGGCCGCGTCCTGCGACGTATCGCCCGCCAGGTCGGACAGGATCGGGCAGTCCGGCCGTTCGTCCCCGGCGCAGCAATTGGCCAGATGACGCAGGGTGTCGGCCATCTCGCGCATCTCGAGGATGCGCGCGTCCAGGTCGACCAGGTGTTTCTGCGCCATCGCCTTGACCTCGCGGCTGGGCCGCGAGTTATCGCGCCATAGCGACAGCAGGCGGCTGATCTCCTCGATCGAGAAGCCCAGCCCACGCGCCCGTCGGATGAAGCGCAGGTCGTTCAGGTCGCGCTCGCTGAAATCACGATAGTTGCCGTCGGTCCGATCCGCCGGGCGGATCAGCCCTTGCGCCTCATAGTAGCGGATCATCTTGGCCGTGACCCCGGTCGCCTGTGCAGCCTTGCCGATGTTCATCACGCGGCTCCCTTCACGCTGTTCGAACCGATATGGGGCTTGAAGGCTCGCAGGCGCAGGGCGTTCAGCACCACGCTGACGCTGGACAGGGCCATGGCCCCCGCCGCCAGCATGGGCGACAGCATCAGGCCGAAGACCGGATAGAGCACCCCCGCCGCCACCGGGATCAGCAGCACGTTGTAGCCGAAGGCCCAGGCCAGGTTCTGGCGGATGTTGTTCATCGTCGCCCGCGACAGGCCGATGGCGCTGACCGCGCCGCGCAGGTCGCCGCCCGTCAGGACCACGTCCGCGCTCTCGATCGCCACGTCCGAACCGCCGCCGACCGCCAGACCCACGTCCGCCGCCGCCAGGGCCGGGGCGTCGTTCACCCCGTCGCCGACGAAGGCGACCTTGCGCCCGCCCGCCTTCAGCGCCTCGATCACCGCCACCTTGCCGTCCGGCATGACCTCGGCGTGGACTTCGTCGATGCCCAGACGACGCGCGACGGCGGCGGCGGTGCGGCGGTTGTCGCCGCTGATGACCGCCACCTTCAGCCCCAGCTCGTGCAGGGCGGCGATGGCCTCGGCCGTCGTCGCCTTGACCGGATCGGCCACGGCGATGATGGCGGCCAGTCGACCGTCCACGGCGGCGTAGAGCGGCGTCTTGCCCTCGTCGCCCAGACGGGCCGCCGCCTCGGCGAACACAGCCACGTCGCAGCCCAACTCGGCCATGTAGCGGTCGGCGCCGACGGCGACGCGCGCGCCCTCGACCAGACCCGTCACCCCCTTGCCGGGGATGGAGGCGAAGTCCAGCGGCCGGGCCACCGTCACGCCGCGCGCCTCGGCGGCGGCGACCAGGGCGCGGGCCACCGGATGCTCGGAGCGGATCTCCAGCGCCGCCACCTGGGCCAGCACCGTCGTCTCGTCAAAGCCCTCGGCCGTGACCAGATCGGTCAGCGTCGGCTTGCCTTCGGTCAGGGTGCCGGTCTTGTCGAAGGCGACGACGTCCACGCCCTGCAGGGCCTGAAGCGCCTCGCCCTTGCGGAACAGCACGCCCAGTTCGGCCGCACGGCCCACGCCCACCATGATGGAGGTCGGCGTCGCCAGACCCATGGCGCACGGGCAGGCGATGATCAGCACGGCCACGGTCGCGACCAGGGCCATCCCCAGCGCCGGGTCCGGCCCGAACAGGAACCACACGGCGAAGGTCAGGGCCGCGATGCCCATGACCGCGGGCACGAACCAGCCCGTCACCTTGTCCACCAGCGCCTGGATCGGCAGCTTGGCTCCTTGAGCGGCCTCGACCATCTTGACGATCTGGGCCAGCACGGTCTGCGAGCCGACCTGACGCGCCTCGAAGCGGAAGGCGCCCGTGGTGTTCAGCGTGCCGCCCGTGACGTCGGCGCCGGCGGTCTTCTCGACCGGGATCGGCTCGCCCGTCAGCATGGATTCATCGACGAAGGAGGCGCCGTCCGTGACCACGCCGTCGACGGGCACCCGCTCGCCGGGGCGCACCACGACCACGTCGCCGACCTTGACCGCATCGACGGCCACGTCCTGCTCGACGCCGTCGCGCACCACGCGCGCGGTCTTGGCTTGCAGCGACATCAGGCGACGGATCGCCTGGCCGGTGCGGCCCTTGGCCCGCGCCTCGATCCAGCGCCCGACCAGGATCAGGGTGACGATCACCGCCGCCGCCTCGAAATAGATGTTGGCCGTGCCCTCCGGCAGCCACTGCGGCGCAAAGGTCGCCACGGTCGAGAAGGCCCAGGCCGCCGTCGCCCCCAGCACGACGAGGGAGTTCATGTCCGGCGCCCAGCGCAGCAGGGCGGGCACGCCCTTGCGATAGAAGATGATCCCCGGCGCGAACAGCACGAAGGTCGCCAGCACGAAGCTGATCACCTTCCAGTTGAAGGCGCCGATGGTCTCACTGACCCAGTGATGCATCCCCGGCACGAAGTGCGAGCCCATCTCCAGCACGAACAGCGGCAGGGTCGCCGCGCCCGCGATCAGCACCGCGCGGCCCAGCTTCTTGATCTCGGCGTCGCGGGCGGCCTGTTCGCGGTCGCTGGCGTCCGGCCCGGCGTCCTCGGGCGCCTCCAGCACATAGCCGGCCTGTTCGACGGCGGCGGCCAGATCCTGGAAGGTCGTCGCTCCCGACAGGAAGCGCACCGTCGCCCGCTCGGTCGCCAGATTGACGCTGGCCGACAACACGCCCGGCACGGCGGCCAGCGCCTTTTCGACGCGGCCGACGCAGGAGGCGCAGGTCATCTCCCGCACGGGATAGACGACCTCCTCCTCCATCGGCTCATAGCCGGCGCTCTTGATGGCGGCCGCGACGGCGGCGGCGGAACCCTCGCTCGACAAGGCGACGTGAGCGCGCTCGGCGGCCAGGTTGACCTGGGCCTCCGTCACGCCCGGCACGGCGCGGATGGCCTTTTCGACGCGCCCCACGCAGCTGGCGCAGGTCATGCCCAGCACGGGCAGATCCAGTGTTCTCAAGCCTTCGGCGGCCATGACGTCGTCCTCGTAAACCTTTGACGACGACACCTGTAAACCTTCCCATCAAGGGAAGGTCAAGCGCGCTAAATCAGGCGTCCTGGGGCAGGCGGGCGATGAAGCGGCCCTTCATCCCCTCGGGCCAGTCGCGATAGGGCACGGCGCCGTCCGGGCTGGCGACGTAGCGGCGGGCGAAGTCGACGATGGCCTCGGCGGCCTCGGCGGTCGGGGCGAAGGTTCCAGCCAGGTAGCCGGGCTTGCCGCCCTGGGCCAGATAGACGGTGCAATGGCTGCGGCAGGCCCACAGGCAGGCCTGCTCCTCGACCCGCAGTTCGGGCGCGCCCCGCGCCGCCGTCGCCACGGCCTGAAGCAGCAGCCGCCCGCCTGAGACGCCGTCCGCGTCCACGGGCTCGTTCGTCGACAGACGGCAGGTGCTGCAGACGACCAGTCGCGCCGTCGCCTCCGTCATCAAAACTCCACCCCGGCCTGGGCCTTCACCCCGCTGCGGAACGGGTGCTTGACCATCTGCATGTCGGTGACGAGATCGGCCGCCGCGATCAGGGCGTCCGGGGCGTTGCGGCCGGTGATGACGACGTGGGTGTCGGCCGGGCGCGCGGCCAGAACCTCCAGCACCTCCTCGACCGGCAGGTAGTCGTAGCGCAAGGCGATGTTCAGCTCGTCGCAGACGACCATCTTCCATTCCGGGTCCATGATGCGGGCCTTGGCGGCCTCCCAGGCGCGGCGGACGTTGGCGATGTCGGCGGCGCGGTCCTGGGTGTCCCAGGTGAAGCCCTCGCCCATCGGCCGCATCTCGACCAGGTCGGGAAAGCTGTCGAACAGGGTCTGCTCGCCCGTCTCCATCGCCCCCTTGATGAACTGGATGATGGAGGTCTTCATCCCGTGGCCGATCATGCGGCAGACCATGCCCATGGCCGCCGTCGACTTGCCCTTGCCCGTCCCGGTGTGGACGATGACCAGGCCGCGCTCGACCGTCTTGGACTGCATCATCCGGGCGCGGGCGGCCTGGATGCGCTTCATCTTTTCGGCGTGGCGGGCGTTCAGTTCGGCGTCGTTGGGGTCGCTCATCGGCGGCCGTCTCCTTCGGCGGTCAGGTCCAGTTCAAAGGGCGCGCCCCAGTCGGTCTCGGCGCCCCGGCCGATGGCTTCGACGGCGCGGACCATGGCGCCGCCGCGGTCCAGCAGGCAGTCGGCGTGGGCGACGAT
>NZ_GL883086.1:1732107-1733478 GCF_000204035.1 Brevundimonas diminuta ATCC 11568
GGGCGTCAGCTGTCCCTCGACCCGGCGCAGGGTCTTGGCCCCCGCCAGCACCGTCTCGACGTCCAGCAGGCCCAGCCCCGGCGCCGAACCCGCCACGCCCTCGACGCCGTCCGGGTCGCTGATCGTGCGGCCCAGCATCTGATAGCCGCCGCACACGCCCAGCACGCGCCCGCCGCGCCGCACATGGGCGGCGATGTCCACGTCCCAGCCCTGCGCCCGCAGAAACGCCAGATCGGCCAACGTCGCCTTGGTCCCCGGCAGGATGATGAGGTCCGCATCGCCCCGCAGGGCCTGCCCCGGCGGCACGAAGCCGAAGTCCACGCCCGGCTCATGCCGCAACGGATCGAAGTCGTCGAAATTGGCGATGCGCGACAGCATGGGCACGGCGATCCGCACCTTTCCGCCACGCCCGCCGCCCGACCGCTCCAGCACTACGGCGTCCTCGGCGGGTAACGACCGCGCATCCGCCAGCCACGGCGCCATGCCCAGATCCGTCCAGCCCGTGCGCCGCGTGATCTCGGCCCGGCCCTGACCGAACAGGGCCGGATCGCCACGAAACTTGTTGATGATGAAGCCCCGGATCATCGCCCGATCCTCGTCGTCCAGCACCGCATGGGCGCCGACCAGAGAGGCGATCACATGGCCCCGGTCGATGTCGCCGACCAGCACCACCGGCACGTCCGCCGCGCGGGCGAAGCCCATGTTGGCGATGTCTCCGGCGCGCAGGTTCGTCTCGGCCGGACTGCCCGCGCCCTCGACGATCACCAGATCCGCCTCGGCCTGAAGACGGCGGAAGCTGTCCAGAACCACGTCGAGCAGGGCGACCTTGCGGTCTTGATAGCCCGCCGCCTGCCACACGCCTTCGACCTGACCGCGCACGACCAGCTGGGCGCCCGTGTCGCTCTGCGGCTTCAGCAGGACAGGGTTCATGTCGACGGTCGCGGGCGTGCGGCAGGCCAGCGCCTGAAGCGCCTGGGCGCGGCCGATCTCGCCGATGCGGCCCTCAGGATCGGGCGCAGTGACGGCGGCGTTATTGGACATGTTCTGCGGTTTGAACGGCCGCACTGTCAGGCCGCGATTGGCGAAGACGCGGCACAGACCGGCGACCAGCACCGACTTGCCCACGTCCGAGCCGCAGCCCTGGATCATCAGCGCGGCCATGCGAAGCCCCCGCCGATCAGCAGCATCAGCAACAGGGCGCAGGCGACGCCGTAAACCTTCAGCCCGCGTTTCAGATCATGGGCGGACGGCGGCGCCCAGTCGCCGAAGACAGGTCGGTCGGTCATGACGCCGTCATAGCGGACCGGCCCGCCCAGTCGAACCCGCAGCGCGCCCGCCATGGCCGCCTCGGGCCACCCGGCGTTGGGCGAG
>NZ_GL883086.1:1734698-1736867 GCF_000204035.1 Brevundimonas diminuta ATCC 11568
CACGCCCAGCGACCGCGCCCCCGCCTCGCCCAGGGTCAGGGCGTCCAGCGTCCGGCCTTGGGTCAACAGCAGCAGGCACCCCAGGATCATGCCCGGCGCCGCCAACCTCAGTTCGACCACGCTGCGGTCAGCCAGCGACCCCATCAGCCAGTTGACGATCTCGTTCACCGCCCACGGATTGGGCGCCAGGTTCAGCGCCAGGGCGACCCCCGCCCCCGCCATGGTCTGGATCACCACCCCGGCCAGGATGAAGGTGACGACGCTGCTGGTCGCCCCCGCCAGGGCCAGCAGCAGCAACACGCCGACCCCCGCCCCGACCATGGCCGCGACCGGCAGCACCCACGGCGCGCTGGCCCCCGCGCCCAGATAGAAGGTCAGCACCGCCCCCAGCGCCGCCATGGTCGAGACGCCCAGGATCGCCGGATCGGCCAGCGGATTGCGCGTATAGCCCTGCAAGGCCGCCCCGGTCAGGCCCAGCACCGCCCCGACCATCAGGGCCAGCACCGTGCGCGGCAAACGCAGCTCGAACAGGATGGCCCAGGCGGGATCGCCGCGCTGGCTCGCCCAATCGCTCCAGGGGATCCAGACGCGGCCGGCGCTCATGCTGGCGACGGACAAAGCGACGATCAGGAGCAGAAGCCCGATCATCACCAGAGGACGCGGCAGGGTCATGTCAGAGCCTCCAGCGCCGTACGGCGCGCGCGGGCCAGGGCGGCGGCGGTCTGGATCAGCACCGGCCCGCCGCAATAGAGCAGCTTCTCTTCCAGTTGCGCCTGCACCATCCGGCCGGACAGGGACTTCAGCGCCGGATGGCGCATCACCCGGTCGGCCCAGGTGCGCGAGCCTCGCACCGGCACGCCGCTGAGCAGCACCTGCGGCGGGTCGGCCAACAGGCGCTCGACCGGCACATTGCCCCATTTGCCCAGGCCGTAGCGGCCGGCGACGTTCTGAAACCCGGCGCGGGTCATCATCTCGTCCATCAGGGTGCCTCGCCCGGCGGCGAAACCGTTGGGCTGATAGATCAGGGCCGTCAGCCGCGCCGATCCCGGCGGCGGAGCGGCGGCGGCGATGGCGGCCTCGATGCGTGCGATCAGGGCCTGGCCCCGCGCCGGACGGCCGACCAGACGGGCGACCTCGCGCACCTGATCCAGGCTGGCGGCCACGCTGTCGGGCACCGAGAACAGCTCGGTCTGAATGTTCATGCGGCCCAGGGCATTGCGGGTGGCCAGGGCGCTGTGGCGGCTGGTCAGCACCAGATCGGGGCGCAGGGCGATGACCTCCTCCGCCGTCTCCCAGGTGAAGGGCAGGGTCTTGGCCACCTCGGAAATGGTCGAGCCGACCGGCTCGCGCGCATAGTGGCTGAGGGCGACGATCTGCCCCCGGTCGGCGACGTGGACCAGAACGGCGTCGAGGCAGGCGTTCAGCGACACCACGCGACGCGGCGCAGTGTTGGCCGCAGCCGGTCCGGCGACCAGCATGGCCCCCGCGCCCGCCAACGCCTGTCGCCGGCTCGCCATCATCCGAAGGTCTCCAGCGCGCGTCGCAGTCGGGGGAAGTCGCGCTCGGCCGGAACGCCGAAGCGCAGAGCGTCGGGCGTGTGGTCGAACGGCCGGGTCAGGATTCCCGCGCGGCACAGGTGCTGGAACCAGCGCGCGGCGTGGGGCGTGCGCGTCATGCGAAACAGACTGGTCCCGCCGATGATCTGAAACCCCGCCCGCGCCAGCAGATCGTCCAGCCGGTCGGCCCGTTCGGCCAGGGCCGCCTCGGTCCGGCGCCGCCAGGCTTCGTCAGCATAGGCGCCCAGCCCCAGCGTCAGGGCGTCGGCGCCGACCGGCCAGTCGCCCTGAAGCGCGCGCAATCGCCGGATCAGCTCGGGCGCCGCCAGCATGAAGCCCAGCCGCACCCCGGCCAGACCGTAGAATTTGCCGAACGAGCGCAGGACGATCAGCCCCGGCTCGGCTAGGTCCGACACGCTGTCGCCGGGCGCGCATTCGATGAAGGACTCGTCCGCCACCAGCCAGCGCCCTGCCTTGGACCGCGCCCGCGCCATGGCGATCAGATCGGCCCGCCGGATCAGGCGGCCGTCGGGATTGTTCGGGTTGACGACGACCAGCACGCCCGCCTGCGAGGCCGCCGCCTGATCGGGCGCGATCAGACGCGTCGCCACGC
>NZ_GL883086.1:1737196-1749398 GCF_000204035.1 Brevundimonas diminuta ATCC 11568
GGCGGGATCGGGCAGGCGGTTCAGCGCCTCCTCCGACGCACGCGCCCCCCGCCACGGCTCGGGATTGATCCCCGTGGACAGGTCCAGCCAGGGCTGCGGCGCGTCGGGATAGGCGGCGGCGGCCGTCATCAGGCCGCCGCCGTGCCGGGTCGCCGTCGTCAGGAACGCGGCGTCCTTCATCGCATCAGAACCGGACGCGAACGCCGCCGAACACGCCGCGTCCCGGCGCGCCGTAGTTCAGGACCGTCTGATAGTCCTCGTCGAAGGCGTTCTCGATCCGGCCATAGACTTCGAGGGTGTCGTTGATCGGATAGGAGGCGCGCAGATCGACCAGGGTGTAGGCGTCGACCTTCACCGTGTTCGTGTCGTTGTTGAACGTCTCGCCGACGTAACGCACGGCCACGCCCGTCTTCAGGCCGAAGGCGAAGGCGTAGTCGGCGGCGAAGTTCGCCATATGCTCGGGACGGCGCGTCAGACGCTTGCCGTCCGTGGCGCCCGAGGCGCTCTTGGCGTCGGTCCAGGTGTAGTTGGCGCTGACGTTCAGGCGCTCCGTCACGTCCACGCGGCCAACCAGTTCGACGCCTTGCGCCTCGGTCTTCTGGACGTTGCGGTAATAGCCCCAGCGGCCCGCCCCGTTGACGGTGCACAGCGGGTCCGTCGAGGGCGTCGAGCAGCCGTTGTAACGGATCTCATTGTCCGCCTGGCGGTTGAAGTAGGTCGCCGAGACGACAGCGCGGTCGAACAGGCGCTGCTCGACGCCGACTTCCCAGCTGTCGAACTCTTCCGGCTGCAGGTTCAGATTGCCGTACTCGCTGTACAGCTCATACAGGCCCGGCGCGCGGAAGCCCTGGCCCCAGCTGGCGCGGACCACCGTACCGCCCTCGTTCAGGGCCCAGGCCGCCGCGACCTGGCCCAGCAGGTTGTCGCCATATTGCGCATGATCGTCATAGCGCAGGCCGCCGGTCAGGGTCAGGCCGTCCAGCACCGTCCACTGCACCTGGCCATAGGCGCTGTTCAGTTCGGCCTCGCCGCGATCGAAGACTGGATTCGGCTTGGAATCGCTAGGCACGCGGGTCTTCATTTCGGACTTCTCGTGCTCCAGGCCGAAGGTCGCGTTCAGCGCCTCGGTGACAGCAAAAGCGCCCTGATACTCCCAGCGACGGTTCTGACCCGCAGCATCGAAAGTCAGCGTTTGAACTTTCCGATCCGGGTTGAAGTTACGACGGTCGGTGTCGGTGTAGGCATAGCCGATGCGGTTGCGGAAACGCCCGTCCAGCAGGTCGAAGTTCAGACCAGCATAGGCGGCCAGTTCTTCGGTCCGGCCATAATCGCGGCTGTCGCCGTTCCAAGCGTCAAACTCGTGGCGGCCGCTGGACCAGACAGAGCGCAGGTCCAGGGACACGGCGTCCGTCACCTTGACGTTCAGGCGTCCCGACAGGCCGGTGTTGCTGTAGCCGTCGTCTTCCTTGCCAGCGGCGAAGCTGGAATAGCCGTCGGTGTCATAGCGGCTGGCCGCCAGGCGCCAGCTGACACGCTCGCCCGCGCCGCCGATCCCACCGCGGAAATAGGTCGTGCCACGCGCGCCGGCCTCGGCGTCGAGGCTGCCTTGCAGGGCTGCGGTCGGCTCGGCGGTGACGATGTTGACCACGCCGCCGATGGCCTGGCTCCCCCACAGGGTCGACTGGGCGCCGCGCAGCACCTCGATACGCGCGGTGTCGCCGATCAGCAGGTTGCCGAAATTGCTTCCGCCCTGCGTCGAGGACGGATCGTTCATCTTAACCCCGTCGATCAGGACCACGGTGTGATGGCCTTCCGCGCCGCGGATGCGCAGGGTGGTCGTCGTGCCGGGGCCGCCGTTGCGGGTGAAGCTGACGCCCGGCGTCTGGGCCAAAAGTTCGACCACGACCGGAGTCTGTTGCGCCTCGATGGCGGCCTGGGTCAGGACAGTGACCGAGGCGCCGACGCGCTCGATCGGCTGGGCCGAGCGGTTGGCGGTGACGACCACGTCCTCGACGGCGGTGGCGCCGGCGCGACCCGCCACATCAGGAGCGGCGGCCTGTTGATCGATGGCTTCAACGGCGAAGGCGGGCGCGGCGGCCAGAAGGCTGGCGGCGGCCAGGGTAGCGAATGCGGTCCGGTTCATTCCGGGTCTCCATATGACGACGCCGCGCCGGACCGCCCTTCGCCCGGATGAGCGAAAGCGGCCGCTGACGCGGCTGGTTTACGACTGTCGTCACACGAGTTGCCTCGACCGCCCGGCACATCCCGACCGCACGGAGAACGACGGCGACAGGCAGGTCTCCTGGCTCGCGGATCAAGGCCGGTGCGCGTCGCCTTCCCAGAAGTCGTTCAGGCCGTGGCCTTCCGGACCGCCAGTGGCGTATGACGCGCGGGCTAGCCGCTTACAGTTGCGGGAACAGCCGGAGTTTCACACTCCGTTCCCTTTCAATCCCCTTTCGGGGAACCTGACGCGACCGTGGCAGTAGGACCGTGCGCCGTTCAGGTCAACCGGAGAGACGACGCATGACCCTGACGCTGGTTCTCGGCGGCGCCCGCTCCGGCAAGAGCGGCTACGCCCAGCGGCAGGCGGAACGGGCGGCCGAGGCGGCGGGCCGCCCGCCCGTCTTCATCGCCACCGCCGAGGCCTTCGACGACGAGATGCGCGACCGCATCGCCCGCCACCAGGCCGAACGCGGCCAGGGCTGGCGCCAAGTCGAGGCGCCGCTGGACCTGGCCGAGGCCGTGCGCGCCCTGTCGGCCGAGGACGTTGCGGTGGTCGACTGCCTGACCTTGTGGCTCAGCAATCAGATGCTGGCGGAGCGCGACCTGGCCGCCGCCGTCGACGACCTGGCCCAGGCCCTGGCCGCCTGCCCCGCCACGCTGTGGGTGGTCAGCAACGAAGTCGGCTGGTCGCTGGTGCCCGACAACCCGCTGGGCCGCCGCTTCCGCGACGAGGCCGGCCGCCTGAACCAGCGCATCGCCGCCGTCGCCGACGCGGCCTGCCTGATCGTGGCGGGCATGCGCCTGCCGCTGGAGCGGATCTGACCGCAACCGCCTAAGGCTCCAGCTCGATGTCCCAGTAGAGGTAGTCGAGCCAGCTCTGGTGCAGGAAGTGGGGCGGGAAACGCCGCCCCGCCTGCTGAAGCTGCCAGGCGCTGGGCTGGTGGGCGGTGCGGCGCAGAGGCATCTGGGCCTGACCGGGCGTGCGGCCGCCCTTGCGCAGGTTGCAGGGACCGCAGGCGGCGACGATGTTCTGCCACGTCGTGCGCCCGCCGCGCGAGCGGGGGATGACGTGATCGAAGGTCAGATCCTGGGACGAGCCCGGCTCGCCGCAATACTGGCAGGCGAAACCGTCGCGCAGGAAGACGTTGAAACGGGTGAAGGCCGGCTTGCGGTCCTGATCCACATAGGACTTCAGGCAGACCACGCTGGGCAGTTGCATCTCCAGCGAAGGACTGCGCACGACCTTGTCATAGGTGGCGACCACGTCGACGCGATCCTGCCACACGGCCTTGACCACCTCTTCCCACGGCCACAGCGACAAGGGGAAGTAGGACAAGGGCCTGAAATCGGCGTTCAGCACCAGGGCTGGAAAACCGGACGGCGGGCGGGACAGGACCTGCATCAGGCCCTCCCGCTCATACGGGGGGTTATCGACGCGACAGGACTGAAGACACGTCTCCTTCCTTGGTCTGATGCGAAAACCCTACGCCTGATTCCCCCGCATCGCCATGACGGATACGACGCGTTTTCGTGACGCCCCCGTTCGTGACGCCCCCGTCAGAAGACCTCGACCAGTTCGAACCGCTCACACACGAGCGGCATGTCCGGCGCGAACACGCCCTCGCGCTCGAAATAGGTCTGATGGCCCTCGCGCCAGTATTGGGCCGACAGGTCGCCTTCGCCCTCGGCTCGCATGAAGTCCTCGTCGACCTGATCGAAAGCCAGGATACGGACCTCGGTCGTGCGGATCACGCAGGTCGGACGACCGCCCCCGTCGAGGATGACGCTGAGGTCGCCCACAGCCGGCATCACGTCCGCCTGACAGGAGACCAGGGAGGAACAGGTGGCGCGCTTGCGTCCGTCCAGCACCAAGGCCAGCAGTTCATCAGCCAAGCCGGGGTTGTCGCCAAACGCCCACCGGGGCACGGCGGCATAGATGTTGGGAAGATCGGTCATGGAGAACTCAACAACGGGTTGCGGCGCCAGGACAGGCGGCGAACTTGTTCATGAAGGCGGCCACATCAACGGCGCTCCGCTACACAGCCCTGACCAGGTCGTCGAAGCGAAGCGCCAGTAGAAAATCGCCGTCAGAAGACCTCGACCAGCTCGAATCGTTCGCAGACCACCTTCATGCCCGGCGCCCAGGTGCCTTCGCGTCGGTAATAGGCCTCATGCGCGTCGCGCCACCATTCGTAGGTCAGGTCGCCCTCTCCCTCGGCGCGGGCGAAGTCCTCGCTGACCTGCTCGAAAGGCATGATCTCGACCTCGGTCGTGCGGATCGCACAGCGAGGAGCGCCGGCGCCGTCGAGGATGACGCTGATCTCTCCCACGGTCGGCATGATGTCGGCCTCGCATGACGCCAGCGACGAACAGGTCGCGCGCTTGCCGCCCGCCAGCACCAGGGCCAGCAATTCATCGGCCAGTTCGGGGCTGTCGCCAACGGGCCAACGGGGCGCGGCCGCATAGGCGGGGGGAATATCGTTCATCTGCATTCTCGTCAGTTGGATTCAATATCGCGAAGCGGCGGTCGGGAAGGCGGGCAGGCTCCAGCCCCACTTCAGGGCGCCAGCGCGCACGCCGAACCCGGCAACGACGGCCACCGCCACGGCGGGCCATGTGGGCAGGCTCACGGCCTTCAGGCCGACGAACAGGGCCGCCGACACCAGGGCGGCGGTGATGTTCAGTTCGCGCCGCAACAGGATGGAGGGCTGGTGCGCCAGCACGTCGCGCACGATGCCGCCGAAGCAGGCCGTCAGCACGCCCATGACGATGCAGATCAGCGGCGTCACGCCATAGGAGGCCGCCTTGGCCGCCCCCATGACGCCATAGGCCGCCAGCCCGACCGCATCCAGCCACAGCAGGGCGCGGAAACGCCACGACCGCGCGCCCAGCATCCAGAAGCCGACGGCCGCCACCATGCAGACGGCGACATAGCGCCAGTCCTGCACCCAGAAGACCGGCGCTCCGATCAGCAGGTCGCGCAGGGTGCCGCCGCCCATGCCGGTCACGGCGGCGAAGAAGGCGAAGGTCAGGACGTCATGCTTCTCGCGCGCGGCGGCCAGGGCCCCGGTGGCGGCGAACACGGCCACGCCCGCGAAATCCAGCAACGGCAGAACCGCAGCCGGACGAACCAGGTCTGCGCCCGCGATCGGCTCCAACATCGTCATCATCCCCAGGGCGCCGCGCGGCGCCGTCTTCGGGGTCGCCCCCAGCCTTCATCAATGCCGAAGGCTAGAGGCCTTCGTCCAGCGCGATCTCGCCGCGCCGAACGCCACCATACCACCCCCAGAGCAAATGCGCCGCCACCGCGCGATGCGGCCGCCAGATCTCGGCGCGGGCATAGGCCTGTTTCTCGTTCGGACGGGCCTCGGCGCGGTCGGCCCAACGCATGGCTTCCTGAAGTGCCACGTCGCCGCCGGGAAAAACGTCCCCTCGCCCCTCGCAGAACATCAGGAAGGTCTCGGCCGTCCACTTGCCCACCCCCTTGATGGCGACCAGGGCGGCGATAGCCTCGGCGTCGTCCAGCCGCTCCAGATGATCGAAGTCGATGTGGCCCTCCGCATGGGCGCGGGCGATCTCATGGCCGTACTTCGCCTTCTGCCCCGACAGGCCGAAGGTGCGCAGCGTCTCCACATCGCGCGCCAGCACGGCCTCGGGCGTCACCTGCCCGTCCAGCCCCTCCACCACCCGCTTCCAGATCGAGGCCGCCGCCGCCACCGACACCTGCTGCTCCACGATCATGCGGAACAGGCCCTCATAGCCGCCGGGCCGCAGCCGCCATTCGAACACGGGCGTCGAGGCGTGCGCGCGCGCCAGCGCCGGATCGGCGGCGGCCAGGGCCTCACGGGCGGCGGCGACGGAAGCGGGAGACGGAGCAAGGGCCATGAGGCCATGCTAGCCTTCCGCCTCATCCCTCGAAAAGAGACGTTCGCCGCCCGGTTCTGACCACGGCCGGAAACCGCCACTCATGGAGAGCTCTGGCGCACCGGCTCTCTAACATCTATTATTAGAGCAGGAGATCGCCATGACCATGACCGTCGAACTCGGCGCCCTGGAGCAGGTCGTCGACAATCTGGTGAAGCAGGGGCGCTACGGCTCCAAGAGCGAGGTGCTGCGCACGGGCGTTCGCCTGGTTCAGGAGCATGAAGCGCGCCTGACCGAACTGCTCGGCAAGCTTGAAGCCGGCGTGACCCAGGCAGAGCGCGGCGACGTCGTCTCGCTGAACACGGCGGCCGAGAGGCTGCGTCAACGCTTCGAGCCTTCCGCCCCGGAATGAAGGTCGTTCTGACCCGCCTGGCCGAGTCGGATCTGGCTCAGAGCGGCGACTGGATCGCGCGCGACAATCCGCGCGCCGCAGGCCGCTGGATCGAGAGCGCGCTGACGGAATGTGAAAGCCTGTCCGCCAACGCCGAGCGCTATCCGCGCATCGGTTTCGCCGATCTGCGCAAACGCCCCTTCGGCGACTATGTGATTTTCTATCGCGTGACGGATCGGGTCGAGATCATCCGCGTGCTGCACGCCGCCCGCGACTGGGCGTCGCTGCTAGGCGACGCGCAATGACGTTCGTCACCCGCTTCGCCCCTTCCCCCACCGGCCGCCTGCATAAGGGGCACGCCTTTTCGGCCCTGACGGCGTGGCGGGCGGCGAAGGCGGCGGGCGGGCGCTTCGTGCTGCGGATCGAGGATATCGACCCAACGCGGTGCCGACCGGAATTCGAGGCAGGCATCTATGAAGACCTGGCCTGGTTGGGGCTGGACTGGGAGACGCCGGTGCGGCGCCAGTCCGATCACCTGGCCGACTACGCCGCCGTGGTCGAGGCGCTGGACCGGCGCGGCCTGCTCTATCGCTGCTTCCGCACCCGCAAGGAGATATTGGACGCCATCGGCGACGCCCCCCACGGCCCCGCCGAGGCGGCGCGCCCCGGTCCGCATCCGGCCGAGGAAGAAGCCCGCCTGCTGGCCGAGGGACGCCCTTTCGCCTGGCGACTGTCGCTGGATCGGGCGAAGGAGGCGCTGGGCGGCGCGGTCTGGGACGCACTCAGCTTCATCGAGGAAGGCTCAGGCCCCGACGGCGAGACCGGCCGGGTCAAGGCGCGGCCCGAGACGGCGGGCGACGTGGTGCTGGCGCGCAAGGACGCCGGGACCGCCTACCATCTGGCCGTGACGCACGACGACGCCCTGCAGGGGGTCAGCCATGTCATCCGGGGGCAGGATTTGTTCGAGGCGACGCATATCCAGCGGCTGATCCAGGCTCTGATGGACTGGCCTGCGCCCGTCTATCGTCACCACCGCCTGCTGGCCGGGCCCGACGGCCGCCGCTACGCCAAGCGCGACCGCTCGGTCACGCTGGCGGAACTGAGGGAGGGCGGCCTGACGCCCGAGGCGCTGAGGGCGGAACTGGGGTTCTGAGACCGAACCGCCGTCAGATCGGCATCCGCATGATTTCCTGATAGGCGGAGATCACCTGATCACGCACCGCCATGACCGTCTCCAGCGAGGCCTCGGCCGAGGAGATGGCTGTGACGACGTCGATCAGATTGCCCTGCCCCTGGACCGACTGAGCCATCTGCGTCTCGGCGGCGCGGGTCTGCTGCGTTGTCTGGGTCATGACGTTCTGCAGCAGGTCGGCGAAGCCTCCGGCCGCGTTCGGGCCGGTGCTTGCAGCCGCATTGGCCGAGGTGGCGACATTGACGCCGCCCCCGCCCTGAACGGCGGCGTAGGCGCGGGCGGCCATGATGGGGTTCATGCCCTAGACCCTCTTACTTCTTGATGATGTCGAGCGTGCGGGAGTCCATGTTCCGCGCCGTCTCGATGACGTTCAGGTTGGCCTCATAGGCGCGCTGCGCCTCGCGCATGTCCATCGCCTCGACCAGGGTGTCGACGTTGGGCCGCTGGACATAGCCTTCCGCGTTCGCCGCCGGGTGCGAGGGGTCGTAGTCCATGCGGAAGTCGCTCTGGTCCGGCCGCACCTCGGCCAGGACCACGCCGGTCGCGCCGTCGACGTTGCGGGCCTGAAACACCGGGGTCTGGCGGCGATAGGGCTGGCCGCCCGCGACGTTGGCCGTGGATTCCGCGTTGGCGATGTTCTCGGCGATGATGCGCATCCGCGACTGCTGCGCCTTCAGCGCGCTGGAGGCGACGGCCATGGCGGTGTTGCGCGGGGTGACGGGACGGCCGTTGATCGGATCAGGCATGGCTCACTCTCCCTCAGGCCGCGGGCTTCTTGGCCGCCAGGCGGATCATCTGCATCGACTTCTGGTAGAAGCCGATGGCGGCGTCATAGGCCATGCGGCTCTCGGCCATCTTGAGCATCTGCTCCTCGACCACGACCGAGTTGCCGTCCAGCGTGGTCTCGGAATCCGGGGCGCGGGTCGCCTCGAACCGCGCCGCCTGGCCGGGCGGCGAGATGTGCCGGGCGTTGGTCGTCGTCATGCGCAGGCCGCCGCCCGTCCGCATCGCCTCGGCGAAGTCGGTCGGCGTCTTCAGGTCGCGGGCGACATAGCCGGGAGTGTCGGAATTGGCGACGTTCTGGGCGATCACCCGCTGGCGGTCGTCCAGCCAGCCCAGGCGGCCCTTGATCTGATTCAGCAGCGGCAGGTCGGTGACGGACACGCGAATCCCTCGGACGGTGATCGGCAGAATTTGCCGCCTGCATGGTTAATATCTCGTATCCCTAAACGCGCCGTTAACCACGTCCGTTGAAACATGCCCCCGAAGCGCCGCGTCCGCGCGCCGCCGCCGTATGCGTCTGGGGCTGCATCCGCATGAACATCCTCGATCTGTTCCGGGCGATCTTCGGCCTGGCCATCACCCTGGGCATCATCGGCCTGGCCGCCTGGGCGGCGCGGCGCTATGCGCCCGAGATCCTGGCCCGCTTCCAGGGACCGCAGGGCCAGGTGCGGCGCATGAAGGTGGTCGAGACCCTGGTGCTGGACCCCTCGCGCCGCCTGGTGCTGATCCGCGTCGACGACGAAGAACGGCTGATCCTGCTGGGCGAAGGCCGCGAACTGATCGAGCCCCGCCAGCCGGGAGGCGTCAAATGAAACGCCCCGCCCTGTTCGGCATGCCGAGCCGCGACGAGCTGAAGCGCGCGGCCCTGCTGTCGCTGATCACCACCGCCCTGTGCCTGATCTGGCCGTTGGGCGCCCTGGCGCAGGAGGCGGCGCAGGGCGGATCGGCCATCAACATCGACCTGGGCAGCGGCGCCGGCCTGACGCAGCGCGTGGTGCAACTGGTCGGGCTGATGACGGTGCTGTCGCTGGCGCCGTCCATCGTCATCATGACCACCAGCTTCGTGCGAATCGTCGTGGTGCTGTCCCTGCTGCGCACGGCGCTGGGAATGCAGCAGTCGCCGCCGAACGCCGTCCTGGTGTCCCTGGCCCTGTTCCTGAGCGCCATCGTCATGGGGCCGACGTGGCAGGACGCCTATGATTCGGGCATCCGCCCCCTCATGGATCAGCAGATGGAGCTGCCTCAGGCCTTCGATGCGGCGTCCGAACCGGTAAAAACCTTCATGCTGGCCCAGGTGAAGCCGGACGACCTGGCGTTGTTCACTCGCCTGTCGCGTGTGGAGGCCCCGGCCGACGTGCAGGATCTGCCCCTGCGCGTGGTCACGCCGGCCTTCATGATCAGTGAGTTGAAGACCGCCTTCACGATCGGATTTCTTCTTTTTGTTCCGTTCCTTGTGATCGATCTGGTGGTCGCCAGCGTGCTCATGTCCATGGGTATGATGATGCTGCCGCCGGTAGTGGTCAGCCTGCCCTTCAAGCTGATCTTCTTCGTGCTGGTGGACGGGTGGCGACTGGTCGCAGGAAGCCTGGTCGAGAGCTTCCAGAGAGCCTCCGGAACCGGATAAATCCCCAGCCTGCAAGGCCTGCGCGCCGATGCGCACTTGCCAAGCTCCCCAAAACCGTCGTTGATCCCCCGGTCCTCGTCCGGCGCTTCTTTCCGGGCGACCACCATTGGGAAAATACCCTCATGACCACTCAAGCTGAACTGATCGCCGCCGTCGCCAAGGACGCGGGCGTTTCGCAAGCTGACGCCGGCAAGGTGCTGACCGCCATTGTCGAAAACATCCACAAGTCGCTGAAGTCGGGCGGCGACGTCCGCATCTCGAACCTGGGCGTGTTCGACACCGCCGAGCGCGCCGAGCGCGAAGGCCGCAACCCGGCCACCGGCGCCACGATCAAGATCCCGGCCTCGAAGGCCGTGCGCTTCCGCGTGTCGAAGCCGCTGAAGGACGCCGTCAACGGCTAAGCCTTTCAGGCGCGTTCGATCCTCCTTGCGGGGATAGACGCAAAAGACCCCTCTCCCGCCGGGAGGGGGGTTTTTTATTGGGCGGCGCCGCTCTTGGCCCGGAACTCGGCCTTGGTCTGGGCGATCCAGCCGGCGTAGGCGTCGGCCCCGGCGCTGAGGGCGGCGAAGTCCTGCGGGCGGCCCGAGCCGTCGGCGCCGTCCAGCCCCGCCAAAGCCACCCGAATCGCGCCGGGCGAGCGCGCGCCCTCGGCGAAGCGGGCGTAGTTCTTCGACAGACGGTTCAGCGCGGCCGCGTCGCGCGCCAGGGAATAGCCCGCGCCTGCACGGATCAGGCGCGTCTCCTCGACCTCGCTGAGCGGCACGGCCGTCTCCTTCCAGCGATCGCCGAGGCGCTGTTCGTAGAGGGCGGCGGCCGCCCCCCACTGCTGCTGCTTCCACAGGATATCGGCGCGCACGTCGCGCGCGGCGGGCGAGGCGTCCTTGCCCAGCACCTCCAGAGCGTGATCGTAGCGACCCAGCTCCATCAGGGCGCGAGCCTCCAGCGCGCGGCGCTCCAGGTTCATCGCCGTCGGCAGCAGGGTCGTGCGCGACGACCACAGGGCCTTCAGCGCCTCTTCCGGTTGGCGGTTCATCAGATAGACGGCGGCCAGATTGGTCGAGACCTGGGCCTTGGCCACCCCGTCCAGTCGGTTCTCGGCCTGATACTTCAGCAGTTCCGCCGCCTGATCCAGCAGGTCGACGTCGATCAGGCGCCGGGCCAGGCGCCGCACCATCTCGTCGCCGTCGGCGCCGACGGGCGTCAGCTCGCGGAAGTCGAAGAACAGGGCCAGGGCCTGCACCGGCTGCAGGCCGTCGGCCGCGCCTTCGAGGAACAGGGCGCGGAAGGCGTTGTCGAGATCGGCCTGAAGCCGATCGCCGCCCGGCAGGGTGACGATCTTCGACCCGGCCGTCTTCAGCGTGGTCAGCGCCTCGCGATAGCGGCCCTGCGACAGATAGAGTTCGCCCAGGGTGCGGATCACCGCCAGCTCGGTCGCATCCCCGCGCCAGCGCCATTTCAGCGCCTCCAACTGGGCGGCGGCGGCGTCGACCTTCAGCGTCCCCTTGGCCATCTCCAGCTTGATGACGCCCAGACGCGCGGGCGTGGCGATGCCGTCCAGCGGCGCGCGCGCCACCGCCTTGTAGATCGCCAGGGCGCGCTCGGGGTTCTGATCCAGCTCGAACAGCCGGGCCTGCACCAGGCGGGCGGTCAACTGGTCGGGGGCCGAGACGTTCGGTTGGCTGAAGACATAGGCCAACAGTTCGCGCGCGGCGTCGGCGTCGCCGGTCTCGACCGCCGCCATGGCGTGAGCGGCGCCGAAGCGAGCGCGCCATTCAGGGGCGAAGCCGTCGACCACGCCCGCCCCGGCCGCAAACAGCCGCCGGGCGTTGGTCCAGTCGCCCTGCTGAGCCGCGATATAGCCCTGCCACACCTTGGTGGAAGGATCGCCGGCCAGGGCGCCGGACGAGAAGTCGGCCTCCGCCTCGGCGAAACGGCCGATGGAGGCGCGGGCGGCGCCGCGCAGGCCGCGCACCTCGGCCACGCCCTGCATGGCGGGCGTCTGCTTGATCAGGGCGTTCAGCACCCCGACCGCCTCGAACCCCAGACCGTGCCCGACCAGGAAACGGGCGTAGGCCAGCCGCGCCTCAATGGGCGCGCGCGGATCGTCGACGGCGCGGCCGCTCTC
>NZ_GL883086.1:1749593-1755070 GCF_000204035.1 Brevundimonas diminuta ATCC 11568
CTCCAACCCGGCCGTGGGCGAAGACAGGGTCAGGCCGCGCGGCCGCGTCACCGTGACCAGGTCGCCGTCGGCGGTGACGCTCAGATCGTCCGTCGGCGTCTCGATCGCCAGGCCGTGAGCGGTGGGCAGGAAGCCCGCGTCCACCGTGCGGCGTGCGGTCTTCAACCCCTTGCCGGGGGCCAGGGCGGTGACGGCGGCGAAGCGGTCGCCGATCATCGGGTCGGTCAGCCAGACGGTGCGGGTGGCCCCGGCCATGCGCGCGGTCAGCGACGCCTTGACCGCGTCGTCACGCTCGATGTCCACGCCGCTGGGCGAAGGCGCGGTTCCGCCGATGGTCACGACCCAGGTCGAGCCTTCGGCGCGGGCGGCCACGGCCTGGCCCGGCTCGACCGGAATGCGCACGGCGGTGAAATCGGGTCCGGCGGCCCAGCGGGTGCCGTTCAGCCCTTCGCCCTTCATCTCCATGCGGGCGGCGTGGTCGAAGACGGCCCAGACCGCCTCGCCGCGCCGGAAGACGGCGGCGCCGACCGGGCCGTTCCAGGCGAAACGCATCACCGTCTGCTGGCCCTTGACCTCGGCCGCCACCGGCACCGCCCCGCCGATCGGCACAGGGGAGGGTCGCGAGCCGTCCGCCCGCGCGCCCGGCGCATACAGGTTCAACCAGACGGCGCCGTCGGCGGTCCCGCTGGTGGCGCCCGCCCCCTCGGCCAGGGTCAGGACCAGTTCGGTCGCCCCCTGGGCGGCGCGGGTCTCGATCTTCTCCAGCCCCTTGGGCGGATCGACGCGCAGGCGGCTGACGTCGGGGGCGGCGGTCGTGCCGATGCGGACCACGACGGTGCGGCCGTCCTGGCGCACCCGCGCGCGCGATCCCACGACCCCGGCGAACTCGATCTTGGTGAAGCCTGCGTTGGCGCCGATGCGGATCTCGACCGGCGCGCCGGCCTGAGGCTGTCCTTGGGCCAGCGACGGCGCCGGAGCCAGGGGCGCGAAGACGACGACGCCCGCCGCGGCGGCCGCCACGGTCGTCTGCAGAACGCGCTTCTTGGCGGGGGCCCCGGACATATCGCGCGCATGCTCGCGCGAAGGGCTTTAATCGCGGTTAACGGGGCTTGAATCGCGGAAAAACACAACCTTCCCACGCGGATAGGACAAAACACCCGCTTGCGTCGGGGCGCCCGAAGGCCGAAACCGTCAGCCATCGTTCTTTTCAGGAACAGTCCCGTGTCCGACCCTGTCTATCCTCCGCTTAGCCCGCTCAAGACCGGCTTGCGCGGCCGCTGCCCGCGGTGCGGCGAAGGCCCCGTGTTCAAGGGCTATCTGCAGTTGCGCGAGTCCTGCCCGGAGTGCGGTCTGGATTACAGCTTCGCCGATCCGGCGGACGGCCCGGCCTTCTTCGTCATGTGCGCGGTCGGCGTCGTCGGCATGGTCGCCTTCATGATCTTCGAGTTCACCGTGCACCCGCCGATCTGGGTCCACTTCGTCGTGACCTTCCCGATCCTGGCCGCCATGTGCCTGTCGGTGTTGCGCCCCTTCAAGGGCTGGATGGTGTCCGAGCAGTATTTCCACAAGGCGGAAGAAGCCACCTTCGTCAGCGTCGGCAAGCATGGCGACGGCTACGGCTGGCGCGGCCAGGCCGAGCGCGCCGCCAAGGCCGCCGCCCGCGACAAGGGCTGAGCGGCGGCCTCTTCCTAGGCGATGGGATCAGTCGGCCCGGAAGACCTGGCCGCCCTTCATCACGAAGCGCACGCGCTCCAGTTCGGTGACGTCCGTCAGCGGGTCGCCGCCCACCGCGATCAGATCGGCGGGCATGCCCGGCGCCAGACGACCGGCTTCGTTGGAGATGCGCAGGTGCTCGGCGGCGCCGACCGTGGCGGACTGGATCGCCTGAAGCGGCGTCAGACCGGCGCGGACCAGCAGGGCGAACTCCTGGGCGTTGTCGCCGTGGGCCGAGACGCCCGAGTCGGTGCCGAACGCGATCTTGACCCCGCCGCGATGGGCGCGCGCGGCCATGTCCAGCATCTTGGGTCCGGCTTCCAGCGCCTTGGCCGTCTGGGCCGGGGTGAAGAAGTTGTCCGGGCTGGAGGCGACGCGGGCCACGAAGTCGCCCGCCATCAGGGTCGGCACCAGCCAGGCGCCGTTCGCCTTGAACTGGCGCATGGATTCATCATCCAGATAGGTGCCGTGCTCGATGGAGTCGCCGCCCGCCTTCAGGAAGGCGTTGATGCCGTCGCCGCCGTGGGCGTGGGCGGTGACCTGACGGCCCATGCGGTGGGCGACCTCGACGATGGAGGCCAGTTCGTCCTCGGTGAACTGTTGCGCCAGGCCCGCCGCCGTATTGGACAGCACGCCGCCCGTGGCCGTGATCTTGATGATGTCGGCGCCCGCGCGCACCTGCATACGGACGGCCCGACGGCAGTCTTCCGGCCCCGAACAGATGCTCTCGGGCGACATCAGGTGCAGGATGTCGTCGCGATAGCCGTTGACGTCGCCGTGGCCCCCGTGGACCGAAACGGCCGAGCCGGCGGCGATGATGCGCGGTCCCGGCACGTCGCCGCTGCGGATGGCGTCGCGCAGGGCGAAGATGGATTCGTTCGTCGCCCCCAGGTCCGCCACCGTGGTGAAGCCCGCATTGAGCGTGCGCCGCGCATACCGCGCGCCGACCATCGCCTGGGCCGCGTTGGATTGCGTCAGTCCGTCGAGACGCGAATTCGGGTTCGATTCGAAGGTCAGATGGACATGGCTGTCGATCAGTCCCGGCAGGACGAAGGCCGAGCGCAGATCGACGACGTCGCCCTCGCCGACGAAGCCGTCGCGGATCTCGACGATCTGGTTCCCTCTGATCACGAGAGTTTTATCGCGCAGCACCCGGCCGCTGGCCGGATCGGCCAAAAGCCGCCCCACTTGAACGAACTTCGTCGGCTGTTCGGCCGAAACCGACGCCGGCGTCGGGGTTTGGCGCGCTTCGGCGCCGGTCGCGGCCAGAACGGCCGCGGTCACAATCAGGGCAAGCTTTTTCATTCATCCCTCCCGTTACTGAGGCGCGCAACATAACCGTTCCAATCTTTGCGCCAAGGCCAAGGTTGCCTTGCACGGATGGTTCATGAAACAAGCCGATACAGTTGTTTAACGTGCGAGGGGCGTCGCATGCGGCTTTCCAGACGTGGCTTGATCCTGGGCGGTTCGGCCCTGTTGGCGGGGTGTTCCTCCGCCGCCTCCACCACCAGCCTTCAGCTCGCCGGAGCCGTCGCGCCTACGCTTCCGACCCTGCCTGAGCGGGCGGCGGCGGCTCATGTCCAGGTCGCTGAGGCTGGAACGACGATCGATCCCCACGGCGTCGTCCGCAAGGATCTGCTCGAACGCGCCCGCGCCGCCATGGACGTGCACGGCCATAAGATCAGCCAGCGAGACCGCATGTATCTGGTCGATTTCCAGAAGTTCTCGGGCGAGGACCGCCTCTACGAGGTCGATCTGGAAGGCGGCTGGGTCACGGCCTATCGCACCAGCCACGGGCGCGGCTCGGACCCGGCGCATTCAGGCTATGCGCAGCAGTTCTCGAACCGTCCGGACAGCCATATGTCGTCCATCGGCGCCTACGCCACGGCGGGCGCCAGCTGGGGCAGCCAGCAGGGGCCGAACGTCCTGCTGGACGGGCTGGAGTATTCCAACAACCTGGCGCGCGAACGGGCCATCATCATCCACGGCGCCGACTACGCCGATCCGGCCTTCCTGGCGCGCCAGGGCAAGCTGGGCCGGTCCTACGGCTGCTTCTCCGTGTCCCACGCCGACCTGGTCCCCTTGCGCGAACGCATGGGCGAAGGCCGGCTGCTGTTCGCCATGACCTAAAGCACGGCGGAGCCGCCTAGCGCGGCTCCAGCGCCCGCCAGCCGATGTCGGTGCGGTGGAAACCGCCCGGCCAGTCGATCTTGGCGATGGCCTCATAGGCGCGCTCGCGCGCCTGGGCCACGTCATCGCCATAGGCGCAGACGTTCAGCACCCGGCCGCCCGCCGCCGCCAGGGCGCCGTCGTCGCGCAGCTTGGTCCCCGCGTGGAAGACCTGGACGTGGGGGCCGAAGTCCTGGTCCGCGCCGCGAATGACCGAGCCTTCCAGCGGGCTGTCGGGATAACCCTTGGCCGCCAGAACCACGCAGATCACCACGCCCGGCTTGAAGGCCGGCGCCGGCGCCTGGGTCAGGTCGCCGCGCGCGCAGGCCAGCAGCAGCGGCACGATGTCGCCGTCGAACCGCATCATCAGCACCTGGCATTCCGGGTCGCCGAAACGGGCGTTGAACTCGACCACCTTGGGGCCTTCGGCCGTCGCCATCAGCCCGACATAGAGGACGCCGCGATAGGGGGCGCCTTCCTCGGCCATCTTCTGAATCGTCGGAACGACCACGCGGTCGTTCGCCGCCTGGGTGAAGTCAGCCGTGAAGACCGGCGCGGGCGAATAGGCGCCCATGCCGCCGGTGTTGGGGCCCAGATCGCCGTCGAAGGCGCGCTTGTGGTCCTGGGCGCCGCCGAACAGCACGGCCCGCGTCCCGTCCGACAGGGCGAAGAGGGAGCCCTCCTCCCCGTCCATGAATTCCTCGATCACCACGCGCGATCCGGCCGAGCCGAACCGGCCGCCCAGCATCCGCTCGATCTCGGCCTCGGCGTCGGCGCGATCGGGGCTGATGGCCACGCCCTTGCCCGCCGCCAGGCCGTCGGCCTTGATGACATAGGGTGCCGAATACTGATCCAGCGCCGTCTTGGCCGAGGCGACGTCCTCATAGACCCCATAGCCCGCCGTCGGAACGCCATGACGTTGCAGGAAGGCCTTGGAGAAGGCCTTGGACGTCTCCAGCTGCGCCGCCGCCTGCGTCGGGCCGAAGCAGGGGATGCCCGCCGCGTTCAGCCGGTCGGCCAGACCCTCGGCCAGGGCCGATTCCGGGCCGACGACGACCAGATCCGCCTTCATCTCGCGCGCCAGGGCCGCCAGGCCCTCGGCGTCGGTCGCCTTCAGGTCGGGGCGCATCTCGCCCAGCTTGGCCATGCCCGGATTGCCGGGCGCGACGACGAGCCGCGTCACCAGCGGCGACTGGGCGATCTTCCAGGCCAGGGCGTGTTCGCGCCCTCCCGATCCGACGAGCAGAATGTTCATGAAGGCGGAATGGCCGCACGCGCCGTCCCGGTCAAGCGCCGGAAAGGGTTAGCGGCCCCTCGCCTCCTGAAATCAAGGCATCCAGGCAGGCAAGGCCTTCAACTGCGCCAGCGTCATGGTCGACACCAGGTCGTAGGCGTCGCCCTCCTTCCGGGGCGTCAGACCGTCCAGCGGAATGCGCACCCAGTGCGGCCCCCCCTCGCCTGCCGGCTCGATGATCAGGCCGGTGACGGCGCCCGAGGCGTCCACATCGACCCGCTGGACGTCGCCCAGATCGACGCCCGCCGGCGTGATGAGGTCGGCGTCCTCCAACTGGGCCACGGTCAGGCCCAGCGCCATG
>NZ_GL883086.1:1756006-1762520 GCF_000204035.1 Brevundimonas diminuta ATCC 11568
CGCCGACCGTCTGGGCTCTGCGCTTCAGGCGGGCGTCGCCCGCAACGAGCGTCGCCTGCTGCAGACCGCGGGCCGCCTCAGCCCTGCGCCCCTGCACCGCCGCCTCGATCAGCGGCAGGCGCGGCTGGAGGCCCTAAGCCTTCGTCTGGACAGCGTCATGCCGCGTCGGCTGGAGCGCGCCGAGGATCGCCTCACCGCCCTGTCCCGCGCCCTGACGACGCTGAACCCCAAGACGCCCAAGCCCGGTTTCGCCCGCATCGAGGACGCCGAGGGCGCCATGATCGCCTCGGCCGCCGCCCTATCGCCGGGGCAGGCGGTGCGGATCGTCTTCAACGACGGCGCCAAGGACGCGACCATCGACGGCGAGGGCGCGACGCCGCGCCCGACGCCTAAGCCTGCCCCGCGCCCCAAGGCCCCGCCCGCAGGCCAAGGCGACCTGTTCTGACCCCTGAAAATTCCGCTCATCCCGAGCGTCCGCCGGGATGAGCGGGTTTAGAGGGGCGACGCCCTAGCGGCGGGCGGTCTCGGCCAGCACCGCCTTCACCGCCTCGATGTCCAGCGCCTCGACCGTCACCGTCTTGCCGTCGATCACCGAAGTCGTCGTCTGCGCCTTCAGCAGGGAGTTGAGGATGGCCTCCTCCGTCGCCTCGGCGACCGCGACGAACAAGGGCGACATGCGGTCGTTCGGCCAGTCCGCAACCATCGCCTGCCCCGCCCGGCGCTCAGGCGTCCGCCGCACGCCCTCCGCCGTGGAAAACGCGATCGCATAGTCCCCCGACCCGTTCGAGAACGCCGCCCCCGTCCGCGCCAGACCGGCGAAGGCGCGGTTCGCCAGCCGCTCCAGATTGCGGTCCGACAGGGGCGCATCGGTCGCCACCACGATCATGATCGAACCGTCGGCGCGCTCATTCTCCACCTCTTCGCGCAGGTAGTAGCGGCCCAGCCGCACCCCGACCGGCGCACCGTCGATGCTCAACACGCCGCCATAGTTCGACTGGACCAGCACCCCGACGGTGAAGCCGCCCAGACTGTCGGGCAGTTTGCGTGAGCTCGTCCCGATCCCGCCCTTGAAGCCGAAGGCGATGGTTCCCGTCCCGGCGCCGACCGCGCCCTGCTCCACCGGCCCCGGCGTCGCCGTCTCGATGGCCCGCACCACGTCGGCGGCCGTCACGACGCGCGCGCGGATGTCGTTCAGCCCGCCGTCGTTGGTCTCGCCCACCACGGCGTTGACCGAGCGGATGTCCTCATGCCCCGGCTGTTTCAGCGTCCAGTCCAGAACGCCGTCGATCCCCCGCGCCACGGACAGGGTGTTGGTCAGGACGATGGGCGTCTCGATCTCGCCCAGCTCCATGATCTGGGTCGCGCCCGCCAGCTTGCCGAAGCCGTTGGCGACCGACAGCCCGGCCGGAACCTTGTCGCGGAACAGGGAGCCGCCGTGCGGCACGATGGCGGTGACGCCGGTGCGGACGCTGTCGCCCGAACGCAGCGTCACCTGCCCCACCGTCACCCCGGCCACGTCGGTGATGGCGTTCAGCGGCCCCGGCGAGAGGATGCCGGGCGCCCGGTCCAAGTCGCGAATGGTCGGCCGCTCGGCCGCTCCGCCCTGAGCGTTCGCGCCAGGCGCGGCGACCAGAGCGGCCGCGGAAACGGCGGCGGCCAGGATGTCGGCGGGCGATCGAGACATGGAACATCCGATTTTGTGAAGACAGACGCTCAGATGACGGCGATTCGCCTGTCGTCCCGCACAAGCTTCGCGTTATGATGACGACATGAGCACCCAGCCTCCTTCTTCCGCCCCCAGCGAAGCGGCCTGCCTGCACTACGGCGACGGCGAGTTCGCCGTCCTGTCGGCCGGCGCCTTCGTGCGGTGCGCCGTCAGCGGCGCAGCCATCCCTCTGGCCGCACTGCGCTACTGGTCGGTCGAGAAGCAGGAAGCCTACGCCGGACCGCGCGAGTATCTGACGGCCGCCGGGCGCTGAGCCCTTTTCCGATGTCATGGCCGGATCGTTTCCGGTCGCCCTGTTCTCGGTGTCCTGAGATGTCCGCCCTGAGTTCGGTCCACGTCCTGCTGGTCGACGACAATCCCAATATGCGCGCCATCGTCGCCGCCATGCTGAAATCCGTCGGCGTCGGCCGCCTGAGCGAGGCTGAGGACGGCGTCGTGGCGCTGGAGCTGTTGCGCCGCGCAGCGATCGACATCGCCATCGTCGATTTCCGCATGAAGCCGATGGACGGCGCCGCATTCACCCGCGCTGTCCGCAGTGAAGGCGACAGCGCAAACCCCTATCTGCCGGTCATCATGATGACAGGGCACTCCGAAAAGAGCCGCGTGACCGAGGCGCGCGACGCGGGCGTGACCGAGTTCGTGGCCAAGCCGGTCAAGGCCCAGACCCTGCTGACGCGGATCGAGGCAGTGATCCTGCGTCCCCGCCCCTTCGTGCGTTCGCCCAGCTATTTCGGGCCGGATCGCCGCCGCACAGGGACGAAGGACTATGCCGGTCCTTTCCGCCGCGCCGATGACGGCGTGCTGGATTAGGCGTCCGACGCCCGCAGCGCCTCATAGACCTGAGGCGGCCAGCGCTTGTGGACCCAGAACCAGTCGACCGGATGCTCGCGCACCCGATCCTCCACAAAGCGGTTGGCGGCCTGCACGCCCGCCAGCACATCGGCCGCCTTGTCGCCCGTGTCGGGCACGTCGATCGGCTCGTGCGCGGTCACGCGGAAGCGCACGCCGGGCAGGCGCACTACCGACAGCGGCTGCATCACCGTGCCGAACTTCAGCGCCATGCGCGCCGCGCCGGGCGAGGCGTTGACCGGCTGGCCGAAGAACTCGACCTCCGGCCCCTGACTGTATTTCTGATCGACCAGCAGGGCGATGGATTCGCCCCGCTTCATCCCCGCCATCAGCTCGCGCGTGCCGTCGCCCTTGGGCGCGAACAGCTTGATGCCGTAGCGCTCGCGGCTCTGGCGGATCAGGGCGTCGACATAGGGGTTGTTGGCCGCGCGATAGGTCACCTGACACGGCACGCCTGCCGCCATGATGACCGCCGCCATCACCTCGAAATTGGCCAGGTGGCCCGAGATCAGCACCACCGGCTTGCCGCTATCGCGCACGGCGTGCAGCCGCTCCAGCCCGACGATGTCGATGCGCCCGCTTTCCGGCGTCAGCCTGTCCATGACGGCCAGTTCGGCGAAGGTGCGGCCCGTCTGCTCCCACTGATCCACGGCCAGGCGGTCACGTTCGGCGGCGCCCATGTCGGGGAAGGCGATGCGCAGATTGCGCGTCACCGTCTTGTGCGTGCCGGTCAACGGCCCCAGCGTCCGCAGCAGCTTGCCGCCGAAGCCCGAGGCCCGCTCGACGCCGAGCAGACGCAGGAAGCCGAACAGCCCGCGAAACGCCGCCGCCTCCAGCCGCCAGACCAGATCCTGGCTCATTTTTGCAGCGCCGCCGCTCTTCGGGCGGCTTGAGCGCGTTTGATCTTCACCAGGCAATCGTCAGTCCGCCGTCCACCACCAGGGTCTGGCCGGTCACATAGGCCGACGCAGGGCTGCACAGATAGACCGCCGTGCCCGCGATTTCATCCGGCTGGCCTATCCTTTTCAGCGGCGCGGGGTCGGTGACGGTCTTCAGCAGCTCCGGGTTCTCCCACAGGTATTTGGCGAAATCGGTCTGAACCAGACCCGGCGCGATGCAATTCACCCGCACGTTCGACGGCCCGTATTCGACCGCCAGATTGCGCGCCAGCTGCATGTCCGCCGCCTTGGAGATGTTGTAGGCGCCGATCAGGGCGTTGCCGCGCAGGCCCCCGATGGAGGAGATCAGCAGGATCGCCCCATCCTTGCGCTCGACCATCTCCGGCGCGACCATCTGGATCAGCCAGTGGTTGGAGATGACGTTGTTCTGAAGGATCTTTTCGAACTGCTCGTCGCTGATGCCCGCCATCGGCCCGGCGTAGGGATTGGTCGCCGCATTGCACACCAGAATGTCGATCTGACCGAAGGCGGTGCGCGTGTCGTCCACCAGCCGCTGCAGGTCTTCCTTGGAGGCGATGTTGGCGGGAATGGCGATGGCGCGGCCTTCGCCGTGCTTCTCATTGATGGCGACGGCGACCTCTTCGCACGGCCCGGCCTTGCGCGAGGAGATGACGACGCGCGCGCCGTGTTCGGCCAGACGCTCGGCGATGGCCTTGCCGATGCCCTTGGAGGAGCCGGTGATGACGGCGACCTTGCCGCTCAGATCGAACAATTCCATGCGTTAACCTCCTTTTACCGCCCGTTTATCCGCGCGGACCCTAGCCGTTAGCCTTCGTTAACGTGATACTTGATCGATTCTATAGGGAAAGGCGGTTCTGACCGGCCCCATGCGAAAGATCACCGGCGGCTTCCTGTTCTTCGGCTACCTGTTCCTCGCCCTGACCATCGGGGCGGCGATCTGGCGCGCCGGTCTGGGCGGCGGCGCGGGCGCGGCCGGGGTGCTGGGCGCGCTGGGGATCATGGCCGGCCTCCACGCCCTCGTCACCGGCATGGCCGACCGTCGCGCCCTGCGTCTGGAGATCGGCAAGGTGCGCGAGGCCCACCGCCTGCTGGCCGATGCGATGGAGTCGACGCAAGGCGCCCTGACCGAACTGGCGCAGGCGATCGAGACCGGCGCCCTGTCGCGCACCGACGCCCTGACCGGCGAGGTGCGGATGCTGGAAGGCTTGGTCCAGCAGATGAGCGCTTCGATCGAGGAACGGCTGGCCGCCTCCACCCTGACCGCCGACACCTTCGAGGGCCGCCGTCAGGTCCAATCGAACACCCTGCTGAAGACCGTCCACGACGCCCTCAGCGAGAACCGCGTCGACCTGTATCTGCAGCCGGTCGTGACCCTGCCCCAGCGGCGGACGGTCTTCTATGAGAGCTTCACCCGCCTGCGCGACCCGTCGAACCGGGTGATGATGCCCGCCGAATACCTGTCGGTGGCCGAGGGCGAGGGTCTGCTGCCCGCCATCGACAACCTGCTGCTGTTCCGCTGCGCCCAGATCGTGCGCCGTCTGGCCGGGCAGGACCGCAAGGTCGGGGTTTTCTGCAACATCTCTCTGGCCTCGCTGGGCGACGAGACCTTCTTCCCGCAGTTCCTCGACTTCCTGAGCCAGAACCGCGACCTGAAGGACGCCCTGATCTTCGAACTGGGCCAGGCGACGTTCGACGCGCGCGGCGCCATCGAGGCGCGCAACATGGCCAAGCTGGCCGATCTGGGCTTCCGCTTCTCCATCGACAAGGTGCAGACGCTGGATCTGGACTTCGCCGATCTGCAACGCGCGGACGTGCGCTTCATCAAGGTGGCGGCCGACCTGCTGATCGAGCAGCTTCTTGATCTGGACGGCGCCGCCCCCCTGCCCAGCCAGCCGGACATCCGCGCCGGGGACTTCGCCCCCTTGACCCGCCGCCACGGCCTCGAACTGATCGCTGAAAAGGTCGAGAGCGAGAAACAGGTCGTCGACATCCTCGAACTGGACGTCGCCATGGGCCAGGGCCATCTGTTCGGCGAGCCGCGCGCCATCAAGGAAGCCGTCCTGGCCGAAACCGACCCGCCCGCCGACTTCGTCCGCTCGACGCTGAAATCGGCCGAGCAGCGGGTGCGCTTCTAAGCCCACGGCCGAAAGCCGCCAGACAAACGGGCCGCCGCGCGCTCTGATAGCGACATGACCGACGCCGCCCTCGACTGGCCCCGCATCGCCGCCGACCTGAACGCTCAGGGCTGGGCCATGACCGGCCCCCTGCTGACGCCCGCGACCTGTAAGGCCCTGCAAGCCCTCTATGACCAGCCCGAGCGGTTCCGCAGCCGCATCGTCATGCAGCGCCACGGCTTCGGTCAGGGCGAGTATCAGTATTTCGCCGAACCCCTGCCCGATCCCCTGCCCCGGCTGCGGGCGCATCTCTACGAAGGTCTGGCGCCGATCGCTGACGACTGGGCGAGGCGGATGGGGCGACCAGGCTTTCCAGGGCAACTGGACGAACTGACCGCCCGCTGCCGCGCGGCGGGACAGACGCGGCCGACCTCGCTGATGCTTCGCTACGGCCCCGGCGACTACAATCGACTGCATCAGGATCTGTACGGCGAACTGGTCTTCCCGCTACAGGCGGCCATCCTGCTGAGCGATCCGGCCGAATTCGAAGGCGGCGAGTTCGTTCTGGTCGAGCAGAAGCCCCGGTCGCAGTCGCAGGCCCATATCGCGCCGCTGAAACAGGGACAGGCGGTCATCTTCGCCGTACGCGAACGCCCGGTGGCCGGCACGCGCGGCGACTATCGCGTCCAGATGCGCCACGGCGTCAGCACGGTGCGCGCGGGCAAGCGGATGACGCTGGGCCTGATCTTCCACGACGCCGCCTGATCCCTTCTCCCCTTGTGGGAGAAGGTGGGCGCCCAAAGCGCTCGGATGAGGGGTGTCGGCGCAGCGTTTGACGTTCTGGCGGTTCGTGCGCCGTGGCAGCCGTTCAAGCGGAGGCGCACACACCCCTCATCCGTCAGGCT
>NZ_GL883086.1:1762540-1777504 GCF_000204035.1 Brevundimonas diminuta ATCC 11568
CCGCCTGCCACCTTCTCCCACAAGGGGAGAAGGAAGAAAAAGGCCCCTCCGTCAGAACGAAGGGGCCTGATCCTTTAGGCTTTCTGCGCGTCCAGCCACCGCACCGCGTCGGCGTCGCGAGCCGACAGGTCGGGATAGTCGGCGTCGGAGCCGACGTCCGGCACGCGTCGCCAGGAGCGGGCGCATTTGGGATAGTCGGCCGTCTTCACCTCGACCGTCACCGCCTCGCCGCCGGCCTTGAGCTCGGCGCCCGAGGTGCGGAACACCTCAGCGGCGTCCAGCCCTTCGAACGGCGCCAGCAGTTCGGCCGGGGCCGTCACCACCGGCCAGGCGTCCAGCGCCCCGCCGATGACCTTGTCGCGACGCGCGGCTTCCAGCGCCTCGTTGACCACTTCCAGCACCGTCTCGACATTGGTCCAGCGTTCGGCCTCGGCCGTGTTGCGCCACTGACCCGGCGTTTCGGGGATCACCCGCGCGCAGTTGGTGCCGGCGTCGGGGAAGCGCGTGGTCCAGGCCTCGTCCATGGTGAAGGGGGTCAGCGGGGCCAGCCAGGCGGTCAGGCGGCTGAACACCTCGTCCATCACCGTGCGGACGGCGCGGCGCTTGATGCTGTCGGGACGGTCGCAATAGAGGCTGTCCTTGCGCACGTCGAAATACAGCGCCGACAGGTCGCCGGAGCAGAACTCCAGCACCGGCCGCACCACGTCCTGGAAGCGGTATTCGGCATAGGCCTGACGCACCTGGCCATCCAGCTCCCACAGGCGGTGCAGGATGAACTTCTCCAGCGGCGGGAACTGGTCGTAATCGGTCAGGCGCTCGGCCTCGTCGAAGCCGTTCAGCGCGCCCAGCAGATAGCGCACGGTGTTCCTCAACTTGCGATAGGCGTCGACCGTGGTCTGCAGGATCTGCTTGCCGATGCGCTGGTCGTCCGAATAATCGACCAGGGCCACCCACAGACGCAGGATGTCGGCGCCCGACTCCTTGATGATGGTCAGGGGGTCGGTGGTGTTACCCCGCGACTTCGACATCTTCTCCCCGTTCTCGTCCAGGGTGAAGCCGTGGGTCAGGACGGCGTTGAACGGCGCGCGACCGCGCGTGCCGCAGCCTTCCAGCAACGACGACTGGAACCAGCCGCGGTGCTGGTCCGAGCCTTCCAGATAAAGGTCGGCGGGCCAGTGCGACGGGCGGTCGCCCGTGTAGCCGCTCGCCGCCGTGCGCGGGTCCAGAGTGAAGGCGTGGGTCGAGCCGCTGTCGAACCAGACGTCGAGGATGTCGGTGACCTTCTCGAACCGCTCGGGGTCGTGCGCGCCCAGGAAGTCGGCGTCAGGCGCCGAGAACCAGACGTCGGCGCCGCCCTCGGCCACGGCCTTGACGATGCGAGCGTCGACCTCGGGATCGTGCAGGGGCTGGCCGGTCTGCTTGTCGACGAACATGGCCAGCGGCGTGCCCCAGGCGCGCTGACGGCTGATCAGCCAGTCGGGGCGGCCCTCGACCATGGAGCGGATGCGGTTCTTGCCCGCCGCTGGGTGGAAGGCGGTGGCGTCGATGGCGTTCAGCGCCCGGTCGCGTAGGGTCGCGCCGTCTTCCAGCTCTTCATCCATGCGGATGAACCACTGGGGCGTGTTGCGGAAGATGATCGGCGCCTTGGAGCGCCAGCTGTGCGGATAGGAGTGCTCCATCCGGCCGCGCGCCAGCAGGTTGCCCGCCTCGATCAGCTTCTCCATCACCGCGCCGTTGGCGGGGCCGAACTTGCCGGTCTTCTTGCCCTCAGTCTCCAGCACCTTCAGCCCCGCGAACAGCGGCACGTGCTCATAATAGGCGCCGTCGGGATCGACCGTGTCCGGCACCTCGCGATGACCGTGGGCCAGCCAGACGGCGAAGTCGTCCGCGCCGTGGCCCGGCGCCGTGTGGACGAAGCCGGTGCCCGCATCGTCGGTGACGTGATCGCCGGCCAGCAGCGGCACGGAGAAGCCATAGCCGCTGTCCAGCGCGGCCAGCGGGTGGGCGCACTCCAGACCCGACGGATCGATGTCGTAGACGCGCGTCCAGGCGGCGATCTTGGCGGCCTTGAACACCTCTTCGGCCAGCTTGTCGGCGAGGATGAAGCGGTCGCCCGGCTTGGCCCAGGGCTCATAGTCCAGCCCTTCCTCAAGGGCCGTGACCTCATACAGGCCGTAGTTGATCTCGGGGCCGTAGCTGATCGCCCGGTTGGCCGGGATGGTCCACGGCGTGGTCGTCCAGATCACGATCGAGGGCGTCGCCGCACGGAAGGTCAGCAGGTCGTCCGGGTGGCTGTCGGTCGCGCCGACCACCGGGAACTTGACCCAGATCGTGGGCGAGACGTGGTCGTGATACTCGACCTCGGCGTCGGCCAGGGCCGTGCGCTCGACCGGCGACCACATCACCGGCTTGGAGCCGCGATACAGCTGGCCCGAGTTCTTGAACTTGTGGAATTCCGCGACGATGGCCGCCTCGGATGTGAAGTCCATGGTGGCGTAGCGGTTGGCGAAGTCGCCGGTGATGCCCAGACGCAGGAATTGGTCGCGCTGCAGGTCGATGTACTTGCCGGCGTATTCGCGGCAGGCGGTGCGGAACTCTTCCTTCGACACCTCGTCCTTGCGGCGGCCCTTGGCGCGGAACTGCTCCTCGATCTTCCATTCGATCGGCAGGCCGTGGCAGTCCCAGCCGGGGACGTAGTCGACGTCATAGCCCAGCAGGAAGCGCGAGCGGACCACGAAGTCCTTCAGCGTCTTGTTCAGGGCGTGGCCGATGTGGATGTCGCCGTTGGCGTAGGGCGGACCGTCGTGCAGGACGTAGAGCGGCGCCTTCTGCGACTGACGCAGGGCGCGCAAGCTTCCGTACAGGTCGCCCCACTGCGCCAGGATTTCCGGCTCCTTCTTGGGCAAGCCGCCGCGCATCGGGAACGGCGTCTCGGGCAGGAAGACGGTGTCGCGATAGTCGCGGCCGGAAGGGGTCTGGGTGTCGGCGTCGGCCATGGAATGTCTTTTCGTCTTTGCGCGCGCGGCCGTTTGGAAACGGCGTCGAGCGTCAGTCTAGCGTGAAGGCGCCGGACGGCCCATGCCCTGATGTCTCAAGGCGGCGTCGTCTCGGCGAAATGTTTCGAGAAATCCCGACGTGCGCGGGGCAAGCCCTGCAGCGCTACGCCGGGCGGCTAATCGAAATCGGACGGATCACGCGAACGGTCATGCTGGGAAAGCTCTAGCAGACCGCACGCCCCCTGCGCCATAGTCCAGGCGAACAGACGGGAGACGGATCGGATGCGACTTCAGGCCCTGGCGACGGCGGCGGTGCTGGCCCTGACGGCGGCGGCCTGCTCGGCGGAAAAAGAGGCTCCCGCTCCGGCCGAGGCCGCCGCGTCGGCCCTGACCGGCCGCGCCGCCGTCTATGCGGCGGGCGAAAAGGACGCCGAGGCCTTCGTGCGCGCCCTCTACGCCCGCGCGGCGACGCCGCAGACGACGCCGGACCCCGCCGAGGCGGCGATCACCCCCGGCCGCGACCCGCTCTATTCACGCACCCTGAACGCCCTGATCGGCGTCGACTTCCGCGAGGCTCAGTCCCGCGACGAAGTCCCCTATCTGAATTATGATCCCGTCTGCGCCTGCCAGGACGCCGACGGCTTCGCCCTGAAGACGGTGACGATGACGCCCGACGGCCCCCAGGCCGCGACCGCCGACGTCGTCTTCACCAACCACGGCCGCGAGCATCGCCAGACGCTAAAACTGGTGAAGGAAGGCCCGATGTGGCGCATCGCCGACATCATCGACGACAAGGGCAAGTCGCTGCACGACGTCCTGATGGCCATCGCCGAGAAGGCGGAGAGCTAAAGCCTCAGGCGAAGGCCCAGACGCCCGCCGGTCCGTCGGCGTCGCTGGAAGACGGCGGCGTCTTCGGCCGGATACGGCGCGCCCGACTTCTGAGTTTCAAGCGACGCAACGGCTGCATGAGCGCCGTCACGCGCCGCGCCATCGCCGCCCTGACCAGCGCCAGCCGCGCCTGGGCGGTCATCAGGCTGACCGCCGTCAGAACTTCGAGATAGGCCAGCACGTCACCGGCGGCGAACAGGGCCAGTTCCAGGCCGACGGTCTGCCACAGCATCATCACGCCGATCATCACCAGAACGAGCCGCAGAGTCGAGCCGGACAAAGCCCACGACAGCTTGCCCTCAACCCAGCGCCGGGCCTCGCCGTTGACGCCGAAAATCAGGGCCAAAGCGCCGATCAACAGCGGCGCCGACACGCCTGTCCCAGCAAGCGCCGCCGCCACGGTCCACAGGGCGCAAACACCCGCCACGGCGAACCACAGGTTTGAATTTCGGTCTGTCACGGCCCCTCCCGCCAACATTGTTCCGTAGAGCTGGGGGCTGCTTGGTCCGCCTGCAATAGCGCAGACCGTGCGAACGGCCTCAGCCCAGAAGCGCGCGGGCGGCGGCCGCATCCGCGTCGATCTGGACCTTCAGCGCGTCCAGGTCGTCGAACTTCATCTCGCCGCGCAGGAAGGCGACCAGCTCGGTCTCCAGCACCTGGCCGTAAAGGCTTTCGTCGAAGTCCAGCAGCCAGACTTCCAGCAGGGGCTCTTCGATCTCGAACATCGGGCGAACGCCCAGGTTGGCGACGCCCTTGACCACCCGCCCGTCCGGCAGGCGGGTGCGGGTGGCGTAAACCCCATAGGCCGGGCGCATATAGTCGCCCATGGCGATGTTGGCGGTCGGCACGCCGATGGTGCGGCCGCGCTTGTCGCCGTGAATCACCTCGCCCTGGATGGCGAAGGGGCGGCCCAAGATGGCGGCGGCGCGGTCCATGTCGCCCGCCTTCAACGCCTCGCGCACGGCGCTGGACGACAGCTTCAGGCCCGAGGCGTCGTCGATGCGGTCGGTGACGGAGACCGTAAAGCCCAGCGTCTCGCCATAGGCTTGCAGCAGGGCCGGCGAGCCGGAGCGGCCCTTGCCGAAGGTGAAGTCGAAGCCGACGGCGGCGTGTCTGATCCCCAGGCCCTCGGACAGGACGCGGCGGGCGAATTCCTCGTCCGACATGCCCGCCATCTCGCGATCGAACGGCAACAGATACAGGCGGTCGACGCCCAGCGGCGCCAGGGCGCGCGCCATCTGGTCCGGCGTCATCAGGCGAAAGGGCGCGGCCTCGGGCTGGAACAGGCGGCGCGGATGGGGGTCGAAGCTGACCACGGCCAGGGGGACGCCCAGGCGATCCGCCGCCTCACGCGCCGAGGCGATGACCGCCTGATGGCCGCGATGCACGCCGTCAAAGGCGCCGACGGCGACGGCCGCCCCCTTCTGCGCGTCCGTCAGGCCGCGCCAGTCGCGAATGACCTCGACCACCTCGCCAGCCTTCAGCGGGCCGAGGGCTTGCGGCGGCGCGGCACGCGCACGACGGCCACGCCGTCCATGATCAGCCTGTCCTCGACGAAGCCCTCGCACTTCAACTGGGCGCGGGCGCCTTCCTGGTCCAGTTCGATGACGGTGATGATGATCCGCACCGTATCGCCGATCCGCACCGGGAAATGGAAGGCCAGCGTCTGCGAGATGTAGATCGAGCCCGCGCCCGGCAGGATGGTCCCCACCACCGCCGAACCGAAAGCCGCCGACAGCAGGCCGTGGGCGATACGTCCGCGATAGGCCGTCTTGGCGGCGAAGGCTTCATCCAGGTGCACCGGATTGAAGTCGTCGGACGCCTCGGCGAACAGACGAATCCGCTCCTCCGTGACGTGAACCGTCTTCTCGGCGGCCATGCCGACGTGGAGTTCGTCGAGGATATAACCGCCCGACGGGTGCGCTTGGACCAGATCAACCATGAGCCGCCTTTAAGGCAGGTGCGACGAAATGGCGAGACTCACCACGTCAGTTCCAGGGCGGCGTAGCGGGCGAAGGTCGTCTCGGCGCGGAGCAGTTCGGCCGCGCGGGCGGGATCGAGCGTTCCGTCCGGCCCCTTGGCGGCGTCGCCGTGAATGCCCTGGGCGATGAACAGACAGTCCAGCGCCTGTTCTGCGGCGCCCAAAACGTCCGTGACCACGCCGTCGCCGATGCACAGGACGCGCGAACGATCGACCGGCCGCCCCATCAGCCCCTCGGCCTCCTTCAGCGCCAGGGCGTAGATGGGCGCGAACGGCTTGCCCGCCATGACCACGCGGCCGCCCATGGACTCATAGAGATCAGCGATGGCGCCGCCGCAGTAGATGATGGAATCGCCGCGCTGCACCACGCGGTCGGGGTTGGCGCAGATCATCTCCAGCCCGCGCGCGACGGCGGGCGTCAGGCGCTCACGATAGTCCTCGGGAGTCTCGGTCGTGTCGTCGTAAGGGCCGGTGACGGAGATGAAGGCGGCGTCGTTCGCGTCGTGGGCGCTGGTCAGGTCCAGCCCCTCATAGAGGACGAAGTCGCGATCCGGCCCGATGATCCAGGCCGGGCCCGGCGCGCGGCGCGCCAGTTCCATGCGGGTGGCGTCGCCCGAGGTGACGAAGGCCTTCCAGGCGCTGCGCGGCACGCCCAGAGCATCCAGCTGGGCCACCACGTCCGGCGAGGGGCGCGGCGAGTTGGAGATCAGGACGACATGGCCGCCCTTCTCATTGAACCTGGTCAGGGCCTCGCAGGCCGCAGGCCAGCTTTCGCGGCCGTTGTGGATCACGCCCCAGACGTCGCAGAGCAGGATGTCGTAGTCGTCGGCGACGGCGGACAGGCGGGGCAGCGGATGAGGCAGGGTCATGCCCCGCTTATAGCGGGGGAAAACCGGGGGGGAAGGCCGTGCGGCGATCGGTGCGCCTGCGCTTTCCCTCTTCGCCGTCGAACGTCTTCCTGCTAACCGGCAGGACATGAAGATTTCCCGTCTCGCCCTGGGCGCCTATCTGATCGCCCTCGCCGTCATCGTGCTGGATCAGCTGACCAAGGCCTGGGTGTTGAGCGCCATCGGCGCCGAACACATCACCCACATTCCCGACGGCTTCCGCATCGCCGAGGTGGCGCCGCCGGTGTTCAACCTGACCTATGTGCTGAACACGGGCGTCAGCTTCGGCCTGTTCGGCGGCGGCGCCGGGCGCTGGATCCTGAGCGTCTTCTCCGTCGTGGTGGCGGGCCTGCTGGCCTGGTGGGCGACGCGGGCGGACCGTCGACTGCTGATCGCCGCCATCGGCCTGGTCATGGGCGGCGCCGTCGGCAACGTCATCGACCGCATCCGCTTCGGCGGCGTGGTCGACTTCCTCGACTTTTCCGGCACGGGCCTGTTCCCCTGGATCTTCAACATCGCCGACAGCGGCATCACCGTAGGGGTCGCCCTGCTGATCCTGGACAGCTTCTTGTCCGAGCGCCGTTCCGCAGTTGGCTCGGCCCACGAAAAGTCGTAATCACACCCCCTTAACTATCGACCCGAGCCTGCGCCCGCGCGGCGCGCCTCCCGGAGCCGAACGACCCATGCGTAACCGTCCCGTCCTGATCGTGACCCTGGCCGCCGGCGCGGCCCTCAGCCTGAGCGCCTGCGGATCGATGAAGCAGAGCATCGGCCTGTCCAAGGTCGTGCCGGACGAATTCGTCACCGTGGCCAGCGCCCCCCTGGTGGTGCCGCCGGAATACGGCCTGACCCCGCCTTCGCCCGGCGCCCCGCGCCCGCAGGAGCTGGCTCCTGAAAGCGCCGCCCGCCAGATTCTGCTGGGTCAGCGCCAGGCCGTGACCCGCACTCCGGGCGAACAGATTCTGGCCGCCGAGGCCGGCGCCGACCGCGCCGATCCGCTGGCTCGCTACGTCGTCGACGACGAATTCGGCAGCCTGGCGCACAAGGAAGAAAGCTGGGCCAACCGCATCATGTTCTGGCGCAAGGACGATCCGGCCAGCCAGGCCGCAACCGTCAGCCAGACCTCGGAAGGCGGCAAGACCATCGACGCCGCCAGCGAGCGCGCGCGTCTGGACGCCCTGACCGGCGGTCGCGAGGGCATCACCATCGCCCCCCGCCGCGACGGCCGCTTCAAGCTGCCGGGCCTCTAAGACCGGACAGGCTGCATCTTCAGCCAAGGGGGCGCGTTCGTCACGGCGAGCGCGCCCTTTGCAATTGGCGCGCTTGCTTGACGCAACGGCTGCGCTTCAGGATCGTTGTTCACAGCTGGTTGCGGGGTTGAAGCGATGGCTAGGGCTTGGAACGGATGGCGTGTCGCCTTGGCTGCGGGCGTTCTGACGGCCTGCGCGCCCCCCGCCCTGGCTCAGATGCAAGCCGCCGTCGAGACGCCGCGCACGCCACTGACCTACGCCGAGGCCGAGGCGCGGCTGCGCACGACCTCCAGCCTGGGGCGCGCCGCCGGTTACGGGGTCGAAGCCGCCGAAGCCCAGGCCCAGGTCGCCGCCGGGCTGAACCGGCCTACGGTGTCGCTGGACGCCCAGCTGATCCGCTATCGCAAGACCTTCGACCTGTCGCTGTCGGACACGCTGGACCGCGCCCAGTCCGACCTGGGCGCCGCCATTCCCGGCCTGATCTCCGACCTGCCGGACGTGCCGGGCGATGTGCTGAACGCGGTGGGGCAGCGGTTGCAGGCCGCCCTGCCGGAGATCTTCGCCGCCCTGCCCCACGACATCCGACTGCAGGTGGACGACACGACCTTCCGCCCGACGGTGACGGCGCTGCAACCGATCTACACCGGCGGGGCCATCCCCGCGCTGCGACGGGCGGCGGCGGCCAATGTCGACCTGGCCGAGGCCCGGCGGCAGGAGGCCCTGAACCTGGAGAGCGTCAACCTGGCCCGCGCCTATTTCGGCCAGGTGCTGGCGGCCGAGGCGCTGAAGATCGCGCTGGAGACCCGCGACGGCTTCGACCTGCACCTGAAGAACGCCCGCCGCATGGAAGAAGAAGGGATGCTCAGCCGCGCCCAGACCCTTCAGGTCGAGGTCGCGCGCGACGCCGCCCAGCGCCAGGTCAACCGCGCCGAGCTGGAGCATGAGAACGCCGTCGCCTCCCTGGCCCGCGTCGCCGACGTCGAGACAGGCGTGACCCCGACCACGCCTCTGTTCGTCAATCGCGATCCGGTCGGCCCCGCCGCCATCTTCCTGGACAGCGCGAGCCAGTCGAATTCGCGCCTCGTTCAAGCCCAGGCGGGGCGCGATCTGGCCGAGGCCGGGGCGGATCTTGCGGCCTCGCGGATGAAGCCGTCGGTCTACGCCTTCGGCACCTACAACATGAACCCGGACGATTCCCTGCCGACCGAGCCGGACTGGGCCTTTGGGCTGGGCGCCCGCTACACTCTGATGTCGTCGTTGGACCGGCGGAGGATGCTCGGCGCCGCCCGCGCCCAGGCCTCGGCCGCCGGCGAGGTCGAGCGCCAGGCTCGCGACGACGCCCGCCTGCTGGTCACGCGCGCCTACAACCAGGTCGAGCTGGCGCGACGGCAGTTCCTGAGGATGGACAGCAGCCTGGCGGCCGCGCGCGAGAACCTGCGCGTGCAGGAGGTCGGCTTCCGCGAGGGCGAGGCGACCGCCGCCTCGGTCATCGACGCCCGCAACCTGCTGGGGACGGCGCGGCTGCAACGGGCGGCGGCGGCCTATGAATACGACCTCAGCCTGTCGGCCCTGCTGGCGGCGGCGGGAAGCGACCAGACCCTGAACGACTATCTGCAACGCGACGACCGGATCAGCGCCCCATGAATCAGCGCCCCATGAGCGAGACGCCTTCCTCGGCCTATACGCCGCCCCAGCCGGCCGAAGCGCCCCCGTCCAAGCCGCGCCGCTCGCCCCTGCCCCTGATCGTCGCGGCGGGCGTGGTCCTGCTGATCGCCTTCATCGTCGTGGGCCTGTTCCTGGCCGCCCGCCCGGCGCCGGATCAGGTGCAGGGCATGGTCGAGGCCGAGACCTTCACCGTCGCAACCAAGGTGCCCAGCCGCGTCGAACGCTTCCTGGCCGCCGAGGGCGATCAGGTGAAGGCGGGACAGGAGCTGGCCCTGATGAGCAGCCCCGAGGTCGAGGCCAAGGACGCCCAGGCCCGCGCCCTGCTGCAGTCGACGCAGGCCATCCAGTCCATGAGCCGAGAGGGCGCCCGCGCCGAGGACGTGCAAACGGTCGAGTCGATCTGGCGCGCCTCACAGGCCACGGCCCGCCTGGCCGACCAGACGGCGCGCCGGGCCGAAAACCTGTTCGCCGAGGGCGTCATCTCGGCCCAGCGCCGCGACGAGGCGGTCGCCGCCCGCGCCGCCACCGCCTCCCAGACCGAGGCCGCCCGCCAGCAGTATCTGAAGGCCCTGGCCGGAACCCGGCCGCAGGAGAAGTCGGTCGCCGACGCCAACGTAAGCGGCGCCCGCGCCGCTGTCGCCGAGGTCGAGAGCCTGCAGGGCGAGACCCGCCTGACCGCCCCGCACGGCGGCGAGGTGTCCGAACGCTTCGCCAATGTCGGCGAACTGGTGCTGACGGGGGTGCCGGTCTTCACTATCGTCGACACGGCCGATCCCTGGGTCGCCTTCAGCGTGCGCGAGGACCAGTTCCGCGACCTGAAGATCGGCGCCGCCGTGCGCGGCGACGTGCCCGCGCTGGGGATCAAGGGCGCCGCCTTCCGCGTCACCGCCATCAGCCCCCAGGGCGAGTTCGCCACCTGGCGCTCGACCCGTCAGTCCAGCGGCTATGACGTGCGCAGCTTCCAGGTGAAGGCCAAGCCCGCCCGGCCGATCGAGGGTCTGCGGCCGGGCATGAGCGTCCTGTTCGACTGGTCCTCGCGATGACGCGCAGCGCGGCCGTCTTCCTCGCGGCCGTTCAGGACGAGACGCGGCGGCTGGCGACCCGCCCGTGGGACGCCTTCGTCGCCTTCGGCCTGCCGCTGATCCTGCTGGCCGTGATCGCGGCCATGCTGGCGCCCGGCGTGATCCGCCAGGCTCCGGTCGCCGTGGTGGATCAGGATGACTCGGCCTTCAGCCGCGCCGCCATCCGCAACATGGAGGCCAGCCCTGGCGTGCGCGTGGCTCACGCCCCGGCGACAGTGGACGAGGCCGTGGCCCTGATGCGGCGGGGCGAGGTCTACAGCATCGCCCATTTCCCTTCAGGCTTCACCGAAGGCGCCTTTCGCCGCCCGGAACAGGTGACGGTGTCGTTCAACGGCGCCTTCCAGACCGTCGGCGCCCTGTCGGCCCTGGGCCAGTCCTCGGCCATCGCTTCGGCCGCCGCGCCGAGGCTGGAAGAACGGGCGCGCCAGATGGGCCTGCCCGCCACGGCGTTGGAGCCGCCCGCCGTCCAGGTGTCGATCATCGGCAATCCGCAGCTGAGTTTCGAGCTGTTCCTCGGCGGCCTGCTGGCGCCAGGCGTGCTGCACCTGCTGGCGGCCTGTTCGGCGGTGCTGGCGGTCGGACGGCTGATGCAGGGCGGGTCGTTCCAGACGTTCAGAGCGCAGACCGGCGGGCGGACCACGGCTGCCCTGATCGGGCGGCTGACGCCGCACTTCGTCGTCTTCACCCTGTGGGGCCTGGCCTGGATCGGCTGGCTGTGCGGGGTCAGGGGCTGGGGCGTGGCGGGGTCGCTGCCCCTGCTGATGCTGGGCGTGGTCGCCCTGATGGCGGTCAGCGTCGCCCTGTCGGCCCTGCTGGTCGCCCTGCTGGGGGACGTCGACATGGCCTTCTCGGCCACCGCCATCTATTCGGGCGCGGCCATCGCCTTCTCGAACGGCACCCTGCCGCTGGATCACGGGCCGCGCTTCGCCCGGATCTGGAGCGACATCCTGCCCTACACCCACTACCTGCGCCTTCAGACCGGTCAGATGGTGACAGGCGCGACGCCCGGCGGCGCCTGGCGCGACCTGATGATCCTGAGCGTTGTCGCCCTGATCGCCCTGATCCTGTCGGCCGTGCTGATCCGCCTGCGCGCGCGGCGCGCGCCCAAGGCCGAGGCGCTGGCCTTTCCTCTGCCCGAACAGGGCGTCGGCGCCGCCTTCATCGCGACCTTCCGCAACCTGCCGCGCGCCCGGCCGGTCAGCAGCCTGCTGATCCTGGCCGTGGTCCTCTACGCCTTCTACTATCCGGCGGCCTACGCCGGGCAGGCGGCGACGGGCCTGCCGGTCGCCGTGGTGACGCCGACGCAGAGCGCCCTGACCCGCGCCCTGGTCGAAGACCTGAACGCCTCCCATGCGGTCGAGGTCGCCGCCGTCATCCCCTCGACCGCCCAGGCGTCCGACCTGATGCGGCGCGGCGTGGTCGACGGCGTCGTCATCCTGCCCGAACGGTTCGAGGCCGACCTGGCGCGCGGCGCGCCCGACGGCGTGGCCGTCTGGCTGAACGGCGGCTATCTCGTCCGCGTCACATCTGTCGGCAAGGCGGTCGCTGCCGCCGCCGCCCATGTCGCCGAGACGCGGCTGGAGGGCCTGCCCGAGGCCGCCCGCGCGGCCCGGTTGGCCCCGAGCCTGAAACAGGTCTCCCTGTTCAACCCGACCGAGGGCTATGGCGACTACGCCGTGCCCGCCGTCAGCCTGATCATCCTGCAACAGACCCTGCTGCTGGGCGCGGGCGTCATCGCCGCCCTGCGTCGCGAGACCGGCGCCGCTCCCCTGCGGCGCAGCGCCCGGCTGGGTCTGTGGCTGGCGCTGACCGCGATCGGCACGGCGTCCTGCCTGTTCTATTTCGGCTTCGTCTTCTGGCTTCAGGACTATCCGCGCGCGGGCGACATGGCCGGGGTGATCCTGTTGGCGCCGGTCTTCTCGGCCGGGGTTGCGGCGCTGGGCCTGCTGCTCGGCGGACTGTTCGACCGGCATGAGCGGGTGTTGCAGGTGCTGGTCGGCACGTCAGCGCCGCTGTTCTTCCTGGCGGGCGCGGCCTGGCCGCACTTCATGATGCCCAAACTGCTGGTCTGGCTGGCGCACCTGTCGCCCTCGACCGCGGCGGTTCAGGCCTTCGTGCGGATGAACGCCATGGGCGCCAGCCTGGCCGAGGTCGCGCCCCAGGCGCTGATGCTGGTCGCCCTGGCGCTGGTCTTCGGCGCCCTGTGGCTGTGGCGCGACGACGACCGCCGCCGCGCCTGAAGGCTCAACCCGCCGCCATCGGCGCCGTCACGCCCGCCGAGGCCATCTCCTGCGCCGCCTGCTGGAAGCCGAACTCCGGCACGATCTCGCCCTCGCGGTTCGTGGCCTCGGCCCAGCGCGCGATCAGCTGCTCGCCCGCATCCACGCCCCCGCCGATCCGCACGCCCGGCGTCAGGGTGATGTTGGCCGTGGCGAAATGCCCGCTGCCCGCGCACAGGATGGCCCGCGTCGGCGCCGCCTCGCCCACCAGCGCCAGCAGGCCGGGGCTGACCAGGGCCGGGTCCAGCGCCTTCAGCCCCTCCTCCGACAAGATGCCCGCCGTCATCTGGGTGGCGGCGGTCGGCGCCAGGGCGTTGACCTTGATGTTATGCTTGGCGCCCTCGATGGCCAGGGTCTGCATCAGGCCGACCTGAGCCAGCTTGGCCGCGCCATAGTTGGCCTGGCCGAAATTGCCGTAGAGGCCGGACGAAGAGGTCGTCATGACGATGCGGCCGTAGGTCTGCGCGCGCATGATCTCCCACACGGCCTTGGAGCAGATGGCCGCACCCATCAGATGCACGTCCACCACCAGGCGGAAGTCATCCAGCGTCATCTTCGAAAAGCTCTTGTCGCGCAGGATGCCGGCGTTGTTGATCAGGATGTCGATGCGGCCCCAGGCCTTCATCGCCGCCTCGACCATGGCCTGAACCGCGTCGACGTCGGTGACGGAGCCCCCCGCCGCCATCGCCTGGCCGCCCGCCGCGACGATCTCGTCCGCCACGCCCTGCGCCGCCGCCTCGGTCAGGTCGTTGACCACGACCTTGGCGCCCTGACCGGCCAGATAGAGGGCGTGACAGCGGCCCAGACCCCCGCCCGCGCCGGTCACGATGGCGACCCGATCCTTCAACTGCATGAACATCTCCGATGATGGGTGACTGGAAAATCCGGCGGGCGCCCTAGCCCTTGAAGCTGTCCTTGAGGGCGCGGCGCTCGGCGAAGTCGGCGGCGTCGCGGGCGCGCAGGAAGGGGTTGAAGCGACGCTCGATCCCCACCGTGGTCGGCACGCTTGCCTCCCCACGCTCACGAGCGGCGAAGATGGCCTCGGCGTGCGCCTTCAACGCCTCGTCGGCGTCCGGCAGCGACAGGGCGAAGCGGGCGTTCGAGGCCGTATATTCATGGGCGCAGTAAAGCGTCGTCGCTTCGGGCCAGGCGGCGATGCGGTTCAGGCTGTCCCACATCTGCTGCGGCGTTCCCTCGAACAGCCGCCCGCAGCCCAGGGCGAAGATGACGTCGCCGACGAAGGCCAGGCCGTCGTCGGCCGCATGATAGACCACATGGCCCAGGGTATGACCCGGCGACAGCACCACATCGAAGGTCGTTTCACCCAGGCGCACCGCCTCACCGTCGACCAGAACGTGATCCAGCGGCGCCGCGCGGCGCACCTCTTCCGGCCCGGCGATCTCGCAGCCCGTCTCGGCCTGCAACCGTTCGTTGCCGCCGGTGTGATCGGCGTGCCAGTGGGTGTTCAGGATCAGATCCAGCCGACCCCACCCCGACGCCTCCAGATCGGCCAGGACGGCCTCAGCGTCCGGCGTGTCGACGGCGGCGACCAGCCCCGTCGCCTCGTCGCGGATCAGGAAGCCGTAGTTGTCGGACAGGCAGGGAAACTGGCGAACGGTCAGGGTCATGGGGAGGTCTCCTATCGAAACCCTATCCTAAGCCGCGCGAAGAGGAACCCTCCGCCGCCCAGAATGGATGAAGTCGCGCAGACTTTCAGCCATACTGCCCCCCATGCGCCGCAGCATCGACGATCTCCGCACCTTCTACGGCGAGCCGACCGGCGCGCTGGCCCGGCGCATGCTGGCGCGACGGCTGGAGGACGCTTGGGGCGAGGCCAACAACTGCGACGTTCTGGGCCTGGGCTACGCCACGCCCTGGCTGGACGGCTTCATCGGCGCGCGCCGGGTGATCGCCGCCATGCCGGGCGGACAGGGCG
>NZ_GL883086.1:1777954-1793708 GCF_000204035.1 Brevundimonas diminuta ATCC 11568
CCATGGGCCGCGCCCTGGCGGCGCGGGGTCTGAAGCCCGACATGGCCCTGGTCTCGGGCGCCCAGCGCACGCGCGATACCTGGGATGGCGTCAGCGAGCATTTCGGCGATGTCGAGCTGCACGTCTCCGACGCCCTCTACAACGCCCCCGCCGACGTGCTGCGCCGCGCGGTCGAGGCGGCCGAGGACCAGGCCGGTTGCCTGCTGCTGATCGCCCATAACCCCGGCGTGCACCAGCTGGCGGTCGAATATCTGATCGAGAGCGCCGCCTCGCCCTCGGTGCTGGACAAGATGAGCGGCGGTTTCCCCACCGGCGCGGCGGCGATCTTCAGCGTCGATGTCGCCGGTCGCCCGTCCTATGAAGGCTGGCTGACGCCGGAGACCCTGGCGTGACCGATCTGCCCGATGTCGCCTTCAAGATCCTGAGCCGCGCCGACTGGCGCGCCGCCCTGGCCGAGGGCCGTTATGACGGCTCGCCCGTGGACGTGGCCGACGGCTACATCCACCTGTCCGCCGCCGACCAGTTGGAAGCCACGGCGGCGAAACACTACGCGGGCCAGACCGAGCTGATGCTGGTCGAGGTCGACCTGACCGCCCTGGGCGACGCCTTGATCTGGGAGCCGTCGCGCGGCGGCGCCCTGTTCCCCCACATCTACGGCCCCCTGCCCGTCGCGGCGACGCGCGCCGCCCGCGCCCTGTCGGTGACGGCCGACGGCCGCATGATCGTCGAAGGGACCGCCTGAACATGAGCCTGACCGACCTCGGCGCCTGGGCGCTGCGCCAACTCGACCCGGAAACCGCGCACCGCCTGGCCATCCGCGCCCTGCAGATGACGCCCCTGCCCGCGCCCGGCGCCGACGATCCGATCCTGAAGACCACGATCGCCGGGCTGGAGATGTCCAACCCCGTCGGTCTGGCCGCCGGCCTCGACAAGAACGGCGAGGCGCTGGAAGGCCTGTCGCGCCTGGGCTTCGGCGCCGTGGAATGCGGTTCGGTCACGCCGCGCGCGCAAGCAGGCAATCCCAAGCCGCGCCTGTTCCGACTGGCCGAGGACCGGGCGATCATCAACCGCATGGGCTTCAACAACGAGGGGCTGGAGCCCTTCGCCGCCCGTCTGGCGCGGCGTCCGACCCGCACGGCCATCGGCGCCAACCTGGGCGCCAACAAGGACACCGAAGACAAGGCCGCCGACTATGTCGCGGGGTTGAGGAGGCTGGCGGGACTGGCCGACTATTTCACCGTCAACATCTCCTCGCCCAACACGCCGGGCCTGCGCGCGCTGCAGGGCCGCGAGGCGCTGGACGACCTGCTGGGCCGCATTCATGAGGCCCGCCCCGCCGACGGGGCGCCGGTCTTCCTGAAGATCGCGCCCGACCTGATCGGCGAAGAGATCGGCATGATCGTCGAGGCCTCCATCGCCCACCGCATCGACGCCCTGATCGTGTCCAACACGACGCTGGAGCGGCCCGCCTCCCTGCGGTCCGCCTATAAGGGCGAGGCGGGCGGCCTGTCGGGCGCCCCGCTGAAACCTTTCGCCCAGAAGGCGGTGGAGGCCGCGGCCGAGGCGGCGGGCGGGCGCCTGCCGCTGATCGCCGTAGGCGGCATCGCCGACGGCGCGGACGCCTATGCCCGCATTCGCGCGGGCGCCTCGGCGGTCCAGGTCTATTCGGCCCTGATCTATGAGGGACCGGGCATGGTCGGCCGGATCAAGCGCGATCTGGCGGCCCGTCTGCGCGCCGACGGCTTCGCCAGCATGGCCGAGGCGACCGCCTCCGGCCGTTGACGGAGCATTAGGTCTCCGTCGCCATGATGCAACCGAGGGGCGCCATCGCCCGTTCGGAACGCCGCATGACGCAGACCGACGCATCCCGGAACGGGTGGGCTTACGCCATCCGACAGCGGCACAAGATGCTGCCCCAACGGCTTGTCGTGGGGTTGGCCTGCGCCCTGTTGTTCAGCCCCATCCTGGGCCTGTCCATCTGCCTGGGCTGGCTGGCGGTCTATCTGCTGATGCAAGCGGCCGAGGCCGCCGCCTTCTCCCCTGTGACGCGCGGCCAGGTCTCCGCGCCCAAGGGCTGGCGCGGCGCCCTGGGCGATCTGGCGCTCACGGCCAACGCCGGGGTCTACGCCAGCATCGCCGTGCCGCTGTGGATCATGGGCGGTCTGCCCGGCGGCGTAGTCGCCACCACCCTTCTGGCGGCGGGCGCGATCAATTCGGTCATCGCCTCGGCCGGCAATATGCGGGTCTTCCTCTGGACGGTCGCGCCCCAGGTGGCGGTGCTGGCCTTGGCGCCGCTGTTCATGGCCCGCCTGGGGGTCGAGGGCCGCTTCATCCTGCCGGTCGCCATCGGCGTCGTGGCCTTCATCTTCTTCTGCCTGACGACCCGCAGCCGCCTTCACGCCGCCGGCGAAGCCGAAGCCCGCGCCCTGAAGGAAGCCGACGGCAAGCGCCGTCAGGCCGAGAGCGTCATGGCCGGCCGCAGCGCTCTTCTGGCCGCCGTCGCCCACGACCTGCGCACCCCGATCGGCGCCATCCTGACCGGCGCCCATGAACTGACGCGCGTCGCCGCCCCCTCGTCCGCAACCCGTCAGCAGACGGCCATGATCGAGGACGCCGGGCTGATGATGAAGGGGCTGCTGGACGACCTGCTGGACCACGCCCGCCTCGACGCCGGGCGCCTCAAGGTCGAAACGCGGGATTTCAACCTGCGCGACCTGCTCAACCACACCTTCCGCCTGTGGCAGGGCCCGGTCAGGGCCAAGGGCCTGCGCCTGCGCCTGGACGGCTCGCGTTATATGCCGGGCGTGGTTCAGGGCGACGCCATGCGCCTGCGCCAGGTGCTGAACAACCTGATCTCCAACGCCGTCAAATTCACCGATGCGGGCGTCATCACCATCCGGCTGCGCTCCTGGCGCGATGAGGCCGGGCTGCATGTCCTGCTGATCGACGTGGCCGATACCGGAGCGGGCATGACGGCCGGTCAGATGGACCGCCTCTTCACCCCGTTCGATCAGACCACCGACGGCGTCGCCGCACGCTACGGGGGCTCGGGGCTGGGCCTGGCGATCAGTCGTGATCTGGTCGAGCTGATGGGCGGCCGCCTGACGGTCCGCAGCCAGGCGGGCCAAGGCTCGACCTTCACTGTCGCCCTGACCCTGCCCGAAGGCGTGGAAGAGGCCGCCGCGCTCGCCTCCGACCTCGTCGCCGCTCCCCCTGTCCGCAGCCTGCCTGAACGGGCGCCCATGCCGCCGTCAGCCCTGACCTTGGCTCCAGCCCCGACGCCGCCCTCCGTCATGACTGAGACGGATGCACCGCGCGACGCAGAACGCCCCTTAAGAGTGCTGGTGGTCGACGATCACGCCATCAACCGCCGCGCCATTCAGGTGATCCTGCAAGCCTTCGACTGCGAGCTGACCATGGCCGAGGACGGCCTGGCCGCGCTGAAGGCCTGCGAATCCGGCGTCTTCGACGTCATCTTCATGGATGTGCGGATGCCGGAGCTGGACGGCCGCGAAACCACCCGCCGCCTGCGCTCGGGCCATGGGCCGAACGTCGCGACGCCCGTCATCGCCGTGACCGCCGACACCGCGCCCGAGGACATCGCCGCCTGCCTGGACGCGGGCATGAACCACTTCGTCGCCAAGCCGTTGACCCCGGCGGTGCTGTTGGCCGCCCTGAGCGAGGTGCTGGGCGCGGCCGACGAGGCGGACATCGACGCCCAGGCCGTCGCCTAAGTCGTCGTCTGGTCCAGCAACGCGTCCAGCAGCCGTTCGCCCCAATCCGGCGCCTTCTGCTCGCATTCCCACAGGGTCAGCACGCGCCAGCCCTGCGCCTGCAGCTCCGCCGTGACGCGGTCGTCGCGCGCCCGGTTGCGGTCAATCTTGGCGATCCAGTAGTCGGCGTTGGAACGGGGCTGGCGCGCCCCGCGCGGGCAGTCATGGCCGTGCCAGAAACAGCCGTGGACGAACAGGACGACGCGCCGCCCCTTCATCACCACATCGGGTCGGCCAGGCAGGCCGCAGCCGCCCAGCCGATAGCCGATCCCGGCGCCCCGCAGCAGGCGCCGGACCTTCATCTCGGGCGCGGTGTCGCGCCCCTTCACCCGGCGCATGACGGCGCTGCGTTTTTCCGGGGTGAAGACGTCGCCCATGGTTCAATAAGCGACGCGGGTCGTCACAGCTGGGCCAGCAGGTGCTCGGCCGAGGAGACCTTGAACTCGCCGCCCTGCTCGATGTTGAGCTGGTCGACCACGCCGTCCTTGACCAGCATGGAGTAGCGCTGCGAACGCTCGCCCATGCCGAAGCCCTTGGCGTCCAGCACCAGGCCCACCGCGCGGGTGAAGTCGCCGTTGCCGTCGGCCAGCATGACCACGTCGTCGGCGCCGTTCAGATCATTGGCCTTGGCCCAGGCGCCCATGACGAAGGCGTCGTTGACCGAGACGCAGGCGACCGTGTCCACGCCCTTGCCCGCCAGATCGGCGCGATGGTCGACATAGCCCGGCAGATGGCGCGCCGAACAGGTCGGGGTGAAGGCGCCCGGCACGGCGAACAGGGCGACCGTCTTGCCGCCGAACAGCTCGGCCGTCGTGACCGGCTTGGGGCCGTCGGGCGTCATGGTCGTCAGGGTGGCGTCGGGAATGCGGTCGCCGATCTGGATGGTCATGTCGGGGTCTCCGGGAGTTCGACCCGGACGATCCAGGACGATGGGAGTCAGATAGAGACCCGTAAGGAGATCGCCAAGCGCGTGGGCCTTGAGAATGGCTTGCGCCCATCATCGTCCGCCCCGATGATAGGGGCATGACCGCCTTCTCCTCCCTGACCGGGCGTCTTCTGGTGGCGATGCCGGGCATCGACGACGATCGCTTCCGCCACGCCGTCATCCTGATCTGCGCCCACGACGACGAACACGCCCTGGGCCTGCGCCTGGACCAGCCCGCGCCGGGCGTCTCCCTGGCCGAGGTTCTGGAAAAGCTGGACACCCCCGTCGACGACGCCGCGCGCGACCGTTCGGTGCTGATCGGCGGCCCGGTCGAGCGCGAGCGCGGCTTCGTCCTGCACACCGCCGACTGGACCAGCGAGGACGCCAGCCTGACCTTCGGCGACGGCCTGGCCCTGACCGGCACCCGCGACGCCCTGGCCGCCATGGCCGACGCCGAGGACGGCCCCAGCCGCGCCATCCTGCTGCTGGGCTACGCCGGGTGGGGCGAGGGGCAGTTGGAGGAAGAGCTGAACGAGAACGTCTGGCTGACGACGGACGCCGACCCGGCCCTGATCTTCGACGCCGACTACGACACCAAATGGAGCCGCGCCCTGGCCGCGCTCGGCGTCGACGCCGCCCGCCTGTCCAGCCAGAGCGGCCGGGCCTGAAGGCGGTCGAACGCCCTCAGGCTCCGAGCATCTCGCTGACGAACTCATCGGTGTGACGGCGTTTGGCGGACAGGGCCGCGACGGCGATCCGTCGATCCTTCACCACGACGACCTCGGCCTGCGATCCCCATGTCCCGCCGTTGTGGAAGGCGGCCTCTCCGCCCTTGTGCGGGGCCAGAAGCCAGCAATAGCCGATGGCGACCGCGCCCATCTGGGCCACAGGCGTCTGAGCCCTGAGCACGCCCTTGACGATCTCGTCCGGCCCCTCGCCCCAGGCGGCGCGCAGGAAACGCAGTTGATCCTCGACCGTGGAAGCCAGCATCCCCGCAGGCGCCATCTGGTCGCGCAGATAGGGCACGGGGCGATCCCAGTCGTTGACGCTGATCGCCACCAGATCGGGCTCTTCCTCCGGCCGCAGGAAGTCCGTGCGTCGGATTCCCAGCGGTCTGAGCAGGCGCTGATCCAGCAGATCGGCGAAGTCCATCCCCGCGGCGTGCGCCAGGGCGTCGCCCAGCAGGCTGACGCCCATGCTCGAATACCGAGGCGCTTCGCCGACCCGCGCCTGTTTCACCGCCGCCATGAGCATGGCGCGATACTTCGCTGCATCCACGCCGCGCCACGGATCCTTCACCGACAGGGACAGGGCGGCCAGGCTTTCGCGCCAGAACAGGGGCTTGGGCGTGTTCGGCAGTCCGCTGCGATGGCTGGCCAGTTCAACCAGGGTCGGCGGCCTGAACGGCCAGGGCAGAGCCTTGCCGAACAGATGATCCACCGGCGCCTCGGGATCGACGTCTCCCGCTTCGACCATGACGCCCAGCAAGGAGCCGGTGAAGACCTTGGTGACGGAGCCGATCTCGAACCGTCGGTCGATTTCATGATCGGGGAAGGCGGCGAAACAGAGCCTGGCCCCATCCTGCACGCCGACGGCGAGCGGCGCCGAAGAGGCGCCTTTCAGCTTTTCAAAGCTGACATCAAGGCGCTCGTTCGTTTGAGACTCACCTTGCAAACGCATCGACTGTGCGCCCCTGAATGTAAAAACAAGAGGCGATCAATCAGTTCGACAGCAACGGGTTCAAGTTACAAATAACTTAGATAAAGCCTATCCGGCGTCACCTTTAACACCCGAAGCAAATCTATTTTATACGAAGAGACGCGACACGGCCGCATCTTCTCGCCTGCAGCTTGCTGAAGTCAGCCGGACCGCGCCTTGATCGGCGCCGCGCCATCGGCGAGGGATTCGTTCAGATAGACCTCGGCTTCCTGGGCCGGCAGAGCGGGCGCATAGCCGAAGCCCTGGCCGTAATGGCAGCCGTCATCGAGCAGCAGTTGCGCCAGGGAGGCGTTCTCGACCCCCTCGGCCACCACTTCCAGCGCCAGATCGCGACCCAGGTTGACGACGGATTTGACGATCTTGGCCGAGCCTTCGTCCTTGTCCATCGTCAGAACGAAGTAGCGATCGATCTTCAACGTGTCGAACGGCAGCTTGGCCAGGTAGGACAGGGACGAGAACCCCGTGCCGAAATCGTCCAGCGCCAGACTGGCCCCCGCCTCGCGCAGGGCCTTCAGCACCTCGGCGGCGCGCGCGGTGTCGCGCATGATGTCGCCCTCGGTGACTTCCAGCTTCAGGGCGCCGCGCGGCAGGCCCGCCTCCTTGATGATGCGGGCCACGTCCTCGACCAGATGGGCGCGCTCGATCTCGCCCACCGACAGGTTGACGCTGCAGAACAGCCGCCCGGCGCCGGGGTGACGTTGCAGCCACTCGGCCAGCTGACGCGCCGCCTCGGTCATCATCAGCAGGCCCAGTTCGTTCATCAGGCCCATTTCATCGGCCAGGGTCAGGAACTCGTCAGGCGGCACCAGGCCGCGCCGGGGGTGGCGCCAGCGCGCCAGGGCCTCGAAGCCCGCCACGGCGCCGCTGTTCAGATTGACGATCGGCTGGAAGAAGGGCTCGATCTCGCCGCGCACGAAGGCGTTGCGCAGGTCCGCCTCAAGCGCCAGGCGCGACAGGCTGTCGGTCTCCAGCGCTCGGCCATAGGCCGCCGCGCCGCCGCGCCCGGCCTGCTTGGCCTGTTCCACCGCCAGTTCGACCCGGCGCAGAAGCTCGGCGGCGTCCGGCGCGTCCGGTCCGCCCTCGGCCGTCACTGCGCCGATGGACAGGGTCGGATAGATGTCGAAGCCCGCCAACCGCAGAGGCTGCTCCAGCGCCTCGCGCAGGCGCTCGCTGCCGCTGGCCCCGCTGCCGCCGCGCCGCACCAGGACCGCGAATTCGTCCTCGCCGATGCGGGCCGGGGCGCAATCCTCGGAAAAGGCCGCCGACAGACGCGACCCCAGGGCCGACAGCACCAGATCGGCGCGCTCATGACCCAGGGCCTCGTTGAGGCGACGCAGCCGGTCCAGGTCGGCCACCACCATCTCATAGTCGCCGGCCGCCGCCAAGGTCTCGGCCACGCGGACCAGGAAGGTGCGTCGATCCAGCAGGCCCGTCAGCGCGTCGCGATCAGCGCCCGCGAACTTGGTTTCAAGCGCGACGATGCCCGCCGCGCGCAAGCCGTCCTCAAGCCAGACTCCGCGCCACAGGCAGGTCTCGCAACCGCGCATCCGCAGGCGCACGGCGATCTCCGTCCCCTCGGCCTGAGGCTTGAGCAGACGATCGGCCAGGGCGCGGTCCTGAGGCATGGCCAGGGCGGTGAAGGCCGCGCCCGAGCATTGCGGCGCCAGCGGCCCCAGACCCAGCGGCCGGGTGGCCCCCGTAAAGCGGATCTGATCCTCGGCGGGCGTCCAGATCCATAGGGCGGCGTCGGCCGCGGCGAGGGCTTCGATCGCCGTGGTCGGATCCCACGTCAGGGCTCTGGATCGTGTGCTCAAGACGGGTCCGATACTCTGACTGAAGGGGCGACGCCGACGGCGAACTCATCACGCAGAACGCCAAACAGCAGATGGTCTGCCCACCGGCCGTTAATTTTCAAATAAGCACGGGCCACGCCTTCCTGCCGAAAGCCCGACTTTTCCAGAACGCGGCGCGAGGCGTGGTTGGTCGGCACGCAGGCGGCCTCGACCCGATGCAGTCCCAGAGCGCTGAAGGCGTGGCCCAACATGGCTCGCGCCGCCGCCGTGCCGACGCCCTGTCCGGCATAGGGGCGGCCGATCCAGTAGCCCAGGGTGCCCGTCTCGGCCACGCCGCGCCGGATGTTGGACAGGGTGATGGCGCCCAGCAGCGCTTCGTCAGCTTGATCGAACACGAACAGGGGCCAGGCCGTGCCCTGCTCCATCTCCCTCGCATAGACGCCCAGGCGGCGGCGATAGGCGGCGCGGGTTAGATCGTCCTCGGCCCAGGCCGGCTCCCACGGCTGCAGATAGTCGCGCGATTCCTCACGCAGGGAGGCCCACGCCACATAGTCCGCAGGACGCGGCGGGCGCAGCAGAACCCCCTGCCCGTTCAGGACCGGTCCGGTCGCCTCGGCCATCCAATCGAACAGGGCCATGGGGCAGACGATAGCGCGAAGCGATCTCGGCGTCAGCAGGCGGCGATCAGCCCGCCGCCATCCGCTGACGGAAGACACGCCCCGCCCCGCCCGCGGCCTTGGGCCCCAGAACCGCCGTCGCCGCCAGTCCCTGGCTCGTCATGGCCTGGCCCACCGCGCGCAGATCCTGCGCCGTCTGCGCCTCGATGCGGGCGGCGCTCTCTTCCGACGAGACGGGCGCGCCGAACGCCAGGGTCTGCCCCGCCAGACGGCCCGAGCGGCTGGCCGGGCTTTCGTCGGCCATCCACAGGCTGGCGTTCAGCACCGCCTTGGCGCGCGCCAGTTCCGCCTCCGTCGGCCCCTTGTCGGCCAGGTCGAGGATTTCGGCGGCGCACAGCTCGGCCAGCTCCAGCGACCGTTCGGCCGCCGCCCCGGCGTAGACGCCCAGCACGCCCAGTTCGTCATAGGTCTCGTGATAGGCGTCGATGGCGTAGGCCAGGCCCCGATCCTCGCGCGCGCTCTGAAACAGGCGCGAGGCCATGCCCCCGCCCAGGATTTCGGTGAACAGGCGCAGGGCGGGCTGGCGCGGATCGCGCACGCCCAGGCTGGGCAGTTGGAAGACCAGATTGGCCTGTTCGATCTTGCGCGCCAGCTTCGCCTCGCCGCCGGTGAAGACGGCGGGCGCCGTCGGTTCGTGCGGCGCGGCGACCGCCTGGCCGAACCAGACCTCGGCCAGGGTCAGCAGTTCGGGCTCATCGACCGCGCCGGACACCGACACCACCATGTGATCGGGCGAATAGAGGCGCGCGCGCCAGTCGGCCACGGCCGCCCGGTCGGCAGGCGCCAGGCTGGCGATCGAGCCCAGGATCGGCCGCCCCAGGGCCTGGCCGGCGAAGGCCTGAGTCTGGGCCATCTCGAACACATGATCGTCGGGGGTGTCGAAGGCCTCGGCGATCTCCTGCGCCACCACGTCCTTCTCGCGCTCGATCTCCTCGGACGACAGGATCGGGCGGAACACCAGGTCGGACAGCACCTGCATGGCCAGCGGCAGGCTGCCCTTCAGGGCGCGCACATCGAAGCTGGTGCGCTCATAGCCGGTGGCGGCGTTGATCGAGCCGCCCTCGGCCTCGATACGCTCGACGATCTCACGCGCGCCCATGTCGCCCGCGCCCTTGAAGACCAGATGCTCCAACAGATGCGACCAGCCGGATCGGGCTTCATCCTCCATGCGGGCGCCGCCGTTGACGGCCACGGTCACGGCGATGGTGCGCAGGCCGGGCATGGGGTCGCACACGACGCGCACGCCGTTGGACAGGGTGTGAAGACGAGCAGTCAGGTCAGCGATCCTTGGAAGGCGTGGGGCGATAGCGGCGCAGCAGCAGGGCCGCATAGAAGACGACCAGGGTGATCGCCAGGCCGAACCAGGTCAGGGCGTAGCCCAGGTGGTTGTTGCTGAAGGCGGCGGGCGGCGCCACCGGCCGCAGCGCCGTCAGTTCAGGGTTGGCCGAGGTGGTGGCATAGACGGTGTAGGACGACACCGCCCCCGTCACGCCCAGGGCCTGGGCCATCGCCGCCCGGTCGCGGCCGTAGAAGAGCTTGCCCGACGGCGGCGGGGTCATGGCGTTGGGAGCGGGCGCCTGGCGCACCACGCCCGCGATGACGACCGGCATGGCGGCCTCAGCCTGCACGGCCGGACGCTCGACGGTCTCGGCGGGCAAGAAGCCGCGGTCGACCAGCACCGTCCCGCGCCCCTCGACCGGACAGGCCGAGATCAGCCGCACCCCGGCGTCGCCGTCCTCGATGGTCTGAAGCTCGACGAAGGGCGCCGCGTTCAGGCCGCGGCAGGTCACGACCACTTGGCGGAATTCGGGATCCTCCAGCGCCAGGGCTTCGGCCAGGGGAAGCGGCGCCTGGGCCGCAGCGGCTTCGGCCTTATCGATGAGGTCCAGCTTCCACTGCAGCCGCTGCACCTGCCACACGCCCAGCGTCAGCAGGGCGCCCAACAGCAGGACGGCTATCACGGTCAGGATGATGGGAAAGCGAGGCCGGGCGGCGACGGTCATCGGGTCTCTCGGTGGGAATCGGCGCCGCGCTGGCGCAGCATCTGCAGGGCCGTCATCAGCCCTTTGCCCGGCCGCATCAAGGCCACGGCCAGAACCGCGACCAACGGCAGCCAGATGATCAGGTGCAGCCAGATCGGCGGGCTCCACGCGATCTCGACGGCCAGGGCGGAGAAGCCGACCAGAAAGCCCGCGATTTGCATGATGAAGGTGGCCGCGCCGTCGCCCGTCTCGACCGCGCCCAGGTCATAGCCGCAGGCCTCGCAGACAGCGCGGCGCTTCAGGAAGCCCTGGAACAGAGGCCCGCGCCCGCAGGCCGGACAGCGCCCCATCAGCCCCGCGCGAACGGCGGGCCAGACAAGCAAATCGGCGCGGGGCTTGGGGCCCCGCGCCGACGAAAGCTCGACTTGTCCGTCGCGTTCGATCAACCGAAGACGACGTACATGAAGACGAAGAGGAACAGCCACACCACGTCGACGAAGTGCCAGTACCAGGCGGCGGCTTCGAGACCGAAGTGCTTCTGCGGGGTCATCTGACCGGCGTAGAGGCGCAGCAGGCAGACGGCCAGGAAGATGGTGCCGACCAGGACGTGGAAGCCGTGGAAGCCCGTCGTCATGAAGAAGATGGAGCCGTACAGCTTGGCCTGGGCCGCTTCTTCGCTGAAGAACAGGTGGCCGTGCAGGATGTGGTAATATTCATAGGCCTGAACGCCGGTGAACAGCACGCCCAGCAGGACGGTGATCAGCAGACCCAGCTTGGCGCCCTTGCGGTCGCCGCCGATCAGGGCGTGGTGCGCCCAGGTCAGGGTCGTGCCCGACAGCAGCAGGATGACCGTGTTCATGAGCGGCAGGCTCCACGGATCCAGCAGCTCGACGCCCTTGGGCGGCCAGGTCTGCCAGGCGGTCGCCGTGTCGGCCCAGTTGCCGACTTCCGGGATGATCGTGCGCGCTTCGTTGAAGATCGCCATGTCGAAGAACATCCAGAAGAAGGAGACGAAGAACATCACCTCCGACGCGATGAACAGCACCATGCCGTAGCGCAGGCCGATGCCGACGACCGGGGTGTGGTCGCCCTTCTTGGATTCCTTGATGACGTCGGCCCACCAGCCGTACATCGTGAACAGCACGCCCGCGAGGCCGGCGAAGAACAGCCACTTGGTGCCTTCCGGCAGACCGAACAGGCCCTTCATCCACATCACGGCGCCCACGAACATGATGCAGGCGGAGAAGGAGGCGATCAGCGGCCAGGGGCTCGGATCGACCAGATGGTAGTCGTGTTGCGGTTTCGCGTGAGCGTCAGCCATTCCCAAGGTCTCTGAATTAAGGCGAGAGTCGTTTGAAGAGGGCTATAGCCCCCGCTCTCCGGCTTTGCCAACAGCAGAGTCGTTCGCAACGGCCTGCTGAAAGCCTTTGGTTGGAAAGAAGGTGTAGCTGAGGGTGATTTCGCGCACCCCCTTCACCTCGGCGTCGGTCGCCATCTCGGGCGCGACGAAATACTGCATCGGGAAGGAGACGGTCGCGCCCGGCGCGATCTCCTGCCCCTCGAAGCAGAAGCACTGCAGCTTCTGGAAGTACGGACCGGCCCGCTCGGGCACAACGTTATAGGCCGCCGTGGCGTGGATCGTCTGGTTCGAGGTGTTGGTCACTTCGAAATAGGCCATGCCCGTCTCGCCGATGCGGACCTTCTGGCTGAACTGCTCGGCCTTGAAGGTCATGGGCAGGTCGCGGACGTTGGTGTCGAAACGGATCAAGACTTCCTGATCCAGGATCTCGGTCGGCGCCGCCTCGGCCTTCATGGTCGTGCCGTCAAAGCCCGTGACCTGGCAGAACAGCCGGTACAGCGGCACGGCGGCGAAGGCCGCGCCCGTCATGAAAATGACCAAGGCCGCGCACAGCAACGCGACCGAATTCTTGTTCTTCACGGCCCTCAAGGCTCCTGGGTTGCGGGCGCGGGAACGGGTGCGTCCGGCTGGACCGGCGCCGGTAGGGCCGGATCGGCCCTCTCCAGCGTGGCCAGGGCCGCCGCCTCGGCTTCATGTCGCGCCTGGTTGTTGGCGTGCATGCGCGACACCGTCACGGTGTAGACCAGGGCGATGAAGGCCAGCAGGCCCAGGGCGATGGCCACGTTGCGACGCTTGCGCGCACGAACCTGTTCATCGTTCAGCTTCAGGTACTGGAGGTTGGACATGGGATTCAGACTCCGACGCCCGACAGATGCTCGACCAACAGGGCCGAGAACAACGCCATCAGGTACAAGATCGAAAAGGCGAACAGGTTGCGGGCCGGTTTGGCCTCGGCCCGGACGTCATACAATGCGGCCTCTCGCCCCACGGCCTCGGCCTTGTCGGGTTGATCGCCGGCGCGCGAGCGCCACAGGCGGAAGGCCAGGGCCAGGAAGCCCAAGCCGCCCGCGACCGAGACCACCAGATAGATGGGGCCGCCCAGGCCGGTGAAGGCGGGCGCGATCGCCACGGGCACGAAGGCCAGGCTGTAGAGCATGATCTGCAGGCGGGTGGACTTGGCTCCGCGCGCCACCGGCATCATCGGAATGCCCGCCTTGGCGTAGTCGCCGGCCGAATAGAGGGTCAGGGCCCAGGTGTGCGGCGGCGTCCACATGAAGATGATCAGGAACAGCAGCCAGGCCTGCCACGGCGCGTCGCCCGTCACCGCCGCCCAGCCGATCACGGGCGGCAAGGCCCCGGCCGCGCCGCCGATGACGATGTTCTGGGGCGTGCGGCGCTTCAGCACCAGGGTGTAGAGCCAGGCGTAGTAGACGATGGTCAGGGCCAGCAGGCCGCCCGCCAGCCAATTGGTCGTCATGCCCAGCAGCATGACCGAGAAGATCGACAGCACCATGCCGAAGGCGATGGCGTCGTTCTTGCGCACGCGTCCGGCCGCGACCGGGCGTCCGCGCGTGCGACGCATCAGGGCGTCGGTCTCGCCCTCGACCGCCATGTTCAGCGCGCCCGCCGCCCCGGCGCCGATGGCGATGCACAGAACGGCGATGACAGCGTTGACCCAGCTCAGCTGCCCCGGCGCCACGACCAGGCCCGTCACCGCTGTGAACACCACAAGCGACATGACGCGCGGTTTCAACAACTGGAAGAAGTCTTCCGGCTGGGCCGTGGTGACGAGGGGCGTTTCTTGGGCGGGGCGTTCGATCATGGTCATAAAGCGCGAAGGCCGCCCTTCCGGTTACGGAAGGGCGGCCTCTCCGAGTCTATCCGATACGGATCAGTGGTTGTCCGCCTTGACCACCGGCAGTTCGTTGAACTGGTGGTGCGGCGGCGGCGAGGACAGGGTCCACTCCAGCGTGGTGGCGCCTTCGCCCCACGGGTTGGCCTCGGCCTTGCGGCGACGGATGGCGGATTCCACCAGCAGCACCAGGAACACGCCCACGCCGATGATGGTGATCAGATAGCCGACCGACGAGACGTGGTTCCAGTAGGTGAAGGCTTCCGGATAGTCGACGTAGCGACGCGGCATGCCCTGCAGACCCAGGAAGTGCTGCGGGAAGAACACCAGGTTCACGCCCACGAACATGATCCAGAAGTGAGCCTGAGCCAGGAACTCGTTGTACTTCACCCCGAACATCTTCTCGTACCAGTAGTAGAAGGCCGCGAAGATCGAGAAGATGGCGCCCAGCGACAGCACGTAGTGGAAGTGCGCCACGACGTAGTAGGTGTCGTGCAGGCTGTAGTCGATGCCGGCGTTCGACAGGACCACGCCGGTCACGCCGCCGACGGTGAACAGGAAGATGAAGCCCATCGCCCACAGCATGGGCGCCTTGAAGGTGATGGAGCCGCCCCACATAGTGGCGATCCAGCTGAAGATCTTCACGCCCGTGGGCACGGCGATGATCATGGTCGCGGCCACGAAGTAGGCGCGCAGGTTCACGCTCATGCCGACCGTATACATGTGGTGCGCCCACACGATGAAGCCGATGAAGCCGATGGCGACCATGGCGTAGGCCATCGCGAGGTAGCCGAAGATCGGCTTCTTCGAGAAGGTCGAGACGATGTGCGAGATCATGCCGAAGCCCGGCAGGATCATGATGTACACTTCGGGGTGGCCGAAGAACCAGAACAGGTGCTGGTACATCACCGGGTCGCCGCCGCCGGCCGGATCGAAGAACGAGGTGCCGAAGTTACGGTCGGTCAGCAGCATGGTGATGGCGCCCGCCAGAACCGGCAGCGACAGCAGCAGCAGGAAGGCCGTGATCAGCACGCCCCAGGCGAACAGCGGCATGCGGTGCAGGGTCATGCCCGGCGCGCGCATGTTGAAGATGGTGGTGATGAAGTTGATCGCGCCCAGGATCGACGAGGCGCCCGCGACGTGCAGCGAGAAGATCGCCAGGTCGAACGACGGCCCCGTATGGCCCATGGTCGACAGCGGCGGATAGGAGGTCCACCCCCCGCCGAAGCCGCGGCCCGGCCCGCCGTCGACGAACATCGACAGCACCAGCAACACGAAGGCGAAGAAGATCAGCCAGAACGAGATGTTGTTCAGGCGCGGGAAGGCCATGTCCGGCGCCCCGATCATGATCGGGATGAAGTAGTTGCCGAAACCGCCCATCGTCGCGGGCATGACGACGAAGAACACCATGATCAGGGCGTGAGCCGTGACCGTGACGTTGTAGCCGTGCTTGGACGCCTCGACGATCCCCAGTTGCTGGATGATCGTGCCTTCCTTGAACAGCTGGATGCCCGGCTCGGCCAGTTCCCAGCGGATCAGGCCCGACAGGGCGCCGCCGACAAGGCCGGTGAAGATGGCGAACACCAGGTACAGAATCCCGATGTCCTTGTGGTTGGTCGACAGGAACCAGCGGGTGAAGAAGCCCGGCTTATGGTCGTGTGAATCGTGAACAG
>NZ_GL883086.1:1794003-1796894 GCF_000204035.1 Brevundimonas diminuta ATCC 11568
CGGCCTTGGTCATGGAGCCGCCCTTGGAGGCGACCCAGGCGGCGAAGGCTTCCTGGCTCACCACCTTGACGTGGATCGGCATGAAGGCGTGGTCGACGCCGCACAGCTCGGAGCACTGGCCGTAGTAGTCGCCTTCCTTTTCGGCGCGGAACCAGGTCTCGTTCATGCGGCCCGGAACAGCGTCCACCTTGATGGCGAAGGCCGGCACGGCGACGGCGTGGATCACGTCCGAAGCGGTGATCAGCAGGCGCACGTTCTGACCGACCGGAACCACCATCGGCTCATCGGCGGCTAGGCGGTACAGATGCTTGGGCGCCTTATCTTCCGGCAGCATGTTCGAGATGTACTCGGCCACGCCTTGGTCCGGATATTCATAGCCCCAGTTCCACTGGTTGCCGGTGATCTTCACCGTGACGTCCGAGTCCGGATAGTCGTGATAGGCGAACAGCAGGCGGAACGAGAACAGGGAGATACCGACCAGGATCAACACCGGCACCACGGTCCAGATGACCTCGATGACCGTATTGTGGCTCCACTTGGCCGGGGTCGGGTTGGCGCGCTTGTTGTAGCGGATCGCGATCCACACCAGCAGCGCCAGCACCAAGACGCAGATCACGGTGATGACCGGCATCAGCACGACGTTGTGGAAGAAGTGAGCCTCGTGCGCCAGCGGCGCGGCGGCCGTCTGCAGGCCCAGGCCCGCCGGAACCGGCTGCCCCAAAAGATCCTGCGCCATCGCCGGCGCAGCGAAAATGGCGGCAAGGGCGGTCGCGGCGATACCGCCCCCCAACCGCGCCATGGCTCGCATGCCCATCCCCATTCGAGAAGTCCTCATAAACCGTTCTGCAGCAGACGTTTGCGAGCAATTCGCAAGCGTCGCCGGGCCCAGACGGACCTCGGCGTGTCATGGCCGGTCCTTATCGGCTCGAACCGCCCTTGCCAAGCGATCAAGCGCACCTATGGCGCCCTCTCGACAAAATGCGGTCGATTAAATCGCTGTCATGTTTGAACAGCTACCTTGCACGACAAGATACCTTGCGATACCCCTTGAACATCCGAAGAGCGGACGCCCAAGAGGGACCGAATGCCCGACACCATCGACATTCAACTGAAGAAAGGCGTGCTGGGGCTCTGCGTCCTGGCGCTGCTCGCCCGACGCGACAGCTACGCCTATGAGATCGCCAGCCGCCTGTCCGACGCCATCGGCATGGGAGAAGGCACCATCTATCCGCTGATGCGGCGGATGCAGACCGACGGCCTGGTGGAGACCTATCTGGTCGAATCATCCAGCGGCCCGTCCCGCAAATACTATCGCCTGACCGCCGCGGGCCGCCGCGCCCTGGACGGCCAGACCGGCGAGTGGCGAGCCTTCGCCCGCGCCGTCGAAGCCCTGATCGCCGGCGATGACGACGAAAGCGTCATCGTCGCGGAAGCTCCAGCGGAGACGCCCGCCTTGCTCGATCAGAGCGCCCGAACCGAATCGACCGCCCAAGCTGACAGGGGAGAGGACAAATGAACCGCGCGGAATTCCTGGCGCGACTGCGACGCGGCCTGGTGGGCCTGCCCGCCGCCACCGCCAATGAGATCGTAGCCGACTACGAAGCCCACTTCGCCGACGGCGCCGCCGCCGGCCGCAGCGAGGCCGAGGTGGCCGAGGCCCTGGGCGACCCGGATCGCCTGTCCCGCGAGTTGAAGGCCGAGGCCGGCGCACAACGCTGGCGTCAGGAGCCGTCGGCCTCATCCGCCGCCGGGGCCGTATTCGGCATCCTGGGCCTGGGGGCGATCGACATCCTGATCCTGCTGCCCATCGCCCTGCCCGTCTTCGGCACGGTGCTGTCCCTGCTGCTGGGCGGGGTCGGCGTCTTCATCGCCGGCGGCTTCGTCATGGTGGCTGGCGCCTTCATGGGCCTGCCGGGCGGGGCGCTGGCCGCCGCGCTGCTGGGCGTCGGCCTGATGGGTCTGGGCATCTTCATGGTCGGAACCATGGCGCTGCTGACCAAATGGCTGATCGACGCCACCGTCTGGTACGCCCGCTTGCACTACCGCGTCATCAAACCCGCCCTGGAACCCCAGGCCTAAAGCCAGAGAGAGGAGAACACAGTCATGATCCGCAATCTGCTCATCATCTCCGGCGCGGGCCTGATCCTGGCCATCGTCGGCATCGGCGGCGCCTTCGCCGTGGGAGGCCGCGACCTGGCCCGCCACGACTGGACCTGGGTCATCACCGACGACGAGGCCGGCGACAGCGGCTTCACCGTCGAACGCGGCCAGGTCTCGCCCGACACGACCCGCACCATCGAATGGACCGGCGGCGATCGCCTGGCGATCAACATCCCCGCCGACGTGGTCTACGACCAGCAGGCCGATACGCCGGGCATCACCGTCTCAGGCGCCCAGAGCGTGGTCGAGCGTGTCCGCTTCTCCAACGGCCGCCTGACGCTGGACGAGGCCCCGCGCGGCGATCGCAGCTATGTCCGCTGGACCCGCACCGGCATTCGCGGCTGGAGCGAGACCGACGCCCTGAAGATCATCATCAAGGCCCCCTCGGTGAAGGCCTTCGACCTGTCGGGCCCGACCGAGCTGAAGATCCGCGGCTATGACCAGCCGTCGCTGGACCTGACGCTGACCGGCTCGTCCGACGTGCGGGTCCAGGGCCGGACCGACGCCGTGACGGTCGATGTCTCAGGCGCCGGCGACGCCCGCATGGACGAGCTGATCGTCGACGACGCCAAGGTCCGCGTCAGCGGCTCGGGCGAGGTCCGCGTCGGCCCCAGCGGCAAGGCCGAGGTCGACGTCTCGGGCAGCGGCGAGGTCCGCCTGACCCGCCGCCCCGCCGAACTGCGCCAGTCGGTCAGCGGCTCGGGCGAGGTGACGGAGGACTGACAAGTGCT
>NZ_GL883086.1:1797043-1799652 GCF_000204035.1 Brevundimonas diminuta ATCC 11568
GCTGCCCCCGTGACGCCGCGCTCCTCAGCCCCTATCTAGCGTCCATGAGCACCGTCGCCTCCCCCTCCCCCATCCTCGACGCCGCGGGCGTAGCCCCGGACGAGGCCCTGTCGATCCTGCAGACCGCCCTGTCGGGCGCCGACGACGGGGAGCTGTTCCTCGAAAAGACCGAGAGCGAATCCCTGGTCTTCGACGACGGGCGGCTGAAGGGCGCCTCCTACGATGCTGTTGAAGGTTTCGGCCTGCGCGTCGTGGCGGGCGAGACGGCCGGTTACGCCCACGCCAATGAAATCTCCGCCGCCGCCATCCGCCGCGCCGCCGACAGCGCTGCGCTCGCCAAGCGCGGCTATGACGGAACCGCCGCCGAGGCGCCGCGCGACACCAACCAGCGCCTCTATGATCCGGTCGATCCGCTGCTGGCCCCGGCCTTCTCGGACAAGATCGCCCTGCTGGCCGAGATCGACGCCTGGGCGCGCGCCCGCGATCCGCGCGTGGTGCAGGTCTCGGCCTCCCTGGTCGGCGAGCGTCGCGCCATCGACATCCTGCGCGGCGACGGGCGCCTGCTCAGCGACCTGCGCCCGCTGGTCCGGCTGAACGTCTCCGTCACCGTCGAAAAGGACGGCCGCCGCGAGAGCGCCTCGTCCGGCGCGGGCGGCCGCGCGGGCTTCGAGGAATGGGTCGCCCCTGAACGCTGGCAGGCCCAGGTGGACGAGGCCCTGCGTCAGGCCCTGGTCAATCTGGACGCCGTCGACTGCCCGGCGGGCGAGATGGACGTGGTGCTGGGCGCGGGCTGGCCCGGCGTCCTGCTGCACGAGGCGGTCGGCCACGGCTTCGAGGGCGACTTCCACCGCAAGGGCTCGTCGGTCTTCACCGGCATGATGGGCAAGCGGGTGGCCGCGCCGGGCGTGACGGTCGTGGACGACGGCTCCATCGCCGGGCGCCGCGGCTCCCTGTCGTTCGACGACGAGGGCACCCCGACCTCGCGCACCGTGTTGATCGAGGACGGGATCATGGTCGGCCTGATGCACGACCGGCTGTCGGCGCGTCAGCTGGGCGCCAACGCCACCGGCAACGGCCGCCGCCAGTCCTTCGCCCACACGCCCATGCCGCGCATGACCAACACCTTCATGGAAGGCGGCAAGGATTCGCAGGCCGACATGATCGCCAGCACCAAGCGCGGCCTCTACGCCGCCAACTTCGGCGGCGGCCAGGTGGACATCACCAACGGCAAATTCGTCTTCCAGTGCACCGAGGCCTATCTGATCGAGGACGGCAAGATCACCGCCCCCGTGCGCGGCGCCACCCTGATCGGCGACGGCGCCACGGCCCTGACCCAGATCCAGATGATCGGCGACGACTTCGCCTTCGACCCCGGCGTCGGCACCTGCGGCAAGGCCGGTCAGGGCGTCCCCGTCGGCATCGGCCAACCCAGTCTCAAGATCGGCGGCCTGACCGTGGGCGGCACGGCGGTCTAACCGCCCCTCTCCCGGCGGGAGAGGGAAATCGCCACCGCCTCCGCCGCGCAGTCCAGATCGCTCTCAGCGCCGCCGTCCATCGTGATCTCGCCCAGATCGCGCGCCCCCGCAGACGCCCGGCGATAGGCTGGATCGTAGTGCTCGCGCATCAGGGCCGTCGCCAGGGCGCGCAGGTCGCCCGCCTGCGACAGGGCGCGCCACTGCGCGATCCGCTCTCGGCTATGGTGGCTGGGCATCCGCGCCAGCAGGGCGTCGCGCAAGGCCGCATCGTCGGTCGCCGCCTGATAGTCGCGCAGCACCCGCTCGACCCGCGCCTCGAACGGGGCGGACAAGCGTAGGGCGGGCGCCGCCTTCATCGCCGCCCACAGCACGGGCGGCACGGTCAGGCGGCCGATGCGGCTGGCCTCGGCCTCGACCACCACGGGACGGCTCAGGTCGAGGGCGGAAAGCGCCGCATAGAGACGGCTCTCGAACAGCTTCTGCGACGGCTGCTCCGCCTCGGTGCGCCCGAACAGGGAGCCGCGATGCGCCGCCAGCCCCTCCAGGTCCAGGCTCTGAACGCCGTGATCCGCCAGGCGCGCCAACACCTCGGTCTTGCCGCTGCCGGTCAGGCCGTCCATCAGGACCAACTTCAACGCCGGGGCCGTCTCCAGGTCATGCAGGGCGGCGGCCACCGTGCGCCGCCAGGTCTGATAGCCGCCCTCCAGCCGCGTGACGGGCCAGCCGACCTGCTCCATCACCGTGGTCATGGCCGTCGAGCGCTGCCCCCCGCGCCAGCAATAGACCAGGGGCTGAAACCCGCCGTCGCGGTCGCCCAGCGCCCCGTCCAGATGCGCGGCGATGTTGCGCGCCACCAGGGCCGCGCCCAGGCGGCGGGCGAGGAATTTCGACGTCTGAACGTAAAGCGTCCCCACCTCGGCCCGCTGGGCGTCGTCCAACACCGGCAGGTTGATCGCGCCGGGCAGGTGGTCCTCGGCGAATTCGCCGGGGCTGCGCACGTCGATGACGGCGTCGTAGCGGGCGAGCGCCCCCAGCGACACGTCCGCCGTCAGCCGCGCCATCAGCCGCCCGCCTTCACGACCACGGAAGGCGCGCCCTCGCGCACCCGGCCGACGCGGCGCGCCGAGGCGAAGC
>NZ_GL883086.1:1799805-1802061 GCF_000204035.1 Brevundimonas diminuta ATCC 11568
CGGCGCCCAGCGTCACCGCTCCGCCATAGGCCGCCCAGTTGCGCACCGAGGCGCCGGTCCGCACCCCGGCCTGGGCCAGGGCGGGCGACCCGTCCAGAAACACAGGCGCGTCGGCGTCGATCTCGACCGTCAGGCTCGCGCCGCGCGCCATCTCCAGCGCATGGCCCAGCAAGCCGAAGCCGGTCACGTCCGTCACCGCATGGACGCCGTCCATCGCCGCCAGCTTCGGCCCCGGCGTGTTGAGCTTGGTGGTCGAACAGATCAGGGCCTCATAGCCGCCCGCCTCCAGCCGCCCCTGCTTATAGGCCGCGCTCAGCACGCCGACGCCCAGGGCCTTGGTCAGGATCAGCACGTCGCCCGCCCGCGCGCCGCGATTGGTCAGCACACGGTCCGGATGGGTCAGGCCCAGGGCGACCAGGCCGTAGATCGGCTCCAGGCTGTCGATCGAATGGCCGCCCGCCACGGGAACGCCCGCCTCGGCGCAGACGGCCGCGCCGCCTTCCAGCACCCGGCCGATGGTCTGGGGCGACAGCTTGCCGACCGGCATGCCGACGATGGCCAGGGCGAAGATCGGCGTCGCCCCCATGGCGTAGACGTCCGACAGGGCGTTGGCCGCCGCGATCCGGCCGAAGTCGAACGGATCGTCCACCATCGGCATGAAGAAGTCGGTCGTGGCCACCAGGGCCTGCTGGTCGTTCAACCGCCAGACCGCCGCGTCGTCCGAGGTCTCGGTCCCCACCATCAGATCGGCGAAGGCCGCTGTGCGCGGCGTCGAGGCCAGGATGGACTGCAGCACGTCAGGCGCGATCTTGCAGCCGCAGCCGCCGCCATGGGCCAAGGAGGTGAGTCTGGGTTCGATGTCGCTCATGCCCCCGGCGTCGGCCTTCGGAGGCCGGGCGTCAACCGCCTTCGTGCGCGGAGGAGACGCGCCATTCGGGACCGCTGACCTCCAGTCCCCTTGCCGCCGCCTGATCCAGCAGACCGCCAGCTTCCGCCGCGACGCTGATCGGCATGACCATCAGGGTGGTCCGGGCGGCCGTCAGGGCGTCGGCCAGCGCCTCACTCCACTGCGTGCGGCCGTTCCGGCGCAGATCGCTATCGGCGAACATGGCGCAATGGTCGATCGCCTGTTCCAACGGACTGGCCATGACCGCACGAACGTCCTGCCTGGCCCAGCTCGCGCCCCTCTGAGCCATGCCGTCCTTTCCCGCCTCGGTCGCGCGAATGGCGGCCGAAAGACAGGCGATCTGGTTGTCGTCCGGCACGGCGACGGCCTCGTCGACATGGCGAGCGTCCAGGTCTCCAACGTGAACCGTCGATTTCTTCGCCTTACGCGCCATGGAGCGGACCGTCGTCAGCACGCCGCGCCCCGCGCCGCGCTCATAGGCCAGCCGGTCGTCCAGCAGATCGCGCGCAACGGCCACCAGCCCCCGGTCGGCGTAGTTCTGGCGATAGCGGGCGCCCAGGGCCTCCAGCCGAGTCAGTTGATCGGCTTCAAGGTAGTCCGCCGTCGTCGCGCCATCCGGCAGACGGGCGCGGGCGCGGCGCATGCGCATGTAATCCCCCAGGCTCATCGTCGCCGTCTGGGACATCACGATGGCGTCCGCCTGTAACACCGCCGCCTCCAGCGCCTCGGGCCGCCAGACGATGTCGCGCGGCACGGCCGAGAGCGCCCCTACCATGATCACGACGCTGTCTCCGTTGCGAATCTCCCATGTCGGCGCACCCGATCGACGCGCCACCACGACGATGTCCTCAAGAGTCGTTGCGGCTTCGTCCTGAGCCCAGGTCAGCGTCCCCGACGCCAGAACTATCGCCGCTGCGAGAACCATTGCGCCTTTTGATCTCATGGCGTCCCCTCCCCTTCCTAAGCCCCGTCCGACGTCTTCAACCGCCCGAAGGCGCCGCCTTCCACTGCGGGCCGTCCACCTCGAAGCCCTGGGCCTCCAGCGCATCCAGCACGCCGCCCGGCTCGGCCAGACGACGCAGCGGGGCGACGGCCATGGTCAGGCCGGGCTGGGTCAGGGCCTGGGCGATGGCGTCGGTCCATTCCGTACGCAGTTGCGGCCCGATCTGCGGATCGCCCCAGGGCCAGCAACGGTCCACCGCCTGATCGACCGGCGAGGCGAGCACCTCGGCCACCCGCAGCCCGCGCCAGGCCTCGGCCCGCAGGCGCACCGCCTCCGGTCCCAGTTCGGCCGCCGACAGGGCGGCCCGCAGGCATTCGCGATGCGTCTGGGGCGGAGCGGAGATCAG
>NZ_GL883086.1:1802314-1826435 GCF_000204035.1 Brevundimonas diminuta ATCC 11568
ACTGTACCGCCGCCACTGGTCGGTCTTTTCGTCCGCCATCAGGGCCTCCAGCCGCGCCTGATCCTCGGGCGTCAGATAGTCGGCCGTCGTCGCGCCTTCCGGCAGCCAGCCGATGGTGCGGATGCGCCACATCAGGCGCAGGACGTCGGCGGGCGAGGCTCGGCCGCGCTGTGGGAACAGGATGCGGTCGGAACGGGCGGCGGCCTCCTCCAGCGCCTGGGCGCGCCATTCGAAGTCGCGCGGCGCCTCCTCGATGGCGCCGACCAGGATCATCACCCCCTCGCCGTCGCGCCGCACCGTCCACATCGGCGCGCCTGCCCGACGCGCCGTGACGACCACCTCGTCCACGCGGGTCGCCGCCTCGGCCTGCTCCTGGGCGGCGAAGGCCGAGGACGGAGCCGCCGCAGCAAGGATGAGAGCGGCCAGGGCGACGGAAAGAAGAGGAGCTTTCATGCCTTCATCCTAAGGGCTGAAAATTCCATCGCACGTGACTATTCCGTAATAGTGTCAGCGATTTAATCCACCTGTCGGGCTTGTAACTGGAGATCGAACCGCCACGCCGCCAAACCTCTGCCGGACACCGAGGGAGAGGGACGTCATGAACACCAAGAGCGCCTTGCTGGCGACCACCGCCCTATTGCTGGCCGCCGCGCCGACCATCGCGCTCGCCGCCGATGCGCCCGCCGCGCCCGTGCGCCAGTCGGCCGTGCCCGGCGATCAGGCGGTGCTGATCTTCACCCCCGACTTCTTCGCCGACGCCCGCCCGAACACGGCGCTGGACATGGTCAACCGGGTGCCCGGCTTCTCGGTCAACGACGGCGACGGCGCGCGCGGCTTTGAAGGCGCGGTCGGCAACGTCCTGATCAACGGCTCGCGCCCCGCATCGAAGAACGACACCGGCTCCAACGTCCTGGGCCGCACCGTGGCCAGCCAGGTCGAGCGCATCGAGTTGATCCGCGGCGGGGCGCCGGGCATCGAGATGCAGGGCTATTCCGTCGTCGCCAACATCATCCTGAAGAACACGACCAGCCGCGAACACATCGCCACCTTCAACGCCAGCCTGTTCGAGGGCGGCCAGGATCTGTACGGCGGCTCCTATCAGTTCACCGAGCGCAAGGGCGACCGCACCTGGGGCGTGACGCTGAGCGACGGCATCTCCAGCAGCGACTCCAACGGCGCCGGGCCGTTGCGCCGGGTCGGCCCGAACGGAGAGCTTCTGCGCGCCGAGGATTACTACAACGACGGCTACGGCGGCGGGAACTCGATCCGCGGCAACTTCTCAAGCCCCCTGCTGGGCGGCAAGGTCGACCTGACGGCGCGCTACGGGATCAACGACTGGCACAACATCAACCGCCAGACGGCGCCGGGCGTCCGCCGCGAAGCCCTGTTCGACGAGGACACCAAGAGCGGCGAGGTCGGCGTGGTCTACACCCGCCCCCTGTCCGAGCGACTGAAGCTGGAGACGCGCTTCATTCACGAGTTCGAGGAGTTCGACAACGTCGCCACGTCGCGCAACCGCGAAGCCGACATCGAGGAGCCGATCCAGCGTTTCGCCGCGACCGGCGATTCATCCGAAACCATCCTGCGCGGCCTGCTGCGCTTCGAGCGGTCCGCCGCCCTGGAGTTCGAAGGCGGGGGCGAGATCGCCTACAACATGCTGGAGGTCGAGCAGGCCTATTCGGTCGGCGGAACGCCCATTCCCCTGCCCTCGGCCTCGGTCAAGGTCGAGGAGACGCGCGGCGAGCTGTTCGGCAAGGCCACCTGGCGCATCAATCCCAAATGGACGCTGGAAGGCGGGCTGAGACTGGAATCCTCGACCATCAGCCAGTCGGGCGACGCCGAGCAGGAGAAGAGCTTCGTCTACGCCAAGCCGCGCCTGCTGACGACCTGGACGCCGATGGCGAACACCCAGGTCCGCCTGCGGATCGAGCGCACGGTCGGCCAGTTGGACTTCGGCGACTTCGCCGCCTCGGCCGAGCTCCAGAACGAAAGCGTCTTCGGCGGCAACGTCGATCTGCAGCCGGAACAGCGCTGGGTCAGCGAACTGACCTTCGAGAAACGCTTCTGGGGCGAAGGCATCGTCAGCGTCGGCCTGCGCCATGACGAGATCACCGACGCCATCGACGTCATCCCTCTGGACGGCGGTTATGCGGCCGTGGGCAACATCGGCGACGGCACGCTGGACCAGCTGGTGCTGAACGTCACCGTCCCGACCGACAAGCTGGGCCTGTCCGGAGGCAAGTTCGGCTTCAAGAACACCTGGAACCATACTGAGGTCACCGACCCCACCACCGGCGAGACTCGCCCCATCTCGGGCATACGCGCCAGCCAGGCGACCATCTCCTTCCAGCAGGACGTCACCCGTTTGAAGCTGCAGTGGGGCGGCGCCTGGATTCCGCTGCTGGGCCAGAAGAACTATCGGCCGGACCAGATCTCCGGCTGGCGCGGCCACGACTATTACGAGCTTTGGGCTGAATACAAGCCGACGCCGACCCTGGCGATCCGCGGCCAGATCAACATCTGGGATGACTTCAACGTCGAGCGCACCGAGTTCGGGGACCGCATCGCCCGACCGATCGCCTTCGTCGAGAACCGCTTCGTCGACCCGCGGACCTTCTACCAGATCCGCCTGCGCAAGACCTTCTGAGCCATAAGAAGAGAACCCTCCGGTCGTCGTCTCGTCCCCCCAACGCGAGCCAGCGCCAGGCGGGCGATCCCGGACCAACTGAAAAGGGCGGCGCCTCCTACGAGACGCCGCCCTTTCCTTGTGTGTCAGCCGGCCCGACGCGAACGCCGGACCAGCCGCGCCGAGTGCGCTTACTGCGCCGCCTTCTCGTGCGACCAGCCCTTGATGAAGAAGCTGAGGACGATGAAGCCGACGCCAATGCCCATGCCCCACAGGCCCAGCATCTCGAACACCTCGAGCGAGGTGCGCAGCGCCGCGCCGGGGTCCAGCACCTGACCGCCCACGGTTTCGGTGCCGGCCAGGCCGGCGATCCAGCCGCCGACGTACTGGGCGATGGACGAGGCCAGGAACCACACGGCCATCATGAAGCTGACCACCTTGGCCAGCGACAGCTTGGTGATCTCCGACAGGCCTACCGGCGACAGGAACAGCTCGCCCAGGGTGTGGAACATGTAGAGCAGGCCCAGCAGCAGAATCGGCATCTGGAAGGCCGAGTCGGCCATGCCCGCGCCCCACACCACGATCATGAAGCCCAGGCCGACCTGCAGCAGGCCGAGGCCAAACTTCAGCGTCGGGTTCGGGTCCAGGTTGCGCTTGCCCAGGAAGGCCCACAGGGCCGCCATGATCGGCGCGAAGATCAGGATGAAGCCGGCGTTGAACGACTGGGTCTGTGCCGCCGTCACCGTGGCGTCGATCCAGAAGCCCGACGGAGTGATGCCCGCCGCAGCCAGTTGCGACGGCGTGCCGATGGTGACGCCCAGGAACTGCACCGCCGTCGGCGTCAGGCTGAGGTCGACGTTCCGGTCAGCAAACAGGTTCAGCGACGTGCCCGCCTGTTCGAACAGGGTGAAGAAGACCACCGAGCCGATGATCAGCACCACCGCCAGCATCATGCGCTCGCGCTGGATGCGGTTCTCGCAGACCTTGATGATGATGTAGGCGATGAAGGCCAGCGACGCGAGGGTCGCGGCGCCCAGCACCCAGCCCACCAGGGCGTTGCGCTGAACCATGAACCACACCACGCCGACGCCCAGGATGCTGAGCAGATAGATCGACCATTCGCGGTTCAGCGGCCCCAGGAAAGGCTTCTTGAGATTGCCCTCGGCCGGCGGCTCGCCCTTGCCCTGCAGCAGCGGCTTGCCCAAGACGAAGACGACCCAGCCCAGCGCCATGCCGACGCCGGCCAAGCCGAAGCCCGCCCACCAGCCGACCGTCTGACCCAGGTAGCCGCACAGCACCGCGGCCCAGAAGGCCCCCAGGTTGATGCCGTAATAATAGAGGGTGAAGCCCGAATCCCGGCGCGGATCGCCCTCGGGATACAACTGCCCCACGATGGTGGAGATGTTCGGCTTCAGATAGCCCACGCCCATGATGATCAGAGCCACGGCCAGGTAGAAGACGTTGATGCCCGCCATGTCACGGGTGACGTCGATCTTGTATTCGCCGGTCGGCAGCACAGCCGGAATCGGCGCGCCTTGCGGCAGATCCTTGATCGCCAGGCCGTTCTCGACCGGGGCGAAGGCGTACTTCTGACCGTCGATCACGATGCCCACGTCGCGCGCGGCGCCCCGGCCCTCGGCCGAAATCTCATAGGCAGCGCCCTGATAGGTCAGGGTTTCGGTGGCCGGGCGGCCCTCGAAGGCCATCATGGCGTGACCGGCGACCAGCAGCAGGGCGCCGAAGGCCACGGCCTTGCGCGTGCCGATGAAGCGGTCGGCCATCATGCCGCCCAGCAGCGGCAACAGATACACCAGCGAGGTGTAGGAGCCGTAGGTCGAACCCGCCAAGGCGTCGTCGAACAGGAAGTGCTGCGTCAGGAAGAAGATCAGGATGCCGCGCATCCCGTAGTAGGAGAAACGCTCCCACATCTCCGCGAAGAACAGGATGATCAGCCCGCGCGGGTGGTTCTTCAGGATCTGCATCAGCACGGGCACGCCCGTGACCAGGGTGATGATCAGACCGATCGCGATGACGATATTCATGCCTGGGCCCCCGCGCAGATCATGATCGACATCGTTTCATTCATAGCCATCGCCTGGGCTGCGCCCCCTCGAGTGCCGGGCCGGCGCGCCGATCGCGCGCCCCCTCCGTCCGTCGTTCTCAACGGCAAGCTCCATCTCTTGCGCCCCCGACGGGCGCGGAAGCGTGCAGAAACAGCACGGTCACGGATTGCAAACAAGCGTTAACGGCGAAATCCGGCCTACATGACGTCGCAGCCGAGGCGTTTCTTCGCCCTATGCGTGTCATTAGCCGAATTGACACTCTTTTACGGCCAGGTAGGCGTCTTGTGTTCCGCCTTTGGAGACGCGCAGGATGTCCATCCGCCCGGTTCGCCACTCGGACCTACACGCCGTGAACGCCCTGTACCACAGCGTATGGTGGCCTCAGCGCTCAGCCGAGGGATGGGCCTGGCTATGGTCAAACCCTGCGGCTGCGGGCCGAAACGCGCCCCAGGGTTGGGTCATCGACAACGGCGACGGCCCGGTCGCCTGCGCCGGCAATTTCATCCAACGCTTCTGGCAGGGCGACGAAGCCCTGTACGGAGCGACCGGCTACTCCATCGTCGTGCCGCCCACGCACAAGGGCCGCAGCCGCGACCTGGTTCACGCGTTCGTGCAGCAGACCGGCTGCTTCGCCAAATACACGTTTAACGCGAACGCACGCTCAAGTCCTCTGTACAAGCGTCACGGCATGACGCCCTGGCCGCCGCCGACGCACGACATCAAGCTGTCCTGGCTGGTTGATCCTCTGGCCTGCCTTTACGGGCGCGGCCTGCGTCGCGTCGTCGATCATGCTCCCCAGGTGGCGCGTCTGCTAGGCGAGCAGTTGGCGCCCCTCCCTCGCCTGCTCAGCGGACGACTGCAGCGCGCCCAGTCTCGCCTGCCCGCCACGGTCGACCTGCTCGACGACCTGGGCGACAATTCGGATTACGCTCGGTTCTGGGACGCCTTGCGACGCGAAGGGCGACTGGTCGCCGACCGCAGCCCCGCGATGATGCGCTGGCGCCTGTCTGACCCGGATCTGACGGTGCCTCCGCTGGTCCTGGCGCATCGCGCGGATGGGCGGATCGACGGCTTCGCCCTGGCCATGCTGAACAAGCAGACGCCGCTAGAGCCGCCGATTCTGGAGATCATCGACCTGGTCGGTCTCGAGAGCGAACCGTCGGCCGTACAGACCCTGGTAGAAGGATTACGCATCCTGGCTCCGACGCTGGGCGCGGCCAAGGTGCGTCTGCAAACGGTCTCGCCTAACTTGCTTCAGGCCCTAGGTCCGCTCGTCGACAAGGCCCGCCAGGAAGGCGGCTGGGGCCACTGTCATGTCGCCTTCGATACAGGGATGCAGGACGCAGGCTGGCGGCCCACCCCCTATGACGGCGACTATTCCTTCTGTTTGCGGCCGCTGCCCGCGCGGGCCAGCGCCGCTCTGCGGCTGACGCCGGCGCCCGCGCGCCGCTCAGCAGTGGAAGCGAGGGCCTGACAAGGCCCTCGCAGCGACGCTCCCTTAGGGACGCGCCTTCAGCTCATCGCGGATTTCGGCCAGCAGGGCTTCGGTCGGCGTCGGGCCGGCTGCAGGCTCGGCCGGCTGCTCGCGGCGCATCTTGTTGATGGCCTTGACCGCCAGGAAGACCACGAAGGCCACGATCAGGAACTGGATCAGGGTGTTGATGAAGGCGCCGTACTGAATGGCCACCTTTTCGACCGCCTCGGTCGCCGGATTCTCCGGCACCAGCACCCATTCCATCTTGGAGAAGTCGACCTTGCCCAGAAGCAGGCCGATCGGCGGCATCACCACCTGATCGACCAGGCTGGTGACGATCTTGCCGAACGAAGCGCCGATGATGACGCCGACCGCCAAGTCGACGACGTTGCCGCGCGCGGCGAATTCCCGAAACTCGGTCAGCAGGCTCATGGGATCTTCAGTCTTTCAATTAGAGGTCAGGCGTCGCCGGAAGCGTTGAGACGCTCGCGCAGTTCCTTGCCGCTCTTGAAAAAGGGCACGGCCTTGGCCGGGACTTCGACCGTCTCGCCGGTGCGGGGATTGCGCCCCGTCCGCGCCGGGCGGCTACGCACCGAGAAGGCGCCGAAACCGCGAAGCTCGACCCGTCCGCCGTCCGACAGAGTCTCTGTCATACGGCCCAGGATCACGTTCACGACCCGCTCCACCTCAGCATGGGTGAGATGCAGGTTCTCAGCCGCCAGTTTCTCGATCAGTTCAGACTTGATCATTCAGGCCCCCGCCTTGGCTTCACCGTCCGGGACGACACCCTAACCGTCTGTCGCCACAGGAAGAAAGAGACAAAACGTATCGTCGTGAAGGTTTCTTGCTTTCGAGGCGGACAGGTTTCGCCGCGCAAGGGGCTCTCGCAGGGAGAAAAAGCCGACAGACGCTGCGATCGATTCCCAGAAGATCGCGCCGATGCGACGCGCAAAAGAAAAGGGCGGCCGGATCGCTCCGGCCGCCCCTGGCTTCCCGTCAGACGGAGAAACCTATTCCTTCGACGCGTTCTTGAGCGCGGCGCCCAGGATGTCGCCCAGCGAAGCGCCCGAGTCCGACGACCCGAACTGTTCGATGGCTTCCTGTTCGTCCTTCATCTCGAGAGCCTTGATCGAGACCGAGACGCGGCGCGTGGCCTTGTCGACGGCGGTGATCATGGCGTCGACGCGGTCGCCCACGGCGAAGCGCTCGGTGCGCTGCTCGTTGCGGTCGCGCGACAGGTCCGACTTGCGGACGAAGGCCGTGACCGGCGCGTCGTCTTCACCGAACTTCACCTCGATGCCGCCGGTCTCGATCGCCGTCACGGTGACGGTGATCTGCTGGCCGCGCTTGTAGGTGTCGCCTTCCATCGGGTCGCCGCCGAGCTGCTTGACGCCCAGGGAGACGCGCTCCTTCTCGATGTCGACGTCCAGAACCTTGGCCTTGATGACCTCGCCCTTGCGGTAGCGCTGGATGGCTTCTTCGCCCGACACGTTCCAGTCCAGGTCCGACAGGTGGACCATGCCGTCGATGTCGTTGTCCAGGCCGACGAACAGGCCGAACTCGGTGGCGTTCTTGACTTCGCCTTCGACGGTCGAACCGACCGGGTGAGCCTCCAGGAAGGCCTCCCACGGGTTGTTCTGAGCCTGCTTCAGGCCCAGCGAGATACGACGCTTGGCGCTGTCGACGTCCAGGACGATGACGTCCACTTCCTGCGAGGTGGAGACGATCTTGCCCGGGTGGACGTTCTTCTTGGTCCAGGACATTTCCGAGACGTGGACCAGGCCTTCAACGCCGGCTTCCAGCTCAACAAAGGCGCCGTAGTCGGTGATGTTGGTGACGCGGCCGGTGTACTTGGCGTTGACCGGGTATTTGGCTTCGACGCCGTCCCACGGATCCGACTGCAGCTGCTTCATGCCCAGCGAGATGCGCTGGGTGTCCGGGTTGATCTTGACGATCTGGACCTTGACGGTGTCGCCGACGGCCAGGACTTGCGACGGGTGCGACACGCGCTTCCACGACATGTCCGTGACGTGCAGCAGGCCGTCGATGCCGCCCAGGTCGACGAACGCGCCGTAGTCGGTGATGTTCTTGACGACGCCTTCGCGGATTTCGCCTTCTTGCAGCTGGCCGACCAGCTCCGTGCGCTGTTCAGCGCGGGCTTCTTCCAGGATGGCGCGACGCGAGACGACGATGTTGCCGCGCGGACGGTCCATCTTCAGGATGGCGAAGGGCTGTTCCTTGCCCATCAGCGGGCCGACGTCGCGCACCGGGCGGATGTCGACTTGCGAGCCCGGCAGGAAGGCCGAGGCGCCGCCCAGGTCGACGGTGAAGCCGCCCTTGACGCGGCCGACGATGGCGCCGTTGACCGGGTGGCCTTCGGCGAACACGGCTTCCAGACGGGTCCAGGCTTCTTCGCGGCGAGCCTTGTCGCGGCTGATGACGGCCTCGCCCAGGGCGTTCTCGACGCGCTCCAGGTAGACTTCGACGTTGTCGCCGACCTTGGGCAGGACGGCGCCTTCGCCCTGGCCGAACTCGCGCATGGCGATGCGGCCTTCGGTCTTCAGACCGACGTCGATGATGACGATGTCTTTTTCAATGCCGACGACGCGGCCGTGAACGACCTGGCCTTCGCCGAGGTCGCGGCCTTGCAGCTGTTCGTCGAGCAGGGCGGCGAAATCGTCGCGGGTGGGGTTGAGGGTTTCAGTCATGGAAACTCTTGGGGTTGATGAAAGGCGAAACGCACACGGCCGAGCGGACATGCGCGAATGGGTAAAAACAAAGAGGAAGTCAGGTCGTCACGAAACGAGGCCGGGCGCGCAGCAATGCGCACGAAGAGAAAGCCAGAACGCCCGCGGCCGTCGAGGAGATCGGAGCGTTGGATTCGCCCGGCGGGATCAGATCCCGGCCCTGGCTCGCGCCGCCTCGACGATACGGCGGGCCGCATCGAAGGCGGCCTCTATACCCAGATCGGTCGTATCCAGCAAGACGGCGTCGTCCGCCTGGACCATGGGGGCGTCGTCGCGACCGGCGTCGCGGGCGTCGCGGCGGCGGATATCCTCCAGCATGTCCTCAAAGGCGATGACCTCGCCGCGCGCGGTCAGCTGCTTCCAGCGGCGCTCGGCGCGCACCTCGGGGCTGGCGGCGATATAGAGCTTGGCCGGAGCGTCCGGCGCGATCACCGTGCCGATGTCGCGCCCGTCCAGCACCGCCCCGCCCGCTTGGGCGGCGAAGTCCTGCTGCAGCTTCAGCAGGGCCGCGCGCACCCCCGGATGGCTGGCGACCCGGCTGGCCGCCTCGCCCGCCCGCGATCGGTCAGGCGCGGATTGTCGTTCAGGCTCGCCAGGTCCAGCGCCCGCGCGGCCTGCGCCGCCGCCTCGGCGTCGCCCAGATCCCCGCCCGCATCCAGCACCGCCAGTCCCACGGCGCGATACAGCAGGCCCGTGTCCAGATACGGCAGGCCGTAGTGGGCGGCCAGGCGCGCGGCGATGGTGCCCTTGCCCGATGCGGCGGGGCCGTCGACGGCGATGACGAGACTCATGCTGCATCTCCCGCGACGATGTTCCCGCCCAGCCCGTTCATCATCTCCACGAAGCCGGGGAAGCTGGTGGCGATCATCTCGGGGTCGCGGACCGAGACGGGCTGTTCGGCGGCCAGGCCCAGCACCAGATGGCTCATGGCGATGCGGTGGTCATGGGCGGTGTCGACGGTCGCGCCGCCCTTCACCGGGCCGGCCCCGACGGCGCCGGTGACGATGAAGCCCTCCGGCTCCTCTTCCACCCGAACGCCGCAGGCCGACAGACCTGCGACCATCAGGGCGATGCGGTCGCTTTCCTTGACGCGCATCTCGCCGACGCCGCGCATGACGGTGCGCCCCTCGGCGAAGGCGGCGGTGGCGGCCAGGATCGGATATTCATCGATCATGGAGGCCGCGCGGTCTTCGGGAACCACGATCCCCGTCAACGCCGAATGACGGGCGGTGACGTCGCCGACCTCTTCACCGCCGGCCATGCGCCGGTTCGTAATGGTCAGGTCCGCGCCCATGTCCAGCCAGGTCTGGAACAGGCCGGTGCGCAGCGGGTTCAGCATCACCCCCTCGACCGTCACTTCCGACCCCGGAACCACCAGGGCCGCCGCCAGAGGGAAGGCCGCCGAGGACGGATCGCCCGGCACGGCGACGTGGGTTCCCTTCAGCCTCTGTCCGCCCGGCAGACGGATGCGCCAGCCGGCGCCTTCTTCCGTCACCTCAAGCTCGGCGCCGAAGGCGCGCAACATCCGCTCGGTGTGGTCCCGGCTCTTCTCCGGCTCGACCACGACGGTCTCGCCCGTGGCGTTCAGCCCGGCCAGCAGGATGGCCGACTTGATCTGGGCCGAGGCGACGTTCTGCACGAAGGTCACGCCCTTCAGTCCGCCCCCGTGCAGGGTCAGCGGCACCCGGTCCTCGGCCGCGTTCCAGTCGAAACGCGCGCCCATCTCGGCCAGCGGCCCGGTGACGCGCTTCATCGGCCGCTTGCGCAGGGAGGCGTCGCCGTCGAAGGTCGCCGTCAGCGCATAGCCCGCGACCGCCCCCATCAGCAGGCGCACCCCGGTTCCGGCGTTGCCGCAGTCGATGACGCCGTCAGGCGAACGCAGCGGCCCGCGCCCCTCGACCCGCCAGCGCCCCTCGCCGATCCGCTCGACCGACGCGCCCAGCGCCTGCATGGCGCGGCCGGTGGCCAGGATGTCGTCGCCTTCCAGCAGCCCCTCGATCTCGGTCACGCCCTCGGCCATGCCGCCGAAGATCAGAGCCCGATGCGACATCGACTTGTCGCCCGGCGCGCGGACCACGCCTCTCAGCCCCGAAACGCGGGACGCGGTGAAGGTCTGGGGAGTGCTCACCCTGGTGCAGGCTCCGAATGTCAGGAGGGCCGCGCAGGCGCGGAAAAGAAGGCTTTTGACAGCGGCCCCCGCCGGTGGCAAGGGAGCCGCCCTATTTCCGATTTTCCCTTAAACCCGCCGAAGGTCTAATCACGTGGCCAATCCCGAACTGGGCCAAAAGCAGGTCTGCCCGAACTGCCAGGCCAAATTCTACGATCTGAACCGTCGCCCGGCTCGCTGCCCCAAGTGCGACACCGAGTTCGATCCGATGGAAGAAGCCGTCCGCAGCCGCCGCGTGCGTCGCGGCGCCGGCTACGCCGCTGACGAAGAATCCGAAGATCAAGTCGCCGACAAGTCGGTCGACGGCGACGATGACGAAGAGGACGCCGAAGGCTCCACCCCCGAAATCGACCAGGAAGGCCATGAGCCGATCCTGACTCCGGACGACGACGACGGCGAGCCCGGCGGCGACGACGCCGGCATGGGTTCGTCCGACGGCGACGATGACGACGACGTCCTGGACGACGACGATGATGATTCCGTGCCCTTCATCGAAGACGAAGACGACGATGACCTCGACGAAGAGCTGGCCAAGCCGTCGCGCGACGACGACTAAGCAGCAAGGTTCGGAAAAATAAGCGGAAAAAAATGTGTCAGACCCGCTTGATCTTCAAAACGGCCTGACCTAGTTTCCGCGCCTCGCCGGGGGGCGACATTCTCTCCCCGGCGGGACCGACCGAAAGGTTCGGGGCTATAGCTCAGTTGGTAGAGCGCTTGAATGGCATTCAAGAGGTCAGCGGTTCGACTCCGCTTAGCTCCACCATCGAAGGCCTCGCGGAACGCCGCGGGGCCTTCGTCCTTTCCAGGCGCTTTCGCTTGATCCGGTCGACGACATAACCAAGCCGAAACGGCCTGGGGCTATAGCTCAGTTGGTAGAGCGCTTGAATGGCATTCAAGAGGTCAGCGGTTCGACTCCGCTTAGCTCCACCACCGAAGGCCTCGCGGAGCCCCCGCGGGGCCTTCGTCCTATCTGGGCTTCACACCGGCATGGCCCGCTCCAGCACCGCCCGGTGATCCGCCTCGACCTCATAGGCCCCGTAGGCCATGCCGCGCGGACGCAGACGAAGGGCGATGAAGGCCTCGGCCGAGGGACTGTTCATCTCCAGCAGGGCCGCCGCCTGGGCCGCCAGCGCCAGTCGCTCGACCGCCAGCCGCGCCCCCGCCTCGCTCGCCGTCACCTCCAATCCGGCGATGAAGCGGTCATAGTCGGGGGACTTCCCGGCCTGCGACGCCAGCCAGTCGCGCAGCGCCTCGACGGCCTCCGGCTCGCGCCCCGCCGCGCGCAGCACGTCCAGGGCGATGACGTTGCCCGAGCCTTCCCAGATGGCGTTCAGCGGCGACTGGCGGAACAGGCGCGGCATCGGCCCCGTCTCGACGTATCCCGCGCCGCCCAGCGCCTCCATCGCTTCATAGACCAGGTTCGGCGCGCGCTTGCAGACCCAGTATTTGGCCACCGGCGTCAACAGACGCCCCACGGCGTCGTCGGCGTCGAAGGTGGCCGCCAGCCGCATGGACAGGGCCGTCGCCGCCTCGCTCTCCACCGCCAGATCGGTCAGGACGGCGGCCATCATCGGCTGGTCGATCAGCCGCTTCTGGAAGGCCGTTCGGTGCGCCGCGTGCCACGCCGCCTGCGCCAGCGCCCCGCGCATCTGCAGCGCCGAGCCGACCACGCAGTCCAGCCGCGTGTGCTGGACCATGCGGATGATGGTGGCGACGCCCCGTCCCTCTTCGCCCAGCCTCTGAGCCAGAGCGCCGTGATACTCGACCTCGGACGAAGCGTTGGAACGGTCGCCCATCTTGTCCTTCAGCCGCATGACGCGGAAGCCCGCATTGCGCGTCCCGTCCGGCAGCCAGCGCGGCAGGATGAAACAGGTCAGCCCGCCCGGCGCATAGGCCAACGTCAGAAAGGCGTCGCACATCGGCGCCGAACAGAACCACTTGTGCCCGGTCAGGGAATACCAGCCGTCCTCGCCGATCGGCTCGGCGCGGGTGGTGTTAGCGCGCACGTCCGAGCCGCCCTGCTTCTCGGTCATGGCCATGCCGATCGTCACGCCCGCCTTCTCGCTCGCCGGACGCACCGCAGGGTCATAACGGCCGGACAGCACGCCCCCGATCCACGGCTCGCCCACGGCCGGATCGGCCTGAAGCGCCGCGACCGAGGCGTAGGTCATGGTCATGGGGCAACTGGTCCCCGAATCCGCCTGCCCCGTCAGGAACAGGATCGCGGCATGCAGCAGATGCCCGTTCGGCGTCCCGTCCCAGGCGCCGGCGGCGATGCCTGCGCCCAGCCCCAGGTCCATCAGCTGATGATAGGCCGGGTGAAAGGTCACCTCGTCGATGCGGCGGCCGTAGCGGTCGTGAGTGTCCAGCACCGGCGGGACGCGATTGGCCTGCACGCCCCAGTCGATCACCTCGGCCGAGCCGCAGCGGCGGCCCAGATCGCTCAGCCGCTCGACATGCCCCGCCCCGCCCCAATGGCGCACGGCGTCGTGCAGCGCCCTGTCCCCGGTGAACAGGTCGACGTCCTCCAGCGGCGGAACCTGATTGGACACCTCATGGGTGTCGAGACGCTCGACGGGACGCAAGGCGGACATGGGCGGGCCTCCTGACAAGGCCAGGAGGATGGCATGGGCAGAGAGAGACTTCTAACCCTTCTGCGCCGCCCCCACGTGCGCCACGCCCCTGGCGCGGGCGATCTCCATCTGCTTCTGCCGCTCGGCGTAGCCTTCGCGCTGGACCTGATCCCGGCTGTCCCAGCAGCGGTCGCAGGACACGCCCTCGACATAGCGCGCAGAGCGACGCCCCTCAGGGCTGACCGGCATGCGGCAGGCTCGGCACAGGCTGTGGTCGCCCTCGACCAGGCCGTGCCCCACGGCCACTCGCTCGTCGAAGACGAAGCACTCGCCGCGCCACAGGCTTTCCGGCTCCGGCACGGTCTCCAGATATTTCAGGATGCCGCCTTCCAGGTGATGCACGTCGCGCACCCCTTCGGCCTTCAGGAAGGCGGTGGCCTTTTCACAGCGGATGCCGCCGGTGCAGTACATCGCCACCTTGGGCGGCGTCGGACGGTCCAGCAGGGCGCGCCCCTCGGTGCGGAACCAGTCGGCGAACTCGCGGAAGGTGCGGGTGTTGGGCTGGACCGCGCCTTCGAAGGCGCCGATCTCGCCCTCATAGTCGTTGCGCGTGTCGATGAGAACGGTGTCGGGATCGGCGATCAGGGCGTTCCAGTCCTGAGGCGAAACATAGGCGCCCACGCCCTCGACCGGGTCGATGTCGGGCTGGCCCATGGTGACGATCTCGGCCTTCACCCGCACCTTCATACGGTGGAAGGGCATGGCCTGGGCCGTCGAATACTTCAGCTCCAGCCGCTGGAACCCCGGCAGGGCGCGCACGCCGTCGATAACGCGAGCGATGTCGGCTTCCGGCCCGGCGATGGTGCCGTTGATCCCCTCGTGCGCCACCAGAAGCGTGCCGCGCACCTGCGTCCCGCACAGGTCCAGCAGGTGCAGGCGCAGCGCCGCCGGATCGGCCACGGGCGCGAAACGATACAGGGCGGCTACGGTGAAGGGGGTCGAGGGCGACATCGGGGGAACGGCTGGGACGGTCACGACCTTCCTATAGCGTCCCGCCGCCGCCCTCGCGACGCCAATAATCCGGAACCCAGAGTGACCGCTTCCCGGCTTGCTTCCCCCGTCGAAGCCGTGTGGACTGCCCGCATGGTCGTCGTCGGTTCCCGCTTGCTCCGTATCGTCCATGCGAGGAGCCGCCCCGCATGAGTTCGACCGACGCCGCCGCCGCTTCTGGGCCGCCGTCCGTCCCGCCGGAGCGCCCCTCGGCCCTGGCGCCGCTGCGGCATCCGATCTTCCGGGCTGTGTGGATCACCAGCCTGGTCACCAATTTCGGCGGCCTGATCCAGTCGGTCGGCGCGGCGTGGATGATGACCTCCATCGCCTCAGCGCAGATGGTCGCCCTGGTGCAGGCGTCGATCACCCTGCCGATCATGCTGCTGTCGTTGGCGGCCGGGGCGCTGGCCGACACGGTGGACCGGCGCAAGATCATGCTGGCGGCCCAGACCTTCATGCTGCTGGTCTCGGCGGGGCTGGCCGCCATGACCTGGATGGGATGGATCACGCCGTGGGTGCTGCTGACCTTCACCTTCCTGATCGGCTGCGGCACGGCCTTCAACGGCCCGGCGTGGCAGGCGTCGGTCGGCGACATGGTCCCGCGTGAGGATCTGGCCGGGGCCGTGACCCTGAACTCCATGGGCTTCAACATGGCCCGCAGCGTCGGCCCGGCGCTGGGCGGCATGATCGTGGCGGCGGCGGGCGCGGCGGCGGCCTTCGCCGTCAACGCCGTCAGCTATCTGGGCCTGCTAGTCGTGCTGTTCCGCTGGAAGCCCGAGCGGCCCAAGCAGACCCTGCCGCGCGAGGGCCTGCTGGCGGCCATGGCGGGCGGGGTGCGTTACGCCTTCCTGTCGCCGCGCGTGACGGCCGTGCTGCTGCGCGCCGTGGTGTTCGGCGTCGGCGCCAGCGCGGTCCAGGCCCTGATGCCCGTCGTCGCGGCGAAGGCGGCGGCGGCCCCCTGGCGTTCGGTCTGCTGCTGGGATCGTTCGGCATCGGCGCGGTCGGCGGGGCGCTGTTCGTCGGGCGGCTGCGCGCGAAATACGAGACCGAGACCATCGTCCGCGTCGCCGCCCTGGCCTTCGCGGCGGCGGCCCTGGGCCTGGCCTACATCCCCTGGCTGGCCGTCACCCTGCCGGCGCTGATGCTGGCCGGGGCGGGCTGGGTGCTGGTGCTGTCCAGCTTCAACGTCACGGTCCAGATGTCGGTGCCGCGCTGGGTCGTGGCGCGGGCGCTGGCGCTTTATCAGATGGCGGCCTTCGGCGGCATGGCGGGCGGCAGCTGGCTGTGGGGCAGCCTGGCCCAGACCTATGGCGTCGACGTCGCCCTGGGCGTTTCGGCGGGGGTGCTGGTTCTGTGCGTGCTGATCGGCCTGAAAGTGCCCCTGCCCTCGACCGCCAACCTCAACATGGACCTGCTGCGCCGCTGGACCGAACCGCAGACCGCCCTGGCGATCGAACCGCGCAGCGGGCCGGTCATCGTCTCCATCGCCTATCGCATCCGCGAGGAGGACATCGACGCCTTCCTGGCCCTGATGGACGAACGGCGCCGCATCCGCCGCCGCGACGGCGCGCGCCAGTGGCGCCTGATGCGCGACCTGGCCGAACCGCAGATCTGGGTCGAGAAATACCAGACGCCGACCTGGCTGGACTACATCCGGCACAACCAGCGGATCACCCACGCGGACGCCGCCGTCAACGAAGGCATCCGCGCCCTGCATCAGGGGCCGGACAAGCCCGAGGTGCATCGCCTGATCGAGCGGACCACCGCCCCCCTGGCCGCCAATCTGCACGGCGACCGCCACTACGGCGAGCCGCTGACCGACCCGACCCGATCCTCCTAGATCAAGCTTGTCGCGCCTGCCCGATATAGCGAGCAAATAATCAACCGTGATCGGCCGAACACAGGCAGTCCTTATCAACACCGCCGATATTGCGACGCACACAAACTGCGACTTGCGTGAAGGGCGCAAAATCTGTTCTAGGGGGCCACGCGTCTGGTTCGCGCAAGGTCAAGACCCATGAAGATCGCAATTCTCGGCGCCGGCGTCATCGGCGTGACCACCGCCCACTACCTGGCCCGCCAGGGTCATGAGGTGACCGTCATCGACCGCCAGACCGGCCCGGCGCTGGAGACCAGCTTCGCCAATGCGGGCGAGATCTCGCCCGGTTATTCCTCGCCCTGGGCCGCGCCCGGCATTCCGGCCAAGGCGGTCAAGTGGCTGTTCATGCGCCACGCCCCTCTGATCCTGCACCCCCAGATCAACGCCCCGACCGTGCGCTGGCTGCTGGCCCTGCTGCGCAACTGCACCTCCAGCCGCTATGCCCTGAACAAGGCGCGCATGGTGCGCCTGGCCGACTACAGCCAGGTGGTGCAGACCGAGCTGAACGACGAGCTGGGCCTTGAATACGATCACCGCACCCAGGGCACGCTGCAGCTGTTCCGCACGCAAAAGCAGCTGGACGGCATCTACAAGGACACCGAAGTCCTGCGCGAAGGCGGCGTCCCGTTCGAAGTGCTGGACCAAGACGGCTGCATCCGCGCGGAGCCGGGCCTGAAGGCCACGCGCGACCTGTTCGTCGGCGGCCTGCGCCTGCCGCGCGACGAGACCGGCGACTGCTTCAAATTCACCAACGCCCTGGCCGATCATGCGACGGCCGCTCAGGGCGTGACCTTCCAGTACGGCACGACCATCCAGGGCCTGATCGCCGAGGGCGGCCGCATCACCGGGGTCAAGACCGACAAGGGCGTGGTCACGGCCGACGCCTATGTGCTGGCGCTGGGCTCCTACTCGCCGCAGATGGTCAAGCCGCTGGGCATGACCCTGCCGGTCTATCCGGTGAAGGGCTATTCGATCACGGCCCCGATCATCGACGAGCCCGCCGCCCCCGTCTCGACCATCATGGACGAGAGCTACAAGGTGGCGATCACCCGCCTGGGCGACCGCATCCGCGTCGGCGGCATGGCCGAGATCTCGGGCTACAACAACGTCCTGCCGGAACAGCGCCGCAACACGCTGGAGCACTCGGTCGGCTCGCTGTTCCCCGGCGCGGGCGACCTGAAGGCGGCCAGCTACTGGTCCGGCCTGCGCCCGATGACGCCGGACGGCACCCCGGTCATCGGCAAGACCAAGCTGGACAATCTGTTCCTGAACACCGGCCACGGCACCCTGGGCTGGACCATGGCCTGCGGCTCGGCCCGCGTCATCGCCGACCTGATCAGCGGCCAGACCCCCGACATCGAAACCGCCGACCTGGGCATCGCCCGCTACGGTTGACCGGACCCTTCTCCCCTTACGGGAGAAGGTGGCCCGTCAGGGCCGGATGACGGGTCTCTCCGAAACCGGATGCAAGGATTGCGAGGCGAACGTCCCGCAACCCCTCATCCGTCTCGCTTCGCGAGCCACTTTCTCCCACAAGGGGAGAAGGAATTAGGCGCGCGCCTTCACCGCCACGGCCTTCAGTCCCGCCAACAGATGATCGGTAGCCGCATTGCGTTCACAACCGGCCTTGAGGATCAGCCGCAAAGCCTGAACGTGCACCTGAACCGGCGGCCAGTCCCAGACGCCGGCCGTCGCCATGCGATCCGACACGTCGGCCAGACTGTAGCCGGCGTCGAACAGCGGGCCGGTGTCGAAGAAACCCGCCAGATCCAGAATGCGCGACGCCAGCCGATAGACCTCGGCGGCCGACGCCTCCGACCGTGCGGCGCACAGCCCTTCCAGCCCCGCGACGGCGGCTTCGATCTCGGCCATGACCTCGGCCTTGTGGCGGCCCAGGCGCTCATTGGCGCGGCGTTCAACATCCGCCAGGGCGCGACCGCCCGGCTGGGCCATCTGCTGCGCCAGAGACGTCCTGATCTTCTGCGTCCGAACCTCGCTCACAGCGACACCCTCTGCGGCTTCAACAGCATGTCGATGTCGGCCTGATCCATGTTTTCCTCAACGGCGTGGCCGACGTGGGCCGACAGGTCGCCCTTGCGTCGCCCGGCCATGCCGACCGGCGGCCCGAAGTTGCGCACCCGGCGATCGGGGCCGACGTAGGTCTCGCACTCGACGAACTCGCGCTCGTCGCCCGCCAGCCACAGGATGCGCTTCAGCAGCACCGCAGGCGTCAGGGGCTTGGCGACCACAAAGCTGACGCCGCAGTCGCGCCCTTCCTGAACCTTGGCCTGCGAGGCGTGGCCCGTCACCAGGATGACGGGGGTGTAGCGCAGGGGCGCTGGCGTCTCGCGCCGCAGCCAGCGGGTGAAGGCGTAGCCGTCCATCTCCGGGTCGCCGCAGTCGATGACGATCAGATCGACCGGGCGCTGTTGCAGGATCTTCACCGCCTCGACGGCCGAGGGGCATTTGATCTGCTCCTTGACGCCGAAGCCCTGGAAGATCGAGCCCAGCATGTCGAGCGCCTGCGGCGCGTCGTCCACCAGCAGGACCGTCGATTGCTCCAGATTAATGCGGTCCTCGGCCATGGGTCAGAACAGGTGCAGCACGCCCGCCGTCGCGACGGGCTCGGTGTCGTCAGCGTCCGCGATCGGGGCCGCGCCGGGCCGGGCGCGGTGCGCCGTCTCCTGCATCCGCTCGGCCATCTCGGCCAGGGGCAGGGCGGCCAGGGCGGTGTCCATCGGCTGATCGTCGGCCACGGCCTGGGCCAGGCCCGACAGGGCCTCGATGCGCTGGGACAGGACATCGAAACTCTGGCTGCGCGTCAGATAGCCCAGCCGCGCCTCGGCCGGCAGTTGGCGCAGGACTTCGGACACCAGGCCGCCCGCCGCCTCGATCTCGGCGCGGATGTCCGCCAGCTCCGCAGCCATGGCGGCCAACAGATCGCGGTTGTCGTTCTCGCCCATGTCAGAAGAGCTCCAGATCGCCGGTCGCGACGGACGGCGGCGGCGGCGTCGCGGGCGGCAGGATCGCGCCGTCCGTCACCACGCGCTGACGCGCCCGACCGCTGACCGGCCAATAGTGAATGCGGCGCCCGCCCGCGCCTCTCAGACTACGGCTGACGACGGGGATGCCCTCGTCGGCCAGGAATTTCTCGGCGAAGTCGGCGTTGGCGGCGCCCACGTCGCTGAGGCTGTCGAACATGCGGCCGCCGCCGAACAGCTTGGCCTCCAGCCGATCGCGACGCCCGCCCGCCTTCAGCACGTCGTTGATCAGCACTTCCATCAGATAGGCGCCGTAGCGGCGGCTGGCGTCCGTTCCCGAACCCGCCCCTTCGGGCAGCAGAAAGTGGTTCATGCCCCCCACCCCGGCCGCCGGATCACGCAGGCACAGGGCCACGCAGCTGCCCAGGACGGTCGTCAGCACGACGTCGGGATCGGACGACACGCAGTGATCGCCCTGCCCCACGTGCACGCGCCGCTCCACCGGCTCCTGAGCGGCCGCGCCGATCACGTCAGCGTGCCGAAGACCGCTTCCAGCTTCTCTTTCAGCTGGGCGGTGGTGAAGGGTTTGACCAGGTAGTTGTTCACGCCGAACTGCACGGCGCGCTGGACCAGTTCGCGGTCGGCCCGGCCGGTCAGCATGATGAAGGCCGTCTTGGAGATCGGCGGGTGCGCCCGGATGGCCCGCAGCAGGCTGAGCCCGTCCAGGTTCGGCATGTTGAAGTCCGAGATCACCAGATGGACCGGCTGGACCAGCAGGGAGCGCAGGGCCGCCTCGCCGTCGGGCGCCTCCTCGATGTCGCGCACCCCGATCTGTTGCAGACTGGCGCGGACTAAGGAGCGCATCGTCAGCTGATCGTCGACGACAAGGGTGCGAATGGCGGAAGCGGCGGGCATGAACGTCCTTACGCAACAGACTGGGGCGCGCCCGAACGGGCGGCGCAGGATTCGAGAATGGCCGAAGCCATGCGGGACAACGGCAGCTGACGCTCGACGGCGCCCAGCTCAAAGGCGGCGCGGGGCATGCCGTAGACGACGCAGGACGCCTCGTCCTGGCCCAGGGTGCGGGCGCCGGCCTGACGCATGGCCAGCAGGCCCTTGGCCCCGTCCTTGCCCATGCCGGTCAGGATGACGCCCGTCATCGGCCGGCCCAGCTGGGCGACCGAGCCGAACAGCACGTCGACCGAGGGGCGGTGGCCGTTGACCGGATCGGCGGCGACCAGGCGGCAACGCCCGCCCGACACGGCCAGATGGGCCTCGCCGCCCGGCGCGATGTAGACATGGCCCGGCTTCAGCGGCGCGCCGTCCTCGGCCTCGCTGACCGTAGCGGCCGAGACCTTGTTCAGGCGGGCGGCGAAGCTCTTGGTGAAGCTGGCGGGCATGTGCTGGGTGACGACCGTCGCCGGGCAGTCCGCCGGGAAGGCCGACAGAATGGTCAGCAAGGCCTCGACCCCGCCGGTGGACGAGCCGATGGCCAGCACATGATTGGGGTCCGCGTGATAGACGCCCTCGTGTCCCCGAACCGCGCGATCCTCCAGCGGACGAACACGCGACCGCGCGGCGACCTTCACCTTCTCGGCCAGGTCGGCGAAGGCTTCGGCGGCGGGCACGCCGGGCGCTGGCTTGGCCACGGCGTCGACGGCGCCGACCTCCAGCGCAGCCAGGGTCACGTCGGTCCCCGCCTGGGTCAGGGTCGAGACCATGACCACCGGCATGGGCCGCAGCCGCATGATCTTCTCGAGGAACTCCAGCCCGTTCATGTTGGGCATCTCGACGTCCAGGGTGATGACGTCGGGGTTCAGCTCCTTGATCTTCGTGCGCGCCTCCAGGGGATCGGCGGCCGTGCCGACCACGTTGATCTCCGGATCGCGGCGCAGGACGGCGCTGATCAGGCTGCGCATGGTGGCGCTGTCGTCCACCACCAGGACCGAGACCGCGCTCATGCCCCCGCGCCCTTGACGTAGGTGGTCAGTCCGGCCGGCTGCAGCTGTTGCGCCGCCGGGCCCGTCACCCGCTCGGAATGGCCGATATAGAGGACGCCGCCGGGGTTCAGGATCGGCGTGAACCGGCCCCAGACCCGCTCCTGGGTCGCGTCGTCGAAATAGATGACCACGTTGCGGCAGAAGATGACGTCGAAGCGGCCGCGCATCGGCCAGTCGCCGATCAGGTTCAGCTCCTTGAACGCCACCAGACGGCGCAGCGTCGCATCGGCGCTGAACCGGCCCGGCGCGCCCGCGACCGGCGTGAAATGCTTGCGCGACGCGGCCGGGACCGGGGCCAGAAGATCGTCGGAATAGACGCCCGCCGCGCCCTCGGCGACCATGTTGGGGTCGATGTCGGTGGCCAGGATGCGCACGTCCAGTTCCGCCGCTTCCGGCAGGACGTCCAGCACCGTCATCGCCATCGAATAGGGCTCCTGCCCGTTCGAACAGGCGGCGGACCACAGGCGCACGCGCCCGCCCGCGCGCGCCTTGGCGGCCAGTTCCGGCATCACCTTGTCGCGCAGGTGATCGAAGTGGTGCGGCTCGCGGTAGAAGCGGGTGACGTTGGTGGTCAGGGCCGCCATCATCGCCTGGCGCTCGTCCACGCCCTCCACGCCGTCGATCAGGGCGCAGTAGTCGCGGAAGCTGCGCAGCCCCAGCACGCGCAGCCGCTTGGCCAGACGCGAATAGACCAGCGCCGCCTTGCCTTCGCTGAGGGCGATGCCTGCGTGAGCGTGCAGGGTCTGGGCGATGTGACGGAAATCCTCGGCCGTGAAGACGAACTCGCCTTCGACCAGGGCTTCGCGCCCGGCGACGGTCGTCATGCGGCTTCGGCCTCGCCTTCCGGCAGGACGTTGTTGAGGTCGATCAGGCTGATCATGCGGCCGCCCTCGACGGCGAAGATGCCCTTCACGAAGGACTTCACCTGTTCGCTGGCCACGTCCGGCGTCGGCTGGATGGCCGCGTCCGACAGCTGCACGATGTCCGACACCGCATCGACCAGCAGGCCGACCAGGCGCGAACCGACATGGGCCACCATGATGACGTGCCGCTCGGTCGGCTCGTTCGTGACCAGGCCGAAGCGCGCGCCCAGGTCGATGATCGGCAGCACCACGCCGCGCAGGTTGATGACGCCCTTCATATAGGCGGGCGAGCGCGGCAGGGGCGTGGCGGGGGTCCAGCCGCGGATCTCGCGCACGCTCATGATGTCGACGCAGAATTCCTGCTCGCCGATGCGGAAGGCGATCAGTTCGCGGTCGGTCCCTGCGACGTTGGGGGTCAGGGTCTGGTGTTCAGTCGGGGTCATGGTCTCAGCTCGCCATTTGCAGGTCGGAACGCGACGGGGTTCGGGAACGCTTGGCGGTCACAAGGGCGTCGATGTCGAGGATCAGGGCCACGCGGCCGTCGCCCAGAATGGTGGCGGCGGCTACGCCCTCGACGTGGCGGTAATGGGTTTCCAGGCTCTTGATGACGACCTGGCGCTGGCCGTGGATGGCGTCGACCAGCAGGGCCGCGCGCTGGCGGCTTTCGGTCTCGACGATCATCACCACCCCGCCCTTCAGCTCGGTCGGGGCGTCGCGGAAGCCCATGACCAGACCGACGTCCACCAGCGGCACGAAGGCCTCGCGGAAGCGCAGCACGGGATCGACGCCGCCGACGTAGTGGATGTCGCCCTCGTTGGGGGTCAAGCTCTCGACGATGGCGGCGAGCGGCGCGACCAGGGTCTGATCGGCGGCGCCGACCACCATGCCGTCCAGCACCGCCAGCGTCAGCGGCAGGCTGAGGGTGAAGGTCGAGCCCTTGCCCGGATTGGAGGTGATGGAGATGCGCCCGCCCAGCGACTGGATCGAGCGGCGCACCACGTCCATGCCGACGCCCCGGCCCGACAGGTCCGACACCTCGGTCGCGGTCGAGAAGCCCGGCAGGAAGATCAGGTTGTCGATCTCGTCGTCCGACAGCACCGCATCCTCGGCGATCAGGCCGCGCTCGACGGCGATGCCCTTCACGCGCGGGCGGTTGATGCCCTTGCCGTCGTCCGAGATCTCGATGACGATCCGGCCCGAGCGGTGCAGGGCCGCCAGACGCACCGTCCCCTCTTCCGGCTTGCCCGCCGCCAGACGGTCCGCCGGGCTTTCCAGCCCGTGGTCGATGGCGTTGCGCAGCATGTGGGTGATCGGCTCGGCCAGACGTTCGACCACGGTCTTGTCGACCTCGGTGTCCTCGCCGGACGTGACCAGCTTCACCTTCTTGCCCGTGGCCTCGGCCGCCTCGCGCACCAGGCGCGGCATCCGCTGGAACACCGACTTCACCGGCTGGGCGCGGATGGCCATGACGCTGTCCTGAATCTCGCGCGTCAGCAGTTCGAGGTCTTCCAGACCCAGCCCGATGTCGGACGAACGGGCCAGGCCGCTTTCGGTCACGCGCTGGGCCAGCATGGCTTGCTGGATGACCAGTTCTCCGACCGCATTGATCAGGCGGTCCACCCGCTCCAGATCGACGCGGATGGTCACGGGCGCCGCAGCGGCGGGGGCCGTCGCCTGCACAGGCGCCGGAGCAGCCGG
>NZ_GL883086.1:1826986-1828132 GCF_000204035.1 Brevundimonas diminuta ATCC 11568
CTGCGCCGCGCGCGGCGGCGACGTGGTCGGCCAGCACGTCCGCGGCGCGCAGCAGGGTCTTAACCGTCGGCTCGTCGCACGGTTTTCGGCCCGAGCGCAGCTCGTCCATCAGCGTCTCGAAGACGTGGGCGAAACGGACCAGGTCTTCCAGCCCGAAGGCCCCCGCCCCGCCCTTCACCGAATGGACGGCGCGGAAGACGGCGTTGATGACCTCGATGTCCGTCGATCCGGACTCCAGCGTCAGCAGATTGCCTTCCAGATCAGCGAGCAGCTCCTCGCATTCCTGGAAGAAGGTCGCCTTGATCGCCTCGAACGGATCGTCGCTCATCGTCTCAGATCCTCAGGCCGCCACGCGGCGCACGGCGTCGACCAGACGCACGGGGTCGAACGGCTTGACGATCCAGCCGGTGGCCCCGGCCTCGCGGGCGCGCTGCTTCTTGGCGGCGTCGCTCTCCGTCGTCAGGACCAGCACGGGCACGGCGCTGAAAGCCGGGTCGGCCCGCATCCCTTCGATGAAGCCGAAACCGTCCATGCGCGGCATGTTGATGTCGGTGATGACGATGTCGGGGTTTTCGGCCTGAAGCACCTCCAGCCCGTGGACGCCGTCCTCGGCCTGGACCACGCGATAACCCGCGTCCTTGAGCGCCAGCATCAGCATGTCGCGCATGGTGCGTGAATCATCGACGGTCAGAACGGTCTTGGTCATTGGGGGGCGTCCTGTGCGGAGAGATCGGAGGGCGAAGCGCCGAAGGCGCTCCATTGGGTCGTCAGCGCCTCGGACGCATTGACGAAGGTCAAAGCCTGGCCGTCGGCGCGCCAGGTGCGGATCGCCGACAACAGCAGCTGAAGGCACAGCCCGCCCAGCCGCTCGACGGCCGAGCCGTCCAGCGTCAGGGCCTGACCGCGCGCCGCCAGCAGCTCGCCCTTCAGCGGCTCGGCTGCGCGCAGGTCCAGAACCGGGGGCAGAACGACCGTGGCCGTCATCAGAACTCCTCCCAGCCGTCTTCGATGGCTTCAGGCTTCAGGGCCGCGCCGCCGCGTCCCATGGTCTTCAGGGCGGCGACCGTCTCGGCCACCGGCTGCGGCTTGCGGGCAGGCGCGGGCTCGGCGGCGACCGAGGCGGGCTTGGCCTTCGGCGCCGAGACC
>NZ_GL883086.1:1829186-1836968 GCF_000204035.1 Brevundimonas diminuta ATCC 11568
GTTGTCCAACTGCACGAGAGTTTCCTGTTCGAAAACGCCGAGCCCCCCCGGCGGATAGCTAAGGTAGAGGAGAGAGGGTTCAGAAAGCGTAAGTGAGAGCGCCGACCAGACGCCCGTCATAGTTGTCGCCCAGCGCATGGCTGTCGGTGTCGTACCAGCGCACATCCACCGCAAACCGCTCGCTCAGGTTGTGCTTCACGCCCAGATTCCAGGCGTTGTAATCGGCCCCTCCGTCCGCCGAGCGCACGCCGTAGGCCGCCGACGCCTTGGTGCGCGGCCCCAGGGCCGTCGACGCCTGCGCCTCGATCCACCAGGCCTCCTTGGTCGCGGCGAAACCGTCGGGCGTGTAGTTGACCCGCAGCCGCCCCGAAACGCGCCCGAACTTGCGCGAGGCGTCAGCCTGATATTCCCAGAAGTTGGAGTCGATCCCGGCGCGCGTGCCCGGCAGGTCTCGGTTGGCGACCGAAAGATCAAAGGCGAAACCGGCCGCCTTGGGCCGCCAGCCCAGACTCGTGACGATCTCGGCGTCCGACCCCTGAGACAGTTTGGCGGTCGAGGCGAAAACGGCGCCGTAGAAATCGCCGTACGCGACTTCGAGCGAGCCGTTCAGGCTGGGATCGCCGGCGCTCTTGCCCAGACCCTTGCCGACGTATTCGCTGGCGACGCCAAACTGGCCTTCGACAGACTGGGCCCCCGCAGGGGCCGCTAGCGCCGCTGACAGAGCGATGATCAAGCCGCCCGCGAGCGGATTACGGAGCGCGCGAGCGCCTTTCTGGCGTCGAGCGATGATTTGGAAGGGCATTCAGACCTCTTTGAGACTGATCCCCTTCTGCGTGAGACAACGGTAGGCAATCGTAAATTCGGCCGTACGTAGAAATCCGCAATTCACGCTGTCGCTGCGCAGCTTTCCTTCATCAGAACGTCGTTCTATTTATTAACACTCGAGTAACCATGATGACGAAGATCACACATACCCACGTTATGACAGAAATGGACATTTTTTCAGCTCACAAAGAACTGTGAGCGATAATTGCATGTTAGCCGAGACCTATTTAAGAGGCCCCTCTTACCTGCCTTATGACGACGACGACACGGAAGGGCTCGCCTCCTGATCTAGCGGGAAGCGAGGACAAGTTCGATTTACTCAGTATTGGACCGCCGCTCCCGTGACATCGCCCCATTCCCGCATCCTTGGGCGGCGGCTGTCGCCTTGGCGTGCGCCCTGTTCGCCGTTGCGGCTCTGACCATGGGGCTGGCGGCGCCGTCCTTCCCGCGCGACCTCGCCCTGATCGCCTTGGCGGCGGCGCTGGCGGCTTCGACCGCCTTGATCCTGGTCTGGCGGCAGGCCTCGCGTCTCGCAAAGGCCCTGGCGGCGCGCGACGCCATGCTCCAGGTCGCCTTCCTGTCGACGCCGACCCTGATGCTGACCCGCGAGGGCGTCATCTCGCGCCTCAGCGACACGGCGCTCGCCATGTTCAGGATCACCAAGGAGCAGGCCCTGGGGCGCCCCTTCGCCGATATGGTTCCAGGCTTCACTATGGCCGCCGTCATCGCCTCTGGGATGCCATCCGGCCTGCTGAAAGCCGACGCCGACTATTGGGTCGGCCGACGAGCCGACGGCTCGACCTTTCCGGTCGGCGTGCAGTTCGGCCTGGCGCCGGGCGGGCCAGACCAGGATTTCGTGGCCCTGGGCCTGGCCGACCTGACGCTCCACTACGCCGCAGAGACGCAGGCGCGCGAACTGCATGCTCAGTTGAACACCGTCTGGCGGCTGAACTCCCTCGGCGAAATGGCCGCCACCCTGGCCCATGAACTGAACCAGCCGCTGAGCGCGGCCAGCGGCTACATGCACGCCAGCCGGGCCGACATGGAGAAGGCCGGATCCCTGGGCGACAGCGCCTGCCGCACCCTGGACCTGGCCCAGGCCCAGCTGTTGCGCGCGGGTCAGATCATTCGCCGCATCCGCGCCTTCCTGAGCCAGGAGACCGGCGGCATGGGCGACGAAAGCGTGGCGGCCATGATCGAGACCATGAAGCAGATTTTGACGCGAATGGGCCAGGACAAGGATGTCGCCGTCCGCATCGATCTGGACGCCGACGGCGACCGGGTGCGGGCCGACCGCATCCAGTTCCAGCAGGCGGTCGTCAACCTGGTCCGCAACGCCGTCGAGGCGGCTGCGGGCGGCGTCGGCGCCCAGGTGCGCATCCTGGGCCGCGCCGAGGCCGACGGCTATCGCATCAGCATCGAGGACAACGGCCCCGGCGTCGCCGACGATCAGCGCGACCGTCTGTTCCAGCCCATGACCAGCACCAAGCCCGGCGGCATGGGTCTGGGCCTGTCCGTCACGCGCACCATCGTCGAGCGGCACGGCGGCGTCCTGAACGTCGGGCGCAGCCAGGCCCTGGGCGGCGCCGCCTTCTTCTTCACCCTGCCCAAGGATCAGGAGGCCAGGACCGCGTGAGCGATCATTCCGTCTTCGTCATCGACGACGATTCCGCCGTGCGCGACGCCCTCCTGCGGGTGCTGCGCGGGCGCGGCGTGCGCGCGCGCGGCTTCTCCAGCGGGACCGAGTTCTTCGCCGCCCTGCCCGAGGACGCCTCGGCCTGCGTCATCACCGACGTGCAGATGCCGGGCATGGACGGAACCGAGATCGTACGCCGCCTGGCCGAACTGCGCGGCGAGACCTGGCCCGTCATCGTCATCACCGGCCACGCCGACGTCTCCATGGCGGTGCAGATGATGAAAAACGGCATCGTGGACTTCATCGAAAAACCCTTCGATCCCACCCGCCTGGTCGAGGTGGTGAAGGGTTGTCTGGCCAGGCTCGGAGAGTTGGACGCCCGCCAGCAAGCGCGCCAGCAGGCCCGCGTGCGCCTGGGCCGCCTGACCCCGCGCGAGCGGCAGGTCTTCGACGCCCTGGTCGCCGGCGCCTCCAACAAGGAGATGGCCCTGAACCTGAAGATCAGCCCGCGCACGGTCGAGGTCTTCCGCGCCAAGGTCATGACCAAGATGGAGGCCGACAGCCTGCCCGCCCTGGTGCGCATGGGGCTGATGCTCAGCTAGACGTTTCGTCTCCTTGCAGCTGCGCCCGCTCCGGCGCGTTATGTCGGCTCCCCGACCGCGACCAAGGAGCCGCCCCATGTCCGATCCCGCCCGCCTGCTCCGCCGTCAGGCCTATGTCGACGGCCGCTGGATCGACGCCGACGGCAGCAGGACCATTGAAGTGACCAACCCGGCCACGGGCGAGGTGCTGGCGACCGTCCCCGACATGGGCGCCCTTGAGACCCGCCGCGCCGTCGCCGCCGCCGAAGCCGCGATGAAGCCGTGGGCCGCCAAGACGGCGGGCGAACGCGCCCGCATCCTGCGCCGCTGGTTCGATCTGATGATGAGCGAGCAGGACGCCCTCGGCCGCCTGCTGACCCGCGAGCAAGGCAAGAGCCTGACCGAGGCCAAGGGCGAGATCGCCTACGCCGCCGGCTTCATCGAATGGTTCGCTGAAGAGGGCAAACGCACCTACGGCGAGGTCATCCCGACCCACGACGCCTCAAAACGGCTGGTGACGCTACGCCAGCCGGTCGGGGTGGTGGGGGCCATCACCCCGTGGAACTTCCCCGCCGCCATGATCACCCGCAAGATCGGCCCGGCCCTGGCCGCCGGCTGCGCCGTGGTGCTGAAGCCCGCCAGCCAGACGCCGCTGTCGGCCCTGGCCCTGGCCGTTCTGGCGGAAGAGGCGGGCCTGCCGCCCGGCCTGTTCAACGTCGTCACCGGCTCGGCCTCGGCCATCGGCGGCGAGCTGACCTCCAATGAAACCGTGCGCAAGATCAGCTTCACCGGCTCGACCGAGATCGGCCGCCTGCTGATGAAGCAGTCATCGGACACCATCAAGAAGATGAGCCTGGAGCTGGGCGGCAACGCCCCCTTCCTGGTCTTCGACGACGCCGATGTGGACGCCGCCGTGGCGGGCGCCGTGGCCTCTAAATACCGCAACGCAGGCCAGACCTGCGTCTGCACCAACCGCTTCTATGTGCAGGCCGCCGTCCACGATGAATTCGTCGCCAAGCTGACACAGGCCACGCAGGCCCTGAAGGTCGGAAACGGCCTCGGCGACGGCGTGCAGATCGGCCCCCTGATCGACGAAAAGGCGGTGAAGAAGGTCGAGGAGCACATCGCCGACGCCCTGGCCAAGGGCGCAAGCCTGCTGACAGGCGGCGCCCGCCATGAGCTGGGCATGACCTTCTTCCAGCCGACCGTCCTGTCGGGCGTGACCCAGGACATGCAGATGTGCCGCGAAGAGACCTTCGGTCCCGTCTCCGGCGTCGTCCGCTTCGAGACGGAAGAAGAAGGGATCGCCCTGGCCAACGACACCATCTTCGGTCTGGCCGGCTACTTCTACGCCCGCGACCTGAGCCGCGTCTGGCGCGTGGCCGAAGCGCTGGAGACCGGCATGATCGGCGTCAACACCGGCCTGATCTCCACCGAAGTCGCCCCCTTCGGCGGGATCAAGCAATCCGGCCTCGGCCGCGAAGGCTCCAGCCACGGCATCGAGGACTACCTGGAGATCAAATACCTCTGCATGGGACTCTAGGCTCCGCTTCCCGCGAGCGATTATTCGACCAAGGTCGCTCTCCGCAAACCTGCGTTCCTGCTGTCACTCTCCCTTTCGACGCTCGGCGCAAAGCACGCCGGGCGCGAGGGAACGCGCCGCGCATCGCGGCCGCACAGGAAGGGAACTGCCCATGACCGACCGCACCATGGGTGCGGCGGACGGCGGCGAGCACACGGTCGACAAGAACGACCGGCTGGTGATTCTCGCCTCCTCCGTCGGCACCGTCATCGAATGGTACGACTTCTATCTTTACGGCTCGCTGGCCGCGATCATCTCCGCCCAGTTCTTCTCGGGCGTGAACGAGACCACCGGCTTCATCTTCGCCCTGATGGCCTTCGCCGCCGGTTTCGCCGTGCGTCCGTTCGGGGCCATCGTCTTCGGTCGCATGGGCGATCTGTGGGGACGCAAGAACACCTTCCTGGTGACCATGCTGCTGATGGGCGTCTCGACCTTCGTGGTCGGCCTGTTGCCGCCCTATGCGGCCATCGGCATCGCCGCGCCGATCATCCTGGTGCTGATGCGTCTGATCCAGGGCCTGGCTCTGGGCGGCGAATACGGCGGCGCCGCCACCTACGTCGCCGAGCACGCCCCGCACGGCAAGCGCGGCTTCTACACCTCCTTCATCCAGATCACCGCCACCGTGGGCCTGCTGCTCAGCCTGATGGTGATCCTGGGCGTGCGCCTGGCCATCGGTGAAGAAGCGTTCGCCGACTGGGGCTGGCGCATTCCCTTCCTGGTCTCGATCCTGCTGCTGGGCGTGTCCCTGTGGATCCGCCTGAAGCTGTCGGAAAGCCCGGCCTTCAAGCGCATGAAGGCCGAAGGCAAGGGCTCGACCACGCCCCTGAAGGACAGCTTCATGAAGTGGCCGAACCTGAAGCTGGTGCTGATCGCCCTGTTCGGCCTGGCGGCCGGTCAGGCCGTGGTCTGGTACACGGGTCAGTTCTACGCCATGCTTTTCCTTGAGAAGACGCTCAAGGTTGACCCCGCCCTCGTCAACGTCCTGATCGCCGCCGCCCTGGCGCTGGCGACGCCCTTCTTCGTCTTCTTCGGCTGGCTGTCGGACAAGGTGGGACGCAAGCCGATCATCCTGCTGGGTTGTCTGCTGGCCGCCCTGACCTACTTCCCGCTGTTCAACGCCCTCACCGAAGCGGCCAACCCGCGCCTCGTCGCCGCCGCAGCCGCCTCGCCGGTGACGGTGATCGCCGATCCGGCCGACTGCCACTTCCAGTTCGACCCGGTTGGCAAGACCGTCTTCAACAGCTCATGCGACGTGGCCAAGACCCATCTGGCAAAGGCGGGCGTCACCTATGTCAACGAAGCCGCCCCGGCCGGAACCGTGGCCCAGGTCCGCATCGGCGATCAGGTGGTCGACAGCTTCAACGGCAAGGTCATGCCCAAGGCCGACTTCGACGCCCAGAAGAAGACCTGGGACGCCGGCCTGACCGCCGCCCTGACCCAGGCCGGCTATCCGGCCAAGGCGGACAGCGCCCTGGTCAACAAGCCCATGGTGATCGGCATCCTGTTCCTGCTGGTCCTGTATGTGACCATGGTCTACGGCCCGATCGCCGCCGCCCTGGTCGAGATGTTCCCGACCAAGGTGCGCTACACCTCCATGTCGCTGCCCTATCACATCGGCAACGGCTGGTTCGGGGGCTTCCTGCCGACCACGGCCTTCGCCATGGTCGCGGCCACGGGCAATATCTACTACGGCCTGTGGTACCCCATCGCCATCGCCGTGCTGACCCTGATCGTCGGCGTCCTCTTCGTGAAGGAAGGCAAGGACGTGGATATCCACGACTGATCGAGCGGCTTCGCAACAACTGACTTTCGCCAACCTGCGGGCGGTCCGGCTTCGGCCTGGCCGCCCTCTTTTTTTCGCTTGCCCGCGTGAGCGCGCCCGGCCCAGATGACGCCCATGTTCAGCCTCGCCACCCTGGCCCTGACGGCCTTCTACATGGCCGCCCTGTTCGGCATCGCCTGGTGGTACGAGCGGCCGCAGATCAAGGCGCGGCGCGGGATGCTGGGGCCGTCGCTCTACGCCCTGTCGCTGGCCATCTACTGCACGTCGTGGACCTATTACGGGGCGGTGGGCACGGCCGCGCGCGACGGGTGGGAGTATCTGCCCATCTACGTCGGGCCGATCCTGGGGCTGACCCTGCTGCTGCCGTTGTGGCGGCGCATCGCCTCGGCCGCCCGACGCGAGAACGTCGGCTCGATGGCCGACTTCATCTCGTCGCGCTACGGCAAGAGCCCGGCGCTCGGCGCGGCGGTGGCGGGCGTCGCCATCCTGGGCTCGGTCCCCTACATCGCCCTTCAGCTCAAGTCTCTGTCGATGGCGGGCGAGATGATCACGGCGGGCACCCCCGTCGCCGGGTCCGAGAGCCTGACCGTCCTGGTCATGGCGGCGGTGCTGGCCGGGTTCGCCATCCTGTTCGGCGCGCGACGGCCCGACCTGACCGAGCACAACCGCGGCCTGATCCAGGCCATCGGCATCGAGTCCATCGTCAAGCTGGCCGCCCTGCTGGCCGTCGCCGTCTTCGCCGTCGCCCTGCTGGCCGCCTCGCCCTCGCGTCAGGCCGCAGCCGACAGCCTGGGCCAGTTGGGAACGTGGCCGCACATCGACGCCCGCTTCATGGCCATCACCCTGGTGGCGACCCTGGCCATCTTCTGCCTGCCGCGTCAGTTTCACGTCGCCTTCGTCGAGGGCGGCGATCCGGCCCAGGTGCGCCGCGCGCGCTGGATCTTTCCGCTGTATCTGATCCTGACAACCCTGGCGGTCCTGCCGCTGGTGGCGGCGGGCGGCCTGTTCCGGCCCGAGACCAACCCCGACCTGCTGGTGCTGGCCCTGCCGTTCGGCGCAGGGCAGAGCCTGCTGACCGCCGTGGTCTTCGTCGGCGGCTTCTCGGCCGCCACCGCCATGGTCATCGTCGAGGCCGTGGCCCTGTCGGCCATGGTGTCCAACAACCTGGTCCTGCCGCTGATGGGGGCGGGACGCCGGCGCGGCGCGGCCCAGCCGGACATGGCGCGAGCTCTGCTGAACATCCGCCGCCTGGCCATCGTCGCCCTGCTGCTGCTGGCCTGGCTCTATTATCTGGCGATGGACCGCTCCAGCGGCCTGGCGGCGATCGGCCTGGTGTCCTTCGCCGCCCTGGCCCAGTTGGCGCCGTCGCTGTTCG
>NZ_GL883086.1:1837736-1845684 GCF_000204035.1 Brevundimonas diminuta ATCC 11568
CGGCCCTGGTCGACCTGCATCTGGGCGACGACGAGCCGGACGGCCTGGCCGCCGTGGACGCCCTGCGCGCTCAGGGCGTCAGGCGCATCGCGCTGGTGACGGCCGACACCCGCGACGGCCTGAAGGAGAAGGCGGCGGCCGCGGGGGCGGTGCTGCTGCCCAAGCCGGTCAAACCGGCGGCGCTGAAGGCGTTTCTGCGCAGCTGACCCTTCTCCCCTTGTGGGAGAAGGATGATCATACGCTATCGTCTTCGGCTGCTGGAGCGCCCGCTAAATATCCAGCGACTGCGCCAGGATCACCGCCTGGGTCCGGTTCTGCACGCCAAGCTTGCGGAAGACGCTGGTCAGGTGCGCCTTGATGGTGGCCTCGGTGACGCCCAGGTCGAAGGCGATCTGCTTGTTCAGCCTCCCGACTTTCAGCCCCTCCAGAATCCGCAGCTGCGACGGCGTCAGGCTGGCGATGCGGGCCTGAAGGTCCGCTTCTTCTTCGCCCGCCGCCTCGACCTCGGGCGCCCAGCTGTCGCCTTCGAGGATGGCCCGGATGGCCTCGACCATGGTCGGCAGGGCCGCCGACTTGGGAATGAAGCCCGCCGCCCCCAGCGACAGGGCGCGGCGGATGGTCGGCGCCTCCTCGCTGGCCGAGACGACGGCGACCGGCACGGCCGGATGATCGGCGCGGATCAGGGTCAAGCCCGTCATGCCGTCCACGTCCGACAGCTTCAGATCCAGCAGCAGCAAATCGACCGCCGCCGCGCCCAGGGCGGTCTGCGCCTCGGCCAGGCTGGCGCATTCGACGATCAGGGCGCCCTCGGACGCCTTTTCGACGGCCGACTTCAACGCCGCCCGAAACAGGGGATGGTCGTCGGCGACGACGATGCGGTCCATAGGCGTCCTTCCCACGCGCGGTTCTTGTTCGTTCGGCCGCGTCGCGACGACACCATGCCGCGCCTCGACTTTGGTCGAAACTAGACGAATGGCTAATGGCCGCAAACCCGGAGCGCGCGGAATGCTGCCGTCCTGAGGCCTGCGACAGACAGGTTCCGGAACAACGGTCTGGGAGGACCACGCATGGGAAGCTGCCGTTTGTTCGGCGGCGTGGCTGCGGCCGCGCTGCTGCTCGCGCCCGGCGCCGCACTGGCTCAAGACGCCAGCGCGGCCCTGGAAGCCCGTATCGCCCAGCTCGAAGCCGAGCTGAACAGCCTGAAATCCGAAGTCGCCGCCGCCCGAACGCAGCAGGCCTCGCAGGCGCAGGACATCATCCGTCTGGAGACGCGGCCGGCGCCCGCGCCGACGCCGGTCTCCGCCCCGGCGGCGCCTTCGGACGGCTTCCGCATCGGCGACCACACGGTGAAGTTCGGCGGCTTCATCAAGACCGACTTCATGGCGTCGAAATATTCCGGCGGCGACCCGGCCAACGGCGATCCCTTGCGCGACTATCACCTGCCCGGCGCCATTCCGGTCGGCGGTACGGACGAAGACGTCGCCACCGACTTCAACGCCCGCCAGACCCGCTTCTGGCTGACCACCGACGGCGTGGTGGCCGGACACAAGATCGGCACGCGGCTGGAGATGGACTTCCAGACCCTGCCCGGCTCGGGCGATCAGCGCACGACCAGCGGCTCGAACCCCGCCCTGCGCCGCGCCTTCGTCACCATCGACAACTGGCTGATCGGCCAGGAGTGGACCAACTTCCAGAACACCGCCGTCCTGCCGGAATCGGCGGACTTCGTCGGCGCGGCCGAGGGCACGGTCTTCGCCCGTCAGGCCCAGGTCCGCTACACGCGCGGCCCCTTCTCCATCGCGCTTGAGAACCCCGAGACCACCGTCACCCCCTTCGGCGGCGGCGCCCGCATCGTGGCCGACGACAATAGCCTGCCCGACCTGACCGCCCGCTACGCGCTGAGCCGCCCGTGGGGCGACGTGCAGTTGTCCGGCCTGGTGCGTCAGCTGAAGTATCAGAACCCGGCGACCAACATCGATTCCTCCGCCACGGGCTGGGGCCTGTCGGCCTCGGCCAAGTTCAAGGTCGGGGCGCAGGACGACATCCGCCTGATGCTGACGGGCGGCGAAGGCATCGGCCGCTATGTCGGGCTGAACTTCTCCAACGACGCGGTGCTGGACGCCTCGGGCGATCTGGAGGCCATCGGCGTGGTCGCGGGCTTCGCCGCCTATCGCCACGTCTGGGCGCCGGGCTGGCGCTCCAGCCTGATCTGGTCGACGCAGAAGGTGGACAACGACACGGCCCTGACCGGCGTCGGCGTCAACCGCTCGGCCCAGAGCCTTCACGCCAATCTGATCTGGTCGCCGGTCACGGCGTTTGATGTGGGCGCCGAGGTGATGTTCGCTGATCGCAAACTGGAGTCAGGGCTGGACGGCGACATGACCCGTCTGATCCTGTTCGCCAAATACGGCTTCTGAAGCCGCAAAAGAAAAAGACCCTGGAGGAAATCGCGTGTCTGATCCGGAAATCTATCCCGTCCCCGCCGAACTGGCCGCCCGCGCCCACATGGACCGCGCCGGCTATGAAGCGGCCCGGATGCAGGCGCGCGAGACCCCCGAGGCCTTCTGGGCCGAACAGGCCGAGCGCCTGGACTGGATGACCTTCCCGACCAAGATCAAGGACGTCTCCTTCAACAAGGCCGACTTCCGCATCCGTTGGTTCGAGGACGGGGTGCTGAACGCCTCGGTCAACTGCATCGACCGCCACCTGCCCGCCCGCAAGGACGAGGTCGCCATCCTGTGGGAAGGCGACGAGCCGACCGACAGCGAAGCCGTCACCTTCGGCCAACTTCATGAGCGCGTCTGCCGCCTGGCCAATGTACTGAAGGCCAACGGCGTCCAGAAGGGCGACCGCGTCACCATCTATCTGCCGATGATCCCCGAGGCGGCCTACGCCATGCTGGCCTGCGCCCGCATCGGCGCCGTGCATTCGGTCATCTTCGGCGGCTTCTCGCCCGACAGCATCGCCGGGCGCATCGAGGACTGCCAGTCGACCTTCGTCATCACCGCCGACGAAGGCTGCCGCGGCGGCAAGAAGGTCCCGCTGAAGGCCAATGTCGACAAGGCGCTGGAGAAGGTCGGGGGCGTGAAGACCGTCGTCGTCCTGCGCCACACCGGCGCCGACGTGCCCTTCGTCGAAGGCCGCGACCTGGACTGGGGCGTCGAGGCGGACAAGGCCTCGCCCGACTGCGCGCCCGAGCCGATGAACGCCGAAGACCCGCTGTTCATCCTCTACACCTCCGGCTCGACGGGCAAACCCAAGGGCGTGCTGCACACCACCGGCGGCTATCTGTTCTGGGCCAGCTATACGCATGAGCTGGTGTTCGACTATCGCCCCGGCGAGGTCTTCTGGTGCACCGCCGACGTGGGCTGGGTCACGGGCCACACCTATGTCGTCTACGGCGCCCTGGCCAATGCGGCGACGACCCTGATGTTCGAGGGCGTGCCCAACTATCCGACCGTCAGCCGCTTCTGGGAGGTGGTGGACAAGCACCAGGTCAACATCTTCTACACCGCCCCCACGGCCCTGCGCGCCCTGATGCGCGAGGGCGACGCCCCGGTGAAGACATCCAGCCGCAAGTCGCTGCGCCTGCTGGGCACCGTCGGCGAACCGATCAACCCCGAGGCCTGGCGCTGGTATCATGAGGTCGTCGGCGAGAGCCGCCTGCCCATCGTCGACACCTGGTGGCAGACCGAGACGGGCGGCGCCCTGATCTCGCCCCTGCCTGGCGCGACGGACCTGAAGCCCGGCTCGGCGACCCTGCCCCTGCCCGGCGTCGAACTTGAAATCGTGGACGCGGAAGGGGGCGTGCTGAGCGGCGCGACCGAGGGCAATCTGTGCATCACCGACAGCTGGCCGGGCCAGATGCGGACGGTCTACGGCGACCACCAACGCTTCTTCGAGACCTATTTCTCGACCTATCCGGGCAAGTATTTCACCGGCGACGGCTGCCGCCGCGACGCGGACGGCTACTACTGGATCACAGGCCGGGTCGATGACGTCATCAACGTCTCGGGCCACCGCATGGGGACGGCCGAGGTCGAGAGCGCCCTGGTCCTGCACGACATCGTGGCCGAGGCCGCCGTGGTCGGCTTCCCCCACGACATCAAGGGCCAGGGCATCTACGCCTATGTCACCCTGGTGCGAGGCGTCGACGCCACCGAGGATCTGCGCAAGGAGCTGGTCGCTCACGTCCGCAAGGAGATCGGCCCCATCGCCGCCCCTGACGTGATCCAGTGGGCGCCGGCCCTGCCCAAGACCCGCTCGGGCAAGATCATGCGGCGGATTCTGAGAAAGATCGCCGAAAACGAACTGGGCGCCCTGGGCGACACCTCGACCCTGGCCGATCCGTCGGTGGTGGACGATCTGGTGAAGAACCGGGCGGCCTGACTTCAATACCCGCTCATCCCGGCGGACGCCGGGGTGAGCGGTACATCATTCAGCTCCCCCCGAAGAGGCGGTCCCGGACGGCGCAAGCTGGACGGGGCCGCCCGCCTCGGCTTCAGTGCCGGACATGAGCGGAACCCTCGACGGCCTGACCATCATCGAAATCGCCGGCATCGGCCCCGCCCCCTTCTGCGGCATGATGCTGGCCGATCACGGGGCGGAGGTGGTGCTGGTCCATCGCCCCGGCGCGACGCCCGACCCGCGCGATCCCCTGAACCGCAGCCGCGCCCGTCTGGTCGAAGCCGACCTGAAGACGCCCGAGGGCGCCGCCCTGATCCGCGATCTGGCCGGCGCCGCCGACGGCCTGATCGAGGGCTTTCGTCCCGGCGTGATGGAGCGTCTCGGCCTCGGCCCCGACGTGCTGCTGGCCGACAATCCGCGCCTCGTCTACGGCCGCATGACGGGCTGGGGTCAGGACGGGCCGCTGGCCCCGGCGCCGGGCCACGACATCGACTACATCGCCGTCTCGGGCGCGCTTCACGCCTTCGGGCGGGCGGGCGAGAAGCCGACCCCGCCGATCAACATGGTCGGCGACTTCGGCGGCGGCGGCATGCTGCTGGCCTTCGGCATGGTCGCCGGTCTGCTGAAGGCCCAGCGCACCGGGCGCGGCGACGTCATCGACTGCGCCATGACCGACGGCTCCTCCCTGCTGATGAGCATGATCTGGGGCTTCCGCCAGAACCTGCCCGCGCCCCTGCCGCCCAGTCTGGCCTGGCGCGACGAGCGCGGCGTCAACCTGCTCGACACCGGCGCGCCGTTTTACGAGGTCTATGAGACGTCGGACGGCAAATACGTCGCCGTCGGCGCCATCGAACCGGCCTTCTACATCGCCCTGATGCGGCTGACCGGGCTGGCCGGCGATCCCGACTTCGCCATGCCCTTCGATCCGGCCCAGTGGCCCATGCTGAAGGACAAGCTGGCCGCCGTCTTCCGCACCCGCACCCGCGACGACTGGTGCAGCGATCCCGACGCGCAAGGAGCCTGCGTCGCCCCCGTCCTGTCCATGACCGAGGCGCCCGACCACCCGCACAACCGCGCCCGCGGGGCCTTCGTCACCGCGCAGGGCGTGGTGCAGCCCGCGCCTGCGCCCCGGTTCCGAGACAGCCCGGCGCGGCGGCCGGAATAAAAGGCCAGTCACGAAATCACCGCTCGTCCCGGCCTCCGCCGGGACGAGCAGGGGTAAGGTCAACCCCCGTCCGTCCACACCGTCTTGTAGAGATCGAACCGGCGGTCGCGCAGGTTCCGCACCGTCCCCTGCGCCTTGGCCCAGGCCAGGTCGGACAGGTCCAGGTCCGCCACCGTCACCGTCTCGACGTTCTCGCTGGCCTCGGCCGCCACCCCGTCGCGCGCGAAGGGAAAGTCGCACGGCGTCAGGATGCAGGACTGCGCATACTGGATGTCCATGTTCTCGACGTTGGGCAGGTTGCCGACATTGCCCGACAGGACGACGTAGCACTGGTTCTCGATCGCCCGCGCCTGCGAGCAGTAGCGCACCCGCAGATAGCCCTGGCGGTTGTCGGTGCAGAAGGGCGTGAACAGGATGCGCGCCCCCTCGTCCGCCAGACGCCGCGCCAGTTCGGGGAACTCGGAATCATAGCAGATCATCACCCCGATCGGCCCGCAGTCGGTGGGGATGGCGTGGACGCGGTCGCCGCCCTTGATGTTCCACCAGTGCCGCTCGTTCGGGGTCGGGTGGATCTTCTCCTGCTCATGCACCGAGCCGTCGCGCAGGAAGACATAGGCGACATTCTGGATCTCGCCGTCCTCGGTCCGCGTCGGGTGCGAGCCGCCGATGATGTTGACGTTGTAGCCGACCGCCAACTCGCGCATCGCCTCGACGAAGCGCGGCGTGTAGCGGGTCAGGGCCTCGATCGATTCCGCAGGCGTCAGCTTCTTCGTCTCCAGCGACAGCAGCTGAAGCGTGAACAGCTCGGGGAAGACCACGAAGTCGGCGCGATAGTCCGATCCCACGTCGACGAAATATTCGACGTTGTCCATGAACTCGCGGAAGCTCTCGACCTTGCGCATCTGCAGCTGGACGGTGGCGACGCGCACCGTCTCCTTCACCGCAAAGGCCGCCCCCTTGCCCGTCGCCTCGACATAGTAGGGATTGCGCCACACCCAGCGCGCCGCATGGCCCAGCGACGCCTTGTCCGACGGCAGATAGTTCAGCAGCACCCCCGCCGGCTCGAACCCCGAACGCTGGTGAAAGGCCATGATCGGATCCTTCACCTTGCGGTCGCGCACCGCCTCGACATAGGCGTTCGGATCAGGATAGGCGGCCCGGCGGCGCGAAAGGCCCGGCATCCGGCCGCCGAAGACGACGCCCTTCAGGTTCTGCGCCTCGCACAGGTCGCGGCGCGCGTCGTACAGGCGCTGGCCGATGCGCAGGCGGCGCCGGGCCGGGTCGACGCAGACCTCCATCCCGTACAGCCACGCGCCCGCCGGATCGTGTCGCGCCGCATAGCCGCCGCCGGTGATCTGGTCCCAGCTGTGCGGCCCCATGGCCGAGGCCTCGTCGATGCGGAAGCTGGCGGCGTAGCCGACGATCTCGCCCTCGAACTCGACCACGAACTGGCCGTCGGGATAGGTGGCGATCTGGCCGCGCAGCATCCCCGGCGTATAGGGCGGCATGTCCTTGTAGACCCGCTCGACCAGGGCGTTGATCCCGGCGACGTCGCCCATGCGCGCGTTGCGGATGGTCAGGACGGCGGGCTTGGCCGGCTCGGCGGGCGGGACGGTTTGGGCGGTCTGAAGATCAGTCATCCGCTCCTAACGCGCGAGCTTGGCCGTTGGATCATTTTCATCGTCTTGGACCCGCGCCGGGATGGGCGCACAATGGCGTCATGTCCGGCATGGCCCAGGAAATGACGCAGGAGATCGAACTCAAGTTCCGGCTCGGTCCCGGCGCCGCCGCGCGCCTGGCCGCCCACCCGGCCCTGGCGGGCGAGGACAGCGTGCAGAGCCTGCGCTCCGTCTATTTCGACACGCCGGATCAGGCGCTGCGCCGCGCCGGCTGGGGCCTGCGGGTGCGCGCGACCGGACGCGGCTTCGTCCAGACGCTGAAGGGCCAGACCGGCGGCGACATCCTCAACCGCGCCGAATGGGAGACGCCCGTCCCCAGCGAGGCCTTGGACTGGCAGGCTGTGAAGGCGACGCCCGCCGCCGCCCTGCTGAAAGGCCGCCGCCGCGACCTGTCGCCCCGCTTCGCCAGCACGGTGCGTCGCCGCGCCCGTCTGGTCGCCTTCGAGGGGGCCGTGATCGAGGCCGCCTATGACGAGGGCGAGCTGTCGGCGGGCGGCCGCGTCGAGCCCCTGCGCGAACTGGAGCTGGAATTGAAGGACGGCCCGCCCCAGGCCCTGTTCGCCCTGGCCCGGCGCCTTTCGGCCGACGTCGCCTTGGTCCCCCTGTTCGAGAGCAAGGCCGAGCGCGGCTGGCGCCTGGCAGAAGGGTTGGAGCGCGCCCCCCGCACCGCCCGCGCCGATCCCCTGCCCCGCGCCCT
>NZ_GL883086.1:1845860-1854764 GCF_000204035.1 Brevundimonas diminuta ATCC 11568
TCGGCCTGCGCCGCCTGCGCGCCGCCCTGTCCGTCTTCGCCCCCCTGCTGGGCGAGGACGCCGCCCCCGTCGTCGCCGAGCTGAAATGGCTGGCGCATGAGACCGACGCCGCGCGCGACCTGGACGTCTTCATCCGCGACGTCTTCCATCCCGCCGCGCTCGAAACGCCCGATCCCGACCTCGCCCCCCTGGGCCTGCGTCTGCTGGCGGCGCGCAGCGGCGCCTACCGCCGAGCGATGGCGGCGATCGATTCGCCGCGCTACGCCGCCCTGATGTTTGAGACCCTGGCCTGGATCGAGACCGGCGCCTGGCGCACCGATCCCGACCCGGTGCGCGCCTGGCGCCGACAGCGACCCGTCGCCGCGTTCGCCGCCGAAGCCCTGGCGCGGCTGAACCGGCGGATACGACGCGACGGTCGTCGCCTGGACCGCCTGGACGCCGTGGGCCGCCACCGCCTGCGTATCCGGGTGAAGCGCCTGCGCTATGCGGCCGAGTTCTACGCCGGCCTGTTCGACCGTCCCCGCCGCGAGCGCCGCTTTCGCAAGCGCCTGGAACAGGTGCAGGACGCCTTCGGCGCTCTCAACGACCTGGCCGTGGCGCGCGACCGCATCCCCGCCGAGGCCCGACTGACCTCGCCCGAGATCGCCTTCGCCGCCGGGCGCCTGATCGGCCGCCGCGAACAGAGCGCCGCCGCCCTGCACGCCGCCTCAAGCCGCGCCTTCGCCCGCCTAGCCCGCGCCGGGCCCTTCTGGCGCGGCGGAACCATCACGACAAAATCGGTCGCATCGTGATAAATGTTCTTGTTCAGTTCACGAGAACATCTTGCGAACAAGAACAAACCGTGTCCATAGTCCGTCTCAACGAGGGAGCGGGTCCGTGGCGGGTTTCTCCCGAAGTCAGATGGGAATCATGGCAAGGGAGAGAAAACCAATGTCACAGGCGGCACTGAAGCTCGTGGGTAAAGAAGACGGCGACAAACAACGCGCTCTGGAGGCGGCGATCGCGCAGATCGATCGCGCCTTCGGCAAGGGCTCGGTCATGAAACTGGGCAAGGCCGGACAGGTGGCCGAGATCGAGAGCGTCTCGACCGGCTCTCTGGGCCTCGACATGGCGCTCGGCATCGGCGGTCTGCCGGTCGGCCGGGTGATCGAGGTGTTCGGCCCCGAATCCTCGGGCAAGACGACGCTCGCCCTGCACACCGTGGCCGAAGTCCAGAAGAAGGGCGGCGTCGCCGCCTTCGTCGACGCCGAACACGCGCTGGACCCGGTCTACGCCCAGAAGCTGGGCGTCAACCTCGACGACCTGCTGGTGTCGCAGCCCGACGCCGGCGAACAGGCGCTGGAGATCGTCGACACCCTGGTGCGCTCGGGCGCCGTGGACATTGTGGTGGTCGACTCGGTCGCCGCCCTGACGCCGCGCGCGGAAATCGAGGGCGAGATGGGCGACAGCCTGCCCGGCCTTCAGGCCCGCCTGATGTCGCAGGCCCTGCGCAAGCTGACGGCCTCCATCTCCAAGTCCAAGTGCATCGTCCTGTTCATCAACCAGATCCGTCACAAGATCGGCGTCATGTACGGCTCGCCGGAAACGACGACGGGCGGCAATGCGCTGAAGTTCTACGCCTCGGTGCGCCTGGACATCCGCCGCACCGGCGCGATCAAGAACCGCGACGAGGTGGTCGGCAACACCACCCGCGTCAAGGTCGTCAAGAACAAGGTCGCCCCGCCGTTCCGCGAGGTCATCTTCGACATCATGTACGGCGAGGGCATCTCCAAGATCGGCGAGATCATCGACCTGGGCGTCAAGGCCAACATCATCGAGAAGTCCGGCTCCTGGTTCTCCTACGACTCGACCCGCATCGGTCAGGGTCGCGAGAACGCCAAGGAGTTCCTGAAGAACAACCCCGACATGGCCCTCGCCATCGAGAAGGCTGTCCGCCAGTCCACGGCCAAGATCGCCGACGACATGCTGGGCGCGCCCGAGCCCGACGAAGGGCAGGATCTGGAAGGCTGATCCGCCACCCCCAACGCCGTCATCCTCGGGCTTGACCCGAGGATCCAGCCAGGCGCGTCCTCTTCCGTTCCAGCCGTGATCGCGCTGACGATCCGATCCTCGGTTCAAGCCCGAGGATGACGGCAGAAGGCAAGAGGCGTGCTGACGGCCAGAGCTTCTCCGTTCGCCGCCTCGCGACCCGCCTACCGACCCCGCGGGGCCGGTCGGACGGAGACCGGCCCGCCCGACCTGCGTCGGGCGGGCCTCTTTTTTACATCGCCCCTCTCCCGCTCATCCCGGCGTCCGCCGGGATGAGCGGAGATTGAGGCACGCCGCCAACCCGCTTCTCCGCGCAAGCGGCCTTGTTTCCCATGACCGCCAACGGGCAAGCTTCGCGCAAAGAACCGGAGCCCCCCATGACCTTCGCCACCGCCGACCTCTGCGACGCCCACTCCGAAGAGGTGAAGGTCTGCCAGACTCACTTCCGCAGCTTCGGCCAGGTCGCGGCCTTCCACGGCCCGATCCGCACCCTCAGCGTGCTGGACGACAACACCCTGGTCCGCCAGACGCTGGAGCGCCCCGGCCAAGGCGCGGTCCTGGTCGTCAACGGCGGCGGTTCGCTCAAACGCGCCCTGGTCGGCGACAATCTGGCCAAGCTGGCCATCGACAACGGCTGGGCCGGGATCGTCGTCCACGGCGCCGTGCGCGACACAGCCGTCATCAACACCATGAACGTCGGCGTCAAAGCCCTGGGAACCATCCCCATGCGCGCCGATCGCGACGCCATCGGCGAGATCGACATTCCCACCGCCTTCGGCGGCGTCATCTTCACCCCCGGCGACTGGCTCTACGCTGACGAGGACGGCCTGATCGTCTCGCCGCATCGCCTGCACGACTAAGGCGCAAGGCTTTCTCCCGAACACGCCGTGCATAGACGGCCCAGCAACGCTTCGTCATGGTGAACGAATGAAGTCGCGCGCTCTCTCCATATCACTGGCGGTCATGCTGACGGCCCTGCCGCTTTCCGGATGCCTGACGCTCGCCGCCGTTCATCAGTTGCACGAGCAACATGAGTTCGAACGCCGCAACGCCTTCGACCCCAGCGCGCACGAGTGGGCCCTGGCTCCCGGCGCACCGATCGCGGGACGTCTGACCCTGACAGCCAGCTATCGCCAAGGTTACAGCGGAGTTGTCGAACCTATTCCGGACGAAACTCTGACTTGCGAACAACTGTTCATTCGACTGATCCCTGACACCCCGCACATGCGCTGGCTGCTAGAGCGACAGCACCGCCTTATCGTCACAGAGCGCGGCGATTGGCTTAACGGCTTCAGCGAACAACCTGAACGGTGGTCTTGGCCCGAAGCCGCATCGGCATCCTACATACGCGAAACGACTTGCGGAACGGGCGGCGCCTTCAGCTTCCCTTCCGTCCCTGCAGGGCCCTACCTGTTGCTTGCACAGCTGCATCCGACAGCCGAACGCGCGCCTCTCGTTCAGAACGACATCGTGTTGAAGTCCGTCATGGTAAAGGCAGGTGCTCCGCTCAACGTCCACATCCGCTCACGTAGCGCTCTGCACGGCCCGTTGACGCCGCGCTGAGACTGACCTCCGCCGGGTGATGCGTTCGGCGCAAAATCCCTATATGACGCCGGTTCCGATATTTCCTCCCGCGCGCCCGAGTTCCAGAGCGATACGCCCATGACCAGCCTGAAGCAGATCCGTTCCACCTTCCTCGACTACTTCGCCGCCGACGGCCACGAGAAGGTGCAGTCGGCTCCGCTCGTGCCGCAGAACGACCCGACCCTGTTGTTCGTCAACGCGGGCATGGTGCCGTTCAAGGACTACTTCACCGGCGCGGCCGTGCCGCCCTATAAGCGCGCCACCAGCTCGCAGAAATGCGTGCGCGCCGGCGGCAAGCACAACGACCTGGACAACGTCGGCTACACCGCGCGTCATCACACCTTCTTTGAAATGCTGGGCAATTTCTCGTTCGGCGACTACTTCAAGGACCACGCCATCGAGAGCGCCTGGGGCCTGCTGACCAAGGAGTTCGGCCTGGACCCCGCACGCCTGCTGGTCACCGTCTACCACACCGACGATCAGGCCTTCGACATCTGGAAGAAGGTGACGGGCTTCGCGGACGAGAAGATCATCCGCATCCCCACCAACGACAACTTCTGGGCCATGGGCGACAGCGGCCCCTGCGGCCCCTGCACCGAGATCTTCTACGACCACGGCGACCACATCTTCGGCGGCCCTCCCGGTTCGCCGGACGAGGACGGCGACCGCTTCGTCGAGATCTGGAACAACGTCTTCATGCAGTTCGAGAAGGAGAACGACGAGATCGTTCGCGAACTGCCCAAGAAGTCGGTCGACACCGGCATGGGCCTGGAGCGCATCGCCGCCGTCCTGCAGGGCGTCCACTCCAACTATGACGTCGACCTGTTCAAGAGCCTGATCAACGCCTCGGAAGAACTGACCTCGACCAAGGCCGAGGGCGAGCGCGCCCCGTCGCACCGGGTCATCGCCGACCACCTTCGTTCGACCGCCTTCCTGATCGCCGACGGCGTGACGCCCTCGAACGAGGGCCGGGGCTATGTCCTGCGCCGCATCATGCGCCGCGCCATGCGCCACGCCCACCTGCTGGGCGCCGCCGATCCGCTGATGCACCGCCTGGTGCCGACCCTGGTTCAGGAGATGGGCGAGGCCTATCCGGAACTGGGCCGCGCCCAGGCCTTCATCGAGGACACGTTGAAGCAGGAAGAAATCCGTTTCCGCACGACCCTGGGCCGCGGCATGAACCTGTTCGATCAGGCCACGACCGGCTTCAAGGCTGGCGACATGCTGGACGGCCAGACGGCCTTCACCCTGTACGACACCTACGGCTTCCCGCTGGACCTGACGCAGGACGAGGCCCGCCGTCGCGGCTTTAGCGTCAACGTCGACGGCTTCGAATCCGCCATGGCTGAGCAGCGCGATCGCTCGCGCGAGCACTGGAAGGGCTCGGGCCAGACGGCCTCGGCCGGGGCCTGGCTGGCCCTGCGCGACCAGCACGGCGGCACGGAATTCACCGGCTATGAGTCCGAGACCGGCGAAGGCAAGGTTCTGGCCATCGTCAAGGACGGCGCCGAAGCTGCGTCCGCCGCGACCGGCGAAACGGTCGAGGTGCTGCTGGACAAGACCCCCTTCTACGGCGAAGGCGGCGGTCAGGCGGGCGACAAGGGCGCCTTCGTCTGGAGCGGCGGCGAAGGCCGCGTTCTCGACACCAAGAAGCACGGCGGCGACCTGCACGTTCACACGCTGGAAGTGACCAAGGGCGCGCTGGCCGCCGGCGCCGTCGTGACCGCCACGGTCGAGGAAGGCTCGCGTCCGACCACCCGCGCCAACCACTCGGCGGCCCACCTGTTCCACGCCGCCGTCAAGAACGTGCTGGGCGCCCACGTCGCCCAGAAGGGCCAGATGGTCGACGCCGAGCGCATGCGCTTCGACTTCAGCCACAACGCCCCGATGACGGACGAGGAGATCGCCCGCGTCGAGGACGAGGTGAACGCCGTCATCCGCCAGAACGTCCCGGTCACGACCGAGCTGATGACGCCCGACGCCGCCATCGCGGCGGGCGCCGTGGCCCTGTTCGGCGAGAAATACGGCGACGAGGTCCGCGTCCTGACCATCGGCCGCGCCCTGTCGGGTCCAGGCGCCTATTCGGTTGAACTGTGCGGCGGCACCCACGTCTTCCGTACCGGCGACATCGCCTTGTTCAAGATCGTCTCGGAAGGCGGCGTGGCCGCCGGCGTGCGCCGCGTCGAGGCCCTGACCGGCGAGGCGGCCCGCCGCTTCCTGCTGGATCAGGCCAATGTCGCCCGTTCGCTGGCCCAGGGCTTCAAGATCCAGACCGCCGAGGTTCCGGCCCGCGTCGAGGGCCTGCAGGCCTCGGTCAAGACGCTGGAGAAACAGGTCGCCGACCTGAAGAAACAACTGGCGCTGGGCGGCGGCGCGGGCGCCAATGCGGCCCCCGAAGAGATCGGCGGGATCAAGCTGATGGCCCGCGTCCTGGACGGCGTGGACGGCAAGGGCCTGCGCGGCGTGGCCGAGGACTTCAAGAAACAGATCGGCTCGGGCGTCGTCGCCCTGGTCGGCGTCGTCGACGGCAAGGCGGCCATCACCGTCGCCGCGACCCCGGACATGGCAGGCAAGGTGAATGCGGCCGACCTGGCCCGCGACGCCGTCATCGCCATGGGCGGCAAGGGCGCAGGCGGCAAGCCCGACTTCGCCCAAGGCGGCGCCCCGGACGGATCGAAGGCCGAGGACGGCCTGAACGCCATCCGCGCCGCGCTGAAGGGCTGATCGCCCGCACAGACTGAAACGACAAAGGGCGGCGCATTCGATGCGCCGCCCTTTTTCTTTCCTCCCCATGCAATGGGGAGGGGGACCGCGAAGCGGTGGAGGGGCCAGGACAATGGAACCAAGCAGTCCCTCCGTCTCGTCGGCTGCGCCGCCGATCCACCTCCCCATTACATGGGGAGGAGAAGCTTACTCCGGCGCCCCCAGATCAATCGCCGCCAGCTTCCAGCCGAACAGGTTGCGGCGCTTCATCAGCAGCGACACCGCCTCGTCCGGCTGGTCGTCGCGGGTCAGGGTGACGGCGAAGGTGTCCAGGTCGCGATAGCCCCACGACTGCCGCACGCGGTCATGGCCGCTCTTCGCCTTCGGTTCCGTTTCGACCGAAAGCGCGGGTTTGGGCGTCCGTCCCTCCTGCACCATCATGGAGATCGCCTGCGGGGTGACGAAGGCGTCCACCGCCCCGCCGACGATGGCGGGCGCCAGCAGCATCCCCAGGCCCGACAGGCCGCTGTCGGCCATGCGCGGGTCATTGCGCATCTCGGCCATCATGCGGGCGTTCAGCTCGTCCTTCAGACTGGCGCGGAAGGCGGGAAAGTCCACCTGGCGCTCCAGCCCTTTTTCATCCCCCGCCTTCGCCGCCTGGATCAACGACCGCGCCGCCAGCAAGGGCGATGCGGCGTAGGCGACCACAAGGACTGCGGCCGCAGCCACCCCCAGACGAATGATCAGTTTGCGATTCATCGGCCCTCCCCTGCCTTACGAACGCGACCAGACGACGACGAAACGGCGTCAAAATCCCCAAGAGTATTAGGGACATGGTTCGTCGGCGGGTTCAATGCGTGTTTTCACGCGGCTCCGTCCCCCTGTCCCCACGCCGTCCTCCTCGAGGATGACGACGCGTTTGAGGGGAGCGAACGCGATACGCGCCCAACAAAAAAAGCCCGCCGGATCGCTCCGGCGGGCCTTGATGTCTTGGCGGCTCCGGGCCGCGGTCAGAAGGCGGAGCCTTCTGACCGCGGCCGACTAGAAAAGCCTCAGCCGATACCCGGCAGGGCCTTCTTCAGGTTCTCGGACACCTTGTCCAGGAAGCCTTCGGTCGTCAGCCAGGACTGCTGATCGCCGACCAGCAGGGCCAGATCCTTGGTCATGAAGCCCGACTCGACGGTCTCGACGACCACGCGCTCCAGCGTATCGGCAAACTCGGCCAGCTCGGCGTTGCCGTCCAGCTTGGCGCGGTGCTTGAAGCCGCGGGTCCAGGCGAAGATCGATGCGATCGAGTTGGTCGAGGTGGCCTCGCCCTTCTGATGCTGGCGATAGTGACGGGTGACGGTGCCGTGGGCGGCCTCGGTCTCCATGACCTTGCCATCCGGCGTCATCAGCACCGAGGTCATCAGGCCCAGCGAGCCGAAGCCCTGCGCCACGATGTCCGACTGCACGTCGCCGTCGTAGTTCTTGCACGCCCAGACGAAGCCGCCCGACCACTTGATCGCGGCCGCGACCATGTCGTCGATCAGGCGGTGCTCATAGGTCAGGCCGCGCTTCTTGAATTCCTCGGCGTAGTCGGCGTCGAAGACTTCCTGGAAGATGTCCTTGAAGCGGCCGTCGTAGGCTTTCAGGATGGTGTTCTTGGTCGACAGATAGACCGGGTAGTTGCGCTGCAGGCCATAGGCGAACGAGGCGTGGGCGAACTCGCGGATCGAGGCGTCCAGGTTGTACATGCCCATGGCGACGCCGGCGCCCGGCGATTTGTAGACCTCGTGCTCGATGACCTGGCCGTCGTCGCCGACGAACTTGATGGTCAGAGTGCCCGGTCCCGGCATCAGGAAGTCGGTGGCCTTGTACTGGTCGCCGAAGGCGTGACGGCCGACGACGATCGGCTGGGTCCAGCCCGGCACCAGGCGCGGGACGTTCTTGCAGATGATCGGTTCGCGGAAGACCACGCCGCCCAGAATGTTGCGGATGGTGCCGTTCGGCGACTTCCACATCTTCTTCAGGCCGAATTCGGCGACGCGCGCCTCGTCCGGGGTGATGGTGGCGCACTTCACGCCGACGCCGTGCTTCTGGATGGCGTGGGCCGCGTCGATCGTGATCTGATCGTCGGTGGCGTCACGGCTTTCCATGCCGAGGTCGTAATAGTCGAGTTCGAGGTCCAGGTACGGGAAGACCAGCTTGTCCTTGATCATCTGCCAGATGATCCGGGTCATTTCGTCGCCGTCGATGTCCACGATGGGATTGGCGACCTTGATCTTGGCCATGCTTACGCCTCTGTCTCTCAGGGGAAGGAATTCGGTGCAGGGGATATAGCGACCCCGGCGCGCGGGCGCAAAGGGGACGAAAGCCGCACGGCCTGAACGGCGGGCCGGAACGAAACGACGGCTTGGCCGCTAGGCTTCTTCACGGCTACGCTTGGCGTCGCCGGTCGATCAAGAACCTATGGAACGCCTGATGACGCTTCGCCGCCTGCGGTTCGCCGCCTCCGTCGCTCTGCTTCCCCTAGCCCTGGCCGCCTGCAAGGGACGTGAGGCGGCCGCCACGCCCGAAACGCCTGCCGCGCCACCCCCCGCAGACGCC
>NZ_GL883086.1:1855070-1860807 GCF_000204035.1 Brevundimonas diminuta ATCC 11568
CCAGCGTCCCCGCCGCCCCGGCCGCGCCGCGCGTGACCGTGGCCGCCGCCGTGTCCCAGAACGGCCTGGTGCAGGACGACCTGTCGCCGGCGCTGCTGGCCCACCCCAAGGTCAAGGAATGCCTGGCCACGAGCCGCAAGGGCGAACGCTTCGAGCCGGACGTCGAGGTCGCACGCCTGGCCTCCGACAAGCTGCTGTGGAGCGTGCCGTGCGGCGAGGGCGCCTACAACTTCACCCAGGTCTATTTCATCACTCCGGCGGACAGGACCGCACCCCAGCCGGTCGCCTTCCCCACGGCCACGGGCAGCCACGACGAACTGGTCAACAGCCGCTATGACCCCAAGAGCCGCACCCTGTTCGCCTTCGGGCGCGGGCGCGGCATCGGCGACTGCGGCCGCATGGGCACCTGGGCCTGGACCGGCGAAGGCTTCGCCCTGCTGGACGAGAAAAACATGCCCAGCTGCACCGCCATACCTCAAGATCTGTGGCCGACCACCTGGCGCGCGGCGACCTGACGACAGCTCGACGCCAAACACGAAAACGGCCCGGACGCACGAACGTCCGGGCCGTCATTCGTTTCAGGCTTCAGTCACGCCTCAGGCGCGCATACGCCCTTCCAGCACCGCCAGCGGCAGGGAGCCGCTGCCCAGCACCTTGTCGTGGAAGGCGCGCAGGTCGAAGCCCGGCTTGGCTTGCGCCTCTTCGCGCAGGCGCGCGATCACCGTGTGGCCGACCTTGTAGGCGCAGGCCTGGCCCGGCCAGACCGAATAGCGGTTGATCTCGCTGTTCGAGGCGTCCAGCGGCTTGGCGCCCGAGGCCGCCATATAGTCGACCGCCTGCTCGCGGCTCCAGCGTTCGGAGTGAATGCCGGTGTCGACCACCAGGCGCACCGCCCGGAACAGGTAGGACATCAGGAAGCCCACGCGGCCCAGCGGATCGGTGGCGTAGGCGTCCAGGTCGTTGGCCGCCACGGCCTCGGCGTACAGCGCCCAGCCCTCGTTGAAGGCCGAGAAGCCGCCCGCGCGGCGCCATTGCGGCAGTTCGCCCGACTCGCGCTGCAGCGCCACCTGCAGGTGGTGGCCCGGCGAAGCCTCGTGATAGGTCAGGGTCGGCAGGGCGAACTTGGGCCAGTTCCCGCTGTCGCGCAGGTTGATGTAGTAGGCGCCCGGACGCGAGCCATCCAGCGGCGGCCCCTGATAGTATCCGCCCGGCGCGCCTGACTGGATCGACACCGGCACGCGGCGCACCTCGACATGGGTCTTGGGCAGGCGGCCGAAGACGGCGGGCAGTTTCGGCTCCAGCGCGGCGACCTGTTCGTTCAGCCACTTCAGCAGCTCTTCCTTGCCCGCGTCGGTGTTGGGGAACAGCTGGGCCGGATCCTTGTTCAGCGCCTGCACGCGTTCGCCGACCGTGCCTTGGGTATAACCCTGCGACTTCAGGATGGCGTCGATCTCGGCGCTGATCTCGGCCACCTGCTCGCGGCCCATGGCGTGGATCTCCTTGGCCGAGAGCGTGGTCGTGGTGTTCGACTTCAGCCCGGCGGCGTAGAAGGCCTCGCCGTCCGGCAGGCGCCACACGCCCGCGTCGTGCACGGCGTCGGGGCGGATCTTCTCCAGCGCCTCGATCTGGCGGGCCAAGGCGGGCTTGATCTTCTGATCGACCAGGGCGACGGCGTGCGCGTCATAACCCGACAGGTTCAGCGCCCCGGCCTTGCGGGCCAGCGACTTGACCATGGCCATGTCGGCGGCCGACGTATCGCGCAGGGTGCGGATCTGCGGCAGCATCCGGTCGATGATGAAGTCCGGCGGAATGACGCCCTGACCAGCGTCCTCACGGATCTTGGCCGTCTCGCCGTCCAGCACGCCGGCGAAGGCGTCCAGGCGCGACAGGAAGGCGTCGGCGCCCGCCGCATCCTCGATGCGGTGCTGGTTGTCCATGAAGTCGGGCGTCGAGAAATAGGCGCCCGACAGCTGGGTCACGACATAGGGGGACGGCCGGCCCGGCCCGGCGCCGTAGGCGAAGCGCGCCGTCTCGGCCGAGGTCTGACGCCCGAAAGAGGCGATGGCGTAGTTCAGCGCCCCGGCCTCGGACAGGCCGGCCTGGTCGAAGGCGCGCAGCTCGGCCCAGCGGCTGATCGCCTTGTCGCGGTCCTTGCGGATGGCGTCAGGCCCGGCTTCGCTCAGCTTGGACGACAGGCCCGCGCGGGCGCCCTTGTCCAGGCCCAGATTGGTGGCGCGCTCGGGCGACTCGTCGATGTCGGCCTCGAACCAGCCGTCCAGCAGGGCGTTCAGACGCGCATCGGCGTCGGTGACAGCGGCGGCGGCTTGCGCCAGCGTCGGCGCGGCGACGGCGGTCGCGGCGGCGGTCAGAAGAAGGCGGCGGCGGTCGATCATTCGGATATTCCCCCAACGGAGCCGCGCCGCGCCGGACGCCGCACCCAAAGCTTACTGAAATGACGGACCGGCGCGTCCGTAAGAGGTCCAGCCGTCAGGCCGGGGTCCAGGCGTTCATGGTCCGCTCCAGAACCGTCAGCGGCACCCCGCCCAGGTTCAGGCCGGTGTCATGGAAGCCCTTGATGTCGAAGCGGTCGCCCAGACGCTTCTTGGCGTCCTCGCGCAGGCGCACCCAGGTGGTGTGGCCGACCTTGTAGCTGGACGCCTGGCCCGGCCAGACGCAGTAGCGCTCGACCTCGGTGGCGATGCTGGATTCCTGATCGCCCAGGGTATCGACCATGTAGCGGATGCCCTGTTCGCGGCTCCAGCGCTTGTGGTGCAGACCCGAGTCCACGACCAGACGCGCGGCGCGGAACATCAAGGACTGCAGATAGCCGATCTGGCCGAAGGGATCGTTCTCATAGGCGCCGATCTCGTCCGCCAACTGCTCCGAATACAGGCCCCAGCCCTCGGAATAGGCCGAGAAGCCCATGACCTTCATCAGCAGCGGGGTGTCCGGCTTCTCCTGCTGCAGGGCGATCTGGAAGTGGTGGCCCGGCACCGCCTCGTGATAGGTCAGGGTCGGCAGGGTCCACTTGGGCCACTCCGCCGTGTCGCGCAGATTGATGTAGTAGGCGCCCGGACGCGAGCCATCCAGGGCCGGCGCCATGTAGTAGCCGCCCGGCGCCCCGGCCTCGATGGCCTTGGGCACGCGACGGATGTCGCAGGGCGACTTGGGCAGGCGGCCGAAATAGTCCGGCATGCGGGCCTGCATGGCCGCCATCTGGACGTTCAGCTCCTTCAGCAGCTCTTCCTTGGCCTCGTCCGTGTTCGGATAGACGAAGCGCGGATCCTTGCCGAGGGCGGCGATGCGCTGGCCGACCGTGCCTTGCGTCAACCCTTGCGCCTTCAGCAGGCCGTCGGCGCGGGCCGAGATTTCGGCCACCTGATCCAGCCCCATCTGATGCACCTCGTCCGGCGTCATCGAGGAAGTGGTGTAGTTCTTCAGCCCATAGCGATAGTAGGCCTCGCCGTCCGGCAGACGCCACACGCCGCCGTCGTGCGTCGCGCCCGCGCGCACCGCCTTCAGGGCGTCGGCCTGGCGCTGGATGGCCGGATAGACCTCTCGCGTCAGGATCGCCTGCGCCCGTGCGGCCCAGTCGCCGGGGATGTTCTTCTCGGCCGTGCGACGCGCGATCGACTGGCTCATGACCGAGTCGGCCACGGCCGTGCCGGTGATGGCGCCCATCTGCGTCAGGGTGCGGTCGATGACGAAGTCCGGCGGCACGGCCCCGGCGGCGTAGTCGATCCGCATCCGCTCGCGTTCGTCGTCCAGGCTGCGGGCGAAGTCCGACAGGCGCGACAGATAGGCCTCGGCGTCATCCGCCGCCTCGATGCGGTGCTGGCTGTCGAGGAAGTCCGGGATCTGCTGGTACGAGCCGCCCAACTGGCTGACCGTATAGGGCGAGGGGTACATCCCGCCGCCGTAGGGGAAGGCGTAGCCTTCCATCACCGTCTCGCCGAAGAAGGTCAGGGAGTCGTGATAGATCTGCTCCTTGGCCGGCAGGGCGTTGCGGTCGATGGCCGCCATGTCCTTCATGGCGGCGACGAACTTGACCTTGTCGGCCTCGACCTTGGCCTGGCTGCGGTCGCTCAGCTTAAAGCGGGCGTCGGCGTGTTCGCCCCGGTCCATGCCCAGCATGGTCAGGGATTCCGGATCCGTCAGGAGCATCTCCTGCGCGATCCGGTTCATCAGGGCGTTGAAGTCGGCCGAGGCGGTCTGCGCCACAGCGGCGTGGGCGAGGGCGCGAACCGGGCCGACAGCGGCCAGCGCTCCCCCCGCGGCGACCGACATCAGCAGGCGGCGGCGATCCATCATGAGCTTCCTCCCAAAAGCGATGGGCCGGGATGCTAGCGAAGCGATGGCCGCCCGCAAGGCTTGATCGTCGCCTTGCGGATTAAGTCTGCGTCATGCGCCCGATCTGGGCGCGCTCACATGAGCCTTGATGCAGTCGCGCACCGCGCGCTTCAGGTCGCCGGGCGCGTTCGGCTCGTCCACGCCCTCGGCGGCGAAGACGGCGCGCATGGCGGCGTCCAAGCCCTTGGGCAGAGCCTCGATCACCTTCTTCTGCCCCTTTTCATGCAGGCAGAAGCCGACCTGATTGCACAGGTCTGCGAACATCTGATCAAAGTCGGGGGCGGCGTTAGTCATCACACTCAGGCTTTCAGCCGCTTGGCGTGGAAGGCCACATGGTCGTCCACGAAGCTGGCCATGAAGAAGTAGGAGTGGTCATAGCCCGGCTGCATCCTCAGGGTCAGCCCCTGCCCGGCCTTTTGCGCCGCCGCCTTCAGCAGTTCCGGCTTCAGCTGATCGGTCAGGAAGGAATCCGCGTCGCCCTGATCCACCAGGATGTCGTCGAAAACGCCTTTCGCCGCCCCGCCTTCGATCAGCAGGGCCGCGTCATGTTTAGCCCATTTCGTCCGGTCCTCGCCCAGATAGGCGGAGAAAGCCTTCTCGCCCCACGGGCAGCGCGTCGGCGACGAGATCGGCGCAAAGGCCGACACCGACCGGAACAGTTCGGGATGACGCAGCGCCAACGTCAGCGCCCCATGCCCGCCCATCGAATGGCCGAAGACGGAGCGCGTCTTCGTCGTCGGGAACTCGGCGTCGATCAGCTCGATCAGTTCGCCCGTGACATAGCTTTCCATGCGGAAATGCGGCGCCCACGGCGCTTCCGTCGCATCGACATAGAAGCCCGCGCCCTGCCCCAGATCATAGGCGGCGTCATCGGCCACGCCTTCCCCGCGCGGCGAGGTGTCCGGCGCGACGATGATGACGCCGTGTTCGGCGGCGGCCTTATAGGCCCCGGCCTTGGTGGTGAAGTTGTCCTCGGTGCAGGTCAGGCCCGACAGCCAGATCAGGACCGGAAACGGCCCCTCCCCGGCGGGAATGAAAACTGACAGCGTCATGGGCGTGCCCGTCGTTGCGCTGTCGTGCTTCAGATAGCGCAGCGTCCCGCCGTGAACGACGTGGCTCTTGACCGTTTCCATCAACTCGAACTCCAGATCAGTCCGGCCAGACCTTGGCCATGAGGTCGTCATCGAGGACGCCCCCGTCTTCAGAGAAGTGCGCGTACCAGTCGCGCGGGATCGGGGCGACCGCCCCCTCGGGCTGCGCGCCGCCGCCCCAGGCGTCGAACTGCAGGCCGACCAGGATCGGTCCCTGCCGCACCGACGGCGCCGGAACCGCCCCGGCGGCCCCGGTCAGAGCCGCGACGACGTCCGGCTTCATCCCCGGCTCGCCG
>NZ_GL883086.1:1861024-1876846 GCF_000204035.1 Brevundimonas diminuta ATCC 11568
CTCGCCGGTGACGACCCAGGCTCTGGACCGCTCGCCCGGCTTGACCATCAGCAGCATCATGCCCGAAGCGCCCGGCTGTATCGGCTGAGCCTCGGCGGCGTCGGCGACCGCCTCGTCGACAGCGGCCAGATAGGGGGACAGGTCGGCGACCGCGACCCGCTCCTTCATCACCCGATCCGGCAGATACAGCACCACCTTCTTGCGGACCCAGGCCTGCGCCGACGCCTCCGCGGGGGCGGGCGCCTCGCCCTGACTGCAGGCGGCGAGCGCCCCGACGGCCGCAACCGCCATGATCGACGCAACCGCCGCCTTCGCCTTCATCGCCTCAACCCTCAGCCTGGCCGGTGAACGGCGCAGATCTTATTGCCCGACGGATCGCGCAGATAGGCCAGGTGCACCACGCCGAAAGGCGTACTGCGCGGCCCAGCCGGATCTTCGATCGCCACGCCGCCCGCCGCGACCCCGGCCTCGGCGAAGGCCACGACCGCCTCCGGCGTAGACGCCGCGAAGCCGATGGTGCCGCCGTTGGCGTGGCAAGCCGCCTGGCCGTCGCGCGGACGGACCACGCCCAGCATTCCGCGCGGCGTCATGTACCAGACCCCCGGCATCGGCACGTCGCTGGGCGCGCCCGCCTGATGGCCCAGGGCGCCCAGAACGGCGTCATAGAATTTGTGCGAGGCTTCGAGGTCGTTGGCCCCGACAGTGACGTGTGTAAACATGGTGATCCTCCCAGATCCGCCCGATCATCGCGCCGGGCGCGGCAAGCTAAGCCGACAAAGTTTCGTTTGGCAACGAACTTTGCTGCACCTGCTCAGTCGGGCCGCGCGCCCTGGCGGGCGTAGGCGCCCATCAACTCGGCGTAATCCTCAGGCGGCGGGAATTCCGGATAGCCGACCTTGGCTCCCGATTGAGCGCCGGGCAGACGCTCCGTCGTCCAGGTGTCGGCATAGGGAACGACCCACGCCCCGTCGTCCAGCAGGCTGGGCCTCAGGTTGACGAACTGCCCCCCGGCGATGCCGCGCGTGAACAGCCAGGTCTTGCATGACGGACAGAAGTGATGCTCCGGCACGGGATTGTGCAGGCCGCCGATCTCCGTCTCGCCCTCGACCGTCAGCCCCTCGCTGGGCAGCATCAGGCTCAGGGAATAGGCGCCGCCCGTCAGCTTCTGACAGGCGCGGCAATGACAGGCCGCCGCAAAGACCGGGGCCTGGGCGACCTGAACTTTCACCTGCCCGCAGAGGCAGGCCCCCGTCCACGGCAGTTTCCAGTCGCCCATGGCTGAATCCCTCTCGTTAGAAGACGATGACCGAACGAATGCTCTTGCCTTCATGCATCAAATCGAAGGCCTCGTTAATCCGCTCCAGCGGCAGGGTGTGGGTGATCATCGGGTCGATCTCGATCTTGCCGTCCATGTACCAGTCGACGATCTTGGGCGTGTCGGTGCGGCCGCGCGCGCCGCCGAAGGCCGAGCCCTTCCAGACGCGGCCCGTGACCAGCTGGAACGGACGGGTGGCGATCTCCTTGCCCGCCTCGGCCACGCCGATGATGACGCTCTCGCCCCAGCCGCGGTGGCAGGCTTCGAGCGCCTGACGCATGACCACGGTGTTGCCGGTGCAGTCGAAGGTGTAGTCGGCGCCGCCCCCGGTCAGCTCGACCAGATGGGCCACCACGTCCGACACATCCTTCGGATTGACGAAGTGGGTCATGCCGAAGCGACGGCCCCACTCCTCCTTGTCGCCGTTGATGTCGACGCCGATGATCATGTCGGCCCCGACCATCTTCAGCCCCTGGATGACGTTCAGACCGATGCCGCCCAGGCCGAAGACCACGGCGTTGGCGCCCGGCTCGACCTTGGCCGTGTTGACCACCGCGCCCACCCCCGTCGTCACGCCGCAGCCCACGTAGCAGGCCTTGTCGAAGGGCGCGTCCTTGCGGATCTTGGCCACCGCGATCTCGGGCAGGACCGTGTAGTTCGAGAAGGTCGAGCAGCCCATGTAGTGGTGGATGGTCTGGCCCTTGTAGGAAAAGCGCGAGGTGCCGTCCGGCATCAGCCCCTTGCCCTGCGTGCCCCGGATCGAGGTGCACAGGTTGGTCTTGCGGCTCAGGCACGACTTACACTGGCGGCATTCCGGCGTGTACAGCGGGATGACGTGGTCGCCGACGGCCAGCGAAGTCACGCCCGGCCCCACCTCGACCACTACGCCCGCGCCCTCATGGCCCAGGATCGAGGGGAAGAGGCCCTCGCTATCCAGACCGTCCAGCGTATAGGCGTCGGTGTGGCACACGCCCGTCGCCTTGATCTCGATCAGCACCTCGCCCGCGCGCGGCCCCTCCAGATCGACCTCGACGATCTCAAGCGGGCGTTTGGCTTCGAACGCGACGGCGGCGCGGGTTTTCATGGGTCTTAGTCCTTCGGACGCCCCTAACGCTCGCGACGCGGTCGCTCGCTGCTTCAGGGGCATGAGGTGGGCGGGTGATTTGGCGACCTTACTACGCCCGTTCCAGCTGGGTCGAAACGGCGACAACCGCAAAACATTATTGCTGTTAAGCAATAATCCTGATCCAACGTCCCCATGAGCCGCTGGGACGGGATCGACGAATTCACCGCTGTCGCCGAACAGGCCAGCTTCTCGGCCGCCGCCCGGCGCCTTAGCCTGTCGACCTCGGCCGTCAGCCGCGAGATCGCCCGGCTGGAGGATCGCCTTCAAACGCGCCTGCTCCACCGCACCACCCGCCGGGTCGAACTGACCGACGCAGGCCGCGACTTCCTTTCGCGCTGCCGCCGCCTGATCGACGAACGCGACGAGGCCCTGGCCGCCGTCCAGCCGGACGATCAGGCCCCGCGCGGCCTGCTGCGCATGACCTGTTCCGTCTCTTATGGCGAGCGCTTCATCGCCCCCGCCGTCAACGCCTTCGCGCGCCAGAACCCGGAGCTGAGGATCGAGCTGGATCTCGACAATCGCCTGCGCGATCTGGTCGGCGACGGCTATGATCTGGCGGTGCGGTTCGGCCATCTGACCCACTCCCGCCTGATGGCGCGGCGGCTGGCCTCGCGAAGGTTGATCCTGTGCGCCAGCCCCGACTATCTGGCCCGCCGCGGCGCCCCGCGCGACCTGTCCGAGATCCCCAGCCACGACGGCCTGATCGGCTCGGCCGAACACTGGCGCTTCACCGAGGCGGGGCGCGAGGTCAGCCTTCGCCCCAGCGGCCGCTGGCGCTGCAACTCCGGCGCGGCGGTGCTGGACGCCGCCCTGCAGGGCCTCGGCCTGTGCCAACTGCCCGACTTCTACGTCGCCGAGGGGCTGGCCAGCGGCGCCCTCGTCTCCCTGCTGGACGAGGCCCGCCCGCCCGACGAAGGCGTCTGGGCCGTCCACCCCCACCCCCGCCACGTCCCGCCCAAGGTCCGCGCCATGATCGACTGGCTGCACGACCGACTGTCCACACAGAGGAGCCCCGCATGAACCTCGTCATCCTGACCGGCGCCGGCGTCTCGGCTGAGAGCGGGGTGCCCACCTTCCGCGCCTCGGACGGCCTGTGGGAGGGGCATCGCGTCGAGGCCGTCGCCACGCCCGAGGGCTTCGCCGCCGACCCGGCCCTGGTGCAGGACTTCTACAACCAACGACGACGCCAACTGGCCGGCGTCCAACCCAACGCCGCGCACCGGGCGCTGGCCGATCTGGCGGCGCGATGGACGAGCGATTTCCTGCTTGTGACGCAGAACGTCGACGATCTGCACGACCGGGCGCACATGGACACGCCGCCCGCGCCGGGCTTCGAGCTGATCCACATGCACGGCGAGCTGAAGAAGGCGCGCTGCACCGCCTCGGGCATCGTCTGCGACTGGCATGAAGACCTGGAGGCTAGCCACGCCTCGCCCCATCACCCGCGCGGGCGTCTGCGCCCGCACATCGTCTGGTTCGGCGAAATCCCGCTGGAGATGGAACGGATCGAGGCGGCGCTGGCGCGATGCGACCTGTTCGTCTCCATCGGCACCTCGGGCGCGGTCTATCCGGCGGCGGGCTTCGTCCAACTGGCGCGCATGGCCGGGGCGCGGACGGTCGAGATCAATCTGGAGCCGACGCAGGGCGCGGGCCTGTTCGACGAAGGCGTCTACGGCCCCGCCAGCGAGACCGTGCCCGCCTTCTTCGGCGCGCTTTAGGCCCTCCGCCCGAACAGGATGATCGCCGCGCCGATCAGGCAGACCGCGCCGCCGATGACGTCCCAGCGGTCCGGCGTCGTCTTCTCGACCAGCGCCATCCACGCCAGCGACGCCACGATATAGACCCCGCCATAGGCCGCGAACGCCCGCCCCGCCGTCTCGGCCGGAACCATGGTCAGCAGCCACGCAAAGGCGATGAGGCACAATACGCCCGGCGCCAGCCACCACGGCGAGCGATCCAGCTTCAGCCAGGCCCAGAAGGCGAAACAGCCGCCGATCTCAGCGAGGGCCGCGAGGGGATAGACAAGGACGAGTTTCACTTATCCTTCTTCGCCGCCTCCGCCCTTTCCGCCGCCAGCTTCGCCAGCACCCGGCCGCGCCCCTTGGCCAGGGCGTGGATGGCGCCGCGCATGGTGGCGACCTCCTGTTCGGTGAAGGCGGCGCGGCCCAGCATGACGCGCAGGTTCTGGCTCATCGAGCGCCTCTTCTCGGGCGGATAGAAGAAGCCGCCGTTGTCCAGCTCCGCCTCCAGATGTTCGTACATGCCCAGCAAGAGGTCGTTCGACGCGGGCGGCTCGCCCTCGCGGAAGCGCGGCGGCGGGGCGTCGAGGATCAGGGTGCGCCACTCATAGGCGTTGATCGCCACCGCCTGCGCCAGGTTCAGCGAATGGTGCTTGGGGTCGATCGGAATGGTGGTGATCCCGGCGCACAGGGCGATGTCGCCGGTCTCCAGCCCCGCCCGTTCGCCGCCGAACAGCAGGCCGGTCTTCAGCCCCGAGGCCGTGTCGTCATACAGGATGCGCGCGCTCTCACGCGGGGTGCGAACCGGCTGGCGCGTCTCGCGCGGGCGGGCGGTGGTGGCGAAGACGGTGTTCAGGTCGGCGATAGCCTCGGCCACGCTGTCAAACACCTTGACCCCGTCCAGCACCCAGTCGGCGCCGGACGCCGTGGCCCAGGCGCGGTCCTGAGGCCAGCCGTCGCGCGGGCTGACCAGCCGCAGCTCCGACAGGCCGAAATTGGCCATGACGCGAGCGACCGCGCCGATGTTGTCGGCCATCTGCGACTTGTCGAGGACGACGACGGGAGGGGTGAGTTCAGTCATGGGCGCTCAATAGTCCTTCTCCCCTTGTGGGAGAAGGTGGCAGTCCTCGGGCTTGTCCCGAGGGCTGACGGATGAGGGGTCTCGCCTCCCCATCCGTCAAAGCCCGAGAAACCCCTCATCCGAGCCCTTCGGGCCCGCCTTCTCCCGCAAGGGGAGAAGGAACAGGTCAGTCCTCGCCGACCATCGAGGTCCACGGGTCGACGCGGCCCGCCTCGACCTCGGCGACCTTCACCGCCGGCCAGCCGATGCTGCTGTTCGCCGACACGCGCCAGGCGGCCGACACGAAGTCGCGCAGCTCCGACGCCCCGGCCGCCAGACGCTCATTGACGAAGACCGCGCCGCGCGGGTCCGTGTCCTTGAACGCGCCCGCCTTCTCCATCCGATAGAAGGGGATGACGGTCGTCAGGGTGGCGTTCAGATGCGAGGCCGTGCGGGCGCGCAGGTCGAAGCCTTCGACGTTCATGGGCGCCATGGCCGCCTCGACCGCATCCAGACGCAGGGTCCGGCTGGTGAAGGCGCCCTCGAAATCGCCGTGGGTGCGGCGCGACTTGGTGAAGCCCTCAGGATTGGTCTCGCCCGCCCAGCCGTTGAAATGGATGGTCGTGTGGTGCGGCTGGGACGCATCGCCGACGAAGTGGCTCAGCACCCCGATGTCGCGCAGGATCAGCTGCTCGCGGCGTTCGCGGTCGGCGCGATACCAGGCCTGTTTGGCCAGGTCCGGCTCGCGCGCCTCGGCGGCGGTCAGCACGCGCCAATAGGCGAAGTCGCGCTCCAGATTCTGCCAGGCGTCCATGATGGCGTAGGGCAGGTATCCCGCCTTATCCACGTCCAGACCCGCGCGGATCAAGGCGGCGTCGTATTCCGATTTCAGGCGCGGCAGGTCGGCCATGGTCATGCCGCGCGCATCCATCACCCGGCCCTGATCGTCCATGTCGACGAAGTGGGCGGTGTCGCGTTCGCGGTCGTGCGGCTGGCCCGCGCCCTTCCAGCGGTCGGGCTCGCGCGAATATTCGCCGACGTCAGACGCGGCCCCGGCCGTGCGCAGGAAGGCGGGCAGATCGCCCGGCAGGGCCCGCATGGCCGCCACGCCGATCACCCGGTGGCCCGAACTGCCCCAGGCCTCGACCTGAACGGCGGGCGCTGCGACCAACACCAGGGCCGCGGCGGAAATCATCAGGCGTTTGACTTGTCGGTTCATGAGACGGCGCCGTTGGAAATTTCAGAAAGGGAAACGACGGCTTATCCCATTCCCCCGCACCGCTCCACCCGCCGCTCACGACCGCAGCAGCGCCGATCACGCCGCCGTTATCTTGGCGTCGGCGCCAGCTTTTCTTGCCAATAAAGTGTTAGCGCCCGCGATCAAGTCGTTAACGGCGGAGACGGCTACGACAGTATAGAACTTAAAATCGATCAATACTTATACTCTATAGTCACAATAGCCTGACGCCGGAAGGCGATAGACTGGCCCCATTTGCGCCTTATCCACTACCGATACAGCGACTGATCTCATTCGCCGCAATTGCGCCGCAATTCGTCGTCAGAAACCGCCCTGCCGGAGCGTGTCGGGACCGGTGCTGCATGAAGTTTGATCGATGTTGAGCACGGCCGCCGCGCTTGCCATGTTGTGGACCATGGCCTTCTCCGGGTCCGGAGAGCCTGTTCCTTACGAAACGGCCGTCGCCCGCGACGCCGCTGTCGTAGAAGCCGCCGCGACGGCCCCCGGTTCCATCGACTCCGCCGAAACGGCGGACCTGTCGGCCGAACAGCTCGAGCTGATGGCCGGCGATCCCGATTGGCGCGCCTCGGCCCGCCTCTATCACGCCGGCGGCGGCGGAGCGACCGGCAACGATTCCCTGGGCTGCCGCCCGATTCCGATGCGCACGGTCGCGGTCGACCCGCGCGTCATCCCGCGCCGCACCAAGCTGTTCATCCGCGAGACGGTCGGCCTGCAGATGGCCGACGGCACGGTGCACGACGGCTACTGGTACGCCTCCGACACCGGCGGCGCGATCAAGGGCGCCAAGATCGACCTCTACACCGGCCACGGCCGCGCCTCGATGCGCCCGGCCATGAGCCTGAACATGAAGACCCTGACCATCGCTGACGCAGGCGATTTCGACGGCTGCCCCCCGGCGTGGGAGACCGCCTCGAACTGAGGCCTTTCAGCCTGACGACAAAAAGGGCGGCCGGTTCGATCCGGCCGCCCTTTTTCGTTCTCCTCCCTACGCAGTGGGGAGGTGGCGCGGCGCCGACGGCGACGTGACGGAGGGGCTGCTTGGTTCCGCGACCTAAAACCTGACCGCCTGCACAGGGCTCGCCGTCCCGGCCCCTCCACCGCTTGGCTGCTCCGCGCCGCCCTTCGGGTCGCGGTCCCCCTCCCCATTGCATGGGGAGGAAAGCGTCAGTCAGAACTTCCGCTTGCCGCTGACCGTCTCGAAGAACAGGCGGAAATCGCCCATCAGGCTCCACAGCGGATATTTGAACGTCGCGGGCCGGTTCTTCTCGAAGAAGAAATGCCCCGCCCAGGCGAAGCCGTAGCCGACCAGCGGCATGGCCAGCAGCCACCAGGGATTCAGGGTGAAGCAGAAGGCCCCGAAGGCCGCGATCACCAGCCCCGTCCCGACCACATGGATGCGGCGGCACGTCAGGTTAGAGTGCTCATGGATGTAATAGGGATAGAAGGCCTCGAACGAGGCGTACCGCCCTTGGGGTTGCTCGATGCTCATGACCCCAGCCTGCCCCCGGATCGCGCCGGGAGCAAGTCAAAGACCATCGATCAGGGATCAGCGATCAGTCGAAACGCTTGCCCGCCTTCTTCGGCCCCTTGGCGAAAGGCTTGCCGCCGCCCTTGAAGTCCGGCTTGCCCTTGAAGCCCGCCTTGGGCGTGAAGGGCTTCTTGTCGCCCTTGTCCTTGAAGCCCGGCTTCTTGTTGAAACCGCCCTCGCCCGGCGCCGCATCGGTGCGCGGCGCATAGGGCTTCTTCTTGAAGGGACGCTCGCCATCCGCGCTGCGGCCCGCGTCGCCGTCCGGGTTCCACGGCTTCTTCTTGAACGGGGGGCGGCCCTGGCCGTCCTCGTCGCGACGGAAGGGCTTCTTGGCGTAGGGGCGGGCCTCGCCGTCGCGCTCGAAATTGCGGTTGCGGGCGCCCTTCATCGAACCGGGCGTCGGCGCCTCGGACGGGGTGATGCGCGCCTCTTCCTTGCTCTGGGCCGCCGCGGCGCGGAAGGCGTCGGCATGGGTCAAGGCGACCTCGAAGCGCGTCTCTTCGGGGAAGGTGCGGATCGAGCCGATCTGCTGCTTGGTGATGCCCCCGATGCGGCAGATCAGCGGAATCAGCCACTTGGGATCGGCGTTGCGGTTGCGGCCGATGTCCAGGCGGAACCAGCTGACCTCGTCCGGCTGCAGCCGATCGCCCGGCCAGGGCGCGGGGGCGTAGGCGTCGCCGCCCGCCGCATCGCGATCCTTGCGCGGCTTGCGCTGCGGGCCCTCGCCCGGATCGGTCAGGTCTTCCGGCGCGGGCAGGTTCTTGCGCAGCAGCACCAACAGGGCGCGGGCCAGATCGTCCGGCGTGCGCTCCTTGACCAGCTTTTCGACCAGACCGGCGTCCTCGTCCGCGCCTTCCTCGGCGAAGACGGGGGCGGCCAGCAGGCGCTGCTCGTCCTGGGCGCGGATTTCATCGGCGGTCGGGGCGCCCGACCAGACGGCCTCGACCCCGGCCGAGCCCAGCAGCATCTCGGCCTTGCGGCGGCGGCTGTGCGGGACCAGCAGGACCGAGATCCCCTTCTTGCCCGCGCGGCCGGTGCGGCCCGAACGGTGCAGCATGGTCGCCTTGTTGATCGGCAGTTCGGCGTGGATCACCAAGCCCAGATCGGGCAGGTCCAGACCGCGCGCGGCCACGTCGGTGGCGACGCAGACGCGGGCGCGGCGATCGCGCAGCGCCTGCAGCGCCTCATTGCGCTCGCGCTGGCCCATCTCGCCCGACAGGGCGACCGAGGCGAAGCCGCGCTCGACCAGCGAGGCCTGAAGATGGCGCACCGAATCCCGCGTCGAGCAGAAGACCAGCACCCCCGGCGCCTCGAAATAGCGCAGGACGTTGACCACGGCGCGCTCGATCTCATTCGGGGCGATGCGCAGGGCGCGGTATTCGATGTCGTTGTGCGGCTGGCTGCGGTCGACGGTGTCGATGCGCACCGCGTCCTTCTGATAGCGCTTGGCCATGATCGCGATGTCGCGGGCGATGGTGGCCGAGAACAGCAGGGTGCGGCGCTCTTCCGGCGCCTGGTCGAGGATGTATTCCAGATCCTCGCGGAAGCCCATGTCCAGCATTTCGTCGGCTTCATCCAGCACGACGACGCGGGCGGCCGACAGGTCCAGCGCCCCGCGATCGATATGGTCCTTCAGGCGGCCCGGCGTGCCGACGACGACGTGAGCGCCGTAGTTCAGGGCGCGGGCTTCCTTGCGGGCGTCCATGCCGCCGACGCAGGTGACGATCTTGGCGCCCGCCTCGGCGTACAGCCATTCCAGCTCCGCCGCGACCTGCAGCGCCAGTTCACGCGTCGGGGCGATGGCCAGCATCAGCGGCGTGTCCGGCTGACCGAACCGTTCGTCCTCGCCCAGCAGGGTCGGCGCCGCCGCCAGACCGAAGGCCACCGTCTTGCCCGATCCGGTCTGGGCCGAAACCAGCAGGTCCGCCTCGCCATGGCCTTCCAGCACGGCCGCCTGGACCGGCGTGGGCTCGGCATAGCCCTTGTTCAGCAGGGCGCGGTCAAGCGCGGGATGGATCGCGGGAAAGGGCATGAAAGGCCTGGAGTTCAGATGCGAGGCGACCGTCAAACGGCCGCGCCCGGCGAGGCGTCGCAGCCTGCCGGGCGTCGGGGAAGGCGCTCCCTATACACGAATAAGGGCCGGGGTGGGGCCGAATCGCACAAAAACGACCGCCGTTCACCACGTCCGTTGATCGGGCGTTGACCACGCAGGGGCGATGCTGGCCGGGTTCAGACCTCCGTCCGCCGAAGGATCATCCATGATCTCGCCGCTCAGCACCGCCGCCGCCGGGATGCAGGCCGCCTCGGCCCGGCTGGAGGACAGCGCCCGCCGCGTCGCCACAGGCCGGATGGACGACTACGCCGTCGAGGCGGTCGAGCAGATCCGCGCCAAGAGCGAGTTCTCGGCCAACGCCGCCGTCGCCCGCACGGCGGATGAGATGACGGGAACCCTGCTGGATATCCTGGTCTAGGCCCTAGCCGTTACCCCGCCTTGTCCGGCAGGTGGAAGAAGTCGACGAACCGCGCGAACGTCGCCCTGTCACCCTCGATCGTCATCGCCCCCTCGCCTTCCAGCGCCGCAAGCGGAACCTTGCCGTAGACGGCGGCGGCCACGACCTGGGCCGGCGCGCGCACCACGACGTCGCAGCCCTCGACCTCGCCGCGCATGGCGTCGATGACGCCGCCCGTCACGCTGACGACCATCCGGTCCTCGCCCAGAACAAAGCCCAACCGCATCTCGGCGCCCTGCGCGCGGGAGGGATCGAACATGGTCTTGAACGACTGCATGATGGAGACGGCGCTGATCGGCAGGGTCGGGTCGTGCTGGGGCGAGCGCGCGGCCCAGCGGCCCAGCACCATGAAGACCGGCTCGATCTCATAGCCCCAGTCGGTCAGCTCATAGACCTGGACCGAGGCGGGCGGCGGCAGCTTGCGGCGGCGGACGACGCCCGAAACCTCCAGCCCCTCCAGCCTCTGGGTCAGCACATTGGCCGACAGGCCGCACAGATCTTTTCGCAGGTCGCTGAAACGGCGCGGCCCCATCATGAGTTCTCTGATGACCAGCAAGGCCCATCGCTCGCCCACCAGGTCCAGCCCGTGCGCCGCTCCGCAGGCGTCGTGATAGCGCCGGGATCGGGACAAGGGCTCAGTAGTTACTTTTTCTAACTTCATAGTTGACTAACATAACATCGAGGCGCAGAAATCGCCACACCATAGGGTAGGCCGTCCGGGGAGGGAGGGCCGCGCAGAGGGAGGAACCCGCCGATGCCCAAGCTGATCTTCGTCAACCTGCCGGTCGCCGACCTGCCGCGCTCCGTCGCCTTCTATGAGGCGGTGGGGGCCAGCAAGAACCCTATGTTCTCGGACGAGACGGCGGCCTGCATGGTCTTTTCCGACACCATCCACGCCATGCTGCTGACGCATGAGAAGTGGGCGACCTTCACCGACCGCGCCATTCCGGACGCGAAGAAGACGGCCCAGGTGCTGATCTGCGTGTCGGAGGACAGCCGCGAGGGCGTCGACGCCGTGGTCGATCGCGCCGCCGCCGCCGGCGGCCAGGCCGATCCCAACGCCAGACAGGACTACGGCTTCATGTACGGCCGCAGCTACGCCGATCCCGACGGCCACATCTGGGAGGTCATGTGGATGGACCCGGAAGCCGCCGCCCAGGGGCCGGAAGCCTTCGCCTCCCAGGTCGGCGGGGGTTGAGCCATGAGCGACCTCTACGAACTCAGCGTCAGCCGCTTCATCAAGGCCTCGCCCGAGACGGTGTGGCGGGCCTGGACCCGGCACGCGACCGAATGGTTCACCCCGCGCCCGTGGAGCACGGTGTCGGTCGACCATGACCTGCGCCCCGGCGGCCGCGCCGATGTCGTCATGCAGTCGCCTGAGGGCGAGCGGCATGAGTATCGCGGCGTGGTGCTGGAGGTGGAGCCGGGCCGCCGCCTGGTGACGACCGGCGCCTTCACCGAGGGCTGGATTCCGCAGCCGGGCGAGATGAACTTCGTCCGCATCGACACCTTCGAGCCCGAAGGCGACGGCACGCGCTACACCGCCCGCGCCCGCCACTGGGACGAAAAGGCCATGCAGACCCACCGCGACATGGGTTTCGAGCCCGGCTGGGGCGCCGCCGCCGACCAACTGGCCCAGGTCGCTGAAACCCTGAGCCCTCAGGAGAGCGCGCCATGAGCGACAAGATCATTCCCTGTATCTGGTACGACCTCGGCCAGGCGAAGAAGGCGGCCGAGTTCTACGTCTCGCTGGGCCTGCCCGACAGCCGCATCGAGCGCGTCGTCGCCAGCCCCGCCGACAATCCGTCCAGCCCCGAAGGGTCCGAACTGGTGGTCGAGTTCACCCTGGCCGGGCGCCGCTACGTCGGCCTGAACGGCGGTCCGAACTTCCCCCAAACCGAGGCCGTGTCGTTCATGATCATGACCGACGACCAGGCCGAGACCGACCGCCTGTGGGACGCCATCGTCGGAAACGGCGGGGCCGAAAGCGCCTGCGGCTGGTGCAAGGACCGCTGGGGCGTGAACTGGCAGATCACCCCGCGCCGCCTGATGGCCTTCTACGACGATCCTGACCCGGCCCGCGCCAAGGCCGCCTTCGAGGCGATGATGACAATGCACAAGATCGACATCGCCGCCATCGAGGCCGCTGCTGACAGGATCGGGTAGGCCAAGAAGCTAAGCCGTTCGATCTGTCGCATTCGACCAAGACGACGACCCCGCCCGCCCCGACGATCCGCCTGCCTTCAAACAGCGAGCCGCCGCGCGGCGAGCGATTGGGGCCAACCTCCGAAGGAGAACCAAGATGAGCTACATCACCGGCTTCCTGACCCCCGTGAAGACCGAAAACAAGGACCGCTACATCGAGTCCGCCCGCGTCGCCTGGCCGCTGTTCAAGGGCTACGGCGCCTTGGCCCATGTCGAGAACTGGGGCGTGGACGTGCCCGACGGCAAGGTCACCAGCTTTCCCATGTCGGTGAAGCTGGAGGACGGCGAGGTCGTCGTCTTCTCCTGGCTGATCTGGCCCGACAAGAAGACCGCCGACGACGCCTGGGCCAAGATGCAGGACGACCCCGCCATGGCGAACATGGACATGCCCTTCGACGGCAAGCGCATGATGTGGGGCGGCTTCGAAACCGTCTTCGACGAGAAGCAGTAAAACCTCGCCCAAGGCCCTCCCCCTCGATGCGGGAGGGAGACCGCGTCAATAAAAAAGGGCGGCCCCGTCGGAGCCGCCCTTTTCCAATCATTTTCCCGGATCAGCTGTCCAGGAAGCTCCGCAGCTTCCGCGACCGCGAGGGGTGCTTCAGCTTGCGCAGGGCCTTGGCCTCGATCTGACGGATGCGTTCGCGCGTGACCGAGAACTGCTGGCCGACCTCTTCCAGGGTGTGGTCGGTGTTCATGCCGATGCCGAAGCGCATCCGCAGGACGCGCTCTTCGCGCGGGGTCAGCGAAGCCAGCACGCGGGTCGTCGTCTCGCGCAGGTTCGACTGGATGGCGGCGTCGATCGGCAGGACGGCGTTCTTGTCCTCGATGAAGTCGCCCAGGTGGCTGTCTTCCTCGTCGCCGATCGGGGTTTCCAGCGAGATCGGCTCCTTGGCGATCTTCAGCACCTTGCGGACCTTCTCCAGCGGCATGGCCAGGCGTTCGGCCAGCTCTTCCGGGGTCGCCTCGCGGCCGATCTCGTGCAGCATCTGGCGCTGGGTGCGGACGATCTTGTTGATCGTCTCGATCATGTGCACCGGAATGCGGATGGTGCGCGCCTGGTCGGCGATCGAGCGGGTGATCGCCTGACGGATCCACCAGGTGGCGTAGGTCGAGAACTTGTAGCCGCGACGGTACTCGAACTTGTCGACCGCCTTCATCAGGCCGATGTTGCCTTCCTGGATCAGGTCCAGGAACTGCAGGCCGCGGTTGGTGTATTTCTTGGCGATGGAGATCACGAGGCGCAGGTTGGCCTCGACCATTTCCTTCTTGGCCTGACGGGCCTCGCGCTCGCCCTTCTGCACCATCTGGACGATGCGGCGATAGTCGTCGATCGGCACGCCCGCCTCGGTGGCGACAGCGGCGATCTGGGTGCGGATCGTGTCGATCTGGGCGGCTTCATTCTCGCTGAACTTGGTCCAGCGGACGCCCATCTCCTTGATGCGCTCGGCCCAGGTCGGGTCCATCTCCGAGCCGAAATAGGCCTTGAGGAACTCGGGCCGCGAAATGCCGTAGCCGTCGGCCAGACGCAGCAGGCGGCCTTCCTGGCCGATCAGGCGCTTGTTGATGGCGTACAGCTGTTCGACCAGCGCCTCGATGCGGGCGTTGTTCAGCTTCATCGTCTTCAGGCGGTCCGAGATGGACGCCGTCAGAGCCTCATAGGTCTTCTGGTCCTTGGCGGTCAGGACTTCGCCCTTCAGGCGCGCCTCGACCAGCTTGTCCTGCAGCTTGCGGAACTCGCCGAAGTCGACGGCGATGGCGTCCAGCACCTCCATGACGCCGTCGCGCAGTTCGGCCTCCAGGGCCGAGATCGACATGGCGCCGCCGTCGTCGAAGTCCTCGTCGTCGTCCTCTTCGCCGTCGCCGTCCGGCTCGCCGGTCGGCTGGGCCGGGGCGGGCTGGTTGTGCGGCAGGGACGAGGGATTCAGGATGCCGTAGGTGGCGTCCAGGTCGATCACTTCGCGCAGCAGGATGCGGTTGTTGGCCAGCTCCTCGCGCCAGACCATGATGGCCTCGAAGGTCAGGGCGCTTTCGCACAGGCCCGAGATCATGGCGTCACGGCCGGCCTCGATGCGCTTGGCGATGGCGATTTCGCCCTCGCGGCTCAGCAGCTCGACCGTGCCCATTTCGCGCAGATACATCCGCACCGGGTCGTCGGTGCGGTCATAGGCGGCCTTGGCCGGAGCTTCGGCGACCGAGGTCTCGGCGGCGGCGGCCACGTCGGTGCCGGTCGCCTCGGCGGCGTCCTCTTCGGCTTCGACGACGTTGACGCCCATCTCCGACAGCATGGCCAGGATGTCTTCGATCTGGTCCGGCGTGACTTCTTCGGACGGCAGAACCTTGTTCAGCTCCTCCATCGTCACATAGCCGCGCGTCTTCGCCTGGCGGATGAATTTCTTCACCCCGGCGTCGGTGAGATCGAGCAGGGGCCCGTCGGCGTTGGTTTCGGCGTCCTGCGTCTCGGTCTGCGCGCTCATTCAGTCTGTCTCCACGGCCACGGAGGGTGATCAGGCCCCTGCGGCGAAAATACAACGCCCGACGACTTCGTTGGTTACGAAGAAGCCGCGTCTTCCCAAATCGTTCCGGTCTTGATGGCTCGCCGCAAAGCATCGCGCTCAGCCTTCACCAGGGCGAAAGCTGAGTTATCGAAGGCCCGATGAGCCTCCGACTTCGCTGAAGCCAGCGCCTCGTCCAACGCCGCTGCGCGGGTCAGAGCGTCGAACGCTTGCGACCACCGGATCCTCGCCTCGCCGAGGGGCTTGTCTGCAGCCAGGAATGGCGCGCCGGACTTCGCCGCCGCCTTCTCGACCTCGTGCATCAAGGCATCATGACCCGATTGGGCCAGATGGCGGCGCAGGGCGGCGGAGTCAAGGGTCCGGCCCGAGAAACGCAGTCGAACCAGCTCCTGGGCCAGCCCGTCCAGGGCCGGATCGCCGAAGCCGTAGCGCGCCACCGCCTCCATGTGATCGTCCAGCCGCTCCGGGTCGTCGATGGCGCCGTGGGCCAGGGCGGCGGCGATCGGCTCGACCGATCGGAACAGGGCCTGCATGGCCTGCGCCCCCTCCACCGTCTGCCCCTGCAGGG
>NZ_GL883086.1:1877081-1890135 GCF_000204035.1 Brevundimonas diminuta ATCC 11568
CCCGGCCGTCCGCCCGACTGCGGCGGCCGCTGCTGTTGCTGACGCGGGAACAGGGCGTCGAAGCGATCGAACAGGTCGCGCCTGTATTGCTCGGCCAGATCCTTGTCCTGCACCGCGTTGGCCGCCTGACGCAGACGCCCCTTCAGCCCCGCCTTGCGTTCGGGCGTGTCCAGCGGTTCGGCCTCGACCTCGCGGCGGAACAGCACCTCGGCGAAGGGCCGCGTCGTCGCCATCGCCTGACGCAGGGCGGGCGCCCCGCGATCGCGCAGGATGTCGTCCGGATCCTGCCCGCCCTCCAGCAGGGCGAAGCGGAACGATTTGCCCGGCTTCAACAGCGGCAGCGCCCGCTCGATCGAACGATAGGCGGCGCGCAGGCCCGCCGCATCTCCGTCAAAGCTCAGCACCGGCTCGGCCGAGACGCGCCACAGACGCTCCATCTGTTCTTCGGTCAGGGCCGTGCCCATCGGCGCGACCGCAGGCAGGCCCGCCCGCTGGCAGGCGATGACGTCCATATAGCCTTCGACGACGATGATGCCCTGCTCGCCCCGGCTCTCGGCACCCATGATCCGCCGTGCTTCCGGCAGGCCGTAAAGGGTCGCCCCCTTGTGAAACAGGGAGGTCTCCGGCCCGTTCAGATATTTGGCCCGATCGTCGGGGTTCATCGCCCGGCCGCCGAAGCTGACGATGCGCCCGCGCGCGTCCAGGATCGGGAACATCAGCCGGTCGCGGAAGCGGTCATAGGGCTGGCCGCCCCCTTCCGGCGCGATCAGCATCCCCGCCTCGACCAGATCGCCCGGCCGCGCCCCGCGCTGGACCAGCGCCTGCTTCAGCCCCTCGCGGTCGTTGGGCGCATAACCCAGGCCGAAACGCTCCCACTGGTCCTCCGGCAGGCCGCGCTTTTCCAGATATTCGCGCGCCGCCTTGCCGACGCTGCGGCGCAGATTGGCGGCGAACCACTTCTGGGACAGGTCCATCCAGTCGGCCAGACCCTGACGCTTCTGCTCGCGCTCGGCGGCCTGAGGGTCTTCGGCCGGAAGCTGCATCCCCGCCTCGCCCGCCAGACGGCTGACCGCCTCGACGAAGCTGAGGCGCTCCGTCTCCTGCAGGAAGCTGATGACGTCGCCGTGCTTGCCCGAGCTGAAGTCGTGGAAGAAACCCTTGTCGTCATTGACGAAGAAGCTGGGCGACTTCTCCTTCGAGAAGGGGCTCAGGCCGACGAACTCGCGTCCCTGACGCTTGAGCTTCACCGTCCGCCCGATGATGTCGGACGGCCGAAGGCGGGCCTTCAGCTCCTCAATGAACCGTTCGTCAAATCGCACGCCTGACCTATGCCGTCCGATGGCGGGCAAAGGCCAGCCCCCGTCCGCTCGCCGCCGCGACGGCCCCCGGCCAAAACGCCGCCTGGGGATAAGTCCGGGGACAACCGCCTGACTTCCTTCTGTCGCCCGACTGGGCTTTAAGTCGTGCCAGCCTTGCCGGAGTCCTTGCGATCATGCGCCACCTTCGCCTGCTGATCCTGCTGCTGCCCGCCGTCTTCCTGACGCTCGGCGCCTGCCAGACGATCCCGCGCCCGGTCTTCGACGCCGCCGATCTGGCCGCCGCCAGTCCGCCCTGGCGCTATGATTTCCGCACCGAGGACGAGCGCGCCCGCTTCGTGCGCGAGACGATCAACGCCCAGAACGCCGCCCACGACGGAGCCTTCGACATCCTGGCCCTGTCCGGCGGCGGGGCCAATGGGGCCTATGGCGCGGGCGTCATGGTCGGGTGGAGCCAGGCCGGAAACCGGCCCGACTTCGAGGTGGTGACCGGCGTGTCGACCGGCGCCCTGATCGCGCCCTTCGTCTTTGCGGGCCGGCGTTTCGACCCGGCGCTGGAGCACGCCTACACCAGCGGCCAGACCGACCAGCTGCTGAAGTCGCGCGGCCTCTACGCCCTGCTGCTGCCCGGCGTGTTCAAGCCCGAGCCCCTGACCAATCTGGTGCTCAACAACATCTCGCCCGAGCTTCTGGCGGCCATCGCCGAGGAACACCGCAAGGGCCGCCGCCTCTATGTCTCGACCACCAGCCTGGACACCCAGACCCAGGTCGTCTGGGACATGGGCGCCATCGCCCAGCGCGACGACCCGGCCTCGCGCCTGTTGTTCGTCAATGTGCTGATCGCCTCGGCCAGCATCCCCGGCGCCTTCCCGCCCGTCCTGCTGGACGTCGAGCATCAGGGCCGCCGCATTCAGGAGCTGCACGTCGACGGCGGCACGGTGTCCAGCTTCCTGGTCGTGCCGCAGGCCCTGCTGCTCGACACCCCGTCCAACCGCCCCCTCGGCGACGCCCGGATCTGGATCGTCGTCAACGGCCAGTGGGATCCTCGCTTCGAAGTGGCGCGCATCTCGGCGGTCAGCATCGCCGCGCGCAGCTTCGACACCATGATGAAGGCGCTGCAACGCTCGGATCTGACGGCCGTCACCCAGTTCGCGCACCGTCACGACATGACCCTGTCGGTCGCCGCCATTCCCGACGACGCCGAGGCTGACACCCTGGACTTCACCCAGGCCCACATGACCGCCCTGTTCCAGGCGGGCGAGGCCCAGGCCATGGCCGGCCGCGCGTTCGAGCGGCGCGTCGCTCCGGCAGAGGCGCGCCCCAGCCCCCGCCGTCGTACGGACCAGGCCACCAGGGTGGTCATCGGCCCGCCCGGCGGTTAGGATTTCATTAACCATATTGACCGGATTGCGACAACAACCATCTGATTACGAACAATATTTTTCGTATAACGGCGGAACTATCCACAGCTCCTGTGGATTCTTTCAGCGCCCCTGAGAAGCAGAGGCCGTTCCGACGGCGCCGCCGCAGACCGTGGCCGACGCCGTTCTCAGATGAGTTTTCGCATGTTCATCGCCATCGCCCGCCCGGCGGTGGAGCCCCAAGGCCCCGACGCCGTCGCCGTCCCCGGCTCTCCCGCTGTCCCCCCGCTCAAGCCGCGCGCGCTTCACGCCCGCCTGCTGGCCAACGCCGCGTTGAGGCGGCAGCGCGGCCGGCAGCGTCGGCAGGAGAATCGCAACGAGGACGCCGACTACTGGCTGCACGCCGCCTGCGTCGCCGTCGGCAAGGCGGCCGATCTGCGCCGCGCCGAGGCCGCGCCCCTGCCCTGAGCCTCAGCGCAGTTCGGGCAGACGCCGCGCCAGGGATTCCTTCAGCTTGCGCCCGCGCTCGGACAGGCTCTTGCCCCGCCGCCGCTCGCGCACCTCGAAGCCCCGCCCCCAACGTTCGTGCATGGCGGCCATCAGGGCCGGGTGGCGGTCGTACTGGTGCACGATCGCGCTGATCCCCCCGTCCGGGTTGACGATCCGCCCGTCCGCCAGGGACAGGTCCGCGCTCGGGGTCAGGCCGATCGTGGCGATCCGGCCGTAGTTGGGCGACGCCTCCCCCTCGACCAGCCCCAGATGCACGGCGATGTTGCAGGCCGCCTGATCAGCCCCGAAGGCGCCGCCGATCTCGGACCGGGGAATGGCCGCCAGCATCAGCAGGGTGCGGCAGAAGCGGATCATGCTCTCGCGCGGTCCCATCACCGTGCCGACGCAGACGCACGGCTTGTCGGCCAGCGCCCGCGCCACGTCCTCGCCGCCGACGCCGCGCAGATATTTCATATTGAAGGCGTGGCCCTTCAGCCCCCCGTCGTATTCGACGAAGAACTCGGACTTCAGCGGCGGCGGGTCGAAGGGCGGCGCCTGGAAGACCACGTCGCGCACATCGGTCATCAGCACGCTGCGCGCCCAGGGCCGCTCGCTCATCAGCCTGTCGAAGGCGGCGAACCGCTGCATCACCGGGTGCGGCCGCCAGGCGCCGTCGGGCAGGCAGGCGGGCGGGACCGACGCCACGTCGTGCTCGGCCAGAAAGGCCAGAAGCGCAGGCTCCTGATCCGTCACCAGCACCACCGGCCCGGCGTAGACCGCGCGCAGCGAGCGCACGAAGACCGCCACGTCGGCGGCCTCATACCCCGTGGCGTAGCCCAGGATCAGATCATGTTCGGCCGCCGCAATGCCTGGAGAAGCCCCCCTCTCCCCTGCGATCGCAGCAGAAACCCAGCCGAGATAAGCGGACTTCGCTGCGGGAGCCCCCATTTACGCCCTCATGGAATCCACGAAACGCTTGAACAGATAGAGGCTGTCGGTCGGACCCGACGAGGCCTCCGGGTGATGCTGCACGCTGAACACGGGTTTATCCTTCAGCGCAATCCCGCAGTTGGTGCCGTCGAACAGCGACACATGGGTTTCAACCACGGCCTCGGGCAGGCTGTCGCGGTCGACCGAGAACTCGTGGTTCATCGACACGATCTCGACCTTGCCCGTGGTCAGATCCTTGACCGGGTGGTTGGCGCCGTGGTGGCCCTGCTCCATCTTCAGCGTCTTGGCGCCCAGGGCGATGGCCAGCATCTGGTGGCCCAGGCAGATGCCCATCAGCGGCTTGCCGCTGTCCAGCAGCTTCCTGATCTCGGGCACGGCGTATTCGCCGGTCGCGGCCGGATCGCCCGGACCGTTCGACAGAACCACGCCGTCGGGGTTGCGGGCCAGAATCTCTTCCGCCGTGGTCGAGGCGGGGACCACGGTGATCTTCACCCCGGTCGAGGCCAGGGCGCGCAGGATGTTGCGCTTCACGCCGTAGTCGACGACCACCACCGACGTGTCGCCGGCCTCGGGCTGGGCGTAGCCGGTCGGCCATTCCCAGGCGCCCTCGGTCCATTCGAAGGCCTGGGTGGTCGAAGCGTCCTTGGCCAGATCCAGACCGACCAGGCCCTTCCAGTCGCGCGCCTGGGCCGTCAGGGCCTCCAGGTCGAACTGGCCGTCGGGGGCGTGGGCGATGACGGCGTGCGGGGCGCCCTTCTCGCGGATCAGCTGGGTCAGGGCGCGGGTGTCGACGCCCGCCAGGCCGATGACGCCGCGCGACTTCATCCAGGCGTCCAGCCCGCCCGAGGCGCGCCAGTTGGCCGGATCGGTCGGCACGTCGCGCAGGATGACGCCGCGCGCCGCGCGCTCGGGCGCCTCGCCGATCTGCTCGACGTCTTCCAGGTTCACGCCGACGTTGCCGATGTGCGGGAAGGTGAAGGCCAGGATCTGGCTCATGTACGACGGGTCGGTCAGGATTTCCTGATAGCCCGTCATCGAGGTGTTGAAGACCACTTCGCCCAGGGCCGAGCCGGTCGCCCCGACGCCGATCCCCGACAGGACCGTTCCATCTGCTAGCACGAGGACGCCGGTGGCGCCGGACAGGATTTGAGTCGTCATGGCGCAGGGCTCCTAGCAGTGAATACGGGCGGACAAACGGCGGCGTCGCTAAAGAGATGAAGGGGGCGTGTCAACACAGGCTTTCGACTATGCGCCCTGCGCGCGTCCCTGTCGCTTGCGAACCCACAGCCAGGCCAGGCTGGTCACGGCGAAGAAGCCGACGCTGGGCCAGATGTAGCCCCCCGCCGCCGCCGCGACCGCAAAGGCCGAGAACACCGCCCCGCCGACGGCCAGCAGACGCCAGCCCGGCTTGGTCGTCAGCTTCCACAGCGTCACCGAACACAGGGCGTAGAGGCACAGCGTCAACACCGAGGTCACGCCGATCAGCACGCCGAACTGCTGGCCCAGGGTCGGCTGGGCGCTGGCGATCACCATGGCGCTCATGATGACGCCGTTGATCAGGGGGTTGGACAGGGGCGTCTTGCCCTTCTGCGCCCCGCCGAACCAGCGCGGCAGCCAGCCCGCCTCGGCCGAGGCGCGGGCCGTCTCGCCCCCCATCATGGTCCAGCCCGCAATGGTGCCGGTCGCCTTGATGACGGCGCAGGCCGCCACCAGACCGGCCACGGATGCCCCCATCACTCGCGCCACCAGATCGGCGTAGGGGCTGGTCGAATGGGCCAGGACATCGGCCGGGATGACGCCGAACACGGCCACGCTGGCCGCCACATAGACGACGAAGGCCAGCAGCACCCCGCCCAGCGACGCGCGGCCCACGTCGGTCGCCGGGTTCTTGACCTGGCTGGACAGGGCCGCCGCGCTCTCGACGCCCAGGAAGGCCCAGAAGATCACGGCCAGCGAGGCCGGAACCGTCTTCATCAGCGGCTCGCCCGCCGGGCTCCACGAGGCGGCGAAGGTCTCGCCGCTGAAGGCGATGACGCCGGCGATGATGGCCAGGCCGATCGGGATCAGCCCCAGCACCAGGGTGATCGCCCCGAACCGCGCCGCCGTCTTCGACCCCGCCGCATAGGCCGCCGTCGTCAGCCAGATCAGCGCCAGATTGCTGAGCGCCCCCCACATCGGCTCCTTCAGCGCCGGGAAGAAGAAGGCCAGATAGCCGGTCCCCGCCACCGCCACGGCGACGTTGCCGGTCAGGCAGGCCGCCCAATAGGCCAGCCCCGTCTGATAGCCTAGAAACCGTCCCAGGCCGCGCCGGGCGAAGTCCGACAGGCCGTCGGCCTCCGGCTGCATCCGCCCCAGACCGCCGAACACCAGCGCCAGGGTCACGGCTCCGATCCCGCAGACGAGCCAGCCGATGACGCTCGAGCTGCCGGTCGGCGCCAGGGTGGCGGGCAACAGGTAGACGCCCGATCCGATCATGTTCCCCGCCACCACCAGGGCGGCCAGGCCCCAGCCGATGCGGCGCGAGGGTTCAGGCAGGATGTCGACTTGGCTCATGTCCGCCGCATAGACCGAAATGTCGCAGCCGTCGCCATGAAGATTGCGGCCTCTGCTTCCTCCGTCATTCCCCGGCCAGCCGCGAAGCGGCGCAGACCGGGGAACCCAGCGGCGCCCGTCAGGGCGAAAACCCCGCGCTCAGCGCTTGCAGTGAAGATCGCCTACGGCGCCGCTGGATCCCCCGGTCTCGCGATACTCGCCGGAGGATGACGGAGTCGATTGCTCCAAGGCGTGCTAATGCCCCGGCCAGAAGTTCTGGAGTTCGCCCATGCCCGTCACCACGGTCGGCCTCGATGCCGACGACACCCTCTGGCACAATGAGACCATCTTCCGCCTGAGCCAGAAGCGGTTCGCCGAACTGCTGGCCGACCACGCCGAAGAGCCGGTGATGATGGACCGCCTGGCCCAGGTCGAGCGGCGCAACCTGCGGCTCTACGGCTACGGCGTGAAGGGCTTCACCCTGTCGATGCTGGAGACGGCGATGGAGCTGTGCGACGGCTCGGCCCCGCCCCACATCGTGCGCGAGATCCTGGCCGCCGGGCGCGAGATGCTGGTCCACCCGGTCGAGACCCTGCCCGGCGTCGACGAGACCCTGGCCGAACTGGCCGAGAGCTACCGCCTGGTGCTCGTGACCAAGGGCGACCTGATGGACCAGGAGCGCAAGCTGGCGGCCTCGGGCCTGGGCGAGCTGTTCGCCGCCGTCGAGATCGTGTCGGAGAAGGACCGCTCGACCTATGACCGCGTCTTCGCCCGCCACGGCTCAGGCGCGGCCGAGGCGGTGATGGCCGGCAATTCCATGAAGTCCGACGTCCTGCCCGCCATCGAGGCCGGCGCCTGGGCGGCGCACATCCCCTACCACATCACCTGGGCCCACGAACTGGCCGACGCGCCGGAGGGCAACCCCCGCTACGTCAGCCTCAGCCGCATCGCCGAACTGCCCGACTGGATCGCCGCGATCGACGACAAATAAGAGTCGGCGGGGCGGGCTCCCCAAGAAATCGCGCCCGCCCCATTCTGGCCCTTGCCCCCCGGTCCCTCCCTCTCTAAACGGGCCGCTTAACCGACAACCTGAACGGATCGGCCGCGAGCGCGCTCGCGCCCGTCCGTCTGCGCGCGTGGAGACCGCCGCCCTGACCAGCCACGAAGAAAAGGACGCCATGGTGCGCGCCGCGCTCGCAGAGCAGGGCGACAGCGGGATCACCCCGCGCCATACGCTGTTCTACTTCTACGGCGAGGAAGAGGCGCACGGCGACCTGTGCGAGGTGGCCCGCCGTGCGGGCTTCCTGACGCGGGGCCAGGGCGACATGACCGTCCTGGAGACCACCATGCCGGTCGACGAGGCGTCGTTTTCGCCAGTGTCGGCCATGATGCAAACCTGGGCCGCGGCCTTCCAGCTCGACTACGACGGCTGGGAGTGCGCGGTCGTGACGAACTGAGACGAACGCCGATGCCCAAGCGCACAGACATCCAGTCCATCCTGATCATCGGCGCCGGTCCGATCGTCATCGGCCAGGCGTGCGAGTTCGACTATTCCGGCGTTCAGGCCTGTAAGGCGCTGAAGGCCGAGGGCTACCGGGTCATCCTGGTCAACTCGAACCCCGCCACCATCATGACCGACCCGGAGGTGGCCGACGCCACCTATATCGAGCCGATCACCCCCGAGATGGTCGAGAAGATCATCGCCAAGGAGAAGCCGGACGCCCTGCTGCCCACCATGGGCGGCCAGACGGCGCTGAACACCGCCCTGGCTTTGAACGCCTCGGGCGCCCTGGCCCGTCACGGCGTCGAGATGATCGGCGCCAAGGCCGAGGTCATCGACAAGGCCGAGGACCGTCAGAAGTTCCGCGACGCGATGGACAAGCTGGGTCTGGAATCGCCCCGCTCGCGCGCCATCCACCATATCGAGGAAGCCGACGACGCTTTGGCCTTCGTGGGCCTGCCCGCCATCATCCGTCCGTCGTTCACGCTGGCGGGCACCGGCGGCGGCATCGCCTACAACGTCGAGGAATTCCACGAGATCGTGGAGCGGGGCCTGGACCTGTCGCCGACCACCGAAGTGCTGATCGAGGAGTCGGTGCTGGGCTGGAAGGAATATGAGATGGAGGTCGTCCGCGATCATGCGGACAACTGCATCATCATCTGCTCGATCGAGAACATCGACCCGATGGGCGTCCACACCGGCGACAGCATCACCGTCGCCCCGGCCATGACGCTGACGGACAAGGAGTATCAGATGATGCGCGCGGCCTCGATCGCCGTGCTGCGCGAGATCGGGGTGGAGACGGGCGGCTCGAACGTCCAGTTCGCGGTCAACCCCAAGGACGGCCGTCTGGTCGTCATCGAGATGAACCCGCGCGTGTCGCGCTCCTCGGCGCTGGCGTCCAAGGCCACCGGCTTCCCGATCGCCAAGATCGCCGCCAAGCTGGCCGTCGGCTATACGCTGGACGAGCTGAAGAACGACATCACCATGGTGACCCCGGCCAGCTTCGAGCCGGCCATCGACTACGTCGTCACCAAGATCCCGCGCTTCGCCTTCGAGAAATATCCGGGCTCCGAACCGTCGCTGACCACGGCGATGAAGTCGGTCGGCGAGGTCATGGCCATCGGCCGCACCTTCCAGGAATCCATGCAGAAGGCCCTGCGCGGGCTGGAGACGGGCCTGAACGGCTTCGACGACATCGAGATCGACGGCGTGGCCGGAGCCGAGGACGACGCCGCGATCAAGGCCGCCGTCACCCGCGCCCTGGGCCTGCCGACGCCGGACCGCATCCGCGTCATCGCCCAGGCCTTCCGCCACGGCCTGACCGTGGAAGAAGTGCAGGCCGCCTGTTCGTATGAGCCGTGGTTCCTGCGCCAGATCGCCGATCTGATCCGCACCGAGGGCCACGTCCGCGTTCAGGGCCTGCCCACGGACGCCACCGACTTCCGCAAGCTGAAGGCCAAGGGCTTCTCCGACGCCCGTCTGGGCGCCCTGACCGGCAAGACCGAGGGCGAGGTCCGCAAGGCCCGCCGCGCGCTGGACGTGCGCCCGGTGTTCAAACGCATCGACACCTGCGCCGCCGAGTTCGCCAGCGCCACCGCCTATATGTATTCGACCTATGAGACCGGCGCCCTGGGTCAGATCCCGGCCTGCGAGGCCGAGGTGTCGGACCGCAAGAAGGCCGTCATCCTCGGCGGCGGTCCCAACCGCATCGGCCAGGGCATCGAGTTCGACTACTGCTGCTGCCACGCGGCCTTCGCCTTCGACGACATCGGCGTCGAGAGCATCATGGTCAACTGCAACCCCGAGACGGTCTCGACCGACTACGATACCTCCGACCGCCTGTATTTCGAGCCGCTGACGGCCGAGGACGTGCTGGAGCTGATCGACGTCGAACGCTCCAAAGGCGAACTGATCGGCGTCGTCGTCCAGTTCGGCGGCCAGACTCCGCTGAAGCTGGCCCATGCGCTGCAGGAAGACGGCGTGCCGATCCTGGGCACCAGCGTCGACAGCATCGACCTGGCCGAGGACCGCGAGCGCTTCCAGCAGATGCTTCAGGCCATCGGCCTGCAACAGCCGCCCAACGCCCTGGCCCGCTCGGCCGAGGAAGCCGCGATCAAGGCCGAGGAGGTCGGCTATCCGGTCGTCCTGCGCCCGTCCTACGTCCTGGGCGGCCGCGGCATGATGATCGTCCACGACCGCGAGGGTCTGGACCGCTACGTCGGCGAGGCCATGCGCGTCTCGGGCGACGACCCCGTCCTGATCGACCACTATCTGAACCGCGCCACCGAGGTGGACGTGGACGCCCTGTGCGACGACGAGACCGTCTTCGTCGCCGGTGTGCTGGAGCACATCGAGGAAGCCGGCGTCCATTCGGGCGACAGCGCCTGCTCCATGCCGCCCTTCTCCCTGCGCCCCGAGACGGTGGCCGAGCTGAAGCGCCAGACCACCGCCATGGCCAAGGCCCTGAAGGTGCGCGGCCTGATGAACGTGCAGTTCGCCATCGAGGAGCCGCACAGCGAGAACCCGCGCATCTTCGTGCTGGAAGTGAACCCGCGCGCCAGCCGCACGGCGCCCTTCGTCGCCAAGACCATCGGCCAGCCGGTCGCCGCCATCGCCGCCAAAGTCATGGCCGGGGTTCCGCTGTCGTCCTTCGGCCTGGTCGACAAGGAACTGGACCACATCGCGGTCAAGGAAGCCGTCTTCCCGTTCGCACGCTTCGCCGGGGTCGACACCATCCTGGGCCCGGAAATGCGCTCGACCGGCGAGGTCATGGGCCTGGACTGGAAGCGCGAAGGCGAGGCCGATCTGGCCCCCGCCTTCGCCCGCGCCTTCGCCAAGTCCCAGACCGGCGGCGGCACCATCCTGCCGACCGAGGGCACGGCCTTCGTCTCGGTGCGCGACGCCGACAAGCCCTTCATCGTCGAGGCGGTGAAGACCCTGCTGGCGCAGGGCTTCTCGGTCATCGCCACCGGCGGCACCCACAGCTACCTGACCGAACAGGGCCTTGAGGTCGGTCTGGTCAAGAAGGTGCTGGAAGGCCGTCCGAACATCGTCGACGCCATGAAGAACGGCGAGGTCCAGCTGGTCTTCAACACCACGGACGGCAAGCAGGCCCTGGCCGACAGCTTCTCGATCCGCCGCACGGCGCTGATGATGAAGATCCCCTACTACACCACGGCGTCCGGCTCCCTGGCCGCCGCCCAGGCCATCGCCGCCGTCCGCCACGGCGAAATGGATGTCCGCCCGATCCAGTCCTACAACTGAGATCAGGCTTCGACCTGAACAAAGGCCCCCGGCGATCGCTCGCCGGGGGCTTTTTCGTGCCCCGCCTAGGCGCCGCCATCACCCCTTCCCCGGTTGCCCCCTTCCCACCAGCGGTTAAGGTCGTGCGTGACATTGGAGGGGACGCCATCATGAAGAAGACCACGCTCACCGCTATCCTGGCCGCCGTTCTGACGGCCGGTGCCGCTCCCGCCATCGCCCAGGACGCGGGGCTGAAGGCGGCGGTCAAGGCGGACTACGACGCCAACCTGGCCAGCCTGTTCGACCACTTCCACCGCAACCCCGAACTGTCCGGCCTCGAAGTCCAGACCGCCGCCCGCATGGCGCAGGAGCTGCGCGCCCTGGGCTATGACGTGACCACCGGCGTCGGCGGCACGGGCGTGGTCGCCGTCCTGCGCAACGGCCCCGGACCGACCGTCATGATCCGCGCCGACATGGACGGCCTGCCGGTCGAGGAGAAGTCGGGCCTCGCCAACGCCTCCACCGCCCGCCAGGTCGACAGCGACGGCGTGGAGAAGCCCGTCATGCACGCCTGCGGCCACGACGTTCACATCACCGCCCTGGTCGGCACGGCGCGCCAGATGCAGGCGCGCAAGGCCAACTGGTCGGGCACGCTCGTCCTGATCGCCCAGCCGGCCGAGGAGCGCATTTTCGGCGCCCGCGCCATGGTCGAGGACGGCCTCTACTCCCGCTTCCCCAAGCCGGACTACGCCCTGGCCTTCCACGTCTCGGCCGACACCCCGACCGGCAAGATCGAGGCGCCGTTGGGCATCACCTCCTCCAGCTCGGACAGCGTGGACATCGCCGTCCACGGCGTCGGCACGCACGGCGCCTCGCCGCACATGGGGGTCGATCCCATCCTGGTCGCCTCGCACATCGTGGTGGCGCTGCAGTCCCTGCGCAGCCGCGAGACCAATCCGCTGGAGGGCGCCGTGGTCACGGTCGGCGCCATTCGCGGCGGCATCAAGCACAACATCATCTCGGACCGCGTGGACCTGCAGCTGACCGTCCGCGCCGACAGCCCCGAGGTGCGCGCCCAGTTGCTGGACGGCATTGACCGCATCGCCCGCAACACGGCCCTGGCCCTGGGCGTGCCCGACGACAAGCTGCCGACGGTGGTGCGTTCGCCCCTTGAGAACACCCCGCCGACCATCAACGACGCCGAGACCGCCACCCGCGTGCGCGCCGCCCTGACCGCGGGTCTGGGCGACGACGTGCTGATCGACAAGCCGCGCGGCGGCATGGGCGCCGAGGATTTCGCCTATTTCGTCACCCCCGAAAGCGGGGTGAAGGGCGTCTACTTCAGCGTCGGCGGCACCCCGCCCGCACAGGTGGACGACGCCCCCGGCCACCACTCGCCCCTGTTCCGCATCACGCCCGAACCCGCCGTCACCCTGGGCGTCGAAGGCTCGGTCCTGGCCGCCGAGGCCCTGATGCCCAAGCGTTAGGCGAGGGGCGCTGAACCCGGCGGCGCCGCAGCCGTTCCTCAGGCAGGTTCCGCTTCCCGAGGAGACGCCGCCGATGCCCCTGCCCCGCCTTTCCACCCTGCTGGGCGGCCTGCTGCTGTCCCGCCGGGGCCGCAGCATGACCGCCCGCCACGCGGGCAAGATCGCCCTGGC
>NZ_GL883086.1:1890358-1892289 GCF_000204035.1 Brevundimonas diminuta ATCC 11568
CCGGTCCAGAGCGCCGGGACGGGCGGAGCAGGCGCCCGCGCGCCGCACCGGCGTCAGCGCTGGAGCGGACGGCGCCGCTGACGGCGCGTCGTCCCGCCGAGGAAACCCGGATCGGCCGACGGCGTTAACATCTTCATGCGTCTGTCCGTTATCCAGGTCATCGCCGCCCTGTTCGCGGCCGTCTGTCTCGTCATCGCCTTCATCGCCGCGGGCGTCGCGGTCGTATCGGGCGTCTTCATGCTTCTGGCCGTCGCCGCCCTGGGCTTCATCGCCTGGAGCGCCCTGCGGCGCGCCTTCAGCAAGGCGCGCGGGCCGTCATCCCCGCCCGCCCCGCCCTCCGGGCCGTAGGGAAACCGCCGAAACACGGCTGCGCGCTTGCGTCGCGCGGCATGGCGCCGTTTCGCCATCTTGAGTTTGGGCGTCGGGCGCCCTAACTTCCTTCCCCGGTCACGCAACGCCCCCGTGGCCGCAGCGGTACCGGAACGTCTCTCACCTGTCTTCGGGCGTAGCAAGAAACTCACGACACAATGGAAAAAGTGCCGATGACGGCCGAGGGATATCGCTCCCTCGACGATCAACTCAAGCAATTGAAGTCGGTGGAACGACCCAGCGTGATCGCCGCCATCGCGGAAGCCCGCGAACATGGCGATCTGTCTGAAAACGCCGAATACCACGCCGCCAAGGAACGCCAGGGCTGGATCGAAGGCTCGATCGCCGAGATCGAGGACAAGCTGTCGCGCGCCCAGGTGATCGACGTGTCCAAGCTTTCGGGCGACCAGGTCAAGTTCGGCGCCACCGTCACCTTCGTGGACGAGGACACCGAGGAAGAAGGCGTCTATCAGATCGTCGGCGAACACGAAGCCGACGTGAAGCTGGGCAAGATCTCCATCGCCTCGCCGATCGCCCGCGCCCTGATCTCGAAAGAGGTCGGCGACGTGGTCGAGGTCAACACGCCCGGCGGCGTGAAGGCCTATGAGATCCTCAAGGTCGAGTGGAAGTAACCTCCGCCGACGTCGAGGCTGAAGGCAGGGCGCGCGGCTTGGCCGCGCGCCCTCTTTCCATCTGGGTCGTGTCCGACGGCCGCACCGGCATCCAGAACCAGGCCTTAGGGCTGGCCGAGGCCGTCGCCCGCCTGACCCCGGCCGAGATCACGGTTCAGACCGTCCGCTGGCGCCCCGCCTTCGACCGCTGGCCGTCGGCGCTGAAGACCCCCGCCATGCTGGCGCCGGGGTCGTTCGATCCGCGCGACGTGACCGAATGGCCCGACCTGTGGATCGCCACCGGCCGCGCCAGCCTGCCGCTGTCGGCGCGCGTGCGCGGCTGGAGCGGCGGCAAGACCTTCATCGTCCAGACCCAGGATCCGCGCTGGCGCAACGACCGCTACGACCTGATCGTCGCCCCCGCCCACGACGGGTTGAGCGGCCCCAACGTCCTGTCGATCACCGGCAGCCCCCATCGCATCACCCGTGAAAGACTGGCCGAGGCCGCGCCCGCCTTCGCCGCACGCATCGCCCCCCTGCCCCATCCGCGCGTGGCGGTGATGGTCGGCGGCGCGTCCGCCGCCTTCGACCTGCCGCCCGCCCACGCCGCCGAACTGGCCGACCGGATCGCCAAGGCCGTATCGGCCGCGAACGGCGCCCTGCTGCTGACCTATTCGCGCCGCACGCCCGAAGCGGCCAAGGCGGCGATGACCGAGCGCCTGTCGGCCCTGCCCGGCTGGATCTGGGACGGCGAGGGCGACAATCCCCTGTTCGCCATGCTGGACGGCGCCGACCACATCCTCGTCACCGAGGACAGCGCCAATATGGCGACCGAGGCCGCCTCGACCGGCAAGCCCGTCCACATCCTGCCGATGGTCGCGAAGAAGGCGCCGGGCAAGTTCGCCCGCCTGCACGCCGATCTTCAGGCGCGCGGCGCCGCCCGACCCTTCG
>NZ_GL883086.1:1892848-1895018 GCF_000204035.1 Brevundimonas diminuta ATCC 11568
GCCGCCTGCGGATCGGCCACGACGATCTGGTCCAGGGTCGCCGACACCGGCACGTGCAGGGCGCCGGTCAGCCGCTCCTGCAGCCGCGCCTGGGCGTCGGCCACCAGCTTGCGCGTGCTGACCAGGGCCGAGACCGTCACGCCGCGCCCCTCGCTGCGCGCGTCCAGCAGGGTGATGCGCGACTCGGCGCCGGCGAAGATGTCCTCGACCGCCACCCGGGTCTCGGCCGTGGCCCGGCTCTCCAGGGCGATGCTGCGCAGCGACAGGGCCAAGGGCGCGGCCAGCAGGACGAACACGACCATGACCGCCACCCCGCGCCAGGGCTTGGGCCGCTCCAGCAGGCGCGGCCGGAAGCCGTAGAAGCCCGCCGTCACCGTCGCCGCCAGGGCGATGGCCACCAGGTTGGTCATGAACAGGAAGAAGGCGCCCCCCGCGATCGACAGGTCGCCGGTCCCCAGACCGAAGCCCACCGTCGCGACCGGCGGCATCAGGGCGGTGGCGATGGCCACGCCGATGATGGTCTCGCCGCGCTGGCGGATCACCGCATAGGCGCCCGCGATGCCGGAGAAGACCGCGATCAGCAGGTCGAAGAAGTTCGGCCGGGTGCGGGCCAGGATCTCGGCCGTCGGCTCCTTCAGCGGCGACAGCAGGGTCAGCAGGATCGCCACGAACAGGGCCAGCCCCACCCCGACGCCCAGCGCCGTCAACGACTGCTTCAACTCGTTCCAGTCCAGCAGGGCCAGGGAGAAGCCCATGGCCACGATCGGCCCCATCATCGGCGACACCAGCATGGCCCCGATCACCACCGCCGGCGACGACAGCATCAGGCCCAGGGCCGCGATGGCGGCCGAGATCACCGTCATCATCAGATAGCGGCCGCTCAGCCCGCCGTTCTCGTAGACGGCGGCGGCCGCCTCGGCGTGATCCACGCCGCGCCGGGCGCCGACCAGCAGACGACGCAGCAGGTTTCGGGTCTGGGCGGCGGCGGGCGTTTCGGCGGTCATCCCCGTTTCATATCCCTCCATGAAGCGTGACGGAACGACAGGCGTCGCGAAATCGGGAATCAGCGCCTAAATAGGAGCCATGACCCAAGCCAAAGCCCCAGCCCGCACCGTCCGCGTCGCCATCATCGGTTCCGGCCCCGCCGGCTGGACCGCCGCCATCTACGCCGCTCGCGCCTCGCTGAACCCGGTGATCATCGCCGGCCTGCAGCCCGGCGGCCAGTTGACCATCACCACGGACGTCGAGAACTATCCCGGCTTCGCCGAGACCATCCAGGGCCCCTGGCTGATGCAGCAGATGCAGGCCCAGGCCGAGCACGTCGGCACGGAGGTCATCCACGACATCGTCACCCGGGCCGACCTGTCCCAGCGTCCTTTCCGCCTGACGCTGGACTCGGGCGCCGAGATCCTGGCCGAGACGGTCATCATCTCCACCGGCGCCCAGGCCAAATGGCTGGGCCTGGACTCCGAGGCTGAGTATCAGGGCTTCGGCGTCTCGGCCTGCGCCACCTGCGACGGCTTCTTCTATCGCGGCAAGCAGGTGGTGGTGGTCGGCGGCGGCAACACCGCCGTCGAGGAAGCCCTGTTCCTGACCAACTTCGCCGAGACCGTCACCGTGGTTCACCGCCGCGACGAGTTCCGCGCCGAGAAGATCCTGCAGGACCGCCTGTTCGCCCATCCCAAGATCAAGGTGATCTGGGACGTGGCTGTCGAGGAGATCGTCGGCGTCGTCGACGGCGTGGCCCGCAACGTCACCGGCGTGCGCCTGAAGAACGTCAAGACCGGCGAGATCAGCGAAATCCCCGCCGACGGCGTCTTCATCGCCATCGGCCACGCCCCCTCGTCCGAACTGTTCAAGGGCCAGCTGGAAACCAATTCCGGCGGCTATCTGCGGGTCAAGCCGGGCACGGCGGCGACCGCCATCGAAGGCGTCTGGGCCGCCGGCGACGTCACCGACGACGTCTATCGCCAGGCCGTGACGGCGGCGGGCATGGGCTGCATGGCCGCCCTCGAAGCCGCCCGCTTCCTCGCCGAGGAAGACCACAAGGCCGCCCAACACCCCATCAGCCACAAGGAAGCCGAGAAGATCGGCGCCTGGTGAGTCCTCAGGCCCCGCCCTGATCCGACAGGGCGGGCGCCGCCCGCGGCAGGCGCACCGTCGCCCGCAG
>NZ_GL883086.1:1895963-1900590 GCF_000204035.1 Brevundimonas diminuta ATCC 11568
GGCCAGCGTCACCCGTGCGGGCGGCGGAGCGGGAAAGGCCAGGGCGATGACGAAGGCGACCGTCAGACTCAGCAGGATAGCAGCGACGGTGAAGCCCGCCGCCAAGGTGCGAATGGACAGGCTGCGGATGCTCATCCCCGCACCGGCGTTCGGAAGCGATAGCCCGCCCCGCGCACCGTCTCGATCAACGGCGCCTGTCCCGGCCGGTCCAGCTTGCGCCGCAGGCGGCTGACCGCCAGATCGACCGCTCGGTCGAAATTCTCGGCCAGCGGCCCGTGGGTGTTCTCCAGAATCTGATCGCGGCTGAGGATGCGCCCAGACGATCGCAGGAAGGTCAGCAACAGGGCGAACTCGCCCCCCGTCAGCTCGACCGGCGCCCCCGCCGGATCGGTCAGGCGCCGCGTCTCGACCTCCAGCGTCCAGCCCTCGAAAATCAGCGGTCGATCCGTCGCCTCGTCCAGAAGGGCGGGGCGACGCAACACTGCGCGGACGCGGGCCAGGAGCTCGCGCGGCTCGAACGGCTTGGGCAGATAGTCGGCGGCCCCGACCTCCAGCCCGACGATGCGGTCGGTGGTCTCGCCCATGGCGCTCAGCATCAGCACCGGCGCCCGCCCCTGCAGCCGTCGACAGATCGACAGCCCGTCCTCGCCCGGCATCATCACATCCAGAACGACCAGGTCCGGCGCGGCCTCGGCCAGCCGCGCGTCCATCGCCCCGCCGCTGTCGGCGGTCCGCACGGCATAGCCGGCGCCCGACAGATAGTCCTGCAGCGCCGCCCTCAGGCTGGCGTCGTCATCAACGATCAGAATGTCGGCCGTCGCGTCCATGCTCCTCCTTTTCTTCTTCCCCCTTGTATCTCTCGTGTGTCGGAACGCCCTCGGCAAGCGCCCGCAGCCGACATGAAGGCGATACGAACGCCCACGAGCCTGTCTTCCCATCTTCGGAGACGCCCATGCTCGCCCTCGTCCTGCTGCTGACCTCGACCACTCCCTCCCCGGTCCCCGATTCGATGTGCGCCCGCGCTCTGCGTGCTGCGCCCGATCTCAGTTGCGCGGCGGCGGATCACGGCGTCGCCCTGGCCGCCTCGCCAGCGGAAGCGGAACGGCTGGCGAGCTATGCTCGCGCGGGCGAAGCCCGCTTCAGCACCCGCTTCGACCGCGACATCGCCCCCTATGTCGTCGTCTCGACCCCGCCCCTGCCCGACCGGGCCGCTCTGAACGCCGCGGGCTTCTCTCACATCCTGCCCTGGCCCGCGCCACGGGCGTTCGACGAGGCGGCGCGCCGCAGCATCGAACAAGGCGCGCGCCGTTTCGCCGCCTCCCAGAACATGAGCCCGGCCCAGACCGAGGAAGTCGTCGCCCGCGCCCTGTCCCAGATCCCCGACGCGAAAGCCCAGGCCGCGCTGGACGCCGGCATGGTCCCGCACGAACTGGGCCACCTGTGGTTCACCGCCGCCTTCTGGCCGGAACGGGCCGCGGCGGACGCCGCCCCGCGCCACTACGGCGGCCCCGGCCCCGACTGGCTGGACGAAGCCGCCGCCGTCATTCTGGAAAACGAGCCGACCGCCGCCCAGCGCCGCGACCACTTCCGCGCCCTGATGAAGGGCGAGGCGGTCCCCGCCGTCGGTCCCATCAACGGCCGCGCCATACTGCTGGACCTGCCCGGCTTGCTGGCGCGCGAGCATCCCGGTCTGGCGCGCGCCGTCGCGGTCGCGCCCGAACTGGCCGTCAAAGGCGGCGTCGGCGTCAGCTTCACCCCGGCGGGCGCCGGTCTTCGCCCGGCCGCGCTCGAGCGCGTCTTCTACATCCAGACCCGTGTCTTCGCCGACTATCTGATCCAGACTTCAGGCCGCCCGACCATCCTGGCCGAGATCGCTCAAGCGATGGCGGACGGACGCAGCTTCGAGGACTGGCTGGCGTCTGACGGCGCAGCCCATGGCCTGCCCTCGACCCTCTCCGCCCTCAGCGACGGCTGGCGAGACTACGCCTTAGGCGTTTAGGCGATCGCCCGTCCTCACCCCTGCGGCTTGCCGACCTCTTCGACCGCCATGGGGGTGACGCCCGCAGGCGGCGGGGCGGTCACGGTCACGCTGGAGACGGCGCCGCTCTCGAAGGCCTTGAGCCGTTCGTTGATGGCGGCGATCTCATCCTTGCCGGCCTGGCGGCGGCCGCCCAGGCTGGCGACGCCCACCACGCGGGTCTGGCCGTCGATCTCGACCGTGCGCAGTTCGCCCGACTTGGCGCCCTCCAGCGCCGCTTCCACGCTGTCGGCGGCCGTGGCCAGCAGGACGCGCGACTGGGCGAAGCGGGCCTCGTCGATCGACGGCTCGCGGCCGGAATAGGCGGTGACGAAAGCGGCCGTCTCTCCGGCCGCGCCCTTCCAGCGATAGAAGATGTGCGCCCCGACCTGGGTGATCTTGGCCAGGCTGGGCGACCACCAGGGATGGACGTAGTCGGCGTGGTAGTGGGTGGCCGTGCCCACGCGCTCGGACACATGGCCGTTCAGGGCGCGCGCCGCGACCCGCTCGGCCCGGTCCCAGGCCCAGCGCACCGGGCCCCGCGCCAGGGAGCCGTCGCAGGTGAAGCTGAACTGGCAGCCCGTGGTCCGCTCGGCGCCCTGATAGACGACGCCGCAGACGCTGGAGGGATAGTTGGGATCGCGCACCCGGTTCAGCACGACCTGGGCCACGCCCTCCTGCCCCTCGGTCGGCTCCAGCGCCGCCTCGTAATAGACCGCCTGGGTCAGGCAGCGCAGGGCGCGCTGCCGCGACACCTCGTCCGCCGGGCGGAACAGGAAGGGCCGCGCGGGCTGAAGCGCGCCCAAGGCGTTGGGCATGGCGGCGTTCAACTGCTGCGCCGCGACGCCCACCGCGCCCTGATCCAGGCTGGGCTTGCCGCCCAGGGTCAGGCTCTCCCAACCGGGGGTCAGGCCGTAAAGCTCGGGCAGGCCCAGAGCCGGGTCGTGCCGACGCGCGATCGCCAGTTGCCCCGCATCCATCCGCGCCGTCACCGCCGCCAGGCCGTCCGGCCCCAGGTCGCCGCCCGTGGCGCGGGCCACGGCTTCGGCGGTGCGGTCGATGTCGGGGCGCGGGGTCGAACTGGCCGACATGGCCACGCCCATCGCCGCCAGGGTCACGGCCATGGCGGCGGGCGCCGCTGCCACAGCCCGGCGTCCGGTCGTCTTCAGCGGCGTAAGGCGGCCGAGGTTCATGCGGTGTCCGTATAGCGGCGTCTGACGGCGCCGGAAATCAGCGATCTGCATGACCGCCCAATCCGGCGCTTTTCAGACGCGAAGATTACCGTTCCGTGAGGCGGAAGCGGCGATCTCCTCGCCGCTTAACGATCGCCCAGGCTGGAGCGCAGCATCCAGGCGGCCTTTTCGTGGGCAGCCAGACGCTGGGTCATCAGGTCGACCGAGGCCTCGTCCCCCACCTCGTCGGCGGCGTCCAGGGCCGCGCGCGCGGTCGAGATGACCACGCCGTGGTCCTTGATCAGCTCCTTGAGCATCTCGGACGCATCCTTCTCCGGATCGCCGTCCTTGATCGAGGTCAGATTGGCGAAGGCCGAGGCGCTCTGCGGGGCCAGTTCGCCCAGGGCGCGGATGCGCTCGGCGATGTCGTCCAGGGCGGCCCAGATCTCGCGGTACTGCTCTTCCAGCAGGTTGTGCAGGCTGAAGAACTCCGGCCCGCGTACGTTCCAGTGATAGCCGTGCGTCTTCAGATAGAGGGCGTAGCTGTCGGCCAGAGCCTTGGACAGTTCGCGCGCGACGTCGGCGCGTTCCTTGGGCTTGAGACCGGTGTCGATGGCGTTCATGACGGCTCCCGTTGGCAGTGCTGTGTGAAGATCAGCCTTGCAGTTAGGTCGCCGAACGCACGATCCAAGAGGTCGGCGGCGACGCGTCGCAGGAATCTTCGCCCCTGTAACGCGACGGCGGCTTGAGCGTTGCCCCTCCCGGTCAAGGAGGGGGCATGGCGCGTGCTTAGCGCTGGCGCGCCTTGCGGGCGGCGTAGCGCGCGTCGCGGGCCGCCTTCTGCTCTTCCTTGGTCAGTTGCTTGCGCTCCTTGCGGGCGGCGCGCTTGGCGGCGTCGACCTCTTCCTGGGCGGCCATTTCGGCGGCCAGGCGGGCGGCTTCCTTCTCAGCCTTCTCGCGGCGCGCCTCGGCCTTGGCCAGTTCGTGCTGCTGGCGGATCGCTTCCTTCTCGGCGGCGCGCTTTTCGGCGAGTTTCTCGAACTCGGGATCCTGAACGGTCGGCTTCGGCTTGAACCGGGCCAGCAGGGCTTGTTTGGCGTCTTTCTGGGCGGACAGGCGGTCGTTGAAGCCGGTGTTCTTGAGGTCGCGCATGCTGAGAGGCGGGTGTCCTTGATAGGGAATGGAGACGGCGAAAAAGGCCGATCGCCAGGGCGACGGCCGCAGATCGGGCCGGAAGGCGCATCTCGACGCGCTCGACCCGGCGCGAGGCCAAAGCCGAATTTCACGCCGAAATCAAGCTCTACGGCCCGTTTTCATGGGATTTAGCGGCGATGGGGCCGCCAGAACGCAGAATACGGCCGCTCGACGCGGCCGCATCCATGTCGATGAATCAGTGCGGCTTCTGGGCGTGGCCGACGGCCGCGCCGGCGGCGCCGCC
>NZ_GL883086.1:1901681-1902951 GCF_000204035.1 Brevundimonas diminuta ATCC 11568
GCCCNTCGCCGCACCCGTCACGGTCAACGCCGAGGCCTGATCGCGCGCCTCAAGGGTGCGTCTGGCGGTGGGTCGTCAGATTCTGCTGCAGATTGCCGTAGCGCCCCTGCTGGCTCAGGTTGACGTCTGCGTCGCCCGGCTGACCGGACTGCACGCCGTTCGCCCGGTCGCGCCGATCAGCGGCGGCCTCATCCTTCAGCTGGGCGCCGCGATCGGCGAAGCTGCGTTGCTCCCTGGGCGGCTGTGGGGCCCTGGTCATGGCGTCTCTCCTTCGAGGTCGCGCCCTCCCGCCCCATGAAAACGAGCCTCTGTCGGGCCCGTTCCCCGAAAAACCCCGGTCCGCTTGCGCTCAGCCGGCGTCCAGACCGATATCGAGCTGCATGACCGAATGGGTCAGGGCGCCCACGGAGATGACATCCACCCCCGTCGCAGCGATGCCAGCGACGGTGCTCAGGTTCACGCCGCCCGACGCCTCCAGCACCACCGGCCCGAAGGCGCTGCCCCGCACCCGCCGCACCGCCTCGGCCATGTCGTCCAGGCTGAAGTTGTCCAGCATGACGACGTCCGGCCGCTCGGGCAGCACCTCATCCAGCTGATCCAGACTGTCGACTTCAACCTCGACCTTCATCAGGTGGGGGGCGAAGGCCCTGGCGCGGCGCACCGCCTCGCCCGCCCCGCCGCAGACGGCGACGTGGTTGTCCTTGATCAGGATGGCGTCATCCAGACCGAAGCGATGGTTCAGCCCGCCGCCGCAGGCCACCGCGTGCTTCTCCAGCGCGCGCAGCCCCGGCGTCGTCTTGCGCGTGTCGGCGATGCGGGCGCTCGTTCCCGCCACGGCCTGCACATAGGTCCGCGTCAGGGTGGCGATGCCGCACATCCGGCCCAGCAGGTTCAGCGCCGTCCGCTCGGCCGCCAGCAAGGCGCGGGCGTTCGCCTCGACCGCGATCAGCACGGCCCCGGCCTCGAACGCCTCGCCGTCGGCGACCTTCACCGTCACCGTCGCCTGCGGGTCCAGCGCGTGGACGGCGATCCGCGCGACCGCCCCGCCGGCCATCACCCCCGCCTGACGCGCTGAAAACACGGCGCTGAAGCGGGCGTCCTCGGGGATGCAGGCCTGCGCCGTCACATCGCCCGTGCGCCCCAGATCCTCGGCCAGCGCCATGCGCACCACGGGCTCGATCAGCAGGTCCGGCAGGGTTCGGGTCACGGAAACGTCCTTCGTCATTCAGATCACGGCCGCCAGGGCGGCGAGCGTCGCCGCCTCGGCCTC
>NZ_GL883086.1:1904007-1917407 GCF_000204035.1 Brevundimonas diminuta ATCC 11568
CCCCAGCGCCCCGGCCGCCTCCAGCGCCGCCGACAGGCCCGCCAGCCCGCCGCCGATGATCAGAGGCCCGTCATGCCGGATGCGCGCCATTCGCCTAGCGGCCTCCCAGTCCGAAGAACCGCAGGCCCATCTCGAACGCCGGTTCGACCGCCCCGCCCGTCAGCGGCAGCAGGGCGCCGATCGCCGCCGCCGCGCAGACCACGGCCGTCAGCAAATAGAGGGCCAGGCTGCGCCCCGCCTCGGGCCAGCTCAGTCGTCCCCACGCCACGCGCCAGACGCCGCGCTTCAGATGGCCGAACACCGCCAGTCCCAGAAACACCGCCAGGATGAACCGCCCCGTCGACACGCCCCACCACACGGCCAGGCCGCCGATGAGCAGCAGCACCACCTGCTCCAGCCGCGGATGCACTCGCGTCAGCACCGGCCCCAGCGCCTTGGACCCGTCCAGCGGCGGGGCGGGCAGCAGGTTCAACAGATTGATCATGGCGATGAAGAAGGCGCCCATCAGCCATTCCGGCGACTTCATCGCCAGGCCCACGGTCACGAAGGGGATCATGGCCAGCAGGCCGAACGCCGGCCCCGCCAGCGACACCAGCACTCCGTGCCACTCGCTCTTCGGCTCGCGCTGGCTCTTCGCCAGTCCGCCCAGGAAGGGAATGATGTAGATGCGCGCCGGCCCCATGCCGACCCGGTTCATCGCCAGCACATGGCCGTACTCGTGCACGAACAGGCCGAACAGCACCGCCCCCGCCACGACCCAGCTGCCGGTCAGGAACCACAGGAAACCCGCCATCAGCAGGGTCGAGACCACCGCCCAGACCGGGTGCTGGCCCTTGTCCTCGCTCGGCGTTTCATGGCGGGCGCTGTAACGGGGGGCCTCGCGCTCCGGCGTTGGCGCAGGCGCAGGCGTCGACCCGTCGCGAGCCCCCCAAGGCCCCTCAACGCTCATCCTTCTCCCCTCGGGGAGAAGGTGGGGCGCGCAGCGCCTCGGATGAGGGGGCTGTCGGATACGGGCGAGACGGCGAGGGCGTGGCTGGCGTCCCCCTCATCCGTCCGGCTCCGCCGTCCACCTTCTCCCCCGAGGGGAGAAGGATTGCGGACAGGGCCATCAGATCAGCTCCACATCGACATGATGCCGCGCCTTGACCAGGTCGTAGCGCGCGGGCTTCGACGGCGGCGGCAGGTCGATCATCCGCTGCACCGCCAGGGCCGCCTTCTCCAGCATCTCATCCGGCACCGTCACCTCGAACTGCATGTGCAGCAGGCAGTCGCGGATGTTCTCCAGCGTGATGCGCTTCATGTGCGGGCACAGGTTGCACGGCCCGACGAACTCCACCTCGGGCACGTCGCCCTTGATGTTGGAGGCCATCGAGCATTCGGTGATCAGCACCACCCGTTTAGGTCGGCGCTTCTCGACATACTCCGTCATGGCGGCGGTCGAACCGGCGAAGTCGGCGGCGCGCAGGATCTCTTCAGGGCATTCGGGGTGGGCCAGAACTTCAGCGTCCGGCCAGGCGTCGCGCATGTCGGCGATGTCCTGCGTCGTAAAGCGCTTGTGCACCTCGCAATGGCCCGCCCAGGCGATGATGCCCACCGTCGTCTGCGCCGCGACATTGCGCGCCAGATATTCGTCGGGGATTAGGATGACCTTGTCGACGCCCCATTCCTTGGCCGCCCATTCGACGACCTGCACGGCGTTGGCGCTGGTGCAGCAGATGTCCGTCTCGGCCTTCACATCGGCCGTGGTGTTCACATAGGTGACGACGGGCAGGCCCGGATGCCGCTCCTTGATCAGCCGCACGTCCGCCCCAGTGATCGAGGACGCCAGCGAACAGCCCGCGCGCAGGTCGGGGATCAGCACCGTCTTGTCCGGCGACAGGATCTTGGACGTCTCGGCCATGAAGTGAACGCCCGCCTGAACGATCACCTTGGCGTCCGAACGCGCGGCCTCCTTGGCCAGCCCCAGGCTGTCGCCGACATAGTCGCCCACGCCGTGAAAGATCTCGGGCGTCATATAGTTGTGGGCCAGGATGACCGCGTCGCGCTCGCGTTTCAGCCGGTTGATCTCGCTGATCAGCCGCGCCTGCTCGGGCCACTCCAGCGGGGTGACGTGGTCCTTGACCTTCTCCCACACCGGGGCGGTCTCTTCCGCCAGTTCCTTCGTCAGACCGAAAGCGCCGTCCGCCATCGTCCCTACTCCCTATCGGCCGTCTGCGCGGCTCCGACTTATGCTCAAACTTAGCATAAGCAGGCGCAATGTAGGCTCTTCCGCACACGGCGCAAGGGAAATCAACGACGCGCATCCTTCTCCCCTTGCGGGAGAAGGTGGCTCGCGCAGCGAGACGGATGAGGGGTCTCTTTGCGCCTTCCATTAAGCTAAAGCCCAGTGCTCAAGGTTGCGAAACCCCTCATCCGACGACCTTCGGTCGCCACCTTCTCCCGCAAGGGGAGAAGGCTGGAACGCAATTTTCGTTCTCATGCGCCGCAGCATCGCCTAGACCGGGACACGCTTCATCCTCCCCTGCGCCGCCTGACCGAGATCATCGTGCAAGACACCGTCCGCCGCATACTGACCGCCCGCGTCTATGACGTGGCTGTAGAGACCCCGCTCGATCCGCTGAAGCGGCTGTCGGCGCGGATCGGGCGCCCCGCCCTGCTGAAACGCGAGGATCTGCAGCCGGTCTTCTCGTTCAAGATCCGGGGCGCCTACAACCGGATCGCGGCCCTGAGCGAGGCCGAACTGGCGCGCGGCGTCATCTGCGCCTCGGCGGGCAATCACGCGCAGGGGGTGGCGTTGGCGGCGGCTAGGCGCGACGCGGCGGCGACCATCGTCATGCCGACCACCACGCCGGGCATCAAGGTGGCGGCGGTCCAGGGTCTGGGCGGCCAGGTGGTGCTGCACGGCGAAAGCTTCGACGACGCCTACGCCCACGCCCGCACGCTGGAAAAACAGACCGGCGCGACTTTCGTCCATCCCTTCGACGACCCCGACGTCATCGCGGGACAAGGCACGGTCGGGCTGGAGATCCTGCGCCAGCACCCGGACCCGATCGACGCCGTCTTCATTCCCATCGGCGGCGGCGGGCTGGCGGCGGGGGTGGCGGCCATCGTCCGCTTCCTACGTCCTGAGACGCGGCTGATAGGCGTCGAACCCGCCGAGGCCCCGACCATGAAGAGCGCCATCGAGGCCGGGCGCGTGGTCGATCTGGATCAGGTCGGCCTGTTCGCCGACGGGGTGGCGGTGCGCCGCGCCGGGTCCGAGACCTTCCGCCTGTGCCGCGACCTGCTGGACGAGATCGTGCTGGTGGACACGGACGCCATCTGCGCCGCGGTCAAGGACATCTTCGACGACGTGCGCGCCGTGGCCGAACCGTCGGGCGCCGTGGCCCTCGCCGGGCTCAAGGCCTGGGCCGCGCGCCATCCCGGATCGGGAGCGTTGGTGGCGATCAACTCGGGCGCCAACGTCAACTTCGACCGCCTGCGCCACGTCGCCGAGCGGGCCGAGATCGGCGAGGGCGCCGAGGCCTTGTTCGCCGTCTCCATGCCCGACCGACGCGAGGACTATCACCGCTTCCTGCGCAGCCTCGACGGCCGTTCCATCACGGAATTCAACTACCGCTGGTCCGGCGACGGCGCGGCCCAGATCTTCGTCGGCGTAGCCCTGCGCGACGGCGCCGCCGAGCGCGAGAGCCTGCTGCGCCACCTGACCGCCGACGGCTATTCCGTCGTGGACATGAGCGACAATGAGACCGCCAAGCTGCACGTCCGCCACATGGTCGGCGGCCGCACCATCGGCCTGCCGCACGAGCGTCTGCTGCGCTTCGAGTTCCCCGAACGGCCGGGCGCCTTCCTACGCTTCCTCAACAGCCTGCAGCCCGCCTGGGCGCTGACCCTGTTCCACTATCGCAACCACGGCGACGATGCGGGCCGGGTCCTGGCGGGGGTCAGCGTCCCGCCGGATCAACAGGCGGCCCTCAGCGCGGCGCTGGACGAACTGGGCTACCCCTACGTCGACGAGACCGACAACCCGGCCTGCCGCCTGTTTCTGGACGGGGCGGCCTGAACCGTCCCCGTCACTCTCGCGCTTGCCCCAGCGCCTACGCCCGGCTGATCGCCTCGGCGATTTCCTCGGCGGGGCGGCCGGCCAGATCCTTGGCGATCTCGCCGACCAGGCGCTGCTCCAGCGTCTTGTGCCAATGCTTGCGCAGCTGGCCCAGGGTCTTGGGCGCCGCCACGACGGCCAGGGCTTCGATCTTGTTGGTCAGGGCCATGTGGTTCAGCGCCTCGGCCACGCCCATGGCGAAGCCGTCCTCGGCCTGGGTGTCGTTGTCGGGGTTGGCGTCGCTGGAACGGCGGCCCGGCGCGCCGGACAGGCGTTCGGGGATCTCGGGCGTCGCCATCGGCTTGAGCTGGATGTCGAGGTTGTGGCCGGTGTTGCGGAACAGGCTCAGCTTCTCGCCGTCGGCGACGGCGACCAGGGCCCCGTTGGGCAGGTTCATCATCAGACTCCCGAAATGAGCGCCGAAAGGGAGGGCGCTGTCAGTCTAGCGCAAACGCCCCTTGCACCGTTCCCTCCTGCGACGCTTCGTGCGCCAGCAGCCACCGCTTGCGCTCCAGCCCGCCCGCATAGCCGGTCAGGGTTCCATCAGCCCCGACGACCCGGTGGCAGGGTACGATGACGCCGATCGGATTGGCGCCGTTGGCCAGGCCCACGGCCCGCACGGCGGCGGGCTTGCCGATGGCGTGGGCCAATTGGCCGTAGCTCCAGGTCCGTCCCGCCGGAATGGTCCGCAGCGCCGCCCAGACCGCGCGCTGGAACTCCGTGCCGCCCGTCTTCACGGCGAGGCCGTCCAACGCCGTCAGATCGCCGTCGAAATAGGCGATAATGGCGCTCCGAACGGCTTCGGGCGCCCGCCCCGGCGTCAGCCGCGCCTCGCCATAGTGGCGGGCCAACAGCTTCATCATCCGCGCCTCATAGTCGGTGAAGTCGAAGGCGCGCACGGCGCCGTCCGCGTCCGTCACCAGCAGCACCTCGCCCACCGGCGTGGCGATGCGATCCAGCGTAAAGGCTTCAGGCTGCGTCTTTTTCATCGTCGTTCTCCATGATCGTCATGCCGTCGATCCCCGCCTCGCGCAGGTGCAGCACGCCATAGGCCCGCCAGGGCCGCCATTGCTCGGCCCGCCCCGCCAGCCGCTCGTCCTCAAGCCGGTCGCTGGCCATGTCGGCCGCTTCGTCGCTCCAGACGCCCGGCAGACGCAGCCCCGGCCGCGCCTTCACCAGCGGCGCCAGCACAGGGTCCGCCGACAGGTCGCGGCGGATCGCCTCGGGATCGGCCGACAGGTCGAACAGCCGCCGCACCCGCGCCAGCACCCCCGGCAGGGCCTTCAGGTCATCCAGCGCCGCCGTCACCGCCAGCCGGTTTTCCGCCTCGAACCGGGCCATGACCTCGCCCGCCGCCCCGTCCGTCGCCGGGGCCAGAACGCGGCGCCAGACCCCGCCCTCGACCGTCTCGCCCTTCGCCTTCAGGGCGGTCAGCATGGCCTCGACCTCATAGGGCGGACGATAGGGCAGGCTCAGCCGCACGCCTCCATCCCACGGCCGCTCGGCCCGCGCGCGCAGCGCCGACGGCGGCCGTCCATACAGGGCCTGAAACGTCTCATTGAAGCGCCGCACGCTGCCGAAGCCGGACGCCATGGCGACCTCGGCCATCGGCAGATCGGTCTGGTGAATCAGGGCCTTGGCCAGCAGGACGCGGCGCGTCTGGGCCACGCTGACCGGGGCGGCGCCCAGATGCTGGCGAAACAGGCGGCGCAGGTGCCGCTCGCCCACGCCCAGACGGGCGGCCAGGGCGTCGACGTCGCCTTCATCGAGCGCGCCCGCCTCGATCAGGTTCAGCGCCCGGCTGACCGTATTGGACGTCCCGCGCCACGCCCCCATGTCGGGCGCCGTTTCGGGTCGACAGCGCAAACAGGCGCGAAAGCCCGCCTCCTCGGCCGCCGCCGCGCTGGCGACGAAGCGCATGTTCTCGCGCTTGGGCGTACGCGCCGGACAGACCGGGCGGCAATAGATTCCGGTGGACTTCACACAGGTGAAGAAGCGTCCGTCGAAGCGCGGGTCGCGCGTCAGGACGGCCCGGTAGCAGGCCTCTTGATCCAGCGTGTCGCGGGCGTTTTCCATACCCGCAACATGCGCCCGCCGCGCCGCCCTGTCTCGCGGTTTTCGGACATGACGGCGCCGCAGCTCAACGGCTCACCCCTCGCGCGTCGTCGCGAGCCGCCAGACATAGGTCGCGATGTTGACGACCAAGCTGATCGCCATCACCGCGAACACCCAGGTCAGCACCGTACCCAGCGTCAGGGCCGTGCCATCCAGGTCACGACCGGCCTCGCTCACCGCGCGCAGGGCGTCCAGATTGATGTTCGTCGCCCCGCCCTCGACGCGGGCGCTCGCCGCGCCCTGGGTCAGGGTGAGCCACCAGCCCGCATCGAACAGCCGCCACAGCACCCACAGCGCCGCGCCCGCCAGCGGGATCTTCAGCAGCCAGGTCAACCGCCCTTCGCGCCCGCGGATCAGACTGACCGCGTCCACCGCCATGCCGCCGACGGCCAGGGCCAGGATGGGGCCGTACAGGGCCGCCCACACCGGCGCCGCCTCGATCCCCACCGCGCCGCTTCTCAAGGAGAACGCGCCCAGACCCGGAAAGCGGATCACGCCGATCCACCACATCACGAAGACGCCTCCGACGATCAGCGAGGCCAGCGCCTCCAGCCCCGGCTTGTCGTTCGCCGTCACGCCCCAGACGCGCGCGCCCTTCGGCAGCCATTCGGCCTTGGCCTTCTCAGACCCCGACAGGGACGCGCCCCATTTCGCCGGATCCGCCAGACCGAAGGCCGACAGGTCGCGCACCCGCCATTTCGTCAGCCAGGTCGGCTTGATGTCGTAATGCTCCATGATCGCCCCGGCCAGGGTCAGCGCCCCAAGCAGGGTCAGCCCTCCAGAGAAGAAGCCGTGGAAGGCCTGGCTGATCGCCCGCCCGAAATCGGCCGGCGCGCCCAGCACGCTGATCAGCAGCCCCAGCGCCTGAACCGCCGCGATGACGATCAGCCCGGCCTTGGCCCCGAACAGCCAATAGGGGAACAGCTCCGGGCCGATCAGGCTGTCCGGCCCCTTGCGATAGCGGGCGGCGACGATCAACGGGTGGCCGATTTCGTGCAGGATCGCCTCCTTCTCCTCATCGTTCAGCGCCCGGCCCAGCTCCTCCTCGCGCGCCTCGACGCGGCTCAGGATCAGGTCGCGCAGTTCGGCGACGATGTCCTCGCGGTCCTCGGTCGGCAGTTGCGCCGCCACGGCCTCCAGATAGCGTTCGATGATGTCCATCGCGCCCACTCCCATCCCTTTTAGAGAATCCGTTCCAGCGAGGCGTTGATGCCGCGCCATTCCTCGGTCAGGGCGGCCAGCATGGCCTCGCCCCCCGGCGACAGGACGTAGAAGCGCTTCTTTCGCTTCTCCTCCTCGCGCCACTCGCTGGTCAGCAGCCCCTGTCCCTCCAGCCGCCGCAGCAGGGGGTAGAGGGTGGATTCCTCCATCTCCAGCCCGTCCGCCGCCAGCGCCTGCCGCAGGGTGTAGCCGTAGCGTTCGGTCCGCAGGCAGGCGAGCACCGCCAGGACCAGCGTCCCGCGCCGCAGTTCCAGCCGCATCGTCTCGAACAGTTCCCGGTCCACGGCGCCGCCTCACCTGCCGCCACATAGTGTGTGACACACAGTGTATGCGACATACTGTACGAGACTGTCAACGACCTTCGCTATCTGACATCAGCGCATGATCGCCCGCAGAGGCGGTCATCGGCGCCTAGAGATGTGAAAAGCGCCCGCCCTCGTCGGCGTCGACGGCAATCGACAGGGAGACGTGCCGGGGCCGCGTCACGGCGAACAGCACCGCCTCCACGATGTCCCGATTGGTGGCGCGCTCGCCCTTGCGGCGCTCGGACGCAGTCTCCCACGCCTCTGCGCCCGGCTCGACGTCATCGAGATAGGGCGGGTGAACGACGAGGGATCGCACCGGCGTCCCGGCCAGCATCTGGGCGAAGCCTTCAGCAAGGGCGGCCTGCGCGCGCTTGGCGGCGTAAAAGGGCAAGGACGCGGTCTGGATCGCCGCGCCGGGCAGGCCGCTGATCGACCCGATGGTCACGATGTCCGGGCGGCTCGATCCGCGCAGCAGGGGCATCAGCCCCTGCGTCAGAAGGAAGGTTCCTGAGACGGCGGCGTTCACCACGCCGAGCACCTCTTCGGCACGATGGTTCTCCGCGCTCCCTTCGAGCCACATCGCCCCGTTGTTGATCAGGATGTCGACGACCTCGTGCTCGGCCTTCAGTTGCGCCACGGCCCGCGCCACGCTGGCGGCGTCGCCGAGATCCAGTTCAACGACCTTCGCCTGCACGCCCGTGCGCTCCAGAATGGTCGAGGCGACGCCCTCGAGCGCCTCGCGACGGCGGCCGCAAAGGATCGGCCGGCTCCCTGCTTCGGCCAGACTGATGGCCAGGGCTGCGCCCAAGCCTCTGCCGGCTCCCGAAACGACGACCACGGAGCCTTCGAGATTCTGCAGGGAAATCATGGAGGAAACATACGCTAGCGACGGGAGATCACGCCCATAGGCCGGATAACGGCTTCAACCCATTCGTCATAAGGGCGCACCTGTTATCAGCGGTGAGACGGTCGCTCGGCGATGGCGCCGCGCCTGCGCTTACCGCTGAGTTCTGGCTTAAAAGCGGAAGAAATGACGGCGCGACGCCGCTTCCCTTCCCCTCGGCTCCACGGTTAAGGTCGGCGTTCCGTAGGGGGAGTATTCTCATGCCGTATCGTCGCCGCGTCGCCTGTTCTCTGCTGGCGCTCAGCCTGGCCCTGGGCGCCGCGCCCGCCCTGGCGCAACAGAATCCGCCCGAACTTCTGGCCGTCGTCGGCCACGACAGCGGCGAGCGCATCACCCGCTCGGCCGACGTGCGCCGCTATTTCGAGGCGCTGCGCGCCGCCAATCCCGACCGCATGGTCATGGGCGACTACGCCCAGTCGTGGGAAGGCCGCCCCCTGTTCTGGGCCGCCGTCGGCTCGCCGCGCAACATCGCCCGGCTAGACGCCATCAAGGCCGCGACCAACGCCCTGGCCGATCCGCGCAAGACCTCGCCCGAGCAGGCCCGCGCCCTGATCAACGACACCCCGGCCATCGTCTGGATGGCCTATTCCGTCCACGGCAATGAGATCAGCCCCGCCGACGCCGCCCTGATCGCCGCGCGCCGCCTGACCGACAGCCTCGACGCCGAGGCGCAGGGCTGGCTGGAGAACGTCGTGGTCGTCTTCGTCCCGACCCAGAACCCCGACGGGCGCGAGCGCTTCATCAACAGCTTCGAGGCGGGCCTCGGCGCCCAGCCCAACGGCGACCCCCTGTCAGCCGAGCGGGCCGAACCCTGGCCGTCCGGCCGCTTCAACCACAATCTGTTCGACCTGAACCGCGACTGGTTCATCCAGTCCCAGCCCGAGACGCAAGGCCATTCGGCCCTGATCCGCGAATGGCGGCCGCAGGTGGTGGTCGATTCCCACGAGATGGGCACCGACTCCAGCTTCTTCTTCCCGCCCGAGGCCCAGCCGCTGAACCCGTGGATCTATCCGCCGATCCTGGACGCGCGCGAGCGGTTCGGCCGCAACACCGCCGGGCGCTTCGACCAGGCCGGACTGGACTATTTCACCCGTGAGACCTTCGACGCCTTCTATCCCGGCTACGGCGACGGCTGGCCCGCCTATTTCGGCGCCGTCTCCATGACCTATGAGCAGGGCTCGTCGCGCGGTCTGCTGGCGCGCCGCTCGTCAGGCGAGATGCTGACCTACGCCGACACGGTCAAGGGCCATCTGACCGCCACCCTGTCGACCATCGAGACCGCCGCCCGCGACCGCGAAAAGCTGCTCAGCGACTTCTACGCCTTCCACCGCGACGGGATTTCGGGCGGGCGCGGCGCCTATGTCCTGTCGCGCTCCGCCGCCGCCGATCCGGCCGCCGCCGACAAGCTGGCGGGCCTGCTGGTGCGTTCGGGGCTGGAGGTCGGGCGCGCGACCGCCGCCTTCTCCGCCTGCGGCCAGAATTATCAGGCGGGCGACTACGTGGTGAACCTGTCCCAGCCCCAGCGCCGCATGGCCGAGACCCTGCTGGCCAAGGACGTGCCGCTGGACCCCAAATTCCTGGCCGAACAGGAGGCCCGCCGCGCGCGCGGCCTGGGCGATGAGATCTACGACCTGACCGGCTGGTCCCTTCCGCTTCTGTTCAATGTGCCGAGCCAGCGCTGCACCGGCGCCCCGTCGGTCCAGACCGCCGCCATCGGCCCCGAACTGATCCGTCCCGCCGCCGTGGCCTCCGGCGACGCGGCCTACGGCTACGCCATCCATCCGGGCACGGCGGGAATGCGCTTCCTGACCGCCGCCCTGACGGACAAGCTGCCGGTCCGCTCGGTCGAGGAGCCCTTCACCCTGGACGGCCGCGCCTATCCGGGCGGAACCTTCATCGTGCCGCGCGCCGGCTCGCCCGCCGACCTGGACGAGCGCGTCCGCCGTCTGGCCGCCGGCAGCGGCACCCAGGTGACGCCGCTGGCCACCTCGTGGGTCTCCAGCGGCCCCAGCGTCGGCTCGGACAAGGCCACCGTCATCGCCGCCCCGCGCGTCGCCATGGCCTGGGACGACCCGACCGAGCCGGAATCCGCCGGCTCCATCCGTCATGTGCTGGAGCGCGAATACGGCTGGCCCGTCACGGCCGTCCGCACCCGCCGCCTGGCGAACGCCGACCTGTCCCGCTACCAGGTGCTGATCCTGCCGTCGGGCGGAAACTATGAGCAGATCCTCGGCGAGAGCGGCGTCGCCAACCTGCGCGCCTGGGTCCAGGCGGGCGGCGTCCTGATCGGCGTCGGCTCGGCCAGCCGCCTGCTGACCGACCCCGATTCCAAGCTGCTGGAGAGCCGCCGCGAAAGCGCCGTCTCCGGCGACGGCGACAAGGACAAGAAGGACGGCGGCAGCGAGATCGCCACCGACGCCGAATACATGGCCCTGACCGGCCACCACGGCGGCGCGCCCGATCCGGTCGCCGGCGTCCTGGCCAGCGCCGTGGTCGACAACGAACACTGGCTGGGCGCGGGCGTCGCCCCGACCCTCAGCGTCATGGTGCGCGGCTCGGACATCTACACTCCGCTGGCCCGCGACCAGGGGACCAACGTCGTGCGTCTGGCCGGACCGGATCAGGTGCTGGCGTCCGGCCAGCTGTGGGCCGAGAACCGCCGCCAGCTGGCCTACAAGCCCGTCGCCATGGCCTCCGAAGTCGGTCGCGGCCAGGTCGTCGCCTTCACCCAGGACGTAACCATGCGCGCCTTCCTGGAAGGGCTGAAGCCTTTGTTCCTCAACGCCGTCTTCCGCGGCCCGGCGCATACGTCAGGGACGAAGGGCGACTGACATCCCTTCTCCCCTTGTGGGAGAAGGTGGACGGCGAAGCCGGACGGATGAGGGGTCTGTTTGAGGTTTGACGAGAGGCCGAGGCTGAGGTCTCGCAACCCCTCATCCGACCTCACTCCGTTCGGCCACCTTCTCGCACAAGGGGGGAAGGAACAGCACACCGGCTTTGACAACCCGCGCCCGCACAGGCTTTGCTGCGGCCGCCAGCAGGGGAGCTGACCACGCATGACCATCCACACGCCGCGCCCGCCCGCCGACGACGGCGACTGGACTCTGCTGCAAAGCCGGATCGACCGCAGCTTCTGGCAGTGGGATCGCCGCCGCGAGCCGGACGCGCCCGTCCTCAGCCGCTTCGTCATCCTGCGCCCGCCCGAACGCCTCGACTACGACACCTTCGACGAGGCCGAAGCCATGTTCGAGGCGATGGAGGAATGAGCCGCGCCGCCCTCGCCAGACTCTCCCTCCAGTGTCGCGCGACCAGTCACTGGATTCGCGTCGCCAGCGCCGGGGCGCCCGTAACGCTCCAGGCCCGGGGCGCGATCAAAGGCCTGTCGCACTTCGCCTCGATCATCCGCCCCTCCTGCGTGCTGTAGCGCACAGGCGAGGCGGCCGCGCAGCGCGCTTGGACGGCGAAGAACATGGCCGTCGCGTCCGTCATCGGATCATGACCCTCGACCTTCGCCAGCAAGGGATCGCCCGACAGGACGCCGCACTTGTCGCCCGTGTCCAGCCGCACGCCCTTCTCCGTCCGATAGAAGCCTGTGCTCCCCCCGGTGCAATTCTCGCCGTTCAGGTGGAACAGGGCCGCCGCGCGATACTCGTCCGGGGAAGGCTTTTCCTCCAGGGTGACGCCCAGCGCCGCCAGCCGCGCGGCGACGCCGTCCCAGCGCGTCGCTCCTGAACCATCCATCAGCAGGGCGACCGCGCGTTCGCCCTCAGGCCGGGCGCGGAACTCGGCGACGCCGTAACCGTCGCCCGCCATGCCCTGATCCAAGACCTCCTTCCACAGGTCGAAAACATCCCGCGCGCCTGACGACGCTTGGCGCGTCTCCAGATCGGCCAGCCACTGCACCACCGTCCCGCAATCATAGACCGCCGACCCCGAGCGCAGCCGCGCCGGGTCGTAATCGCGGTCGCCCAAGGCCTTGCGGCACCCGTTCAACCGTTGCGACAGGGCCTCATGCGCCGCCGTCTCCGTCACCGCGCCGGTGGAGACCGCCGCCGCCCAGGCGCCGTATTCAGCCGCGCCCTCATGCAGCCAGGGCGCGGCCTCGCCGTCCCGGTTCTCCAGCCGATGTCCGTTCCACAGATGAAAGGTCTCATGCCAGACGAAGGTCGCCAGGCCGGCCGCCACGTGCGCTGGCGGTTCGTCCCAGGCCGCCCCGTGAAACCGGGTCGAGATGACGCCGCTGTCGCTCACGTCGCCGCGGAAATCCACCGGCCCCGGGCTGTCGGTCGTCACCAACAGCACCGGCTCATACGGCAGATCCCGTCCCAGCCGCGCGCCGAAAAAGGCTTGGGCCGCGAAGAAGCCGTCGCGCATGATCCCAGCCAAGGTCGGCGACACGGTCTCGCCGATCACCAGCCTGGCGCCGGGATAGGTCTCGACCTGGCTTTGAGGGCCGAGATAGACAGAGCCCTTCTCCGCCTTCGACATCGGCAAGGCCGTCTCGCCCGCCGCCGGGCGCGCGGTCAGCTCGGCGTCCATGCCCCGCAACGTCACGGCGGGACCGTACAGGATGCTGCCCGATCCGATCCGCGCCAGGGCAAGGTAGCCGCGGTCGCGCTCGGTCGTGTCGGGCGTGATCAGAATCTCGAAGGACTGGAACGGCGCCTCGCCCTCGACCGCCCCATCCGCCAAGGTCAGGCTTGGCGTCGTCACAGTCCACTCGGTGCGGACGATGTTTTGATTGAGAAACGCC
>NZ_GL883086.1:1917528-1928450 GCF_000204035.1 Brevundimonas diminuta ATCC 11568
CGCCGCCTGCTGGGCCTGGGCGGGCGCCGCTGCGCCGCACGTCATGGCTGCGACCGTCGCCATCGCGGCGGCCGCGCGCAGAATCGTCTTGCTCATGGTCGCTTCCCTTACGCCCCGTGGGGAAGCTTGGCCTCGGCGCGCCCGCCTCGTCAACCGACGTTCAGTCTTAAGTTTCGACCTCTCCGCCCTGGACGATGCGGACCACGGCCAGGTCGGCGGTGACGTTGCCCAAGGTGCGGAAGATGTCAGGCACGACCTCGACCGCCAGCAGCAGGGGCAGCAGCTCCAGCGGCACGCCCATGGCGATGCAGATCGGGGCGATGGAGGCGAAGAAGCTGGCCTGACCCGGCAGGCCCACCGTGCCGATCGAGATCAGCACCGCCGTCAGCATGGCGGCCAGCAACTGCCCCGCCGAAGGCTCCAGCCCGAACAGATGGGCGCAATAGATGGCCACGCCCAGATTGGCGACCGGGCTGGTGATGCGGAACACCGCCACCGCCAGCGGCAGGACCAGCCCCGCCGTCGACCGCTTGACGCCCAGTTCGTCGACCGCCCGCTCGACCATGACCGGCAGGCTGGCCAGCGACGACTGGGTCGAGAAGGCCACCACCTGCGCCGGCGCCGCCGCCCGCGCGAACCGGCCCAGGCTCACCCGCCCGAAGATGACCGCCAGCGGATAGAAGATCAGGCCGATGCCGATGCAGGCGAGCGAGATCAGCGCCACATAGTGCAGCAGAACCCCCGCCGCGCTGGCCCCCGCCGTCAGCCCCACTCCGATCGACAGGGCGAAGACGCCCAGCGGCGCCGCCTTCAGCACCCAGCGGACGATGACGATCATCGTCTCGCCCACCGCCTCGAAGAAGGTGATCAGCGGAACCCGCAGCCGCTCCGGCAGGCCCGACGCCGCAAAGCCGAAGAAGACGGCGAACACCACCATGCCCAGGATGGCGTCCTCGGCCGCCGCGCGGATCGGGTTGGACGGGGCGATGGTCTTGACGAATTCGCTGAACGGCGCGCCCGCGCCCACGCCCTCAGCGCCTTCCGGCTTGATCGCCAGCAACAGGCGCGCGCCTTCCGGGTCGATCGGCCACAGGGCGTGCAGCCCATAGGCCGCCGCGACGGCGTAGACGGTCGCGAAGACGATCAGCCCGCCGAACCACGACACCGCCTTCAGCGCCAGCCGCCCGGTCCGCGCCGCATCGGCGATGGAGGCGATGCCCGTCACCAGCAGGCTGAACACCAGCGGGATGATCGTCATCCGCAGCGCATTCAGCCACAGCTGGCCCAGCGCCTGGATGAAGTCCGCCGTCACATGACCGCCCGGCAAGCCCCAGGCCTGCGCCGCCGCCCCGGCCAGCAGGCCCAGCACAAGCGACAGCAGCACCATCGTGCTGAGAGAGGTCAGAAAAGAGCGCGCCGATTTCATACCGGCCACGCTAGCAGCCGCCGCGCCGCGCGCCAGCGGAAAACACCGTAGGCTCCGCGCCCTACTTCGGCGCGCCCGAGTTGGCCGGGTCCAGCGGCAGGCCCGCCGCCTGACGCGCCTTCATCACCCGCAGCCAGCCGTGCATGGCCTCTGAATCCAGCCCGTGCATCATCAGCCGATAGCCCGCCTGCAGCGTCGACAGCGCCACCAGCGGATGGCCGTTCTTGACGAAGGCCATGTGGTAGCTCGTGCCCAGGATGCGGGCGATATAGATGGCCATAACCTCATCCAGCTGCAGCGAACTGGACGCCCGCACGAAGTCGTCGCGCGGCAGCATCAGGGCGTAAATCGGGGTGTAGAACTCCACCGCCGTCTGCACGTCGACGAAGTTGTGCCATTTGCGCGGAAACTCCTCGAACGGCGGGAATTCGTCCGAGATCATGGAGAAGTCGATCCGCTCGGGCGGCGTCAGCTCCCGCCCCTCGGCGCGCAGGGCGGCGTTCATCTCGATGACGAAGTTGAAGATGTTCAGGTCGTGCTGAAGGAACAGGTCCGGCTCGATGTCCTTCAACCGCGTCGGCGTCAGCGGCCACTTCGTCACCTTGTCGCCCACGCCCGCGTTCTCGCGCACGAAGGCCGTCAGCTCCGATCCGACGTGGAAGTGGCGCAGGATCACCCGATTGCCCTCGGGCGTCACAAAGGTCCGCAGCCCCCAGTGGATGGTCTTGTGCAGCAGGCCGTTCAGGTTCGGGTATTTGGGCGAAATGACCCGCAGCACCTTCACCAGACAGAAGAACAGGAACACCAACGGCCGCGCCACCGGGAACAGCCAGCGCCGCGACCGCGACCGCGCCCCCAGCAACAGATCGCGCTTGGCTCCGTCGTCGATCGGCAGGCTGTGGTCCAGATACAGCGCCATCCACGGATCAGGATCCTTGGGATCGAACCGCGCGGGGTCGAACGGATCCTCCCCCGGCTTGTAGTACCTCACGCCGCGATCTCCTCGATCTGCAGGGCGTAGAGGCGGGCCGTGACTTTGGCGGTCGTGACGATGCGTTCGGCGATGAAGGGATCGGGCAGCACCATGCCCAGCATCTCCTCGAACTCCTTCATATGCTCGGCGTCGTTGTCGCCGTGATAGAGCAGGAAGCGCACCGCCTCGTCGGGCAGTTCCAGCCGCTCCTGCACCTTCAGACCCCACGGCCGCGCCTTGATCGAGCCCAGCCCCTCGATAATGAACATGGCGCCCAGCAGGCCGAACGGATCGGGCTTGGACGCCTCATGGAACATCCAGGCTGACAGGGCCTCGGACCCCACGTTCTTCGGCGCCGACTGGATGTCCTCCAGCGCCCCGCCCGCCACCACAAAGTCGGCCTCCAGCAGGCGGAAATCCCGATGCTCCGTCACCGCATGGCGCATCAGGGTCGAGCGCAGCTCTAGATGGTTCTCGCCGATGTTGGACGCCGCCCGGCTCATCCACAGCGCCCCGTCCTTCACCTGCTGGCGCAGATTGATCAGGAAGGCATGATAGTCGGCGACCTCGAACCGCCCCCGCGTCAGCTTGCGGATCAGCGGCGTCGCCTCCAGCCGCTGCTCGAAATCGGCGAAGACCACCGCCAGCTTCCGTAGGGTGTCGGCGACCGCCGCCTCGGCCAGTTGCTCCGCCATCACACAATCTCCAGCATCATGAAGCCGATCATCGCCCGCCCGCTCTCGGGCACGATGCACAGCACCCTGTCTCCGCGCCTTCCGCGTCCCGACTTCAGGAAGGCGTCCAGCATGACCCAGATCGAGGCCGAGCCGACATTGCCGCTGTCGGCCAACGTCGTGAACCACTTCTCTTCCGGGATCATCGCGGCGGTGCTTTCCAGCAGGCCGACGATCTCCTGACGCAGCGACCGCGCCGAGTAGTGACACAGCAGATGGTCGACCTGATCCGGGACGATCCGCCCGTCATCGACCTTCTCCAGCCAGACGCCGATCCAGGCGCGGATGACGATCTTCAGCAGGTCGAAGTCCTGCAACAGGGCCACCGCCCCCGCCGCATGGGCCGCCGCCGGTCCGGCGTGGCTCCAGGCGCTGGTCATGTCGGCCCGCGCTTCGGGCGTCGATCCGGCCCACATGCAAGGATCGAAGCGCCCGGCCAGGGAGGTCATGTCGATCCACTCGACCTTCAGGCTCAGGCCGTCGGGTTTCGGCCTCGGCTCCATCACCACGGCGCCCGCCCCGTCCGACAGGGTGAAACGCAGGAAGTCCGCCTCGATCCTCGCCCGGCCCTTCTCGTCCACCAGCGCCGTGCCCTCATAGAAGGCCGGCCGGAACCAGCGGGAGGAGAACTCGCCGGCACAGGCGGCGGCTGCGTCCGCCTCGCCCGCGCGCACGCTCAGCCACGCCCCCTTGGCCGCCATCAGGGCGCTGGCGCAGACCGACTGATAGCTGAACGCCTCAAGCGGTCCCGCGCCCAGTTCCGCCTGAACCGCGCTGGCGTGGCCGGGCACCAGATAGTCGCCCTGCGTCGCCGCCGCGCCGAGATGCTGCAGATCCCCGAGGCTCAGCCCCGCCCCATCCAGCGCCGCCCGCACGGCGTCCGCGCACATGGAGGCGTTGGAATGCAGCGGCTCGCCCTCGGCGTTCAGGGCGTAATGCCGCCCCTCGATCCCGTTCCAGCGCAGGGCGCGGCGCCCGACGGCGGAGGCCCGCCCGCCGATGCGGCCGATGAAGTCCTCCATCCGATCATTGCCGATCCGCTCGCCGGGCAGAACGGCGCCGGTCCCGGTGATGAAGACGTCGCGAAGCTCACTCATGGTTGCGGACCTTGGCGACCCGCCCTGCTTCGCACAACCCGGAAACTGCCGTTTCAAAAGCAGAAAGGGCGGCGAACCGAAGTCCGCCGCCCTCTCCTCAACCTGAAATCAGGTCAGATCTTAGAAGGACTTCGTGAGGTTCACGAAGGCCGTCCGGCCCAGGTAGTCGTAACCCGAGTACAGCGGGGCGTTGCCGACCCGGTTGTTATAGCCCGACGAAATCGTCGGCGGGTCTTCGTTCAGCAGGTTGCGAACGCCGGCCGTGACCGTCCAGCCTTCGCCCGTGTACTGGACCGAGGCGTTGTGCAGGTAGTAGTCATCGACTTCCAGATCGTACTGGCTAGCAGCCGGATCCTTGATACGACGGTAGCCGTAGTCGTCCATGCCCTGAACCCACTCGACGCCATAACGCACGCGCCACTTGTCCCAAGCATAAGACAGGTCAGCCGTGCCGGTGAACTCTGGGTTGTTCAACCGCCCCTTATACTCCTGCAGAGGATCTTCGGCGAACAGCTTGCTCGAGATCTCCGTGTATTGAGTAACAGCAAGATTGAACAGAACCGATCCCGGACCGACGTCTTTGCGATAACGCGCAGTGTAGTCCAAGCCCTTGACAATGTCGGTCGCCAGGTTGACGTAGCCGTTCTCGACCGTCAGGCGCTTGTCTCCGGCGTCGCGCGACACGAGCGAGCAGAAGCCCACGTCAGCCGCGAACTCAGCCGGGGTCGAGTTGTAGCAACGCTCCAGAATGTTGGCGGCGCCGTATTGGGCCACGCCGTTCTTCACTTCGATCTCGTAGTAGTCGACAGCGAAAGCGAAGTCGCCCCAGCCTTCCGGCAGGGTCGGACGCAGAACCAGACCGACGGTCAGGTTGGTCGAGGTTTCGGCCTCAAGACCGGCTTCGGCGCCGCCCTTGGTGATGACTGCGACGCTCGACTTCTGCTGGAAGTCAGCCGACACGCCATCAGCCGCGCAGTTGGCGATCAGGGTCGGCGTAGCCGAGTCCGGATCAACTTCGCTGCAGGGGTCGAAACCAGCGGCCTGGAAGCCCGAGGTCGCGCCTACGAACTGCTCGAACAGCGCCGGAGCGCGATACGAGGTGCCGTAGGTAGCGCGGAACGTCAGCATGTCGATCGGCTGATAGACCAGACCCACCTTGTAGGTCGTGTCGTCGCCGTAGGAGTCATAGTCCGTGTAGCGGAACGAAGCGTTCAGCGTCAGTTCCTTGGCGAACGGCTGATCACGCAGCAGCGGCGCTTCGATTTCGCCGAAGACTTCCCACACCGAGTCCGAACCGCGGGTAATGGCCGAGGTCGAGTAGTTGTAGGTGTTGCCCAGCTGCGAATCGAGACCCGGCGTGTCGTCGATCTCCGCATCACGCCATTCGGCGCCGAAGAAGCCCATGACCTTGCCGGCCGGCAGGTCGAACAGCGGACCGTCGATGCCGAGGCTGACGATCTTCTCTTCATACTCCGTCACGCCCTTGACCGGACGGAAGACGTAGTCGGTCCAGGCCTTCGGCAGCACGCCGCCGATGACTTGCGAGCTCAGCTTCGGTGCGGCGACGCACCCGGGGTTCGACGCCAGTTCACGGCACTGGAAACCGCCAGCGCCATTCGGAACGACATCCAGGCTTTCAATCAGGCGGTTCGTCAGGAACTGCTGGCTGGTGTATTCCGAACGCGACTTGGAGTAGCTGGCCGCCAGGTCATAGCGCCATTCCGGGATGAAGAAGTCACCCTTGATGCCGACGACGTTGCGGTTGAAACGCTGCTCTTGCGTCGACGTGTCGTTGCCGAAGCCGATGAAGGCGCGAACGCCGATGTCGGCGCCCTTATTCAGGCCCTGATCGCCCGAGAAGGTGCTGAAGGACAGGTCCGAGGGGATCAGCGGGCTGCCCTTGGCGTAGTCAAGCGCCAGCTGACGGTAGCCCGTCTGCGACGACTTGCGCTGGTTCAGCAGGAATTCGCCATAGACTTCGGCGTTGCCCAGGGCGTTCAGCTGGTAGCCGCCTTCGCCGTAGATGGTGGTGATCTCGACCGGCGAGATCAGCGAACGGTTCAGCATGCGGTCGTCAAAGGTGTCGCGCACGTTGACGTTTACGCCCGTACCGCCGACGCCTTCATAGCCGGCCATGTCGCCGGTCACGCCCGAGTTCGGACGGAAGCGGTTGAACAGGACGTTGGGGGCGCCTGCGGCAGGGGTGCCCGCCACGCCGTTGAAGACACGGTTGCCGTCATCGTCCAGCCCGCCGTCGACGCCGACGCCGATCGTGTTGATCGACGAACCGTTCGAGCCGGTGCTCGTGATCGGGTAGCACTTGGACTCGCCGGTCAGCGGGTCGATGAAGTCGCGACCGAGGCGACGGCCGTCGGTCTGGCAGCGCGTGAATTCACGGTCGCGCAGGGTCAACTCGTCGCGCTCATAGCGCTCGATCGAGCCGGCGGCGCGCCAGCGGTCGCCACGGGCGCCGGCCGTCAGCGACAGACGGGTCGAGCCGCCGGCGCCGTTGGCTTCCAGCGGCTCGTTGCGCTGGGCTTCGAAGACCAGGCCTTCGAAATTCTTACGGGTCTGGATGTTGACCACGCCGGCCACGGCGTCCGAACCGTAGACCGACGAAGCGCCGTCCCGCAGGACTTCGACGCGGTCGATCATGGCGGTCGGCAGCACGTTCAGGTCGGCCGAGCCGACCGAGCCGCGCGAACCGGCGGGCGAGACGCGACGGCCGTTCAGCAGCACCAGGGTGCGGCTCGGGCCCATGCCACGCAGACCGATGGTGTTGGCGCCGGGGCCGCCGTTGGTGACGTAGCCGCCGTAAGAGTTATTGATCTGGGCGGAACCGCCCGTGACGGCCGTGCTCTGCAGAGCTTCCGTCGTCGAGGCGAAGCCTTGCAGCGTCGCTTCTTCGCGCGTCACAACCTGCGTGGGCGAAGGCGCGTTATAGTTGTCGCGACGGATACGCGAGCCGACGACGACGATTTCGTCGACCTGGGTCGCTTCCTGGTCAGTATTCGAAGCGCTTTGAGCAAGCGCCGTCCCCGGAATAAGCATGGCCATCGACAGTGCGGCGGCCCCAGCCGCCATCGTCGTGCCCAGCAGGTAGTCTTTACGAGTGCGCATAAGCCTCTGTGTACCTGTTAATCGTTACTGAACATCACGTCGTTCTGTGAGCGACGCTGAAAACCAATGTTCGTCATTACGCTTCTTGGCTGCTGCAATGGCTATGGCTGGGCCGTCACAGCATCAACCAATTTCTTTCAAAAAATCATTGTTAGGGGAAATTATGAGGCATTTTTGACGCGCAAAGGCCGAGTTCGGACCGTTATTTCGTCCATTTCGGACACATTGTGCTCAAATATGTCCTTAATACGTCGAATTCGCCCCACTTGCGGCGACATGCAAGCGTGACTGTGGCGCATGTAAGTTCAACCTGTGGTGGCGCACTGGCGGATTCTGGCCCCGCCCCGCCCCCGCCGGGCCTAGCGCCTTGCACACGCGCGCATTACCTTGATGTTCATGGCCCGTTCTCCCGCGAAACCGACCAAGCCCGTTCACACGCCCAATCCGGGCCTCAGCGAGGCGCCCGTCGTCTTCGACCACGGTCGCGCGCCCGCCTTCGCGCCAGTGAACGGCCCGCGCCTGACGCCCGAGGAGGCGCCCGCCGCCCCCGCCGACTGGGTTCCTCACCGCCCCGACCGCCCGACCAACAAGAAGCGCGTCCCTTTCCGGCTGGAGACCAAGTACCAGCCCGCCGGCGACCAGCCGTCGGCCATCGCAGAGCTTGTGGCCCAGGCGGCCGAGGGCGACCGCGAGCAGGTGCTGCTGGGCGTCACCGGCTCGGGCAAGACCTTCACCATGGCCAAGGTGATCGAACAGACCCAGCGCCCGGCCCTGATCCTGGCCCACAACAAGACGCTGGCGGCCCAGCTCTATTCCGAGTTCAAGGCCTTCTTCCCCGACAACGCCGTCGAGTATTTCGTCAGCTACTACGACTACTACCAGCCCGAGGCCTACGTCCCGCGCACCGACACCTACATCGAGAAGGACAGCTCGATTAACGAGCAGATCGACCGGATGCGCCACGCCGCCACCCGCGCGATCCTGGAGCGGGACGACGTCATCGTCGTCGCCTCGGTCAGCTGCATCTACGGCATCGGCTCGGTCGAGACCTATACCGCCATGACCTTCAACCTGAAGGTCGGCGACCAGATCGACGAGGCCAAGCTGCGCGCCGACCTGATCGCCCTGCAGTACAAGCGCAATGACCTGCATTTCGAGCGCGGCATGTTCCGCAAGCGCGGCGACACGCTGGAGATCTTCCCCGTCCACCTTGAAGACCGCGCTTGGCGCATCAGCCTGTTCGGCGACGAGATCGAGGCCATCGACGAGTTCGACCCCCTGACCGGCAAGAAGACCAATGCGCTGGACGAGGTCACCGTCTACGCCGCCAGCCACTACGTCACCCCGCGCCCGACGCTCAACCAGGCCGTCAACGGCATCAAGGCCGAGCTGAAGGAGACGCTCGACTGGATGGTCGAGAACGGCAAGCTGCTGGAGGCCCAACGCCTCGAACAACGCACCCGCTTCGATCTGGAGATGATGGAGGCCACCGGCTCCTGCGCCGGCATCGAGAACTACAGCCGCTGGCTGACCGGCCGCGCGCCGGGCGAGCCGCCGCCGACCTTCTTCGAATACATCCCCGACAACGCCCTGCTGTTCGTCGACGAGAGCCACGTCACCGTCGGCCAGATCGGCGCCATGTTCCGCGGCGACTACCGTCGCAAGTCGACCCTGGCCGAATACGGCTTCCGCCTCCCCTCCGCCATCGACAACCGCCCGCTGAAGTTCGAGGAATGGGACGCCATGCGGCCCCAGACCGTCTTCGTCTCGGCCACCCCCGGCGCTTGGGAGCTGGACAAGACCGGCGGCGTCTTCACCGAACAGGTCATCCGCCCCACCGGCCTGATCGACCCCCCGGTCGAGATCCGCCCCGTCTCCGGCGCCACCCGCAACCAGGTCGACGACGTCATCGACGAGGTGAAGGCCACCGCCCGCGCCGGCTACCGCTCCCTGGTCACCACCCTGACCAAGAAGATGGCCGAAGACCTGACCGAATACATGCACGAACAGGGGGTGCGCGTCCGCTACATGCACTCCGACGTCGACACCCTGGAGCGGATCGAGATCCTGCGCGACCTGCGCCTCGGTTCATTCGACGTGCTGATCGGCATCAACCTGCTGCGCGAGGGCCTCGACATTCCCGAGTGCGGCCTGGTCGCCATCCTCGACGCCGACAAGGAGGGCTTCCTGCGCTCCGAGACCTCCCTGATCCAGACCATCGGCCGCGCCGCGCGCAACGTCGACGGCCGCGTCATCCTCTACGCCGACCGCATGACCGGCTCGATGGAGCGCGCCATCGCCGAGACCGACCGCCGCCGCGAGAAGCAGCAGGCCTACAACCTCGAACACGGCATCACGCCCGAGACGGTCAAGCGCGACATCAAGGAGATCCTCGAAAGCCCCTATGAGTCCCGCGACCTGGACCGCCTGACCCGCCCCGGCGTCGCCGAAGAGGCCAAGCCCTTCGTCGGCTCCAACTTCCAGGCCGCCCTCAAGGATCTGGAAGGCCGCATGCGCGACGCCGCCGCCAACCTCGAGTTCGAGGAAGCCGCCCGCCTGCGCGACGAGATCAAGAAGATGAAACTCCTCGACCTCGAGTTCGCCAACGAAGCCCTGACGGGCGCGGGGGAAGAGGTCGACAGGTCAGCCCCCAAACGCTGGCGGAAAGAGGCGGCGGCCGAAAAGGCGGAGGCGTTCAGAAAGGGGCGGTAAACCTTCCCTTCTCCCCTTGCGGGAGAAGGTGGCGGCCGAAGGCCGACGGATGAGGGGTCTCGCTGCGGGTGGATTTCGCAACCTTCATCACCGTCCAGAAACCCCTCATCCGACCTCGCTCCGCTCGGCCACCTTCTCCCGCAAGGGGAGAAGGAATAACGTTGTCCTATGAACGACTGGCTGCACTCTCGCGCCAAGGCGATGCGTCGCGAACCCGCCCTCTATGAGCGGCGGCTGTGGGCCATTCTGCGGGACCGGCGGCTGGAGGGTCTGAAATTCCGGCGACAGGTCGTGATCGGGCGCTATGTCGCCGATTTCGTCTGTCTGCGTCATCGCCTGGTCGTCGAGGCCGACGGCCCGCACCACGACGACCGCGCCGAGGACGCCGCCCGCGACGACTTCCTGCGCGGAGAAGGCTTCCGCGTGCTGCGCTTTCCCAACCCGCAGATCGAGAACCGCCCCCACGAGGTGCTGACGGCGATCATCGCCGCGACAAACGCCAAGCTGACGCGCGACTGATCCTTCTCCCCTTGCGGGAGAAGGTGGCCGAGCGGAGCGAGGTCGGATGAGGGGTCGCGCTGTGATTGGCCGATCGCCTTCGTCCTCGGGTGAGAAACCCCTCATCCGTCGGCCTTCGGCCGCCACCTTCTCCCGCAAGGGGAGAAGGACGAACCCGCCAACCTCTCCGCTCCAACCCCAGCAATTTTCCGCCTTTCCCTCTCCGCCATCCCCTTTCCGCCCGCCCTGCCTCGCCGCCATGCCACCCTGCCCTCGTTCCGTCGCATGGAGGGCTCGTGAGGCCTGCGACCTTGCGGGCGGCGGGAGCGGATGGAGCGGGGTTCTTGTCGGACCGTGCGGCG
>NZ_GL883086.1:1928682-1958506 GCF_000204035.1 Brevundimonas diminuta ATCC 11568
CGACGCCCGGCTTGCCACCCAACGGGCGCTGGCTGCTTTCGCGGCCTCAAGCAGCCCGAAGGGCGGTAGGCCAGGCATCAAGACAAGAAGCCGACGGAGCCTGGTGACGGGGCGTTCGACCCGTCCGTCAGAGAGGCTTCGGCCAGGGTCGCGGGGGTTACGCGGACCGTTCCGGGAGGCCTGTCGCAAGCAGGCCCCCGCCCGCCGCGGGCGCCGGGGGTAGCCGATAAGACCGGCGCCTGCCCCGAGCTCGTGGAAGCCCGTCCGCGCGGAGCGTCTGTCGGCGTCGAAACGGTAACACACATCACACTCCGGGCGTCGGCCCGGCGCTCCGCCCAGCCCTCCCACCGCCCGCCGAAAGGCGCGGCGGCCATCCGTGTTCCTTCTCCCGCAAGGGGAGAAGGAAGACCCGCGCCCAGCCCTCAGCAAGGAAAGCCCCCCATGACCCGTCCCCGACCGCCGCGCGCCGCTGCGTCTCCGCCTGTTCCCGATGACGACGACCGCCCCCTGCATCCGGCCGAGGAGCGCCGGCTGCGACGCGAGCTGGCCAGCCGCATCGATCACCTGTGGGCCATCGCCGAGCGGCGTCGCGTGCGCTGGGCGACGCCGCCCTTCATCCCCGATTCATGAGGCCCTGTTCATGAGGCTTACAGGCAACATGGCCGCGCGCCGTCGAGCTTGGCCGCAAAATGGGATGCGACCTTGCGGCGAAAATGCGGCATGGTGCGTTCAGGAGAGACTCGATGACCAAGTCCAGCAATGAATCCGACGCCCGCGCCGCCCTGCGCGTGGTCTCCTCGCCGGAAGCCGAGGTCTATGACCTGATGCGCGCGCCCGAAACCACCGCCGAACGGGTCAAGCGCCTGCAGGCCGAAGCCCGCGCCCTGGCGCTCGAACAGGTCGAGGCCCTCGAAGCCGCCCTGTGCAAGGCCGCCGACATGGCCAAGGAGATCGCCGACGGCGGCGACGCCTATCCCGTCGGCGCCCGCGAACTGGCCGCCCGCCTGGTCCAGGATCTGCCCGCCAAGGCCGAGACCATGAAGGCCATCGTGGCGAAGAGTCATCCTTAATTTAGGGCGCTATCGCTCGCGACGCGGTCGCTCGCTACTTGAGCGCCTGCGCGAAGCGCCAGGCCGCGTCGGGTCGACCTGAAGGGCGGCGCGAAGCAGCCATAAGGCGGAGCCTTCTGACCGCGGCCCGCTAGGAACCGAGGACGTCCTCGTACTCGGGGTGGCGCTTCAGCCAGGCGACCGCATAGCTGCAATGCGGGATCAGGGTCAGCCCCTCGGCGCGGGCGTGCTCGGCCAGGGCCTGCATGAAGCGGCCCGCAGCCCCCGCGCCGCGCAGGGCCGGGTGCGCCTCGACGTGCAGGATGACGCGGGCGCGGCCGCGCACCGCATACTCGGCCCAGACGGGATGCTCGGTCCCGTCCGCGTCGGCGAACATCTGCTGGAAGCGGCGATCGGCGGCGTGGTCTTTGAAGGCGGGCACGGCGGTTCCTCCCGAATGGATCAGTTCAGGCCGGCCGGTCGGTCAGCAGGGCCATCAGACCCAGAACGCTTTTCACCATGAACCAGATCGACACCAGCAGCAAAAGAAGCCCGAACAGCAGAAGGAACGGAATCCCGATCAGCAGAACGGAAGCCACCGCACTGACCGCCACCAGCACCCACAGGACGGCGCTGATCCAGAACACCGACCAGAACAGGCTGATCTGGGCCTCGACGTGCTGGGCCGCCAGCCCGGTCGCCGAGCCCCGGTTCATATAGGCCAGCGCCAGGCCGACCAGCACCAGCAGGTTCGCACTGGGGATCGACAGGATATAGAGAATCCACGCCACCACGGCGCCGTCTCGGCCCGCGACGGGCGCGGCGGTGTTCTGATCGCTCATGACGGCGGGCCTTTCAGTAGAAGAGACGACGCGGCTCGGCGATGGGCCGCCCGGTCAGCAGATCCTTCAGGCCCAGGGCGCCGCGCACGATGGTCCACACCGCCATGACGAACAGGACGAAGACCCCGACGTTGACCAGAATCAGCACCGCCCCGGCGATGATGGCGACCACCGCCGCCAGCAGGGTTCGCTGCTGGAAGATGAAGTGGCTGCGCAGAATCGGATCGGCGGGCGCGGGCCGACGCCACACGCGCAGAAGGCCGATCGCAGCCGCCGCGCCGAAGGTCGGCGCCGCCAGCAGGATCAGGGCGTACCCCGCATAGAGGCCCGTCAGATCGGCCGAGGCCTCGCCGCCGCTGTTGCTGCTGTAATCGCCGGACTGGACCATCAGAACCTCTTGTCAGGCCGGGATGATGGCGGGACGGACGGCCCCGCGCAACCGGGCTCAGCGCGAATAGGCGACTTCGCAGGCGGCGGCCGCCGCATCGGGAATGGCGCCGGGCTTCTCGACCCGCACGACGACGTTCAGCACGCGCGGATCGGCCAGGCAGGCGACGGCGGCGCGCTCGGCGAAGGTCTCGATCAGGGCGATGTGCGGCCCGGCCGCCAGCTCGCGCACGATGCGGGCGACGCCGTCATAGTCCAGCGTATCGGCCAGCCGCTCGACCGGCGCAGCGCCCAGGTCCAGTTCGACGTCCACCACCAGGGGCTGCAGCCGCCCATGCTCATGATCGTAGAAGCCGATCGAGGCCTCGACCTTCAGGGCGCGGACCATGACCTTCAGGCCCAGGCGGCGTGGTTCGACGGACGGCAGGGGGGTGACGACGGCGCTCAAGACCAGGTCTCCGGCGGCAGAAGATCATTGATGCTGAAATCGGCCCGGTCGCACCAGGCGCCCAACTCCCAGGCCCGCTCCGCCTCGGTCAGGCCGCGCGTCAGGACGGTGTTGGTCGGCGTCTCCTCGATGGCCAGTTCGGCCAAGCGGAACGGCAGGCCCTCGGCGGCCAGGATGGCCTCCAGCTTGCGCCACAGGGCGATGACCAGGGCCTCGGTCGTCGGATCGCCGTCCACGGTCAGCACCTGGTTCAGGCGGTGCGGCTCGTGCTGCTGGAACCAGGCCAGCAGGGGGTCAGCGCGGTTCAGCTGGAAGGCGTGGTCCAGGCTGCGGTCGACGAAGCCGTGCCAGCGCGCCTTCAGCCGCTCGAACGAGGCCGCGTAATTGGCCCCGCCGAAGGCGATCTCTGCCGTCGGCTCCAGCGTCACCGTCACGAACTCATTGTGCCCATGCGGCACGGCGCATTTCGACCCCGCATCGGCGATCAGCCGGTGCGCCATCGAGAAGCGGCGAGTGAAACGGACAGCGGGCATGAGGGTCTCAGGATGAATGGCGGCAGCTAAAGCACCAACCTATCGGCAAATAAAGGTCATGTGACGACGAACGCCTTCAGGCGAATTCCAGATCGCGGTCGCGGCGGGTCAGGCCGGCGCCGGCGTCCACCACCAGGTTCTGCCCCGTCAGGCTGCGCGCCGTCAGGATGAAGCTCAGGGCGGCCGCCAGATCCTCGACCGCCACCGGCCGCTTCAGCGGCGTGGCCTCGGCCCCCGCCTGATAGTCGGCCTCGGGCCAGCCGGCCGAGGGCAGGGTCAGACCCGGCGCGATGCCGCAGACGCGTATGCGCGGCGCCAGGGCCAGCGCCAGGGCTCCGGTCATATGGGCGATGCCCACGCGGCTGACGGTATAGGAGAAGAAGTCGGGGTTCGGCGCCGTGACCTTATAGTCCAGCATATTGACCACCACGCCCTCATCCCCGTCAGGCAGGCGCGCGGCGAAGTCCCGGATCAGGGCCAGGGGCGCCAGGACGTTGACCTCGTGGTGAAGGCGCAGGTCCGCCTCCTGGAAGGTCTCCAGCTGGTCATAGACAAACAGGGAGGCGTTGTTGACCAGCGCCCGCAACGGCCCGAAGGCGGCGGCCTGATCGATCAGGGCGGCGCGCGCCCCGGCGTCCGTCAGCTCGGCCTGGACGGCGACGGCGCGCCGTCCCATGGCCTCGATGGCCTGGACCACGACCTGCGCTCCTTGCGCGTCCGAGCGATAGTGGACGACGACGTCATGGCCCGCCTGGGCCGCCGCCTTCGCCAGCACCGCCCCGATCCGGCGCGAGGCGGCCGTGACCAGCGCCACGCCCCTCGAAGGGGCGTCAGCCGACCTGGGCTCAGTCAACCCGGCCGAACTCGAAGTAGTTGAAGGCGGCGACGACGGCGATAAAGGCGAAGATGGTGGCGATGGCCAGCATGATGGGTCTCCTATTCCGCCCCCGAATAGGGGCAAGCGCGCCCCTGTTCAAGCCATGGCTCAGTCGTCAACGACCATGCCGGGCGGAGGCGGCGACAAGGTCTGCGGACATTGCGGCTGACTTTCAAAGTGCGCGCGATAGTCGGCGAAGGGGACGGGGAAGGCCATCTCCTCGCGGCGAGCCTCCAAGTCTTCGACACTCTCGATCGGATAGGGCCGCCATTTGCCGTTGTCGCAACGAAACTGCGTCCCATAGCGCTGGGGCCGTCCCTCGGATGTCGCCAAGCGGTCAAACATCATGGCGTAGCTCTGACCGTCGATTTCGCCCGTCGCGACCAGCGGCTCCAGTACGGGAAGGAAACGCCGCCACAGACCCTCGTCCGAGTGCTGGATAATGTGGAAAGCAGCCGCAGAGGCTTTGTCGCCATATCGACTTTTCAGAAACCAGCCTTCGGGCGGCGTCATCGCCAGAAGCGCCTGCTGATTTTCCTGGTCCACCGCTTCGATCACTGCTCCCGCAGCTCGAACCGCCGCCATGCGCTCCGTGTCCGGTATGCGCGAGAAATCCAAGCGGGTAATGACCTGCCGTCCCGCCTGATCCAACTCCCCCATCCGCTCCAAGCGCGCCCTGTCGTCAAGCGCCGTCCCAAGGACGGCGTGCCGCGCGCGCACCTCTTCAATCGCCATGCTCACTGGCGCGATGATCTCCTGCGTCTCAGGCGAAAGCGCCTGAAGTTGAAGCCCCAACATGACCGCCGCCAGCAACATCGTCGTCCCCCGTTCCTCTTCACAGCAGCCTACCACAAGCCATGGTGCGCCTTACCATCCGCCATGCCATGCTTGCCGAATGACCACCTGGCGCACGCGCATCGAACCCTTCACCCGGCCGCTGTTCTTCGCCTGGTCGCGGATGAGCCGGGGCATGACGCTGGGCGTGCGCGGCGCGGCGGTCGACGGCGAGGGTCGGGTGCTGCTGGTCAAGCACACGTACTTGGAAGGCTGGTGGTTGCCCGGCGGCGGGGTGGACAAGGGCGAAACGACCCAAGCCGCCGTCATCCGCGAACTGCGCGAGGAAGCCGGACTGATCGTCCGGGGCGAGCCGCGCCTCTTGTCGGTCCACTCCAACGAACGCTTCTTTCCAGGGGATCATGTGCTGGTCTTCCGCATCGACGCCTTCGACCTGACCGAGCGGACCAGCCACGGCGAGATCGCCGAGATCGGCTGGTTTCACCCCGACGCCCTGCCCAAGGACGCCACCCGCGCCACCCGAGATCGCCTGGCCGAAATCTTCGGCGGCGCCGCGCCCGATCCGAACTGGTGAGACCGCCGATGCAGCTTCCCGTCCTCGCCCTGCTGGCCATGATCCTGGGCGGCGCCGCCACCGCCCTGCAGGGACCGACCAATGCGCGGCTGGCCAGCGCCGTCGGCTCGCCGGTCAATGCGGCGCTCGTCTCCTTCTTCGTGGGAACCGTCGCCCTGGCCCTCGTCGCCGTGACGCTGCAGGCGCGGCCGGACGTGCAGGCGATGAAGGCCCTGCCCGCCTGGGCCTGGTTGGGCGGCCTGTACGGCTGCGTCTTCGTGGTGGCCGCCGCCTGGGGCGTGCCCAAGATCGGCGTGGCGCTGACCATCACCCTGATGGTGGCGGGCCAGCTGGCGTTGAGCCTGATCCTCGACCACTTCGGCGTCATGGGCGTGCCGCAGCAGCCGATCAGCCTGACCCGCATCGCCGGGGTGCTGCTGGTGATCGGCGGGGTGCTTCTGGTCCGGCGCGGCTGAGCCTATATCCCGGCTGATGACCGACCCGACGCCCGACATTCCGGAGACGCCCGACTCGCAGGCGAACGCCCTTCCGCTTCAGGCCGCCGAACTGATCGCGGACGAGGCCCGGCGCGCGCCCGACAAGCCCGGCGTCTATCGCATGTACGGCGAGGACGGCGCCTGCCTCTACGTCGGCAAGGCCAAGTCGCTGAAGAAGCGGGTGGTGCAATATGCGCAAGGCCGCTTCCACACCCAGCGCATCGGCCTGATGGTGTCGCTGACCCGCTCGATGGAGCTGGTGGTCACGGCGTCCGAAACCGAGGCCCTGCTGCTCGAATCGAACTTCATCAAAAAGCTGAAGCCGCGCTTCAACGTCCTGCTGCGTGACGACAAGTCCTTCGCCGAGCTGATGATCCGCCGCGACCACCGCGCGCCCCAGGTCCGCAAGCATCGCGGCGCCCATACGATTCCCGGCGACTACTTCGGCCCCTTCGCCTCGACCTGGGCGGTCAACCACACGCTGAACACCCTGCAGAAAGCCTTCCTGCTGCGGTCCTGTTCGGACAGCGTCTATGAGACGCGCACCCGCCCCTGCATGCTGCACCAGATCAAGCGCTGCTCGGCGCCCTGCACCGGCCTGATCTCGCTGGAGGAATACGGCGATCTGGTCACGGAGGCGGAACAGTTCCTGCGCGGCAAGTCGCGCGCCGTCATCGGCCGCCTGTCGCAGGAGATGCAGGCGGCCTCCGACGACCTCGACTTCGAAACCGCCGCCCGGGTGCGCGACCGCATCCGCGCCCTGTCGGCCATCGCCATGGAGAACAGCGTCAACGCCGAGGGCGTGGCCGAGGCCGACGTCTTCGCCCTGCACGCCGAGGGCGGTCAGGCCTGCGTCCAGGTCTTCTTCTATCGGGCGGGCCAGAACTGGGGCGGCCGCGCCTATTTCCCGCGCGTGGACAAGAGCGACAGCGACCCGGAAATCCTCGCCGCCTTTCTGGGTCAGTTCTATGAGGACAAGCCGGTCCCGCGTCTGATCCTGTCCAACATCCGCCCGCACGAACTGGAGCTGCTGGAGGAAGCCTTCAGCATGAAGGCCGAACACAGGGTCGAGATCGCCCGGCCCCAGCGCGGCGGCAAGGCCAGTCTGGTCGACCACGCCCTGATCAATGCCCGCGAGGCGCTGGGCCGCAAGCTGGCCGAGAACTCGGCCCAGTCGAAGATTCTGGACGAGGTGTGCGAAGCCTTCGGTCTGGACGCCCGGCCCGAGCGGATCGAGGTCTATGACAACGCCCATATTCAGGGGACCAACGCCGTCGGCGGCATGATCGTCGCGGGGCCCGAGGGCTTCCGCAAGAACCAGTACCGCAAGTTCAACATCCGCGGCGAAGACCTGACGCCCGGCGACGACTACGGGATGATGCGCGAAGTCATGCGCCGCCGCTTCGGCAAGATGGTCAAGGACGAGGAGGCCGGAGAGGCGGTCGAACGCCCCGACCTGTTGCTGGTCGACGGCGGGGCGGGCCAGTTGGCCGAGGTGCTGGCCGTCATGGCCGATCTGGGCGTCGACGACATCGCCGTGGTCGGCGTGGCCAAGGGGCCGGACCGCGACGCAGGCAAGGAGCATTTCTTCATGCCCGGCAAACCGCCCTTCATGCTGCCGCTGAAGAGCCCGGCCCTCTACTACATCCAGCGGTTGCGGGACGAGGCGCACCGGTTCGCCAACGGCGCCCACGCCAAGCGCCGCTCCATGGACATCAAGAAGAACCCACTGGACGAAATCGAAGGCGTCGGGCCGGGGCGCAAGAAGGCCCTGCTGCACGCCTTCGGCTCGGCCAAGGGGGTCAGCCGCGCCTCGGTCGCCGATCTGGTCAAGGTGGACGGCGTCAATCAGTCGCTGGCCGAGCGCATCCACGGCTTCTTTCACAAGTCGTGAAACACATGCATTTGCGGTTGAGCGACCAACCGTCGCGGGTTTAGGAAGCGCCTCATGACCAACGAATTGACCAAGGGCTATCACCGCTTCCGCCAGAATCGGTGGCCGTCCGAACGCGCCGAGTACGAAGCCCTGGCCGCCAACGGTCAGAAGCCGCACACCCTGGTCGTGGCCTGTTCCGACAGCCGCGCCGACCCGGCCCTGATCTTCGACACGGCGCCGGGCGAGCTGTTCGTGGTGCGCAACGTGGCCAACCTGGTCCCCCCCTATGAGCCGGACGGCAAGCTGCACGGCGTCTCGGCGGCGCTGGAGTTCGGCGTCAATGTGCTGAAGGTCAAACACGTCGTCGTCATGGGCCACGCCTCGTGCGGCGGGGTGAACGCCATGCTGAACGGCGCCCCCGCCAACTGTCAGGACTTCGTCGCCCCCTGGGTCGAGCAGGCCGCCCCCAGCGTGCGCCGCGCGGTCGAGGCCCTGCCCGCCGAACAGGTCGAGTGCGCGGCCGAAGAAGCCGTGGTGCGCCTGTCGCTGGACAATCTGCGCACCTTCCCCTGGATCGCGGAAAAGGAGGCGGCGGGCGAACTGAAGCTCAGCGGCCTGCATTTCGGCATCGCGCTGGGCATCCTGTCCAAGCTGACGGGACCGGGACGGTTCGAGCGGCTGGACTGAGGCGTTCGGTCCGGCGCGGCGCCCTCGCCTCTGGCCGCGAACCGTGGCACACCCGGCGTGTTGCAACGGAAGACGTCATGGCCCCTGCCTACAAAGCCATCCCCAACATCCTGACCAGCCTGCGCCTGGCGGCCGGGATCGTCATGTTCCTGCTGCTGGCGGGGGCGACCAGCGGCTTCCCCTTCGTCTCAGCCTGGCTGAGCCCTGACGACCAGTTCGCCATGTACCGGACGGGCTTCTGGATCTTCGTCATCGCCGCCTCGACGGACTGGATCGACGGCTATCTGGCCCGTCGCTGGAACGCCACGACGCGCTGGGGCGCTATCCTTGACCCGATCGCCGACAAGATCCTGGTCACCGGCGCCGTGCTGGGCGTTCTGACGAGCGGCTCGGTGCAGCAGATCATCATCCCCTGCGGCCTGATCCTGTTCCGCGAGTTCGCGGTCTCGGCGCTGCGCGAAACCATGGCCGGGCGCATCAACCTGCCCGTCACCCTGGCCGCCAAGTGGAAGACGACCCTGCAGATGGTGGCGCTGGGCTGCCAGCTGTTCGCCCGCAACTGGGACGGCTGGGGTCTGCCGTTCGACTACCTGCCCGCCTTCCAGCTGTTCTCCGACGCCCTGATCTGGCTGGCCGCCATCGTCACCCTATGGACCGGCTGGCAGTATTTCAGCGCGGCGCAAAAGCAGATGCGCGATCTCTAAAACCTTCTCCCCTTGTGGGAGAAGGTGGTCCGTCAGGACCGGATGAGGGGTGTGAGCGCGACGGGCATGAAAAAGGGGCGCAGGCTGCGGAGGCTGAACTTCAACCCGCGCCGCCGACACCCCTCATCCGTCAGGCTCCGCCTGCCACCTTCTCCCGCAAGGGGAGAAGGGCGTTAGAGCGCCTTCTCGAGCACCACGAACTCCAGCTCGCGCGTCTGAGGCAGGCCGAAGCGTTCGTCGTCCAGCGGGAAGGGCCGCGTCTCGCCGGTCAGACGATAGCCGCGCCGCTCGTACCAGGCGATCAGTTCGACGCGTTGGCGGATGACCGTCATCTCCATGCGCGTCGCGCCGAAACGATCGATCGCCTCGGCTTCGGCGGCGGCGATCAGCCAACGACCAAGACCGCCCGCCTGGCGCCGCGGATCAACGGTCAGCAGGCCGAGATAGGCCAGGCCTTCGCCCTGTTTGGCCACCTGGACGCAGCCGGTCAGGACGCCGTCGATCTCGGCCAGCAGCAGCACCCGAGACGCGTCGGCCAGGATGTCGCGCAGCTCCGCCTCATCCGTGCGCTGGCCGCCCAGAAGATCGGCTTCATGGGTCCAGCCCGCCTTGGCGCTGTCGCCGCGATAGGCGCTCTCGATCAGACGGTGCAGCGCCGGAACATCGTCCGGCGCGGCGGGACGGAAGGTCGCTTCGCTCACTGGACGCCCAGCTCGCTGAGCAGGTGATCCATGTCGTAGACGTCGCGCAAGGCGGTGGTCACCGCCTGGGTCGTGACGATGACGCTGCGGTTGACGTTGCGGTCATAGCCGTAGGCGTTGCGCTGGGTCAGGACGGTGGAGTCGAAGTTGGCGCCGATGATCTCGCCCTTGGCGTTGACGGCGGGCGAACCCGACGAGCCGCCGATGGTGTCGGACGAAACAGCCATGTTCATCACGGCGCTCGGGTCGATGCGGTCCTTGGCGGCCAGCAGTTTGGGCGCGACGTTGAAAGGCTCGGCGCCCGTCGCCCGGTCCCACAGGCCCGCGAAGGTGGTGAAGGCAGGGATACGCTGGCCCGGAACATCCGTGCCCTCGACCCGGCCGTAGGTCAGGCGCAGGGTGCCGGTGGCGTCTGGGTAGACGGCGTCGCCGAAGACGGCGAAGCGGGCGGCGGCCAGTTGCGCGGAGGCGCGGTCGGTCGGCGCCTTGACCTTGTCATCCCACTCGGTGCGGACGGCGCGAGCGTCGGCGTCGATGGCCAGGACATACTGGATCAGCGGGTCGGTCGAGGCCTGGACGGCGGGCAGGCCGCCTTCCCACAGGGCGCGGCGCACGGCGGGATCGGCTAGCCTGGTGCCCTCGATCAGGCGCGCGGACAGGGCCTCGGGGCTTTCCTTGCCCAACAGGGTGCGGGCGTATGGGCTGTCGACCGTCAGCCATTCGCGGGTCTTGGACAGCCACCACTCCAGACGGATCTGCTCCAGTTCCGGATAGGTCGGGCGCTCGGCGAACAGGCTGGACTGCACGCCCGGCAGACGGCTGTCGGCGAACTCGGGCAGACGCTGGTCCGACGGCTTGGCGCGTTCCTGCGCCCCGCGCACGATGGCCCGCGCCCAGCTGAACAGCGGCGAGCCGCCCGCGACCGAGGTCGTGCCCATGCCCGTGCCGCCTTCCAGCAGGGCCATCGGGGCGTAGAGCTCGCGCGCAATCGGTTGCACCTCGGCCAGGGCGGCCCAGGGATCGCCGACCTCGGCCGACAGGGCTTCATTCTCGGCGACGCGGCGATGGAAGACGGTCTCCTGACCCGCCAGTTGGTCCATGAAGGCCGGATCGATCAGGGCGGCCATGCGTCCGCGGCCGCGCTTGTAGGTGTTCTCGACGCCGACGATGGGATCCATGGCGATAAAGGCCTGTTCCTCGCCCTCTTCCGAATAGCGGATCAGACGGCCGCGCAGCTCCGACGCGATCAGCTGGTCCAGCGGCAGCACCACGTCGCGAATGGTCATCAGCTGGGCCTGGGTCAGCAGGCGCTGGGTCGAGCCGGGGTTGCCGGTGACGAAGACGGGCTCGCCCTCGGTCGGCTTGTTCGGGTTCCAGGTGAAGTGGGTCGGCGTCGCGGCGGGCTTGCCGTCTTCGTACAGGCGGATGAAGGCGGCATCGATGGCGAAGCGCGGGAAGGAGAAGTTGTCCAGGTCGCCGCCGAAGGTCGCGGCGCGGTCTTCCGGCGCCCAGGCCAGACGCACGTCGGAGTATTTGCGGAACTTGTAGAGCTTGAACTGACCGCCGCGATACAGGCTGACGACCTGGCAGCGGATCTTGGGATCGTTCCCGCAGGCCTCGGTCTCGATGCGGCCGGCCTCGGCCTCACGCGCCTGAGTATAGGCCTGGCCGTCCAGGCCCTCGCCGGCCTTCTGCACCCGTGCGGTGACGTCGGTGATGTCGGTCAGGATCTCGGCCGAGCCGCCGGGGCATTTCAGCTCCTCCTCGCGGCTCTTGGGCGTGAAGCCGGTCTCGGCGTATTGCAGCTGAGGCGTGGACAGGTTCGCGACGCAGGTGGCGACGCAGTGGTTGTTGGTCATCACCAGCCCCTCGGCCGAGATGACGCCCGCCGAGCAGCCGCCGAACTTCACCGAGGACTGGCGGACGCGGTCCAGCCAGGCCTGGTCGATGCTGGTGCCCAGCGTCTGGTTGGCGCGGGCGATCGGGAAGTTGTCATAGGTCCACATGCCCTCCTCAGCCTGGGCCGACGAAGCGGCGGCGAAGGCCAGGACGGCGGCCGAGGCGAAAAGCGAAAGGGTGTGAGCAGGGCGCATGAAGTATCCTCGGCGTCGCCGCCTCGACCGTCGTCGAGGCCCAGATTTCGGCCCCTGGAAACCGGAGCCGTCTTGCGGTCAGTCTGAACAGAACCTGGAGTGAAACCGCAACCCCTGGCGAGCGCATTCACGGGGCGCGTTCGCAGGTCTAGATTCGGCGAATCGCGAAACGAGACAGGGTTGAGGCGATGGCCGACGACTTCCCCCAGGGCGTGGCGCATCTGGTCCCGGACGACATGCGGGCGCGGCTGTCCTCCGATCCCGCAAGCCTGGAGCTGTGGCGGAGCCTGACGCCGCTGGGCCGCAATGAGTTCATCTGCTGGGTCGAAGACGCCAAACAGGCCGCCACCCGCCAGAAACGGATCGAACGTGCGGTCGAGGAACTGCACGAAGGCAAGCGCCGCCCCTGCTGCTGGGCGGGCTGCATCCACCGCACCGACAAGGCGCCCAGCCGCTGGCAGCAGGCTGTGCTCATCGAGAAGAAGGGCAAGCCGCAGTAGTCCTGAGCGGACAAAGAAAAAGGGGCGCCCGAAGACGCCCCTCAAATCCCGGACCTGAATCCGACAGGCTTAGCGACGCACGCCCAGTTCGCGCAGCAGGCGCGGCTGGTTGTAGACGGTGCGCAGGGCCTCGGTGACGGCGGCGGTCGAGACCGTCACCGTGCGGTTCAGCTCCCCGTCATAGCCGAACGAGCCGCCCAGGGAGTGGATGTTGCCGTCGAAGGCGGCGCCGATCACTTCACCCTTGGCGTTGATCACCGGCGAGCCGGAGTTGCCGCCGATGATGTCGTTGGTCGAGACGAAGTCGTAGACGACGTCCTTGTTGATCCGGTCCTGCGCGGCGACGAAACGCTCGGAGGCGTTGAACGGCTCGGCGCCGGTGGCGCGCTCGTACAGACCGCCCATGTAGGTGAAGGACGGCACGGTCACGCCGCGATAGGTCCAGCCCTTCACCTGGCCGTAGGACAGGCGAAGCGAGAAGGTCGCGTCGGGATACAGGTTGTCGCCATAGACGGCGAAGCGAGCCTGGGCGACCTTTTCCGCGGCGCGGGCGGTCGGGGCGTTGACGCCGGCGTCCCACTGGGTGCGGATCGCTTGCGCCGCATTGTCGTTGGCCAGGACGAAGGCGATCATCGGGTCGCCCGAGGCGGCCAGCTGCTCCGGCGTCATGGCCAGGGCCTCGGCGCGGAAGGCCGGGTCGATCAGGCGGCTCTGCACCAGGCGGGCGGCGATGACTTCGGGGCTTTCGGCGCCCAGCATGGCCTTCACGTCGGCGCTGTCGACCGTCAGATACTCGCGGGTCTTCAGCATCCAGTGCGACAGCTGGATCTCCTCGACGCCCAGCGGGATCGGCGCTTCCGAGGCCAGGCGACGGCCCAGGGCGGCGATGTCGCTGTCGGCGTAGCCGGCGCGGCGCTCAGCTGCGGGCTTGGCGCGCTCCTTCGACGCGCGGACGATCGACCGGGCGTAGGAATAGAGGGTCGAGCCGCCGCCGGCGTTCGCCTCAAGCTGGCGATAGGGCAGGTAGAGGTCGCGGGCCGTGACCTGCACCTTCTCCAGATCGCCCCACGGGTCGCCGATGCGCTCGGCCACGGCCGGGTCGGCGGCGACGCGTTGACGCAGTTCAGCCTCTTCCTGGCGCTTCTTGCCCATGAAAGTCGGGTCCGTCAGGGCACCCTGCTGGCCGTAGTAGACCTTGAAGCTGTTCTCCAGACCGAAGATGGGGTCGAGGGCGACGCGCTTCTCTTCCTCGCCGGTCGTCGAATATTCGACCAGACGGCCGCGCAGTTCGGCGCTCTGGATCAGGGTGATCGGGATCTGCTGGTCGCGCAGACGCTCCAGCTGGCTGATGGTGAGCAGACGCGAGGTCGAGCCGGGGTTGCCCGCCACGAAGGTGACTTCGCCGTCGACCGGGGCGTTGGGGTTCCACTTCAGGTGGTTGGGCGAGGCGACCGGCTTGCCGTCCTCATAGGCGCGCAGGAAGGCGGCATCGAGGGCGTAGCGCGGGAAGTTGAAGTTGTCCGGGTCGCCGCCGAAGAAGGCCGCCTGGAACTCCGGCGCGAAGGCCAAGCGCACGTCCTCGTACTTGCGGAACTGATAGAGGGCGTATTTGCCGCCGCGATAGAAGCTGATGACCTGGCAGGTCAGCTTGCGGTCGTCGCCGCAGGCTTCCTTCTGGATCGCGTCGATCTCGGCCGAACGGGCGGCGACGAAGGCGGCGCCTTCCAGACCCGAACCGGCGCCCAGAACGCGCTCGGTCACGTCTGTGATGTCGGTCAGAACCTCGGCCGTCTGACCGGGGCAGGTCTTCTCTTCCTCACGCGTGGCGGGCATCCAGCCGTTCTTGACGTAGTCGTTCTGGGCCGTCGACAGATCCTGCACGCAGGAGATGACGCAGTGGTGGTTGGTCAGGATCAGGCCTTCGCCCGACACGAACGACGCCGAGCAGCCCTGCAGGCGCACCGCCGCGTTCCGCACGCGATCCAGCCACGACTGGTCGATGCGCGTGCCGTATTTGTCGTTCACCGTCTGGATGGGGAAGTTGTCGAAGGTCCACATGCCCTCGTCGGCGCGAGCAGCCGAAGCGGGGGCGTTGACCACCACGACGGCCATGCCGAGGGCGGCCAGGGAAGCCGTGAACGAAAGAGTGCGGCGAAGCGACATAGGCGTCTCCGAATAGGCGGGACACCACGCCACGCCTTGCTGTTGCGCGTCACTAGCCTTGCCGGGGGCGCTTCCTCAAGCCCCGTAACAAATCCGGCCGAGCCAGCCTTACCCCGATTTAACTTGGCCCCGGGGCGAGGCGCGGTCAGATAACAGCGCAAGTCAGGGGAATGAATACGCGTCATGTCGCTCGCGCTATCCACGCTGCTCTTCGAGTGGCGCCGCTATATGGCCGCCGTCATGGCGCTGGCCCTTTCGGGTCTGCTCGTGCTGGCCATGACCGGTGTCTTCATCGGCATCGGCAAGGGCTTCACCGCCCAGATCGAACGGTCCGGTGCGGACATCATGATCCTTCAACCGGGCGCCAAGAGCCTGATCAACGGGCCGTCGGGCGTGCCGCGTCGCTTCATCCCGCTGGCCTACAACCATCCCGAGGTGGTCGAGGTTCAGCCCCTGGACGGCGCCGGCGGCACCTTCCAGTCGGTCAATGAAGTCGACCCCACCCGCAGCCAGGCCGACAACGCCAAGCAGGGCGCTCCGCGTCTGAAATTCGTCCAGTCCAGCATCATCGACACCACGCCCGGCTCGGTCACCATTCCGACCGACTATTCACGCGAACTGGTCGACGCCCTGCGCCAGCCCTACACCGTCGCGGTCGATGAAACGGCGCTGACGACCCTGGGCGTCAAGCTGGGCGACAAGGCCCTGTACAACGGTCAGACCGTCACGGTCGTCGGCGTCACCCGCGGCTATCCCAACATGATGCAGCCCGGCGTGGTCATGTCGCGCGACACCCTGCGCATGCTGGGTCAGGCCGACACCGGCCCGCGCGTCGGCCCCCTGATGATCAAGATCAAGGATCCTGCCCGCGCCGCGATCGTGGTCGCCCAACTGAACACCATGGGCAACGGCCAGTGGAAGGCCTGGACCCGTCAGGATCTGGCCGACGCCAACGCCGGCGCCATGTTCGAAGAAGGCATCCTGGTCATCATCATCGGCGGCTGCGTGGTGCTGGGCATCATCATCGGCGTGGCCATCACCTGGCAGACCCTGCGCGGCGCCATCATGGCCAACATCAAGGAGTTCGCCTCGCTGCGCGCCCTGGGCGTGGGCATGGGATCCTTGCGCCGCATCGTCATGGAGCTGAGCTTCTGGGTCGGCGTGGTCGGCGTGGCCGCCGCCATCGGCCTGACCTGGCTGCTGTCCCTGTTCGCCATGTCCAAGGCGGTGATCATCGCCCTGCCCCTGCCGCTGCTGATCGTGGTGGGCGGCGGTCTGATCGCCATCGCCATGCTCTCGGGCTTCCTGTCCATGGGCATCCTGAAGAAAAGCCAGCCTGCGGACCTGCTGCGATGAACACTATGGCTTTTGGGCACACGAAAGTTCACGGCAAACATGGCGAGTTCGCCATCGAGGCCAAGGGGCTGATCAAGCGGTTCAAGTCCGGCAAGAACTACGTCGAAGTTCTGAAGGGCGTGGATTTCGACGCCCGCCACGGCGACCTGACCATGGTCATGGGGCCGTCGGGATCAGGCAAGTCGACGCTGATCGCCGCCCTGTCCGGTCTGCTGCGCCCCGAGGAAGGTCGCGTCGACGCGCTGGACGTGGACGACATGTGGAAGCTGTCGTCAGGCCGGATCGACAAGTTCCGTCTGGATCACTGCGGCTTCATCTTCCAGGGCTTCAACCTCTTCCCCTCGCTCAGCGCCCTGCAGCAGGTGACGACGGTGCTGAAGTTCCAAGGCCTGACGTCCGATCAGGCCAGGAAGCGCGCGACCCTGGCGCTGGAGGAGGTCGGCCTCGGCCATCGCCTGCACCAACGTCCGGCCGCCCTGTCCGGCGGCGAGAAGCAGCGCGTCGCTATCGCCCGCGCCCTGGCCAAGGATCCTCAGATCCTGTTCGCCGACGAGCCGACCTCGGCCCTGGACGGCGAGAACGGCCAGGTCGTGATCCGCCTGTTGCGACGGGCGGCGACCGAGCACGGCGCCGCCGTCATCTGCGTGACCCACGACCCGCGCCTCGAGGCCTGGGCCGACCGGGTCATCCACATCGAAGACGGCGTGATCATCGACGATCAGCGCCGCACCCCCAATCCCGACGCCGTTCTGGCCTCGCACTGACACCGATCCTCTGAGGACGCCTCACATGCCCGCTTTCCTGAAAAACAAATGGCTCTGGATCGGCCTCGCGCTGCTGATCGTGCTGCTCGTCGGCTTCACCATGGTCCGCTCCGCCGGCGCCGCCAAGAAGGCGGAAGCCGCCGCCGAGGCCGAGAAGAAGGTCGAAAGCCCCTATGCCGCCATCGCCAACGGCAAGGTCGACGTCGAGGGCGGCATCATCCAGATCGCCGCGCGCCGCGGCGGCGTGGTGCGCGAAGTCCTGGTGCAGGAAGGCGACCGCGTGACCGCCGGCCAGATCCTGGCCCGCCAAGAAGACGACGAGCCGCGCCTGGCGCTGCAGACCGCCGCCGCCAATCTGTCGGAAGCCGAGAGCCAGCTGCGCCTGATCAACGTCGACATCGCCACGGCCCAGCGCGAGTACGACCGCCTGCAGAAGCTGGTCTCGACCAACTTCGTCGCCGCCCAGCGCCTGGACCAGGCCCGCGACGCCATCGCCTCGGCCCAGGCGCGGCTCGGCTCGCAGCAGTCGGCTGTGCAGACCGCCCGCGCCCGCCGCGACGAGGCCGCCTACAACGTCGAGCTGACGGTCATTCGCGCCCCCGCTGACGGCCGCATCGTGCGCCGCTACGCCAACCCCGGCGCCGGCGCCTCGACCCTGAACGTGTCGAACATGTTCGATCTGGAGCCCGACGCCCCCCGCATCGCCCGCGCCGAGATCGTCGAGGCCGACATTCCGAACATCACCGCCGATCAAGCCGTAGAGATCACCCCGGAAGGCGACCCGTCGAAGGTCTATGTCGGCAAGGTTCTGCGCCGCGCCGCCGTCTTCGGCGCCCGCAAGCTGGCGTCGGACGACCCGTCGCAACGCACCGACGAGCGCGTGGTCGAGGTGGTGGTCGCCGTCGACGAGGCCCCGCTGCTGATCGGCCAGCGCGTTCTGGTCAAGTTCATGAAACCGGGCGAGACGGCCGGCGCCAAGCGCGACACCAGCATCGCCGGCGTCCCCGCCAACCGCTCGATGCAGACCCCGGCCCGCCGCTAAGCGGCCCGACGGACTGAAACGGAAAGGGGCCTCGCGAGAGGCCCCTTTTTTTTACTGTCCAGTCCTCTCCCGTCCGTCCCGACGGCGAAGGGCCTTAATGGATCATGCGCCCGTAAATTCCCCCGACCTCTTCTCCAGCACCGCCGTCACGCCTTCGATGTGGTCGTCTGTCAGATGGGCAAGGGCCTGCATGGCGGCCGACAATTCCAACATCTGATCGAAATTCATGTCGCGGCCCTGACGCAGCAGGGTCTTGGCCATGCGCAGGGCCTGGGGGGGCTGGGCGGCGATCTGACCGGCCGTCTCCATCGCCTCGTCCATCAGGGTCTCATGCGGAACGACGCGGTTGACCAGCCCCCATTTCTCGGCCGTCTCGGCGTCGATGGAGCGGGCGGTGAACAGCAGTTCGGCGGCGCGGTTGTAGCCGATGTTCCGCGGCAGCAGCCACGAACCGCCGTCGCCGGGAATGATGCCCAGCTTCATGAAGGGCACGCCGAAGCTGGCGCGGTCCGAGGCGATGCGGATGTCGCCCAGCCCGGCGATGTCGCAGCCTAACCCCATGGCCGGGCCGTTGACCGCCGTCACCAGCGGAACCTCAAGCCCGTAGAGGGCGCGCACGATACGGTGAACGACGCGGCGATAGCGTTCGCGGATGGCGGCGCCCGAGCCTTCGAACAGATCGCGGCGGTCCTTCATCGCCTTCAGGTCGCCGCCCGCCGAAAAGGCGCGGCCGGCCCCCGTCATCACCACGCAGCGGATCGAAGGATCGGCGTTGACGGCGTCGCAGGCGGCGGCGAAGGCCTCGCCGTCCTCAAGGTCCGGCAGGGCGTTCAGACGGTCGGGCCGATCCAGGGTCCAGACCATGACCGCGCCTTTGCGCTCTTCGACGATCAAACCCATGCCGCGCTTCCTCTTCTCCAATGAAGCTGTGGGTGTCGGCCAGGGCGCGGCGGGATGGCAAGGGCGGAATTGAAAAACCCCGGTCGTTCTGACCGGGGCTTCTGGTTGGATCATCCAGTCTCGCGACTACGCGCGCGGCCGTTTGATCGTTATGGGCACGAAGTTGGACGGATGGCTGACCACGCGGTCGCCTGTGCCGTTCATCTGCTTCGTGTTCACCAGCATCCCGCCGAATAGGGCGAAGGACAGCATGGCGTGCTGGAGATTGCGCTCTTTGTTTTCGTTCATTTTTGGCGTCTCCTTTCGCTGAACGATGAAAGAAGACACGTCGTGCTTATTGGGACTCTCACCCTGTCAGTCGTTTCGCGTCGACGATGAAGATAGCGAAGCTGTGGAAAAAGTCAAGAATTATAGTCCGTTCTCGGACTCATTGTAGCGATAACGTCACGAATCATGACCGAAGCCCCCGCCCCTCGCCCGCCGCGCCCCGTCGCCAGCCCATGCGTCATGGTCTGCACCGTCGACGGCGCATCGGGCCTGTGCCTGGGCTGTTTCCGCACGCTTCAGGAGATCGCCACCTGGAGCCGGATGACGGACGAGGCCCGCGCCGCCGTCATGACCGACCTGTCGGGCCGCAAGGGTCGGATCGATCCCCGCCTGCTGGGCGAATGAAGACCCTGGGTCGTCAACCTTTCGTTCGCCACGTCGCTTCACCGCATGGGAAGACCAAGGCGGCATAGTCCGCTTCATGATCCGCTTTGACCCGCGCTCCGCTGTCGTTTTCGCCGCCGCCCTGGCGTCGGCGTCGGCGTGCATCGGCGCCCTGATGTGGTGGGAAGGCCCGGCCCAGGCCTATGCCGCTGTGGCCCTGAAGGAGGCGCCGTCGGTGACGCGCGCGGCCGACGGCCACTACTGGGCCGAGGCGACCGTCGAGGGACGGCCGATGCGAATGCTGGTCGACACCGGCGCCAGCGTGGTGACGCTGAGCCGCGCTGACGCCGAACGGCTGGGCGTGCGGCTGAAACCGCATGACTTCAACCAGACGCTGAACACCGCCTCAGGCCAGGTGCCCGCCGCGCGGGTGCTGCTGACCTCCCTGTCGGTGGCGGGGGTCGAAATGACTTCGGTCGAGGCCCTGGTCGTCGATCGCGACATGCCCGCGGCCCTGCTGGGCATGAGCTTCCTCGGCCGCCTGTCGGCCTTCGAGGCGCGGCCCGACGGCCTGATCCTGAGGGGCTGAACGCGCCTCAGCCGCGCCGGCCGAAGGGCACGACCTTGTTGTCCCGGTCATGGCCGATATCGGCGTCGCCCAGATAGGCGATGCCGGAGCGCACGCACCAGTACCGCACGATCTCCTCCGCCGTCAGACCGAAGTCGGGGTCGTTGACGGTGACGTCCGACACCCGGCCCAGACGGATGCCCGCGACACGGCGGATCGAGGCCTGACCGGTCAGGTGGAACATCATCCGGTCGACGCGATAGAGGGCCTCGGACACCTCTTCCAGCATCAAGACGTGGCCGGTCAGGTCCGGCTCGATCGCCGTGCCGACCAGTTCATTGAGGATGGTCAGGTTGAAGCCGACGGCGGGCCGAGGATCGGTCAGCAGCGACGGCTCCAGCGACGCCGCGTCGCCGCTCCGCAGCCAGTTCACCGCCCGCAGGCCCGCAGCGTCATGGCGCGATCCGTCCGAGGCCATCGGCCCGTGCGCGACATGGGGAAAGCCCGCGCGATACAGCGCCGCCAGCAGGCTGCCCGCGTCAGAATAGCCGAGGTAACGCTTGACGTAGGCGTGGGCGGTCAGCTCGGGGATCACCGCCTCGGCGATGCGGCAGGCGCCGTAGCCGCCGCGCGCGAACCAGACGGCGTCGATCTCGGGGTCGTTGGCGGTCTCGACGAAGGCGCGGGCGCGGGTGGCGTCATCGCCGCCGAAATGGCCGTGCGCCTCGAACAGGGCCGGATGCAGCACCAGCTCGACCTCGCCGCTCGGCCAGGTCGCCGCCGCCCAGGCCCGGATCGCCTCGCCCCGCGCGGGGTCCAGGCGGGAGCTGGCGTTGACGACGCCGATTCGGAACGGTCTGGTCTGCATGGACGGGGTGGCCTCGGGCGCCTCACGTGCTAGTCAGGCTGCCGGACATTCCCCGGTTTCCAGCCCTGAAATCAAGCCGATGAACAAAGACTATTTCTTCTGCGGCGTCGGCGGCTCCGGCATGCTGCCCCTGGCGATGATCGTTCAGGCGCAAGGCAACCGCATCGCCGGCTCCGACCGCGCCCTGGATCAGGGCCGCACGCCGGACAAGTTCGACTGGCTGCGCGCCCACGGCGTGACCCTGCACCCGCAGGACGGATCGGGCGTGGTCAGCAAGGATCAGGTGGTCGTCGCCACCGGCGCCGTCGAGGACACCGTGCCCGATATCGGCGCGGCCAAGCGCGTCGGCGCCCTCATCAAGACCCGTCCCCAGCTGCTCAGCGAACTGTTCAACGCGGCTCCGACCTCGATCGGCGTGGCGGGCACCAGCGGCAAGTCCACCATCACCGGCATGATCGCCTGGATCCTGGATCAGGCGGGCCGCACACCGACCGTGGTCAACGGCGCCGTGATGAAGAACTTCGCCGACGCCGACCACCCGTTCGCCAGCGCCCTGATCGGCGGAGCAAATGATGAGAATGGCCTGTTCGTCGCCGAGGTGGACGAGAGCGACGGCTCCATCGCCCGCTATGACCCGACCGTGGCGGTCGTCTCCAACATCTCGCTGGACCACAAGTCGATGGAGGAGCTGCGCGACCTGTTCGGCGGCTTCGTCGGCCGGGCGACGACGGCGGTGCTGAATCTCGACAACCCCGAGACGGCGGCGCTGGCGCAAACCCTGGAGACGGGCAAGGCGATCACCTTCGCCCTGGGCGAGGAAGAGGCCGATCTGTCAGCGCACGACCTGCAACCGCTGCCCACCGGCATGACGTTCGAGTTTCGCGTGCGCGGCGAGGCGGCGCGAGCCGCGCGGCTGAACGTGCCGGGCGCGCACAATGTCGCCAACGCCCTGGCGGCGCTGGGCGCAGTCAAGGCGCTGGGCGTCGGCATGGATCAGGCGGTCGCGGCGCTGGAGACCTTCAGCGGCATCCGGCGGCGGCTGGAGGTGGTGGGCGCGCGAAACGGCGTCACCGTCATCGACGATTTCGCCCACAACCCGGACAAGATCGCCGCCACCCTGAAGACCCTGCATGCCTTCGACGGACGGTTGCTGATCCTGTTCCAGCCGCACGGCTTCGGCCCGCTGAAGCTGATGCAGCGCGAGTTCATCGAAGGCTTCGCCGGTCTGATGCGCCATGACGACGTGCTGCTGATGCCCGAGCCGGTCTATTACGGCGGCACCACCGACCGCAGCGTCGGCAGCGAGGACATCGCAGTGGGCGTCCGCGCGGCGGGTCGTCAGGCGCAGGCCCTGGCCACCCGCGCCGACTGCGGCGACCGCATCGTCGAAATCGCCCAGCCCGGCGACCGGATCGTGGTGATGGGCGCTCGCGACGACAGCCTGTCGACCTTTGCGGCCGAACTGCTGGCTCGCCTCTGATCATCCGTTCTCGGATTATCTGTCAGATTAGCCTTGCAAAACATTCACTTCCGGCAAAGCGCCTGTTAAGCGGCCCTGGCCTAACCCTGCTCGCGCAAAACGCAGGGGACGGCTGGGAATGGCCAGAATCGGAGATTTCGTGGACGCCTCGGCGCCCATGGCGCCGGACGCGCCGGGGGCCGACGCCCTGGCCCGTTTCGAGGCCGAACCCGAGACCCTGGTCATCGCCGTGGCCGACGCTGACGGACGCCCCGTCGGCCTGATCGAGCGCAACGCCTTCACCCTAAAGCTGGCCGCCGAGTTCGGCCGCGCCCTTTACGCCCGGCGCCCGGTCTCGGCGCTGATGGACCCGGCGCCCATGATCGTCGAGGCCGACGCCTCCGCCGACATCCTGTTCGCCTCGATGGATACGGCGGGGCTGGGCGCCTTGCTGAAAGGGTTCATCGTCGTCTCGCGCGGCCGCTATGTCGGGGTCGGCGCCGGGCTGCACGTGCTTCAGGCCGGGGTAGCGATCCACAAGCGCCGCGCCGAAGCCATGGCCGAGCTGGCCCAGAACCTGGTCCGCGCCGAGGCCGAGGCGCGCGCCTCCAGCCGGGCCAAGTCCGAATTCCTGGCCGTCATGAGCCATGAGATCCGCACGCCTTTGAACGGGGTGCTGGGGGTGGCCGCCTTGATGGAGCGCCAGCTGACGCAGGAGGATCTGCGCCCCCATGTCCGCACCATCCTGGACTCCGGAAACAGCCTGTTGCGCCTGCTGACCGATGCGCTGGACATGTCCCGCGCCGAAGCCGGGATGCTGACGTTGGAGCCCGCTCCTCTGGACCTTCAGGCGGTGACGGCGGACCTGTCGGCCCTATGGAGCCCCCGCGCCGAAGAGAAGGCGCTGGACCTGCGCGTCCACGGAGATCTGCGCGCCGCGCGCTGGATCATCGGCGACGAGATGCGGCTGAAGCAGCTGCTCAACAATCTGATCGGCAACGCCCTGAAGTTCACGGAAGGCGGCGCCGTCGAGGTGCGCGTGGACACGGCGCTAGAGGACGGACAGGTGTGTCTGTCGGCGACGGTCGACGACAGCGGCCCCGGCGTCAGCGAGGACGCCGCGCGCGCCATCTTTGAACCCTTCAACACCGGCGAAGCGGGCCGCCAGGGCGCGGGCGCGGGACTGGGTCTGGCCATCTGCCGCCAGATCATAGACCGCATGGACGGGCGCCTGGCGGTCGAACGATCACCCCAGGGCGGGGCGCGCTTCCGCTTCGAGCTGCGCTTGCCGCTGGCCGAGGCCGATGGACGCCGCAACGACGGCGCCATGGCCGATCCCACCGCCCACCCGACCCTGCACGTCCTGGTGGTGGACGACAACGCCGCCAATCGCTTTGTGGCGGGCAAGGTGCTGGAATTGTTCGGCTGCACCCACGAAACGGCCGAGAACGGTCGTCAGGCGGTCGAGTGCGCGACGACGGCGCCCTTCGACCTGATCCTGATGGACGTGAAGATGCCGGTGATGGACGGGGTCGCCGCCACCCGCGCCATCCGCGCCCTGCCCGGCCCCGCGTCCGCCCTGCCGATACTTGCGCTGACGGCCAACGCCGACCCGCGGGACGAGGCGGACTATCTGGCGGCGGGAATGGACGGGGTGGCGCAGAAGCCGATCCAGCCTGAGGCCCTGCTGAACGCCATCCGCCTGGTCCTGTCGCGCGAACAAACCGCTCAGGCCGCCTGACCGGATCAGCGGCGCCGATAGTCGCGGTTGCAAGTCATTTGCATTTCATGGCAAGGCCAGGGCGTGACCGACGCCGCCGCCTCTTCCGCAAAGCCCGCCGCCCAGCCGAAGGCCAAGGCCGCACGGCCGCCCGCGCGCGCCTTCTGGTTGAGACAGTTGCAAAGCTGGCACTGGATTTCGGCGGCGGTCAGCATGATCGGCCTGCTGCTGTTCGCCGTGACGGGCGTCACCTTGAACCACGCCGCCCAGATCCCGGCCGAGGCCGTGGTGCGCGAACAGACGGCCGTCCTGCCCGCCCCTCTGCTGGCGCGGCTGGCCGAGTTTCCTCAGGAGACGACCAATCCCGCGCCCGACGCCGTGGCGCGCTGGGCGGACGCGGCCTTCGACGTCCGCATCGCCGGAAAGCCGACCGAGACGACGGCCGAGGAAATCTATGTCGCCCTGCCCATGCCCGGCGGGGACGCCTGGCTGACCATCGACCGGGCGACAGGCGAGGCCCTGCACGAAAAGACCACGCGCGGCTGGGTCGCCTGGCTCAACGACCTGCACAAGGGCCGCAACACAGGCGCGGCCTGGTTCTGGTTCATCGACGCCTTCGCCGTCGCCTGCATCGTCTTCACCCTGACGGGGCTGGGCCTGTTGTGGCTGCACGCCTGGCGGCGGCCCCTGACCTGGCCGCTGGTCGGGCTGGGGCTGCTGATCCCCGTCGTGCTCGCCCTGTTCTTCATCCATTGAGGAGCCGCCTCATGCGTCCGCTTCCCCTGATCCTGACCGCTGCGGGTCTTTCAGCGGCCGCCGCGCCCGCCCTGGCCGCCGACCTGTCTGTGTGGATCGAGCTGCCGCGCATCAACAGCGCCGCCTATCACCGCCCCTATGTCGCCGTGTGGATCGAAAAGCCGGATCAGAGCGCCGTCCAGACCCTGGCCGTCTGGTATCACCCCGGCAGCCGCAACAGTCAGGGCGACGGCACAGACTGGCTGAGGGATTTGCGCGCCTGGTGGCGCAAGGGCGGCCGGGCCATGGCCATGCCCGCCGACGGAATCTCCGGCCCGACCAAGGCCCCCGGCCGCCATGCCGTCAACGTGCCCGGCGCGCGCCTGCGCAACCTGCCCGCCGGGCAGTACACGCTGGTCGTCGAGGCGGCGCGCGAGATGGGCGGGCGCGAGTCCGTGCGCGTGCCCTTCCGCTGGGGAGCGGCCAGTACGGCCTCCGGGACGGGATCATCCGAACTGCGCGCCGTGCGCGTCGCCGTGACCCGCTGAACGATCCCGGTCATAAGGGGCCTTCGTCTCTTTCAGCCAGACCGTTGCGCCGCCCATGAAACGATCCGCCTCCGCCCCCTCGCCGATCCTGATCGGAGGGCCGGACGACAGCCCACGCGACGACCGCGTTCTGATCCCGCCCATGACCGGCGCGCCCGAACGGCCGCCCAGCGACCTGATCTGGTCCCTGTCGGGCGAGACCATGGGCACGACCTGGTTGGTGCGGCTGGTTCCGCCGCCGGGCGCCGCCCAGGGCGATTTCGCGACGGCGATCGAGGAAGAACTGGCCCGCATCGTCGCCGTCTTCAGCCCGTGGGAGGTCGACAGCGAGATCTGCCGTTTCAACGCCGCCCCGGCCGGAACCTGGGCTCTGTCGGACGACTTCTGGGCCCTGTTGACCCAGGCGCTGGATCTGGCCGACGACGTCAACGGCGCGGTCGATCCCAGCCTGGGCGCCCTGGTCGACCTGTGGGGCTTCGGCCCGCCGGGACCGCGCTCGGTCCTGCTGCCCCTGCCGTCCGACGAAGAGGTCGAGGCGGCTCGCGCCATCTCGGGCTGGCAGAAGCTGAGGCTGCACCGCGAGGCCCAGGCGGCGATCCAGATCGGCGGCATGAAGCTGGACTTCTCGGGCATCGCCAAGGGCCATGCGGTCGATCGCGTCTCGGACCGGCTGAGCGCCCTGGGCGCGACCTCGCACCTGGTCGAGATCGGGGGCGAGCTGAAGGGACGCGGCGTCAAGCCCGACGCCCAACCCTGGTGGGTCGAGATCGAGGCCGTCGCCGAATCGCCCGCGCCGCGCACGGTGGCGGCTCTGGTCGACTTGGCCATGGCGACTTCGGGCGACGGGCGCCGCGCCTTCACCCATGAAGGACGGCTCTATTCGCACACCCTGGACGGCGCGACGGGGCGCCCCGTCGACAACGGCCTGGCCCAGGTCACGGTCTTCGACGCCTCGGCCATGCGCGCCGACGCCCTGGCCACGGCGTTGACCGTGCTGGGCCCGATCGAGGGGCCCGAACTGGCCGAGGCCCTGGGCCTGGCCGCTCATTTCACGGAACGCACGCCCGACGGCCTGATCGAGCGCATGACCCCCGCCTTCGCCGCCATGCTGGACGACGCCTGAGGGAGCGTCAGACCTCGGACCAACGCCGCAGCAGGTTGTGATAAACGCCGGTCAGCTCGATCACCGCCGCGTCCTTCGGTCCCTTGTCCAGATTGACCCGCTGGATCGCCACGTCGAGGCGGAACAGGGTCTCGCGGTCGGCGTCGTCGCGGATCAGACTCTGCAGCCACATGAAGCTGGAGACGCGCGCGCCGCGGGTGACCGGCGTCACCCGGTGCAGGCTCTTGGACGGATAGAGGACCAGATCGCCCGCCGGCAGCTTGACCGACTGGGCGCCGTACATCTCCTCAATGATCAGCTCGCCGCCGTCATAGTGCTCGGGTTCGGACAGGAAGAGGGTGGCCGACAGGTCGCTGCGAATGCGGTGGCCGTCGCGTTGGCGGATGGCGTTGTCGACGTGAGTGCCGAACTCGCCGCCGCCCTCATAACGGTTGAACAGGGGCGGAAAGATCGTGTGCGGCAGGGCCGCCGAGACGAACATCGGATTGGCGTTCAGCGCCTGGACCACCAGGGCCGACACCTCGCGCGCTTGGGCGCTGTCCTCGGGCAGTTGCTGATTGCGCTTGGCCGTCGCCGACTGATGGCCAGAGGTCATGTTGCCGTCGGCCCAGGGTCCGGCGTCCAGCGTCTGGCGCAGGGCCTTAACCTCGGCCTTGGTGAAGACTTCGGGGATGTGCAGCAGCATGGCTCTCTCACCGTCTGGAAACGCATCGGCCCCGCCGCTCGAACGAACGACGGGGCCGACATGATGGCGCGAAACGCAGCCTCTTAGTAGCGGACGTTCAGCGTCAGGATGGCCTGGCGCGCCGGGGCCACGTCGGCGTGGTGCACGCCGTTGGTGCGGATGATGTACTCCTCATCCCCGGCGTTCTGGACGTTCAGCTGCAGCGAGGCGCGGTCGCTGATGTCGTAGGAGGCGAACAGGTCGACGCGGGTGTATTCCGGCGCATAGACGCGGTTGGCGCCGCCGCCGGCCCCGCCCTGGTTCCCGCCCCAGGACTTGGAGACGTAATAGACGCCGCCGCCCAGGCTCAGCTTCGGCAGGACGCGGTAGGTGGTGAACAGGCTGGCGCTGTGCTCGGGCGTATTGGCCAGCGGATCGCCCAGGTTGACGCTGCTATAGGCGCCGCGCACCAATTCGGAGTCCATCCAGGTGTAGCCGCCGAAGACCTGCCACTTGTCGGTGATGTTGCCCGACACGCCCAGCTCCACGCCCTGCACCCTGGTCTCGCCCGCCTGCTCGAACAGGCCCGGCGCCACTTCGATGGCCGCGTCCTTGCGCGTCAGGTGAAACAGGGCGCCGCTGAGCGCCAGACGGTCGTCGAACAAATTGGCCTTGGCGCCGATTTCGAAGCTCTCGGTCTGCTCCGGATCCAACACCGTGCTGGCCAGGTTGCCGCTGCCTACGCCACCGACGCCGTTCTGATCGCCCGCCGAGATCGTGGGCGGCGTCGAAGCGGTCGAGAAGGAGGCGTAGACGCTGCTGCTCGCCGTCGGCTTGTAGACCAGACCCACCTGATAGTTGACGAAGTCCCAGTCCGCCTCGCGCATGACGGGTTCGACGGCGCCGCGCGGCAGCTCCGTGCCTTCGACGTCATAACGGTCGTAGCGCAGGCCCAGGTTCAACTTCCACCGCTCGCCCAGGCTGATGGAATCAAAGGCGTAAACTCCCAGCGCATCCGTGTCCGAATAGGTCTCCGGCCCGCGCGTGATCGTACCCGTCCACGGGTCGTTCGGGTTCGGCGCATAGACCTGGGTGCAGTCCAAGCCCGTCAACGGCGCCGGGCAGGCCGTGCCGGTCAGGGTCGTGACCGTATAGGAGGCGTTGCGGTTCTTCTCGCGCACCAGCTCCAGACCGACGTCGAAGTCATGCTTGATCGCGCCGGTCAGGAAGGAGCCGTGCAGGTCGGTGACGTTGGCCAGGGTCTCGGCCGGGTTCCAGCGCGACTTCAGGCCCCGCTTCATCCACCAGACGCCGTTGATCTGCTGAGCCGCGCCGCCGTCGCCGGGGTTGGTGACGACATAGTCGTTCAGCGTCTGCGCGTAGCGGGTGACGTTGCGCAGGGCCAGGGTGTCGCTGAAAAGATGCTCGACCTCCAGCGTCAGGCTGTCGACCGTATTGTTCAGATAGTCGCGCGCCTTCAGGCCGTAGAAGCTGTCATAGGGCACATCCAGGATGCCCGAGGCGTCCGGACGCGGCGCGTTCGCCCCGCCCAGCTTGGTGTAGAGCGGGACGCCGTAGTCGGGCGTCTGATTGCTGTCGAGATGGTAGTAGCTGGCCGTCAGCGTCGTCGGCGCGCCCAGACCCACGGCGACCGCAGCCCCGACGCCCCACTTGTCGAAATCGGCTCCGTTGCGGCCCGGCACGTCGCCCTGCGAGGCCATGACGTTCAGGCGCATGGCGGCGGTCGGACCAACCTGCCAGTTGGCGTCCACCGTGCCACGCAGATAGTCGTCCGTGCCGACCCCGGCCGAGCCGTGGACGAAGTTGGTCAGACGCGGCGACTTGGAGCCCAGGTTGATGCTGCCGCCACCCGAACCGCGACCCGAATAGACGGAATCGGCGCCCTTGATGACCTCGACCTGCTCCAGGTTGAAGACCTCGCGCTGCTGGCCGCCGGTGTCGCGGATGCCGTCGACGAAGATGTTGTTGCCCGAGGCCTGACCGCGGATGAAGGGCCGGTCGGCCAGGGGCTGGCCGCCTTCGCCTGCGCCGAAGGTGATGCCCGGCGAAGTGCGCAGGATGTCCTGCAAGGAGGTGGCGGCCGTCTGTTCGATGATCTGCTGCGGGATCACCGTCACGGTGCGCGGCGTATCGACCAGAGGCGTGACGAACTGCGGGTCTTTCGGCTCGCGCTTCACGCGATGGCCGTGCACGTCCACCGTGCCCAGGTTGGTGGCGTCCTGACTGATCACCCCATCGGCGGGCGCGGCCTCGTCAGTCGCCGCGATCGCGGGCGCGGCGCACAGCATCCCGGCGGCGCTGGACGCGAACAGGAGCGCCTTGAGGGCGGCGGAGCGGGTGTCGGACATGAGGAGGAACCGGCCATTGATTGAGACCGGCTCGCATTAGCACCATTTCAGGGTGCGACAATCTGACTCCTGCGACTAAATCGCACTTGCGGATCAGGTGTCACACGCAGGTCACACCTGGGGCTTGGCGACCGCCTTGATCGACACTGTCGGATCGGCCAGCAGGGCGTCGTCCACCGCCGTCCCCTTCCCGATCAGCATCCGCCCGCCCATGAAGTCGGCCGGGGCGTTGACCGCCTCCACCGCCACGATCCTGTCGCCGCTCAGATGGAAGACCGAGAAGGCGCCGCCGGCCGGATCGCTGCGCGCCAACTGCCGGTCGGCGTCGAAGGGCACGCCCGCGATCTGCAGC
>NZ_GL883086.1:1958817-1960980 GCF_000204035.1 Brevundimonas diminuta ATCC 11568
CGTCCGCCGCGATCAGCGTCCCGTCCGCCAGACGCACGCCCGCGTCCTCGAACCCCGCGACCTCGACGCCGGTCAGGATCTCAACCCCATGCTTCCTGTGCAGGTCAGTGAAGAAGGCCGACAGGGGCTGAGACGCCACGCGCGCCAACACTCGGTCCATGCGCTCGATCACCACAGCCTCGGCGCCCAGGGCGCGGGCCGAAGCCGCCGCCTCCAGACCCACATAGCCGCCGCCGACCACCGCCAGCCGCTTACCGGGCGCCAGCACGGCCTTCAGCCGTTCCGCGTCGTCGAGGGTGCGAAGCTCCAGCAGGTCCGGCCGGTCGGCGCCGGGAAGGGCCAGCTTGCGCGCCGTCGAGCCGGTGGCCAGGATCAGCACGTCGTAGGTCTCGACCGTTCCGTCGGCGAAGGTCACGGTCCTGGCGGCCGCGTCGATGGCGCTCGCCGTGACGCCGGTGCGCAGGGCGATGTCCTGCTCGGCGTAGAAGCTCTCGGGGCGCAGCAGCAGGTCTTCCAGACCCGCCTCCCCCTTCAGCCAGGCTTTCGACAGGGACGGCCGCTGATAGGGCGGCGCGCTTTCCTGCCCCGCCAGGACGATCTCGCCCTCAAACCCATACTGCCTCAGCAGCGCCGCCGCCGAGCCCCCCGCGTGTCCCGCGCCGATGATCACAACCTTGCTCATGACAGCGCAGATAGAGACGCCGGAAGCGAAGCGCCACCGCCTTTGCATCCATTCTGAGCACGACAGACCGGGAAGCAGGTTGACCGTTCCATTGTTACAGCATAATGGAACGCGCCATGAGCACCGACGCCGCCAGGACCGCATTGCTGGACGCCCTGCTTTCGCTGAAAACGCGGGAGGAGGCGGACGCCTTTCTGGCCGATCTGTGCACCCCGGCCGAGCTGCGCGCCATGGCCGAGCGGTGGCAGGTGGCGCGGATGCTGGACGCCGGGGACAAGACCTATCGCGAGATCGCCGCCGAGGCGCCGGCCAGCCCGACCACTGTCGTGCGCGTCGCGCGCTCCCTGAAGGACATGCCGCACCAGGGCTATCGGCTGGTGCTGGACAGACTGAAAGCCTGAGATGAGATCATGAGTACGGTTCAGGGGCGGCTGCGCATCGCCGTCCAGAAATCCGGCCGCCTGGCCGAACGCAGCCTCGATCTGGTCCGCGATGCGGGCCTGCGCGTGATCAAGGGCAACAACGATCTGCTGTACCGGATCGAGAACTATCCGATCGACCTGCTGCGGGTGCGCGACGACGACATCCCGACCTTCGTGGCGGACGGGGTCTGCGATCTGGGCATCGTCGGCGAGAACGTGCTGGAAGAGGTGAAGAACGGCGGCCCGAACGCAGAGGTCGTCATGCCGCTGGGCTTCGGCCGCTGCACGCTGAAGATCGCGACGCCGCCGGGGCTGGACTACGCCGGACCGTCGTCGTTGCAAGGGCTGCGGATCGCCACCTCCTACCCCAGGATCCTGCGCCGCTTTCTGGATGAGGCGGGCGTCCAGGCCGACATCGTCACCATGCGCGGCGCAGTCGAGGTGGCCCCGCGGCTGAAGCTGGCCGCCGCCATCTGCGACCTGGTCTCGACGGGCGCCACGCTGGAGGCCAACGGGCTGACGGCGCGCGAGACGGTGCTGGACAGTCAGGCCGTGCTGATCAAGGCGCCGACGCCGCCCGAGGCGGGGCTTCAACACCTGCTGGACTCCATCGTCGAGCGGATGGCGGGCGTCGTGTCCTCGCAAGGGGCCAAATACGTGATGCTGAATGCGCCGCGCGCGGCGCTGGACCGGATCACCGCCCTGTTGCCCGGCGCCGGATCGCCCACCGTCATGCCCCTGTCGGGGCGCGACGACGCCGTAGCCGTCCACGCCGTCTGTCAGGAGGCGGTCTTCTGGGAGACATTGGAGAAACTGAAGGCGGAAGGGGCGTCGGCCATCCTGGTCCTGCCCATCGAGAAGATGATGTGATGAAGCGTATCGACTGGAACCAACTCGACGCCGCCGGACGCAAAGCCGCCCTGGCCCGCCCGCAGCGCCGCACTGAAGGCTTCGTCTCCAGCGTGGTGCGCGAGATATTCGACGACGTGCGGGCGCGCGGCGGCGAGGCCGTGACCGACTGGGCGACCCGGCTGGACGGCGCCCCGCCGCGCCGCATCG
>NZ_GL883086.1:1961127-1973564 GCF_000204035.1 Brevundimonas diminuta ATCC 11568
ACGCCCTTCATCGAGACGACGCCCGGCGTGAAGTCCAAGCTGGTCTGGCGGCCCATCGGCTCGGCCGGCCTCTATGTTCCGGGCGGAACGGCGCCGCTGTTTTCATCGCTGCTGATGCTGGCCATACCGGCGGACGTGGCCGGGGTCGGACGGCGCGTCGCCGTGACGCCGCCGTCCAAGGACGGCTCGGTCCACCCGGCCATGATCGCCGCCGCCGCCGAGGCGGGGCTGGACGAGCTGTGGCTGCTGGGCGGGGCGCAGGCCATCGCCGCCCTGACCTTCGGCGCCGAACTGGAAGACGGCGTCATCGCGCCCGTCGACAAGCTGTTCGGTCCCGGCAACGCCTATGTGGCCGAGGCGAAGCGATACGCCTCATCCCTGCCCGGCGGCCCGGCCTGCGACCTGCCTGCGGGGCCGTCGGAACTGCTGGTCATCGCCGACCGCGACGCTGATTTCGAGATCGTCGCCGCCGACCTGTTAAGCCAGGCCGAGCACGACGCCGATGCGCAGGTGATCCTTGTCTCCGACAGCGGCACGGCCCTGAGCGAGATCATCGCCGAGGTCGAACGTCAGGTCGACAGCCTGCCGCGCGCCGCCATCGCCCGCGCCTCGCTGGCCGAGGCCCGCGCCATCCGCGTGCGCGACAGGACCGAGGCGTGCGAGGTCGCGAACCTCTACGGCCCCGAACACCTGTCGATCCAGACGCAAGAGGCCGAACGGCTGGTCGAGCGGATCAGCGCGGCGGGCGCCGTCTTCGTCGGGCGCTGGGCGGCGGAGACGCTGGGCGACTATGCGGCGGGCCCCAGCCACGTCCTGCCGACCGACGGCGCGGCGCGAACGCTGGGCGGGGTGGCCACCGCCAGCTTCATGACGACCATGTCGGTGCAGACCGTCAGTGAACAGGGCGCCGCCGCCCTGGCTCCCGTCGCCGCAGCCCTGGCCCGGCTGGAGGGGCTGGAAGCCCACGCCAGGGCCGCAGATCTGAGGAGTGCGGGATGACCAACAACCTCTTCCTTCTCCCCTTGTGGGAGAAGGTGGGCGCCGGAGGCGCTCGGATGAGGGGTGTGCTGGCTTCGCCCTCCTCCGTCGTGTGCGCGGACACAGCCCCCTCATCCGTCTCGCTGCGCGAGCCACCTTCTCCTCCGAGGGGAGAAAGATCATGACGCTGCCCGCCCCCTATCCGCCGCTAGTGTCGGGCGGCGACGGTCTGGAGCGTTATCCGGCCGAGCCGACCGCGCTGGCGACCCGCATGGCCGCCCTCTATGGCGTCGACGCGGGTCAGGTGCTGCCGACGCGCGGCCTGACACACGGGCTGGAACTGATCTGGCGCCTCGCCGCGCGCGACGGGCTGAAGGTGCAGGCGCCCGACGCCGAGCCCTATACGCAACTGGCCGCCCTCTACGCCCGCCTGGCCGAAGACGCCGACACCGCCGCCGTGGTCATCCGCGCCCTCGGCTCGTCCGAGGCCGTAGCCGAGATGGCCGAGCGCGTCGCCCCCGCCTTGTTGGTCGTGGACGAAGGGCTGGTCGAGTTCGCCGAGGCGCCCTCGGCCGCCGCCGTGGTGAAGGACCACGCCAATCTGATCGTGCTGCGCAGCCTGTCGTTGGCCTATGGGCTGGCCGGGGCGCGGGTCGGGGCGGCGGTCGCGCAAGCGCAGACGCTGGCGCGGCTGGCCGAGGTGCTGGAGCCCTACGCCCTGCCTGAAGTCTCGGTGCGGCTGGCGATCCAGGCGCTGGACCCGTCGCGGATGATGGAGACAGCCGAACGCATCAGCGCCGTACGCCGCGAGCGCGTCCGCGTCGCCGAGGCCCTGTCGCGCATCATGGCGCTGGAGGCCGGGGTGGGGCCGGTGATCATCGCCAAGCCCTCCGACCCGGCGGGCGCCGTAGAGGCCCTGCGCCGCTATGGTTTGAGCGCCGATCCGGCGGGCGAGCGGCTGCGCCTGCCCGTCTCGCTGAAGCCCGAAGTCAACGACCGCCTGCTGACCGCCCTGGGCGCCGCCAGCCCCGGCGCGCGCCGCAATCGCATCGGTCAGGCCATCCGCGACACCAAGGAGACCCGCATCGTCTGCGCCGTCGATCTGGACAGCGCCGGGCCGGTGAAGATCGAAACCGGCGTCGGCTTCTTCGACCACATGATCGAACAGGTGGCGGCGCACGGCGGGTTCTCCATCCGTCTGGCGTGCGAAGGCGACCTGCACATCGACCCGCACCACACGATCGAGGATTGCGCCATTGCTCTGGGCCAGGCGTTGAAACAGGCGCTGGGCGAGCGGCGCGGCATCGGCCGGTATGGCTTCGTCCTGCCGATGGACGAGGCCGAGGCGGCGGTGTCGATCGATCTGTCGGGGCGGCCCTATCCGGTGTTCGAGGGGACGTTCGCGACGCCGATGCTGGGCGACTACCGCACCGATCTGACGGCGCACGTCGTGCGATCGCTGGCCGAAAATCTGGGCGCGGCCGTCCACGTCCGCGTCACCGGCGACGACGACCACCACAAGACCGAGGCCGTGTTCAAGGCGCTGGGCCGCGCCCTGCGACAGGCGATCCGGGTCGAGGGCGATGTCGTGCCGAGCACCAAGGGGGTGCTGTGAACGTCACCTTGATCGGTTACGGCTCGGGCAATGTGGCCTCGGTGCGGTTCGCGTTGGAGCGGCTGGGCGCGCGGGTGCGGATCACCGACGATCCGGCCGATGTGGCTGAAGCCGAGCGGATCATCCTGCCCGGCGTCGGCGCGGCCGGTTACGCCATGCAGAGACTGCAGGCGCTGGACCTGATCGAACCGCTGCGCCGGTTTCCACGTCCGCTGCTGGGCGTCTGCCTGGGCCAGCAGCTGTTGTTCGACGCCAGCGCAGAAGACCGCGGGGCCGACCTGCTGGGGCTGATCCCCGGTCGGGTCGAGGCCATCCTTCCCGCCCCGTCGCGCCCGTCGCCGCATATGGGGTGGAGCCGTCTGACGATCCGCCGCGACGACCCGCTGCTGGACGGCGTGAAAGACGGCGACTGGGCCTATTTCGTTCACGGCTTCGTCTGCCCCGACGGTCCGGCGACCCTCGCCGCCGCCGACTATGGCGCGCCCGTGCCCGCCATGGTCAACAGCGCCAACCGTTGGGGCTGCCAGTTCCACCCGGAACGGTCGGCCGTCCTCGGCGCGCGTATTTTGAAGAACTTCCTGGAGTTGCCCGCGTGATCATCTATCCCGCCATTGACCTGATCGAGGGCCATGCGGTTCGCCTGTTGCACGGCGATTTCAATCACGTGACCCGCTATGATTCCCACCCCGCCAACCGGCTGGCGGCCTTTGCCGCCGAAGGGGCCGAGTGGATCCACGTGATCGATCTGGATGGAGCCAAGGCCGGCGAGGCGCGTCAGTATGAACTGATCGGCGACATGGCCCGGGCCGTGCACATCAAGGTCCAATCGGGCGGCGGCGTCCGTTCGGCAAAGGATATCGAGCACCTGCTGGGCGCCGGGATCAGCCGTGTCGTCATCGGCTCGCTGGCCGTCACCGACACGGATCAGGTGCTGAAATGGCTGGAGCAGTTCGGCCCCGACGCCATCGCCCTGGCCTTGGACGTCCGCTATGAGGACGGCCTGCCCGTGCCCGCCCTGAAGGGCTGGACCCAGTCGTCGGGCGTGGATCTGTGGAGCGTGCTGGAGCGCTATCCGGTCGGGATGCTACGCCACATCCTGATCACCGACGTCGGTCGCGACGGCGCCCTGACCGGCCTGAACCAAGAGCTGCTCTCCGAGGCCATCCGTCGTCGCCCCGAGTTGGAGATTCAAGCCTCGGGCGGGGCCGCCGGTCTGGACGACCTGATCGCCGCCAAGGCCATCGGCTGCGCCGGCGCCATTACCGGCCGCGCCCTCTACGCCGGCCGCTTCACCGTGGCCGAAGCCATCAAGGCTGTGAACATGGCTCCGGTTTCGGCCAATGACCGCTAGGCGCATCATCCCCTGCCTCGACGTGAAGGACGGCCGCGTGGTCAAGGGCGTGCGGTTCGAGGGCCACGTCGACATGGGCGACGCCGCCGAACTGGCCGCGCGCTATCGCGATCAGGGCGCCGACGAACTGGTCTTCTACGACATCACCGCCAGCCCCGAAGGGCGCACGCTGGACTATGGCTGGGTGCAGGACATAGCCCGGCTTCTGGACATCCCCTTCTGCGTCGCGGGCGGCATCCGCAACGTGGAACAAGCGGCGCGGTGCCTCGATCACGGGGCGGACAAGGTGTCGATCAACTCGCCCGCGCTGGAGCGGCCCGAACTGATCGGCGAGATGGCCGCGCGGCTGGGGCGGCAATGCGTCGTCGTCGGCGTCGACAGCGCCTTTCAGGACGGCGAATGGCGGGTGCACCAATACACCGGCGATCCGGACGCGCGGCGCGGCGCCGGGCGGCTGACGATGGAGTGGATCGTCGAGGCGCAGGAGCTGGGCGCCGGCGAGATCGTGCTGAACTGCATCGATCAGGACGGGGTGCGGCGGGGCTATGACCTGGACCAGTTGGCCGAAGCGCGGCGGCGGTTGACCATTCCGCTGGTGGCGTCCGGCGGGGCGGGCGCGGTGGAGCACTTCCGCGATGTGTTCGTGGAGGCGGACGTGTCGGGCGCGCTGGCGGCCAGCGTGTTTCACTCAGGCGCGATCGCGATCCCGGAACTCAAGCGCTACCTGGATGCGCAAGGCGTGGAGGTGAGGATATGACCCTCGACATCTCTCAGATCGACTTCTCCCAACTGGACTTCGCCAAGGGCGGCGGGCTAATCCCGGCCGTGGTGCAGGACGCCGACACCCTTCAGGTGCTGACCCTGGCCTATATGGACGAGGCGGCGCTGCGCGAGACGCTGGACAGCGGACAGGCCACCTTCTTCTCGCGCTCGCGCGGCGGACGGTGGCGCAAGGGCGAGATCTCGGGCGACTTCCTCAACGTCGTCTCGGTGACGCCCGACTGCGACGGCGACGCCGTGGTGGTGAAGGTGCGCCCGGTCGGAAACGCCTGCCACCTGAACCGCATCAGCTGTTTCGGCGAGGAGGACGCGCCCGGCCTGGGCCGCATCGGGCGACTGGAGCGCACCATCCATGTCCGAGCCCAGGCCGACCCCAACGACAGTTGGACCGCCCGCCTGATCGCCCAAGGGCCGAAACGCGCGGCCCAGAAGGTCGGCGAAGAGGGCGTCGAGACGGCTCTAGCCGGGGCGGCGGGAGATAATGCGGAACTCGCCGGCGAGGCGGCGGATTTGATCTATCACCTGCTGGTGCTTCTGCACGCGCGTCACATGGTGTTTCAGGACGTGCTGGACGTCTTGGCCCAGCGGGCGGAACCGGCCAATCACTCTGGCTGACCACGGTCACGCTTGGCGGGCCGATCTTCTGCAAGGGAGGCCTCAAGATGGCGGCTTTGATCCTGTTCGGCGGCGGCGGCGACCTGGCCATGCGGATGCTGTTGCCGTCGCTCTACTTCCTGGATCATGACGGGCTTCTGCCGCCGGAACTGAAGATCATCGGCGCCGCCCGGTCGCAGGAAACCGCCGAGGACTACATCGCCAAGGTGCGTCAGGCGGTGCAGCCCCGCGCCGAGGCCGCCGACGCCTGGGACGAGACGAGTTGGGCGCGCCTGACCCGGCGGCTCGATTACCTGGCGGTGGACGCCACCGACGCCGAAAGCCTGCGCGCGCTGAAGGCGCGGTCGGGCGATGGCCCGGTCACCTCTTTCCTGGCTGTGTCGCCTTCGCTCTACGGCCGCATCGTCACGGCGATGAAGACGGCCGGTCTGGCCGGTCCCGACGACCGCATCGTGCTGGAGAAGCCGGTCGGGCGCGATCTGGAAAGCTTCCGCGCCATCGACGACGCCGTGGCTCACGCCTTTGACGAGAGCCAGGTGTTCCGCATCGACCACTATCTCGGCAAGGAGACGGTGCAGAACCTAATCGCCCTGCGCTTCGGCAACGCCATCTTCGAGCCGTTGTGGAACAATCTGACCATCGACCATGTGCAGATCACGATCGGAGAAACGGTCGGCGTCGGCGACCGCTGGCCCTATTATGACGAATACGGCGCCCTGCGGGACATGGTGCAGAACCATATGCTGCAACTGCTGTGTCTGGTGGCGATGGAGCCGCCCAGCGATCTGGACCCCGACTCTGTGCGCAACGAAAAGGTGAAGGTGCTGCGCTCGCTTCGCCACGTCACCGCCGAGGACGCCGAACGCGTCACCGTGCGCGGCCAGTATGCCGCCGGGAAGGTCGAAGGACGCCCGGTCGAAAGCTATCAGACCGAGCGCGGCCAGCCGTCGGACACCGAGACCTTCGTCGCCATCCGCGCCGACATCGACAACTGGCGCTGGGCGGGCGTGCCCTTCTTCATGCGCACCGGCAAGCGGCTGGCCGAGAAGCGCACCGAGATCGTCATCCAGTTCAAGCCGGTGCCCCACTCCATCTTCGGTCACGGCGAGCGCGGCGACATCTATGACAACCGGCTGGTGATCGAGCTTCAGCCGGACGAGGACATCTCCCTGTCGGTGATGAACAAAAAGCCGGGGCTGGAGCAGCGCATGCAGCTTCAGCCGATCCGGATGAGCCTGTCGTGGGGGCAGGACGGCAAGGAGGCCGCCCCGCCGCGTCGCCGCGTCGCCTATGAGCGGCTGCTGCTGGACGCCCTCAACGGCGACTCCACTCTGTTCGTGCGCCGGGACGAGGCCGAGCAGGCCTGGAAATGGGTCGATGAGCTGGCGGACGCCTGGGCGTGTCGCGAGTGCAAACCGCTGGACTATGCGGCGGGCAGCTGGGGACCGGAGGCGGCCGACCTGCTGCTGTCGCGCACGGGACGGAAGTGGAACGTGAGATGAGAAACGCCAACATTCTTCCTTCTACCCTCGGGGGAGAAGGCGGGCCGCAGCGCGGCTCGGATGAGGGGGACGCCCGATGCGGACACTACATCAAAGGTCGAGCGGGTAGACACAGCCCCCTCATCCGTCTCGCTCCGCGAGCGACCTTCTCCCCCCTAGGGAGAAGGGAAGTGTCGGCATGATCCAGAGTTTCCCCACCCGCGATACTTGGGCCGAGGCCGCCGCCGACCGCTTGGCCGGGGCGCTGGCGGAGGCTCTGACCGCCAACGGGCGCGCCCTGTTCGCCGGGTCGGGCGGATCGACGCCCTCGCCCATCTATGCACGGTTGGCGCAGGCCGATCTCGACTGGACCAAGGTCACGGCGACCTTGGTGGATGAACGCTATGTGCCTGAAGCTTCACCCGCCTCGAACGCGGCCCTGTTGAAACAAACCCTGCTGACCGGCCCGGCCGCCGCCGCACGGTTCATCCCGCTCTACAGCCCCGCCGTGACGGTGGATCGCGCGGCCGCCCTCGCCTCTCAGGCCCTGGCCGCTGAGGGTCGCCTGCTGGACGCCGTCCTGCTGGGCATGGGCGAGGACGGGCATATCTGTTCCATGTTCCCCGGCAGTCCGACGCTGACCACCCTGCTGACCCCGAGCCTGAAACCCGCCGTCTACGGCGTGCCCGCCGGCCGCGACGGCGCGGGGCCGCCGCAGGAGCGGCTGACGCTCAATCTGCCGTGGCTGGCTTCGGCGCGGCGCGTAGTGCTGGCCCTGACCGGGGCAAGGAAGCGCGCCGTGTTCGAGCGCGAGGCGGCGGGCGATCCGGCCGTCAGCCCCATCGCCGCCTTGGTCGCGGCGAACGCCCCCCTTGAAGTAATCTGGACGGAGGCCGACTGATGGCGCTCAATCCCGTGGTGGCGGTCGTCACCGCCCGTATCGTCGAACGCAGCCGCAAGACCCGCGCCGACTATCTGCGCCGCATGGACGCGGCGACGGGATCAGGGTCCGGACGGGCCAAGCTGTCCTGCGCCAACTGGGCCCACGCCTTCGCCGGGCAGACGGTGGCGGACAAGCTGACCGCCATGACCGGCGCCCAGCCGAACCTCGGCGTCGTCACCGCCTATAACGACATGCTGTCGGCGCATCAGCCGTTCGAGCGCTTCCCCGAGATCATCCGCCAGGCCGCGCGCGAGGTCCAGGCCACGGCGCAGGTGGCGGGCGGAACTCCGGCCATGTGCGACGGCGTCACGCAAGGGCGCCCCGGCATGGAGCTGAGCCTGTTCAGCCGCGACGTCATCGCCATGTCGACGGGGGTGGCCCTGACCCACGACGCCTTCGACGCCGCCCTGATGCTGGGGGTGTGCGACAAGATCGTGCCGGGCCTGTTCATGGGCGCGCTGGCGTTCGGCCATCTGCCGGTCGTCTTCGCCCCGGCCGGGCCGATGCCCTCGGGCCTGCCCAACGCCGAGAAGGCCCGCGTTCGCGCCGAATACGCCCAAGGCCTGATCGACCGCGCCGAACTGCTGAAAAGCGAGATCGCCTCCTATCATTCGCCCGGCACCTGCACCTTCTACGGCACGGCCAACTCCAACCAGATGATGATGGAGATCGCCGGGCTGCACCTGCCCTCGACCGCTTTCGTTCACCCCGACACCGGCCTGCGCGACGCCCTGACGGCGGCGGCGGCCAAGCGGGCGATCGAACTGGCGCGCGAGGGGCGCGGACGCATGGCCGACGTCGTGTCGGAGAAGACCATCGTCAACATGATCGTCGCCCTGCTGGCCACCGGCGGCTCGACCAATCACGCCATCCATCTGGTCGCCATGGCGCGCGCGGCGGGGGTGCTGATCGACTGGACCGACATGGACCAGTTGTCCTCAGTCACGCCGCTTCTGGCGCGGGTCTATCCCAACGGTTCGGCCGATGTGAACGCCTTCCAGGCGGCGGGCGGGGTCGCCTTCGTCACCCGCGAATTGGTTGAGGCAGGCAACCTGCACGCCGACGTGACCACCATCATGGGCCAAGGGCTGGAGCCTTATTTCAAGGAGCCCCGGCTGGAGGACGGCGAACTGGTCTGGCGCGACACGGTGAAGGAGAGTCTGGACCTGAGCATCCTGCGTCCCGCCTCGGACCCGTTCGACCGCGAGGGCGGCCTGCGGCTGGTGCAGGGCGATCTGGGCCGTGCGGTCATCAAGATCTCGGCGGTGAAGCCTGAGAACCGCATCGTCGAGGCCCCCGCCGCCGTGTTCGAAACCCAGGAAGACGCGCTTCAAGCCTTCAAGGACGGCAAGCTGAATCGCGACGTGGTGCTGGTGCTGCGCTTCCAAGGACCGCGCGCCAATGGGATGCCCGAACTGCACAGCCTGTCGCCGGCGCTCAGCGTGCTGCAGGACAAGGGCTTCAAAGTCGCCTTCGTCACCGACGGCCGCATGTCGGGCGCCAGCGGCAAGACGCCCGCCGCCATCCACGTCAGCCCCGAGGCCTTAGCGGGCGGCCCCCTGGCCCACGTGCGCGACGGCGACATGATCCGGTTGGACCCTGAGGCCGGTGTGCTGACCACCGTGGGGATCGACGACCTGGGCGCGCGCCCGGCGGCGACGCGCTCGCGCGCCCATGCCGAGTGCTCGTCCTGGGGCTATGGCCGTGAGCTGTTCGGCGCCTTCCGTCAGGCGGTGTCGACGGCGGAGGAAGGGGCCAGCGTCTGTTTCGTCGCCCCCATCGGCGCGAATGGCCACGACGACGGCCCGCCCGATCCCAACCTGGTCGATCGCGCCGTGGACGCCTGAAGGAGAGCCGTATGACCGATCCCCTGCTTCTGGTCGGCGACGTCGGCGGCACAAACGCCCGCTTCGCCCTGACCCGCATGGTCAACGGTCGCCCCCGGCTGGAGCATTTCGAGAGCTTCCCCGCCGAGACCCACCCGACCTTTCTGGACGGCGTGAAGGCCTATCTCGACGGCTGCCCGGTCAAGCCGACGGGCGGCGTCATCGCCGTGGCGGGGCCGGTGACGGACGGCGCCATCGACCTGACCAACTCGCCCTGGCGCGTGTCGGAGGGCGAGCTTCAGACCCTGGGGCTGAACCCGATCCGCCTGATCAACGACTTCGAGGCCCTGGCTTGGGGCGCGCCCGTCGTGCCCGAAGACGAACTGGCGTCTCTGGGCGGCCCGGCCCAGGGCGATCCCCACGCCGCCATCGCCCTGGTCGGGCCGGGCACGGGCTTCGGCGTCTCCGCCCTGGCGCGCGACGCCCACGGCCGCGAGATGGCCCTGCCCAGCGAGGGCGGCCACGCCTGTTTCGCGCCAGGCGACGAAGTCGAGGACGAAGTCCTGCGCATCCTGCGTCGCCGCTACGACCGCGTCTCGATCGAACGGCTGATCTGCGGGCCGGGCCTGCTGAACCTGCACCGCGCCCTGGCCGAGATCGACGGACGCGAGACCCATATCGACGATCCCGCCCAGATCACCGCCCAGGCGCTGGAGGATCCGACCAGCCCCTGCGGCGCCACCCTGGCCCGTTTCTGCGCCATGCTGGGCGCTGTCGCCGGGGACATCGCCCTGACCACCGGCGCGCGCGGCGGGGTCTATATCGCCGGCGGGATCGCGCCGCGCATCCTGCCCTTCATCCAGGCCAGCCCCTTCCGCCGTCGGTTCGAGCGCAAGGGTCGGTTCCAGGACTATATGGCCGCCATTCCGACCAAGGTGATCCTGCATAAACACGCCGCCCTGCTGGGCGCCGCGCGCGTGGCCTTCGCCGAGGCGGGCTGAAAATGTGATCACAGGTGCGTGAACCGAATGTGATCCAGCGAGTTTCCAAGGCTCAATCATCTGGAGCACCACCATGCGCAAACTTGTTCTCGCCGCCGTCTCCGTCGCCGCCCTGACCGGTCTGGCCGCCTGCCAGAACCCGGCCGAAAAGGAGGCCGACGCCCGCGCCGACGCCGTCGAGGCTCAGGCTGATGTGACGGCGACTCAGCTCGAGAATCAGGCCGACGCCGCCCCGACTGACGCCCAGGCCGACGCCCTGAACGCGCAGGCGGACGCCGTGGAGAAGAAGGCCGATGAGAAGGCCGACGCCATCAAGGCCGAGGCCGGCAACGTCGACGGCGGCATGACCACCTCGAACACGCCGCCGAAGTCCTAAGCGGACCTCGCACAGAAGAAGGGCCCCGTCGCGATCGCGGCGGGGCCCTTTTCATATCGCTTTGAGGGCGGTCAGACCTTGCCCTTTTCAAAGCCGGTCCAGCAATCGTCGTAGTCCAGCTGCATCAACGGCGTCTGTTCCGCCCAGGCCGTGGTGCGGATCGGCATCCGCGTCTCGAACATGAAGGCCAGGGTGTTCTCGATCTTGTGCGGCTTCAGATCGGCCTTGGTCGCGCCGTCCCAGCTGGCCTGATCCGGGCCGTGGCCGCTCATGCGGTTGTGCAGGCTCGCGCCGCCGGGGGCGAAGCCGCCCGCCTTGGCGTCATATTCGCCGAAGATCAGCCCCATGAACTCGCTCATGACGTTGCGATGGAACCACGGCGGGCGGAAGGTGTCCTCGGCCACCATCCAGCGCGGCGGGAAGATGACGAAGTCGCAGTTGGCCGTGCCCGGCGTGTCGCTGGGCGAGGTCAGGACGGTGAAGATCGACGGGTCCGGATGGTCGAAGCTGACCGTGCCGATGGTGTTGAACCGCTCGGTATCATAACGATAGGGGGCGTAGTTGCCGTGCCAGGCCACCACGTCCAGCGGACTGTGGTCGAAGGCCGTGGCCCATAGCTGGCCGCCGTATTTCTGGACGCACTCGGTCGGGCGATCCACGTCCTCGAAAGCGGCGACCGGCGTCTCGAAATCGCGCGGATTGGCCAGACCGTTGGAGCCGATGGGGCCGAGGTCCGGCAGGCGGAAGGGCGCGCCGTAGTTCTCGCAGACATAGCCGCGCGCCTCCCCGTCCACCTCGACGCGGAAGCGGACACCGCGCGGGATGACGAGGATGTGGCCCGGCGCCGCCTCGATCACCCCCATCTCGGTGACGAAACGCTGCGTCCCGTGCTGCGGCACGATCAGCAGTTCGCCGTCGGCGGAATAGAAGACGCGGTCGACCATCGAGCGGTTGGCGACATAGAGGTGGACGCCCACCCCCGTGCCGGAATCGGCGCAACCGTTGCCGCCGTAGGTGGTCAGCCCCTCGACCCAGTCGGTCGGCTGGTCCGGCATGGGCAGCGGGTCCCAGCGCATCCGGTTGGGATTGGGCGGCGTCTCGGTGAAGGGGCCGGAGCGCACGCGGCCTTGCGCGAACGGCTGATACGGCCCGTGCTGGGCCGAGGGCCGCAGGCGATACAGCCAGCTGCGCAGATTGTGGTCACGCGGGGCGGTGAAGGCCGCGCCCGACAGCTGTTCTGCATAGAGGCCCAGCGCCGGGCGCTGCGGCGAGTTGCGGCCGACCGGCAGGGCGCCGTCCACCGCCTCGGTGGCGAAGTGGTTGGCGAAGCCTGTCTGATAGGCAGGCGCGTTGGATCGCGTCATGTCGTTTCTCCCTTGCCGGGAGGTGTAAGCGATCCTCGCCCAACCGTCACCCCGAGCCGCACGGCTTTGCCCTGGATCAAACGAGTGTCAGCATCATCCTTCTCCCC
>NZ_GL883086.1:1973904-1985388 GCF_000204035.1 Brevundimonas diminuta ATCC 11568
TCAAGGGGAGAAGGGGTTAGAAGCCCTGCGCGCGGGCCAGGCGTTCCGCGTGGAAGTGGGCGTCGCCGAGCAGTTCGTTCAGGACGCGGACACGCTTCATGAACAGGCCGACGTCGAACTCGTCGGTCATGCCGACGCCGCCGTGCATCTGGACCGCCTCCTGCACCGCCAGTTCGGCGACGCGGCCGGCCTTGGCCTTGGCGATCCCCGCGGCCTGTTCGGCGTCGGGGCGGCCCGCGTCGATGGCCTGAAGCGCGGCCAGGGTGGCCGCCTTGGCCAGTTCCAGCTCAGTGAACAGGTGGGCGGCGCGGTGTTGCAGGGCCTGGAACTCGCCGATCAGCTTGCCGAACTGCTTGCGGGTCTTGAGATAGTCCAGCGTCGTCCTGAACGCCTGATCTCCCGCCCCGACCAGCGACGAGGCGGCGCAGGCGCGGCCCAGCGTCAGGGCGGCGTCCAGCGGCCCCTGCCCCTCGCCCACAGCGCCGATGACGGCGTCGGCGTCGACCTGAACCTCGCTCAAGGTCACGCGGGCGGCGTTGTGGGCGTCGACCATGACAGTGCGCTCGACCGTCACGCCCGGCGCCGCCGGATCGATCAGGAACAGGGTCAGGCCTTCATCCGTCTGCGCCGCAACGATCAGGGCGTCGGCGATGTGGCCGTCCAGCACGAAGCCCTTGGCGCCGTTCAGCTTGAAGCCGTTGCCCGAGCGTTCGGCGCGCGCAGCGATCTTCGCCGGGGCGTGTTTGGGTCCTTCGTCGACGGCGAGGCTGAGGATGGCCTCCCCCGCCGCGATCCGGCCCAGCCATTGCTTCTGCGTCTCTGACCCCGCCGCCTTCAGAACCGTCGCCGCCAGCACGGACGAGCCCATGAAGGGCGACGGCGTCAGGGTGCGGCCCAGACTTTCAGCGATGACGCCCGCCTCGACGGCGCCGAGGCCCGAGCCGCCGTCTTCCTCAGGAATGACGACGCCGGAAAAGCCCATCTCGCCGAACGCCCGCCACAGGTCGCGCGAGACACCGTCAGGGTCGCGGCTGTCGCGCAGTTTCCGCAGGTGAGCGATAGGAGCGTGCTCGTTCAGGAAGCCGTCGGCGGCGTCCTGAAGCAGGGTCTGCTCTTCGGTCAGGATCAGGGGCATGGACTCAGGTTCCCGGCTTCACGGTGAAATAGGAGAAGGCGAAAAAGATCGTCTGATAGAACGGCGCCGCCAGCAGGACGATTTCCTGAAGGGGAGACGGTCGTCGCGAGAACTTCAGCATCCCCGCAACGATCAGAGCGATAAGCGGCGCAAAGAAGAACGCTTTCGCTCCCCAACTCGGCGCTATGTCCTGCCAGGACATTCCCCAGCCCGCAGGCGTCAGCATGACGAAACTGAGCAAGCCGCTCAGTACAATCCCGACCACAGCCGCAGCCAGCAGCTTCGGGCGTGGCACCACATGGCTAACCATCACGCCCCCGGCAGTTGCAGCAGGTGTTTGGCGATGATGTTCAGCTGGACTTCGCTGGTGCCGCCCTCGATGGAGTTGGCCTTGGTGCGCAGCCAGTCGCGGGCGGCCTGGCCGTCGTTCGAGCGGTCGCCTTCCCATTCCAGCGCGTCCGATCCGCCCGACGCCATGGCCAGTTCGTGGCGGCGCTTGTTCAGCTCCGAGCCGTAGTATTTCAGCATGGATGCGATGGCCGGATGCGCCTGCTTCGCCTTCATCTGATCGCCCGCCCGCTCCATCGCCAGACGGAAGGCGGCGGCGTCGATGTCGTAATCGGCGATGCGGGCGCGCAAGCTTGGCTCATCCAGCCGCCCGGCCTCGTCCAGCCCCAGATGATCAGCCGCGACCTGACCCAGCGGTCGGCCGACCCCGGTATCGCCCATGGCGCCGATCATGGTTCGTTCATGCGCCAGTAGGGCCTTGGCCACGTCCCAGCCCCGGTTCAGCGTGCCGATCAGGTTCTGCTTCTCCACACGCACGTCGTCGAAGAAGGTCTCGCAGAAGGGCGACTTGCCGCTGATCAGTGTGATGGGCCGTGTCGTCACGCCCGGCGTCGCCATGTCGAACAGCACGAAGCTGATGCCCAGATGCTTGGGCGCCTCAGGGTCGGTGCGGACCAGGCAGAAGATCCAGTCGGCCTTGTCGGCGTAGGAGGTCCAGATTTTCTGGCCGTTGACGATCCAGTGGTCGCCCTGATCCACGGCGCGGGTCTGGACGGAGGCGAGGTCGGACCCGGCGCCCGGTTCGGAATAGCCCTGACACCAGCGGATTTCGCCGCGCACGATGGGCGGCAGGAAGCGCTGCTTCTGTTCTTCCGTACCGAAGGCCAGCAGGGCCGGCCCCAGCATCCAGACGCCGAAACTGTAGAGCGCCGGATGGGCCTTGATGCGGCGCAGCTCGGCGGCCAGCACCTTGGCTTCTTCGCGGCTTAGCCCGCCGCCGCCGTATTCGCGCGGCCATTCCGGCGCGGTCCAGCCGCGTTCGGCCATGCGCTCCAGCCAGACCTTGTGCGCAGGGGTCGGATAGACGGCGTTGCGCCCGCCCCAGACCATATCCGCCTCAAGCGGCGGCGCGCCGTGACACTCCGGCGGGCAGTTCGCCTCCAGCCAGGCGCGCGTCTGCGCGCGGAACGTCTCCAGATCGGCCATGGCCGCCCTCCCTCGCGTTCTTGCTTGGGAAGGACGCTAGCCGGTCCTTTTTGAAAACGGAACCCTACTTCTTCGAGGGCAGGAAGGGCGAGAAGGTGATGACGGTGAAGGTGTCGCGGATGTGCGGGCGCGTCTGCACCTGCTTGGTCACGAAGGTGCCGATGTCGGCGTCCTTGGGCAGCTGGAACTTGGCCAGCAGGTCATGCTGGCCCGACGTCGAATAGACCTCGCTCACATTCTCGACATTATCGACCAGATCGGCCGCAACATCGTTGGCGTAGCCCAACTCGCATTTGATGAAGACGAAAATGGCGGTCATCATGGCCTTCAAGCCTCCCGTTCAAGCGGAGGTCTCTAGCGGATGGAGACGACATGGGTAAGGCTTTGTCGCCCGAGGCGACGCAGATGGAACGGGCCGCAGCCTATGAGGCGGCCTATAACAACCGCGCCCGCGTGCCGGGCCACCCCGCCATTCTGGATCGCTGGCGCAAGGACTCGCTGCGGGTGATCGACGCCCGGCGGCCCGAGACGATCGAGTACGGCCCGTCCGAACGGCAGAAGATGGAATGGTTCGACGCGGGCGCGGGCGCGCCCGTCGCCGTCTTCATGCACGGCGGCTACTGGCAGGCGCTGGACCGCGGCTGGTTCGCCTGGGTGGCGCCCGCCCTGCTGGAGCATGGGATCAGCGTCGTCGTCCCCGGCTATGACCTGGCGCCCGCCGTCACGGTCGGCAAGATCATCGGCCAGATGCGCGAGGCGACGGAGTTCGTCCGCGCCCGCACCGGCAAACGGCCGCTGGTGTTCGGCCATTCGGTCGGCGGCCATATGGCGGCGGGCATGCTGTCCGAGGGTCGGGCGCGGGCGGCGCTGGCGATCTCGGGCGTGTTCGACCTGGAGCCGTTGGTCCACACCTCGCTGAACGAGGCGCTGAAGCTGGATACGCCGGTCGCGCGCGCCCTGTCGCCGATCCACTGGCCCGCGCCGAACGGCGCGACGCCCGGCGGCACCGCCCTGGACTGCTGGGTGGGCGGCAACGAAAGCAATGAATTCGTCCGCCAAAGCCGCGAGATGGCCGCCGCCTGGGGCGGCAAGGGCGCCGACACCCATGTCGAGATCGTCGAGGGGGCCGACCACTTCACCGTTTTGGACCCTCTGGCCGATGCGGACAGCGCCATGGTGAAGCGGCTGGTGGAGCTGGCGACCGCCGAATAGCGGCGCTTACCAGGATTGATCCCCGCCGCCCTTGACGCCAAGGGCGGCGACCGTCGATCTGCGGCCGTCAGACTTGCGAAGGAGACCCCATGCGCCACGACCGCCTCAGCGTGCTCACCGCCCTTGAAACCCAGGGCGTGGTGCCGGTCTTCTATCACCCCGATTTCGAGGTCTGCGTCGAGGTGATCCGGGCCTGCGCGCGCGGCGGCGCCAAGGCGATCGAGTTCACCAATCGCGGCGACTTCGCCTGGGAGACCTTCACCGCCCTGTCGAAAGAGTTTGCGCGCACCGACCCCGACATCATCATGGGCGTCGGCTCGATCCTGGATGCGCCGACGGCGGCCCTCTACCTGGCGTCGGGCGCGCGCTTCGTCATCAGCCCCTGCCTGGTCCCAGAGGTCGCCCGCGTCTGCAACCGTCGCCAGGTGGCCTATTCGCCCGGCTGCGGCTCGGTGCGCGACATCTCCGAGGCGCAGGAGCTGGGCTGCGAGATCGTCAAGCTGTTCCCCGGCGCATCCGTCGGCGGACCGGACTTCGTCAAGGCGGTGCTGGGCCCCATGCCCTGGAGCAAGATCATGCCGACCGGCGGGGTCGACCCGGACGAAGCCTCCATCGCCAAATGGTTCGGCGCCGGCATCGTGGCGACCGGAATGGGGTCCAAGCTGATCACCGAGGCCGCCATTCAGGCGAAGGACTGGGCCGGCATCGAGGCCAAGGTGCGCCAGACCGTCGAGGCGATCGCGGCGTTCCGGGCTAGAACTTGAAACTCAAGCGCTCGTTTAAACCACTAGCCACCTTGCTCTCATGTTTGGCAGTGGCTGGGTGCGGAAGTAAAAATGATTGGAAGGGGTGGATCTATCCGAACCAAAACGATCTCACGACATCCGTAGAGATCGGTAGCTTCAGGTCATTCGAAGCTTGCAGAGCCTCTGCTAATGACAAGCTTGATGCACTTGGAAGATCGGAAACCGGCACATTTGAATGTGGCCGTGGATGTCGAGTTAGCCCCAACTCAGGGCTGAACATCTGTGAAGAAACTCGCGATTAAAAAAGCCCCGCCGGTTCGCCAGCGGGGCCTTTGTTATTCAGATTTCGCCTTGCCTCAGGCGGCGACGTCGCCCTTGGCGGCCAGCTTGGCCTGGTGGGCGGCCATGCCGGCGGCGATCAGCTCGGCGGCCTCGCCAGCGTCGCCCCAGCCCTTGACCGTGACCGACTTGCCCTTCTCCAGATCCTTGTAGCGGGTGAAGAAGTGCTCGATCTGCTCGATCAGGATGGCGGGCAGCTGACGGTAGCTGGAGACCTCGGTGTAATAGGGGTTCAGCTTGTCGACCGGCACGGCCAGGATCTTTTCGTCGCCGCCGGCTTCATCGACCATCTTCAGCACGCCGATCGGACGCGAACGGATGACGCAGCCGGGCACCACCGGCGTCGGGTTCAGCACGATCACGTCGCAGGGATCGCCGTCGTCCGACAGGGTGTGCGGCACGAAGCCGTAGTTGCCCGGATAGTACATGGCGGTGTGCAGGAAGCGGTCGACGAACAGGGCGCCCGATTCCTTGTCCATTTCGTACTTCACCGGCAGGCCGCCCTGCGGGATCTCGATGATGACGTTGATGTCCCACGGCGCGTTGGGGCCGACCGGGATGGCGTCGATATTCATGATACGCTCTTGTTGCAGGTGCGAACGGGGAGAATTGACGCGCGTGATAAGCTTTGCGCGGCTTTACGGCAAGCGTCGCGGCGATCACGCTTGCCTTGCGGCGGCCGACGTGGCGTCAATCAGGCATGAGTCTGTTTGATTGGATCGCCCTGTTCGTCTTTGTCGTCGCCTGGCTGGGCTACGGCCCGCTGATCCGCCTAGTGGCGCGGCGCAGCGGTTCGCTCAACATGGACATGCTGGCGGTGCGCGACGCCTGGATGCGCGCCATGACCCACCGCGAGATGCGGCTGATCGACAGCCAGCTGATGGGCCATTCGATCAACTCCGGCTCCTTCTTCGCCTCGACCAATCTGCTGTTGATCGCCGCCGTGGCCGGGGTGCTGTTCGGGGGCGAAGCGGCCATACGCGGTTTCGCCGCCGTCGGCGCCGAGCCCGTCACGCCGCGCCTGATGGAGGCCAAGCTGGCCCTGGTGCTGCTGTGCCTGGCGCGCGGCTTCCTCGACTTCATCTGGTCGCTGCGTCAGTTGAACTACACCGTCGCCCTGATCGGCGCCGCGCCGGAAATCCACGAGGAAGCCGACCGCGTCGCCTATGGCCGCGCCGTGGCGCGGGTGCTCAACCCCGCCCTGACCAACTTCAACCAGGGCGTTCGCGGCTATTATTTCGCCCTGGCCGCCGCCGCCTGGCTGTTCGGGCCGCTATGGCTGATGTTGGGAGCGGTGTCTGTGTTCGCCCTTCTGGCTTGGCGCCAGCTGGCCTCCCCCGCCGCCGGCGCCATTCGACAGGCTCGCCGCCTGCTAGAGCGGGGTTGATCATCTCGCAACTGCGAAATCAACGAAGCGCGCCCGCATTTCAGGATCATGGGATTGAGCGTCGAACTTCGTAACACCCCGTGATTGTATATGATTGAATCGGGACTTGTGTTTTTGTGCGCTGCAAACTAACTTGGCTTTCGACGCTTTCGAGCGTCTTGCCCTTCCTGGGCGTTTCCTCCCTATAGACTTTCCAAAGCCGCGCCGTTTGGCGCGGCTCTTTTTTTCGTCTCGCCCGCCGCTCAGGCGCGCTGGTCGGCGCAAAGCTCGGCGATCACCCGCCGCAGGGCTGAGCGGCAGCGCTTCCACCCCGGCGACGGCGCCCAGGCCGCCTCATCCCAGTACAGTCCCCGGCTCAGCTCCACCTGAGCCGCCTGAAAGCCCTCGTCCGGCCGCCCCCAGATCTGGGTCGCATAGCCGCCCGCATAGGGCCGGTTCAGCCCCACCGTCAGCCCTTGCGCCTCGAACAAGCGCCGCAGACGTCGCGTCAGCAGCGCCTCGCAACTGGTCCCGTGCCGGTCGCCCAGCACCACGTCCACCGCCCCGTTCGTCGCCCGTGCGGGCATGGAATGCCAATCGATCAACACCGCCCGCCCGGACCGCGCCCGCGCCGCCTGCATCATCCCCGCCAGGGCCGCATGATAGGGGGCGTGCACCCGCGCCACCCGCGCCTCCGCCTCGCTCCGCGTCAGCCGTCGCCCATAAAGCGGCGTCCCGTCGCCCGCCAACCGCGCCAGCACGCCATAGCCGGCCTGGGCCTTGGCGCTGACGCGCGACGCGACCGCATCGACGATCAGGGCCGGATCCCACTCGTCCGGCGCCCGGTTCAGATCGACATAGGCCCGGCCGATACGCGCGGCGATCAGGCTCGCCCCCTCCCCCGGCGCGCAGTCGATCAACTGATCCACCGCCGCGTCTTCGGCGCTGCGAACCGCGCGCACGGAGGCCGTCGCCCCCATGTCGTCGGGATAGAAGTCGCCCGAATGCGGCGAAGCGAACACCAGGGGCGTCGCCCGCCCGGCGTCCGCCGGAACGATCCAGAAGGGCGGCTGAGGCGCATCCATGCCTTCGCCATAGCCTGCTTCGCAGCGAAAGGCGCGTCCAATGCCGCCGCGCCCCCGTTCGTCTTCATCGCCGGTTTACCCGGCTAGGCCTAGGTTGGCCGCCAATTCCCCAACGGTTTCGATACGATCATGGCGCGCATTCTTCTGGCCGAAGACGACAATTCTCTTCGCGGCTTCCTGACCCGCGCCCTGGAGCGGGCCGATCATGAGGTCGTGGCCTGCGAGAACGGCGACGACGCCATCGACGCCCTGGACCAGGGGCCCTACGACCTGCTGCTGACCGACATCGTCATGCCGGGCGCCGACGGGATCGAGGTCGCCCGCGTCGCCGCCGCCCGCCAGCCGGGCCTGCGCATCATGTTCATCACCGGCTTCGCCGCCGTCGCCCTCAGCGCCGCCCAGGCCTCGCCCCAGGCCAAGGTTCTGTCCAAACCCGTCCACCTGCGCGACCTGGTGAACGAGGTCGAACGCATGATCGCGGCCTAAGCGAAAGAAAAGTCGAAGAAAGGCGTCAAAGCCCCTTGCAGGCCCCGCAAACTGCGGGTTATAGACGCCGCCTTCCCGCCCACCGACACATCAGTCGGCCGGGCCGCAGAACAGGCGGACGCGTAGCTCAGCGGGAGAGCACTACGTTGACATCGTAGGGGTCACAGGTTCAATCCCTGTCGCGTCCACCATTCTTTTCCTTAGGCTTTTTGGAACAACTCCCCACTCGGGAGATCGTCCTGCCCAGGAAACGCCCATGAAACGCTCCCCGCCCAGTTCATCGCCGACCAATCGCTGAGCGCGCCGCCTCCATGTAGTTCGGGCTGTGGTGCCCATAGACCCTGGTGATCAGTCCCTCGCTGGTGCCGGTGAAGCCAGCGACTTCCCAGGTGGGAACCCCCTTCTGAAGCAACCAGGTGATGCAGGTGTGCTTCAGCGTGTGCGGCGTCACGTCCGCCCCCAGGCCCGCCCGCTCCTTGGCGCTTTCAAAGCCGCTGCGCTGACGCTGGATGATTTCCCCTTCGTACTCGCACGGGCCATGGATCGTCAGCCGACGCCATCGCCGCAGGTGCGGCATCAGCCGATGCGGGATCGGACAGGGCGGCCGACGCTTCCGCGTTTCCCGTTCCGCCGTGCCCCGACGATGGATGGTTTCCGTGACCAGATCGACCGAACCCGCCGTCGGGCTCCGCGTCCAGCGCAAGGCCAGAACGGCCGAATGGCGCGTCGCCGTATAGAGGGCGATCAGAATGAAACGGGCCACATGATAGTTGGGCTCGGCGACACGACGCCACGCTTCGACGCCGCCCTGATCGTCAACGCCGACCGCCTCATACCCCAATGCCCCGCGCAGAAGCCGCGCCGCTTCCATCCGCGTGAGCCAACGCTCATTGGGCTGCCCCGCATCCGGCTTCGCGATCGGGATCGGCCGATCCAGTTTTCCATGGCGATGGAGCAGATTCAGCGCCGCCGCCAAGGTCTCGAGTTCACGCCGGGCGGTGGCCTCCACCACCGGTCTGCGCCCATGGGCGCCGCCGGTTCTCGCCTTCACGTACTTCCGGCAGGCGTCGATGTTGATCGCGTCGCAGGTCAGGTCTCCCAAACCTTCCAAGAGGCGGTCGACATGATAGGGCTCCGGACCGGAATGATCGTCCCGCAGGGACTCCAGATAATAGGTCAGCGCGTCGGCGACGGCGACCTTGGACGGATGCCCATCGCCAAAGTCAGGACGGTGCTTGTCGGCTAGATAGCGGCCGAACGCCTCTTCAGCGCCTCGCTGGTCCGACTCGCCAAAGCCCGTGCCGATTTCACGTCCACGGTCGAGGATGACATAGCGGGCCTCTCGGCCCTTTCGTTCACGCAGATAGAGGCGCGGGGGTTGGGCGGGACGCGGCACAGTTCCCTCATCGCTTCGATGGCGGCCAGAGTGGTGAAATCCTTGTTGCCGATCCGTTCGATGATCAGGCGCCCCCGGCTGGCTTCCAGCCGCAGCGTGCGCACCGAGACGGAGCCGTCAGGAAAGGCGAGACGCGCCGCCACAGACAGGCGAAGCGGGGTCGAAGACGTGATGGCGTCAGACCTGCGGTCGTGAAGATAACGCTCTACATGGGACAAAACAGCGAACTCGATCGTCAAAGACGACAATCGCTAGAGGCGACCGGCGGGATACCGGGACAGACACCCCGGCGGGCATCATTTGTCGTCCACACATATATACAACGAACGGCGTTCCGAATGCAACAAGAAAAACTATTTATCTAGTTGTTTTTGTTAAGAAATGATCTGCGCCTGGCAACACATCACGTCTTCTGATCTTTCCGCAACCAGTCGGCAGCGACGAACGCCTTGTCCAGGAAGATCGCCACCTTCTCCCATTCGGCCCCCGCACGACCGCCCTGCGCAGCCTTCCGGCGCACTTCGGCCAGAAGCTCCTCCCGTTCGATATAGGCCGCGATCTTTTCCAGATCAGGTCGACGCGACGGCGGCACCGACCGAGCGCGTTCTTTGGCTTGCTCCTGCGTGCAGGCGCCTTTGAGACGATTGGCGCGGTCGCTGATCACGCGAACATTCCCAGGCACATAACCTTGGGCGGGCCTGATGCGGTCCAGCGAAGGCGATCCGTTCGACCGTTCGGAACCTGCCGCCAGCGGCACGCCGAGCACAGGACAAACGGGCGGCACCACCACGTCGTGACGGCGGAGGTTGAACGGGAGACTCAGACGCGCCGCCCTTTCTCGCGCCCTTTCCAGCAGGGCCGCAACCGGATCGCGACGCCGCCGCTGGCGCATATAGGCGCTCATATAGAGGGCGTTGCAGCGCCGACAGTTGGCGCGCTTCAGCTGCGCTCCGTGAATGGGACAATTCAATTCGAATTGGTTCTTCATAGACAGATAAGACTCCACGTTGATAATGAGTCCATGAATTCAAAATGAGTCTAAAGAGTCAAATTTTATTATGAAGACACCTCGTGCGCGCTCCCCCAACCATCCCACAGGCGCCCAACTGCGCGGCGCCCGAGGCCTTCTGAATCTGTCGGTCCTGGACCTGTCGGAGCGCACCGGCCTGGCCGTGAACACCATCAAGCGCGCCGAGGCGACGAACGACTTCGCGCCGATCAACCGCGCCAACGCCAACCTGTTGGTCACGGTGCTTCAGAATCTAGGCGTGGTGTTTCTGCCTGCAGACGAGGTGGTCGGGGCGGGCGTTCGGCTGGAAGCATCAGACACGCCGGCATTTGCGCGACGGCGAAGTGGGGATTGAGGCCAACCAAACGCCAGAATCGGTCGTTGTCAGTGACCGTATCGAGCCTTGTCTCCCGCTTCGCTTGACTCCCCCAGGGGGTTGGCGCGCATATAGAACATATGGAGAACATTTGTTCACGGCCTGACGCTCTGGCGGCGTTGAAGACTCGCCTGGAGGCCCTGGATCGGGCCGGCGGTCGTCGCGTCGGCACAGGCGTGCGCGCGGGGAGCGACGACGCCTTTGCGCCACTGGTTTCAGGTGGTTTGCATGATCTCTACGCCGCAGAACCCGCCGACGCGGTGGCGATCAACGCCTTTGGGCTGGGCATGGCGCTGCGGGCGGCGGCGGGGCGGCCCATCGTCTGGGGCCTGCATGAGATGATGGCCCAGGAGGCTGGGCGGCCGCACGGTCCGGGCCTGCATGAGATGGGCCTGTCGCCGCGCGACCTGTTGCTGGTGCGGACGCGCGACGTACAGACCCTGTTGGCCGTCGGCGAAGAAGCCCTACGCAGTCCCGCCGTGGGCGCCGTGCTGTTGAGCGCCTGGGGCGAGGCCAAGGCCTTCAGCCTGACAGCCAGCCGGCGACTGGCGCTGGCGGCCGAGACGGGCGGCGCGACCCTGTTCCTGGCGCGGGCGGGCGCCCTGCCCTGCCCCAGCGCAGCCGAGACCCGCTGGTCTGTGGCGTCTTCTACTTCAGAACCTCTGGAAGGCGGAGCGCCGGGGCGGCCGTCTTTTTCCACGACCCTGCTGCGGCGGCGCGGCGGCGGGGCGACCGGAACCTGGATCATGGAGTGGGATCGTGAACAGCGAACCTTCCGCCCGCCCGCGCCGCTATCTGGCGGTCTGGTTCCCCTGGCTGCCCAGCGACCGACTGCGGCGT
>NZ_GL883086.1:1985602-1990046 GCF_000204035.1 Brevundimonas diminuta ATCC 11568
GGCGGCCGGTTCGAGCCCGGCCAGGACCGCGCCGCCGCGCGTCGCCTGCCGGTCGCCGCCCTGGAGCTTTCGGACAAGGAGGACGAGGCCCTGCGTCGCCTGGGCCTGAAACGGCTGGGCGATCTGGACGACCGGCCGCGCGCGCCCCTGGCCGCCCGCTTCGGCGCCGACTTCCCGACCCGACTGGCGCGGATTTTGGGCGACGAGGACATGCGCATCACCCCGCATCGTCCGCCCGCCTCCGTCGTGGTCGACCGCGTCTTCTTCGAGCCGATCTCGGCGCCCGAGGACGTGGAGCGAGTCTTGTCCGACCTGCTGGTCGAGACCATGGACCGGCTGGATCAGACGGGCCTGGGCGGCCGCGCCTTCGAGGCCGGCTTCTATCGCGTGGACGGCGAGACGCGCCGCATCGTCGTCCGCACCGGCCGCCCGACCCGCGACGCCCCCGCGACCCTACGGCTGTTCCGCGAGCGGATGGCCGCCCTGGCCGCCCCGCTGGACCCTGGCTTCGGCTTCGACCAGATGCGGATGTCCGTGCCCTGGACCCAGGCTTTGGCGCCGACCCAGCAGCGGCTGGAACGCGAGACGCCCGGCGAAGAGGCCTTCAGCCGCCTGATCGATCGGCTGACAGCGCGTCTGGGGCCGGAAGCCGTGCTGCGCTTCGAACCCTTCGCCTCGCACATTCCCGAACGCGCCGCGCGGCTAGTTCCAGCCGCCGCCCATCGTGGCGACGAGCCCTGGCCCGACCTCGATCCCGACGATCCGCCCTTGCGGCCGCTGCAGATGTTCGACCCGCCCCAGCCGGTCGAAACCCTGGCCGAGATCCCCGACGGCTATCCGCTGAAGTTCCGCTGGCGCCGCGTCCTGCACGAGGTGACGCGCGCCGAAGGGCCCGAGCGGATCAGCGGCGAATGGTGGCGCGATCCGGGCCAGCGCACCCGCGACTATTACCGGGTCGAAGACCGGGACGGCCGTCGCTTCTGGCTGTTCCGTCAGGGCCTCTATGGCGAGACGCCCGAACCACGCTGGTTCATCCACGGCCTGTTCGCATGAAGAGGCTCGACCCTTGCGGCGTCTACGCCGAGCTGGCGACGGCCAGCAACTTCTCCTTCCTGCGCGGCGCCTCGCATCCCAAGGACTTGGTGCTGACCGCGATCCTGCGCGGCCATGCCGGACTGGGGCTGGCCGATCGCAACACCGTGGCGGGCGTGGTGCGGGCCTGGAGCACGCTGAAGGAGATACGCGTCGAGGGTCTGGCCCCGCCGGACAGGATGCGCGACGGCGGCAGTCCCGGCGAGATCGCCTTCATCGAGGACCCGCTGAACGATCCGGCGCTGTCCGACGAGGTGATGCGCCGTGCGGCGGACTTCCGCCTGCTGACCGGGGCGCGGCTGGTCTTCAACGACGGGACGCCGGACGTCATCGCCTATCCGGAAACGCGGGCGGGCTGGGGCCGGCTGACGCGCCTGCTGACCCTGGGCAACCGCCGGGCCAGGAAGGGCGAGTGCGAGATCGGCCTGCGCGACCTGCTGGCCGATCCGGAGGACCTGCTGCTGATCCTCGTCCCGCCGGACCGGCTGATAGGGCTGGAAGAGGTGCTGTCTCGCATGAACGCGGCGGCGCCGGGCGCCGTCTGGCTGGGCGCCGGCCTGCACAGGCGCGGTGACGACCGGCGCCGGCTGGCCCGGCTCAAGGCCATGGCAGAGCGAGCGGGCGTTCCCCTGCTGGCGCTCAACGACGTCCTCTACGCCGCTCCCGACGACCGCGACCTGCAGGACGTCCTGACCTGCATCCGCGAAGGCGCGACTATCGAAACCGCCGGCCGTCGGCTGGAGGCCAACGCCGAGCGCTGGCTGAAGCCCGAAGATGAAATGGCGAGGCTGTTCAAAGACGCGCCCGAAGCGGTGACTGAGACGACCGCCTTCCTGTCGCGCGCGACCTTCGATCTGGCCGAGCTCAGCTATCAATATCCGAAAGAGCCTGTTCCGCCCGATTGGAGCCCACAGGCCTGGCTGGAAGAGCTTACGGGGCGGCACGCCGCCATGCGTTACCCTGACGGCGTTCCCGACAAGGTCCAGGCCCTGCTGGACAAGGAACTGGCCTTTATCGCCCGCAAGGACATCGCGCCCTATTTCCTGACCATCTTCGACATCGTCCGCGTGGCGCGTGACAAGCGCATCCTGTGTCAGGGGCGCGGCTCGGCGGCGAACTCGGCGGTCTGCTATGTCCTCGGCATCACCTCGGTGGATCCGATGGAGTCCGATCTTCTGTTCGAACGCTTCCTGTCCGAAGATCGAAACGAACCGCCCGACATCGACGTGGATTTCGAGCACGAACGACGCGAGGAGATCATCCAGCATATCTACGAACGCTATGGCCGCCATCGCGCCGGCATCGCCGCCACCGTCATCCATTTCCGTCCCCGCAGCGCCATCCGCGAGGTGGGCAAGGTCCTAGGTCTGACCGAAGACGTCACCGCTCGGCTGGCCTCCAGCCACTGGGGCAGTTGGGGGACCGAGATCGGCGATCGCCACGTCGTTCAGGCGGGACTGGATACAGCCAACCCGATGATCGCCCGCGCGGTCGAGATGGCGTCCCGTCTGCTGAACTTCCCCCGCCACCTCAGCCAGCACGTCGGGGGCTTTGTCCTGACCCAGGACCGGCTGGACGAGATGGTTCCCATCGGCAACGCCGCCATGCCCGACCGCACCTTCATCGAATGGGACAAGGACGACATCGACGCCCTGCGCCTGATGAAGGTCGATGTGCTGGCGCTGGGGATGCTGACCTGCATCCGCAAGGCCTTCGACCTGATCCGCGCGCATGAGAAGGAGGATTGGGAACTGCACACCCTCCCGCGCGAGGACCCGGCCGTTTACGACATGCTGTGTCGAGGCCAGTCCATCGGCGTCTTCCAGGTCGAGAGCCGGGCCCAGATCAACATGCTGCCGCGGCTCCGGCCACGTTGCCTCTATGACCTTGTCATCCAGGTCGCCATCGTCCGCCCCGGCCCGATCCAGGGCGACATGGTTCACCCCTATCTGCGTCGCCGCAACGGTGTGGAGGAGGTCGTCTATTCCTCACCCTCCCCAGATCACGGCCCGCCCGACGAACTGGAACAGGTGCTGCACAAGACCCTCGGCGTGCCCCTGTTTCAGGAGCAGGCGATGAAACTGGCCATCGTCGCCGCCGAGTTCAGCGACGGCGAGGCCAACGGCCTGCGCAAGGCCATGGGCACCTTCCGTGGCGACGGCAGCCTTCACACCTATGAGACGCGCATGGTCGGGCGGATGGTCGAGCGCGGCTATGATCCGGTCTTCGCCCAGCGGTGTTTCGAACAGATCAAGGGCTTCGGCTCTTACGGCTTTCCCGAAAGCCACGCCGCCAGTTTCGCCCGGCTGGTCTACGTCTCTTCCTGGATCAAGCACCGCCACCCGGCGGCCTTCGCCTGCGCCCTGCTCAACAGCCAGCCCATGGGCTTCTACGCCCCCGCCCAGATCGTGCGCGAGGCGCAGGAGGTCGGCGGGGTCGAGGTGCGCCCGATCGACGTCTCGCACAGCGACTGGGACAACAGTCTAGAGGGGTCTGAGAAGACGCCCGTCCTGCGTCTGGGCCTGCGCCAGATCGACGGCTTCAGGGAGGATTGGGCGAACGCTCTGTCAGCGGCGCGGGCCGAGGCGCCCTTCGCCGATATCGAAACCCTGGCCCGCCGCGCCGAACTGCCCGCCGCCGCCATGCGCAAGCTGGCCGACGCCGACGCCTTCCGTTCCCTGGGACAGGATCGACGCGAGGCCCTGTGGGCGGTGCGGCGATTGCCCGACGACAATCCCCTGCCCTTGTTCGCCGCCGCCGAGGCGCGCGAGCGCGGCGCCCGCGAACTGGGGAGCGAGCCCAACGCCCATCTGCCCCTGATGCCGCTAGGCGAACACGTCGCGGCCGACTATCAGACCGCACGCCTGTCGCTGAAGGCCCACCCCATGGCCGTCCTGCGCCCCGTCTTCGCCGCCGAGCGAGTCCTGACCTGCGCCGAAACCGAGGCGAAACGCGGCGGCTCGCGGGTGCAGGTCGCCGGCGTGGTCCTGGTGCGTCAGCGGCCCGGCAAGGGCAACGCCGTCTTCGTGACCCTGGAGGACGAGACCGGCATTACCAACGTGGTCCTGTGGGCGCGGATGCTGGACCAGTTCCGGCGCGAGGTCATGGGCGCCCGCCTGATGCAGGTCGAAGGCGTCGTCGAGAAAAGTCCCGAAGATGTCGTCCACGTCGTCGCCCGCCGCATCATTGACCGCAGCACCGAACTGTCCCGCCTGTCAGAAGACCACGAAACCCACGTGCAGTTGGTCCGCGCGGACATCGTCGCCCATCCGCAACCGCCGCGCCAACCGTCGCACCGGCATCCGCGCGACGTGCGCATCCTGCCGGGGTCGCGGGATTTCCACTAAGCGCC
>NZ_GL883086.1:1991573-2017082 GCF_000204035.1 Brevundimonas diminuta ATCC 11568
GCCAGGAGCGGTCGTTCATGCCGCGCCCGAAAGTTGGCTTCCACAAGCCGTTACCGGTCCTCGTCGTTAGGCCTTCTTGCGTCGCCGCTTCGGCAATCCGCTCGGATTGCCCCAGAAGGTGACGACGGCCAGAGATCCCAACAGCGTCAACGCTAAGCCAGCCACAGTCACGATCAGCCGATAAGCCACTCCCCCGACCTTGGCCGCATGGATCGGATACTGGGCGTTCGCGACCCGCAAGCCGAGCGGCAGGGTCAAGGCGTCACGCGCGCCGACGATGCGACCGTCCGCCGGGTCAAACCAGACTTGGGTACGGCCATTGGGCAGCCATTCCGCCGCGCGCCGCATGCGCAGGCTGATCAGCCCCCCAGGCTTCGTGGGCAGGGACAGAATGCGCGGGTCCGCATCAGGAAAACGGCCTTGCGCCGCCGCCATCATCGCCGGCCAGTCGAGATCGACGGACAGGGGGCCGCCTTCATGTTCCGGCGGCGCCATGATCGCCTTCAAATTTTCCCTCGGCGACAGGACTTTGGCTAGGCCTTCGTATAGCGGGGACAGGGCCAGAATCGCGCCGGTCGTCAGGATCACGGCCAGCAGCGGCGCGCTCCACGCGCCCATGTCGCGGTGATGTTTGACAACTCCCGCCCGTTTCCAGGTCTTGGGCAGGGCGGCGAAGACAAAGGTTCTTCGCGTCGGCCACCACAGGATCACCCCTGTGACGACGAAGCCAAGACCGGCCAGGCCCGCGATCCCGGCGATGGTCTTTCCGACATCGCCGATCAGCAGATAGTGATGCAGGTCGAACAGCCACAGTTCCGGCCGCGCCCACAGGCTGTCCCAGCGCGCCACCACCTGCCCCGACTGGGTCGCATAGGCCCCGCGCGTCTTCTCTTCATAGTTCAGGCGATGGATGCCCAGACGATCGTCGGCCAGGATGACCGAACGCGGCCGGTCGGACGCCGAAAACGCCTGCTCCAGCGCCGCCCCGATCAGCCGGGGGTCCGAAATCCGCGCCTCTGTCGCATGAGGCACGACGGCGCGCAGCCAGTCGTCCTTGAACACCAGAACGGTTCCGGTCAGCCCCAGGACGAACAGCAACAGGCCGACCAGCCCCCCGGTCCAGCGATGCGCCAGTTGGACCAGACGCATCAGAAGCGACGGTCCCACCCGAGGGTGAAGGAACGGCCCCGACCGGCGAAGTAGCGCAGGTTGTCGGTCGGATTGCTGGTGTCTGAGCTATAGGTCAGATAGTCCTCGTTGAAGAGGTTCTGCACCGCCAGCGACACCCCGCCGAACGAGAAGTCGTAGCGCAGATAGGCGTCGGCCACGGTGTAGCCTTCGAAGTTGTTGCGCGGATCGCCGCCCTCGAAGTCACGCGCCAGATAGGCCTGGACCTGTAGACGCGCCGACAGCGGGCCGTTGGCGTAGACGGCTGCTGCGTTGATCCGGTCCGGCGAGATATTGGCCCCGTCCAGATCCTGGTCCACCCGGCCGTCGTCGTTTGTGTCGGTCTGGCCGCGCAGGCGGGCGTAACCGGTCGAGACCGTCAAGCCTTCAATCGGCGTGCGAGCGCGCAGATTCAGTTCCAGCCCCTCGATCTCAACCGCCTGACGCTGGACATCATAAACGCCGTCAGCGTTGCGAACCAGAAACTGGCCCAGGTCCGACGAGGACCAGAAATAGGTGGCGCCGACCTCGAACGGACCGCGCTTCACTTCCAGGCCGATCTCCTGATTGTCCGAAACCACAGGACTGATGTCGAGGAAGCTGTCGACCTTGACCCCATCGACGTTGATCGAGCGCAGGATGCGGCCGACGTCCGGCACAGTGTAGCCCTCGGCGTAGCTGGCGTAGGCGCGCACGCCGTCCATCGGCTCATAGACCACGCCGCCGTTGACTAGCGTCGCTTCGAACTTGGGCTTGCCGCCCGTCACTCGACGCGAGCCGTAGGAAGCCAGGGTGGTGAAGTCGTTGACCGACAGCTCGACGTTTTCCTGACGCACGCCGCCGGCCAGACGCACCTTGCCGTCGAACAGGCGCATATTGGCCTGAACGAAGGGGGCGACGCTCTGGAACTCGGTCGGCGGCACCCAGGCGCGGTTGGTGGCGATCAGAAGCTGTTCAGTGCGATCCTTCATCGCGTCCAGGCCCAGGGTCGCGGTCAGACCCGGCACGCCCGGCACGGCCCGTTCATAGCTGGCCCGCGCGCCCAGCTTGCGCGAACGGTTCGACGATTGATCGAACAGGGTGCCGATGGGGGCGATGCTGGCGTCCTGCATGGTAGCGGAACGGTCGCCGCCGAAGGTGTCGCGCGTACGGTTGAAGAAGACCTGGGCGCTGAAGTCACCGCCCCACAGGTCACTGTCGGTCAGCGAGGCCGAGACCGTCTCGACCCGATTGCCGGCGGGTTCGCCCTCGATCTGGCCGCGCTCGCTGCTGGCCGGACGGCCGATGCTGCGATCGCCAGGGACACGGACATAGTCGCCGTCGCCCTTCAGCTCGAAACGGTTGGCCAAGAGGTCCAGGCGCACCGTGTCGGTCAGATCCCAGCCGAAGCGACCGAAGAAGGACAGGGCCTTGGAATCCTGCACCTCGCCCTGGGTGTTATCGACGCCGACGCGGCGACCATTGGCGTCATAGAAGGCGCCACGCTGGTCATAGGCCACGCCGAAGACGCCGTCGAAATCGCCGTGGCGATAGGCGGCCAGTCCGCCCAGCTTGGCTCCGATCCCGTCGCCCTCAGGTCCGCCCGAACTGGACACCTGCGCCAACATCCGGCCGGTCAGGCCGTCCTCGGTCGGCGCCCCGATTGTCACCTGATTGACCACCCCGCCGGTGGCGCCGATGCCCTGCAGGGCGTTGGAGCCGTAGATCAGCTCGACCCGGTCCACGAAGAAGGGGTCGATCGTATAGCCGTCGCGCGAGCCGTCGCGGATCGGCGTCGACTGCGGAATCCCATTGATGGCGTAGAGCGGCGAACGGCCGCGCAGGCTCTCGCCCGAACCCGTCAGCTTCTGCCGGGTCGGCGAAAAGGACGGCGACAGGGTCGCGACCGCATCGATCACCGAGCCGCTGATGGCCACCTGCTCCGACAGGGCCTTGCGGTCGATGACGTCCACCGTCATCGGCAGGGCGCTAGCCGGCAGGACGGTCCGCGCCGCCGTCACCACCACCTCCTCTACCGTGCTGACCTGCGGCTCCTGTCGCGCCGTCTGGGCGGCGGCAGTCGAGGCGAAGGCGGTTCCAGCCAGTAGAGCAGAGACGGCTGCAAAGCCGGATGATCGACGCAGCGACAAGGCGGGCGAGACGAAGGGCATAGGGAGGCTCCTGAGGAAGGCCTCGCGCTTAAATGCAATTGCGAGCTATTTGCAATACATGATCTAGCCTAAGTGTCTCATTTGGCTGGTTCCAGTTCCCGTCATCCCTCCCTGAACCACCCCAACACGCCCGTCGCGTGTCTCCGCTGTCGGCATTGCGCCAGAAACGGCCATTGGCTCGCCGTCAGTAAGCGGACATTCGGGTCCATTGCTGGAGGCCGTTTTGCCCAAGCCTTGATTGTGATTAACGAGGCCGATTTCGGGATGAAACCTACGGACCGAAATCGCCCCCAAGCTAGTCCACAGCCGGTTCTTGAGCCGGTGGCAGCAGTCTAAGAAACTCCTCGGCCAGACGCGACGGCTTGACGCTGCTGGACACCACGAAGGCGTATTCATGCAGAATGTCTGGATTGAACCGACGCAGCACGGTTTGATCGCGCACATAGGCCTGCGCCAGTCGTTCGTTGACGATAGCTACGCCGACGCCGCGCGCAGCCAGGGCGCAAGACGAGGCCACCGTGTGGGTTTCAACGCAGATTCGGGGGATGACGCCGGCCTCGGCGAAGGCGGCCTCGACCTGGGAGCGGAACCGCCGCCCTTGCCCTAGCATCACCAGAGGCGTGTTCTTCAGGTCCTGCGCCATGATTTCGGGCAATGCCGCCAAAGGATGATCAGCCGGAAGGACGCAGGCGGTCTTACTGACCAGAACCGTGCATGAGTCCAGATCGTCGCGGTTCAGCGGCAGTTTGACGAACCCGGCGTCGACGGCGCGCGACGCGATCATGCTCTTGGCCGTCTCCACTCCGTGCGAGTCGATCGAGAGATGAACGCGCGGATAGCGTTCCAGAAAATCGGCGATGACGTCCGGAAGCACCGCTTCCAGAAAGCTGGGCGGGGCGACCAGGCGCAGCTGGCCGACGCGAAAATCCGAGATGTCGCGGGCCAGCTCCTGAACCCGGTCGACGTTATCCAGCGCGCGCTCGACCTCTTCGTACAGCAGCAGCCCGTCCTGCGTCGGAATCAGCCGTCCCCGGTCACGGTAGAAGAGCTCAAAGCCGAGATCCTGCTCCAGCTGGGCCAACATCCGGCTGGCGGCCGGCTGAGTCAGGCCCAGGACGCGTGCGCCCGCCGTCACCGACCCCAGTTGCAGGATCGCCTGAAACGTCCGCATGGCGCGCAGACGGATCGGTCGCCGGGCGCCGGCCGAGACCAGCGCCATCATTCAGCTCCCGCGCGCCGGAACGATCGGCAGGACCAGCCGCGACAGACAGGTCGGCCCGGTGTGGATGCGGTTGATCGCGACCACCGCCCCGCTGGCCTCGCCTGCCGGGGCGCCCGAGCCTGGATTGACGTCGAAGTGGGGGAAGTTGCTGCTGGCCATGTCCAGGCGGATACGGTGGCCCGCCGCGAACAGGTTGCTGGTCGGAAACAGCTGGATTTCGACGTCATAGACCTCACCCGGAACCAACGGGCGCGGCGCCGCGAAGGAGTCCCGGAACCGTAGGCGCAGCACGCCGTGGGTCAAGTTCAAGGCGTAGCCTTCTGGATGGTCGGGGTTGGGCGGATAAACATCGACCAGCTTGACCGTCACATCCGTGTCCAGCGCCGAGGACGACACCCACAGGCGCGCAGTGATCGGCCCGGTGACCTCGACGGCCGCCGTCAGAGGCGCTGTCTCGAACGTCAGGACGTCGTCGCGGTCGGACAGGGCGCGTCCGACGACCGTCGCGCCGAACAGGCCAGGCGTCTCTCGCTGGTCATAACCACCCGCCGCCATGACCGGCGCGCCCGAGGCGATGGCCCCGCCGATGGTCGGCACGGGATCAGCCGGATCATGACGCCAGCTCCGCTCGCCCGGCGGCGGCGCTTCGGTCGACAGGCCGCCGTCGGCGTGCAGGTGAAAGTCGGTGAACACCGTACCCGGCAGGGGCCAGCCGGCCTCGGCCCGCCAACGGCCGCCGTGGTCCAGCCGCCCCTCCGCGGTTCTGCGCCCGCTGCCGCCGCCCATGACGAACAGATTGACCGGCGCCGCCAGGGCGTCGGGCGCGACCCGCCCCTTCAGCCAGCAGTCGAACCAGGCCCGGCGCAGGGCGAGGTAGTCCGGCGCCAGATTGCCGTCCAACGTCGCCGCAGGACCGAAATCCACGTCGCCCGCGTGGCGGACGGAGCGCTGGCCATGCGTCCACGGTCCCATGACCAGCTTGACCGGCCCGGCCTTGCTGCGGCTGAACCGGGCGTAGTTCTCCGTCGCCGACAGGGCGTAGGGATCGTACCAGCTGCTCATGAAAACCATGGGCGCGTCGGTGAACCCACCCTCATGGCAGGCGGCGCAGAAGTCGGGCGCGCGCCAGAAGTCGTCGAAGGTCTCGCGGCGCCACATGTCCCGAATAAAGGCGTCGTATTCGGGGGCGGCGGCCAGCGGCGTCCGCCCCGGCCGCCATGGGTTGACCGCCATCCAGTCGCGCACGTCCTGAGCGTTGAGGGCCTCCAGCCGCGCCGGGTCGTCCTGACTGAGCGGGGACAGGCGAGCGTGCTTCATGGCCCAGGTCAGTTGTTTCAGCTCAAAGGCCCCTCCCTGACGCACCCCGCTGTGGAAGGCGCTGGAGAATCCGCCAGAGTCCATGAACATGGCCCGCAGCCCAGGCGGGTTCAGACAGGCGGCCGCTGCCTGAACATGGGCGCCGTAGGACAGGCCCAGGGTGCCGATCCGGCCGTCGCACCAGGGCTGCTGCACCAGCCAGCCCATGACGTCGAAGCCGTCCTCGGCTTCATTGGCGTATTTGGTGAAGACGCCCTCGGAGCCGTAGCGCCCCCGGCAGTCGACCAGCACATAGGCATAGCCGTCCTGCGCGAACTCGGCTGCGATCGCAGGCTTGGAACGCGGGGTCGGATCGGCGGCGCTGCGGTCGGCGTGGTTGGTCCCGCGCCGGTCATAAGGCGTGCGCTCCAACAGGACGGGCAGCGGTCCCTCATCGCCCTCAGGCAGATAGACGTCGGCGGCCAGGCTGACGCCGTCGCGCATGGGGATCATGACGTCGCGCAGGATGCGGACGCCCGGCAGATGCGGCAGATCGGTCATGGCGTAACGGCTGAAGCGGCCACAGCAGGCTGCGGCAGGTGATAGGCGGCCGGCGCGCCCGGTCCGACCGGCAACTGGAGCCCCACCCATGTAAGGATCAGCAGCATCCCCGCCACGCCGAAGGCGGCGCTGTAGGGCAACATCAGGGCGATCATCGACCCCACGCCGAACTTGGGCTTCCACTGCTGGCACATGATCAGGACCAGGGGGAAGTTGCTGGCCAGTGGGGTGACGATGTTGAAAATGGAATCGCCCATCCGGTAGGAGGCGGTGGTCATCTCGGGCGACACGCCGAGCAGCATCAACATGGGAACCACGACCGGCGCCATGGCGGCCCACTTGGCGGAAGCCGAACCGATCACCAGGTCCAGAACCGACGACATCAGCAGCAGGCCGACCAGCAGAAGCGGCAGCGGCAGGGCCAGGGCCTTCAGGCTCTCGGCGCCCTTCACCGCCAGAACCGGCCCCATGTTGGACCAGCTGAACATAGCCACGAAGTGGGCGGCGAAGAAGGCGAGCACGATATAGGGCGCCATGCTCTTCAGCCCATCGGCCATCATCTTCACCAGATCGCGGTGCGAACGAATGGTCCCCGCCGCCGCGCCATAAGCCCAGCCCGTCGAGACGAACAACAGCATGAAGGCGGCGATCAGGGCGCCGTAAAAGGGCGCCAGGCGGCGCGGCCCCACGGCCTCATGATCCACCAGGGGGCTGAAACTCGGCCATAGGGTCAATGCGGCGAACAGGCCGACGACCACCAACGCCGCCAGACCTGCGCGACGCAGGCCGCGTTTCTGCGCCGGCCCCAGAACACCCAGGCCCGCAGCCTCGGCTTCGCCCGCCGTGCTGTCGCCGTCCCAGACGCCCAGGCGCGGCTCGACCACCCGGTCGGTCAGAAACCAGGCGATGGGGGTGAAGACCACGCCGATGGCCAGGGTGAACCACCAGTTGCCCAGCGGATTGACCCCGAAACCGGGGTCCAGCAACTGCGCCGCCGGGGCGGTGATGCCCAGCATCAACAAATCGAACTGACCGGGGATTACATTGCCCGCAAAGGCGCCCGAAATCCCCGCATAGGCGATGGCGATCCCGGCCAGCGGGTGTCGCCCAGCCTTGGCGTAGACCAGGGCCGCCAGAGGGATCAGCACCACATAGGCCGCATCGGACGCATGGTGTGAAAACAGGCCGATGACGAACACCGCCGGGGTCAGGAAACGTACCGGCAGCCGTCGCACCCCGCCGCCCAGAAGGGCTGCGAACAGACCCGACCGCTCGGCCACCGCCGCCCCGATCATGACGACCAGCACCAGCCCCAAAGGCGGGAAGCTGGTCAGGGTCTTGGGCATGTCGACCAGCAGCCGGGCCACATTGGCCTCGGACAACAGGCTCTGAGCCTGAAGCCGCTCGCCCGTCACCGGATTGACGGCGCTCCACTGGGTCCAGTCCGCCACCACGGAGGCGGCGACCAGCACCCCTATGCAGAACAGCAGGATGAAGACCGGATCCGGCAAGGCGTTGCCCATCGCCTCGATCCGGTCGAGCCAGCCCCGTTTCCGCCGACCGGCGTCGGTCGGCGGAGCCTCGGTGTCCGTCATGAGAAACGCCTGATCCTAGAACTGGAAGCCTAGGCGAACGTAGGCGCTACGGCCCCGCACGTCATAGGTGTACATGTCGAAGTTGATGGGGGCGTTCGCGTAGGACGCCGGCGGCATCACGTCGAAGAGGTTGTTGACCCCCACCGTGATTGTCGTGTCGTAGCGCTCGAACCGATAACCCGCCTCCAGATCCTGATAGAAGACGGCGTCGGTCTTGGCGTCCTTGACCGGGTTCACCACGTCGGTGCTGTCGCCGATGTAGCGGCCGCGCCACGAGGCGTTCCAGGGGCCGTCGCTCCAGCGCAGCGAGGTCTGGCCCTTCCAGTGCGGATAGGTCGAACGCGAACGGTCGCCATTGCCCGCGCGGTCGTCGACGATGGACGGGCCGCCCGCCGGGTCGGGACTGACGGTCGAGAACTCGCTCAGATAGGAGACGTCCACCATGGCGGCGAAACGGCCGACCGAGGTGCTGAACTCATAACGCGCGGTGGCGTCGACGCCCGAGGTGCGGATCTCGTTCAGATTCTGCGCACCCTGCACCAGGTTCAGCACGGCGCCGGTCGAGGCGTCGCGGGTGATCAGCGAGCAATAGGGATCGCCGCGCACCGCGCACAGATTCATGATCTGGGCGGCCGACTGGGAGGCGATGGCGTCCTGGATGGTGATCTCGTACCAGTCGACCGTCAGGCTCAGACCCGGAACCCAGCGCGGTTTGAAGGCGACGCCCAGGCTGTAGGTGTCGGCCGTCTCAGGTTTCAGGTTGGTATTGCCCGAGGTCGTGCCGGGGATCAGGGTCTGATGGTTCTGCTGGTGATAGGTCGCAGGCACCCCGGCGCAGCCCGGCAGGCTGGGGTTGGCGGCGCCGCCGCCGTTGCACGGGTCGATGACCTGCAGCAGCACCTCGCGGCCGCCCTGGAACAGCTCCAGGATCGAGGGGGCGCGGAAGCCCTGCGACCAGGTGCCCCGCACCAGCACGTCCTCGACCGGCCGCCAGCCCAGGCCGACCTTCACAGTGGTGGCGTCGCCGACGGTGTCGTAGTTGGAATAGCGGGCGGCCAGGCTCAGATCGAGGCTCTGCGCCATCGGCATGTCGCGCAACAGGGGCGCGGCCAGCTCCACATAGGCTTCATGCAGGCTGTACTGGCCCGTCGTCGGCACGCGCGTCTGAGACGATGTGGCGGCATAGGCGCTCGACAGATATTTGGACGGCGCATTGACCACGGGGTCCGGCGTGTCGGTCGCCTTGTTCTGGCGATATTCATAGCCCGCCGCCACGGCCAGCGGACCGGCCGGCAGCTCATACAGGTCGCCGGTGACGTTGAACGCCAGGTCGTAGATCTCAGTGCTGTTGGACTCGCGCGTGGTGAAGCGGATGTAGTCCGCCGCCTCGGCGCTCATCGGCCCGAACAGATTGACCGGCACGCAGCCCTTCGTGGCGGCGCAGGTCGCCGGATTGCCCAGCCCCAGGAACAGGTTGTCGTAGTTGATGCCGTTCAGCGCCGAAGACTTCATCTCGTTGCGGGCGTAACTGCCGTAGGCGTCCCAGCTCCAGTCACGCTCGAACAGGCGGATCTGGCCGTCAAAGCCCGCGCCGAAGCGGTAGGTCTTCACGTCCTGGATGTTGTCGCGGTTGCCCACGTCGGACATGACCTTGCGCACCCGCCACGCCTGATTGGCGTTGAAGGCCAGGGCGTTGGCGCTCGGCACGCCGTTAGCCGTGCCGAAGGGGTTGTAGGCGTGGTTCGCCGACACGCTGAAGCCGCGCACCGAACCCGCCGTGCCGCCGATATCCAGCGGCACCGGCGCAAACATCTGATCCGACACCCGACGGTTGAACAGCGCCTCGGCATGGAAGCTCAACGTATCGGACAGGTCGCCGCGATAACGGCCATAGAAGCCGTAACGCTCGCTGGGGCCGGTCGTGTAGACGCCCTGCGTCAGCGGGTTGAAATAGTCGCCTGGGAGGCTGGCCACGTGAAAGCTGTTATCCGCCAAGGCGCCCGCGCCGATGGAGCCGAAACCATTGGCCGTGATCGGCGAGGCCGAGCTGGCGAAGCCGGCGCCCGTGCCGAAATAGGCGTTGTTGGCCAAGCCCGGCAGGGTGAACAGACCATAGGGGCTGGTGCCCGGCGCCGTCAGCGGCACAAGGGAAACCCGCGTCAGGTCACGATCTGTCGTCAGGATCGGGCTATCCTTCACATAGCTGGCCGAGAAGACCAGGGCGCCGTTGTCGAAGCGCTTGCCGAAGTTGGCGATGGTCTGAACCTGCTCGCCGTCGCCGCGATCGGTCGAGCCGTAGCGGGCGCTCAGACGCACCCCGTCGAAGTCGCGCAGGGTCTGGATGTTGACCACCCCGGCGATGGCGTCGGCGCCGTAGATGGCCGAGGCGCCGTCCTTCAGCACCTCGATGCCCTCGATCATGCCCAGCGGCATGGTGTTCAGGTCGACGAAGTCGCGGAAGCCGCGCTGGCCCACCCCGTCCACCCAGCGGTGGCCGTCGACCAGAACCAGGACGCGGTTGCCGCTGCCCTCGGCGCCGCCGAGGTAGCGTAGGTTGATCGACGAGGCGCCGTAGGAGGTGCCCTGGGTGCCGTTGCTGTTCAGGCTAACGCCCGCAGAGGGCAGTTTCTGCAACAGGTCGCCGATCGAGGTCGCGCCGGAGCTCTTGATGTCCTCAGCCGTCAGCGTGAGCACGGGCCCCACCGAATCGGCGTCCTTGCGCTGGATTCGCGACCCGGTGACGACGATCTCGCTGACCGAGGTGGCCGCTTCAGGCTGCGCCGCCGCCTGCTCCTGCGCCCAGGCGCTCCCCGCCCCAATCCAGGTCAGAACCGCCAGCGCCGCGCCGTTCCGCAGGCGTCGCGCCTGTCCACTCACCAATGCCATGATAATCACTTCCCGATTTCCGATGCCCTGCGCCGCCCCTTTTTTGGATCGAGACGTGCGATTGGGCCCACAAAGGCCGGGGTGCGAGACCGAATGCAATAATATTGCAGTTCCGTATCGAGTCATGCGCTGACGGCATAACCGAACAGACGGATCGCCATTTTATGACTAAAGATTAAAGGGGATGTGATGGATCCACCAGGTCGTCCTACGCCATGAAATCCGAGTACGCGAACTCTCTGACGTCGCAGATGCGCCATGAGCGGACATAGGTTCCAGTGCGCATTCCGGACGTTCATGCGGCCGGAGGCACGGCATGGTTTCGCCGCTCCGTTCACGGCGCTTTATCCCTACTAGGCCGGTCTGCGACGGTCATTTGTGCTTGCCGACGGAATTGAAGCAGTCGCTGATAACCTTAGCCTGCACTCCAACTCTTCAGACACCTCCGTACGAGCCGCGAAACCACTGCGCTGATCGCTCTGGTTGCAGCCGATCCAACCGTCGGCCTAGACTAAATGTTCGCTGATTCAAGGTTGGGGAAATGGCGCGGACGTTTCGACTTATTCGCGCCGGTGGGCATCCTCCTGGTCACAGGTCATCAGTGCCTATGTTCGACGAACCGATCGTGGAGTTCGTCCACGACGGTCAGCAACAACCGGACGACTGCGCCTATTCGGTCGTCATCGGGAACAACGGTTCCGGCAAAAGCCGCCTCCTCGGCAATATCGCCGGTGAGTTCGTTCGCTTCCATCGGGGTGCCAGCGGGCGTGGCGGGCGATCCCGCAAGATTCGGGTTCTGGACTACGCTGTAGACGGCCGGCCCTCTGTCAACGCCTTTGAAGACGTTTGGGCTCCACGCCCGTCGGTGGACCTTTTTCCAGAGTTGCCATCCCGCCTGATCGCGGTTGCTCTTACGGTCGTGGACAAGTTCCCCCTCGAACCCTCGGGGTCCAGCGACGATGTTCTGGAACGCAATCTGCTCTCCGACGGCGAAGACCCGCAGTTCTATTGCTACGTCGGAATGCGGGACCGGACCAATCGGGCCTCGATCTCGGCCCTGATCTATCGCGCGCTCGACGGCTTGGACCGCGCCCGCAGTGGGCAGGACAACGAACGGCTCAGCCAGGTTTTCGATCTGCTCGGCTATGCGCCCGAGATCCAGGTCAAGCTGGGTCTCGGAATCACTCCAGACGTTGCGGAGTTCGCCCGAGGCGAACGGGATTTGGAGAAGGTGTCGGACACAGACACGCGACTGCTCACCCGTCTACGCATGGCGTCCAGAAGCAAGCGCTACTCGATCGATTGGCTGCGACGCGCGCTCTACCCGTTCGTTTCCGCGACCAAGGCGAAAACGATCAGCTACAACATAACTTTCGACGGCGCCCTTCGGTCGAGCCCGTTCGACAAGGAGGCACTGCGGCTATTGCGGCGACTGGGCGCCCTGACGCTTAAGAGCGTCATCGTCCGACGCCACGATGGTTTTGAGCACGATCTGAGAGACGCCAGCTCCGGCCAGATCACGATGCTGACGGTTTTCCTGTCTGTGGCCGCGAACCTTCAGGACGGCAGCCTTGTCTTGATCGACGAACCGGAGACGAGTCTGCATCCTGACTGGCAAAGCCGGTACATCAACCTGATGCGCGAGGTCTTCTCAAACTTCAGAGGCTGCCATTTCGTCTTCAGCACCCATAGTCCGCTGATTGTGGCTGACATGCCCGAGGGGGCGAGCGTCTATTCAATGGATCGGCGTGAGACGGTATCCAGCGCCGAGCTGATCGGACGCTCACCGGATTATGTAATGGCGAGAGCATTCGATGTCGTCGAGCCGTCAAACCTCTATCTGCGCGATGTCTTGGCCGAGGCGCTCCGCTTGGTTGGCGAACGCCAGATCGGGTCCGAAGCCTTCGAAAAGCAGCTGACGGAATTAGTCCGGCTGTCAGAAACGATGGACGATGGCGAACAGGTCAAGCGCATCGTGAAGGATCTGCAGGACGCCAAAGCGGAGCTGTCGCCCGATGGCGGTTAAGGCGATCGTTTTTAGTGACGCGCAAGCTGGCCTGATCAAGACCGCTTTCGACGAGGCGCTGGAATGGGGCAGCGAAGAGCTGACCGGCCTTCGGGGCGAGATCAAACGCTTCTATCTCACGGAACAGGCCCGGCGCTGTTGCTACTGCCGCAAGCAGATCCAGACCAACCACGGACGTGTTTGGGACGTCGAACATGTGATCGCCAGGGTTCTCAGACCGGACTTCACGTTCGAACCCGAGAACCTTGCGGTTGCCTGCATCGACTGCAACTCAGCCAAGAGCGACCAGAATATCCTCGTTGTCGAGCGAAGAACATTTCCTCGCCGATCCGACGCCTATTCCATCATCCATCCTCATTACGATGAGTGGGAAGACCACCTGTTCTTCGGCAACGCGCTCTTCGCGCCAAAGTCGGAGAAGGGCGCACGCACCATCGTCGTCTGCAAGCTCTACCGATACTATAACCTCGAGTGCGGGGAGGCCTTGCTCACCAAAGATCGTCGCTATGCCGATCTGGCCGAGAATATGCTTCTGGCCAAAACCGCTCTCGAAGCAGAGCCGTATTCTCTTGCCATTGGCGCCATGGTCAAAAGAGCGGTGGCGGACGAACTCAAACCGAATCCTGCGGAAGAAGATTGAGGCGTTGAGTGAGAGCGACCTGCGCGAACCGATGCAGGTCGAAGTCTGTTCGCCCGTAGAGCCGGACCAACCCGCCTTCCAGCATGTCCAACCCGACATCCGCAGCTTCCGCGGCTTCCATAACTTCCGCGATGTGTTCAGGAGGCAGGAACATCGTGATCAGCGGGAAGGGTTCCGCGTGGCCTCCGCCGAAGCCACCGGCGTTACAACTCCACACCGTAACCGCGCCGATCGCAGACAGGGCCAATACCGCGCTGATGACGCCGAGATCCAGTCCGTAGAAGTCTTCCTCTGGCGTCTCAGCCTCCTCGAGTTCGTCACGCCAGACTTCGTACTCAGCGTCCATGTCGGTTGAGGCTCTGAACCGATCGAACAGCGCAGCTTCGGCCTGAATCGCCGCCGCGACCAGATCCCACCCCACTGATCGAATGTCACGGTATAGGTGATTACCCTCCAGCCCATGGTCCTCACCGGCGTCCGCCTCCTCGTCCGAGAGCACGGCCAAGCTGGTCGGGACGATTAATCTGCGAACCGGCTCATCGTAGATGCGCTCGCCAAACGCGATCGACGTCATTCAAAAACTTGCCCCGATCGAAAATAAGAACAAAATAGCAACTCGACTATTTCAGCCTGTGGCGCCACTCTGGCGCCATGCAAAGAGATTCGACAACATCCACGGTCAAGCCAACCGACCGCGTCAACCTGCGGCTTCCAGCGGATGTGTTCGCTGCGATTGACGCAAGCTGTGCGGCACGGGCAGGACGCGTTTCGCGAAACACTTGGGTCGCGGAAGCGGTGAGAGAGAAGTTGACGAGAGATCGGGTCGAAGTCGTCTCTTTGGAGCTTCAGCGTCGCAATGGCTGATTTTTACGAGTTCTTCGCGGGAGCCGGAATGGCTCGAGCCGGGCTGGGCGATGGATGGACCTGTCAGTTCGCCAACGACTTCGATGGCAAGAAGGGGCTGACCTACCAGGCCAACTGGGGCACGGGAGGCGAGCTGCATGTTGGCGACATCCGCAATGTCGAGACCCAACAGCTTCCGGGCGAGGCGGACCTGATTTGGGGATCGTTCCCCTGCCAGGACCTTTCGCTCGCCGGCGCAGGAGCGGGTCTCAAGGGCGAAAGGTCCGGAACCTTCTATCCGTTCTGGGACATAGTCGATGCCTTGAAGGATGAGGGGCGAGCACCTCGCATCGTCGCGCTGGAGAACGTCTGCGGGACGCTGACGTCCCACAACGGGAGCGATTTCGCGGCGATCTGCGAAGCCTTCTCCAAGAGCGGTTATCGCTACGGCGCCCTGGTGATCAACGCCCAGCTCTTCGTGCCCCAGTCCCGCCCAAGGCTCTTCCTAGTTGGCGTACGGCCAGACATCACCATCGATCCGGACCTTGTCTCATCCGGCCCGATCGGCCCTTTCCACACGCCCGCTCTCGAGCGCGCTTTCGAGCGCGTCGATGCGAAAGCGCTGGAGCACAGAGTCTGGTGGAACGTCCCCACGCCGCCACACAGGACAAAGACCTTCGCTGACGTCATCGAAGATCATCCGACGAGCGTGAAATGGCATACGCCGGCTGAGACCAAGGCCCTGGTTGCGATGATGTCTCGGGTGAACCTCGATAAGCTGAACGCCGCCAAGCGCGCCGGTCGGCGTATGGTCGGAGGTGTCTACAAGCGCACGCGGTTCGATGAGAAGGGAGCCAAGGTCCAGCGAGCCGAGGTTCGTTTCGATGACGTCGCCGGTTGCCTGCGTACGCCGGCCGGCGGTTCAAGCCGTCAGGTCATTCTGGTCGTCGACGGAGATAAGGTGCGGAGCCGACTGATATCCGCACGTGAGACGGCCCGATTGATGGGTCTCGAAGATAACTACAAGCTGCCGTCCAACTACACCGAAGCCTACCATCTCACAGGCGATGGCGTAGCGACCCCGGTCGTCCGACATTTGGCCCAGCACATCTTCGAGCCTATCCTTGGCATCGAAGCCCAGGCTGCGAGCGATCAGCCGGCGAGCGGCAAGCGGCGCGGGGGTCGTGCGGCTCGTGACTGACGTCGGTCCGCTGTTCGGCCGGAACCCCGACGCCGTAAACTTCCCGCCGTTCGAGACCGAGGACCTGCGAGAGAACCTTGCGCGATTGCTCGATACGCCGTTCGAGCAGACGGGCATTCCCGTTGGCAACTTCCGCTGGGGCGTCTACGCCTTCTTCGACTACGACGGCGAGCCGATCTATGTGGGACAGACGAACGAGCGTCTACGCACGCGGATTCGGCGCCATCTGACCAACCAGCGAACCGACGCCGTTGCGATGTCCGTGCTCGATCCGTTCGAAGTCTTCGAAGTCGAACTCTGGCCGCTACCGAACCTCCAAGACGCCAACCGTTCGGATATCGATGCCCGTCAGCACCTCGATGCGCTTGAGCGTCTCATCACCGAGCAGGCCGTCGAAGCGTCTGAGTTCAAGGCGATCCTGAATGAGAAGGACCCGCCTCCAGGGCGTCTTGCCGTAGAGCCGCCTGCATCGGTACGTGGCCGCATCGTTTCCGACCGGGTGTTCGAACTCCGCTCCCACCCGGACTTCCGTATCGCCCGACGCGCCCAGGTCCTGGCGCGCCTTGCGCAGGTCATCTCCGAACGGAAGGTGCAGGGCGGGCTAAGGCGTGTTCTCCTTACCCAGGCCAAGCGTCTGCAATGGCTTGCCGCGAGGCGTTATGACGCGCTCGGTGGTGAGGCTTCAGTCCCGAACGAAGGGGACGTCGAAGATGAAGCCTAGCAGCAGTTCCTGAGACGAATAGCGTGAATCCCTGGTTCGCAACGCTATGCGAAATATCGTGCCCGTAAATCCGGCCGGGCGTGGAGCTCTCTCTCCAACTCCAGCACCGAATAGTCTCGTCGTAGAATGCTGCGCCTGCTGCACAGGGCATCGATCTTGTCATAGAGTGTAGCGTCGATCAGGGCAGAGGTCATAACGCCGAAGCCGTTAGCCTCATATTGATCGAGCATATCGCCGATGTCCGTCAGACGTGTTCCGCCAAGAGAGCGTCCGTCGGAGACCAGCTTGCATTGAAATATCCATTTGAACTGCTCTCTCGCGGAGGAGCGTCGTTCAAAGGCCACGATATCTCGGCCGCCATCTCGCGAACGCGACTTGCCCATCTTACGAACGCGCTCGGCATCGATTTTTGGATGTAGCCGGACGATATCGTAGCAAAGTTCCTCGAACTCATCGTCTGTAAGGGTACCCCAAGCGCACTGTATCGATTGCCCTAAGCCACCTGCCTCCAGCAGCCGCGATTGCATTTTCCCGATGGCCTGAGCCTGTTTCACTAGCTGTGTGGAACGGACGGGTTGGGCATCAATCAACAGGAGTTGATGGAAATCTTGCCCTTCGACGAGAGCGAGCGCGCCGCTAGCGTGCAACCACAACCTTGACCGCCCTTGCAGAAACCGAATGAGTTCGAGTGTTCGGGGCGGATCGAACTCGTCATCGACATCCCCGCCGTCGCGCTGAACTGCATCGATGCACCCCGCGCCTTGGAGAAAGGCCGCCATAGGAAAAGGAGCGGCTTGGCCTGCGACGCAGAGCGTCTCGGTGCCACCAGCTTGAACGAAGGTAGCTGGTAAAAACTCAGCCATCCGGCACTTCTGACCGGTCGCGTCGAAAATAACGTCCAAGTCCCGTCCCGCCGGGAGCAACCAGCCCTTTTCACCGGCGAAACACGAGGCCCCCACGGAGGTGCTATGGGCGCTGCGGAAGTATCCGAAGCGTCGTTCTGGATAGTCAGCGAACTGTTGCCTCACATATTCTGGGGACTCGCTTCGCCACTCGTAATTGGCGCCTAATACCAGGTTAGACAGATACCAGTCGACTATGTCTGGGCACTTGGCGACCCTCTCGGAGATTGTGTCCTCAAGCTCAGAGATTTCGGCGTCGATAGCATCGATCCGGGATTGAAGCGTCGGATCCGGATCCTCGTCATCTAAAGCCATGCGAAGTGACACATCGTCTAAGACTCGACCGAAACCGAGCTTTGGCTCGCGAACGGTGATCAGCAACTTGCGCCCGAAATAACCCTCCCTCCGATAGCTTATAGCGGCCGCATAGCCCGCCAGCTTCTCAACCGCCCAGACCGCATCAAAGAGATAGGCGGCGATATCGAGATGAGAGTTCGACGAACCGAGGCCACCGATCGTGAAGGCAACTATGGTCTCTTCAAACGTATCGAATTGAATGCCAGCGAAGGGGCCGGACACTTCGTCTAAGTCGATAGTTTTCATCTCGGCGCACCTCCGGCCTTTCCGCGCCGACGTTCAGCACGTCGGATGTCTCGAGTTGGGCGCATCTTCAATCAGAAGGCAGAACCGTCCAATCACCGCCTTGATGCAAACCTGTGCGTACGGCAGTTGGTCGACTCGGAGCCTCAAGCGGACATTGCCAACCGCCCCTACGAGTCAGGACCAGCCAGAATGTCGCGCCGAATGCCTAAGTTTATTTGACCTCAATCAGAAATTGCTCACGGCTCTCGTTCGAAGAATTGACCTGGTTGGACGCACAGAATCTCAGAGAGGTGGACCAGGAGCCCGATACTCGGGAAGCTCTGTCCGCGTTCGATCCTTCCGATTTGGCGCACGTCCAAATGAACTTCGGCGGCCAATCCCTCCTGTGTCATGCCCCGCGCTTGGCGGAACCGTCGCAGATTTCCGCCAATGATCTTTTCCCAGCCCATCTGCGGGAGATGTTAACGATCCGGTCACCACTTCCAGGACATTAGATGTCCTATTGGAAACGGGGGGAGCGTTATGGTCCTGTTGGGTATTTTGACGCTCATCGTTGCGATCGGATGCGGCGTACTGGTCTTACTTCGCAAGCTCTCTGCCACGCAGGCGGATGTTCGTCAGATACGCAGTGAGATCATCAACCTTCACTTTGACGTCGTGCGTCACCACCAACCGCCTTTCGGGCGGCGCGGGAAAACTGAGCCGTAATTTTCGCTACCTTTTACGAACTACTGCGGCATGGTTTTCTTCCATATTGTGACGCCTCAGGGCAGTTTCAGGCGTCGCACGACCACATACCGCGGCGCCTACGACGACCGTGTCCACCCTAGGTGAGACCATGCTGGAAATGACAACCATCGACCCTGGCTGCCCATGGCGGCGCCATCCTAACGGAATAGATAGTCATCCCTGACGGCATGATCCGCGACATGCTGATCGAAGCGCGCTTCGGCGGGTTCCCTCACCGGTTCCCCATTGTACCTGGCCCCGTCGGGCACCTACGCCCCGACGCCCGTCGACATCCCGGCCGTCCCCGCCCAGGTCACGCAGGAGTTGATGCGCACCCGTGAGACCTGGCACTGGACCGACGGCCCACCGCCGTCGCCGGCGATCTTCAAGGGCATGTCGGTGATCGAATAGCGGTCGCGACCAGAAGTTGAATGGCGCGGCGACGTAAAAAGCTGACTTTACAAAGAAATTCGACGAGTCACGTTTTGAAAAGACTCAAGACTGCTGGTCGGAATCAAAACGTGACTCGTCCATAAAATGTTGAGCGGCCTGAGGAAAATCTTCAGGCCGCTCCGCGTTACGTCATGGCGTCCGCATCAGAGTTGAATGTTGTCGGCTTCATCAGCCTCGTCCGCTTCACCCCAGATATCGGACAACGGAGGCAGGACAAGGCGATGCCGATGCTGCCCTAGCTTGGCCGCCAGCATGTGCCCCGGACGTGCAGGGTTCGGCGGCGGCGACCGATAGACGGACTTCAGTTCCGCCTTGGCGTCCACTCCCGCAAAGGGGTCGTCATCGATGAAGTCGCCGGCACCCCCGCCACCGACCTGGTTCAGTTTCATCATCGCCTCTGCCGCAAACCCCTCACGGTCGACGGCATAGCGGGCGATGATCGAGTGGACGCGGGCCAGTTTGTGCCCGGTCACCGAAGCGATTTGGATCAAAGACACGCCCGCCCTCTCCATCCGGCAAACCGCCGAATGACGCAGCGTAGCGAGCAACATCAGCGGATCGCCGTCAGATGTCACCGCGTGGCGCACTTCGTTGAAACGCGCGCTCAGACGCGCGCTGGTGAAGCTGGCGCCCGTGTCCGCATCGTTGAAGAGATATGGAGAGCCCTCGACCTGCACCGCCTCGATCATGCGGCACAAGGACTTGTTCACGGGGAATTTCACCAAGGCGCCGGTTTTCGATTGTTTCAGCTGAAACATCCCAGTGCGATAGTTCACGTCATGCCGCGCCGCCCGAAGGTCGCCCAACCGTTGACCGGTTTGCAAACCGAACACGATCAAGGCCGCCAGACCAGGCTGCCCCATTTGCTGCGCCATCTTCGCGAACCTGTGAGCGGTCTCATCCGTCCATAGGACGACTTCCCGAGCCGGCTTGGGAACCGTCCATGGAATGCGAGAGATCGGGTTGTCCGAACGCCATCCCGCCTCCATCGCTTCCGTACAGAGGATGTTGAGCGTCGAACGCAATTCCAACTTCTGCGATGGGCGATTATCATACAGGGCGAGGAAATCCTCAAAATCCGGCTTCCTCAGCGTAGCGAAATCCGGATCGCCGCGCCGCTCCGCCCAATCGACGAAGAGCATGGCGTCGCGCCTATTTCGGTATTGGCGAGCCTCAGACACGTCTCGAAAACGCTGGGTCTTGAAGTAGATATTCGCGAGGGCACGCGCATTGCGTTGATCCGAGCGATAGACTTCTTCTTCCAGTCGGCGCTGGTCGAGCCGTGCATTCAAAACTTCCGCTTCACGCCGCACCTTGGCGAGAAACACTGGATCCTCGAGCGATCCCCGAACCTTCCCTTCCGAGGGAAGCGTGATGGTCTTGGGCCAACCCGACGGACACAGATGGTCCGGCACCGACATGAAGACATGATCGGTCCCATCCTGCCTCCTGTTTGAGCGGATGAAGCGCCCCAGATTCGTTTCGTGTTCCTTCGCCATTAGTCCTCCTTATGTAGTCATGGCATTTCCCAAAAAGGTCGCGATTGATATCGCAGACGACCATCAAGCAAATGCAATGCCAAACCGCAGGACTAAATTGAAACAAATACAATTACATCACAAAGACAGGTAAGGTTAATTCTGAAATTATGTGAATATATACTTCTATAATTTAGGCCCACTCTGAATTGTTTACCTTACCATACAAGGAACTCTGGGTTTAGCGCGCCCAGGATACGCCCACGAAACGACCCCAGAAACCCGCCACAGCGCGGACACATTGAACGCAGCAAGGCAAGAAACCTCATTAAAAACAATGAATTCTCGGCGTTGACATCGTAGGGGTCACAGGTTCGCATCTCGCCTACGAGTGAACATGAGTTGCTAGCGCATTGCGCAGCGCAGCTCACCCGCGCATTGGAATTCGAAACGTCACGTTGCCACTCCATCCCTGCGAGTCAGTCGCAAAATTGAGTCGGCTCTAAGTGGTCACAACAAAGAATGGCGACCCCGGAGGACACAAAACACAACCAACAACCATTTGAATTTAAAGATTTTTACCGGTAAAACCGCCCCATACCATCACCGTTACCGTGCACAACGTGTCGCCCACAGGCGCTCATCAGGTGGCTGCTTGCCGCCTTGCCGCTGCGCCAAGCACGCAGCCGCTCGGCCACCAATACGTGGCGCTGTCGGTGGAGCTTTCAGACAAAACAGTGATAGGTCATCAGACGAGTGCGGATTGCCGAAGCGGCGCGCGCTTGGGTGAATAAGATCGAGAACGGGTTTGCCCCGTGCTTGCAACTGGGGGTGGAACATTATGAAGCTGAAGACCGCGCACATTCAAAATTATCGGAGCGTATGCGACACAGGCGTCTTCGATGTGGAGACTGCCAAGACCATCCTTGTCGGTCCCAATGAAGCGGGAAAGACAGCCGTCCTGCAGGCTCTGCAGCAAGTTAATCCGCCAGAGGGCGTGAAGCGCCTCGATGCGCTGCGAGACTATCCGCGGTCCAAGTACAACGACATCACTACGGGCAAAGTCGATCCCAAAAAGGTGCCGGTCGCGACCGTTACCTTCACCCTGAATGAGGATGACCTGGCGGCTGCCCCAGCCTCCATGCGAGGCATCAGCGGCTACACTTTCACGAGATACATCGCCAATAACGGTACGCACAGCCTGATCGGGGCACCACCCTCCCCGACCGTGGGGGCGATCAGAAAGGACGCCGTACGCCTCGCCGCCCATGTAGACGGCCGAGCTACAGTTGCCGAAGGCGAAGTGCCGTCGACCGAGCAAACAGACAAGATCAATCTTCTACTGAAGGACTGGCGCGACGAGTTTGTCATGTCCGACGAACTGTCAGTCGCCTTGAAAAAGTGGGTGAATGGATTAGTCGCCCACGCCGATGAGTCCGAGGATGAACGCATCAACCGACTTTCGGCGGCATTTTCGGTTGTTCCGGACCAAAACGAAGCACTAAAAGCGCTTGAAAAGCGCATTCCTGTTTTCGTGCTGTTCAGCAATTACTTCCGAGTACGACCTCTACTCCACCTCCAGCATCTCGCCGATCGCCTAAGTTCAAATATTTTGGATGATGATCAGTACGACTACGGAAATAAATGCCTACTTCAACTTCTCGGATTCACGGCCCGCGAGCTTTCCAATCTTGGAAAGGCAACCGAGCCGCAAGCTAATCAGCCTCAAGCCCTCAAAGAGTATCGCGACCAGCTCGACAAGCGAAAGTACCAGCTCAATGCCGCAAGCGTGCAGCTGACGAACGAGATCCGCTCGGTGTGGAAGCCGTCAGCAACTCGTCCCGAGGCAGATCGCCTTCGCCTTGACGCCGACGGACAATATCTCAAGGTGGTGGTCGAGGATGAACTCGGCGTGGAAATCGAGCTGGATCAGCGCTCCGAGGGTTTCCAGTGGCTCGTGTCCTTCTTCGTCGTCTTCTTCGCCGAGTCGGCCGACAAGCACAAGAACGCGATCTTGCTTCTAGACGAGCCAGGCATGAGCCTGCACGCGCTCAAGCAGCGCGAGTTCCGCGAGACCATCACCAAGCTCGCCGCGAAGAACCAAACCATTTACACAACGCACTCACCATTTCTGGTGGGGCCGAATGAACTCGACTACGTCCGAGTTGTAGAATTGAACGATCGCAACGTCGGCACCAAAGTGCACACTACCGTCACGTCCAGCGACCCGGCCGCCCTACTGCCGCTTCAGGAGGCCTTGGGCTACGATCTTGCTCAGAGCCTATTCGCCCAGCAGCGAAACCTCTTGTTAGAAGGCTTAACGGACGAATGGTATCTTGAAGGGATGGCCGCGCTTCTAGCAGAAGGCGGCGAAATCAAACTCAATGACAAGATCGCCTTGATCACCGCCGGCACGGCCGGAAAGGTCGTGTACTTCGCCACTATCCTCCACGCACATAGCCTCAGGGTAGCGGCTCTACTCGATTCCGATAGCGCAGGTGACGCTGCCGCCAACCAAGACACCCTTGTTCACAAGCTGGGACAAAAGGGCATCCTGCGGACGAAAGATTACGCGCCGGGGGTTGCGAAGGCCGAGATCGAAGACCTCCTACGCGACACTCTTCCTGTCGTCGCGAGAGATCAACTCGGCTGGGATGTCATCGACCAAGTAGCCCAGCAAGCCAGTCGTCCGCTTGTCGATATCTTCTCCAGCGTTGCCGGCTTTAGCAAATATAAACTGGCAAAAGCCTTCCTGCGCTGGTCCCGCGAAAATGACGCCAGCGCACTTTCAGAAGCCGAAAAGGCAGCTTGGACCAAGCTAATCACAGCCATCAACGTCGCATTGAAATAACTGCCAAACGACCGCGACTGTGTTTTCGAGTTGGAAGACGAGGGAAGGACTCCAACCTGCGACCTTCAATTTTCGACGGCAATCGTTAAAAGCTGTAGTTTTCAATTGGTTAAAATGACACGCGTGACGGTATCGTTCAGGCGGCAGCTTCGATACCGTCAAATATACCGTCACCTGACGGTTGAAGGCCCCAAAATTGGGGAATTTTCAGAAATTTTATTGAACAATTTCAATAACTTGTCGCGCAACCAAGGATTGTGGCGACCCCGGGAGGACTCCAACCTCCGACCTCGGCTTTAGGAAAGCCTTGCTCTATGCAGCTGAGCTACGGGGCCACGGCGTCACTGCCTAAAGGAGGTTGCAGCGTCAGGGAAGCCCTTGTGGTCGCCCATCACGTCACAGCATGCGCACGGCGGTTCCGCCTTGTGGTTAAAGGCCGTTAAGCTACAATCTCTAGTATGGAACAAAGCCTGAATCGACGGACGTCGCCGATTCGGTCATGATTCGTTTCGCCCGTGTTCCAGCGTACGGTAAGGTTCCGCTTACCATTCGCCCCTGCCCTAGACATTCACGCTCGCCCCTCCCTCCGCGCCGCTTGTGAAAGCCTTCAGGGTTCGCCACCTTGGGCCGGTCATGAGCGACCGTTCCGCAGGCATGGCTCCATCGCGCGTCACGGCGATCCTGGGCCCCACCAACACCGGCAAGACCCATCTGGCGGTCGAACGGATGCTGGGTCACGCCTCGGGCATGATCGGCCTGCCGCTGCGGCTGCTGGCGCGCGAGATTTATGAGCGGATCGTCAAGCGGCGCGGGGCGGCCTCGGTCGCCCTGATCACCGGCGAGGAGAAGATCGTCCCGCCGCGCCCCGCCTATTTCGTCTGCACGGTCGAGGCAATGCCGCTGGAGCGGTCGGCCGACTTCCTGGCGGTGGACGAGATCCAGCTGGTCGCCGATCCCGAGCGCGGCCACGTCTTCACCCAGCGGCTGCTGCACGCGCGCGGACGGTTCGAGACCATGTTCCTGGGCGCCGGGACGATGGCGCCGCTGATGCGGTCGCTGGTTCCGGACGCGGAGATCGTCACCCGCGACCGGCTGTCGACGCTGAGCTACGCCGGGTCGAAGAAGCTGACGCGCCTGCCGCGCCGCAGCGCCGTCGTCGCCTTCTCGACCGAGCAGGTCTACGCCATCGCCGAACTGCTGCGCCGTCAGAGGGGCGGGGCGGCCGTGGTCATGGGCTCGCTCAGCCCCCGCACCCGCAACGCCCAGGTCGAGCTGTTCCAGTCGGGCGAGGTGGACTTCCTGGTCGCCACCGACGCCATCGGCATGGGGCTGAACATGGACGTGGACCATGTGGCGTTCGCGGGGTTGCGGAAGTTCGACGGGCGGCGCACCCGCTGGCTGCACGCCGCCGAGATCGGCCAGATCGCCGGGCGCGCGGGGCGGCACCTGCGCGACGGCACGTTCGGCGTCACCGGCGAGGCGGAAGAGCTGGACGAGGATCTGGTCGAGCAGGTGGTCGAGCACCGCTTCGACCCGATCGAGGCGGCCGAGTGGCGCAGCGGGCGGTTGGATTTCGATACGCTGCCTGACCTGTTGCGGTCGCTGACCGTGACGCCGGACCGGCATGGGCTGCGGCTGACGGCTCAGGCGCTGGACGAAACGCTGCTGCGGCGTTTTGCGGTCGATGAGGACGTCCGGAAGATCGCCCGTTCGCGCGGCGCCCTGATGCGTCTGTGGGAAACGTGCCAGTTGCCCGACTTCCAGAAGACGACGCCGGACGAGCACGCCCGTCTGTCAAAGGAGGTCTTCACCGCCCTGACCAGCCGTCGCGGGCGGCTAACCGAGGACTGGGTCGCGCCGCGTTTCAACGACCTGGACCGCGACGACGGCCAAATCGACCAGCTGTCGGCGCGGCTGTCGGGGGTGCGGACGCTGAGCTACATCGCCAACCGGCCCGACTGGCTGGCGGGGGCGGAGGAATGGCGCGACCGAACCAAGGCGCTGGAGGAACGGCTCAGCGACGTGCTGCACGAGCGGCTGACGGCGCGCTTCGTCGACCGACGTACGGCGGCCCTCATGCGGGCGCTGAACGTGCGCTCCGACGTGCTGGCGGGCGTGGCCGACGACGGCGAGGTCACGGTCGAGGGCGAAGTGGTCGGCCATCTGGACGGGGTGTGCTTCACAG
>NZ_GL883086.1:2017323-2033542 GCF_000204035.1 Brevundimonas diminuta ATCC 11568
AGCCTGGCTGGCGGCTGAGGCCGGGCGGGCGCTGAAGCCGCTGAAACGGCTGCGCCACGCCATTGAGAGCGGCGCCCTGACCGGCCTGCCGCGCGGGCTGGCGTTCCGACTGATCGAGGCCGGCGGACTGATCCCCCGGCGCGAGGTCGAGCGCGATCTGGCGGCTTTGAGCCAGCATGAACGGCGCACGCTGAAGACCTTCGCCATCCGGGTCGGCGCCCATTCGGTCTGGCTGCCCGGCGTGATGAAGCCGCGCGGCGCGGCGTTGGCGCAGGCCTTCCTGCCGCGCGAAGCGATCAACGGCCTAGCGGGCGAAGGTCTGTCAGCTCTGCCGGAACCGCCGCCGTCGGCGCGCGCCCTGTCCGCCTTCGGCCGCCGCTCGGTCGGGCGCTGGACCGCGCCGGTCGAAACGCTGGAAGCCTTCGCCGACGCCCAGAAGGCGGCAGGCAAGGCGCCGCTGTCGGATGAAGCCCTGAACAGCCTCGGCTGGACGGCGGATCAGGCCAGGGCCATCCAGGCCGCCCTACGCACGCCGCGCGCCGAGCGAGCCACGTCCTCCGGCAAATCGACGCCCCCGCCCAAGGATTCGCCCTTCGCCGCCCTGGCGCAGCTGACCCAACCGCCCCGCCCGGCCCCCCCCGCCAAACCCAAGGCGGCGCGCCGATCCCGCCGTCGCCCGCGACGCGCTGCGTCTCAGGGGGCGGGCCAGAACGCTGAATGAGCCTCGAGAGCTGCCGCATCGACGTCTGGCTATGGCGCGCGCGCTTCGCCAAGACGCGCAACCTGGCCGCGGCCATGGTCGAGCAGGGCGCGATCCGCCTGACGCACAACGGCGCCCAGTCCCGGCTCGACAAGCCCAGCCGCAGCGTCCACCCCGGCGACGAAGTGCTCTTCGCTCAGGGCGGTCGCCTCGTCGCCGTGCGCGTGGTGCGGATGGGCGAAAGGCGCGGCCCGCCCGAGGAAGCCCGCGCCCTTTATGAGCCGCTGGACGCGCCGCCCTAGCCCGCCGCCTTCACGAACTCGCCTTCGATGTGCAGCTTCACCTCGTCGCCCAGGGCGGGCAGGCCGAAATTGATGCCGAAGTCGGACCGCTTGATGGTCGCCTCTCCATCGAAGCCGGCCTTGTAGCCGCCGCGCGTCGGGCCGGCCTGATTGAACTCGACCTCCATGACCACCGGACGAGTGACGCCGCGCAGGGTCAGTTCGCCGTGGACCGTGGCCTCGTCGCGATCATCGGCGTCGACCGTGATCCGGGTAGAGCGAAAGGTGGCGACCGGATGATTGGCGGTATCGAAGAAGTCCGCCGTCTGCAGATGGCGGTTCAGCCCGTCCGAGTTCGACGCCACGTCCGTCAGAGGAATGGTCGCGGTCAAGATGCTGGCGGACGGGTTAGCGGGGTCCAGCTTCAGCTCGGCCTGGACGTTCACGAACTGGCCGACATAGGTGGAGAAGCCCAGGTGATCGACGGACCAGGTGATCTTGCCGTGCTCCGGATCCAGCCTGTAGTCGCCGGGCTGGACCTCGGACGGAACCCTGGTCAAGGCGGACTGGGCCACGACCGCGCCGCCGGCCAGAAGGCTCAACGCCAGGCCGGCCGCGCCGATGCGGCCGAGGGCGGAACGAGAGATGAAACCTTGATTGAAACGCATGGGGACAGGCCTCCGGGCGGACGATGATCCGGCGTCATGACGGTGAAGCGCGGCCCGGCGCCGTCGGGCCTGAACAGCTTTGCAACAGCGCCTTCGGTTGACAGTTGGTTCCGTCGGGGCCATGTGCGCGCCCTCGACCTCCTCGCTGCCACAGGCCCGCCCGAACGCCATGACCTACATCGTCACCGACGCCTGCGTGAAATGTAAGTTCATGGACTGCGTCGAGGTGTGTCCGGTGGACTGCTTCTACGAGGGCGAGAACTTCCTGGTCATCGCGCCCGACGAATGCATCGACTGCGGCGTGTGCGAGCCGGAATGCCCCGTCGACGCCATCGTCCCCGACACCGAGGACGAACCCGACGGCAAGTGGCTGCAGGTCAACGCCGAATACGCCAAGGTCTGGCCGAACATCACGGTCAAGGGCGTGCCCCCGGCGGATCGCGAACAGTATGAACGCGAAACCGGCAAGTTCGAGAAATACTTCAGCCCCAAGCCGGGCAAGGGCTCCTAAGAATTCGCCACAATGCGGTCACAATGCGCCGATCCTCGCCGCGCGCCCTGTGGATGTTTTGAGATTTTCTAATTTTATGATAGGTTCCTCCCTATTCGAAACGGGCGGTTCCGCAACTTTGCGCGCCGCCCGCATTTACGACAGAACCTCGCCGCTAGAGACGAGGTCGGCCAGAGGTTTGGTGATCCGTTTTCGCGTCTGACAGTGCGATCCTCCGCCTCAACCGCCGGGCCAGCGCTCGGCGGAGGGGCGGTTTTTCACTATCTGCGTGGCGACGATCTCATCCCGACGGTTCGGGAAAGGAATGACATGACGAGCAAGACCGGTCTGGAATTCAAGGTTGGCGATGCGGTGGTCTATCCCGCGCATGGCGTCGGCAAGGTCGCCGCGATCGAGACTCAGGAAGTCGCCGGCATGGCGCTGGAAGTCTATGTCGTGACCTTCGAACACGAGAAGATGACCCTGCGCGTCCCGACCAAGAAGGCCAAGACCGCCGGTCTGCGCACCCTGGCCGCCGACGACACCGTCTCCAAGGCCCTGACGACCCTGAAGGGCCGCGCCCGCGTCAAGCGCACCATGTGGTCGCGCCGCGCCCAGGAGTATGAAGCCAAGATCAACTCGGGCGACCTGATCTCGATCGCTGAAGTGGTCCGCGACCTGCACCGCGCCGAGACCCAGCCGGAACAGTCCTATTCCGAGCGCCAGCTCTATGAATCGGCCCTGGACCGCATGGCTCGCGAAGTCGCCGCCGCCAACAAGATCGACAAGGACGCCGCCATGGCCCTGCTGGGCAAGTCGCTCAGCGCCAAGAAGCCGGTCGCCCCGGCCACCGAGGCTGAAGCCGAGGCCGCCTGACCTCAGGCGATCCGCAAACGACGCGAAAGGCCCGGCGGCGACGCCGGGCCTTTTTCATGAGCGCCTCCGACAAGCGCTCGGTGAAACCGAATGGTCTGGCGAAATGGCCATGAATGGACAGGTATGACCGGCCATTGATCCTCTAGGAGCGCGCGCATCGTCGTCGTTCGCAGAGGCCCTCCCGATGTCCATGCCCGCCCCGTCTCCACCCTTGCGGTGGAGCGACCTGTTGCACCCCGTCGTCGCCGGACTGATCTCGGTCATCGTCAACTATGGCGGCACCTTCATCCTGGTGTTCCAGGCGGCCAAGGTCGCGGGCCTCAGTCCTGAGTTGACCGCCTCCTGGGTCTGGTCGATCTCGATCGGCGTGGGGACGACGGGCCTATGGCTGAGCTGGCGCTACAAGGCGCCGATCATCACCGCCTGGTCGACGCCCGCGGCGGCCTTCCTAGTCACGGCCCTGGCGGCGACCTCCTACGCCGAGGCGATCGGCGCCTATCTGATCTCGGCGGCGGCCTTCGTCGTCCTGGGGCTGTCCGGCGGGTTCGACAAGGTGATCCGCCTGATCCCGCCCCCCATCGCCGCCGCCCTGCTGGCGGGCATACTGCTGCCCTTCGGGGTGCAGGCGTTCGGCGGCGTCGGCCTCGACCCCGTTCTGGCGGGCCTGCTGATCCTGACCTACGTCGTGCTGAAGCGGTTCACCGCCCGTTATGCGGTCGTGGGCATCCTCGTGCTGGGGCTGGGCTTCCTGCTGATGCAGGGGCGGGTCGACCTGTCGGGGCTGGAGCTGAAGCTGGCGGCGCCGGTCTTCACCATGCCCGCCTTCTCGTTCAAGGCCCTGCTCAGCCTGGCCATCCCCATGTTCCTGATCACCCTGACGGGCCAGTATATGCCGGGGATGCTGGTGCTGCGGAACAACGGCTATGCGGTCAACGCCAATCCCCTGGTCACGGTGACGGGGCTCGGGTCGCTGCTGACGGCGCCGTTCGGCTCGCACGCCTTCAATGTGGCCGCCATCACCGCCGCCATCTGCACCGGCAAGGAGGCGCATGAAGACCCGTCCAAGCGCTGGATCGCGGGCGTGGCGGCGGGGGTGTTCTACATCCTGATCGGCGTGTTCGGCGTGACCCTGGCGGCGGTCTTCATGGCCCTGCCCTCCGTCTTCATCACCACATTGGCGGGGCTGGCCTTGCTGGGCGCCATCGGCGGCAGCGTGGCGGGCGCCCTGGTCGAGCCGAAGTCCCGCGAGGCGGCCCTGATCACCTTCCTGGCGGCGGCGGCCAACATCCAGCTGTTCGGAATCGGCGGGGCCTTCTGGGGCCTGGTGATAGGGCTGATCGCCTATGCGGCCCTGAACGGCGGCCTAGCGGCCTTCGCCAAGACCCTGCTGCCGGTCAGGCCCGCGCCCGAGCGTCCGGCGGAATAGGGCGCAAAGGACCAGAGGCCGGGTCTCGCGTCCCGGCCTCTTCCAAAATCAGATCAGAAATACTCGGCCCCGGCCGGGCACTGGGCGGCCAGGCGGCGCGCGGTGATGCTGGCCGGGATATAGGGCGTGCCGCGCGCCAGCTGGGCGCCGCCGTTGAAGCGGAAGGCCTGCTCTTCATAGGTGCCGTTCAGCCGCACATTGATGCGGCGGCCCTTGCGATCCTGACAGCTGCCTTCAAAGCGCGCGCGGCCGTCGCCGACCTGGCGGGTCGGATAGGTGCACCGCCACTTGCGCGTCGACAGACCGCCGAAGAATCGATTGATCTCGCTGGGCCGCACGCACTTCTGCTCAGTGTCGCGGGCGCCCATGACGCTGGTGGTGTACTCCCAGTAGCCGGGCAGAACCTCGGATTGGGCGGCCGACTGAGCCTGAGGCGCGGACGCTGGCGCGGCCAGCATCACGGCGCCGGCGGCCACAGGGGCGACGACAGCCATCAGCCGGGCGAAGGGGAACAAGGTCTTCATGGATTTGCCGTTCATGGGACTCATCATGGGTCTGCTCTATATAGTCACGCCTTGAACGACTGCTGAACGAAGGCGATCCCTCGCCTTCAGAATGACTCTGTCGCGCTGGACGACGACTCCAGCCTTGACGCCCGGCGAGTCCTTCCTCTATACGGCCCCCTCTCGCGCGGGCCTCCTTGCTCGCCGCGTCCCTGTTTCATGCGTCCGCACCGGTATCGCGGATGTGACCTTGAGGATCTTCAGATGTCGCGTCGCTGCGAACTCACCGGTATCGGCCCCATGGTCGGCCATCACGTGAGCCACTCCAACATCAAGACCAAGCGCCGCTTCCTGCCTGCGCTGAAGACGGTCAAGGTTCAGTCGGAAGCTCTGGGCCAGACCTTCTCGCTGCGTATCTCGAACGCCGCCCTGCGCACCCTGGACTTCAAGGGCGGCCTGGACGCCTTCATCGTCAAGGCTCGCGACGAGCAGCTGTCGATCGCCGCCCTGCGCATCAAGCGCCAGGTCCGCGCCAAGCTGGCCGAGCAAGCCGCCGCCTGATCGGCGTCGACTGACGGATTTTGAAGAGGCCGGTGGAGACGCCGGCCTTTTTCTTTTGCGCGCCGCGCGGCTAACCTCAGGGTTCGTCCTGCCGGAGCTTCAGCCTTGCGTCCTCTCGTCGCCCTCTGCCTGACCACGGCCCTGCTGTCGTCGCCCGTTCTGGCGCAGGAGGCGGCGCGCGAAACCACGGCTTTCACCCTGTCCAGCGGCGCGCCGCGCACGGCGGAGCAGTTGGCCCTGCACTTCGACAAGGCGGACCTGTCCTTCAGGCTGCTGCCGGAGACTCAATCCCTCGAAGGCGTCGCCGTCCTCGACTTCACCGCCACGGCGCCGACTTCGGCGGTCGTGGTCGAGCTGGACGCGGCCTTCGCCATCGCCGCCATAACCGTGGACGGGCAGGCGGTCGCCGACTGGTCCAACCCCGAGGGGCGGCTGACCATTCCCATGCCCCCCCCCCTGACGGCGGGCGAAAGCGTTTCCGTCCGCATCGCCTATGCTGGACGCCCGCATCAGGCCAAGCGCGCGCCCTGGGACGGCGGCTTCGTCTGGACCACGACGCCCGACGGCCAGCCGTGGATCGCCAGCGCGGTTCAAGGCGAGGGCTGCGACCTGTTCTGGCCCTGCGTCGACCACCCCCAAGGCGAGCCGGAGCAGGTGGATCTGCACATCACCATCCCCTCAACCCTCAGCGCCCCCGCCAACGGCCGCTTTCTGGGCAAGGCTGACAACGGCGACGGCACGACCACCTGGAACTGGACCGCGCGCCAGCCCGACACCTACGCCATCAGCCTGAACGTCGGCCCCTATGTGGAGATGGCCGCCGACTATCAGAGCCGGTTCGGCAATGTGATCCCCTTGCGCTTCTGGCGTCTGGCCTCGGCCGATCCGGCCAAGGCGCAGGCGCTGTTCGACGAGTTCCCGCAGATGCTCGACTTCTATGAGGCGACCGTCGGCCCCTTCCCCTTCGGCGACGAGAAGATGGGCGTGGTCGAGACCCCGCACCTAGGCATGGAGCACCAGACCATCAACGCCTACGGCAACGGCTACAAGCTGGACGGCAAGGGCTACGACTGGCTGCTGCAGCACGAACTGGCGCACGAATGGTTCGGCAATCAGCTGACCAACGCCGACTGGGACGACATGTGGCTGCACGAGGGGTTCGGCACCTATATGCAGCCCCTCTACGCCCGCTGGCTGAACGGCGAGCGGGCCATGCAGGCCGAACTTCAGACCATGCGGCTGGCCCTGGCCAACCGCTTCCCGGTCGTGTCCGGCAAACCGCAGGACGCGGGAACCGTCTATGACGACAAGACCGGCCCGGCGCTGGATCTCTATTACAAAGGGGCGCTGATCGCCCACACCCTGCGCCTGCACATCGGCGACGACGCCTTTTATGAAAGCCTGCGCCGTCTGGTCTATGGCCGCCCCGATCCGCAGCCGGGGAATTTCCGTCCGCGCTACGCCACGACGCCGGACTATGTGGCCATCGTCAATGAAGTGACGGGGCGCGACATGGGCTGGTTCTTCGACGCCTACCTCTATCAGGCGGCCTTGCCCGATCTGGTCATGACGCGGCAGGGCCGGCGAGTGGCGCTGGAGTGGAAGACCGCAAACGGCCGCCCCTTCCCCCTGCCGGTCGAGGTCGAGGTGGACGGCGTCGTGCGCGCCCTGCCCATGACCGACGGCCGCGCGACGTTCGAAGCGCCGCCGAGCGCGCACATCCTGCTGGACCCCGGCTCAAAGGTGCTGAGACGGCTGGAGTATCTGGAGCGGTGGAAGGCGGCCTCAACCGCCGACTGACGCTCAGGCCGCTTCCAACTGGCGCCGCCCCAGAGCCGCGAACCGGCGCCAGTCAGCGTTGTCAGCCCAGACGACGGCCAGAGCCTCCAGCAGATGCTCCTCGTCGTCGTCGTTGTGCAGCGGCGTCGGCGTGACGCGCAGCCGCTCGGTCCCGCGCGGCACGGTGGGGAAGTTGACCGGCTGGATATAGACGCCGTGCTCATCCATCAGGGCGTCCGTCACCGCCCGCGCCGTGGCCGCGTCGCCGATCATCACCGGCAGGATATGGCTGGGGCTGGGCAGGACCGGCAGACCCAGCCGCTGCATCCCCGCCTTGATCGAGGCGGCGCGCGCGGCCAGCGTCCGACGCGGCGCGCCGTCGGCTTTCAGATGTCGCAGCGCCGCCCGCACCCCGGCCACGACCGAGGGCGGCAGGGCCGTGCTGAAGATGAAGCCCGGCGCGTGGCTGCGCACGAAGTCCACCGCCGCCGCATCGCCCGCCACATAGCCGCCCATGGCGCCGAACCCCTTGCTGAGGGTGCCCTGAATCATGCTGATGCGGTGCGACTGGCCGTCGCGCTCGGCCACGCCCGCGCCGCGCGCGCCGTACAGGCCCACGGCGTGAACCTCGTCCAGATAAGTGAAAGCGCCGTGCTTTTCGGCCACGTCGCAGATCGCGGCGATGGGGACGAAATCGCCGTCCATCGAATAGCAGCTCTCGAAACAGACCAGCTTGGGCCGATAGCGGCAGACCCCGCTCATCAGCCGGTCCAGATCGCGCCAGTCGTTGTGGGCGAAAATGTGCTTCTCCACGCCCGAGCGCCGCATGCCCTCGATCATGGAGGCGTGGTTCAGGGCGTCGGAAAAGATCACCGCCCCCGGCAGGCGCGAGGCCAGCGTCGACAGGGCCGCGTCATTGGCCGCATAGCCGGAGGTGAACAGCAGCGCCGCCTCCTTGCCGTGCAGATCGGCCAGATCGCGCTCCAGCAGGACGTGTTCGTGGCTGGTGCCCGAGATGTTGCGCGTGCCGCCCGCGCCTGCGCCATAAGTACGGATCGCGGCTTGCGCCGCCTCGACCACCTCGGGGTGGACGCCCATCGACAGATAGTCGTTCGAGCACCAGATGGTGATGGTCCGCTCGCGCCGATGATCCCAGGCGTAGGGCGCGCCCTTCGACAGCCGCTCCAGATCGGCGAAGACGCGATACCGGCCCTCCTGCTTCAGATCATCCAGATCGCGGCTGAAGAAGTCGGCGAAGTCGAAAGCGCCCATGACATCACATCCCATCACAGGACGGGCGGCGATATTGCCATCCCGCCGGGGGCGTGACACCTAACGCTGTATTGGCCGGATCATTCCAGCCACTTTGGAAAGAACCTGCAGACCATTGTTGAAGCGCGCCCAGCTGGAATCCGTTCAGGCCTTCATGGACCACCCGGCCCAGTCCGGCCTGCCCCTGCACGCCCGCATCCAGCGCGCCGTGCGCCAGTTGATCGTCGAACGGTCGCTGACGGCGGGGCGGCCCCTGCCGTCATCGCGGACGCTGGCCCGGTCGCTGGGCGTGTCGCGCGATACGGTCGAGACGGCCTATGCCCAGCTTCACGCCGAGGGCTTCATCGAGCGCCGCGTCGGCAGCGGCAGCTTCGTCTGCGAGCTGACCGAACTGGGTCTGAAGCGCGGGGTGCTGCGCCCGGCGGGCCGCCGCCCGGCCCTGCTACCGGCGACGGCGCCGACGCTCAGCAAGCGCGGGCAGGCGATGGCCGACAGCGGAGGTCTGCGCGATCCCTACGCCCCGCTAGCCTTTTCGCCCGGCGTGCCGGAGACGCGGCTGTTTCCCTTCACCCAGTGGGACCGGCTGCATCGCCTGACCCTGCGCGAGGAGGGCGCCGCCGCCCTGCACCACGGCGACCCGCAGGGCCATCCGCGCCTGCGCCGCGCCATCGCCGGCTATGTGAACCTGGAACGCGGGGCGCGGGCCGATCCCGACCAGATCCTGATCCTGACCAGTTCGCAGCAGGCCCTGTCCCTGTGCGCGCGGGTGCTGGCCGATCCCGGCGACGGCGTCTTCATCGAAGACCCGGCCTATCAGGGCGCCGCCAAGGCGCTGGATGCGGCGGGGCTGAAGCGCCTGCCCGTGGCGGTCGACGCGCAGGGGCTGCGGACCGACGACCTACTGGCCCGACGCGAGGACGGACGGGCGGTCTTCGTCACCCCCTCGCACCAGTTTCCGACCGGCCGCACCCTGTCGCTGGACCGACGGCTGGCCCTGATCCAGTGGGCGGCCGAGCATGACGCCTGGATTCTGGAAGACGATTACGACAGCGAGTTCCACTACGCCGGGCGGCCGACGGCCTGCGTTCAGGGCTTGGACCCGCACGACAGGACCCTGTATCTGGGCACCTTCACCAAGTCGCTGTTTCCGGGACTGAGGCTGGCCTATCTGATCCTGCCGCGCCCGCTGGTCGAGCCGATGGTGGCGGCGCGCAGCCTGATGGACGGCTTCACCGCTTCGGTGGCGCAACTGACGCTGGCCCGCTTCATCGAGGACGGCCGGTTCGGCGCCTATGTCCGCACCATGCGCGGCGTCTATGCGGAACGGCTGGACGCGCTGGAGGCGGCGGTGAGGGCGCGCCTGCCCCACGTCGTCACGCCCGACCGACCCGCCGGGGGCCTGCAGATGCCCTGCTTCCTGAAGGACGGCTTCGATGAGGCCGAGACGGTGCGCGCGGCCCGGCGCGTCGGCGTCCACCTGACCGGCCTGACGCCCCTGCACGACATGGGCGCGGGCCGCCCCGGCTGGCTGATGGGCTTCGCCGCCTCGACCCCGGCCGAGATCGACGCCGCCGTCGATCGGCTGGCGAAGCTGTTCCTCGCGTGATCGACGCTTACAAAGCGGTCTGACGATCTGCGCCGACGTGGCGGGGAATGGCCGGGACAGCGCCGCCTAGGATGCGGAGGTCGGCGGTCAGCCGACGCCGTGAAAGCTCCCGTCCCTTGCCTGCCCTCGCCCTGTTCCCGACCGACCAGCCGGGCCGCCGATCCGACCACGGCGGCGGCCGGATTCACGTTTCCTTACGCGCCGTCGCCGCCAACTATCGCGCCATGTGCGACCAGGTCGCGCCCGCAGCCTGCGCCGCCGTGGTCAAGGCCGACGCCTATGGTCTGGGCGCGGCCCGCATCGCACCCGCCCTCTATGACGCCGGGTGCCGCGCCTTCTTCGTCGCCCATCTATTCGAGGCGGTGGACCTGCGCCGCGTCCTGCCCGCCGACGCCGAACTGTTCGTGCTGAACGGTCTGGCGCCGGGCGCCGAATACGCCGCCCTCGCCGCCGGGGCCATCCCGGTGCTGAACAGCCGCGAGCAGGTGGAGGGTTGGGCGCGTCTAGGCCGGGCCGTCGGGCGGCCTCTGGCGGCGGCGATCCAGTTCGACACCGGCATGTCGCGGCTGGGCCTGCCGCCCGAGGACGCCGCATGGGCCTTCGCCCCGGAGGGCCCGATCCGCTGGATCGAACCGCGCCTGATACTCAGCCACCTAGCCGTCGCCGACACGCCTGGCCATGCGGGCAATGCGCGCCAACGTCAGGCCTTCGAGCGCATACTGGCCCACGCGCCGCAGGGCGTTGCGCGCTCGTTGGCCAACTCGGCCGGGTGCTGGCTGGGCCAAGACTATCACTATGACCTGTGCCGGGTCGGGGCCGCCCTGTTCGGTCTGGACGCCTCGTCGTCAGCCAAGGCCATGCAGCCGGTGGTCGAGGTGACGGGCCGCGTCATCCAGACCCGCGCCGTGCCTGCGGGCGCGGGCGTCGGCTACGGCTGGGCCGTCACGGCCGCCGAGGGAATGCGTCTGGCCACCATCGGCGTGGGCTATGCCGACGGCTGGCCGCGTCAGTTGTCGGCCGTCGGCGGCGCCGCATTCGAGGGGCGGTTGCTGCCCTTTGTCGGCCGCATCTCGATGGACAGTCTGGTCGTGGACGTCAGCGCTCTGCCGCCCGACGCGCTGAAGCCGGGCGATCACGTCGAGCTTCTGGGCCCCAACCGCCCGCCGGAGCAACTGGCGCTGGAAGGCGCGACCATCGACTATGAAGTCATCGCGCGGTTGGGCCGTCGCCTGTGTCGGGAGTATGTTTCGTGACCCTTTCACCGGAAAACCTCGAACGCTTCGGTCCCGACCCGCGCGAGCGGTTCGCCGCCAATCTGGCGTTGGTTCATCGCCGCATCGCCGCCGCCTGCGAACAGGTGGGGCGGCCGATCGACAGCGTGCGCCTGTTGCCGATCACCAAGACGGTTCCGGCCGAGATTCTTCGTCTGGCCTGGGCCGCGGGCGTCACCGACTTCGGCGAGAACAAGCTGCAGGAGGCCCGCGACAAGGCCGAGGCCATGGCCGACCTGCCGATGCGCTGGCACGTCGTCGGCCACCTGCAATCGAACAAGGTCAAATACCTGACCCGTCTGGCGGACGAGTTCCATGCGCTGGACAGCCTCAAGCTGGCCGAGGTCTTGAACAAGCGGCTGGAGACCGACGGGCGCGACATGAAGGTCTACGTTCAGGTCAACACCTCGGGCGAGGAGAGCAAGTTCGGCCTGCATCCCGACGACGCGCTGGACTTCATCGAACGGCTGGAGGCCTTCCCCCGGCTGAAGCCGCAGGGGCTGATGACGCTGGCCATCTTCAGCGACGATGCGGATCGGGTGCGGCCCTGCTTCACCCTGCTGCGGTCCCTGCGCGACCGGGCCGAGCGCATCGACGCGCGCATCACCGGCCTGTCGATGGGCATGACCGGCGACTACGAACTGGCGGTGCGCGAAGGCGCGACCGTGGTGCGGGTGGGACAGGCCATCTTCGGCCCGCGCCCGACGCCGAACGCCCACTACTGGCCCGGTCTGGCCTGAGCCAGTTGGCCTGATTTTCCTCCCCTCCCCGGAGTAACCGACGCGTGACGATTCCCTTCATCGATCTTCTCAGCCAGCGCCGACGCATCGGCCCGGCCATCGACGCCGCCCTGATGGAGGTCGCGGCCAGCGGCCAGTACATCATGGGCCCGGCGGTCGGCGCCTTTGAACAGGCTCTGTGCGACTTTGGAGAAGCGCCGCACGCCCTGTCTTGCTCCAACGGGACGGATGCGCTGGTGCTGCTGATGATGGCGTGGGGCGTGGGGCCGGGCGACGCTGTCTTCTGCCCCGCCTTCACCTTCGCCGCCACGGCCGAGGTGGTCGCGCTGGCGGGCGCCACGCCGGTCTTCGTCGACATTCGCCCCGACACCTGGACGATCGATCCCGACCATCTGCGCGCCGCCGTTGAGGCGGTCGAGCGCGAAGGCGTGCTGACGCCCCGCGCCGTCATCGCCGTGGACCTGTTCGGCCAGCCCGCCGACTATCCCGCCCTATCGGACATCGCGCAGAAGCACGGGTTGAAGCTGATCGCGGATTCGGCGCAGGGGTTCGGCTGCACCCTGAACGGCCGGCACCCCATCCACTGGGCCGACGCCACGACGCTGAGCTTCTTCCCGGCCAAGCCTCTGGGCGCCTATGGCGACGGCGGGGCGGTGCTGATGAAGGATGAGGCGCTGATGGATCACCTCGTCTCCTTGCGCGTCCACGGTCAGGCGACGGCGGCGGATGCGGCGGCGCAGGGCTTTGCGCACGACCCCAAATATCTGAACCCGCGTCTGGGCATGAACGGGCGGATGGACACGCTGCAGGCCGCCGTCCTGCTGGAGAAGCTGAAGATCTTCCCGGACGAGATCGACCGCCGCAACCGCATCGCCGACCGCTATGTGCAAGGGCTGGCCGGTCATGTGGCGACGACGCCGGTCGTCATTCCCGGCGGCCGCTCAGTCTGGGCCCAGTTCACCGTCGAGCATGACGACCGCGACGCTCTAGCCGCCCATCTGAAGGCTGAGGGCGTGCCGACCGCCGTCTATTATCCGATCCCCCTGCACCGCCAGCCCGCCTATCGCCAGCACCCGGTCGGACCCCGCGGTCTGGCCGTGACCGAGGCCAAGGCGGAACGGGTCATCAGCCTGCCGATGAGCGCCTATCTGGACGAGGCGGTGCAGGACCGGGTGATCGCCGCCGTCGCCGGCTTCGGCTGAGGGCTTTCAGCCCTCGGTCAGGCGCATCTCCAAGGCGCCCGCCGCCTGGGTCCGCAGCAGAACGGTCTGGACCCCGGCGGTGGCGCGGACGGCTGCCTCAGCCAGTCCCTCGCCGCGCATCAGCCAGCCGGTCAGATAGGCGGTGAACAGATCGCCGGTGCCGCTGGGCCGGATCGGGATGCGGGGGATAGAGACGCGATGGGCGCCGCCGCCCTCGACCGCCACCGTCTCGACCTCGCCCGGCGCCGTGTCGGTCAGGACGCAGCCGGTCACCACCGTCCGGCCCGTGCCGCGCGCGTTCAAGATGCGCGCCGCCTCGATCACGCCCTCGACCGTATCGGGCCGTTCGCCGACCAGTCGGCCCAGTTCGAACTGGTTGGGGGTGATGATATCGGCCATCGGCGTCAGTTCATCGCGGAACTGTTCGATCAGGCCCTCGGCGACGAAGACGCCCAGATCATCGTCGCCGATCACCGGGTCGCAGATGTGCAGCAGGGCGGGGTTCCTCGCCTTCCAGCGACGCAAGAAGCCCGCCGTCGCCGCCGCATTGGCGGCCGAGCCCATATAGCCCGTGACCACCGCCCCGGCCGTCATCGGCAGGTCGCGCTCCTCGACCCCCAGCAGCAGGTCGGCGACCAGTTCCGTCTCCAGAATCCGGCCGCGCATGGTGGGATAGTGCGGGTGATTGGACAGCAAGGTGGTCGGCACCGCCGCCACCTCCAGCCCCATGGCCTGCATCGGCTGGACCGCCGCGCTGTTGCCGACGTGGCCGTAGACGACCTGGCTTTGAATCGAGATGACCCGCACGCGCGTTCGGAACCTCCTTAAGCGGGCGTCAGCGCCGGTCCGGCGATCGGATAGGCCCGCGTCAGCTCCCTTCCCTGCGCCTTCACCGCCGCGCTGTCGAGATCGCCGTCGCGCAGCCCCTTGAGGATGGTCAGGATCATGCCGCCGACCGTGCGGAACGCCTCGGCGTCGAAGCCGCGCGAGGTCGAGGACGGCGAGCCCAGCCGCAGCCCCGACGTCACCATGGGCGAGGCCGTGTCATAGGGGACCGAGTTCTTGTTGGCGATCAGGCCGTGATCCTCCAGCGCCTCGACCGCCGCCTTGCCGGTCAGGCCGAAGGGGCGCAGATCGACCAGCACCAAGTGGCAGTCCGTCCCGCCCGACACGAGGCGCAGCCCCCCGTCCGCCAGCGTCTGGCCCAACGCGCGGGCGTTCTTGATCACCGTCTTGGAGTATTCGAGAAAGTCCGGTTGCAGCGCCTCGTGGAAGGCCGCCGCCTTGCCCGCGATGACGTGCATCAGCGGCCCGCCCTGGGTGCCGGGGAAGACCGCCTTGTCGATGCGCCGCGCCAGTTCCGGATCGTTGCACAGGATCAGGCCGCCGCGCGGGCCGCGCAGGGTCTTGTGCGTGGTCGAGGTGGTGACATGGGCGTGCGGCGTCGGATTGGGATAGAGGCCCGCCGCGATCAGCCCGGCGTAGTGGGCCACGTCGGCCACCAGATAGGCGCCGACCTTGTCCGCGATCTGACGCATCCGGGCGAAGTCGATGCGGCGCGGATAGGCCGAGCCGCCCGCATAGATCAGGCGCGGCCGATCCTGAAGGACGCGCTGCTCCATGTCGTCATAGTCGATCAGGTCGTCGACCTCGCGCACCCGATAGGCGCTGACCTCGAACCACTGGCCCGACAGGCTGACGGGCGAGCCGTGCGTCAGGTGGCCGCCGCAGGCCAGGTCCAGCCCCATGATGCAGTCGCCCGGCTTGATCAGGGCGAACAGCACCGCCAGGTTGGCGTTGACGCCCGAGTGCGGCTGGACGTTGGCGTAGGCCGTGTCGAACAGGGTGCAGGCGCGCTCGATGGCCAACTTCTCGGCGATGTCGACCGCCTCGCACCCGCCGTAGTAGCGGCGGCCCGGATAGCCCTCGGCGTATTTATTGGTCAGGACCGAGCCCTGCGCCTGACGCACAGCGGCGCTGACGATGTTCTCGGACGCGATCAGCTCGATGTTGTCCTGCTGGCGCTGGCGCTCCAGCATCAGGGCTTGGGCCAGTTGCGGGTCCAGAGCCCGCGTCGCCAGGTCGGAAGTCATGCTGTCTCCGTCAGACAAGAAAAAGCGGCGGGTCGGCCGGTGAGGAGGGATCGCCGACCCGCCAAGCAATCCGGCTTCGGGGGACAGAAGCCGGATCGAACAGCCTCAACGCAGGGCGGAAAGGTCCGCGCCATGGTTGATATGATAGACGGCGTCGCCAAGGACGATGGCCGGAACGGACTTCACGCCCGCCGCCTCGGCCTCGTCCAGACGCTGAGGCGTCTCGCCCAGATGAACGACCTCGACCTCATAGGCCGCAGGATTCAGCGCGCCGGCGAAGCGCTGCTCGGCGTCGACGCAGACGGTGCAGCCTGCGTGATAGAAAACGGCTTTCTCGGCCATGACCCTATCCCTTGTTTCTGTTCCCGCAGCGGTGTTGCTGCCTAGGAGTGCGCGTGGGATACCCGGCCTATCGGCCCTGCCATAAGAGCCGCTTTCCTGAAACCTGGTAGGCCGGATCATGGGACGCAGTGCCGTCGTCATTGAACTGATCGAAGACCCCGCCCGGCCCCTGTTCATCAATCTGGCGGGGTCGGTGATCCGTGAGATCGAGCGCGGTCGGCTGAAGCCCGGCGACCGCCTGCCCGGCACCCGCGCCCTGGCCGGCGCCCTGGGCATCCATCGCAACACCGTCGACGCCGCCTATCAGGAGTTGGTGCTGCAGGGGTGGCTGACGGCCGAGGCGTCGCGCGGCACCTTCGTCGCCCGCGACCTGCCCGATCTGGGCACGCAGAACTGGGGCGTCCGGCCC
>NZ_GL883086.1:2033801-2049141 GCF_000204035.1 Brevundimonas diminuta ATCC 11568
ACGGAGCGCCCGATGCGCGCCTGATGCCGGGGCTGGAGCTGGCCAGGGCCTTCCGCCGCTCGCTGACCGGCGCCGAACTGAAGTCGCTGTCCGGATACGGCGACCCGCGCGGCGCGCCCTCGCTGCGAACGGCGTTGGCCCGCTATCTGTCGACCGAGCGCGGCCTGACCATCGGCGCAGACGACATCCTGGTCACGCGCGGCAGCCAGATGGCCCTGTTTCTGGCCGCCGCCGTCCTGAATCCCGGCGACGCCATCGCCGTCGAAGATCCCGGCTATCCGCTGGCGTGGAAGGCGTTTCGCGCGGCCGGGGCCAGGGTGGTCAGCGCCCCGGTCGATGCTCAAGGCCTGGACGTCGAACGTCTGGAGGCGCTGCTCGCCCGCGACCCGACCATCCGCGCCGTCTATGTCACGCCCCATCATCAGTTCCCGACCACCGTCACCCTGGGCGCCGGACGACGCCTGCGCCTGCTGGAGATGGCGCGTCGCCACGGCCTGATCCTGATCGAGGACGACTATGATCATGAATACCGCTTCGAGGGCCGCCCGGTCCTGCCCCTGGCCGCCCGCGCCCTAGGCAGGAGCCAGGGCCAGGACGGGAACCGCATCATCCATATCGGTTCGGTGTCCAAACTGCTCTCGCCCGTGGTCCGCATCGGCTATGCGACAGGCGCGCCGGACCTGATCCAGGCCATGACCGCGCGACGCGAGGCCATCGACCGTCAGGGCGACCTGCCGCTGGAACGGGCGCTGGCGCGGCTGATCGACGACGGAGAGTTGGGCCGCCACGCCCGCAAGGCGCGCAAGATCTATGAACAGCGCCGCGATCTATTGTGCGCCGAGATCGCCGCCCGGCTGGGCGATGCGGTCGCCTTCGACAAGCCGGCGGGCGGGCTGGCGCTGTGGCTGCGCGTGAACCCGGACATCGACGCCGCCGCCTGGGCCGCCGAGGCCGAGCGATCCGGCCTGATCCTGACGCACGGCGGCCAGCTTCAACTCCAGCCCGGCCTAGGCCGCAACGCCTTCCGCATCGGTTTCGCCAGCCTGGACGAAGCCGAACTGGTCCGCGCCGTGACAAGGCTGAAAGCGGCCGTCCCAAACTAGGCTATCGAGAACGACTTGCACCTGACCGCGCACCAGCGCATGAACCGACCTCGATAGAGCCGCCCAAGAGGTCATCCGTGTCCGACGTCGACAAAACCGCCGCCACCCTGCCCGAGGGCCAGCCCGTCGGCCGCGTCATCGCCATGCCCGCCGACACCAATCCGGAAGGCGACATCTTCGGCGGCTGGCTGCTGGCGCAGATGGACCTGGCCGGGGCGACCCCGGCGTTCGAGCGCGCGGGCGGCCGCTGCGCCACCGTGGCCCTCGACGGCATGGTCTTCCACCAGCCGGTGTCGGTCGGCGACGAAGTCTCCATCTACGCCAAGATCATCCGCACGGGCCGCACGTCGATCCGCGTCCATGTCGAGGCGTGGAAGCGCGCCCGCGGCCAGGCCGAGGCCCAATCGGTCCGCGTGACCGAGGGCGTCTTCACCTATGTGGCCATCGACCAGGAGCGCAAGCCGCGCGAAGTGCCGCCCGCCTGAAGCCGGCCGAGAAGTCCGAGCGCCACGGTCGGTAATTCTTGACGTTCGGGGGCGGCGGCCCTACCTCCCCCGCATGGCCATTCGTCGTATCCTGACTATCGATAACGCCGCCGATCTGGCGATCCTGAAGACCGTCGCCGCGCCCGTCGAAGGCGGCGTCACCGACGCCGTGCGCGCCCTCATGGATGACATGCTGGAGACGATGTACGACGCGCCGGGCATCGGGCTGGCCGCGCCCCAGATCGGCGAGCTGACCCGCGTGGTCGTCATGGACCTGGGCGACAAGCCGGTCGAGGGCGCCTCTGACGAGCCGCAGACCGAGGAAGAGGCGCTGGAGCGCCGCAACCCACGCTTCTTCGTCAACCCGGAAATCCTGTGGTCGTCCGAAGAGATGTTCTCCTACGAGGAAGGCTGCCTGTCGGTGCCGACCTATTACGACTCGGTCGAGCGCCCCGCCCGCGTGCGCGTGCGCTACATGAACTATCAGGGCGAGACGATCGAGGAAGAGATCGAGGGCCTGTACGCCGTCTGCTTCCAGCACGAGCTGGACCACCTGAACGGCGTGCTGTTCATCGACCACCTGTCGCGCCTGCGTCGCGACCGAGCGGTCTCCAAGGTCAAGAAACACGCGAGGATGGCCGCCTGATGGCTCGCAAGACCCGCATCATCGACCAGCGCGGCCGTCGCCGCCTGACCCGCAACGAAAAGGTCGGCGTCGCCAGCGTCGCGACCTTGCTGGCCGTCGCCGCCGTCGGCGTGGTGGCCGGTCTGGTCATCGACCGTCTGCTCGATTTCGACGACGCCCTGGACGCGGGCGGCGAGTGGGACGAGGGCGGCGGCGTCTATACCCGCTGGATGTAATCGGCCCCACGGTCTAAAGGCCTGCCCATGCGCCTAGCCTTCATGGGAACCCCCGACTTCGCCGTGCCGTCCCTGGCCGAGTTGATCGCCTCGGGGCACGAGATCGTCGCCGTCTATTCGCAACCGCCGCGCCCCAAGGGCCGGGGTCAGAAGCTGACGCCGTCGCCGGTTCACGCCTTCGCCGAGGCCATGGGCCTGCCGGTCTTCACGCCTGAGAGTATGAAGTCGCCGGAGGCCATCGACGTCTTCAAGAGCCTGGACCTCGACGCGGCCTGCGTCGTCGCCTACGGCCAGATCCTGAAGCCTGAAGTGCTGGAGGCGCCGCGTCTGGGCTGCTTCAACCTGCACGGGTCGCTGCTGCCGCGCTGGCGCGGGGCCGCCCCGATCCAGCGCGCCATCATGGCCGGGGACCGCCAGACCGGCGCCCAGATCATGCGGATGAGCGAGGGGCTGGACGAAGGCGCCATCATCCTGTCCGAACTAATGGACATCCACGCCGACGACACGGCCGCCTCTCTGGGCGACCGCATGGCCCATGTCGGCGCCGCCCTGTGGCCCCGCGCGCTGGCCGCCATCGAGCGCGGCGGCTTCACCGAGACGCAGCAGGCGGGCGAGCCGACCTACGCCAAGAAGATCACTTCGGCCGAGGCGCGTATCGACTGGACCCGCCCGGCCGCAGAGGTGGACGCCCACATCCGCGGCCTGTCGCCCTTCCCCGGCGCCTGGTTCGAGGTCGAGGCTGACGGCGAGCCCGTCCGCATCAAGGCCCTGATGTCGGTTCTGGCCGAAGGACAGGGGACGCCCGGTCAGGTGCTGGACGACGCCCTGACGATCGCCTGCGGAACCGGCGCCGTGCGCCTGACCCGCGTGCAGCGCCCCGGCAAGGCGGCGCAACCGGCCGACGAGATGCTGCGGGGCTTTCCGGTTCCAGCCGGCGCCATGCTGGACGGGCCGCGTCAGGTCGAGAAGGCGGAGCCTTCTGATCGCGGCCCCCAAGGCTAATGCCCCGGTATCGTTTCACAGTTGAATACGACGGCTCGGCCTACAACGGTTTTCAGGCCCAGCTCGGCCAGCCGACCGTGCAGGGCGCCATCGAGACGGCGATCACCGCCTTCAGCGGCCAGGCCGTGCGGATCGCCGCCGCCGGGCGCACCGACACAGGCGTCCACGCCACGGGCCAGACCTGCCATGTCGATCTGGAGCGCGACTGGCCGGCGCAGACGGTGATGAACGCCCTGAACGCCCATCTGGTGAAGGAGGCCGTGGCGGTGCTGGACTGCACGCCGGTCAGCGACGACTGGCACGCCCGCTTCACCGCCAATGGGCGCAAATACCTGTATCGCATCCTGAACCGGCCCGGCCGTCCGGCGCTGGATCGAGGCCGGGTCTGGCACGTCAGGAAGCCGCTGGACGCCGAAGCCATGCATGCGGCGGCGCAGGCCCTGATCGGACTGCACGACTTCACCACCTTCCGCGACGCCGCCTGTCAGTCGGCCAGTCCGATCAAGACGCTGGACGTGGCCCGCGTCTCCCGCGTCGGCGAAGAGGTGCATCTGGTGTTCGAGGCGCGCAGCTTCCTGCATCGGCAGGTGCGCTCGATGGCGGGCAGCATCGCCGAGGTCGGCCTGGGTCGCTGGCGCCCTGCCGACCTGGCCGATGCGCTCGAAGCCAGGGACCGCGCGCGGTGCGGCCCGGTGGCGCCGTCAGACGGGCTTTATCTGACGGGCGTCACCTATGAGGCCGAAGCCTAGCGCCAAGCCTTAGCGCTTGAACAGGCCGCCCAGCGCGCCGCCGAGGCCGCCCGGCAGGTTGTCGAGCAGGCCGCCCAGCATGTCGTCGGCGCCGTCGACGGAGCCGCCCGGCGTCAGGCGATCGACCGCTTCCGGCAGCAGGCCCGCCAGGGTCTCGCTGGCCTGTTCCGGCGAAATGCCCAGCTTCTGGGCGAAGTCGGCGATCGGGCCCGAGCCGATGACGGCGGCGATCTGCTCCGGCGAGATCGCGGCGTTGCCGCCCTTGCCGATCCATGAGGCCGCCACGTCGCCCAGGCCGTTCTGACCGAACTTTTCGGCCAGTCCCGCCACGCCGCCCTGCCCTTTCAGCAGGTCGGCCAGGCCGCCGGCGGCGTCATCGCCGAGGCCGCCCAGGATATTGTCCAGAAGTCCCATCTCAATTCCTCCGATTGCGCCGTCAGAATGATGGACTTCGTCTGCGGATTTGTGGCGAAAAGGCAAAACAAGGCAACGCCTCGCGCCTTCGCCTGACGTCAGCTCTTGGCGCGCTCCGAGCCCGAGGTGACGGCCTGACCGGCGGCGGACAGGTCGCGGCCGATGCCCGACACCGTGTTGCAGGCGGCGGTGGTCAGGGCGGCGGCGATGACGCCGAGAACGATGAGCTTGCGCATGATGACATCCCCATGGATCGATTTGGCGCTTCAACGTGAAGCTTGACCATAAGGTTGCATGGCCAATTCATCCTTCAATCTGCTAACGGCGAAAGCATGACGCAAGCTTCCGGAACCGCCGCCCGCCGTTTGGTCGAAACCCTGGTGATGAACGGGGTCGACAAGGTCTTCTGCGTGCCGGGCGAGAGCTATCTCGCCGTGCTCGACGCCCTGGCCGACGTGCGAGACCAGATCGAGGTCATCGTCTGCCGCCACGAGGCCGGCGCCGCCAACATGGCCGAAGCCTACGGCAAGCTGACCGGAAAGCCGGGCGTCTGCATGGTCACGCGCGGACCGGGCGCCACCCACGCCTCGATCGGCGTGCATACGGCGCATCAGGATTCGACGCCGATGATCATGTTCGTCGGTCAGATCGCCCTGACCGACCGCGGCCGCGGCGCCTTTCAGGAAGTCGACTACCGCGAAGTGTTCGGCGGCCTGGCCAAATGGGCGACCGAGATCGAGAGCCCGGAGCGCACGGTGGAAGTGGTCGAGCGCGCCTTCGCCACGGCCCAGCAAGGCCGCATGGGCCCGGTGGTCGTCGCCCTGCCCGAGAATATCCTGCACGAGGACGGCGGCCCCTCGCCCATCCGCCCCGTCGTCCCGGCCAGGGCGGCCCTGGACCCGGCCTTCGTCGAACAGGTGCGCGAGCGCCTGTCGCGCGCCGAACGCCCGATGCTGATCTTGGGCGGCTCCGGCTGGAGCGATGAGGCGACGGACGCGATCTCCGGCTGGGCCGAACGCCTGGGCCTGCCGATCGCCCTGTCCTTCCGCCGCAAGGATCTGATCCGCAACGACCACCCCGGCTATGCGGGCGACCTCGGCCTGGGGCCCAACCCCAAGCTGGTGGCGCGGGTCAAGGACGCCGACCTGCTGCTGGTGATCGGCGCGCGCATGGGCGAAAACCCGACCCAGGGCTACACCCTGCTGGACCGAACGAAGACGGCCGAAAGCCTGATCCACATCCATCCGGGGCCGGAAGAGCTAGGCCGCGTCTGGGCGCCCGCCCTGTCAGCGGCGGCGGACAACTCGCTGGCGGCCCTGGCCCTGTCGGCCATCGAGCCGAGCCGCGTCTGGACCGAACAGGGCGCGGCGGCCCATGCAGACTTCCTCGCCTTCTCCTCGCCCATCGAGGTCAAGAGCGCGGTCAATATGAGCGAGGTCATCGCCCATCTGGCGCAGGCCCTGCCCGAGGACGCCATCCTGACCAACGGCGCGGGGAACTTCGCCGCCTGGCTGCACCGCTTCCACCGCCACCAGGCCCGCCGCACCCAGTTGGCCCCGACATCGGGCGCCATGGGCTATGGCTATCCGGCGGCGCTGGGGGCCAAGGCGGTCCATCCGTCGCGCGAAGTGGTCTGCATCGCCGGCGACGGCGACTTCATGATGAGCGCCAATGAGATGGCGACCGCCGCCCAATACGGCCTCGGCGTCGTCGTCGTGGTCGTGGACAACGGAACCTTCGGCACCATCCGCATGCACCAGGAGCGGGAATACCCGACCCGCGTCATCGCCACCGACCTGAAGAACCCCGACTTCGTGAAGTTCGCCGAGGCCTTCGGCGCCTTCGCCATACGCTGCGAGACGACCGGCGACTTCCCGGCGGCCCTGGCGGCGGCGCGCGAGGCGGCGGCGAGCGGCCGTCCCGCCCTGGTCCACCTGATCACCGACGCCGAACAGATCGCGCCGGGCCGCACGATCACCGACCTGCGCGGCGCCTGATCGCAACAGAACCCTGGCCGCCGCGGCTTGCCTGCGGCGGCGCTTCGGGGAACAGTGCCGCCCTTGTTGTACCGAGGGGGGTCTTTCTCATGCGTCGTCTTCTGATTTCATCCGCCGCCGTCCTGGCGCTTTGCGCCGCCGCGCCCGCCGCCATGGCAGAGGGGGCCGCGCCGGCCTCGACAACCGCCCAGGCCCAAAACGAAGACGCCCGGCTCAACGCCTTCTTCGAACAGGCCTTCGAAGCGCGCGTGGCGCTGAGCCCCCAGCGCATGACCTCGCTGGGCCGCAAGACCGACTATGACAAGCTGGACGACGTCTCCGACGCCGCCGCCGAACGCTCGCTGGCCCTGCAGGAAGCCCAGCTGGCGCAAATGAAGGCCCAGTTCGACCCGGCCAAGCTGAGCGAGCAGAGCCGCCTATCCTGGCGCCTGTTCGAACACGGCGTGCAGCAGGCGCGCCTGTCGAACCAGTGGCGCGACTGGGGCTTCCAGTTCGCCGCCAACGGCAACCCGACCACCAGCCTGCCGGTCTTCCTGATCAACAACCACCGCATCGGCAGCGTCTCGGACGCCGAGGCCTATGTCGCCCGCCTGAACGCCGCCGAGCGCTACATGGGCCAGGTGGCCGACACCCTGACGGCGCGCGCCGGCAAGGGCGTGGTCTCGCCGCGCTTCGTCTTCGAGCCCTCGATCGACAACACCCGCGCGGTGATCGCCGGCGCCCCGTTCGACGGCGGCGCCGACAACCCGGTCTGGGCCGACTTCCAGAAGAAGATCGCCGCCCTCGACGCCGATCAGGCGACCAAGGACCGCCTGCTGGCCTCGGCCCGCACGGCCCTGACCGGCCCCTACAAGCGCGGCTTCGACACGGTTCTGGCGGCGCTCGGCCAGGTGCAGACCCAGGCCGACAGCGACGCGGGCGTCTGGCGCCTGCCGCAGGGCGAGGCCTATTACAACGCGCGCCTGCAGCTCTCGACCACCACCGACCTGACCGCCGACCATATCCATCAGATCGGCCTGGACGAGGTCGCCCGCATCCAGCGCGACATGGAGACGATCAAGACCCAGGTCGGCTTCACCGGCTCGCTGCAGGACTTCTTCGCCTTCCTGAAAACCGATCCGCAGTTCCAGTATCCGAACACGCCGGAAGGCAAGGAAGCCTATCTGACCGACGCCCGCGCCTTTGTGGCCCAGGTCATGGCCGTAGCGCCGCAGTGGTTCTCCAACCTGCCCAAGGCCCCGCTGGAGGTCCGCGCGGTCGAGCCGTTCCGTGAGGCGACGGCCTCCATCGCCTTCTACAACTCGCCTGCACCGGACGGCTCGCGCCCCGGCATCTACTACGTCAACCTGTCGGACATGACCCAGGTGCTGAAGCCCCAGATCGAGGGCATCAGCTATCACGAGGGCGCGCCGGGCCACCACTTCCAGATCGCCTATGCGCAGGAGATGGAGCACCTGCCCAGCTTCCGCCGCTTCGGCGGCTACGGCGCCTATTCCGAAGGCTGGGGTCTGTATTCCGAGCGCCTGGGCAAGGAGATGGGCTTCTATCAGGATCCCTATTCCGACTTCGGCCGCCTCTCGACCGAGCTGTGGCGCGCGGTGCGTCTGGTGACCGACACCGGCCTGCACGCCAAGCGCTGGAGCCGTGAGCAGGCGATGGACTACTTCCGCCACAACTCCCTGCTGTCCGAGCGCGACATCCAGAAGGAGGTCGAGCGCTACATCACCAACCCCGGCCAGGCGACCAGCTACAAGATCGGCGAGCTGAAGATCGAGGAACTGCGCGCCAAGGCCGAGGCGGCGCTGGGCGACAAGTTCGACATCAAGGACTTCCACACCGTGGTCCTGGGATCGGGCGCCGTGCCGCTGGACGTTCTGGGCGACCTGGTCGACGCCTGGATCGCCAAGGGCGGCGGCGCGCCCAACTAAGTCTTCCTTCTCCTCTCCGGGGGAGAAGGTGGGCGCCGGAGGCGCTCGGATGAGAAGGAGGTTTCAGCGCACGCGCGGCTGACGTCTCGCCTTCATCCGCCCGCCCCCTCATCCGTCATGCTGACGCATGACACCTTCTCCCCCGAGGGGAGAAGGGCTAGGAGGCTGCCCATGCCCTTTACCGCCACCGTCCTGACCATGTTCCCCGAGGCCTTTCCCGGACCGCTGGGGGTGTCGCTGATCGGCGCCGCCTGGCGCGAGAAGGGGCTGTGGGACTTGCAGACGCTGGACATTCGCGCGTTTTCCGAAGATAAGCGCGGCTTCCTGGACGACACCCCTGCGGGCGGCGGTCCTGGTCAGGTGCTGAAAGCGGACGTGGTGGCCAGGGCTCTCGACAGCCTGGAAGGCCCGCCTAGGCCGCTTTTGTACATGAGCGCACGCGGTCGACCCCTGACGCAGGCGCGAGTGACGGAATGGGCCAAGGCCGACGGCATCGTCGTGCTGTGCGGCCGTTTCGAGGGGGTGGACCAACGGGTGCTCGACGCCCGGGGGTTCGAGGAGGTCTCCGTCGGGGACGCGGTGCTCGCCGGCGGCGAGGCGGCGGCCATGGTGGCGATCGAGGCGTGCGTCCGGTTGGTTCCGGGGGTTCTGGGTGCGGCGGAAAGCCTGTCCACCGAGAGCTTCGAGGACGACCTGCTTGAGCATCCGCAGTACACGCGACCGCGGACGTTCGAGGGCCACGACATCCCCGAGATCCTGTTGTCAGGCGATCACAAGAAGATCGCCAAATGGCGCCAGGAGCAAAGGGAAAAGACCACGCGGGAGCGGCGCCCGGATCTCTGGGAGCGGCATCTCGCCAACTTACAGCTAAAGAGCAAATAAGCTCCGGAGAGACACTATGAACATCGTCCAGCAGCTCGCTGCCGAAGAAAAAGCCCGCCTGCTCGAAGGCAAGACCATCCCCGAATTCCAGCCGGGCGACACCCTGCGCGTCAACGTGCGCATCAAGGAAGGCGAGCGCGAACGCATCCAGGCGTTCGAAGGCGTCTGCATCGCCCGTGACGGCGGCGGCATCAACGAGACCTTCACGGTCCGCAAGATTTCCTTCGGTGAAGGCGTGGAGCGTCGCTTCCCGATCCTGTCGCCGAACGTCGACTCCATCGAAGTGAAGCGTCGCGGCGTCGTCCGTCGCGCCAAGCTGTACTACCTGCGCGACCGTCGCGGTAAGTCGGCCCGTATCGCCGAGCGCCAGACGGCCCGCAAGGTCGCCGTCCCGGCCACCGGCACGGCCGAGAAGGCCGGCGACGAGGCCTGATTTCAGGCTTCGGCTTCGCGCTGAAGATCAAGAGCCCCGGCGGAGACGCCGGGGCTTTTTAGTATCTGACCTCTAGTGCGCAAACACTCGCCGCGCGGGGGCTCGCTGCTTGAGCGCCTCTAGCCCGCCAGTCCCTGTTTCAGGGCGCTCAGTTGGCCGCGCCCCGCCCGGACCTCGTCATAGGCGCGGCGGATGGTCTCCTTGGTCGTCGCCGACAGGGCGTCATCCGACAGCGCGCGCTCAAAGCGCATCTTCAGCTGATCCTCGCCGCTTTCGACCATACCGAGCACTGAGGCGTCGTTGCGCAGCAGGGCGTGCTTCACATCCATGAAGGCCCGCTGGGCCTTGGCCAGGATGGAGCCGTCTTCCTCCGGCGATCCGCCGCGTTCGCGCACCGCCGCCTTGAACGCCTCGGCCAGACGACGCCGCTCGGCCGCCCGCGCCTCGAACCAGGTGCGATAGGGGCCGTCCGCCGCCTCCACGGCCGCCTGATGATAGCCGTCGGCGCTGTCGACCAGCCCCTCGACCAAACCGTTGAGGGTCTTGATGTCGTGGCTATTGCCGCTCATCGGAAACCTCCGTTGCTGCTCAAGAGAGAAACCCCTGCCAGCGGCGAAGGTTTCCAGCGTCACAGCTTGGTGCGCAGCGACCACAGCTCGGGGAAGCAGCGGCGCTTCAGCGTCTCGACCAGATAGCCGACGCCGTCGGTGCCGCCCGTGCCCTGGCGACGGCCGATGATGCGCTCGACCGTGACCACATGCTTGTGCCGCCACGTCAGCAGGGCGTCGTCCAGATCGACCAGCTTTTCGGCCAGTTGGTACAGCGGCCACCAGCGCTCGGTGTCGCGATAGACCTCCAGCCAGGCGGCCTCGACGCCCTCGTTCGCCTCATAGGACTGGCTGACGTCGCGGTTGAGCACGGCCTCCGGCACGGGCAGGCCCGCCTTGGCCAGCTGACGCAGGGCGTCGTCGTAGAGGCTGGGCGCCTCCAGGGCCGCCTGCAGCGCCGCATGGGCGTCAGGGCGTTCGGCGTGGAAGCGCAGGAAGCGCGGGTCTTTCAGGCCCAGCATGGTCTCCAGACGACGGAACTGGTCGCTCTGGAAACCCGAACTGGCGCCCAGGTCGCCGCGGAACTTCAGGTAGTCGGCGGGCGTCATGGTGGCCAGGATGTCCCAGCTCTGGGTCATCACCGACTGGATGCGGCTGACGCGGGCCAGGCTCTTGTAGGCGGGCACAAGATCGCCTGCGCGCACCAGCGTCTGCGCCAGCGCCACCTCGTGCAGGATCTGCTTGAGCCACAGTTCCTTGGTCTGGTGGATGATGACGAACAGCATTTCGTCATGCTGGTCGGAGCGCGGCTTCTGGGCGGACAGGATGTCGTCGAGCGCCAGATAGCCGGCGTAGGTCACGCCCTGCGGCTCATGCTTGGCCGTCTCGATCGCGTGTCCGCGGATGTCGTTTGCTTCGGTCATGCGCCAGCTATCGCCCGATCAGCCGGGCGGGGCCAGACCCTTTTTGACTTGAGAAACTAGTTGGCGGCGCGGTCGTCGGCGACGGCGGTGGCGGCCATCTGACGGCCGTTGGCGAAGGCGTCGCGGGCGTTGTTGTAGATGAAGCCGTAGGTCGGATAGACGGTCGTGCCCAGATCGTTGATCGGGTTGTACCAGACCTTCACCCGGCTCCAGTCGCCCGAGGACGAGACGTCCACGACGGTGACGTTTTCCTCGACCTTGCCGCGGCTGCCGCCCCAATTGGCGTGAGTGACGCGGATCACGCGGTCGGTCAGGACGTCGGAGACGACGGCGACGTGGCCGGCGCTCATGCGGCCGTGGGGCTGGAACACCAGCACCGAGCCGGTCTCAGGCGCGTCGCCGGTGCGGAACTTGCTGACGGCCTGACGCCACCAGGTCCAGGCGTCGCCGAAGATCTGAATCCCCGAGAACATGCGCGCGAAGGTCACGCACTGCCAATAGGGGTCGCCGGCCTGAGCCGGGGTCGTGCTGAAGGCGAAGAAGCCAAGGGTCGCCGCAAGGGCGGCGGCTGTGAGCCGTTTCATCATCTGGCGTGCTCCCGACTGAATGCGGACAAGCCTTAGACGATAGGGTCAGAATGTTGAAGAACTGTTTCCGACTGTTTCCCCGGCTGATCCACAGATGATCGCCGCTTCGCCGCCCATCCACGCAGGAAACGACGGGCCGGGCGCTCGATCAGCTGGTGAACAATCGCCGCCGCGACAATCAAGCCCGCGATGACCGCCAGCCACAATACGAGAGGAAGCTGCTTGTCTTCCGCTCCGGTCAGGCGCGCCGCGACATTGACCGCCAGGATCTGCCACGGGGCGCACAGCATATAGACCGCATAGCTGATCTCGCCGAGATAGACTGCGGGAGCGGAGCCGAGAACGCCCGCCTTGTTCGCCGGAATGCTAGCCAAGGCCAGGATCAGCAGGCCGCCGGACAGGACGGTGATCCCGTCCCAGCTCATCAGCGAGGCGCTGAGCGCCATCACGACCGCCGCCGCCAGAGCCAGCAAGCCCGCGCGCGGCAAGGGCGCCCGGCGATAGACCAGGTAGAGGGCGCAGCCGTAGGCGAAGCACGGCACGATCCGCAGAGCGCCCCATTTGAAGGTCGCCTCGGTCAGGCGATAGCCGGCGACGCGCTCAAAACCGACATAGAGGGCGGCAAGGAACAGCGCCGCCGCCCCTGTCGCCAGCCACGGCCGGTTCCGCAACTTCCACGCTGCGGCGGCGAAGACGGGGAAGGTCAGATAGGCGAACCATTCGGCCGAGATAGACCAGGACGGGTGGTTCCAGCCCGCCTCGCCCGCAAACCCCCAGGCGTGGACCATCAGCAGGTTGGGCAGCAGCGTCTTCCAGCTGAGGATGCTGGCGTCGATCGCCATGCCGGCCGCCGTCGCCGCCAACCCCAGGGCCATGACGCCGAAGAGGGTGAACAGGTGCAGCGGATAGACCCGCGCGATGCGCGCCCACAGGAAGCCCCTGTAGCCGAAGCGTTTCTCGCCGAACGCCTGCAGATAGACGTGGCTGAGGATGAAGCCCGACAGGACGAAGAAGAGCTCGACGCCCAGATAGCCCTTGGCCGCCAGGGCGGGCATGCCGCCGACCGCCAGATTGGGCCACATCAGATAGACCACGACCCACAGGGCCGCGAGGAACCTGAGCGAAGTCAGGGGACGGATGTCGATCGGCGTCGCTACGGGCGTCATGGGACCATCCTGGCCGGTGAACCGACCGGGGACAGCCCGGCCGCATAACAGCGCTCAATGCAAGCCGGGCGCCAGCTTCGCCTTACTCTACGCGGCCGCTCTCCCCGGCCCTCTCGATGGCGGCCGTGGCGGCGGCGCAGCCGGTCAGGGTCTCATCCCCGATCTCGACCTTGGCGGTCAGGGGATAGGTGCGGTCGCTCATGCCGTCCGAGCAGTCCGTCGCCGTCAGGGTGACGGTCAGATCCGTCCCGGCCTCGGTCTTGGCGGTCCAGCTGGCGACCGTGCCCTGCAGGCTCGGACCGGGATTGGCGGCCTTCTGCTCGGCCCGGTCGACGCCGGAATAGGTCAGGCCGTCCGGCTTGATCTCCACCGCCCAGAAGGGCTCGGTTCCCAGCACGCGCACCGGCTGGTCCAGATCGACGCCCGCCAGGGCGCGCGGCTCGACCTTGGCGGGCGCGGGCGCCTTTTCAGCGGGCTGCGAGCAGGCGGCCAGGGCCAAAGACAGAGTCAGGGACAAGGCGGCGGCGGAGAGGAGGGCGACGCGCATGGCGGTCCTTTCTGAAAATTCGCGGCCAAAGTCCCGGTTTGCCCTCCCCCCGTCAAGACAGGCGCCAAAGCGGCTCGCCTGGGTTAATGTCCCCCCATGCCGATTCGCCCCGCCCCGATTGCACACGCAGGCGCCGCCTTCACAGCCTGCGAATTCTTCGCGGGAGGCGGTCTGGCGGGGCTGGGGCTGAACCTGGACGGCGTCGGCTTCCGCACCGTTCTGGCCAACGACATCGACGCGGCCAAGGCGCGCGCCTTTCGCGCCAACCACCCCGAGACCTCGCTGATCCACGCCGACGTCTGGGCGGTGACGCCGGATCAGGTTCCGGGCGCGCCCGACCTGTGCTGGGCGTCGTCGCCGTGTCAGGACGTCAGCCTGGCGGGCGCGCGCGGCGGGCTGAAGGCCCAGCGCTCGGGCGCCTTCTGGGGCTTCTGGAAGCTGATGCAGGGTTTGGACGCCGAAGGCCGCGCCCCGCCCATCATCGTGCTGGAGAACGTCGTCGGCCTGCTGACCTCGGGCGAAGGGCAGGACTTCGCCGCTGTGTGCGGGGCCATGGCCGAGGCGGGCTATACGGTCGGCGCGCTGGAAATCGACGCCGGGCTGTGGCTGCCGCAGTCGCGCCCGCGCCTGTTCATCATCGCCATGCGGGGCGTCGAGGGGCCGCGCCTGCCCGCCCCCGCCCAACCCTTCCATTCCTCGCGCCTGATCTCCGCCTGGGAGCGCCTGCCCGAAGCGGCGAAGGCGAACTGGGCCTGGTGGCGGCTGGCCGTTCCGCCGCGCCGCAACCTCGACCTGGCGACCGTTCTGGAAGCTGAGACGCCCTGTTTCAGCGAAGCGGAGACGCAGACTCTGCTGACCATGCTGTCGCCGCTGCACCGGGCGCGGCTGGAGACGCTCAAAGCCTCAGGCGAGCGCCGCGTCGGCGCGGCCTTCCGCCGGGTGCGAACCAAGGACGGAAAAAAGCTGCAACGGCTGGAGATGCGCTTCGACGGTCTAGCCGGATGCCTGCGCACGCCGTCAGGCGGTTCATCGCGCCAGTACGTCGTGATCGTCGACGGCGGCCGCGTCGCCATGCGTCGGCTGACCGGGCGCGAGGCCGCCCGCCTGATGGGGGTGGACGACGCCTATCGCCTGCCGGCCAGCGAAAGCGCGGCGCTGAAGCTGATGGGCGACGCCGTGGCCGTGCCGGTGGTGGACGCCCTGGCGCGCGGCCTGTTCCTGCCCGCCCTCTCCGGCCAGGCGGAAGCCGCCGCCTGAAGCCTTAGTAGTAGAGGTCGTCGTCCTTGCGGTCCTCGGCGCTCTCGATGCCGGGGTCGAAGCTATTGTCGACCTGATCGTCCCAGCCGTCGCGATCAGAGCGGAAGGCCAGGGCCATCAGCCCCCAGGCCAGGCCGACCGTGCCCAGCACGCCCAGCCCCATGGCGATCCAGCCGTGCAGGCTCATCTCGCCCCCGCCGATCAGACGCCAATAGGCCGCCAGCCCAAGCGTGCTGACGGCCGATATGGCGACGGCGAGGAGCAACGACCGCAGAAGCCGGACCAGCCGCCCGCCTCTGGAGGTCGATGTCATGGCTCAGCTCAGCGCTGGACCCACTGGCCCTGGGCGTTCTTGTACCACTGGCCCGAGCTGATGCGCGGCAGCAGCTGGGTCTCGAACATCCGGGCGCCGGCCACTTCGGCCGAGGTGCCGGCGTCGGCGGCGCTGCGGGCGTAGG
>NZ_GL883086.1:2049331-2051408 GCF_000204035.1 Brevundimonas diminuta ATCC 11568
GGCGTTGGTCGCGCTGATGGCGGCCTGGGTAGGACCGTCGACCGAGGTGCGCACGCCGACGTAGCCGTCGGCCTGCTCGCCCGCCGCGCCGGCGGCCTTGGCCTGATCGACCAGAGCCTTCTGCGAGGCGGTCTGTGCCACGGCGGCGCCGGCGGCGACGCCCAGAGCGGCGACAGCGGCCACAGCCACGAAGAGTTTGCGGTAAGTCATGTCAAAGCCCCCTTTCGTATCAGAACAGGTTGGGGTTTTCGCGGAGCAGGTTCTGCAGTTCCTGGTCCAGCTTGATGCGGATGTCGGCGTCCAGCTTGGCGTAGATCTGCAGCGGCTCGCTGAACTTGATGTTCACCGTAGGCGCGCATGCGGCCAGGCTGACGGCGCCGAGGCCGAGCATGGCGACGATCTGACGCTTGCTGATCATGGGGCCGGTCTCCGAAGGCGGCGTTGGAAGTCATCGCCACTAAACGCTGCGGCGTGTGAATGGGTTCTGAACAAAGCGCGGCCGCGACTCAAGGCGTTTCATCCGTCGTCAGCACGGGCGTTTCGCCGCGCCGGGCGTATTCCAGAAGATCCGAGATGATCTGGTTGGCGTTCCACGTCGTGTCCAGCGTCAGATCGATCGGCGTATCCGACGGCAGATTCAGCTTCTTGTTGAGGAAGTCGCGACGGATCAACTCCATGAAGGTCAGGCGAAGCTGCTCGCGCTCCGGCGGATCGTGGCGGCCGTTGATGCGGAAGCGAACGCCGAGCCGTCCCTGGTCCAGGCTGTTGACCTCGGCGGTCAGGTCGCTAATCGCCAGATCCTGCATGGCCTGATAGGCCAGATCCTGCATGGTGTTGGGCGGCACGCCCGTCTCGCCTCCGCCGCCGGCGGACAGGTCGTCGAACACCTGGGGCTGGATCGACAGGCGGCCGGGCCGCACCCCGTTCAGCACGCCGCCGACGATGCGCCAGCCGTCCTTGGGGTCATAGGTGAAGGGCAGCCGCCCCGACACCACGGCGTCGAACTCAGCCTTGTCCTGAAGATTGGCGCTCTTCAGCAATTCGTTCAGCTGCACGCCCTCGACCACGACCACCCCGCCCCAGCCTTCGCCCGGCGTCAGCGGCAGCGAAAGAGGCTCGACACTGATGCGCCCGCCCGCCGCCTGGATCTGGCCGCCGCCGATGGTCAGGGCCTTTTCGTCCAGGCCGAAGGAGAGCTGAAGATCGGTCAGCGGCGTCACCGTCTGCACCCGGTCGGCGGTCAGCGTCTGGTTCGGGGCGGTGATCAGCGGCGTCAGGCTGGTGAACTCCACCCGCCCCTTCAGCCCCTGGACCTTGCCCGCCGGGCTGGTGAAATCCAACTCCGGCACCGTCAGGACGCCCGAACTGGTCGCGCCCTCGGCCGCCCAGTCGAACCGCCCCTCGAACCCGGCCGAACCTTCGACCGGCGACTTCACATAGTCAGCCACGAGCGGGCTGAGGTCGTCCGGCTGAAGCCCATGCTCGGTGAAGGCCAGGCTGGGCGCCGAGATCACCGCCCCGCCCGCTTCGGCCTGAACGTCATGGCGCACCTCGACGCGGCCGACGGCGTGGTCCAGTCGGCTGAGATCAAATCCCGCGGTCCAGACGTCGCCCGCCAGCCGCGCCTCGCCCTTGGCCTGAAGCGGCAGGAAGCGGACCGGATCGGCCGTGTCCGCGACCTGGGCCTTGCTGACGCCCACCCGCATCGACAGCCCATTGGCCGCGCCGTCGACGACCAGATCGCCCTCGGCGTCCGTGAAGCCGACCTCGAAGACGGGCGCCGTCGCCGCCACCTCGGCCAGCCGCGCCTGAGCGCGCCAGGCGCCGTTGCGGGCGGTGAACAAGAGCGCCGACGTTGGGCAAACACGGCCGGACACGGCCTCGACCGAGTTCTCGCCCAGGTCGAGCTTGTCCAGCGTCACCGGAATGCAGTCGCTCGCCGTATAGGTCAGGCGCCCGCCCGCCGAGGCCAGTTCGCCCTGGGTGCTGAAGGCGATTCCGCGCGCCGGACCGAAGTCCAGAGCCGCCTGCCCCTTCAGCTTCGCCGCGAAACCGCCCGGCGTCAGCCGCCATTCAA
>NZ_GL883086.1:2052486-2064010 GCF_000204035.1 Brevundimonas diminuta ATCC 11568
AAACCGCGCGGCGGCCTGGGCGACGCCCGCCTGATCGGCCTGACCATGCGCACCGGCCCGGCCAGCCAGCTGACCGTGTCGCGCAGCTTCGACGGCGCCCTTCGCCTGCGCTCGCTGGACGAGAAGATCACCGAGGAAACCGTCGTCGCCAACGACAAGGTGCAGCGCTCCCTGTCGGCCAGCGCCCGCGAACTGGGCGCCACCTCGGCCGTGGTGCGTCGCGCCAGCCAGCTGTTCGCCCACAAGTTCGACATGCAGCGCGACGTGCGCGCGTCGGACGAGTTCACCCTGGTCTTCGACCGCACGGTCACGGAATCGGGCCGCACGGTGGAAACCGGCGAACTGCTCTACGCCGAGCTGAAGGGCCACGCCTTCTACCGCTTCCAGCCCGCCGGCTCGAAGACGGCCCAGTATTTCGACGCCACGGGCAAAAACACGCGCACCGCCATGATGCGCACCCCGCTGCAGAACTTCCGTCGCGTCAGCTCCAACTTCGGCGTCCGCACCCACCCCATCTCGGGCTATCGCAAGATGCACCAGGGGATGGACTTCGCCGCCTCCACCGGCACGCCGGTCGTGGCCCCCGCCGACGGCGTGGTGGTCGAGGCTCGTCGCTGGGGCGGTTACGGCAACTGGCTGCGCATCCGCCACTCGAACGGCCTGGAAAGCGGCTACGGCCACCTGTCGCGCTTCGCCTCGGGCATGCGCGCCGGTCAACGCGTGACCCAGGGCCAGGTCGTGGCCTACGTCGGTTCGACCGGCGCCTCCACCGGCCCGCACCTGCACTATGAAATCTGGCGCAACGGCCAGCGGATCAATCCGGCCGGCATCAAGACCCAGGAAGGCACCGTCCTGGCGGGCGCCGATCTGGCCGCCTTCCGCGCCGAGAAGGCCCGCATCGACCGCGTCATCGCCGCCGGCGGCCAACGCCGCCCGGCCGCCGTGCAGCAAGCCGCCAACGGCCTGCGTCCCGCCGAGGGCTGATCCCCTTCCAAGCGCTGATCTCAGCCGACCAGTTGCGGAACGCCGCCCTGGTTCGGACAGCGCACGCCATGCGCCCAGACGTCGGCCTCGCCTAGCCGAACGCCGAGCAGCTCCAGCAGCGGCTGAACCACGCCGTCCAGCACCGGCCCCAGCGGCGTCAATACAGCCGTCAGAAGTTGGGTCACCAGGTGCAGCGGTATGCCCAGGGCCGTCAGCTTGGTGTCCCGCAACAGGGTCGTCAGCAGCCCATTCGCAAACCCCTTGGCCTTGACGCTCTTGGGCTGCGCCGAACCGATCTCAGCCCCTGTAAAGCGCAGCTCGCTCCATTCCATATCCGCGACCTGAATATCGGCGCTGCCCTCGACGGCGATCAGCAACACAGACACCAGCCTGGCCGGGCTGACCTTAAGCTCGGACTTGAAGTCGCGCAGGCGCTTCTCGTCGACCTCGCCCAGACGCACGCGGGCCACGCCGGGCCGCGCCTCGATCAAGACACGCGGCTCGCCCTGGCACTGCACCGCCTTCAGCCGCGCCTCGGCGCTGGCCGCCTCGACCAGGATGGGAACCTTGACCTGCGCCAACAGGCCGACCAACGGGACTTTGTCCAACGCCGTCGCCTTCAGATAGAGGCGCGTCTGCACCGTGCGGATGATGGGCTCGCCAGTGCTGGTCACGGTCAGCCAGGGCGCGCGATTGGGTCGCTCGCCGATGGCCAGCGTGACGTCGAGATCCGCCAGCCCGGTGCGGGCGCCCACGTCCAGGGCCAGCTGACGCTCCTGATTGGCGGTCTGCAGCGTCGCCATCAACAGGTCCATGGCCGAAACCTCGGCGTTCAGTCCGCGCCGCAAGCCTTCGCGCGCATCCGCCTCGACGCCGATCAGTTCATCCAGCTTCACCGTCGCGCTCGCCGGAAGGCGAGTCAGCTTGCCCAGCGCGCTCTGGGCGCCCGAGCCGGCCACGGCCTCCAACGCCTTCAGCACCTGGCCGGTCTGGGCCTCATGCGCCAGCAAGGCGTCATAGTCGCCCGCGGTGACGCCCAGCTCCGCCGCCAGGGCGTCCGAGAATTGCAGCAGATTGACCCGCCCGTCGGCCAGGGCGCGATAATCCATCACCGTCAGCGACACATGGCTCCCCAACAGGCCGGACAACAGGGCGTTGGCCAGGCCCCCGTCCAGGCTCGCCAGCCGCGAGCCGATGGAAAACATGGCGCTGGGTTGGCCGCCCGGCAGGGCCGCCGTCGCCGACTTGGACACCGTCACGCTGTCACGGCCCATGATCCAGCGGCCGAAATAGAGCGGCGCCGGCGCGCTCAGAACCACGCGGGCGGCGTTGGGGCGGGCCGCGCCAGGGGTGAAGCGTGCAGCGGGCTTCAACCGACGATCCGGCGTATAGCCGCCGAGCTGAAGCCGCACGCTCGCCAGATCCGCCAGATTTGCGCGGGCGGTGTCGGCGGCGGCGGCCTCGGTCCGCGCCAAAGGCTGCGACAGGGTCTGGGCGGCGGCCAGGGCCGACAGGTCCGCCGCGCCCTGCACCTCGCGCCCCTTTAGCACCATGGAGCCCACATCCACCGCCAAGGCCGCTGCGATACAGATCAGAGCGCCGAACACGGCCGCCATGACGGCCACCCCGCCCCGGTCGTCGCCCCAGCAGCTTATACGGCGGCGCGGGCGCATCTCAGCTCTCCTCGACGCGGATGACGGCGGCGCGACGAATGGTGCGGGGCGGCGGCACCGTCAGCGGCGACAGGGCCATCAGCGGATGACCGCCCGCATCATAGGCGACCTCCACCCTGACCCGCCCCGGCTCGGCCCGCACCCCCACGACCGCGTCGGCGGCCTTGAGGCCGAGATCCTTCAGCTGCGTCTCGACCACCTCTCGTGCAAGTTGTTCCCGCTCGGCGGCATCCAGCCCCGCGATCGCCGCCCGCGCGCCCTCGGATACGGCCGACTGGACCGAATGCGCCATCCAGAACCAGGCGCCGTAGACGATCATCCCCACCAGCAGCAGGAAGAACACCGGCCCTACAAGGGCGAACTCAACCGCCGCTGCGCCCTCGCGCTCTGCGCCCCGGATACGTGCATAGCTTCGCATCATCGCACCTCATGACGCGACGATCATCATATTTACAACTTAAAGGAGAATGTAGGCGCGTGATGAATACGCCCTAACCCTCGCTGGCGTACAACAAGCGCCCAGCGGCGCGCGGGCTTAAACTCGCGACCGGCTGCGCCTTCTCGTGAGGCTCCCGATCATGAGAGAGCCGATCACGCCGATGTTCCAGACATAGTAGGCCGAGATATAGCCCCACTGCTCCAGCTGCAGATTGGAGGCGAAGGCGTAATGGGTGGCCAGCACCAGGAATTGGAAGCCCGCCGCTGCGATTAACCACCGACGGCCGCTGCTGACGACGCCGTACAGAAGGAGCAGGAACACCCCCGCGTCCGCTCCGATCGCGAACCAGGGCGGCGACCGATGATCGAACGGGGCGACGGCCGAGATCACCCCCGCCACGATGATGGCGATCGCCACAGCGCGCTCCCAGGGGCCGCCGCGGACGAGGGCGAGCCCCGTCGCAACGGCCAGCAGGATGATCGTGAACAGGAAAATGGGCGACATGGCGCACCATGCCACCCACAGACGATTCAGCCCACCCGTTCGATAAGCGAGAGACGGACGTTGCGCGGAATCTGCTGGTCCTCCTTGTCCAGGCCGACCAGTTGCACGCCGCGGAAGCGCGTCGTCTCCTTCACATTGGCGAGGGCCTCGTGCAGCTCGACCATTGCGGCCTGGGCGGCGACCTGGGCCGCCATCGCCCTGGCCAGGGCGTCAAACGCCGGCTGGCCGACGGTGGCGGACAGGCCCGCGTCCTTTCGACCGCGGGTCAGGGCTTGGGCGAGGCCCCCGAGACGTTCGATCGATTGATCCTGCCCGTCCTCGGCCCGTTTGAGCGCGCGCTGTATGCGCGAGGCGATCAAGGTCGCCTGCTCGGTTCTCTTCATCAGTTCAATGTCTTCCGGTATTGAAGCCGGCGAACCTTCAGGAGCCGTACCGCAGCTTCTGCAGTACGAAGGCGAACTGTTCGGCGCCGGCTGCGGCTGTCAGGATCCAGGCGGCTGCCGCGGCGACGCCGAAGACGATGAGGATGCTTCCCAGACGCCCGAGTCCGACTGGGTCGGCGCGAAGTTCACGTCCAACATGGCCGCTGCGATATAGGCCAGCTCCCTCATCACGCCGCTCGGCGTCAGGAACGGCGCCTGCTTGCGCGCCCCCTCCATGAGGAGAGGCAGCATCCGGCGCTTGGCGGAGGTCGTCGCCATCTTCATGAAGAGGGCTTCGGCCTCGCCCCAACGCAGGGTGGGGATGGGATCGTTGCTCGAAAACATAGGGCGTCCTTTCGGCGCCCCCAGTCGATGCGATCAGCCCCTCGGCGGGTATTGGGAACGAGCCCGATTGGGAACCGCCCCCAACGCCTTCACGGGCCGCCAGGGCCAGCGCGGCGGCGATGCGGTTCTCGACCTGCAGCTTTCTGGTCGCGTTCTCGCAATGGCGGTCCACCGTGCCCGGGCGAATGCCCAGCTCCCGCGCAATCTGCTTCGAGTTGAAGTGCGCATGGACAAGCCGGAGGCATTGGCGCTCTCTCTCGGTCAGCAAGGCTACGGATTCAGTCACGCCTTCCACCTGCGACGATCGTTCGACGATGAATGTCGCCCGCCGTCCTGAGCGACACAAGCCGGCATGACCGTCGCACACACTGTCGAGGTCCGGCTAGTGGAACGGACGCATCAGCCCGCCGCATTGGCGATGCGAATGCTCTCAGATCGGGTCCAACCGCAGTGATTATACACGCGCCTGAGGGATTCAGCATCATGCTTGAAGAAGTGGCGCACCCGACAGGATTCGAACCTGTGACCTCTGCCTTCGGAGGGCAGCACTCTATCCAGCTGAGCTACGGGTGCGTACGCGGCGCGAGGGCCGGACGGCGGTGCTTACAGCATGGGCCGGATCGTCTCAATCCCTGAATCTCGGCGCGACGTCCCTTCTTGGCGCATGGCGCGCGACGGCCTAGCGTGCCGGTTGAAGAGAGGGAGCATCCATGCGCGTCATCACCATCGCCGCCCTGGCGGGCGCCGCCGCCCTGCTGGCCGCCTGCGCCGCATCGCCGAAGTCGGCGAGCGACAGTCTGGACGCCGTAGCCCGCGACTATGTCGCCTTGACGCTGGAGATCGGCGAGCGCGAGCCGGGCTATGTCGACGCCTATTACGGCCCGCCCGAATGGGCCGAGGCGGCCAAGGCCAATCCGCGCGCCCTGCCCCAGTTGGCCGAAGGCGTGGCCGCCCTGACCCGACGCCTTGAGGCCCTGCCCGAACGGGGACTGGACGACCAGCGCCGCCAGCGCCGCGCCTATCTGCTGGCTCATGTCTCGGCGGCCTCGGCGCGGCTGCGGATGCTGCAGGGCGAGAAGCTGGGGTTCGCCGACGAGGCCGAGGCCCTGTTCGGGGTGCGGCCGGAGCTGCGGCCGCTGTCCTCCTATGATCCGGTTCTGGCGCGCATCGACGCCCTGGTCCCCGGCGAAGGGCCGCTGGCCGAGCGGGTCGCCGCCTTCCGCGCCCGCTACGTCATTCCCAAGGACCGACTGGATACGGTGATGCGCGCGGCCATCGCCGAGTGCAAGGCGCGCACGGAACGCCATATGGCCCTGCCCGCCGGCGAGACCTTCACGCTGGAGTTCGTCAACGACAAGCCGTGGTCGGGCTACAACTGGTTCAAGGGCGGCGCCTTCAGCCTGATCCAGGTGAACACCGACCTGCCCATCTACATCGACCGGGCCGTCGATCTGGGCTGCCACGAAGGCTATCCCGGCCACCACGTCTACAACGCCCTGCTGGAGCAGACCTTCGTCAAGGACAAGGGCTGGGTCGAGATGAGCGTCTATCCCCTGTTCAGCCCCATGTCCTTCATCGCCGAGGGCAGCGCCAACTACGGCATCGACCTGGCCTTCCCCGGCCATGAGCGTACCGAGTTCGAGGCGCGCGTGCTGTATCCGCTGGCGGGGCTGGACCCGGCCACGGCCGAGGCCCAGACCCAGCTTCTGGCCCTGACGCGCGAGCTGGCGCGGGCGGAGTATACGGTGGCCGACGACTATCTGGCCGGGCGGATCGACCGCGAGACGGCGCTGGACCAGCTGCAGAAATACAACCTCGTCGCGCGCGACCGGGCGGCGCAGCGGCTGAGCTTCATCGAGACCTACCGCTCCTATGTCATCAACTACGGCCTGGGCCGGGACATGGTGCAGGCCTGGGTCGAGCGACAGGGGCCGGACCACTGGAAGACGACGGAACGGCTGCTGGCCAGCCAGACGCTGCCGGTCGATCTGGACTGAGGCGGTTCGCAACCCGCGGCGGGCCAGGGGCGTTAACGCCAAGGTTCAAATCTCAGAGGGGCTTTCACCCATGCGTATTCGTATGCTGACCATCGCCGCCGCCTCGGTCCTGGCGCTCGGCGCCGCCGCCTGTACCCAGGCCGAACAGCAGAAGGCCGAGGCCAACGCCGAAGCCGCCGGCGACAAGGCCGCAGACGTCGCCGCCCAGACGGGCGAAGTCGTCGAGTCCGGCGCCATGAAGGCCGCTCAGGCGGTCGAGGAAGGCGCGGGCAAGGTCGCCGACAAGCTGGAAGACAAACAGGCTCAGGCCGCCGCCGAGGGCCGCCCCGGCGCCGTCGATCCGGCCACGGACACCCGCGTCCCGGCCAAGAACTAGGACATCAACCTGACGCCCTCCCTTCGCCTGCAGGAGGGAGGGCCTTCGTCGGCTTACGCCTCCGCCAGCAGGTGATCGACCAGGGCCTTGGCCTCGGCGCTAGCCCAATCGGCCTCGCCGGTCAGGACGGCGCGCACCCGGCCCTGACGATCCAGCAGAATGGTCTGGGGCATGGCGCCCTTGCCCGGAAACTCGAAGGCCAGCTGGAATTTCGGGTCGATATAGAATTCCAGCGGCGCGTTTTCAGCGATGAAGGCCCGCGCCTCGCCCGCCGTCTTCTCCACATCCATGCTGACGGTGACGACGGCGAAATCCTCGCGCGCCTTGTAGTGGTCGGCCAGGGCCGCCAGGGTCGGCATCTCGATCTTGCACGGCGCGCACCAGGTGGCCCACAGGTTCACCACCGTCACCTTGCCCGCGAAGTCGGCCAGGCGGACGTCGCCGCCGTCGGCGTCCTTGAACACATAGCCGGACACCGCCTGAAAGGCGTCTTGAGAGGCAGGCGTCTGAAGCGCCGCCAGCGATGCCTTGGCGAAGGCCGCCAACTGCGGGTCGACAGTCTCGGCTGCGGCAGGCGCGGACTCTTTGCTTCCGCCCTTCTGATTGACGTATAGCAGCGCCGCGCCCACGCCGATCACGCCGATCACCGCGAACGTCGCCACGCCCGCCCAAGTCCGCCCAGAGCCGCTCATGTCCGATACGCCTTCCAAACCACAGCAAGATGTCCCCGCTCAGGGGCAGTCTCTATGGGGCGGACGCTTCAGCGCCAAGCCCGCCGACATCATGCAGGCCATCAACGTCTCCATCGGCGTCGACAAACGCCTGTGGGCGCAGGATCTGGCCGGATCGCGGGCCCATTGTCGCATGCTGGCCCAGCAGGGCATCATCCAGCCGGCCGACGCCGAGGCCATCCTGGGCGGGTTGGACGTCATCGAGGGCGAGATCCGGGACGGCTCCTTCCCCTTCCGCGACGCCTATGAAGACATTCACATGAACGTCGAGGCGCGCCTGTCGGAACTGATTGGCGAGCCGTCGGGGCGTCTGCACACCGCGCGCAGCCGCAACGATCAGGTGGCGACGGACTTCCGCCTGTGGGTGCGCGACGCCTGCGACCGCACCGTGGCCCAGCTGAAGGCTCTGCAAGGCGCCCTGCTGGACCGGGCGGAACAGCACGCAGGCGACCTGATGCCGGGCTTCACCCATCTGCAGACCGCCCAGCCGGTGACGTTCGGCCACCATCTGATGGCCTATGTCGAGATGTTCGGCCGCGACGCCGGGCGCTTCCATGACGCCCGCGTCCGCATGAACGAGAACCCGCTGGGCGCCGCGGCGCTAGCCGGGTCGCCCTTCCCCATCGACCGCCACATGACGGCCGAGGCCCTGGGCTTCGACCGCCCCATGGCCAACAGCCTCGACGCCGTGTCGGACCGCGACTTCGCGCTGGAAAGCCTGGCTGCCGCCTCGATCGCGGCGGGCCACCTGTCGCGTCTGGCCGAGGAGATCGTAGTGTGGATGACGCCGATGTTCGGCTTCGCCACCCTGCCCGACGACCTGACCACCGGCTCGTCCATCATGCCGCAGAAGCGCAACCCGGACGCCGCCGAGCTGGTGCGCGCCAAGACGGGCCGCATCAACGGCGCCCTGATCGCCCTGACCACGGTGATGAAGGGCCTGCCGCTGGCCTATTCCAAGGACATGCAGGAGGACAAGCCGCCGGTGTTCGAGGCGTTCGACGCGCTCGACCTGGCGCTGACGGCCATGACCGCCATGGTCGCCGTGATCAGCCCCAACACCGAGAAGATGGCCGCCGCCGCCGGCGCGGGCTTCTCGACCGCCACCGATCTGGCCGACTGGCTGGTGCGCGAGCTGAACCTGCCCTTCCGCCAGGCGCACCACGTCACCGGCGCCGCCGTGAAGCGGGCCGAGGCCCTGGGCCTGGGTCTGGGCGAATTGCCGCTGACGGAATTGCAGGCCCTGGATGGCCGGATCACCGAAGGCGTGTATGAAGTGCTGACGCCCGAAGCCTCCTGCGCCAGCCGCCAGAGCTTCGGCGGCACGGCGCCGGAGCAGGTCCGCGCGCGCATCGCCGACTGGAGAAGCCGCCTGTGACGAAGACGTCTGTGAAGAAGACCCTGATCCTGGCGGGCGCCGCCGCCCTTCTGCTCTCGGCTTGCGGCCGCATGGCCGACCTCGAACCGCCGCAAGGCGCCACGCCGAAGAAGCAGACCGAGCGCGCCATCCGCGACAAGTCGGCCGCTCACCTGCCGGAACCGGCGATGCAGAACCTGCCGCCGCGCCAGATGCCCATCGACAACGGCACGTCCGACCCGTTCGGCAAGCCGCCGCCGATGAACTGAGCCTTCGCTCCGACCTTCTGACTGGACTCCCCGCCGGTGCACCATTTCGATCTCAAGGACGGCGTCCTGCACGCCGAGGGCGTCTCGCTGGAGGCGCTGGCGGAGACGGTCGGCACGCCGACCTACGTCTATTCCTCGGCCACGCTGCGCCGTCACTACGGCCTGCTGCGCGAGGCGTGCGACGCGCATAAGGACGCGCTGGGCGAGGCCCTGATCGCCTTCGCGGTGAAGGCCAACTCCAACCTGTCGGTGCTGGCCACGCTGGCGAAACTCGGCTGCGGCGCCGACACCGTGTCCGAGGGCGAGATCCGCCGCGCCCTGGCCGCAGGCGTTCCGGGCGAGCGCATCATCTTCTCGGGCGTGGGCAAGACCGACGCCGAACTGGCCTTCGCCATCGATGTCGGCGTCCGCCAGATCAACGTCGAATCCTCGGCCGAACTGGACCGGCTGATCGCCGTCGCGGCCGCCAAGGGCGCGGCGCCCGCCACCGCCATTCGGGTCAATCCCAAGATCGGCGCGGGCGGCCACGCCAAGATCACCACCGGCGGCGCGGGCGACAAGTTCGGCGTGCCGGTGGAAGAGGCGATGGCGCTGTACGCCCGCGCCTCCGCCTCGCCTCACGTCACACCCGTGGGCCTGGCCTGCCACATCGGCAGCCAGATCACCGACCTGGCCCCGCTGGAGGCCGCCTTCCGCGTGCTGCGCCAGATGACGGAAGACCTGCGCGCCCAGGGACACAGCATCACCCGCCTCGACCTCGGCGGCGGACTGGGCGTGCCCTATTACGGTGAGACGGCGACGCCCTCTCCGGCCGACTATGTGGCCATGGCTGCGCGCGTGTTGGACGGGCTGAATGTCGAGGCCGCCTTCGAACCCGGCCGCCTGATGGCCGCCAACGCTGGCGTCCTGCTCAGCCGGGTCATTCAGGTCAATGAACGCACCGACGGCCGCCGCTTCCTGGTGCTGGACGCGGCGATGAACGATCTGATGCGTCCGGCCCTCTACGACGCCTTCCACGACCTGAAGCCGGTCCGCCCGGTCGAGGGCGCCGCCCTGCCCTACGATGTCGTCGGCCCCGTCTGCGAGACCGGCGACACCTTCGCGCGCGATCGCGACCTGCCGCCGCTGAAGGCGGGCGACCTCGTCGTCTTCATGAGCGCCGGCGCCTATGGCGCGGTGATGAGCGGCGAATACAACACCCGCCCCCTGGCCGCCGAGGTTCTGGTCGACGGCGAACGCTACGCCGTCATCCGTCCGCGCCCGACCTATGAGCAAATGTTCGCCCGCGAGCCGATGGCCGACTGGCTTTAAGCCTCAGTCCAGAGCGCAGATGTCCGGCAGGCCGCGCATGCCGCCCGCGTGGTCCAGGCCGTAGCCGACCAGGAAGCGGTTCGGCGCCTCCCAGCCGACGAAGTCGGGCTCGGGCGCACGGGGCTTGGGCCAGGGCTTGCGGGCGAAGACGCAGGTCAGCACCTCGGCAGCGCCCGCCTCCTTGGTGATCCGCACCGCCTCGGCCAGGGACAGGCCGGTGTCGAACACGTCGTCCAGGATCAGCACCTTCCGCCCATCGAGCGAGCGCTGATAGGGGGCGCGGACCTCGATCCTGCCTCGGCTGGTCTGCTCATCACCGTAGGAGGCCAGCCATAGGGCGTCGAAACGGACGTTGCGGCCCTCGCGCGCCAGGGCGCGGGTCAGGTCAGCGGCGAACCACAGCCCGCCGGTCAGCAGGACGGCGGCCACCGTCTCGTCGTCGACTTGGGGGGCGATGCGGCGCGCCAGATCGGCCACGACGGCCTCGATCTCGGCCTGGGACAGAAGAACCGTGGGGGCGGGGGTCGCTTGGATGTCAGCCATGCCCCCGCCGATACCGCCTGGACGGGGGCAGTGTCGAGAGGCGAAGCGGCTGGACCCAGGTCGAGACCGCTCAGCGGCGCAGACCGCCGTCTTCCCGCACGGCGCTGTCGTCCGAGGTCTTTGCGCGCGGCGCGGAGGTCGGCTTGGAGGACGCCTTGGCGGCAGGCCTGGGCGCGTCCTCGAGCAGATAGTCGACGCTCAATCCCGCCACCCGCCCCTGCGGATCAGGAATGACCACGGCGAAGCCCTGAACCTGCCCCGGCAGGATGGGCGGCCCGTCCAGCCGCAGGACGCGGCGCGTCACCGTCGCGCCTTTGGCGTCCTTGAGGACCACGACCAGCGGCGGCGGGACGACTTCGATGTCGCGAATATTGCGCAGCGCGCCTGACACCAGGGTGCGGCCGGGATCATGCGGCGTGGTGCGGCCCCGCAGCGCCTCGACCTCCAGCCCGACGGTGTTCACTTCCAGACCCAGCGACTTGTAGACCCCCGCCGCCGGAGGGAAGGCGCGGGCGATCTCCTCGCGGAACAGGACGCCGCCGGTCAGCAGGCCCAGCACCACGGCCGCCGCCG
>NZ_GL883086.1:2064976-2069206 GCF_000204035.1 Brevundimonas diminuta ATCC 11568
GCCTGCTGGCCGCGTCCGCGGGCGCGGCGGGCGCGGGGCTGGCGGCGCTGATGCTGGCCGGGCTGCGCCTAATCGGTGGCGAAGGCGGGCTGACTCCGGCCCTACCGCTGGCCTGGGTCGATCTGCTGGTGCTGATCGCCTGCCCCTTGCTGGCGGGCGCCGTCGCCGTCCTGGCCGCCCGCCTCACGGCGCTGGCGAAGCTGGGCCAGCGTAGCTAGTTAGTCTCCTATGAAGTTCCTGACGCTGATCGCCGTGGTGGCGCTGATGTGGCTGACGGGCCTGTTCGTCTTCGCCGAACGGGTGCGCGGCTTCACGCCTGCGCCCGACCCCGCGCGGGCCGACGCCATTGTCTCTCTGACCGGGCCGTCGGCCGAGCGCGTCAACGCCGCCATCCGCCTGCTGGAACAGGGCAAGGGCGATCGGCTGCTGATCTCGGGCGTCAACCGTGAAGTCCGCCGCCAGGAGCTGCGCGCCCTGACGCCGGGCTCCAGCAAGCTGTTCAACTGCTGCGTCGACCTGGGTTTCGAGGCCGAGAACACCGTCGGCAACGCCCAGGAGATCGCCGCCTGGGCGCGCTCCAAGGGCTATGACGACCTGATCGTCGTGACCTCCGACTATCATATGCCGCGCAGCCTGCTGGAGATTCGCGGCGCCGCGCCGGGCGTACGGCTGACGCCCTACGCCGTCTCCACCCCGTCGCTGGACAACGCCGGGTGGTGGCGCGCGACCGAGACGGCGCGGCGCATGACGCTGGAATACATGAAGTACCTGGCCGTGCTCGGCCGCGAGGGGATGCACCGCCTGACCGGCCGTCACCCCGAACGCCCCGGCCCGACCGCCGAGGCCGACGCTGACGCCTCCGAACCGAACAAGGCCGCCGCATGACGACCGTCCGATCCCTGATCTTCACCCTGTGGCTCTACCTGTCGATGCCGCTGTTCGCCATCGGCCTGTCGCCGGCGCTGCTGATGCCGCACGGCGTCGCCATTGCGGTGATCAAGCTGTGGGCGCGCTTCGTCCTGTTCGGCCTGCGCTGGATCGCCGGGGTCAAGGTCGAGGTGCGCGGGCTGGAGCATCGCCCGACCGGCCCGGCCCTGATCGCCGCCAAGCACCAGGGCATGCTGGACGTCATCGCCCCGTTCGCCTTCCTGGACGACGCCTGTTTCGTGATGAAGAAGGAGCTGATGCCCCTGCCCTTCTTCGGCTGGTTCGCGTGGAAGACGAAGATGATCGCCGTCGACCGCGCCGCCCACGCCAAGGCGCTGAAGGACATGGTGCGCCAGACCCGCGCGCGTCTGGCCGAAGGTCGTCAGATCCTGATCTTCCCCGAGGGCACCCGCACGACGCCGGGCGAACCGGCGGACTACAAGCCCGGCGTCGCCGCCATCTATCGCGACGTGGACGCGCCCTGCTGGCCGGTCGCCACCAACTCGGGCGTGCATTGGCCGGCTCACGGCTTCAAACGCTATCCGGGCACGGTCGTTTTCGAATTCCTGCCGCCGATCCCGGCCGGGCTGAAGCGCGCCGCCTTCATGGCGGAATTGGAAAGCCGGATCGAAACGGCCTCAACCGCCTTGTTGCCGCCCAAAACCTAAGCTTTGGAGAGCGAGACCCTATATCATCAGCTGTTGACCTGGGACTCGTTCATGACCGCACACAGCCCCCTCCGCCTCGCGCTGCTGGCGGCGGCCCTCTCAGTCCTGCCGGTCTCGGCCCTGCCTATCTCAGCCATGGCGCAGTCGCAGCCGTTCATACCGGCCGAGACCCCTCAGACGTGGAAGGTCGATGTCGGCGGCGGCGTGGTGCGCGGCTTCAGCGCCACCGGCAGCAACAGCGACGAGGCCAACGTCACCGCCTGGGGCTCGGCCTCCTATCGCGACATCGTCTACGCCAACGGTCTGGACGGCCTGGGCTGGAATGCGGTCAAGCGCGACGGCTTCCATGCGGGGGTGCAGTTGCGTCCGCGTTTCGCCGCAGGCGACATCGACGGCATGGATCGGCCGGACCTAGGCGCCGACGCGGCGCTCTACGCCTTCAAACGGCTGCCGGGGAATATCGTCGTGGGCGGCCGTATCCAGCATGACGCCACCGGCGACGACGCCGGAATGGAATACTACGGCTCCATCAGCCACCAGCGCGTGACTCGCGTCGGCCTGTTGCAGACCATGGCCTATATGCGCGGCGCCAGCGACGAGCGGGTTCAGCGCTACTACGGCGTCAGCGCCGCCGAGGCCGCGAGCAGCGGCTTGACCGCCTTCGAACCTTCGGGCGGACTGTCGGCGGCGGGGGCGGCGGCCCTGTTGGCCATCCCGATCGGCGATCGCTACGGCATGGGCGCCTTCGTCAACTACGAACAGCGCCTGGGCGACATCAAGGACAGCCCCCTGATCGAGGACGACTACATCTGGCGCGCCGGGGTGATCGGCGTGTTGCGCTTCAACAGCGGGGACTAGACCATTATCGATCGGGAATAATCCATCCCGATCCAGATCAATGGTCCGCTTAAGTCCTAACGCGTCAGCGCGCCGCGAACTCGCTGAGGGCGTCGAGGACGGCACGGTTCTGGTCCGCCGTCCCGACCGTCACCCGCAGGCAGTCCGGCAGGCCGTAGCTCGCCACGCCGCGCACGATGATCCCCTGGGACTGCAGATAGTCCTGCGCCGCCGAGGCCGGGCGTTTCGCATCCGGGAAGCGGATCAGGATGAAGTTGCCCGAGGCGGGCAGCACCTCGAACCCGAAGCCGCGCACGGCCTGGATCAGGCGCGGCCGCCACTCGGCCACCAGATCGCGCGAGGCCTTCTGGTGCGCCTCGTCGCCCAGGGCGGCGATGGCCGCCTCGATCCCCGGCACGGAGACGTTGAACGGCAGGCGGATGCGGTCGATGGCCTGCTCGACCGCCAGCGGCGCATAGCCGAAGCCGACGCGCAGACCGCCCAGGCCGTGCAGCTTGGAGAAGGTGCGGGTGACGACGACGTTGGACGCCGTGCGCGCCAGGTCGAAGGCGCTCTCCCAGTCCGGTTCGGTGACGAACTCGGCGTAGGCTTCGTCGACCACCAGGATGACGTGGGCGGGCAGGCCAGCGTGCAGGCGGCGGATCTCCTCGCCCGTGGCGTAGCTGCCGGTCGGATTGGCGGGGTTGGACAGATAGACCAGCTTGGTCCGTTCATCGACCAGGGCCAGCATGGCGTCGACGTCGGCGCGAAAATCCGGTTCGGCCGCCAGTCTGACCTCGGCCTGACAGGCGCGGGCTGAAATCTGATAAGCGACGAAGGCGTACTGGCTGGTGACGATGTTGTCCCCGGCCTCCAGATAGGTCTGGTTCAGCAGGGCGAAGACCTCGTCCGAGCCGTTGCCGAAGATCAGACGTTCCGGCTCCAGCCCATGCGCCTCGGCCACGGCCGCGCGCAGACGGTCGGCCCGGCCGTCGGGATAGAGGTGGATCGAGGACACGGCGGCGGCGAAGGCCTCGCGCGCCTTTTCGCCTGCGCCCAGAGCGTTCTCGTTGGAGGACAACTTGATCGGCTTGGCCACCCCGGCGATGGCGCTCTTGCCGCCGACATAGGGGGCGATGTCCAGCACGCCGCGCTTGGGTTGAGGCGCGCCGTCGGACGGCGCCTGGTTCGCTTCAGTCATGCGCGCGTCATCCCCTGCCGATCGCAATTTGTCAGAAGACGGGAGCGGCGCCGATGACGCCGGTCAGGCCGCCGGGCGCGCCGTCCAGCCTGACGTCTTCCGCCTGCACATAGCCCGTCAGGACGAACAGCTTCAACCCGCCTCCGCCCGACAGAAATTCGGCCGCCAGACCGGCCTGGCCCAGGGCCTCGACGATGCGCGCATCCGGCCAGCCGCTGTCCGTGACCCAGAAGGTGCGGTCGTCGCCCGTCGGCCCCGGCGCCTCGGTCCCGACCATCAGCGCGCGCGGCGTCCCGGCCGCGTCATCCGGCAGGGCGGCGATGACCTTCAGCATGGGCAAGGCCAGCAACCGCCCCCACCACGGCCGCGCCGACAGATCGATCAGGGCGCGCGTCTTCTGCGCCGCCCCGTCTCGCACGGCGATCAGGGCCTGGTCCGCCTCGACCATCGGCCGCGCCGCCAGACCCCAGCGGTCAGACGCCAGCATTTGCGACAACGATCCGCAGGCGATCAAAGGCCGCCCGTCCGCCGCTTCCAGTCGTCCCAGCACGGCGCGCACCGCCGACTTTTCCGCCAGGCTCGCACCTTGCAGAACCG
>NZ_GL883086.1:2069474-2072410 GCF_000204035.1 Brevundimonas diminuta ATCC 11568
GGCGGCGCGGTCCAGCGAACCGCCCTGCTGGGCGCCCGCCAGGCCGACGATGGCCGCCAGCGGCTTCTCGGCGCGCACGAAGACCTGACCCTCCAGCCGCCCCTTGGCGTCCGCCGACAGGGCGTCGCTGGAGACGAAGGCCTTGCTCTCGCCCGCCTGAAGCTGGCCCTTCACGTCGATGAAGCGTCCGCCCGTCGCCGTCCAGGCGGTCAGCAGCCCCTTGGCGTCCGCCCCCTTGCGCAGGGCCGAGGCCTTTTCGATCACCGCCTCGATCTGGGCGTTCAGCATCCCCGACTGGGTGAAGCCTTCAATGGGTCCGTTCGCGCGCCCTTCGCCGTCGACCAGACGGAACAGCACGTCCACGTCATCGGTCGGCGTGTCCGAGCCGACCAGATGCGGCCGCATGTAGAACTGCACCAGACGCGCCTGCTTCAGCGGGAAGGGCTCGGCGTCCGGCAGGGCGGTGAAGACCGGCTTCTCCAGCTCCAGAGCCACATTGGGCCACCGCTGGGTCAGGCCGTGCACGCTCATGCGGATGCCGTCGGCGCGGATGGCGGTCTTGCCCTTTTCGCCGCGCGTGACGGTCAGGCCGTTCGGCGCCGCCAGCACCCAGCGCGTGGGGTTGTAGGCGTTGGCCTGGGCGATCATCTCGGGCGCCGCGATCGCATGGCCGGACGGAGCGACGACGTCCAGGTGCTTGATCGTCACCCGCGCGTGCATGGGCCAGCCGGTGGTGGCGATTCCGGCGTGCTCGATGGTCCAGCCGCTCTCCTTCAGCCCGGCGATCTTGGCCTCCATGCGGCGCTCGATCTGCTGGGTCAGGAAGAACCACCAGCCGGTCCACAGGACCAGGCCCACGGCGACGATGACGAAGGGGATGATCAGCCCCTTGCGGCTGTGATGCGGTGCGGTGTCGGTCATGAGCGGGCTTTAGCAGGATGCGCGGCTGCTGACACGTCCTGTCAGCAGGAACAGGCCAGGCTGCCGTCCGTTCGAATCGCAATCTGACAGGAGACGAAGACCATGGAGACGCAGCAGCTTCATCGCGGTCGGCTGATCGACCATCTGCAACTGGTGACGCCGGACCTCGAGGCCAGCCGCCGCTTCTACGGCGCGGTGCTGGAAGCCCTGGGCGTGCCCATCGGCGGCGAAGCCGAACGCTTCTTCTGGGCCGACGAACTGTTCGTCTCGGCGGTCGACAGCATCGCGGCGCAGGGCCGGCCGACCGGCCGTTGCCACCTGGCCTTCCAGGCCAAGGATCGCGCCATGGTCGAGGCCTTCCACAAGGCGGGCCTGGCGGCGGGCGGAACCGACAACGGCGCGCCGGGCGAGCGGCCCTATCACCCCGGCTACTACGCCGCCTTCCTGCTGGACCCAGACGGCAACAACATCGAGGCGGTGTTCCACGGCGAGGCCGAGCGTTCCGCCGACAGCGTGGTCGTGACGTTCGAGAGCTAGGCCGATCAGGCGGTCAGGTCCGCCCACGCCGCTGCGCAGACCCGCGCCGCCTCGTCCGGCGCCAGCTCCAGCAGCAGGCCGCGCTGGCCGCCGTTGACCAGCACCCGCTCGAACAGGATGGCCGTCTCGTCGATGAAGGTCGGGACGGCCTTGCGCTGGCCGAAGGGACTGACGCCGCCGACCTTGAAGCCGGTCAGGCGCTCGGCGTCGGCGGGTTTCATCATCTGGGCCGACTTGCCCCCGGCGGCGGCGGCCAGCTTCTTCATGCTGACCTCACAGTCGGACGGCACGACGACGCAGACGGGCTTGGCGTCGACCAGGGTCATCAGCGTCTTGAACACCTGCTCGGGCGCCCAGCCCAGGGCCTCGGCCGCCTGCAACCCCACGCGCGGCGCGTCGGGATCGTAGTCGTAAGGGTGCAGTTCGAAGGCGACGCCGGCCTTGCTCAGGGCGACGGTGGCGGGGGTGGTGCGCGACATGGTCAGCCGGTCTGCTCCGCCAGGAAGTCCTTGGTCAACTCCACCGTCTCGGCCAGCCCCAGACGCAGAACCTCCGTCCCCGGAGGCAGGGCGGCGAACAGGCGCGTCGGACAGGCGGCGTCCAGCATGACGAAGACGCCCCGGTCGTCGGCCCGGCGGATCAGGCGGCCGAACGCCTGGGCGATGCGCCCGCGCGCCAAGGCGTCGTCCCACGAACGACCGCCCGAGCCCGTGCCGAACCGCTCGCGCCGCGCCTTGTGCAGCAAGTCGGGGCGCGGCCACGGCACGCGGTCGAAAGCCAGAACGCGCAAGGACCGCCCCGGCACGTCCACCCCGTCCCTGACGGCATCGGTGCCCAGCAGGCAGCTGTCCCGCTCGGCCCTGAAGACGTCGACCAACGCCCCGACCTCCAGCGGATCGACGTGCTGTGCGTAGAGCGGCAGGCCCGCCCGCGCCAGTTCGGGCCCCAGCCGCTCATAGACCGCCTTCAGCCGCCGGATGGCGGTGAACAGGCCCAGTCCTCCGCCGCCCGCCGCCAGGAACAGTTCGCGCATGGCCGCCGCGATCTGTCGCGGGTCGTCCTTGACCAGGTCATTGACGACGATGACCCGGCTGTTGGTCGCATAATCGAAGGGGCTGTCGACCTTCAGCGTGCGCGCCGGTTCGATCAGGCGCGCGGCCCCGGTCCGCAGCCGGGCGAGGTCGAAGGGGTCTTCCGCCGCCGGATCGGTCAGGGTGGCCGATGTCACCAACACCCCGTGCGACGGCATGACCACCGCCGCCTCCAGCGGTACGGTCGGATCGATCCAGTGGCGACGCAGGGCCACGTCGTGGATACGGCCGAAAGCCGCTTCTGCGCTTAGCCAGTCGACGAAGTCAGGATCGGGTTCGTCGCCCCCTTCCTCCAGCGCCGCCAACATGGAGCGCCAGCCGGGCAGGGTCATGCGCGCGCGCCGGTCCAGCCCGCGCAGCGAGCCCTCGATGCGGGCGCGGGCGGCG
>NZ_GL883086.1:2073003-2080165 GCF_000204035.1 Brevundimonas diminuta ATCC 11568
CCCGTCGCCGACGGAGCGCAGAACCGCGCCGGGCGCACGAAGGCGAACAGCTCCAGCGCATCCAGCATCTCGACCGAGCGCGGCGGCGGCGCCAGACCCAGACGCCGCGCAGTCAGTCCGGCGTGGGCGACGATGACGTCGCCGCCGGTGAACAGGCCCTCGGCGGCGCCCCGCCCGATCTTGCGCGCGCCCTGATCGTCGCACACGGCTCCCGCCCCCGGCGGCGTGGCCAGCGCGGGCGGCAGGTCGAACGTCAGGGACGACGCGGTGCTGATCTCGGCGGATTCGACAGTCACCCTCGCTAGATAGCGCCAGAGGTGACGAAACGGAACGGGAACATGCTATAGGCTTGGCGTGACGCCGCCGATCACCGCAACGCTTCCGCCCCTGTTCGCCGACTGGTTCGCCGGTCGGGGCTGGTCGCCGCGCCGGCATCAGCTGGAGATGGTCGCGGCGGCGCAGGCCGGACAGCACGCCCTGCTGGTGGCGCCGACGGGCGGGGGCAAGACGTTGGCGGGCTTCCTGCCCAGCCTGATCGATCTGGCCGAGCGTGGGCCGAGGCCGCAGACGGGGCCGGGGTCGGGCGTCCATACCCTATATCTGTCGCCGCTGAAGGCCCTGACCACCGACGTCGAACGCAACCTGATGACGCCCATCCGCGAGATCGGGCTGAACATCCACGTCGAAAGCCGCACCGGCGACACCAAACAGTCGAAGAAGCAGCGCCAGCGCGACTTCCCGCCCGACATCCTGCTGACCACGCCGGAGCAGTTGGCCCTGTTCTGCGCCTGGGAGGGGGCGAGGGGCTATTTCGCCGACCTGAAATGCGTGGTGTTGGACGAGGTCCACGCCATCTGGAGCGGCAAGCGCGGCGACCTGCTGGCGCTGGGGCTGGCGCGGTTGCAGACGTTCGCGCCGGAGATGCGGCGGGTGGCCTTGAGCGCCACGGTGGACGATCCGCAAAAGATCGCCGACTGGCTCTCCCCTTCTCCCCTTGTGGGAGAAGGTGGCAGGCGGAACCTGACGGATGAGGGGTCTCGCGACATTTCCGAACCCCCTTCATCCCGCCCCGGAGAAGCCCCTCGTCCGAGCCCTTCGGGCCCACCTTCTCCCACAAGGGGAGAAGGGATTCGCGTCGTGCTCGGCGATCCGGGCGCGCCGCCGGTGGTGGACGTGCTGGTCAGCGAGGGCCGCGTCCCCTGGGCCGGGCACACCGGCGTCCACGCCATCCCCGAGGTCTATGACGCCATCCGCCGCGCAGGGCTGAGCCTGATCTTCGTCAACACCCGCTGGCAGGCCGAGTTCGTCTTCCAGTCGCTGTGGGCGATCAATGAGGACGACCTGCCGATCGCCCTGCACCACGGCTCCCTGGCCGCCGAGCAGAGGCGCAAGGTCGAGGCGGCCATGGCGCGCGGCGACCTCAAGGCCGTGGTCTGCACCTCGACGCTGGACCTGGGCATCGACTGGGGCGACGTCGATCTGGTCATCCAACTGGCCGCGCCGAAGGGGGCCAGCCGTCTGGTCCAGCGCATCGGCCGGGCCAATCACCGGCTGGACGAGCCGTCGCGCGCCCTGATGGTCCCCGCTAGCCGCTTCGAGATGCTGGAGTGCCAGGCCGCGCGCGAGGCCGTGGCCGAGAACGCCTTCGACTGGGAGCCGGAGCATACCGGCACGCTGGATACGCTGGCCCAGCACGTCATGGGCTGCGCCTGCTCGGAAGCCTTCGACCTGGCCGACCTGTTCGCCGAGGTGACGACGGCCGGTCCCTATCGCGACCTGACCTATGAAGCCTTCGAGGAGGTGGTCGATCTGGTCGCCACCGGCGGCTATGCGCTGCGAACCTATGACCGCTTCGCCCGCATCGTGCGCACCCGCGACGGCAAGTGGACGGTCCGCAACGCCCAGATGGCCCAGCGCCACCGTATGAACGTCGGCGCCATCGTCTCGGCCGCCAACCTGAATGTGCGGGTCGCGGGGCGGCGCGCGGGCGGCAAGCACCTGGTCGCAGGCCGCAAGATCGGCGAGGCAGAGGAATGGTATTTCGAGCAGATGACGCCCGGCGACACCTTCGTCTTCGGCGGTCAGGTCTGGGCCTTTCAGGGCATCGTGAAAACGGACGCCCTGGTCTCGCCCGCCGTCGATAAAGACCCGAAGATCCCCTCCTACGGCGGCTCGAAATTCCCGCTGGGCACCTCTCTGGCCGAGCGGGTGCGGCGCATGGTGCAGGACCGCGACCACTGGCGCGTCCTGCCGCCCGACGTGCAGGAGTGGCTGGAACTTCAGGCGGTCCGCAGCGCCATCCCGGAGTCGCAGACCCTGCTGGTCGAGACCTTTCCGCGCGGGACGCGGCATTTCATGGTCGCCTATCCGTTCGAGGGGCGGCTGGCGCATACGACCCTGGCCATGCTGCTGACGCGGCGGCTGGACCGGATGGGCGCCGGGCCGCTGGGCTTTGTGGTGACGGACTATTCGCTGGCGATCTGGTCGATCCGGCCGATGGATCGGATCGACCTGGACGCCCTGTTCGAGCCGGACATGCTGGGCGACGATCTGGAGGCCTGGCTTGAGGAAAGCTTCATGATGAAGCGGTCCTTCCGCAACTGCGCCCTGATCTCAGGCCTGATCGAGCAGCGCCAGCCGGGGGCGGAGAAGACCGGGCGGCAGGTGACGTTTTCGACCGACCTGATCTACGACGTGCTGCGGCGCCATCAGCCTGATCATCTGCTGCTGAGGACGGCGCGGGAGGATGCGGCGACAGGCCTGTTGGACGTGGCGCGGCTGGGCCAGCTTCTGAGCCGCATCCATGGCCGCATCGTGCACAAGAGGCTGGACCGGCCCTCGCCCTTCAGCGTGCCGGTGCTGGTGCAGATCGGGCGCGAGCGCGTCGGGGGAGACGCCGCCGAGATGATCCTGGACGAAAGCGCTGAGGCCCTGATCGCCGAGGTCATGGAAGACGCGCCCGAAGCGCTGAAGGGGGCCGCGTGAAGACATCGTGCGTCCTTCTCCCCTCGGGGGAGAAGGTGGCTTTCGGAGCAAGACGGATGAGGAGGACGCCAGCCGCGTGTTCGTCGTTTAGCGCTTTGCCTGCGGATACAGCCCCCTCATCCGAGCGGCGCCGCCGCCCACCTTCTCCCCCGAGGAGAGAAGGACGATGAACGACGCCTTGCGCGCAGCCCTGTCCCCGTTCCGCCACCCCTGCGGCGGGCTGAGGCTGACGGTCAACGGCGAAGCCTGCGTACTGCGCTGCTCCGGCGCCCTGTGGTTGCCGACGCATAAGACCCTGATCGCCTCGGACCTGCATCTGGAGAAGGGCTCGGCCTTTGCGGCGCGCGGGCAGATGCTGCCGCCCTATGACAGCCCCGCGACCCTGGCCAGGCTCGAGGCCGAAATCGAGGCGCTGGACCCGCGCACGGTCGTCCTGCTGGGCGACAGCTTCCATGATTCAAAGGCGGTGTCGCGCATGGACAGCGCCCAGCTGACGTGGCTGGAAACCCTGGCCGCCGGACGCGACTGGATCTGGCTGGAGGGCAATCACGACCTGGACGCCCTGGCCGGCGCGCTGGCCAATCCCTTCAAGCGCCTGCCCGGCCGGGTGGTCGAGACCCTGGCGCTGGGCGGCCTGTACCTGATCCATGAGCCGCAGACCGATCCGGCGCCCGGCGAAGTCGCGGGCCACCTGCATCCCGCCGCCCGCGTCGCCGCCTATGGCCGGGGCGTGCGCCGGCCCTGCTTCGTCACCGACGGGCGGCGGCTGATCCTGCCCGCCTTCGGCGCCTTCACCGGGGGGCTGGACGTGCGCGATCCCGCGATCACGGGCCTGTTTTCCGTCCCGCCGCTGGCCGCCCTGCTGGGGCGGGACAAGGTTCACGCCGTCGCCTTCGACCGCCTGAGCTGACCAAGGGCGACGGCGCGATCAACCTCAGCCGACGTGCGGCGTGATGATGCCCAACGGCAGGGTGGTGACGTTCTTCACCCCGCGCGTGACGATATGGCTCTCGCAGTTGGAGACGATGCCCAGCGTCAGCAGCTTGTCGCGCAGGAACTGGTCGAAGGCGTGCATGTCGGTGGTGATGATGCGCAGGACGTAATCCTCGCGCCCCGTGATGGTGGCGCACTGCACCACTTCGGGCCAGCTTTCGACGGCCTGTTCGAAGATCTGCAGATTGTCGCGGGTCGGCAGGCTCAGCTTGACGATGGCGTAGACTTCGAAGTCCAGGCCCAGAAGACCGGCGTCCAATAGCGTGACACGCTTGCGTATCAGGCCAGAGTCCTCCAGTCTCTTGATCCGGCGCCAGCACGGCGAGGCCGACAGGCCGACGCGATCGGCGACCTCGGCGACAGACAGGCCTGCGTCCTGTTGAAGGATGTCGAGGATGCGCGCGTCGATAGGGTCGAGGTCGTCGGCCAAAGGCTTTCTCCGAATTAGCTTTCTGCGCAATAAAATACCCCAAAACGCCATTTGGCAAGGGTATTTTTAGGAGAGCCAACAATCATACGCCATGCTATGCCCTCATCCATAAGGAAACGCGGCCGGTTCAACCGGACGGGAGGCATTGATGAAGAACACCCCGACGCTGTCGCTGCGCGTGCCGGAGCCTTCGGGTCGGCCGGGCGACACGCCTGATTTCAGCCACCTGAAGCTCGATGCGCCGGGCGTCGTCGACCGCCCGGAGGTCAGCACGGCGCCCGCCGAGATGCGCGATCTCGCCTTCCGCCTGATCCGCGTGCTGGACGATGAAGGCAAGGCCGTGGGCCCGTGGGATCCCAAGCTGGACCCTGAGACGATGCGTCGCGGCCTGAAGGCCATGATCCTGACGCGCGCCTTCGACGACCGAATGCACCGCGCCCACCGCCAAGGCAAGACCAGCTTCTATATGAAGTGCACCGGCGAAGAGGCCATCGCGGTCGCCCAGGGCATGATCCTGAGCCGCGAGGACATGGGCTTCCCCACCTATCGCCAGCAGGGCCTGTTGATCGCGCGCGACTATCCGCTCGCGACCATGATGAACCAGATTTATTCGAACGCCGAAGACCCCATCAAGGGCCGCCAGCTGCCGATCATGTATTCGGCCAAGGACTACGGCTTCTTCACCATCTCGGGCAATCTGGGCACGCAATATGTTCAGGCCGTGGGCTGGGGCATGGCCTCGGCCATCCGCGGCGACGACAAGATCGCCATCACCTGGATCGGCGACGGCTCGACGGCCGAAAGCGACTTCCACTCGGCCCTGACCTTCGCCGCCGTCTATCGCGCGCCGGTCATCCTGAACATCGTCAACAACCAGTGGGCCATCTCGTCCTTCCAGGGCATCGCCGGGGGTCTGGACACCACCTTCGCCTCCAAAGGCATCGGCTACGGCCTGCCCGCCCTGCGCGTCGACGGCAACGACTTCCTGGCCGTCTGGGCGGCGACCCAGTGGGCCGAGGAGCGCGCGCGCACCAACCAGGGCGCGACGATCATCGAGCTGTTCACCTATCGCGGCGCCCCGCACTCGACCTCGGACGACCCCAGCCGCTACCGCCCCGGCGACGAGCATGAGAAGTGGCCGCTGGGCGACCCGATCGCCCGCCTGAAGCAGCACCTGATCGGTCTGGGCGAATGGTCCGACGAACAGCAGGAAGAAGCCGAGAAGGAAGCGGTCGAGAAAGTCCGCGCCGCCGCCAAGGAATCCGAGGCCATTGGCACCCTGGGCCAATCGCGCCCCAGCGTGAAGACCATGTTCGAGGAGGTCTATGCGACCGAGGACTGGCGCCTAGTCGAACAGCGCCGCGAAGTAGGAGTCTGAGTGATGGCCGAGATCAACGACAAGATTGAAGCCGACATGGTCGACCAGAAGGACGCCCCGGCGTCGGTCGCCCCGGCCGCGCCCGCTATCGCCGCGATGAACATGATCCAGGCCCTGAACTCGGCCCTGGACGTCAAGATGGCCGAAGACCCCACCGTCGTCTCCTACGGCGAGGACGCGGGCTATTTCGGCGGCGTCTTCCGCGTCACCGACCACCTGCAGAAGAAGCACGGCCTGAACCGCAGCTTCGACGCCCCGATCTCGGAATCCGGCATCGTCGGCACGGCCATCGGCATGGCCGCCTATGGCCTGCGCCCGGTCGTCGAGATCCAGTTCGCCGACTACATCTATCCGGCCTACGACCAGATCGTCTCCGAAGCGGCCAAGATGCGCTATCGCTCGGGCGGCCAGTTCACCACGCCGATGGTGGTGCGCAGCCCCTATGGCGGCGGCATCTTCGGCGGCCAGACGCACAGCCAGTCGCCGGAAAGCCTGTTCACCCACATCGCCGGTCTGAAGGTGGTGATCCCGTCCAATCCCTATGACGCCAAGGGCCTGTTGCTGGCGGCGATCGAGGACGACGATCCGGTCATCTTCTTCGAGCCCAAGCGCCTGTACAACGGCCCCTTCGACGGCTGGCACGAAAGGCCGGTCAGCCCGTGGAAGGCGCAGGAACTGGCCCAGGTCCCGACCGGCAAATACATCGAGCCGATCGGCAAGGCCCGCGTGATGAAGGAAGGGTCCGACGTCACCATCCTGGCCTATGGCACCATGGTCTGGGTCGCGCTGGCGGGCGCCGAACATGCGGGCGTGGACGCCGAGGTCATCGACCTGCGCACCCTCGTGCCGCTGGACATCGAAGCCATCGAGGCCTCGGTCAAGAAGACCGGCCGCTGCATCATCGTGCACGAGGCGCCGAAAACCTCGGGCTTCGGCGGCGAACTGAGCGCGCTGGTTCAGGAGCGCTGCTTCTATCACCTGGAGGCGCCGGTGGCGCGCGTGACCGGCTGGGACACGCCCTATCCGCACGCCTTTGAATGGGAATATTTCCCCGGACCGCAACGGGTCGCTGACGCGCTGAAAGCCGTCATGACGGGAGGTCGCTAAGATGGGTCGTTACGTATTCAAGCTGCCCGACGTGGGCGAAGGCACCGCCGAAGCCGAGCTCGTCGCCTGGCACGTCAAGGTCGGCGATACGGTCGCCGAGGATCAGATCGTCGCCGACGTCATGACCGACAAGGCCACGGTCGAGCTGACCAGCCCGGTCGCGGGCGTCGTCACCGCCCTGCACGGCGAGCCCGGTCAGATGATGGCCGTGCGCGGCCCGCTGGCCGAGTTCGAGGTCGAGGGCGAAGGCAACGCCGCCGCCGAGGAAC
>NZ_GL883086.1:2080450-2093099 GCF_000204035.1 Brevundimonas diminuta ATCC 11568
AGCGCCCGTTGGCCTCCCCCGCCGTGCGCAACCGCGCGCGCGATCTGGGAATCGACCTGGTCTTCGTGCCGGGCAGCGGCCCTGCCGGCCGCATCGAGCACGCCGATCTGGACGCCTTCGTCGCGCGCGGCGGGACCATCGCCCCGGCTGCGGCCTCGGGCGGCTCGCTCTACGCCAAGGCCGAGGGAACCAACGAAGTCCGCATCATCGGCCTGCGCCGCAAGATCGCGGAGAAGATGGCCGAGAGCGTGCGTCGCATCCCGCACATCACCTATGTCGAGGACATCGACATGACGGCGGTGGAAGAGCTGCGCGCCCACCTGAACGCCCAGAACAAGGGCACCGGCCGCGCCAAGCTGAACGTCCTGCCCTTCATCGCCCGCGCCATCGTCGTGGCCCTGAAGGATCAGCCGAACATCAACGCCACCTATGACGACGAGGCGGGCGTGCTGACCCAGCACAACGCCGTGCATCTGGGCATCGCCGCCCAGACGCCGAACGGCCTGATGGTCCCGGTCGTCCGCCACGCCGAGGCGCGCGACGCCTACGATACGGCCGAAGAGATCGCCCGCGTCTCGGGCGCCGCCAAGGACGGCAGCGCCAAGCGCGAGGAGCTTTCCGGCTCGACCATCACCATCACCTCGCTGGGCACGCTCGGCGGCGTGGTGCACACGCCCATCATCAACCACCCCGAAGTCGCCATCGTCGGTCCGAACAAGATCGAGGAGCGCGTCGTGGTGCGGAACGGCCAGATGGTCGTGCGCAAGATGATGAACCTGTCCTCCAGCTTCGATCACCGCATCGTCGACGGCCACGACGCGGCGGTCTTCGTGCAGAAGATCAAGACCCTGCTGGAGAACCCGGCGACCCTCTGGATGAACTAGGATGAAGCGCAGCGCGGCTATAGCTCTGACGATAGCCGCGCTGTTGGCGGCAGGCGAAACCAACGCCTGTACGCTTCTCCCTCTGAACTTCACCTTCCTTACCGCCCCCGCAGCATTCGAAGCTGAGGTCGCCGAAGTTCGACGGGTGCGGCCCAGAGAGTGGGAAGAAGGCATAGGTCCCGTGTACGTGGCCAATTTTCGACTTACTGGTCCTGCCCGCTTACGAACCGTGCCAAGCTATCGCTGGGCTACGAAGGATGATTGCGGACCGATTTTCCCCGTGAAGGAAGGTCAACGCGTCTTGCTGCTACTCGAAGCTGATCCAGCGGAAGCCCAACGTCTCTTCGCCGAGATCATCACGCCCTCCCATGGCGAAGATCCACCCGCGCCCGCCCCCATGAACGGATCAGCTTATAGCGCCCCCATGGAAGTGTATCCGTACACGAACGATCTCTCCAGAATTCAGAATCTCCTAGAGCGCTATCAACGCGAATGACCCAGCTTCTGAAAACCAAAGTTCTGATCATTGGGTTCGCCCTCGCCGCTCTCAGTGCGACCTCCGCCTGGGCCTGCATTCCTGAGCCTCCGCCTCACTGGCCTTCGCTTCTGCGCGCCGATGGTCCAGCACTCTTCATCGGGCGCGTGACCATGGTGGAGCGACTGCAGGAACCTCGTCGCACAGCGACCCTGGAAATCTCGGAATCCAAGGCCACTATCGAGCGTCTGGAAGCAATCCAAGGCCAGCCCAAGCCGACCTATGCCCTGACGGCAGCCGAGAGCGTTCGTCGCCTTGGTGACTACGCCGATATGGTCTGCGTCGATTTTCAGCGCGTGAAAGTCGGCGACCTCGTGCTCGGGATGGAAACCCCGAACGGCGCCGTACGCCTCTTTGAACCCCATCAAATTCCTCCTGAATTCACCTCTCGCATTGAGGCCTATCGTTGACCCAGACCCTGAAAACCAAAGTCCTGATCATCGGCGCCGGGACCGGCGGCTATGTCGCAGGCATCCGTTGCGGCCAGCTGGGGCTGGAGACCGTGCTGGTGGACGCGTCGCCGGGCCTCGGCGGCACCTGCCTGAACGTCGGCTGCATTCCGTCCAAGGCCATCATCCACGCGGCGGGCAAGTTTGAGACGGTGGCCAAGGCCGCCGGCGACGGCACGCTGGGCATCACCGCCTCGACCCCGGCCATCGACCTGTCCAAGACGGTCGAGTGGAAGGACGGGGTGGTCAAGAAGCTGAACGCCGGCGTCGCCGCCCTGTTGAAGAAGGCCAAGGTCAAGGTCATCAAGGGCTGGGCCGACTTCTCGGACGCCAAGACCTGCACCGTCAAAACCGACGACGGCGACATCCGCATCACCGCCGAGCACGTCATCCTGGCCACGGGATCGGAGCCGGTCGAACTGCCCTTCCTGCCCTTCGGCGGCGACGTGATCTCCTCCACCGAGGCCCTGAGCCTGCCGGAAGCGCCCAAGAAGCTGGTCGTCGTCGGCGGCGGCTATATCGGCCTGGAGCTGGGCATCGCCTTCCGCAAGCTGGGCGCCGAAGTGGCCATCGTCGAAATGGCCGAGCGCATCCTGCCGCTCTACGACAAGGCCCTGACCGACCCGGTCGCCAAATGGCTGGAGAAGCACGGGGTCCAGCTGCTGCTCGGCGCCCGCGCGGGCGGTTTCGGGGACGGCAAGCTGAACGTCACCGACAGGGACGGCAATCCGATGCAGCTGGACGCCGACAAGGTGCTGGTCACCGTCGGTCGCCGCGCGCGGACGAAGGGCTGGGGCCTGGAGAACATGGGCGTGGCCATGAACGGCCCGTTCGTGAAGATCGACAATCGCTGCGCCACCAGCATGAAGAACGTCTGGGCCATCGGCGACCTGACCGGCGAACCCATGCTGGCGCACAAGGGCTCGGCCCAGGGCGAGGTCGTGGCCGAAATCATCGCCGGCCACGACCGCGTGTTCGACCCGACTGCGATCGCCGCCGTCTGCTTCACCGAGCCGGAGATCGTCTCGGCGGGCCTCGGCCCCGACGACGTGAAGGGCCGCGACGACGTGATCCAGGCGGTCTTCCCCTTCGCCGCCATCGGCCGCGCCCTGGCCATCGAGGCGGGCGAGGACGGCGGCTTCGTTCGCGTCATCGCCTCCAAGACCGACCACCGCCTGCTGGGCGTCCAGGCCGTCGGCCAGCACGTGTCGGAGCTGTCCAACAGCTTCGCCCAGATGCTGGAGATGGGCGCGGTGCTGGAAGACGTGGCCGGAACCATCCACGTCCACCCGACGCTGGGCGAAGCCTTCCACGAGGCGTCCCTGCGCGCCCTGGGCCACGCCATTCATATCTAAGGGCGCTATGCTCGGGTCGCGGACCCTCGCGACTTGAGCGCGTCTTCCTTCTCCCCCTGCGGGAGAAGGTGGCAGCCGAAGGCTGACGGATGAGGGGTCGCGCGGCGGTCTAAGCGCGGCCTTCATCCGACCTCGGAGAGACCCCTCATCCGGCCCTGACGGGCCACCTTCTCCCGCAAGGGGAGAAGGAACGCGTCTGTCCGCCTCGGCGTGACCGGGCGGCGAGAGGGCTGGGCGGGGCGCCGGGGCTTCGCCCGGAGAGAATTGAGCAATACCGTTTCGACGAAGGCCGACGCCCCGCGCGAAGAGTTGGACATGAGCTCGGGGCAGGCGCCGTTGTTCGCGGCTACCCCCGGCGCCCATGACGGGCAGGCCGCGCGACGACGCGGTCCTGGAACGGTCCGAGTAACCCCCTCGACCCTGGCCGGAGCCTCTCTGGCGGACGGGTCGAACGCCCCGTCGCTAGGCCCCGTCGGCTCCGCGTCCTGATGTCTGCGGCCGGTCGCGCTTGCGCACGGCTTGAGGCCGCGGAACGGCGTTGGAGGCGTTCGCCTCGTTCCGCCGCCCGCAGGACATCCTGAACCGCCCGCCCGAACCGTCGCCGCCTTCCGCTGGGGTTCCCCTTGCCCGGCGCGCGCGATGGGAGGCCGGCGATCCGACACGGACCCCGTTCTCTCCGCTCCCGCCGCCGCTTCGGTTCGCCGGCCGAGCGAGCCCTCCCCTGCGACGGGACGAGGGCCAGGATGCGGGAGGCGGGAGGTGGGGCGGGGAGATGAGGACGAGCGGGGCGCGGAGGCGGGAAATATCAGGCGCTGCGAAGCCTTGATGTGAAGGCCGGCGGATTTTCCTTCTCCCATAAGGGGAGGCTGCCCCGCTTGCCCACGGCCGACGAAAGACCGACCCTTTGCGCAAACGGGAGGCTTCGATGAGCGCGCAGACCCACTACCTGGCCGTCTTCACCAGCGACAAGACCGGCCCCAGATGGCGGGCCTGGCGCGCCATGAGCGAGGCCGAGCAGGCCGAGACGGCCCGCCTCGGCGTCGCCGCCGTCGCCGAATGGGAAGAAGCGCACCGCGACTCCATCGTCTTTCAGGGCGGCCCGCTGGGCCCGACCAAACGCATCGACGACGACGGCGAAGTGACGGACGTGGTCAACCTGCTGACCGTCTTCATGGTCGTGCGCGCCGACAGCCACGAAGCGGCGACCCGCCTGTTCGAGAACCACCCGCACATGAACCCCTTCCCCTGCGACGGGGTGGAGGTGATGCCGGTGCTGGGGTGAGGCTCAGTCGGCGCCCGGCGGCGGGGTCCAGTTCGGATCGAGGAACCAGTCGGCCGCGAGGTCGCGCCAGTCCGGGTTGTCCTTCTCGATCAGGGCCAACTTCCAGTCGCGCAGCCACTTCTTGATCCGCCGCTCGCGCCGGATCGCATCCAGCATCAGGGCGTGCTGCTCGAACCAGACCAGGCGGGTGCAGTCATAGGCGTCGGTGAAGCCGGGAAAGGCGCGCGTCCTGTGCTTCCACACGCGGCTTTCCAGATTGGAGGTCGAGCCCACGTAGAGCGTCCCGTTGCGCCCGCTCGCCATGATGTAGGTCGCGATGAAGGTGCGATGGGTCGCCATGCACACAGCCTATGCCGCTCCCCCTCTTTCGTCATCCTCCGGGCCGCGCGCAGCGCGGAACCGGGGGACCCAGCGGCGCCGAAGGCGATCTTAGCGCGGCCGCCGAGCGTGGATCTTTCGCGCTCCCGCGCGCCGCTGGGTCCCCCCGTCTGCGCCGCTGACGCGGCTTGCCGGAGGATGACGAAAGAAAAAAGGGGCCGCAATGACGCGGCCCCTTTCTCGGATCGACGCTGGAAGGCGCGTTAATGCACCCGCGCCTTCCCGATCTCCAGCCCATCGCTACCCGCTGACACGGCCACCACGCTGCCGTCCTCGATCTCTCCGGCCAGCAGTTTCTTCGCCATCGGGTCGACCAGTTCCTTCTGGATGACGCGCTTCAAGGGGCGGGCGCCGTAGACCGGGTCATAGCCCTTGTCGGCGAGCCAGGTGAGGGCGCTGTCGTCCAGGGCCAGCGTCAGGCGGCGGTCGGCCATCAGCTTCTCCAGACGCGCCAGCTGGATGCGGACGATGCCGCCCATCTGTTCGCGGCCGAGGCGGTGGAACAGGATGATCTCGTCGATGCGGTTCAGGAACTCGGGCCGGAAGTGGGCGCGGACCTGTTCCATGACCAGGGGGCGAACGGCCTCGACGTCTTCGCCTTCCGGCTGGTCGGCCAGAAACTGGCTGCCCAGGTTGGAGGTCATGATGATCAGGGTGTTCTTGAAGTCGATGGTACGGCCCTGACCGTCGGTCAGGCGGCCGTCGTCCAGCACCTGAAGCAGCACGTTGAAGACGTCGGGGTGGGCCTTCTCGACCTCGTCGAACAGGACGACCTGATAGGGGCGACGGCGCACGGCCTCGGTCAGGGCGCCGCCCTCGTCATAGCCGACATAGCCCGGAGGGGCGCCGATCAGGCGGCTGACCGAGTGCTTCTCCATGTATTCGGACATGTCGATGCGGGTGATGGCGTTGTCGTCGTCGAACAGATAGCCCGCCAGCGCCTTGGTCAGCTCGGTCTTGCCGACGCCCGTGGGGCCGAGGAAGAGGAAGCTGCCCAGCGGCTTGTTCGGATCGTTCAGACCGGCGCGGGCGCGGCGCACGGCGTCGGAGACGGCGGCCAGGGCCTCGTCCTGACCGACCACGCGGCGGCCCAGTTCCTCCTCCATCTTGAGCAGCTTCTCGCGCTCGCCCTCCAGCATCTTGTCGACGGGCACGCCGGTCCAGCGGCTGACGACCGCGGCGATCTGTTCAGCGTCGACGACCTCGGGCGTCAGGGGGGCGGCGACCGCCGCCGGGGATTCGGAATCCGCGAGTTGCTTCTCCAGTTGCGGGATCTGGCCATAGGCGATCTCTGAGGCGCGGCCGAGGTCGCCGGCGCGCTGGGCGGCGGCCAGTTCGGCGCGCAGGCGGTCAAGCGTTTCGCGCAGTTGCGCGCCCTGCCCCACCTTGTCCTTTTCCGACTTCCAGCGGGCGGTCATGTCGTCCGACTGGCCTTCGAGGTCGGCGATCTCGTCCTCCAGCTTTTCGAGACGTTGCTGCGAGGCGCTGTCGCTCTCCTTCTTCAGGGCCTCGCGCTCGATCTTCAGCTGGACCAGACGGCGGTCGATCTCGTCCAGAGCCTCAGGCTTGGAATCGACGGCCATGCGGACGCGCGAGGCGGCCTCGTCGATCAGGTCGATGGCCTTGTCCGGCAGGAAGCGGTCGGTGATGTAGCGGTTCGACAGGGTGGCGGCGGCGACGATGGCGCTGTCGCTGATGCGCACCCCGTGGTGGACTTCGTATTTTTCCTTGAGGCCGCGCAGGATCGACACCGTGTCCTCGACGGTGGGTTCCGAGACGAAGACCGGCTGGAAACGACGGGCCAGGGCCGCGTCCTTCTCGACGTGCTTGCGATATTCATCCAGCGTGGTGGCGCCGACGCAGTGCAGTTCGCCGCGCGCCAGGGCGGGCTTCAGCAGGTTGGAGGCGTCCATGGCCCCGTCGCCCTTGCCCGCGCCGACCAGGGTGTGCATCTCGTCGATGAAAAGCACGATCTGCCCCTCGGCGGCGGCGACCTCGTTCAGCACGGCTTTCAGCCGCTCCTCGAACTCGCCGCGGTATTTGGCGCCCGCGATCAGTGCGCCCATGTCGAGCGACAGAACCTTCTTGTCCTTCAGGCTTTCGGGCACGTCGCCGTTGACGATGCGCAGGGCCAGACCCTCGACGATGGCGGTCTTGCCGACGCCCGGCTCGCCGATCAGGACGGGGTTGTTCTTGGTGCGGCGGGCCAGCACCTGAATGGTGCGGCGGATCTCCTCATCGCGGCCGATGACCGGGTCGACCTTGCCGTCGCGGGCGGCCTCGGTCAGGTCGCGAGCGTAGCGTTTCAGGGCGTCGAAGCTGTCCTCGGCGCCCGCGCTGTCGGCGGTCTTGCCCTTGCGGATTTCGGCGACGGCGTCGTCCAGCTTCTTGGCCGTGACCCCGGCGGACTTCAGGGCTTCGGCGGCGGCGCCGCCCTCCTTGGCGATGGCGGCCAGCAGGCGTTCGGTGGTGACGAAGGCGTCACCCGCCTTTTTCGCAGCCTCCTCGGCGGCGTTGAAGACGCGGGCGGTGTCGCCGTCCAGATAGATCTGGCCCGAGCCGCCCGAAACCTGGGGCCGCTTCTTCAGCAGCCCCTCGGTGACGAGTTCGACGGCGGACGGGTCGCCGCCCGCCTGATCGATCAGCTTGCGGGCCAGGCCGTCGCGCTCCTCGAGCAGCACCTTGAGCAGATGCTCGGGCGCGAACTGCTGGTGGCGGCGGGCCAGGGCCAGCGACTGAGCGGACTGGACGGCCTGTTTGGCGCGGTCGGAATAGAGGTCGAGATTCATGTCGTTCGGTTTCCCCTCGGGAGGCGGATTTCGACTCAATGCGCCCTTTCACGAAGCGACGCCTTGAGCTGTCGCAAAGGAGGTGGGTGTGGCCTATGGGACACGCAAGAGGGCCGGCTCGCGATTGATGACGCCGCCCGTCCCGGCCTAGCGTGGCCGCAGGAAAAGTATGGAAATCGCCGATGCAGCCGCCCATCGATCCCACCGTGGTCGCGCCCTTCCTGGTCGCAGTCGCGCTGATGGAGCTGACCCCCGGCCCGAACATGGGGTGGCTGGCGCTGGTGTCCCTGTCGCAGGGGCGCGCGGCCGGGCTGGCCGCCGTGGTCGGCATCACCCTGGGCCTGACGCTGTGGATGGTCGCCGCCGCCTTCGGGCTGACGGAAGTGGTGCTGCGCTGGCCCGCCTTGTATCAGGCCATCCGCTGGGCGGGCGTAGGCTTCCTGCTGTGGCTGGCCTGGGACGCCTGGCGCAGCGCGGGCGACGGCGCGGGCGTCGCCCTGGTCGCGATGCGGCGACGCGCCCTGTTCCGACGCGGCCTGATCGGCAATCTGCTGAACCCCAAGGCCGCCTTGCTCTATGTGGTGCTGCTGCCCGGCTTCATGCGCCCCGACCACGGCTCGACTCTGGCGCAGGCCCTGACGCTAGGCGCGCTGCACGTTCTGGTCAGCGTCGTCGTCCACACGACCATCGTGCTGACGGCGGCGCGCGCGGGCGGCGCCCTGTTGACCCGCGCCCAGGGTCCGATGCTGCGCGCCGCCATGGCCCTGGGCCTGGTCGCCATCGCCGCCTGGACCGCCTGGGAGACGCGAGCCTGAGCGGGTCATATCCGCGTCAGCCGCCCGTCGGGCCGGTCGAGAAGTCGAACTGCTCGGGCTGGCGCCGCGGTCCTCCGCCGAAGGACCAGGTCAGGCCCAGATAGAAGGCGCGCAAATTCAGATCCTGGTCGAAACGCTCGCGGAACTGAGGCGTGTCATAGGTGGTGGCGCCGCCGAACGAGTTCAGGATGTCGCGCGCGGTGAACTGCAGGGACAGGGTGTCGTTCAGCTTGCGGCGATAGCCGAAGTTCAGCATGCCGCCGCTCTCGCGCGTGCCCTGGGCCAGAAGTTGATCGCCCTGCCAGAAGCCCATCAACTGCACGAAATCCTTAGGCGTGGCCTGCCAGTTCAAGCTGAGACGCCCTGTCAGCATCTCGCCCTCACGGTCGCGACCGCCCACGATGCCCGCAGCGTCGATCTCCTGACGGAAAGCGTTGATGCTGGCGTTGTAGCGCAGGGTCGGGTGCAAGCGGCCGCTGGCGGTCAGCTCGATCCCCAAGTCGCGCCGGGCGCCCAGGTTCTCGGGTCGCGTCAGCAGGACGCCGCCGCCCACATCGGCCGCCACGTCGGTGAAGGCCTTGGTCGTGTCGCGGAAGTAGGCTGTCGCCTGATAGAAGCTCTGACCGCGCCGCATCTGCCACATGGCCTCAAAGCTGTCGGTCTCCTGCGGCTCCAGGTCCGGATTGCCTGAACGCAGGTTCAACGGATCGCCATAGACGACGAAAGGATTCAACTGCGACGGCTGAGGCCGCTGGATTCGCCGCGAATAGCTGCCGCGCAGCGTCTGGGTCTCGGTCAGCTGATACTGCAGGTGGAAGGTCGGATAGGCGCGGAAATAGTCCTGGGAGGCGCGCACGGCGTTGGTGACGTCCTCGACCTCGATGTCCGCCTGCTCCAGGCGCAGTCCGAACTGGCCGGACAGCTTCTCGCCGAACGGCCGTTCATAGGTGGCGTATAGGGCGTGGACGATCTGCTCCGCCTCGAACCGATTGCTTTGCGACGGCACGAGGACCAGAGCCTTCTCGGACGGCCCGCGCCGCACCTCATTCTCCTGATCCGGCCGGGTGAGGTTCAGCTCATATCCCGCGCGCAGCTTGGCGCCCTCGCCCATCGGCCGGGTGTAGGCGCTGGTGAAACCGATTGTCTGCTGAGCGTTCAAACCCCGCTGAGCCTCATAAAAGGCCGGCTCTGTCGGGAGGCTGAAGATGTTGGCGGCTAGCGAGTCATTTTCATGGTCGTTGCGATCGTAGCGCAACTCATTCGACCATTCATGCCCCGAGGCGTCGAACTGGTGCAGCACCCGGCCCGTGACGCCCCAACCGTCCATTGCGAAGCCGCCCGAACCGTTGCGGGCGTAGGCGCGAGTCAGCGCCCCGGAGCCGTCGCGGGTTTCGAACAAGCCGCGAACGTCGCTGTCGACCTCGAAACGGTTCGCGCGCACCTCGCCGGTCAGCATGGTCTTGTCGGTCAACCGGTATTCGGCCGCCACCCGACCGAAGAAACCGCTCTGGGTCGAGTCGATGTTTTGAGCCGTCGTCGTCGTGCCCACGGTCGCGCCGGAGGCGTTGAGCTGTTCGCGCAGACGGTTGAAGGCCAGGCCCTGATCATCATGGCGATAGCTGAGATCGCCTGTCAGGGTCAGCTTGCCGCGTTGCCGCGAACCGCTGGCGCCGACGTTCCATCGCCCATTGTCGCCGACATTGGCGCGCAACGAGCCGGTCGTGACTGTCGCGCCCGACGCCCCCGCAGCCGCCGCGGCGGCCACCGCCGCCGGAACCGGCTTGGTGATCAGGTTGATGACCCCGCCGGAGCCCTCGGGACTGTAGGCGGCGGACGGATTGGTCATCACCTCGATGCGGGCGTAGCGATCGGCCGGCAGCTGCAGCACCGCGTCGGCGCGGTTCGGGCCCGACAGAATGGCGGAGGGACGGCCGTCGACCAGGATGGTGACATTGCCGTCGCCGCGCAGGGAGACGTTGCCCTGAGGATCGACATCGACCGAGGGCACGTTGCGTAAGGCCTCGGCCAGGGTGCCGGTCGCCGCTTGAAGATCGTCGGCCAGGCTGTAGCTGATCGAGTCGATCGACGTGCGGACATCATTGGAGCGGGCGCTGACGACGACATCGCCCACGGCCGCAGGCTGGTCATCCTTGTCAGCCTTTTGAGGCGGGCTCTGGACCTGCTGTGCGCGGGCGGCTGACGGCGACGCGGGTTGCGCCGTCTGAGCGAGAGCGCCTGCCGCAGGCAAGGCCAGAACGGCGCCCAACAAGGGCGCGAACTTGTATTTCTTCATATCTGGGCGTCCTCGCACGGACGTCCCTCAACGTCCTCCAGACCGCCGATACCAGCGCCACGACGCATAACCGAGTTACATCTTTTTCATTCCGAAGGCGGGTCTGTGACCCTGATGGAACCTTAAGCGTTGCCGTGCGCTTGGAGCCCATGCTGAGCTCAAAAATGAACCCTCGGGTCTTCTGGGGGGCCAGCGCCATCGCAGGCGGGCTGCTGCTGCTCGCCCTCATGGCGCCCGCGACGTCCGACCTGTTGTTCGGACGCGCCCAGGCCTGGGTGGTGGAGACTTTCGGCTGGTTCTACGTCGCTTCGGTCGCGGGCTTCATGCTGTTCGTCGCGGCGTTGGCCCTGGGACCGACAGGGCGGCTGAAGCTGGGGCCGGACGACGCCGAGCCGGACTTCCCCTATGTCTCCTGGCTGGCCATGCTGTTCGCCGCGGGCATGGGCATCGGCCTGATGTATTTCGCCGTCGCCGAGCCGGTCCAGCACTACATCGCTCCGCCCGAGGCGCAGCCCGGCACGCTGGAAGCCGCCCGCGAGGCCATGGTCATCACCTATACCCACTGGGGCGTCCACGCCTGGGCCATCTACGCCGTGGTGGGTCTGAGCCTGGCCTATTTCGCGCACAGGAAGGGACTGCCCCTGACCATGCGGTCCAGCCTCTATCCCTTGCTGGGCAAGCGGGTGAACGGCTGGCTGGGCGACCTGGTCGACATCTTCGCCATCTGCGGCACCCTGTTCGGCATCGCCACCTCCCTGGGCTACGGCGTGGCGCAGATGACCTCGGGCCTGAACTACGTCTTCGGCCTGCCCAACGACGTGATCATGCAGGTGGGACTGATCGTCGTGGTGATGGGCGCGGCGACGACCTCGGTGCTGACCGGCGTGGACAAGGGCGTGCGGCGGCTGTCCGAGCTGAACCTGTTCATCGCCGTCTGCCTGATGCTGTTCGTGCTGATCGTGGGGCCGACGCTCTTCCTGCTGCGGGCCTATGTGCAGAATTTCGGCCTCTATCTGGACCACTTCTTCGAGCGCACCTTCACCCTCTACGCCTATGAGCCGCGCGCCTGGATGGCGGACTGGACCCTGCTGTACTGGGCCTGGTGGATCTCCTGGTCGCCGTTCGTGGGCATGTTCATCGCCCGCATCTCACGCGGACGGACGGTGCGGGAGTTCCTCATCGGCGTGCTGCTGGTGCCGTCGGGCTTCACCTTCCTGTGGATGACGGTCTTCGGCAACACCGCCATGAGCCTGGACCTGGGCGTGGCGGCGGGGGCGATCTCGGACGCGGTGCAGGCGGACCTGTCGACGGCCCTGTTCCGTTTCTTCGAGTTCCTGCCTGGCACGGCGATCACCTCGGTCCTGGCCATCGCCCTGGTGGCGGTCTTCTTCGTCACCTCGGCGGACTCAGGCTCGCTGGTGATCGACACCCTGGCCTCGGGCGGGGCCGAGGAGACGCCGCGCTGGCAAAGGGTCTACTGGTGCGGAATGGAGGGGCTGACGGCGGCCCTGCTGTTGTTGGCCGGGGGCCTCGGCGCCCTGCAGGCGGCGACCCTGGTGGCGGCCCTGCCCTTCGCGGTCATCATGATCCTGGCCTGTTTCGGCCTGGCGCGGCAGATGAACGCCGACCTGAAGGGCGAGGCCGTCGAGACCGAGGCGCCGCCCCTGCGCGAACAGCTCAAGCGCATCCTGGCCCCGGCCAGCCGTCGCGACATCGACCGCCAGATCGCGCGCCACGGCGTCCCGGCGCTGGAAGAGGTGCGCGCCGCCGTCGCCGCCGAAGGGCTGGAGAACAGCGAGGTCCAGAGCGACGACAACGGCGTCTGGCTGAGAGTCGAGCACGCCAACGGACGGGACTTCCTGTATCGGC
>NZ_GL883086.1:2093476-2095983 GCF_000204035.1 Brevundimonas diminuta ATCC 11568
GCGTTGCATGGCCGCCTGGCCGGACCAGCCCGCCGTGTCGCTGGCCCTGGTCCGCGACGGCAAGACGGTGCTGGCCAAGGGTTATGGCGTGCGCCGTCAGGGCAAAAATGAACCCGCCGACGAACATACCCTGTTCGCCATCGCGTCGAACTCCAAGAACGTCACCGCCGCCTGCCTGGCCATCCTGGTCGACGAAGGCAAGGTGAAGTGGGACGAGCCGATCCGCACCTATCTGCCTGGCTTCACCCTGTCGGACCCGATGGTGGGCGAGCGCATCACCGTGCGCGACACCCTCAGCCACCGCGCCGGTTTCGGCCTGGGCGCGGGCGACCTGCTGTTCTGGCCCAACAGCGACCGGACGCGGGCCGAGGTTCTGGCGCAGGCCGCCTTCGTGCCCATCGAGGACGGCTTCCGCGAGGACTACCACTACTGCAACCTGATGTTCGTGGTCGCGGGCGCGGTGATCGAGAAGGTCTCGGGCCTGTCGTGGGAGGCCTTCGTCCAGACCCGCATCTTCGACCGCGTGGGCATGAACGAGAGCGTGCCCCTGGCGCGTCTGGCCGACCCGAAGAAGAGCGCCCTGCCTCACGGCCGCGTCGGCCCGCCCCTGCGCTATCAGGGGGCGATGACCCAGATCGCGGAGTCGATCGTCGAGGTGTGGAACTGGGATTCGGCGGCGGCGGCGGGCGGCATCTGCGCCAGCGCCCACGACTGGGCCAAGTGGATCGCCGTGCGCCTGAACGACGGCAAGCTGGCCGACGGCTCGCGCCTGTTCTCCGAAGCCGCCGCGAAGGAAATGTACAAGCCCAACATCGTCGTCTCCTCGTCCAACGGACCGACGGCGGCCCTGCCCAACCGGGCCGTGGCCTCGACCTACGCCATGGGCTTGCAGGTGCAGGACTATCGCGGCGAGCGGCTGGCGACCCACGGCGGCGGCTCGCCCGGCGGCATCTCGGCCACGGTGCTGATCCCCGGCCGCAAGATCGGCTTCTCGGTCTTCACCAACGCCGAAGAGAGCTTCCTCTTACGCGCCCTGCGCTCGGGCCTGTCGGACATCGCCATGAACAAGGTCGACGTCGACTGGATCGCCGATTCCAAGCGGATTGAGGCCGAAGGGACCGAGAAGTCGCTGAAGGCCGCCGTCGAGATCGACGCCAAACAGGCGGCGGGCGCGGCCCCCTCCCTGCCGCTGGAGGCCTACGCCGGAACCTGGCGCGATCCGTGGTACGGCGACATCGTCATCGAGCCGAGGAGGGAAGGGCGCGGCCGCAACCGCAAGTCCGGCCTGTGGCTGCGCTTCACCCACACCCCGGCGCTGCAGGGCTGGCTGGAGCCCTATGACGGCGAAACCTTCCGCACCCGCTTCCCCGACAAGCGCGAAGAGGACGCCTTCATCACCTTCAGCATCGCCACGGCCAAGCCCGCCACCGCGACGGTCAAGGGCGTCTCGCCGGACATCGACTTCAGTTACGACTATCAGGATCTGCGGCTGACGCGGGTCTGAACGCCAATGCCCTTCTCCCCTTGTGGGAGAAGGGTTCAGGTCAGCGCGCCGGACGTTGGCCCGCTTCCAGGATCGGCATCCCCGCCTCGGTGGGGATGTAGATGGTCTGGCGGCCTTCCTTGCCGGCCGTCTCCTGCAGCATGTTGATGTAGGACCAGCGCAGATAGGCCTCGGGGCCGCCCAGGGCCTCGGCCATGATGCGGTTGGCCTCGTTGGCGCCCTTGGCGCGCTCGATCTCGGCGGCGGCGGTCAGCTTGGCCGAGTCCAGGGCGGCCTGGGCCTCCAGCACGCGGATGCGGCGGTTCTGCACCGCCTCTTCATAGGCCGCCTTGCCCGCCATCTGCTTGGAATAGACGTTGTAGGTGGGGAAGCCGATCAGCACGACCGCCAGGACGACGGCGATGGCGATGATGGATCCGAGCGTGAGGCCGACGCCGCGCATGAGGGTGCTCCGAAGGTAAAGGCGATGAGGCGCTCAGGGTGAAGGGCGCGCCCCTGAACGGTCAAGCTGCGATCAGCGCGTCAGCTCCAGAATGTCGAGCTTGGATTCCTGCTTGGGAAAGGGAATGACCAGGCGCCAGCGTTGCGGGCCGATGCGCTCGAACACGCCCAGTTGGTCGCGCTCGGCCTTGGCGCCGTAGGCGGGGAAGCCGGTCTCGTCGCCCCAGGCCTGGGCGCCGACATAGACCAGGCGTCGATCAGTGTCGGGATAGAGCAGGCCGCGCGTGCGCTGGCTGCCCGTGGTCTTCTCCAGGATCAGGTCGCCGCCGGGCGTCAGTTCGACGCGGCAACGGAAGGCCGGATAGGCGACATAGGCCAGGCCATGCGCCTCGCGCGCGCCCAGTTTGACGGTGCGGCAGCGGTAGTCGCCCGGCGGCGGTTGAAGACGACCGGCCTGCCCGGCGTTGGGATCGACCAGGACGCCGAGAGATTCGACCTCGTCGGCGAAGCCGCGCGCCTCGGCCTCGGCGCGGGCCAGGCTCCAGGCCTGGTCGAGGCGGCC
>NZ_GL883086.1:2097324-2099334 GCF_000204035.1 Brevundimonas diminuta ATCC 11568
GCGTCCGCCCCGGCCTCGACGGCGGGCGCCTCATGCGCACGCTCTTCGGTCGGAACCTCGGAGGCCGGGCCGCCGTCCTGACCGGACTCATCGGCGTCGGCGATCTCGGATTCGCCGTTCTCGAAACGACGGTTGCGCTCCTCGCGGCGGCGCTCCCAACGCTCGCGGCGGGATTCGCGGCGGCCGCCTTCGCGGTTGTCGCCGTCGCCGTTTTCACGCGGTTCGCGGGGTTCACGAGGCTCACGGGGCTCGCGGTCGCGGTTGGCCTCGCGCTCGGCGCGTTCAGCCTGACGGCGAGCCTCTTCCTCGACGCGGCGCTCCTCGGCCTGCTGGGCGGCGATGATGGCCGCCGCCTGGGCGCCCGACTCGTCCTCGAAGTCGATGTCGAAGCCCTGGCCCGCCTGTTCGCGCTGGGCGATCTCGCTGACCGAGCGCTGAGGCTGGAGCGCGCGCAGGACGCGGAAATAGTGTTCGGCGTGCTGGGTGTAGTTTTCGGCCAGAACGCGGTCGCCGGCGGCCGCGGCGTCGCGGGCCAGCTGCATATAGCGTTCATAGACGGTCTGGGCGTTGCCCCGGACCTTGATGTTCTCGGGGCCTTGCGAGTCCCACGAACGGTTCGGATTGGTCGCGTTGGCGTTATTGCCGCCGCCGGGCTTACGGTTGCGTCCGCGTTGACGCTTCATGCCCTTGAAATCTCTCATCGGAGCTTACCGTGTTGGTGCGGGCCGCCGTCGCAGAAGACGGGCGAGACCCTGTTCGTCGTTCCGTTCGTTCGGGGCCGATCCCCGGTGCGAGCTGTTCGGAAAACCGTGCGTCCCCCGTGGTCCGCCACGTCCGTCTGAGGGGCGCGGCCGTCACTGAACTCCGACACGCTTAATCGAGCGAACCGGCTCGAAAAGGGTGCGTCTGAGTGGGGAACACCACGGACTTAGCGCGCGCCGAGACGCTTTCCAAGGGTTTTTATTGCAACGGCGCTTCGGCTTCGGGGATCGGGCCCACGCGCGGGTCCGGGCCGTTGGTGACGACGCGGTCGCGATCCGACAGATCCTTCACGACCTTGACGTCGGTGAAGCCCGCCGCTTCGAACAGGGCCTTGACCGCCTGGCCCTGGTCCCAGCCGATCTCGACGGCGAAGACGCCTTGCGGGCGCAGGATGCGGGCGATCTCGGGCGCCAGGTCGCGATAGGGCTGCAGTCCGTCAGGGCCGCCGTCCAGCGCCAGATGCGGATCGTGCTCGCGCACCTCGGGGTCCAGACCGGCGATGTCCGCAGTCGGGATATAGGGCGGATTGGACACCACCAGGTCGAAGCTGTCGTCGGCGAAGCCCGCCGCCCAGTCGGTGCGCATGAAGGTGCAGCGGTGGTTCAGGTCCAGATTGGCCGCGTTCTCGCGCGCCACGGCGATGGCCTCGGTCGAGATGTCGGTGCCGACGCCGCGCGCGCCGCGCCGCTCGGCCAGGGCGGCGAGCAGGATGGCGCCCGAGCCCGTGCCCAGGTCGGCCATGTCGAAGGCGGTGTTGGGCGGGAAGGCGCGGACGATGACGTCCACCACCGTCTCGGTGTCGGGGCGCGGGCTGAGCACGTCGGGGGTGACGTTCAGCATGATCTTCCAGAAGCCCTTGCGGCCCAGGATGCGCGACACCGGCTCGCGGCGCAGGCGGCGATCCACCATGGCGTCCAGCGCCAGGGTTTGCTCAGGCGAGAGCGCACGGTAGGGGTCGTTCAGGATGTCGACGCGGCCTGCGCCCGTCGCCGCCTCGAGCATCAGGCGGGCGTCGATGGAGGGGCTGTCGATGCCGGCGGCCTTCAGGCGCGCCTGGGCGCCTTTCCAGGCGGTCAGCAGGGTCGGTTTGGGGTTCTGATCGGACATTCCGGGTGATTGGGGTCTGCGACGGATGATTTCAAGACGGAACGGCCGGCTAGCGTGGCCGTTGAAGGGCGAATGGGGATGAAACCACAGTCGAATCATCGCGCGTCTCGCGCCCGGAAGCGTCGTCCGGCGCGTCGCGCG
>NZ_GL883086.1:2099456-2104038 GCF_000204035.1 Brevundimonas diminuta ATCC 11568
GGCTGCTGCGCTATCTGGCCGCAGCGGCGGGCGGACTGGCGACAGGCGCGACGGCGGCCCACCTGCTCTACACTCAAGGCCACCGCTTCGGCCTGGAGTTGCGGCCCGAGCGGCCCGAGCCCCTGCCCCCGCGCGATCCCACGCCCGAGGACTATGACGCCGAAGAGCCCGGGCGCGGCCGCCTGGCCCAGCGGCCGTTGCAGATCCCGCACAAGGGCTGGGTCGACATCCTGTGGCGCACGGTCATGGGCTATTTCGGCGATCGCGTCGGCTTCGTCGCCGGGGGCGTGACCTTCTTCCTGCTGCTGGCCCTGTTCCCGACGCTGGGCGCCTTCGTCACCATCTACGGCCTGTTCGCCGATCCGGCCGACGCCTGGGGCCAACTCAGCTTCCTTTATGAGGTGCTGCCGTCGAACGTGGCTCAGTTTCTCGGGGCGGAGATGACGCGGCTGGCGGGCAGCTCCACCGGCCAGCTGACCTTCACCCTGATCTGGACCCTGCTGCTGACGCTGTGGGCGGCCAACGGGGGGATCAAGACCCTCTTCTACGGCCTGAACCTCGCCTATCACGAGGTCGAGCGGCGCAATATCGTCATCTACAACCTGGTGTGCATGGGCTTCACCGTCTCGGCCATGGCGGCGGTGATGCTGAGCTCGGCCCTGGTGGTCGGCGTGCCCGTGGTGCTGGCCGTGTTCGGCCTGGAGGACGAGTGGGCCTATCTGGCGCCGCTGCGCTGGCCCCTGTTGTTCCTAGGCTATGCCGGGGCGCTGGCCCTGATCTATCGTTACGGGCCGAGCCGGGCGCGGGCGCGCTGGCGCTGGCTGACGCCGGGGGCCCTGTTCGCGGCCAGCCTGAGCCTGCTGGTGTCCTTCCTGTTCAGCTGGTTCCTGACCACCTTCGTGCGCACCGATTCCTACGGCCCGCTGGCGGCGGCCATGGGCTTTCTGCTGTGGACCTGGTTCTCGGTGCAGGTGATCCTGATGGGCGCGCGGCTGAACGCCGAGATCGAACACCAGACCGCGCTGGACACCACCACGGGCGCGCCCCGGCCGCTCGGCGAGCGCGGCGCTGTGATGGCCGATTCGGTCGGTCCCCGGCGCGGCAATCCCGCCGCCCTGGCCTTCACCCTGAAATACGCCGAGGCGCTGGGCGATCGGGTGATGCGGCGGCGGATGAAGAGACGGAGGCCCTAAGCGGGCCGTCGCGCCCGCAGGGCCTGGATGATGGTGCCGTCGTCCAGCCAGTCCAGTTCGCCGCCGACGGGGACGCCGCGCGCCAGGGAGGTCACCTGCACCCCCGCCGCCGACAGGCGTTCGGCCAGATAGTGCGCCGTGGTCTGGCCGTCGACGGTGGCGGGCAGGGCCAGCACGACCTCCTTCGCCTCTCCGCCCTTCGCACGGCCGATCAGTTCGGCGATGCGCAGTTGTTCGGGGCCGACGCCGTCCAGCGCCGACAGCAGGCCGCCCAGGACGTGATACTTGCCGCGAAAGGCGCCCGACCGCTCCATGGCCCACAGGGCGCCGGCCTCTTCGACCACGCAGATCAGGGCGTTGTCGCGGCTCTGGTCCGCACAGACCGAGCAGGGATCGCGCGTATCGGGCGAGCCGCAGACCGAGCAGTTGACCACCTTGTCCGCCGTCTCGGCCAGGGAGGCGGCCAGCGGGACCAGCAGCTGCTCGCGCCGCTTCAGCAGGGCCAGGGCCGCGCGCCGGGCCGAGCGCGGCCCCATGCCCGGCAGCTTGGCCAACAGGCTGATGAGCCGTTCGATTTCCGGCCCGGCGGAGGCGGCCATCAGAAGAGTTTCGGCATTCCGGGGATGTTCATCCCGGCCATCGGCCCGGCGGCGTCGCGCATCAGGGCGTTGTTGATCTCGTCCAGCTTGCGCTTGGCGTCGGCGTGGGCGGCGACGATCAGGTCGGCCAGGATCTCGCCCTCGCCGGGCGCCATCAGGCTGTCGTCGATCTTCACCGAGGTGATCTCGCCGGGGCCTTTCAGGGCGATGGTCACAAGGCCGCCGCCCGAGGTGCCCTCGGCGGTGGATTCGGCCATTTTCGCCTGGGCGTCCTGCAGCTTCTGCTGCATCGCCTGGGCCTGTTGCATCAGGGCGTTGAGGTCTTTCATGCGCCCTAGATAGGGCCAAGCGCCGCGCGGCTCCAGACCCTGACGAAGAAAGCCTGTCGCGCCCGCCCCCTCCATATTCGTCACAAAATCGGTTGCCGATCTCTTGACGACGGAGTCGCGCAAGCCTAATTGGCCACAACTGAAGTTACCAATCAGTTTTCTGGAGAAGCCCTGATGGCCTTTGACGCCCTTTCCGCCCGCGACCTTCCGGTTTCCGACGCCGTTCTGGCCCAGCTGTTCACCGAGGCGCGCACGCGCAACGGCTGGAGCGACCGCCCCGTGTCCGAAGACCTGATCCGCAAGCTGTATGACCTGACCAAATTCGGCCCGACGGCGGTCAACATGACCCCGGCCCGCTTCGTCTTCATCACCTCGCCCGAGGCCAAGGCCCGGCTGTCGACGCATATGGCCGAAGGCAACCGCGCCAAGACCCTGGCCGCGCCGGTCAATCTGATCATCGCCCAGGACATCGACTTTCACGACACCCTGCCCAAGCTGTTCCCGCACGCGCCGGGCGCCCGCGACTGGTTCCCGGACGAGGCCGGCCGTCGTGAAGCCGCCTTCCGCAACGCCTCGCTGCAGGGCGGCTATCTGACCATCGCCGCGCGCGCCCTGGGCCTGGACGTGGGTCCGATGTCGGGCTTCGACGCGGCGGGGGTGAAGGCCGAGTTCTTCCCCGACAGCAATGTCGAGCCGAACTTCATCATGAACCTGGGCTACGGCACGGACGAGAACCTGTTCCCCCGCTCGCCCCGCCTCGACTTCGAAGAAGCGGCCCAGATCCTGTAAGCGTTTTCCTCTCCATGAAATGGGGAGGGGGACCACGAAGTGGTGGAGGGGCTTAGCGACAGCGGAACCAAGCGGCCCCTCCGTCACGTCGCCTGCGGCTCCGCGCCACCTCCCCACGAAATGGGGAGAAAAAATTCAGCCCTCGCCCCGCGCCCAGGTCTCCAGCAGCCGCCGTGCGATGGCGTAGGGCGGCGGGGCCTGGATGGTCGGGTGGGGCTCGTCCAGAACGGCGCGCGCCTCGCCGCGGGTCAGCCAGGCGACGGCCTCCAGCTCGGTCTGGTCCGGCGCGGCCTCGTCGGTCGTGACCTCGGCGATCAGGCCGATCATCAGCTGGGCCGGGAAGGGCCAGGGCTGGCTGGAGTGGTAGCGTACGTCCGACACCGTCAGACCGGCCTCCTCCATCACCTCGCGGGCGCAGGCCTCCTCGATCGATTCGCCCGGCTCCATGAAGCCGGCCAGGGCCGACATGCGACCGGCGGGCCAGGCGGCCTGACGGCCCAGCAGGCAGCGCGGCTCAGCCCCGCCCTTGTAGACAGGAAGCATGATGACGACCGGGTCGACGCGCGGGAAATGCTCGGTCCCGCAGGCCGGGCAGACACGCTTCCAGCCGCCGGACGCCTGATCCGACGCCTTGCCGCAGGCGGCGCAGAAGCCGTGACGACGGCGCCAGTCGAACAGGCTCTTGGCCGTGGCGGCGATGCCGGCGTCGGCCTCGGGCAGGACGACCGCCGCCTCGCGCATCTCGACGAAACGGCCAAGGCCCCCGGCCGGGCCGCTGGTCGGGTCGATGGAGCCCTCGAACTCGGCGGCGAAGACCGGCGCCCCCTTCCACAGACCGAGGAAGACGTCGCGGTCGCGCGCCAGGTCGCGTGCATGGCCCAGCGACAGCCAGACCAGCCGCTCGGCCCCCTCATGGGTTTCGATCAGCGGGCGACCCTCCCACAGGATCATGGCCAGGGCTTCGGGATTGGCTTCCTGCTCGGCCAGCCAGGCGGCGTCGTTGCGAAGGTCGCCGGAGCGGTCGAGCGGATTGCCGGAAAAGACGTTGCGATAGGGCATGAGGCTTCATAGCCCCGACGACGCGTGCAGGGGAGGGCTTGATTCCCGCGCCGTCCGCCGTCATATCCCCTCTCGGAGATCGCGGGCGAAGGCTTCGCCAACCTGGTCAGGGCCGGAAGGCAGCAGCCACAACGAATTCCCCTTCGGGTCGCGGTCTCCACCTTATTCTTAGGGCGCTATGTTCGCGCCGCGGGCGCTCACGACTTGAGCGCTTTTTTTATGCGGCATTGTTAGTGCGCTATCGCTCGGCTCGCGGAGCCTCGCTGCTTGAGCGCACGATCCCCGACATCTGCGCCGCACCTGTACCTGCATCTCCGCCGTCATCCTCGGGCTTGACCCGAGGATCGAGTTCAACGGCGTGCTCTGTCTTGCCGATGCCCCGCAGACAGATGGCCCGATCCTCGGGTCAAGCCCGAGGATGACGGCGAGGGAGGGGCGAACGGCGGCGTGGAAGGCCCGTCGTGCAAGCTTCACGGAACCGGGCTGCGCCTCATTCGCTGAAAGGGCTTCGATCCCCTCATCAGGAGCAGGCGAATGAGCATTCTCGGCAAGATTCTCGGCGGCGTCTTCAGGAAGAAGGAGGCCCCGGCGGCGACGCCCGCAGCCCCCGCCC
>NZ_GL883086.1:2105202-2107043 GCF_000204035.1 Brevundimonas diminuta ATCC 11568
ATCCGCAGAGCTTCGAGGCCGTGGTCGCCCTGATCGGCGAGAAGCGCGAGATCACCCTGCAGATGGACGTGGAGCGCTACGTCCGCGTGGTCAGCTTCCGCCCCGGCGCCATCACCTATGAGCCGGCCGAGGGCTCGCCCCATGATCTGGCGCGGCGTCTGGCCGGGCGGCTCAAGGAATGGACCGGCCGCACCTGGCTGATCGCCGCCAACGGACAGGGCGGCGGCGAGACCCTGATCGAGGTCGAGAAAAAGGCCCGCGCCGCGCGCCGCGCGGCGGTCGAGGCGGACCCCTTCGTGGTGTCGATCATGCAGGCCTTCCCCGGCGCCGAGATCAAGGAGATCGTCACCCTGGCCCCGGCCGTCGAGATGCCCGCCATCCCCGACGACGGCGAGGCGGGCGACGACGACTGATCAGGCCAGCGCCCGCGCCGCCTCCAGGTCCGCCGGGTTGTCCACGGACAGCGGCGCCGCTTCGATCACCGAAGCCCAGATCTGCAGCCCCATCTCCAGGGCGCGCAGCTGCTCCAGCTTTTCGCGCTTCTCCAGCGGCGACGGCGGGGCGGCGCAGAAGCGGGCCAGGGCTTCGCGGCGGTAGCCGTAGATGCCGACGTGACGCCAGACCGGGCCCTCCCCGTACAGCGTCGAGCGGGTGAAGTAGAGGGCGCGGCCGCTCGTCCCGCCGTCCGGCAGGGCCAGCACCGCCTTGACCACATCGGGATTGGCCCGGTCCGAGACGTCCGCCTCGGTCGCGACCAGGGTGGCGATGTCGCAGGCTGATTCGCGCGCCAGCAGCGCGGCGCAGGCTTTCGCCAGGTCCGGCGAGGCGAACGGCATGTCGCCCTGGATGTTGATGACCACCTCATGGGCGCCGTCGGGATCGACCGCCTGGGCGGCCGCCAGGATGCGGTCCGAACCGCTGGGCAGGTCGGGATCGGTCAGCACCGCCTCGCCGCCCGCCGCCTGCACCGCCGCGACGATCTCCGGATCGCCCGCCGCCACGGCGACGCGGAAACCCGAGGCCATGGCCTGCTCCCACGCCCGCACGATCATCGGCTTGCCGCCGATGTCCGCCAGGGGTTTGCCGGGCAGACGGGTGGCCGCCATGCGAGCGGGTATCATTATCAGCGGATTCATGGTCGCCTAGCGCCTTGAAAGCGCCCGGAAGCGTCCGGGCCGGTTGCGAAGGTCGCGCTAGCGTGTAAGAGACGCCCACGCAAGAATACGCCTGAACGCCGCTTCGCGGTCGGGGGGCTCACCTAGAGACGGGATGCGACGACGCGGAATGAGCGGCGATCTGAAGTGGAACAAGATTATGGGCGCGTGCCTGGGCACCGCCTTTGCGATCCTGGTGGTCCAGCAGGTTTCGGGCATGGTCTACCACACCAAGCAGCCCGAGAAGATGGGCTACTTCGTCGACGCGCCGGATGAAGCGGCTGCGGGCGCGGCCGAAGCCGCCCTGCCGATCGACTGGGGCACGGTCCTGCCGACCGCCGACCTGGCCGCCGGCGAAGCCGCCTTCGCGCGCTGCCAGGCCTGCCACACCGTCAACTCGGGCGGCGCCGACGGCATCGGCCCGAACCTGTTCGCCGTGGTCGGCGGCCCCGCCATGCACCGCGCGGGCTTCGCCTATTCGGACGCCATGGCCAAGCACAAGGCCGAGGCCCCGACCTGGAACTATGACGAGCTGGATCACTTCATCAACGCGCCGGGCCGCTATGTGCCGGGCACCAAGATGTCCTTCGCCGGCATCCGCGACGAGAAGACCCGCATCAACCTGATCGCCTGGCTGCGCACGCAAGGCTCGGCCGGTTTCGCCATCCCGGCGCCGGACCCCGCCCG
>NZ_GL883086.1:2107810-2109203 GCF_000204035.1 Brevundimonas diminuta ATCC 11568
GTCGGGCGCGGCCCCAGGCGCGATCCTGACGGCGCTCCAGCACGTCGAAGGCCTCGCCGAACAGCAGCTGATCGATGCGCTGACCATCGTCGGCGACGATGTCTGCGACCGGCAGGCGGCAATGGGCGGGATCGGTCCGGCGATAGGCCTCGGCCCGCATCAGGCCTTCCAGCGCCTGCTCGGCCAGCACCACACGATCCCCGTCCCGCAGGATCAGGGGCGCGCCAGGCGGCAGCAGGGCCAGGACATCGGTCAAGCGGCGGTCTCTAGACGGCTCGGACAATTCGAGCCGCCCACCCTAGGCGCCGATCCCGAAGGGGGCGTTAACAGCCTTGGCTATTTGACGAATTTGTCGCTGAGGTAGCGGAAGCAGGCGCGGATGGCCTGGGCCTCGCCGCCTTCGGGCCAGCCGGGCCGGGCGCGCGGATTCCAGGCGAAGACGTCCATGTGCGCCCAACTGCCCGTCGTCGGGGCGAACTTCTGCAGGAACAGGGCCGCCGTCACCGACCCGGCCTGGGCCCAGGCGGCGGAATCGTTGCGCACGTCGGCGATCTCGCTGTCCAGCGAAGCGCGATAGCCCGCCCACAGAGGCATCCGCCACAGGGGGTCGCCCACGGCCCGACCGGCGTTCAGCACGCCCTCGGCCAGGGCATCGTCGTCGGTGTAGAGCGGCGGCAGCTCCGGCCCCAGGGCGATGCGCGCCGCGCCGGTCAGGGTGGCGAAGTCCAGCGTCAGATCCGGCTGGTGCTCGCCCGCCCGCGTCAGGACGTCGGCCAGGATCAGCCGCCCTTCGGCGTCGGTGTTGCCGATCTCGATGGTCAGGCCCATGCGGCTGTTCAGGATGTCGCCCGGCCGGAAGGCGTCGGCCGACACCGCGTTCTCGACCGCCGCGACCAGCACCACCAGCCGCACCGGCAGCCCGGCCTGCATGATCAGGCGGCCCAGGGCCAAGGCGTGGGCGGCGCCGCCCATGTCCTTCTTCATGTTGCGCATCCCGGCGGCGCCCTTGAGGTCCAGACCGCCGGTGTCGAACACCACCCCCTTGCCGACCAGGGCCACCAGCGGCCGTTCCGCCTTCTCCAGGTTCCAGCCGATCTCCAGCACGCGCGGCGCGCGATGCGGGGCGGCGGCGCGGCCGACGGCGTGGACCGCCGGATAGTTGTCCTCCAGCAGGGCGTCGCCGGTGGTGACGGTCAGGCTCGCGCCCGCGCCCTCGGCGATCTCGCGGGCGATGGTTTCGAGCTGCAGCGGCCCCATGTCGGCGGCGGGAGTGTCGACCATCTCGCGCGTCAGGGCGCAGGCGGCGGCGATGTTCAGCGTCGCCGTCAGGTCGAGGCCGTCCGGCGCGACCAGACGCGCGCGGCCGCGCTCCGGCCGGGTCTTGTAGCGGTCG
>NZ_GL883086.1:2109908-2114509 GCF_000204035.1 Brevundimonas diminuta ATCC 11568
GAGGCCATCCTGCGCCGCGACCTGCCGCCCGAAGCGGCGGACCAGAACCTGCGTTGGCTGGCCGCGCGGATGCAGCCGGGGCAGACGCCCTCTCCCGCCGTGGCTGAAACGTCGCCGACCGCGCGGACGTGGTCGTCGCTGCAGGGCGGATAGAACGCGACTTTCTCCCTCCCCTTTTCATGGGGAGGGTGGCCGAGCCCTTCAGGGCGAGGTCGGGTGGGGGCGGCTTGGCTATCCAGGTGCCGCGTTCATGACCCAGCCCTCCCCACCCGGTCGCTGCGCGACCACCCTCCCCATGAAGGGGAGGGAGAAGCGTCGCCTCTCTTCACCTTCCGCCCTTGAGGGCCTATCTTCATCCCGTGATCGACGACCTTTACAGCGCGCGCATTCTGTCGCTGGCGGCCAACCTGCCGCACAGCGGGCGCCTGCCTGCGCCCGAAGGCTCGGCCGAGCGGGTCGCCAAGCTGTGCGGGTCGAAGGCGATCGTCGACGTGGTGCTGGACGCGGACGGCCGCGTCAGCGGCTTCGCCCAGACAGTCAAGGCCTGCGCCCTGGGTCAGGCGGCGGCGGGCGTGGTCGGGGAAAACGTCCTTGGCGCCTCGGTTGAGGAGATCGAGGCCGCGCGCGACGCCATGTCCGCCATGCTGAAATCCGGCGGCGACGGTCCCGAGGGCCGCTTCGAAGCCTTACGCGTCCTGAAGCAGGTCGCCGACTATCCCGCCCGCCACGCCTCGACCATGGTGGCGCTGGAAGCGACGCTGGAGGCGGCTCAGCAGGCGTTGGCCAAACACCAGAGCGATACGCGAACTCGTCTCGCCGGCGCGGCCTGAACGGCGCGTCGGTTGATCCCCCTGCCGTGAAGAGGGATAAGCGCGACGAACCCGAAACAGAGCCCCCGGCGAAGGGACCGATGTCTCTCTACGAACGCAGCGTCCGCGCGGCCCATCGGGGCTATAAGCTGACGCTGTCCCCCCTGATCGGCCAGCAGTGCCGGTTCATGCCGACCTGTTCGGATTACGGGCGCGACGCCCTGATCCAGCACGGTCCGCTGCGGGGGGGATGGCTCACCGTGCGGCGCCTCTGTAAATGCCATCCCTTCGGCGGTTCGGGCTATGATCCCGTTCCGCCCGCCAAGACCGAAAAAGAACGACCGTCATGATCGAACTGAAATTCCCCGACGGCGCCGTGCGTCAGTATCCGGCCGGCTCGACGGGCCGCGACGTGGCCGCCGCCATCTCGCCCTCGCTGGCCAAGAAGGCGGCCCTGGTCGTCTGGAACGGCGAGCAGCGCGACCTGGACCGCGTCATCGACGGCGACGGCGACTTCCGCCTGCTGATGCGCGACGACCCCGAGGCGCTGGAGACCATCCGCCACGACGCCGCCCACGTGCTGGCGCAGGCCGTGCAGGAGTTGTTCCCCGGCACCCAGGTGACGATCGGCCCGGCCATCGAAGACGGCTTCTATTACGACTTCGCCCGCGACGAGCCCTTCTCGACCGACGACTTCCCGAAGATCGAGAAGAAGATGGCCGAGATCATCGACCGGGGCGCCCCGCTGGAGCGTCAGGTCTGGAACCGCGACGAGGCCATCGCCCACTTCGAAAAGATCGGCGAGGCATATAAGGCCGAACTGATCCGCGACCTGCCCGAGACGGAAACGATCACCGTCTACAAGCAGGGGGAATGGGCCGACCTGTGCCGGGGGCCGCACTTCCCGACGACCAAGTTCGTGGGCAAGGCCTTCAAGCTGACCAAGCTGGCGGGCGCCTATTGGCGCGGCGATTCCAACCGCGCCCAACTGCAACGCATCTACGGCACGGCCTGGGCGACCAAGGAAGACCTGGACGCCTATCTGCTGCGTATCGAGGAAGCCGAGAAGCGCGACCACCGCAAGCTGGGCCGTTCCATGGAGCTCTTCCATATGCAGGAAGAGGGCCGGGGCATGGTCTTCTGGCACCCCAAGGGCTGGGTGCTGTGGCGCGTACTGGAGGCCTATATGCGCCGCCGTCTGGACGCCGCCGGATACGTCGAAGTCAAGACGCCCCAGGTGCTGGACCGCAAGTTCTGGGAGGCCTCGGGCCACTGGGACAAGTACCGCGCCAATATGTTCGTCTGCGAGACGGTCGAGGGCGAGACGCTCAGCCTCAAGCCGATGAACTGCCCCGGCCACGTGCAGATCTTCGATCAGGGCCAGCGGTCCTATCGCGAACTGCCGCTGCGCATGGCCGAGTTCGGCGCCTGCCACCGCTATGAGCCGTCGGGCTCGCTGCACGGCCTGATGCGCGTGCGCGGCTTCACCCAGGACGACGCCCACATCTTCTGCCGCGAGGACCAGATCGTCGAGGAGACGGCCGAGTTCATCAAGCTGGCCTATTCGGTCCACGCCGACCTGGGCATGGAGACCAAATACATCAGCCTGGGCACCCGCCCCGAACTGCGCGCCGGCACCGAGGAATTCTGGGACAAGGCCGAGGCCCAGATGCTGGAAGCCGCCCGCGCCGCCGGAACCGAGCCGGTCGTCACCGAGGGCGACGGCGCCTTCTACGCGCCCAAGCTGGACTTCATCGTCAAGGACGCCATCGGCCGCGAATGGACCTGCGGCACGATCCAGCTGGACTATGTGCTGCCCGAGCGTCTGGATGCGACCTACATCGCCGAGGACGGCCAGAAGCACCGTCCGGTCATGCTGCACCGCGCGATCCTGGGCTCGTTCGAGCGCTTCATCGGCATCATGATCGAGAACTACGCCGGGGCCTTCCCGCTATGGCTGGCGCCGACGCAGGCCGTGGTGGCAACCATCACCTCTGACGCCGACGGTTACGCCGAAGAGGTTCTGGCCAAGTTCCGGGCGGCGGGTCTGCGCACCGAGATCGACCTGCGCAACGAGAAGATCAACTATAAGATTCGCGAGCACTCGGTCGCCAAGGTGCCCGCCATCGCCGTGGTCGGCCGCAAGGAGGCCGAGGAAGGCAAGGTCGCCATCCGCCGCTTCGGCTCCCAGGCCCAGACGATCGTCACGGTCGAGGAAGCCATCGCCATGCTGACGGACGAGGCCCTGGCGCCGGATCTGAAGCGCATCCGCGACGGCGTGGCGTAAGACTGAGCGCGCTTCTCCTCTCCACTTTGTGGGAAGGTGGCGCGGCGCCGAAAGGCGACGTGACGGAGGGGCTGCCGGTCGCGCTGGCCCCTCCACCACTTCGTGGTCCCCCTCCCCATGAAATGGGGAGGAAAAGGCGCCATAAGCCTGTCATGGCCACCACCCTCTACATCGACGCCGACGCCTGCCCCGTGAAGGAGGAGGTGTACCGCGTGGCGCGCCGCTGCGGGCTGAAGGTCTTCGTGGTGTCCAACGCCTGGATCAACACCCCGCGCGAGCCGCTGATCGAACAGGTGATCGTCGACGCCGGGCCGGATGTCGCCGACGACTGGATCGCCGAGCGCGCCCAGCGCGGCGACATCGTCATCACCGCCGACATTCCGCTGGCCGACCGGGTGCTGAAATCGGGCGCCCAGGCGCTGAAGTCGAACGGCCAGCTATTCACGGCCGACTCCATCGGCTCGGCCCTGGCCGGGCGGATGATCGGCGAGCACCTGCGCTCCATGGGCGTGCCGACCAGCGGGCCGCCGCCCTTCTCGGCCGCCGACCGCTCGCGCTTCCTGCAGGCGCTGGACGCCGCCGTGGTGCGGGCGCGCAGAGACGCGTCATGAGCCGCATTCCTGAAGACGAGCTGGAGTTCCGCTTCTTCCGCGCCGGCGGACCGGGCGGGCAGAACGTCAACAAGGTCTCGACCGCCGTGCAGATGCGGTTCAACGTGAAGAACTCGCCCAGCCTGACCGAGCCGGTGAAGGCGCGGCTGATGAAGCTGGCGGGCAGCCGCCTGACGCTGGACGGGGTGATCGTCATCAGCGCCGTGCGCTTCCGCACCCAGGAGCGCAACAAGGCGGACGCCGTCGAACGGCTGGAGGCCATGGTCGCCGAGGCCTCGATCAAGCCGGTCTATCGCGTGCCGACCCGGCCGACGCGCGCGTCCAAGGAGCGTCGGCTGCAGGCCAAGTCCAGCCGATCCTCGATCAAGAGCGGACGCGGCAAGCCGTCGCTGGATTAGGTTTCCACCCCCCTCCGTCATCCTCGGGCTTGACCCGAGGATCAGAGGCGGCGTCGCGCTCCTGTTTCCGAGGTCGGGCGCGCGAATAGCTGGATCCTCGGGTCAAGCCCGAGGATGACGGCGAAGGGATGGGGGAGGAGGGCTGTGCGGAGAGCGCCCTCAGTCCTGTGCCGGACGGAACAGCAGGGCCGCGATCTGGTCCTGGTCGTCGAAGGCGATGACCCAGTCGGTGGCCTGCTTCTCGAACACCACGCGGAACATGTCGGCGCCGCTCTGCTGGCCGCGATGCTCGATCGTCTTCAGCGCGCCGAACTGCTGGATGAGGGGCGCCACCGCGCCGGACTGGGCGCGAATCTGCTCGGCCATGTCGGTGCTGAACACCGAATAGTCGATCTGATTGGCCTGGAAGGCGGCGATGACCCGGCGCAGGGCCTCTTCCGAACGGGCGATGTCCGGCGCCTGGGCGACGGGACCGGCGACCGGCGGCGAGGCGGGC
>NZ_GL883086.1:2114712-2124183 GCF_000204035.1 Brevundimonas diminuta ATCC 11568
CGCCCTGGGTCGGCGCCCGGCTCGGAGCGGCGGTCTGGGCCAGCGCCGGGGCGGCCAGCAGGAGGGCGCCCGACAGGACGAGGGCGAAGGAAGAGGTCTTCATGAAACGCAGGCTCCGAAGAAACGTCAGGCGACGATCATCGGCCAAAGCGTCAGCACCAAGGCGGCCGCCGACGCGCAGACTGCGACGGTGACGGCGGCGACCACCCAGGGCCGCGTTCCGGCCTTCTCGATCACCAACGTCTGAGACGACGGCGGGTTCTGCACCAGACGCGACAGGGCCCTGAGAGCGGCCATCGCCTCCTCGACCGTCTCCTTGATCTGGGCCTGCGGGCCCAGTTCGCGCTTGATCCAGCGCTCGACCACCGGCTTGGCGGCCTCCCACAGATCGTGATCGGGGTTCAGGCGGCGCGCCACCCCCTCGACCGAGACCATGGTCTTCTGCAGCAGCACCAGTTCGGGGCGCATATGCATGTCGAACAGGGCGGTGATCTCGAACAGCTGGCCCAGCAGGCGGCCCATCGACACCTGGCTGGCCTGGCGGCCGATCACCGGCTCGCCGACCGCGCGCAGGGCCTGGGCGAAGGTGTCGACCGAATGGTGCGGCGGCACGTATCCGGCCTCGAAATGGACGCGGCTGATGCGGTCGTAGTCGCGGCTGATGAAGCCCCACAGGATCTCGGCCAGATAGCGTCGCTCGGCCGGGCCCAGCCGCCCGACGATGCCGAAGTCGATGGCCGTCAGCTGCGCGGGCGCGTCGGCGAACAGATTGCCCTCGTGCAGGTCGGCGTGGAAGACGCCGTGGTCCAGCGCCTGAACCAGGAAGGCGCGCACCACCTTGTCGGCCAGGGCGTCCTTGTCGAGGCCGGGCAGATCGACCAGGGCCGGGTCCGTCATCGGCAGGCCGGGCGCCCACTCCAGCGTCAGCACCCGCTTGCCCACCCCGTCCCAGACGACGGCGGGGGCGGACATATAGCCGTCCTTGGCCATGACCTCGGCCAGTTCGGAGGCGGCGGCGGCCTCCAGCCGCATGTCCAGCTCAAGCTGCAGCGACTGGGCGATGATCTCGACGAAGGCGCGCGGCTCCAGCCGACGGGCGGGCTCGACGAAGCGGTCCACCAGCTTGGCGCCCAGACGCATGGCGTCCAACCCCTGGGCCACGCGGCGCTCGACGCCGGGGCGCAGCACCTTGACCGCCACATTGCGCCCGTCGGCCAGCCGGGCCGGGTGCGCCTGCGCCAACGAAGCGGCGCCCATCGGTTCGGTCAGATCGATGAACAGGCTCTCGGCCGGGCGGCCCAGCGAGCGCTCGATCTCGCGCTTGGCCTCTTCCAGCGGGAAGGGCGGCAGCTTGTCCTTCAGACGCCCCAGATCCTGGGCGAACTGCAGGCCGAAGATGTCGGCGCGCGTGGCCAGCACCTGGCCCAGCTTGATGGCGACGGGGCCGAGATGCTCGAAGGCCTGGCCGACGCGCTGACCCGGTCGTCCCGCGCGGTGCTTGCGGCTGGCGAACAGCTGGACCAGGCGGGCGAACGGGCGGCCCCAGGCGGGCAGCAGGGGGTTGGCCTCGCGCGGGATCAGGGCGTCGTGGCGCGCCAGCACCCAGCCCCAACGGATCATGCGCAGGGCCGCGCCGACCGGATGGCGGACCGGCTGGGCCTGCGGCGTCGGCGGCGGGGCGTTGAAGGTCAGCCGGCTCAGATCGCCCACCCATGGTGGATGGCGGCGATCCCGCCCGACAGATTGGTGACGCTGACGCGGCTGAAGCCCGCCTCCTCGATCATCCGCTTGAAGGTCTGCTGATCGGGGAAGCGGCGGATGCTCTCGACCAGATACTGGTAGGAATCGCGGTCCTTGGCGACCAGCTGGCCGATGCGCGGAATGGCGTGGAAGGACCAGGCGTCATAGGCCTTCCTCAGCGCGCCGGTCGTGGGCCGCGAGAACTCCAGGCAGATGAAGCGGCCGCCCGGCTTCAGCGCGCGGCGCGCCTCGCGCAGGGCCTGCGGAATGTCGGCCACGTTGCGGATGCCGAAGCTGATCGAATAGGCGTCCAGGCAGGCGTCCGGCAGCGGCAGGTGCATGGCGTCGCCGACGCCCCAGGCCATCTCGGGCTCGCCGCCCTTGGCTACGCCGTTCAGGATCATCTCCGCGTTGTAGTCCATGACGATGACGGTGGCGTCCTCGCCCCCGCGCCGTTCCTGGGCCGCGCGGGCCATCCTGGAATAGCGGCGCGCCATGTCGCCAGTGCCGCCGGCCATGTCCAGCACCACCTCGCCCGGCCGGACGTTCAGCTTGGCCGCCGTCGCATCCTTCCAGATGCGGTGCACGCCCGCGCTCATCAGGTCGTTCATCAGGTCGTAGTTGGAGGCGACGGAGTTGAACACGCCGCGCACCATCTGCACCTTTTCCTTGGCGTCTACGTCACGGAAGCCGAAGGAGGAGGTCTTGCCGGAAGCGTCGGAGGAGGGATCGGCCTGGGTCATGGATGGCGGTGTAACGCCTCCCGTCGCCGCCGTCATCCGGGGAAGCGTCGCATGATGGCGCCATCTGACGCAGGCTTGCCGCTTGTCGCGTCACGGAGCGCGCGATACGCCTGAACAAAATCCAAGGAGACGCCCATGACCGCCGCCCTCGACGTGACCGAAGTTCTGGCGGGCCTGCCCGACTGGCGCCGCGCCGACGATCCGCGCCCGGCCATCGCGCGCACCCTGCGCTTCGCCGATTTCAACGCCGCCTTCGGCTTCATGACCCGCGTCGCCCTCTTGGCCGACAAGGTCGACCATCATCCCGAATGGTCCAATGTCTACAACCGCGTCGAGGTGCTGCTGACCACCCATGACGCCGACGGGGTGACGGAACGCGACGTGGCGATGGCCCGCTTCATCGACGCGGCGGTCAAGGGCCTGGTCGAGTGACCGGCAGCCGCGTCGCGGGCAAGACGGCCCTGATCACCGGCGCCGCCGGGGGCCTGGGCCAGGCCATGGCCCGGATGCTGGTCCGCGAGGGCGCCAGGGTGGCGCTCAGCGACCTGGACCTGAACGGGGCCCGCGCCCTGGCCGAGGCGATCAACGCCGAGCATCCCGACATGGCCTTCGCCTATGAGCACGACGTCACGCGCGAGGACGACTGGGTCCGCGTGGTCGGCGCGGCGGTCGAGGACATGGGCGGGCTCAGCATCCTGGTGAACAACGCCGGGATCGGCGGCCAACTGCTGTGGGCCGAGCAGGACACGCTGGAGAACTGGCGCAAGGTCCAGGCGGTCAACCTGGAATCCGTCATGCTGGGCTGCAAGCACGCCATGGCGCCGCTGCGGGCCTCGGGCGCGGGATCGATCGTCAACATCTCGTCGATCGCGGGACTGGCGGCGGCGCCGGGCATGGGCGCCTATAACGCCACCAAGGCGGCGGTCTGGCTCTACACCAAGACGGTGGCGCTGGAAGCGGCCAAGGCGGGGTGGAACGTGCGCGCCAACTCTGTGCATCCGGTCTTCATCAAGACGCCGATCCTCGACCCCTTCATCGCCATGGCGGGCGGAGACGAGGCGAACGCGCACGAAAAGCTGGCGCGCGGCATCCCGCTGAAGCGCATCGGCGAACCGGACGACGTGGCCTATTGCGTGCTCTATCTGGCCTCGGACGAGTCCAAGTTCGTGACCGGCGCCGAGTTCAAGATCGACGGCGGGCTGACGGCACAGTAACGCTGCCTGCCCCCTTCCCCCCTCAATGGGGGAGTTTCAGGATAGAAAAGAAAAAGGGCGCTGCGGTCTCCCGCAGCGCCCTTCCGTCTTCAGGCCTAAGCCTCAGTTCCCGTAAGCAGGCGGCATGGCGCCTTCGCCGCCGGTGCGGTAGCGGTCGCGCAGCAGCAGGTTGCGCGCCTGCAGCGGCTGCTCCACCCCGTCGATCAGCACGGCCGATGGCTGGCTCAGCGGCTCCAGCGGATCGCCCGACCAGACCACGACGTCGCCTGCGGCCCCGGCCTTCAGCTCGCCGAACTGGCCGTCGAAGCCGAAGATACGGGCCGGATTGACCGTGATCGCCTGGATGGCCGCCGCGAACGGCAGGCCGTGCGACACGGCGTTGCCCGCGTTATAGCGGATGTCGCGAGCACGGTGGGCCGAGCCCTCGTTGCCCTTGATGGCGATGACCACGCCCGCTGCGTTCAAGGCCGCCGCATTCTGCATCCGCGCCGCCCGCATCTCGAAGTTCGAGGGCAGGTTGGTGGTCGGGTGCAGGATGACCGGAACCTTGGCCGCCGCGATCTCATCGGCCACCAGCCAGCCTTCGGCGGCGCCGTCCAGGATGACCTTGACGCCTTCCTCGCGCGCCAGACGCAGCACCTGCTGGATGTCCGAGGCGCGGTTGACGGTGACGATCAGCGGCATGGCGCCGTTCGCCACCGGGATCAGGGCCTCCATATCGGCGCGAGACAGAGACAGAGCGCGCATGTCGGCCCGCTCATAGGCCGCCTTGTTCCGGGCGTAGGCCCGAACCTCGGCCAGGGTCTCCTTGAACAGGACGAACTCGGCGCCGCGGGCGCCGCCCGCCACCGTCGCCCCGGCCTCGCCGAAGGGCGCGACCATGGCCACGCGCGGCTTCACCAGGATGTCGGCGCCGCCCAGCTTGATGACCGCCGCCTGGCCGGCGAACAGGCCCGGCGACTGGAAGCCGCCGTGACCCGCGCCGGCGAAGTCGGAATCGTCGTGGCTGTGCCCGCCGCCCGAGCCGCCGTGCTGCGGCGTGACGACGGCGCGGGTGACGCCGCCCAGACGGGCCACCGGCAGGGTGAAGGACCAGGGGTCCAGGCCGTAGGACAGGTCGAAGGCTGCGGTCAGGGTGTTGGCGCGATTGGCCAGGTCGTTGGTCCCGCGCACCGAGCCGACCTCGGTCCCGGCCAGACCGGAATCCACGGCGACGAAGCCCGGCGTGACGATCTTGCCGCGCGCGTCGATGACGCGCAGGCCGGCCGGGGCGCCGCCGGTTCCGACCGAAACGACCTTGCCGTTGCGGATGACCACCGTGCCGTTCTCGATCACCGAGGTTCCGGTCAGCACCCGGCCGCCGGTGATGGCGACGTCCTGAGCCAGGGCGGGGCCGGTCAGGGCCAGGGCTGCGACAGCGCCCGCGAGGAGAGTTTTGATACGCATGGTTCAGCGAGCTCCCTGGGCGACGCCGGCGGCGGCCTGGCCGAAGCCGGGCTGGCCCAGTTCGAAATCGGACACGGGCTGGAAGGCGGGGTTCTGGCGATCGAAGGCCAGGCCGCCGTCGATGAAGACCTGGTCGGCGCGAGCGTAGATCGAGAAGGGATCGGCGCTCCAGATCACCACGTCGGCGCGCTTGCCGCTCTCGAGCGAGCCGGTTTCCTTGTCGATGCCGATAGACCTGGCCGCATTCAGCGTGATCCAGCTGATGGCGTGCTCTTCGGAGATGTTCATCCCGGCGCGGCGACCGGCCGACAGGGCGGCGGCGGCTTCCTGGTTCAGGCGCTGGATCAGTTCGGCGTCGTCCGAGTGGATGACGGCGCACGAGCCCTCGGGCGCGTCGGTCAGGGCGGCGTTCTCCTCGATGCCGTCCAGGGCCTCCATCTTGAAGCCCCACCAGCCGGTCCACATGGCGGCGCAGACGCCTTCACGCGCCAGCAGGGGCGCGATCTTGTAGGCCTCGACCGCGTGGTGGAAGGTGGTGATCTTGTAGCCGAACTCCTTGGCCACATCGAGCATGACCGCCATTTCATCGGCGCGGTAGCAGTGGTTCTGGATCAGGATCGAGCCGTCCAGAACGCCCGCCAGGGTCTCGAGCTGCAGGTTGCGGGTCGGGGGCGTCCCCTGGCCGTCCTCGCGCCACTTGTCCCACTTGGCCTTGTAGTCGCGCGCGGCGATGAAGCCGGCGCGATAGCCCGCGACATTGCCCATGCCGGTGGCCGGCGATTGGTTGCGCGAGCCATAGACCCGCGACGGGTTCTCGCCGCAGGCCATCTTCAGGCCGTAGGGAGCGTTCGGGAACTTCATCCCCTGCATGGTGACAGACGGCACATTGCGCAGGGTCACGCCGCGGCCGCCGAACAGATTGGCCGAGCCGGGCAGGATCTGCATCGTCGTCACCCCGCCCGCGCGGGCGGTGTTGAAGCCGGGATCCTGCGGCCAGATCGAGTGTTCGGACCAGACCTGGGCGGTGTTCGGGTTGGTGGCTTCGTTGCCGTCGCTCATGCCCATGACGCCCGGCGAAGGATAGACGCCCAGGTGGCTGTGGATGTCGATGATGCCCGGCGTGACGAAGCGGCCGCGCGCGTCGACCACCTGATGGCCCGCCGGGACCGGGGTGTTCGCCCCGCCGACGGCGGCGATGCGGCCGTCGGTGACGACGACGACGCCGCCCTCGATCTTCTGACCGGCGCCGGTCAGCACCGTCGCGCCGACGATGGCCATGTTCTGGCGCGGCAGGCCGCGATAGGTCGAGGGATAGGGGTCGGCATTGGCCCAGCCGTCCAGACCCGGCGCCATCGTGCGGTCCTTGGAGGACGACGCGGTGGAAGCCGTCTCGGTCTTGGGCGCGGCGTCGCCGGTCGTGGCGCAGGCCGACAGGCTGAGCGCGCCGAGCGCGCAGGTGAGAACGGCGAGGCTTGGACCCCGCAGGCGACTGAACAACATGGGCGAGCCCCCTCGCGCCCGCGAACTGCGGGCAGACAATGACGTGTATACAATCGCCAGTTTCCGTCAGGGTAAAGCTCTAAAAGCCGCCGCTCTCGGCAAAGTCAGGCGCGCGCTCAATCCGCAGGCAGGCGCGCGCGGACCTCCGCGTCGGTCAGGCCGTCGACCTCAATCATCTTCAGCCGCGACTGGCCGCCGCGCGCCAGCGCCACGTCGCGCTTGGGCACGCCCAGGGCCTTGGCGAGGAAGGCGGTCAGGGCGGCGTTGGCCTCGCCCTCCACCGGCTGGGCGCGGACGCGGACCTTCAGCACCGGGCGGCCGTCCGGGTCGACGTCCCAGCCGTCGATGCGGTCGGCCGAGGCGCGCGGGGTCAGCTTGACGGGAATGCGGGCAGTCATGGGAGGTGTTTGGCCCAAGGAGAGGAAAGGTCCAAATTTTCGTCATTCTCCGGCAAGCCGCGCAGCGGCGCAGACCGGGGAACCCAGCGGCGCCCGGAGGGCGAAACTCCACGCGCCACGCCTGCAGTAAAGATCGCCTTTGGCGCCGCTGGGTCCCCCGGTCTCCCCCCGCCTTCGCGAGGGTCGCCGGAGGATGACGAAAGATAAGGCGCGCCAAAAAGAAAACGCGCCGGACGATCCCTCGCCCGGCGCGCTTCTAACTCAGCGTGTGAAACCGATCAGCCCAGGGCGGCCATCAGTTCCGGCACGGCGGTCTTGTAGTCGGCGACCCAGCCGTAATCGGCGACCTGGAAGATCGGGGCGTCGGCGTCCTTGTTGATGGCGACGATCACCTTGGAGTCCTTCATCCCGGCCAGGTGCTGGATGGCGCCCGAGATGCCGATGGCGATGTAGAGGGCCGGAGCCACGACCTTGCCGGTCTGGCCGACCTGATAGTCGTTGGGGGCGTAGCCCGCATCGACCGCCGCGCGCGAAGCGCCGACGGCGGCGCCCAGCTTGTCGGCCAGAGGGTCCATGACGGCGTGGAATTCTTCAGCCGAGCCCAGGGCGCGGCCGCCCGAGACGACGATCTTGGCGGCGCCCAGTTCGGGGCGATCCGACTTGACCATTTCTTCCGACACGAAGGCGGTCTTGGGCGCTTCGCCGGCGGCGACGCTCTCGACCGAGGCCGATCCGCCTTCAGCGGCGGCGGCGAAGGCCGTCGGGCGCACGGTGATGACCTTCTTGGCGTCGGCCGACTGGACCGTCTCCAGCGCATTGCCCGCATAGATCGGACGCACGAAGGTGTCGGCCGAGACGACTTCCACGATGTCCGAGATCGGCGCCGTGTCCAGCTTGGCGGCGATGCGCGGCGCGAAATTCTTACCGTCGGTGTTAGCCGGGGTCAGGATGGCGTCATAGTTCCCGGCCAGCGGCAGGACGGTGGCCTCGACGGCCTCGGCCAGACCGTGGGCGACGGCGTCGCCTTCGGCCAGCAGCACCTTGCGCACGCCCGCGATCTTGGCGGCGGCGTCAGCCACGCCTTGCGCGCCCTTGCCCAGCACCAGAACGTCCACGTCCGACGACAGGGCCAGGGCGGCCGTCACGGTCTTGTGGGTGGTGTCGCGAACAACCGAGCCGTCGTGGTCGGCGATGACGAGAACGGCCATTACAGAACCCCTGCGTCTTTGAGCTTGGAAACCAGTTCGGCCGCATCGGCGACCTTGACGCCCGCCGAACGCTTCGGCGGCTCCGTCACCTTCAGCACCTTGAGGCGGTCCGCCGTATCGACGCCGTAGTCGGCGACCGCCTTCATGGCGATCTCCTTCTTCTTGGCCTTCATGATGTTGGGCAGCGACGCATAGCGCGGCGTGTTCAGGCGCAGGTCGACCGACACCACGGCCGGCAGTTCGGCCGAGACGGTCTGCAGGCCGCCGTCGACTTCACGCGTCACCACGGCCTTGCCGCCTTCGATCGCCAGCTTGCCGGCGAAGGTGGCCTGCGGCCAGTCCAGCAGGGCGGCCAGCATCTGACCCACGGCGTTGTTGTCGCCGTCGATCGACTGCTTGCCCAGCAGCACCAGGTCCGGCTTCTCTTCGTCCACCACGGCCTTCAGCACCTTGGCGACGGCCAGCGGCTCCAGATCCGTGTCCGACTGCACCAGGACGCCGCGATCCGCGCCCATGGCCAGGGCCGTGCGGATGGTTTCCTGCGCCTGGGTCACGCCGATGGAGACGACGACGATCTCGGTCGCCGTGCCCGCGGCATGGTGTTCCTTGCCTTCCTTCAGACGCACGGCCTCTTCGACGGCGATTTCGTCGAAGGGGTTCATGCTCATCTTGACGTTGGCCAGGTCGACGCCGGTCTGGTCCGCCTTCACGCGAGCCTTGACGTTGCTGTCGATCACCCGTTTCACCGGGACGAGTACCTTCATGAGCCTATCCACTTGGTCATCGAAATGTCGGTCGAGGGATTGGACCGATGAAACCGACCTGTCAACGTAACGCTACGTGAACTGCGGTCGTGTCGCGGACGCATTTTTGATCTATTGAGACTGGCATGAAACGCTTCCTGACGATCCGGCGCCTCAGCTTCATCTTCTTCAGCCTGTTCGCGGTGACGCTGGCGGGGGTGTTCATCCTGCAGCGTTTCTGGGTCGATCCGGGCGAACGCTGCGCGGCCAAGGGCTATTGGTACGATCTGGAGACGCGCATCTGCGCCCAGCCCATCTACATCCCCGACATCACCGGCCGCCCGGCGGGCACGACGCGCGCCGAGGCCTCGAACAAGGCCAATCAGGAGCTTCTGGTCCTGGAAGATCAGGTCAACGCCCAGAAGCGCGCCCGCGCCGCCGCCACCGAGGCCGAGCGCGAGCGGGTGAACGCCCTGCGG
>NZ_GL883086.1:2124304-2131180 GCF_000204035.1 Brevundimonas diminuta ATCC 11568
AGCGGGTGAACGCCCTGCGGTCGCAGTAGGCCCGCGCCTCAGCGCGTCGCGCCGGGCCGCCACAGGACATCGCCCGCGCCATTGGCGTTGGCGCGGCGGGCGGCCACGAACAACAGGTCCGACAGGCGGTTGAGGTAACGCACCGCCTCAGGGTTCACGACCTCGCCCGCTTCCATCAGACGCACGGCCTCGCGCTCGGCCCGGCGGCACACGGTGCGCGCCAGGTGCAGATGCGCCGACAACGGCGAACCGCCCGACAGGATGAAGCTGTCCAGCGGCTTGAGGCTCTCATTCATCCAGTCGATCTCTGATTCCAGCCGCTCGACCTGCGTGGCGATGATGCGCAGGGCCTCCCACTTGGGCGCCGGCTCCATCGGCGTGGCCAGATCGGCGCCCAGGTCGAACAGCTCGTTCTGGATGCGGCCCAACATAGCGTCGATGCGGTCGTTCTGGCCGCTGTTCAGGCGCGCCACGCCGATGACGGCGTTCAGTTCGTCCACCGCGCCATAGGCCTCGACCCGCGCATCGGTCTTGGACACCGGAGCGCCCGAAGCCAGCCGCGTCTGCCCGGCGTCGCCGGTGCGGGTGTAGATCTTGTTCAGCGTCACCATGACGCGCCCTCCCCTGTTCCTATTGGTGCGCGCCTCAGCCCGCGTGCGTCCGCTTCAGCCACATGCCGACCATCAGCAGCAGCACCGCCACCGCCTGAAGGATGATGCGCAGCCGCATCAGCTTGTTCGAGCGGACGCTCGAGCCTTCCCCGCCCTTGTTCAGGTTGTAGAGGCCGAAGCCCAGGGTGACGACGACGCCGGCCACGGCGATCAGGATCAGAATGTCGATGAGGTCCATGACCGCTTCTTAGGCCCGCCCGCCATCCCGCGCCAGACATGTCGAAACGAGATCGCAATTGCGACCTATTCGCACACCCCTATTGCGTTGAGAATGCGAACGCTGTTGAGAGGCGTTCTCATTTTAAAGGCCCCTCCCCGAATGTCCCCTTCACGCATGTCCCGCCGTTCGTCCCTGCTGGCCGCCACCGCTCTGATGACTGTGGGCGCCGGCGCGCCCGCCCTGGCTGACGAGACCACGGACATGATGGAGCAGACGCACAAGGTCGCCGACGTGGTCGTCACCGCCTCGGGCTTCGAGCAGAAGATCACCCAGGCGCCCGCCTCGATCAGCGTCCTGCCGCGCAAGGAGATCCAAGAGATCCGCGCCGCCTCGATCGCCGAGATCCTGAACAACATCGAGGGCGTCGACACGGGTTCCGGCGTCGGCAAAACCGGCGGCCAGACCATCAACATTCGCGGCATGGGCTCGGACTACACCCTGATCCTGATCGACGGCCGCCGCCAGAACACGGCCGGCAGCGTGACCCCGAACGGCTTCGGCGAAACGGCCAACAGCTTCCTGCCGCCGGTCTCGGCCATCGACCGCATTGAGGTGGTGCGCGGCCCGGTCGCCACCCTCTACGGCTCGGACGCGATGGGCGGGGTCGTCAACATCATCACCCGCAAGGTCGGCGACGCCTGGACGGGCTCGGCCTCGGCCAACTACACCCTGCAGGGCGACGACGAGTTCGGCGACTTCTGGGGGATCAACGGCTACGCCTCGGGTCCGCTGATCGGCGACCGCCTGGGCCTGGCCCTGCGCGGCTCCTGGTCCGAGCGCGAACAGTCGGACCTGAAATACCGCGACGTGAACGGAAACGAGGTCGACGTCACCGGCTTCGGGCGCAGCGCCACCGCCTATGAGATCTGGACCCTGGGCGCCCGCCTCAGCCTGACGCCGAACGCGGACCACGACCTGTGGCTGGACGTCGACGCGGCCGGCCAGTGGTACGACAACGCCAAGGGCCAGATGGGCACCAACACCGTCGCCGGCGGCTACAAGGACTTCCTGGAGTTCAACCGCGAGCAGTACCTGCTGGCGCACAATTGGCGCCTGGATTTCGGCACGCTGGAATCCACCCTCTCGCACAACAAGACCGAGACGGTCGGCCGCATCATCCCCCGCGGCGTTCCCGGCGCCGGGGGCGACCGCACCCTGGAGACCAAGACCACCCTGTTCGACACCAAGCTGAACAGCCAGTGGCGCAACCACACCTTCACCGTCGGCGGCCAGTACATGGACGCCGAAATGACCGACGGCGTGGCGGCCGGCGCCTTCACCTTCGAGCAATGGGCCCTGTTCGCCGAGGACGAATGGCGGCTGCGCGACGATCTGGCCCTGACCGTCGGCCTCCGCTACGACGACCACTCCAGCTTCGGCGACCACGTCAGCCCGCGCGCCTATCTGGTGTGGAACGCCAATGAGCAATGGACCCTGAAGGGCGGCGTCAGCGGCGGCTACAAGACCCCGCGCCTAGAGCAACTGACTCCCGGCATCAACGGCTTCGGGCGCCAGGGCGCCCTGCCGCTGATCGGCAGCCCCGGCCTGCAGCCGGAAACCAGCGTGGCCTATGAGTTCGGCGTCTATTTCGACAACGGCTCGACCTTCCGCGCCAACGCCACCGTCTTCCGCAACGACTTCGAGGACAAGATCGCCTCGGGCCAGCCGATCGCCAACTGCACCTTCGGCCTGACCCAGGCCCAATACGACGCCGGCGACTACTCCAAGACGGGTTGCGCCGACGTCGGCTTCTGGTCGGCGATCAAGGAGTTCGGTCAGAGCGTGAACATCGACGAGGCCACGACCCAGGGCCTGGAAGTCGTCGCCCGCTGGCGCTTCGCCGAGGCCTGGAGCCTGCACGGCAACTATACCTACACCGACAGCGAGCAGAAGACCGGCGCGCAGGCCGGCCGCCCCCTGACCGATACGCCCGAGCACATGATCAACGCCCAGCTGCGCTGGCAGGCCACCGACCGTCTGTCGACTTGGCTGCGCGGCGAATACCGCTCGGAGCGCTGGCGCGGCGAGGGCGCCGCCCGCGACGCCCTGGGCGACTTCAAGGCCTATGAGCTGTTCCACTTCGGCGGCTCGTACGAAGTCAATGACCGCGTGACCCTCAATGCGGCCATCTACAACCTGTTCGACAAGGACTTCGTCCGTCTGGCTCCCTATGGCGCGCCGGTCGCCTATTCGCCGGAATACGCCAACAATCAGGAGCCGCGTCGTCTTTGGATGTCGGTGACGACGACCTTCTAACCCCTCTTCAGTTTCCTCCCCGACTGACCGGGCCGCCTCCTTGAAGGAAGCGGCCCGTTTTTTTGACCTGCGCCAAACTAAGCCGTTGGTCATTTTTGACTGGCAGGATGGCCGTCATGACTGATCGCGCCATCCGCAACCTCGAACACCTGCGCCGCACCGCCTCGACCGCGCGCGTGCTGAACCTGCTCAAGGTCTATGACGAGCACGGCGACAGCGACGACTGGGCCGAGCGCCCCATGTTCCGCAACCCGGCCCTGAACCGCGCCCTGATCATCAAGCACAGGCTGCGGCGCAATGAGACCGACGCCTTTCCGGGCCGCCGTCAGGTGGCGACCAAGATCGTAGTGCCGATCGACAGCACCGACCTGAAGACCGGCGGCCGCTTCATCTTCGTCAACCAGATCGGCTTCGAGCGCGCCATGCACGAGGCCTTCGGCGTCGACCCCGACCACCCGGACCTGAAGACCCTGCGGCTGATGGATCAGCTGCCGTCGCTGGACCCCTTTCTGCTGCGCGAACAGCTGCGGCGCGGCAATGTGGACGCCGCCCCCTGCTATTTCGCCCTCAGCGAGGCCGACCTGGAGCGTATGCTGGAGTTCGTCCAGAAGGAGATCGAGCCTCTGGTCACGCTCAGCGTCGGCGACGGGGTGGTGGCCGCCGGTTCGACCGCCCGCATGGCGTCGAAGATCCTGTCCAACGCCCCCGGCGACCGGCTGGAGGCGCTGCGCCTGACGCTGAAGCTGGAGCCCGAGCAGTATCAGGAGGGCGTCTTCTGCTGGAAGGGCTTCCTCTACTACAAATGGGCGCTCGCCAGTCTGATGGCCGACATCGTCCATGTGGCCGACGAAGTGGGCACGATCCAGCCCGCCGGCCCCAGCGACCAGGCGGCCAAGGACTATATCGCGCGCGGACGCGGCGTGCTGCGCGGCCGCATCATGAAGACCTGCGAAGAGGTCAGCCGCACCCTGCGCTACTACGACGACGCCTATGCGGGACTGACGCGCGAGGGCAATCCGGTGGCGTTCCGCGACTTCCTGCTGGAGGCGCCCGCCCTGTTCACTCGCCTGGGCGACCAGCTGGGCGCAGTGCAGCACATCGTCAGCTTCTGGCGCTTCCGCTTCAACCCCAAGGCGCCGCCGGTCGGGGTGGATGAGCTGATCGACATCTTCATGGACTTCGAAACCGGCCTGATGGGCCGAGGGCCTGACGAGTTCGATCCACGCGACGTCGCAGCGTAAGTTCAAAAGAAAACCCCGCGCCGTCGCCGGCGCGGGGTTCTGTCTTTCAGACCCGAGACAGGTCTCAGTAGCGGTAGTGTTCCGGCTTGAACGGACCCTCGACCGGCACCGAGATGTAGTCTGCCTGATCCTGGCTCAGCGTCGTCAGCTTGGCGCCCAGCTTGGCCAGGTGCAGGAAGGCGACCTTCTCGTCCAGGTGCTTGGGCAGGGTGTAGACCTTGTTGTCGTAGGCCTTGGCGTTGGTCCACAGCTCGATCTGGGCCAGCGTCTGGTTGGTGAAGGACGCCGACATCACGAAGGACGGGTGGCCCGTGGCGTTGCCCAGGTTCACCAGACGGCCTTCCGACAGCAGGATGATCTTCTTGCCATCCGGGAACTCGACGTGGTGGACCTGATCCTTGATCTTGTCCCACTTGAAGTTCTTCAGGCCCGCGACCTGAATCTCAGAGTCGAAGTGGCCGATGTTGCAGACGATGGCGTTGTTGCGCATGGCGCGCATGTGCTCGACGCGGATGACGTCCTTGTTGCCCGTGGTGGTGACGAAGATGTCGGCCTTGTCGGCGACGTCTTCCAGGGTCTGGACCTCATAGCCTTCCATCGCCGCCTGCAGGGCGCAGATCGGGTCGATCTCGGTGACGATCACGCGGGCGCCGCCGTTGCGCAGCGAAGCCGCCGAGCCCTTGCCCACGTCGCCGTAGCCGCAGACCACCGCCACCTTGCCCGACAGCATGACGTCGGTGCCGCGACGGATGGCGTCGACCAGGCTCTCACGGCAGCCGTACAGGTTGTCGAACTTGGACTTGGTGACGCTGTCGTTGACGTTGATGGCGGGGAAGGGCAGCTCGCCGCGCTCGGCCATCTGATACAGGCGGTGGACGCCCGTGGTCGTCTCTTCCGACACGCCGCCGATGGCGTCGCGGATAGCCGAATAGAAGCCCGGCTTTTCCTTCAGATAGCGCTTCATGACCGAGAAGAGGGCTTCCTCTTCCTCGTTCTGCGGGTTGTCGAGGACGCTGGCGTCCTTCTCGGCCTTCGGCCCCAGCACGCACAGCAGGGTGGCGTCGCCGCCGTCGTCCAGGATCAGGTTCGGATAGCCGCCGTCGGCCCATTCGAAGATCTTGTGGGCGTAGTCCCAGTACTCGACCAGGGTCTCGCCCTTGAAGGCGAAGACCGGCGTGCCCGACGCGGCGATGGCGGCGGCGGCGTGGTCCTGGGTCGAGAAGATGTTGCACGAGGCCCAGCGCACTTCGGCGCCCAGGGCTTCCAGCGTCTGGATCAGCACGGCCGTCTGGATGGTCATGTGCAGGCTGCCGGCGATGCGGGCGCCCTTCAGCGGCTGGGACGCGCCGTATTCCGCGCGCAGCGCCATCAGGCCCGGCATCTCGGTTTCGGCGATGGCGATTTCCTTGTTGCCGAAGTCGGCCAGGGAGATGTCGCGGACGATGTAGTCGGTCATGCAGAAATGTCTTTCGGCCACTGTCGGGGGATCGCCGTCGCTATAGCGCGGCGCGGCGGCGGGAGCAATCAAGACATAAGGATGTCTTTATATGAGCGGCCGCTCACCTGAATCGCGGGCCCTCCGAAGCGGTTAAGGGAATCTACGCAATCCGGGCTTAACCCGGCCAATACCCTCTTGGTGACAAGGGGCATTAAGGGCTCTCCCCCGCCCTGCCGTTGAAACGAGTTGCGTCATGGCTTCCCACGAGATCGACCGTCGCATGAACTTCATGGGGCTGGGTCGGCCGTCCGCCGGTTACAGCGCCATCTCGGGCCTGCTGCGTCAGGCCGTGCCCCAGGCCCTGGCCGCCTTCTACGACAAGGTGCGCGCCGAGCCCGAGACCCGCCGCTTCTTCCGCGACGAAAGCCATGTCGCCGCCGCCAGCAACGCCCAGCAGCGCCACTGGAGCGCCATCATCGACGGTCGCGCCGACGAGGACTACGCCGCCTCGGTGCGCACCATCGGCCGCGTCCACGCCCGCATCGGTCTGGAGCCGCGCTGGTACATCGGCGGCTACAGCGTCATCCTGGCCCACCTGACCCGCGCCGTGGTCGAGCGCCCCAGGAAGCTGTTCGCCAACCGCCGCGCGCACGACCGCATCACCGCCGAAGCCCTGGCCGAGCTGAACCAGCGGGTCATGCTGGACATGGACCTGGCCATCTCCATCTATCTGGACGCCCTGCAGGAAGAACGCGACCGGGTGCAGGCCGAGCACGACGCCGCCGAAGCCCGCCAGGCCGAGGTCGTGCGCGCCCTGGGCGCCGCCCTGCACAGCCTGGCCGACAACGATCTGTCCGTAACCATCCCGGACGTCTTCCCCGAGGAGTACCGCTCGCTTCAGAACGATTTCCACGCCGCGACCCGCGCCCTGCGCACCGCCGTCCGCGCCGTGGCCGACAGCGTCGAAAGCCTGAGCGCCGGGTCCAGCCAGCTGGCCGTCGCCTCCGAAGACCTGGCCAGCCGCACCGAGCGTCAGGCCGCCAACCTGGA
>NZ_GL883086.1:2131633-2136951 GCF_000204035.1 Brevundimonas diminuta ATCC 11568
GGGCCGCCTGCTGGATCGTCCCGGCCAGGCCCCGCGCGGCCCCTCCACCCTGGTGGTGCGCGACGGCAAGGTGGTCGAGATCCGCGACGGCTTCGTCGACGCCTCCGCCTTCCCCGGCGCCGTGGTGGTGGACCAGCGCGACCGCTTCGTCCTGCCCGGCCTGATCGACAGCCATGTGCACCTGGTGTCGGACGTGGCTGGTCAAGCGGGCTTCCTGGCCGAGATCACCGACAACCTGCCCTCGCGCGCCTACAGCGCCGCCATGAACGCCCGCAAGACGCTGATGGCGGGCTTCACCACCGTGCGGAACCTGGGCGACAGCGGCGGCGTCACCCTGGCCCTGCGCGAGGAGACGGCGGCCCACCGCCTGGCCGGACCGCGCATCATCGACGCCGGGAACAGCATCTCGACCACCTCGGGCCACATGGACGGGCGTCTGGGCTTCAACGACGACTTCCGCGAGCACATCGCCCACGACAACGTCTGCAACGGCGCCGAAAGCTGCCGCGAGGCCGTGCGTCTTCAGGTCGGACGCGGCGTCGACGTCATCAAGATCGCCACCACCGGCGGGGTCAACAGCCGCATCGGCGCCGGACTGGGCGCCCAGATGTTCGACGACGAGGCCAAGGCCCTGATCGACACGGCCCACCTCTACGGCAAGAAGGTCGCCGTCCACGCCCACGGCGCCGACGGCATCAACCTGGCCCTGCGCATGGGCGTCGATTCGGTCGAGCACGGCACCATCTTCGACGACGAGACGCTGCAGCTGCTGCGTCGCACCCGCGCCTATTACGTCCCGACCCTGTCGGTGGTGAACGGCTACACCGAGCGTCTGGCCGCCGACCCCGAGGCCTATCCGCCGGAAGTCCTGGCCAAGATCCGCTGGCGCATCGAGATCACCGGCCAGTCGCTGCAACGCGCGGTCCCGGCGGGCGTCCGCATCGCCTTCGGCACCGACGCGGGCGTGTCCAAGCACGGCCGCAACGCCGATGAGTTCGAGCTGATGGTCAGAAACGGCATGACCCCGGCGACCGCCATCGAGGCGGCCACGGTCAACGCCGCCGATCTGCTGGGCGTCTCGACCGAGGTCGGCACGCTGGAGCCGGGCAAGCGCGCCGACGTCATCGCCGTGGCGGGCGATCCGCTGGCCGATGTGACGACGCTGAAGTCCGTCGCCTTCGTCATGCGCGACGGCCGCGTCTACAAGGACGAACGCTGAGCCAAAGAACGGCGACGCGTCACTTCCGGCTTGGCCGCGCCCGCGCGCGCGGCTAAGCCGTCGTCCCATGGCTGACGACGCATCGATCCGACCCGCCCGCGATCTCTCGATCCCCCGTCACGACTGGACGCTGGAGGAGGTCGAGGCCCTGTTCGCCCGGCCCTTCATGGAGCTGGTGTTCGAGGCGGCGACCGTGCACCGGCGCACCTTCGACCCGAATGAAGTCCAGAAGTCGCAGCTGCTGTCGGTCAAGACCGGCGGCTGCGCCGAGAACTGCGGCTACTGCTCGCAGTCGGCCAGCTTCAAGACCGGGCTCAAGGCCGAGAAGCTGATGGAGCCGACCGCCGTCATCGCCGAGGCCATGGCGGCCAAGGCCGGCGGGGCCAGCCGCTTCTGCATGGGCGCCGCCTGGCGCGAGCTGAAGGACCGCGACACGCCCAAGCTGGCGGCCATGATCTCGGGCGTGAAGGCGCTGGGTCTGGAGACCTGCGCCACGCTCGGCATGCTGAACGCCGACCAGGCGAAACAGCTGAAGGACGCGGGCCTCGACTACTACAACCACAACCTCGACACCGGGCCTGAGTACTACGCCGAGGTGGTGACGACGCGCTCCTATCAGGACCGGCTGGAGACCCTGCAGCACGTCCGCGACGCGGGCATGAACACCTGCTGCGGCGGCATCGTCGGCATGGGCGAAAAGCGCCGGGACCGCGCGGGCCTGCTGCACGCCCTGGCCACCTTGCCCGTCCACCCCGACAGCCTGCCGGTCAACGCCCTGGTCCCCGTCGGCGGCACGCCGCTGGGCGAGCGGGTGCTGAAGGAAGGCGAGATCGACCCGATCGAATTCGTCCGCACCGTCGCCGTCGCCCGTCTGGTATGCCCGCAGTCGATGGTCCGCCTGTCGGCCGGTCGCGAAGGCATGACGCCCGAGATGCAGGCCCTGTGCTTCCTGGCCGGCGCCAACTCCATCTTCGTCGGCGGCAAGCTGCTGACCACGCCCAACCCGGAAGAGGACGACGACGCCAAGCTGTTCGCACTGCTGGACCTGAAGCCCATGCCCGCCAAGGGTTGCGACGCCCATTGATCCGGGTCCGCCCGACGCGCGGAACGGACATCGGCCGTCTGGAGGCGGTGGAGCGGTCGGCGGCGACGCTGTTTCGCACCCTGCCCGACCTGGCCTGGATCGCCGACGACCCCGTCGCCGGACCAGACACGCACCGCACAGCCGTCGCGCAGGGCCTGTCCTGGGTCGCCGTCGATGCAGCGGATCAGCCGATCGGCTTCCTGATCGCCGCCGAGGCGGACGCGGACCTGCATATCCTTGAGCTGTCCGTCGCTGCTGAACATCAGGGGCGCGGCGGTGGGCGGGCGCTGATGGCGGCCGCGCGACAGGAAGCCGGGGTCCGCGCCAAACAGGCCCTGACGCTGACCACCTTCAGCACCGTTCCCTGGAATGCGCCCTTCTATGCGCGCCTGGGCTATGCGGCGCTGACGTTTGCAGAAACGCCCGCCTATCTGCGCGAGACCCTGGCCGCAGAAGCCGCCCACGGCCTGACCGACCGCGTCGCCATGCGGCTGACGCTTTAGCCCTGCCGGGCGAGCCAGCCTCGCACCAGCCTGAGATGCAGAGCGTGAGCTCCGACCCAGGCCAGCCCCATGACGATCAGGACGCCGAAGTAACGCCGCGCGTCCGCGCTCTCCAGCGGCCCCAACGCGCTGGCCATCGCCATGGGAAGCAGAGTCAAGGCCGCCAGAACAGGCGTGAAACTCAGGGCGACGTCACGTGGCGCACGCCATATGGGCCGCCCGTCAAAGCCCCACTGCATCGGCAGCCGCGTCTCGCGCGGCAGGCCTCTCGCGGCGCGCCAGGACATGGCCGCCGACACGGCCACAAAAGCCAGAGCCAGGAACAGGGCGAACACCGTCATATCGACAGACGATCACGTCTATCCGAGCTGATCAAGCCAAAGGCCCCGCCGGACTACTTGCTCATCCAGGGGCGCGACGCCCCGCTCTTGATGCGAGCCGCCTGTTCGCGCTGAAACGTCCGCCGCGCGGCGGCTTGGGCCGGGCGTCGATCGCCGCCTTCTTGAGCCGGAGCGCCCGCTGCACGGGCGTTTCACCCGGAAGGGAGTCCGCAGGTTCGGCGGCGGGGGCGTGATCGTCGTCAATGGTCATGCCGACGACAGTAGCACTGTTCGCGCCTCTGAGGGACGACAGACCCGTTCCCTAGGATCCGCCTCGCGGAGCACGCAGATCACGGGCCATGACATCCGCCACCGCTCCCGCCTGCGCCCGGACCGACGCCCAGTCCGGGCGTGGCCCGTAAAGGGCGACGAGATAGGCGCGATCCCACTCGGTAAGACCCTGCTGCGCATCTCCCGAAAAGAGATTCAGGATCGTGTCGAACCCTTGCGTTTCCGCTCGTGGATCAAGCTGAGCCAGACTGATCAGAGCAATGTAGTCGCCCAACTGAGTCGTGTTGACCTCGCCGGTCATGTCCGTGTCGACGATCACCATGGTCTTAAACAGCGCGTCAACGACTTGGGTGCTCAAACGGCCCGGCCCCTTTCGACGCACAATAGGAGAGGCGGCTGCGACGCAGTCGTTGGGATTGCACCCCAAGATCGCCGCCAGCTGGCTATCGACTATCCCGCCGACCGCATCCCCTGGCATCCTTACGACCGCCCGACCGGTCTCGCTATCGACGGGAAGGCTCAGCGACCACCAGCGGACGGGACGCTCTGCGTCCAGAAAATCCTGGAACGCCGTCGTGTCGCGATGCATGCCCGTCACGTTCTGACGAAAAAGCCGGGGGTTGTCGGCGTTCATCGTTCTCGCCAGCCCGCGGCCGTCATTCGTGAAGATCACGACCACATTGGGATGGCAGCCCGGCTCGCCAGTCCGCAGGTCCAAGCTTGCGGCGGTCTGGGTGATCCGATCTATGACGGCCTGGGCGGCCTCACGCTCAAGATTGACGACACCAGGGCAGATCTCGCGACGCCACAGCGCCAGGCCTCGCCCGCGCGCAGGCGCGCCGACCCGCCCGACGAAATCGCGGGCCGCTTCCTGCACCGGTCGGCCTCGCACCATCAGATCCGGCAAGACGGTGGCGTCCGTGCTCGGCGCGTCCTGTGCATGCGCAGGCCCGAACAGGCTCAGAACGACAGCCGCGACAATTCCCATGTTCCGCATAAGGGTCTCCATGTCGCGGCCATCTCACATAACCACGCTACCCGTCCACATAGGACGCCAACATGAAGAGGAAGGCAAGCAGCACGGGCTTCTTTGACGGCCGCAGGACGGCGCCGGATGAAGGGCTGGCGGGTTCGAAGCACCGATGGCGCTGACCGCCATCAAGCGGGCGTCTTCCCGACTTACCGTCCTGGCCGTCGGGTCATCGCCGAAGCGGGCGCCAACTGGAGGCCGCGAGCCTCCAGACCCGCCGTCCAGCGGGCGGCGGCCTCGACGGTGATGGGATAGGAGAAGCCGGTCCCCAGCGCCGCGCCGTTGGTCTTGGCGGCGGCCTCCAAGGCGTTGAACTGACGCAGGATGGCGGCGGGGGTCTGTTCCTCGTCGACGACGCGGTCGGCGCTGGCGCGGGCGAAGGCGCCGGGGCGGCGGCGCATGGAGCCGTCGTCGAGGAAGGCCAAGCCCCGCTGGCGCAGGTTGGTCATCAGGGCGCTCACCCCCTCGTCCGAGGTCGCGAAGCGGTCGCCCAGATAGTTGGTCACGCCGAAATAGCCGGTGGCGCGCGCCAGCAGCCAGTCCAGCTTGACCGCCACGTCGTCGGCGCCGCCGGACGACAGCAGGGTGTAGGGGCCGGGGTCGTTGTCGGGATAGCCGGTCGGCTCCATAGGCAGTTCGATCATCACCTCATGGCCGTGGGCGCGGGCCATGTCGATCCAGGTCTGAAGGCCCTCGGCGTAAGGCACGAAGGACAGCGTCACCTCGGCCGGCAGGCGCTCGATCGCCGCGCGCGTCGTGGCGCTGTTCAGGCCCAGCCCCCCGACCACCAGGGCCACCATCGGCTTGCCGTTCGAGCGGAAGGGCCGGGCGTAGGCCTGGGCCGGGACGCGGCCGTCGGCGGCGATGCGCG
>NZ_GL883086.1:2137284-2139248 GCF_000204035.1 Brevundimonas diminuta ATCC 11568
GAGGGCGGACTGGCGCTTGGCGAACATGGTCAGGGCGGCGGCTCGGGCTTGCAGGCGCCGCACAGACGCGGCGCCCCTCAGCCTCAGTTAAGCCCTGCGTCGGTTAAGAAAGCCTAACGGCGCGTTCACCACGTTTGCGGGACGCGCCGGATGCGGCGATCAGTCCTTCTTCGGCTCGTCCGGCTTGACCGTGACGGTCGGCGTTTCGGGCGTGTCCGTCTTGGCCTCAGCCGTCTCGACCTTGTCCTCGCCCGGCTCGGTGATGACGATCCCCTCCGGCGCAGCGGCCAGCTTGGTCAGGTCGCCGTCGGCGCGCAGAACGTCCAGCGCCCGCTCCAGCTGATAGTCCTTGTCCTTGGCGTAGTCGGCGCCCGGCGCCTCGCGCGGGGTGTGCGGCCCCTTGCGCTCGGCCCCGATGGAGGAGTCCAGCGCCGTCGAATAGGCCGCCTCGGAATAGATGAAGCTGGAGCGCGAGACGATGCGGGCCTCGGCCTCGGAGCGCGCCACCTCCAGGTCCGGCTCGATGCCGATCTTCTGGATCGAGCGGCCCGACGGGGTGTAGTAGCGCGCCGTGGTGATCGACAGGGCGCCGTCCTGGCCGCCCCGCAGCGGGATCACCGTCTGCACAGACCCCTTGCCGAAGCTGGTCAGGCCGACGACCGTCGCCCGCTCCTGATCCTTCAGGGCGCCCGCCACGATTTCCGACGCCGAGGCCGAGCCGTAGTTGATCAGCACCACTACCGGCAGGCCGCCGGTCAGGTCGCCCGGCTTGGCGGCGTAGCGTTCGATGTCCTCGGGCTTGCGGCCGCGCTGGCTGACGATCTCGCCGCGCTCGAGGAAGGCGTCCGACACGTCGATGGCCGCCGTCAGCAGGCCGCCGCCGTTGTTGCGCAGGTCCAGCACATAGCCCTTGAGGCCCGGCTTCTCGCGCTTCAGCCGCTCGATCGTCTCGGTCAGCTCGCGGCCGGTGTTCTCGTTGAAGGTCGAGATGCGCAGATAGCCGAAGTCGCCTTCCAGACGGCCGGTGACGGATTCGACCTTGATGACTTCGCGCGTCAGCACGACCTCGCGCGGCTCCTCGCCGTCGCGCAGGAAGGTGACGGTGACGCTAGTGCCCGTGGCGCCGCGCAGCTTGTCCGAGACCTCGGACACGGTCAGACCGGCCGCGTTCTGGCCGTTGACGGCGCTGATGACGTCGCCCGCCTGAACCCCCGCACGGCCCGCCGGGCTGTCGTCCATCGGCGAGATGACCTTCACCAGCCCGCCCTCTGAGGTGATGGTCAGGCCGACGCCGGAATATTCCCCCGAAGTCCGCTCGCGCAGGTCGCCGAAGGCCTTGGCCGGCAGGTAGTTGGAGTGCGGGTCGAGCGCCGTCATCATGCCCTGAAGGGCGGCCTCGATCAGCTTCTTGTTGTCGACCGGAACGACATAGGCCTGCTCGACGATGCCCAGCACGTCGCCGAACATCTCGAGCATGCGGAAGGTCTCGTTGCGCGGAGTCTGGCTGGCCACGGCCGCCGCCGATCCGCCCAGCGCCAGGGCGGCGGCGCCCACGAGAAGCAGTTTACGCATTCGGTCTCTTTCCATCGGATCCGCTTTCGGCTCCGGTCGTCCAGGGCGGCGCGGGCGCCACGAACGGCGCGCACGACAGTTCCGGCGATACAAACAGCGTCCGCGCCGATTTGAAAGGGATTTCGCGCGGTTGGCCCTCGGAGGGCGGCCTACTGCAGCCAGGGCGCGGGATCGATGGGCCGTTCCTGGCGGCGCAGTTCGAAATAGGCCTCGCCGTCCTCGCCGGTGCGGCCCAGAGTCTGGCCGTCGGCCACGCGCTGTCCGGTCTCGACCTCCAGACGATCCAGGCCCGCAATCACGGCGCGCCAGCCGGGGCCAAGGTCGAGGATCACCACCTCGCCCCACTCCTTCAGCGGCCCGGCGTAGGCGATGCGGCCCGCCGCCGGGGCGCC
>NZ_GL883086.1:2139586-2154380 GCF_000204035.1 Brevundimonas diminuta ATCC 11568
GGGCCGCGCGCTGGCTGGCCGCCGGCCCGGCCAGGGCCAGCAGCAGGCTGGAGGAGGTCAGAAGAAGAACGGCCCCGGATCGCATCAGTCGCGATGATAGGGCGAACCGGCCAGGATGGTCACGGCCCGATAGATCTGCTCGGCCAGCATGGCGCGGGCCAGGGCGTGGGGCCAGGTCTGCGGCCCGAAGGCCAGGGTCGAGCGGGCCGCGCGGCGCACGCTTTCGTCCAGACCGTCGGCGCCGCCGATGACGAAGACCAGCCGCCGCTCGCCCTGATCGCGCAGAGCCGCCACATGGTCGGCGAAGGCGCGCGAGGAATAGGTGCGTCCCCGCTCGTCGCAGGCGATCAGGTGCGCGCCCTCGGCGGCGGCCAGCAGCAGCTCGGCCTCCGGCGCCTTGCCGGGTTTCTTCGGCTCAAGGTCGATGAGTTCGAGGGGGCCCAGACCCAGGGGCCGCCCCGACAGGGTGGCCCGCCGGGCGTAGTCGTCGGCCAGGGCGGCCTCGGGACCGCGGCCCGGCTTGCCGATGGCCGCGATCGCCAGCTTCATGAGGTCAGCCCGCAGTCAGAGAAAGGGTCAGCCGCGGACAGGGCCGCCGCGGTGGGCGCTGTCGACCGCCCAGATCTTCTCGATGTTGTAGAAGGTGCGCACTTCCGGGCGGAACAGGTGGACGACGACGTCGCCCGCATCCAGCAGCACCCAGTCGCAATGCGGCAGGCCCTCGACCTTCACCTTGCCCAGGCCCAGTTCCTTGAACAGGCGCAGCAGGTGGTCGGCGATGGCGCCGACGTGGCGGTGCGAGCGGCCCGAAGCCACGATCATGGCGTCGGTCATCGGGCTCTTGCCGCGCAGGTCGATCAGGACGATGTCCTGAGCCTTGTCGTCATCGAGTTTGGCGAGGATGGCCTGCTCCAGCTCGGTCGCGCCGACCGGCAGAGGCTGGCGCTCGTCGCTACTGGGGCCGTCCTCGGCCTGACCGTCTTCGGAATGGACGGAATCCATCAGGTCCATTTCGTGCGCCGCATTCGAAACGGCGTCTTGCGCATCGTGCGCGGTCGAGGGGGTCAGCGGAGGGCTCCGAGGCGATTACTAAAAGCCGATCATAGCACGCCCGGCGCAAAAGGTCACCCAGCCTGCGACGACTCTTCACCCCGCCGCGCGCGTCGCGCGGATGGCGGTGGATGAGCGGTGGTTCAGCGGCGCCGTCAGATAGGTCCAGGCCGGCGCCTCCAGATTGGGCAGCAACCCAGCCTGGGCGGCGGGAATGCGATAGCGGGCGAACCGAGCCGCCGCCGGGGCCGTGCGGCTGTCCAGCAGGCTGCCCGGCCGGGCGATCACCGCCACCGGCATCAACCGCATGATGTCGGTCCAGCCCCTCCAGCGATGGAATCCCGCCAGATTGTCCGATCCCATCAGCCAGACGAAATGCACGCCGGGATGGCGGGCGACGACGGCGCGCAGGGTGTCGACGGTCCAGCGCGTGCCCGCCCGCGTCTCGAAATCCGAGACGATCATGGCCGGGCCGACGCTCGCCGCCACGGCGCGCGCCGAGGCCATGCGTTCGGCCAGGGGCGCGGTCTCGTGTTCGGATTTCAGCGGATTCTGCGGCGAGACCAGCCAGACCACCCGGTCCAGGTCCAACCGCTGCATGGCGGTGGCCGCCACATGGGCGTGGCCGTCGTGAGCCGGATTGAACGAGCCGCCGAACAGGCCGACCTTCATCCCCGGCGCCAGATCCAACCCGTCGCGCAGGGCGCCTCGGCGAAGACCGGAGCCTTTCGGCGCGGGACCGGCGTGGAAGAAGGACAAGGGCGTCTCTTGCGGCGGCGGCGAACGAGTGAGCGCGGCCAACGCCTTATGCTCACCTGCGCCCTAACACGGTCCGAAGCGCCTGTCTCGCTCCGCGAACGGAGCGAGCGACCGCGCTAGAATTCCTTCCAGCTCGAGCCCGGATCACGTTCGCCCGGCTGGGCCAGCTGCTGGCCCCAGGTGATCATCATCAGGGCCTTGTGGCTGCGGATCTTGTACTGGCCGATCATCGGCGTGACGGCGCCCAGCGGCATCCCGGTGCGGGCGTCGTAGAGGAAGCCCGAGAACTCGGCCACGCCCATGCGGTCGCGGTTGGAGTAGAGCGACAGCTCCGGCAGGGAAACGACGTTCAGGCTCTCATTGATCGGCACGCGCATGTCGGGAATGCCCACCACCCGGCGCAGTTGGTCCAGCGACAGGGCGCCGGCGCGCACCTCGAAGATGGCGTCGGCCTCGCCGCGTTCGCGCACGATGGCGTAGCCGGCTTCCGACAGGGCGGCGCGGATGGCGCTCAGCGCATAGCGGGCGTTCTCGGCCTGGAAATAGGTCTCGTCGACGAAGACGCGCGCGCCCTGCGGGATCGGCAGGGTCAGGCCCTCGACCGCCCGGTCGGCGGCGCGGTTGACCAGCAGCATGTCCGTGGCCGTCCGCGACGGATTGGTCTCCGTCACCGAGGCGCAGGCGCCCAGGCTCAGGACCGCCAGACCCAGGATCAGCCGCGCCGAAACGCTCACCAGGCGCCCACGTTCGGCATGGAGGCCCAGGGCTCGGCCGGAGCCAGACGCTCGCCCGACTGCAGCAGCTCGATCGAAATCCCGTCCGGCGAACGGATGAAGGCCATGTGGCCGTCGCGCGGCGGACGGTTGACGACCACGCCGCCGTCCATCAGCCGCTGGCAGGCGGCGTAGATATCGTCGACCTGAAACGCCAGGTGGCCGAAGTTGCGGCCGCCGTCGTAGTCCTGATCGTCCCAGTTATAGGTCAGCTCGACCTCGGGGGATTGCTCGGCCTCGGCGCGAGCCTTGTCCGCCGGCGCGGCCAGATAGACCAGGGTGAAGCGCCCGGCCTCGTAATCCGCGCGGCGCGTCTCCACCAGACCCAGCAGATCGCGGTAGAAACGCATCGAAGCGTCCAGATCCTTCACCCGGACCATGGCGTGCAGATAGCGCATGATCGGGCTCAGTGCGCCTCGGGCGGACGGGCCGCCGGATCGAGGTATTCGCTCTCGGGATGCGGATGGGCCGACAGCACGAAGCGGCGGTCGCAATAGCCGCACTCGATGAAGTCGTCCTCGCCCATGTCCATGTAGACCAGCGGGTGGCCCAAGGCCCCGCCGCCGCCGTCGCAGGCGACGCGCTTGGTCGAGACCACGATCTCTTCGGGCGGAGGAATGACGGCTTCGAGATGGCGGGGAGGCATGATCCGGTCCGGTCTGGAAAGGCTTTGCGCCGTTCCTAGGCGGACCGGACCGTCAGGTCAAACCTCCGAAGGCGCGGCCTTGCGGCCCATCACCTTGTCGAACAGGGCCTTGCGCTTCTTGAACAGGGTCAGGCCCAGGCAGCCCGCCCCGACCCACAAGCCGATCTCGCCGATCACAGCGGCGACCGCGGCGATGATCGCCGCCTGGGTCATGGGCAGATAGTCCAGCTTGCCCGCCAGCAGGGCCAGGGCGAAACCGGCGTAGCCGATGGCGCAGACCCCCATGGCGATGAAGCCGATCAGGCGAATGCGGGTCAGCGGCTTACGGGTGGCGACGGCGGTGGTCATGGCGTGTCCTCATCCAAGGGAAGTTGTCTTTCTGACAAGCAAGCTAGACACATCGCCCGTACACGTCAAGCACCATTTACATATCGTCTCGCAACCTTGTCCCCGCACGCGCGGCGACGGCTTGGCGAACGGCCCCGCGCCCCCTACCTATGCCGTCCGCCCCGCCTTGCCCGAGTTGAAGTCCGCGCCATGACCCAAGAGCCCCGCCTGCCCGTCAACGCCATCGAGGTCAGGGGGCTGAAGAAGACCTACAAGGGCTCGCGCAAGTCGCCGCCGAAGACGGCCCTGCGCGGGGTCGATCTGACGGTGCCGCGCGGCTCGATGTTCGGACTGCTGGGGCCCAACGGCGCGGGCAAGTCGACCCTGATCAACATCATCTCGGGCGTGGTGAACAAGTCCGAGGGCACGGTCCGCATCTGGGATCGCGACATCGACCATGAGGCCCGCGACGCCCGCTCGGCGCTGGGCGTGGTGCCGCAGGAGATCGTCGCCGACGTCTTCTTCACCCCGCGCGAGGCGCTGGAGGTTCAGGCCGGCTTCTATGGCGTGCCCGCCGACGAGCGCCGCTCGGACGAGCTGCTGGCGGCGCTGGGCCTGTCGGACAAGGCCAACGCCTATGTCCGCGCCCTGTCCGGCGGCATGAAGCGGCGCCTGATGGTGGCCAAGGCCCTGGTGCACAATCCGCCGGTGCTGATCCTGGACGAGCCGACGGCGGGCGTGGACGTCGAGCTGCGCCGCCAGCTGTGGGAGTACGTCCGCAAGATCAATGAGGAGGGGGTGACGGTGATCCTGACCACCCACTACCTCGAAGAGGCGCAGGAGCTGTGCGACACCATCGCCATCATCAACCGCGGCGAGGTCGTGGCCTGCGAGCCGACCGAACAGTTGTTGAAGCGGCTGGACACCCGCAACGTCGTGGTGACGCCCGAGACGGCGCCCGAGACCCTGCCCGCCCTGAACGGCTTTGCGGTCGCCCCGCGCGCCAACGGCGCCTTCGTCGTCACCTATCGGACAGGCGAATCCAGCGTCGAACAGGTGCTGGCCGCCGTGCGCGCGGCGGGCGTGACCATCAAGGACATCGCCACCGAAGACCCGGACCTGGAAGACGTCTTCCTCGCCATGACCTACGGCGACACGAGCCGCCCCGACCCGACGCAGGACTGAGGGAGGGGCCTAGCCCCTTCACGCCACCATCACCGTGCCGAGCAACAGCTTCGCCCCCGGCTTGCCCAGAATGGCGTCCGTCGCGTGCTGCAACGCCACCACCAGCCATTCGACATTGGGCGGGGCGTCCGGCAGCAGCCGCTCGGCGGCGATGCGGACGATCTCGTTGTAGGCGGCGCTGAGACGCGGCTGGGACAGTTGCGCCCGTTCCATCAGGGCGCCGTCGGCGATGTCGAGGCCCGTCTCGACCGTCATCACCCCGCGTCGCCCGTCGCGCCTCAGAACGGTAGCGGTGGCGGTGGGCAGGGACAGATAGCCCCCCTTGCCGCCCCCGCTCTTCTCCGGTGAAGCGTGCGCCGCGCTCGCCAGCGCGAGCCCGCTCAGAGTCAGGCCGATCAGATGACGTCTGTCCATGACGCCACCCTAGCCGCGCCGCCTTTCCCGGACGTTGACGCCTAGCCCGCGACGAGACGGCGGCGTATGCGAAGGGCATGAGCATCGACCTGTCCCTCTATCGCCCCAACGTCGGGGTCGTCCTGTTCAATCCGGCCGGCCAGGTCTGGTTCGGCCGCCGCGCCGACACGCCCGAACCGTGGAACTGGCAGTTCCCCCAGGGCGGCGTCGACGACGGCGAAGACCTGGAAGCCGCCGCCCGCCGCGAACTGCACGAGGAGACGGGCGTGCGCTCGATCGCTCTGCTGGGCCGCACGAGCGAGTGGATTCCCTATGACTTCCCCGAAGGCCTGCCGAGCCCCAAGAGCTGGAAGGGGCTGAAAGGCCAGCGCCAGCAGTGGTTCGCCTTCCGCCTGACCGGCGGGGAGGACGAGATCGACCTGAACGCGCACGGCGAGCCGGAATTCGACGCCTGGCGCTGGGGGCGGCTGGAAGAGGCGCCCAGCCTGATCGTGCCGTTCAAACGCCCGGTCTATGAGCAGGTGGCGCGGGTGTTCGGGGAATGGGCGGTTTGAGGCTCTGACGCTTCTCTAAAGACCAAGCGTCACTCTTCGGACCCCACTGCCGTCATCCTCGGGCTTGACCCGAGAATCCAGTGCGGGACGCGCTCCACCTGGCCAAGGTTCCGCGTGCGGACGGCTGGATCCTCGGGTCAAGCCCGAGGACGACGGCGGAGATGATGGATAACGGCGTGAGGAGCGATGACGGCGGAGTTGGCGTCGGAGTTGGCGTCGGACATCGCGCACGAAAAAGGCCCCTCGCCGCAAGCGAGGGGCCTTTGATCGTTTCAGCCGTGCGAACCTTTAGTTCGCGACGAGCTCCGAAGCCTCTTCGGCCAGGATGGTCAGGCCTTCGCCGTTGACGTCGGCGAAGCCGCCCTTGACCTCGAAGCGGCGGCGCTGGGCGCCGTCATAGACCGTCACCACGCCTTCGCGCAGGGTGGTCATGAAGGGCGCGTGGCCCGGCAGGACGCCGAAGTCGCCCTCGACGCCCGGCGCATCGACCTGATCGACCGAACCGGCGAAGACTTCGCGTTCCGGGGCGACGAGGGAGAAGTTCAGCTTACCGGCCATGGCTTAGGCTTCCGCGGCCATCTTGGCGGCCTTCTCGACGGCCTCTTCGATAGCGCCGACCATGTAGAAGGCGGCTTCCGGCAGGTGGTCGTATTCGCCGTCGCAGATCGCCTTGAACGAGCGGATGGTGTCGGCCAGCTCGACGAACTTGCCCGGCGAGCCGGTGAACTGCTCAGCCACGAAGAAGGGCTGCGACAGGAAGCGCTGGATCTTGCGGGCGCGCGACACGACCAGCTTGTCGTCTTCCGACAGCTCGTCCATGCCCAGGATGGCGATGATGTCCTTCAGCGCCTTGTACTGCTGCAGGATTTCCTGGACGCGGCGAGCGACCTGATAGTGCTCCTCGCCGATGACCAGCGGGTCCATGATCCGCGAGGTGGAGTCCAGCGGGTCCACGGCCGGGAAGATGGCCTGGGCGGCGATGTCGCGCGACAGAACGGTCGTGGCGTCCAGGTGGGCGAACGAAGCGGCCGGGGCCGGGTCGGTCAGGTCGTCGGCGGGGACGTAGATGGCCTGGACCGAGGTGATCGAGCCCTTCTTGGTCGAGGTGATGCGCTCCTGCAGGTTGCCCATCTCGGTCGCCAGCGTCGGCTGATAGCCCACGGCCGAGGGGATGCGGCCCAGCAGGGCCGACACTTCCGAACCGGCCTGGGTGAAGCGGAAGATGTTGTCGACGAACAGCAGCACGTCCTTGCCTTCCTCGTCACGGAAGTATTCCGCGATCGACAGGCCGGTCAGGGCGACGCGGGCGCGGGCGCCCGGCGGCTCGTTCATCTGGCCGTAGACCAGGGCGCACTTGGAGCCTTCGGTCGAGCCGTTGTTCTTGGCCGGGTCCACGTTGACGTTGGACTCGATCATCTCGTGATACAGGTCGTTGCCTTCGCGGGTGCGTTCGCCCACGCCGGCCAGAACCGAGTAACCGCCGTAAGCCTTGGCGATGTTGTTGATCAGTTCCTGCATGGTCACGGTCTTGCCCACGCCGGCGCCGCCGAACAGGCCGGTCTTGCCGCCCTTGGTGTAGGGGCAGATCAGGTCGATGACCTTGATGCCGGTGACCAGGATTTCCGCCGAGGTCGACTGTTCGTCGAAGGTCGGGGCTTCCTTGTGGATCGGACGGTATTCAGTGGTCAGGATCGGACCGGCTTCGTCGATCGGCTGGCCGACGACGTTCATGATGCGGCCGAGCGTGCCGGGGCCGACCGGGGCCATGATCGACTTGCCGGTGTCGACGACGGGCTGACCGCGGGTCAGGCCTTCGGTCGTGTCCATGGCGATGGCGCGGACCATGTTCTCACCCAGGTGCTGGGCGACTTCCAGGACCAGGGTGAAGGGCTCGCCCGTCTTCTGGTCGACGTTCTGGGTCTCCAGGGCGCTCAGGATCGCCGGCAGGTGGCCTTCAAACTCGACGTCGACGACGGCGCCGATGACCTGGGCGATCTTGCCCTGGCCCGCGACGGTCGCGACGGCGGCCTTCGGAGCGGCGGCCTTCTTGGGAGCGGCCGGCTTCTTGGCGGCGGGTTTCTTGGCGGCGGTGGTGTCGGTCATCGGGTTTTGTCCGTGTCGAATGTCAGCTGTGTCGGGATCAGAGCGCTTCAGCGCCGGCGATGATCTCGATCAGCTCGGTGGTGATCTGAGCCTGGCGGGAACGGTTGTACTGCAGCGTCAGGGCGCTGATGAGGTCGCCCGCGTTGCGCGTGGCGTTGTCCATCGCGGCCATCTGGGCGCCGAAGAAGCCGGCCTGGTTCTCCAGCAGGGCGGCCAGGATCTGCGTCGTCAGGTTGCGCGGCAGCAGGGTCTCGAGGATGTCTTCTTCCGACGGCTCATATTCATAGAGCGCGCCGGCGTCGGCCGAGGCGTCCGCGTCGACTTCGGCCGGGGCCAGCTGACGCGACGACGGAACCTGAGAGATCACCGACTTGAACTGGCTGTAGAACAGGGTGACCTTGTCGGCCTCGCCCGCTTCAAACTTCTCGGCCAGCAGTTCGGCGATCGGCTGGGCCGAATGCAGGCCCACCGTCTTGTGTTCGCTCAGCTCGAAGGTCTTGACGACCTTGTCGCCGAACAGACGGGTCAGCTGGTCGCGCGACTTGCGGCCGACGGCCACGATCTCGACGGTCTTGCCGTTGGCGATCAGGCTGTTGATGTGATCCCGCGCAGCGCGGATGACGTTGGTCGAGAACCCGCCCGCCAGGCCCTTGTCGGCCGTGGCGACGACGACCAGATGCTTCTGGTCGGCGCCGGTCCCGGTCATCAGGCGCGGGCCGTCGTCGCCGACGCCGGCCGCCAGGTTGGCGATGACCGAGGCCATCCGCTGCGCATAGGGCCGGGCGCTTTCGGTCTGGTCCTGGGCGCGCTTCAGCTTGGCCGCGGCGACCATCTGCATGGCTTTCGTGATCTTCTGCGTCGCTTTGACGCTTCCGATCCGATCGCGCATTTCCTTGAGGCTAGCCATCCGGCTCTGCTCTTCCTTTGACTACAGGGCCGAACGATCAGGCGAAGGTCTTGGCGAAGGCCGCCAGGATGTCCTTCAGCTCGGCTTCCAGCTCGGGCGTCAGGGCCTTCTTGGTGCGGATGCCGTCCAGCAGCGAGGCGTGGTTGGCGTGGATGCGCGCCAGCAGTTCGCTCTCGAAACGGCCGACCTGAGCCACTTCGATCCCGTCCAGGTAGCCGCGCGTGCCGGCGTAGATGGACACGACCTGCTCTTCGACGGCCAGCGGCGAGTACTGCGGCTGCTTCAGCAGCTCGGTCAGGCGGGCGCCGCGGGCCAGCAGGCGCTGGGTCGAGACGTCCAGATCCGAGCCGAACTTCGCGAAGGCGGCCATTTCACGATACTGGGCCAGCTCGCCCTTAATCGAACCGGCGACCTGCTTCATGGCCTTGATCTGGGCCGAGGAGCCCACGCGCGACACCGAGATGCCGACGTTCACGGCCGGACGGATGCCCTGATAGAACAGGTCCGATTCCAGGAAGATCTGGCCGTCGGTGATCGAGATCACGTTGGTCGGGATGTAGGCCGACACGTCGTTGGCCTGGGTTTCGATGATCGGCAGGGCGGTCAGCGAGCCCGAGCCGTAGTCCTCGTTCAGCTTGGCCGAACGCTCCAGCAGGCGGCTGTGCAGGTAGAAGACGTCGCCCGGATAGGCTTCACGGCCCGGCGGACGGCGCAGCAGCAGCGACATCTGGCGATAGGCCACGGCCTGCTTGGACAGGTCGTCATAGATGATCAGGCCGTGCATGCCGTTGTCGCGGAAATACTCGCCCATGGCGGTGCCGGCGAACGGAGCCAGGAACTGCAGCGGGGCCGGCTCCGACGCCGTGGCGGCCACGACGATGGTGTATTCCAGCGCGCCCGACTCTTCGAGGGTCTTGACGATCTGGGCCACGGTCGAGCGCTTCTGACCGATGGCGACGTAGATGCAGTACAGCTTGGCCGACTCGTCGTCCGACTTGTTGACGGCCTTCTGGTTCAGGATGGTGTCGATGGCGACGGCGGTCTTGCCGACCTGACGGTCGCCGATGATCAGCTCGCGCTGGCCGCGGCCGACCGGGATCAGGGTGTCGATCGCCTTCATGCCCGTCTGCATCGGCTCGTGAACCGACTTGCGCGGGATGATGCCAGGGGCCTTCACGTCGACGCGGCGACGCTCGGTGAACTGGATCGGGCCCTTGCCGTCGATCGGCTCGCCCAGCGGGTTGACGACGCGGCCCAGCAGGCCCTTGCCGACCGGCACGTCCACGATCTCGCCCAGGCGGCGCACGTCGTCGCCTTCGGCGATGGCGGCGTCCGCGCCGAAGATCACGGCGCCGACGTTGTCGCGTTCCAGGTTCAGGGCCATGCCCTTCACGCCGGCCTTGGTGAACTCGACCATTTCACCGGCCTGGACGTTGTCCAGACCGTGAATGCGCGCGATGCCGTCGCCGACCGACAGCACCTGGCCGACGTCCGAGACGTCGGCTTCCACGCCGAAGTTGGTGATCTGCGACTTGAGGATGGCCGAGATTTCGGCGGCGCGGATATCCATGATTGGCTCTTTCGGCTTTCGTCTTCGGTGCGGGCCCGCTGGCCCGGCTTGATCTGGAATTCGGGGCTTAGGCGCGCTTCAGCGCAAAAGTCATCTGGTCGAGCTTGGTCTTCAGCGAGGCGTCGAACAGCTTCGAGCCCACCTTGACCTTCAGGCCGCCCAGGATCGTCGGATCGACGCGGGCGGTCAGTTCGGGATCACGGCCCAGGGCGGCGCGCAGCTCGGCCTGGATCTTCTTGGTCTGGGCGGCGCTCAGCGCCACGGCCGAAACCACCTCGGCGGCCACGACGCCCGTCTTCTTGGCGTACAGCGCCTCGAAGCCGGCGATCACGCCCGGCAGGTCCGACGCGCGGCCGTTCTGGCCCAGCAGGCCCAGGAAGTTGCGCGTCGTCGCATTGAACTTGGCCTTGTCGGCGATGGCGGCCAGGCCCTTAGCCTGATCAGCCGACGCCACGATAGGCGAGGTGGCGAGACGGCGCAGGTCCGCGCTGTCCAGCCAGGCCGCCTTTAGCGCAGCCAGATCGGCGCGCACGGCGTCCAGCGCCCCCGTCTCGTCCGCGAGGTCGAACAGCGCCTGTGCATACCGTCCGCCGACTTCCGTCGTCCTGAAATCGTCCGCCACTTATATTTGGTCCGCGTCTGAAGCGTTTGGATCAAGACCGGCCGCAGTCGCCTGCGCCAGCCAAGGGCCTGAAATGCTTGTAGAAAGCACGCTGGGGACGCATCTTTCGATACGCCCTTCGCTAAAGCCGCGCGGCTGATACCATGCAAGGCCTCGCCTCGCAACCGAGGGGCGCGGAACGATAACGCCGCACCCGCGCTCTCTTTGGTCGAATAGGACCGGTCAAGCTGGGTTCGACAGGAGGGCCTGCGACGACGACGACGCCATCCGACGCTTGATGCGCGCTCACGCTCCCGTTACCGAAAACCTTCCAACACCCATCAGGACACCCGATGCTCGAAAGCATAACCCCGCTGTTGACCGATCCCGCCGCCTGGGCGGCCCTTGTGACCCTCGTGGTCATGGAGGTGGTGCTGGGGATCGACAACCTGATCTTCATCTCGATCCTCTCGAACAAGCTTCCGCCCGAACACCGCCAGCGCACGCGCCGCATCGGCATCGGCCTGGCGCTGATCATGCGCCTGGGCCTTCTGGCCACCATCGGCTGGATCGTCGGCCTGACCCAGCCGGTCTTCGACCTGGGCTTCCACGGCGAGACCTTCGACACCGCCTTCTCCTGGCGCGACCTGATCCTGATCGCCGGCGGCCTCTTCCTGGTCTGGAAGGCGACGAAGGAAATCCACCACGCCGTCGACACCACGCCGTCGAACGACCACCTGCTTGAGAAGGACAAGAAGGACGTCGTCATCAACAACGTCGGTTCGGCCATCTTCCAGATCATCCTGCTGGACCTGGTGTTCTCGGTCGACTCCATCCTGACGGCGGTCGGCATGACCGATCACGTGCCGATCATGATGATCGCCGTGGTCATCGCCGTTCTGACCATGCTTCTGGCGGCCGACCCGCTGGCGAACTTCATCGACAAGAACCCGACCGTGGTCATGCTGGCCCTGGGCTTCCTGCTGATGATCGGCGCCGTGCTGATCGCCGACGGCTTCGGCGTCCACGTGCCCAAGGGCTATATCTACGCCGCCATGGCCTTCTCGGCCCTGGTCGAGGGCCTGAACATGTGGTCGCGCAACGCCCAGATCAGAAAGAACCAGGCCGAGGAAGCCGCTCAGGCCGCCCTCAACAAGGCCGAAACCGCCGAGCCCGGCGTCTAAGCGTGCGTATCGGGCCGGTCCTGGCGACGCTTCTGCTGGCGCTTCCCGCGTCGGCGGCGGCGCAAGCGCCGGGGCCGGCCCCTTCTTCTTCCACTCAGCCCGCGCCGGCCCGCGTTCCGGTCTACGGCTATGAGGTGGTGCGGACCTTCCCCCACGACCCGACCGCCTTCACCCAGGGGCTGGTCATCCGCGACGGCGTGCTGATCGAAAGCACCGGCCGCAACCCCTCCAGCGTGCGGCGCGTGCGGCTGGAGGACGGCGTCGTGCTGCAGAAGCGCGAACTCGAGCCCGAGTTCTTCGGCGAAGGCCTGACCGAGAAAGACGGCCGCGTCTTCTCCCTGTCGTGGATCAACGGCGTCGGCTTCATCTGGAATGCGGACGACCTGAAGCCCGTCTCCCGCTTCGCCTACGCGGGCGAAGGCTGGGGACTGACGCACGACGGAACGCGCCTGATCCTGTCGGACGGATCGGCGGCCCTGCGCTTCCTCGATCCCGACACCCAGGCCGAGACCGGCCGCGTCTCCGTCACCCTGAACGGCCGCCCGGTGCGCCAGTTGAACGAACTGGAATGGATCGACGGCGAGGTCTGGGCCAACGTCTGGCGGACCGACTACATCCTCCGCATCGACCCAGAGTCCGGCCGCGTGGTCGGCGTCATCGACCTCAGCGGCCTGCTGCCCAAGGATCAGGTGAAGGATCCGGTCGACGACGTGCTGAACGGCATCGCCTGGGACGCGCAGAACCGCCGCCTGTTCGTCACGGGCAAGAATTGGCCCAGCCTGTTCGAGATCCGGCTGACCGGTCCGCGATAAGCCCCTTCCTCCCGCTCCTCCCGGCGGACGCCGGGATCCAGTTCTTTGGCCCCAGACACGCGCTTGCAGCTCTCACTGGCCCCCGGCGTCCGCCGGGGTGAGCGGATGAAAAGAACGCGCTCAAGCAGCGAGCCGCCGCGCGGCGAGCGATCGCGCCTTACAGGAAACTATAAGGATCCACGTCCACCGTCAGCCGCACCGACGCCGGAACCTTCACCCGCGTCAGCCAGGCGCGCAGGAAGGCCTGCAGGTTCACGTCCCGATCGGCCCGCACCAACAGCCGCTTCCTGCGCCGCCCGCGCACCAGCGCCAGCGGCGCGTCGGCGGGTCCGTAGACCTCCAGCCGCTCGGCGTTGGGAATGGCCTCAGCCAGATCGCGAGCGACCTTTTCGACCGCCATGGCGTTCTCGCTGGACAGGATCAGCGCCGCCAGCCGGCCGTGCGGCGGCAGGGAGGCCGCCTCGCGCTCCGCCATCTCCGCCTCGACGAAGGCGTCGCGGTCGCCCGCCGCCAGCGCCTGCAGCACCGGATGCTCGGGCGTCCAGGTCTGCAGCAGGGCGCGGCCCGGCTTGTCCGCCCGCCCCGCCCGGCCCGTAGCCTGGGCCAGCAGCTGATAGGTCCGCTCGGCCGCGCGCAGATCGCCGCCGCGAAGCCCTAAGTCCGCATCGACCACCCCGACCAGGGTCAGGCGCGGGAAGTTGTGGCCTTTCGCCGCAGCCTGGGTGGCGACCAGGATGTCGATCTCGCCGTCGGCCATGCTTTGTATGAGGGCGCGGGCCGACTTGCCGTCCGGCACGGTGTCCGAGCTGAAGACAGCCGTGCGCGCCTGCGGGAAGAGCTGGCGCACCTCCTCCTCGACCCGCTCGACCCCCGGCCCCACCGGGACCAGTGAATCCTCGGCGCCGCAAGACGGGCAGGTCTTGGGCTTGGGCATGGAGAAGCCGGTCAGGTGGCAGACCAGCCGCCCGGTGTAGCGATGCTCGACCAGCCAGGAATCCGTGTCCGGCGCCGTCAGCCGATGCCCGCAGGCGCGGCACAGCACCACCGGCGCATAGCCGCGCCGGTTCAGGAACAGCAGGCTCTGCTCGCCCCTCGCCAGCGTCTCGCCGATGGCTTCGCGTAAAGGTGCGGACAGCCAGGTCTGCGGATCGGGCGGACATTCGCGCAGGTCGATGAGCCCGATCTCCGGCAGGACCGCCGCGCCGTGGCGCGCCGCCAGCTTCAGCCAGCGATACCGCCCCCGATGCGCGTTCCACAGCGTCTCCAGCGACGGAGTGGCCGAGGCCAGCACCACCGCCGCCCCCTCGATCCGCGCCCGCGCCACAGCCAGGTCGCGGCCGTGATAGACTAGCCCCTCCTCCTGCTTGAACGAGCCGTCGTGCTCCTCGTCCACCACGATCAGGCGCAGGTTGGCGTAGGGCAGGAACAGGGCCGAGCGCGCGCCGACCACGATGTTGCAGCGCCCGGCGACCACCGCCTCCCACGCCTGTCGCCGGCGCGGCGGGGCGACGCCGGAATGCCATTCGGCCGGGGCGACGCCGAAGCGGTCTGTGATGCGCTCGATCACCGCCTGGGTCAGGGCGATCTCGGGCAGCAGGATCAGCACCTGCGCCGTCGGATCGGCCCGCAACACCCGCGCCGCCGCCTCCAGATAGGCCTCCGTCTTGCCCGAGCCCGTCACCCCGTCCAGCAGGAAGGGGGCGAAGCCGCCCGCCGTCACAGCCTCGGCGATGGCGGCCGCAGACGCCGCTTGATCGGGGTTCAGGGTCGCGGGCGCATGGTCGGGATCGGGCGGATCGAAGGCGGCGACGGCCGGGGTCTCGAACGCCTCCAGCACGCCTTCATCGACCAGCCCCTTGACCACGCCGGACGAGACGCCCGCCGCCCGCGCCAGATCGGGGCCGGGCAT
>NZ_GL883086.1:2154517-2169285 GCF_000204035.1 Brevundimonas diminuta ATCC 11568
AGCGCCGTCGCCGCCATCTCGCCGGGCGGGCTGAGGGTCCAGCGCGCCGCCCATTCGACGAAGTCCAGCGTCCGTTCCGGCAGGCGCGGATCGTCCAGCACCTGCTCGACCGCCTTGAGACGCCGATTGGAGCCGGTCGTCTCGAACACCTCGGCCACCACGCCCCGGATCAGGCGCGGTCCCAGCGGCACGGCGACCTGATCGCCGCGCACGACCGACAGCGCCTCGGGAACCGCATAGTCGAAGGCTTCCGGCACCGGCAGGGGAATGAGGACGGAGGCGACCTTCACAGCGCGCCCTCGCACGCCCGCACCACCGACGTCCGATACCGACGTCGCGCCCTGCCACGATCGCCGCCTTCCGCCACGCCTGACGGGGCGATTTCAGACGATTCAGACGAATTGGACTCTATTTTTTCGATCACGGAGTCTGAAACTTCCCTGTCCGCGAAAGACGGTCGCTTCCGTCACAACTCGGCGCTAAAACTGGTCCCATGAAACTCTTTCTCGACACCGCCGACGTCGCCGTCATCAAGGACTTGCTGCCCACCGGGATGGTGGACGGCGTCACCACCAATCCTAGCCTGATCGCCAAGTCGGGTCGCAACATCGCCGAGGTCATCGCCGAAATCTGCGCCCTGGTCGAGGGGCCGATCTCGGCCGAGGCCGTGGCCACCGATTTCGAGACCATGGTCAAGGAAGGCGACAAGCTGGCCTCCATCGCCCCCAATGTCGTGGTCAAGCTGCCGCTGACCTGGGACGGCCTGCGCGCCACCCGCGCCTTCGCCGACAAGGGGATCAAGACCAACGTGACCCTGTGCTTCTCGGCGGCCCAGGCCATGCTGGCGGCCAAGGCGGGCGCGACCTTCATCTCGCCCTTCGTCGGCCGTCTGGACGATGTCGGCGCCGACGGCGTGGGCCTGCTGGAGGACATCCGCACCCTGTACGACATCCACGACTTCAGCACGGAAATCCTGGCCGCCTCGGTGCGCAATGCGGACCATGTGACCGCCGCCGCCCTGGCCGGCGCCGACGCCTCGACCATTCCGGCCGACGTTTTCAAGGCCTTGGTAAAGCACCCGTTAACCGACAAGGGGTTGGATGCCTTCCTGGCGGACTGGGGCAAGACCGGCCAATCCATCCTGTGACGCCGATTCTATAGTTTCTGACCCGACGAGAGGTCCGTTTGAGCACTTCCCTGGACCTCTCCACCAACCCGGCGGCGGGCTTGCATTGGCCGCAGGTGCGCGCCTGGCTGGGCGATCACGCCGAACACCTGCTGGATGATCGCGCCCTGCTGGAAGAGCTGGGCCTGGCCGCCACCGGGCGCAACGTCGTCGACTTCGGTCGCGCCGCCCTGGCGCGGCTGGAGGCCGTCGCCCAGCGCGAGGCGGGCGCGCGCAAGCTGATCGAAGAGATCGCCCGCGCCAACTTCGCCGCCCAGACCCAGACCCACGTCGCCGCCCTGGACCTGATGGAGGCCCGGTCTCACGCCGAACTGGCGCGCTGCCTCGACGCCGTGACGCAGGGGCGTTTCGGCCTGGCCGGCGCCGCCGTGGCGATCGAGAAGCCGGGCGCCGTCCCCTTCGGCTGGAAGGCGCTGGAGCCGGGCCGCGTCGACGCCCTGCTGGGCGAGGACGGCCTGCACTGGCTCGGCCCCAACTTCACCGGCCTCAGCCTGTTCGGCCCGGCCGAGGGCGAGGTCGCCTCGGTCGCCCTGGTGCGGATGAACCTGCGCCTGCCGGGCGCCGCCGCGCCCCGCGCCGCCCTGTGCGCCTTCGGCTCGGGCGAGGAAGACGGCTTCACCCCCGCCATGGGCTGCGAACTGGTGGCCTTCGTCGCCCGCGTGGTCGAACGCATGGCCGAGCGATGGCCGCTGGACGCCTGAGCGCCCCCTCCATGACTTCGCAGGACGCTCTGGCCGCCTGGCTGGAGCATCTGGCCCATGAGCGCCGCCTGTCGCCGCGCACGCTGGAGGCCTATGGCCACATCGGCCGGCTGTATCTGGCCTTTCTGGAGCGCCATCGCGGCGGCCCCCAAAGCGCGGCCGACCTGGGGTCCGTCACGGCGGCCGAAGCGCGCGCCCATCTGGCCGAGCGCCGCAGCGGGGATCGCCCGCTCAACGCCCGCTCGCTCAGCCAGACCCTGGCCGCCATCCGGGGCTTTCACGCCTTTCTCGACCGGCGCCTCGGCGTAGCGACGCCGCAGCTGGCCCTGGTGCGCGGGCCCAAGGTCAAGCCGTCCCTGCCCCGCCCGGTCAGCGAGGATCAGGCGAAGGGCCTGCTGCACGAACCCGAGGCCGATCCCGACATGGAGCCGTGGGAGGCCGCACGCGACCGCGCCGTCCTGACCCTGCTCTACGGCTGCGGCCTGCGGATTTCGGAGGCCCTGTCGCTGAAGCGGTCGGACGCCCCACTGCCCGAATCCTTGCGCATCACCGGCAAGGGCGACAAGACGCGCATGGTCCCCGTCCTGCCCGAGGTGCGCGAGGCGACGCAGGCCTATCTGGCGCTGCAGCCCTTCGTCATCGACGCGGATCAGGCCCTGTTCCGGGCACGGCGCGGCGGTCCCTTAAGCGCCCGCCATGTGCAGGCGACGGTGCAGCGGCTGCGCGGGCGCCTCGGCCTGCCCGCCTCGGCCACGCCCCACGCCCTGCGCCACAGCTTCGCCACCCACCTGTTGGGCGCCGGCGCCGACCTGCGCTCGATCCAGGAACTGCTGGGCCACGCCAGCCTGTCGACGACGCAGAAATACACCCAGGTCGACGCCGCCCGCCTGCTGGCCGCCTACGCCCAGGCCCATCCGCGCGGCTGACCCTCCGCAAACGGACTTTTCAGCACCTCGAAAAGGCGCCAGAATTCCGGCCTGGGGATCGCGGAACGGGAGTTCACGCGCGTGCACAGGCCGATTCTCGTTTCTGAGACCGATCGCCTCGCCCCCAGCCGTCGCATGGCCCTGAGCCTGCTGGCCCAGACCGGGCTTGTTCTGGCCGCCCCGGCCTGGGCGCAGGATGCGGCGGGCCAGACGCCTCCCGCTTCGCCCGACGCCGAGGCGCGCCTGCTGGCGAACCTGCTGACCCGCATCGGGGTCGAGGTCGATCTGGACGGGCGCAAGGCGCTGTTCGTCATCGACACGGGCGCAGAGCGCAGCGCGATCTCCGACCGGCTGGCGCAGGCGCTGGACCTTCCGCCCGGCCCGCCCGTCCTGGTGCACGGCATCACCACCGCCCAGATGACGCCGACCGTGCGCCTGCCCCATCTGGCCTTTTCCGAGCGACGGTTCGCCGACCTGGTCCTGCCGGTCTTTCCCTATGGTCTGCTGGGGGCCGACGGTCTTCTGGGGCTGGACGTGCTGTCGCGCTTCCGGCTGACCCTGGACCTGCGGCGACGCCGGGTCATGATCGCGGCCTCGGGCGCCGACGTCGTGCGGCGCGGCCTGTCCTTCGGCGGACGCGCCAGCCGCGTGGGTCTGGACATCACCGATGTCCGCTCGGGGCGTTTCAGCCAGTTGATCCTGACCCAGGTCGCCGCCGACGGCGTCCCGGCCGTCGCCTTCATCGACAGCGGCGCCCAATATTCGATCGGCAACCGCGCGCTGATGCGGGCGCTGGATTCGCGCCTGGGCCGGGTCGAGCGTCCCTTGGTGCGCGTCTATGGCGTGATCGGCCAGTCCTTGCTGGTGCGGTCCGGCGAACTGGCTGATCTGCGCCTGGCGCGGCGCGATCTGGGGCCGACGCCTCTGTTGTTCGGCGATCTGCACGCCTTTCGCATCCTGAACCTGATCGACCGCCCCGCCCTGTTGCTGGGCGCCGACGTCCTGACCCGGTTCAGCCAGGTGACGCTGGACTATGGCCGGGGCCGCATCGCCCTCGGCGGCCTGGCCCGTCGTCCGACGCCGCAGGCCGCGCCTCGGTCCTAAGGCCATCAGATCGACTTGACCGCTCCGCCATCGACGCGGATCAGCGAGCCGGTGACATAGCCCGCCAGCGGACTGGCCAGAAAGGCGGCGACGGCGCCGAACTCCTCGGTCGCGCCGATGCGTCCGGCGGGGATGGACTTGACCGATTCCGCACGGGCCTCGGCGGGTTCGACGCCAGTCGCTGCGGCGCGGGCGGCGTCCAGCCGCTCGATGCGCGGGGTGTCGATCCGGCCGGGCAGAAGGGTGTTGACCGTCACCCCATTGGCCGCCACCTCGCCCGCCAGGGTCTTGGCCCAGGCCGCCACCGAGGCGCGCAGGGTGTTGGACACGCCCAGCGTCCCGATCGGCTCGATCACGCTGGTCGAGGCGACGTTCAGCACCCGCCCCCAGCCCATGGCCCGCATCCCCGGCATGACCCGGTCGGTCAGGCGGAAGACCGACAGCACCATGGCCTCGAACTGCTCGCGCCACAGCGCCGGGTCCAGCCCCGCCACGCCCGACGGCGGCGGTCCGCCCGTGTTGTTCAACAGGATCTGGATCGGCCCGCCCAGCCCGGCCTCAGCGACGTCCACCGCCTTCAGCAGGGCCTCGTGATCGGCCAGATCGGCCGGGGCGATGACCGCCTTGCCCGGCCCCATGGCGTTCAGTTCGTCGGCCACGGCCTGAAGCCTGGCCGCATCGCGCGACAGCAGGGCCACGTGCGCGCCCTCGGCCACAAGCGCCGTCGCCACCGCCCGCCCCAGGCCGCTGGAGCCGCCGCAGACCAGGGCGCGCTTGCCGGTGAGTTGAAGATCCATGCGAGGCTCCTGTTGCGAAACACCCAAGGCTCCACATGTACGTGGCCCTCTCGTCCAGACAAGGCCGCCATGTCGCTTCCCGCCCTGCCCATCGAAACCGAACGCCTGTCGCTGCGCGCCTTCCGCCCGGACGATTTTGACGCCTATTACGCCTACCACGCCCTGCCCGAGGTCTATCGCTACCTCTACGCCGCGCCGCCGAGCGCCGAAGAGGCGCGCAAAACCCTGCAAACGGCGAACGCCTTCACCGAGGACGGCGACGTCGCGCGGCTGGCGGTGACGCGACGCGCGGATGGAGCCCTGCTGGGCGAGCTTTTCCTTAGGCTGGCCAGCAAGGCGGCCCTGCAGGCCGAGATCGGCTACATCTTCAACCCGGCCTTCGCCAGCCAGGGCTACGCCGCCGAGGCGGTGCGCGCCCTGGTCGGGGTCTGCTTCTCCAGCCTCGGCCTGCATCGCCTCTACGCCCGCCTCGACACGGACAACCAGGGCTCCATCGGCCTGGTCGAGCGGCTGCGCTTCCGGCGTGAGGCGCACCTGATCCAGAACGACCGTTTCAACGGCGTCTGGGGCGACGAATTCATCTACGCCGTGCTGGCCGCAGAATGGGCCGCTAACGCAGAACCGCGTCGGAACTGACCAGCCGCACGTCGTGCATCTGGTTCAGATAGGCCTCGTAGTAGCCTTTGTGCGAGGCGCCGACGATGGTCAGCATCCGCGTGCCCGGATAGCGCCCCAGCACGTCGCGGATGTTGGCGACCATGCGCAGGTTGCGGGTCTCCCAATAGCCCAGGTAGCGTCGCCCGAACGCCTCGGGCGACGGCTCCACATGGGTCGCGCCGAAGTCGGAGCGATAGGCCGCTACGGCTTCAACCGGATCATTGTAGGCCCGATACATCGCCAACAAGCCGCCTGGACGCTCCAGACCAGCGCCCAACGCCGCTGAGGCTTCCTTTCGCGCCTTTGAATTCGGGTTGTCCCAAGATCCCATGATGGCCTGGCGATAGCCCTCCTGCTCGTCCGGTCGAATGTCGGAAGAAGCCGTGTGGTCATCAACGGCCCACAACCTCTCCAGGCCCAGACGCGCCGCCAGAGCCGCGGCGATCAGCTCGGTCTCATTGCGACGCGTCATCCGACGGTTCAGTTCGGCAACCAACTCCTCCGTCAGCCCGTCCTGGGCCAACCGCTCGCTTTCAGGCAGGCGCAGCCACTGGACCACGGCGGACGGCGCTTCTCCGGCGGCCAGAAAAAGTAGGGCGAGCTGTCGCCTCTGTGTTGACGAAGGCGTCTCCGGCCAGTCCGCCAGAACGCGCTCGACTTCGACATTGGCGCCCGGAACATCCAATGCAGCGGCTTCACCGGCCTTGGCCGGATCATAGCAATAACTTCTAATCGTCGAGGCATAGCGTGTCGGCTGGCGTTTCATAGCATCGCACTGCAGACCCGAAAGGTTCTCGACCGCAATCGCCGTCGGTCGCCAAGTCGCCAACCGATCAAGCAAGGGCTCCAACAGCTCGGGCCGGAAGCTGTCCGGCAGGGCGGAAAGGTGCGGCGAGCCCAGCACCAGAACCTCATTGAACGCGCCTGCCGGAGGGCCTTTCAACTGGTCAGGGTGAAACGTGGGTCGATAGTCCTGCGCCGAGGCGACAGAACCGATCACCGCCCAGGCCGCCGCCGCCATTCCAATCGCCAAACGCATCGCTTCACCCTCGCTCCCGCCGTTTCGCGGTGAAACTGAAGACGCCCGCCGAGGCCAGCAAGTTAAGTTTCGGCAACGAAAAACGGCGCGCCCCGTGCGGAGCGCGCCGTTCAGATCGCGGTCTGAAGCCGGTGAGGCTTACGCCTGCATCGTCCAGCCTTCGACGCCCATGGCGGCCTGACGGAAGGCTTCCGAGCGGGTCGGGTGCGGGTGGCAGGTGCGGGCCACGTCTTCCGAGGCGCCGCCGAAGGCCATGGTCATGCAGGCCTCGCCGATCAGCTCGCCCGCCTGCGGGCCATAGATGTGGACGCCCAGAACCTTGTCGGTCGCGGCGTCGGCCAGGACCTTCACGAAGCCCTCGGTCTCGTGGTTGATCTTGGCGCGGCTGTTGGCGGCGAAGGGGAATTTGCCCTTCTTGTAGTTGACGCCCGCGGCCTTCAGCGCCTCTTCGGTCTTGCCGACCCAGGCCACTTCCGGGCCGGTGTAGATGACCGACGGCACCAGGTCGTAGTCGACGTGGCCCGGCTTGCCCGCGATCAGTTCGATCACGGCCACGGCGTCTTCCTCGGCCTTGTGGGCCAGCATCGGGCCGTGCGTCACGTCGCCGATGACCCAGACGCCCGGCGCCGAGGTCTTGAAGTGGTCGTTGGCGATGAAGCCGCGCGCGTCCGGCGTGACGCCGACCGTCTCCAGCCCCAGGCCTTCGGTGTAGGGACGGCGGCCGATGGCGACCAGCACCACGTCGCCCTTCAGGGTTTCCGCCTCGCCTCCCTTGGCGGGTTCGAGGGTCAGCTCCACGCCGTCCTTGGACGTCTTGGCGCCGGTGACCTTGGTGCCCATGCGGAAGGTCATGCCCTGCTTGGTCAGGCCGCGCTGGAAGGCGGTGGCGACTTCGCCGTCCATGCCCGCCCCGACCTTGTCGAGGAACTCCACGACCGTGACCTGGGCGCCCAGACGACGCCAGACCGAGCCGAGCTCGAGGCCGATGACGCCCGCGCCGATGACGATCAGATGCTTGGGAACCTTGGGCAGGAACAGGGCGCCGGTCGAGTCGATGACCTTGCCGTCCTCGAAGGCGACGCCCGGCAGCGGGGTCGGCTCCGAGCCGGTGGCGATGACGATGTTCTTGGTCTCGAGCGTGGTCTTGGCGCCGCCCTCGGCTTCGACCTCGACCTTGCCCTGGCCGACGATGCGGCCGAAGCCCTTCACCACGTCGACCTTGTTCTTCTTCATCAGGAATTCGATGCCCTTGGTCAGGGCCTCGACGCTGTCGTCCTTGGCCTTGTGCATCTGGGCCAGGTTCAGCTTGGGCTTCACCTCGATGCCGATGCCGGCGAATTCGATGTTGGCGGCCTCATACAGTTCCGAGGCGTGCAGCAGGGCCTTCGACGGCATGCAGCCGACGTTCAGGCAGGTGCCGCCCAGGGTCGCGCGCTTTTCGATCAGGGCGGTCTTCAGCCCCAGTTGTCCGGCGCGGATGGCGGCGTTGTAGCCGCCCGGCCCGCCCCCGATGATCACCACGTCGTAGGTCTGGGAAGCGGCGTCGGCCATATGGTCCTCTGATCGTTCAGGCGCTGGGGAAGAGAGCGGCGCGGACACTAGCGCCGACCCCGGCGGGGTCAACCGCCACGGTCCATATAGGCCCGGATCGCGTCGGGGACCATGCCGAGAAAGACTAAAGGAGGGGCCGACGAAAGCAAAAGGCCGGGCGTCGCCGCCCGGCCTTCCGTTTTCAGCCGCTATGGACCGATCAATATTTGAAGCGCACGCCCATGAAGACGTTGTAGCCGAACTTCTCGTACTCATAGGTCCGCTCGCGCGAGCCGTAGTAGCGGACGCCCGCCGAGTCGGTCAGGTTCTTGGCCTCGCCGAACACCTCGACCCCGTTGCCGAAGTCGTAGGAGGCGGTGAAGTCCAACTGCTCACGGCCTTCGACGAACAGGTCGAAGTCGGGGTCGTCGGCGTTGATCTCTTCCAGATAGTCGCTGCGCTTGGTGTAGCTGAGGCGGGCGCTAAAGCCGGCCATCTCGTAGAAGAGAGCCAGATTGTAGTTGTTCTCCGACTGGCCCGGCAGCGAGAACTTGTTGCGGCCGCCATAGGCCTGGGCCGTTTCGATCTCGGCGTCGGTCCAGGTGTAGTTGGCGAAGACGCCGAAGCCCGAGGCCCAGCCGGGCAGGAAGCTGAACTTCTGCTGCCAGTTCAGCTCCAGGCCCATCAGGTGGCCGTTCGGGGCGTTGATGGGGGTCTCGAACTCGGCGTCGAATTCGGTCCCGTCGATCGTCACCTTGTCCTCGTACTTGAGGATGTAACGGTAGTCGGTCAGGTCTTTGTAGAAGGCGTTGGCCGACACCACGCCCAGCGAGGCGAAGTAGTATTCCAGCCCGAAGTCGACGTTGTTCGACAGCGTCGGCTGCAGGTCCGGGTTGCCGATCTCATACGAGATGTCCGTGCCGTCGGTCTCTTCGATACGACGCGGGACGATCTGATTGAACTCGGGGCGCGAGATCGAGCGCGTCAGGGCGAAGCGGCCGATCAGATTGTCCGAGAAGCTGTGGCGGACCGTCAGGTTGGGGAAGAACTCGGTGTCGTCGCGATCGACCCGCGCCATGTCATAGGGCTTGGTGCCGTCGTTATCGATCAAGCTGGCGGCCTCGCCCTCGAACTTGGTGTTCTCGACGCGCAGGCCGAAGATGATGTTGGTCGCGCCGATGTTCAGGCGGCCCTGGGCGTAGGCCGACAGAATGTCTTCCTTGGCCGTATAGTCCGCCGCGATGGAATCCGCCGGACGGATCGGCGACAGCGGGCGCATCTGGCCGAAGTAGTCGTCCACCAGGCCGTTGTTGAACTTCTTGCCCAACAGATAGTCGTAGTTGCGCGAGTCCGAGCCCGTCAGCAGGTCGGCGTAGGACTGCGACGGCGCATGGGCGGCATCACGGCTGCGGAAGCGGTCCTCGTCGGCCGAGATGTCGCGGGTGCGGTATTTGCCGCCGAATTTCCAGGTGATCTCGCGGCCGCCGATGACCGAAGGCAACTCGAAATTGGTCTGGAAGGTCAGTTCGTCCTGCTCGGTCGTGCTGGAACGGAAGGCGTTCTCGCGGAAGCGGTATTGCGCCGCATCCATGTGTTCGCCGGTCGTGAAGACCGAATAGGTCGGCTGGTAGTGATCGCCGGTGAAGTCATAGGTGACCGACGGCTTGGCCCGCGACCGGAACAGCAGCTCGTTGCGGTTCGGATAGGTCTGCTCGCTGCTGGCCCACGAGATGTTCGCGTCCCACACAGCGCCGTTGCCGAAGATGCGCTCGGCGCCGGTCGTCAGGGTCAGGATTTCGTTCTTCTGGGTGCGGTGACGCAGCTGGCGCTCGACCGTCACGTCATTGAAGGTCGCCTTGCGGTCGGTGGCGCCGGCCTGAAGCTTTCCTTCGTCATAGGTCAGCAGCAGCTGGTTGCGGTATTCGTCGTCCTCGAACTGGGCGAACGAGCCGCGCACCCAGGCGCGATAGGCGTCCGACGGTCGGAACTCCAGCGAGCCGTTGATCGACTGGCGCGTGCGCTCGGTGTCGTAATCCTTGAACAGGCTTTCCTCGAGGGCGAACACCTCGCCGCCTTCCGGCGTCTTCATCTTGGTCCAGCCGGACTCGACGTTGTCGGGGCGGCGGTTGGTCTTGGAGTAGGAGTAGGACAGCAGGCCGCCGAAGGTCTGGTCCGCGCCGAAGACGTTCGACGCCGTGGCGCCCGCGCGGATGTCCTCGCCGCCGTAGTCGTTGTAGCTGCCGCCGGCATAGCCGCTGACGGCCAGGCGGCGCTGATCGAAGGGCGAGCGGGTCTTGATGTTGACCGCGCCGGCGATGGAGTCGGCGTCCTGGCTCGGCAGCAGGGTCTTGGAGATCTCGATGTTGGAGACGATGTCGCTGGGCAGGGTGTCCAGGTCGACCGCGCGCGTGCCCGGATCGACGGCCGGAACCGTCACCCCGTCCACCGACACGGCGGTGAAGGCCGACGGCGCGCCGCGCACGTTGATGTAACGGCCTTCGCCCTGGTCGCGCTGGATGGCGATGCCCGGCACGCGCTGCAGGGATTCCGCCACGTTCGGGTCGGGGTAGCGGCCGATGGCGTCGGCCGACAGGACGTTGATGGTGCCGTCGGCGTTCTTCTGCTGGTTCAGCGAGCGGGCCACGCCCTCGGTGATGACGCCGTTGACGATGACGTCGGCCACGGCGACCGCGTCGCCCGAGCCCATCATGACGGTGACCGAGGTCAGGCGGCCCGACGCGGCGGCGACCGTCTGGGTCGCGGTCGGCAGGCCGATGTAGCGGGCCTCCAGCGTGATCTGGCCGGAGACGCCGCCCAGGTTGAACTCGCCCTGGCTGTTGCTGACGGCGCGGCGGCCGCTGGCGCGGTCGATGATCTCGGCGCCCGGCAGGGGCGAGCCGTCGGCGTTGACGACGCGACCGATCAGGCCGTCGCCCGCCGGGCGGCCGCGACGGCCGGAGCGGCGTCAACCGCGACGTCGACAGCCCTGGCGTCAGCAGCTTGGGCGGCGACAGCGAAAACCAGCGGCAGGCTCGCCGCGCTGAGAAGAAGTCCGAGCTTCATGTCCATATCCCCGAAGGCCGGCACCGCTTCTGGCGGCCCGGTTCCGGCGGGATGGCTAATGCGCCGCGACGACGCGGCCGCGACGGTTTCACGAAAAGGAATCTGCGACCGGAACACGGGATGACGACAGTTCGTCCCGACCCGGACCATCCGTTGTCGAACCATCGCCGAACCGTCGTGGCGGCGCCGTTGACCGTCCTTTCGCGCGCGTGTTTCGGGCGGGCATTCCTCATTCGGACGGAAAGCTCCGCTCATGCCCGCCTCCCTGCCCCTGCGTTCGCTCGCCGGCCTTCTGGCCCCCGCCCTGCTGCTGGCCGCCTGCGCCGGGCATGAGACGGACTATCAGGGCGAGGGCGGCGGCTTCGTCGGCCAGGGCGCGCCCGTGCGCGCCGTGCTTGAGACGCCCTCGGTCGGCACCGTCGGCGACGACGCGGCCGACGATCCCGCCGTCTGGGCTTCCAAGACCCCCGTGACCATCGGCGACGTCCAGACCCCCGGCTTCGTCGTCGGCACCGACAAGAAGGCGGGCCTCTACGTCTACGGCTTCGACGGGGCCATTCTGCAGTTCATGCCCGAGGGGCTGCTGAACAACGTCGACGTGGTCGAGGGCCTGAGCCTCGACGGCCGCCCGCAACTGCTGATCGGAGCCAGCGACCGCACGCCGGGCCGCACCGGCGTCGCCCTCTATCTGTTCGACCCGGCCGGGACCGGCGACAACAAGGTGCGCTACTGGGGCTCCATCGCCACCGACGTGGTCGAGCCCTACGGCTTCTGCTTCGCCCGGCGCGGCGAAGAGGTGCACGCCGTCCTGGTCGGCCATGAAGGCGAACTGCGTCAGTTCATCGTCGCCGCCGGGACCGACGGCCGCCCCGCCGCACAGTTGGTCCGCCGCGCCGAGATCGGCTCCATCTCCGAAGGCTGCGCCGCCGATCCGGCGACCGACGCCCTCTATATCGCCGAGGAGAACGTCGGCCTGTGGCGCTACGGCCTCGACCCGGCCTCGGGCGGGACGCGCAGCCTGGTCCAGCCGGTCGCGCCGGGGCTGCTGGTCGCCGACGCCGAGGGACTGACCACGCTGACGGACGGCGCCGCGCGCTATCTGATCGCCTCCAGCCAGGGCGACTCGACCTTCCCTGTCTGGCGCATCGACGGCGCAGAACCGCAGTTCAAGGGCCGGTTCGTGGTTGTGGACGGGACGGTCGACGGGGTGACGGGCACCGACGGCCTGGCCGCCCTGGGCGGCGCGGTCGGCCCCTTCCCCGAGGGCCTGGTGGTCATCCAGGACGACGTCAACGACACCGGAACCCAGAACTTCAAATACGTCGACTGGCGCGACATCCGCGCCGCGCTGGGGCTGTAGGGCCAGGGGGGCAGAACGTGAAAAGGCCCGACGCGATCGTCGGGCCTTTTTCATGTGCGGCGATGGACAGGGCGCAAAAGGAAACGGGGCCCGACCTTGCGGCCGGACCCCGTTTTCCCTTTCGACTGGAGCGGGCGAGGCGATTCGAACGCCCGACCCTCACCTTGGCAAGGTGATGCTCTACCCCTGAGCTACGCCCGCACTCCGTTGGGAGCGATGTGCTGCTCCCCGTCGAGGAAGGGGCGTATAGCGGACCGACTTCGGATCGCGCAAGCCCCTTTTTCGATTTTCGTCCAATCCGTCGATTTTTTTCGAATAGCCCTGAAACTTCACACGAAAACGGCCCCCAAAACGCCCGCTCGGACGCCTCGGAGGCCGCTTCAAAGCGCCGCCGCCTGCCCGCTCAAGCAGCGAGCCGCCGCGCGGCGAGCGTTAGCGGCCTTGCCGCTCCTCGCCTTAGCGAGGCGCGAGACGGATCGCCCCGTCCAGACGGATGCACTCGCCGTTGATGTAGGTGTTCTCGGCCAGATGCAGGGCCAGGGCGGCGTAGTCGGCCGGCGTGCCCAGACGCTTGGGGAAGGGGATCATGGCGGCCAGAGCGTCCTGCACCTTCTGGTCCATGCCCGCCATCATCGGCGTCCACATGATGCCCGGCAGGATGGTGTTGACCCGCACGCCCTCGTTCATCAGGTCGCGCGCGACGGGCAGGGTCATGGCGTAGACGCCGCCCTTGGACGCCGAATAGGCCGCCTGGCCGATCTGGCCGTCCTGGGCCGCCACCGAGGCGGTGTTGATGATCAGGCCGCGCTCGCCGTCGTCCATCGGCTCCAGCGTCACCATGCCCGCCGCCGACTGCGACAGGACGCGGAAGGTGCCGAACAGGTTGATCGAGACGGTGCGCTCGAACTGGGCCATGTCGTGGGCGCGGATCTCGCCGGTGTCCTTCTTGCGGCTGACGGTCTTCTGGCCGGTGGCGATCCCGGCGCAGTTGACGGTCAGGCGCTCCTGGCCGTGGGCGGCGCGAGCCTTGGCGAAGCCGGCGGCGACGCTGTCGTCCGAGGTCACGTCCACCTTGCAGAAGACGCCGCCGATCTCCTGGGCGATGACCTCGCCGCGCTCTTCGTTCAGGTCGAACAGGGCGACCTTGACGCCCTTGGCCGCCAGGGCGCGCGCCGTGCCTTCGCCGAGGCCCGAAGCCCCACCCGTCACCACTGCTGCGATCGAAGCGTCGAGTTTCATGAAAGTCGTCCTATATTCGATTGAACCGAGTGCTCGTGCGAGGATTTAGCGGCCATGACCGCAAAGACCAACGGGGTGTCGCCTGATGACGCCATCAATCCTGAAAAGGCCCTGGTTCCCGCCGTGCAGAAGGTGAACGAGATGCGCGTGCGCAAGGGCTTCTGGCCCAAGATGCGGCGCACCGCCGCCCGCATCCCCTTCGCCGGACAGGCCATGGCCGCCTGGTACGCCGCCCAGGATCCCAAGACGCCGCTGGCGGCCAAGGGGCTGATCCTGGGGGCGCTGGCCTATTTCGTCATGCCGGTGGACGCCATTCCCGACATCTTCGCCGGCATCGGCTTCACCGACGACGCCGCGGTGATCGCCGCGGTGCTGGCCACCCTGGGCGCCCACCTCAAGCCCCGCCACCACGATCAGGCGGCGCAGGCGTTGAAGCGGCTGCGGGAGGACGAGGAATAAACCCTTCTCCCCTTGCGGGAGAAGGTGGGCGCCGAAGGCGCTCGGATGAGGGGTCTCTCCGAAATCGGATGAAGGCAGCGAGGCCGAGGTCCCGCAACCCCTCATCCGTCAGGCTTCGCCTGCCACCTTCTCCCACAAGGGGAGAAGGATGCTCCGATCAATCCTCCACCTTCACCACGATCTTGCCGACGGCCGAGCGGTCGCTGAGGGCCTGGATGGCCTCATGGGCGCGCTCCAGCGGGAAGGTGCGGCTGACGCGCGGCTTGATCTTGCCCTCGGCGTAGAGCTGCATCAGCTCGGCCATGTTGGCGGCGTGGGCCTTGGGATCGCGGGCGACGGCGGCGCCCCAGAAGACGCCGACCACCGACACCGACTTCAGCAGGGTCAGGTTCAGCGGCAGGGACGGAATCCCCGCCGGGAAGCCCACCACCAGATAGCGGCCGTTCCAGTCCATCGCGCGCAGGGCCGGCTCGGCGTAGTCGCCGCCCACCCCGTCGAACACCACATCGGCGCCGTCGCGGCCGGTCGACAGCTTGAACTCGCCCGACAGCTCCTTCTGGGCCGCCTTGTCCATCGGGCCGGAGGGGTAGATCAGGCCGTTGTCCGCGCCCAGCTCCAACGCGAACTCCACCTTGTCGTTGGTCGAGGCGGCGGCGACCACGCGCGCGCCCATGGCCTTGCCCAGCTCGACGGCGGCGGCGCCGACG
>NZ_GL883086.1:2170177-2172269 GCF_000204035.1 Brevundimonas diminuta ATCC 11568
CCGCCCGCCGCCGCGTCTGCCGCCCAGGGCGGGGTCGAGGTGCCGCCGCTGGGCTTCGCCAAGCGGGTGCTGGCCAACGGCATGGAGGTCTATACGGCGCGCGACGCCTCGACCTCCAACGTCACGGTCCAGGTCTGGTATCGCGTGGGGTCGAAGGATGATCCGGCGGGCCGCTCGGGCTTCGCCCACCTGTTCGAGCACCTGCTGTTCAAGGCGACGAAGAACATGCCGTCCGAGACGTTCGATCGTCTGACCGAGGACGTCGGCGGCTTCAACAACGCCTTCACCGCCGACGACGTGACCGCCTATTACGAGGTCGTCCCGGCCAACCACCTGCAGCGCATCCTGTTCGCCGAGGCCGACCGCATGGGCTCCCTGGTCGTCGACGAGGCCAACTTCGCCTCCGAGCGCGACGTGGTGAAGGAGGAATACCGCCAGCGCATCCTGGCCAGCCCCTATGGCCGCCTGTTCGGCCTGTTCACGCCCGAAACCATCTACCAGGACCACCCCTATCGTCGTCCGGGCATCGGCTCGATCGAGGAGCTGGACGCCGCGACCCTGGACGACGTGCTGCGCTTCCACGCCACCTACTACCGGCCGGACAACGCCATGCTGATCGTGGCGGGCAATTTCGATCAGGCGCAGCTGGACGGCTGGGTCGACGAATATTTCGCCCCGCTGAAGCGTCCGGCGACGCCCATGCCCGCCAATGATGTGAAGGAGCCCGAGCCGACCGGCCCGCGCACCGCCACCTATTACGCGCCGAACGTGCCCCTGCCCGCCGTCGCCCTGGCCTGGAACACCGTGGCCTACAAGGACGCCGACCGCGCGGCCCTGACGGTGCTGGACGGCATCCTGTCCACCGGCGAGAGCAGCCGCCTGTACCGCTCGCTGGTCTATGACAAGCAGATCGCCGCCTCGGCGGGCTCCAACCCCGACTTCGCCCAGCAGGCGGGCAACCTGGCCGCCTACGCCATCATGGCCGGCGGCCAAACGGTCGAGACCGGCAAGGCCGCGCTGGAGGCCGAGATCGCGCGTCTGCGCGACGAGCCCGTCACCGCCGCCGAACTGGCCGAGGCCAAGAACGAGCTGGTCGCCGACGCCCTGCGCGGGCGTGAAAGCATCGACGACCGCGCCACCACCCTGGGCATGGCGCTGATCATGACCGGCGACGCGACCGCCGCCGACCGCGAGATCGCCGAGATCCAGGCCGTCACCGCCGCCGACGTGCAGCGCGTGGCCCGCCGCTATCTGACGCCGCAGCGCCAGATCACCATCAACTACCTGCCCGCCGACGACGCCAATGCGCCCAGCGAGCAGAAGAAGAACGTCGACGCCCCCGTCACGGTCGCGTCCCTGGCTCCGGCCGGTCCGGTCGCCGTCCTGCTGCCGGAAGCCGAGCGCGCCCGCCTGCCCCAGCCGGGGCCTGAGGTGTCGCCCGCCACCCCGGCCATCGCCGACTTCCGCCTGGACAACGGCCTGCGCGTCCTGGTCGCCCCGACGCGGGGCCTGCCGCTGGTCTCGGCGCGGCTGAACTTCAACGCCGGTTCGGCCCACGATCCGGCGGGCAAGCCGGGCGTCGCCTCCATGACCGCCGCCCTGCTGACCCAGGGCACGACGACCAAGGCGGCCCCGGAAATCGCCACCGCCATCGAACAGCTGGGCGCCAGCATCGGCGCGGGCGCGGGCGCCGACTTCACCAATGTCTACGCCAATGCGCCCAAGGACGTGTTCGGCCGGACCCTGACCCTGATGGCCGATCTGGTGCGCAACCCGACCTTCGCCGCCCAGGAGCTGGAGCGTCAGCAGTCCCAGACCCTGGACGGCCTGCGCGTGGCGCTGAGCCAGCCGGGCTCCGTCGCCTCCCAGTCGGTGGGCCGCGTGATCTACGGCGACGCCCCCTACGGCGCGCCGGGCTCGGGGACGGTGAACAGCATCCCCGCCCTGACGCGCGACGACGTGGCGGTGTTCCACTCCGACCGCTTCCGTCCGTCGCAGGCGACCCTGGTCTTCTCGGGCGACGTGACCCCGGCCGAGGCCCGCGCCCTGGCGGATGAAGCCTTCGGCGACTGGCGCGACGCCGGTCCCGCCC
>NZ_GL883086.1:2172622-2178401 GCF_000204035.1 Brevundimonas diminuta ATCC 11568
ACCTTCGTCACTCGCGGCGTCAGCCGCACCGACGCCGACTTCTTCCCGCTGACGGTCGGCAACACCCTGTTGGGCGGCGGCTATTCCTCGCGGCTGAACCAGAAGATCCGCATCGAGAAGGGCCTGTCCTACGGCGCCGGATCGGCGCTGGGCGCGCGGGCCGAAACGGGCGTCTTCACCGCCTCGACCCAGACCAAGAACGAGTCGGCGACCGAGGTGGTCGAGCTGATGCTGGCTGAGATCGGCAAGCTGGGCGACGCCCCGGCGACCGAGGCTGAACTGGCCCCGCGCCGCGCCACCCTGATCGGCGCCTTCGGCCGCTCGCTGGAGACGGTCGACGGCCTGGGCGGCCTGGTCGCCAACCTGGCCCTCTACGACCTGCCGATGAGCGACCTGGCCGACTACGCCGGGCGCGTCCGCGCGGTCACGCCGCAGCAGGTCGAAGCCGCCTTCGCCGAACACCTGCCGACCGACCGGGCCAGCCTGGTCGTGGTCGGCGACGCCTCGAAGTTCATCGACGGCCTGCGGGCCAAGTATCCGAACGTCGAGGTCATTCCGCTGACCGAACTCAATCTGGACAGCGCGACGCTGAAGTAGGGCGCCGGGCGATCTTTTCCTCCCCATGCAAATGGGGAGGGGGACCGCGAAAGCGGTGGAGGGGCTAGGACGGCGGAACCAAGCGGCCCCTCCGTCTCGCCGGCTTCGCCGCCGATCCACCTCCCCGTCCGCTTCGCGAACAGGGAGGAAAATCATTCGCTCACGTCGTCAGGCAGACCACCTGGGCGACGCGCAAATCCTGCCGCAGGCGGTCGGAGACGGCGCCGTAGTTCTGGGTCGTCACCGCCTGGCCGAGCGCCGCTTCGTCGGCGCGCTGCTGGGCGCCGACGGTGGGCACGAAGGTGTCGGGCGCCGTGGTGTAGATGCGGCCGCGCCTGGGCGACTCGGCGATGGTCACGCCCAGCACCCGTCCGCGACGATCCAGCACCGGCGCCCCGGACAGGCCAGACAGCGTGCCCTTCAGCCCCCGCGTGCGTCCGGCCTCGGCCCAGGCCAGCACCGGCTCGTCATAGGAGCGGTGGCCCCTGATCTTCAGCGTCTCGCGGCCGATCAGGCGCGAGGCCACCTCGCCCGGCCGTCCCTGGGGGAAGCCGGGATGGAAAGCGCGCTGGCCCTTGTAGAGCGGCGCCTCGGGCGCGATCGGCAGGGCGGGCGGCCCGCCGTCGGTCAGCAGCAGAGCCACGTCCGCCCGCGCCGCCAGGCGCACGTCGGCGGCCAGGGCGCGAGTCTTGTCGATCACCAGGGCCGGCTTGCGACAGCCCTCGACCACATGGCGGGCGGTGATCCAGCGGCCGTCCCCGGCGATGGAGAAGGCCGTGCCCGACACCGGCTCGTGCTCGTCCGAAGTGTCGACGGTGACGGACGGATCAAAGGGGGTGATCGGCCCCAGCAACGGTCCTGTCGGCTCTTCGGCATGGAAGTCGTGGGGCGCATCAGCCCGCTCGCCCCGGTTCAGCGACGCGATCAGGATCACGCCGATGACGGCGGCGTAGATGGTCCAGTCAGGAAGATGGGGAAAGCGCAAGGCCGCCCCCTCAACCCGTCAGGGCGGCCGCCAGGATCAAGGCGGTCGACAGCTTGGCCCCGGCCAAGACCACGGCGGCGGAGGTTTCGCCCTTCTCTATCCGTTGCGGCAGGCCGTGCAGCAGGAAGTCGACGACGCGGAAGGCCAGCAGTTGCAGCACCACCGTCGCCACGCCCCAGATGGCGATGTCGCGGATCGAGGTCGACACCGACAGGGACACCGCCAGCGGAATGGCCAGGCCGACCAGCACCCCGGAAAAGGCCACGGCGGCGGCCGGATTGCCCTGGCGGATCAGAGCGATCTCGCGCCACGGCGTCAGCAGGGCATAGACCGCCGCCCCCGCCGCCAGCAGGCCGAAGGTCACGGCCAGATGCAGCATCAGGATCGGAAAGCCCGTCGCAAACGCCTGGAGTTCAGGCGTCGACAGCACGCCCGGCAACGACGAGGTCTCCATGACGACGAACCCTAGCCTCCCAGCCTGAAGGGGAACGAAACCAAAACACCCTTGCCCGAAAGCCTGACCATTCCGCTAGGGCGCCCGCGCCACAGTCGACGGACAAAGCGTCCAGACGGACGGTCGGACCTCAGGCTGCGTCCGCCTCTTCGCGCTCGGCCTTCAGACGCGCCGAAGCCCGCAGTTTTTCGCTCTCGGACTTCAGCTGGCCGCAGGCGGCCAGGATGTCGCGGCCGCGCGGGGTGCGGATGGGCGAGGCGTAGCCGGCCTTGTTCAGGATGGCGGCGAAGGTCTCGATCGTCTTCCAGTCCGAGCACTGATAGTCAGTGCCGGGCCAGGGGTTGAACGGGATCAGGTTGACCTTGGACGGAATGCCCTCGATCAGCTTGATCAGGGCGCGCGCCTCGGCCGGGCTGTCGTTGACGCCCTTCAGCATGACGTATTCGAACGTCACCCGGCGCGCGTTGGACAGGCCGGGATAGGCGCGGATGGCGGCCATCAGCTGATCCAGCGGATACTTCTTGTTCAGCGGCACCAGCTGGTCGCGCAGCGGGTCGTTGGTGGCGTGCAGGCTGATGGCCAGCATGGCCGCAGTGCGCTCGCCCAGGGCGTTCAGCTGCGGCACCACGCCCGAAGTCGATACGGTGATCCGGCGCCGCGACAGGGCGATGCCTTCATTGTCGGAAATGATGTCGATGGCGTTGGCGACGTGGTCCAGATTGTAGAGCGGCTCGCCCATGCCCATGAAGACGATGTTCGACAGGCGACGGTCTTCCTTGGGCGAGGGCCACTCGTCCAGGTCGTCGCGGGCCACCTGGACCTGGGCCACGATCTCGGCCGTGGTCAGGTTGCGGACCAGCTTCTGCGTGCCGGTGTGGCAGAAGGTGCAGTTCAGGGTGCAGCCGACCTGGGACGAGACGCACAGGGCGCCGGCCCGGCCCACGTCGGGGATGTAGACGGTCTCGATCTCGATGCCCGGCGCCGTGCGGATAAGCCATTTGCGGGTGCCGTCCTTGGACACCTGACGCTCGACGATCTCGGGGCGAGCCAGGGTGAAAGCCTCGGCCAGTTTGGCGCGCGTGTCCTTGGCCACATCGCTCATCAGGGCGAAGTCGGTGACGCCGTAGTGGTGGATCCAGCGCCAAACCTGGGAGGCGCGCATCTTGGCCTTTTCGGGCGGACAGATTTCGGCGTCGATCAGGGCCTGGCGCAGTTCGTCGCGCGTCAGACCGCTGAGGTTGACGGGCGTCTTTACCGGGGCGCTGGCGCGCGAGAGATCGAGCGAAATGCTCAAGGGCGGATGTCCTGCGGCGAAGAGTGAAGCGGCGGCGTCTAGCACAGATGGGGCGTCTTGTCGCCTTTGGCCATGCGCGGGTTGATAGACTCGGAACGAGGCGTTAGAGGGGCGGCCGTTGGGGAGTAGCTTCCGGCATATCCCAGCCGGGGTCGCGTCAACACACTTGCTCCTGTCGTCAGGAGCATGGCGCGATCAGCGGATCACCTCCGCCTAGCGAGACCAGCATGCTGCACCTGCGGGGCCGGCCCGTGCGTGGAGCGTGCTGTCATGCGTCCGGCCGAGTGTGTTTTCCCATGATGTCCCCTGTCGCCATCGCCGTCCTGTCCGTCAGCATGTCCGCCGACGCCTTCGCCGCCGCCATCGGGCGCGGCGCCCAGCACCGACCGACAGTGCCCCAGGCCCTGCGCTCGGGCCTGGTGTTCGGCGTGATCGAAGCCATCACCCCCCTGATCGGCTTCGCCCTAGGCGTGGCCGCCGCCGGCTTCGTCGCGGCGATCGACCACTGGATCGCCTTCGGCCTGCTGGGCGCGGTCGGAGCCAAGATGATCTGGGAGGCGCTGAAGCGCGACGAAGCAGAGGTCGAGGCGGCTGACGCCGGCGGCAAGGCCGCGTCGCGCGGCCTGCTGGCCCTGGTCGCCACCGCCGTCGGCACCTCGATCGACGCCGGCGCGGTCGGGGTCGGCCTGGCCCTGCTGGACGCGAACATCTGGCTGATCGCCGCCTGCATCGGCTTCACCACCTTCGCCCTGGCGACCCTGGGTCTTCTGGTCGGCAAGGCGGCGGGCGCGCGGCTGGGCAAGATCGTCGAGCTGGTCGGCGGCGTGGCCCTGATCGCGCTGGGCCTGAAGATCCTGCTGGAGCATCTGGGCGTTCTGGCGGGCTGACGAGACGCCGAAAGCCTAGCCTTGCTCCGAGACGGATTCAGGGGGATCATTCCGTCTCGCCGCTCGTTCACCGGTTGAAGGAGACTCCCATGCGCGCCCCCCTGTTCCTCGTCGCCGTCATTGTCGCGCCGCTGGCGCTCGCCGCCTGCGCTTCGCCCCATCCGCTGCCGACCTATCAGCAGGAAATGGACAAGCTGGACGCCGAATGCCGCGAGCGCGGCGGCATCATCTCGCCCACCGGCCGCCAGACGGGTCGTCCGCAGACCGACTACGTCTGCAAGATCACCGGAGCGGCGACCCGGATTCCGCAAGGATAAGGCGCATGCACGCCCCGCGCCTTCAGCGCATTGCGAGATAACGATGGTCATGTAGCGGCGAATTGCCACAACCACAACGAGAGCTCATAGTGTAGAGTTTTCATGCTCACAATGAGTGAGCAGTAGAGGGAGGCTACTATGAAAAAGAAACTGATCGCCGGAGCCTGCGCGGCCCTGATGCTCTCGTCTGCGGCAAGCGCCGCCCAAGCCAGCTCTCGCTACTCCCAGCGCGGCGAAGCCGGTTATGAACTCGGATGCGCCATTATGTGGATGTTTGGTTATGGGGCCTGCGCCGAGCTACCGAACTACCCTAAGAAATTCCAATAGCAGCAATAATACCCGAGACTGAAATTCCGGCCCGTCGTCTTCTTGAAGACGGCGGGTCTTCTTGGAATTGAGCCCCAGCACTAACTGCCGCCCATTTGCGCGTCATAATCGCGCGGCGCGTCCCAACACGCTCAATAATAAACGATAAGATACCCGCGCCACAGGTCAATCTCCGAGCCAACTTCAGATGATCCAAGATCTCCGTCGCATATGACCTGCCGGGCCACCCCGCGTTGCGGCAGTTGATCGAAAATCATTCCGACCTGATCGTCTGAAGCCACTTCATACGGCTGCACAACCGCGCTCAGAATCGGCCAACCTGCAAAGAACGACGACCGGAAAATCCTTAGGAAATCCGTGGTGGTTGGAGGCGGGATCGAACCGCCGACCTGTGGGTTATGAATCCACCGCTCTAACCATCTGAGCTACCCAACCCCTTACGGAGCATCGCGCCGGATCGAGAACGACCCCTGAGCACGAGAGGGGTGCGTATATCGCCGCCTTCTCTCCGGTTCAAGCCGCTTCGATGCGGATTTCGTGCGGGACTATCGGTCGCGGCGCGTTTCGGCTCGCGCAAAGCGCGTCGAGGCGGCATCCTGACCGTTCAAAGCCACGCTGTTCAGGAACCGCCATGCTGCGCCCCGCCCTCTTCGCCGCTTCCGCCGCCGCCCTGGCTCTCGCCGCCTGCGGGGCCAATGGACAGGATGAGGCGCCGTCCTCCGCCGCCACCGGCGCGCCGGTCGAGACCCGCCCGCCCAACAACCCGGACCAGAAGCCGGCGCTCGAAGGCCAGACCCGCGCCCCGTCGGTCAGCACCACGATCGCCATGCAGCACGCCGTCGTGGCCGAGGGTCTGGAGCACCCTTGGGGCCTGGCCCTGCTGCCGGACGGCCAGTGGCTGGTGACGGAGAAGCCGGG
>NZ_GL883086.1:2178561-2185242 GCF_000204035.1 Brevundimonas diminuta ATCC 11568
GATCCTGAGCCCGACCTTCGCCCAGGACCGGATGATCTACTGGTCCTACGCCCAGCCGCGAGACGGCGGCAACGGCACGGCCGTGGCCCGCGGGCGCCTGTCGGACGACCTGAGCCGCGTCGAGAACGTGCAGGTCGTCTTCCAGGTCAAGGACACCTATGACGGGGACAAGCATTTCGGCTCCTCCCTGGTCTTCGGCCCGGACGGCAAGCTGTACATCACCATCGGCGAACGCTCGGACAAGCCGATGCGGCCGACGGCCCAGAGTCTGGCCTCGCACCACGGCAAGGTCATCCGCATCAACGCCGACGGCTCGGTCCCGTCCGACAACCCCTTCGTCGGCCGCGAGGGCGCCCTGCCCGAGATCTGGTCCTACGGCCACCGCAACCCGCAGGGCATCGCCGTCCAGCCGGGAACCGGCGCGGTCTGGAGCATCGAGCACGGCACGCGCGGCGGCGACGAACTGAACCTGGAGAAGGCTGGCGCCAACTACGGCTGGCCGGGCGCGGCCTACGGCATCGAGTACAGCGGCGACGCCATCCCCGGCGCGACGACGACGCAGGAAGGCACCGTCCAGCCCGTCTACTACTGGGATCCGGTGATCGCGCCGGGCGGCATGGCCTTCTACGACGGCGCCATGTTCCCCGACTGGAAAGGCAACGCCCTGATCGGCGGCCTGGGCGGCAAACACCTGGTTCGTCTGGTGCTGCAGGACGGCCGCGTGGTCGGCGAAGAGCGCCTGCTGACCGGCCTGGGCGAGCGCATCCGCGACGTAGCGGTCGGGCCTGACGGCGCCGTCTGGGTCGTCACCGACGAGGAGAACGGCAAGCTGGTGCGGCTGGCGCGCCGCTGAGACTGAGAAGACAGGGCGGGCCGCACGACGGCCCGCCCTTTTCACATCCGGCGACCTCACGCGCCTTGTTACTTGACGTTGACGTAAACGTCGGCTTTCTAACGGCCTGAGTTTCAATTCCAGACGCGATGATCGGATCCGTCCGCCCACCGCCTCCCAACCAAGACGCCACCCCGTCCCTTATGCAGCGAGGCGCCGCGCGCCGAGCGATAGGGACACCAAGAACCCGTCCCTCATGCAGTTCGCTGCCGCGCAGCGAACGGTAGGGGCACAACAAGAGAGAGACGCTCCATGGCCGACGCCTACATCTACGACGCCGTGCGCACCCCGCGCGGCAAGGGCAAGAAGGACGGCAGTCTGCACGAGATCACAGCCCTGAGCCTGGCGACCCAGGTTCTGGAGGCTCTGCGCGACCGCAACGGCCTGGACACCGCCAAGGTCGACGACGTGATCCTGGGCGTGGTGTCGCCGGTGGGCGAGCAGGGCTCGGACATCGCCCGCACCGCCGTCCTGTCGGCCGGCTGGGGCCAGGAGACGGCGGGCGTGCAGATCAACCGCTTCTGCGCCTCGGGTCTGGAAGCCGTGAACATGGCCGCCGCCAAGGTGAAGTCCGGCGAGGCCGACATGGCCGTCGGCGGCGGCGTCGAGGCCATGAGCCGCGTGCCGATGGGTTCCGACGGCGGCGCCTGGCCGACCGACCCCTCGGCGGCCTTCCCGACCTATTTCGTGCCGCAGGGCGTCTCGGCCGACATGATCGCCACCAAATACGGCTTTAGCCGCGACGACGTGGACGCCTATTCGGTCGAAAGCCACAAGCGCGCCGCCCAGTCCTGGGCCGAGCGCCGCTTCGATCGATCGGTGATCGCGGTCAAGAACCAGCTCGGCCTGACCCAGCTGGACCGTGACGAGACCATTCGTCCGAAGACGGACATGCAGACCCTGGGCGGGCTGAACCCCTCCTTCGTCATGATGGGCGGCATGGGCTTCGACGCCGTGATCAACCAGCGCTACCCCGAGGCGGCGGGCGTCAACCACGTCCACACGCCGGGCAACTCGTCCGGCATCGTCGACGGCGCGGCGGGCATTCTGGTCGGCTCCAAGGAGATGGGCGAGGCCCTGGGCCTGAAGCCGCGCGCGAAGATCCTGGGCGGCGCCTCGATCGGCTCCGAGCCGTCGATCATGCTGACCGGCCCCGAGCCCGTCACCCGCAAGCTGCTGGGCAAGCTGGGCATGCAGCCGGGCGACATCGATCTGTATGAACTGAACGAGGCCTTCGCGGCCGTGGTGCTGCGCTACATGCAGGCGCTCGACATCCCGCACGATAAGATCAACGTCTGCGGCGGCGCCATCGCCATGGGCCACCCGCTGGGCGCCACCGGCGCCATGATCCTGGGTACGGTGCTGGACGAGCTGGAACGCTCGAACAAGTCGACGGCCCTGGCCACCCTGTGCATCGGCGGCGGCATGGGCACCGCCACCGTCATCGAACGCGTCTGATCCGGGAGCGAATGACTATGGAAAACTTCAAGATCGACATCGACGCCGACGGCGTCGCGCTCGTGACCTTCGACGTGCCGGGCCGTTCGATGAACACCCTGACCTCGACCGTGATCGCCGAGATCCCGGCCCTGGTCGAAAAGATCAAGACCGACGACGCCATCAAGGGCGTGGTCCTGACCTCGGGCAAGACGACCGGCTTCTGCGCCGGGGCGGACCTGGGCGACATGGCCTCGGGCATGCTGGCCGGCGGCGGCGACCTGCAGAAGGCGTTCGACACCGGCTGGGCGCTGAACGGCGCCTTCCGCGCGCTGGAAACCTCGGGCAAGCCGGTGGCGGCGGCCATCAACGGCCTGGCGCTAGGCGGCGGGCTGGAGTTCACCCTGGCCTGCCACTATCGCGTCGTCGAGAACGACCCGAAGATTCAGCTGGGCCTGCCCGAGATCAAGGTCGGCCTCTTCCCCGGCGGCGGCGGCACCCAGCGCCTGACGCGCCTGATCGGGGTGCAGACCGCCCTGATGCAGATGGCCGAGGGCAAGTCCTGGCGCCCGAACGACGCCAAGGGCGCCGGCGTCGTCCATGAGGTCGTCGAGAAGGGCCAGTCGGTCGCGGCCGCCAAGGCCTGGATCAAGAACGGCGGCAAGGCCGTCCAGCCGTGGGACGATCCCAAGTTCAAGATCCCCGGCGGCGGCCCCTACCACCCGGCGGGCGCCCAGGTCTTCATCATGGGCAACGCCATCCTGCGCAAGCAGTCCTACGGCAACTACCCGGCCGTGCTGAACATGATGAAGGCCGTCTATGAAGGCGTGCAGGTGCCGATCGAGGCCGGCCTGCGCATCGAGACGCGCTACTTCATCAAGACCCTGATGACGCCGCAGGCCCAGGCCATGATCCGCAGCCTGTTCCTGTCCAAGCAGGAGCTGGACAAGGGCGCCGTGCGCCCGGCGGGCGCGCCCAAGTCCGATCCCAAGAAAGTCAGCGTCCTGGGCGCCGGCATGATGGGCGCGGGCGTGGCCTATGTTCAGGTCATGGCCGGCATCGAGACCGTGCTGATCGACCAGACGCAGGAAGCCGCCGACAAGGGCAAGGCCCACGTCGAGGAGCTGCTGAAGAAGCGCCTGTCGCGCGGTCAGATGACCCAGGAGAAGTTCGACGCCACCCTGGCCCTGGTCACGGCGACGACGGACTATGACCTGATCAAGGGTTCGGACCTGGTTATCGAGGCCGTGTTCGAGAACCGCGAGATCAAGGCCGACGTCACCAAGCGCGCCGAGGCCCAACTGGCTGAAGGCGCCGTGTTCGGCTCCAACACCTCGACCCTGCCGATCACCGGCCTGGCCGAGGCCAGCGTTCGGCCCGAGGACTTCATCGGCATCCACTTCTTCTCGCCCGTCGACAAGATGATGCTGGTCGAGATCATCATGGGCGAAAAGACCGGCGACGCGGCCCTGGCCAAGGCGCTGGACTATGTCCTGAAGATCAAGAAGACGCCGATCGTCGTCAACGACAGCCGCGGCTTCTACACCTCGCGCTGCTTCTCCACCTTCCTGATGGAAGGCATGGCCATGCTGGAAGAGGGCTATTCGCCCGTGCTGATCGACAACGTCGGCCGCATGACCGGCATGCCGCGCGGCCCGCTGGAGATGCACGACGACGTGGCCCTGGACCTGTCGTACAAGATCGCCAAACAGACCCGCGAGGATCTGGGCGACAAATACGTCCCGACCGAGGGCGAGCAGATCGTCGCCACCATGGTCGAACAGGGCCGCTACGGCCGCAAGAACGGCAAGGGCTTCTACGACTACGACCAGAAGCCCAAGGTCATCTGGCCGGGTCTGGCCGAGCTGGCCCCGACCACCAAGGGCGACGCCTTCGGCGAAAGCCCTGAGGCGCTGGCCGCCATCGACGAGCTGAAGACCCGCCTGCTGTATCGCCAGGCGGTCGAAGTGGCCCGCTGCTGGGAAGAGGGCGTCATCGACGACCCGCGCGAGGGCGACCTGGGCGCCATCCTGGGCTGGGGCTTCGCGCCCTGGACCGGCGGCCCCATCACCTTCATGGACCAGACCGGACTGAAGGCCTTCGTGGCCAAGGCCGACGAACTGGCCGCCAAATACGGGGACCGCTTCAAGGTTCCGCAGCTTCTGCGCGACATGGCCGCCAAGAACGAAACCTTCTACGGCCGCTTCGCGCCGCAGACCAAGGCGGCCTGAGGCTCAGGCACAGACTGAACGGAAAGGGCGGCCTTCGCGGGCCGCCCTTTTTTGTTGGCGCTACGCTCGCGACGCGATCGCTCGCTGCTTGAGCGCAGCCCCAACCTCCGCTCCTCCCGGCGGACGCCGGGATCCAGTCCTTTGGCTGCATCCGCGCGCGTGGAAATCTTGGCCCTCTTCAAAGGCGGAGCGCGTGGTTCTCGCTGGATCCCGGCGTCCGCCGGGATGAGCGGGAAAGGGCCTATCTACTCCTGAACACCCGCGACGCCGCATAGCCCGTCATCGCCGCCAGCAGCACGCACAGCACGCCGTAGCTCCACGGCCGGCGGTGGGCGAACTCATAGATGTCGCGCTCCAGCCCCACCTTCTCGACCGTCAGGGTCATATTGGACACCGACACCGGCGTCCCTTCCTGGAACAGCCAGACCTCGGCGTAGTATTTGCCGGTCGGGGCCACGGCGGGCAGTTTGACCTCGGCGCGGAACAGGCCTTGATCGACGAACTCCACCCCCTTGGGATCGGTGTCGTAGAGGGCCGCCGCCTCCTTCAGCCGGATCACGGCGCGGCGCCAGTCCAGATAGTCCTCGCCCAGGCGGCTGATGACCACGTCGCGCACGCCGTAGCGGGTGACGGTGCGGGCCTCTTCCGGCGCGTCGATGCGCAGGTGGTCCACCCCCACGCCCAGACGGCGCAACTGGCCGAAGTCGGCGATGTCGCTCAGCGGCCGCGTCGAGGCGGTCATGTAGAAGCCGGGCGCTCCCTCGAACAGCACCGGGCGGCTGTTCAGCCAGACCCCCATGTTGCGCGTCTTCTTGACTAGGCGAACCGGCGCGTCGGGGCCGCGCACCACCACCACCACGTCGGCGGGCGTGTCGGTCGGGTTGAACACGGCGCCGTAGAGGACGATCGACGCCCCCTTGAACCCCGAGTCCACATCCACCCGCGCGTCCGTCAGGGCGGCGGCGACCCGCACATCCTCGGTCGTGGCGGCCGAGCGTTCGATGATGATCTCGGGCGCGGCGGCGACGGGCGGCGGCTCGGGCGGCAGAACCTGGAACATCAGTCCGCCACTCCCGGCGCCAGCAGGAACAGGTCGCCAGGCCGCACGAACAGCTCCAGCCCCATCTGGATGCCGACCAGCAGGACGATCAGGCCCAGCGCCGCGCGCATTTCCTCGGCGCGGAACCGGCCCGACAGCTTGGCGCCGTACTGGGCCCCCACCACCCCGCCCAGCAGCAGGATGGTCGACAGGACGATGTCCACCGTCTGGTTGCGCCCGGCCTGAAGCACAGTGGTGATGGCCGTCGTGATGATGATCTGGAACAGGCTGGTGCCGACGACCACGCTGGCCTTCATCCGCAGCACATAGAGCATGGCCGGCACCAGGATGAAGCCCCCGCCCACCCCCATGATGGCCGACAGAATCCCTGCGAACACGCCCAGGCCGAGCGGCGGAATGGCGCTGATGTAGAGGCCCGAGCGCGGGAAACGCATCTTGAACGGCAGGCCGTACAGCCACATGGGGCGGCGGCGCTCCTTGCGCGGCGGCGTCTCGCCCCGGACGCGGTGCAGGATCTGCGTCAGGCTTTCGTACAGCATCATGCTGCCGATCGAGCCGAGGAACAGCAGATAGGACAGGGCCACCACCAGATCGGCCTGACCCAGCAGGCGCAGGTAGCGGAACAGCTCGACGCCCAGCACGGCGCCCAGCGCCCCGCCGACAGCCATGATGCCGCCGATGCGGTAATCGACCGCCTTCATGCCGGAATAGCGGATGACGCCCGAGGTCGAGGAGGCGACGACATGGCTGGCCTGGCTGGCCACCGCCACCGTCGGCGGGATGCCCAGAAAGACCAGAACCGGCGCCATCAGGAAGCCGCCGCCGATGCCGAACAGACCGGACACGAATCCGACCAGCGCCCCCAGCAGAACCAGGAGCGGCCAGTTCACCGAGACTTCGGCGATCGGCAGGTAAATATCCACGGCACGCGCCTTCGGCTGGAAGGACAGGCAATCGGCGCCGGAAAGGCGACTAGGCTTCCGGTCTTAGCGGCCCCTGCGGCGAACCGCCACCCCCGGTTGAACGCGTCGTGCGCCGATCAGGCGGCCGGCGCGGTGAAG
>NZ_GL883086.1:2185481-2193391 GCF_000204035.1 Brevundimonas diminuta ATCC 11568
TCTCGGCGGGCGCCGCATCGTCGCTCGACGTCGGCGCCAGGGTGAAGCCGCCCGGCAGGGTCAGACCCGAACCGCCCGCCACCTGCAAGGTGGCGTAGCCGCCGACGACGCCCAGAGCCGCCACGGCCATGGCGCCCAGCGCCGTGCGCATGGTCGAGCTCTGACGGCCGGCCTGCTTGTCCAGACGCTCCTGCAGCTTGGACTTGCCGCCGCGCTTAGCCAGGCCGAAGGCCTGACGCGGCGCGGCCTCGTCTTCGGGCGCCATGGCCGCGCGAGCGGCCTCCAAAACGTCGCGGGTCGAAGCCGCAGCAGGCTCCTGCGCCGGCTCTTGCGGCGTGACGAAATCCAGCTCGGCCGAAAAGTCGTCGACGTCCGCCGCCTCGCCGAGGTCGAACGGCTGACGGTCGGCGTCCTGATCGGCCGCAGCGTTCAGAATGTCGCTGACGTCCGCGCCGCCGAACAGGTCTTCATCTTCCAGAGACGCAGCCTTCGGCCAGGCGTCGGCCGCGACCCGGCCGAACGGCGCCGCCGTCTTCGGTTCGGTTCCCAGAAGGTCAGTCTCCAGCGGATCGCCGAAGATGTTCTCAGCGCCCGGTGCGAAATCCGACACGGTCTTCGGGGCGTCGCCCGTCACAGGCTCGACGGACCAATCCTCGACCGGATCGGCGAAGGCCGTCGCGCGCCAGTCATCGCTGGCGGTTTCCGCCGGTGTCCAGGGCGCGGGGTCGGGGCTTTCCAGCGGCGGGGCGCGACGCGGGGCGCGATCGGCGCGCTGCTCCATGCTGTCGCGGGCGTCGGCCAGTAGGCGCGCCGTGCGCTCCTCGCTCTGACGCATCCGTTCGGCCAGATCGCCCGAGGCGCTCTCGTGGCGCTGATGCATCTTGTCGGCGCTCTCCGCCAGACGGCGGCCGATATCGTCGATAGCCTGGGCCGAGCGGCGCTCGGACTGGGCGATGCGTTCGCTCAGGCGATCCGAGATGCGGGCGATCTCGCCGCCCAGACGCTCCAGCGCCAGGGCGTGCTGATCGTCGGCCTGGGTCAGACGCTGGTCCACCGTCTCAGCATGGCGGGCCAGGTCGCGCTGCAGCTTCTGCTCCAGCGCCGTGATGCGGGCGTCCGACGGCCCCACGCCGCCGGCTTCGACCTTCTCGACCCGGCCGTTGAGGTTGCGGGCGATCCGCATGATCTCGCGGCCCATGCCCTCGACCGCAGCGGCCGAGCGCTGCTCGGCGGCGCGGGCCTGATCGCCGATGGCGGCCAGGGCGCGTTCGATCCGTTCGACGCGTCCCTCGGTCTCGACGGCGTCGAGGCGGCGGATCATCTCGGTGCGGCTGGACTCGACCTGGCGCGTCAGGCTCTCGGCCAGCTTCTCGAAACGCGAGGCCTCGCGCGCGTGGTCCGGCTCGATGCGGCGCTCGGCGTCGCGCATCCGCAGATCCAGGGCGGCGAACGACCGCTCCAATCCCTTCAGCGCATCAGAGGTGCGCGACTGGGCGTCGTCCAGACGCACGCCGACCTGCGACAGCAGGGAGGTTCCGGCGCCCGGCCCAGCCGCCTTCTCGACCGCCTCGATGCGATCGCGCAGCTCGCTGACGCCCGCGCGCTGGCGCTCGTCCATCTCATAGAGACGGGTGGAGACGGCGGTCAGGGCCGCGTCCAGCTTGTCCAGTCCTTCGCGCGCCTCGGTCCCGGCGTCCTGCTCCAGACGACGCAGGCGACGATGGCCCTCGCGCAGCTCTTCGGCGATGTCGTCGATGCGGCGGGCCTTGGCGGCTTCGGCTTCGTCCTGCGTCTCAAGACGGCGCACCAGACCGGCCACGGCCTGGTCGATGCCCTGGATCGCGAGGGTCGAGCGGCGCTCGGCCGCCTCCAGACGCTCGGCGATCACCTCCAGCGAAGCGCCCATGCGGCCCAGGTTCTCATGGCGGCCCAGGCCTTCATGCCGGTGCACATCCTCGCCATAGACGTCGTCCAGGCGGCGCGAGCGGCTGCGGCGGTCATAGGGGTCCGGAATGGGCGACCGGCGCGGCAGGGTGGCGACGCCGTCGTCGTCGTCCGGCTCATCCATGATCATGGAGTTCAGCCACTCGCCCAGGGTCATGCCCGAACGTCGCGCCAGATCCTTGGCGATCTCGCGCGCCTTGGGATCGATGCCCTTCACGCTCCACGGCGCCGCTGCGGTCACTGATTCGCCTCCCGACCCATGGCGCGAACGGTATCCTTCCAGATAAAGCGTGTAAACGTGTCGTTAACCGCTAGATGTGGCGCCTCGTCGCGAGTCGCCGACGGCAGCCGACAGGCCGCTGATGCGCCCGACATGGTTAATGCCGCGTTTAGATTAACCGCGCATCAAGAAATACGGCCACGCTGGCGATCCTGCGCGCCCGAGCGCTTGCATCGCCGCCTCGGGCGCCCCAACTGGCGGCGTCATGGACGCCACGCTCACCCTGATCCTGCTGATCGTCTCGATCGCCGTCGTTGTCTTCGCAGGATGGCGAGGGTCGCGGCCGACAGACATCATGCGCGGGCCGCGCATGATGCCGTGGCGCTTCATCATGCTGCTGGCGGCCGCCCTGGTCTTCTTCCTGCTGATCCACCTGCTGGCGGAGCTGAGCGGGCGGCCTCTGCCGTCCGCGGCGCCGTTCTAGACGGGAACGCTCCGGCGCCGGGTTGGTTGTCCTGTCTCCCCGAACGACGAGACAGGAGACGATCTTGACCGACAAGCACCTGACGCCCGCCGAGGCCGAAGAGGCCTTCTGGAAAAGCCTGAAGTCCAGCAACACCGGGATGCTGGGACTGGATCGCCCCGGCTATCACAGCCAGCCGATGACCGCCTTTCGCGAGGCCGAGACTGGAACCATCTGGTTTTTCACCCGCGACGACACCGACCTAGCGCGCGACGCGGCGACGCCGGGACAGACGGCCATGTTCAGCTACGGCTCCAAGGACCAGAAGGTCTGGGCCTGCATCCACGGCGCCCTGTCGGTGCATGGCCACGACCGGGACGTCATCGAACGCTACTGGAACCCGGTGCTGTCGGCCTGGTATCCGGACGGCAAGGACGATCCCCGCCTGACCCTGTTGCGCTTCGACGGCGACGACGGCCGGGTCTGGGTCAGCGACGGCGGCTTGATGAAGTTCGCCTTCGAGATCGCCCGCGCCAACCTGACCGGCAAGGAGCCGGACGCCGGCGACGTGGTCGACGTCAACCTGCGCTAGGCCTAATTCGCCCTCAAGCAGCGCGAAGCGCGTTAGGCGACCTAGAAAGCTCCGAAGCACCAGGCCAGGACCGCCTTCTGAGCGTGCAGGCGGTTCTCGGCCTCGTCCCAGATCAGCGACTGCGGGCCGTCGATGACGGCGTCCGTCACCTCTTCGCCGCGGTGGGCGGGCAGGCAGTGCAGGAAGACGGCGTCGTCGGCCGCCTCGGCCATCAGGGCCTCGTCGACGCCGTAAGGCTCGAAGGCCGCCAGGCGGGCCTCATAGTCCTGATCGCCCATCGACACCCAGGTGTCGGTGACGACGACGTCGGCGCCCTTGACCGCCTCGCGCGGGTCGCTGGTCAGGTGGACGTGGGCGCCGCCCTTCTCCAGGTCGCGCAGGTCGGGGTGATATTCCGCCGGGCAGGCGACGTGCAGGTGGAAGCCGAACTTGGGCGCGGCGTGCATGAAGCTGTGGCAGACGTTGTTGCCGTCGCCGATCCAGGCGATCGTCTTGCCCTCGATCGGGCCGCGATGCTCCTCGATCGTCATCAGGTCGGCCAGGATCTGGCACGGGTGGCTGCGGTCGGTCAGGCCGTTGACCACCGGCACGGTCGAGACGCGGGCGAAGCGCTCGACGTCCTCATGGTCGTTGGCGCGGATCATCACGGCATCGACCATGCGCGACAGGACGCGGGCCGTGTCCTCGACCGGCTCGCCCCGACCCAGCTGCATGTCAGCGGCGGTGGCGATTATGGAGTCGCCGCCCAGCTGGCGGATGGCCGCGTCGAAGCTGAAGCGGGTGCGGGTCGAGTTCTTCTCGAAGATCATGGCCAGGACGCGGTCCTTGCCCGGCGCATCGGCGTCGGCGCGGCCCTGGGGCCAGCCTTTTCGGGCGCGTTTTCGGGCGTGGGCGTCGTCCAGAATGGCGCGCAGATCAGCTGCGTCCAGGCGGTGGATGTCGAGGAAGTGACGAACCATGACCAAGCCTTCTCCCTCCCCTTCATGGGGAGGGTGGTCCCGCAGGGACCGGGTGGGGGCGGCCCTGCGAAAGTCTGGAGGTAGAAGAAAGCGTCCCCACCCGGCCTCGCCTCGCGGCTCGGCCCCCTCCCCAAGGGGAGGGAGAAACAGCGTCAGCCCGCGACCTTGGCGCGGGCGAACTCGCAGGCCTTCTCGAACTTCTCGATAGCCTCGCGGGCCTCGTCGAGGGTGATGTTCAGCGGCGGCAGGACACGGACCAGGTTGTCGCCGCCGCCGGCGACCAGCAGCCTGGCCTCATCACGGGCCCAGCCCATGAACTCGCGGTTATTCGGAACCAGCTTGACGCCCAGCAGCAGCCCCTTGCCGCGCACCTCGACGATCACGTCAGGGAAGCGCTCCTTGAGGCCGTGAAGTTGCTGGGTCAGATAGCCGGCGACCTCATTGACGTTGTCCAGGATGGCGTCCGACGACACTTCGTCGAAGGCGGCCTGGCCGACGGCCATGGCCAGCGGGTTGCCGCCGAAGGTCGAGCCGTGGACGCCGACCGTCATGCCCTTGGCCGCCTCGGCGGTGGCCAGGCAGGCGCCGATGGGGAAGCCGCCGCCCAGGGCCTTGGCGATGGCCATGATGTCCGGCGTCATGCCGGCCCATTCGTGGGCCCACAGCTTGCCGGTCCGGCCCATGCCGCACTGGACTTCGTCGAAGATGATCAGGACGCCGTACTTGTCGGCCATCTCGCGCATCCAGCGCAGATCGGCGTCCGGCGTGGCGCGGCAGCCGCCCTCGCCCTGCACCGGCTCCAGGATGATCGCGGCCGTGTTGGGGTTCTCGAAGGCGGCGGTCAGGGCGGCCTTGTCGCCCCACTTCAGCTGATGGAAGCCTTCCATCTTGGGCCCGAAGCCCTCGGTGTAGCTGGGGTTGGCGGCGGCGTTGATGGCGCCGTAGGTGCGGCCGTGGAACGAGCCGTCGAAGCCGTAGATGTCGATACGCTCAGGCTGGCCGTTGGCGACGTGGAATTTGCGCGCCGTCTTCAGGGCGCACTCGATCGCCTCGGTGCCCGAGTTGGTGAAGAAGACGACGTCGGCGAACGACTTCTCGCACAGGGAGTCGGCCAGGGCGTCCTGCCCCGGAATCTTGAAGATGTTGGAGACGTGCCACAGCTTCTCGGCCTGGTCCTTGACCGCCTGCACCAGCTTGGGGTGGGCGTGGCCCAGGGCGTTGGTCGAGATGCCCGAGACGCAGTCCAGGTATTCCGTGCCGTCCGTGGACCAGAGGCGGACGCCCTGGCCGCGCTCCACTTCCAGCGGCGCGCGATTGTAGACACCCATCAGATGACCGGACACTTGGCAGACTCCATAAAGCGAGACGGTCCCGACGCGTCTGCGACGGGACCGCTTTGGAAAAGGGCGACGAACTTGTCGGGCGCTATTTCCGCTTAGTCAACACCGCGAGAGGCGCGAATTCAGCGCAGTTGCGCATCCAGCTTCTGGATCAGGGCCGCATAGGTCCGGCCCGCCAGGTCGATGGTATGGCCCTCGACCGCTGCGATGGCGTCGTCCTTGGAGTGGATGACGCGGAAGACCTGAGGGACGAAGCCCTCGGCCAGGCCGTTGGTCTCGCCGCCGTTGAAGGCCAGCCACATCTGGTGGGCGCCGACCTCATCCTGGAAACCGAGCGAGACCACCGGCGCGCCCGCCGCCGAGAAGGCCCGGTCGTCGGACGGCGGATATTCGGGGAAGCCGACGCACTGCTGGGCGCGCTCGGCGCATAGCTCCTGCACGGCGCGGGTGACGAAGGCCGACTGCGCCCCATTGTTCTGGCCGTACATCATGGTGTCGCCGTAGGCGGCGACATCCGAGTTCACCACGGCCGCGATATTGGCGATCCCATGCGCCTCGATCCACTTCTTGGCGCCGATCAGGCCCAGCTCCTCCTGGTCGAAGAAGATGATGCGGATGCGGTGCGACAGCGGCGCCTCGCGCAGGATCTTGGCCGCCTCGATCAGGGCGACCACCGAGCCGGCGTTGTCGACCAGACCGTCCGCCATCGTCCCGTCGCGCAGCTTCACCGCGTCGTAGTGGGCGGTCAGCAGGATCTCCTTCTCGCCCTCGCCGATGACGACGACGACGTTGGAGCCCTGCATCGGACCGGCGCGGCCGCCGCCTTCGAAGGTCTCGACCGTGGGCGCAAAGCCCTCGGCTCGCAGCTGGCTCAACAGCACCTCCAGACGCTCGGCGTTGGAGGGCTTGGCGTAGGCGCCGACCTGTTCACGCAGATCGGCGGCGCGATCCTGGGCGAAAGAGGGCGCGGCCGTCAGGCAGACGACGGCCAGGCAGGCGCCGCTGACGGCGGCTTTCAGGCGAAGGTGAAACGACATGGCGAGGCCCTTTCGCGAGACCCCTCGCCTCGCGCTCGACGCCTTGCTTAAAGCGAAATCGGTTCAGATGCGACCGCATCTGGACTCAGCTCTTCAGCCGCCAGCCCGAACGGAACACCAGCCAGCAGGCTGCGCCCATGACCACGGTCAGCACGGCGCTCATGACCACGCCGACCATCAGGCTGCCCTCGGCATGACCGATGAAGCCCGCCCGGAAGCCGTCGATCAGGTAGAAGAAGGGATTGAACTTGCTGATGCTGGCGAAGGGCTCCGGCAGGCTGTCGACCAGGTAGAAGGTGCCCGACAGGAAGGTCATCGGCATGACCACGAAGTTCTGCACCGCCGACAGATGGTCGAACTTCTCGGACCACAGCCCCGCCAGCACCCCGACCATGCCCATCAGCAGGGAGGCGATCAGGCCGAACCAGACGATCAGGGCGACGTTGGCCAGCCCCAGCTTGGCGAAGGGCATGACGCAGATCGCCGTCACCAGCCCCACCGCCACGCCGCGCGTCGCCGCGCCCAGGGTGAAGCCGACCGTCAGCTCCAGCGGGCTGAGCGGCGGGGTCAGGAAGTCGGTGGCCGTGCCCATGATCTTGGCCTGGATCAGGCTGGACGAAGCGTTGGCGAAGGCGTTCTGCAGAATGGCCATCATGATCAGGCCCGGCGCGACGAACTCGGCGAAAGGCGTGCCGTGCAGAGGCGGCCTCGCCCCCTTCAACGCCACCACGAAGACCATCATGTAGAGCAAGGTCGTCACGACCGGCGCCGCCACCGTCTGGGCGCCCACCTTCCAGAAGCGCCGGACCTCCTTCAGGTAGAGGGTGCGCAGCCCCACCCAGTTGATCCCGTCATAGCGACGAGGCTGGGGCAGGCCGTGAGGTGCGGCGGAAGAGGCGTCGGGACCGGCGATCAGGTGCGTCATGCCGCCTCAGATGCGACAGCCAAGCCGGTTTCGCAAGGCGCAGCCCCTGTGGATGACGCCCAAGAAATTGAGTCAAATCGGGACATTAACCATACTAGATGTAGTTTCTGTGGACAGGTGAATTCCCACATATTGCGTGTTTTAAGGGGTGATTTACGATTAGAGGCGTGATGAGGGGCCGAAATTCGGACTCCGGCACAAGATATTGAATCCGACTTCTCCGCAGGAGGGCGACATGAACCCAGGCTGGACCGAAGACCGCGTCGGCGCGCTCAAGAAGCTGTGGCTGGAAGGCCAGTCAGCGAGCCAGATCGCCAAGGCTCTGGGCGGCGGCGTGACCCGCAACGCCGTGATCGGCAAGGTGCACCGCCTCGGCCTGTCCGGGCGAGCCGCGCCGTCGCAGCCCGCCCGCACCACCTTCCGCCCGGCC
>NZ_GL883086.1:2193550-2197618 GCF_000204035.1 Brevundimonas diminuta ATCC 11568
GCTTCGGTCCCGGCCCCGCGCCGGAACTGGCCGGCACCGCCACCGTGCTGACGCTGGGCGCCCACATGTGCAAATGGCCGATCGGCGACCCCTCGACCAGCGACTTCAGCTTCTGCGGCCGTCGCGCGTCGGAAGGCGTCTACTGCGTCGAGCACGCCCGCGTCGCCTACCAGCCCCAGGTCCGCAAGAGCGCCGGCAAGGACGCCTCGTCCGACCTGGCCCGCAGCCTGCGCCGGTACATTTAAGCCCGCTATCGCTCGCCGCGCGGCGGCTCCCTGCTTGAGCAGCGGAGCCGCCGCGTCGTCGAGTTTCGGCCCTACGGCCGACACGAACGCCTCCTAAAGGGGCCGCCGTCCGCCCCGTCGACTTCCGACGGGCTCCGGGGCGGGACTGCGGTTCATCCGGGTTGACGCAGTCCCATCCCCTCGCCTCCAGCGAGGGGTTTTTTGTTTGGCCTTACGCCGCCCTACCGCGCCTCGCGCTGCTTGAGGGCTGGATTGACCGCACAGCCGACCGGTTGCGCGCCGCCGTCGCCCCCGCCATACCTCAGCCATGCTCGAGGTTTGCTCATGTCCGCGCTGAAATCGGCCCTGTCGGTCGGCGAAACGGCGCGACGCAGCGGCGTGGCCGTCTCCACCATCCACTTCTACGACGCCGAAGGCCTGATCGCGGGCTGGCGCACCGAGGGGAACCAGCGCCGCTATCCCCGCGCCGTCCTGCGCCGCATCGCCATCATCCGCATCGCCCAGCGTGCGGGCATTCCCCTGGCGACGGTGCGCGAAGCCCTGGCCGACCTGCCGCATGAGCACGCGCCCAGCGCCGCCGACTGGCGTCGTTTCTCCGAGACCTGGCGCGCCATGCTGCAGGATCGGATCACCGCCCTGACTCAGCTGCGGGACCAGATCACCAGCTGCATCGGCTGCGGCTGCCTGTCGCTGGACGAATGCCCGCTGCGCAACCCCGACGACGTGTTGAGCCTGGAGGGGCCGGGCCCGCGACATCTGATCCCGCCGGTCTGACCGAAGCGCGCTTGACCTCAAGTCTACTTGAGGTTCTACAGGCTCATCGGCTTGCGGCAGCCCCGCCGCCTCCTTGAGAGCCGATATGACCGACATACCCAACGACGCCCCGCCGGGGTGGAGCGCCCTTCTGACCGGGCGCAACGGCGTCTACGCCCTGGCCCTGGCGGGCGGCGTCATCCTGCATTCCGTCAACCTCTATATCGCCACCACCGTCATGCCCTCGGCGGTGCAGGACATCGGCGGGCTAGACTTCTACGCCTGGACCACGACCCTGTTCGTGCTGGCCTCCATTCTGGCGGCGGCCCTGACCGCCCCCTTCCTGCGCGCCACGGGTCCGCGCGCAGCCTATGCGGCGGCGGCCCTGGTCTTCGCGGGCGGCTCGCTGATCTGCGCCCTGGCGCCTTCCATGCCGGTGATGCTGGGCGGGCGCTTCATCCAGGGATTCGGCGGCGGCCTGCTCTACGCCCTGGCCTACGCCGTGACGCGCATCGTCTTTCCCGAGGCCCTGTGGGGCCGGATCATCGGCGTCATCTCGGCCATGTTCGGGGTCGCCACCCTGATCGGCCCGGCGGTCGGCGGCCTGTTCGCCGAGATGGGCGCCTGGCGGTTGGCCTTCGGCTCTCTGGTCCCGGTGGCAGGCCTGTTCATCCTGCTGGCTCTGAGCGCCCTGCCCGGCCGCGACAGCGCGCGAGACGGCGGCGGCCGCCTGCCCCTGCCCCAGCTGGTTCTGCTGTCCGGCGCCGTGCTCAGCGTCTCGGCCGGCAGCCTGTCGTCGGCGCTGGCGTGGAATCTGACCGGGTTGGGCGCTGCTGTCATCCTTGTCGCCCTGATCGCCGTGGTCGACGGACGCTCCGAGACGCGCCTGCTCCCGCGCCGGTCGTTCAGCCTGAAGACGCCGCTGGGCGCGCTCTATCTGACCATCGCCCTGCTGATGGCGGGGATGCAGGCCGAGATCTTCGTGCCCTATCTGCTGCAGACCCTGCATGACCAGTCGCCGCTTCGGGCGGGATATCTGGCCGCCCTGATGGCCTTCGGCTGGACCTTCGCCACCCTGGTCAGCAGCCGCTGGCAGGCAGGATCAGGGACGCGCCTGCTATTCGCCGGTCCCCTGCTGATGCTGGGCGGGCTGATCCTGATGTCGGTCTTCCTGCCGATCGAGACGGCCGGAGGCGCAGGCGTGCTGGCGGGCGTGTGCCTAGGCCTGTTCCTGGTCGGTTTCGGCATCGGCCTGGTCTGGCCGGCCCTGGTGACGCGGGTTTTCCAGAACGCCCCCGACGGCGAGCGCGACCTGACCAGCGGCGCCATGACCACGGTCCAGCTGTTCGCCATCGCCATGGGCGCAGCGGGCGCAGGCATGATCGCCAACGTCGCCGGGATTTCGGCGCCTGGCGGGGTTCAGGGCGCAGCCTCGGCGGCCTTCTGGCTGGCCGCCCTGTTCACCGCGGCCCCCATTCTGGCGCTGTTGCTGACGCCGCAGCTGTTGCGGCTGACGGCGGCGCGGCTAGTTCAGAACGCGCCGTGAGTCTGGCACGTCCAGGCTGAAGGCCGGGATGGCGGCCTCGAACATCCGGCCTTCGGCGTCCTGCATGAAATAGGCGCCGACCATGGAGCCGGACGGCGTCGTCAACGGACAGCCCGAGGCGTAGGCGTAGCTGTCGCCCGGCTCGATCACCGGCTGTTCGCCGACCACGCCGGGGCCGCGCACCTCCTCGACCCGGCCCAGGGCGTCGGTGATGGTCCAGCGCCGGGCCACCAGCTGCACCGGGCCGCCGCTCAGATTGACGATCTCGACCTGATAGGCCCAGACCCAGCGGCTCTCGGCCGGGTCCGACTGGCCCGCCAGATAGGAGGGGCGGACGCGAACGACGACGCCTTCGGTCTCGGCGGTATAGGCAGGAGCGGAGTGCATGCGCTATATGCGTCCCGCCGTACGCGGGGTTCAAGCGTCTGTCGTCGCCGACAAGCTACACAGACGAGAAAATCCGTGTGAGAACAGGACGGCATGACCCGCTTTTCCATTCCCGACCAGCCCGGCATCCTTCCCTTCCAGGGCATTGAGACCCTGATCGCGATCGGCGCCATCGCCTCCGACACCCCGTTCGACGTCGATCAGGTCCAGCCGGCCAGCCTGGACCTGCGCCTGTCCGACCGGGCCTGGCGCGTGCGCGCCTCCTTCCTGCCCGGCCAGCGCCGCGTCGAGGAACGCATCGCCGACGTCGCCATGCACGCCATCGACCTGCCCGACAGCGGCTATGTGATGGAGAAGGGCTGCGTCTACATCGCCCGCCTGCAGGAGCGCCTCAGCCTGCCCAAGGGGCTGAACGCTCGCGCCAATCCAAAGAGCTCGACCGGCCGCGTCGACGTCTTCGTGCGCCTGCTGACCGATCAGGGCGGCAGCTTCGACGACGTGGACGAGGGCTATGACGGCCCCCTCTATCTCGAGATCGCGCCCCAGACCTTCTCCATCCTGGTCAAGCCGGGCACCCGCCTGAACCAGCTGCGCCTCAAGGCGGGCGAACCGCCCAAGCTGGAGACCCGCAGCGTCGGCGTCGACCTGCGCGCGGGCGACAACGGCGTCGTCGGCTATCGCGGCCGCCGTCACGCGGGCGTCGTCAACATGGACCACATCGACGGCCACGACCCGCGCGACTTCTGGGAGCCGCTGACCCTGCGCCGGGGCGAACTGCTGCTGGACCCGGGCGAGTTCTACATCCTGGCCTCGTCGGACGATGTGGAGATCCCGGTCGATCAGGCCGCCGAGATGACCCCGATCGACCCCTCGGTCGGCGAGTTCCGCGTCCACTACGCCGGCTTCTTCGACCCCGGCTTCGGCACGGACGAGGCCCACGGCGCCGGCTCCAAGGGCGTGCTGGAAGTCCGCACCCACGACACCCCTTTCCTGCTGGAGCACGGCCAGATCGTCGCCCGACTGGTCTATGAGCCGCTGACGGAACGGCCCTCGCGCCTCTATGGCGAAGGCGGCAGCCACTACCAGAGCCAGGGTCTCAAGCTGTCGAAACACTTCCGCCCCTGGGGCTGACGTAAA
>NZ_GL883086.1:2197797-2207345 GCF_000204035.1 Brevundimonas diminuta ATCC 11568
GTGAGCGCTGCGGTCAGCTGATCGCGGCGCTTTTTCTATGCGCCGCACGACGAGCGACGCCGCCGCCACCCCTCATCCGTCATGCTTCGCATGCCACCTTCTCCCACAAGGGGAGAAGGGTCGTTTTGAGCGCATCAGGTCAGCTTGTTCGCCTTCCTCAGACTGGGGAAGACCCTGGCCCAGACCCCCGTCGCGGCCAGGGCGCCAATCCCGCCGAACACCGCCGCGCCGATCGGGCCCAGCAGGCGCACCATGACGCCCGAATAGGCCTCGCCCAGTTCGTTGGAGGCGCCGATGAACAGCATGGACACCGACGACACCCGCCCGCGCATATGATCGGGCGTGGCCAGCTGGATCAGGGTCTGGCGGATGTTGACGCTGATCATGTCCGCCGCCCCGCCCAGGAACAGCACCGCCCCTGACAGCCAGACGCTCTTGGACAAGCCGAAAATCAAGGTGCAGACGCCGAACACGGCCACCGCCCCGAACATCCACCGCCCGCCGTGGCGCACGATGGGGAAGCGGCTGAGATACAGGGCCATGATCAGCGCCCCCACCCCGAACGAGGCCCGCAGCAGGCCGAAACCGACAGCCCCGACATGCAGGATGTCGCGCGCGAAGATCGGGGTCAGCAGGGCCACGCCCGCCAGAAGGACGACGACCAGATCCAGCGAGATCGCGCCCAGCACGATCTTGGTCTTCCACACATAGGCCAGGCCTTCCCTGACCTGCTGCACCGGGCCCAGCTTAGACGGATCGACCTGCGGCTTGCCCTTGGTGCGGATCAAGATGAAGCAGGCCATCGCCGCCAGGAACAGCGCCATGGCCGAGGCGTAGGCCATCGGCACGGACACGGCGACGATGACCCCGCCCAGGGCCGGACCGGCGATGGCCCCGGTCTGGAAGGCGATGGACTGGGCGGCGATGGCGGGCGGAAGGGCCCTGCGCCCCACCACCATCGGCAGGAAGGCCTGGCTGGCCGGAGCCAGGAAGGCGCGCGCCGCGCCGAAGACGGCGGCCACCGCCAGCAGACCCCACAGCGGCGGCGAACCGTGCAGCGCCATCAGCAGGAAGGCGCCCGCGCACATGCCCTCGACGATGATCGACAGGGTGACGGTGTGCTTGCGGTCGCGCCGGTCGGCCATAGCCCCGGCGGGCAGGGTGAAGGCGAGCAGCGGCAGGAACTGGCACAGCCCCACCAGCCCCAGATAGAGGCTGGCCTCCTCGATCGGACGGTCGCGCCGGGCGATCTCATAGACCTGCCACAACAGGGCCGAGGACTGGATCTGGATGCCCAGAACCGCCGCCACGCGCCCCAGCCACAACAGGCGGAAGTCGGGAATGCTCCAGGGACTGGACGGGCCGTCGTCAGGGCGAGAAGCGGAGGTATTGTCGGTCGTCACGTTCGTCTGGGCGTCTTCGGATAGGGGGTTCCGTCGCGGTGGAAATAGCGATCGGCGCCCAGAGGAGGGGCATGGGGGAGGATCATGTCGATGTCGGGATAGTCGCAGGCGTCGTCGGCCGGGCGGCGCGAGCCGACTTCCAGCAAGACCGCCTCGCGATCGCTGCGGTTCTCGATCTTGTGGCCGTTGGGGACGCCCGCCTTGAAGCCGGCGCAGTCGCCGGGGCGCAACAGGGTTTCGCCCTCGTCCTCGACCAGCACCACCTCGCCGTCCAGCACCCAGACGAACTCGTCTTCGGCGGCGTGCCAGTGGCGCTGGCTGGACCAGGCCCCGGCGGGCAGGCGCAGCAGATTGACCCCGAACTGGTCCAGGCCGACCGCATCGCCCAGCCGCTGGCGGCGGCGCGGCTTGCACGGCGCGGCGAATTCGTCCGGGTATCCGGTTCCGTTGAGGGTCGGGGCGGCGTCGATGTCGATCTTCGGCACGGTTTTCGGGCCTTCTCGCGAGTGCGGGATATGCCTAAAGCAATAGCCTCATGAACGCCGCATCACATTCCGTCATCGATCCTGTCGAACTGACCCGCGACCTGATCCGCATCCCCTCCGTCACCCCCGCCGACGAAGGGGCCATGGATGTACTGGAGCGCGCCCTGACCGGCCTGGGCTTCGCCTGCCGCCGCATGGTGTTCGAAGGACCGAGCGGCGTCGGCCACGACGCGCGCATCGAGAACCTCTACGCCCGGCGCGGCACGGCCTCGCCCAACCTCTGCTTCGCCGGCCACACCGACGTGGTGCCGATCGGCGACCTGAAGGCCTGGAGCGCCGGCCCCTTCGAGGGCGAGACCCGCGACGGCGTCCTGTACGGCCGCGGCGCCGTGGACATGAAGGGCGGCATCGCCGCCTGGGTCGCCGCCGTCTCGCGCGTGCTGGCCCGAGACGAGATCGAAGGATCCCTGTCCTTCCTGATCACCGGCGACGAGGAAGGCCCGGCCCTGCACGGCACCAAGCGGGTGGTCCAGACCCTGGCCGCCGAGGGCGAGGTCATCGACGCCTGCGTGGTCGGCGAGCCCTCCTCGGCCCACCACCTGGGCGACATGATCAAGGTCGGACGGCGCGGCTCTCTGAATACCTGGATCACCGTCTTCGGCAAGCAGGGCCACGTCGCCTATCCCGACCGCGCCGCCAATCCGACCCCGGTCATCGCCAGGCTGCTGGCCCGTCTCGACGCCCACGTGCTGGATGAAGGCTACCCCGAGTTCCCGCCGTCGAACCTGGAGATCACCACCATCGACGTGGGCAATCCGGCGAGCAACATCATTCCAGCGGAGGCCAAGGCGCGGCTGAACATCCGCTTCAACCCGACCCACACCGGCGACGGCCTGATCGACTGGTTGAACCGCGAGGCGGGCGCGCTTCAGGCCGAGACCGGCCTGCGCATTGAACTGGAGCACATGTGCTCGGGCGAGGCCTTCCTGACCGAACCCGGCGTCTTCGTCAGCGCCGTGCAGGACGCGGTGGAAGCCGTGCTGGGCCGCCGTCCGGAAGCCTCGACCACCGGCGGCACCTCCGACGCCCGCTTCATTCGTTCACTGTGCCCGGTGCTGGAGCTGGGTCTGGTCGGCCAGACCATGCACCAGGTCGACGAGCGCGTGCCTGAGGCCGAACTGCGCGCCCTGACCGACGCCTATGAGCGCGTCATCACCACGGTGCTGGAGCGTCTGCAGCCCTGATCCGCGTGGTCATGTCACACTCCGCCGCCCTGTCTCGTCATGGAGGCGACGCGCACTCACGCTCGTAGGAGACATGACATGACCCCACGCCTCGCCAGCCCCGCCAAGGCCGCCCCCGACGCCTATCAGGCGATGCTCGACCTGGAGCAGACCATCGCCGCCGCCGGCCTAGAGCCCAGTCTGCTGGAACTGGTGAAGATCCGCGTGTCCCAGATCAACGGCTGCGCCTATTGCCTGCACATGCACGCCGCCGACGCCCGCAAGGCGGGCGAGAGGGAGGTGCGCCTGCATCTGCTGGCGGCGTGGCGGGAATCCTCGCTGTTCAGCCCGCGCGAACGCGCCGCCCTGACCTGGGCCGAAAGCCTGACCCGCATCGAACAGACCCAAGCGTCCGATGCGGACTACGCCGTGCTCAAGGCCCAGTTCACTGAAACCGAACAGGTGAACCTGACCTTCGCCATCGGAGCGATCAACGTCTGGAACCGGCTCGCCGTCGGCTTCCGCTCGGTGCACCCGGCAGGCTAGCCGCATGTCGCGGCCTGATCCCGTCACCGAGACCTTCGAGACGCATCGGCCGCGACTGACGCGCCTGGCCTATCGAATGCTCGGCTCCCTGGCCGAGGCCGAGGACGTGGCGCAGGACGCCTGGCTGCGGTGGAGCCGCATCGACCCGGCCGGAATCCGCGAACCCGGCGCCTGGCTGACGCGCACCGCGACCCGCCTGGCGCTGGACCGGCTGAAGTCCGCCCGGATGCAGCGCGAGACCTATGTCGGCGCCTGGCTGCCCGAGCCCCTGATCACCGAGCCTGCGTCAGGCGTCGAGGGCTTCGCCGATGACCTGACCCTGTCGCTGATGACGGCGATGGAGCGTCTGTCGCCGCTGGAGCGCGCGGCCTTTCTGCTGCACGACGTCTTCGATGTCGGTTTTGACGAGGTGGCGACGACCCTTGAGCGCGACCCTGTTTCCGTCCGGCAGCTGGCCAGCCGCGCACGTCGCCATATCCAGGCCGCCCGCCCCCGCTACGCCGTCGAACCCGAGGAGGGCGAGCGTCTCGCCCGCGCCTTCTTCGAGGCGGCGAAAACCGGCGACACCGCCGCGCTCGGCGCCCTTCTGGCGGACGAGGCGACGCTGAGATCGGACGGCGGCGGCAAGGTCATCGCCTTCCACAACGCCATCCACGGCGCGCCGAAACTGCTGCGCCTCTATGCCGGGCTACATCGCAAATACGGTCACGAGGGCTCTGAAATGGTCCGGCCGCTGTGGATCGACGGCCTGCCCGGCTATGTCAGCCTGGAACGCGGGCGCATTCTACAAACCACGGCGCTCAACATCGCTCAGGGGCGAATCGTCGAAGTCTTCATCACCCGCAACCCGGACAAGCTGGCGCGCATCGCCGCCCTGTTGGACGCGTCGCCGCTCGCCTCGACCTAGCGGCAGGCGTCGACCCATGCGGCGCCCGTCAGTTCGAGCATCCGGTCGGGGTTGATGCGGACGGCCGCGTGGATGTCTCCCGCCGCCGGGATCACCACGTCCCAGACCTTCAGCGATACATCGCAATAGACCGGCAAGAACGTCGCCAGGCCGAAGGGGCAGACGCCGCCGACCGGATGGCCGGTCACGCCTTCGACCTCGGCGAGGTCCAGCATTTTCACCTTGCCGCCGAAGGCCGCCTTGGCCTTGGCGTTGTCCAGCCGCGCATCGCCCGCCGTGACCAGAAGGACGGTACGGTCGCCCGCCCGCAGCGACAGGGTCTTGGCGATCTGGCCGGGTTCGACGCCGTGGGCCGCGGCGGCTTCGGCCACGGTGGCCGTGCTGACGTCCAGTTCGATGACCGCGATGTCCGGCGCCCGCTCCGCGAAGAAGGCCCGGACGCTGGCCAGGCTCACGCCTCGCCCGCCGCTTCCAGCCGCGCGATGCGGCGGTCCATGTCGGCGACCTGATCCTTCAGCCGCTGCGCCTCGGACGCCATGTCGACCGGCGCGCCGTCGTCATAGGTCAGCTGCGCGCCCTTCTCGATCAGGTCGAGGCGATAGAGGGCGGTGACGCGGGTCGCCTTGAACCGCTCCAGCTCGCTTTCCGGGGAGATGACGCAGGCCATGTCAGCGCGCCGCCACGACGATGACCTCGACGAGGTAGTCGGGCGTCGCCAGCTTGGCCTCGCAGGTGGCGCGGGCGGGCGGGTTCGCCGGATCGACCCAGGCGTCCCAAACGCCGTTCATCGCCTCGAAATCGGCGATGTCGGCCAGCCAGACCTGGGCCGACAGGATCTTCGACTTGTCGCTGCCGCACTCGGCCAGGATCGCCTCGACCTCGGCCAGGGCCGTGCGCGTCTGGGCGGCGACGTCCTCGCCCGGCTCGCCGACCTGTCCGGCCAGGTAGATGGTCTGGCCGTGGATCACGGCCTGGCTCATGCGGCTGTCGGGCTGGATGCGGGTGATCATGACGGCTCCTTGCGCTGTGGCCCGGACTTAACGCGGCGGGACGAAGGCTCCAAGGACAAACGCCGGGCGCCTCTGCGTCTTCCTAAACGCAAAAAGCCGTGTCACAGGAAGCGCCATGGAAACGATCCGCATCGAGAACCGCATCGGCGTGCGCGCCACGGCCGAACGCCTCTGGGAGGTGCTGACGGACTTCGGCGGCTGGAACCGCTGGAATCCGCATGAGATCGAGGTCGAGGGCGCCCTGGGCTTCGGCGCGCCGATCAGCCTGACGGAGCGCCTGCCCGACCTGGGCGAGCGTCAGGTGCAGGCGCAGCTGGGCGAATGGGAGCCCAACGCCCAGCTGGTCTGGATCGAGCGTCGCGGCTTCCTGTTCCGCACCTTGCGCTATTACGAGATCGAGGAGTTGGAGCGCGGAGCCTGCATCGTGTCGCACGGCACGGTCTTCACGGGCCTGCGCGCCGAGCTGTTCCACGACAAGCATCGCGCCCGCATCCGCCCCGCCTATCAGGCCATCAGCGAGGCCCTGAAGCGGACCGCCGAAGAGGGCTGAGACGTCCCAGCCCCTCAGCCGCCCTTCATCATGTCCTGGATGTTGATGATGGCCGGGCCCAGGATGACGACGAACAGCACCGGCAGGAAGAACAGGATCATCGGCACGGTCAGCTTGGCCGGAAGGGCCGCAGCCTTCTTCTCGGCGGCGGACAGGCGCAGCTCGCGGTTCTCCTTGGCCATGACGCGCAAGGCGGAGCCGAGCGGCGTGCCGTAGGTCTCGGCCTGGGTCATGGCCGTCGCCACGGCCTTGATGCCCGGATGCTGCGTCCGCTTGGCCATGCCTTCATAGGCCATGCGCCGGTCCGGCAGATAGCTCAGCTCGGCCGACAGCAGCGACAGCTCCTCGGCCAGTTCGATCGACTGGCCGCCGACCTCCTGGCTGACCTTCTGGATCGCCGCCTCGATCGACATGCCGGACTCCACGCAGATCAGCAGCAGGTCGAGCGAATCCGGGAAGGCCGCCATGATCGAGGCCCGCCGCTTGTCGATCATGTTCTTCAGATAGATGTTCGGCGCATAGAAGCCGACGCCCGCCGCCATCACCACCATAGCGACCTGAGTCATCATCGGCAGGTCCGGCTTGACCACGACGAACAGGTAGAAGGCCGTCAGCGCCATCAGGATGAAGGGCGTGGCGAAGCGGAAGAAGTAGAAGGTGTTCAGCGGCCCGGGCCCCCGGAAACCCGCCTGGATCATGTTGTCGGCGACCTTGGGGTCTTCCAGCAGCTTCATCAGGTTCAGGCGCGCGACCACGCGACTGCGGAAACTGTCGTCGGTCCGGCGCAGGCTGGAGGCTTCGTTCCCCGCGCCGCCGCGCATGGCCTGGCGCGACCGGCGACGCAGTTCCTCACGGCGTTCGGCCACGGCCTTCATCCGCTTGTCCAGCCGCGCGCCGCCGCCGACGAAGGAGGACAGCAGGGTCAGGACGCTGGCGAAGACCGCCACGCCGACCCCGATGCTCAGCAGGTTCTGCGGGTCGGTGATGAAGCGCATGAAACCGTTCACGATCGTCGCCTCCGCCTCAGAACTTGAAGGAGATCATGCGCTTCATCACGAAGACGCCGGTCGCCATCCACAGGGCCGCCCCCATCAGCATGACCTGGCCGCGGATGTCGGTGAACATCAGCATCATGTAGCTGGGGTTGGACAGCATCACGAGGATCATCACCGCCGGCGGCAGGGAGGCGATGATGCCCGCCGAGGCGATGGCCTCGGACGACAGGGCCTTGATCTTCTCGACCATCATCCGCCGGGCGCGCAGCACCGTGGTCAGATTGCCCAACGCCTCGGCCAGGTTGCCGCCCGACTTCTGCTGAATGGCGATGACGATGGCGAAGAATTTCAGCTCCGGCGTCGGCATGCGCTCATACATCTTGTCCAGGGCCTGAGCGAGCGTCAGCCCCACCCCCATGCCCTCGACCAGGGTGCGGAACTCGCCGGCCAGCGGCTCGGGGCTCTCGCGAGCGATGATCTTGAAACAGTCATGGACCGGCAGGCCGGTCTTGATGCCGCGCACCAGGATGTCGATCGCATCGGCGAAGGCGAGAGAGAATTTCTTCATCCGCGCCTTGGCCTTCATGCCGATGATCCAGCGCGGAAGACCCAGACCCGCCGCCACGCCGACGCCCAGGACGATGATGATGTTCGCCCCCAGGACGAAGGCCAGCAGCGCCCCGACCAGGCCTGCGGCCACGCTTATGATGACGAAAGTCCGCACCGACAGGCTCAGTCCAGCCTGTTTCAGCTTGGCCCCCATCGTCATGCGCGCCTTGCGCTCGCGTCGATCGACCTCCTGAAGCTGCAGCAGAATCTGCTTGCGGCGCGCCTCGGGCGTATTGGCCGCAGCCGCGCGCTTGGCGCTGGCCGCCGCCTCGGCCCGCACCCCGCCCATGGTCTTGGCCCGCTTGACCGCCTGGCTCGAGGAATCGTCGCCGCCGACCAGCACCCAGCCGACGCCGCCGATGGTGATGAAGGCCAGGACCGCCGCCAGGATGGGAAGCAGCATCGCCCCTACTCCGCCGCGTCCAGAGCTTCGGCCAGTTCCCGCTCCAGCCCATAGTAGCGGGCGCGGTCCCAGAAGCGCGGGCGGGCGATGCCGGTGGAGCGATGGCGGCCGGTGATCTTGCCGTGCGCGTCCTCGCCGGTGATGTCGTAGACGAACAGATCCTGGGTGACGATGACGTCGCCTTCCAGCCCCACCACCTCGGTGATGTGGGTGATGCGGCGCGAGCCGTCGCGCAGGCGCGCGGCCTGGACGATGACGTCGATCGAGCCGACGATCATCTCGCGGATCGTCTTGGACGGCAGGCCGTAGCCGCCCATGGTGATCATCGATTCCATCCGGCTGATGGCTTCGCGCGGGGAGTTGGCGTGCAGCGTCCCCATCGAGCCGTCGTGGCCGGTGTTCATGGCCTGCAGCAGGTCGAAGGCCTCGGGCCCGCGGACCTCGCCGACGATGATGCGTTCGGGGCGCATGCGCAGACAGTTCTTCACCAGGTCGCGCATGGTGATCTGACCCTGGCCCTCCAGGTTCGGCGGCCGGGTCTCCAGACGCACGACGTGCGGCTGCTGCAGCTGAAGTTCGGCGGCGTCCTCGCAGGTGATGACGCGCTCGGTCGGGTCGATGAAGGCCGTCAGGGTGTTGAGCAGGGTCGTCTTGCCCGAGCCCGTACCGCCCGAGATGACCAGATTGCATCGCGATGCGCCGATGACGCCCAGGACGCGCGCGCCCTCGGGACTGATGGAGGCGTACTCCACCAGATTGCGCATTGTCAGCTTGTCCTTCTTGAACTTGCGGATCGTCAGCGTCGGGCCGTCGATGGCCAGGGGCGGGGCGATGACGTTGACCCGGCTGCCGTCGGGCAGGCGGGCGTCGCAGATGGGGCTGGCCTCGTCGACGCGGCGGCCGACCTGGGACACGATCCGCTGACAGATGTTCATCAGCTGGCCGTTGTCGCGGAAGCGGACATTGGTCAGCTGAACCTTGCCGCCGACCTCGATGAAGACCCGACCGGCGCCGTTGACCATGATGTCGGCGATGTCGTCGCGCGCCAGAAGCGGCTCCAGCGGCCCATAGCCCAGCACGTCGTTCAGGATGTCCTGAACCAGGTGCTCCTGCTCGGCCACCGACATGGAGACGTTCTTGATCGCCACCAGTTCGGCGACGATGTCGCGGATTTCCTCGGACGCCGCCTTCTGATCCAGCTGCGCCAGCTGGGCCAGGTCGATGGTGTTCATCAGGGCGTTGAAGATGGTGGTCTTCGTCGCGTGATAATAGTCGCTCTGCTCGCGCACGATCTCGGCGACGGCCTGGGCCTTCTTCAGCTGCTCCAGGCCCGGCGTGGCGCGAGGCCCCGCACTCGAAGGGGCGCTCGACGCAGGCTCGGGCTTGCGGCCGAGCAATCCGTCCAGGGCGTCCAGCC
>NZ_GL883086.1:2207672-2216131 GCF_000204035.1 Brevundimonas diminuta ATCC 11568
CTTGGCGGCGGCGTCGACGATCATCTGGCCGTTGTTGGCGGCCGCGCCGAACACCTTGGCGTCGAAGGGAATGCTGAGGCTGGGATGGACGCCCAGGGCCGCGCCGAAATCCTTGGCCGGAATCTCGGGCCGCCCCGGTATGCCCACCTGGTTCAGCACCAGGCGCGGCGGGGCGTCGTTGGGGCGTCCCTGCTTGATCAGGTCGATCATGTTCTTGGCGTTGCGCAGCGAGGCCAGGTCCGGCGTCGCCACCACCACCACCTCGTCGGCCGCGATCAGCGCCCGGCGCATCCAGCCTGACCACAGGTGCGGCAGGTCCAGCACCACGAAGGGCGCGGTCGCCCGGATGCGGGTGGTGACTTCCTCAAAGGCCTCGGCGCCGATGTCCCAGTCGGTCTCCAGCGTCGCGGGCGCGGCGAACAGGCTCAGCTTGTCGGTGCAGCGGACCATCATCCGGTCCAGCAGGGTGGGGTCCAGGCGATCCGGCTGGTTCAGGGCGTCGGCCACCCCGTTCAGGGGATCCTGGTTGAAGTCCAGCCCGGCCGTGCCGAACGGCAGATCGTAGTCGACAATGACGGTGTTGACGCCGATCCGTTCGCTCATCGCATAGGCGGTGTTGTGCGCCACGGCCGAGGCCCCCGCCCCGCCGCGCGCGCCGACGAACGCGATGGTGCGGCCGACGAAGGGCTGGGCCGGGTCGGCGAACAGGCCGCCGATGGCGGCGATCAGCTGCAACGGCTGGATCGGCGCCACCAGATATTCGCTGACGCCCCGCCGCATCAGCTCGCGGAACAGCAGGATGTCGTTGGTCGCGCCGATGATGACGACCTTGGTGCCCGCATCGCAGACCTGGGCCAGTTGGTCGATCTCGGCCAGCAGATCTTGCGGCGCCTTCAGGCTCTCGACGATGATCAGGGGCGGCGTCGGCTCGGCCTGATAGGCCTCGATCGCCGCCTGGACGCCGCCGAGGCGGATCTGGGTCGTGGCGCGCGCCATGCGGCGGTCCTGGCCCGCGCGCTCGGCGGCGGCGGCCGTGTCCTGGCGCTCGGCGAAGATGTGCACCCCGATGCGCGGGATCGACACCTCGACCGAGGCCGCCCCGCCCATCGTCAGCGCCGTCGACGTCTCGACCGCAGGCATGGCGGCCACCACGGGCGGCGCGACGGCGGCGGAAGGCGTCGACGTATTCATCGCCGCCTCGGTTTCGGTCCGCATCCGCCCGACCGGATCGAAGGCGTCCACCGCCTGTCCCATAGCCGAAGGCGCGGGCGTCCCGGCGCCGGTCGGGTGCAGATCCATGAACTCGTCATCGAGATCGAAGCCGTCCAGGGCGTCGAAATCCTGAGAAGGAAAGGGCTTGGGCGCCGTCGTCATTGCACAGCCTGTGAAATCTTGGTCTGCGACAACAGGGTCTCGCGCTGGGCGGAGGTCTGTTCGCCCTTACGATAGGCGTCGAACACCACCGAGCGACGACCGGAATCGGCCGGGATCATGGCGCGCGGGGCGACGATGTCGCGCGGATCGGCGATCTGGGCGGCCAGGTTGGCGGTGACGGCGCAGCCGAAGTTGGAAGCCGACTGATTGTCGCCAGTGCGGCCCAGATTGCCCCACTGGGTTCCGCACTGAGGCACCACCGCGCGCACCGTTTCGAACCCGACCAGCACCGGCGCCCTGGGGTCCGGCGCGGCGTAGCCGACCAGTTGGATGCGCTCGCCGGGCACGCCCGCCGCCTCGAACGCCGCCTTGACATTCCACGCCGCCTGGGCCGCCACAGGGTCGCCCCCCGCCGGTGCCTCGATCACCAGGACCGGCGCGCCCTCCATGGCGAAACGTCCGACCAGGGCGTCCAGCGCCGCGCGTTGATTGGCGGACAGGCCCGTCTCGTGCACGGCCAGGGCGATGCGATCCAGGCCTGGCTCAACCTGCAGGCTGAAACGCGAGGTGGGGGTCAGCGGCGGCTCGCCGCCCAGGCCGGCCGGGCCGCCGACGCAGGCCGACAACGCCAGGCTCAGGCTCAGAACGGCGGCGGAGATGGAGGCGGTGCGGATCATGGCGCTCACTCGATCACATAGCCGACAGGGCCGCGCCAGCCGGCGCCCGGCTGCGCCGCCGGAGCGGGCGAGCCGTAGACCTGGTTCAACTGGCCGAAGAAGATGGTCTGGGCGTCCTGGGCGATGCGCAGACCGTCGGCGGGCGTCTGCATCCGATCCGGCGAGGTCGGGTTGACGATATAGGGCTCGACGATGACCACCAGTTCGGTCTCGCCCATCACATAGTCGCGCGAGCGGAACAGCTGGCCCAGCACCGGCAGATTGGTCATGCCCGGCAGGGCGTCGATCGCCTGACGCGTCGATTCCTGCAGCAAGCCGGCGATCATCATCGACCCGCCCGAGGGCAGTTCAATGGTGTTCTCGCTGCGCCGCACCGTCAGGCCCGGCAGGGTGATCGAGGACGGCGTGCCCGCGCCGATGGTCAGGCCGCCGTTGGGCGTCAGCTCCGACACCTCGACCTTGACCTGCAGGCTGATGCGCCCTTCCGACAGGACCACCGGTCGGAACGACAGGCCGACCCCGTAGGGCTTGTACTCGACTGTAATCTGGCCTTCGCGGTCGCGCCCGGCGGGCACGGGGAACTCGCCCCCGGCCAGGAAGCTGGCCGCCTCGCCGTTGACCGACGTCAGATTGGGCTCGGCCAGCGTCCGCACCAGACCGACGCGCTCGAAGGCCTTGAGCATGGCCTCGCCCTTGTTCAGCCCATCCGAGCCGGGGCCGGTGCCGGGCTTGGCGGTGTCCCAGTTGGAGGGGTCGCCGGGGCTGCCGTCGACCGTGACCGGACACATGGCGCCCTCGGGCCAGCCGGGGCCGACACAGGGCACCTGCATCTGGAAATTCTTGGTGGTGTCGCGCGCGATCCCGCCGGCCAGACCGCCCAGGAACGAGCCGTTCACGCCCCAGGTGGCGCTGTTGCCCAACAGCCATTGAGTGTCGCCGACGCGGCCGATCACCGCCTGGGTGTCGAATCCGAGCTGCTTGATGGCGTTGCGCTGCACCTCGACCACGCGCACCTTCAGCGTCACCTGATCCGATCCGGCGACGGCGATCATGTTCATGACCTTTTCCGGCGCGCTGACAAAGGCGCGGGCCACCTGGGCGGCGCGTTCGGCTTCCAGCGGGCTGGCCGCCACGCCGGTCAGGATGATGCTGTCGTTGACCGCCTCCGCGCGTACGTTCGAGCCCGGCGCCACGCGCGCCAGGGTGTCCTGAAGCGCGCTGACGCCCGCATCCACGCGCACCCGCAGCGCCAGGATGGTGCGCCCGCTCGCATCCAGGAATACGGCGTCCGTCTCGCCGCCCGCCAGGCCGATCATGGTGATCCGGCGCGGCGAATGCAGCATGGCCTCGGCCACGGCCGGATTGGAGATGATGACGTCGCGCGCATCGGCCGGCAGATCGACGGCGAAGGATGTTCCGCGCGGCAGATTGACCATCTGCGGGGCCGAGCCTGCGGTGATGGCGGCGCGCGTCTGGGCGCGAGCGCCGTCCGACGCCGCAGAGCCGCCCAGCGCGATCAGGGCGGCGCAGGCGGCGAAAGCGAAACGATTCATGCCCGATAGTCCCGTCTTCATGGCACCGCCACCGTCTCGGCCTGGCCTTCGCGATAGACGCGCACGACCGAGCCTCCGCCGCCCGTCGCTCGGCCGCGCACCGCCCCCGGCACATGGCCCGACGGCCCGGCCGTATCGGCATAGGAGCGCAGCACCAGCGACAGCTCGCCCTCGGACTTGGCCAGGGCCAGGACTTCGGCGTCGCGGCCCGTCAGCTCCAGAGTCGCGGTGGCGCCGACGACCGCCTGCTCGTCCTCGGCGGCGCGGGTGCTCTGGTCGATGGCCAGAACCTTGACGTTGCGCATCACCGTGGCGGCTGAATATTTGGTCCCGCCGTCGTCGCCTGACCCCTTGACCTCGCGCGTCAGCAGGACGTCCACGCGGTCGCCAGGCAGGATGAAGCCGCCCGCCGCCGTCTCGACCGTCACGCGGATCGCCATGGCCCGCATGCCCGGCTCCAGATAGGCGGCCATATAGCCGCTGTCCCCGGCGCGCACGATCTTGCGCGCTACCAGGGGCTCTCCGGCCAGAATGGGTTCGCGCACCACGGCGCCGATGTAGTCCGATTTGGCGCCCGGCGTGTTCAACTCGGCGACGGCCTTCATGGCCTTGTCCACCGTTGTGCTTTTGGCGTCGCCCGCGCCCTCGACGGCCGCGTTCTCGGCGGCGGCGCCCTCGGCCTTGGACGGCGGCGGCGGACCGTCGGTGATGAAAAGGGGATTGAGTTCGTCGGCCGGCCAGTCTTTCCAGCTCAGATCCGCATCGACCAGACGACGGCCCGGCTCCAGGTCGCGCGCCGCGACCAGCACCTTGGCCATGGGCCGCGTCTCGACGGCGGCGGTGGCGGTGGCCGTGGGCTGTCCCGACGAGCCCATGGCGCGCACGACCAGCGCCAGACCGATGGCCGCGAGGGCTGCGATACAGATGACGGCGATCTTGGCGGGTTTCATCCAGTGTCTCCGGCAGACGCGATCGCGCGAACCCGGATGATCCGCCCCCTGCCTGTCAGGGATAATGGCTCGTCATGGTTAACGCGCCCCTAAGCTGGGCCGCCCTTGACGAACGACGTCATCAACCGGTGATGTAGGCCGTCATCAGCGGGCTGGACGGATAGGCCAACAGGGCGCCGATGGCGATGGCGACCCCATAGGGAATGTCGCCCTTGGGCTGCATCAAGCGCATGACCCAGCCTGGGCCGGTCTGGGCGAAAAAGGGCAGATGGCTGCGCGCCGTCATCAGCAGCAGACAGAAGCCGCCGCCGGCCAGCGCCGTGTAGAGGATAAAAGGCGTCAAGCTCGGCACCCCCAACCAAAGAAGAGTAGCTGCCATGAGCTTCGCATCCCCTCCTCCGAGCCAATTCAGCGCGAACATGCCCAAACCAACCAGCAAGCCCGACAACGCCAGAAGCGTGGACGTCACAACAACCGAGAACGGTAAGTTAAAAAGCAAGGCTGCAAAAAAATAAACTACAATAAGTAATATTGAAAATTGATTCGGTATCTTCATCGTCGATACGTCATAAATTGCGGCAACAATCAAAATTGCCGGCATTATATAGATAATTTTTGAAGCAAATTCATTCATCTTGCTAGCATTGCACAGCAATTATTAAAAATTCTCTGATTCAAAAAAGGCCGAAGCATAAGCTCCGGCCTTTCTTGTTTACAGATACCTCACCGACTTTAAGCGGCGGGAACCTTGGACATTTGACCGCCAACGTTCTTAAATGCACCCTCAAGGCCCGGCTTCAAGAAACCAATGCCAGCGATAATGATCACTGCCATCAGAGCAGCGATCAGACCGTATTCGATGGCCGTGGCGCCGGATTCGTCTTTGGCGAAGCGCGTGATGAAGTTACGCATATTGTGTCTTCCTTCTTTCAATAACGAGCAGATGACCCACTATCAGGGTCGTCGGTTTTGCCCGCTTGACCCCCGTTTGCATGGAGACAATGCGCCGCCGCCCCTTAAGAGCGAGTAAAATCTCGACGCCGCTGCGCAATATTGATGGTTACTTTCTCGTTTACTAGATTTCACGGCTGATCTCGGCCCAAGCGGGGAATTTCAGGGTTTCTTGACCTTTGCCGGTCAGGTTCGCGTGCGGCGCTCGCGCGCGCCCGTTCTGATCCTCACGGAGGCCCCGCCATGCGCCCAGCTTCTCTTCTCACCGGCCTGGCCGCGCTGCTCGTCCTGACCGCGCCCGCCGTGGCGCAGGAGCGTCCGCTCGACGTCAAGCTGGATCAGGCGACGCGGGTGCAGCTTCGCGCTCCAGCTGGGTCAGTGATCGTGGCCAATCCGCGCATTGCCGACGTCACCGTCACCGACGCCCGCACCCTGTTCATCACCGGCAAGAGCTACGGCCTGACCGAGATCATCGCCGTCGACGCCCTGGGCCGCCCCCTGTTCCAGCGCCAGGTGGCCGTCAGCCCCGGCGAAACCGGCTCGGTGCGCGTCTGGCGCGGCGGTGAAGCGGTGGAAATCGCCTGCGGAGCCCGCTGCGCGCCCGCCGCCGCCCGCCCGTCCACGGCCCCCTGATCCCATGCGCCGGGGGCTGGGCCTGATGCATCGTCGGCGTCGTCGCGAGGGCTCCACCGCCGTGGAGTTCGCCCTCGTGGCCTTCCCTTTCTTCATCCTGCTGTTCGGCATATTGGAGATCGGCCTGATGCTGCTGGTCGACGCCCTGGTCGAAACGGCCGTCTCCGACGCCGGGCGACAGATCCGCACAGGTCTGGCTCAGGAACAGCAATTGGAGATTGGGGACATCAAGGAGCGCCTGTGCGCCAAGATGAGCGTCTTCGCCGCCGACTGCCCCAGCCGCGCCTTCATCGACATCCGCGTAGTCGACGGCTTCTCGACCCCGCCGGACGCCGACCCTTTGAAAACGGGCGTCTTCGATCCCAGCGTCCTGACCTATATGCCGGGCGATCCCGGCGATCGGGTGCTGGTGCGCGTCTGGTATGAACAACCCATCGTCACCCCCTTCATCGCCCAGGCCGTGTCGCGCACCAACGATCATCGCGTGATGCTGACCACCACCCTGGCCTTCCGCAATGAGCCCTACAGATGAGGCGCGCCGCGAACATCGGGCTGCTGCGCCGCCTGTTGCGGGACCGGCGCGGGGTCTCGGCGGTCGAGTTCGCCCTGATCGCGCCCGTGATGATCATGATCTACTTCGGCCTGATCGTATTCTCCCAGGGCTATATGGCTGAGCGCCGCGCCAGCCACGTCGCCTCCATGGTTGCGGACCTGGTGGCCCAGTCCGGCGGCACCAATATCGAGGATCTGAACGGCGTCTTCGCGATCGGCGACATGATCATGCGGCCCTTTTCCGCTGACACCCTGTCGATCCGCGTCTCAAGCATCACCGTCGATGCACGCGGCGTCGCCACGGTCGAATGGAGTCACGCCAAAAGCGCCAAGGACGCCGACGGCGCCGACATCATGCCCGCCCGCAAGCGGGGCGATCCCATCACCGACCTGCCGCCCGACCTGATCACGGACGGTCAGACGGTGATCCTGGGGGAGACGAACTACGGCTATCGGCTGTTCATCCCGGACGTGATTCTGCCCGAGAGTATCGCCTTCAAACGCAACTACTATCTCCGCCCGCGCACGACGGATCGGATCGTCTGCGCCGACTGCCCCGCCTGACCCGGCGGCCCTAGCCGACCAGAGCCTCCTTCAAGGCCCGGAACTTGGCCTCGGTCTCCAGCCGTTCGGCGCGCGGATCGCTGTCGGCGACGATCCCCGCCCCGGCCAGGGCGCGCCAGCGCCAGCCGTCCGCGCCTCGCTCGAACGCTGCCGTGCGGATCAGGACCGAGGCCGTCAGCCGCGCCTCCTCGCCCAGCCCCCAGCCGAACAGGGAGCCGCACCACGGCCCGCGCGGCGGCTCGTGGCCCGCGATCGCCTTCATGGCCTGATGCTTGGGCGCGCCGGTGATGGAGCCGGGCGGAAAGGCGGCCTCCATCACCTCGGCCGGGCCGACGCCCTGCGCCGCCTGGGCGCTCACCGTCGAGACCAGATGATGCACCGTCGGATGGCTCTCCAGCGCGAACAGGCGCTCGGCCTTGACCGAACCGGGCCGCGCCGCCCGCGCCACATCGTTGCGCATCAGATCGACGATCATCAGGTTCTCGGCCCGGTCCTTGGCGCTGTCGACCAACTCCGCCGCCAGGGCCGCGTCGCGCGCGGGGTCAGGGTCTCGCGCGCGGGTGCCCTTGATCGGCCGGGTCTCGATACGGCCGCTCTCGTCGTCAAAGGTCAGGAACAGTTCCGGCGAGTTGGACACCAGCGCCCGCTCGCCCAGCCGCCAAAAGGCGCCGTAGGCCGCGCCGCGCCCCGCCGACAGCCGTAGGAAGACCTCGAAAGGATCACGCCCCAGCTGCAACCGCCCGATCCAGGCGCGCGCGATATTGGCCTGGAACAGCTCTCCGGCGCCGATGCGGGCGACCACATCGGCAACCGCCGCCTCATAGGCTGCGCCCGAGCCCTCTTCGATCACGCTGTCACAGGGCGGCGCGGGCGTGTCCGTCGAGGCCGCCGTCTCTAGCCAGGTCGCTGCGCGCTGCGCCTCAAGGCGCGCCGCCTCGACGTCCGCCCCGCGCCCGATCGCCCGCACCTGTCGGTCTTGGTGATCGAAGGCCAGCACGGCCGGATAGCGCGCCAGCATCAGGTCCGGCCAGCCGCCCCCCCGCTCGCCGGTTGCAGGCCGCGCCCCGGCGTCATAGCTCATCAGCCCGACGACCCCGCCGTCTGCATAGGCGGGCTCGCGCAGGCGCTGGAACAGCGCCCCATCGTCCGCACGACCGACGAACGTCTGATCCGGCTCGCAGGCTACGAAGGACCAGCGTCCGCCG
>NZ_GL883086.1:2216248-2220813 GCF_000204035.1 Brevundimonas diminuta ATCC 11568
GAGGGCGCCCGCGCGACGGTTCACCCTCGCCGCCGCCGCCAGCGGATCGCGCCACGGGCGCGTCTCGACATGGCGAACAGATAAGCCGCTCACGGTGCCAACCGCGCCCGGATGCGGTCGGCCAGCGACGCATCCACGCCCAGAACGCGCTCCAGATAGGCGTCGACCGAGCCGCTGTGCGCGCGCATGGCGCCGAAGGCCTCGTCCAGATAGGCCGCCTCGACGCCCAGGAAGGCGACCACCGCCCCGTGCGACGCCGTGCGGCCGGTCATGGCGGTCAGCTTGCGCGCGACCTCATCGGCCCGACTGTCCAGATCCACAGCCTGATTGGTCGCCAGATAGTCCGCCATCAGATCGTCGTGGGCCACGCCCAGCAGTCTGTGGGTCAGGGCCGCCAGCAGGCCGGTCCGGTCCTTGCCCGCCGCGCAGTGGATCAGCACCGGCCCCTCGACCTCGGCCAGCAGGCGGAAGTAGCGGCCGAACAGGTCGACATGAGCCGCTTCGAAGGGCAGGCGGCGATAGGTCTCGGTCATGAAGGCGCGGCCGGACGCTTCGGTCAGGTCGGCGGTCTTCAGAAAGGTCAGGTGCGGCGCCTCGCCGCCGTCGTCATGGTCGCTTTCGATCAGTCTCCCGGCCCAGCCGACCGGACGACGCGAGGGCTGGGCTCGCCGCTCGCTGGGCCGACGCAGATCGACCACGGCCGCCAGCCCCAGCGCCTCCAGCCGCGCTACGTCCGCCTGCGTCGCCCGCGCCTGATGCGCCGCGCGATAGAGCCGCCCGCGCGCCAGCAGACGGTCATCCACGGCGTAACCGCCATAGTCGCGGAAGTTGTCGATGGCCTCGAACGGCGAAAGGCGGTCGCTCATGACCGCCTTTCTTAGACTGTTCGACGGCGCACGCCAGTCCGGGCTAACGCCCCGCCACCAGGGCCGACATGGCGTCCAGATAGGCGAGGAAGGCGTCACGCCCCGTCTCCGTCATGCTGGCCCGCGTCAGGGGCTTGCGGCCCTGGAAACTCTTGGACACGGCGACGAAGCCCGCCTCCTCCAGCTTGCGCAAATGCACCGACAGATTGCCGTCCGTCGTCTGCAAGCGGGCCTTCAGCTCGCCGAAGTCGGCGCTCTCCACCCCGGACAGATAGGCCATGATCCCCAGGCGCACCCGGCCGTGGATCACCTCGTCGATGCGGCCGATGTCGAAGTCCGAGGTCTCGTCCTCGACGTTCATCTCAGCCCGCCTTCTTCGTTGCGCCGCGCACCAGGATCAATCCGGGCGCGAGGGCGACGGCGATCAGCAGGACCAGATAGACCGGATAGATGAGCAGGGGATCGCCCAGTCCGGCAAGCACCACGGCGCCGGCGTAGGAGATCAGGCCCACGACGTTGAGCCAGGCCTTGCGGCTGATGGCGGCCACTACCATCCAGGCCGAACCGTAGGCGCCCATGACCACCGTCGGCATCAGGGCCATCACGCCCCAGTCGCCGGTGCGCCAGCCGAAGACCATCAGGGCCGTCCAGGTGACGAAGATGCCGTAGCCGATGGCCGACCAGGCCGCGCCGACAGACCGGTTCATGGCGCTGGCGCCGCCGCAGGCGCTTTCGATGCGGCGGATGAGGACGACCAGAGCGATCACGAATACTGCGGCTGCGCCCAGCCAAAGCGACAGGCTTTCCCAGCCGCCGTTGGGGATACGGCCCAGCACCATCATCCACTGGCCGACCGTGGCGGCCCCGAAGATTACGGCCGCGGCGACCAGCACCGACCCGCCCAGAAGCGGCGCTCGCCGTCCCTCCTGGGCGAGGGCCTTCATATAGGCGATGTCGTCGTGAACGGATTGAACCTGATCGCGGGTCATGGCGTCTCTCCCTGTCTGTTGAAAGCGAGAGTGTGCTAAGAACTTTATTTTGTAAAGTTCTTTCTTGAAATTGCGCCACACGACCCTTCACCCTGCCTAGCGCCCAAGCAAAAAGGGCGCCGGGGGAGCCCCAGCGCCCTCTTCAGGTCAGCGGGTCGTCTTACCGGAACGGCGGCTCGTCGAAGGCGCGCAGCTTGCGGGAGTGCAAACGGGTGCCTTCGGCGCGCAACAGGTCCACCGCCTGAATGCCGATCTGCAAATGCTCGGAGATCGAGCCTTCATAGAAGCGGTTGGCCTGGCCCGGCAGCTTGATCTCGCCGTGCAGCGGCTTGTCCGAGACGCACAGCAGCGTCCCGTAAGGCACGCGGAAGCGATACCCCTGCGCGGCGATGGTGGCGCTCTCCATGTCTATGGCGACGGCGCGGCTCTGGTTGAAGCGCAGGGCCGACTTGGAATAGCGCAGCTCCCAGTTGCGGTCGTCGGTGGTGACCACGGTGCCGGTGCGCAGCCGCTTCTTCACCTCTTCGCCCGGCGCGCCCGAGACCAGCTTGGTGGCGTCGTAGAGGGCGCGCTGCACCTCGGCGATGTTGGGGATCGGAATGTCGGCGGGCAGGACCGCGTCCAGCACATGATCGTCACGCAAGTAAGCGTGGGCCAGCACATAGTCGCCGATGGTCTGGCTGCCGCGCAGGCCGCCGCAATGGCCGATCATCATCCAGGCGTGCGGCCGCATGACCGCCAGGTGGTCGCAGATGGTCTTGGCGTTCGACGGCCCGACGCCGATGTTGACCAGGGTGATGCCCTGACCGTCCGGCCGCGTCAGGTGATAGGCGGGCATCTGATGCTTGCGCCAGGCGGCGTCCATGATGGCCGCCTCGGGGTTGTCGGTGGCGCTGGTCACCACCACGCCCCCGGCGCAGGACAGGCTTTCATAGGGGCTGTCGGGGTCGGCGATCTCGGCCGTGGCCCAGCGCACGAACTCGTCGACGTAGCGGTTGTAGTTGGTGAACAGGATGAAGCTCTGCACGTCCTCGACCGGGGTGCCGGTGTAGTGACGCAGGCGAGCCAGCGAGAAGTCGGTGCGCAGGCCGTCGAACTGGGCCAGGGGGAAGTCCTCGCCCGGCTCGAACAGGCCGTCCGAGATTTCATCGCCGATGTGGGCCAGATCCGTGGTCGGGAACCAGCGGGCGATGGCCGCCGTCATGGAGCTGTCCAGCACCACGCCGGAACCGTCCAGCACATAGGGGAAGGGGATTTCCTGTTCCGACGGCTCGACCGTGATCCGGGCGCCGTATTCATCGGACAGCAGCGTCAGCTGCTCCAGCAGATAGGCGCGGTACAGGTCGGGGCGGGTGACGGTGGTCGTATAGACGCCGGGGCGCGACAGGCGGCCGAAGGCGCGGGTCTCGAGATCCTGCGGGCGGTCGCCGAACCAGCTGATGGTCAGTCGGGGATAGGCGAACAGGCCGACGGCCCGAGCTTCGGGATCGGCGCGCTCGCCGGTCTCGAGAAAACGCTTCACTGCGGTGCGCAGGTTGGCGACCGATTGATTGTAGAGGGTTTCGAGGCGGTCCAGCGCCGCCTGGGGGGTCATCTTGTCTGTCATGGCTTCCTCTAGCGGAAAACCGTGACCTTGGCGAGACGGGGGAAACACGCCGACACGACAGTTGACCGCAGACGCGCCCGCGCGCTTCCTCGTGCCGCTGGAGGATTTCCCATGGTTCGACGCCTGTTTCCGCTTATTGCGGCCGCCGCCCTGCTGACCGTCATCTCTGTTCCGGCGCCCGCCTGGGCCGAGGTGAAGTCGGCTGCGCCGCATGGGTTCGAGATCGGCGGGACGCTGACCCTGAACGCGCCGCCCGCGCGGGTCTGGGCGATGTTGATCGCGCCCGACGCCTGGTGGAGCCGCGACCACCGCTGGTTCAGGAACTCCGCCCTGTCGCTGGACCTGTCGCCCGGCGGCTGCTGGTGCGAGCGGGCGGCGGACGGCCGCGTCTCGCGCCATCTGGAGACCGTGCTGGTCGAGCCGGGATCGAAGCTCGTGCTGCAGGGCGGCCTCGGCCCGCTGCAGGGCCAGAGCGCGGCGGGCGGCCTGACGTTCAACCTGAAGCCGGAAGGCGACGGGACGACCCTGACCTGGACCTATGTCGTCGGCGGCTACGCCGGCGGCGGGCTGGAAGCTTGGGCCGCACCCGTGGACGGGGTGCTGTCGGCCCAACTGGCCAATCTGAAGACGCAGCTCGAGCGGGCCGACTGACGCCTCAGCCCAGCGCCCCGTGCAGGAAGGCGACGGCGCCCGCCATATCGCCCGTCGCTCCACGCCACACAGGCGCTGAATCAGAGGCGACGCCATAGGCTGAAGGGTCGGTGAAGGTCGTGTCCGGCCCTGTATTTGCGCTCAGGGCCGCCGCCGCGCGCACGGCGGCAGGCGCGCCGGCCGCCGCCAGATAGCGTCGATCCAAGACCAGCATCAGGGCCGCCCGGCCGCCCTCGCCCAGTCCCAGAACGCCGATGCGTTCAGCATCGCCGCCGAGATCCTGGACCCGTTTCGCCGCCCAGGCGACAGCCGCCGCCGCGTCGGAAATGAAGGCCGGGTGCGGACTGTCCGGCGCCTCGCGTCGGTCGACCAGGAGCACAATGAAGCCGCCCTCGGCCAGATCGCGCGCCGCGCGTTCATCCGCCGCCTCAGGCGCGCCGTCGGGCAGCAGGA
>NZ_GL883086.1:2221047-2229475 GCF_000204035.1 Brevundimonas diminuta ATCC 11568
TCCGCCAGCCGGGCGGCCCCAGCGGGGTCGGCAGCGTCAGGCCCTCGCCGACCAACGGCGCGCAGGCCGCCGTCGCCACGGTCGCCAGCAGCGGCGCCAGAAGCCCTCGTCTCGTCATTCCGCCTCCCCGAAAGCCGAAGGGCGCGGCCCTGTCGAACCGCGCCCCGAAGTCAGGCCGAGCCCTACTTGGCCAGATGCTTTTCCAGCCAGCCGAACACCTCATTGTGCCATTGCAGGCTGTTGGCCGGCTTCAGCACCCAGTGGTTCTCGTCCGGGAAGAAGACGAAGCGGCTCTCGACCCCGCGCCGTTGCAGGGCGGTGAAGGTCGACAGGGCCTGAGACGTCGGGATGCGGAAATCGAGGTCGCCCTGGATCACCAGCATCGGGTCGCGCCAGTTCTGCACGTGGTTGGCCGGGTTGAACTTCTGATAGCCTTCCGGATTCTCCCACGGCGTGCCGCCGTATTCCCACTCGGTGAACCACAGCTCCTCGGTGCCGTAGCCCATGCCGAAGGTGTCGAAGACGCCGTCGTGGTTGACCAGGCATTTGAACTCGCCCGGCCAGTTGCCCGCGATCCAGTTGATCATATAGCCGCCGTAGGAGGCGCCGAGCGCGCAGGCGTTGTTCCCGTCCAGGAAGCCGTACTTCGACTGGGCGAAGGCCCAGCCCTTCTGCAGGTCTTCCAGCGGGCGGTCGCCCCAGTGCTGGCTGATGGCGTCGGTGAATTCCTGGCCGTAACCGGTCGAGCCGTGGAAATCGATCATCACCACCGCATAGCCCGCGCCCGCATAGGTCTCGGGGTTCCAGCGATAGGACCAGCTGTTGCCGAACGAGCCCTGCGGCCCGCCATGGATCAGGAAGGCGACCGGATACTTCTGTCCTTCGACGTAATTCGCCGGCTTGATGACATAGCCGTGGACCGTCTCATTGTTCCAGCCGGGGAAGCTGAACTGCTCGGCCTCGCCGAAGGCCTTGGCCGCCAGCTGCGGGTTCACGTTGGTCAGGCGGCGCGGCATTTCACGGCCGCGATAGGTCTTGAAGAACAGGTCGCTGGGCGAGGTCAGGGTGTCGACCGCCATGACGAAGCCTGAGGGCGTCTGCTGGAAGGCGCCGACGTGGCCTTCGCCCGTCAGCGGCGTCACCACCCCGTTGCGCGCGTCGATGGCGAACAGGCGGGTCTGACCGACGTCGCCCGCCGTCGTATAGAGGGTGTTCCCGTCCTTCGACCATTGCAGCGTATCGGCCGAGCGATCCCAGTTGGCCGCGATCTGGCGGGTCTGGCCGGTGGCGACGTCGCGCAGGAAGATCGAATATTTGTCAGCCTCGAAGCCCGGTCGGGCCATGGCGCGGTAGGCCAGGGTCTGGCCATCGGGCGAGAAGACCGGGCCGGTGTCCCAGGCCGGGTTGGCCTCGGTCAGATTGGTCAGTTGGCCGGGTGCCGAGACGGCGACGCTGTAAAGGTCGAAGTTGGTGCTCCACGGCTCGCTGTTCCCGGCCTTGCGCGCGGAGAAGACCAGCGATTGCCCGTCAGGCGCGAAGGTGAACTCGCTCTCGTCGCCGAACGGCTTGGACGGGGTGTCGCCGTCGAAGCCTTTCGTGACCCAGACCGGCTCGCCGCTCGCCTGGCCGTCGGCGCCGATCGACTGGACGAACAGGTGGTTCTGGGTGTGGTCGTTCCACGTATCCCAGTGACGCACGAACATGCGATCATAGACCTGGCCGGTCGACTTGCGCTCGGCCTCGGTCTTGCCGCGCGCGACCGAGGCGTTCAGGTCGGCCGCGTCCGGGTAGACGGCCAGCGACACGGCCACGGCGTCGCCCGCGCCATTGATGCGATAGGCGTTGACGTCGGTCGGCAGGGCCGTGACCTGCGTCGCCGTCGCGCCCTTGTCGGCCGAGACCCAGACCTGGCTGGAGCCCGAACGGCCCGACAGGAAATACAGCTTGCCGTCGGCGCCCCAGCGGGCGGTGTTGGCGCCGCCTTCGGAAATCGCCAGCTTCTGCGGCTGCGCCTCGCCCTTCAGGCCCAGGATGTAGAGGGCGCTGGAGCGCTTGTTGGCCGCCACGTCCGTCTGGGTCAGGGCATAGACCACCCACTCGCCGTCCGGCGACACCTGAGGATCGCCCAGCCGGTTGGCCGAGATCATGTCCTGATAGGTGAAGGCGGCGCGGGCCTGGGTCGTCGCTGGGGCCGTCGCCGCGGCCGGAGCGGCGAGCGTCCCCTCGGCCAGGGCCGGAAGGGCCGTGGCGGTCAGCAGGGCGGCGGCGCTGAGGCCGGACAGGAGATGGGGCAGGCGGCGCATTCAGGCGCTCCTCATGCGGATGTGAAGTCTGGCCGAAGGCCTAACACCGCCGCGCGCCGCCCGCAAAGTCTCCTGTTCAGCTCGCGGTTTACTGACCTTCCTTCGTCCAGTCGGCCGTCCAGTCCAGGATCTCCTGCTGCCACTCGACCCAGGTCTGGGGTTTCAGCACCCAGTGGTTCTCGTCCGGCACATGGACGAAGCGGCTGGGGATGTTCAGCCGCTGCAGGGCCGAGAAGGTCGCCAGCCCCTGCTCCATCGGCACGCGGAAGTCCTTGGAGCCGTGCAGCACCAGCATCGGCTTCTTCCAGTCGCCCGCATAGGTCTCGGGGTTGTGGGCGTCATAGACCGCCTTGCGATCCCAGGTCGCGCCGCCGAACTCATGGATGAAGGTCGAGATGTCCATGGCGTTCATCAGCTGCGGCACGTCGAACACCCCGGCGTGGTTGACCAGGCAGCGCCACGGCTCGTTCCACTGGCCCGCGATCATATTGACCATATAGCCGCCGTAGGAGGCGCCCAGCGCGCAGGCGCGTTCGCCGTCGATCCACGGATTGGCCGACAGCGCCGCCTGCCAGCCCTTTTGCAGGTCTTCCAGCGGACGATCGCCCCAGTGGTCGTTGATGGCGTCGGTGAAGGCCTGGCCGTAGCCCGGCGAGCCGTGGAAGTTGACCATCACCACCGCATAGCCCGCCGCCGTATAGACCTGCGGATTCCAGCGGTAGGACCAGCTCTCGGTCCAGGGCGACTTGGGCCCGCCGTGGATCAGATAGACGGCCGGATATTTGCGGCCCTCGACGAAGCCCGCGGGCTTGAACACCCAGCCGTGCGCCGTCTCGTCGTTCCAGCCGGGGAAGCGGATCTCCTCAGGGCGCGGCAGGTCGATGCGGGCCAGCAGTTCGGCGTTGTGCTGGGTGACCTGGCGCGCGGCCTGGCCGTTCCGAGCGATGAAGACCTGCGTCGGGGCCGTGAAGCTCTCATGGGCGTAGGCCAGGACGCCGCCGACCTCGTCGAAATCGCCGACCGAGCCGATGTCGGTCAGGGCCTTCACCGCGCCGGTGCGGGCGTCGATCTCGAACAGGCGGTTCTGGCCCTCGTCGGCGGCCGTAACATAGAGCGCCCGCCCGTCCGAACGCCAGGTCAGGCCGCTGGGGCCGCGATCCCAATTGGTCAGGGCGCGGGCGTTCGCGCCGTTCGCATCGGCCACCATGACCACCGGCTGATCGCCGCCGACGTTCTCGCGCGGGGCCGCCAGCCAGGCCAGACGGCGTCCGTCGGGCGACAGGGCGGGCGCCCCGTCCGGTCCCGAATGGCCCTCGGTCAGATTGACCGGCGCGCCGCCGTCCAGGCTCAGGCGATACAGGTCGCTGTCGTTGGTGAAGGCGGCGCGGTCCGCCTGCTTGCGCGCCGCATAGATGAAGGCGCGCCCGTCGCGCGCGATCGTCAACCCGCCCTCGCCGACGCTGACGTCGCCGTCCAGTCCGGCGGTCAGGTCGCGCGGCTGACCCTCGGCGAAGCCCGAGCCGTTCAGCGGCTGCAGGAAGATGTGGCTCTGGCGTCCGTCGGCCCAGCGGTCGAACACCCGCAGCGGCATCCGGTCATAGACCTGCTGGGTCGACTTGGCCCGTTCGGCCAGGCGGTCCTTGGTGCAGTCCAGGGTCTCGCAGTCCGTATAGACCGACACGCCCAGCACCAGGGCCTTGCCGTCCGGCGTGAAGCGGAAACCCGACAGGGACACCGGCAGGGTCGTCACCTGGGCCGCCGCCATGCCCTCGCGGTCCGTCCGCCACACCTGGTTCGACCCGCCGCGCGGCGACAGGAAATAGATCGACTGTCCGTCCGGCGCCCAGCGCGCGCCCGAGACGCCGCCCTCTGAGATCGGCAGGCGACGCGGCGCCGTCGCGCCGTCGACGTCGACCATCCACAGGCCGGTCAGGTTGCGGTTGCCCTCCCAGTCCGTCCGGGTGACGGCGTAGATGACGCGACGGCCGTCGGGCGAGACGCGCGGATCGCCGACCCGCTCCATCATCGCCAGATCCTTCAGCCCGAGGCGGTCCGAGGCCTCGGCCTGAGCCGGCGCAACCGCTGCGGCCGGCGCTTCCTGGGCCGAAACCGGCGTCGCGGCCAAGCCGCCCGCCAGCAACAGCATCTGGACGGCCGCCGCCGTCATCCAGTGTGATCGGGTCATTACGCTACACTCCCCCAAAAGAATGGTCAGGCTTCCTGCATAGGCGGCGATCCGGTCCTAGCCAAGCTGGATGGCGCTTGCCCGCCGCCGCCGCCTCGGCGACAAGCAGGCGATGAGTCCGGCTCCGCACATTGTCGACGTCCTGATCGCCGAGCGCGCGCCCCGGCTGACGGGATCAAGCGCCTGGCCTTTGGCGCGGCCCGCCCTCTACAGCCTGCTCGACTACGCCAAGGCGCGGCGCATGGCCGACGCCATCGGCCCCATGGGCGGGCGACAGGCGCTCGACTATGTTTCCGACCTGCTGGAACTGACAGTGCGGACGGCGCACCTGGACCGCCTGCCTGCGTCTGGCCGCTGCCTGGTGGTGTGCAACCACCCGACCGGCATCGCCGACGGCCTGGCCGTGCACGACGCCCTGCGCACGGTGCGCAACGACCTGATCTATTTCGCCAACGCCGACGCCCTGCGCGTCTCGCCCCGCCTGTCGGAGACCGTCGTCCCCGTCGAATGGGTCACGGCCAAGCGCACGCGCGAAAAGACCCGCGCCACCCTCCAGGCCGCCAAGGAAGCGTTCGAGGCCGAACGCTGCGTCGTCATGTTCCCGGCCGGGCGTCTGGCCCGCGTCGGCCGGGACGGCTTGCTGACCGACCCCGACTGGGCCGCCACCGCCGCTTCGCTCGCCCGCAAGTACGAGGCGCCGGTGATCCCGATCCACGTCGCCGGTCCGACCAGCCGCCTGTTCCACCTGTTCGACAAGGTGTCGCAAGAGTTGCGCGACATCACCCTCTTCCACGAACTGCTGAACAAGAAGGGCCGCGCCTTCGACCTGATCGTCGGCCGCCCCATCCCGCCGCTGGCCCTGGACGTCGACGCCCAGGCCGCCACCCTGAAACTGAAAACCTTCGTCGAGCGGACCCTGGCCGCCGATCCTGACGCGACCTTCGCCTGATGCCCTCCGCATGACGACTTTCGACCTTCCCGACGCCGACGCCACCACCCGCCTCGGCGAAGCCATCGCCCCCCTGCTGGAACCGGGCGAGGCCGTCCTGCTCTACGGCCCGCTGGGCATGGGCAAGTCGACGCTGGCGCGGGGCCTGATCCGCGCCCTGACGCGCCCCGACGAGGACGTGCCGTCGCCGACCTTCACCCTGGTCCAGTTCTATGAGAGCGATCCGCCCATCGCCCATTTCGACCTCTATCGCCTGACCCGGCCCGAGGAGGCCTTCGAGGTCGGACTGGACGAGGCGCTGGACGAAGGCTGCGCCCTGATCGAATGGCCCGAACGCCTGGGCGACGATCCCGGCCGGATGCTCGGCCCCGACCGGTTGATCATCGAAATCTCGGAACCCGCCCCTCAAGCAGCCGCCCTCCGCGAGGGCGGCGATAGGGGCCTCTCTGGAAGAGTTGCGACCGTTTCCGGCGCAGGCTCGTGGGAAGCGAAACTGAAGGAACTCCATGTCTGACCGCGAAGCCCTCCGTCTCGATTTTCTGCGCTCGGCCGGGCTGGCCGGGGCCGTCCGCGCGCCCCTGCCCGGCGACGCCTCGACACGCCGATACGAGCGGCTGACCACGCCGTCCGGCGCCTTCCTGATGCTGATGGATCAGGCCCCCGCCGCCGAGAGCCGCCCCTGCGATCCGTCATGGACGCCGGACCAGCGCCACGCGCACGGCTGGAACGCCGTCGCCCGCCTGTCGGCCGGACGCATCGAGGCCTTCGCCGCCGTCGCCGCCCACCTGAAGTCGCTCGGCCTGTCGGCGCCCGAGATCGTCGCCGTCGACGCCCCCAACGGCCTGGCCGTGATCGAGGATTTCGGCGACGCCCTGTTCGCCCGCGTCATTGAGGACGGCGCCGACCCCGCCCCCCTCTATCGCGCCGCCGTCGAGGCGCTCGCCGTCCTGCACGCCGCCCCGACGCCCGAGACGCTGACGGGCGCAGCGGGCGACTGGCCCCTGCTGACCTATGACCAGACGGCGCTGCAAGGCGGGGCCGACCTCTTCGTCGAATGGCTGCCCAAGCTGATCCCCTCGCTCAGCTTCGACGACGCCGCCGTCGCCGAATGGCGCGCCGCTTGGGCGCCGATCACGACGGCGGGCGAGGCGGGCGCCTCCGTCATGGCCCACCGCGACTATCACGCCGAGAACCTGATCCGGCTGGACGGCAGGACCGGCGCCGCCTCGGTCGGGATGATCGACTTCCAGGATGCGGTGAAGGCCCACCCGTCATGGGATCTGCACTCCCTGCTGCAGGATGCCCGCCGCGACGTGGCGCCCGAACTGGAGGCTCTGGCGCTCGAGCATTATTTCGCCCTGCGCCCCGAGACCGACCGCGAGGCCTTCATGGCGTCCTACGCCGGTCTGGCCGCCCTGAACGAGGCGCGCATTCTCGGGATCTTCGCCCGCCTGATCGCCCGCGACGGCAAGCCCCGCTACGCCGCCTTTATGCCGCGCATGTGGGCGCACCTGAACGCCAATCTGACGGCGCCCGGTCTCGAAGCCGTCGCCGCCTGGATGGACCGCCACGCGCCGAAGGAAGTGCGTCGATGACCGCCCCCCCCACCGCCATGGTCCTGGCCGCCGGGCTCGGCACGCGGATGCGCCCGCTCACCAACGACCGGCCCAAGGCTCTGGTCGAGGTCGGCGGCAAGGCGCTGATCGACCATGTGCTCGACCGGCTGGCCGAGGCGGGCGTGACCGACGTCGTGGTCAACGTCCACTGGTTCGCCGACCGGCTGGAAAGCCATCTGGCCGCCCGCACGCGGCCGAGCATCCGCATCTCTGACGAGCGCGCCGAACTGCTGGAGACCGGCGGCGGGCTGAAGAAGGCCCGCCCCCTGCTGGGCGACGGTCCGGTGTTCGTGGCCAATATCGACAGCGTGTGGATCGACCGGGGCGACGCTCTGGGCGACCTGATCCGCCTATGGAATCCCGCGCGCATGGACGCCGCCCTGCTGCTGGCCCGGCGCGAAGGCTCCATCGGCTTCGAGGGCGGCGGCGACTTCTTCCTCGGCGACGACGGCGCCCTGACCTTCCGGGGCGAGGCCGCCAGCGCGCCCTACGCCTATATGGGCGTCCACATCACCCGGCCGGACTACGCCGACCAGGGCCCCGACGGCCCCTTCTCGCTCAGCCCCCTGTGGCGCGCCTCGGCCGCCGAGGGTCGCCTGTTCGGCTGCGTGCTCGACGGCGACTGGATGCACGTCGGCGACCCGCAGGCGCGCGATGAAGCCGAGGCGCGGCTGAAGGCGGAGATCTGACCATGACGGGGGGGCGCTTCGATCCTTTCTCGGGTGACGGCCCGCGATGGCGCGCCGTGCCCGCCTGGCGGCCCTTCCTCGAAGACCTGGCGGCGGGGGTGCTGGACTGGTTGGGCGACGCCCCGCCCGAGACCCTGACCGACGCCACCATCCTGCTGCCCAACCGCCGCGCCGCCCGCGCCTTCTCCTTCGCCCTGGGCAAGCTGGCGGGCGAGCGCCCCGTTCTGCTGCCTCAGGTCCGCCCGCTCGGCGATCTGGAAGAAGACGAGCCGCCCTTCGCCCCCGGCGAACTGGGTCTGGACCTGCCGCCCGCCATCGCCCCTCTGACGCGCCGCTTCGAGATGGCGCGCATGATCGCCGAGGATTTCGAGCCGGGGATGAAGCCCCTGCGCGCCCTCGAAATGGCCGATGCGCTGGGCGCCTTCCTTGATTCCTGCCAACTCGAGGAAGTCTCAGATCTGTCGCGCGTCGCGACGCTGGCGGAACAGGATCTGGCCGAGCACTGGCGCGAGAGCGCGCGCTTCCTCGGCCTCGCCGTCGACGCCTGGCCGAAACGGCTGGAGGCGCTGGGCCTGGTCGACCCCGCCTGGCGCCGCGCGACCCTGCTGCGTCGTCTGGCCGAGGCGTGGGATGCCCGCCCGCCTCAGGCCCCGGTCATCGCCGCCGGGTCCACTGGCACCGTCCCC
>NZ_GL883086.1:2230364-2234012 GCF_000204035.1 Brevundimonas diminuta ATCC 11568
GCCCCCGGTCGAGCGCCGCCCGCGCAGCCTCTATGTCACCGGGGTCGAGCGCTGGGTCCGCGACCCTTACGCCCTCTACGCCCGCCGCATCCTCAACCTCGAACCGATGGAGCGCCCCGGCGCCTCGGCCGAGGCCCTGGCGCGCGGCAACGCCGTGCACAAGGCCATCGAGCGCCTGACCGAGGACTGGCCCGACCTGCTGCCCGACGATCTCGACGCGGTGATCGAGCGCCTGCTGCTGGAGGAGCTAGGCGCCCACGGCTTTGAGGACGCCGCCATGGCGCGCGAGGCGCCGCTGGCCCGGAACGCCGCCCGCTGGCTGGCCGGTTTCGAGACGAACCGCCGTGCGCGCGGCGTCCAACTGCTGATCGAACAGCAAGGCGCCCTGACCTTCGACGCGCCGGGCGGCCCCTTCACCGTCAAGGCCTACGCCGACCGCATTGAGGTCGGCGCCCTGTCGGCCGCCGTCATGGACTTCAAGACCGGCCAAGTTCCGACCGCCAAACAGATCAAGGCGGGCTTCGCCCCCCAACTGACCCTGACCGGCGCCATCCTGGCCGCCGGCGGCTTCAAGGAGACGAACGGCCCCGTCCCGCCAGAGGAGCTGACCTACGTCCGCGTCGTCGGCCGCAAGAAGGCGGGCGAGGTCGCCGTGCGCGCGGCCGGGCCTGAAGCGCAAATCCTGTCCGACGCCGCTCTGCAAGGGCTGATGGCGCGCGTCGCCGAGTTCGACCGGCCGGAGACGCCCTACCTCTCCTGGGCCGCGCCTCATCTGATGGGCAGCTACAGCCCCTACAACCTGCTGGCCCGCGTCTGGGAGTGGCACGTCATCGGCGGCGGCGAAGAAGGAGAGGCGGAATGAACCTCCACGTCCGCGACGGCATCACCCCCCAGAGCCGCGCCGCCGACCCGGCCCGCTCGGTCTTCGTCACCGCCAACGCCGGATCGGGCAAGACATCGACACTCGTCAACCGCGTGGCGCGCCTGTTGCTGGGCGGCGCCGCGCCCTCGGCCATCTTGTGCGTGACCTATACCAAGGCCGCCGCCGCCGAGATGCAGGCCCGCCTGTTCGAGACGCTCGGCAAATGGGCCGTCATGGACGACGGCGAACTGTCGGCCGAACTGGCGAAACTGGACGACAGCGACCCCGCCGCCCTCAATCCCGCCCGCCTGTCCGAGGCGCGCCGCCTGTTCGCCCGCGCCCTGGAGACGCCCGGCGGCCTGAAGATCCAGACCATCCACGCCTTCTGCGAAAAACTGCTGCGTCGCTTCCCCATCGAGGCAGGCGTCTCGCCGCGCTTCACCGTGCTGGAGAATGAGGCGGCGATCGCCCTCAGCCACGCCGCGCGCGAAGACCTGGCCCGCGCCGCCCTCGCCGACGCCGAGGGGCCGGTGGGCGAGGCCTACAGCCATTTCGCCGTCGAACTGGACTGGGGCCGCTTCCAGGATCTGCTGGCCCTGATCGAGGCCAAGCGCGCCGAACTGACCGACTATGTCGCCCGCGTCGCCGACGGCCGCGCGCCCGGCCCCTACGTCCTGACCGGCGCAGACCCGCAGAAGACGCCCGAAGACATCGAGGCCGACTTCCTGCGCTGGCTGGACCGGGGCGAGGTCCGCCGCATGGCCGAGCTGATGGCCACCGGCTCCAAGACCGACAAGGACCGGGCCGCCGAACTGATCCACGCCCTCGACCACGACTGGAGCTTCCACGGCCTAGGCGTCGTCTTCCTGACCGGCTCGGGTTCGCCCCGCAAGTCGATGGCGACCAGCAAGGCGCCGCCTGACGCCGCGGGCTGGCTGGCCGATCTTCAGGACAAGTTTCTGGCCGCGCGCGACCAGTTGCGCGCCGCCAAGGTCGCCAACGACACCATCAGGCTGCTGACCTTGGCCAACGCCCACGCCGCCCTCTACGAGGCGGCCAAGACGGCCCACGGCGCGCTCGACTTCTCGGATCTGGTGGCGCGCACGGTCGAACTGCTGACCGTCCGCTCGACCGCCGCCTGGGTGCTGTACAAGCTGGACGGCGGCGTCGATCACGTCCTGATCGACGAGGCCCAGGACACCGCCCCCGAACAGTGGGCCATCATGCGCGCCCTGACCGGCGAGTTCTTCACCGTGGAGGGGACCGACCGCACCGTCTTCGCCGTCGGCGACGAGAAGCAGTCGATCTACTCCTTCCAGGGCGCCCGGCCCGAGCGGCTGCGGCAGGAAGCGCAGGTCTACGACGGCCTGATCACCGGCGCGGGCGGCGCCTTCGAGGGCGTGCCGCTGGAGACTTCCTACCGCTCGACCGAGGCGGTGCTGTCGTTCGTGGATGAAGTCTTCGCCACGCCCGAACGCGCCCGAGCGCTGGTCGGGGAGACAGGCGAGATTCCGCACCACACCGCCGCCCGCCAAGGCCAACCCGGCGCGGTCGAACTGTGGCCCCTGTTCGTGGACGAGGCCCCGCCCGAGCGCGACGCCTGGACCGATCCCGTCGATCAGGAAGGAACCGCCAGCGCCCGCAAGCGCATGGCCCAGACCCTGGCGCTGGAGATCAAGCGCCAGGTCGAAAGCGGCGCCGTCGTCTTCGACAAGAGCGGCTCCGCGCGACCGTGCGGCTACGGCGACTTCCTGATCCTGGTCCGCCGCCGCGACGCGACGTTCGAGGAGATCATCCGCGCCCTGAAGGCGGCCGGCGCGCCGGTGGCGGGCGCCGACCGGCTGAAGCTGTCGCAGCACATCGTCTTCGACGACCTGAAGGCGCTGGCCCGTTTCGCCCTCTTCCCGGGCGACGACCTGACGCTGGCCGAGGTGCTGCGCGGCCCCTTCTGCGACGTGGACGAGGACAGCCTGTTCGAACTAGCGGGCCGCGAGAAGCGCGACGGTCTGTGGCGCGAACTGAAACGCCGGGCGGACGAACGGCCGGAGTGGAGCCGGGCGCTGGATCTGCTGCGCGCGGCGCGCGGCGCGCGCGACCTCGATCCGTTCGGCTTCTTCTCCAGCCTGCTGAATCGGGTGGATGCGACCGGCCAATCGGGCCGCGCCCGCATCCTGACTCGGCTGGGCCGCGAGGCCGAGGAAGCCGTCGACGAGACCCTCAATCAGGTGTTGGCCGCCGAGGGACGCGGCGGGATCGATCTGGAGACCTGCCTCGCCCTGCTGGAAGCCGCCGATGTCGAGGTGAAGCGCGAACTGGAAGGCCCGCGCGGCGAGGTCCGCGTCATGACCGTCCACGGCGCCAAGGGGCTGGAGGCGCCGGTCGTCATCCTGCCCGACACGACGATGAAGGCGAAGGCGCAGGGGCCGTCCCTGATGCCCGTCCCGCTGGAGGACGGCGTCGAGGCCTGGCTGATGTGCCCCGGCTCGTCGAAGGAGGACTGCCCCGCCTCGGCCGAGGCCCGCGCGGCGCGTGAGGCGCGGGTCGGCGATGAATCCCTGCGCCTGCTCTACGTCGCCCTGACCCGCGCGCGCGACCGGGTGATCGTCATGGGACGCGGCTCCAAACGCGCGCCCGAGGCCGGGGACTGGTGGTCGGTGATCGAAGAGACGTTCGGTCGGCTGGGCGATCAGGTGCGCGAACTGGACGGCGGCGTCCGCCGCTACGGCGCCGATCCCGACAGCCTGCCCGCCGCCGTCGCCGCCGCCCAAATGCGCGCGGAGCCCCCG
>NZ_GL883086.1:2234197-2242000 GCF_000204035.1 Brevundimonas diminuta ATCC 11568
CGCCGAGATGATCGCCGCCGCCTTCGGGGTGCTGGACGACGCCCGCTTCGCCCCCGTCTTCGGTCCCGGCAGCCGCGCCGAGGTCGCCCTGACCGGGACCGCGCCCGACCTGCCGTCCGGCGTGTCGATCTCCGGCCGCATCGACCGGCTCGTGGTCACGCCGCAGCGGGTGCTGGTGGTGGATTTCAAGTCCAACCGCCCGGCGCCCGATCAGGCCGAGGACGCCGATCCGGCCTATATTCTGCAAATGGCGATCTACGCCGCCGTCCTGCGCCGCCTCTATCCCGACCGCGCGGTCGAGGCGGCCCTGGTCTGGACCGACGGGCCGAAGCTGATGGCCCTGCCGCAGGGCCTGATGGACGCCGCTCTCGAAAATGCGCGTTGATTTGTCGGGGATTCGCACCCACATCTGTGGCCGAACGCTGGCGCTACAGTCAGCGCGCGATTATCAAATGCGCTCAAGCAGCGAGCCGCCGCGCGGCGAGCGATAGCGCTCTTAAGGAGATCATTCATGGCGACTGTGAAAGTCACCGACGACAGCTTCGACGCCGACGTCCTGAAGTCCTCGACCCCCGTGCTGGTGGACTTCTGGGCCGAGTGGTGCGGCCCCTGCAAGCAGATCGGCCCGGCGCTGGAGCAGATCGCCGACGAACTGGCCGGCAAGGTCACGGTGGCCAAGGTCAACATCGACGACAGCCCCATGGTCCCGTCCAAGATGGGCGTGAAGGGCATTCCGACCCTGATGCTGTTCAAGGACGGCCAGATGACCTCGATGAAGGTCGGCGCCATGCCCAAGGGCAAGATCGTCGAATGGCTGGCCGAAGCCGGCGTGACGGCCGACTGACACGACATTCTCCCTCCCCTTCATGGAGAGGGCGGCTGAGCCCGCAGGGCGAAGTCGGGTGGGGCGGCGTTTCGAAAGAGGCGCCGCCTTTTTCTTTGTTCGCTTTGCTACGCGACCACCCTCCCCGAGACGTGGAGGGAGAGGCCTGGCGTTTGCTTCAGACCGGCCAAGTCTCGCGGCTGGCGCCCAGCACCTCGCCCGCCAGATACAGCGAGCCGCAGATGACCACCCGCCCGGCGCCCAGGGCCAGGGCGCGGTCCAGCGCAGCGTCCACAGATCCCGCCGCCATGGCGCCGAAGCCGCGTCCTTGAGCGACGGCGGCCAGGGCCTCCGGCTCGGCGGCCGTTCCGTCGAAAGCGACGGTGAAGACCTGGGCGTCGCTCCCCTTCAGCGCCTCGAAGAAGCCGCCTGCGTCCTTGTTGGCCAGCATGCCGACGATCAGGGCCGTGGGGCGCGGGGCGCGCGTCTGGCGGTCGGACAGGGCGCGGGCCAGGGCGCGGGCGGCGTGCGGATTGTGCCCGCCGTCCAGCCACAGTTCGGCGTCGGCCTTCTGGGCCTTCTCGGCATAGGGACCAGCCGTCAGCCGCTGCATCCGCGCGGGCCAGCGCACGGCCTTCAGCCCCTCGGCGATGGCGGTCTCGGGCAGGTCCAACTCCAGCGCGGCGGCGATCGCCACGCCCGCATTGTCGAACTGGTGCGCGCCGGACAGGGCGGGTGCGGGCAGGTCGAGAAACCGCTCCTGATCCTGATAGACGAGACCCCCGCGCTCGGCCCAGGCGTCGAAATCCACGCCCATGACGGTCAGGGGCGACCCGACCTCGGCCGCGCGGCGCTCGATCACCGCCATGGCCGCCTCGGACTGGCGCGCCACGACGCCGCGCGCCCCGGCCTTGAGAATGCCCGCCTTCTCGCCCGCCACGTCTTCAATGGTCGTGCCCAGAAACTCGGCGTGATCCAGATCGACCGGGGTGATGACGCTGAGCAGGGGCCGGGCGATGACGTTGGTGGCGTCCAGCGATCCGCCGAGGCCCACCTCGATGACAGCCAGGTCGGCGGGCGTCTCGCTCATGGCCAGAAGGCCCGCCGCCGTGGTGCTTTCGAACACCGTGGCTTCGCCGCCGGTCTGGGCCATCGCCGCCTCGACCCGGTCGAGGATGGCGTTCAGGGCGTCATCGCTGATCAGCGTCCCGGCCAACCGGATACGCTCGTTGAAACGCACCAGATGCGGCGAGGTATAGGCGTGGACGCGCAGGCCCGCGGATTCTGCGATGGCCCGGATCAGGGCGACCGTCGAGCCCTTGCCGTTGGTGCCCGCGACATGGACCACCGGCGGCAGTTTATCCTGCGGATTCCCGAGCGCGGCGCACAGCGCCCGCATCCGATCCAGCGACAGGTCGATGCGCTGGGGATGCCGGGCGCGCAGGCGTTCCGAAATCGGGTCCATGAAAAGAGCCTGCGGTTAGGCAGCCTTCTTCTGGGCCGCGCCGCCCATCAGCATGGACAGGATCAGGCCCAGCGTCGTCGGCAGGTCGCCGCGCGACACCACCTTGTCCACCATGCCCTTGTCCTTGAGGTATTCGGCGCGCTGGAAGCCCGGCGGCAGTTTCTCGCGGATGGTGGTCTCGATCACGCGCGGACCGGCGAAGCCGATCAGGGCGCCCGGCTCGGCCAGGTGAACGTCGCCCAGCATGGCGTAGGAGGCCGTGACCCCGCCCGTGGTCGGGTCGGTCAACACCACGACGTAGGGCAGCTTGGCCGCCTTCACTTCCTGAACGGCCAGGGTGGTGCGGGCCATCTGCATCAGGCTGAGGGCGCCTTCCTGCATCCGCGCCCCGCCGGCGGCCGTATAGCAGACTAGGGGAACGTTGCGCTTCACCGCTTCACGCGCGGCGGCGATGAAGGCCTCGCCCGCCGCCATGCCCAGCGAACCGCCCATGAAGGTGAAGTCCTGCACGATGACCACGGCGGGGGCGCCGCCGATGCGGCCGTAGCCGATGGCCATGGTGTCCTTGCGGCCCGCCGCCTTGCGCGCCGCCGACAGGCGGTCGCGATAGGGCTTGCCGTCCGAGAATTTCAGCGGGTCCTCCGGCACGTCGGGCGTGTCGATGCTCTCGAACAGGCCGTCGTCGAAGGTGGCCTTCAGGCGCGTCGGCGCATTGATCCGCATGTGACGGCCCGACGGCGTGACCCACAGGGCCGCCTCCAGGTCCGAGCGGAACAGCATCTCGCCTGTGTCGGGGTCCTTGACCCACAGATTGTCCGGGGTGTCGCGCGGGCTGACGATCTTGCGCACGCCGGGCGCGAAACGCGACAGCCAGCCGCCGCGAGCCTTGTTCTCGGGATTTTTATCGACCATGGGCGGGGCCTTTAAACGGTTTCCGTCACGGAAGCACTAGTTCTCGCCGTCTTCACAGCATCGGCCAGGGCCTTCACCTTGGCCAGAACGCGAGGAACGGCGGGTTCGTTCGCCTCAAGAGCGGCGGCCACCTCGTCAACGAAGACCGAGCCGGCGACCACGGCGTCGGCGACGCGGGCGATCTCGGCGGCGCGTTCCGGCGTCTTCACGCCGAAGCCGACAGCGACAGGCAGGCCGGCCGCGCGGCGCACGCGTTCGACGGCGGGCGCCACATCGGCGGCCACAGCCTCCTTCACCCCCGTCACCCCGGCGACCGAGACGTAGTAGACGAAGCCCGAGGTGCCCTCGGCGATGACCTTCAACCGCTCGTCGTCGGACGTCGGCGTGGCCAGGCGGATCAGCGACAGATCGGCGGCCTTCAGCGCGGCCAGCAGGGGGGCCGCCTCTTCCGGCGGGCAGTCGACGACGATGATTCCATCCACCCCGGCCTCGGCCGCATCGCGGGCGAAGACCTCATAGCCGTAGGATTCCACCGGGTTCAGATAGCCCATCAGGATCAACGGCGTGTCCTGATCGCCCTTGCGGAAGTCCGCGACCAGATCGAGCGTGCCGCGCAGGGTCATCCCCGCCTTCAGCCCGCGCAGGGCGGCGCGCTGGATCGGCGGCCCCTCGGCCATGGGGTCGGAAAAGGCCAGACCCAGTTCGATCAGATCGGCGCCTGCGGCGGGCAGGCCTTTCAGAATTTCCAGCGCCTCGTCCCGGCTGGGATCGCCGGTCATGACATAGGGAACGAAGCCGGCCCGGCCCTCGGCCTTCAGCTTGGCGAAGCGGGCGTCGATGCGTGCGGTCGTCACTGCGCCGAACCTCCCGAAGGCGTTGTCGGAGCGGCGGGCGTCGCCGTGCAGACGTCGCCCGGAATGACGGCGAAGCCCAGATAGCCCGGCGCGGTCGCCTCAGCGGGCTTGGTCTCGTCGTAGAAGGCGACCATCTGCAGGCCGTCGCAGCCGCCGCCGTCGCGGCGACGCACGAAGATGACGCGGTTGTCGTCGCCGTCGGCCGCCAGCCAGTTCAGCGTGGCCAGATGCTCCGTATAGGCGTCGGCCAGGGCGCCGATCTGATCCAGTTGGGCCGTCACGCAGAAGGCCGGACTACGCAGCAGGCCGCCGCAATCGGCCGCCTCCGTCGCTGGCGGAAGAACCGGCATTCCCGTGGCCGCCGGGCCGGGCGGAATGGTCGGCGCGGTCTGCACGGGCGCCTGGCCAGAAGTCGTCTGGGGCGCCGGCGCCGCCGTGTTCTGCGCCAGGGTCAGGGTCGGTGAAACAGCCGCCGCGAGGGCGGCGATCAGCAGGGTCTTCATCATCACAGCTCCACGCCCAGGTGTTGGGCCACGGTGTTGATATCCTTGTCGCCCCGGCCCGACAGGACGATCACCAGATCGCCGTCCTTGCCGATCTGCTTGGCGACCTCGCGCGCGCGCGCCAGGGCGTGCGAGGCTTCCAGCGCCGGGATGATGCCTTCCAGCTTGCAGAGCTGCTGGAAGGCCTCCAGCGCCTCGTCGTCGGTGCTGGACAGATACTCCGCCCGGCCCAGATCGTGCAGCCAGGCGTGCTCCGGCCCGATGCCCGGATAGTCGAGGCCCGCCGAGATGGAGTGACCCTCCAGAATCTGGCCGTCGGCGTCCTGCAGCAGATAGGTGCGGTTGCCGTGCAGCACGCCCGAGCGCCCGCCCTTCAGGCTGGCGGCGTGGGCGGGGGTGTCCAGGCCGTGGCCCGCCGCCTCGACCCCGATCAGGCGCACGCCCTCATCGGCGATGAAGGGGTGCATGGCGCCGATGGCGTTCGATCCGCCGCCGATGCAGGCCATGACAGCGTCGGGCAGGCGGCCGATCTGGCGCTGGCTCTGAGCCTTGATCTCCTTGCCGATCACCGACTGGAAGTCGCGCACCATGGCCGGATAGGGGGCCGGGCCCGCCGCCGTGCCGATGATGTAGTAGGTGTCGGCGACATTGGTGACCCAGTCGCGCATCGCCTCGTTCATGGCGTCCTTCAGCGTCGCCGCACCGGCCGTCACCGGGTTCAGCTCGGCGCCCAGCAGCTTCATGCGGAAGACGTTCGGCTGCTGCCGGGCCACGTCGACGGCGCCCATGTAGACCGTGCAGGGCAGGCCGAAGCGAGCGCAGACCGTGGCCGAGGCGACCCCGTGCTGACCGGCGCCGGTCTCGGCGATGATGCGCGTCTTGCCCATGCGGCGGGCCAGCAGGATCTGGCCCATGCAGTTGTTGATCTTGTGCGCGCCCGTATGGTTCAGGTCTTCGCGCTTCAGCCAGATCTTGGCGCCGCCGAAATGCTCGGTCAGCCGCTCGGCGAAATAGAGCGGACTGGCGCGGCCGACGTAGTGCTCCAGATAGCCGTCGAGTTCGGTCTGGAAGCTGGGATCCGCCTTGGCCGCCGCATAGGCCGCCTCCAGCTCATGGATCAGCGGCATCAGGGTCTCGGGCACGAAACGACCGCCATAGGGGCCGAAACGGCCCTCGGCGTCAGGCCAGGCGTAGGAATTCGAGAGAGCGTTCACGGTCTGGGGCACAACGTAAAGTCTTCAGGGAGGAAGGCGACGAAATCAGGACCGCGATGCGGCGTCCAGAAAAGCTTTGATCAGGGTGCGGTCCTTAACACCCGGCGCGCTTTCGACGCCAGAGGACACATCGACCATCGGCGCCCCTGAAATCCGCACCGCTTCGGAAACATTTTGCGGGCCCAGCCCGCCCGCGAGGAACCAGTTTGCGGGAAGCGCCCGGTTCTGCATCAGCCTCCAGTCGAACGAGGCCCCCACCCCGCCGGGCAGATCGGCGCCTTTGGGCGGCCTGGCGTCGAACAGCAGATGATCGGCGACGCCGGTCCAGTCGGCCACGCTCGCGAAGTCCGCCTCGTCCTGGATCGGCAGGGCCTTGATGATCCCCGCTCCCGTCAGCCGCCGGACCTCGGCCGCGCGCTGCGGCGTCTCTTGGCCATGCAGCTGGATCAGATCGGGCCGCAGGATCAGCGCGACCTCGCTCAGCAGGGCGTCGTCGGGATCGACCAGAACAGCGACCACCTTGGCGCGCCCTCGCGCCCGGTCGAACAGGGTCGCGGCGTGCAGCGGCGGGATGTGGCGCGGGCTCTTGGGAAACACCACCGCCCCGACAAAGGCCGCCCCGCCCTCCAGCGCCGCATCCAGCGTATCCGGCGTCGTCAGGCCGCAGATCTTGGTGAGTGTCATGGCGGTGAGGTGCGCGACTGCGGAGGACAGGTCAAGCGCCAGCCCTCTACCTCCCGCTCGCCCCGGCGGACGCAGGGGCCCAGTTCTTTGGCTGCAAGCGCAGCGTATGAGGTTCTCACGGGATCCCGGCCTCCGCCGGGATGAGCTAAGAGACGAAGATCGAAGCGATCTCGTCCTCGGTCAGCAGCCGCCATTCGCCCGGCGCCAATTCATCCGGCAGCACCAGCCCGCCCAGCCGCTCGCGGTGCAGGGCCTCGACGTGGTTGCCCGCCGCCGCGAACATCCGACGCACCTGATGATAGCGCCCTTCCGTCACCGTCAGCAGGGCCTCGGTCGGCGACACCACCTCCAGCACGGCAGGCGCCAGCGGCTTGTCCTCGCCCTCCAGCACCAGCTCGCCCGAGGCGAATAGCGCCCCTTCCGTCCCGTTCAGAGGCCGCGCCAGCGTCGCGCGATAGACCTTGGCCACATGGCGCTTGGGCGAGATCACCCGGTGCAGTAAATCGCCGTCGTCAGTCAGCAGCAGCAGGCCGCTGGTCTGCTTATCCAGCCGCCCGATGGTCGAGATCGCCGGATCGCGCCGCCGCCAGCGGTCGGGCAGGACGTCATAGACCAGCGCCCCGTCCTCCTTGTGCGAACAGGTCATGCCCAGCGGCTTGTTCAGCAAGACGACCAGACCGGCCACCGGGTCCAGCGGCTCGCCGTCGATCTCCATGCGGCCGGGCAGGTCGGGCGTCACCGGAATGCGCTTCGACACATCGGTCAGATCGGCGCCGTCCAGCACGATGCCGCCAGCCTTGCCCAGCCGCGCCATCTCGGCCCGCGAGCCGTAGCCCATCGAACCCAGCAGCTGGTCCACGCGGGACGTCGGAATCTTCTTGCTCATGCCCTGTCGCCCTTCGGGCTGCTTGAGGGCGGGATCACTTCACCGCCTCGAAAACCTTGTAGCCGCCCTGATCGACCACCATCCGCACGCGCTTGAAGGCGGCGTCCAGTTCGGCCTCATAGGGCAGGTGGCGGTTGGCGACGATCCAGGCGGTTCCGCCCTTCTTCAGCATCTCGGCCGCCTTGCGGATAAAGGCCTGGCCCAGCCGCCGGTCCTCGTCTCCGCCGTCATGGAAGGGCGGATTGCTGACGATGAAGTTCAGATCGCCTGCCCCCTCCAGCGTCCGCACGTCAGCCCAGTCGAAGCCGGCCCGCGCGTCGTCGACATTGCGCTTCGCCGCCTCGACCGCGCGCCGGTCGATGTCGACCAGCCGCAGAGCCGTCACGGCGGGCGCGCGCAGCACCACCGTCGACAGCGCCCCGAAGCCGCAGCCCAGATCGGCGCCCGCCCCCTTCAGCGGCG
>NZ_GL883086.1:2242971-2245461 GCF_000204035.1 Brevundimonas diminuta ATCC 11568
AGGGGCTGGACGCCGATGTGCGCGCCCGCTTCGAGGCCCTGCGCGCCTGGCGCCGCGAGCGCGCCGTCGAACAGCGCGTGCCGCCCTACGTCATCTTCCAGGACAAGACCCTGGTCGAGATCGCCCTGCAGGAGCCGCGCGGCCTGGACCAACTGGCCGTCATCCCCGGCGTCGGCGCGGGCAAGCTGGACCGCTACGGCCCGGCTGTGCTGGAGGCGTTGGAAGCCGTCGCCTGACGGTTTCCATGACCAAAGCGTAACTGGCGCATCGCCGTCTCGCCTGTCACCCCTTTCGCCGAGAGCGAGGAGAGGGGATGCTCATGAAGCGGATGTTGGCGGCAGGCGTCGCCTGCCTGGCGATGGCGGGCGCGGTTCAGGCGCAGGAGACCCCGAACGCGGTGCCCGGACCGATGGACCAGCCGCGCGACTGGTCCGCGACCCTGATTCAGGACGCGACCGGCCTGCACGCTGTCATGGTGGACAGCCATCCGGGCGTGCATGATCCGCTCAATCCTGGCTTCCGCGCCCGCCTGGATCAGGGACTGGCGACCGCGCTGGAGCGGGCGAAGACCACTACGGACCGGGGCGGCTGGTGGTGGGCGATGCGCGCCTATGTCGCCAGCTTCGAGGACGGCCACGTCCAGATCGGCCTGACCCAGAGGGATTTCGGCTTCCCGACCCGGTGGCCCGGCTTCCTGACCGTCTATCGCGGGGCCGATCAGGTGGTGGCCGACCGCGACGAGAGCGACGCCGCCGCCCCGCCGCTGGGCGCCCGGCTGATCGACTGCGACGGGGTGGACGCCGCGACCCTGGCCGAACAGCGCATCGGCCAGTTCCGCGGCCGCTGGTTCCTGGAGGCGATCAGGACGCGCTTCGGCGACTGGATGTTCCTGAGCGCGGAAAATCCGTGGCAGACCGAGATGAAGACCTGCCGGTTCGAGACGGGCGGCGTGACCCAGACCTACGACATCGACTGGCGCGCGACGCCCGATGATCTGAGCGATCGCCGCGCCCGACTGTCGTCCGGCGCCCGGCCCGACTTCGCCCTGAAGCATTTCGACGACGGCGGCTTCTGGATCTCGACCCCGACCTTCAACGGCGATCCCGCCAGCGAGGCCCACGCCGAACTGACGGCCCTGATCGCCGACATGAAGGCCAAGCAGGACGCCCTGCGCGCCGCCCCCTATGTGGTGCTGGACCTGCGCGGCAACGGCGGCGGCTCCTCGCACTGGAGCCAGCTGATGGCCCAGGTTCTGTGGGGCGACGACTGGATGGCCGCCCATCCCGAACCCGCGATCGAGGGCGTCGACTGGCGCGCTTCGGACGGCAACATCGCCGAAATCTCCGCCTTCCTCGACAAGCTGCGCGCCACGAACGGCCAGGCCGAGCTGATCGCCTGGGCCGAGGACGCCATCACCGGCATGAAGGCGGCGAAGGCCGCCGGCCAGGTCTATTGGCGCAGCGCCGATGACGACGCGCCGAAGGACGCCGCCCCGCCGCCGCCCGCCCCGCAACTGATGAAGGGCCGCGTCTATGTCCTGACCGATTCCAGCTGCGGTTCCGCCTGCCTGGACGCCGTCGATCTGTGGAAGACCGTCGGCGCCGTTCAGGTCGGGCGCGAGACCTCGGCCGACACCGTCTACATGGAGATCCGCGAGCCGACCCTGCCCAGCGGCCTGGCCGAGATCGCCGTGCCGATGAAGGTCTATCGCGGCCGCGCGCGCGGCAACAACGAGCCGCAGCGGCCCCAGTACGTCATCGAGGGCGACATGGGCGACGACGCGGCCCTGCTGACGGCGATCCGTCGGCTTCAGCCGGACTGAAGTCTCAGCGCAGGAAGCGTTCGACCGCCTGCTGGAACTGACGGGGGCGGTCGATCATGACCATGTGCTCGGCCCCCTCGATCCGTTCGAAGGCGGCCGGTCGCGGCAGGGAGCGGTAGCCGGCGCGGAACAGGCCGTCGACATGGCTGCGCGGGCTGCGGTCGTCGGGGCTCCAGCCGTAGACGACGGTGACCGGCGCCTCGATCAGCGGCAGGCGCGCGCGCAGGTCGGTGGTCATTACCTCATACAAGCCCTGGGCCAGAACCCGGCGGTCCCCGCCCTGCCAGCCTAGGCCGCCCAGAACATTGTCGGCCGCGCCGCCCAGCTCCAGCCCCATGGAAGAGGCCTGGGTCCGCAGGGCCTGATCCCCCAGCAGCATCAGCCCCTGATAGGCGATGCGGGCCAGCGGCTCGACGTCGGCGGCGGTCGAGCCGGGGCTGATCAGCGACGGAAAGAAGGGCGAGGCGTCCACCACCATGACCTTGCCGATGCGGTCGCCCGCGTCGGCCGCGACCCGCAGCGCCACCTGGCCGCCCATGGAGTGGCCGATCAGAGCCGGTCGTCGCAGCCCCTGTTCCTCGATGTAGCGGCGGATCTCGGCGGACGTCGGCGCGCCGACCAGCCCCTCGGCGTTGCCGCCGGGCGCCGTCTCGCCGAAGCCGCGCACC
>NZ_GL883086.1:2245695-2251096 GCF_000204035.1 Brevundimonas diminuta ATCC 11568
GCGCACCGTCACCAGATGCACGCGGTAACGCCCTTCCAGCGCCGCCGCCGTGCGCGCCCAGACCGCCGAGGTCGAGGCCAGGCCGGGGATCAGCACCACGTCCGGCCCGTGGCCCTTCGTCTCGACCAGGATGCGCGACGACTGGAACGGCGCCGCGGCGGGCGCGGCCGCCGGGCTCGCGGCCTGTACGGGGGCGGCCCCGACCGAGACGCTCATCAGGGCGCCGGCCGCAACAGCGGGAACAAGGGCGAAACGGAGCGAATGGCGCATCACGTCAGCCTGCCCCGCGATAACGGCGAAACCTCGACCAGGGCGGGCGCACGGCTGGGCCATTGTGTTTTTTCTCCAACAGGAGTGAACTCGGTTCCTTCCTGGGGAGGATGCTATGAAACCAATCGTCATCGCCATAGCCGCCGTCGCCGCTCTGGCCGCTTCACCCGCCCTGGCCGAAAGCTGGCACGTCGTCTCGCGCAGTTCGGCCACGGTCTTCATGCTGGACGTGGATTCCATCACCGAAGGGGACGGCGCACGCACGGCCCTGCTGGCGCGCGTGCCGGCGTCGGGCGCGACCGACGACCTGTCCTATTCCGCCGGCCAGATCAGCATCCGCTGCAGCGCCAACCAGTCCAAGCCGGGAGTGGAGGTTCTCTACGGCCCGGACGGCGCGGAGCAGGAGCGCATCGACGACGGCTACGACTTCGACGCCATCGCCAAGAACTCGCTGGATTCCTACATCAAGGACATGCTCTGCGACGGCCAGCGCAGCACGACCATCTACCCGTCCATCCGCGCCTTCATCGAGGCGGGGCGGCCGCGCTAAAGCGGCGGCGCAAGGCGCCCCGCCCCTTGCCGGAGCGGGGTGCGGCGTCTATCGGCTCGCCTAGGGGCGCACGCCCCTGGTTCGGGCGGCTCTTGCTCACCCTCAGCGCCTGAGGCGACGCCCAGGCGGCCGAACCTGTAGTGTAAACAGTCAGAGTCGCCGCCTTGCCCAACCCGACGTCCGCCGTCGCCACCCCGTCCTGCGTTTCTGAACCCTCACTCGATCCGCAGAGCCTGGAGCGTCTGCGCGCGCTGTTGAACGCCAACGCCGACGCCATGGTGGCCGCCTTCTATCAGGTGCTGCTCAACGACCCGGACGCCCAGACCTTCCTGCATCACTCCATCGTCCAGGAACGCCTCAGCCCGTCCCTGCGTCGATGGCTGATCGACCTGTTCGCCCCGAATCTAGACACGCGCGACGCCGCCTTCATCGCCCGCCAGACCAAGATCGGCGAGGTCCACGCCCGCATCAAGATTCCGATGCATCTGGTCATGGCCGGCGCCGCCGTGCTGAAGGCCCGGCTGGCGGACGACCTGGCTGGCGACGCGGCGGCCTTCGGCCTGCTGCGGCTGGCCGGCCAACGCATCGACCACGCCCTGCGCCTGATGAGCCAGTCCTATGAGAAGGGCGCCAGCAACCGCGCGCGCCTGGACGAAGCCTACCGTCTCTTCTCCCTGGATCAGGACATCCATTTCGAGCGCGAAAGCCAACGCGCGGGCCTGATGGAATGGAGCCAGAAGACCCTCTTCCGCATCCTCGCCTCGGGCGGCGTCGACGGGGCGGGCGCCCTGGGCGCCTCGCCGTTCGGCCTGTGGATTCGGCACCGGGCCGACTTCCTGTTCGACGGCTCGCCCCATCTGACGCGGCTGAACGCGACCATGGAGCGGATCGATACGGAGCTGTTGCCGCGCTTCACCCCCGACGCGATCCCGGCCGACCTGGCCGCGCCGCTGAAGGCGCTGGAGGCCGCCGTCGAGGAAGTCGCCTTCCTGCTGAACGAGATGTTCCAGGGCCTGGCGGGCATGGAGGGCGGCCGCGACCCGCTGACCCGCGCCCTGAACCGGCGCTTCCTGTCGTCGATCCTGAGCCGCGAGATCGGCTTCGCCAACGCCAACCACACCCCCCTGTCGGTGCTGCTGCTGGACGTGGACCACTTCAAGCGGATCAACGACACGCACGGCCATCCGGTCGGCGACGAGGTGCTGCGCCAGGTGGCCGAGGCCGTGACCGAGAACGTGCGGCCCAGCGACTTCGTCTTCCGCTACGGCGGCGAGGAGTTCCTGGTGGTCCTGGTCGAAACCAGCCTGCACCAGGCCGCGACCATCGCCGAACGGATGCGCCTGGCCCTGGCGGCCAAGCCGATCGCGGCGGCGGGCCTGCCCCCCTTCAGCATCACGGCCTCGATCGGCGTCGCCGCACACCGGGGCCACCCGGACGAGAACTATCTGATCAAGGCGGCCGACGACGCCCTCTACCGCGCCAAGCAGAACGGCCGAAACCGGGTCGAGCAGGACCGCCGCGGCGCCTGACGGCGTCGCGCGCAGTCCCCGCGATCAGGCGTCGACGGCGGCGTCCAGGGCGTTGTCCTGGATGAACTCGCGGCGCGGCTCGACCACGTCGCCCATCAGCTTGGCGAACAGGTCGTCGGCGTCGTCGCCATGCTCCACCTTCACCTGCAGCAGGGTGCGGGCGTTGGCGTCCAACGTCGTCTCCCACAGCTGTTCCGGGTTCATCTCGCCCAGGCCCTTGTAGCGCTGGATGGCGATGCCCTTCTTGCCTGCGTCCAGCACGGCCGCCAGCAGGTCCAGCGGACCGCGGATGGTTGTGGTCTTGTCCTTACGGCGATAGACGGCCGGGGCCGAGAACAGGCCGTCGAAGGCGACGGCGCGTTCGGCCAGACGGCGGGCGTCCAGCGAGCGGCCCAGCACCTCGTCCAGCACGATGGTCTCGCTGACGGCGCGGCGTACGCGGTTGAACGCCACCCCGCCCTGGGCGGCCAGTTCGCCGCTCCACGGGCCGTCGCCTTCCTCGGCGTAGAGGTTCAGCCGTTCGGCCGCACGCGCGGCGCGGTCGGCCAGCTCGCCGGCGTTCTCGCTGAACAGACCGGCCAGGGCGCCCTGTTCGATGGCGAAAGCCGGAGCCCGCGTCGCCAGGCGATCGACCAGCGCCTTGAAGCCCTTGGCCTCGCGCACCAGCTCCTGCAGGTCACGTCCGGCGCGCACCTCGCCCGAGGCCAGCTCCAGCGCGGCCTCGGCGCTGCCTTCCTCGATCAGATAGGCGTCCATCTCCGCCTGGTCCTTGACGTAGCGGTGCTGCTTGCCCTTCGAGACCTTATAGAGCGGCGGCTGGGCGATGTAGACGTGGCCGCGCTCGATCAGCTCCGGCATCTGACGATAGAAGAAGGTCAGCAGCAGGGTGCGGATGTGGGCGCCGTCGACGTCGGCGTCGGCCATCAGAATGATCTTGTGATAGCGCAGCTTGTCGGCGTTGAAGTCGTCGCGGCCGATGCCGGTGCCCAGCGCCAGGATCAGGGTGCCGATCAGGTCCGACGACAGCATCCGGTCAAAGCGCGCGCGCTCGACGTTCAGGATCTTGCCGCGCAGGGGCAGGACGGCCTGGTTCTCGCGGTTGCGCGCCTGCTTGGCCGAGCCGCCGGCGGAATCGCCCTCGACGATGAACAGTTCGGACTTGGCCGGATCGCGTTCCTGACAGTCGGCCAGCTTGCCGGGCAGGCTGGAGATTTCCAGCGCCGACTTGCGCCGCGTCAGGTCGCGCGCCTTGCGGGCGGCTTCGCGCGCCGAGGCCGCCTCGATGATCTTGGACACGATCATCTTGGCTTCGACCGGGTGTTCCTCGAACCAGGTCGCCAGACCTTCCGAGCACAGGCTTTCGACCGCCGGGCGCACCTCGGACGAGACCAGCTTGTCCTTGGTCTGGGAGCTGAACTTGGGGTCCGGCACCTTGACCGACAGGACGCAGGTCAGGCCTTCGCGGGCGTCCTCGCCGGTCGGCGCGACCTTCTCCTTCTTGGCCAGGCCCGAGCTCTCGATATAGCTGCCCATGACGCGGGTCAGCGAGGCGCGGAAGGCCGACAGGTGGGTGCCCCCATCCCGCTGCGGGATGTTGTTGGTGAAGCACAGCATGGTCTCGTGGTAGCTGTCGTTCCACCACAGGGCCAGGTCCAGCTCGATGCCGTCCTTCTGGCCACGAATGACGATGACGTCCTTCAGGATCGGGGTCTTGGACTTGTCGAGGTGGCGCACGAAGGCTTCGACGCCGCCCTCATAGTGCAGCATGATCTCGATCGGCTCAGCGCCGCGATGATCCGACAGCTTGATGACCACGCCCGAGTTCAGGAAGGCCAGCTCGCGCAGGCGGTGCTCCAGCGTCTTCAGGTCGAAATCGATGTGGCTGAAGGTCGTGACCGAAGGGAAGAAGGTGACCTCGGTGCCGGTCAGCAGACGGCCCTTGTCCTCGCGCATCGGCGCGTCGCCGACGACGGCCAGCGAGCGCACGGTCTCGCCGCGCTCGAAGCGGACGCTGTGCTTCTTGCCGTCGCGATAGATGACCAGTTCCAGCCAGTCGGACAGGGCGTTGACCACGGACACGCCCACGCCGTGCAGGCCGCCGGACACCTTGTAGGAGTTCTGGTCGAACTTACCGCCGGCGTGCAGCTGAGTCATGATGACCTCGGCGGCGGAAATGCCTTCCTCGGCGTGGATGGCGGTCGGGATGCCCCGCCCGTTGTCGGTCACAGTGACCGAACCGTCCTCGTTCAGGGTGACCGTCACCAGGTCGGCGTGGCCGGCCAGGGCCTCGTCGATGGCGTTGTCCACCACCTCATAGACCATGTGGTGCAGGCCCGAGCCGTCGTCCGTGTCGCCGATATACATGCCGGGGCGCTTGCGCACCGCGTCCAGGCCTTTGAGAACCTTGATGGAATCGGCGCCGTACTCAGGCGAGGGAGCAGTCTGTTCGGTCATGAAAACGTCGGCTCAGGGTCCGTGGACGGACAGGGAAGAGGCGGCCCTTCGACCGCCCGTCTCAGGGGCGCAAATCAGCGCGCCCCGAAGTCCTCGATATATAGGAAATTCGACGGGAAAAGCGAGCCTTTAAGCCCTAGACGGACAGGCCGCCGCCTTCCACCGCCACGAACTGCGCGCGCCCCTCCAGCGCCGCGAACAGCGGGCGCTCGGTGCCGGTCATGAAGGCCTGCAGCTTCAGCGCCTCGATCTCGTCGAACAGGGCGGCGCGGCGGGCTTCGTCGAGGTGGGCGGGCGCCTCGTCCAGCAGCAAGACCGGCTGCGCGGGCTGATCCGCCAGACGCGCCACCTGGGCCAGGATCAGGTTCAGCACCAGGGCCTTCTGCTCGCCGGACGACCCCTCGGCGGCGGGGCGGTTCTTCTCGCGGTGCAGGGCCGTCAGGTCCGAGCGGTGCGGCCCGAACAGGCTGCGTCCCGCCGCCGCGTCTCGGGCGCGGGCGCGCATCAGGCCCTCGCCCAGCGCCTCGACGATGTCGGCCTCGTCCGCCCCGGCCTCCGCCATCTCCTCGGCCGGACCGGCCAGCCCCAGATCGGCCTG
>NZ_GL883086.1:2251362-2254325 GCF_000204035.1 Brevundimonas diminuta ATCC 11568
CCCATCTCGGCCGCCGTCGCCCCGCGCAGCCCCTTGCCGGGGGTCAGCAGGCTGACGGCCTCCAAGAGGTTGGTCTTGCCCGCCCCGTTCGGTCCATGCAGCACGACGGTTCCGCCGGAAACCGGCAGGGTCGCGCTCGCATAGGAGCGGAAATCAGTGAGGGCGAGGGAGGTAAGGCTCAATCTATCCGCTCATCCCGGCGGACGCCGGGATCCAGTGCTTTGGCCGCAAGCGGCGCGGTTCAAAGGAGCGTCTCGAACAGATCGGCCCATGCAGGGTTCATACGCTCGATCAGGTCCAGCTTCCACTCACGTCGCCACTCCTTGATGCGGCGTTCGCGAACAAAGGCGGCCTCTCGAGAGTCGTGGACTTCGTACCAGACCAAGCGGGAAACGGCGTATTTCGCAGTAAACCCGCCGCTCAGCTTCTCGCGATGCTCGACAACCCGTTTCAGCAGGTCGTCGGTTGAGCCCGTGTAGAGCGTGCCGTTGGGGCGGCTGGCCAGAATGTAGACGTAGAACATCCGACCGACCGCTCCCGGCTCTCACTGGGTCCCGGCGTCCGCCGGGATGAGCGGAAGAAGGAACTGCGCCAGCTCGATCAAACCCGCAGCGGCATCAGCACGTACTGGACGCCCACGTCCGCCGGGTCGAGGACCAGCGTCGGGCTGGCCGGGTCGGCGAACTTGAAGTGGGCCGTCTCGCCGGTGATCTGGCCGGCGACGTCCAGCAGGTAGCGGGCGTTGAAGCCGATCTCGAACGGCTCGTCGGAATAGCCGATCTCGACTTCTTCCTCGGCCTGACCGGCCTCCATGTTGCGCACCGTCAGCTTCACCCGGTCGTTGTCGAAGGCCAGCTTCACCGAGCGGCTCTTTTCGGCCGAGATGGTGGCCACCCGGTCGACGGCCTTGGCGAACAGGCTGTTGTCGATGTCGGCCTGTTTGTCGTTGCCCTTGGGAATGACGCGCAGATAGTCGGGGAAGGCGCCGTCGATGACCTTGGAAGTCAGGCTGGCCTCGCCGAACTCAAAGCGGATCTTCTGGGCCGAGACCTGAACCTCGACCGGGCCAGCGCCGTCGTCCAGCAGGCGGCGGACCTGATCCACCGTCTTGCGCGGCACGATGACGCCGGGGCCGCCCGCCGCGCCCTCCGGCGCCGGGGTCTCGGCCAGGGCCAGGCGGTGGCCGTCGGTGGCCACGGCGCGCAGCAGCGGAATGCCGCCGTCGGCCACGGTGTGCAGATACAGGCCGTTCAGATAGTAGCGCGTCTCTTCGGTCGAGACGGCGAAGCGCGTCTTGTCGATCAGGCGGGCCAAGTCTTCCTTGGGCAGGGTGTAGCGCGCGCCCGAAGCCTCGGTCGACATGACCGGGAAGTCGCCCGCCGGCAGCACCGGCAGGTTGAAGCGCGACCGCCCCGCCGCCACCACCAGACGCGGATCATCGCCCGAATAGGTCAGCGACACCTCGGCGCCGTCCGGCAGCTTGCGCACGATCTCATACAGGGTGTGGGCCGGGGCCGTGATCTGGCCCTCGACGTTCACCTGGGCCTCGGCCTCGTCGACCATCTCCATGTCCAGGTCGGTGGCGGCGAACGACAGGCGGTCGCGCCCGGCGCTCAGCAACACGTTGGACAGGATCGGAATGGTGTTGCGACGCTCGACCACGCTCTGGACGTGCCCCAGGGCCCGAAGAAGCGCGGATCGTTCGATGGTCAGCTGCATTTGGTCTCGCCCGGTCGCGACCCCGCCGAAGCAGCGTCGCCGTAAATATGGGCAGGAACACTAGCGCATTGAGCGCGGGGGGCAACGGGCAGAGGCGCTTGCCCCCGATTTCCACAGGCTGGGCGCCCCTGAAATCCGCTCATCCCAGCCTTCGCCAGGATGAGCGGAGGGAGAGCTTACCCGCGCAGTTTGCGCGTCACTTCCTTTACCCGCGCAGTTTGCGCGTCAGGGCCTCGACGTCGCGGGCGATCTGGTCGTCCTTGGGCATCAGCTCCTCGATCTTGCGGACCCCGTGCAGGACGGTGGTGTGGTCGCGCCCGCCGAAGCGGCGGCCGATGTCGGGATAGGAGCGGGTCGTATGCTGCTTGCACAGATACATGGCGACCTGACGCGGGCGGGCGATGGCGCGGGTGCGGCGCTCGCTCAGCAGGTCGGCCTGCTTGAGGTTGAAGTGCTCGGCCACCGTCTTCTGGATCTCGTCCACGGTGATGCGGCGCTCGGGGCCCGTGCGCAGGGCGGCGCCCAGCAGGGACTGGACCTCGTCCACCGTCAGAGCCGACAGGCGGCTGCCGGCGACGGCGGCTAGGGTGTTCACGGCGCCTTCCAGCTCGCGCATCGAGCCGGGAGTGCGGTCGATCAGATGCTCCAGCACGTCGGCGCGGGCCTCGCCCGTGACGACGCCCAGCTGGGCCAGGGCGTTCAGACGCGACTGGGCCACGGCGACCTTCAGGTCGCGGTCCGCCGCCTCGACCGGGCAGGTCAGGCCAGCGGCCAGGTGGCTGCGCAGGCGCGGCTCGACGTCGGTCAGGGCCATGGGCGCGCGGTCGGCCGACAGGACGATGCGCTTGCCGTCCTCGATCAGGGCCGTGAGGGTGTTCAGCAGCTCTTCCTGGGTGCTCGTCTTGCCGCCGACGAACTGGACGTCGTCCAGCAGCAGCATGTCGGCCGAGCGCAGGCTTTCCTTGAAGGCGGCGGTCGAGCGGTCCTGCATGGCGCGCACGAAGGTCGACAGGAAGCGCTCGGCGGTCAGATAGACCACCTTGGCGTCCGGGCGCAGGCGCTGGGCCTCCCAGGCGATGGCGTTCAGCAGGTGCGTCTTGCCGTAGCCGTAGGGGCCGCAGAAGAAGACGGGGTTGAAGTGGCCGTCGGCCCAGGTCGCCACCTGCTTGGCGATGGCCAGGGCGAAGGCGTTGCCGTGGCCCTCGACGAAGCTGTCGAAGGTCAGACGCTCCTGCAGGCCCGCG
>NZ_GL883086.1:2254522-2268356 GCF_000204035.1 Brevundimonas diminuta ATCC 11568
GAGGCCAGACGCGGGGCGTCGCGCAGGCCCGACGGCGGCGCCGACCCCATCTCGGCGCGGCAGCGCACCTCCAGACGACGCGACAGGCCGTCCAGGCCCAGCCACAGCTCGTTCATGCGACGCAGGGCGTTCTTGCGCACCCAGTCCCGCGCATAGGCGGTCGGCGTCACCAGGATCAGATTGCCCTGGGAGTCCACGCGCACCGCGGAGGGCGCGATATAGCTGCTGAAGGGTCCGTCCCCGATCTCAGCCTTCAGGCGGTCCGCCGCCTCGGTCCAGATACGGTTGGGATCCGTCATTCCCGCCATCACCGCGCCCCCGATCATTCAGAACACCCGCCACAAGAGTTATCACCGACGAACGCCCTTCGAGACGCCACGTCCGGGGACGACTTCTCTCGCCTCGCGAAGCGGGGCTTCGCAAGCGGGGTCGTACTCACAGACAGACATCTCGCGCCAAGGGAAACCATTGATTTCCCTCGTCTTCATCCCAACAGGACGGAAGCGCGTTACCCCTTCAACTTACCCCCGGCGCGGCGGAGATCAACGCTGATTCGAGTCGAGATTCGCACTTAAATTGATTGACTCCGGCAAACCTCGGCAGGGCTTGGGAAAATGGCGATTTCGCCTCAATCGAGAACCCGAATCCGTAAGCGCGACTTAGGAGCAGACAGCAAGACGGCGAGGGAGCTTGCGCTTCCTCGCCGTTGAAATTCTTACATTCTTTTACGAAATGCCTGTTACAGGCCCTCCGTAGCCGTCGCATTGCGCCGTTTGACGAAGCCGTGAAGACCCGTCCGAGCGCCCTGTGAAATCAGGCGGCCGACAGCTTCTTCAGCTGGGCGGCCAGACGGCTGACCTTGCGCGAGCCGGTGTTCTTGTGGACCACGCCCTTCGACACGGCGCGCATCAGTTCCGACTGGGCGGTGATGAAGGCGGCCTTGGCGGCTTCGACGTCGCCGCCCGTCAGGGCTTCCTGGAACTTGCGCAGGTAGGTGCGCACGCGGGTGCGGCGGGCCTTGTTCACTTCGGTCCGCGCTTCGATCTTGCGGATCGCCTTGCGGGCGCCTGCATTGTTGGCCATCGGGTAAAAACCTTCGAACGAAAACGCCGTAAACCACACGTCCACGGCGAGAAAATCTCAAGAGCGGGCGGCTATAGCGGAAAGCCCCCGAACGGTCAACGCGATCCGGCGGGAATTGAGTCGGGGCCGGGGTTTGCGCCCCGCAGCGTCCGGCCCCGATGCGGATTCAGCGACCCGTGAAAGCCGGTTTGCGCTTCTCGACGAAGGCGGCCATGCCTTCCTTCTGATCGTCGAAGGCGAACAGGGAGTGGAACAGGCGGCGCTCGAACACCACCCCTTGCGCCAGGGTCGTCTCGAAGGCGGCGTTGACCAGCTCCTTATTGGCCATGACGGCCAGGATCGACTGACCGGCGATCTTGGCGGCGGCGGCGCGCGCCTCGTCCAGCAGGGCGTCAGACGCCACAACGCGAGACACCAGACCCGAACGCTCGGCCTCGGCCGCATCCATCATCCGGCCGGTCAGGCACATGTCCATCGCCTTGGCCTTGCCCACGGCGCGGGTCAGGCGCTGCGAGCCGCCGATGCCGGGGGCCACGCCCAGGTTGATCTCGGGCTGGCCGAACTTGGCCGTGTCCGAGGCGATGATGAAGTCGCACAGCATGGCCAGCTCGCAGCCGCCGCCCAGGGCATAGCCCGACACCGCCGCGATGATCGGCTTGCGGAAGCTCGCCACCCGGTCATGGGCGCGGGCGAAGAAGTTGCCGCGATACATGTCGGCATAGGCCTGATCCGCCATCTCCTTGATGTCGGCGCCGGCGGCGAAAGCCTTCACCGAGCCGGTCAGGACCACACAACGCACGCTGTCGTCATCGGCCACGCTCTCCAGGAAGTCGCCCAGTTCGCCGGTCAGGGTGGTGTTCAGCGCGTTCAGCGCCTCGGGCCGGTTCAGGGTGACGACCGCATAGCCGTCGGCGTGGCGTTCGATCAGCAGGGTGGAATAGGCGTCGGCCATCAGGCGCTCCTCTATGCTCGTTGCAGGGAGGTCTAGCGCCTCAGCCCTCCCACTGGAACACCTCGCCGATCTCGACGCCGAAGACCTGGGCGATGCGGAAGGCGGCTTCGAGGCTGGGCGAGTACTTGCCCTGCTCCATGGCGACGATCGTCTGACGCGTCATGCCGATGCGCGCGGCCAGGTCGGCTTGAGTCATCTCCCCGGCATGGAAGCGCAGTTCGCGGATGCGGTTCCTGATAGGGGGCGGCGCCTTGCCCATCAGGCGCCGCCCCTATAGCGCTTGATCAAAACGGCAGCGCGCGTGGCCTCAGCGAAAACTACAGCCATCAAGCCGAGATTCAGCAGTAGAGCAGTCAACTGCGACGCGCTACCGTCGAGAAGTTGCTGAGCTGACCTCCACGCGGGAGCGTCAATCGCCACATTGGCGCAGACGCCGCCTCCCAGAGCCGCCAGCATCCAAATCAGCGCACGGTAGGCCGACGCCCAAGCCCGGTCTTCAGCGGCCTGCTCACGCTCGTCAGGAGGCAGAGCAACCTCGGCCGGCCCGGATAGGCGGCGATTCAAAACCCCGAGGCCCCCGATAATCAGTGACAGCAGGACACCTGAAACTAACGCCAAGCCAGCCAAATAGCGCCCACCTTCTCCCGCGACGATCGCCGAGGCCACCATCCCGATGTGCCACGCCCAAAAGGCGACCATAGCCATGAGCTCAAACCAAGCGCCGCGTTCTCGATAGGTCATGACGCGCTCCCACGCTGCTGTCGTGCTGGACAGACGTGATGTCAATTATTTTTGACTTAGAGTCAAATTTCTCATTCACTACCTCTTCTGACAGAGCGGGCAGAAGAAGGTCGAGCGGCCGCCCTGCGCGATGCGCTTCACCACGCCGCGACAGCCCTCGGTGCGGCACGGCTCATGCTCGCGGCCGTAGACGTCGAAGCGGTGCTGGAAATAGCCCTGGCCGCCCTCGACGTTGGCGAAGTCCTTCAGGGTCGAGCCGCCCGCCGCGATGGCGTCGCCCAGCACATTGCGGACCTCCGCCGCCAGACGCTCCAGCCGGGGGCGGCTGATCTCGCCCGCCGCAGTCAGGGGCGAAATGCGCGCCCGGTACAGGGCCTCGCATACATAGATGTTGCCCAGACCGGCCACGATGCTCTGGTCCAGCAGGCTGACCTTGATGTTCTGCGCCTTGCCCGCGAAAGCCTCGGCCAGATGCGCGCCCGAGAAGGCGTTGCCCAGAGGCTCCGGCCCCAGCTTGGCGAACCAGGCGTGCCCCTCGACCGCCTCGGTCGGGATCAGGCCCATGAAGCCGAAGCGCCGCGCATCGGCGTAGCCCAGCCGCGTCAGCGCTCCGTCCCGGTCGGCCGTCAGGCTCATATGTTCATGCTTGCCGATGACGGGGGCGTCCGTCTCGAACACGCCGGGGGCGACGCCCTCCAGGGTGAACCGTCCCGTCATGCCCAGATGCGTCACCCAGGTCTCGCCGGTCGACAGGGGGAACAGCAGATACTTCGCGCGCCGCTCCAGCCGCAGCACAGTCGCCCCCTCCAGCCGCTCGATGAAGCGCTCAGGGAAAGGAAAGCGCAGGTCCGGCCGGTTCTGGCGCGGCGCGGTCAGACGCGCGCCTTCCAGCACAGGCTCCAGGCCGCGACGGACGGTTTCGACTTCAGGCAATTCGGGCATGGAGAGAAGCTAGTCCTTCTCCCCGTGCGGGAGAAGGTGGCCCGTCAGGGCCGGATGAGGGGTCTCTCCGAAGTTTGACGCGAGGCCGCGCGTCGAACGTGCCGCCACCCCTCATCCGACCTCGCTCCGCTCGGCCACCTTCTCCCGCAAGGGGAGAAGGATAAAAACGCGGCCCGTTGTCATGGCCGCGCTTTCAGGGTTACCTCCCGCGCGACAACGGAAAGAACCCCGCATGACGGACAAACCCGCCGGAACCGGCAAACGCATCGAACTGACGATCCGCGCCCTGATCCTGGGCTGCGTGCTGGCGGCGGTCTTCACGGCGGCCAACACCTATCTGGGGCTGAAGGTCGGCCTGACCTTCGCCTCGGCCATTCCGGCGGCGGTCATCTCCATGGCCCTGCTGCGGGCGTTCCGCGGCTCGACCATCTGGGAGAATATGACCGTCCAGACCGTCGCCTCGGTCGGCGGCGCCATGAGTTCGATCATCTTCGTCCTGCCCGGTCTGGTCATGATCGGCTGGTGGATGAACTTCCCCTTCTGGGAGTCGGTGATGATCTGCATCCTGGGCGGCGTCCTGGGCGTGACCTTCTCCATTCCCCTGCGCCGCACCCTGGTCGTCCAGGGCGGCCTGCCCTACCCCGAGGGCGTCGCCGCCGCCGAGGTGCTGAAGGTCGGTTCGCCCGGCGCGGACCAGACCGAAGAAGCCGTGCGCGAGAACAAGTCCGGCCTGTTCGTGGTCATCGGCGGGGCCATCGCTTCGGCCTTCTTCGGCTTCCTGGCCTCGGCCCGCGTCTTCGCCCATGAGACCACCGCCTTCCTGCGCCTTCCGGCAGCCATGGGCGGCGGAGCGACCGGCGTCGGCTTCTCCATGCAGTTCGCCCTGCTGGGCGCCGGCCACCTGATCGGTCTGGCGGTCGGTCTGACCCAGCTGTTCGGCCTGGTCCTGGCCTGGCTGATCTTCGTGCCCATCCTGACCTCGCCGGAATTCGTCGCCTGGGCGACCGCAAACGGCGTGCCGTCCATCGCCGCGACCGTGCCGGCCGACGGCGGGGCCGAGGGCCTGGCCATGACCGTGTGGGCGCGCGAAGTCCGCTTCATCGGCGCCGGCGTCATCGGCGTGGCCGCCCTGTGGACCCTGGCCAAGCTGGCCAAACCGCTGATCGCCGGCCTGGCCTCGGCCGTCTCGGCCCAGTCGCGCCGCGCCCACGGCGAGGCGCTGGAGCTGACCGAACAGGACATCCCCATCAAGATCGTCGGCCTGCTGTCGGTCGCCGCCCTGGTCGGCATCGCCGTGCTTCTGGCTGTCGTCGCCCAGGGCACCGCCCTGGCCGGTTCGGCCCCGCTGCTGGTGATCGGCGGCCTGGTCTATGTGGTGGTCATCGGCTTCGCGGTGGCGGCCATCTGCGGCTATATGGCGGGTCTGATCGGCTCGTCGAACAGCCCGGTGTCAGGCGTCGGCATCCTGGCCATCATCATCGCCTCCCTGCTGATGCTGGGCGTATTGGCCATAGCGGGCGTGCCGGCCGATCCGTCGGTGATCGCCTTCGCCCTGATCGTCACCGCCATCGTCTTCGCCGTGGCCGTCATCTCGAACGACAACCTGCAGGATCTGAAGACCGGCCAACTGGTCGAGGCCACCCCCTGGCGTCAGCAGACGGCCCTGCTGGTCGGCGTCGTCGCCGGCGCCCTGGTCATCCCCTTCGTGCTGGACATGATGAACCAGGCCTTCGGCTTCGAGGGCGGCCCGCCCGCCATCGTCCAGGGCTCTCAGACCCTGGCCGCGCCCCAGGCGACCCTGATCTCGGCCCTGGCCAAGGGCGTCATCAGCGGCGACCTGCGTTGGGATCTGATCGGCATCGGCGCGGTGGTCGGCGTTCTGGTCATCATCCTGGACGTCATCCTGCGCCGCACGACGAACGATAAGATCAAGCTGCCGCCGCTGGCTGCGGGCATCGGCGTCTATCTGCCCGCCGCCGTCACCACCATGCTGGTCATCGGCGCGGTCTGCGGCTGGCTGTACGACCGGGCGGTCAAGTCGACCCGCTACGCCGATGTGGCCCGCCGCATGGGCGTGCTGCTGGCGTCCGGCCTGATCGTGGGCGAGAGCCTTTTCGGCGTCTTCACCGCCGCCGTCATCGTCGGCACCAAGAAGGAGGCGCCCTTCGCCCTGCTGCCCGCCGACAGCGGCTGGCCCGCCATGTGGGCCGGGCTGATCGCCTTCGCCGTCCTGACCTACGCCCTCTACGCCTGGGTGCGCCGCCGTTCGGCTCAGGTCTAAGTCCGGCTAGAGGGCGGCGGCGAAGGCCTCCGCCGCCCGACTGGCGCTGCGCTCGCGGTGTCGCAGCCGATAGAAGGGCCGCTCGGGCAGCTCGAGCGGCAGACGAACCAGCCGCCCCGCCTCGATCAGGGGCCGGGCGGCCAGTTCCGAGATCGCCGTGACCAGGCCGCCGCCCCCTGCGCTGGCCGCCACCGCCGTAAGTATCGCCTCATTGGACGGCAGCACCAGCGCCGTCTTCAGGTCAGAAGCGGCCATGCCGCGCGGCAGAGCCGCCTCGAACTCGCTGCGTGTGCCCGACCCCGCCTCGCGCAGGGCCCAGTCCAGCGCCTTCAGCTCCGTCGCCCCCAACATCCGCTCCCGATCCGCCAGCGGATGTCCCGGCGGCGCCACCACGATCAGCCGGTCGGCGGCGATGCGCGTCCGCTCCAGTCGGGGCGCGTCCTCGGCGCCTTCGATCAGACCCAGCTCCGCCTCCCCCGCCAGGACCGCCTCGACCACCTGATGGGTGTTGCCGATCGACAGGCGCAGCTCGATGCCCGGATGGCTCTGGGCGAAGGCCGCCATGCGCGGCGGCAGCCAGTAGGCGGCGATAGTCTGACTGGCGAACAGCCGCACCGAGCCGCGCTTCAGCCCCGCCAGTTCGTCCAGCAGCCGTTCGGCCGCCTCGGCCCGCGCCAGCACCGCCCGGGCTTCCGGCAGAAAGGCCGTTCCCGCCGCGTTCAGGGCCAGGCCGCGCCCGACCCGGTCGAACAGCCGCGCCCCGTGCCGCGTCTCCAACGCATTGACCGCCGCGCTGACCGCCGACTGGGTCAGATGCAGGGCCTCGGCCGCCCGCGTCATGTGCAGGCGTTCGGCCACGGCGACGAAGATGCGGAGCTGTTCCAGCGTCATACGATCATTGATCGATTATATTGATCGTTAAGTCCATAACTACGCGTTGGATCGATCGGATAGCGGAACGGATAAGGGCCGCATGACCGTCACCCTCGATCCTGCCGCTCCCTCTCGTCGCCTGACGGGCCTGGCGCGCCTGCTGCCCGGCGTGGCGCTGTCGGCGGCCATCGGCGCCGTCGCCTATGGATTGCAGATCGTCGAAACCCGGCTGTTCGAGCATCCGTGGATCGAGGGTCTGGTCTTGGCCATCCTGATCGGAGCGGGCCTGCGTCTGGCGTGGGCGCCCTCGTCGTTGTGGACGCCAGGGATCAGCTTCAGCGCCAAGACCCTGCTGGAGGTCGCCGTGGCCCTGCTGGGCGCGACCGTTTCGGGCGCGGCGGTGGCGGCGCTGGGGCCGTGGCTGCTTCTAGCCATCGTCGGCGTGGTCGCCGCAGCCATTGTCGGCGGCTATGCGCTGGGGCGGGCGTTCGGCCTGCCGCACGCCATGGCCCTGCTGGTCGCCTGCGGCAACGCCATCTGCGGCAACTCGGCCATCGCCGCCGTGGCCCCCGTCATCGAAGCGGAGGGAGAAGACGTGGCCGCCGCCATCGGCTTCACCGCCGTTCTGGGCGTCGCCGTGGTGCTGCTGGTTCCCGTGGTCGGGGCCATGATGGGCTATGACGCCACGCGCGTCGGCGTGCTGGCGGGGCTGACCGTCTACGCCGTGCCTCAGGTGCTGGCCGCCGCCGCACCCGCCGGCCTGGCCGCCGTCCAGACGGGCGCCGTGGTCAAGCTGGTGCGCGTGTTGATGCTGGGGCCGGTCTGCCTGGTGCTGGGCCTGATGCGCTCGAAACAGAGCGAAGCCGGGCGCGGACCCAGGCTGCGCCAGATGGCCCCCTGGTTCATCCTGGTCTTCCTGGCCCTGATGGCCGTCCGTTCACTGGGCTGGCTGCCGGAGGCGATCCTGCCGCCGCTGCAGGTATCGGTCTCGGCGCTGACGCTGATCGCCATGGCGGCGCTGGGGCTGATGGTCGATCCGCGCGCCGTGGTTCGCGCCGGGCCGCGCGTCGCCGCCGTCGCCGCCCTGTCGGCCCTGCTGATCGGGCTTCTGGCGCTGGGCGTCATCGCCCTGCTGCCCCTGGGTTGATCGCGAGACGACGGGCGCTCAGCCTCGATCACGCACTGGACTGGCGTTTTGGCCCGCATCCCTGTAAGAGGCGCGCCGAACCCTTCCCTTCTCTGCAATCTTCTTGCAGCGGCGCGGCCCTTCCGTGACCGAACACAGTCCGCCCGAGCCCGAAATGAACCTGCGCAACATCGCCATCATCGCCCACGTTGACCACGGCAAGACGACCATGGTTGACGCCCTGCTCGCCCAGTCGGGCCTGTTCCGCGCCAATGAGGCGACCACGGAACGCGCCATGGACTCCAACGATCAGGAGCGCGAACGCGGCATCACCATCCTGGCCAAGTGCACCTCGATCCTGTGGAACGGCAAGGCCGGCGAGACCCGCATCAACATCATCGACACGCCGGGCCACGCCGACTTCGGCGGCGAGGTCGAGCGCATCCTGGGCATGGTGGACGGCTGCGTCCTGCTGGTCGACGCCGAAGAGGGCGTCATGCCCCAGACCAAGTTCGTGCTGACCAAGGCGCTGAAGATGGGCCTGCGTCCCATCCTCTGCATCAACAAGGTCGACCGCGCCCACGCCGACCCGGACCGCGTGCTGAACGAGACCTTCGACCTGTTCGCCGCCCTGGGCGCCACGGACGAGCAACTGGACTTCCCGGTCATCTACGCCTCGGGCCGTTCGGGCTGGGCGACGCTGGACCTGGCCCAGCCGAACGACAACCTGCACCCGCTGTACGATCTGATCGTCGACCACGTCCCGGCCCCGGCCGCCCAGGATCGCGTCAACGAACCGTTCCAGATCCTGAACGTGCTGATCGAAAGCGATCCCTTCCTGGGCCGCCTGCTGACCGGCCGCATCCACTCGGGCAAGGCGGTTCCGGGCATGGCCATCAAGGCCATGTCGCGCGACGGCAAGACCATCGAGCAGGGCCGCATCACCAAGGTGCTGGCCTTCCGCGGCCTGAAGCGCCAGCCGGTCGACGAGGGCGCCGAGGCGGGCGACATCGTCGCCATCGCCGGCATGTCCAAGGCCACTGTGGCGGACACCCTGTGCGCCCTGGAAGTGACCGACGCCCTGGACGCCCTGCCGATCGACCCGCCGACCATCTCGATGACCGTGGGCGTGAACGACAGCCCGCTGGCCGGTCGCGAAGGCGACAAGGTGCAGTCGCGCGTCATCCGCGACCGCCTGCTGAAGGAAGCCGAGGCCAACGTCGCCATCCGCATCACCGAGACGCCGGGCTCGGACGCCTATGAAGTCGCCGGTCGCGGCGAACTGCAACTGGGCGTGCTGATCGAAAACATGCGCCGCGAGGGCTTCGAACTGTCGATCAGCCGTCCGCGCGTGGTCTATCAGACCGGCGAGAACGGCGAACGCATGGAGCCGATCGAAGACGTGGTCATCGACGTCGACGACGAATTCTCGGGCGTGGTCATCGAGAAGTTGTCGGCCCGCAAGGCCGAGCTGACCGACATGGGCCCCTCGGGCGCCGGCAAGACCCGCATCCAGCTGAAGTGCCCGTCGCGCTCGCTGATCGGCTATCAGGGCGAGTTCCTGACCGACACGCGCGGCTCGGGCGTGCTGAACCGCGTCTTCAGCCACTATGAAGGCCACAAGGGCGCCATCGAAGGCCGCCTGAAGGGCGTGCTAGTGTCGAACTCGGACGGCGACACGGCGGCCTACGCCCTGTGGAACCTGGAAGAGCGCGGCGTCATGTTCGTCGGCGCCGGCGAGAAGACTTATCAGGGCATGATCATCGGCGAAAACAGCCGCTCCGACGACCTGGACGTCAACCCGATCAAGGGCAAGCAGCTGACCAACGTCCGCGCCTCGGGCAAGGACGAGGCCGTGCGCCTGACCCCGCCGCGCAAGATGAGCCTGGAACAGGCCATCGCCTATATCGAGGAAGACGAACTGGTCGAGGTCACGCCCAAGTCGATCCGCCTGCGCAAGGAAGTCCTGAACCCCTCCTTCCGCAAGAAGCGCGTCCGCGCCGACTGATCCCGGCGACCCGCCGAAACGAAGAAGGCGGCCCCTGCGGGCCGCCTTTTTTGCGCTTGGCGGTTACTTCTTCAGCCCCAGCAGGCCCAGCCAGCCGCCGCTGGTCAGCAGGGCCACGTCCAGCAGGGCCAACGCCAGGGGCGTGGTCGTCGGCGCAGCGATGAACTTCGGCCGCCAGGCGGGGCCGAACTTGGCCTTGTAGGCGCGCAGGCCCTGGAAGCCGTAGACGGCGCCCCCCTCCTCGAACACCAGGGCGCCGACGCGGGCGAAGACCGGGGCCATGCGGCGGTCCTCCAGACCCGACAGGGGCGCCATGCCCAGATCCAGCCGCTCCACCCCCTGCTCGCGCGCCCACTGGGCCGTGCGGGTGAACAGATAGTCCATGATCCCGTGCGGTCCGTCGGGGTCATGCCGCATCAGGTCGATCATCGCTTCGCGCCCGCCCGCCCCGACCAGAAGATTGGCGAAGGCGACGATGTGGCCGTTCTCACGCGCCACTGCGATCGGCGAACGGTCCAGATAGTCGATGTCGAACCGGCCCAGGGAGAAGGCCTTCTCCGAGCCGTTGTGATGGTTCAGCCAGGCGTCGGACACGGCGCGCAACTCGGCCTCCAGCGCCCGCGCCGCGCCTGGCGGCGCCACCTCGAAGCTGGCGCCCTCGCGCTCGGCCCGGTTCACGGCGGTGCGCAGGTTCTGCTTGCCCTTGCCTTCGGTCGTGAAATGGGCGGCGTCGATCACGGCGGCCTCGCCCACCTTGCGCATGGCCAGTCCCAGGGTGGCCAGGTCGGCCAGCAGCCCCTCGCTCACCGAATAGAAGACCGCCGCCCCGCCGTAGCTGTCGGCCATCTCGGCGAAGGCCCACAACAACTCCAGCCGCTCTTCCTTCAGCCCGGCCGGTTCGCTCATGGCGATCCAGCGACGGCCGCGCACGCGATAGGCGATGAAGCTGCGCCCCGACGGGCTGAACAACAGGGCCTTGTCGCCCAGCAGGGCCAGGCTGGCCTCGGGCGTGGCGGTCTCGGCCGTCTCCAGCGCCTGACGGGCGCGTTCGACATCAGCGGGTGAGGCGGGGCCGTGGCTGCGGGCGCCCGGCGCCGTCAGCAGGGAGCGCACCCCGACCGCCAGGGTCAGCAGGGCCAGCACCGCCCCGGCGCGCAGGAAGCCCGAGGCCTGCTTGTCCACCAGGAAGGTCCACCACAGCTCGTCGGTATAGGCGGTGTCGCGATAGGCGAAGAAGCCCAGCCACAGCATGGCCGCCACCGCCGCCGCCAGCATCAGCAGCCAGCCCGGCCGCAGCGGCTCGCCCAGGCGCGAGCGGCGATTGAAGGCCGAGCGGCACGGCGTCAACAGGGCCGCCGCCAGGGTCAGCTCGATCGCCTCCTCCCAGTCCAGCCCCTTCATCAGCGAGAAGACCGCCCCCACCAACAGGACCGCCAACGCCACGTAATAGGCGCCCCGCCGACGTCGCCACAGCCCCGCCGAGATCAGCAGCAGGACAAAGCCCGTCACGCTCGCCGCAAAGTGGGACAGGTCGATCAGCAACGGCGGATAGAAGCGTCCGAGCGCGCTGAGCCGGTCGCTGAAGGCGGGCGTCACCGCCGACAGCAACATCACCCCGCCCAGCAGGAAGGTGGCGACCGCGAACATCTGCGGCGTCAGCTCATAGGCCAGCCCCGCCAGGCGACGCGTGATCCGCCAAGGGTCGTGTTTTGCGCTCGGTTTGGTCAATCAACCTCCGAAGAGCAAGAATCGGTCGTTTGGGGCGAGTAAAAGGTCATTTCAGGGCAGAGGAAACCATCAGAGATCACGGGGGTTCATTTTTTCGCGAGCGCCGGGCTCGCCCTTTCAGGAGTTTCTCATGATCCGCAAGACCGCCCTGCTGACCGGCATCGCCGGCGCCTTCCTCATCGCCGCCCCGGCTTTCGCCCAGGACGCCACGACGCCGCAGACGCCCGAACCGGCTCCCGCTGAGGCGGCCGCGGCCCCCCAGAGCCTGACCCTCACGCCGGGCTCGACCGTCAAGGGCAGCGACGGCGCCGAGATCGGCAAGCTGGTCGGCGTCCAGAACGGCGCCAACGGCCAGGAACTGACCGTCCGCACCGCCGATGGCCAGGTCCGCCCGGTGCCGCTGGCCGGCATCCGTCAGGACGGCGCCGACATCGTCGTCGACGCCAGCGCCTCGGACATTCAGTCGGCCGCTCCGATCGCCTCGGACACGGCTGAACCCACCCCGGACGCAGCGGCTGACGCCCCTCCGGCCGACACGCCGCCGGCCGATGAGCCGACCAGCGACGAACCGCACGGCGACGAACCTCACTAAATCGTCTGGTTCGACGGCAAAAGGGGCGGCCCGACGGGCCGCCCCTTTTTTCTTGTTTGGTAAACGGCGATCAGGTGCGCCGCTTCACCAGACCGAGCAGGAACAGCAGAACCACCGCGCCGATGGTGGCCACGATGACCCCCACGATCCAGTTGCCCGCCGCGTCCACGCCCAGCAGATTATTGGCCAAAAACCCGCCGATCAGGGCGCCGACGACGCCGACGATCAGGTTGGTGAGCAGGCCGTGATCCCGTTTCATGATCTTTTCCGCCAGCCAGCCGGCGACGATGCCGATGATGATCCAGGCGATAAATCCAAATCCACCCATGCTTCTTCCTTCCTGCAAGGCTCACTGCCTTCGCCGTTAATGCGCGGGCGGGTGTCGGGTTGCGCCGCGGGTCAAGGGCGACAACGGCACGACGCTTGCGGCGAAACGCCTCGTCCGTGCCGATTCGGCACAGGCCGAGGGAGACAGGAGAGTCGTCATGCCCGCCGAGATCGACCTTCACCTGGGTCGTCGCCTGCGCCGCCGTCGCCGCCTGCTGGGCCTGACCCAGCAGCAACTGGGCGACCGTGTCGGCATACGGTTCCAGCAGATCCAGAAGTACGAGTGCGGCGCCAACCGCATCTCGGCCGCCCGTCTGTGGGAGTTGGCCGAAGCGCTGCAGACGCCGGTCAGCTACTTCTACGACGGCGCGGGCGAAAGCCCCGACAACAGCCAGCCCCGGCCCGACGCGCCCCTGGCCGCCGCCGCTTGATCGCCGCCCCAGATCAATGACCCCTTGATTCAATGAATTTTGAGCCATCACGCTCCGGGCGGTGTATGGCCGGGGCATGACCGAGCTGGAATCCTTCGCCGTCGCCCTGTCGCATGAAGCGGCCCGCGTCGCCCTGCCCTTCTTCCGCGGCGACTTCGCCCAGGAGGACAAGGGCGGTCCCGGCGCCTTCGACCCCGTGACCGAGGCCGACCGCGTCGCCGAGGCGGCCATCCGCCGCCTGATCGCCGCCCGCTATCCCGACCACGGCGTCATCGGGGAGGAATACGGCGAGGATCGCCCCGACGCCGACCATGTCTGGGTGCTGGATCCGATCGACGGCACCCGCGCCTTCATCGCCGGCCTGCCCCTGTGGACCACCCTGATCGCCCTGCGCCAGGAGGGCGCGCCCGTGATCGGCGCCGTGGGCCAGCCCTATCTGGACGAGGTCTTCCTGGGCGGCCCGTCGGGCGCACGCCTGCTGAAGCGCGGATGCGAGACCCCGCTGAAGACCCGCGCCTGCCCCGATCTGGGCCAGGCCCTGATCGCCACCACCGATCCCGAGATCTTCGTCGGCGCCGACCGCGCCGCCTGGGACCGGCTGCGCGCCTCGGCCCGCCTGGCCCGACTGGGCTGCGACGGCTACGCCTACGCCATGGTCGCGGCCGGGCGCATCGATCTGGTGGCCGAGAGCGAGCTGAAGGTCTGGGACTGGTCGGCGCACAAGCCCCTGGTCGAGGCGGCGGGCGGCCG
>NZ_GL883086.1:2268585-2272223 GCF_000204035.1 Brevundimonas diminuta ATCC 11568
AGTCGGCCAGGGCGTCGAACTCGTGCAGGAAGACGCCGCGCAGGTCGTCGACCTCCATGATGACCTCATGCTTGGCCGTCGGCACCTCGACATAGCGGCCGCGGCCCATGCGGCGGGCCGCCCAGCGGTTGGTCTGCTTCCACACCTTGTCGTCCTCGGCCGCCTGAACCACGCAGACCGGGATCTTCACGCTCTTGAGCGCGCGCGGCTTCAGCGCCCGCTCGCCCGCGTCCAGGGCGAAGGCCAGCCAGCCCCAGGTCGGACCGCCGATGGCTAGGTGCGGGCAGGCGTAGAGCTGCTGTCGCCACAGGTCGTAGCGCGCCTGGTCCGAGGTCAGGCCGTCCTTCTCGAAGGTATGGTCGAAGGGATCGTCCGGGTCGTCCAGCACATAGTCCCCGGCCTTGCCGTGACGCAGGGCCCAGCGCACCGCCAGCTTGACCGTCCACATCGACCGCTTGCCGGTCTTGATGCGCAGCATGGGACTGGACAGGACGGCCCCGGCGAAGCGGGTCTCGTCGCCCTCCAACGTCAGCAGGTTCAGGGCGCCGCCCATCGAGTGGCCGACCATGATCCACGGCTTGGGCGCCCGCGCCTCATAGGCGTCCAGCAGGCGGGCGTAGTCGTCGAGGAACTCCTCGACCGCGCGGGCGTGGCCGCGCAGGCGGTCCGGCAGCAGCCGCGCCGACAGCCCTTGCCCGCGCCAGTCATGCGCCAGGACGCAGAAGCCGCGCGCCAGGAAGTTGCCGATCAGCTCGAAATACTTCTCGATCGGCTCGGTGCGGCCGGGGCTCAGCACCACCGTCCCGCGCGGCGTCTTGGCCTGCAGGGTCGAGGGCGTCCAGAACCCGGCGCGCAGGCGCAGGCCGCCGGCTCCGCGGAACCAGTCGCCCTCGCCCCCCGGCGGACTGGCGGCGCCGGGCACCCCCATCAGGGGCGCATGGGCGGCGAAGGCGGCGGTGCGGCTCACTCGGGCTTCCTGAACTTCAGCGTCATGCGGTCGCTTTCGCCGATGGCGTCATACTTGGCCCGATCGAACTCGGGATCGGCGGGCTGACCCAGGGGCGCCGTCAGGCGGCGCGGCGGCAGGGTCTCGACGCCGAACGGATGGTCCTTGGTGTCGGCCGGATTGGCGTTGATCTCGGACGCCTCGACGAAGATGAAGCCCGCCTCCTGGGCCAACTGCTTGACGAAGGCCTCCTGCACATAGCCGTTGGCGGCGGCCGGATCCTGATCCTCGTCCGGCTGAAGGCGATGCTGCTCGATGCCCAGGATGCCGCCGGGACGCAGGGCCGCGAAGGCGTCGGCGAAGGCCTTTTCGGCGATCCCTGCCGCCATCCAGGCCTGGATGTAGCGCATGAACAGCACCATGTCGGCCGTCCCCGCCGGAGCCACCTGCGGCGAGCCGGGACCGAAGGCGGTGAACTGCACCGGGCCGTACAGCTTCTTGTCGGCCAGGATGCGGGCCTTCAGGGCGTTGTTGATGGCCACCTGGGCCGGATCGGCGTTCGGCCCCTCGACGAAGCCCGCCAGATAGAGGGCGCCGCCGCCCTTGTTCAGATAGGGGGCCAGGATTTCGGCGTACCAGCCGCTGCCGGGCCAGAAGTCGACCACCGTCATCTTCGGCTGCAGGCCGAAGAACCGCAGGGTCTCGACCGGGTGGCGCCAGGCGTCGCGCGCCTTGTCGTCCGCCGGACGCCAGGCCCCGGCGACCGCCCATTCCAGCGAGCCTTCCGGCGGACCCTTGGGCGCTTCGGGCGCGGCGGGCGCCGGCGCCTCTTCCTTGCGGCCGCAGGCGGCCAGGCCGAAAAGGGGCGCGACCAGGGCCAGGGCGCTGGCGCCGGTCAGGACGGATCGCCGCGTCGATCGTTCTGTCATGCGCGCTTCCTCTCGCCGCCGGGTGTCTTCGCTTGGGGCTTAAGGCGCTTCTGCGCCAGCGTCAAAACCACGCACTGCATTGTCATCGGGCCGTCAGTCCGCCGCGTAGGGCTTGCGGAAACGCAGGGTCATGCGGTCGCTCTCGCCTATGGCGTCCAGCGCCGCCCGCTCCTCCGCCGTCAGGGCCCGGCCGTCGCGCTCCGAGGTGCGCGTGGGCTTCAGCGTCCACACTCCGAACGGGTGGTCGCGGTCGTCCTTGGCATTGGCGTTCAGCTCGCTGCGGGCCTCCAGTTCAAAGCCGGCGCGGCGGGCGGCGTGGATGAGCCAGCTCTCGGGGACGTAGCCCGTCGGCGCCGTCTCCGTCACGTTCAGCCCCTCGGCCGCGCGGTGCTGCTCGACCGCCAGCACGCCGCCGGGCTTCAGCGCCGTGAAGAAGGCCGCCAGATAGGGTTCGACCCGGCCGTCGCGCGACCAGTTGTGGAAGGCGCGGGCCACCACGACCATGTCCGCCGTCCCGTCGGCGACGCCCATGCCCTCGGTCGGGCGATTGACCGGGACGTAGCGCCCGCCGGTCGCCGCCGCATAGGGCTCAAGGATGTTGCGCCACCAGCCGGCGCGGCCCGGCTCGATCTCCACCACCGTCAGGCCGGGCTGCAGGCCCCAGAAGGTCAGGGTCTCGAACGGATGACGCTCGCCGTCGCGGACGCGGTCGGCCTCGGGCCGGGTCGTCGCGGCCACGGCCGCCTGAAGCGCCGCATCCTCGGAAAAGCTCGGCATCTCCATCGACAGGCCCTGGCGGTGCGGCAGCGGCGCAGCGTCCGGCGGGCCCGATTGGGCGAGGGCGGGCGAGGCGAGCAGGCACGCCGCGACGGCGCTGAGGACGAAGGTTCGCATGAAGGGCTCCGGTCGATCCTGGACGACGAAGGTAAAACCCATACGGCGCTTCGCGGCGACGGCAAGGCGCCGATGCGGCGAGCGACGATTTCGCGCGCCCCTTGCGCTCGAAAAACGGCCTCCTACCTCTTCATCCGAGAGCGCCGATCCCGGGCTCTCCGGACCTGCTGGGGCCGATTACGGACCGCCGGGACTGAAACCCTCCGTCGTCCGGGGCCAAATCGCCGGGCGGCTCAACCTTGCTGAATGTCAGAAGGATGACCCATGCGTACCTATGATTTCTCGCCGCTGTACCGTTCCGCCGTCGGCTTCGACCGTCTGGCTCGTCAGCTGGAAAGCGCCGCGCGCTCCAGCCAGGAAAACGGCTGGCCCCCCTACAACATCGAGACGACCGGCGAGGACGCCTATCGCATCGAGATCGCCGTCGCCGGTTTCTCGGCCGATGAACTGAACATCGAGGCGAAGGAGAACCTTCTGACCGTCACCGGCAAGAAGGCCGCCAACGACGACGGCCAGCGCACCTTCCTGCATCGCGGCCTGGCCGAGCGCGACTTCGAGCGCCGCTTCCAGCTGGCCGACTATGTGGTGGTCAAGGGCGCGGCCCTGGCCAACGGCCTGCTGACCGTCGAACTGAAGCGCGAACTGCCCGAGGCCCTCAAGCCCCGCAGCATCGAGATCGCCACCGGCTCGCCCCTGATCGAAGGCAAGGTCGAGACCAAGGCCAAGAAGGCGGCCTAAAAGGCCTCACGCCTGACTGAAAAGTCGAAGGGGCGGCGTTCGCGTCGCCCCTTTTTCGTGCGCCCTCCCTAGGCCGCGTGCAGGTCCGCCGGGTCCAGCCCCCGCGCGCCGCTCGTCTGAGCGCCGGTGAA
>NZ_GL883086.1:2272471-2277057 GCF_000204035.1 Brevundimonas diminuta ATCC 11568
AGCCGCGCGCCGCGCAGGTCGGCCCGGCGCAGATTGGCCGAGCGCAGGTCCGCACCCTCCAGTTGCGCGCCCTGAAGCTGCACCCCCTCCATGTCCAGGCCGTAGAAGACCGCCCCCTTGGCCGACAGCGCCGTCAGGTTCAGCCCGCGAATAGAAACCAGCGGCCGCAGGTCGACCCCGTCGAACACCGAGGGCTGGCCCTCAGCCCCGCCCGTCTCGCACCATTGGGCGTGGTCGCGCAGCATCTCGGCGGCGGGCATCTGGCTGACCGGCTCGCCCGCCGGGCGGTTGTCGACCAGGGCGCCGTCCATATTGGCCCCGTCCGTCCGCCACATGGCGGCCTTGACCCCCACCAGGATGGCGTCGCTGAGGTCCGCCCCCGACAGGTCGGCGCCCGACAGGTCCGCCCCGGCCAGGTCGGCGCCGCGGAAGCTGGCCTGCTTCAGATTGGCCCGGACCAGCTTGCAGTCCTTCATGATGGCGTCGGTGAAATCGGCGGCCACGGCGACGACGCCGGTCATGCGCGAGCGTTGCAGATTGGCGCCCGCCAGCACGGCGCCCTGCGCCTGGGTGTCGGCGCGCTTGCGCGCCTCGACGACGCGGAAGCCCAGCTTGGCGTCCTTGGCGGCGATGGTGCCTTCGCGCAGGTCGGCCTCGAACAGGTCGGCCCCCGACAGGTCCGCGCCGCGCAGGCAGGCCCCGCGCAGATCGGCCCGGCGCATGCTGGCGTCGACCAGGGTCACGTCCTGCATGTCCGCGCCGAAGAAGTTGGCGTTGTCCAGCTTGGCGCCCGTCAGGTCGCAGCCGATCAGGCAGGCGGCGGTGAAGTCGGCGTCGGCCAGATTGCGGCCGCGCAAGGACACGCCCGACAGGTCCATCCAGGCGAAGACCGCGCGCGCCCCGCCCGGCCGCGCCTGCCACAGGCGGTCGTGCTTCAGGCAGACGGCGTCGACCTCTTCCTGGGTCAGCGTTCTGCGGACAGGTTCTGCGGCCTCGCTCATGACGCCGATCATGGCTTACGGCGGATTAAGGAAGCTTTGCGGAAACAACCGTTTTCGCGGCGTTTCCGCTCGCCGGAGCCTCGCCCTACTCCGTCAGCAGACCTTGCTCGCGCAGGGCCTCGGCCAGCTCGCCTTCCTGGGTCCACAGGCGGGTGTAGCCCGCTTCGCCCAGCCGGTTCAGCTCGGTCGTCAGATCGGCGCGCGGCGAAGCGGCGAAACGGCCGTCGAAACCCGCCCCGTCGATACTGACGCGCACCATCGGGCGACCCGTCTCCAGCCGGTGCAGGAAGCCTTCGCTCAGCACCGAGGCCTCTTCGCACAATAGGCCCGTCTCGACCGTCAGGCCCGAATGGCGCAGCCGCTCCGTGCCCCGACCCGAAGCGAAGGGCGAGGGATCAAGCGCGGCGATCACCACCCGCTCGACCCCGGCCTCGGCCAGGAAGTGGGCGCAGGACTTGCGGCCCGACGAGCGGGCGCCGCACGGCTCCAGCGTCACATAGGCGGTCGCGCCCTTCACGGCCTCGCCCGCCTCGGGCACGGCCTGCTCCTCGGCGTGCGGGCGTCCGCCGGGCGCCGTGGCGGCCTCGGCCAGCACGACCCCGTCCTTGACCAGGACGCAGCCGACCGCCGGATTGGGCCAGGTCTCGCCCATGCGGCTGAGGGCCAGATCAATGGCCCGCCGCATGAAGACGGCGTCTTGCGCCGGCCCGCTCACGCGATTTGCGGCAGGGCCTGCGCCCGCCCCTCGTCCAGATAGCGGGCGGCGACCGGCTTCAGGTCGGCGTCCAGGTCGATCTCCAGCGGGTTGCCGGTGGGGATCTCGACGTCGACGATCTTGTCGTCCGGCACGGCGAACAACAGTTTGACGATGGCGCGCAGGGAGTTGCCGTGGGCGGCGATCAGCACGTCCTCGCCCGCCTTCAGGCGCGGGGCGATCTCGGCGTCCCAATAGGGCTGCACCCGGTCCAGCGTGGTCTTCAGGCTCTCGGTGTCCGGGATTTCCTTGCCGGCGTAGCGAGGATCCGCGTCGAAATCGAACTCGCCGCCCGGCGCCAGCGGCGGCGGCGGCACGTCATAGCTGCGGCGCCAGACCTTGACCTGGTCCTCGCCGTGCTTGGCCGCCGTCTCGGCCTTGTCCAGCCCGGTCAGGCCGCCGTAGTGGCGCTCGTTCAGGCGCCAGTCCTCGATCACCGGCACATCCTTCAGTCCAGCCGAATCCAGCGCCAGGGCGCCGGTGCGCTTGGCCCGCTTCAGCACCGAGGTGAACATGACCGCAGGCTTGAAACCCGCCTCGGCGATCAGCTCGCCGCCGCGCCGGGCCTGGGCCTCGCCCTCGGCCGTCAGGTCGACGTCGACCCAGCCGGTGAAGCGGTTTTCCAGGTTCCATTGGCTCTGGCCGTGGCGCAGCAGGATCAGGCGGGTCATCAGGGTCTCCGGGAGCATCCGTATCTGGGTTTCTCGCTAGGCCCCCGACGCGGGGGCGGTCAAGGTTTCGCCGCACGTCAGAGAATACAGCCGCCTCGACCGCAGCCATAACAAGGGTCGCGCGTTGTGGCCTCTCGAGCAGGGGGAGGCTATAGGCCGAGGTCGCACTGCGATCCCCGCTCTCCCCAGCGGCCCATCTAGGAAGACTTATGCAAAAGCCCCGTCAGGACATCCGCCCCAACACCGCGGAATATGAAACCCTGCCCCTGGTCAAGCCGACCGGCTTTCGCGAGTACGACGCCCGCTGGATTCTGGAAAAAGAAATCAACCTGCTGGGCATCCAGGCCCTGGGCCTTGGCCTGGCAACCTATGTCCACGAGATCGGCCAGACGCCGAAGATCGCCGTGGGCCACGACTTCCGCGGCTATTCCCTGTCGGTGAAGCAGGCGCTGATCCTGGGCCTTCTGGAAGGCGGCATGGAGGTGCTGGATATCGGCCTGGCCCTGTCGCCGATGGCCTATTACGCCCAGTTCGCGCTGGACTGCCCCTGCGTCGCCATGGTCACGGCCAGCCACAATGAGAACGGCTGGACCGGCGTGAAGATGGGCGCCCAGGCCCCCCTGACCTTCGGTCCCGACGAAATGGGCCGCCTGAAAGAGATCGTCCTGAACGGTCAGGGCGTGGCCCGCCCCGGCGGCCGTCTGGAACGCGTCGAGGGCTTCCGCGAGACCTACATCAAGGACGTGGCCTCCAAGGTGAAGCTGTCCCGTCCGCTGAAGGTCGTGGCCGCCTGCGGCAACGGCACGGCCGGCGCCTTCGCGCCCGAGGTTCTGCGCCTGATGGGCGCCGAAGTGATCGAGATGGACACCGACCTCGACTACACCTTCCCCAAATACAATCCGAACCCGGAAGATCACGCCATGCTGGTGCAGATGGCGGCCAAGGTGAAGGAAACGGGCGCCGACCTGGCCCTGGGCTTCGACGGCGACGGCGACCGCTGCGGCGTGGTCGACGACACGGGCGAGGAGATCTTCGCCGACAAGATCGGCCTGATGCTGGCCCGCGACCTTTCGGCCCTCCATCCGAACGCCACCTTCGTCGTCGATGTGAAGTCGACCGGCCTCTACAAGACCGACGAGGTGCTCAAGGCCAACGGCGCGACCACGGTCTACTGGAAGACCGGCCACTCCTACATCAAGCGCAAGACCGCCGAACTGGGCGCCCTGGCCGGGTTCGAGAAGTCGGGCCACTTCTTCCTGTCGGGCGACCTGGGCCACGGCTATGACGACGGTCTGGTGGCGGCGGGCGCGGTGCTGGCCATGCTGGACCGCAACCCCGGCAAGTCGCTGTCGGAACTGAAGTCCGCCCTGCCCGACGCCTGGACCAGCCTGACCATGTCGCCGCACTGCGACGACGAGCTGAAGTACGACGTCCTGGCGAAGATCGTGAAGGAATACGAGGAGCTGGCGGCGTCCGGCGGTTCGATCCTGGGCCGCAAGATCGTCGAGGCCATCACCGTCAACGGCGTGCGCGTCCACCTGGAGGACGGCTCCTGGGTGCTGGTCCGCGCCTCCTCCAACAAGCCCGAACTGGTCGTGGTCGTCGAAAGCATGCGCTCAGCCGACGACATGCGCGACCTGTTCCGCAAGGAAGTGAAGCCGCGCCTGGCCGCCCACCCGGAAATCGGCGCCTTCAACCAGGAAATCTGATTCCGGTTTGACCGGCGGCGGCGTCGTGGACGATGCTTGATTCCATGAACGACGCCGCCGCCTCCCTCCCCGTGGTCATCGTCGGCGGCGGGTTCTCCGGCGCCATGCTGGCCGTGCGCCTGGCCGAACTGGGCCAAGCCTCGGTCCTGATCGAGCGCAGCGAACAGGTCGGCCTCGGCGTCGCCTATTCCACGCCGCTGGACGACCACCGGCTGAACGTCCGCGCCGAGCGGATGAGCGCCCGCCCCGACCGGCCCGCCGACTTCACCGACTGGTTGGCGCTCCACGCCCCCGCCTTCGCCGATCCGAACGGCTTCGCCCCGCGCCGCCTCTACGGCCTCTATGTGCAGGCCCGCCTGGCCGAGGCCGAGGCCGCCCGTCCCGGCCTGATCCGTCGTGTGAAGGGCGAGGGCGTCCGCATCGAAGGCGAGACCGTCCTCCTCGCCGACGG
>NZ_GL883086.1:2277921-2283160 GCF_000204035.1 Brevundimonas diminuta ATCC 11568
TGGTCGACATCGCCCGCGCGGTCGCCGGCGCCAAGGCGCTGGATCAGGCCGAGCCGCCCGCCGTCGTCGTCGACAACACCTTCCTCGGCCCTCTGTGGCAGAGCCCGCTGGAGCTGGGCGCCGACCTTGTCCTCTACTCCCTGACCAAATACGTCGGCGGCCATTCGGACCTGATCGCGGGCGGCTGCATGGGCGGGGCTGACCTCATGGCCCGCGTCGGCGAGATGCGGACCATCTGCGGCACGACCGCCGATCCGCACACCGCCTGGCTGCTGCTGCGCAGTCTGGAGACCCTGCACATCCGTATGGAGCGGGCGCAGGACAACGCCCTGATCCTGGCCGATCGGCTGCGCGCCGATCCCCGCGTCAGCGCCGTCCTGACCGCCGGAGGGCCGGACGCCTCGCCCGAACAGCAGGCGATCTTCGACGCCCAGTGCAAGGGCTCCGGCTCGACCTTCTCGCTCGAACTGCCCGGCGGCGAGGCCGAGGCTTTCCGCATGCTGAACGCGCTGCGCCTGTTCAAGCTGGCCGTCAGCCTGGGCGGCGCCGAGAGCCTGGCCTCACATCCCTCCAGCATGACCCATTCGGACTACACGCCCGAAGCCAAGGCCCGCAGCGGCATCGGCGACAATCTGGTGCGCCTGTCGGTCGGCATCGAGAACGTCGACGACCTGTGGGCCGATCTGGATCAGGCCCTGTCCGCGATCTGACGGCGCGGGCGGCGGGTGATCAGCCCGCCGCCTTCACCGCCTCGGCGACCTCATTGACCACGCGCTTGACCAGGGCCTCGTCGTCGCCCTCGGCCATGACGCGGATCAGTTTCTCCGTGCCCGACGGCCGGACCAGCAGGCGGCCCGAGCCGTTCAGCGCCGCCTCGGCTTCAGCCATGGCCGCCTTGACCTTGGCGTCCTCCAGCGGCTTGCCGGCGGTGTAGCGGACGTTCTGCAGCAGTTGCGGCACCGGCTCGAACTGGCGCGCCAACTCGCTCATAGGCACGCCCGCCTCGACCAGGACGGCCAGCACCTGCAGCGCCGCCATCAGGCCGTCGCCGGTCGTGGCGTGATCCTTCAGGATGATGTGGCCCGACTGTTCGCCGCCGATGTTGAAGCCGCCCTCGCGCATCCGCTCCATGACGTAGCGGTCGCCGACCTTGGTGCGCTCCAGCGTCAGGCCCTCGGCCTTCAGACGGCGCTCCAGGCCCAGGTTGGACATGACGGTGGCGACCACGCCGTTGCCGTTCAGCCGCCCGCGCTTGGCCCAGTCCAGCCCGATCAGGGCCATGATCTGGTCGCCGTCGACCACATGGCCCTTTTCGTCGCAGATGATGACCCGGTCGGCGTCGCCGTCGAGCGCGATGCCGATATCGCAGCGATAGCGCTTCACCGCCTCGGACACGGCCTCGGGATGGGTCGAACCGCATTCGGCGTTGATGTTCAGGCCGTTGGGCTCGACGCCGACAGGAAAGACCTCGGCTCCCAGCTCATAAAGGGTGGTCGGCGCCACGCGGTAGCCCGCGCCGTTGGCGCAGTCGATGGCGATGCGCAGGCCCTTGAGGCTGAGCCGCTTGGGGAAGGCCTGTTTGGCGATCTCGATATAGCGCGGCGGGGCGTCGTCGATGCGCTTGACCCGGCCCAGCTTGTTCGACGGCGCCAGATCCTCGTCCAGGGCCCCGTCCATCATGGCCTCGATCTTCAGCTCGATCTCGTCCGATAGCTTGTAACCGTCCGGCCCGAACAGCTTGATGCCGTTGTCCGCATAGTCGTTGTGCGAGGCCGAGATCATGATGCCCAGATCGGCGCGCATCGAGCGCGTCATCATGGCCACGCCCGGCGTCGGCAGCGGCCCGAACGTCCGCACGTCCATGCCGACCGAGGCCAGACCGGCCACCAGGGCGGGCTCGATCATATAGCCGGACAGACGCGTGTCCTTGCCGATCACCACCAGGTGGCGCCGGTCGTCGTCGGTGCGGAACAGCCGCCCGGCGGCCAGGCCGACACGCAAAGCCACCTCGGCCGTCATCGGATGGGTGTTGGCCCGGCCGCGAATGCCGTCGGTGCCGAAGTATTTTCTCTCGCCCAAGGGCGCGGTCCTTCGCTGGCGGCCCCGGAATTGCAAAGAAACCTTCCGAAACCCATTTTTTGATGTCGCCGCTCCCGCGATTTCCTAGAGCGGAGATCAAGGGCGGAGGCTGAACCCTCTCGCTTACCTCAATTTCGCGGCCCTGCGCAAAAAGCGTCGACCGCATCCGATCGGAGCAGACCTCATGTGCGGCATCATCGGCGTCACCGGAACCGGCCCCGTCGTCCCTCGCCTGGTCGACAGCCTGAAGCGGCTGGAGTACCGCGGCTATGACTCGGCCGGGATCGCCGTGCAGAACGAAGGCGGCGTCGAACGCCGTCGCGCCAAGGGCAAGATCCGCGAGCTGGAGGCCGTGCTGACCGCCGACCCGATCGCCGGGACCGTCGGCGTCGGTCACACCCGCTGGGCCACCCACGGCGCCCCGACCACGACAAACGCCCACCCGCACAAGGCCGGTCGCGTCTGCCTGGTCCACAACGGCATCATCGAGAATTTCGCCGAGCTGAAGGCCGAGATGGAGGCCGAGGGCCGCGTCTTCGAGAGCCAGACCGACACCGAGGTCGTCGCCCATCTGCTGGACCACAAGCTGGCGGCGGGGATGGCCCCGCTGGACGCCTTCAAGGCCACCTTGGACCGGCTGACCGGCGCCTATGCGCTCGCCGTGCTGATTGAGGGCGAGGACGAGCTGATCCTGGGCGCGCGTCGGGGCAGCCCCCTGGTCGTCGGCTGGGGCGAGGGCGAGATGTACCTGGGCTCGGACGCCCTGGCCGTCGGTCCCTTCACGCAGAAGATCTCCTACCTCGAGGAAGGCGACTATGTCGCCGTGACCCGCACCGGCGCGCACATGTTCGACGCCTCGGGCCGCCCGGCCGACCGCGCCGTGGTTCAGGTCTCCGCCTCCTCGGCCCTGGTCGAGAAGGGCGAGTACCGCCACTTCATGGAGAAGGAGATCCACGAACAGCCCGACAGCGTCCAGCACACCCTGTCGGAATACCTCGACCTTGTCTCCGGCAAGGCCAAGGTCCAGGCCGTCGACTTCGCCGCGATCGAACGCATCCAGATCGTCGCTTGCGGCACCGCCTTCTACGCCGGCCAGATCGGCAAGTACGCCTTCGAACGCTATGCGGGCCTGCCCTGCGACGTCGAGATCGCTTCGGAGTTCCGTTACCGTCATCCAGCCGTGACGAAAGGAACGCTGGCCGTCGCCGTCAGCCAATCGGGCGAGACCGCCGACACCCTGGCCAGCCTGACCTGGTGCAAGGCGCAGGGGCTGAAGACCGCCGCCGTGGTCAACGTCCATACCTCCTCCATGGCGCGCGAGGCCGAAGTCCTGTGGCCGACCCATGCCGGGCCGGAAATCGGCGTCGCCTCGACCAAGGCCTTCACCGCCCAGGTCGCCGCCCTCTTGTCGCTGGCCGTCGCGGCGGGCGTGGCGCGCGGCCGCATCGACGCCGCCCAGGAAGCCGAACTGGTCAAGGCCCTGTTCGAGGCTCCGCGCCTGATCTCCGAGGCCCTGCAGATGGACGCGGGCATCCACGCCCTGACGCTCGACCTGGCCAAGGCGCGCGACGTCCTGTTCCTCGGCCGCGGCCCGATGTTCCCGCTCGCCATGGAAGGCGCGCTGAAGCTGAAGGAGATCAGCTACATCCACGCCGAGGGCTATGCGGCGGGCGAGCTGAAGCACGGCCCCATCGCCCTGATCGACGAGGCGACCCCGACGGTGGCGCTGGCCCCGCTGGACGACCTGTTCGAAAAGACCGCCTCCAACCTTCAGGAAGTCGCCGCGCGCGGCGGCCCGGTCATCATGATCGCCCCGGAAAAGGCGCCCGACCCGCACGGAGCCGGCATCAGCCGCGTTCATGCGCCGGATTGTCCAGCCCTGATCGCGCCGCTGGTCTACGCCGTGCCGATGCAGCTTCTGGCCTATTACACCGCGGTCCAGAAGGGCACCGACGTCGACCAGCCGCGCAACCTGGCCAAGTCGGTGACGGTGGAATAGGCGAACCCGATCCGCCCGGGGGCGTTTGGAAGCTTCACAAATTACGCCTATGACAGGCGCCCCCAAGGCTGATCAGGACGATCCATGACGACCTCCCCCGCCCGCCTGCGTAAGGCGGTCCTGCCCGTGGCCGGTCTCGGCACGCGGGTTCTGCCCGGCACCAAGACCACGCCCAAGGAGCTGCTGAACGTCGTCGACCGACCGATCCTCTCCTACATCGTGGAAGAGGCGCGCGAGGCGGGGATCGAGCACATCGTCTTCGTCACCGGCCGCGCCAAACAGGCGATCGAGGACTATTTCGACCACCAGATCGAGCTTGAGGCCCAGCTCCTGGCCAAGGGCAAGACCGAGATCCTGGAGATCATGAACGCCGAGCTGGCCCAGGCCGGCGAGATGAGCTTCACGCGCCAGATGCAACCCAAGGGCCTGGGTCACGCCGTCTGGTGCGCCCGCGACATCATCGGCCACGAGCCCTTCGCCGTCATCCTGCCCGACGTCATCGTGGATTCGCAGCCCGGCGCCCTGAAGCAGCTGGCCGAGGTCTACGCCGAGGTCGGCGGCAACGTCATCGGCGTCGAGGCCGTGCCCGAGGCCGACACCCATAAGTACGGCATCATCGACCCCGCCTCCCACGACGGCCGCCGCTACGGCATGAAGGGCATGATCGAAAAGCCTGCCCAGGGCACGGCGCCCTCGAACATGTCGATCTCGGGCCGCTATATCCTGCAGCCGGAAATCTTCGACCTGCTGGAGACGCAGGAGCGCGGCGCCGGCGGCGAGATCCAGCTGACCGACGCCATGGACCGGCTGATGAAGACGCAAACCTTCACCGCTTATGAGTATGAGGGCGTGACCCACGACTGCGGCGACAAGATCGGCCTGCTGCGCGCCAACGTCGCCCTGGCCCTGAAGCGCCCCGACCTCGGCGACGCCGCCCGCAAGGCCATCGAAAGCCTGCTCTAACCTACCCTTCTCCCACAAGGGGAGAAGGACGAACGGCGCCAGCATAATGAGCGTCAAAAATCGCTTTGATTTCAAAGCCCCGCTTGCTGCAGACCGGCTTCAGCCCACCTTACTCGCCCGCCGCCTCATCATCGCCGGTCCGGCTCCGCAGCTCGTCCGAATTCAGACGATTCAGACGAATTGGACTCTGTTTTTCCG
>NZ_GL883086.1:2283851-2287079 GCF_000204035.1 Brevundimonas diminuta ATCC 11568
TCCGGCCGACGCCAAGGCCTTGGGCGCGGCCCTGGCGGCCGCTCAGGCTGTTCTGATCACCACGCCGCCCGACGCCCACGGCTGCCCGGCCCTGCGCGCCCTAACGCCCCTGTCCGCTGACGCCTGGCCCGACTGGATCGGCTATGTCTCCTCCACCGCCGTTTACGGCGACCGGGCGGGCGGCTGGGCCTTCGAGGGCGATCCGCTGAACGCCGCCACTCTGGAAGGCGCCCGTCGCGCCCGCGTCGAACGCGACTGGCTGGACGGAGCGCAGGGCATGGGGCTGACGCTGCAAATCTTCCGCCTGCCCGGCTTCTACGGCCCCGGCCGCAGCGTCATCGACCGCCTGCGCGCCGGAACCGCCCGCCTGGTGAGAAAGCCCGGCCAGGTGTTCAACCGCATCCATGTGGACGATGTCGTCTCGGGCCTGTTCGCCTCCATGGACCGGCCGCGCCCCGGCGGCGTCTACAACCTGACCGACGACGAGCCGACCTCCGCCGACGTCGTCACCGCCTGGGCGGCTGAACGCCTGAAGCTGCCGCGCCCGCCTGAGGTCGACTGGACCGCCCCCGAGGTCAGCGAGGCCATGCGCCGCTTCTACCTGGACTCCAAGCGCATCTCCAACGCCCGCGCCAAGGCCGAACTGGGCTGGCGTCCCCGCTATCCCTCCTACCGCGAAGGGCTGGAGGCGATCATCAGGGGCGACGAACTCGAAGACCTGCGTTAGGTTAGGCGTTTAAACTGGTGCGCCGAGCAATGAAGATGTCACGGACTTTGCCGCTATATATGGCGGCTATACTGGCTTGCAGCGCCGTGGGCCTCGGCGCCTTCGCAGCGGCGGCTCAGCAAACCACAGGCGTGCGGGCTCAGGCGCGTAAAGCAATCGCCACCTGCGGCCCAGGCCAGGTGGCGACCGTCACCAAGAGTGATTTCGTCTGTTTCTGAGGGTCAGAAAGGCAGGATGTTGCGCTGGCGGCTGTAGCTCATGGTGCCGACGTTGGCGCCCAGACGCACGCCGACGCCGGTGCGGATCGGGGCCAGGACGATGCCGTCCGCGCGCTGATAGTTCACGCCCAGACCGGCGACCAGATAGGCCGAACCCTCGACGCCCGGATAGCGGCGATAGAGCATGTCCGGGTGATAGAGGCCGTAAACCAGGGTGAACACCCGGCTGGCGTTGCCGCCCCAATCCCAGCCGATGGAGGCGCCCTGCCAGAACACTTCCTGCGAGGCCGACAGATCCTTCATGTGCAGGGCTCCGCGGCCGTAACGCAGACCGGCCACCACGGCGCCCGCGCCTTCCTCGCCCGCGATATAGGCGGTGGGGCGGTCGCCCTGTTCGGCGAAGATGCGTTCGATGGCGCCGCCTACAGCCTCGGCGGCGATGCCCAGTTCCCGCGAGCCGGCGGTGACCAGTTCGTCAAAGGTGTAGGCCTGGGCCCGCTGATCGGACGCGATCGGATAGTTGGGATCGGCGGGCGGGCGGCTGGCGCAAGCGCCGAGGCCGGCGGGCAGGGCGCCGGCGGCGGCGATACCGAGGCTGGTGCGGATCAGTTGGCGGCGGTGCATAATCAAGGCTCCCGGCTAAGGACGGTCCGCCCGTCGTCGCGGGCTTGGCCTACCGTCCCTGCCTTTTACGGCAGCCTTGGGGCTTTAAGGTTAACCGAAGATTGCCCGCGCCCCCTTAAAGCGTTCCGGCGGATCAAGCCTGCGTCATGCAGACCGGAAATCCGCCGGGCTGTCAGTGCTTGTCGGTCTTGGCCGCGATCCAGTCCATCAGCGCCAGAAGCACCCCCGAGGCGATGAAGGTCAGATGGATGATCACCGCCCACATCAGCGCCGCCTCATCCAGCGGATGACCCGGCTTGCCGATGTTCATGAAGCTCTTGAGCAGATAGATGGCCGAGATCGCCACGATGGAGGCGATCAGCTTCATCTTCAGGCCCGAGAAATCCACCGACCCCATCCACGGCGGGCGGTCCACGTGGTTCTCGTCCAGATCCAGCTTGGAGACGAAATTCTCATAGCCGGAATAGAGGACGATCAGCAGCAGATTGCCCGCCAACGACAGGTCCACCAGGCTGAGGATGGCCAGGATGGCGGTGTCGGACGTCATGTGGCCGTCGCCGACGATGAAGGCCTGCGGCAGGTAGTAGAACAGCTCCCGCACGAAGACGACGAGCAGCATCACCAGGGCCAGCACCAGGCCGAGATAGAAGGGGGCCATCAACCAGCGCGCGCGGAACAGGTTCCGTTCGAACTGGGTCTCGGCCCAGGGCTTCTTGTCCGTCATGTTCAGCTTCTCAGAGTTCCGCCGGCCTTGGTCGCAGCAGACGTGATCTTGGCCGTCAGGGCCTCGATCTCCGCTTCGGTCAGGGTGGCGGCGCGGGGCTGGACCTCGACCTCGATCGCCACCGACTTCTGACCTTCAGGCACGCCTTGGCCGCGATAGACGTCGAAGACGCGCACCTCGGCGATCAGGGCCTTGTCGGCGCCCGCCACGGCGCGGGTCAGGTCGCCCACGGCCTTGGCTTCATCCATCAGGAAGGCGAAGTCGCGGGTCAGGGGCATCAGGTTCGGCAGGTCCGCCGCGCCGCGCGCCTTGCCCGCCCCACTCTTCCCTTTTTGGCCGCGCGGTTCCGGCACGGAGTCGAGCACGATCTCGAAGGCCAGCATGGGACCGTCGGCGTCCAGCGCCTTCAGCACGCGCGGGTGCAGGGCGCCGAACTCAACGATGACGTTCTTGGGCCCCAGCTGCAGCCGGGCCGAACGGCCGGGATGCCACCAGTCTCGGTTCGACCCTTGCGCCAATTGCAGGGAGGCGACCGGGGCGCCGATCTCTTCCAGCACGGCCATCAGGTCGCCCTTCAGTGCAAACAGGGGGTCTTCCCCCGCCCCGCCCCAGTGGCGGTGGGCGTGCGGCGCCGCCAGGCCCGCGATGACGGTGCGCTGGCCGTTCGGCTGATCGTCCAGATAGATGGGGCCGATCTCGAACAGGGCGACGTCGGCGTGGCCGCGCGCAGCGTTGCGCGCCGCCGCCTGGATCAGGTTCGGCAGGACCGTGGGCCGCATGCAGTCCAGATCGGCCGCGATGGGGTTCTCCAGCACCAGACGCTCGTCCCCGCCGCCGAACAGGGTCGCGATCGACTGTTTGGTGAAGGACCAGGTGACCGCCTCGGCGTAGCCCAGGGCCGCCAGCGCGCGACGCGCCGTGCGCACGCGCGCCTG
>NZ_GL883086.1:2287187-2302605 GCF_000204035.1 Brevundimonas diminuta ATCC 11568
CGGCGGGGCCTTCCACGTCACGGCGCCACGACGGCGGCGTCACGGACCAGGGCGAGCCGCGCATGACGGTGAAGCCCAGAGCGAACAGAATCTCGAAGATCCGGTCGTCGCTGAGGTCCATGCCCGATAGCCGCTTCACATAGGCTGGGTCGAAGGCGAAGGCGGCCGGGGCGGCCGGAGCCTCGCCGGCGACCATGACCGTCGACGGCTCGCCGCCGCACAGGTCGAGGATCAGCTGCGTGGCCAGCTCCAACCCCGGAACGACCGAGGCCGTGTCGACGCCGCGCGCGAAACGGTACTGGGCGTCGGAGCTGACGCCCAGCGAGCGGCCCGTCTGGGCCGTGGTGATGGGGTCGAACCAGGCGCTCTCGACGAAGACGTCGACCGTCTCGTCCGAACAGCCGGTGGAGACGCCGCCCATGACGCCGCCCAGGCCGATGGCCCGCTGGCCCCCGGCGTCGGCGATGACGCAGTCGGCGGCGCCCGGCGCATAGGTCTTGCCGTCCAGGGCTTCCATCTGGTCGGCGTCGCCGCGACCAGCGCGCACCACGATCCCGTCGCCCGACAGGCTCGCCAGGTCATAGACGTGCAGCGGCCGCGCACGGTCGTAGGAAATCAGGTTGGTGATGTCGACGAGGCGGTTGATCGGACGCAGGCCGATGGCCGTCAGGCGCTGTTGCAGCCACTCCGGCGACGGGCCGTTCTGCACGCCCCGGATCACGCGGCCGGCGAAGACCGGGCACAACTCGGGCGCCTCCAGCGTCACCGAGACGGGGCTGTCGAACGCGCCGGCGACCGGCGCGATCTCAGGCGTCGTCAGCTTGCCCAGGCCGGCGGCGGCCAGGTCGCGGGCGATGCCCGCCACGCCCAGCCAGTCGGGACGGTTCGGCGTCACCTCGAAGTCGATGACCGGCTCGGCGCCGAACACTCCGGCGGCGGGCTGGCCGACCTGCAGGTCGTCGGACAGCTCCAGAATGCCGTCGCTCTCGTCGGGCAGTTCAAGTTCCGCGCCCGAGCACAGCATGCCGTTGGACACCACGCCGCGCACCGGCTTCTCGACCAGGGTCACGCCCAGGCCGGGCACATAGGCGCCGATGGGGGCGTAGATAGTGGTCAGGCCCGCCCGTGCGTTCGGCGCGCCGCAGACGATCTCCTTCAGGCCGTCCACGGTCTCGACCTGGCAAACCTGCAGCCGGTCCGCGTTCGGATGACGCTCGGCCGAGATGATCTTGGCGACGGTGAAGGGCGCCAGGGCGGCGATGGGGTCGTGGACCTCCTCGACCTCCAGCCCGGCCATCGTCATGGCCTCGGCGACCTGATCGACCTCGGCCTCGGTGTCCAGATGGGCCTTCAGCCAGGAAAGCGTGAACTTCATTGGGTCGCACCGTCCTGCGGCTGCGCCAGGGCCTTGGCCATGTTGTCGAGGAAGGCGGACGAGCCGGTGAAGCCGACGCCCAGGAAGTTGCAGTTGATGAACTGGCAGTTCTTGAACGGAATCGGGCCAGTCACGCGCTGCGGACCCTGCGGGCTCAGCATCAGGTTGCGCGGATCGCCATGGGCGTCGCCCATGTTGCAGCCGTCGAAGTTGCAGCCTTCCAGCGGCAGCAGGACGGCCGGCCCCTCGATCAGGCAATTCTCGAACCGGCGGCCTTCAATGACCATGGACCCGGCGCGCGCCGTCTCCATGAACAGCTGGGGCAGCCAGACCGTCTTGTTCGCATAGTTCGGGCCAGGGCCCAGCAGCTCCAGGACGATCGGTTCAGCGGCGGCGGTGTTGGTCGCGTCAGTCATGGGATCGCTCTTTCAATATCAGCTGAGGCCCGACGCCGGGTTCGGCGCGGCGAAGGCGGAGAAGCCGTAGTGCGCCAGCCAGCGCGTATCGGCCTCGAACATGGGGCGCAGGTCGGGCACGCCGTATTTCAACATGGCCAGGCGGTCGACGCCCATGCCGAAGGCGAAGCCCTGATACTCGTCCGGATCGATGCCGCAGTTGCGCAGCACGTTCGGGTGCACCATCCCGCAACCCAGGATCTCCAGCCAGTCCTCGCCCTCGTTCAGCGTCAGCTTGCCGCCCGAACGGTCGCAGCGGATGTCCATCTCGGCCGAGGGCTCGGTGAAGGGGAAGTGGTGCGGGCGGAACCGGGCGTGAACATCGTCCAGCTCGAAGAAGCGGGCGATGAAGGTCTCCAGCGTCGTCTTCAGATGACCCATGTGGATGTCGCGATCGATCACCAGGCCTTCGATCTGGTGGAACATCGGCGTGTGGGTGGCGTCGGAATCCTTACGGAAGGTGCGGCCCGGCGCGATGATACGGATCGGCGGCTTCTGCGACATCATGGTGCGGACCTGCACCGGGCTGGTGTGGGTCCGCAGCACCTTGCGCTCGCCCGTTTGCGGGTCGGGCTTCAGGAAGAAGGTGTCGTGCATCTCCCGCGCCGGATGCTTGGGCGGGAAGTTCAGCGCCGTGAAGTTGTGGAAGTCGTCCTCGATGTCCGGCCCCTCGGCGACCGAGAAGCCCATGTCGGCGAAGACGGCGACCATCTCGTCCATGACCTGCATGGTCGGATGCACCCCGCCCTTGCGGCGTGGGCGGCTGGGCAGGGTCAGATCGACGCGCTCGGCCAACAGGCGGGCGTCCAGTTCGGCGGCCTCCAGCTCGGCCCTGCGGGCGGTCAGGGCCGACGACACCCGGTCGCGCAGGCCGTTGATGACGGGGCCGCGCTCGCGGCGCTCATCGGGGCTCAGCGCCCCCATGCCTTTAAGCAGGGCCGAGACGGTCCCTGTCTTGCCGAGGGCGGCGACGCGCACTTCCTCGATCGCGGCGACGGTCGAGGCCGCCCCGATGGCGTTGATCAGGTCGAGTTCTAGCTGGGCGAGATCGGTCATGGTCCGCAGCGTCTAGCCCGCCGCAGCCGTCTCGCAAAGCCTTTCAGCGTCGATCCGCCTCAATCCGCGAGGATGAAGGTGACCTTCATGTTGACTCGATATTCGGCGATCGCGCCGTCACGCACGATCACCTTCTGCTCCTGAATCCAGGCGCCTTCGACGTGACGCAGGGTCTTGTCGACGCGGGCGACGCCCTGGGCGATGGCATCCTCGAAGCTGACGGTCGAGGACGCGGTGATTTCGGTGACGCGGGCGACAGACATGGCGAAGCCTCCTGAAACGCCGATCGACGACCGGCTGCCTCACCCCAACGCCCGACACGCCCGAAAGGTCAGGCGCCCCATGAAAAACGCCCGCCCCGGCGACCGGGACGGGCGTTTGTTCTTTTGCGCTAGCGCTCGACCCGCGGGGTCTCGCTGCTTGAGCGCTTAGGCCAGGGCCGCGCGAACCTTGTCGGCGATGCCCTTGAAGCCGGCTTCATCGGCGGCGATGGCGGCCAGAACCTTGCGGTCCAGCTCGATGCCCGCCTTGTTCAGGCCGTGCATGAACTGCGAATAGGTGAAGCCTTCGGTGCGGGCCGCGGCGTTGATGCGCTGGATCCACAGGGCGCGGAACGAGCGCTTCTTGTTGCGACGGTCGCGGTAGGCGTACTGACCGGCGCGATCCACGGCGGCCTTGGCGGCGCGGATGGTGTTCTTGCGGCGGCCGTAGAAGCCCTTGGCCTGCTTCAGGACTTTCTTGTGCTTGGCGTGGGACGTAACGCCCCGGGTGACGCGAGCCATTGTAAATTTCCCTTCGGGAAGTCCCTACCGCTCGGCCCGCTGGGCCTCGCTGATTGAGGGACTTAGTTCAAATTCTATACGGTTGAGAGATCGTGTCTGCGTGCGCCGATCAGGCGTACGGCATGTAGGACTTGATCTTCTTGGCGTCGGCGTCGGCCATGACCGAAGTGCCGCGGTTCTGGCGGATGTACTTCGAGTTGTGGCTGATCAGGCGGTGGCGCTTGCCGGCCACGCCAGCCTTGACCTTGCCCGTCGCGGTGAATTTGAAGCGCTTCTTGGCGCCCGACTTCGTCTTCAGCTTCGGCATTTTCACTCTCTTTATTGAGGGGTCTACCGCCCTTCGGGCTACTTGAGCCCCAAGGTCAGATGACCGATTTAAGACCGCCCAGGCATGCCTGTTCGCCCGGCGGTCCGGTACGCGAAGGCGCGGCTTCTACGCCAAACGGGGACCGGAGGCAAGAAGAGTCCGCATGAACGGGTTCAGACCTGAGCCGCCCGACGGCGCGCGGCGCGCCCGGCGTTGATCGCCATGACCGCCGCCGGAACCGTCAGCACCGCCCCGACCAGGAAGGGCCAGTCCGGCCCCACGGCGGAATAGAGAACCCCCGCCACCATGGGGCCGACGATGCGCGCCATCGACCCGGCCGCCATGTTCAGCCCCAGCATGGCCCCCTGCCGATCCGGCGGGGACGAACGGCTGATCAGGGCCGAGATGTTGGGCATGGCCAGCGACATGCCGCAGGCGCCGATCCCCATGACGATGGGAATGATCCACCCGGCCGACACCGGAATGACGAACAGCCCCAGGTCGATCTGCGTCGCCGGGAACCAGGCCGGCGGCGCGACCACCTGCAGAATGAGCGACGTCCCGAACAGCAGCATGCCCGCCGCCAGCACCCGCGCCTCGCCGAAGCGCCGCGCCAGCCGACCGGCCAGCAGCCCCTGGTTCACGGCCGAGACCAGGCCCACGATCATGAAGCTGAGCCCCACCTCGCGCGCGGTCCAGGCGTAGCGGTTCTCGGCCCACAGGCCGAAGGCGGCCTCCATGGCCGAAAAGCCCGCCAGATAGATCAGGCTGACCACCAGGACGCGCGACACCACCTCGTCCGTGCGGGCGAACTGAATCCCCGACAGGAAGGCGGGACGCGGCGCCGCCGGATCGGCCTTGGCCCGGCTCTCGCGCAGGAAGAACATCACCCCCAGCGCCGCCAGCACCGCCGCGCCCGAGGCCGCGAAGATAGGCAGCTGATAGCCGACATGGCCCATCTGCGGCTGGGCCAACAGGCCGCCCATGCCCGGCCCGACAATGAAGCCCAGGCCGAAGGCGGCGCCGATCAACCCCATGCGCCCGGCCCGGCGCTCGGGCGGCGTGACGTCGGCGATATAGCCCTGGACCGTCGAGATATTGCCCGCGCCCAGGCCTGTGAACATCCGCACCAGGATCGCCGCCCAGATGTTGGGCGCGAACGCCAGCAACAGATAGCCTACGGCGTTGGCCGCCAGGGTGATCAGCAAAACCGGCTTGCGCCCGATCCGGTCCGACAGCCGCCCCCAAAAGGGCTCGGCGAAGAACTGCCCCAGGGAATAGGCCGAGAACATCAGGGTGATCTGCCACGGCTCAGCCTGAAGGCTCTGGGCGAAGAAGGGCAGCAGCGGCACCACCAGGCCGAACCCGACCAGATTGATGAAGACCACGGCGAACAGCACCGCCAGGGTCGGCGTCCCCGCGCCGGGAGCCTTTGTCGTCTGCGCCGTCATTCGTTCTCGTCTCGCCGGATAGTAAGACGCCCCAGCCATGCGGCCGGGGCGTCTTCAAAGTCTTCAGTTCAAGTCCGCGATCAGCGGGGCGCCAGGATCATGATCATCTGGCGGCCTTCCATCTTGGGCGCGAACTCGACCTTGGCCTCTTCCTCGAAATCGGCCTGGACCTTGTTCATCAGCTTCATGCCCAGTTCGGGGTGGGCCATTTCGCGGCCGCGGAAGCGGATGGTCACCTTGACCTTGTCACCGTCGTCGAAGAAGCGGTGCATGGCCTTGGCCTTCACGTCGTAGTCGTGCGTGTCGATGTTCGGTCGAAGCTTGATTTCCTTCAGCTCGACGACCTTCTGACGCTTGCGCGCCTCGGCCTTCTTCTTCTGTTCCTGGAAACGATGCTTGCCGTAGTCCAGAATCTTGCACACCGGCGTTTCGGCGTTGGCGACGATCTGAACCAGGTCCAGGCCCGCCTCCTCGGCGGCCTCCAGCGCGGCCGACAGCGGCATGACGCCCTGTTTTTCCCCATTCTGGTCGATGAGCAGAACGCGGGCGGCGCGGATATCCTGGTTGATGGGCGGCCCGTCCTTTACGGGCGGCGCTTGCATGGGACGGCGAATGGGCGTCGTTTCCTTATGTGATCAGAAGACAGGCGAAACTGGTTGCGAGGATTCAGCGCGCAAGGCTGCGGCTGCGTTCCAAGCGGCCGGAATATGGCGACGCAAGGCCGCTATTTCAAGGGATTTCGGGCCTTCAGGCCTTTACGGCCCCTTCAGCGACATAGGCGTCGTGCAGGTCCAGCACCGCATCGAAGACATGATCGACGCTCAGATCCTCGATCGGGGCGAACTGGCCGCGCGTCTCATTGGACGCCGCCGTGCGCGTCTTCGGCCCCCACGGCCCGTACAGCCACCACTCGGTCGGACCGAACAGGCCCAGGGTGGGCCGCCCCAACGCCGCCGAGACGTGCATCAGGCCGGAGTCGTTGCCGACGAACAGGGTCGCCCGGTCGATGGCGGCGGCCGAGCACAGGATGTCGCCCTTGCCCACGCAGTCGATGGCGCGCGGTCCCGCCGCCTCCAGCGCCGGAGTCGCGGGCGGTCGGTCGCCGGGACCGCCGACGGGCATGAAGCGCCAGCCGTCGAAGCGCGGCTCGGCCTTCAGCTTCTCGACCAATTGCCCCCAGCGGTCGGCGGGCCAGGACTTGCCCGGCTGGTGGGCGATGGGCGCCAAAGCGATGATCGGCCCTTCGCCCGGCCCGGCGGCCAGTTGGGGATCGATGACGGCGACGGCCTCGGCGCGGGCCTGATCGTCGAGAAAGATTTCCGGGTCCAACGGCGTAGCCGAGCCCATCAGGCGCGACACCATCTCGACCTTGCGCAGGCCCGTCTCCCAGCGGCGATTGTAGACGATGCGACGCTTGGCCGGGATCAGATAGGCCAGGGCCGAGCCGCGGATGTCCACGACCATGTCCCATTTGGTCCCGCGCACCTGTTTCCAAAGATCGACCCAGTGTCCGGCGGCCTTCTTCTTGTCGAGGATGATGACGCGCTCGACGTTCGGCGCGGAGCGAAAGAAGGGCGCGGGCGGACGGCCGCAGGCGACGGTGATCTGAACGCCCGGCAGCTGGCGCGCGATCTCGCGGATCACGCCCGAGGAGATGACGCAGTCGCCGATCCGGTTGGAGCTGACGAACAGGGCTTTGGGAGCAGACAAGCGGGCGCCTCGCGGCCTCTGTGAACACGGTCCGTCTCTGCTAAAGCCATTCCTTGAGGAATGACAGTCCGAGGAGTTTCCCATGTCCGACTTCGACACGCTGGCCCGCCCTGACGGCGAGACGCTGGCCTATAAGGCGGTCAAGGGCGCCGGTCCGACGGTCATCTGGATCGGCGGCTTCCGCTCGGACATGGAGGGGACCAAGGCGCTGGCGCTGGACGCCGCCGCCCGCGACCGCGGCTGGAGCTATGTGCGCTACGACCACTTCGCCCACGGCGTATCGAGCGGCGACTGGAAACAGGCCACCATCGGCCGCTGGCGTGAGGACGCCGTCGCCCTGATCGACAGCCTTGAGGGCCCGGTGATCCCGGTCGGCTCGTCGATGGGCGGCTGGGTCGCCCTTCTGGCGACGCTGGCGCGACCAGAGCGGATCAAGGGCGTGGTGCTGGTCAATCCGGCGCAGGACTTCACCGAAAAGCTGATGTGGCCGGGTCTGGCGGATCATGAGCGTCAGGCCATCCTGCGCGAAGGCGAGACGGTCATCACCGAGGAAGGGCTTGGCTCCTACGTCCTGACCCGGCGCATGTTCGAGGAGGCCCGCGACTGGCTGCTGCTGGACGGCCGGATCGATATCACCGCGCCGGTCCATGTGCTGCAGGGCCGCGCCGACGACGTGGTGCCGTGGCGCCATCAGGTCGAGCTGGCCGAACGCCTGAGCGGCGGCGACCTGCGCCTCGACCTGATCGAAGGCGGCGACCACCGGCTGTCGAGCCCTGCGGAACTAGAGCGACTGGTCGAAGCCGTAGCGGCGATGAGGGACTGACCCCGCACCGCCGCGACAGCGGATCAGCCCATCACAGGATGAACCGGCTCAGGTCGACGTTCTTGGCCAGGTCGCCGACCTTCTCGCGCACCTTGTCGCCGTCGAAGATCAGGGTCTGGCCCGACAGGTCCGACGCCTTGAAGCTGGTTTCCTCCAACACTCGCTCCATCACCGTCTGAAGACGGCGCGCGCCGATGTTCTCGACGGTGGAGTTGGCGGCCACGGCGGCGTCGGCCATGGCCTCGACCGCGTCGTCGGTGAAGACCAGTTCGACGCCTTCGGTCGCCAGCAGGGCCTGGTTCTGACGGATCAGATTGGCCTCGGGCTCGGTCAGGATGCGCTTGAAGTCGTCGCGGGTCAGGGCCTTCAGCTCGACCCGGATCGGCAGGCGGCCCTGAAGTTCGGGCAGCAGGTCCGACGGCTTGGCGACATGGAAGGCGCCCGAGGCGATGAACAGCACATGGTCGGTCTTCACCGGGCCATACTTGGTCGAGACGGTCGTACCCTCGATCAGGGGCAGCAGGTCGCGCTGCACCCCTTCGCGCGACACGTCGGCGCCGCCGCCGCGATCCTGACGCGCGGCCACCTTGTCGATCTCGTCCAGGAAGACGATGCCCTCGTTTTCGGCCAGCAGCAGGGCTTCCTTGGTCAGGCTTTCCTGATCCAGCAGCTTGTCGCTCTCCTCGGTGACGAGCGGCGCCAGGGCGTCGCGCACGGTCAGCTTGACCGTCTTGGTGCGGCCGCCGCCCATCTTGCCCAGCATCTCCGACAGGTTCAGCAGGCCGACGTTGCCGCCGCCGCCCGGCATATCCAGTCCCTGCAGGGGCGAGGTCGTATCAGCCAGGGCGATCTCGATCTCCTTGTCGTCCAGTTCGCCCGCGCGCAGCTTCTTGCGGAAGGCCTCGCGCGTCGCGGGCTGGGAACCCGGTCCGACCAGGGCGTCCAGGATGCGTTCCTCGGCCTGACCTTCGGCGCGGGCCTTGACGCCCGAACGGCGCTTGTCGCGGACCATGACCAGGGCGCTTTCGACGAGATCGCGCATGATCTGATCGACGTCGCGGCCGACATAGCCGACCTCGGTGAATTTGGTCGCCTCGACCTTGAGGAAGGGCGAGCCGGCCAGACGCGCCAGACGCCGGGCGATCTCGGTCTTGCCCACGCCCGTCGGGCCGATCATCAGGATGTTCTTGGGCGTGACCTCATCGCGCAGATCATCCGGCACGCGCTTGCGGCGCCAGCGGTTGCGCAGGGCCACGGCCACGGCGCGCTTGGCGTCGTCCTGGCCGACGATGAAGCGGTCCAGCTCGGAGACGATTTCACGGGGAGACAGATCAGTCATGGTTCAGACGGTCCAGAAATACGCATATCAGGCGCTCAAGCAGCAAGCCGCCGCGCGGCGAGCGATAGCGCCCTACAGACTTTCAATGGTGAGATTGCCGTTGGTGTAGACGCAGATGTCGGCGGCGATCTTCATGGCCTTGCGGGCGATCTGTTCGGCGTCCAGTTCGGTGTGCTCGTCGATCAGGGCGCGAGCGGCGGCCAAGGCGTAGTTGCCGCCCGAGCCGACAGCGGCCACGCCGTATTCCGGCTCCAGCACGTCGCCGACGCCGGTGACGGTCAGAATGGTGTCCTTGTCGGCGACCAGCAGCATAGCCTCCAGCCTCCGCAGATAGCGGTCGGTGCGCCAGTCCTTGGCCAGTTCGACGCAGGCGCGGGCCAGTTGGTCCGGATACTGCTCCAGCTTGGCTTCCAGCCGCTCGATCAGGGTCAGGGCGTCGGCCGTCGCCCCGGCGAAGCCCGCCAGAACCTTGCCGTTCGCCAGGGTGCGCACCTTGCGCGCCGCGCCCTTGACGATGGTCGGCCCCATGGAGACCTGGCCGTCGCCGGCGATGACGGTGCGGCCGTTCTTGCGCACCGCCAGAATGGTGGTGCCGTGCCAGTCGGGAAAGTTCGAGGCGCTCATGTTCATGGCGGATGACATGGCGAAGCCCGTCGCCCGCCGCAAGATCAGGCTTTGTCGCAACCGCCCGAAAAGCTTAACCATAAGAGATTCTTAATCGCCCCATGACAGGGGAACGCCCCCGGCCGCCCCATCATCTCGCCGTCCGCGAGGCGGGGGAGGCTGCGTTTGCGTTTCGAGTTCCCTTGCCCCTGCACCGCGCCATCTATGTCAGCGACGCCGTCGGCGGCGCGGCGACCAGCCTCCTGATCCTGGCGGAGATCCTCGGGGAGTCCGAGCGCAACAATCGCCGCGAAGGCCTGACCAGCGCCCTGATGCGCCATGGCGGCCAGTTCCTGCAGATCATCGAGGGCCGCCGAACCGACGTCGACCGCCTGATGGACCGGCTGCGGGTCGATCCGCGCCATGAAAACCTGCGCCTGTTGTCTGACGTCGCTGTCAGCGGCCGCCGGTTCGGCGACTGGCCCATGATCCTGGCCGAGCTGACGCCCGAGGCGGCCCGCCTGTTGAACGGCGAGGCCCTGGACCAGCTGAGTCCCGCCCGCGCCGAGACCCTGCTGGCCCTGGCCGTCGGGATCGCGCCCGTTCCGGCCTGACGCATCCGTCCGACTGCGCTAGACAGTCGGCGTGACCCAGTCTTCCGCTCCTCTCGCCCCGGTTCGCTTCTCCGACGAGGAAGTCGACCGCTACGCCCGCCAGCTGGTGCTGTCCGAGATCGGCGGCCCCGGCCAGCAGGCGCTGAAACGCGCCCGCGTGCTGATCGTCGGCATGGGCGGAGTGGGCAATCCGGCCGCCCTCTATCTGGCCGCCGCCGGGGTGGGGACGCTGGGCCTGATCGACGACGACACGGTCGCCCTGTCCAACCTGCAACGCCAGATCGCCTTCACCACCGAAGACCCCGGCCGCGCCAAGGTCGAGGCGGGCGCCGCGCGGCTGAACGCTCTCAACCCGCACGTCACGGTCCAGACCTTCAACCAGCGCGTCACGCCGGACAGCGCGGCGGCTCTGATGCGGGACTTCGACCTGGCGCTGGACGGCACCGACGATTTCGAGACGCGGCTGGCCGTCAACGCCGCCTGCGTGGCGGCGGGCAAGCCGCTGGTGTCCGGCGCCCTGGGCCGCTGGTCGGGGCAGGTGTCGGTGTTCGAGGGGCGGCCCTGCTACCAGTGCCTGGTGCCCGAGATTCCGCCCGACGCCGAGACCTGCGCCCGCGTCGGCGTCGTCGGCGCCCTGGCCGGGGTCATCGGCGCCATGGCGGCGCTGGAGGCGATCAAGCGGATCACCGGCGCGGGCGAGCCGCTGACCGGCCGCCTGATGCTGTACGACGGCCTGGCCGGAAGCAGCCGCGTCGTGAAGATCGCCGCCGATCCGGCCTGCGCTGTCTGCGGGTCAGCTCACGCCTAGAGCATCGCCGGGATAACCCGGTCCGGCGGGCGGTGGCCGTTCTGATAGGTCATGATGTTGGCGATCACCCGGTCGCCCATGTCCTGACGCGCCTCGAGGGTGGCCGAGCCGAGGTGGGGCAGCAGCACCACGTTCGCACGGCCGAGCAGACCCGGATGCACCTTGGGCTCGTTTTCAAACACGTCCAGGCCGACGCCGAACAGGGCGCGGCGGTCCAGCGCCTCGACCAGGGCGGCCTCGTCGATCAGCTCGCCGCGCGCGGTGTTGACCAGGATGGCGTGCGGCTGAAGCCGGGCCAGGCGCTCGGCCGACAACAGGTGGTGCGTCTCCTTCGTCGCCGGACAGTTCAGCGAGACGACGTCCATCCGCGCCAGCATCTGGTCCAGATCGTCCCACCAGGTCGCGCCCAGTTCTTCGGCGATCATGTCCGGAACGGGCTTGCGGTTGTGATAGTGGACCTGCATCCCGAAAGCCCTGGCGCGACGAGCCAGAGCCTGGCCGATGCGGCCCATGCCGACGATGCCCAGGCGCTTGCCCCACAGTTTGCGGCCGCACATCCAGGTCGGGCTCCACCCCTCGAAGCGCCCGGCCTCGACCACGCCTGCGCCCTCGACGATGCGGCGGCTGACGGCCAGGATCAGGCTCATGCCCAGATCGGCCGTGTCCTCGGTCAGGACGCCCGGCGTATTGGTGACGATGATTCCTCGCCCGACGGCGGCGTCGATGTCGATGTGATCCACGCCCGCGCCGAAGTTGGCGATCATCTTCAGCTGATCGCCCGCGCCCGCGATGAGTTCGGCGTCCAGCTGGTCGGTGATGGTCGGCGCCAGCACCTCGGCCCGCTGCAGGGCCGCGGCCAGTTCATCGCGCGACATCGGCCGGTCGGTCAGGTTCAGCTCGGCGTCGAAAAGTTCGCGCATCCGCGTTTCGACCGCGTCAGGCAGGCGTCTGGTTAATACGACCTTAAGCTTGCGAGCGGACATAGGAGACCTGGGTTTTCCACGGGCGGCGCCCGTTCGGAACGGGTCGATATTCGGTGTCTAGCAAAGCTGCGGTCAGGATCAAAAGGGCGCCTCGCGTCGCGGCCCTCGCCGCTGTCCTCATGACCGGCGTTCTGCTGTCGGCGGGATCGACCATGCCCGACGGCCGTCCGACCCCGACGGGGCTGGAGGTGCCGCGCTGGGTGACGCTGAAATCCTCGCAGGTGCGGGCGCGTCAGGGGCCGGGCCTCGACTACCGCATCCTGTGGGAATATCGCGCGGCAGGCCTCCCGGTCCAGGTGATCGCCGAGACGCGCGAATGGCGAAAGATCTGCGATCCCGACGGCTCCGTCGCCTGGATTCACCGCACCGTCGCCTCGGGCCGCCGCAGCGTGTTCAACCGTTCGGACGAAGCGGTGCCGATCCGCTCGGGTCGATCTGAGACCGCCTCGGTCCGCGCTCTTCTGTCGCCCCGCGCCCTGGTTCCTCTGGACGAATGCGAGGACGGCTGGTGCCGGGTGCGGGCGCGCAAGCTGCGCGGCTGGGTCGCCGAGCGGGCGGTCTTCGGAACCCAGGAGCGGTCCCTGTGCAACGCCGCCCGACCCGCCGGAACCGGCCGCGCTTCCTGATCTCATATACTGACGGCATGGTTGAGCGCGGCCTCTGGGTCGTGTAACCCGCCAGCAACACCTTTCGGAGCCGATTTCCCTTGAGCCAGTCGCAATATCCGTCGTCGTTCGATCACGAAGGCCTGCTGGCCTCGGGCCGGGGCGAGCTGTTCGGTCCGGGCAACGCCCAACTGCCGGCGCCGCCCATGCTGATGTTCGACCGGATCAAGACCATCAGCGCCGACGGCGGCGACTACGGCAAGGGCTATGTCGAGGCTGAACTCGACATCAACCCGGACCTCTGGTTCTTCCAGTGCCACTTCATCGGCGATCCGGTCATGCCGGGCTGCCTGGGCCTGGACGCCATGTGGCAACTGGTCGGCTTCTACCTCGGTTGGATCGGCGGACCGGGCAAGGGCCGTGCGCTCGGCGTCGGCGAGGTCAAATTCACCGGCCAGGTGACGCCGGACGTCAAGAAGGTGGTCTATAAGGTCCACCTGAAGCGCGTCATCAACCGCAAGCTGGTCATGGGCATCGCCGACGGCGTGCTCGAGGCCGACGGCGAGGTCATCTACACCTGTCAGGACATGCGCGTCGGCCTGTTCGGCGGCGCGGCCCCGGTGGAACCCGACCCCGCCTGACTCCACTTGATGGATAGCCGCGGCCAACGCGGCGTCCGCAGACTTTGTAGGATTGGAAACACTATGCGGCGTGTCGTCGTCACCGGACTGGGCATCGTCTCTTCCATCGGCACCGGCCAGGATCAGGTCGCGGCCTCCCTTCGCGACGCCAAGTCGGGCGTCCAGCACGCCGCCGACCACGCCAAATACGGCTTCCGATCCCAGGTCTGGGCGCCGCCCGCCCTGGGTCATACGGCCGAGGACTGGGCGCCGCTGGTCGACCGTCGCGCCGCCCGCTTCCTGGCCAACGGCACGGCCTGGGCGCACATCGCCTTTGAAGAGGCGCTGAAGGACAGCGGCCTGACCGCCGAAGAGATCAAGGATCCGCGCATCGGCCTGATCGTCGGCGAGGGCGGCCCCTCGACCCAGGTCATCCTGCAGGCGGCCCAGACGACCGTCGAAAAGGGCTCGCCCAAGCGCGTCGGCCCCTTCGCCGTGCCCAAGGCCATGGCGTCCGGCCCCTCGGCCGTGCTGGCCACCTGGTTCGAACTGAAGGGCGTCAACTATTCGATCAGCTCGGCCTGCGCGACCAGCGCCCACTGCATCGGCGCGGCCGCCGAACAGATCGCCTGGGGCAAGCAGGACGTGGTCTTCGCCGGCGGCTGCGAGGATATCGACTGGTCCATGTCGAACATGTTCGACGCCATGGGCGCCATGTCCTCCAACTTCAACGACACGCCCGACAAGGCCAGCCGCGCCTATGACTCGGCCCGCGACGGCTTCGTCATCGCCGGCGGCGCCGGCATCGTCGTGCTGGAAGAATACGAACGCGCCGTGGCGCGCGGCGCGACCATCTACGCCGAAGTCACCGGCTACGGCGCCAACTCCGACGGCTACGACATGGTGGCCCCCTCAGGCGAGGGCGCCGAGCGCTGCATGAAGATCGCGCTGGAGATGGCCGGCAATCCCAAGATCGACTACCTGAACCCGCACGGCACCTCGACGCCGGTCGGCGACAGCAAGGAGATGAGCGCGGTGCGCAACGTCTTCGGCGACGCCATGCCGATGATCTCCTCGACCAAGTCGCTGACGGGCCATTCGCTCGGCGCGGCGGGCGCGCAGGAAGCCATCTACTGCCTGCTGATGATGAAGCACGGCTTCGCCGCCGAAAGCGCCCACATCGAGACCCTGGACCCCGAGTTCGAGGGCATGCCCATCCTGCGTCAGCGCCACGACGGCGAATTGAAGCACGTCATGTCCAACAGCTTCGGATTCGGCGGCACCAACGCCACCCTGATCCTGTCGAAGGTCTAAGCTTCACCGATCGGGAAAATACGAAGCGACACGAAAACGCCCCCATTCGGTCCTTCGCCCGCCCGGAACGGCGCGCACACATGCATCATCGGCCCGTCGGAGTTCGGAAAAGTCCCGGATCCTGAACAGCCCCCCCAGCCCCCCGGATTTTTCCGCGTAAAGGGCTTCGGCGGGTCGATGCTTCCTCCAAGCGACGCCCGCGCCTGCCCCTCCTCCCCCTCCCCGGCAGCGCGGGCGTTTTGCTGTCCGCTTCCCAACAGACGCACAAGACTTCGCCCGCGCGACGCCGGGTCACGCGGGCGATGCCGTAGAGCTTCAGACGGCGCGGATCAGGCCGGAAGGTCGATCTCGACGCGTTCGTTGTCGCGCAAGACGATGATCGGCACGACCGCCTCGCCCGCCGCCTGCAGACGCTGGGCCAGATCCTTCATGTCGGCGATCTCGGCGCCGTTCGCCTGGACCACCACATCGCCGGCCTGGAACCCCGCCGCCGCGGCGGACGACCCCGCCTCGACCACGGCGATCTGGGCCCCGCGGCCCGAAGCCGGATTGCGCACCGTCAGGCCGCGCGAC
>NZ_GL883086.1:2302803-2305987 GCF_000204035.1 Brevundimonas diminuta ATCC 11568
GCTCGACCGTCAGCCGGGTCGAGGCCTCGCGGCCGTCGCGCAGATAGACGACCGGCATCTGGGTTCCGGCGCGAGCGATGCCGACCGTGGCCTGGACCGAACCGGCGTTGGCCACCGGGCGGTCCTGGATGCGCGTCAGCACGTCGCCGGGCTTCAGCCCCGCCTTCTCGCCCGCCGAGCCCGGCTCGACGTCATAGACCACGGCGCCGCGCACGATGTTCAGCCCGACCTCGCGCGCGCGCTCGGCCGTCAGGGAGCCGAGGCCCAGGCCGACGCGGCCGCGCTTGACCTCGCCGGTGGCGCGCAGCTGGTCGACCACGAACATCATGATGCGCGTCGGCACGGCGAAGGCGATGCCGTCGTTGCCGCCGCCGAAACCGCCCGACAGGATGGCGGTGTTGATGCCGATCAGGCGCCCCCGGCTGTCCAGCAGCGGTCCGCCCGAGTTGCCCGAGTTCACCGCCGCATCGGTCTGGATGTAGTCCTCGATGGCGTCGCCCATGCCCGAGCGGTTCAGACCCGAGATGACGCCCATGGTCAGGGTCTGGTCCAGCCCCAGGGGATAGCCGACGGCGAAGGCCAGATCCCCGCTGCGCAGGGTGTCGGAATCCACCGTCGCCACCTGCGACAGGCCCGTGGCGTCGATTTTCAGCACGGCGATGTCCGTCGCCTTGTCCGCGCCGATCAGGGTGGCGTCGAACAGGCGGCCGTCGATCAGGTCGACCGTGAATTTCTGGCCGTTCTCGATGACGTGGTGGTTGGTGACGATGATGCCTTCGCGCGCGTCGATGATGACGCCCGAGCCGCCCTGCGACGGCTTGGGATTGTTTTCCGAGCTGGGACCGCGCGACTGGCCCAGGGTCGTCACCTGGACCACGGCGGGCAGGCTTTCCTCCAGCCCGGCGGCGAAGGTGAAGACGCCGCGCCGGGCGTCATAGGGCATGGCCGTTACAGGCGACTGGACAGCCGTCGTCGCCGCGACCATGGGCGCAGCCTGGGCCATGCCGCTGAAGCTGAAGATCGCCAGGGCGGCGCCGGCCAGCAGGCTGTGTTTGGTCATTCCGGTTTCCTTCACGCGCCGACCGCCTTCGGCCGACAGACGGGCGATCATCGCCGCCCCGCAGGCGAGACAAACGCACGACAACGGCAAAGGATCGTCGCGTCGCGCGTTTTCTGCAACGCTTGTCTCAGAAGGCGGCTTCGCCCGTGATGGCGCGGCCCAGGATCAGGGCGTGGACGTCGTGCGCGCCCTCATAGGTGTTGACCGTCTCCAGGTTCATGGCGTGACGCATGACGTGCAGCTCGCCGGTGATGCCGGCGCCGCCATGCATGTCGCGGGCCTCGCGCGCCACGGCCAGGGCCTTGCCGCAGTTGTTGCGCTTCATCAGGCTGATGGCCTCAGGAACCCAGGCGCCCGTGTCCAGCAGACGACCCAGAGCGTAGGCGCCCTCGAAGCCGAGGAAGATCTCGGTCTGCATGTCGGCCAGCTTCTTCTGCACCAGCTGGCGCGACGACAACGGGCGGCCGAACAGGGTCCGCTCGGCCACATAGTCGCGGCTGGCGTGGAAGCAGAACTCCGCCGCGCCCATCGCGCCCCAGGCGATGCCGAAGCGCGCCTTGTTCAGGCAGGAGAACGGCCCGCGCAGCCCCTGGACGCCCGGCAGGATGTTGGCCTCCGGCACGAAGACGTCGTTCAGGCCGATGTCGCCCGTCACCGAGGCGCGAAGCGACAGCTTGTCGCCGATCTTGCCTGTGGTGAAGCCGTCGAAATCGCGCTCGACGATAAAGCCGCGGATCACGCCGTCCAGCTTGGCCCAGACGATGGCCAGGTCGGCGATCGGCGAGTTGGTGATCCAGTATTTGCCGCCGTTCAGGCGATAGCCGCCGTCGACCGCGACCGCCGTGGTCTTCATCGAGGCCGGGTCCGACCCGCCGTCCGCCTCGGTCAGGCCGAAGCAGCCGACCAGCTCGCCCGCCGCCATCTTGGGCAGGAATTTCGCCTTCTGCTCGTCCGAGCCGAAGGCGTAGATCGGATACATGGCCAGGGACGACTGCACCGACATGGCCGAACGATAGCCGCTGTCGATCGCTTCAACCTCGCGCGCGATCAGGCCGTAGGCGACGTGCGACGCTTCGGAGCCGCCGTACTGTTCCGGCAGCATGGCGCCCAGGAAGCCCATTTCGCCCATCTCGGTCATGATGGCGCGATCAAACACCTCGTCGCGGAAGGCGGCGACCACGCGCGGCAGCAGGGCTTCGCGCGCATAGGACCGCGCCGCGTCCTGCACCATCCGCTCCTCGTCGGTCAGACGGCCCGTCAGGTCGAAGGGGTCTTCCCAGCGGAAAGTTTGGGCGGAAGTGGTCTTGCCGTCGGCCATCGGTCGTCCTTTTAGATCTCGGCAGGGGCCTCACGCGGGGTTGAAGCGGCGTGACGAAGCGCCCCCTGTTGCTACGGCGGGTTTAGGCCAGAATGCGGCCGCCGGGTAGAGGGACCGGCGCGACCACGCTAGGCTGTCTTCATGTCGAACGCTTTCAACCGCCTGTTCCGCGATCACCCGCGAGAGGTCGACGAGACCTATCTCGAACATATGGCCGCGTCGTCGCGTTTCGGCTTCAAGCTGCTGCGCCTGGCGGGGTGCGCCTTCATCCATGCGGTGACGCCCGGCCTGCACAAGACCACGGTGTCCGACGCCATTCGCGGCATGGCCCAGGACATGGGCGGCCGCGCCGCAGAAGCCCGCGAATGCCGCATGCGCGACGCGGGCGTCTGGGACGTCGGCCTCTAGGCCCCTGATACGCCGTCAGTCCGGCGTCTGGGTGCGGCTGTAGAAGCCCGAGATGTCGGAGCCCATGCCGCAGAAGCGGTTGGCGGCCGTGCTGTCCTCGACGAAGGCGCCTTCCGGCCCCACGCGCACCGTGACGACCGGCGCGTCGGCGCCGATGTCGGCCGCCGTCAGTTCATTCACCTCGCCTTCAAACGGGATCAGCCTGGCGTGGATGACGTCGTCGCGGTCCTGGGCGCCGCGCGCCTGAAGCTCGCAATCCGCCGCCGTGGCCCCGCCGTTCGGAAGGCCCCCGGCGCGGATCAGCACGCGCCATTCGGCGCCTTCTTCGATCAGCTTGAGATCAGCCTGGGCCGGATCGGTGCGGCGGAAGTCGGCGCTTCTCTCGGCAGCGGCCGCGG
>NZ_GL883086.1:2306946-2318203 GCF_000204035.1 Brevundimonas diminuta ATCC 11568
CCGAGGCCGAGGCGGCGGCCGCGCCGCCTTCGGTCACGGCGCCCAGCACCGTGCCGGGAACGACGGTGTCGCCCTCATTGGCGTTGATCGCCGACAGCACGCCGTCGGCGGGGGCGACGACTTCCAGCGAGACCTTGTCGGTTTCCAGCTCGACCAGGACTTCGTCCTTCTTCACGGCGTCGCCGACCTTCTTGGTCCACTTGGCGATCGAGGCTTCGGCGACGGATTCACCGAGGGCGGGGGTGAGGATATCGGCCATCTTCAGTGTCTTTTCGTGTCTGAACTTTGCTTGTTTCTTAGGTCAGGCGCGGCGGTCAGGCCATGGCCTCGGCGAGGAAGGTCTCGAGTTCCTTCAGGTGGCGGCTCATCAGGCCCGCGGCGGTCGAGGCCGAAGCCGGGCGACCGACGTAGCGCGCGCGCTTGGCCTTCACGTCCAGCTTCTCGAGCGTCAGCTCGATCCACGGGTCGACGAAGGTCCAGCCGCCCATGTTCTTGGGCTCTTCCTGGCACCAGACCAGATCGGCGTTGGGGAAGCGCGCCAGTTCCGCCGAGATCGACTTGATCGGCCACGGATAGAACTGTTCCAGACGCAGGATGTAGATGTCGTTGACGCCCGCCTTTTCGCGCGCGTCCAGCAGGTCGTAGTAGACCTTGCCGGAACAGACGACGACCTTGCGGATGTCCTTGTCGGCCTTGAGCGTGACGCCCGCCACCGACGGACGCAGCTCGGCGTCGTCGCGCAGCACGCGGTGGAAGGACGAACCCTCGGCCATGTCGGCCAGGGTCGAGACCGCCTTCTTGTGACGCAGCAGCGACTTGGGCGTCATCAGGATCAGCGGCTTACGGAACGAGCGGTGCAGCTGACGACGCAGGATGTGGAAGTAGTTGGCCGGCGTCGTGCAGTTGGCGACCTGCATGTTGTTCTCGGCGCACTGCTGCAGGAAGCGCTCAAGACGGGCCGAGGAGTGCTCGGGGCCCTGGCCTTCATAGCCGTGCGGCAGAAGCATCACGAGACCGCTCATCCGCAGCCACTTGCGCTCGCCCGACGAAATGAACTGGTCGATCACCACCTGGGCGCCGTTCACGAAGTCGCCGAACTGGCCTTCCCACATGGTCAGGGTGTTCGGATCGGCCAGCGAATAGCCGTACTCGAAGCCCAGCACGGCCTCTTCGGACAGGGCCGAGTCGATGACTTCGAAATGGGCCTGGCCGTCGCGCAGGTTGTTCAGCGGGAAGTAGCGCTGCTCGGTCGTCTGGTCGGTGATGCCCGAGTGACGCTGCGAGAAGGTGCCGCGGACCGAGTCCTGACCCGACAGGCGGATGTTGTAGCCTTCGTCCAGCAGGCTGGCGAAGGCCAGGCTCTCGGCCGTGGCCCAGTCGATGTTCTCGCCGCTCGACACCGCATCGCGACGACCGTCGATGACGCGCTTCAGCGTCTTGTGCACGTCGACGCTGTTCGGGATGGTCGTCAGGCGGTGGCCGTAGTCCTTGAGCTTGTCGGCCGCGACGGCGGTGTCGCCGCGCTGCGCGGCGTCATCGGCGACCTCGGCGCCCAGGCCCTTCCACTCGCCGTCCAGCCAGTCCGCCTTCTTGGCTTCAAAGGTCTTGCCGGCCTCGAACTCGGCGTCGAGGTAGGCCTCGAAGCGGGCGATCTCGGCGTCCACCTCGGCCTGGGTGATGACGCCCTCGGCGATCAGGCGCTTGGCGTAGATCTCCAGCGTCGACGGCTGGTTCTTGATCTTGGCGTACATCAGCGGCTGGGTGAAGGTCGGGTCGTCGCCTTCGTTGTGGCCGAAGCGGCGGTAGCAGAACATGTCCACCACCACGTCCTTGTGGAACTTCTGGCGGTATTCGGTGGCCACCTTGGCGGCGAAGACGACCGCTTCGGGATCGTCGCCGTTGACGTGGAAGATCGGGGCCTGGACCATCAGCGCCACATCCGACGGATAGGGCGACGAGCGCGAGTTGCGCGGGCTGGTCGTGAAGCCGATCTGGTTGTTGATGACGAAGTGCAGGGTGCCGCCGGTGCGGTAGCCCTTCAGCCCCATCAGGGCGAAGCATTCGGCCACCACGCCCTGACCGGCGAAGGCGGCGTCGCCATGGATCAACAGCGGCACGACCTTCGAGCGGTCCAGCACCCATTCGGCGTCCGGCTTGCCCAGATTGACCTCGGCCTCGCGGATGTCGAAGGCCTGCTTGGCGCGCGACTTGCCCAGGACCACCGGATTGACGATCTCCAGGTGCGAGGGGTTGGCCGTCAGCGACAGGTGGACCTTGTGGCCGTCGAACTCACGGTCGGACGAGGCGCCCATGTGGTATTTGACGTCGCCCGAACCCTCGATGTCCGAGGGGACCGAAGAGCCGCCCTGGAACTCGTGGAAGATGGCCTTGTACGGCTTGCCCATGACGGCGGCGAGCGTGTTCAGACGACCGCGGTGGGCCATGCCGAAGACGATCTCGTCGACGCCCAGGGCGCCGCCGCGCTTGATCACCTGCTCCAGGGCCGGGACCATGGCTTCGCCGCCGTCCAGGCCGAAACGCTTGGTGCCGGGGAAGCGCTTGTGCAGGAAGCGCTCGAAGCCCTCGGCCTCGGCCAGCTTCTTGAAGATGGCCAGCTTGCCTTCCTTGGTGAAGGCGTTCTGTTCGAACTTGTCCGGACCTTCAAAGCGCTGTTGCAGCCAGGCCTTCTCGTCCGGCTCGGCGATGTGCATGAACTGCACGCCGATGTTGCCGCAATAGGTGCGCTTGAGGATTTCCAGCACCTGGCGGACCGAGCCGGTCTCCAGGCCCAGCACGCCGTCCAGGAAGATCGGGCGGTCCATGTCGGCGGCGGTGAAGCCGTAGAACTCGGGCGTCAGCTCCGGGTTCTCGATCGGCTTCTCAATGCCCAACGGGTCGAGGTTGGCCTGAAGGTGGCCGCGCACGCGGTAGGCGCGGATCAGCATCAGGGCTCGGATGGAATCGTGGGCGGCGGCGCGCACGTCGGCGGCCGAAACGGCGCCCGAAGCGTCAGCCGCCGGAGCCGCCGGGCGCGGGCCGGGTTTGCCGGCGGCCTTGGGGTCGATCTTGGGGGCGGGCCAGCGGCCGTCGAACACGGCGGTTTCCTCGGTCGGCTCGGACGCGCCCGAGCGACCCCAGGAACCGGCGGCGGCCGACTGCTTCACCAGGTCGGCGTTGTCCTTCAGCTGATCGAAGAAGGCGCGCCACTCCCCCGACACCGAGCCGGGGTCCGAAGCCCATTTTTCGTGCAGGTCCTCAATGAAGGCGGCGTTCGCGCCATAGAGGAAGGAGGTCTCGGCAAAGACCTGGTTCAGCCGACCCGCATCGTCCGCCATTTTTCTCTCAATCGTCCCTTTACAACCGCCCGCGCACAGCCGCGCGGAGAGCAGCGCCGTTCATATAGGCCCTGTTTCCTTACTGGTCATGACCGAAGGGAGGCGGACCGGGTGGAATTTGGTCGAATCGGCAAGAAAAAACGCCCCCGGACGATTCCGGAAGCGTTACAAAAGGTCACACGGCGCGAAAAACACCCCCGGAACGCGGATAGATTAGACTTTGGTCCAATCCGCCGGCCCGCCTGACGCCGAACCCACCCTTAAGTGAATCCGACGCTCATGCAGCGAGCGACCGCGTCGCGAGCATAGCGCCGCGCCTCTCAAAAAGGCGCTGAAGCAGCGAGCCGCCGCGCGGCGAGCGATAGCGCCCGCACGCGCAGCGTGCGCTGCTGAAGGGCCTCAGCCCTTCAGCACTTCAACCAAGGTCGCGCCTAGACGCGCCGGTGACGGCGAGACGCGGATGCCCGCAGCCTCCATGGCGGCGATCTTGGATTCCGCATCGCCCTTGCCGCCCGAGACGACGGCGCCGGCGTGGCCCATGGTGCGGCCCTTCGGAGCCGTACGGCCCGCGATGAAGCCGGCCATCGGCTTCTTGCGGCCCTTCTTGGCTTCGTCGATCAGGAACTGGGCGGCGTCTTCTTCAGCCGCGCCGCCGATTTCGCCGATCATGATGATGGACTCGGTGGCGTCGTCGGCCAGGAACATCTCCAGCACGTCGATGAACTCAGTGCCCTTGACCGGGTCGCCGCCGATGCCGACGGCCGTGGTCTGGCCCAGGCCCTCGTTCGTGGTCTGGAACACGGCTTCATAGGTCAGGGTGCCCGAACGCGAGACGATGCCGACGTTGCCCTTCTTGAAGATGTTGCCCGGCATGATGCCGATCTTGCACTCTTCGGGGGTCAGGACGCCGGGGCAGTTCGGGCCCAGCAGGCGCGAGTTCGAACGGTCCAGGCGAGCCTTGACGCGGACCATGTCCTGCACCGGGATGCCTTCGGTGATGCAGGTGATGAAGGGGATCTCGGCGTCGATGGCCTCAATGATGGCGTCGGCCGCGCCTGCCGGCGGGACGTAGATGACCGTGGCGTCGGCGCCGGTGCGCTCCTTGCCTTCGGCGACCGAGGCGAAGATGGGCAGGGTTTCGCCGTGCGAGCCGGTCCAGGTCTGGCCGCCCTTGGTCGGGTGCACGCCGCCGACCATCTTGGTGTTGTAATAGGCCAGCGCCTGTTCGGTGTGGAAGCCGCCGGTCTTGCCGGTCAGGCCCTGGACCAGGATCTTGGTGTCTTTGTTGACGAGGATGGACATGTGTCTGTGCTCTGAATTCTGTGTGTCTGCTGGGCGGTAGCGGCGCTTACGCGACCGCCGCGACGATCTTCTGGGCGGCGTCGTCCAGGTCGTCGGCGGCCTGGATGGTCAGGCCCGACTCGTTCAGGATCTTCTTGCCCAGCTCGGCGTTCGTGCCTTCCAGACGCACGACCAGCGGCACCTTCAGGCCCACTTCCTTCACCGCAGCGACAACGCCCTCGGCGATGACGTCGCACTTCATGATGCCGCCGAAGATGTTGACCAGGATGCCCTCGACCTTCGGGTCGGCGGTGATGATCTTGAAGGCCGCGGCGACCTTGTCCTTGCCGGCGCCGCCGCCGACGTCGCAGAAGTTGGCGGGCTCCTTGCCGTACAGCTTGATGATGTCCATCGTCGCCATGGCCAGACCGGCGCCGTTCACCATGCAGCCGATGTTGCCGTCGAGGGCGACATAGGCGAGGTCCCACTTCGAGGCCTCGATCTCCTTGGCGTCTTCCTCGGTCTCATCGCGCAGGGCGCGGATGTCTTCGTGGCGGTACAGGGCGTTGCCGTCGAAGCTGACCTTGGCGTCCAGAACGCGCAGATGGCCGTTCTCCATGACGATCAGCGGGTTGATCTCGAGCATGTCCATGTCCTTCTCGACGAAGGCCTTGTACAGGATCGGGAACAGCGACTTGCCGTCTTCGGCGGCGTCGCCCGTCAGCTCCAGCGCCGCGTTGATGGCGGCGACGTTCTCGGCGGTGACGCCGGCTTCCGGGTTGATGGCGATGGTGTGGATCTTTTCCGGGGTGGCGTGGGCCACTTCCTCGATGTCCATGCCGCCTTCGGTCGAGACGACGAAGGCCGTCTGACCGACCGAGCGGTCGACCAGCAGCGAGCAATACAGCTCACGGGCGATGTCGGCGCCGTCTTCGATGTACAGGCGGTTGACCTGCTTGCCGGCCTCGCCCGTCTGGGCGGTGACCAGGGTGTTGCCCAGCATTTCCTTGGCGTGGGCGACGGCTTCCTCGATCGAGAAGGCCAGACGCACGCCGCCCTTGGCGTCGGCGGGCAGCTCCTTGAACTTGCCCTTGCCGCGGCCGCCGGCGTGGATCTGCGACTTCACGACATAGAGCGGGCCAGGCAGCTGCTTGGCGGCGGCTTCGGCCTGGTCGGCCGAGGTGATGGCCACGCCGGCCGCGACCGGGGCGCCGTAGCCCTTGAGGACCTGCTTGGCCTGATACTCGTGAATGTTCATGTCTGATCCGCGCCGTTATGGAGGTTTGTGGAAACTTTGGCCGCGCTTATAGGCGTCGCGCCTTCGCCTGCGCAACCGCCTGTCGTCTTATGGCCTCATGAGGATTTTCTTATGCCGGGCGGCGGGCCGGCCTCAGGCCGCCGCCCGGTCCGTCTTCGGGACGACTAGTCGACCCAGTCCTTCTTGAGCGTGCGCGAGGCGCCGAACAGCAGGGCCGAGGACAGCAGGTAGAAGCCCATGCCGGTGTAGATGGCCCAACGCAGGCTCTCTTCCCCGAAGGTCGGGCGCAGCAGGTCGCTCATCCAGCCGAAGTAGTAGATGCCGACGGCGATCCCCAGCAGGTTGTTGATCAGCAGGAACAGGGCCGAAGCCGTAGTCCGCATGGCGGGCGTCGCCAGATGCTGCACCGCCGCCGTGATCGGCCCCAGCCAGGTCAGGTTCAGCCCCGTCGGGATCAGGAAGATCAAGAAGGCCATGGTCAAGGCCGCGGCGCCGTTGGGATCGGAGCCCGGCATGACGGCGCCCACCACCGCGCCCGAGTTCATCGCCAGGATGAAGCAGGGCACCGAGATCAGGAAGGCGATCGCCGGCGTCAGCGGATAGGCGGCCTTGGACTTCTTGCCCAAGCGGTCGGCCATCGAGCCGCCCAGCCAGATGCCCGCCACCCCGCCGACCAGGACGATGGCTGAATAATACCAGGCTGTCTGCGACAGGGTCAGGCCGAAGCTGCGCATGAAGAAGCTGGGCAGCCAGGCGGCCACGCCATAGCCGCACACCGAAGACGCAGCCGCGCCGAACGACAGCAGCCAGAAGCTGGGCTTGGGCGCCAGGGTGCGCACCACCTCCATGAACGGCGGGGCTTTCGGCGCTTCAACCGGCGCCGCCGCGGGTGCGGCGGGCTCCACATCCAGTCCGCCGCGCTTGGGATCCTTGACCGTCAGGCGCAGCACCGGCGCGACCAGCACCCCCAGGACGCCCACCACGATGAAGGCCGTGCGCCAGCCGTAGGTCGCCGCCAGCAGGCCGCCGACCAGGGTGCCCGCCGCCATGCCCAGCGGGATGCCGAAGGCATAGGCCGCCAGGGCCCGCGCGCGCTGGGACTTGGGAAAATAGTCGGCGATCAGGGAATAGGCCGGGGCCACCCCGCCCGCCTCGCCGATGCCCACGCCCATGCGGCACAGGAACAGCGAGCCGAAGCCGCCCGCCAGGCCGCACAGGGCGGTGAAGCCCGACCAGACGGTCAGGGCGCCGGTCATGATCCACACCCGGCTGAACCGATCGGCCAGCCAGGCGATGGGGATGGCCAGGGTCGAATAGAGCAGGGCGAAGGCCAGCCCCCCCAGCAGGCCGAACTGGCTGTCGCTGAGGTTGAACTCGGCTTTCAGCGGCGCGGCCAGGATGCCGATGATCTGTCGATCCAGGAAGTTCAGCATGTAGATGAGGATCAGGATCCCCAGCACATAGTAGCGATAGCCCGGCGACGCAGCGCGCGCGTCGACCGTCCCCGCATCGGCCTTGGCGGCCTCGATCTGGCTCATGGGCGTTCCCCGACTGGTTTCTTGAGGCGACGGTAGCGGCCCTGCCGCCGCGCGCCACGAAAAAAGAAGGGCGGCGGCTCCCACGAACCGCCGCCCGCGATCAGATGATCAGGCGTTCAGGAGAAATGACCCGGATCAGAACTTGTACTGTAGCGACGCCGTCACGGTACGCGGCGGGCCGTAGTAGCCGATCACGGAGTCGTTGTAGAAATCGCCGACCGGCGTCTTGGCGAAGTTGTAGCCGCCGACGCGGTATTCCTCATCGGTCAGGTTCTTGCCGTACAGACCGACGGTCCACTTATTGCTGGGGTCCGTCCAGACGATGGACAGATCCACCAGGGCGAAGGCTTCCTGGTCCAGATCGGCGTTCGGATACTCGAACTGGCTGTAGTCGTCGCGATAGCTGACCGACGGCGTCACGGCCAACGCCCCACCCGCCAGTTGCCCCTGCCAGGTCAGGCCCAAATAGCCAGTCCACTTCGGGGCGTTCTGCAGCACGACGAGATCGGAGATGTCCTCATACTTCTGGGTGACCAAATTATAGCGAATGAACTTTTCAAACTTGGAGTCCAGGTAGCCGACGGCAAAGTTTGCGGTCAGGCTATCGGTCAGGATCAACGAGCCCTCGAACTCCGCGCCGTGGAACTTGGAGGCGCCGACATTGTCGACGAAGCTGGCGATGCCGCCCGGCGCCGGAACCTGGGTCGTGATCTGCTGGTCCTGGTACTCGTTATAGAAGATCGCCGAAGCGAAGTTCAGACGACGATTGAAGGCTGATCCTTTCAGGCCGATTTCATAGGAATCGACGGTTTCAGGCTCATAGCCGTTAACGGTGTCCGGCGTCAGGATCGCATCGCCGCGCATGTCGAAGCCGCCCGACTTGTAGCCCTTCGAATAGGAGGCGTAGCCGGTGATGCGGTCCGAGAAATCGTAGGACAGCGAGGCCTTCGGCGTGAACTGATCGAAGGACTTGGAGCGAGTGTAGTCCGTGCGCAGCAGGATCGGATTGCGCGCCGCGCCGCCCAGCAGCGGGCTGCGCGTCGCGCCCAGATAGTTGGCGCGGAAGACGTGGCCGGTCTTATCGTCGATCGTGTAACGCGCGCCCAGGCCCAGGTGCAGACGGTCGGTCAGGTCCAGATTGACGTCGGTGAACAGAGCGACGCTGGTCGTCTCCACATAGCCGGCCGTGCCGATCACGATGCCGAAGTTCTGGGCGATCGTATCGAAGGCGCCCGACGCCGTACCGTCCAGATAGAAGATCCCCGCCACGCCCTGGATCCGGTCCGTGCTGAACAACGCCTGGAGCTCCTGGGTGAACTGGTGGTCACCGTACACCGCAGGGATGTCCAGCGTCGGCGCTGGCGTGTTGTCAAAGTCGATCAGGGTGTCCGTGTCGCCGGTGCGATAGGCTGTAATCGATTTGAAGGTCCAGACATCGTTGAGATCGACCTGCGCCGTCAGCGACACGCCCTCGGTCGTGACCTTGTTGCGATCGCCCAAACCGGCATAGGTGTCGTACACGCTTCCCGGTACGCCCGCGCCCGGGCCGACGCCCGGCCGCTCGCGGTGACCGTGACGGGGGTTTGAGCGGTCCTCGACCCGATCATAGGCTAGGCGGAAGAAGGCGTTGTCGTAGGGCTGAAACTCGACGCTGACCCGTCCAGCGATGACATCCTTGTCGTAGTGCTCGGCCCCGGTATTCAGGTTCTTGCCGAAGCCGTCACGGCTGTAACTGGCCACGGCCGCACCGACGCGCAGACGGTCGGTAACGGGCATGGAGCCCTGGGCCAGGAGATCGATCTGATTATAGCTGCCGTAGGCGCCGCGCAGCGTTAGCTCCGGCATGTCCGGATCCAGCCGCGACGTCACATACTTGATGGCGCCACCAACAGTGTTGCGGCCGTATAGCGATCCTTGCGGCCCACGCAGAACCTCGATCCGCTCAATGTCGAAAATGTCGAGCACAGCGCCTTGCGGGCGCGCCACATAAACGTCGTCGACATACAAGCCTACGCCCGGCTCGAAACCCCACAGGGGATCCTGCTGACCGATACCGCGAATAAACGAAATGAGGGTGGAGTTGGAGCCGCGCGCCACCTGCACCGTGGCGTTGGGCGTCTGCTGCTGCAAGGCTGTGATGTCCGTGGCGCCGGTCTGCTCCAGGCGCTCAGCGCTCATGGCCGACACCGACACCGGCACGTCCTTCAGCGCTTCGTCGCGACGGCGCGCGCTGACGATGATGTCGTCGACGGACGAAACCTGCTCGCCGACAGGCGCCGCCTCCTGAGCTTGCGCCGCAGTGGTCATCACGCCGAAAGCGGCGCCCGCCAGCAAGGCGGTCTTCACGAGTCTGTTCATGTGCATCCCAATCTTGTTTCCGGCCCGATCGACGCTTTTATTCAGCGTTCAATGATTTTTTGCATTGGTGACGATCTTTCGCCCGCCTGTCAAACGGCCAAGCCTGATTTCCGTCACGGAAAGGCCCGCCCTGTGGCGCCGTTGCACTAACCCCCAAAGCGCGACTAGCTTCCGGCCATGACGAAAAGTGATCTGCCGCCGCCCCAGATTCCGCCGCTGCCCGCCGCCCCCGCGCGGCGCGGGCGCCCCAAGAAGACCAAGGCGGCCGCGGCGGGCGAGACGCGCGACGCCATCCTGAACGCGGCCGAGGATCTGTTCTCCAAGCACGGCTTCTACGGCGTCACCATCCGCGAGGTGGCGCGCGAGGCGGGCGTGGATACGGCCCTGGTCCACTATTACTTCGGAGCCAAGAAGGAGCTGTTCGACGCCGTCTTCAATCGCCGCGCCGAGGTGTGGAACGCCGAGCGCGTCGCCGCCATCGACCGCTACGCCGAGGCGGCGGGCGACGCCATGACGCTGGAGGGGTTGTTCGAGGCCTTCCTGCGCCCGCCGTTCCAGTGGTCGCTGAAGGGCGGGCCGGGGTGGAAGCACTACGCCGCCCTGGTGGCCCAGACCAACGCCAATCCGGCCTTCGGCGGCGAGACCATGGCCCGCTATTTCGACCCGGCGATCCGTCGTCTGCTGGAGCTGGTAAAACGCATCATGCCCGAGGCGGACGAGGCCGATCTGTACTGGGCCTATCACAATCTGTCGGGCGCCCTGACCCTGACCCTGGGCGAGACAGGCCGCCTCGACCGCCTGTCGGGCGGCCTGTGCAAGTCCGGCGATCTGGACAGCGCCTGCGACTACATGGTGCGGTTCGCCGCCGCCGGCTTCCGCGCCGTCTGCGGTTCGACGCGCGCGTGACGCCTCGACTGGATTTCTCGCCGGGGTCCAAGGCGCGCGACTTCCTGCGCGGCCTGGCGGTGGCCGTCGGAGCGGGCGTCTTCCTGGCGCTCGGCGGGGCCTTCGGCTCCAGCGGCGCGCCGCTGGCGCAGCGTCTGGTCTATTGGGTGCCCGTGCTTGTCGTCGGCGGCCTGTGGGGGCACCTGTGCAGCCTGTTGGTCGAGCGGTTCATCGACGTGGATGCGCGCCCCTGGCTGGGCGCCGCCGCCCTGACCCTGGTCATCACCGGGCCGTTGACGCTCATGGTCTGGGCCATGACCGGCCTGATGTTCGAAGGACGTCTGCGCCACGCCGACGACCTGCGTCACTTCTTCCCGCCGGTCGCCCTGATCACCGCCGTGCTCAGCATCCTGAACATCTTCCTGGGCCGCAAGCAGCCGATCGAGACCCACGCCGCCGCGCCCGGCGCCGCGCCCGCCCGCTTCCTCGACCGCCTGCCGCCTCGCTTACGCGGCGCGCGGCTGATCGCGGTCCAGGCCGAGGACCACTATCTGCGTCTTCATACCGACAGAGGCTCGGACCTGATCCTGATGCGGCTGTCC
>NZ_GL883086.1:2319147-2321624 GCF_000204035.1 Brevundimonas diminuta ATCC 11568
CGCCGGTCCGCTCCAGCCGCCCGCGCCCGTTCGGCGATAGCACGACCATGGCCAGCTCGGCCGGTTCGCCGCCCAGCGGCACGCCGTTCAGCACCTCCTGGGCGCCGCGCGCGGCGAAGTCCATGTCCTTGTGCGCGCACAGGTCGAAGCGGATCGTGCCGTCCGCCTCGTCCCAGGCGTCGCCGACGTGGAAAAAGCCGAAGGGCGGCAGGTCGTAGATCCGTCGCTGGGTCAGGTCGGCCTTGTCGACCACCAGCACCTGCGTCCCCGCCTCGGGCGTCCAGTCGAAGCCCGCCGACATCGGCGCGACGTTGCGGACATGCACCCACGGCTGCAGCACGACGACCAGGTGCCGGGCCGTGGCGCTGAAGTCGTGGATGTAGCTGGCGCGCGGCAGGGCGATCACCTCGGCGTCTTCCAGCGCGCCGTCCGCCGCCAGGCGCCAGACCATGGCCTGCTTGCCGTTCACGCCCAGGTTCCAGATGCGGCCGTCCGGCTCGATGCGCGGATGGGCCAGGAAGGGCATGTTCTTGAGATCAGGCCGCAGCGTGACGAAGTCCTCGGTCTCCAGCGTCTCGGGGTCCATGGCCAGGGGCGAGCCCGCCTCCCACAGCGCCCACAGCTTGCCGCCGACCTTATGCACCGAGGTGTTGGCCGGACTGGCGTCGTCTGCCGAGCCGATGCGGGCCCGCGGATCGCCGACCGTGCCGAAGCCGGGCATCAGCATGGCGCCGACCTCGGTCTCCTGGCGCCGCTTACGGGTGTCGGCGAAGCGGGCGGCCAGGCTGGCCTGACCGTCCTGCACGCGCCAGCGACGGATCAGGCCGTCGCCGTCGAACCAGTGCTGGGATGAACCGCCGGGCCGCCGGAACTTGGCCGGACCGTTGCGATAGAGGCTGCCCGACAGCCCCTGCGGCGCCCGGCCGCGCACCAGACGCAGGGCGCGCGGGGCGATGTCGCCCTCGACGTCGGCGGTGGCCAAGGACCAGTCGGCGGTCGCCGCCAAGGCTTGCAGAGCATAGGCCCGATCAGGGGCCAGGACGCGGGCGGCGGCCAAAGCGCCGGAAAGGGCGGCGGCGCCCATGAACAGGGTGCGGCGGGTCGGGGTCATGGCGGTCTCTTCAGACAACAAGGCTTAGCGGATGCGGATGGTCTGGGCCGTGGCGCCCGACACGTCGAAGCGGGCGCGGTCCCACTTGGCCGGCCCCATGTTGCCCACGGCGTTGTTGGAGAAGGCGAAGGGTTCGGTCGGCATGCCGAACGGGTTCACATCCATCTTTCCGTTGCCGTTGACGTCGTGGAACGCCTTCATGCCGTAGGCGCCCGCGGGCAGGTTCTCGAACACGGCGGCGCGCTCGCCCGCCGCCACATCGACCCGCGCCGCGCGGCTGGGCGCGCCGCTCTCATAGGCCGCCTCATCGGCGTAGAGGGCGACCATGACGGCGCCGGTCTCGGCCCCCGCCTCGAAGGTGAAGGTCAGGCGGCTGTCGGCGGATTGGGCCACGGCCGGAACGGCGATGGACAGAGGGGCGGCGGCGATAACGACAAGGCGGATCATGGAGAGCGTCCTTATGGGCGGGGCGAGAAGTCATCGCCTTCCTTCCTCGCCGCGCCGAACCCCGCCAGCGGCCTTGCGTCCACGACCGCCGCGTCTTCGCCAACGACCACCGCCCGCCGTTCACGAAGCGCCAATGAACAGCTTGTCGTCGCCAGGATGCGGCCTGCGGCAGCGGCCCGGCTTGCTCCCCGCGCCGAGGGGCCCTAAGTCGCAGAACCATGACCCAGACGCCCGCGACCGCCGCCCCGCTGATCTGCCCCTCCATCCTGGCCAGCGACTTCTCCAAGCTGGGCGAGGAGATCCGCGCCCTGGAAGCCGCCGGAGCCGACTGGATCCACGTCGACGTCATGGACGGCCACTTCGTGCCCAATCTGACCATCGGCCCGGACGTGGTGAAGGCCCTGCGCCCGCACACCAGCCTGCCGTTCGACGTGCACCTGATGGTCGCCCCAGTCGACAACTGGCTGGAGGCCTTCCGCGCGGCGGGCGCCGACGTCATGAGCGTCCACCCTGAAAGCGGTCCGCACGTCCACCGCACGCTCGGCCAGATCCGCCAGCTGGGCGCCAAGGCCGGCCTGGTGTTCAACCCGGCCACGCCGCTGAGCGTGCTGGAGGAAGCCGTCGAACTGGTCGACCTAGTGCTGATCATGTCGGTGAACCCCGGCTTCGGCGGTCAGAAATTCATCGAGACCTCGCTGAAGAAGATCGAACGCGCCCGCGCCATCCTCGACCGCGCCGGGTCCAAGGCCCACCTGCAGGTCGACGGCGGCGTCGTGGCCGCCAACGCCGGGGCCTGCGTCGCCGCCGGGGCCGACGCCCTGGTCGCCGGCTCCTTCGTCTTCAAGGGCGGGCCGGAGGCCTACGCCGCCAACATCCAGGCCCTGAAGGCCGCCGCCGCGTGAGCCCCCTCGGCCCCTTC
>NZ_GL883086.1:2322301-2327665 GCF_000204035.1 Brevundimonas diminuta ATCC 11568
GTTCACCTCGGCCGGATGGACGCCGCGCGCCCTGGACCGCCAGGCCCTGCGGCTGACGCCCGGCGCCTCGACCCTGACGCTGGGCGAACAACCGCTGGGCGAACCCCTGTCCGGCTGGAAGAGCGAGCTTCTGGGTCCACGCCTGGTCGGCCCCGCCCTGCACGTCACGCGCCAGCATCAGGAAGGCGACGGCGCCGTCTGGCTGGAGGTCGAGCACGACGGCTGGATGCCGCTCTATGGTCTGATGCACCAGCGCCGCCTCTACATCGACCAGCGGCTGGACGAACTGCGCGCCGAAGAGCGGCTGCATCCGCCCGAAGGCCGCCCTGAAGCGACCCGCGCCATCGCCGCCCCCTACGCCCTGCGCTTCCAGCTTGAGCCCGGCGTCCAGGCCTCCCTGGCTCGCGACCGTCGCTCCATCCTGCTGCGCGGCCCGTCCGGGCGCGGCTGGTGGTTCCGCAGCGACGGCCCCGACGTGGCCATCGAGCCCGCCGTCCACATCGACGAGGGCCTGACCCGCCGTTCCTTGCAGATCGTCGTGCGCGGCTCGGCCCGCACCGACGCCGAGACCAAGGTGCGCTGGAAGCTGAGCCCGGCGGGCGCGAGCGGCGACCCGACATGACCGACGCCGGTCGTCTGGCGATTGTGCGGGCTGTTCATACGCTCATCTATATCGTCATGTCGGCCGCTTGCTTCGCCGTTCTATATGCCGGCCTGATAGGAGCCCGCGGGCCCTGGCTGTGGGTCGCGCTGACGCTGGTGGTGCTGGAGACGATCGTTTTCGTCGGTTGCGGCATGAAATGTCCGCTGACCGCCGTCGCTATCCGCTACGGCGCCAGGATCGACGGGCCCTACGACACCTATTTCCCGGAACGCTGCACCCGGCACACGCTGACGGTGTTCGGGCCGCTGATCTTGGCGGGGCTGGCGCTGAACCTGCTGCGCGCGTTCGGCCTGATCTGAAGACGCCAGGTCGTGACCCCGCGCCCCGTTGGTGCTAGAGGCCCCGCCATCTCCCCGCCCCAGCCGTAAACGGACGCCGCCCATGCCCGCCGCTCCCGACTTTCCGCCCGCCCCGGACGCGATCAAACCCGTCCGCGCCCTGATCTCCCTGTCGGACAAGGCGGGGCTGGAAGACGCCGCGCGCACCCTGGCCGGCCTGGGCGTCGAACTGGTCTCGACCGGCGGCACCAAGGCGGCGATCGCGGGCTTCGGCCTGCCGGTCAAGGACGTGGCCGATCTGACCGGCTTCCCGGAAATGATGGACGGCCGGGTCAAGACCCTGCACCCGGTGGTGCACGGCGGCCTGCTGGGCGTGCGCAACGCCCCGGCCCACGCCGCCGCCATGACCGAGCACGGCATCGGCCCGATCGACATCGTCTGGATCGACCTCTATCCGTTCGAGAAGACGGTCGAGCAGGGCGGCGGCTTTGAAGCGGCCATCGAGAACATCGACATCGGCGGCCCGGCCATGATCCGCTCGGGCTCGAAGAACCACGGCCACGTCGCCGTCGCCGTGGACGCCGAGAGCATCGGCCTGATCGTCGAAGCGCTGAGGGCCGACGGTTCGACCACCCTAGCCCTGCGCAAGCAGTTGGCCGCCCGCGCCTTCGCCCGCACCGCCGCCTATGACGCCGCCGTCTCGACCTGGTTCGCCGGCCAGTTGAACGACGCCGCCCCGGCGCGCAAATCGATCGCCGGTTCGCTGGCCCAGACGCTGCGCTATGGCGAGAACCCGCATCAGACCGGCGCCTTCTACCGCACCGGCGAGAAACGTCCGGGCGTGGCCTACGCCACCCAGGTCCAGGGCAAGGAGCTGGGCTACAACAACATCGCCGACGCCGACGCCGCCTATGAGCTGGTGGCCGAGTTCGAGGCCCCGGCCTGCGTCATCGTCAAGCACGCCAACCCCTGCGGCGTGGCCGTCGGCGCCACCCTGTCGGAAGCCTACGCCCGCGCCCTGGAATGCGACGCGGTGTCGGCCTTCGGCGGCGTCATCGCCGTCAACCGCCCGCTGAACGGCGACGACGCGCGCGCCATCACCGACATCTTCACCGAGGTGGTCATCGCGCCGGGCGCCGACGACGAGGCCAAGGCCATCTTCGCCGCCAAGAAGAACCTGCGCCTGCTCATCACCGACGGCCTGCCCGACCCGCACGGCGCGGGCGAGGTGTTCCGCTCGGTGGCCGGCGGCTTCCTGGTCCAGTCGCGCGATCGCTCGCTGATCAAGCCGTCCGACCTGAAGATCGTCACGCGCCGCCAGCCGACGCCGACCGAGATCCAGGACATGCTGTTCGCCTTCACCGTGGCCAAGCACGTCAAGTCCAACGCCATCGTCTACGCCAAGGACGGCCAGACGGCGGGCATCGGCGCCGGCCAGATGAACCGTCGCGACAGCGCCCGCATCGCCGCCATCCGCGCCAAGGAAGCCGGCGAGGCCAAGGGTCTGGCCCACTCCCTGGCCGAGGGTTCGGCCTGTGCGTCGGAAGCCTTCTTCCCCTTCGCCGACGGCCTGCTGGAAGCCGTCGCCGCCGGGGCCACGGCGGTGATCCAGCCGGGCGGTTCGATCCGCGACGAGGAGGTCATCGCCGCCGCCGACGAACGCGGCATCGCCATGGCCTTCACCGGCGTGCGCGTCTTCCGGCACTAAGCTGGAAGGGCGCTAACGTGAGCCGCGCGGCGGCTCGCTACATGAGCGCAAGAAGAAGGGCGCTGCCGTCGTCGGCAGCGCCCTTTTCTTTGGCCAAGACCCGGTCGGGCCTCAGTCCTCGATCACCTCGTGCGAGCCGGTGCGGCCCAGGCGCCAGTAGCCGGCGACCTTCATCCATTTCTGGTTGAACGGCCGAGCCGCCAGCAACGCCGCCCGCATCGAGCGGGCGGCCGAGGACTCGCAGGCGACCCAGACATAGGCGTCGGCCGGGTCGATCCGTTTCGCCGCCGCGACCGCCGCCGCCGTCAGCGCCTCAGGGCGGCCGCGCGGGCCGCCGTTGCGATGCACCCAGACGATCTCGACGTTCGCAGGACTGGGCAGGTCCAGCTCTCCGCCGGCGTCGTTCACCTCGATGCAGGCGATGGCGCGCGCGGTCGCAGGCAGCTCCTCCAGGCGCCGAGCGATGGCGGGGATGGCCGCCTCGTCGCCGACGAGCAGGTGCTCGGCGAAGCTGGTCGGGATCAGGAAGGAGCCGCGCGGCCCGCCCAAACCCAGTTCGTCCCCCAGCCGCGCATCCTCGGCCCAAGCCGTCGCCGGACCGCCGTGACCGACGGCGAAGTCGATGGTCAGCCGCCGGTTCACGGAGTCGAATGCGCGCGGCGTATAGTCCCGCGCCACCGGCCGGGGCTCGGGAAACACAGGCCCGTCCGGCCCGAGCGTCGGCAGGACCAGAGGCTCGTCGCGCGGCGTGGGGAATATCTTCACATGGTCGTCGAAGCCGGGGCTGAAGAAGCCCTCCAGCTCATCGCCGGTCAGGACGATCCGCTTCAGCACCGGCGTCAGCTGCTCCACCGCCTCGACGCGGGCGCGGCGGAACTTGAGCTCATGCCGCACGCGGCGCGGTTGTCTCAGCAGGGCGTCGGTCATGCCTGTCTCACCTTTTCAGCTGCGGCTTCGATCAGATCGGCGATGGCCTCGACCTGGGCCTCGCTCAGCGGCGGCTCCTGCGTCAGACGCTCATGGGCCGCCGCGCGGAAGGTCTCTATGGCCTGGGCGATGCGCGCCGGACGGTCGGCCCGGCCGCGCAGGGCCTTCATCTTGCGCTCGGCATGGGCCAGGGCCTCGACGTTCTCGACCAGCAGACGGCGCCCCTCGTCGGTGATCGCATAGCGTTTCTTTCCGCCCTCGGCGACGACGCTGACGGCGCCCATGTCCTCCAGCAGGGTCAGGCTGGGGTAGATGACGCCGGGACTGGGCGTATAGGCGCCGCCCATGCGCGCCTCGATGGCCTTGATCAGCTCATAGCCGTGGCTGGGCTTGTCCGCGATCAGCGACAGCAGCACCCAGCGCAGGGCGCCGTGTTCGAACATGCGGCCGCCGCCGCGTCGGCCGTGGCCCTCGCCGCGCATCCGGCCCTCGCCCAGGCGACGCCCTTCCGGCCGCATCGACCGAAACGGGCCGCCGTGGCCGCGCATGACGCCATGCTTCATGCCGCAGCCGCGCTTTCCGATCCCCTTGGATCCTCTCATTTCATCTCTCACTTCGATATATCTAACTTGCAAACAGATATATCGATATATCGAAAGCGCAAGACCCCTTTCTTCGGCGACGGGACGGACTAAGCTGCGCCGATGGACACCGTCGTCGCCCGCTGGGCCCAACTAGAGCCCCATGTTCACGTCGTCGGACCGGATGACGACAAGCGCCGCCCGGCGGTTCTGCTGTTCCACGGCTGCGGCGGGCTGCGGGCCCACTTGCCGCGCTACGCCGAGGCGGCGAAGGCGGCGGGCTGGCGCGCCGTCATCGTCGATTCCTACGGACCGCGCGGCTGGGGGCGGCCCTTCACCCTGACCACCGTCTGCACCGGTCTGCTGTTCCGGGGCTATGAGCGGGCGGGCGACGTGCTGGCGGCCATCCACGGGATTTCGCAGCGGCCCGACGTGGACTCCGCACAACTGGCGCTGGGCGGCTGGAGCCACGGCGGCTGGGCCGTCATGGAGATGATGAGCGAGACGCCCGAGCCCGGCCGCATGGGGGTCGCCGACCCGGCCAGCGTCGACCTGTCCGGCGTCAAGGCCGTCTGGCTGGCCTATTCCTATATCGGCCCCTGGGCCTTCAACCGGATGAAGCCCTGGCGGCACTGCCCGCGCGTCCTGGCTTTGACGGCCAAACGCGACCACCTGACCACCGTGCGCAACGCCGAACGGGTCAACGCCATGATCCGCGATTGCGGCTCGGAGGTCGAAAGCTGGGTCGCCGACGGCACCCACGCCTTTGACGAACCGACCAACAACGGCCCCATGCGCCACCACCCCGAACTGACCGAAGAGGCGCTGCGCCGCTTCACCGCCTTCCTCAAGGACAGCGCGCCTCACGCCTGAAAATAATCACGCGGCCGCGCCTTGACGCACGCCCCGTCACGTAACAATTGAAGTTACATGAAAAGAGACTCCCGCCTCTCCAACATTCTTCACGCCCTGCTGCACATGGCCGAGCACGAACAGCGCTGCGGCCGGCCGATGACCTCGGACATGCTGGCGACCTGCCTGTCGACCAATCCGGTCGTGGTTCGCCGCACCATGGCGGGCCTGCGCGAACAGGGGCTGGTCGTGTCCGAGAAAGGCCACGGCGGCGGCTGGCGGCTGGCGCGCCCGCTGGAGGCCGTCACCCTGGGCCAGGTTCACGCCGCCCTGGGCGAGCCCGGCCTGCTGCCG
>NZ_GL883086.1:2327939-2335907 GCF_000204035.1 Brevundimonas diminuta ATCC 11568
CCGAGGCGGTGGACGCGACGCGCATCGACGGCGGCTTCTCGGTCGCCTTCGCCGACGGCAGCCGCACCATGGGTCGCCGCCTGATCCTGGCCCACGGGGTCGAGGACGTCCTGCCCGACCTGCCCGGCGTAAAGGAGCGCTGGGGCCGCACCGCCCTGCACTGTCCCTGGTGCCACGGCTATGAGGTCGGCGGCGGGCCGATCGGCGTTCTGGGACGCGGCGACCATGCGGTCCAATATGCCAGCGTCGTCGCCGAATGGGGCCAGGCCGTGCTGTTCATCGACCCGGCGCGCCTGAGCGAAGACGACGCGCGCGTGCTGGCCCGACGCGGCGTGACCATCGAACCGACGCCCGTCGAACGTCTGGAAGGCGAGGCGCCGACCCTGACCGGGGCGCGGCTGACGGACGGGCGCTTCATCCCGCTGAAGGCCGTCTTCGTCGGCGCCCATGTGCGGCAGTCCGGCGGCTTCGCCGAGCGCCTGGGCTGCGAGATGACCGACACCCCCATGGGCCGCATCGTCAAGGTCGACGCCCAGCAGCAAACCAGCCAGCCGGGCGTCTTCGCCGCCGGCGACCTCGCGCGACCGGCGGGCAACATCACCCTGGCGACGACGGACGGCATGACCGCCGCCCACGCCGCCTTCCGCTCCCTGATCGAAGAGGAAACAGCCTAGGGTTTCAGCGCGGTTCGACCTTCACCTCGGCGCGGACCGAGTTGGCGATGTAGCAGACGTCATGGGCGCGGTGATGCAGGTCGGCGATGGCCGCCGCATCCGGCAGCTTGTCGCCTGACCAGGTCACGGCCGGGCGCAGAACGATCTCGGTGATCGACATCTTGCCGCGCTCATCCTTGCCCAGGGTTCCTTCCGCCTCGTCGCGATAGGAGTCGACCACGAAGCCGTCCTTGCGGGCGTAGGCCAGGAAGAACAGCATGTGGCAGCTGGACAGGGCGGCGACCAGGGCCTCCTCCGGGTCCACCGCCGCCTCTTCCGACAGGGACGGCGGGATCATGGGCGAGGGCGCCGACGAACCGCGCACCACTGCGCCGCCGTCGAAGCGCCAGTCATGGCCGCGTCCGTATTTGTTGTCGCTGAAGGGCTGATCGCCCCGGTTCCATTCGACGACGGCGACGTGCTGGCTCATGACAGGCTCCGAAACAAAGGGTCGAAGCTTTAGCTAGGCGCCCGGTTCGGCTTTCGCCAGATCGCCCTTGGCCAGATCACCCTGAACCAACATCCTCATCTGCATCTGCGCGCGGATGGTGAAGCCCAGCGAACGATACAGGGCGATGGCCCCGGCGTTGTCGGCGTAGGAGTGCAGGAAGGCCGTCTCGCCGCGCGCCAGGATGCGCGCGATCACCGCCCGCATCAGCGCCCCGGCGTAGCCCCGCCCGCGCGCATCAGGGTGTGCGCAGACGCCCGAAACCTCGGTGAAGCCGTCGGGCTTCAGCCGCTCGCCCGCCATGGCCAGCAGCCGCCCGTCCTGCTTGACCCCGAAGAAGTCGCCCAGCCGATGCGTCTTGTCGAAGAAGGGGCCGGGTTCTGTCAGGGTCGCCAGGGCCAGCATGGCCGGGGCGTCGGCCTCGGTCAGGGGTTCGACGGCGATGTCGCGCGCCTTGGCGGGCGCCAGGTCGACCAGCACCATCTGCGTCAGCACCGCCTCCTTCAGCACCGTCAGGCCAAGCGGAACGGGGGTGCGCTCCGCCTCGACCGTGGCCAGCAGGCCCTCGGGCTGGTCCAGCGCCGCTATCGCCGCCAGGCTTTCCGGCGACTGATCGACGCTGGCGACGAAGACGCCGTAACCCGGCGCCAGCCGCAACGCACCGCCCGCGCCCACGGCCAGGGACGCCTGACGTGCCGACGTCAGGGCGTTCCAGACCGGACGGTCGAGCGGGTGCGCCATTCGGCTCAGCCCTGCCAGAAGCCGACGATCTTCTTGACCTCGGCGATGGTCGGCTCGGCGATTTCGCGCGCCTTTTCGGCGCCGGCGGCCAGGGCGCGGTCGATCTCGGCCGGGTCGTTCATCAGGCGGCGCATCTCGGCGGTGACGTTCGCCATCGAGGACACGGCCAGTTCGGCCAGCTTGGGCTTGAAGGCGCCGAAGCCTTGGCCCGCGAACTCGGCCAGCACGGCCTCGCGCGTCGTTCCAGCCAGGGCGGCGTAGATGGCAACCAGGTTCTTGGCCTCAGCCCGACCTTCCAGACCCTCGAGCGTTTCCGGCAACGGCTCCATGTCGGTCTTGGCCTTGCGGATCTTGTTGGCGATGGCGTCGGCGTCGTCGGTCAGATTGATGCGCGACAGGTCCGACGGATCGGACTTGGACATCTTGGCCGCGCCGTCGCGCAGGGACATGACCCGCGTCGCCGGACCCTGGATCAGCGGCTCGGGCAGGGGGAAGTAGCCCGGCGCGCCGAAGTCGTTGTTGAACTTCTGGGCGATGTCGCGGGTCAGCTCCAGGTGCTGCTTCTGGTCTTCGCCGACCGGCACCTCGGTCGCCTTGTAGAGCAGGATGTCCGCCGCCTGCAGCACCGGATAGGTGTAGAGGCCGACGCTGGAGCGTTCCTTGTGCTTGCCCGACTTTTCCTTGAACTGGGTCATCCGGTCCAGCCAGCCCAGGCGGCCAACGCAGTTGAAGATCCAAGCCAGTTCGGCGTGGGCGGGCACGGCCGACTGCGGGAAGATGACCGCCTTGGCCGGATCGAGGCCCGAGGCCAGATAGGCCGCCGCGATCTCGCGCGTCTGGGCGGCCAGCTTCTCCGGCTCCTGCCAGACGGTGATGGCGTGCATGTCGGCGACGAAGACGAACAGGGGCGCGCCCGTCTCCTGCAGTTCGGTGAAGCGCTTCAGCGCCCCCAGGTAGTTGCCCAGGTGCAGGGCGCCGGAGGCCTGGATGCCGGACAGGATGCGGCGCGGACCGGTGTATTGAGCCGGAGTCTGATCAGTCATGATAGCGGATCTCGAAAATCGAAAGGCGAACGTCGGCGCACGTTTTCGCGTGCGAAAGAGGGACATGCGGAAGCACGGTGCGGCGGATCAGCCGCGCCATCGTCCATGAGCGAAAATTCGTCCCGAAAGCGCCATGTCCTCGCGCTTATCGGTTCGAGGCGCGAAGGGCAACACTCCTGCGGCGGTTCGCGCGTCGCCGCGATCACGGAACGATGTTAGCCTCCTCTTCCATCGGCATGGAGGGAAGGACATGGACGAGTTCGAAGTCGCCCCGCCCGAGAGTTTCGACTCTCGTCAGGCGCTGACGCGGATGCTGGCGCTGCTGCGCCACCTGATCGACATGATCGCCGAGTTCAGGGAGACGCTGATCCTGACCAGCGGCGGCGACCCCGCCGATCCGGTGCTGGACGACGCCTTCCTGGCCGCCCGCAGTTTGGCGCTGGAAGATGTCGACGCCCTGATCGCCTTGGTCGATGCGGCCGACTTCACCGCCCCGGCCATGGTCGAGCACCGCCTTCAGGGCGAGGCGCTGCGCTTCAAGATGCTGGCGATCCTGGCGGCCTATCGCCTGGTCGTCGCCGCCCAACCCAGCCGGAATCCGGGCATGAGCCGAGGCTGGTCCCTGTACCGCCGCGCCCTGCGCGGGACGCTGGCGGCCATCGACGGGCCGCTGGAGTCCCTGACGGCGGCCCTCGGCGCCAAACAGGGTCTGGTGGAGTTCAAGAAGGCGCTGGAGGTTCTGCTGGACCTATGACCGGGCCGAGCGCCGGACCAGGCCCTTGACCTCGGCCACCGTCACGGCGCGCGTCAGGAAGGCCAGGACGACATAGGCCAGACCGCCCGCCGCCACGACCAGCAGCAGGGTGATCTCCTTGGCGCCGTGGGTCGAGCCCAGCATGGCCAGCAGGTCCGCGACCGGCGCCTGCAGCATCGGCCGCGCCCAGGAGGCGACGCCGACCACCGCCGCTAGGCCTGCGCTGGCCAGGGCGATGCGCCCCAGACGCCAGACCGCGCGCGGACTGGGGCGGTAATGGCCACGCCGCCACAGGGTCGCCGCCAGCAGGATGACATTGGTCCAGGCCGAGGCGCTGACCGCCGCGGCGATCCCCGACACCCCCATGCCCAGATAGAAGAGGCCGATCGCCAGCGCCGCGTTCACCGCCACCGACACCAGGGCGAACACCATGGGCCTGCGCGTATCGCCGCGCGCGAAGAAGGCCGGCGCCAGGATGCGGATCAGGACGAAGGCGGGCACGCCCCAGCCGAAATGCAGCAGGGCGTGAGCCGTGTTGACGGCGTCGATCTGAAGGAAGGCGCCGCGCGTGAACAGGGCGTCGATCAGGAAATAGGGCATGGCCATCAGGGCCGCCGCCGCCGGCAGGGTCAGGGCCATGGACAGGATCAGCGCCTCGTCCATCGAGGCCTGCTGCTGGCCGTGATCCTGCGACGCCACCGCCGCCGACAGCTTGGGCAGCAGGGCGATGCCGATGGCCACTCCGACCAGCCCCAACGGCAGCTGATACAGTCGGTCCGCCGTCGCCAGCCAGGTGCGGCCGCCGTCGACGAAGCTGGACAGGTTGCCGGAGATGAAGACGTTGATCTGGGTCGCGCTGTTGCCGATGGCGGCGGGAACTGCGGTGATGATGATGGCCTTCACCGCCGGGGTCATCTTCGGCAGGCTGAGGCGGATGTTCGCCCCCGCCCGACGCGCCGCCCACCAGCACAGACCCGCCTGGGCCACGCCCGCGACCAGCACGGCCCATGAGGCGGCGTAGGCGGCCTCGATCTGGTCGCCCTTCACCGGAATGACGGCGGCCAGCATGATCAGGTTCAGCAGGATCGGATAGGCGCCCGAGACGATGAACCGCCCCCGCGCGTTCAGCACCCCGCTGAGCAGGGAGGCGATCGCCATGCAGGGCAGGTAGGGCATGGTGATCTGGGTCAGGATCACCGCCAGCTTGAACCGCGCGGGATCGTCCAGAAAGCCGATGTTGATGACGGTCATCAGCCACGGCATGGCCAGCTGGGCGACGAGGGTCAGGGCCACGGTGACGGCGGCCACGGCGGCCAGGGCGTCGGTCGCCACCTTGTCGGCCGCCGCCTCGCCTTCGCTCTTCAGCGTCTTGGCGTAGGCGGGCACAAAGGCGGCGGCGAAGGCGCCCTCGGCGAAGATGCGTCGGAACAGATTGGGGAAGTTCAGCGCGGTGTAATAGGCGTCGGCCGCCGGGCCCGCCGAGGCCCCCAGCGCCGCCGTGATGACCAGATCGCGCGCGAACCCGGCCAGCCGGCTGAGCAGGGTCATGGCGCTGAAGACGGCCGAGGACCGCGCCACCCCGCCCGTCTTGGCTGTTGCAGCAGACGCAGGCGGCTGGACGACGGGTTCGACCGTGGCGTTGGCGGCGGAAATCGGCGCGGCCGGTTCGATGGGATCGGTCTTGTCGTTCACGGCTGTTCCTGCGCTCGGTCCCGAAACGCCTTAGCGCGCCTGCGGGCCGCTGGATACGGGCGAACGGCCCAGCGCGCCTTCCAGATCGGAGACGTCGCGCACGCTGGCGCGCACGGGGACGATGCGCCGTCCCGCCGGGCCTTGGAGCGTGCGGTCCAGCACCTCCAGCAGGTCGACCTTCAGCGCCTCCAGCCTCGCCTTGCTCTTCGGCTTCCGGCCGTCCGCGTCGGTGATGTAGAAGCCGTCCACGGCCCGCTCGCCGAAGCTGGCGACATGGGCCGAGCGGGTCGAATAGCCGTGCGCCGAGATGGTCCGCGCCAGATCGGCCAGCAGGCCCGGGCGGTCGGCGCCCGAGACCTCGATCACCACGGCGCTGGTGCCCGTATCGGCGTCAATCCGCACCACCGGCCGCACATCGAAGACGGCGCGGCGGGCGCTGACGCGCGGCGGCTCCAGGGTCGAGGTCCGCGCCCCCTTCAGCACCGCCCGCTCCATCGCCTTGACCAGAATGGCCAGACGTCGCGGCTCGCGCCCGCCATAGGGTTCGCCCGCCCCGTCCTGAATCTCGAACACGTCCAGCGCCATGCCGTCGTCGGCCGTGGCCAGCCGCGCGCCCACCACGTCGGCGCCCGCCATCGACAGGGTGGCGGCCAGGTCAGCGAACAGGCCGGGCCGGTCGCGCGCCGCCACGGCCACGCGGGCGGTGGATTCCAGCGGCCCTTCGGCGGGCAGGGCCTCGACCGCCGCCCCCTCGCGCCGCGCCCGTTCGACCAGCGCCGGGTGGTCGGCCAGAGGATCTTCGCGCGTCACGGCGTCGCCCCGGAACAGGGCCTCGGTCGCCTCGAACAGGGCGCGCATCAGCTGCCCCTTCCAGCCGTTCCACACGCCCGGCCCCACGGCGCGGATGTCGGCCACGGTCAGCACCATCAGCATCCGCAGACGCTCTGGGTCGCCCACAGCCTCCGCAAACGCCCGCACGGTCGAGGGGTCGGATACGTCGCGCTTCTGGGCGTAGTCGCTCATCAGCAGATGATGGCGCACCAGCCAGACGACCAGCTCGATCCGGCGCGGATCGACGCCCAGCCGCTCGCACGCCCGGCGCGCGGCGATGGCGCCGTCCTCCAGCTGGCCCCGGTCGCCCCCCTTGCCCACGTCATGCAGCAGCATGGCCAGCATCAGGGCTTCGATATCGGCGATGCGGGGGACGATGGCGGTCGAGGCCGGGTGGTCTCCCTCCAGCTTGCCGCGCGCGATGTCGTTGATGATCCCGACCGCCTGCAGGGTGTGCTCGTCCACCGTATAGGCGTGGTACATGTTGAACTGGGTCTGGCCGACGATCCGCCCCCACTCGGGCAGGAAGCGCCCCAGGAAACCCGTCTCATTCATGATCGACAGGACGCGATAGGGCCGCTGGCCGTGCGCCAGCACCGTCAGGAAAGCCTCGGCCGCGCGCGGATCGCGCCGCAGGGCGGGCGTCACCAGCGTCAGCGACCGGATCACGGCGGCGAAGGCGTCGGGGTGCAGGTCCAGATCCAGCCGGTCCGCCTCGACGAACAGCAGCAGCAGACGCGCCGGGTCGCGGGCGAAGACGTTCGGCCCGGTGACGGTCAGCCGCCCCTCCTCCACCGCCAGGCCGTCGAAGGCCAGCTTGACCCGGCGGCGCCGGATCAGCCGCGACAGGCCGCGCGCCAGCCCTTCCGCCTTCTTCTGCTGGCGCGCCTCCAGCTGGGCCGAGACGGCGCGGGTCAGGGCGCCGACCTCGCGTGCGACCTGGAAATAGCGGCGCATGAAGCGCTCGACCGCCAGTTCGTCGCCGCGCCCCCGCCAGCCCATGCGCCGGGCGATCTCGGGCTGGAAATCGAAGGTCAGCTTCTCCTCGGCCCGTCCGGCGACCAGGTGCAGCAGGATGCGCACGCGCCACAGGAAGCCGATCGCCTCGCGGAAGCTGCGCAGCTCGCGCGCGGTCAGCAGGCCCTCCAGCGCCGCCTGCCCGCGCTCGCTGTCCGGCGCCAGGGAGCGGGCGATCCAGAACAGGGTGTTGAGGTCGCGCAGCCCGCCCTTGCCGTCCTTGACGTTCGGCTCGACGCGATAGCGGACGGCGCCGGTCTTCTGCAGACGCACGTCGCGCTCGGCCATCTTGGCGGCGATGAAGGGGCGCGGATCGGCGCGGGCCACGGAAGTGCGGAACCGCTTCAGCAGGCTTTCGCCCAGGGCCGCATCCCCGGCCAGCACCCGCGCTTCCAGAAGCGTCGTTCGCACCGTCATGTCGTCGCGCGCCAGGGTCAGCGTCTCGCCGATGGAGCGGAAGGCCGACCCGACCTTCAGCCCCAGATCCCACAGGGCGTAGTGGACGAACTCCACCACCGCCTGAGCGCGCGGGCTGATCGCCTGCCCCGGCCGAAGGAACAGCAGATCGAGGTCCGAGAAGGGCGCCAGCACCCCGCGCCCGTAGCCGCCGACCGCCAGCAAGGTCAGCCGCTCGTCCGGAGCCGGATGGACCTGTTCGGTCGCGAACCGCCACAGGGTCGCCAGCAGGGCGTCGGCGGCCTCGGCGTAGAGACGGGCGGCCTCAGCCCC
>NZ_GL883086.1:2336033-2344583 GCF_000204035.1 Brevundimonas diminuta ATCC 11568
GAAGCTCTCGCGCAAGGCGGCGGTGACGGCGGCGCGCGGGTTTGGCGCCGAGGCGGCGTCGAGAACGGCGGACGGGAGCGGGGACGGTGCTGTCACGCTGGAGAGCATAGCATGCTCCCTATCTCCCGCTCATCCCGGCGTCCGCCGGGATGAGCGGGAATTTATGGCTTCGCCATGCCCTTCAACCGATAGAGCGCCTCCAGCGCCTCGCGCGGGGTCAGGTCGTCGGGGTCGATGGCGGCGACCGCCTCGTCCAGCATGGACTTCATCGGCGGCGGGGGCGGCTCGGCGGCGGCGAACAGGGGCAGGTCGTCCAGACGGGCGGTCGCCGCCTTCTCATTTTCCAGCCGCTCCAGCACCTCGCGAGCACGGCCGACGACGGCGGTCGGCACCCCCGCCAGGCGCGCCACCTGCACGCCGTAAGAACGATCCGCCGCGCCAGGCGCCGCCTCGTGCAGGAAGACCAGTTCGCCGTTCCACTCCCTTGCCTTCATCGACAGGTTACAGACGTGGTCCAGCCGTTCCTCCAGTTGGGCCAGCTCATGATAGTGGGTAGCGAACAGGGTGCGGGCGCGGTTGGTCTCGTGCAGGGCCTCGGCCGTAGCCCAAGCGATGGCCAGACCGTCATAGGTGGCGGTGCCGCGCCCGATCTCGTCCAGCACGACGAAGCTGCGCCCCGTCGCCTGCGTCAGGATGGCGGCCGTCTCGACCATCTCCATCATGAAGGTGGATCGGCCGCGCGCCAGATCGTCGCCCGCGCCGACGCGGCTGAACAGACGGTCGACCACGCCCAGCTTCATCGACCGCGCCGGCACGAAGGCCCCGGCTTGGGCCAGCACGACCAGCAGCGCGTTCTGGCGCAGGAAGGTCGACTTGCCCGCCATGTTCGGGCCGGTGACGATGGACAGGCGCGAGGCCCCGACGCCGTCGCCCGCCAGTTGGCAGTTGTTGGGGGTGTAGGGCAGGCCTTGCGCCTTCACCGCCGCCTCGACCACGGGGTGACGGCCCGCCTCGACGGCGAAGCACAGGCTGTCGTCCACGGCGGGGCGCACGGCCCCGACCTCTTCGGCCCATTCGGACAGGGCGGCGTGGGCGTCCAGTTCGGCCAGCGCCTCGGCCACGCCCTGAAGCGGTCCGGCCAGACGCGCGACCTCGCGGCGCCAGCCTTCGAACGTCTCGGCCTCGATGGCGAGAGCGCGGTGCCCGGCCTGGCTGATCTTGGCGTCCAGTTCCGACAGCTCGACGGTAGTGAAGCGCACCTGATTGGCCAGGGTCTGGCGGTGGATGAAGGGGCTGTCGGGTCCGGCGCGCAGCAGGGGCTCAGCCGCCCTGGCGCTCGTTTCGAGGAAGTAGCCGAGGACGGCGTTGTGGCGCACCTTGAAGGCGACGCCGCTGTCGGCGACGGCCTTGGCTTCCAGTTCGGCGATGACCTTGCGGCTGTCGTCGCGCAGGGTGCGGGCGGCGTCCAGTTCGGGCCGATGGCCGGGGTTCACATAGCCGCCGTCGCGCGCCAGATGCGGCGGCTCCTCCATCAGACCGTCGGTCAGTTCGGCCAGCAGATGCGACAGGTCGCCCTCAAGCGCCAGCCGGTCCAGACAGGCCGTCACCCGCGCAGGCGGCCCGGCCAGCGGATCATTGGCCGCAGCGGCGAACAGAGCGCTGAGACCCTGGGCCGTCTTCAAGCCCGAACGGATGGCCGCCAGATCGCGCGGCCCGCCGCGCCCCAGCGCCAGACGCGAGGTCGCCCGCGCCACATCGGCCGAGGCGCGTAAAGACTCGCGCAGGTCGCGTCGCAGATCACGCCGCTCCAGCAGCCACTCCACCGCATCCAGCCCAGCGTTGATCGCCCCCGGATCGCGCAAGGGTCGCGAGACGCGCTCGGCCAGCGCCCGCGCGCCACCCGAGGTCACGGTGCGGTCGATGGCGTGCAGCAGGGAGCCGTCGCGCTCGCCCCGCTGGGTGCGGTCGATTTCGAGGCTGAGACGCGTCGCCGGATCGATGGCCAGGAAGCCGCTCTCGCCCGAGCGGCGCGGCGGGGTCAGGGCGGGGATCTTGCCCGCCTGCGTCGTCTCCAGATAGGCGGCGATCAGGCCCAGAGCCGAAATCTCGGCCTCCTCAAAGGCGCCGAAGCCGTCCAGCGCGGAGACGCCATAAAGCCGCTGCACCCGATCCTTCGCTCCGACCGGCTCGGCCAGGGCCTGCGGCATGGCCTGAACCACCCCGCCTGAGCCGTCCAGCGCGCCTTTCATCGTCTCGTCCGAGAACAGGCGGTCGGGGACCAGCACCTCGGACGGTCGGAACGCGGCCAGCGCGGCACCCAGATCCGACAGGTCGCAGGCGACCGAATCCACCACTCCCGCCGACAGTTCGACCACCGCCACGGCCGCCCTTCCTTTACGGATCGCCACGGCCGCCAGCCGGTTGGCGCCGCGCGCGTCCAGCAGCGTGTCCTCGGTCAGGGTGCCGGGCGTCACCACCCGCACGATGTCGCGGTGAACCACGGCCTTGGAGCCGCGCTTCTTGGCCTCAGCCGGGTCTTCCAGTTGTTCGCAGACGGCGACCTTGAAGCCCTGACGGATCAGTCGCGCCAGATAGCCGTCCATGGCGTGGACCGGCACCCCGGCCATGGGGATGTCCTCGCCCTGATGCTTGCCGCGTTTGGTCAGGGCGATGCCGAGCGCGGCGGCCGCCTTCTGCGCGTCCTCGAAGAACAGCTCGTAGAAGTCGCCCATGCGGAAGAACAGCATGGCTTCGGGCTGACCGGCCTTGACCGACAGATACTGGGCCATGACCGGCGTAGTGCCGGCGTCGGGCTTGAGGTCGGTTTTGGGCGGGTGGGAAAGGGGCGCGTTCATCTGACCCGCAGGGTGGCGGATCGGGGCGGCGGCCTCAAGCGCGGGCGGCGCCCCTCATGCACAGGCGAAAGGCGACCTGTGGACAGCTCTGTGGATCAGGCCGCGCTGACGAGGCGCAGACGCGGGCGCGAAGCCAGGGCGGCGGGCGTCTCGTCCAGAGCCAGGGCGTCCCAGTCGATGTCCGGGCGCGGGGCGTGGGAGGCGGCGATGATGGCGCGCAGCTCGGCCGAGGAGGCCACGCTGGCGATGACCGAGGCCACCCCCGGCAGGGTGAGGGCGTAGGCCAGGGCCGCCTGCATCGGATCGACCCGCGCCTCGGCCAGACGGCGGCGCGTGCGCGACAGGGCCATGCCGTGGGCGGCCAGTTCGGGCGGCAGGCTGTCGCGGTTGGCGAACAGCAGGCCCTGGGCGAAGACCGAAGCCAGATGCACCTCGATCCCCTGGCTCGCCATGTCGGCGATGACCCCGGTGCGCGCCGCGCGCTGGTCCAGGATGTTGCAGGTCAGTTGCACCACGTCCGGCTGGAAGCGGCGGGCCAGCAAGCCGGGGCCGTCCTCGACCGTGGCGATGAAGCCGACCTTGCGGAAGACGCCGCGCGCCTTCAGCGCCTGCAGCCGGTCCCACAGGGCGCGCCCCTCGGCGCCCGCCAGATCGGCGGCGCTCTGCACCAGAACGGCGTCGCCGCGCGGCAGGCCCATGCGCTCCAGCGAGCGGCGGGCGCGAGCCTCGACCCGGTCCAGGCCGTCGGCCAGCGGCACGGTGCGCACGGTGACGCGGAAAGGCGAAGGGAAGGGCCAGGCCTGACCCAGCATCCGTTCGACGTCGCCTTCAGGCCGGGTGGCGACCAGGCCGATTCCGGCGTCGCCCGCGGTCTGAAGCAGGTGACGCGTCGCCTCCTCCCGCTGGCCGGGCGGCAGCGGGCGGGACCGATCAGGCTCAACCACCAGGGCGATGGCGAGCTTGTCGGCCGGAGAGGGCGGAACGGCGAATCTCACACCGCCACTTTCGCCGTCAAAGCTTAAGGGAGATTGACCGAAATCAAGGTCGTTGGTGAATGAAGAGGCTTAATCCGCGTCCGGCTGGTTTTCCGGCAGGGCGGCGATGAAGGCCGGGTGCGCCTCGGCCCTCGCCTCGATCTCCAGCAGGCGCGGGAAGGCCGCCAGATCGACGTTGAACCGCCGCGCCGAATAGAGCTGGGGCATCAGGTAGCAGTCGGCCAGCGTCGGCGTCCCGCCGAAACACCACCCCTCGCCATAGCGAACGATCAAGGCCTCCAGCGCCGTAAAGCCGTCGATGATCCATTGACCGGCCCAGGCGTCGACCCCGGCCTGATCGGCGCCCAGACCGCGCACCGCCTTCAGCACCCGCAGATTGTTGAGCGGATGGATGTCGCAGCCGATCACCGCCGCCATGGCCCGCACCTGGGCGCGGCCCGCCGCGTCGCGCGGCAGCAGGGGCGGCTCGGGATGGGTCTCCTCCAGCCATTCCAGAATGGCCGGGCTCTGGGTCAGCACCAGGCCGTCGTCCGTCTCCAGCGCCGGGACCAGGCCCTGCGGATTGAGCCTGAGGTAGGCGTCGGACTTCTGCGCGCCCGTGCGCAGGTCCAGCGCCGCCTGCCGATACTCGACCCCTTTGAGATTGAGGGCGATGCGGGTGCGATAGCTGGTGCCCGAGCGCCAGTAGCCGTGCAGGATCATGATTGCACCGTGAAGTTGAGCGTGGGCAGACCCGCGATGACGGCCTCGACCCGATCGCCGGGGCTCAGGGGACCAACGCCTTCGGGCGTGCCGGTGAAGATCAGGTCGCCGGGCTGCAGCGCCCACAGCTCGGCCGCCTTGGACAGGACGCCGTCCACGTCCCAGATCATGTCGGACAGCCGGCTGGACTGACGGACGGCGCCGTTGACCTTCAGCTCAATGAGCGCGTCGGGCGCGGGCGGCGTCCGGCTCAACGCGCTGCAGGGCGCCGACTGGTCGAAGGCCTTGCCCGCCTCCCACGGCCGCCCCTTGGCCTTGGCCTCGGCCTGAAGATCGCGCCGCGTCAGATCGACGCCGACGGCCCAGCCGACCGGCCGCGCGTCTTCGCCCAGGGCCACGACCAGTTCGACCTCATAATGCAGGTTCTGCGTCGCCGACGGATAGGTCGGATCGGCCCCGTCCACGACCAAAGCGTCGCCCGGCTTGGCGAAGAAGAAGGGCGCGGGCTTGTCCGGGTCGGCCCCCATTTCGCGAGCGTGGGCGGCGTAGTTCTGGCCCACGCACAGGATGCGCCGCACGGGCAGGCGGCGCGCCTCGCCTTCGATCGGCAGGGACGGCGTCGGGGCGGGCGGGAACAGCCATTGGGTCATGACGCCTGTTCTAGAAGCGCCGCGCGCGTCGCGCCAGATGGGCGCCTCTGCGACCTTCGCCCATGCTGCATTGCAGGAACCTTGATCGTCGGTGTGGCGTTCCGGGCAGGGCTTCTCTATTTAATCGTCAAGCTTACACAAGGAGCGGAGCGCGCATCATGGCCACGTCCAAGGCTCGTGAAGACATCAAGAACGACCTCAAGACCCTGAAGGAGGACCTCAAGGCCGGCGCCCGCGAGGAAACCCAGCGTCTGAAGGAAAAGGCCTCCGAGGCCGAGGCGCGCCTGCGCGAGCAGGGCGAGGAGCTGCGCGAGAAGGCGCGCGGCTACTACGACGACGCCAAGGTGCGCGGCCGCGAATATTACGACGAGGCCGCCGAGAAGTTCGACGAGGCCCAGCGCTACGTCGTCGAACGCGTGCAGGAGCGTCCGATCCAGTCGACCGCCATCGCGCTCGGCGTCGGCGTCGTCCTGGGCCTGCTGCTGGCCGGGCGTCGGCGCTGATGATCGGGCGGGGGCTCATCAACCGCGCGGTGGCGACCTTCGTCGCCGCCGGCGCGGCCTTCGTGGCCATGGTCGCCCTGGGGGCCACGGTCTATTACCTGCTGCTGCTGGTCGTGCCGCCGCTCATCGGCGCCGCCCTGACCGCCCTGCTGTTCGCCCTGATCGCGGCCGTCGTCGCCCTGGTGTTCGTGCGGCGGGCGCATGGTGATGACGAGGACGAGGAATACGACGAGCCCGAGGGCCTGGGCATGCGGGCCCTGCGGCTGTTCCAGCAGCGCCCGATCCTGGGCGCCGCAGCGGCTCTGGCCGGCGGCTTCATCTTCCTGCGCAACCCCGCGTTGGCCACCATGGTGGCGGCCGCCTTTACCGAGAAAAGCAGAGTCCGAAACCGACGTTAAAGGAACGGCCAAGTCTCCGAGGCGTTGTTTCAAGCAAGCGACGCTATCGACGGGAGAGGTCGAAAGCCCGCTCCCGTCAACATCTTTCGGAGGGTTCGCCTATGCTTCGTTGGGCTATTATTTTCTTCATCATCGCCTTGGTCGCAGCTGTGCTCGGCTTCGGCGGCATCTCGGGCATGTCGTTCGAGATCGCCAAATTCATCGCCATCATCGCCGTTATCCTGTTCGTCGTCTCCCTGCTGGTGGGCGGCCTGAGGGGACGCGGCGGGCCGCGCATCTAGCCGAACGGCCAGACATTGAAATCAGGGCCGCGACCATGCCGTCGCGGCCCTTTTCCATGGTTGAAATTCAAAGCCGTCAGGCGCGACGGCGCGGCAGACGCCAGGTCTGGTGATCGGCGAAGCGACGCCCGTCCCAGGCCACGGCCGAGACCGTCACCGTCTCGGCGTCCCATTCGATCCGGTTGAAGCTGGGCGGCGCCCCTCGCTCGCGATGCGACAGCGTCCCGCATCCGACCGCATAGGAGCATTGATCCCCCACTCCGATCGGCAGGGCGAAGGGCACATGGACATGGCCGGTGACGATCAGGTCGACGCCCGCCTCGGCGAAGATGCGGGCCGCCCGCTCGCCGCGCTTGACCTCGCCGGTCATGGGCGCGCCGATCATCTCGACCAGCGGGTGGTGGCAGGCCAGAACGCGCAAGGCTCCGACCGGCGCCTGACGCAGGGCCTCGGCCGCCCGACGCGTCTGGTCCAGATCGATGACCCCCTTGGACCAGTTGGGCCGGGCCTGCCAGCCGCGCGCCGTCGTCACGCCGCGCACCATCAACCGATCCGAGCGGAACTCATGGTCATGCGCCGGATGGCCGGTCGCGCGTTCGAACGCCCGCCACGGCCAGAACAGCCGCGCCATCACGTCCCAATAGGGCACGTCGTGATTGCCCACGGTGACGAAGACCGGCTCGGGCAGGGCGCGTATCCATTCACCCGCCGCCGCGAACTCGCGCGGATAGCCTCTCTGGGTGATGTCGCCGGTGATCAGGATCAGATCGGCGCCGGCCGCGCGGGCGTAGTCGGACGCCGCCGCCACCGCGTGTTCGTGCTCGCACCCGAAATGAACGTCTGAAAACTGGAGGACCAGACCCACTAGACGCTGTCCCCGCCCGTCGGAGGCTTGGGCGCAAGAGCCGTAAAGGCGCGCGGGACGAATTTCACCGCCGTCGCGCGGCCCAGCAACATGGGTTCGCCGTCGATCACCGCCGGAATGCGGGAGCGGGCCTCCACTTCGATCTTGCGCGCGCCGCGGGTCGTGACGGTCGGATCCTGACGCCAGTCGTCGAACAAGGCGTGGGCGGCCAGACGGAAGGCCTGGGCCGCGTCAGCGGTGTTCATGGCCGCCGCCTCCAGCCCGTCGCACTTGTCCATCGCCTTGGAGATCAGCGGGCTGATCAGCACCAGGGCCTCGGCCTTCTCGCGCACGCCGCCGTCCAGTGCGTAGCGCACCCGACCCGAGAAGGCCTTCTTCAGCGCCCGGCGGCCATAGGTCCAGGCCATCTTCAGCTTGCCCTCGCGGATGGCTTCGCGCGCCGGGGCCCACAGGGCGGGCGAGCCCAGGATGGCGGCGCAGTAGAAGGCCTCGCCCTCGACCTCCCCGCCTGAGACGTACTGCGGCGCGCCCTCTTCCAGCGCCAGCCGGAGGGCCGCCTTCCAGTCGCCCGTGCCGTACAGGGCCTTGGGCAGCATATTCATGGTGCCGCCGGGCAAGGGGGCGATCAGAGGACCGTCCGACCCGGCGCGGGCAGCGACCGACCGCGCCGTGCCGTCGCCCGCCAGGATGAACAGGGCGTCCGGCCGCGCCGCCAGGGCCTCGCCGATCTGGTCTGGGATGCGCGCGCCCTCCAGCACCACCACCTCGGCCTGCAGGGGATAGACCGCCAACAGGGCGGCGGCCTCATCGGCCGCCTGCGGTCCGACGCCGCCGGACAGGGGATTGACCAGGATGATGATCCGCTCCAGCCGGACCTCGCCTGTCAGGGGACGCGGCTCCTCGACCGTGTCGTGCCCCGAAGGGGCGGCGGCCAGGGCGCTCAGAAAATTCGGGGCGTCGATCATGGGCGGCGAACGCCTGCGCGCGCGGCCAGTTCCGCACATGCGACAGCGGGTGAAAAATTAAAGTGAAGCTTGCGTCGCTTTGCCTCGGAACCGCCCTCTTCGGACTGCGTTATCGAAGCTTCAGGGGTGCCCCCTAAGGGATGAAGGACAGAACCATGAACAAGGCGATTCTCGCCATCGCCGGCGCCGGTCTTCTGGTGACCGCCTGCGCCAGCGACCCGTACTACGGCGGCGGCTACGGCTCGAACGAAACCGTGCGTCAGGGCGCTGTCGGCGCTGGTCTGGGCGCCGTGGCCGGCGCCATCATCGGCAACAACGTCGGCGGCGGCAACGCAG
>NZ_GL883086.1:2345362-2354909 GCF_000204035.1 Brevundimonas diminuta ATCC 11568
CCCGCTGGCGGGCGCGGCGCCGAAGTGGGCCTATTTCTATCCGTTCGAGGGCGGGGTGATCGACCACGCCGCCGCCCAGTCGGGCGAACGCGGGCCGCAGGGCCTGACCCTGACCGTCGCCGCCGGGCGCGGCCTGGCGACCAACGGTCTGAACGGACCGATCGGCGGCGTCCTGTCCACCGATCTGGGCGCCTGGGAGATCAAGGCCGAACCGGGCGCGGCCCTGACCGGCGTCACGGGCGACGGCGCGATCGGCGACGGCGAGGGCGCGCAGGCAGGCGCCTCGACCACCGGCCTGTCCGACTTCGCCAAGGCGGCGTTGTTCGCCCTGCTGGGCGGTCTGATCCTGAATCTGATGCCCTGCGTCTTCCCCATCCTGGCGATGAAGGCGGCCTCGCTCAGCCGCGCCGCCCATGAACCGGCCGAGGCGCGCCGCGACGGTCTGGCCTTCCTGGCCGGGGTGCTGACGGCCTTCCTGCTTCTGGCGGGCGCGCTGCTGGCCCTGCGCGCGGGCGGTCAGGTTTTGGGCTGGGGCTTCCAGCTGCAATCGCCGGGCGTGGTGGCGGCTCTGGCCCTGCTGATGCTGGCGGTGGCGCTGAACCTGTCGGGCGTCTTCCATGTCGGCGCAGGCCTGCAAGGCGCCGGACACGGCCCGCTGTCGCGCCTGCCCGGCGCGGCGGGCGCCTTCTTCACCGGGGTGCTGGCGGTGATCGTCGCGGCGCCCTGCACCGCCCCCTTCATGGCCTTTGCGCTCGGCGCCGCCCTGTTCATGCCCTGGCCGATGGCCCTGGCGGTCTTCCTGATGCTGGGGCTCGGGCTGGCCCTGCCCTATGTGCTGATCAGCCTCAATCCGCGCCTGCTGGCCCGTCTGCCGAAACCCGGCCCGTGGATGGAGAGCTTACGCAATCTGCTGGCCTTCCCCATGTACGGCGCCGCCCTGTGGCTGGCCTGGGTCTATGGCCGCCAGACCTCTGACGCTCTGGCCTTGTTGTTCGGGGCCGGGCTGCTGCTGGCTTTGGCGCTATGGCTCTATGGCCGAAGCCAGGCCGCCGCATCCGGCAAGGGCCGGGCCGCGGGCGCCGCCGCCCTGATGGCCCTGATCGCGGCCCTGGGCTTCGGCGTCCTGGCGGGGCGCGCCGCGCCCGCCGCCCCGGACAGCGCAGGCGCTTCGACCCATTTGCCGTCCCAGCCCTGGTCCGAACAGGCGGTGAAGGCCGCCCTGGCCGAGGGGCGGCCGGTCTTGGTCAACTTCACCGCCGACTGGTGCGTGACCTGCAAGGTCAATGAGAGCACGGCCCTGTCCTCCGCCCGCACGGCTGAGGCGTTGGAACAGGCGAACGCCGCCTATCTGGTCGGCGACTGGACGCGGCGCGACGACGCCATCACCGCCGAACTGCAACGCCACGGCCGCTCGGGCGTGCCCCTCTACCTTGTCTATGCGCCGGGCCGGCCCGAGCCGCGCATCCTGCCTCAACTATTGACCGAAGGCGTCGTCATCGACGCCCTGAAGGACGCCGCCGCCCGCTGACCTATCATCCCAAGGAGACCGCCATGTTCCGCCTGCTGACCGCCGCCTCCGCCTCTCTGTTGCTGCTCGCCGCCTGCCAGCAGCCGCCCGCCGCATCGCCTGAACGGTCCGAAACCGCCGTCGTCGCGCCCGAAGCGACCGAGGCGCCCGCGCCCGGCGAAACGGCCCCGGCCTTCACCCTGGTCGACGCCGAGGGACAGCAGCGCTCCCTGGCCGATTTCCGCGGCAAGACGGTGGTGCTGGAATGGACCAACGAAGGCTGTCCCTTCGTGAAGAAGCACTACACCGGCGCCATGCAGGCCCTGCAGCGCGAGGCGACCGCCGACGGCGTGGTCTGGCTGACCATCATCTCCTCGGCGCCGGGAACCCAGGGCTTCGTCGAGGGCGAGGAGGCGCAAGCCTGGAAGGCCAAGCACCAGGCCGCTTTCACCCACCTGCTGCTCGACCCGACCGGCGAGGTCGGCAAACGCTACGACGCCAAGACCACGCCCGACATGCGCATCATCGATCCAGAGGGACGGCTGATCTACGTCGGCGGCATCGACGACCGGCCGACCAATAAGGTCGAGGATCTGGACGGAGCCAACAACTTCGTCCGCGCCGCCCTGGCCGACGCCAAGGCCGGTCGCGCGGTCCAGACCGCCTACGCTGCGCCTTACGGCTGCGCCATCAAATACCCTGAGACGGTCCAGGGCTGAGCGTCACTTCCAAGCAGAGCCTCAAGTCGCGCGAAGCGCGATGGGCCAAGCAACCAAACCTCAAGCCGAGGCTAGGCTTCGGGTTGAGGCGGCGAGGTGATGACCTCGACGTTGTCGTTCAGCAGATAGGACAGCTCGTCGAGGGCCAGCTTGCGCGCGGCTGCGTCAGACGCGCCTTCCAGAGCCGCGACCTTGACCGGAATGTCTTCCGAGATGCCGCGCAGGATGCACTTCAGATCATTGTCCGTGCCGCGCTCCTTGAGGATCAGATGACCCTGCATGTCGCGCTGGGCCAGGTCCGTCGCCTGGGTCTTGAACGCTCCATAGGCCGCGCCCGTGAAGAAGCCGGCCTTGTCCGCCTCGCCCGAGGCCAGCCAGCCGTCGACGATCGTCTTCAGGGCGCCCGAACGGGCCGCCAGATCGGCGAACAGAGGCTCCTGGGCCACCGAGACCGGTGCGGCCGGGGCGGCGGCTTCAGCGACCGCGGGATCGGCCAGCATGAGGGCGACAGCGAGAGCTATTCCGCAGGACATGGCGTGCCTTTCACAAGAGACCGAGACGGCGGACTTCCGCCAGGAAATCCTTGTTGACCCAGTCTTGGATTGAACTCTTCACGGCCTGAGCCGTAAACCAGAGCTTGCAAGCGCCGGGCCAAAAGCCGGGACCGCCATGGGGAGACGACAATGCCGCACGCCGCCTGGGCCGAACTCGAGGCCGCCGCCCGACGGGACGCGGATGCGCGAATCCAGGATCAATTCACCGCCGACCCCGACCGGCTGGCGCGGCTGACGCTGGACGTGGCCGGCTTGCACATCGACCTGTCCAAACAGAGCTGGACCTACGCGGGCCTGAAAGCCGCGCTGGACCTGGCCCGCGCCTGCGGCGTCGAAGGCCGCCGAGCCGCCCTGTTCAACGGCGAGGCGGTCAATCTGACCGAAGGCCGCGCCGTGCTGCACCCGGCCCTGCGCGCGCCGGACGGCGCCGACTTCCGCGCCCTAGAAGAACCTGTCTCAGCCGAAGTCGAGGCCGTGCGCGCCGAGATGAAAGCCTACGCCGAAGCGTTGCGGTCCGGGAATGAAACAGGCGCGAGCGGACGCCCCTTCAAGACGGTGCTCCATATCGGCATCGGCGGCTCCGATCTGGGACCGCGCCTGATCTGGGACGCCCTGCGGCCTCTGGACCCGGCCATCGACCTGCGCTTCGTCGCCAACATCGACCCGCGCGACATGGCCGAGGCCCTGATCGGGCTGGATCCTGAAACTACCCTGGTGATCGTCGTCTCCAAGAGCTTCACCACTCAGGAGACCCTGCTGAACGCCCAGGCCGCCAAGGCCTGGCTGGCCGCCGCCCTGCCCGCCGAGGGGATGGCGAAACACTTCATCGGCGTCACCGCCGCTCCGGAAAAGGCGGCGGCGTTCGGCTGCGGCCGCACCTTTGCATTCCGGGACTGGGTCGGGGGGCGCTATTCCCTGTGGTCGGCGGTCAGCCTGTCCTGCGTCATCGGCCTGGGCTGGGACGCGTTCCAGGGCTTCCTCGACGGCGCCGCCGCCCTGGACCGTCACTTCCTCGAGGCCCCGCTGGAGAGGAACGCGCCGGTAATGCTGGCCCTGGCCGAGATCTACAACGTCGACGGCCTGCACCGCCCAGCCCGCACCGTCGCCCCCTACGCCCACGACCTGCGCCGCCTGCCGGCCTTCCTGCAACAGCTCGAGATGGAATCGAACGGCAAGCAGGTGCGCCGCGACGGCGCGCCCGTCGGCCGCCAGACCTGCCCCGTCATCTTCGGCGAGCCGGGCGCCAACGGCCAGCACGCCTTCTTCCAGCAATTGCATCAGGGGCCGCAGGTCGTGCCGGTCGAGTTCATCATCGTGGGCCGCACCTGCGAGGAGACGCCCTCGACCTATCTGTGGGCCAACGCCCTGGCCCAGGCCCAGGCCCTGATGCAGGGCAAGACCGAAACCCAGGCCCGCGCCGAGCTGATCGCGTCCGGCGCCTCCGAGGACGAAGCCGACCGCCTGGCGCCGCACAAGGCCTTTCCCGGCAATCGACCGTCGACCGCCATTCTGATGGAGCGGTTGACGCCCCAGACCCTCGGCGCCCTGATCGCCCTCTATGAACACAAGACCTTCGTCGAAGGCGCCCTGTGGGACATCAACAGCTTCGACCAATGGGGCGTGGAGCTGGGCAAGGTTCTGGCCAAGGCCCTGCTGAAGGACGCCGCCACAGGCACGCCCTCGGCGGACCTCGACCCCTCCACGGCGGACCTGCTGCGGCGGCTGACGGCGTGACCGTCGTCGCCCCGACCTGGCAGCGGCTGGAGGGGCTGGCCCTGCTCGTCCTCGCCGCCCTGGCCTATAGCCGCTTCGGCCAGGGCTAGGCGCTGTTCGCCGTTCTCTTCCTGGCTCCTGACCTCTCCTTCGCCGGCTATCTGGCGGGTCCGCGCGCAGGCGCACGGGCCTATGATTTGGCGCACAGCCTGATCGGACCCTTGGCGCTGGCGAGCGCGGGCCTGCTGGGTGCCGCGCCCCTGGCGACCGCGCTCAGCCTGATCTGGCTGGCGCACATCGGGTTCGACCGCGCGCTCGGCTATGGGCTCAAGTCGCCTGAAGCCTTCGGCCTCACCCACCTTGGTCTGATCGGTCCCGCCAGGCGCGCGGCGCAGGTCGATCCGTAGGGATCGCTAATGCGCGCGGCCGCTCTCTCCAGATAGACCGCCGTCGGAAGCCCGGTTCCGTGACACAAGCCGCCGATGCTAAGGTGTGATCGCGCAACACACGGCGAAACGACCATGGACATGATGCTGGAGTTGACGGTCGCCACCGCCATGGTGCTGCTGACCGTGGGAACGCACGCGATCGGACTGCTCTGCCTGGGTCGCGTGCTGGCCGCCCTGGAAGCGCGCGAAAGTCCGGCTCCGGCAGCGGTCCGCCTCAACCCCCTGTCCACGCGCGGCGCCCTCTATACGGTGACTCTGGTGCTGGGCCTTTTCGTCATCCACGGGCTGGAGATCTGGAGCTACGCCGCCCTCTTCTACCTGCTGGAAGCCGTGCCCGATCTACGCGAAGCCGTCTATTTCTCGTCCATCAGCTACGGCTCCATCGGCTACGGCGACGCCTCCATCGATCCGGAATGGAAGCTGCTAGGCGCGATCGAAGGCATCAACGGCGCCATTCTTCTGGGCTGGACCGTGGCCTTCTTCGTCACGGTCATGGGACGACTGCTGCCGAGCGCCGAACGCGGCAGCGGCTTCGAATAGGCCCGCGCATGAAAAAAGGCCCGGCCATGCGGCCGAGCCTTTCCTCATCTCATCCCCGCCTACCAGCGACGGTCGTAGCGGTAGTCGCGATCACGATCGCGGTCGCGGCGGTTCTGATAGCTGCGCCATTCGCCGTGGTTCCGCCAATAGCGGCCGTCGCGGTAATAGCGGCCGTCGTTGCGCTCATAACGGCCGTTGTAATAGCCGTCGCGGCTGTTGATGCCGTGCTCGCGCTCCCAGTGGCCCTGGTTTCGATAGCAGCGGCCGCCGCGGTAGTAGCCGCAGTCGTCGTTGTTCGAGGACGAGGCCGCGCCCAGCGCCGCGCCCGCCAGGGCGCCGCCCGCGACATAACGTCCGTCGCCTTGACCGATCAGGGCGCCGGCGACACCGCCGACCACGGCGCCCAGGACGGCGTCACGGCCGGTGTTGTCGCGATCGCGGTCGCGATAATGCTGGGCCGCAGCCGGGGTCGAAGCCAGCATCGTCACAACCAGAGCAGGGGCGATAGCGCCGGCGCCGATCTTGAACAGGGTCTTCATGGCGGGCTCCTTTCGAAAGCCGGTTGATCCGTTGTCCCCCTTCTAGCGGCGCCTGTCTGAACGACCTCGGCGGCGGTCGTTCATTTTCGCTTCATCTGGGCGCCGATTTCAGGCCGCATCGCCCTTGACGCCCCCCCTCCCCCTGCCTAACTCCCCGGTCGTTAGCACTCGGGGAGGGCGACTGCCAAAGTCGTGGGCTCCGAGGGCTGGAACCAACATCCTAACGGGAGTTACTCAGATGGCGTTTCGTCCGCTCGGCGACCGCGTGCTGGTCAAGCGCGTTGAAGAAGAATCCAAGACCAAGGGCGGGATCATCATCCCCGATACGGCCAAGGAAAAGCCCCAGGAAGGCGAAGTCGTCGCCGTGGGCCCCGGCGTCCGTGACGAAGACGGCAAGTTCGTCGCCCTGGAGCTGAAGGCCGGCGACCGCGTCCTGTTCGGCAAGTGGTCGGGCAGCGAAGTGAAGATCGACGGCGAAGACCTGATCATCATGAAGGAATCCGACGTCCTGGGCGTGCTGTCGTAAGACGCGCCTCGGTTTCCGGTTTCTGATTTAAAATCTTATAGATAGGAGCAGCCCGCATGGCCGCTAAAATCGTAAAGTTCAACACCGACGCCCGCGACAAGATGCTGAAGGGCGTCAACGTCCTGGCTGACGCCGTCAAGGTGACCCTGGGTCCGAAGGGCCGCAACGTCGTGATCCAGAAGTCGTTCGGCGCCCCGCGCTCGACCAAGGACGGCGTCTCGGTCGCCAAAGAGATCGAGCTGGAAGACGCCTTCGAGAACATGGGCGCCCAGATGATCCGCGAAGTCGCCTCCAAGGCGAACGACAACGCGGGCGACGGCACCACCACCGCCACCGTCCTGGCTCAGGCCATCGTGCAGGAGGGCCTCAAGGCCGTCGCCGCCGGCATGAACCCGATGGACCTGAAGCGCGGCATCGACCAGGCCGTCGCCGTCGCCCTGGACGAGGTGAAGACCATCTCCAAGCCGGTCTCGAACAACTCGGAAATCGCCCAGGTCGGCACCATCTCGGCCAACGGCGACGCTGAAATCGGCGAGCTGATCGCCCTGGCCATGGCCAAGGTCGGCAACGAAGGCGTCATCACGGTCGAAGAAGCCAAGACGGCTGAAACCACCGTCGACATCGTCGAAGGCATGCAGTTCGACCGCGGCTACCTGTCGCCCTACTTCATCACCAACCCGGACAAGATGGAGGTCGCCCTCGAAGAGCCCCTCATCCTGCTCCACGAGAAGAAGCTGACCTCGCTGCAGCCCATGCTGCCGGTGCTGGAAGCCGTGGTTCAGTCGGGCCGTCCCCTGCTGATCATCGCCGAGGACATCGAAGGCGAAGCCCTGGCCACCCTGGTGGTCAACAAGCTGCGCGGCGGCCTGCGCGTCGCCGCCGTCAAGGCTCCGGGCTTCGGCGACCGCCGCAAGGCCATGCTGGAAGACATCGCCATCCTGACGGGCGGCCAGGTCATCTCTGAAGACCTGGGCATCAAGCTGGAAACCGTCACCCTGGACATGCTGGGCAAGGCCAAGAAGGTCTCCATCACCAAGGACGACACCACCATCGTCGAAGGTTCGGGCGAGAAGGACGGCATCGAGGCTCGCGTCGGCCAGATCAAGCGTCAGATCGAGGACACCACCTCGGACTACGACCGTGAGAAGCTGCAAGAGCGTTTGGCCAAGCTGGCCGGCGGCGTCGCCGTCCTGCGCGTCGGCGGCTCGACCGAAGTCGAAGTGAAGGAAAAGAAGGACCGCGTCGACGACGCCCTGAACGCAACCCGCGCCGCTGCCGATGAAGGCATCGTCCCGGGCGGCGGCGTGGCCCTGCTGCAAGCCTCCAAGAAGCTGATCGATCTGAAGGGCGTCAACGCCGATCAGAACGCCGGCATCAACATCGTGCGCCGCGCCCTGCAGGCTCCGATCCGTCAGATCTCCGAGAACTCGGGCGTCGAAGGCTCGATCGTGGTCGGCAAGGTCATGGACTCGACCGACGCCTCGTTCGGCTTCAACGCCCAGACCGAAGAGTACGGCGACCTCGTCCAGATGGGCGTGATCGATCCGGCCAAGGTCGTCCGTTCGGCTCTGAAGTCGGCCGCCTCGGTCGCCGGCATCATGATCACCACGGAAGCCGCCATCGCTGACGCGCCGAAGAAGGCCTCGGCCGGCGGCGCCCCCGACATGGGCGGCATGGGCGGTATGGGCGGCATGGACTTCTAAGGAAGTCCGGCTTCTCAAAGCTCAAACGACGGAAGGGCGGGATCGAAGGATCCCGCCCTTTTCTTTTCCTTCTTCATCGAGGCGATGAAGGACTATTCACCCGCCTCCCCGACTTCACGCCCCGCCAGCCGCGCGCCCTCGACCACCGCCGGGTCGGTCCACGCCGTGTCCAGCACCCAGTCGCGGAAGCGGGCGATCTTGGGGGTCAGGCGGCGGCCGGGCGGGTAGCAGAGCCAATAGCCCTCGGCCAGGGCGACGGTCTCCTTGAACGGCCGGACCAGAAGTCCCCGTTCGATTTCGCGGCCGTAGAGGATGGGCGAACCCAGGGCCACGCCCTGATCGCCCAGCGCCGCCGCCACCTCCATCGCCTGGTTGTCGGCCGTCAGACGCGGCGACGGGGCGGCGTCGGCGGGTGCCACCCCGGCGGCGGCGAACCAGGCCGCCCACTCCTCCGGCTCTCCGACCAGATGGGCGCGTTTCAGATCAGCAGGCGTCTTCAGATCCAGCCGGTCGCGCATGGCGGGAGTGCAGACGGGCGTGAAGACGGCGGGCATCAGGAAACGGCTCTCCAGTCCAGGCCAGCGGCCCGAACCGAAGCGCAGCGCCACGTCCAACCCGTCCGCGCTGAGGCTGGACAGGACCGGGCTGGTGTCTACCCGCACCGCCAGGTCGGGGTTGGCCAGTTGGAAAGACCCCAGCCGCGTCGCCAGCCACTGGGTCGCCAGAGTCTGAAGCGTCGTGACGGCCAGCACGCCCTGGTCCGTCTCGATCACCTCGGCCACGGCGCGGCGCAGCAGGGTCATCGCCTCGGTCGCCGCCGTGGCCAGGCGCTCGCCTTCGGGCGTCAGGGCCACCTGCCGCGTGCCGCGCGTGAACAGGGGCCGCTCCAGCCGTTGCTCCAGGTCGCGGATGCGCCAGCTGACCGCCGCCTGGCTCATGCCCAGAACCTCGGCCGCGCGGGTGAAGCTGAGCAGACGCGCCGCCGCCTCGAACACGCGAAGCGCGTCCACCGGGATTCGGGAAAGAGGATCAGACATAAGTCAACTTTATGGATGAACGCCGTCGTCTCGTTTGTGACAGCCGCCACCATGCGCCATTCTGCTGATCTCAGAAAGGAGGACGACCAATGGAAGACATTCACCGCACTCATAAGGAACCTGCGTGGGGCTGGATCGGCGCCTTGCTTGACGCCCGTCGCCTTTCACGCCGCAAAACCGGCGATGTCCGTCTCAGGGCCCGACCCTGCCCGACGCCCCCGCGTCGGGCGGCCTGCTGACGGCCGCCGCTGCGCCGGGCG
>NZ_GL883086.1:2355715-2360490 GCF_000204035.1 Brevundimonas diminuta ATCC 11568
CATGGCGGTGCGGTCGGCCTCGATCGAGCCCGCCGCCTGAGCCGCCGTATAGGCCGCGCGCGCGGCCGCCAGTTCGGCCTCGATCTGGGCCAGCCCCTGCGGCGTGACGAGGTTGGGATGGGGCGAGATCGGCCGGTCCGGCAGGTCCGCCGCCGTGGCTTCCAGATCTTCTTCCCGTGTAAAGGCGACGCTCATGTCGGCCAGCATAGGCCGCGGCGGACATTCCCGCTAGGAAGGCGTCGATGACCTCCGCCCCCGCAACAGTCGCCGTGATCGGCGCCGGTCCCGCCGGACTGATGGCCGCCGAACGTCTGGCTCAGGCGGGCCTGCGCGTCGTCGTCCATGAGCAGATGCCCTCGGTCGCGCGCAAGCTGCTGATGGCCGGGCGCGGCGGGCTGAACCTGACCCATTCGGAGCCGCTGGAGCCGTTCCTGAACCGCTATGACGCCGCCGCGCAGGCGCGCATCAAGGGCTGGCTGGACGCCTTTTCGCCCGCCGATCTGATCGAATGGGTCGAGGGGCTGGGCCAACCGACCTTCGTCGGTTCATCCGGACGGGTGTTCCCGAAAGCGATGAAGGCCTCGCCTCTGCTGCGCGCCTGGTTGGCGCGGCTGGAGGGTCTGGGCGTCGAGGTCCGCACCCGCTCGCGCTGGACCGGCTGGCAGGGCGAGACTCCGACCTTTGACACGCCCGATGGCGAGCGGATCGAACGCGCGGACGCCGTCGTTCTGGCCCTCGGCGGCGCCAGTTGGGCGAAACTGGGGTCCGACGCCGCATGGGTTCCGACGCTGGAGAAGGCGGGCGCCGAGGTGGCCGTCTTCCGTCCCGCCAACGTCGGCTTCGACGTCGCCTGGTCGCCGAACTTCCGCGACCGCTTCGCCGGAACACCGCTGAAAGGCGTCGCCCTGATGCACGGCGACCGCACCGTGCGCGGCGAGGCCATGATCGCCGCCTATGGGATCGAGGGCGGCGGAATCTACGCCTTGTCCGCCGGTCTGCGCGAAGCGGTGGAGCGCGACGGATCAAGCGTGCTGACGCTCGACCTGCGGCCCGATTTGAACGTCGAGGCGCTGACGCAGCGCCTGTCGAAACCGCGCGGCAAGGACAGCCTGTCGAACTGGCTGCGCAAGGCCGCGCGGCTGGACGCCGCCGCCGTGGCCCTGCTGCGCGAAGGCGGCTCCCTGCCCGCAGACCCCGCCGAACTGGCCGCCCGGATCAAGGGCGTCGTCCTGACCTTGACCGGGGTGCAGGGTCTGAGCCGCGCCATCTCCTCGGCCGGGGGCGTGACGCTGAACTCTGTGGACGAACGGCTGATGCTGAAGGCGCGGCCCGGCGTCTTTGCCGCGGGCGAGATGCTGGACTGGGAGGCGCCGACCGGCGGCTATCTGCTCCAGGCCTCCTTCGCCTCAGGCGTCGTCGCGGCGGACGGCGTGCGCGCCTGGCTGAACGGGCGCTGAGGCCTTTCAGGGTCGACAGCGGCGCCCTTAGGGGGCAGCGTGGCGCAAATCGTTCAAGAGCCGAGCCTGCCCATGACCCTCGCCCGTTCCGCCGCCGTCGGCCTGATCGCCGTTCTGATGTGTTCGACCTCTGCGCTCGCCCAGACCGGCCGCGTCGACCCGGCCCGACTGAACGAGGCCACGCGCGTCTTGGCGTCCGATGAATTCGAAGGCCGCGCCCCGGTCACGCCCGGCGAAGACCGCACCATCGAATGGTTGTCGCAGCAGTTTCAGGCGCTCGGTCTCGAACCCGGCGGCCCCAACGGATCGTGGGTGCAGGTCGCCCAGGTCAGCCGCACCAGCCAGGACGGCCCCGCCGCCATCAGCGTCTCTTCCGACGGCCGCACGACCGAGCTTCAGCGCGCCAAGGACGTCATCGTCTCATCCGACCGGCCGGTCGAGCATATCAGCCTGACCGACGCGCCTCTGGTCTTCGTCGGCTACGGCGTCGATGCGCCCGAGCGCGGCTGGGACGACTACAAGGGCGTCGATCTGACCGGCAAGATCATGCTGGTACTGGTCAACGACCCCGATTTCGCCGCCCCCGAAGGCCACCCGGTCAACGGCAAGTTCGACGGTCAGGCCATGACCTTCTATGGCCGCTGGACCTATAAGTTCCAGGTGGCGGCGGCGCACGGCGCGGCGGGCGTTCTGGTCATCCACGACACGCCGGGCGCGGGCTATCCGTGGTCGACGCTGGAGAATTCCTCGACCGCGCCCAAGTTCGACATCGTCCGCGCCGACCCGGACAAGGAGCGCGTGGCGGCGCAGGGCTGGATTCAGGGCGCGATCGCCGAACAGTTGTTCAAGGACGCCGGGCTGGACTTCGCCGCCCTGAAGGATCAGGCGCGCACGCCCGACTTCCGCCCCGTGGCGCTGGACGGCGTGACCATGTCCATCGACTTCGGCCAGAAGGCCGACCGGGTCGAGACGCGCAACGTCATCGGCCGCCTGCCCGGAACCAAGTATCCGAACGAGACCGTCATGTTCGGCGCCCACTGGGACGCCTATGGCCGCGCCACGCCCAAGAACGGCGACGACATCTATAACGGCGCCGTGGACAATGCGACGGGCGTCGCGGGCGTCATGGAGATCGCCCGCCTGTTCGCCGAGGGGCCGCGGCCCGAACGCTCGACCGTCTTCATCAGCTGGGCGGCCGAGGAAACCGGCCTGCTGGGCGCTGAATACTATGCCGCCAACCCAGTCTGGCCGCTGGAGACCACCGTCGCCAACATCAATATGGACAGCCTGCTGCCGGGGACCGAGATCGACCCGAACATCGTCGTCATCGGCGCGGGCAAGAACGATCTGGACGACCGGCTGGCGGTGCTGGCCGCGCGCGAGGGGCGTCGCCTGATCCCCGACCCGGCGCCGCATGCGGGGGCCTTCTATCGCTCGGACCACTTCCCGCTGGCGAGGAAAGGCGTGCCCGCCCTGTTCGCCGCCGCAGGCTTCACCGGCCACAACGAAGCCAGCCGCGATTACGTCGCCAACCGCTATCATCAGCCGACGGATGGATGGACGCCGCAGTGGAAGATGGACGCCGCCGCCGCCGATGTGCAGTTGCTGTATGAAGTCGGCCGCGACCTGGCCAATTCGCGCGACTGGCCCGCGTGGAAGCCGGGCGACGAGTTCGAAGGCGCACGAAACGCCTCGGCGTCGGCGCGTCAGTAATCGGCCGCAAGTGACGTGAAGCCGCCAAGGCGCTAGACCGCATCCATGACCAGCCTCCCCGCCCTCCACGGCGTCTGCCCGCCGCGTTTCAATGCGGTGAAGGACGCCTTCGCCGCCAACTTCACCGACGCCCCCGAAGGGCTGAACGAACTGGCCGCGCGCTTCAGCGTGACCATCGACGGCGAGGTGGCGGTGGACCTGTGGGCCGGCTCGGCCGATCTGGCGGGGAACACCCCCTTCGCCGAGGACACCCTGGTCCCGGTCTTCTCGACCGGCAAGGCGGTGATGGCCCTGATGATCGCGCGCTGCGTGGACAAGGGGCTGCTGTCCTATGAGGACCGGGTCGCCGACCACTGGCCCGCCTTCGGCGCGGCGGGCAAGGACCAGCTGACCGTCGGTCAGCTGATGAGCCACCAGTCCGGCCTGCCGGGCTTTTCCGACGGCGTGGAGCCGGCCATCTGGTTCGACCGGCAGGCGGTGCTGGACAAGCTGGCGGCCCAGACGCCGCTGTGGGCGCCGGGGACGGCGTCCGGCTATCACCCCATCACCATCGGCTATCTGGCGGGCGAGCTGTTCCGCATCGTCGACGGGCGGACCATGGGAGCGGCCCTGCGCGAAGACTTCGCCCAGCCGTTCGATCTGGACCTGTGGATCGGCCTGCCGGAAAGCGAACACGGCCGCGTGGCCCAACTGCGCAAACCCGCCGCCGCGCCGGACCTCGGCCCCATCGACGCGATCAAGAAGGCCGCCTTCCTGGATCGCGGCTCGGCGCCCGGCGGACGCGGCTCGACCGAGTGGCGCATGGCGGAGATTCCATCCGCCAATCTACACGCCACGGCCAAGGATCTGGCGCGGATGATGTCCCTCGTCGCCACGGGCGGCGCGCTGGATCATCTGCCTGTGCTGTCGGAGGAAACCCTGACCCAGGCGACGCGCGAACGCATCCACGGACTGGACCGGGTGCTGCCCTTCGACATGAGCTGGGCCGCGGGGTTCACCCGCAACCAGGGCCTGAACATCTTCGGACCCAACCCCAAGGCGGTCGGCCACTGCGGCTGGGGCGGGTCGATGGTCTTCGCGGACCAGGCCGCGGGCGTTTCGGCCGCCTATGTCATGACGCGCCAGTCGCCCCACCTGCTCGGCGACCCGCGCGCCCTGCGGTTGGTGGAGGCGCTCTACACGGCCTTGTAGGGCGGCGTCTTAGGCTTCCGGCCCCCAGGCCAGCTGGTCGTGGACGATCAGCCAGCCGTCGACCGTGCGGCGCAGAATCCGGGTGAACAGGCCGCGATGGGTCTTGCCGTCGCGCGTCATCACCGCCCGGCCAGAGACCACCGCCGTATTGACGTCGAACTGCATGGTCTCGAACCACTCATAGGACAGCGTCCCCAGGCCGCCCGGCGCCGCCGCACGAGCGTCCAGGGCGGCGCGCACGCTGTCGGGCCCCTTCAGCGGGGTGTCGCCCAGGAAGACCAGCAACGGCTCATCGTGGACATAGGTGGCCATGACCGCGTCCACCTGACCCGAGGTCCAGGCGGCGGCGGCGGCGTCCAGGGCGTCGCTGACCGCGTCAAAGGTCTCGGCCGTGGTCGGCGGGGCGGCGACGGC
>NZ_GL883086.1:2360628-2374155 GCF_000204035.1 Brevundimonas diminuta ATCC 11568
CCGCGCCATGGGCGCAGGCCGTGGTCCCCCCGACGAGCAGAACGGTTGCGGCGGCGGCGGCGAGGAAGCGGGAACAGATCATCATCGCCTTCTTCTTTAGGACGGGACGGCGCCCGACCTCAACGCACAGGCGGCGGATTCTCGCCGAGGGCGTCCATGCGGTCCTCGGCCGGATCGTCCAGCAAGCCCGGTTCGGGCGCCACGATGGTCTCGGCGGTGTCCGACGCACGACGCACCTTGAGCACCGCGCCCAGGGCGAAGACGGCGGCTCCGACCCAGATGAAGGCGAAGGAGGCGATGCGCAGGCTGCCCAGGGCCTCGCCCTGCAAGGCGCCGATGACGAAGACGATGGTCGGCGCCAGGAACTGCAGAAAGCCCATGCTGGACAAGGGCATCCGCCGCGCCGCCCAGGCGAACAGGGCCAGCGGGATGACCGTCGCCGGTCCCGCGAACAGCAGCCAGGCGGTGGCGGCGGGGGAGGCGGTGAAATGGCCCTGACCCGTCGCCTCGATGAAGACGACCCAGGCCAGGCCGGGCAAGGCCAGCAGCAGGCATTCCATGAACAGGCCGGTCTGGGCGTCGACCGAGACCCGTTTGCGGATGATGCCGTAGCCGGCGAAGCTGAAGGCCAGCAGCAGCGACACCCAGGGCATATGGCCCAGGGCGACCGCCTGAAGCACCACGCCGATCGCCGCCAGGACGATGGCGATGACGCCGAAACGGTCGATCCGCTCACGGAACAACCAGGCCCCGGCGGCCATGTTCAGCAGCGGATTGAGATAATAGCCGAGCGAAGCGTCCAGCGTCCGGCCGTTGTTCACCGCCATGACGTAGGTGGTCCAGTTGGCGGCGATCAGCACCGCCGACAGGGCCAGCCAGCCCAGCACCCTGGGCTGGCGGAAGACGGCGACCACCTGGGCCCACTGGCGCGACAGCATGACCAGGATCAGGGCCCAGACCAGGCCCCAGACGGCGCGGTGGCCCATGATCTCCCAGGCGTTCGCGCCCTGATGCGCCATCTGCTGGAACACCAGGGGAATGAAGCCCCACAGCAGGTAGCAGAGCACCCCCGCCGCCAGGGCGGCGCGGGCTTCGGACGCGGCAGGAGCAGGGGAGGCGCTCACACTGGAACCTTTCGATCCCCGCCGCATCGCCGACGCGGCGGGATCATGGAGTGCTCAAACGGCCCTCAAGCAGCCCCGCACCGCGTGCGGGGCGTTAGGGTCTCTTAGACAGTCAAAGTGCGGTAGCCGCTCTTGGGCGAGATGACGCCGGTCTCGTCCAGCAGTTGGGCGATCTGCACGGCGTTCAGGGCCGCGCCCTTGCGCAGGTTGTCCGACACCACCCAGAACGACAGGCCGTTCTCGACGGTCGGATCCTTGCGGATGCGCGACACATAGACGGCGTGCTCGCCCGCGGCGTCGACCGGGGTGATGTAGCCGTCATGCTCCTGCTTATCGACGACCAGGATCCCCGGCGCCTCGCGCAGGATTTCGCGCGCCTCGTCCGGTTCGATCGGGCGGTCGAACTCGACCGTCACGGCCTCCGAATGGCCGACGAAGACCGGCACGCGGACGCAGGTGACGGTCAGCTTGATCGACGGGTCGAGCATCTTGTGCGTCTCGTCCCACATCTTGGCTTCCTCGTCGGTGTAGCCGTCGTCGCGGAACGAACCGATGTAGGGGATGACGTTGAAGGCGATCTGCTTGGGGAACTTCTTGGGCGTGGCGTCGCCCAGGCCGTAGATGGCCTTGGTCTGGTTCCACAGCTCGTCCATGCCTTCCTTCCCGGCGCCCGAGACGGACTGATAGGTCGAGACGACGACGCGCTTGATCTTGGCCGCGTCATGCAGCGGCTTCAGCGCCACCACCAGCTGGGCGGTCGAGCAGTTGGGGTTGGCGACGATGTTCTTCTTGGTCGCCAGCTTGGCGTCGTCCGGATTCACCTCCGGCACGATCAGCGGCACGTCCGGATCCTGGCGGAAGGCCGAGGAGTTATCGATGACGATGGGGCCGGCCTTGCCGATCTTCTCGGACCATTCGCGCGACACCCCGCCGCCGGCGCTCATCAGCACCAGGTCGACGCTCGAGAAGTCGAACTGCTCGATGTCCTCGCACTTGATCGTGCTGTCGCCGAAGGAGACCTCGACGCCTTTGGATTTTCGGGAGGCGATCGCGTGCATTTTCTCGACGGGGAAGCTCACTTCCTCGAGGATGGCCAGGATTTCCCGGCCGACATTGCCTGTGGCGCCTACGACGGCGACGCGATAGCCCATGATGAAATCATCCTTTGTTCGGGGGCGTTTGGGAGAAACGCTTCTGCATTTGGGTCTTTCGCAGTCGCGAAGCAACCAGAATCCTCCAATTCGTCGCCCGAATCCGCGACCGCCTTCCCCCGGCCCCATCTGAGGGCTATCTGCTGGCCATGACCTCCCGTATCCGCAACGCTTACGACATCCGCGTGGAAGAGGGCGTGATCACGCCCGAACCGGCCCAGGCCGCCCTGATCGGCGCGCTGGAGCGGCTGGAGACCGACTTGTCGAAGAAGGGGCTGTTCGGCGCCCTGCCCGAGGTCAGGGGCATCTACATCTGGGGCCCGCCGGGACGCGGCAAGTCCATGCTGATGGACCTGTTCTATTCCTCGACGCCCGAGCAGAAGAAGGTCCGCGCCCATTTCCACGCCTTCATGGCGCGCATCCACGACCTGGTGAAGCAGTGGCGCGACGGCTCGCCGCGCAGCCGCAAGGACGTGTTCGGCGCCAGCAAGGGCGACGACCCCATTCCGCCGATCGCGGCCCTGATCGCCTCGGAGGCGCGCCTGCTTTGCTTCGATGAGCTTCAGGTGACGGACATCGCCGACGCCATGATCCTGGGCCGGCTGTTCGAGGCCCTGTTCGAGAAGAAGGTGGTGCTGGCCGTCACCTCGAACCGCGCGCCCGAAGACCTCTACAAGAACGGCATCAACCGCCAGCTCTTCCTGCCCTTCATCGACATCATCCGCCAGCGCTGCGACGTGGTCGAAACGGCGGGCGCCCGCGACTTCCGCCTGGACCGCATGGCCGGGGCCAAGGTCTGGTTCTCGCCGCTGGACGCCGAGGCGCGGCAAGGCTTCGAGACCCTGTGGTCCGACCTCAAGGGCGGCGAGCCGGAGGAGCCCATCGCCCTGCCGGTGCTGGGCCGCGAGGTGAAGCTGGAGCGCACGGTCGGCGGCATGGCGCGCGCGACCTTCAACGAGCTGTGCGGGCGTCCGCTTGGGCCGCAGGACTATCTGGCCGTCGCCCGGCGCTTCCACACTCTGTTCCTGGCCGACGTGCCGCTTCTCAGTCCAGCGAACCATCATGAGGCGCGCCGCCTGGTGACGCTGGTCGACGCCCTCTACGAGGCCAAGACCCGTCTAGTCGTCCTGGCCGAGGCCGCGCCCGAGGCCCTCTACACCGAAGGCGTCGGCGCCTTCGAGTTCGAACGGACGGTCTCGCGCTTCAACGAGATGCAGAGCGAGGCCTGGTTGGAGCAGCGCGAGGAAGCCGAGGCGGCGTCAACTCCCTTCTGCTCATCCCCAACGCCCCAACACCGTCATCCTCGGGCTTGACCCGAGGATGACGGCGAGAGAACCACCCCACGAAAAAGGGGCCGCGCCTTCCGGCACGGCCCCTTTCCATATCAAACACCTAAGCGCTCAAGCAGCGAGGCGCCGCGCGGCTCGCGTTAGCGCCCTCAAGCCAAGGAAGGCTCGATATCCTTACAGGCCTGGATCAGGCCCTGGACCGAGGCGACCGACTTGGCGAACATCGCCTTTTCGTCGTCGTTGGTGGTGAACTCGATGACCTTTTCAACGCCGTTCGCGCCGATCAGGGCCGGGACGCCGACGTAGAGGTCCGACAGGCCGTATTCGCCCGACAGCCACACGGCGCACGGCAGGACGCGCTTCTGGTCCAGCAGGTAGGACTTGGCCATGGCGATGGCGCTCTCGGCCGGGGCGTAGAAGGCCGAGCCGGTCTTCAGCAGAGCGACGATCTCGCCGCCGCCCTTGCGGGTGCGCTCGACGATGGCGTCCAGGTCGGCTTGCGACAGGAAGCCTGCGGCGACCGCGTCCGGCAGCGGCAGGCCGCCGACCGTCGAGTGGCGCACCATCGGCACCATGTCGTCGCCGTGACCGCCCAGGGTCCAGGCGTGGATGTCCTGCACCGACACGCCGGTCTTTTCAGCCAGGAAGTAGGCGAAGCGGGCCGAGTCCAGCACGCCGGCCATGCCGATGACCTTCTCCTTGGGCAGGCCCGAGAACTTCTGCAGGGCCCAGACCATGGCGTCGAGCGGGTTGGTGATGCAGATGACGAAGGCGTTGGGGGCGTGCTGCTTGATGCCCTCGCCGACGGCCTTCATCACTTTCAGGTTGATGCCGATCAGGTCGTCGCGGCTCATGCCCGGCTTGCGCGGCACGCCGGCGGTGACGATGCAGACGTCGGCGCCCGCGATGTCGGCGTAGTCGTTGGCGCCCTTCAGGGCCACGTCCTGACCGAAGACGGCCGAGGCTTCGGCGATGTCCAGAGCCTTGCCCTGGGGGGTGCCTTCGGCGATGTCGAACAGGATGACGTCGCCCAGCGCTTCGCGCGCGGCCACGTGGGCCAGGGTTCCGCCGATCATTCCGGCGCCGATGAGGGCGATCTTCGCGCGAGCCATTCAGGTCTCTCCAGTCGATGTTGCGTGTGCGAAACGGTACTCGATGGGACGGCGGTCTAGACCTGTCGGCCGGTCGCGGCAAGCGTTCCGCGTTGCGCCTTTCGTCGGGGCCTGCGAGGCTGCGGCCATGGCCAAACCCACGGATGCTCCCCCGATGACGGACGCCGCCTATGAGGCGCGCGCCCTGGCCGAGGCCCTGGCCTGGCGCGACCGCCAGCTGAAACGGCCCGGCCTGTGGGACAAGACCACCCGCGCGACCCAGGACCACATCAACCGCGTCATCCCCGAGCGCGTGCACGAGATCGTGACCGGCGCCGTCCAGCAGATGACGCGCGGTCTGCTGGCCGGGTCGGAGTGGACCACCGCCCGCCCCCTGACCGAAGGCGCCCTGCAGGAGCGCGAGGCCAGGGTTCGCACGCGCGTCGAGCTGTATCGCACCACCGCCAGCGTCGAGGGCGGGGTGGCGGGAGCCGGGGGCTTCCTGATGGCGGCGGCGGACTTTCCGGCCCTGATGGCCATCAAGGTCAAGATGCTGTTCGAGATCGCCGCCCTGTACGGCTATTCCGGCCGCGACCTGAAGGAGCGGATGATCGTCCTGCGCATCTTCCAGCTGGCCTTCTCCAGCGCCCGGCATCGCCCCGAGGCCCTGGCCGCGCTGGAGGCCGCTATGCGCGCCCCGCACGATCCCGACGCCCTGAAGGCCTTCGACTGGCGCAAGTTCCAGCTGGAGTATCGCGACTACATCGACGTGGCCAAGCTGGCCCAGCTGCTGCCCCTGGTCGGCGCGCCGATCGGGGCCGTGGTCAACTGGCGCCTGACCCAGCGTCTGGCCGAGACGGCGATGAACGCCTATCGCCTGCGCCTTCTCGCCGATCAGGACGCCGCATGAGCTTCACCGCCGACCCCGCCTTCGAGGCCGCCTCCGTCTTCGCCGCCGACTGGCCCCTGTGTCAGGTGCGGCTTCAGGACGACGGCCGCTTTCCCTGGCTGATCCTGTTGCCGCGCGTCCCCGGCGCGGTCGAGCTGGAAGACCTGTCGTCCGAGCAGCGCGCCCTTCTGAGCGAAGAGATCGTCCGCGCCGGCGCCCTGGTGCGTGAACTGGGCGCCCTGCGCGATGCGCCCGTCGACAAGCTGAACGTCGCCGCCCTGGGCAATGTCACGGCCCAGCTTCACGTCCATGTCGTCGGCCGCCGCCGCGACGACCCCCTGTGGCCCGATCCGGTCTGGGGGCGCCCCGGGGCGGTTCCTTGCACAACCGAAACGCGCGATGCGGCCCTGACGCACGTCGCTTCCTTCTGATCCGGCGCTTGGGGGCCGACTTTCGTTCGGAATCGCCCCCCTTCGTTGACACCGGCCCGTCTGCGTCACTAAAGCCTGTTGCACTGCAATCCGGCCCTGAATTTCCTCGGGTTTTTTGAGAATCATTCGCATGTCGAACACTCCCCCGGCTGCGGGCGAAACTGGCGACCGGACGGGCCGCTACGTCCGTCACCCCAACGGGCACGTCGCACCGATGTCGCCCTTCACCGATATCTGGCGCTGGCACATGACCATGGTCGCGTCGATCCTGTTCCGCGTCACCATCGGCGCGGCCAGCGTGGGCGCCGTCCTGCTGCTGGGCTGGGTCGCCGCCGTGGCCTCCGGGCCGGACGCCTTCGCCTCGGTCGCCGCCTTCTCGGGCTCGCCGTTCGGCCTGTTCATCTGGTTCGGCCTGACGTGGGTGCTGTTCTCCTTCCTGCTGAACGGCGCGCGCCACCTGATCAACGACGCGGGCAAGGGGCTGGACCTGAAGTCCGCCAACCTGATGGCCCAGATCGCCGTCTGGGGTCCGATCGTCCTGGCCGTCCTGTTCTGGGTCGTGCTGTTCGCTGCTGGAAAGGTTTCGCTGTGAGCGCCGCGCCCAAGTTCAAGAACAATGTGAAAATCTCCGAGCGCCACGGCGCCGGGGAATGGAAGCTCGAAAAGCTGGCTCTGCTGGCCCTTATGCCGCTGGGCCTGTGGGCTCTGTCGACCGGCTTCACCCTGGCCGGCGCCGACTACGGCGCAGTCGTCGCCTGGTTCGGCAGCACGCTGAACGCCGGCCTGCTGGCCGTGACGGCGGTGGTCTTCTGCCTGTTCGCCAGCCTGGCCTGGAAGGTGATCCTAGAGGACTACGTCCCCGGCTCCTCCCGCCCGGCCCTGATCCTGGTCTCCAACCTGATCTTCCTCGTGCTGGCCGCCGCCAGCGTCTTCTTCATCGTGCGTCTGGCGCTGGGCTCGGCCCCGCTGCCGGCCGGAGTCTGATCCCGCCATGGCTGCATACGAGCTTATCGATCACGAATACGACGTCGTCGTCGTCGGCGCGGGCGGTTCCGGCCTGCGCGCCGCCCTCGGCGCCGCCCAGCAGGGCCTGAAGGTCGCCTGCGTCACCAAGGTTTTCCCCACACGTAGCCACACCGTGGCGGCCCAGGGCGGCATCTCCGCCTCGCTCGGCAACATGGGCGAGGATTCCTGGCAGTGGCACATGTACGACACCGTCAAGGGGTCGGACTGGCTGGGCGACCAGGACGCCATCGAATACCTGGTCCGCAACGCGCCCCAGGCCGTCTATGAGCTGGAACACTGGGGCGTGCCTTTCAGCCGCACGGACGAAGGCAAGATCTATCAGCGCGCCTTCGGCGGCATGACCCGCAACTTCGGCGAAGGCCCGGTGCAGCGCACCTGCGCCGCCGCCGACCGCACCGGCCACGCCATCCTGCACACCCTCTACGGCCAGTCGGTCCGTCGCGAGGTGAAGTTCTTCATCGAATACTTCGCCCTGGACCTGATCATGCAGGACGGCGCCTGCACCGGCGTCACCGCGCTTCAGCTCGACACCGGCCAGTTGCACCAGTTCCGCGCCAAGATGGTGGTGCTGGCGACCGGCGGCTATGGCCGCGCCTATTTCTCGGCCACCTCGGCCCACACCTGCACAGGCGACGGCAACGCCATGGTGCTGCGCGCCGGCCTGCCGCTGCAGGACATGGAGTTCGTGCAGTTCCACCCGACCGGCATCTACGGCGCCGGCTGCCTGATCACCGAGGGCGCGCGCGGCGAGGGCGGCTATCTGACCAACTCGGAAGGCGAGCGCTTCATGGAGCGCTATGCGCCGACCGTGAAGGATCTGGCTCCGCGCGACATGGTCAGCCGCTCCATGACCATCGAAATCCGCGAAGGTCGCGGCGTGGGCCCGAACAAGGACCACATCTTCCTGCACCTGGATCACCTGGATCCCAAGATCCTGCACGCGCGCCTGCCGGGCATCTCGGAAAGCGCCAAGATCTTCGCCGGCGTCGACGTGACCAAGGAGCCGATCCCGGTCCTGCCGACCGTCCACTACAACATGGGCGGCATCCCGACGAACTATCACGGCGAAGTCCTGACCCTGCGCGACGGCAACCCCGACAGCGTGGTTCCGGGCCTGATGGCCGTGGGCGAAGCCGCCTGCGTCTCGGTGCACGGCGCCAACCGTCTGGGCTCCAACTCCCTGACCGACCTGGTGGTGTTCGGCCGCGCCGTCGGCCTGCGCTGCGGCGAAGTCGTCGACAAGGCCTCGGCCGTGCCGTCGGCCTCCAAGGCCCAGACGGACGAGCACCTGGCGCGCCTGGACCGCTTCCGCAACGCCTCGGGCTCGACCCCTACGGCGCACCTGCGTCTGGAGATGCAGCGCGCCATGCAGGCCGACGCCGCCGTCTTCCGCACCGGCAAGACCCTGGACGAAGGCGTCCAGAAGCTGCGCTCGATCGACGCCGCCGGCTCGGACATCAAGACCACGGACCGCGGCCTGATCTGGAACACGGACCTGGTGGAGACGCTGGAGTACGACAACCTGATCGCCCAGGCCCTGGTCACCATCGAAGGCGCGGCCAACCGCACGGAATCGCGCGGCGCCCACGCCCGCGAGGACTATCCGGACCGCGACGACGTCAACTGGATGAAGCACACCCTGGCGTGGAAGCGTCCGGGCGAAGGCGTCCAGATCGACTACCGTCCGGTGCACAAATACACGATGACCGACGAGGTCTCGTACATCGAGCCCAAGGCTCGGGTTTACTAAGGGGGATCGCAGATGGTTCAGCTCAACCTCCCGCGCGGCTCCAAGCCCACGACCGGCAAGGTCCACAAGGCTCCGGCCGGCGCCAAGAACGTCAAGACCTACAAGGTCTATCGCTACGACCCGGAAACGGACGCTGATCCGCGCTGGGACTCGTACGAGGTCTCGACCGACGATCACGGCCCCATGCTTCTGGACGCCCTGATCCACATCAAAAACGAGATCGACCCGACGCTGTCGTTCCGTCGCTCGTGCCGCGAAGGCATCTGCGGCTCGTGCTCGATGAACATCGACGGCCGCAACACCCTGGCCTGCACCAAGGGCTGGGACGAGTGCTCGTCGCACAACATCACCATCGCCCCCCTGCCGCACCAGCCGGTGGTCAAGGATCTGGTGACGGACCTGTCGCTGTTCTACGCCCAGTACGACTCGATCCAGCCCTACCTCCAATCCGACCTGCCGGACCCGGAAAAGGAGCGCCTGCAGTCGCCCGCCGACCGCGAGAAGCTGGACGGCCTGTACGAGTGCATCCTGTGCGCCTGCTGCTCGACCTCGTGCCCGAGCTACTGGTGGAACCAGGAAGAATACCTCGGCCCGGCGGCCCTGCTGCAATCCTACCGCTGGATATCGGACAGCCGCGACGACGCCACCCAGAAGCGTCTCGACGACCTGGAAGACCCGTTCAAGCTGTATCGCTGCCACACGATCATGAACTGCGCCCAGGTCTGCCCCAAGGGGCTGAACCCGGCCAAGGCGATCGCCGAGACCAAGAAGCTGATGGTTTCGCCGTCCCGCAAGAAGACGGCCGCCTGATCCAGCCGGTCCGAACGAAAAGAAAAGCCCCCGGCGCCGCCTGGTTCCGGGGGTTTTCCTTGGCCGGCGCGTAGCAAGGCTTGCCAACCCCGCATCCAGAGTTAAGACCGCTTCCATGCCCAAGATCACCTACATCGAGCACGACGGAACCGAGCACACGGTCGAGGTCAAGAAAGGCCTGTCCGTGATGGAGGGCGCGATCCGCAACAATGTGCCGGGCATCGACGCCGATTGCGGCGGCGCCTGCGCATGCGCCACCTGCCATGTCTATGTCGACGAGAATTTCGCCGCCGAGACGGGCCGCCCCTCGGCCATGGAAGAGTCCATGCTGGACTTCGCCGAGAACGTCGAGCCGAACAGCCGCCTGTCCTGCCAGATCCGCGTCACCGATGATCTGGACGGCCTGATCGTGCGCCTGCCGGAAAGCCAGCACTGAGATGATCGACGCCCGGCTGCTGGACGCGGTCGGGTCTCTGGCCGCCCTCCATGCCCGGCCGCACCACATTCCTCTGATCGGGATCGCCGGAGCGCAAGGCTCCGGCAAGACCACCCTGGCCCGCGCGGCGGCCGAACGGCTGGGAGCCGCGTATCTGTCGCTGGACGACGTCTATCTGACCAGGGCCGAGCGCCAGGCCCTGGCCCGCGAGGTCCATCCCCTGTTCGCCGTGCGCGGCCCGCCGGGGACGCATGATCTTGCGTTGCTGGAAGGCGTCCTAGCCGCCCTGCGCGCCGCCGAGGCCGACAGCCGCACGCCGCTGCCCGCCTTCGACAAGCTGGCCGATGATCGCGCGCCCAGAACGGACTGGCCTGTGTTTGCGGGCCGCCCGTCGGCGGTGCTGGTCGACGGCTGGTGCCTGGGCGCGACGCCGCAGGCCGAGGCTGACCTCGCCGCGCCCGTCAACGCCCTGGAGGCCGAACGGGACGGGCAAGGGATCTGGCGACGCGCCGCCAACGCCGCCCTGGCCGCCCCCTATGCTGAAACCTTCGCCCGCTTCGACGCGGTGCTGTTCCTCAAGGCCCCGTCCTTCGACGCCGTGCTGGACTGGCGCTGTGAACAGGAGGCGGGGCTGATGGGCCTGCCGCCCGCCGACTTGCCGTCCGCGCGGCGCGCCGAACTGGCCGTCTTCATCCAGCATTTCGAGCGGATCACCCGCCATATGCTGGCGGGCGGGGTTCGCGCCGACCTCGTGTTTCAGCTGGACGCCGACCGGCGCCTCAGTCCGCCGGCATCCGGCCGTAGTTGACGGCGATGCGGCCGATCAGGCCCTTGACGATCAGATCGACCGGCGAGCCTTCGCGATAGTCGCCCGCCGCGACGAAGTTGACCCGGTCCTCCGAGATCAGGCGATGAATCTTGTCGTGGTCGCGCGGGGTGCTGTCAGGGTCGTAGACGGCGATGGAGAAGCCGCCCTTGGTGTGCATCATCTTCATGGTCGGCACATCAGTGTCGCCGTCGCCCAGGAAGATCATCCGGTCGAAGGGGATGGGGCGCTCCTCGTCCGGGATGAAGCGGTTGATGCGTTCATCCTCCCAGTGGTTGTGCACCCCCTTGTTGATGCGGAAGAGATACTGGGTCTTGGTCGTGTAGTTGACCCCCACGGCGGGCCAGACCGCCACATCGTCCTCGTCATAGGCGTATTTCGAGGCGAAGACGTGGGTGAAGGCCTCGGCGATGGGGCAACCCTCGATCATCTCGGTCAGGCCCGCCGAGATGATGTAGTGCTCGATCTCCAGCCCGAACTGGGCGCCGAAGGCGTTCATCCGGTCGAACCAGGAGCGGTCGCGCAGGCCCTCGAACAGGGCCACGTCGCGGCCGTGGTCGCGCAGCGTCTGCCGCGTCACCGGGGCGCCCTGTTCGCGCGCGGCCAGCAGCATCATCTGCATGTACATCAAGATGCCGTCGCCGTCCGAAGCGATGGTCCGTGGACGGACGGTCTCATTCCAGAACTGGGCCGGCGTCATCCCGATCGAGGGGATGAAGCTGACCTCCTGCATGTTTCCCCGGGCCAGGGTGCCGTCGAAATCATAGATGACGGCGGTCTTGAGCAGGGGGCGGGTCGTGTCGGCCATGAGGACGTCCTGGAAGGCTTGGACACGCCCTCTAGCACGACTGGGCGGGTCAGATCAGCCCAGCAGCAATTCCGGCGCGGCGGTCGGCGCCGTCGCCTCGACCGGCAGGTGCAGGATGAAGGCCGCGCCCTTGCCCGGTTCCGACTGAACCTCGGCCCAGCCGCCGTGCAGCTCGACCAGGGCTTTGACAAGCGCCAGGGCCACGCCCGGCCCGCCGCGCTCGCGCCGCACGAAGCGATCGAAGACGTGGGCCTGCAGATGGTAGGGGATGCCCCGGCCGGTGTCCTCGACGCGGATACGGACCTCGCCCGGTCCGGCCTCGGCGGTCAGGCTGACCGCGCCGCCTTCGGACACCGCGCGGCAGGCGTTCTCCAGCAGGTGATCGACCGCCTGGGCGATGCGGCGGGCGTCGGCGCGGATCGGCTTCAGCCCCGTCGGACAGGCCAGATGCAGCGTCGCCCCACGGCCCTCGACCTTGGCCCTGATCTTTTCCGCCGCCTCGTCCAGCAGGTCGCAGACCCGCACGTCGCCCAGGGTCAGCTCCATCTCGCCGGCGTCGATCTGGGCCATGTCCAGCACGTCGTCGATGGAGCGGGCCAGATGGCTGGCCGCCACGCGGATGGCGCCGGCGTGCTGGCGGCTGCGCTCGGGCAGGTCGCCCATGGCCTCCAGCAGTTCGGAATAGCCGACGATGGTCGTCAGGGGCGTGCGCAGTTCATAGGAGACGCTGCCGACGAACTCGCGCTTCAGGGCCTGACTCTCGGCCAGGGCGGCCTCCTTGGCGGCCAGGGCCTGTTCCAGCTCGCGCCGGGCCGTCACGTCGAAGAAGGCGACCAGGGTGGCGCCGTCGGGCAGGGGGCGCGTCTGCCAGGCGGCGATGCGGCCGTCCTCGGTGCGGCCCTCGCCGGAGATGGCCACGCGGCTTTCCGGGTCGGGGTCGGCCACCCGCGCCTTCAGCCCCAGCCACAGGGCGGCGTCGGGCAGGACCGGGCGGCACAGGGCGGCCACGGCGTCGAAGTCGCCCGCCTCCATCAGCCGCTCGCCGGGGACGCCCCAGAAAGTCTCGAAGGCTTCGTTGTGCAGCCGCAGCCGTCCGTCCGAGCCGAACACGGCCACGGCGTCGTTCAGCTTGTCCAGCGTCGCGCGCTGGACCTGAATCTGGGCGTTGTAGCGGCTGCGCAATTGCAGCTCGCCGGTGATGTCCGAGAAGATCAGCAGAATGCCGCCCAACGGGTGCGGCTGGCGCACCACCCGCAGCGTCCGCCCGTCAGGCAGGGACCAGCTGTCGTCCGGCGAGGCCTGGGCGGCGCCGTAGAAGTCCAGCTCCTCGGCCTTCCACGCCGCATAGTCGACGACTTCGGGCAGCAGGCGCTTCTGACGCAGGCGATCCAGCAGTTCGGCGTGGGTCGGGCGCTCGTCCAGCCAGGCCGGATCGACCCCGAACAACGACTGGAAGGCGGTGTTGTGGAAAGCCAGCCGCTTGGACGGGCCGAAGATGGCGACGGCGTCGGCCAGATGGTTCAGCGTCTCGTCATGGGCCTCAACGTGGCGGCGCAGGGTGTCGCGCGTCTCTTCGGCCTCGGTCATCTCGATGGCGAAGGCGATGACGGCGCCCCGCCCGCCGGCCAGCGGCTCGGCCAGGATCTTCCACGCCCGGCGCCGCCCGCCCGCCGTGGTCCAGCGGAAGCCTTCCTGACGCGCGTTCAGGCGCAGGGCCTCGGCCACCACGGCGTCAGCGCCCCGGTCGAAGCTCAAGGTCCGGCTGCGCGCCTCGTCCAGCGTCTCGGCGCCCGTCTCCAGCAGCCAGGCGCTGTTGGCCCAGATCAGATGGCCCGCCCCGTCGACCACCCAGGTCGGTGCGGGGGATTGCTCGGCCAGGGCGCCCGGCCCGGCTTC
>NZ_GL883086.1:2374410-2379993 GCF_000204035.1 Brevundimonas diminuta ATCC 11568
CAGGCCCAGACGCTGACCGCCAGCGCCAGCCCCGCCGCCCCCGCCGTGGCCGCAAAGGCGATGTCGGCCGCGAGATCCGCCTCGGCCATGCCTTCCCCAGAAAATCCGATCCATGTCCGGCCGCCCTTCAGGACAGGCCGATTCGTCGTTTACCATACTCTGATTGGGCGAATTGCGATGCGGCCCATGCACGCGCGGCCGCCTCTGCGATTGCGGCCCGACGCGACGCGGGCGATATCCCCGACATGACCACGCCCTGGACCGACCAGCTCGCCCCCTCGCTCGACGATTTCGCCCGCCTGGCCGAACAGGCCTTCGCCGGCCTGCCCGACCTGTTTCGCCAGGCGGCCGGAGACGTCGTCATCCGCGTCGACGACTTCGCCGACGAAGAGATCCTGCGTGATCTGGAGATCGAAGACCCGTTCGAGCTGACCGGCCTCTATTCCGGCGTCCACATCGGCGAACGCGACGCCATGGGTCCGGCGCCGGAGCCGTCGCGCGTCTTCCTCTACCGCCGGCCCATCCTCGACGAATGGTGCGAGCGCGGCGACGTCGGCCTGGCCGAGATCATCGCCCACGTCCTGATCCATGAGATCGGCCACCACCTGGGCCTGGACGACGACCAGATCCACGCCATCGAGGACGACGAGGACTGAGGACGACGTCGGTCCGACTTGCGATGTTACAAAGGGCGCCGCGCCTCGAAGGTGATGACGTCATCCTCGCGTCGCGGGAGCCGCCCGTGCTCGTAGCCCCCGGAGACGATGACATCGACGAAACCCGCCGCACCCAACGCCAGCCGCATCTCCTCGACGCTCCACCAGCGTAGGGCGAACAGCTCCAGCTCCGATGCGCTCAGACGACCGTCCGTCCAAAGATCATAGCGAAGATGCGAGACGACCGTCTGGTTCAGCAGATCGGAATCGATGCGTTCCTCGGCGAGGGTCAGCAGGTCGCCGTTCGCATCGGTCCAGCGCCGCGTCGGTCCCGGCGGCGCCAAGACAGCGGAGACGGGATCAAGGTCGAGGATCAGACGGCCGCCCGGCTGCAGATGGTCATGGAAGCGCTTCAGCGCCGCCAGACCTTCCTGGGCCGTGGCGATCAGCTGGAATGAGCCGGCGGGAAGAACGACCGCGCCAAAGCGCGTCGCATAGGAGAAGTCGTCAAAGCGGGCCACAGACAGCTCCGCCCTCAGACCTCGCGCCTCGCATGCCGCCCGACACAGGTCCAACATGGCCGCAGAGGCGTCGAAACCCGTGACGTCGAACCCGGCCTCGAGCAGAGGGACCAGCACGCGACCGGAACCGACCGCCGGCTCCAGCACGGGTCCGTCGCGGATTTCCAACCGGCGCGTATAGAATTCCACGTCGCCGAAGGATCGGCCGATCGGCTTGTCCAGATCATAGACCCGCGCCGCCAGACCGGCGTAGCGATTGCAAAGATTCGCGCTCATCGGCCTAGTCCGCGATCCGCTCCAGCTTGGCGGCGAAGAAGCCGTCCAGCCCGCCCCTCTCGGCCCACTGCGAGGGCAGAATGCGCAGCCAGCCCTCGGGCGTCAGCGCCTCGTCCGGAGCGCCGACTTCGGCGGGAACAGCGGCAACGGTGCGGAAGGCCGGGTTGCGGCGCAGGAAGGCGATGACCTGCGTCTCGCCCTCTTCGCGTTCCAGCGAGCAGACGCAATAGACCAGACGGCCGCCCGGCTTCACCTTCTGGGCGGCCGCGTCCAGCAGGCGATGCTGCACATCGGCCAGCTTGGCCACGTCAGCGGGGCGGGTGGCGCGCAGAACTTCGGGGTTGCGGCGATAGGTGCCGGTGGCCGTGCAGGGCGCGTCCAACAGAACCGCATCGAACGTGCGGTCGTCTTCCCAGTCCTCAGCCGGGACGGCGACGACCTCGGCCTTGAGCTTCATGCGCTCGAAATTCTGGCGCAGACGTTTCAGGCGCGTTTCGGAGCGGTCCAGAGCGACGACCTCCGCCCCGGCGGCGGCCAGTTGCAGCGTCTTTCCGCCCGGCGCGGCGCACAGGTCCAGCGCCGTCTCGCCCGCCTTGACCGCCAGCAGGCGGGCGGGGACGGCCGCGGCCGCGTCCTGAACCCACCAGTCGCCGGCCTCGAAACCTGGCCAGGCGGCGACGTCGCCGCGCTTGCCCGTGCGGACCGTGCCGCCAGGCAGGGCTTCGCCCTCGACCGACGCCGCCAGTTCGGCCGGATCGACGCCCGGCTTGGCCGTCAAATCGGTCGCGGGCTCCTCGCGCGTGGCCAGGGCCAAGCCGATCAGAGCCGCCTCACCATAGGTCGCCTTCCAACGCTGAGCCAGCCAGTCGGGCAGGTTGGATTCGGCCGTAGTCAGGCCGGGGCCGTCACGGCCGACGCCGCGCAGCACGGCGTTGACCAGATTCTTGTACGGCCGCGTCTTGGCGTCGCGCTCGGCCAGCTTCACCGCAGTAGACACTGCGGCGAAAGCGGGCGTCTCCAGCACCAGGGTCTGGGCCAGGGCGACGCGCAGGATGGTCATGACCGCCAGCGGCGTCGCCTTCTGCAGACGACGCTCGAGGATCTGGTCGATCTCGCCCAGACGGCGAAGGGCCGCCATGGCCACGGCGCGGGCGAAGGCCCGGTCCTGAGGCGGCAGGTCGCGCGCGGGCGATTGCGACAGGGCCTCGTCCAGACCCGTGCGCTTCTCCAGCGCCGCGTTCAGAAGGATGCCCGCCACCAGCCGCGCCTCGACGCCGATGTCGGCGTGCGGATCGTCCGCGACGGGCTGCCGGGTCGATTCACGACGCGGCCCGCGCGCCTTTTCGGCGATGCGGCGACCGCGCGCGGCGGAGCTTCTGCCCTTGGGCGCGCTCCCGCTCACACCGACACCTGGGTGCCGAGCTCGACCACGCGGCCGGGCGGAATGCGGAAGAAGTCGGTCGGATTGGCGGCGTTACGCATCAGGAAGATAAACAGCTTGTCCTGCCACAGAGGCATGCCCTGGCGGGCGGAAGGAACGACCGAGCGACGGCCCAGGAAGAAGCTGGTCGACATGATGTCGAACTTCAGCCCCTGCTTGCGACACAGACCCAGGGCGCGCGGCACGTTCGGCGTCTCCATATAGCCGAAGGTCAGGGTCAGACGCTTGAAATCATCGCTGATCGGCTCGACCGCCACCCTTTGCAGGTCCGGCACGCGCGGCCGGTCGGACGTATGCACGGTCAGGATGATATTCTTCTCGTGCAGCACCTTATTGTGCTTGAGGTTGTGCATCAGGGCCACGGGCGCCACGTCCGGGTCCGAGGTCAGGAAGATGGCCGTGCCCGGCGCCCGGTGCGGCGGACGGGCGCGCAGCATCTCGATCAGATCATTCAGCGGCAGGCTGTCCTTGCGCGTCTTGTCGGCCAGGATCTGGGAGCCGCGCACCCAGGTCCACATCAGCATGACCAAGCCCCCGCCCAGCACCAGCGGCATCCACGCGCCCGCCGGGATTTTCAGCAGGTTGGAAGTCAGGAAGACCGCGTCGATGAAGCCGAACGGCACCAGGGTCAGCAGGATGGCCCACCACGACCACTTCCACTTGTGACGCACGACGGTGAAGGCCATCAGGGTGTTGACCATCATGGTCCCCGTCACCGCCACGCCATAGGCCGCCGTCAGATTGTGCGACGACTGGAAGCTGACCAGGACGAACAGCACCCCGACGAGCAGCAGGCTGTTGATCGCCGGGACATAGATCTGACCGGCCTGGGTCTCGGAGGTGTTGCGGATGTCGATACGCGGCAACAGGCCCAGCTGGACCGCCTGCTGCGTGACCGAGAAGGCGCCCGTGATCATCGCCTGGCTGGCGATCACCGTGGCCGCCGTGGCCAGGATCAGCATGGGCCAATAGGCCAGCTGCGGCACCATGTTCCAGAAGGGATTGTCCGCCGCGCCGGGGTGCGACAGCAGGAAGGCGCCCTGGCCCAGGTAGCAGAGCGTCAGGCACGGCAAGACGATGAACAGCCAGCTCTGGCGGATCGGCGCCTTGCCGAAATGGCCCATGTCCGCATACAGCGCCTCGGCCCCGGTGACGGCCAGGAAGACGCTGCCCAGGATGACGAAACCGAGGAAGCCGTCGGCGATCAGCAGCTTGATCCCATAGTAGGGCGACAGGGCCTTCAGGATCGACAGATCGTCGAAGATATGGACCACGCCCAGCAGGCCCAGCGACAGGAACCAGATCAGGGTGATGGGGCCGAAGAATTTGGCCAGGCCCGCCGTGCCGCGCGACTGCACCAGGAAGAGGGCGATCAGGATGCCCGCCGCCAGCGGCAGGATGAAGGGGTCCAACCGCCCGTTCAGGCCCGGCGCCTCCTGCAGGCCTTCGACGGCCGACAGGACCGAGATGGCGGGCGTGATGACGCCGTCGGAGTAGAACAGGGCCGCGCCGCAGACGCCCAGGACGAACAGCCAGGCGCTGCGTCGACCGATGGCGTGCTGGGCCAGGGCCATCAGCGACAGGGTGCCGCCCTCGCCCTTGTTGTCGGCCCGCATCAGGAACATGACGTATTTGAACGTCACGACGACCATCAGCGCCCAGAAGGCCAGCGACACCACGCCGATGATCGCCAGGTCGCCGCCGACGCCCTTCTGAGCGTGGGCCGTCGCCTCGCGCAGGGCGTAGATCGGGCTGGTGCCGATGTCGCCGAAGACCACGCCGATGGCGCCCAGGATCAGGGCGCGGTGACTGGCCTTGCCTCCGCCATGGCCGTGCGCCCCGCCGGAAGGCGGAGTCTGGGCGTTCGCAGAAGAGGAGGCGTTGGCGGTTGGCGCGGCGTCGCCGCGGGGCGTATCCCCGACCATGCAATGTTCTCCGGGTCGCGCGAGGAGGCGCGCGCCCATCAAGAGCGGCGGGCCTTTAGACCTTTTCCGTCAGCGGTTCAATCGCGCCCCGTTTCCGGACGCGCAGCGGACGACAGGATGCGACGATCGTCCTTGGCCTGCAACAGCACCACCACCCCTTCATCGATCCCTGCGTCCTGGGGCAGGGGGAACAGCACGGGCCGGCCGTTCCAGTCGCCCAGACGGCGCACCTCGCGCACCACATTGACGTGGGTCACGGCCCGGCCGCGATTGTCGCCGCCCTTGACCTCGACCGTGTGCTGGCCCGGCCGATAGACGACGGCGACGACTTCAGCCCCGCCGCGCGGCGGGCGGCCCGAACCGATGCCGACCCGGTCGCCGGTTTCGCGGAACTCGATCTCGGGCGGCCAGCCCCGGCCCTGCGCCTCAGCCTCGACCGCCGCCTTCAGCTCCGGCGAGCGCGCGCCCGAGACATGACGACGTCCGTCGATCACCACCTGCGGCGTCGAGACGTTCCGCAACTTCAAGGCCTGACGATAGGCGCGCTGGCGCTCGGCGAACTCGGGCCGGGCGAAGGTGTCGGACCAGCCCAGATAGTCCCAGTAGTCGACGCCGTAGGTCAGGACGATCACGCCCGGATCCTGGGCCACCGTCTCGACCGTGCGGTTGGCGTCGGGACAGCCCGAGCAACCCTGGGCGGTGAACAGTTCGACCACCACCGGCTGGACCGGGGCGTCGCGCTCGCGCGACGGCGCGGCGGCGAC
>NZ_GL883086.1:2380201-2396868 GCF_000204035.1 Brevundimonas diminuta ATCC 11568
GGCGCGGCGGCGACGGCCAGCAGACCCACGCCCGCGACCGCCGCCGTCATCCCGTACCTGAACAGGCCCCGTGCCATCATGGCGGCGATCCTATCCCTTCGGCCCGATAACGCCGCTCATAAATGCGTGAGCGGCGCGTCGGGCGCGACGAGGGTACAATCAGTCCATCAGTTGCTGGCTGAGATAAACGTAATGCCGCGCCCAGCGGCGGGCGTTGGCGACCGGATCGGCGTCGTTGGAGTGACCGCCCGCCGTGTCCTCGAAATAGAGGTGGTCGTGGCCCTGGTCGCCCAGACGCGCCGCGAACTTGCGGGCGTGGCCGGGGTGCACCCGGTCATCGCGCGTGTTGGTGGTGATGTAGACGCGCGGATACTTCACCTCGGGCCGCAGCTGCTGATAGGCCGAATAGCGGGCGATGAATTCGGCGTCGCCCGGAATGCGCGGATCGCCGTATTCGCCCATCCACGAGGCGCCCGCCGGCAGCTCCTGATAGCGCAGCATGTCGATCAGCGGGCTTTCGATGACCGCCGCATTGAACAGCTCCGGATGCTGGGTGATGGACACCGAGGTCAGCACCCCGCCGTTCGAGCGGCCGTAGATGCCCAGATGGCGCGGGCTGGTGATGCGCCGCTGCTCCAGATCGCGGGCCACGGCGGCGAAGTCGTCGAAGGCGCGCTGGCGGTTCTCGCGAAGGGCCGCCTGGTGCCAGCCGGGGCCGAACTCGCCGCCGCCGCGGATGTTGGCCTGGACGAAGACGCCGCCGTTCTCGAGCCACAGCTTGCCCATCTCGGGCTTGTAGGCGGGCGGGAAGCTGGCCTGGAAGCCGCCATAGCCGAACAGGATGGTCGGGCCGGTCCCGTCCATCGCCAGATTCTTGGGCCGGGTGACGAAATAGGGGATCTTGGTCCCGTCGGTCGAGGTCGCCTCGAACTGCTCGACCACATGGGTCGAGGCGTCGAACTTGGCCGGCGCCGATTTCAGCTCGCTCAGGGCGCCGGTGGCGACATCGGCCAGGCTGAGAGTCGGCGGCGTCAGGAAGCCTTGCGTCGAGACGAAGACCTGGCCCTTGGCCTTGGAGCTGTCGCCCAGGCCCACGGCGCTGTTGGCGGGCACTGCGATGTCAGTCGCGGTCCAGCCGTCAGCCGTCGGAACGAAACGCTTCAGCGTGCCTACGACATTGTCGGCGATGACGGCGACGATGCTGTCCTCGAATACGCTGACGTTCTGCAGAGACTGACGCGCGCCCGGGGCGAAGATGGTCGCCGTCTTCGCGTCGATGCGGATGCTCTGGCGCACGTCGCCCAGCACGCCCATCGGCATGGAGACCAGAGACCCGGCGGCATAATCCTGACCGTCGAAGCTCCACGCCTGTTCGGGCGAGAAGATCAGCTTGTCGCCCAGCACGCCCTGAACCGCCACGCGCTCTGGCAGGTTGAGCCTGTAGGGCTTGCCGTCGGAGCCCAAAGCCCAGATTTCTGACCGGAAGGTGTCCAGCGGGCGGCTGAACAGCACGGCCTCGACCGCGCCCGCCTTGTCGCGGAACACCATGGGAGAGACGCCGTAGCCGCCGTCGCCCTGCTCGCCGCGATAGACCTCGGTCGCGTGCGCCAGCGGATGGCCGCGCGTCAGAGATTTGACGATGTAGGGATAACCCGACTCCGTCAGGCTGCCGGGACCGAAGTCGGTGGCGATCAGCAGGGTGTCGCGGTCCAGCCAGCTGATGCGGTGTTTGCCCTCGGGGATGACGAAGCCGCCGTCCACGAACCGCTTGGTCGTCAGGTCGAATTCGCGCACCGTCACGGCGTCCTTGCCGCCGTCCGACAGGTTGATTAGGCAGCGAGTCTCGTCCGGCGCCAGGCAGTTGGCGCCCTTGAACACCCAGTCCTTGCCCTCGGCCTTGGCCAGGGCGTCTATGTCCAGCAGCGTCTCCCACTGCGGCTGGGCCGTGCGATAGCTCGCCAGCGTCGTGCGGCGCCAGACGCCCTTGGGATTGGCCGCATCCTGCCAGAAATTCCCCAGGCCTTCGCCCAGGAAGCTGACGCCGGGGATGCGGTCGGTCGCGGTCAGAATGGCCTCGGCCTGCTGACGGAACGGCTCATAGCGGCGGTCGCCGGTCAGGGCCGCCAGGGCCTTTTCGTTCGAGGCGGCGACGAAGGCGCGGGCCTCGGCGCCGTCCACCTCTTCCAGCGCCAGATGGTCGTCGGCGGCCTTGACCCCCTCGGGCGACAGATCGCGCGGGAAGTGCGGCGGCAGGGTGGTCGCCGAGGCGGCGGCGGGATCGGACGCGACACTCTCAGCTAGAGCGGGCGCGGCGGCCAACATCAGGGCGGGCAGGGCGACGGACAGCAACAGGGACTTCATCATGATCTCGGGCTCCGTCGGTTACCGCTGGGCCGGCTGATCCATCAGCCGACGGGTCAGATAGGTGTATTCCAGCGCAATGCGGCGGGCCGTCTCGCGCAGGTTGGCGCCGGCCGCGTGACCGCCGTCGACGTTTTCATAGAAGAGCACCGGATAGCCCAACTCCTCCATCCGCGCCGCCGCCTTGCGGGCGTGGCCGGGGTGGACGCGGTCGTCCTTGGTCGAGGTGTGGATGAAGACTTCCGGATAGGGCTGGCCCGCCGACAGCTTCTGATAGGGCGAATACTGCTCGATCCAGGCGCGCTGCTCCGGGATGTCCGGGTTGCCGTATTCGCCGATCCACGAGGCGCCGGCCAGCAGCTTGTGGAAGCGCAGCATGTCGAACAGGGGCACCTGGATGACCGCCGCGTTGATCAGGTCCGGGCGCTGGGTCAGCATGGCCCCCATGAACAAGCCGCCCTGCGAGCCGCCCATGATCCCGAGGTGCGGCTGAGAGGTGACGCCGCGCGTGATCAGATCCTGAGCCACGGCCTGGAAGTCCTCGTGCGCGCGCTGGCGGTTCTCCTGCTGGGCCGCCTGGTGCCACTTCGGGCCGAACTCGCCGCCGCCGCGGGTGTTGGCGATCACATAGACGCCGCCGCGCTCCAGCCACAGCTTGCCGACCGTCGGCGAATAGCCGGGCAGCAGCGACGACTGGAAACCGCCGTAGCCGTACAGTAGCGTCGGGTTCGAGCCGTCCAACGCCATGGCGTCCTTGTGGACGACAAAATAGGGGATCATCGTCCCATCAGCGCTGCGCGCCTCGAACTGATCGACGCGCATGCCGCTGGCGTCGAACTTGTCCGGCAGAGCCTTGGTCAGGGCGACCGCGCCGGTCGCCGCATCGGCCAGATAAAGGCTGGATGGGTTCAGATAGCCGGTGACGCTGACGAAGATCTTGTCGTCGCGCTCCGACGCCGAGCCGACGCCGACCGAGACGTTCTGCGGCAGGTCCAGGCGCGTGCGGCTCCAGTCGGCCGGGTCATAGACGTAGACCGAGCCGCGCACGTTCTCGTACAGGGCGACGACCAGCTTGTTGCGGGTGGCGTTGATCCCCTCGATCGCCTCGCGCTCGCCGGGACGGATCACCAGTTGCGCCGGGGTCTTGGGATCGGCCAGCCAGGCCTGCAGGTTCCAGGCGATGACATCGCCGGTCTTAAAGTCCTGGCCCGACGGCGCGGTCCAGTCCTGGTCCGTCGTCACCACCAGCTGGCCGGCGACCAGGGCGTTGATGTTGGACTTGAGCGGCAGCTCCAACTTGGTCGTCGAGCCGTCGGCGTTCAGGCGCCAGGTCTCGCTCTCATAGAAGTTGATCCCCCGGTTCAGCAGCACCGCCTGCACCACGCCGTCGGCGTCGCGCAGGGTGTAGCCCGAAACCGAGACGTCGGTTTGCTGACCGGCGAAGACTTCGACCGCCTGATCGACGCTCTGGCCGCGCTTCATCAGACGCACCGTGCGCGGATAGCCCGAGTCCGTTAGCGAGCCCTCGCCGAAATCGCGCGAGATCAGCAGGGTGTCCCTGTCGATCCAGCTGGCGCCGCCCTTGGATTCCGGCAGGCTGATGCCGCCCTCCACAAAGGTTTTCGTGACGCTGTCGAACTCGCGGACCGTCACCGCGTCCTTGCCGCCGTTCGACAGGGAGATCAGGCAGTAACGCTCGTCCGGCGGCAGGCAGGACGCGCCCTTGTAGACCCAGTTGGCGCCCTCGGCCGCCGACAGGGCGTCGATGTCCAGGATGGTCTCCCACTGCGGCGCGTCAGTGCGGTAGGAATCCAACGTCGTGCGGCGCCAGATACCGCGCACATGCTCGGCGTCCTGCCAGAAGTTGTCGACGTGGCCGTCGTGGGTGAAGCCGGGCGAGGGGATGCGGTCGCGCGACTGAACCAGGTCCAGCGCCTGCTGGTGCAGGCCCTCATAGCGCGGATCGCCCTGCAGCACGCCCAGAGAGGTCTCGTTGTGCGCCTTGACCCACTCCATGGCGCGGTCGCCCTCGACCTCCTCCAGCCAGATGTAGGGGTCGGTCGCGTCGCTGGCGGCGAAGCCCGGAGCCGTCGAGGCGGCGCTTGCGGAAACGGTGGCTTGGGCCATGGCGACGGGTGCGGCTCCGGCGGCGAGAAGAAGGGCGGCGACGGACGCCAGCGAGCGGATGGTCATATGTGTCCCCCAACGGACGAATGTTTTCGCGCGGCACCTTGGCGAGAGCGAGGGCAGGGGGCAAGCGTCTGGAATCTTACAGGCTTGTAATCTTTCGCCGCAGGGCGCGCCTCAGTCGCCGTCGTCGGGGATGCACAGGATCTGGCCGCAGGCCTTGCAGTGAACGGCGTCCGGATCGTGCTTCTGAAGCCCGCAGGTGGGGCAGGGGAACTTGACCTTGTGCGGCCGGATCAGGGTCTGGGCCAGGCGGATGAACAGGGTGATGCCCACCAGCATGACGACGATGGAGATGACCCGCCCCCAATTGCCCGGCAGGGTGATGTCCCCAAAGCCTGTCGTCGTCAGGGTGGCGACGGTGAAATAGAGGGCGTCCAGATAGCCGTTGATGTGCTCGGCCTTGCCCCTGAAATAGGCGTAGACGAAGCCGGTCACGACGAAGACGAAGGTGACCAGGGCGGTCAGGGCCCGTGTGACCTCCTCGACCCGCGTGTCGTCGAAGCGGCGGCCGATGGTGCGCCAGAACAGGTCGCTGTTCAGCAGGCTCCAGAACCGCAGCAGCCGCAGGAAGCCCAGATTGGCCAGCCAGGCCGGGAACAACAGCGTCGCCAGAACGAACAGATCGACCCAGACGATCGGCCGCTTCAACCACGACCGGATGTCGGAATAGGCATAGGCCCGCGCCGCCAGATCCAGCCCCAGAACGGCGGCGATCAGATAGTCCAAGACATAGAAGGCCCAGCCCGCCTCCTTCAGGATCGGCGTGGCCAGGAAGAAGCCGATGATGGCCAGGTCGATGACGATGACCATCAGGCGGAACTTGACCGCCGCCGGCTGGGAGCCGTGATAGAGGTAGCGCAGGCGCGCCCTCAGCCGCAGCCCGTCGGATTTGGCGGTTTGGCTCTGGTCAGACGTCATCGCCGCCACCGATACATGAACCGGCGGAAAATCCTATATGAAGGCGATCATGAGCCAGCCCGCCCGACCCTACATCCGCATGAACGGCGCCGGAAACGCCTTCATCGTCGTCCAGGCCTTCGAAGAACCCTTCCACCCGACCGAGGATCAGGTGCGCGCCCTGGCCGATCCGGCGACGGGTCTGGGCGGTTTCGACCAGTTGATCGGCGTCGAGCCGTCCGAGACGGCCGACGCCTTCATGCGGGTCTGGAACGCCGACGGCTCCATGGTCGAGACCTGCGGCAACGCCCTGCGCTGCGTCGGCTGGCTGCTGCTGGAGGCGACCGACAAGGAAGAGGTGGTCATCGACACCCTGGGCGGACCGACCACGGCGCGCCGGGCGGCGGGCCGCGTCGGCTCTGGAGATCCCGAAGGATCGACGGCCGCGACCCATCAAGTCACCGTGGACATGGGCGCGCCGCGCCTCGACTGGTCCCAGGTGCCGCTGTCGGAAGACATGGACACGCGCGGCATCGAGCTTCAGGTCGGACCGATCGACGCCCCCGTGCTGCACACGCCGGGCGCGGTGTCGATGGGCAATCCCCACGTCGTCTTCTTCACCGACCGGCTGGACGACGCCTTCGTGCGCGGCTCCGGCTCCCTGGTCGAGCACCACCCCCTGTTCCCCGAAGGGGTCAACGTCGGCTTCGCTGACGTGTTGGCCCGCGATCACATTCGGTTGCGGGTGTGGGAGCGCGGAGCGGGCCTGACCCTGGCCTGCGGCACCGGCGCATGCGCGGCCCTGGTCGCCTCGGCGCGGCGCGGCCTGACCGACCGAAAGGCCGCCGTGACGGTCGACGGCGGCGAACTGACCATCGACTGGGACGAGGCGTCCGGCCACGTTTTCATGACCGGCCCGGTCGAGGTCGAAGGGACCGGCTTCCTGCCTGCCGCGTGACGGAGAAACCACGCAATCGGCCTTGACCCAGCGTCAGCGGTTGTCCCCGCCCATCCCACGATCTAGGAACGAAATGCGCCTGCCCCTTCCCGAGATCGAAATGCCCGAATTGACCGATAAACAGACCTTCTCCGACGACGACGCTCTGGAGTTCCACAGCGATCCGACGCCGGGCAAGATCTCCATGGCCCCGACCAAGCCGATGGCGACCCAGCGCGACCTGTCGCTGGCCTATTCGCCGGGCGTGGCCGTGCCGGTCCTGGCCATCGCCGCCGATGCGGACAAGGCCTACGACTACACCGCCAAGGGCAACATGGTCGCCGTCATCTCGAACGGCACCGCCATCCTGGGCCTGGGCAACCTGGGCCACATGGCGTCCAAGCCGGTGATGGAAGGCAAGTCGGTGCTGTTCAAGCGCTTCGCCGACGTCGACAGCTTCGACGTCGAGGTGAAGACCACCGATCCGGATGAATTCGTCACCGTGGTCAAGAACATCGGCGACACCTGGGGCGGCATCAACCTGGAGGACATCAAGTCCCCCGAATGCTTCGAGATCGAAGCCCAGCTGCAGGATCTGCTGGACATCCCCGTCTTCCACGACGACCAGCACGGCACGGCCATCATCTCGACCGCCGGCCTGATCAACGCGGCCCATATCGTCGGCAAGAAGCTGGAAGACCTCAAGGTCGTCCTGTCGGGCGCCGGCGCAGCGGGCCTGTCGTCCATCGCCCTAATGAAGGCCGCCGGCGTCAAGGCCGAGAACACCGTCATCTGCGACCGTCAGGGCGTGATCTACAAGGGCCGCGACAACGTCTCCCAATGGCAGGCGGCGCACGCCACCGACACGCCGCTGCGCACCCTGGCCGAGGCCATGGTCGGCGCCGACGTGGTGCTGGGCCTGTCGGCCAAGGGCGCGATCTCCAAGGAGATGGTCGCCTCCATGGCGCCCAATCCGATCATCTTCGCCATGGCCAACCCGGACCCCGAGATCACGCCGGAAGACGTCAAGTCGGTGCGCTCGGACGCCATCATCGCCACCGGCCGCTCGGACTATGTGAACCAGGTCAACAACGTCCTGGCCTTCCCCTATCTGTTCCGCGGCGCGCTGGACGTGCGCGCGCGTCAGATCAACCACGAGATGAAGATCGCCTGCGCCCACGCCCTGGCGGCGCTGGCCCGCGAAGACGTGCCGGACGAAGTCGCCGCCGCCTATCGCGGCCGCAAGCTGAAGTTCGGCCCTGAATACATCATCCCCACCCCGTTCGACCCGCGCCTGATCTGGTACATCCCGCCCTTCATCGCCCAGACGGCGATGGACACCGGCGTGGCGCGCAAGCCGATCAAGGACATGGAGGCCTATCGCATCGCCCTGCGCCAGCGGGTCGATCCGTCCGCCGCCCTGATGCAGAAGATCCAGGCCAGCGTGCGCTCGGGTCCGAAGCAGCGCGTCGTCTTCGCCGAAGGCGAGGAACAGGTCGTCATCCGCGCCGCATGGGCCTTCAAGCAGGCGGATCTGGGCACGCCGATCCTGGTCGGCCGCGAGGAGTTGATCCGCCACAACGCCGCCGAAGCCGGTCTGAACTTCGACGAATTGGGCATTCAGATCATGAACGCCCGCGTATCGGATCGAAACGCCGAATACGTCGACTGGCTGTACGCCCGCCTGCAGCGTCGCGGCTATCTGCGCCGCGACGTCCAGCGCATGATCAACCAGGACCGCAACTACTTCGCCGCCGCCATGGTCGCGCGCGGCGAGGCGGACTGCATGGTCACCGGCGTGACCCGCAACTTCAACATGGCCCTGAAGGAGGTCCGCCGCGTCCTGGACGTCACGGACCGGATGATCGGCCTGTCGATCCTGCTGGCCAAGGGCCGCACCCTATTCGTGGCCGACACCTCGATCCACGAACTGCCCAACGCCGCCGAATTGGCTGAGATCGCGGTCAAGGCCGCCGCCACGGTCAAGAAGCTCGGCCGCAAAGCGCGCGTGGCCTTCCTCAGCTACTCGACTTTCGGCGACCCGCCCGGCGATCGCGGCGAGAAGGTGCGCGAGGCCATCCGCATCCTGGACTCGATGGACGTCGACTTCGAGTACGAGGGCGAGATGCCGCCGGCTCTGGCGCTGAATTCCGAAGCCCGCGCCAACTATCCCTTCATGCGCCTGACCGGGGACGCCAACGTCCTGGTCATGCCGGCCATCCATTCGGCGGCCATCTCGACCCGCCTGGTTCAATCGTTGGGCGGGGCCACGGTGATCGGCCCCCTGCTGGTCGGCCTGGAGAAGTCGGTGCAGATCGTGCCCCTGGGCGCCTCGGTCGGCGAGATCATCACCGCCGCCACCTTCGCCGCCTACGCCGAGGGCGTGGAAGTCGAGGACTGATCCTCCGCTTGATCACGACGACCTCGAGAGGCGGCCTTCGGGCCGCCTCTTTGCATTTCCGCCCCCCTAGGCGTCGAGGTTGAGGCGGCGGCGCTCCATCGTCTGGCGGCCCCATTCCATCGCACAGAAGACCACCGCCACCACGCCTAGCCATGCGGCGATGACGAACATGGCGGCATAACCCTGGCGTTCGATCAGTTCGCCCAGGGCCCCGCGCCCCAGGGTGCCGATCAGCAGGGCCAGGGAGGTGAAGACGGCGAACTGCACCGCCCCGAACATCTTGTTCGACAGGGCCGACAGATAGGCGACGAAGGCCGCGCCCGCGAAGCCGCCGGCGATGTTCTCGCCCGCGATGGCCAACATCAGCCGCGCCAGGGGCTCGCCTACCCCGAAGGCGCCGAACAGCTTGTAGAGGCCGGTCGCGCTCATGAAGGCGCCGATCACCGGCGCCCCCAGAGCCAGGTCCATCATCAGCAGATTGGTAGCCGCCGACAGGGCTGCGCCCAGCAGAAGGCTGGCCATCCGGCCGATGACCAGCAGCGCCCATCCGCCCAGGGCGATGCCGACGATGGTCATGACCACGCCGAAGGTCTTGGACGCCAGGGCGATCTCGGTCTTGGTGTGGCCCAGCGCCCCGCCCGTGTCCCCCATGTAGAAGGGGAAGGCGAACGGGCCCCAGACGCCGTCCGTGATGCGGTAGGTCAGGATCAGCCCCAGCACGATCACCGCGCCCCAGCCCAGCCGTCCCATCAACTCGACCAGCGGCGCCAGGATGGCGTCATACAGGGTGTTGGCGAGCGCCGGCCCCTGATCGGCCTCGGACGCCGCCCCCGCCTTGCCCCCGCGCCAGACGATGATCCCGGCCAGCACGGCGGGCAGGATCACCGCCATGCCGACGATCCACGGCCCCCAGACGGCGGTGAACTCTCCGGCGCTGGGCGCAGGCTTGACGGTCAGAGCCGTGACCATGAAGCGCACCAGCATGAAGGCCGCCCAGGCCCAGGCGGCCAGGGTGACGACCAGGGCGGTCATCCGCAGACGCGGCGAGCCGATGCGTTCGCGGGCGATGGCGGCGCGCGGCGCCGCCTTAGGCTCGGGTGCGATCAGCGTGCCCAGAACGCCCAGACCCATCAGTCCCGCGCCGATGACGAAGGTCGTCGACCAGCCCAGTTGATCCGCCAGAACCAGGGCGCCCGCCCCGCCCACCAGGGCCGCCGTGCGAAAGCCCAGCTGATAGACGGTCGACAGCAGATCCACCGGGGTCCGCTCGTCCGCCACCTCGATCCGCCAGGTGTCGATGACGATGTCCTGGGTCGCCGAGGCGAAGGCGCCCAGGGCCGCGGCGCCCGCCAGCACCACGATGGCCCCCGTTCCCGGATGCGACAGGGAGATGGTCAAAAGCGCGCCCGCCAGCACGATCTGGCACAGGATCAGCCACGACCGACGTCGGCCCATCCGGCCGATCACCGGCGGCGTCAGTCCGACCGCGGGCGACCACAGGAATTTGAAGGCCCCGAACAGCCCGACCCAAGACAGGACGCCGATCGTCGCCACCGATACGCCCGCGTCGGACAGCCAGGCGTTCAGGGTGCCGAACAGCATGGCGAAGGGCAGACCGGCCGAGAAGCCGAGCAGCAACATGGCCAGGGTGCGCCGCTCGCGGAACGCCGCCTTGAGCACGCCCAGACCCTTGGGAGACGGCTGCAACGCCGCGACCTCGGAAGCGGGCGTCTTGGAATCGGTCATGCGTGGCTCCGGCGGGGCGCCGCCGGGCGATACGGACGACGGACTACTGGCAGATCAGGAAACGGCGACCTTGGCGCGGTTGGCGGCGGGCGTCCAGCGGGCCAGGACGACGCGCAGGGCGTCCGCCTCCAACGGCTTGGCCAGATGATCGTCCATTCCCGCCTCGAGACAGGCGACGCGATCCTCGGCGAAGGCGTTGGCGGTCAGGGCGATGATCGGCGTCTGATCCCCGCGCGCCCGCAGCGCCCGCGCCGCGCTCGGCCCATCCAGGCGCGGCATCCGCATGTCCATGAAGACCAGATCGAAGCGCGCCGCCTTCAGGGCGTCCAGCGCCTCCTGGCCGTCAGCGGCGGTCTGGACCACGCAGCCCTCGCGCCGCAGCAAGGTCTTGGCCAAAAGAGCGCCGACCGGATTGTCCTCGACCAGCAGCACCCGCACGCCCTTGAAGGCCACATGGGCCACGCGATCGTCGTCGCCAGATCGGACCGGCGGCGTGGGCAGACCCCGGCGCGGCGCGGCGGCCGCCCTGACGCGCTCGGCCAGAGACTCGCGGCGCAAGGGCTTGATCAGATAGCCGCAGAAGCCCGCCGCCCGATAGCGGCTGATCAGGTCGCGCTCGGATGGGCGCAGCAGGATGATGGCCTGACCCTGGCGCGGTCGAACGGCCAGGGCTCCGCCTTCGGCTCCTGCATGATCGATCAGGGTCACCCCGGCCTGGCGCGCCACACGGCCGCCCGAGGCCTCGATCTGATCGGTCGCCGCCCGGCGCACGAAGGGGTTCGGCGAACGGACCGCCACGACCAGCCCGTCCAGCAGGCGCGTGCGCGCCTCGGCGTCGGCCGCGACAGGAAACTCGGCTTCAAAGCGAAACCGGGCGCCGGGACCGTCCGGCCGGTCCTCGACCACGGCGTCGCCGTCCATGGCGCGGGCCAGCCGCCGCACCACCGCCAGACCCAGGCCCGCCCCGTCGAACCGGGCGGCGTCCGAGACGTCGGCGTGACCGAATTCTTCAAAGATGCGGCCGCGCGCCTCTTCGGGCACGCCGGGGCCGGTGTCGTCGACGATGAAGGCCAGGCGCGCAGGCGCCCCTTCCATGCGTTCGCCGACCGCCTCAACCGCCAGGCGCACCCCGCCTCGGTCGGTGAACTTCACCGCATTGCCCGCCAGGTTGAACAGGATCTGCCGCAGGCGGCCCTCGTCGGCGACGACGTCCGGGGCGTCGGCGGCCACCGACCAGACGATCTCCAGCCCCTTGTCGTGCGCGCGCGGGCTCAGCAATTCGGCCACGCCGCGCACCAGACCCTCCAGCTCGACCGGCGCCGGATCGAACTCCAGCGCCTCAGCCTCCAGCCGGGCGTAGTCCAGCAGGTCGTTGACCAGGCCCAACAGATGCTCGGCCGACTTCTGCGCGGCCTCCGCATAGGCGCGCTGGGCGCCGTCCAGACGGGTGCGCGACAACAGGCCCAGCATGCCGATCACCCCGTTCAGGGGCGTGCGCATCTCATGGCTCATCAGCCGCAAAAACTGCTGCTCAGGCGAAACGCCGTCTCCAGGCGTCAGCGTCGCAGCCTGCCCTGCTTCGGGCGCGGCAGGGAAAAGGTCGCTCTGCGGCGACGGCTTGCGACGGGTCTGTCCCATAAGGCCACGCTAGGGCCGAGGGGTTAATTCCAGACGAACGGCGTTTGTCCCGCCCCGCTTTCCTGCACGGGAAATAAAGCGCGGCGACTGGCCTGGCGGTCGAAGTCCTCATGGGCGCCGACCGTGCTGCGTCGATACATCAGCGCCTCGGCCACATGGCGGCGCAGCACGCCGTCCGCGCCGTCCAGATCGGCGATGGTGCGCGCCAGACGCAGGGTGCGGGTCCAGCCGCGCGCGGTCAGCCCCCCGGCCTCGCCCGCCTTCATCAACAGCGCGCGCCCCGCCTGATCCGGGGCGGCGAACCGCTCCAACGCCTCGCCCGAAGACCTGGCGTTGAGCGCCTGCATTCCCGTCAGCCCCGCCTCCACCATGCGGGCCTCCTGCATCTGCATGGCGGCGGCGACGCGGGCGGCGGCTTCGGCCGTGCCCTCGGCCGGGGCGGACAGGATCATGTCGGCGGCCGTCACCGCCGGCGTCTCCACCGTCAGGTCGATACGGTCGAACATCGGGCCGGAGATGCGGTTCTGGTAATCCTTCTGGCAGCGCGGAGCCTTGCCGCAGGCGCCGCGCCCCGGCCCGCCCACGCCGCAGCGACAGGGGTTCATCGCCGCCACCAGTTGGAACCGCGCCGGATAGCGCACATGGGCGTTGGCCCGCGCCACGACGATCTCGCCCGTCTCCAGCGGCTGGCGCAGGCTGTCCAGCGCCTGGGGCGAGTACTCGGGCAGTTCATCAAGGAACAGCACGCCGTTGTGCGCCAGGGAGGCCTCGCCCGGCTTGGCCTTCAGCCCGCCACCGGTCAGGGCCGCCATCGACGCCGAATGATGCGGCGCTCTGAACGGCCGCTCGCGCGTCAGCCCTCCGCGCTCGATCAGCCCCGCCACCGACCAGACCATCGACGTCTCCAGCCGTTCCATCGGCGTCAACGGCGGCAGCAGGCCCGGCAGGCGCGCCGCCATCATCGACTTGCCCGAGCCCGGCGGGCCGACGAACAGCAGATTGTGGCCCCCGGCGGCGGCGATCTCCAGCGCCCGCTTGGCGCCCTCCTGTCCCTTGACCTCGCGCAGGTCGGGTACGGCGCGCCCCTCCAGCACCGGCCCCGGCTGGGGCGGGCGCAGCACCTGGGTTCCGCGGAAATGGTTGATCAGGCCGATCAGGGAGCGCGGCGCCAGCAGCCGCGCCTCGCCCGCCCAGGCCGCCTCCGGCCCGTTGGCCTCAGGGCAGATGAGGCCCAACCCCATGGCGTTCACCGCCATCGCCGCAGGCAGGGTTCCGCCCACCGCAGCGATCTGACCGTCCAGACCCAGTTCGCCCACCGCAGCCCAACCGTCCAGGGCGTCCGGTCCGATCACCCCCATGGAGGCCAGCAGGGCCAGGGCGATGGGCAGGTCGAAATGGCTGCCTTCCTTGGGCAGGTCGGCGGGGGCCAGATTGGCGATCACCTTCTTCGCCGGCAGCGCCAGACCAATGCCCGCAAAAGCGCCGCGCACTCGTTCGCGGCTCTCGGCCACCGCCTTGTCCGGCAGGCCGACGATGGCGAAGGCCCCGGCGGGCGAGCCGACCTGCTGCACCTCGACGTCGACCCGGCGCGCATCGACGCCATCGAAAGCCACCGTCACCACCCGCGCGACCATGCCGTTCCCTCCCGCAGACAAGAGAACAAATCACGAACCGATCAACACTGCAAGAGCGTTGTTCGTTCAGTTCGTCGGGAGGTCGGCCTCCGGCGCGATGGTGTGGACCACCTGCCCCTCGGCGTTGAGGAACTGGATGGCGCCGAAGCCCTCCTCGGTCACGGTCAGGCGCAGGCGCGGCTTGTCGTTCCTGTCCGACAGGGCGACGGCGGGCGTCCCGTCGGCGGCCAGCGACAGGCGCATCCGCGTCGGCGTCTGCACGCCCGGAACCAGCGCCCCGCCCAGCCCCGGTTCGCGCACCAGCGGCGGCGCCTGGTTGAAGACGAAGCTGACCGAGCCGTCGGGCGACACGCGCCAGCCGACCGCATCCATCGCCGGGTGATCCAGCGCCAGAACGGCCATGCCGCCCTCGACGTCGGCCGTGCCGAAGCCGCCGCGCTCGCTGCCCTTGTCGTCGTAGAGGATCAGTCCGGCGACGTTGAAGGCGCGCTTATATTGAACGCCGTCGATGATCGGGGGCGGGGTCGCGCCCGACAGAGTCATGCGGATGGTCCCGTCGGCGTCGACGATATCGATGCGCCGGGCGCTGATGCGATCATGGTCCGGCGTCTCGATCCGGGTCTGCGGCGTACGGGTCTCGATGATCCGCTCCAGCACCTCCAGCGACGGGCGTTTCGGCGCGACGTCTGGCGAGGCTTCCTGGGCCGCCGCCGGGCAGGCGATCGCCAGCGCCAGGGCGGCGGACGCCCCGGCCTTGTTCAGTAAGCTCATAAAGTCCCCTCCCATGCAGCGCGGCGTCAGGCGGCCGCGCGTTTCCTTTGCTCGATGACCTCCCACATGCGCTCGGTCGCATCGACGCCGGCGAAGTTCAGCAACTGCTGGGCGCCGGTGGGGGAGGTGACGTTGATCTCGGTCAGATAGTCGCCGATCACGTCGATGCCGACGAAGATCAGGCCGCGCTCCTTCAGATAAGGGCCGATGGCGGCGCAGATCTCCCGGTCGCGCGGCGTCAGCTCGACCGGCGCCGCCGTGCCGCCGACACGCAGGTTGGAGCGCACCTGATCCTTGGCCGGAATGCGGTTGATGGCGCCGACCGGCTCGCCGTCGATCAGGATGATGCGCTTGTCGCCCGCAGAGACGGCCGGGATGAATTTCTGGATCACCAGCGGATCGCGCGACCCGGCGGCGTGAATCTCGATCAGGGCCTCCAGGTTCGGATCGTCCGCCTTCAGCCGCACCACGCCCGAACCGGCCGCGCCGTGCAGGGGTTTGAGCACCACGTCGCCATGGCGGCGGTGGAAGTCCACCAGGGTCTCCGGGTCGGACGACACCAGGGTCGGCGGCTGCAGGCCGGGGAAGAGGGTGGCGATCAACTTCTCGGGCGCCGAACGCACCTCGGCCGGATCATTGACCACCAGGGTCTTGGGATGCACCCGCTCCAGCAGATAGGTGGCGGTGACATAGGCCATGTCGAACGGCGGATCCTGACGCATCAGGATGACGTCCACGTCCTCGGCCAGGTCCAGCCGCTGCTCGGGGCCGAAGTCGGCGTGGTTTCCCTGCTCGCGCTGCACCGTCACCGGACGGGCGCGGCAGAACAGGCGGCCGTCCTCCAGCGCCAGGGTGCGGAAGTCATAGACCCACAGCTTGTGGCCGCGCGCCTGCCCGGTCAGGGCCATCAGGAAGGTGGTGTCCGACTCGACGTTGACCGCCTCGAGCGGGTCCATCTGGATGGCGACCTTGAGCATGGGAGTCCTTCTTGGTGGGCGCTATAGCTCGCGCCGCGGGCGCTTGCTGCTTGAGCGCCCGAACGAGGGCGCCGCTGAGCGTTACTTGAGGCCCCGCAGCGCCCGCCGCAAGGCCGCGCTTCAGTTCAACCGCATCCGCACCCGGTCCAGCCGCGCGTCGCAGGCGGCGATCGGCTCGCCCAGGGTGCGGGCGCGCGACAGGGCCTGCATGGCCCCGGTCAGGGCGCCCTGCTTCTCGCGGGCGGCGGCCACGTCCAGCCAAGGGCGGTGATCCTCGGGGTCCAGCAGGGCGCGACGCAGGGCCGAGCGTTCGGCGCCTTCGTAGTCGCGGGCCTGAATGGCGCGGGTGAACAGGATGTTCTGCAGACGGATCAAGGCCTGACGCTCGCTGACCGGCGCCATCAGCAGGTCCAGACGGTCGGCCACATGCGGGGTCAGGCCCGCCAGCAGGGCCCGGCGCGTCAGCTCCGACGGCAGGACCAGCCGCCCCTGGCTGAACGGGTCCAGCGCCACCGGCCCCTCAGGCGTCTCGACCCGCAGCAGGACGTGGCCGGGAAAATCGACCGGCGCCGCCGTCAGCCCGGCCCGCCGCGCGGCGTCAAGATAGAAGATGACCAGCACCGCCGACAGGCCGCGCCGCCGCTCGGCCACGTCGATCACGTCCGTGTTGGCCGGATGGTCGTAGTTCAGCAGGTCGCCGTTCAGCCGCAGGTCGCCCGCCAGGGCCTCGGTCAGGGCGTCGTCGGGACTTTCGTTGGCGGCCCGTTCCTTGAGCCGCTGGGCGGCGTGATCGGCCAGAATGCGCGCGCAGTCGGCGTCGCGGAACGGATAGTCGTGGATGGCGCAGGCAATGGCGCAATCCAGCAGGGGGAAGGCTTCGTCCGCCCCCTGTCCCGCCTGGGCCAGCACCGCCTCTGCTTCCTCGCGCGTCAACGCCGGTCCGCTCCCGTGGAGATCACGCCGCGAAGATGACGCGGAAAACGTCCGGGGGCCAGCGCCACCATGTCGATTCTCAACTCCAGACCCGACAGGGCCGGTCGCCCGCGCGCCGCCGCCTCGACCGCGCGGATCAGGCGCTGGTGCTGGTCCGGCCCCAGGGCCAGGGTCGCGGCCTC
>NZ_GL883086.1:2397627-2399147 GCF_000204035.1 Brevundimonas diminuta ATCC 11568
GATGCACAGGGCGGCCAACAGGCTGGACGGACCGGGCACGGGATGAACCGGCAGCCCCTCGGCCACGGCCGCCCGCGCCACCACATAGCCGGGGTCTGACACCAGAGGCGTGCCCGCATCCGACACCAGGGCCACCACCTCGCCCGCCTTCAGCCGCTCGACGGCGATCTCCGCGGCGCGGTTCGAGGCGTGATCATCGCACCGCTCCAGCCTAACCTTCAGCCCATAGGCGGTCAGCAGCTTGGCCGTGACCCGCGTGTCCTCCGCCAGCACCAAATCGGCCGCCGCCAGAACGTCCAGCGCCCGCAGCGTCATGTCGCGCAGATTCCCGATCGGCGTCGCCACCAGATAGAGGCCCGGCGAAACGGGGCGCGCGGGCGGGGCGGTCGGCGGAAACAGGGAGGCGTCGGACATGGCTCCATCCTAGTGGGCGTCACGGTGTCGTGAAAGCCGCCAGAGTCAGGGAACGCCGCCGCCGGTTCGCGCACTGCGATCCGCATCGACCCTTCTGTCGTCCAGAACGGAATCCGCCCATGTCGAAGTCCGCCTCCATCGTCCTCGTTCACGGCTTCTGGGGCGGCGCCGCCCACTGGGGCAAGGTCATCACCGAACTGGCCCGGCGCGGCTACACCTCTCTGCACGCGGTCGAGATGCCGCTGACCTCGCTTGCCGACGACGCCGAGCGGGTGCGCAAGATGGTGCGCCAGCAGGAAGGGCCGGTCATCCTGGTCGGCCACTCCTACGGCGGGGCGGTGCTGTCCGAGGCCGGCGACCTGCCGAACGTGGCGGCCCTGGTCTTCATCGCCGCCTTCGCGCCCGACGCAGGCGAAAGCCCCGGCGCCATCACCCAGCAGGATCCCCCGGTCGCCGCCCCCAACCTGGCCCCCGACAGCGACGGCTATCTGTGGATCAAGGCCGACAAGTTCCATGAGAGCTTCTGCCAGGATCTGACGGCGGACGAGGCCCTGGTCATGGCGGTGACGCAGAAGGCGCCGCTGGCGACCACCTTCGGCGACGCGGTCACGGCGCCCGCCTGGCGCAGCAAGCCGAGCTGGTATCAGGTCTCGAGCCAGGACCACATGATCGCCCCGACCAATCAGCAGCGGATGTCGGCGCGGTTGAACGCCCGCAAGGTCATCACCCTGGACGCCAGCCACGCCTCCCTGGCGTCGCATCCGTCCGAAATCTGCGACCTGATCGAAGAAGCGGCGGCGACCGTCTGATCGTCTAGACCAGCAGGCTCTTCAGCACCGCGTCCAGCAAGGGACGGCCCGTCGCCGTAGCGGCGACGCGGCCGTCCTTCAGGCTCAGGAAGCCGTCGGTCAGAAGGTCGGCCAGCCGGCCCTCAACCGCCGACAGGCCCAGCCGCTGCAGCAGGGACAAGGAAACGCCCTCGACGGTGCGCAGGCCCAGCAGCACGCGCTCCTCATCGGCGTCCTGCGCCTCCAGAACTTCGCGCTCGGCCCAGGGCGATCCGGCGGCGACGCCCGCGACATAGTCGCCGATGCGGCGCGCGGCCA
>NZ_GL883086.1:2399236-2402364 GCF_000204035.1 Brevundimonas diminuta ATCC 11568
CCCGCCCTTCGTCCAGCGTCAGCCGCCCGTGCGCTCCCGGCCCCAGGCCCAGGTAGTCGCCGCCGCGCCAGACATGCAGGTTGTGGCTGGAACGCGCCGCCACGTCGCGGGCGTGATTGGACACCTCATAGGCCTCGAACCCCGCCGCCTCGAGCGTCGCCTGCGTGGCTTCATAGAGGGCGGCGGCCAGATCCTCGTCCGGCGGCGCCCAGGCGCCGCGCGCCACGGCCCGGCCGAAGGCGGTCGTCCCCTCGATGGTCAGTTGATAGGGCGAGACGTGCTCGAACCCCAGATCGAGCGCCGTGGTCAACTCGGCGGTCCAGTTCGCGACGCCCTGGCCCGGCCGGGCGTAGATCAGATCGATCGACAGGCGCGGAAAGGCGCGGCCCGCCAAGGCGATGGCGCGGCGCGCCTCGGCGGCCGAATGGTCCCGGCCCAGGAACTTCAGAGCTGCGTCGTCGAACGACTGCACCCCCATCGACAGGCGGTTGACCCCGGCCTGGGCCAGGGCGGCGTAGCGCCCGGCCTCGGCGTCAGTGGGATTGGCCTCCAGGCTGATCTCAATATCGCCAGAAGGAGGGAACAACGCCCTGGCCCGCTCGACCACCGCCGCCACGGCGTCGGGCGGCATCAAGGACGGCGTGCCCCCGCCGAAAAAGATCGAGGCCAGGGCGCGCGGCCCGACCAGGGCGGCCTGCGCCTCCAGGTCGTTCAGGATGGCCTGCGCCAGCTCCGCCTGCTCCTGCGTCCGCCCCCGGTCGCGCACCACGTTGAAGTCGCAATAGGGACAGATGCGCGCGCAGTAGGGCCAGTGGACGTAGAGGGCGATGGAGTCTTTTTCGTCCCTATCGCCGCCCTCGCGGAGGGCGGCTGCTTGAGGGACAGATGAATGCTCGCCCCTATCGCCGCCCTTGCGCAGGGCCGCGGCTCGTGCGGCGGGCGTCTCAGTCAATCAGCGCCGCCTTGAGGCGGGCGAAGGCGCGCGCGCGGTGGCTGAGGGCGTCCTTCTCGACCGGATCCATCTCGCCGAACGTCAGTTCCGAGCCTTCCGGCCGGAAGATCGGATCATAGCCGAAGCCCCGGTCGCCGCGCGGCGGGAAGACCAGTTCGCCGTCGATCTGCCCCTCGACCACCACGCAGGGGCCGTCGGGCCAGGCCACCGCCAGGGCCGAGGTGAACCAGGCGCGGCGATCGGTCGATGCGATCTCCTCCAGCCGCTGCTCGACCTTCTTCATGGCCAGGGCGAAATCCTTGGTCGGACCGGCCCAGCGCGCGGAATAGATGCCCGGCGCCCCGTCCAGGGCCGCAACCGACAGGCCGGAATCGTCAGCCAGGGCGACCTCGCCCGAGGCCTGGGCCGCGTGACGCGCCTTCAGCATGGCGTTGCCGACGAAGGTGGTCTCCGTCTCGTCCGGCTCGGGTAGATTCAGCTCTCCGGCGGTGACGATCGTGTAATGTCCATCCAGCAGCGCTTCGATCTCGCGCGCCTTGCCCGGATTGTGGGTGGCGGCGACGAGCCGCATCCCCTTGATCAGCTTGAGATTCATGGCGCGACCTTAGTCCCGTCCGGTCCATTGCGAAATGGTAACATCGTTAAACGATATGTAAGTTGGCTTTCGCCGGCGCACGACCTATCTTCATTTTCAAGGACGGACGGCCGCACCGTTCAAACGAGAGAAACATCTCGCAACAATGATCCAGCGGCACAACAGATACGCACAAAAAACGTGCATTGATGGAGAGACCGATATGCAAGCCATGCACAAGACCAATCTGATGGACCGTCTGGCTCACAGCCTGGGCAACGCCTTCCTGCTGGCCGCCCTGCCCGTCGCGGCGATCGCCCTGATCGTTCAGAGCTTCTGATCCTGCAGAGTTCGAGGGGGACTTTGACGATCGCCATGAACGCCGTGAAGAATAGAGCCGTGCGCGGGTCGGCCGGACCCGCCGCGGCGACGGCGCCCCTGTCCCCGGCCTGAGACGCCCGATGACGCGCTTGCGGAAACCGAACCGGCTCGCCACCGCCGCCCAGACCCCGCTTCGCGCCGCCCAACTGCGGGCGCCGAACCTGAGGACCATCGGTCCCGGCTCCGTCGCCAGCCTGCTGAAGATCGCGCTGGACGTGGCCTATGTGGTGATGATCCTCGTCACCGGCCTGCTGCTGCTTCTGTGGGTCGCCTCCATCTTCATACCCATCGACAATCTGAACGTGACCGTCTCGGACGGCGCGGACGGCCGCGAGATGCCGCTGACGCGTCCGCTGCTGTTGTTCGCCCTGGGCGCCCTGAGCGCCTATTTCGGCGGCTTCCTGATCATCCTGCGCCATCTACGCAAGATCTTCCGCACCCTGACCCTGGGCGACCCGTTCCAGCCGGACAATGTGCGCCGCCTGCGCCATGTCGGCCTGATCCTGGCCGTCGTCACCGGCGGGGTGTGGATCGTGCAGGGGCTGGTGGCGTCGCGCCTCGCCCCCGGCGTCATGGAGCCTCAAGGCGTCAGCGACCTGCTCACGCCCGTCTTTTCCGTCCTGGTCGTCTTCGTCCTGGCCGAGGTGTTCCGCGAAGGCGCCCGTCTTCGTCGCGAATCCGAACTGACGATCTGATCGAGAAACGCTAAAGCTCCCCCCATGGCCATCCGCGTCCAACTCGACCGCATCCTCGCCCAGCGCCGCATGTCGCTGACGGAGCTCGCCGACCGCGTCGGCGTGACCGTCGCCAACCTGTCCATCCTCAAGACGGGCAAGGCGCGCGCCGTGCGCTTCTCCACCCTGGACGCCCTGTGTCGCGAGCTGGACTGCCAGCCCGGCGACCTGCTGGCCCATGAGCCCGGTCCGCCGGACGCCTTCGACGACGAGGGCTGAGCGTGGCCCGCCCCCCTTCGGGCAAGGGACCGCCGAAAGCTGCGACCGGCGACGACGACAAGCGCATCTGGAACCGCGTGACGTCCACGGTGACGCCGCCCGTGCGCCGCAAGGCCGCGCGCGTGACGCCCGGCGCCGTCATTCCTGCGCTTGGAGAGGAAGCCGCGCCTCTCGTCGCGCCGCTCCCGCGCGGCGTTACGGGCAAGAAACGCGCGACGGCCCTGACGCCCGCCTCGGCCGGACGCTCAGCGACGCCTCCGCCCACCAG
>NZ_GL883086.1:2402632-2413557 GCF_000204035.1 Brevundimonas diminuta ATCC 11568
CGCCCAGCGCCCCGGTGAAAGCGAACCCCAGACCGCCCAGCGCCGCCGAGGCGCCAGTCAGCACGATCCGTTCCGGCGGCTGGCCCAGGGCCAGGGCCGCGACCGGAGCGGTCAGCGCCAGCGGCAAGCCGGTCGCCAGCCATTGCGCCAGCGCCTTGATCGCCACCAGGGCCTCCAGCGGCAGCGGCCCGGTCGCCAGCAGATCCAGCGCCCCGTCCTCCAGATCGCGCTCGAACATCCGCTCCAGCGACAGCAGGGAGGCCAGCGCCAGGGCCATCCAGCTGGCTCCTGACGCCGCCGGAGCCAGGATGCGCGGATCGCCGCCCGCCGCCAGCGGCAGGATGGCCGTCAGGCACAGCAGGAAGCCGCAGGCCAGCAACGGCCCACCGCCGCCGCCCCAGGCCAGCGACAGTTCACGCGCGAACAGGGCGCGGACGACCTTCATCGCGCGTCTCCAAGACTGAGTGATCGCGATGGAACGGGCAGGGGGTCGTGCACGGCGGCCAGGATCATGCCCCCGCCCGCCAGATGTTCAGCCATCAGTTCGGCGGCGACGCCCCGCCACGCCTCGTCCAGCGGGGCCAGCGGTTCGTCCAACAGCCACAGGGCGCGCGGGGCGGCGACCAGGCGCGCCAGCGACAGCCGCCGCCTCTGCCCCGCCGACAGCTTGCGCGTCTCCAGATCCAGCAGGGGCGTCAGCTTCAGCCGCTCGACGGCCGCGTCCATGGCGGCGGCCGAACCGCCCAGCCATTCGACCTGAAAGCCCAGCTCCTGCCGCGCCGTGCGCTGGGGCTTCAGACCCTCGTGATGGCCCAGCAGGTGAAGCGCTGCGCGCCGCGCCGTCTCGGCCTCGATCTCGCCGTCCGCATCATGAAAAACGACCGTGCCTGCATCGGGCCGGATAAAGCCCGCCACGGCGCGCAGCAGGCTGGTCTTGCCCGCGCCATTCGCTCCGGTCAGGGCCGCCGCCTCGCCCGCCGACAGGGCGAAGGACAGGTCGCTGAACAGCCGACGTTCGCCGCGAGACAGGCTCAAGCCCTGAATGTCGAGACGGATCAGCACTTGCGAGTCTCTATCAATGTCCACGTCGAGGGTGTGGGTACATGGACGGCCCTCGCGCGCGGGACTATATGCGCTAGCGCCGCAGCAGGCTTTCGCCGCGCGCGCCGGGGACCTGTGCGCCCCGACGTCCAGCGCGCGAAGGCGCAACCGAATTGTCGGGCGGCGTTTGTCAGAGGACTACTCTCCATGCCGTCGATTGACAGCCTCAAGACCCGCCAAGACCTCGCGGTCGGGCGCAAGAAATACGCCTATTACAGCCTTCCCGCCGCCGAGGAAGCCGGTCTGGCCGGGATTTCCCGCCTGCCGCGCTCGATGAAGGTGCTGCTGGAGAACCTGCTGCGTAACGAAGACGGCGTCTCCGTCACCGAAGACGACCTGAAGGCCGTCGCCGCCTGGATCGAGAACAAGGGCGCCGTCGAGCACGAAATCGCCTTCCGTCCGGCCCGCGTGCTGATGCAGGACTTCACCGGCGTTCCGGCCGTCGTCGACCTGGCCGCCATGCGCGACGCCATGGACAAGCTCGGCGCCGACGCCAAGAAGATCAACCCGCTGGTCCCCGTCGATCTGGTCATCGACCACTCGGTCATGGTCGACCACTTCGGCAACGCCCAGGCCTTCAGCCAGAACGTCGAGCGTGAGTATGAGCGCAACATCGAGCGTTACAACTTCCTGCGCTGGGGCTCGTCGGCCTTCAACAACTTCCGCGTCGTGCCGCCCGGCACCGGCATCTGCCACCAGGTGAACCTCGAAAACCTGGCCCAGACCGTCTGGACCGCCGAGGAAGGCAAGAAGACTGTCGCCTATCCGGACACCGTGGTCGGCACCGACAGCCACACCACCATGATCAACGGCCTGGCCGTCCTGGGCTGGGGCGTCGGCGGCATCGAGGCCGAGGCCGCCATGCTGGGCCAGCCGATCCCGATGCTGATCCCCGAAGTCATCGGCTTCAGGCTGACCGGCAAGCTGCCGGAAGGCGCGACGGCCACCGACCTGGTGCTGACCGTCACCCAGATGCTGCGCAAGAAGGGCGTGGTCGGCAAGTTCGTGGAATTCTTCGGTCCCGCCATCGCCGGCATGACCATCGAGGACCAGGCCACCATCGCCAACATGGCCCCGGAATACGGCGCCACCTGCGGCTTCTTCCCCGTCTCGCAGGCCACCATCGACTATCTGACGGCCACCGGCCGCGAGAAGGCGCGCGTCGCCCTGGTCGAAGCCTACGCCAAGGCGCAAGGCCTGTGGATCGACGAGACCTCGGAAGACCCGATCTTCACCGACGTTCTGGAGCTGGACATCTCGACGGTCGTGCCGTCGCTGGCCGGTCCCAAGCGCCCGCAGGACCGGGTTGAGCTGACCGTCGCCGCCCCGTCGTTCGAAGAAGCCCTGACCGGCGTCTTCGCCCGCCCGGCCGACGCCCCGCGCGCCGCCGTGGAAGGCGAGAGCTTCGACATCGGCGACGGCGATGTGGTGATCGCCGCCATCACCTCGTGCACCAACACCTCCAACCCTAGCGTGCTGATCGCCGCCGGTCTGGTGGCGCGCAAGGCCAACGCCCTCGGCCTGAAGCCCAAGCCCTGGGTCAAGACCTCGCTGGCCCCCGGCTCGCAGGTCGTCACCGACTATCTGACCGACGCCGGTCTGCAGAAGGATCTGGACGCCCTGGGCTTCAACCTGGTCGGCTACGGCTGCACCACCTGCATCGGCAACTCGGGTCCGCTGGATCCGGCCGTGTCCAAGGCCATCAACGACAACGCCCTGGTCGCCACCTCGGTCCTGTCGGGCAACCGCAACTTCGAAGGCCGGGTGAACCCGGACGTCCAGGCCAACTACCTGGCCTCGCCGCCGCTGGTGGTGGCCTACGCCCTGGCCGGTTCGATGCGCATCGACATCACCAAGGAGCCGATCGGCAAGGACAAGAAGGGCAATGACGTCTTCCTGAAGGACGTGTGGCCGACCTCGGAAGAGATCGCCGCCATCCAGAAGAAGTCGGTCACGCCCAAGATGTTCGCCAAGCGCTACGCCGACGTCTTCAAGGGCGACGAGCACTGGCAGGCGATCGCCGTCACCGGCGGTCAGACCTATGAGTGGGAAGACACCTCGACCTACGTCCAGAACCCGCCCTACTTCGAGGGCCTGACCATGGAGCCCGCTCCGGTCACGGACATCGTCGAGGCGCGCGTGCTGGGCATCTTCGGCGACTCGATCACCACCGACCACATCTCGCCGGCCGGTTCGATCAAGAAGGCTTCGCCCGCCGGTCAGTACCTGACCAACCACGGCGTCGACGCCCTGGACTTCAACAGCTACGGCGCCCGCCGCGGCAACCACGAAGTCATGATGCGCGGCACCTTCGCCAACATCCGCATCCGCAACAAGATCACCCCGGACATCGAGGGCGGCGTCACCAAGCACTTCCCCTCGGAAGAGACGATGTCGATCTACGACGCGGCCATGCGCTACCAGTCGGAAGGCCGCCCGCTGGTCGTCTTCGCCGGCAAGGAATACGGCACCGGCTCGTCGCGCGACTGGGCGGCCAAGGGCACCCGCCTGCTGGGCGTCCGCGCCGTCATCGCCGAGAGCTATGAGCGCATCCACCGCTCGAACCTGGTCGGCATGGGCGTCGTCCCGCTGCAGTTCAAGGAAGACGGCTGGCAGAAGCTGGGCCTGACGGGCGAGGAGATCGTCACCATCCGCGGCCTGACCGACGCCAACGTCGGCAAGCTGAAGCCCCGCCAGGATCTGTGGGTCGAGCTGTTCCGTCCGTCGGACGGCAAGATGGCCCGCTTCCCGGTCCGCTGCCGCATCGATAACCAGACCGAGCTGGACTACTTCAAGGCCGGCGGCGTCATGCCCTACGTCCTGCGCAACCTGGCGCGCGGCGACGAGAAGTAAGAGGTCTCAAGCAGCGCGAAAGCGCGTTAGACCCACCAGAATGAAGGCCGGCGGAGCGATCCGCCGGCCTTTTTTCTTGGAGGCCGAGATGAGTAGGGAAACGAAGCCCTTGCCGCATCGCCGTTTGACGCCCATATTATCGCCATATGACGAAAGCCGCCGCCATGACCGCCCTCGACCTCTACGCCTCGCCCGAGACCCTGCCCGCCAGCGACGCCGCGCGGATCGGCAAGCTGCTAGGCCTGAACGACAATGAGACGATGGACGACGTGGCCCTGGCCGAGCGGGTGTCGCAGGGGCTGAAGCCCGCCGCCGCCGCCGCCCTGGGCCAGGTGATCGGCATGCCGCGCGTGGTCGGCCAGATCATTCCCGAGGCGACGCTGCGGCGCGCCCGCACCAGCCGCAAGCCCCTGTCGCGTGAGATGAGCGAGCGCCTGTACGAGGTCGGCCGCGTGGTCGACGCCGTGGGCCGCGCCTATCGCGGCGACAGCGCCGCCGTCGTCCGCTTCCTGAACCGCCCGCATCAGCTGCTGAACGGCCGCACCCCTCTGGCCATGGCCCAGTCCAGCTCGGCGGGAGCCGAGGCGGTGATCAATCTGGTGCGCCGCGCCGACGCCGGCTTCGCGGTCTAGGTCCGGCATGCACCGTCGGCTGGACGACGCGCTCAAGGGATTCCGCATCGGCGACCCGCGCGGCGAGTATCCCATCTGGAGCGACGGCGGCTCGCGCCGGGCTTCCGGCCGCTGGCACGAGGCGGGCCAGAGGGTGATCTACGCCGCCGAGCACTATTCCACCGCCATGCTGGAGAAGCTGGTCCATTTCGGCGGCGAACTGCCGTTGGGCCAGCACCATGTGGAGATCCACATCCCGGCGGGCGTCTCCTATGAAGTGGTCAATCCGGATCTGCTCCCCGGCTGGGCCGAGCCGGGCGGGGCGGCGGCGCGCGCCTTCGGCCGCGCCTGGCATGCGGAAGGCCGCTCGGCCCTGCTGATCACGCCCTCGGTCGTGGCGCGGATGGAGCGCAACTTCGTCTTCAACACCGCCCATCCCGACTTCGCCCGCATCAAGCCGGGGCTGGAGACGCCGGTCTGGTGGGACAGCCGCCTGTTCGGCTGACGCGGCTCATTCCAGCTTCAGCGCCTCGGCCAGCAGTCGCGCCTCGGCGGCGCGGCTGGACCCGGCACGCCAGGCGACGACGATCTCGCGACGCGGAGCCTCCGCCGAGATCGGGCGGATCACCACGCCCGGATTGTCGGCCAGCCCCGCCTGAACCGCCATCTGCGGCAGGAAGCTGACCCCCAACCCCGAGGACACCATCTGCACCAGCGTGTGCAAGGATGTGGCCGCGAAGACGTCCTCGCCGCGCGGCGCCTCGATATTGACGGCCGCCAGCGCCTGATCGCGCAGGCAATGGCCGTCCTCCAGCAGGATCAGATCTTCCGCCTTCAACATGCCGTCGGGAATCGGCCCCGCGCCCGCCAGCGGATGATCCACCGGGGCCGCGGCCATGATCTCGTCGTCGCCGATGCGGGCGTGGTCGATGCCGGAGGCCTCATAGGGCAGGGCGATGACGGCCGCGTCCAGATGGCCCGCCTTGAGTCCGGCGATCAGACGCGGCGTCAGATCTTCGCGCAGGAACAGGCGAAGGCCCGGATAAAGGGTCTTCAGCCCCGGCAGGGCGCGCGGCAGCAGGAAGGGCGCGACCGTCGGAATGACGCCCAGACGAAACCGGCCCGACAGCGGCTTGCCCGCATTCTGGGCCGCCTCGACCAGATCCTCGGCGCGAGCCAGCACGTCTTCGGCCCGGCGCACCGCTTCGGCGCCCACGGCCGTCAGGATCACCGCGCCGCGCGTGCGTTCCACCACCGCCGCGCCCAGCACCCGCTCCAGCTCCTGCACCCCCGACGACAGGGCGGGCTGGCTGACATGGGCGGCCTCGGCGGCGCGGCTGAACGAGCCGTGCTCGGCCAGGAGCTTCAGGTACTGCAGCTGACGCAGGGTAGGCAGGACGGACATGGATTCACACGGCTATGCGGTCAGAGCTGACATAGGGCACATCTATCGTCAGACCTGAACCAATCGAGCGGCCTTATATCACCTTCCGCCTCGATCATAATATAAATCTATTCCATCGAGCAAAATGATCGATTTGACTTAAGCTGCGCCAGGGGCCATTTCATGGCTTCGACGGTTCGCACTCCCCGCGATCCGGCGGTCCATTTTTCTGCATCTAGGAGAAGCGCGATGCTCGGCGTCGGTCAAAAACTGCCTGATTTCAAAATTATCGGCGTCAAGCCGGGCTTCAACAGCCACGAGGAAAACGGCGTCTCGGCGTTTGAAGCCGTCACGCAGGACAGCTTCGAAGGCAAGTGGAAGGTCATCTTCTTCTACCCGAAGGACTTCACCTTCGTCTGCCCGACCGAAATCGCCGCCTTCGCCAAGCTGGGCAAGGACTTCGCGGACCGCGACACCGTGGTCCTGGGCGGTTCGACCGACAATGAGTTCACCAAGCTGGCCTGGCGCCGTGACCACGCCGACCTGAACAAGCTGCCGATCTGGCAGTTCGCCGACAACGGCGGCAAGCTGGCTCGCGCCCTGGGCGTGCTGGACGAAGAAGAAGGCGTGGCCCTGCGCGCGACCTTCGTCGTCGACCCGCACAACGTCATCCAGCACGTCTACGTCACCAACCTGAACGTGGGCCGTTCGCCGGAAGACACGCTTCGCGTGGTCGATGCTCTTCAGACCGACGAGCTGTGCGCCTGCAACCGTCCGGTCGGCGGCGACACCCTGGCCGCGTAGGTACTGGCCCAAGGGTCGCAACGACCAGGCCCGGACCGCGTGAGTAGGGTCCGGGCCGCCCCTCGAAAGAGGCGGCGGCGGGCGACTGTCGCCGCCTTTTTCATGCCTGATGATTCTATTTGGGCGCTATGCTCGGCTCGCGGAGCCTCGCGACTTGAGCGCCCATCACGAAATACGGCCCCAAAAGACGGCTCAAGAAGTAAGCGACCGCGTCGCGAACGATAGCCGCTCTTTGAAGCGTCGCTTCCTGAAAGGAACACGAAAATGTCCATCGACGCCCTGCGCGACCTGATCCCGGCCTATGGCAAGGACATCTCGCTGAACCTGTCCTCGCTCGCCAATGAGACCGTGCTGAACGACCAGCAGAAGTGGGGCAGCTTCCTGGCCTCGGCGCACGCCATCGGCGTCGGCCCCGTGGTCAAGCTGATCGAGGCCCAGGCCGCGACGGTCCTGTCGCCCGAAGCGATGAACGCCGCCAAGGCCGCCGCCGCCATCATGGGCATGAACAACATCTACTACCGCTCGCTGCACCTGATGAAGAACCAGGAGTACACGACGCTGCCGGCCAAGCTGCGGATGAACGTCATCGCCAATCCGGGCGTCGACAAGCTGGACTTCGAGCTATGGTCGACCGCCGTCTCGGCCATCAACGGCTGCGGCGCCTGCCTTGACGCCCACGAGGGCGAGCTGCGCAAACACGCCGTGCCGAACGTCCAGATCCAGGCCGCTCTGCGCATCGGCGCCGTGGTCCACGCCGCCAGCCGCATCGTCGCCTCGGAGACGGCGCTGACCGCCTGATCTCAAGCGAGCTCCAAGACAGGAAAAGGCGCGGATCGCTCCGCGCCTTTTTCTTTGTCCGCTGGCTCGCGACGCCTTCAGCCGTCGTTGTCGGCGTCGTCTTCGACCAGCTCGCGCATCAGATCGACCACCAGCTTCTGCTGGCGCGACGACAGGCGCGGCGCCAGGCGGCCGATCTCTATGGTCTGACGAGTGGCGGGAAAGTCGTGCACGAAGGGCTCCGCCTCGCCCTCGGCCATACCCGGCTGGGCCGCGCCGGTCAGCCCCTCGAAGAAATAGCCGATGTCGACGCGAAAGAAGCGGGCGATGTCCCACAGCTTGGACGCCGAGATCCGATTGGCGCCCTTCTCGTATTTCTGCACCTGCTGGAAGGTGACCCCCAGCGCCTGGCCCAGATCGGTCTGATTATAGCCCAGGGCGATGCGCTTCTCACAGACGCGCCGTCCCACATGCCGATCCACCAGATGGGGACCATCAGCCCCGGAACCCCTGACCATGTCCTGCCCTCTTCCCTGTTTTTCTTGTCGACATGCCGCCGCCCACGGCCTCTGTCATGCGTTTTCGCGTCTCAGGGGCGCAGTCGCCCCTCACGATATGGTTAACGCGCCGGTCTCCCAATTCCGGCGCGGCCCCGCCCCGCGATCAGCATTATAATCAGCAAGACGGCGAACCCCATATCGCCCCACCGGCCATAGAGCGTCGGCGGCGCCGCCTGCGGCAGACGCACGTCGATGATCCCCGCCTGACCGGGGTCCAGCCGCTTGCCCTCGACGATCCGTCCCCAGGGGTCGATCATGGCCGAGACGCCCGTCGGCGTCGCCCGCGCCACCGGCAGACCGGTCTCCAGCGCGCGATAGGAAGCCAGGTTCAGATGCTGGCGCGGACCCGACGTCTTGCCGAACCAGGCGTCGTTGGAGACGTTGACGATCCACGCCGGGCGCGTCGCCGCCGTCGCTGGCGTAAAGCCGGGATAGAGGGCCTCGTAGCAGATCAGCGGCTGCACCGGCGGGGCGTTGACCAGGCTGATCGGCGCGGGCGTCGGTCCAGCCGTGAAATCGGCGGGGACGTGGACCAGGCTGCGCACCCCGATCTTGCTCATCAACGCGCCCATCGGCAGGTATTCGCCGAACGGCACCAGCCTGTGCTTGTCGTAGATCGGGCCGATGCGCAGGCCCATCGCCCCTTCGTCATGCAGGGCGAACAGGCTGTTGTAATAGCGGGCGCCGGTCTCGGCGCTGGGATCCGGCTCGCCCCGGCTCAGGCCCGCCAGCAGCGTCTGGCCTGTCTGCAACGCAGCGGCCACGGCATAGGCGTCATTGGTGGCGAACAGATCATTGGCCGTGGTCGGCAGGGCGCCCTCGGGCCAGACCACCACGTCGGGCAGGGCGGCGGCGGGCTGGGCGGTCAACTCCAGATAACGATCCAGGATGGCGTGATAGGCTTCGGGGCTCCACTTGTAGTCCTGGGCGATGTCGGCCTGGACCAGGCGCACCAAGGTCGGCGTCTGCACCACCTGCGCCGATGACAGGCGCACGGCGCCGAAAACGAACAAGCCGATCAGGGTCAACGCGCCCAGCCCCGCCGCGATCAGGCGCGGCCGTCGCGGCCCCGCATCCGCCAGAGGCGCCAAGGCGCTGACCGCCGCTACCGTGATCAGGCCCAGCCCATAGACGCCGCCGATCGAGGCGAACTGCGACATGGCCGATCCGGCCGCCCAGCCGGCGCCCGCCGGGTTCCACGGAAAGCCCGTCAACACATGGCCGCGCGTCCACTCCAGCAGGGCGAACAGGGCCGCGAACAGCAGGATGCGCCGCACGCCTGCCGGACTGAAGCGGCGATAGGCCATGGTCGCCAGCCCCCAGAACAGCCCCATGCCCGCCGGCAGCAGGCTGGCTGCAAACGGCGCCATCCACGCCTGGGCCGGATTGACCAGGAAGGCCTCGGCCACCCACCAGCAGCCGATGAAGAAATAGGCGAAGCCCGCCAGCCAGCCGACCCAGAAGCCGCCCTTCATCCCGCCTGAACGATCCGCCAGCAGCAACAGCAGCGGATACCCGAGCAGCCCCGGCAGGAAACCGAACGGCGGATGGACCAGGGCGGCGCCCGCCCCGGCCAGCAGCGCCAGAGCGATCCGACCCCAGCGGTTGTTCAGAAGGCCCGCGAACCGGGCGGCAAGCGCCCCGCTCACGCGGCGCCCTCATGCTCGATCGCACCATTCTCGGCGGCATAGGGATCGGCGACGCCCAGTTCGGCCAGGATCTCGCGCTCCTCGGCCTCCATCTCCTCGGCCTCGGCGTCGTCCTCATGATCGCGGCCCAGCAGGTGCAGCACCCCGTGGACGACCAGATGGCTCAGATGATCCGACAGGGTCTTGCCCTGCGTTTCAGCCTCAGCCGCGCAATAGGCGTAGCCCAGCACCACATCGCCCAGATGCGGAAAGGCGCTTTCCGCAGCAGGGAAGGACAGGACGTTCGTCGGCCGGTCCTTGTCGCGGAACCGCTTGTTCAGATCCTGCACCGCCGCGTCATCGGCCAGCAGCACCACCACATCGCCCTCGATGGTCCCAAGGGCGGCCACGGCCGCGCGCTCGGCGACCGCCGCCGCCTCGGGCAGGGCCTCGGTCCAGCCTTCGCTGTCGATCTCGACCTCGATCATCAGGCGTCGTCCTCAAGGTCGGGGAAGGGGCGGCTGCGCGCCGCATCGGAATCATAGGCGCGCACGATGCGCTCGACCATGGCGTGACGCACCACGTCCTCGGACTTGAACTGTTGGACGCCGACGCCCTCCACGTCCTTCAGAATGCGCAGGGCGTGGGCCAGGCCGGAATCGCGCGGGTTCAGCAGGTCGACCTGCGACGGGTCGCCCGTCACCACCATGCGCGCGCCCTCGCCCAGGCGGGTCAGCACCATCTTCATCTGCATGCGCGAGGTGTTCTGCGCCTCATCGACGATGATGAAGGCGTGGCTGAGCGTGCGGCCGCGCATGAAGGCGATGGGAGCGGCTTCGATCTCGCCCTTCTCGCGGCGACGGCGCACGTCGTCGACGCCCAGGATGTCGTTCAGCGACTCCCAAATCGGCGCCAGATAGGGGTCGACCTTCTCGTTCAGATCGCCCGGCAGGAAGCCCAGCTTCTCGCCCGCCTCGACCGCCGGGCGGGTGATGACCAGCCGGTCCACCTGCCCCCGCTTCAGCAGGGAGGCGCCATAGGCCGCCGCCAAAAAGGTCTTGCCCGTGCCCGCCGGGCCGACGCCGAAGGTCAGTTCGCAACGGCCCAGCATCTCCAGATAGCGCGCCTGAGACGCCGTCTTGGGGGCGATGGCGCCGCGACGGCCGACGGGCAGGGCGGCGCCTTCGGGCACGCTGCGTCCCCCGCT
>NZ_GL883086.1:2413750-2416486 GCF_000204035.1 Brevundimonas diminuta ATCC 11568
TCCGCGCCCGCCTCGGCCCGGTTCGACAGGGCCTCGATCACCCGGCGCGCCTGGGCGCGATCCCGCGTCGAGCCGTTGATCGACACCCCCCCGCCCGGCGTCTCGACCAGCACCTTGAAGGCGTCCTCGATCAGAGCCAGGTGGCGGCTCTGCGGCCCGATGACGGCGCGCAACGCCTCATCGCTGAGGGACAGGAACTCGGACTCTCGCGCCATGAGGTCTCCTTGTTGGTCCCCTATCGCCTCGCGCGCGGCGCGAGGCTGCTTGAGGGGGATTGTAAGCGTTCCTGGCCCCACGCACGGCGCGTGGCGAGACAGGCGTCAGTTGGTCTGGATCAGGCGGCCGGACAGGCTGTTCTGCTGGCCGCTGATGATCTCGACCGGAACGATCCGGCCGATCAGTTGATCCGCGTCCTCGACGTGGACCGATTGCAGATAGGGCGAGCGGCCGATGGCCTGGGCGCCGTGGCGGCCCTTCTTCTCGAACAGCACCGGCAGGACGCGCCCAGCCAGCGACTGATTGAAGGCGACCTGCTGCTCGGTCAGCAGGCCCTGCAGGGCGTGCAGACGTTCCTTGGCCACGGCGTCCGGCACCTGGGCCGCCATGGTCGCGGCGGGCGTGCCGGGACGCGGCGAATACATGAAGGAGAAGGCGCTGGCGTAGTTCACCCGCCGCACCAAATCCATGGTGTCCTCGAAATCGCGATCCGTCTCGCCGGGGAAGCCGACGATGAAGTCGCCCGACAACGCCATGTCCGGCCGCGCCGCGCGGATGCGGTCGATCAGGTCGAAATACTTCTGACGCCCGTGCTTGCGGTTCATCAGGCGCAGGATGCGGTCCGAGCCCGCCTGCACCGGCAGGTGCAGATAGGGCATGAGGGCGTCCAGTTCGCCGTGCGCCGCGATCAGGTCGTCCGACATGTCGTTCGGGTGGCTGGTCGTATAGCGGATGCGGTCGATGCCGGGGATGTCCGCCAGGGCGTAGGCCAGCTTCGCCAGGGTGAACGGCTTCCCGTCCGGCCCCTCGCCGTCATAGGCGTTGACGTTCTGGCCCAGCAGGGTGACTTCGCGCACGCCCCGGTCGGCCAGGGCGCGGGCCTCGTCCAGCACGGCCGCCACCGGCCGCGACCATTCGGCGCCGCGCGTATAGGGCACCACGCAGAAGGTGCAGAACTTATCGCAGCCCTCCTGCACCGTCAGGAAGGCCGTCACCCCGTCCGTGCCGCGCGCAGCGGGCAGGGCGTCGAATTTTTCGTTGGGGGCGAAGTCTGCGCCGATGCGCTCGCCGCGCGCCCGCGCGGTGCGGGTCAGCAACTCCGGCAGCTGGTGATAGGCCTGCGGCCCCACCACCAGATCGACCGCCGGCTGGCGCTTCATGATCTCCTCGCCCTCGGCCTGGGCGACGCAGCCGGCCACGGCGATGGTCATGCCGCCGTCGCGCGCCTCCTTCATCTGCCGCAGCTTGCCGAGTTCGGAATAGACCTTCTCGGCCGCCTTCTCGCGAATGTGGCAGGTGTTCAGGATGACGAAGTCGGCGTCTTCCGGCGTCTCGGTCGGGGCATAGCCCAGCGGCCGCAGCACATCGGCCATGCGCTCGGAGTCATAGACGTTCATCTGACAGCCGTAGGTCTTGATGAACAGGCGCTTGGGCGCGACGCTCGCGTCAGATGCGCCAGCGTCCGCCGGGGCGGGAAGGTCGAGCGTATCAGTCATGCACGGCTTATGATCGCCGAAATCGACCACGGCAAGACGACGCGAACGCCGACGGCGGTCAGTCTTCGGTCTCGTCGCGCGGACGGCGCTTATAGATCAGGCCTTCGCGCTCCACCGGCTCGGCGCCGGGGATGACGTGGCCGTAGAGCTCCAGCTTATGGCCGACCAGCTCATAGCCCAGCTTGCGCGCGATCTCGGCCTTCAGCCGCTCGATCTCGGCGTCGAAGAATTCAATGACCTCGCCCGTCTTGGTGTCGATCAGGTGATCATGGTGATCGTCGCCCGCCTCTTCATAGCGGCTGCGGCCGTCGCCGAAGTCGTGCTTTTCGACCACGCCCGCCTCTTCGAACAGGCGCACGGTGCGATAGACGGTGGCGATGGAGATGTGCGGGTCGATCGCCGAGGCGCGGCGATACAGCTCTTCCACATCGGGGTGGTCTTCGGCGTTCGACAGGACGCGGGCGATCACCCGACGTTGCTCAGTCATGCGCATGCCGCGTTCGGCGCAAAGTTTTTCGATCCGGTCCATGGCGGCGAAGATAGGCTGTACCGTCGCCTTATGGAAGCTATTCAGGGAAGTTCAGGACAAGCGTCAGCGCGTCCTCCCGGCGTCCGTCCGTATGCGAATAATAGCCGCGACGGCGGCCCATCTCGACGAAGCCGCTTCGGGCGTAGAGGGCGCGGGCGGCGACGTTGCCCTCAGCCACCTCCAGGAATATCCGCTCGGCGCCCAGGGCGGCGGCCCGCATCACCGCCGCCTCGACCAGGCGAACGCCCAGGCCCGCGCGACGCGCCGAAGGCCGTACCGCCAGGGTCAGGATCTCGGCCTCGTCGACCACGACGCGGATCAGGATGAAGCCGTCCTCCTCGGCCACGGCGAAGACGCCCGGCGAAGTCAGCAGTTCTGTCAGGGCCGCTTCATCCCACGGCGTCGCAAAAGCCTCGGCGTGGATCGCGGCGAGACGCCCAGGATCGGCAGTCGGGAAAAGCGGCGCGCTCACGCGGCGGGCTGGCGCGGCTGGCC
>NZ_GL883086.1:2416778-2427821 GCF_000204035.1 Brevundimonas diminuta ATCC 11568
CGCCACCGCCTCTGGCGTCGGCGCGGGCAGGGGTGCAAGACCGCGCCCGCCAGCTCAGGGAAGGTCTCGGCCAGAAGCGCCGCCCCGCTGCCGATCAGGGTCGACCGTGCGTCTCCGGCCGCAGCCAGGATGCGGTCGCGCGCCGTCTCCAGCGGCAGGGCCTCAGCCTCACCCAGCGGCGCGCCGTCGCGGAACAGGCGCGCATAGACCTGGCCCCGACGCGCATCGATCACGGCGGCGACCATCCCCTTCGCGGGAACCGAGGCGGCCAGAGCGTCCAGCGTAGAGACGCCGACCACCGGCCGATCCAGCGCCGCGCCCAGACCGAGCGCAAAGGCCAGACCGACCCGCAGGCCGGTGAAGGAGCCCGGCCCGACCGTCACCCCGATGCGGTCGATCCCGCCGAAGCCCCCCGCCTCGGCCGCCGCATCGCGCGCCAGACCGCCCAGACGCTCCTGATGCCCCTTGGCCATGACCTCCGCGCGCACGCCCAAGGCGTAGGGCGGGGCCGCATCCGCCTTGCCCGTGAACACCCCCGCAACGCAGGCGCCCAGCGCCGTGTCGATGACCATGACCTTCATGGTTCTGTCCCTAATGCGAAACCGCTTCGGATGCGACCGCCACGACGCCGGGCGTCGATCAGGCGCCCGCCATGGCCTGGGCGACCCGCGTCAGGGCCCGGCGCGCGCCTGCGTCGGGAATGCGAGCGAAGGCCTCGGCCAGACCCCGCCCCTCGGCGCTGGCCAGAACCGGATGGACCAGCTCGACCTCCCCCTCGGCGCTGGGGCGCGCGGGAAAGAAATCGGCCACCGAACATCCCATGGCGGTCGCCGCCTGATGCAGGCGCGAAGCAGAGACGCGGTTGGCCCCCGTCTCATATTTCTGAATCTGCTGGAAGCTGACGCCCAGTTCCCGTCCGAGAACGGACTGAGACCAGCCCAGGGCGGACCGCCGGGCGGCGATGCGCAGGCCGACGGCCTGGTCGATATGATGGCTGCGACGCGACATGACCCCTCCGGTTTCAACCAGAGCGTTTCATGACCCGCGCTAGAATGCAACTATTTTGTTTCATTCATCGTCAAGGCGACCGGTGACCGCCGACATCGACTGGATCTGCGAGCGCGCGATCCGCTCCGACCGATCCAGACCGCCCGCGCCGAAGACCACCACTTCCGCATCGTCGGCGCGATCATAGAGGCGAACCTTCTGAACACCGTCGTCCATCTGGATAATGCAGCCCTGTCCCCGGCGCGGCCAACGCCCCGGCGCATATTCCAGCACCGTCCCGGCGGAGGCCCAGGGCGTCAGTTCATCCGTCTCCAACCGCAGCCGACGCGACGCGATGGGAGCGCCCTCGAACGCCCGGCCGCGCGCCGAAACTCCATTGGCGGCAAGGACTTCAGGTGAAGCCGACTCGCCTTCCAGCTGCAGGACCAAGGCTTCAGGCGTGGCGTCCAGGGCGCCGGTCAGGCGGCGCTGAACGTCTGGACGGAACAGGCTGGAGCGCTTGCCCGCCTCATACAGGCCCCAGCCCTGGCTGGTCATGCCGATCCGCTGGCCCGCCTCAGCCTGGCTCAGGCCGCGCTCGCGCCGCAGCGTCGCCAGGGCCTCGCCCAGGGCGCGCGCCTGGGATGTCTCGTCCGAACCGCTCATGGCGCCATCATGCCCGACGACGCGCCGTCCGACGAGTGTTTCATGTGAAACAGGGCGGCGCTTACAGCACCTGTTCGACGCTGGTCACTTCGGGGACGTAGTGGCGCATCATCTGCTCTACCCCGGCCTTCAACGTGGCGGAGGAGGAGGGGCAGCCGGCGCAGGCGCCGCGCATCCGCAGGCGCAGCACGCCGGTCTCCTCGTCGAAATGGTCAAACAGGATGTCGCCGCCGTCCTGAGCCACGGCCGGACGGATGCGGCTGTCGAGCAGGCTCTTGATCTCGGCCACGATCTCCGTGTCCTCGCCGGCGTCCTCGGTCGCCGTTTCGCCCTCGCGCACCAGCGGCGCGCCCGAGACGAAATGATCCATGATGACCGACAGGATCGGCGCCTTCATCTCGGTCCAGTCCGGGCCGTGGGCCGCGCGGGTGATCGAGACGTAGTCGGCGCCGAAGAAGACGCCCTCGACCCCTTCCAGCTCGAACAGAGCCTCGGCCAAGGGCGAGGCCGCCGCTTCGTCGATCGTGCGATATTCCAACACGTCCTGAACCGCGACGTCGCGGCCCGGCAGGAACTTCAGGGCGTTGGGATTGGGCGTGGCTTCGGTCTGGATGAACATGAGCCCCAGATGCGCCCTGCCGCGGCCCGGTTCAAGAGGGCGCGCTGTCCCAGACCGGAGCCGACCACGCACTCATGCTCGCGCCGCCTCGCCCCACGTCGCTCAAACCGCGAGGCCCCGCGGGCCGAGCATAGGGACCCTCAAATCAAGCCAGATCCAGAATCTCCGCCTCGGTCAGTTCGCCGGGGACGATGGTGACCGGCAGCTTGCGGCCCGTGAAGGCGGCGCCCTGTTTCAGCACCGCCGAAACCAGAGGGCCAGGGCCGCGCCCGTTAGCGCCGGCGGCCAGAATCAGGATCTTGATGTCGGGATCGTCGCCGACCGCCTTACGGATGGCGGCCTGCGGATCGCCTTCCTCTATCAGGTAGACGGGAGGAGCGCCGGACGTCTCGGCGACCTTTTCCCCCAGCCGGGCCAGCAGGGCTTCCGCCTCCTCGCGCTGCTGGCGGCGGATTTCGTCGCGGACGCCGGACCAGTGCTCGTCCGATCCGCCGACCAGGGCGCGCAACAGCACCACATGGCCCCCGGTCGAACGCGCGCGGCGTGCGGCGTAGGCCAGGGCGGCGTCCAATTCGGGAGTGTCGTCGACGACGACGAGGAACTTCCTGGGCATGGGCCCTCCGGTTCGCTGAACAGCAGGCGCCACCTAAACCGACCCCGCCCCAAACGCCAAGGCCCGCCCGCCTCGCCAGATGACGAAACGGACGGGCCCTGATTGCGGCGCCGACGCGAGCCGCTCCTGTTCGAGCGCCTCATGCGCTCAAGCAGTGAGCGACCGCGTCGCGAACGTAGCGCGTGACGCCGGGCTCTCGCCCGGCGTCACCTCGCTTAGGAAGCTGACGCCAGCACCTCGCGGATCTCGCCATTGGCGATGGTCAGCTTGGCGAAGGTCCAGCCGGAGCCCGAGGTCTCGATCTCATCGACCGAGGCGCGCAGGGCCTCCACCTGATCCATGCGAGCGCCGATCCAGGCGTCGACCGCCTGTTCGGCGCTGTCCTCGCCGGCGCCCGCCGCCTGGGCCGAGGCCTTGGCCACGGCGCGGGTCAGCTGCTGCTGCTCGGTCATCAGATCCTGGATCAGGCGACGCACGGCCAGGCGATCGAAGCGATCGCCGGACGGCACCGACCCGGCCGCCACGCGCAGGCGGTCGAAGTCGAAAGCGGCGCCGACCTGGTGATAGACGCGGGCCATGGCCGGGGCGTCCCAGCCCAGTTCGCCCGACAGGTCGCCGATGTCGGCCGTGGCCACCATCGGACGCAGCATGGCGATGTCGCGGGCCAGCTCTTCCGGCGCGCCCAGACCGATGAAGGTCTGGACCCGACCTTCATAGCGGGCGTGCTCATAACGCGACAACACTTCCGGGCCGGCGGCGCGCAAGGCGTCGGCGGCGGGCTGATAGGCGGCGATCATGCCGCCGACAGTCGTCTCGGTGCGGGCCGCGCGGCGCGCCAGCCAGAAGGTCTGGCGACGCAGGACCAGGGCGATCTCCTGATAGAGGGCCGTCTGAGCCTCGGCCGGAATCTTCAGGTCCAGGGCCGACACCGCCTTCCAGGCCTCGTCGAGGCGGAAGACGTGACGCGCGGTCTCGAAGGCCGTGACCATGGCGGCGGTGTCGCATTCCGCCGCCGCGCGCAGGCGATCGGGGAAGGTCGGCCCGGCCATGTTGACGATCTCGTTCGACAGCACGGTGGCGATGATGTCGCGACGCAGGCGGTGGCCCTTCATATCCTCTTCGAACTGAGCCAGCGGCGCCGGGAAGTATTCCAGCAGCAGGCGTTCGAAGAAGGCGTCGTCCGGCGCCGTCGAGCCGACGATCTCGTCGAACAGCTCCAGCTTGGAATAGGCGGTCAGAACCGCCAGCTCCGGCCGAGTCAAGGCCTGGCCCTGCAGCTTCATCTCGGCGATGCGGGCGTCGTCGGGCAGGTATTCGACCGCCCGGTTCAGCTTACCGATCGACGACAGGTGCTGCATGAAGGCCTGCTGAGAGTCCAGCGCGGCCGCGCCTTCGGCCTGTTGCAAGGTTAGGGCCAGGGTCTGATCGTAGTTGTGGGCCAGCACCTTGTCCGCGACCTCGTCGGTCATCGACTTGAGCAGGGCGTTGCGGTCCTCGGCCTTCAGATGACCCGAGGCGATGGCGCCGCCGGTCAGGATCTTGATGTTCACCTCGTGGTCCGAGGAGTCCACGCCGGCCGAGTTGTCGATGGCGTCGGTGTTCAGACGCACGCCCGCGCGGGCGGCTTCGATACGCCCGAGCTGGGTCGCGCCCAGGTTGGCGCCTTCGCCGACGACCTGCGCCCGGATCTCGCCGCCGTTGATGCGGATGGCGTCATTGGCCTTGTCGCCGACCTGCAGGTTTGTCTCGCCGGCGCCCTTGATGTAGGTGCCGATGCCGCCGAAGTAGAGCAGCTCGGCGCGGGCCTTGAGGATGGCCTGCATCAGAGTGACCGGATCGACGCTGTCGGCCTCGATATCCAGCAGCGCCTTGATCTGCGGCGTCAGGGCGATCGACTTGGCCGAGCGCGAGAAGACGCCGCCGCCTTCCGAGATCAGAGCCTTGTCATAGTCCTGCCAGCTGGTGCGCGGCGTCTCGAACAGGCGCTTGCGCTCGGCCCACGACTTCGCCACGTCCGGGTTCGGGTCGATGAAGATGTCGCGGTGATCGAAGGCGGCCACGACCTTGGTCGCCTGCGACAGCAACATGCCGTTGCCGAAGACGTCGCCCGACATGTCGCCGACGCCGACCACGGTGAAGGGCTCGGTCTGGATATCCTTGCCGAGTTCGCGGAAGTGACGCTTGACCGCTTCCCAGGCGCCGCGCGCCGTGATGCCCATTTCCTTGTGGTCGTAGCCGGCCGAACCGCCGCTCGCGAATGCGTCGTCCAGCCAGAAGCCGTAGGATTGGCTCACGCCGTTGGCGATGTCCGAGAAGGTCGCCGTGCCCTTGTCGGCGGCCACGACCAGATAGGGGTCGTCGCCTTCCCAGGCCACGACATTGGCCGGACGCACCGGGGCGCCTTCACCGACGATGTTGTCGGTGATGTCCAGCATGCCGGACAGGAAGGTCTTGTAGGCGCGAATGGCCTCGGCCTGCGTCTCCTCGCGCGTGCCGCCGACCGGCAGCTGCTTGGGATAGAAGCCGCCCTTGGAGCCGACCGGCACGATGACCGAGTTCTTGACTTGCTGGGCCTTCACCAGACCCAGAACCTCGGTGCGGAAGTCGTCGCGACGGTCCGACCAGCGCAGGCCCCCGCGCGCCACCGGGCCGAAGCGCAGGTGCGAGCCCTCGATGTGCGGCGCCCAGACGAAGATTTCGCGGAAAGGCTTGGGCAGGGGCAGGTCAGCCAGTTCCTGACCGGCGATCTTGATCGAGATGTGGGCCTTGGGCGTGCCCTCGGCGTCGACTTGATAGAAGTTGGTGCGCTTGATGCCGTCGATCAGGGCCGCGATGCGGCGCAGGGCCCGGTCGTGATCCAGGCTCTTCACGTCCTGCAGCAGGGTCTCGATCCTGGCGTCCAGTTCGGCGACAGACGCCTCGCGTTCGGCGACCGAGCCGCCGTGCGCCGGATCGAACTTGGCCTTGAACAGCGCCAGGATGGCGCGCGCCACGTCGGGGTACTCGCGCAGAGCGGCTTCCTGCACCGACTGCGACGGGTCCAGACCCGTCTGCTGGCGATAGCGGGCCAGGGTGCGGATCAGAGCCGCCTCGCGCCAGTCGACGCCCAGCTCGAGCACCAGGCGGTTGAAGCCGTCGCTCTCGGTGCGGCCGTTCCACACGGCCTTGAAGGCCTCTTCGAACGGGGTCTTGAGATCGGCGAACACCAGGTCGGCGCCACGCGGATCTTCCAGCAGGAAGTCGTGGATGTAGATCGGCTCCTGGCCGATCGTGCGCACGACGTGGTCGGATTCCTCCAGCGTCTTCAGGCCCATGTCGGCCAGGATCGGCAAGACGTCCGACAGCGGCACGGCCGAACCGCGGCGATACAGCTTGAAGCGGAACTGCAGATTGGTCTCGTCGGCCGTACGGAAGGCGCGCACCGCCACCGGCTCGGCGTGGACGCCGTCGGCGGCCGAGCCGTCGTTCAGGCGGTCGAACTGCTCCAGGTCGGCCACGGCCTCGGCCGCGTCATAGCGGGCGCGGAAAGCCACGCCGAAGCCCTCGGCCCAGCGGGCGCTGGTCGGGCCGACAGCGGCCTCGTCCACCCCGGCCAGGCGCAGGGCGCGCTCGAAGCGGTCGATCCAGCTGCGGCCGGCCTCGGCCACCTCGGCCTCAAGCGCCTTCAGATCCGGGATCGGATGATCGCCCGGCGTCACGCCGATGATGTAGTGGACGCGGGTCAGCGGCTGATCGGTCAGCTGCGGATACCAGGCCGAGACGCGGCCGCCCCAGGCCTGGGCCAGGATTCCGCCGATGCGCTGGCGCAGACCGGCGTCGAAACGCTCGCGCGGGATGAAGCACAGCACCGAGACGAAACGATCGAACGGATCGCGGCGCGTGAACAGGCGGATGCGCGGGCGGTCGTACAGGTGCAGGATGCCCAGCGCCGTATCCAGCAGCTCGTCCTCGCCGATCTGGAACAGTTCGTCGCGGGGGTAGTTCTCGAGGATGTTCTTCAGGCGCTTGTAGTTGTGGCTGCCCGGCGTCTTGCCCGCGCGCTCCAGCGCATTGGCGACCTTGCGACGGATCAGCGGCACTTCCTTGGCCATCTTGTCGTAGGCCTCGGCGGTGAACAGGCCGACGAAGCGGGTCTCGCCGGTCGGCTTGCCGTCGGCGTCGTAGCGCTTGACCCCGACGTAATCCATGTAGGCCCGGCGGTGCACGCGCGAGCGCATATTGGCCTTGGCCACGGTGACGGGATCGCTCTCGTCCATCTGGCGCTGCATGGCGGCGGTCAGGACGGCGGGCTCGGAGGCGCGGCGCAGGACGCGGCGCTCGGGATCGCTGAGCACGCCCAGGCCGTCGCTGGACTGGTTCAACGGCGCCTCGGCCTCATAGGAGCCGGACGCATCACGCGGATAGTCGTAGTCGCGCGCGCCCAGGAAGACGAAATGGTCGCTCTTGGCCCAACGCAGGAACTCGAGGTTCTCCTTCAGCACCTCGGGATCGACGCCCTTCGGCGGGGCGGCTTCAAGACGCTGGACGGCGTCGCGCATGGTCTGGACCATGGCGCCGTGGTCGCGCACGGCGACGCGCACATCGGCCATGGCCTGCGCCAGGCCCTCGCCCAGGGCGTCGCGGCGTTCCTGCGGCAAGGGGTCGATGACGACGATGATCAGGGAGTCGCGACGACCGGCCTCGACCTCGACGATGGGGTGGAACAAGGCGCGGACGGTGACGCCCGCCTCAGCCAGTTCGCCCAGGACGCTGTCGACCAGGAAGGGGTTGTCGTCCTGCAGGATCAGGATCTGGTCATAGCCGGTGTTGACGCCGGCGGCGTCGGCCAGCGGACCGACGGTGATGCGGGCGGGCTCGCCCGCCTTGCGGGCCTCGGCGCCGCGCCAGGCGCCGGCCAGCAGGACCGCCAGGTCGTCTCCGCCCAGCTCGGGCGTCTCATCCGCCGAATAGTCGTCGAAGGCCTGAGCCAGCAGGGTCTTCTCCGCCGCGCCCGGCGGCGCCGCAATCCGCGCGTAGGCCGCCTCCAGCGCTCCCAGGTCGGCGGGAACGGCGGGAACGATGCGCGAAGCAGCGGACATGACTCAGGTCTCGAACGGCGCGGTGGAAAACCGCTGGGGAAAACAGCCGCACCTTAGCGTCCCCGGCGAGAACAGCTAGGCCGCCGACGCCCCGAAAGACAGGGAATTTCAGTGTGCACCGCACCATGTGGCGCGGGAGGCCCAGTTGTGGACTGTTTTAGCCAAGCCCGCCGCAGAACAGAGAAATAAAAGCCCCAATTCAGCCGTGATCGGACAGAAGCGCGCGTCGGCATGAAGGAAAATCGGCCCCAGAAACGAACAAGGCCGTCGAACGGAGTCCGACGGCCTGCTCGGTCCGGCGCTCAGGAGGGGGAGGGGAAGCGCCGGCCTGGGACGTCGCGGTCCGGGAGGGGGAGGGGAGGACCGCGTCGTCGTGTGAGGATGAGATAGGCGTCGATTGCGGCAGTTCAAGGACAAGAAGACGAATATTTCTAGCTTTAAGCCTGCGGCGGGACGTCGCGCCCCAGTATACGATTCAACAGGGTAGAACCGCCCCGATTCTTGGGTGAAGATTCAGTTTTCTTATCCGGTTTCTTCGTTTGCTTGGCGGCATAGGGCTCGCCGTCGCCCGACAACAGCACGGCGATCCAGCGCGAGCCCTTGAACTCCGCCAGGATGGCCATGGCCATCACCGCCAGCGGGGTCGACAGGAACATCCCCGCCACGCCCCACAGCTTGCCCCAGAAGGCCAGGGCCAGCAGCACCACGATAGGGTCGATGTTCTGATTGTCGCCCTGCATCCGCGGCTGGACCAGATTGCCGACCAGGAAGAGCAGGGTCTGAAGACCGACGAAAAGGATCAGGGCGGGCCAATAGCTCTCGAACTGGACCAGGGCGAACAGCGGGGGGGCGCAGCCCGCCACGGCGCCGCCCAGCACCGGAATGAAGCCGACGATGAAGATGACAAAGGTCCAGAACTCGGCGTTCTGAAGCCCCACCGCCCGCATCAGCCCCCAGGCCACGGCGCAGATCATGGCCCCGGTCACGGCCTGGACCCACAGATAGCCCTCGACCCCGCCGCGCACGCGTTCGAACACCTCCAGCGCCTCCTGGCGCGGGCCGCGCTCGGGGAACATGCCGACCATCTTCTTGCGGAACCCCGCCTGCGAGGCCAGCAGGAAGCCCAGGTAGATCATGACGAAGAAGGCGCCGGTGGCTGCGCCCTGCACCTGGAAGGCCGTCGTGGTCAGCCAGCCGCGCATGTCGATGCCGGCGATCATGTCGTGCAGGGTCGGCGGATCGCTGATCCCGACCAGGGCCGAGACGTCGCGGCTGATCTGGTCGATGCGCGGGCCGATGCTGCCCGCCACGCCCGAGGCGTCGGTGAAGAAACCCGCCGCGCCGTCGACGATGATCCAGATCGAGGCCAGGAAGCCCAGCACCACCACGATCAGGGCCGCCGCCCCCGCGAAACGCGGAGGGATCGGCGTGCGTCGCTCGATGGCGCGCTTCACCCCGTCGATCATGATCATCAGGAAGACGGCCATGGCCAGAGGCGTCAGGATGTCCCTGAGCCAGTAGAGGGCCGCGCCCGCCGCCACGACGGCGATCAGCACCACCGCATTCGTGGCCGGGGAGGAATGACTGACGGTAATGGGAAGCTTCATGGCGGAAGTGTCGTCGTGGCCGGGAACGGCGTCAATCGCTGTAAACCGCGCCGGTTCCGCCTTGCGGCGACGGCGCGGTCGATTAAGCATGGCCGGGCACGCAGGAGACCCTCTTCATGACCGACGCCCCCGCCCTGTTTCTCGGCCAGTCCTTCGAGGGCGCGGCCGAACGGCTGCTGCTGAACCGGGCCAACCGCCACGGCGTCGTCGCCGGCGCCACCGGCACAGGCAAGACCGTCACCCTGCAGATCATGGCCCAGGGCTTTTCCGAAGCGGGCGTCCCGGTCTTCTGCGCCGATGTGAAGGGCGACCTGTCGGGCATCAGCCAGGGCGGCGGCGTCGAGAAGTTCGCCGAGCGCGCGGGCAAGATGGGTCTGACCCTGAACGGCAAGTCGGCCCCGGTCGTCTTCTGGGATCTGTACGGTAAGAAGGGCCACCCCATCCGCGCCACCGTGTCCGACGTCGGTCCCGTGCTTCTGGCTCGGATGCTGGAGCTGAACGACGTGCAGGAGGGGGTGCTGACCGTCGCCTTCCACGTCGCCGACAAGGAAGGTCTGCTGCTGCTGGACCTGGAGGATCTGCGCGCCCTGCTGGCCTATGTCGGCGAGAACGCCCAGACCATCGGCCGCGAGGTCGGCAACGTCTCGCCCACCTCCATCGCCGCCATCCAGCGCGCCCTGCTTCAGCTCGAACAGCAGGGCGGCAAGGCCTTCTTCGGCGAACCGGCCCTGCGTCTGGAGGACATGATGCGCACCGCCCTGGACGGCCGGGGCCAGGTGAACGTGCTGGACGCCACGCGGCTGATGAACAGCCCGCGCCTGTACGCCGCCTTCCTGCTGTGGCTTCTATCCGAGCTGTTCGAGCAGTTGCCCGAGATCGGCGACCCGGAGAAGCCGCGCCTGGTCTTCTTCTTCGACGAGGCCCACCTGCTGTTCAACGACGCGCCCAAGGGCCTGCTGGAAAAGGTCGAGCAGGTGGTGCGCCTGATCCGCTCTAAGGGCGTCGGCGTCTATTTCGTCACCCAGAACCCGGCCGACATTCCCGACAGCGTCCTGGCCCAGCTGGGCAACCGCGTTCAGCACGCGCTGCGCGCCTATACCCCCGCCGAGCAGAAGGGCCTGCGCGCGGCCGCCCAGAGCTTCCGCGCCAACCCCGCCTTCGACACGGCCGAGGCCATTCAGGCCCTGGGGGTCGGCGAGGCCCTGGTGTCGACCCTCGATGAAAAGGGCGCGCCGACCGTGGTGGCCCAGACCAAGATCCGTCCGCCGGATTCGCGCCTCGGCCCGGCCACTGAGGCCGAGCGCGCCGCCACGATCGCCGCAAGCCCCGTACGCGGCGTCTATGACACGGCGGTCAACCGCGAGTCGGCCGAAGAAGTGCTGAACGCCCGCCGCGCCCAGGCCGACCGCATCGAAGCCGAAACGGCCGCAGCGGCTGCCGAAGCCAAGGCGGCGGAAAAGGCGGCGCGTTCGA
>NZ_GL883086.1:2428560-2451630 GCF_000204035.1 Brevundimonas diminuta ATCC 11568
CGCGGCAGGTCTCGACAGCGATGCGCGACGGGCCGCAACCGGCGGCGTAGGCGCGCAGGGCCGCCAGATGGTCCTCCTCGGCCCAGCCGGGCAGGGCGGCCAGACTGAGGTCTCCGGCGACGGGCGGAACCGGCGGCGACACAGGCGGCGGCAGAGGGACAGGACCAGGCGTCGGCGGAACCGGCCTCGGCGTCGAGGCGCAGGCGGCCGCCAGCAAGGTCAGAGCCAGAACGCCGGACAGGCCGCCTAGTCGCCCAAGCGGAGCCGTAAGGAGACGGGCCGCGCCCGTCTGATCGAGGGGCGCGGACCGTGCGATCATCAGGCGGTCGCCGGCTCGACACGGGCCAGGGCCCAGTTGGGGTCCGAGGCGCCCAGGCGGCGCTCGAAGGTCCAGATCTCGGCGGTGCGGCGCTCTTCGGTGACGGTCTCGCCGCCCGAGGGCGTCAGCGAGCCGCGCACCTCGGCCAGGAAGCGCACCTTGGCCAGGGCGCGGTCGCCCTCGGTCGTGGCCAGCTCCAGATCGGCGCGCGGGGCGTGGACCAGTTCGACGCTCTCGGCGTCGCCGCGCGCCTCTCGCGCCGCGATCCCGGCCTCGAACGAACCCATGACCTTGTCGGTCAGCAGCGGACGCAGGGCGTCGCGGTCGCCCTTGGCGTAGGCGCGGACGATGGTCTCATAGGCCTGACGCGCGCCTTCCAGGAAACGGTGGGGATCGAAGTTCGGATCGCGCGTCTTCAAGCCTGCGATGGCGGCCGTCAGCGCGGGGTCGACAACGGGGCCGCGCGCGGCTTCAGGCGCGCCGGCAGGGGCTGCGGGGACCGGAACGGGCTTGGGATTGTCCTCGGGCTGACGGCCGACCTTCTTGCCCAGCACATTATAGAGTTGGAACAGCAGAACCGCCGCGATGACGGCGAAGATCACGATCTGAAAGGTCACCGGCACGGTGGGTTCCTCGACTAGTCAGGCCTCATCTTCCCGATAGGGAAGCGCCTCGGGTTTCTCCCCAAAGGCGAAAGGGCAGCTCATACAACGTGATTAGGGGTCGATCCGGGCGGGCGCAAGGCGAAGCGAGAGGCGAACGCGGGTCTCGGCGTTGCGACACAGGGTCTCGCCATGCTACCGCCGCCCCCTCAGACCCGCCTCCAGGGGGAGCGGGACGCCTCATTCCTATAAGACGGTTTCCAGACTCATGACCGACGCCACGCCGCCCGCCGACGCCAATGGCCAGACGCACGATCAAGCCCAGCCTCAGGGCGGCCAGCCGCAAGGCCCCGGCTTCCGCATCCTGGCCCAATACGTCCGCGACCTGTCGTTCGAGAACCCCAAGGCGCCGGACAGCCTGCGCATCGACGGCAAGCCCGCCATCGACATGGGCGTCGAGATGAACGCCCAGGGTCGCCCCGACGGCCTGTTCGAAGTCGACCTGAAGCTGTCGATCAAGGCCACGGCCGACGACAAGACCCCGGTGTTTCACGTGGAACTGCTCTACGGCGGCCTGTTCGCCCTGCAGGGCGTCCAGCCGCAGGACATCGAGCCCCTGCTGCTGATCGAGTGCCCGCGCTACCTCTTCCCCTTCGCGCGCCAGGTCATCGCCCAGGCGACCTCGGACGGCGGCTTCTATCCGCCCTTCATGGTCGACCCGATCGACTTCGCCGCCATCTACGTCGCCCGCCAGCAGCAGATCGCCGGCGCCCCGGCCGAAACCGGCCAGGCATGATTTAGGTCGCTAGCGCGAGGCGCGCGGCGCCTCGCTGCTTGAGCGATTTGGGTCGCTATCACAGGACGCACGGCGTCCTGCTGCATGAGCGACTATCTATGAGAGAGAGGGGCGTCTGATCGGACGCCCCTTTTTCTTGCGCAGGAGGGCCGATGCTCAAGGTCATCGCCGAGGACTTCATCAAGCCCGAGCATGTCGAGACGGTGGGGCCCCTCTATGCCGAACTGGTGCGCCTGACTCGGCAGGAGCCCTTGTGCCGCGCCTATGATCTGTTCGAGGATCGCAAACAGCCCGGCCATTTCATCTTCATCGAGGAATGGCCTGACCAGGCCGCGCTCGACGTCCACTGCGCCAGCGAACATTTCCGGCGCCTGGTTCCCCAAATCGACGCCCACCAGATCCGGCCCGGAACCTACATACTGATGAACTCCGTCCCGACGGACGTGCCGGTTCAGGCGGCTTCTTCAGCCTCGGTCTCGACCGTCACCCCATAGCCCGCCCACAGGCTGAAATCCTTGATCGTCGCCTTGAGGAAGGCCAGATGGGCGGCCTCTTCCTCGGCCGTGACGAAAGAGGGCAGGGGACGCGGCCGGGCGCCGTAGGCGACGCGCTCCGCCGTTTCGGCCGCGCCGCCGCGCGTCGAGGTCAGGTCCAGCGCCCGCTCCTTGCCGCCGCGCAGCTCCAGATAGACCTCGGCCAGCAAACGGGCGTCGATCAGGGCGCCGTGCAAGGTGCGCTCGACCAGGCTGATCTTGTAGCGTTTGCACAGGGCGTCCAGCGAATTGGCCATGCCCGGAAACCGCTTCTGGGCCAGGGCCAGGGTGTCGATCCAACGATCCTGCGGCGGCGGGGTGCGGCCGATGCGGCCGATCTCGAAATCGATGAAGTTGCGGTCGAAGTTGGCGTTGTGCGCGATCAGGGGCGCATCGCCCAGAAACTCCATCAGGTCATCGACGACCTCATGAAACTTGGGCGCGTCCTTCACCTTGTCGTCGGTGATGCCGTGCACCTTGATGGCGTCCGGCGGGATCAGCCGCTCGGGGTTGATGAAGCGGTGAAAAGTCCGCCCCGTCGGCAGCAGATCCTCGATCTCGATGCAGCCCACTTCGATCAGCCGGTCGCCCGTCTTGGGATCGAAGCCGGTGGTTTCAGTGTCGAGAACGATTTCGCGGGCCATGCCCCTTAATGCCGGGGTTCGGCCCTCAGCGAAAGGGTTCAGCCCTCCAGGGCGCGACGGATCGCCCGCGCGACCGCCAGGCTGCGCTCCGCCTCCTCGTGGTTCTCATCCTCCAGATGCCAGGCGGCGGAGAGGCAGGCGTGGCAGAAGCCCCAGGCCATGACCGCCTGGGCGGGCCGTCCGACCGCCGGCCCCAGGGCCTCGGCCAGGCGCCGCGCCCGTGCGGGATCGGTCCGGAGATCCTGCCGCTCCAAGGGATTGTAGAGCAGATTGGCTGCGTCATAGGCCGGATCGCCCAGGACGCCGTGCGGATCGATCGCCAGCCAGCCGCGCGGGCCATGCAGGACGTTGTCGTGATGAAGGTCGCCGTGCAGCGGCCGGATCGGCGTCCCCTCGGCCATCAGGCCCGCCGCCATGACGGCCGCCTCGCCGAACAGACCGCCCTGTCTCGTCGCCTCAAGCCCCAAGGCGGCGAAGCGGTCCGCCATGGTCTGAAGACCTTCGGCCGGGCGATCCGAAGGCGCATGAAGGGCGCGCAGCACGTCGGCGGCGATGTGGGTCGCGGCCTCGTCACCCTCCGTCTCCAGCACGGCGGACAGAGGGCGGTCTCCGGCGTCCTCAAGCCATTGCCAAGGGCCCTGAGCGCCCAGCAGACGGATCGCGCCCGACCCGTCGCGCCAACGCAGCCAGGCCAGGGCATGGGGCGCATCCGGCGCCGCCTGCGGGCTTAGACGCTTGAGCACGCTGGTGCGGCCGTCGGGCGCGACGGCCCGCCAGGCCGTTCCGCCCACGCCTTCGGCTAACAGGCTCAGGCGGCCCAGGCCCCAGGCGGACGGCGGCGCAGGCTTCCAATCCGGTTCGAGAACCTTCGCCACGACGGCGCGCACCTGGTCGCGCGCGGCCTCCAGGCCATGTCCGGTATCGATCAGGAAGTCGGCGCGGGCGCGCTTTTCCGCGTCCGGCGTCTGGCGCGCCAGGATGGCGTCGAACCGCTCGCGCGTCATGCCGGGACGCGCCAGAACACGCTGAGCCTGAATCTCGGCGTCGGCCGTGACCACCGCCACGGCGTCGACGAAGGCGTCGCCCCCCGTCTCGAACAGCAGGGGGATGTCGACGACCGCCAGACGCGCCCCGCCTTCCGCCGCCGCCTTCAGCGCCTCGGCGCGGTCAGCCGCGACCAAAGGGTGGACGATGGCCTCCAGCCGCTGGAAGGCGTCCTCGTCGCGGCCCAGGGCCTCGGCCAGGCGCAGGCGGTCGACCGCGCCGTCCACGACCACGCCGGGGAAGGCCTGCGCCAGCGGCGCGACCGCCGCGCCGCCGGAGCCATAGAGGCGATGAACGGCGGCGTCGGCGTCCCACACCACGGCGCCCTCGTCGGCGAACATCTGGGCGGTCGTCGACTTGCCCATGCCGATCGAGCCGGTCAGGCCCAGGACGATCACGCCGTCTCTCCCAGATGGTTCAGCAGGATGGCGCGCAGGTCCAGCGTCGGCGGCGGGCGGCGGAAGATGGCCTCGAACGACGGCGCCGCCTGGCCGATCAGCATGGCCAGCCCGTCCACCGTCGTCAGCCCTCGCGCGCGGGCCGCCGCCAACAGAGGCGTGACCACGGGCTTGTAGGTCATATCCATGACCACGGCCGAAGGCTTCAGCGCCGCCAGCGAAATGTCCGGCGCGACGCTCAAGGCGTTGATGACCAGATCCGCGCCTTCCAGCACGCCCGCGTCCGGAGCCACCGACACCGCCGGACCGAGATCGGCGGCCAGGGCCTCGGCCCGTTCCCGCGTGCGGTTGAGAATGGACAGGGCGGCGCCCGCCTCAATCAAGGCGCCCGCGCCCGCCCGCGCCGCGCCGCCCGCGCCCAGCATGACGACGGAGGCGCCGTCCAGCTTCAGCTTCGGCGCCTGTTCGGCCAGTGCGTAGAGCACGCCCGCGCCGTCGGCGCTGTCGGCCCGCACCCGGCCATCCTCGAAGACTAGGATGTTGGCCGATCCCGTCATCTGCGCCGCCGCCGCAGCCTCATCCGCTAGGGCGAAGGCCTGCTCCTTGAACGGCGCCGTGACGTTGACGCCCGCGATCAACCCCGCGCGCCCCGCCGCGACCAGGGCCTCGAACCCCGCCGCATCCTTGGGCGCAAAGGCGACGTAGGCGCCGTCGACGCCGCCGGTCTCCAGCCAAGCGTTATGGATCACCGGGCTGAGCGAATGGCTGACGGGATTGCCGACGATCCCGCCCAGCAGGGCGGCGCCCGTGATGCGGCCGACTGGCGTTCCGCTCATGATGCGATCACACCCGCGCGTCGCAGTTCGGCCAGAACGGGCCACAGCGGCAAGCCCAGAACGGTGAAGTAGTCGCCCTCGACCGCCTCGAACAGCTGCGAGCCCAGCCCCTCCAGCCGATAAGAGCCGACGCAGGCCAGCAAGGCCTCGCCTTCCGCCGCCAGATAGGCGTCGAGGAAGGCGTCGGAAAAATCGCGCACCTTCATCTCGACCGTGTCCACGCCGGACCAGACCACCTGGCCGTTGCGGGCCAGGGCGGCGCCGGAATGCAGTTGGTGCGAGCGGCCGCGCATGGCGCTTAAGCGTTCGCGCGCGGCCTGAAGCGTCGGCGCCTTGGACACCAGCCCCCCCTCGAACGACAGGGTCTGATCCGCGCCCAGCACCCAGGCGTCGGCGTCATGGCGCGACACCGCCAGCGCCTTGGCCCGCGCCAGTTCGACCGCCAGTTCGACCGGATCGACGCCCGGCGTCTTCAGGGCGTCCTCATCCACGTCGGCGACCTGGACGGCGAAAGGCACGCCGGCGTCGGTCAGCATGGCGCGGCGCGCGGCGCTCTTGGAGGCCAGGATCAGGCGTTCGCCGTCGGTCGTCGTCACATCGAAGCTCCCAGCTTGCGGCCGCGCCGCTCGCTCAACAGATTGATGATGGCGGCCGCCGTCTCTTCGACCGAGCGGCGGGTCACATCGATGGTCGGCCAGCCGCGCCGCTCGAAGGCGCGACGCGCCTTGATGGTTTCCTCGCGCACGGCGTCGTGGTCGACATAGGCCGAGGCATGGCCCGCGTTCAGCCCGTCCAGCCGGTTGCGGCGGATCTGCACCAGGCGATCAGGCGACACGGTCAGGCCGACGACCAGCGGCTTCTTCAGTCCCGTCAAGCGCTCGCCATCCTCTTGGCCGGGAACCAGAGGCACGTTCGCGGCGCGAATGCCCCGGTGCGCCAGATAGATGCAGGTCGGGGTCTTGGAGGTCCGGCTGACCCCGCACAACACCACGTCGGCCTGCTCCAGCTGCTCCAGCGTGCCCTGACCGTCGTCGTGGGCGATGGCGTAGTCGAGGGCGCCCATGCGGTTGAAATAGCCCGTATCCAGGGCGTGCTGCGCCCCGACCCGCGCCGAGACGTCCGCGCCCAGATAGCGCGACAGGGCGCCGACCAGCGGATCCAGCGCCCCGATCTGCGGCATCTGAAGCTGGCGACAGCCTTCCTCGAGCTGTTCCCGCAATTCGCGGTCGACCAGGGTGTGCAACACCACGCCGGGTGCGGCCGCCACCTCTTCCAGCACCCGATCCATCTGCTTGGTCGAGCGCACCAGGGCGTAGATGTGCTCGATGGGAATGACGCCGTCGAAACGGGCGACGACGGCCTTGGCCATGGCGTTCAGCGTCTCGCCGGTCGAGTCCGACACCAGGTGGACGTGGAAATAGGTGGCCAGGCGCGAAGCGCCGATCGGTCGGGCGGGGCTCATGAGATCGGCGTCTCCTTCCAGGCGGCGGTCGGATCATCCCCGCGCCCTGTTGAAAAGCCGGGGCGCCGTTCGTGAAAGACCGGGCGCCGAATCCTCTAGCAAGCCTGGCCGCCGGTCGCGAGCGGGGATCGCGGGCGCCGTTGTGGTGATCGGCGCCGGAGTCGTCCGCCTGGGCGCCGAGGATTCATCCCGTGCTGGGGGCAGGACATTTTGTCCAACAACGGCGCCCGTGGATTCACCCACAACGGCGCCCAGAGGCAAGCCAGAGTCTGACGGGCGTTTCACGGCTTATCCCCATGACTCACACCCCGCCTTGTAAACGCCTGGGTTTCCACGCCGCGATCGGGGGACAAGAGGGCGTCGAACCGGGACTGCCCGCAGTTATCCCCGCGCTCCCCGGCCCTGCTTCCACCTACCAATTCTTTCAATTCTTAAATCTGAATAGGGATTGAGGCTTGGGGGTGTGCATCCTAAAGCCCGAAGCATGAGCACGCCCCTTCTGATCCAGGCTCTCCAGGGCCGAACCCTTTCCCGCCCGCCCGTGTGGTTCATGCGTCAAGCCGGGCGCTACCTGCCGGAATACCGCGCGCTGCGAGCCAAGGCGCCGGACTTCATCGCCTTCTGCCTGAATCCGGAAATGGCGGCGGAAGCGACCCTGCAGCCGATGCGCCGGTTCGGCTTTGACGCCGCTATCGTCTTCGCCGACATCCTGCTGATCCCCGGCGCCCTGGGCCAGAAGGTGTGGTTCGAGGCGGGGGAAGGGCCGCGCCTGGGCGCTCTGCCGTCGGTGCAGTCCATGGCCGACAAGGCTCAGCAGGCTGGAGAGGCCCTCAAGGCCGTGGGCCAGACCCTCAGCCTCGTGCGCGCGGAACTGGAGCCTGAACGCGCCCTGATCGGCTTCGCTGGGGCGCCGTGGACGGTCGCCACCTATATGCTGGACGGCGAAGCGCGCACCATCGGCAAGGGCGAGCGCGCCGCCGCTCGCACCTACGCCTATACCAACCCCGAGCTTGTCGCCGGTTTGCTAGACGTGCTGGTGGAGTCCACCGCCCACTATCTGAAGATGCAGCAGGACGCCGGCGCCCAGGTGCTGAAGATCTTCGAGAGCTGGGCCGAGGGCCTGCCTGACGATCTGTTCGAGACCCTGGTGCTGAAGCCGCACCAGAAGCTGGTGGCCCGCGCCCGTGAACTGGGCGTCACCGTGCCCCTGATGGGCTTCCCGAGGGGCTCGGCGGCGCTGGCCGAACGCTACGCCCGCGAATGCGACGTGCAGGGCGTGGCGCTGGACACCGCCTGTCCGCTGGACGTCGGCCGGCGCGTCCAGGCGATCAAGCCCATTCAGGGTGCGCTGGATCCCTTGCTGCTGCGCGCGGGCGGCGACGCCCTGGATCGCCGCGTCGATCAGCTGATGGAGGCCTGGGGGCAGGGCCCGTGGATATTCAACCTGGGCCACGGCATCCTGCCGGACGTGCCGATCGCCCATGTTGAGCAGGTGCTGAAGCGGATCGGCGCCCAATGACCCGGACCGCTGCAACCCACGAGGGACGACCCAACCGGCGCGTGGCGGTCGTTCTGACCAATCTGGGCGGTCCCGATCGCCCCGAAGCGGTCAAACCCTTCCTGTTCAACCTGTTCAACGATCCGGCCATCATCGGCCTGCCGGGGGTGTTCCGCACGCCGCTGGCCAAGTTGATCTCCAGCCGTCGTGAAACCTCGGCCCAGGCCAACTACGCCCTGATGGGCGGCGGCTCGCCCCTGTTGCCCGAGACGCAGAAACAGGCCGAGGCCTTGTCGCGCGCCCTGGCCGACGCCGCGCCGGGCGACGACAGCCGCGTCTTCATCGCCATGCGCTACTGGCATCCGCTGACGGAAGAGACGGCGGCGGCGGTCAAGGCTTTTCAGCCGGACAAGATCGTCCTTCTCCCCCTCTATCCGCAGTTCTCGACGACTACGACGGCCTCGTCGCTGAAGAAGTGGAGCGAGTGCTACGACGGGCCGGGCGAGACCCATGTCGTTTGCTGCTATCCGGACACCGAGGGCCTGATCGAGGCCCAGGCCCGTCTGATCCGGCAAACGCTGGACAAGGCTGAAGGCAGACCGGTGCGCGTGCTGTTTTCGGCGCACGGCATTCCGGAAAAGCTGGTCGCGGCCGGCGATCCCTATCAGGCCCAGGTCGAGGCGACCGTGGCCGCTGTGGTCGAGCACATGGGTCTGACTGACTGGACCATCTGCTATCAGAGCCGGGTCGGACCGCTGAAATGGCTGGGGCCGGCCACGCCGGACGCTATCGAACAGGCGGCCAGGGACGGCATGGGCGCCGTCGTCGTGCCCATCGCCTTCGTCTCCGAGCATATCGAGACCCTGGTCGAGCTGGACATGGAATACGGCGAGCTGGCGCATAAGGTCGGTTGCGCGCCCTATCTGCGGGCGCCGACGGTCAGCGCGGATCCGATCTTCATCACCGCCCTGGCCGATGCGGTCGGACGGGCGCTGGAGACGCCGGGGACCGCGCCGCAGGGCGCCTCGCAGGGGGGACCATGCGCCCACTTGAAAGCCTGCCCGTCTGGCTGTTCAAAGAGCTCAAGGGCGGCCTGAGGGGAAGCGACATGGACTACTACAACCTGGCCCGCGGGCTTCACATCCTGGCGGTGATCGCCTGGATGGCCGGCATGCTCTTCCTGCCGCGCCTGTTCGCCTATGACGCCGAGCAGAACGCCAAGCCTGAACCCCTGCGCGGCGAGATGCAGGCCCTGTTGCGTGTCTGGCAGACGCGGCTGCTGCGCATCATCATCAACCCGGCCATGATCCTGGCCTTCGTCTTCGGCGGCTGGCTGCTGTGGCTGCGCAGCGGCGACGGCGCCGATTGGTCCTTCGCGCACCAGCCTTGGATGATGACCAAGCTGATCGGCGTCTTCCTGCTGGCGGCCTGGCACGGCTTCCTGGCGGGACAGCGCAAGAAAATCGCGGCGGGCACGTCGAAATATTCGGGTCGCTTCTGGCGCATGACCAATGAGATTCCCTTCGTCCTGGCCATCATCATGGTGCTGTCGGTGACGATGGAATGGAGTTTCTAGAGGCCCTAGCGCGAGCGACGCGGCCGCCCGCTGTTTGAGGGCCCTTGACCGGCACGGGTCTTTCGTGGTTCCGCTGCGATGAACCGTGCGGCCGATCCGTGCAGCGCGGTCCCTCTCTTTTCGCGACGCCTGCCGGTTCGAGCCTGCGGGAGATCGTCGCCCTCCCTCCCAGCCCTTGCGGCTGAAGCCATCGACGACCTTCTGCTCCTGGGCGCCCTGCGGTGTTCGGGTGCGCGAACGAGCACGCCATCATGACCGATACGCCTGAGACGCCGGAAACCGAAGTTACTGAAAACACGGTGGAAACGCCTGTTGAGCGGCCGCGCCGCACCCTGAGCCTGGGCGGCAGCCGTGGGGCGGCGCCGGTCGAGGAAGCCGCGCCCGAAGAACCCGTCGCGCCTGTCGCTGAAGACGACGACCACGGCGTCGACACCACGGCCGAGGAGGATGACGAGGACGATGACGGCGAGCCCATCGTCCCCAACGGCCGCATCACCTTGCAGGAACTGAACGAGAAGACGCCGGAAGACCTGGTCGCCTTCGCCGAAGGCCTGGACATCGAGAACGCCGGCAACCTGCGCAAGCAGGATCTGCTGTTCGCCATCCTGAAGACCCTGGCTGATGAAGAGGTCGAGATCATCGCCTCGGGCGTGCTGGAGATCCTGCCGGACGGCTTCGGCTTCCTGCGCAGCCCGGACGCCAACTATCTGCCGGGGCCGGACGACGTCTATGTCTCGCCGTCGCAGATCCGTCGCTTCGGCCTGCGCTCGGGCGACACGGTGCACGGCGCCGTGCGCGGCCCGCGCGAGGGCGAGCGCTACTTCGCCCTGCTCAAGGTCGATACGATCAACTTCGAAGATCCGGAGATGGTCAAGACCAAGGTCCTGTTCGACAACCTGACGCCGCTCTACCCCGAAGAGCGTCTGCACATGGAGATCCAGGACCCGACGCTGAAGGATCGCTCGGGCCGGGTCATCGACATCGTCGCCCCGCTCGGCAAGGGCCAGCGCTGCCTGATCGTCGCCCCGCCGCGCGTGGGTAAGACGGTCATGCTGCAGAACATCGCCAAGTCGATCGAGCGCAACCATCCGGAAGTCTTCCTGATCGTCCTGCTGATCGACGAACGCCCGGAAGAAGTCACCGACATGCAGCGCACGGTGAAGGGCGAGGTCGTCGCCTCGACCTTCGACGAGCCCGCCTCGCGTCACGTCGCCGTGGCCGAAATGGTGATCGAAAAGGCCAAGCGTCTGGTTGAGCACAAGAAGGACGTGGTGATCCTGCTGGACTCCATCACCCGCCTGGGCCGCGCCTACAACGCCACCGTCCCGTCGTCGGGCAAGGTGCTGACCGGCGGCGTCGACGCCAACGCCCTGCAACGTCCCAAGCGCTTCTTCGGCGCCGCGCGTAATGTGGAGCAGGGCGGGTCGCTGACCATCATCGCCACGGCCCTGATCGACACCGGCAGCCGCATGGACGAGGTGATCTTCGAAGAGTTCAAGGGCACCGGCAACTCGGAAATCGTGCTGGACCGCAAGGTCGCCGACAAGCGCATCTTCCCGGCGATCGACGTGCTCAAGTCCGGCACCCGCAAGGAAGACCTCATCACGCCGAAGGACCAGCTGGCCAAGACCTATGTCCTGCGTCGCATCCTCAACCCGATGGGCCCGCAGGACGCGATCGAATTCCTGCTCGACAAGCTGCGCCAGTCCAAGAACAACGGCGACTTCTTCCAGTCGATGAACACCTGATACTGGCCCTAGCGCCGCCCGCGCGGCGGGCGGCTGCTTGAGGGCTGTTTCACGTGAAACACGCGCCCAGCTTGAAAGGCAGATGTCATGAAGCTGAACATTGAGATCGACTGCACCCCGGCCGAGGCCCGGGCCTTTCTGGGCCTGCCGGATGTGACGCCGCTCAACGATCATCTGGTCGCCGAGATGCAAAAGCGCATGGACGCCAACATGGCCGCGATGCAGCCCGATGAACTGATGAAGACCTGGACCAGCTTCGGCGTTCAGGCCCAGGACCAGTTCCGCCGCCTGATGGAAGCCGCCGTCACGGGCGCGGCAAAACCTTGAGCCTGACGGCGTGAGCGACACCATCTTCGCCCTCGCCACTCCGCCGGGGCGGGGGGCCATCGCCGTGCTGCGCCTGTCGGGTCCGGCCACGGAAACGACGCTGACGGCGCTGGGGGCTGGGGGGCTGACGCCCCGCCTGGCCTCGGTGCGCAGTTTGCGCCACGAGGAGCGTTTGATCGACGAGGCTCTGGTGCTGCGCTTCATCGCGCCGCGATCCTATACGGGCGAGGACTCGGCCGAACTGCATCTGCATGGCGGTCGCGCCGTGGTGGAGGCGGCCAGCGCCGCCCTCATCGCCCTGGGCCTGCGCCCGGCCGAGCCCGGCGAGTTCACCCGACGGGCCTTCCAGAACGGCCGCATGGATCTGGCCCAGGCCGAGGCCGTCGCCGACCTGATCGACGCGGAAACGGACGCCCAGAAGTCTCAGGCTCTGGGTCAGCTCGACGGCGCCCTGTCGGCGGCCTACGCTGGTTTCCGCCGTGATCTGCTGAAGGCCCTGTCCCTGGTTGAGGCCGAGATCGACTTCCCCGACGAGGAAGTGCCTGACAATTTGGCGCGCACCGCCGGGCCGATTCTGGACGCCCTGGCCGCCGATCTGCGCGCGGCCCTGGCCGATTCCGATCGCGGCCGACGGGTGCGCGAGGGCTATCGCATCGTCCTGATCGGCGAGACGAATGCGGGCAAGTCTTCCCTGTTCAACGCCCTGGTGGCGCGCGAGGCGGCCATCGTCACCCCGATCGCCGGGACGACGCGCGACGTGCTGGACGCCGACATCATGATCGGGGGCTACGCGGTCACCTTGTCGGACACGGCGGGTCTGCGCGACAGCGACGATCCGGTCGAGGCGGAGGGCATCCGTCGCGCACGCTTGCGCGCCGAGGGCGCCGACCTGCGTCTATGGGTTCGTTCGCCCTCCACCGAAGGCGATACGGATCCGGCTTTCGGCTTCATCCGTTCCTCGGACCTTCAGGTGTTGAACAAGTCCGACCTGGGCGCCGTGGCGACGGCGCCCGATCTCGAAGCCCTGAGCGTCAGCACGACGACGGGGCAGGGGCTGTCTGAACTGCATGACTGGATCGCGGCTCGTTTGGCCCGCGACCTGTCCGGCGCCGACTTCCCGGCGGTGACGCGTGAGCGCCATCGCCGTCGCTTGGCGGAAGCTCTGGCCGCGGTTGAGGCAGGGCGTCGTGCGCTCGATCTGGCGCCCGAGATGGCGGGCGATGATCTGCGCCGCGCCGCCGACGCCCTGGCCCGCGTCACCGGGGCCATCGGGGTGGAGGACATTCTGGGCGAGGTCTTCTCCTCCTTCTGCATCGGCAAATAGGCCCGGCTTTCGCCTGTTTCACGTGAAACAACGGTCCTCGAGCCGGTGGCGATTCCGGCTCGAATGGACTATGTGGACGCCATGAGTTCGACCTCCGATCATACCTTCGACGTCGTCGTTATCGGCGGCGGCCACGCGGGATGCGAAGCCGCGACGGCCGCCGCGCGCGCGGGCGTCCGCACCCTGCTTCTGACCCAGAAGCTGGAGACCATCGGCGAGATGAGCTGCAACCCGGCCATCGGCGGTCTGGGCAAGGGCCATCTGGTGCGAGAGATCGACGCCTTGGACGGCGTCATGGGGCGTCTGGCGGACGTGTCCGGCATCCAGTTCCGCATGTTGAATCGCTCCAAGGGCGCCGCCGTGCGCGGTCCGCGCAGCCAGATCGACCGTCGCCTGTATCGCGAGGCCATGCAGGCGGAGCTGGCCGACTATCCGAACCTGACCCTGATGGCGGGCACGGCCGAGGGCTTGATCCTGAACGGCGACCGGGTGGTCGGCGTGACGACGGGGGCAGGGGAGACGATCCGCGCTGGCGCCGTGGTGCTGACGACCGGCACCTTCCTCAACGGCGTGATCCATCGCGGCGATCTGCGCATTCCGGCGGGCCGATTTGGCGAAGACCCCTCGACGGGGCTGGCCGGTGATCTGCATGACGCCGACCTGATGATGGGGCGGTTGAAGACCGGCACGCCCGCGCGCCTGGACGGTCGAACCATCGCCTGGGATCGGCTGGAGATGCAGGCGGCCGACGATCAGCCCGCGCCCTTCAGCTTCCTGACGGACCGCATCGAGGTGCCGCAGATCGCCTGCGGCGTCACCCACACGACGGAAGAGACGCATCGCATCATCGCCGAGAATCTGGGCGAGAGCGCCGTCTATGGTGGCCGCCTGTCGGGACGCGGTCCGCGCTATTGCCCCTCGATCGAGGACAAGGTGGTGCGTTTCGCGGACAAGACCAGCCACCAGGTCTTCCTGGAGCCGGAAGGTCTGGATGACCCCAGCGTCTATCCGAACGGCATATCCACCTCGGTATCGGATGCGACCCAGCTGGCCTTCCTCCACACCATGCCGGGGCTGGAGAAGGTGGAGGTTTTCCGCTTCGGCTACGCCATCGAGTACGACTATGTCGATCCGCGCGAACTGACCCCGGCGCTGGAGGTCAAGAAGCGGCCCGGCCTCTACCTCGCGGGCCAGATCAACGGCACGACCGGCTATGAAGAGGCGGGAGCCCAAGGGCTGATCGCGGGTCTTAACGCGGCTCGCGCCGCCGCCGGTTCCGACCCGCTGATCCTCGGCCGGGATCAGGCCTATATCGGGGTGATGATCGACGACCTGGTGACGCGCGGCGTCACCGAGCCCTATCGTATGTTCACCAGCCGGGCCGAGTATCGACTCACCTTGCGTGCGGACAATGCGGATCAACGCCTGACGCCGCTCGGCATCGAGGCCGGAATCGTCAGCGCCGACCGCGCCAAGGTATGGCTGGATAAGGCTGACCGATTAGACCGGGCGAACCGTGTTTCACGTGAAACGCAGTTCACGCCCAAGGAGGCGGGGGCTCTGGGCATCACCGTCAATGCGGATGGGCAACGCCGTTCGATCCGCGATTTGCTGGCCTTCCCCACCGTGTCGCTGGATCAGTTTGTTTCGGTCCGGCCCGAGATCGCCGACTGGACCGCCGCCGTGCGCGAGCAGGTGGAGATCGACGCCGTCTACGCCGGTTATCTGGACCGTCAGGCCCAGGACGCCGAGGCTCTGCGGCGGGAGGAGGGACTGTCCTTGCCTGCTGATCTTGACTACGCGGCCATCGGCGCCCTGTCGAATGAGGTGCGTGAAAAGCTGGCCATGATCCGACCGCTGACTCTGGGCCAGGCCGGGCGGATCGAAGGGATGACGCCGGGCGCCCTGACGGCGCTGTTGGCGCATGTGAAAAAGGCGAAGGGCGTGGAAGCCGACCTCGCGGCGGTCGTCGCCTGATGTCGGACGCCATTCAGACCTTCCGCGCCCAGACGGGCGCCAGCGACGCCAACATCGCCGATCTGCAAGCCTTTCTGGTCATGCTGACCGAGGCCAATGAGGTGATGAACCTGGTCGGGCCGGACACTATTCCCGACTTTTGGAACCGGCACGCATGGGACAGCGCGCAGCTGTTGAGCTTGGCGCCGGAGGCCAAGACCTGGGCTGATCTGGGGGCGGGGGCGGGCTTTCCCGGCGTGGTCCTGGCCATCCTGTTGAAGGGCCGTCCGGGCGCCCATGTCTGGCTGGTCGACAGCCTGGGCAAGCGCTGTCGTTTCTTGCAGACGATCGTGGATGCGCTCGATCTGCCCGCGACCGTCGTCAACGGGCGGGCCGAAGAGCAGACGATTTCCGTCGACATCGTCACCGCGCGCGCAGTGGCGGCGATGGACAAGCTGCTGGGTTATGCACAGCCCTACTTCCAACGCGGTGCAAAAGGCCTGTTTCTCAAGGGAGAGAAGGCCGAGGCTGAGTTGAAAGAGGCCCGCCGGGTCTGGCAGTTTGAAGCTGAGCTTACGGTCTCGCGCAGCGATCCGCGCGGCCGCATCGTTTCACTGGGGAGCCTTCGCCGTGTCCGTTGAGTCCGTAAAGCAGCCCCGCATGCATGAAACCCGCGTCCTGGCGGTCTCCAACCAGAAAGGCGGGGTGGGCAAGACCACGACCGCCATCAACCTGGGCACCGCCCTGGCGGCGATCGGGGAGAAGGTGCTGATCGTCGACATGGACCCGCAGGGTAATGCCTCCACGGGTCTGGGTGTTCCACGTGAAACACGGCGGGTGACGATCTATGACGTCATCGTCGACGGCCGCCCAGTGGACGAGGCCGCCATTGAGACCGCCGTGCCGGGACTGTTCATCGTTGCCGCCGACGCTGACATGTCGGGTGTCGAGATCGAGCTGAGCCAGGCGGATCGACGGTCCTATCGCCTGCGCGACGCCCTGGCGAAGCAGGGGGGCAATGGTCATGCCCGGTTTGACTATGTGCTGATCGACTGCCCGCCGTCGCTGAACCTTCTGACGCTGAACGCCATGGCGGCGGCCGACGCCGTCCTGGTGCCGCTGCAGTGCGAGTTCTTCGCCCTGGAGGGCCTGACCCAGTTGATGCGGACCATCGACATGGTGCGCCAGAGCCTGAACCCGGCGCTGGAGATTCAGGGCCTGGTCCTGACCATGTACGACCGTCGCAATGCCCTGTCCGGCCAGGTGGCGACCGATGTGCGCGCCCATTTCGGCGACAAGGTCTATGACAGCGTGATTCCTCGCAACGTCCGGGTGTCCGAGGCGCCGTCCTTCGGCAAGCCGGCGCTCATTTATGATCTGAAATGTGCGGGCAGCCAGGCCTATCTGAAGCTGGCCCGTGAACTGGTGGCGCGTGAGCGTCAGCGCCGTCAGGCCCTGGCCGCCTGATGGGCGGTCTGATCCGATAAACAGTAACGGAATCGATATCTTGTCCGAACGTCAGCGTGGTCTGGGCCGGGGTCTCTCGGCGCTTCTGGGAGAAAACGCGCAGGAGCCAGTCGCCGTCGACGCGACCGGTCCGGCGCCGGCCGGCGTGCAACGCGCGCCGATCGAGGCGCTGAAGCCGAATCCGGACCAGCCGCGCAAGATCTTCGCCAAGACGGATCTGGATGAACTGACGGCCTCGATCCGCGACAAGGGGGTGCTGCAGCCCATCCTGGTGCGGTCGCAACCGGGCGAGCAGGGCGTGTGGCAGATCATCGCCGGCGAGCGCCGCTGGCGCGCCGCCCAGGCCGCCCGCCTGACCCAGGTGCCGATCGTCGTGCGCGAGATGGACGACATCGAGGTGCTTGAGGTCGGCGTCATCGAGAACGTCCAGCGCGCCGACCTGAACCCGATGGAAGAGGCCAACGCCTATGCCGTCCTGATGGAGCGGTTCGGTCGTACCCAGGACGCCCTGGCCGGGGTGGTGGGCAAGAGCCGCAGCCACGTCGCCAACACCCTGCGCCTGCTGCAACTGCCCGAGGCGGTGCGCGAGCATGTGGTGCGGGGTGAGCTGTCGGCGGGTCACGCCCGCGCCCTGATCACGGCGCCGAATGCAGAGCAACTGGCGGCGGAGGTCATCGCCAGGGGTCTGAACGTGCGCCAGACCGAGGCCCTGGCGCGTCGCGCGGCGGAGGGCCCGAAAACGCCCAAGGCCAAGCCGACCATGAGCGGCGAGGGTGCGGCCGACATCGCGGCCCTGGAACAGGATCTGTCCGACGCCCTGGGCCTTCAGGTCTCTTTGGCCGACAAGGGCGGCAAGGGCGAGATCACCGTTAAATACGGCACCTTGGAACAGCTCGACGACCTGTGCCGACGCTTGATGCGGGGCTGACGTCTATAACGAAAAAGCCCGTCCAGGAACGAGCCAGGACGGGCAAGTCGGGGATGAGAGCGAGTGCTGACGCGCCAGCAGGTGATGACGCGCATGACTCGATCGATGATCGAGGACCGATCAACGTCATAGAAATCCCTTATATACGTTTGTGTCAATACAGCTCATTTGGCGTATTGGTCAGGGCTTGGGCCGTCTAAGCGGAAAGAGCGGCGCAGGGCCTTGAAGGGCTGGTTTTTCGCGCAGGGCTGCTAGGATCGGCCCATGAACGAAATTTCCAAGAAATCGAGCGCTGCTGAGGCGCTCAAGCGTGCGCTGGCTGCGAAGAAGGCGGCTCAGCAGGATGGCGGCTTCGTCGGCATTGATGGAGCTCGCAAGGCGGAGCGGTCGATGCAGCGTCAGGCGGCGGCCTTGAACAAGCCTGCTTTCCGTCGCGCCTCCAAGCGAGGCTGAGGGACGCCGCCGCCGTCTCGTGCGCGCCTTAAAGCCCCATGCGCTTGGCGCGGGCGGCGATCTCCAGCAGCAGGCGTTCGGCGATCAGAGCTTCGGGCATGCCCGTGGTCTTGGTCATGACGTCGGCGGTGTTGACGCTGTCCTGCACCTCATCGAGCAGTTCGAGCCGCCAGGCGCGCGATTGGCGCAGCATTTCCGCTTCCTGTTTCCAGAACACGCCGGCGGCCTTGGCGGCCTCCTTGGCGCCTGCGCCGTTGGCTTGCAGGACATTGATCCGGCGTAGTTTTCCGAGATGAAGCGAGGCCATGCGTACGGCCATGACGGCGCTTTCGCCCTCGGCCAGGGCGCGGCGCAGACCCGCCTGGGCGGGGCCGGGTCGGCCGCCGAAGGCCTGCAAGGCGGCGTCGGACAGGGAGGCGTCGGGCTCGACCCCCAGGTGGGCGTCCAGCTCCTCGATGTCGATGGTGCGGCCCGATCCGGGGCCGATATAGAGGATCAGCCGCTCGATCTCCTGACGCATCAGGCCGCGTTCGCGGGGCAGGCGGGCGACGAAGCGGTCCAGGGCGTCGGATGACAGGCCGACCTTGTCCGCGCCTAGGGCCTCGCGCGTCATGCGGGCGACATCGCCGACCTCGTCTTCATAGCAGGCGATGGCGACTGCGCCCTGGGCCTTTTCGGCGGCCTTGCGCAGGGCGGATTCGCGGCCCAGCGCCCCGGCCTCGATCACCAACATGGCGTCGGGATTATAGGCGCCCTCGGCGTGGGCGGTCAGGGCGGCGGCCACGGCCTTGTCCACGCCCGCCTTGCCGTCCGACATCCGGATGCGCACCAGGCGCCGCCCGCCGATCATGCTGAGCGCCGTCAGCGCCTCTTCCAATCGCACGGCGTCGCCGTCGATGTCGGCCTCGGTCAACAGGGTGACGTTGAAGGGGTCGTTGAGGTCCGGGGTGATCGTGCGGCACAGCGTCAGGGCGCGCTCGGTCACGCCCGAACGGTCCTTGCCGTGGATGACGGCGGCGCGAACGCCGGCGTCCGGCGCCTTCAGGAAGCGGTCGACGTCGGGCCGCTTGGAGAGGATCATGCGAAGGCCTTCAGAGCCCCGCCAGGACGCGCATCATGTCCAGGCGGATCAGACGGGCCAGGTCGGCGGCGGCCCGGTCCTCGCCGTCCTGCTGGGCGGCGATGGCGGCGTAGGGCTGATCCGCGGCGGCGTAGGTGACGGTCGTCGTCTGCACGCCCTTGATCGTCTCGCCGCCAGCGGCGGGGGTCAGGGCCCAAGCGGCCTTGACCGTCAGCTCATAGCGGCTGGCCGTGTCGTCGATGCGGCGGCCCAGAGGGCGACGGCTCTGCTCGACCTCGGTCGTCAGGCGATAGAGGGGGGCCTGTGCGCCGTCGCGGCCGAAGGCGTCCTCCAGCTGCTCGCGCAAGCGATAGCCCAGCCGGTCGTCCGGCGTGGTCACGGCGATGCGCGACAGGCCGCCGCTGACGCCGGTCTCGCCGTACATGGGCGTGAAGCCGCAGGCGGACAGCAGGCTTGCGCCCGCCAGGACGCCGAGCAGGGCCAGGCGGCGCATCAGCCGGCCACCAGATTGACGATACGGTCGGGCACCACGATCACCTTGCGAACGCTGAGGTTGTTGGCGGCAAGGTAGGCCTGAACCGTCGGATTGGCGAGAGCGGCGGCCTCGACCGTCGCATTGTCCGACCCGCGGGGCAGGACGACCTCGCCGCGACGTTTGCCGCCGATCTGCACGGGCAGGGTGACCTGGTCGTCGGCGGCCAGGGCGGCGTCATAGACGGGCCAGGGCGCGTCCAGCACCATTCCGGCCTCGCCCAGCCGGGTCCAGCATTCCTCGGCCAGGTGCGGGGTGAAGGGCGCCATCAGCCGCGCTAGGGCGGCCAGGGCGGTCTTCTTCGCCTCGGCGCCCGCCTTGTCGTGTTGGCGGATGGTCGCCAGGAAGGCGTAGAGCTTGGCCACGGCCGAGTTGAAGCGGAAATGCTCGACGCCTTCGCTGACGGCCTTGATGGCCTTGTGCGTCTCGCGGATCAGGGCGGCGTCCGCATCGGGGTTCGCGGGCGCGGCGGCGTCAAAGCCGTCGAACTCGCCCCAGACGCGCTGGACGAAGCGGGCGGCGCCTTCAACGCCCCCGGTCGACCACTGGATGTCGCGCTCAGGCGGGCTGTCGGACAGGATGAACAGGCGGCCGGCGTCTACGCCATAGGCGGTGATGATGTCCTGGGGCGCGACCACGTTCTTCTTGGACTTCGACATCTTTTCGATGTCGCCGATCGTGACGGCGGCGCCGGTGGACAGGCGGGTGGCGACGCGCTGGCCGTCCACCGTCTCGATGCGGACGTCTGACGGCTCGACCCAGCGCGGTTTTCCGCTGTCTTCATGGCCGTCGAAATAGGTCTCGTGGACCACCATGCCTTGCGTGAACAGGCCCGCGAACGGCTCTTTCACGTCCATCAGACCGGCGTCCGACAGGGCGCGGGTGATGAAGCGGGCGTAGAGCAGGTGCAGGACGGCGTGCTCGACGCCGCCGATATACTGATCGACCGGCAGCCATTTGGCGGCGGCGGCCTTGTTGATCGGCTCGGCCGCCTTGGGGTCGGCGAAGCGGGCGAAATACCAGGAGCTGTCGACGAAGGTGTCGAGCGTGTCCGTCTCACGCCGGGCGGCGGCGCCGCACGACGGACAGTTGACGTGCTTCCAGGTCGGGTGACGGTCCAGCGGGTTGCCGGGCACGTCGAAGGTGACGTCCTTGGGCAGTTCGACCGGCAGTTGGTCCGCCGGGACCGGCACGACGCCGCAGGCCTTGCAGTGGATGACCGGGATGGGGCAGCCCCAGTAGCGTTGGCGGCTGACGCCCCAGTCGCGCAGGCGATAGATGGTCGCGCCTTCGCCTGTTCCGGCGGCCTCGATGCGGCGGATGGCCTCGGCCTTGGCGGCCTCGATGTCCAGACCGTTCAGGAAGTCGGAATGGAAGATGGACCCGGGGCCGGTATAGGCCTCGTCCGTCACGGCGAAGTCGTCGCCCGCGCCCCAGGGGCGGACGACCGGGATCACCGGCAGACTGTATTTGCGGGCGAAGTCCAGATCGCGCTGGTCATGCGCCGGGCAGGCGAAGATGGCGCCCGTGCCGTAGTCGGACAGGATGAAGTTGGCGATCCACACCGAGACTTCGGCCCCGGTGAAGGGATGGACGACCTTCAGGCCCGTGTCCCAGCCGATCTTCTCGGCCTGTTCGATGTCGGCCTGACTGGCGCCGCCCTTGCGGCATTCGGCGACGAAGGCGGCGACCTTGGGGTCGGCCTCGGCCAGTTGCTTCGAGATCGGATGATCGGGGGCCAGACCCATGAAGCTGGCGCCGAACAGGGTGTCGGGGCGGGTGGTGTAGATCTCCAGCCCGTCGTCGAATCCGGCCGGGGTGACGTCCGCCCAGGCCCATTTCATCTGCAGACCCTTGGATCGGCCGATCCAGTTTTCCTGCATCAGGCGGACCTTCTCGGGCCAGCGGCCTTCCAGCTCGGCCAGACCGTCGATCAGATCATCCGCATACTGAGTAATACGCAGGAACCACTGGTTCAGCTTGCGCTTCTCGACCACAGCGCCCGAACGCCAGCCGCGTCCGTCGATGACCTGTTCATTGGCCAGGACCGTGTTGTCGACCGGATCCCAGTTGACCACGCCGTCCTTGCGATAGACCAGGCCGCGCTTGAACAGCTCCAGGAACCAGGCTTGCTGCTTGCCGTAGTAGTCGGGGTCGCAGGTGGCGAACTCACGCGACCAGTCCAGCGACAGGCCCAGCAGCTTCAGCTGGTCGCGCATGGCGGCGATGTTGGACCAGGTCCAGTCGCCAGGGTGGACGCCGCGCTCCATGGCCGCGTTCTCGGCCGGCATGCCGAAGGCGTCCCAGCCCATCGGATGCAGGACGTCGAAACCCTGCGCCCGCTTGTGACGCGCCACCACGTCGCCCATCACATAGTTGCGGGCGTGGCCCATGTGGATGTTGCCCGACGGATAGGGGAACATCTCCAGGACGTAGTATTTCGGACGGCCGGTGTCGGCGTTGGACACCGAGAAGGCGTCGGCCGCAGCCCATCGGGCCTGCTGGCGGGGTTCGGCGGTCTTGGGCTCGTAGCGGGCCACGGCGTATCCTGAGGCGGCGCCTCAGGCGCGAAGCTTGAGGCGGGCCTGAGGACGCGTTGAAGACGAAAGGTGAGGGGCGGCCGGTCTTTAGCGACGGGCCGCGTTGGCGAGGTTGAGCTGGCGCGCCTTGGTCAGGATGGCGTTCTCCAGATCGGTTTCGGTCTGGGCCGCGACCGGGGCGGAGACCCAGGCGCCGGCGGCGTCCTTGACTTCCTTGGTTACGGCGACGTTCAGGGCGTCGGCGCGCAGGCGGCGATCCAGGATGAAGACGGTCGCCTTGAAGCGCTCGTTCGGCGCCTGCGGATTGACGTACCAGTCATAGTTGACCACGCCGCCCCACGGATCGGCGCTTGTCAGGGGCATGAAGGACAGGGTGTCCAGGGTGGCGCGCCACAGATAGGCGTTCACGCCGATGCCCAGCTGGGCCTCCATGGTGGGCGCCTTGGCCTTAGAGCCGCCGAACGGCAGGCTGGAGCAGCCCCCGAGCAGCAGCCCCGAGGCGATCAGGGCGACCGCAGCGCCGCGAACAAGAGCCATTCCGTGATCTCCGTGAAAGGGTTTGACGGCGCGTGAGGGAACGTCGCCTGGCGACGCCACGCACGCTCGCGTCAGCAACGCTCTATAACACGGCGAAAAGGGGCGATGACAAGGCGATCTGGCATCAGACTCGACCGATAGAGGCCTCGGTCTCGCCCTTCTGCGTGACAAGGGCGCCACAGCCCGCGCCGGAGTCGCCTGGAACCTATGCCATAGGGCCACGTTCCGTTGACCGTAGGAATGCAGTCCATATCTTATCCCCAGATCAGACGCGGCTTGTTCAGGCGTGTCCTGAGGTCGTAAACGAGGATCGCCGCAGAAAACGAGCGGTCCATAGGGTGGGTGAAATGCGTTTCGTCGCCGTCATCGCTGCAAGCGTGGGCGCCCTGGCCTTGGCCGGGGCGGCGACCGACGCCGCTGCGCAGACGCGCGGCCGCGCCCCTGCCGTCAGCCTGACCGACATCGCCGC
>NZ_GL883086.1:2452133-2455505 GCF_000204035.1 Brevundimonas diminuta ATCC 11568
CTGACAGGCGCCGCCGCGAGGGCTACAGACTGCGACAGGGCCTGAGCCGCCGCCCACAGGGTGCGCGCGTCCTCGGCCATGAGTTCGGACAGGGTCATGACCGCCACTACCCCCGCTTTCGCCGTTTCGTCCATCGCCGACCGCTTCGCCGAGGTGCGTCGCCGCATCCATGACGCAGCCCTGGCGGCGGGCCGCGACCCTGCTTCCGTGGTGCTGACGGCGGTGTCCAAGACGCAGGGCGACGCCGCCCTCGACGCCGCCCTGGCGACCGGCCAGCGGGTGTTCGGCGAGAACCGGGTGCAGGAGGCCAAGGCCCACTGGGATGAGCGTCGCGCCGCCCTGCCGGATCTGGAGCTGCGCCTGATCGGCCCCTTGCAGACCAATAAGGCGCAAGACGCGGTTGAGCTGTTCGACGTCATTGAGACGCTGGATCGCGAACGCCTCGCCGCCGCCCTGGCCGCCGCCGCGCGCAAGACGGGCCGTCGTCCCCGCGTCCTGGTTCAGGTCAATACGGGCGCCGAGCCGCAGAAGGCGGGCGTGCTGCCGGACGACGCCGACGCCCTGATCGCCGCCGCGCGCGACGTTCACGGCCTGACGGTCGAGGGGCTGATGTGCATTCCTCCGGCCGACGAAGACCCCGCGCCGCACTTCGCCTTGCTGGCCGCGATCGCGGCCCGCAACGGCCTGAGCGTCCTGTCGATGGGCATGAGCGGCGACTATCTGACGGCGATTGAGGCGGGCGCGACCCATGTTCGGGTGGGTTCGGCCCTGTTCGGGGAACGAAATATGGTCCCTGCGACCTCTTAGGGCGCAATATCGCGTTTGGCGCCCTTGGCGTCAGGCTCAAGCCTCGCCATTCTAAAGAGACCATGCGCACGCCCAAGACCATTCTGATCATCGATGACGACAACGACCTGCGCGAGGCCTTGGCCGAGCAGTTGGCGCTTCATGAGGAATTCCGCCCGGCCCAGGCCGCGACGGCGACCGACGGCGTGCGCCAGGCCAAGGAGGCGCGGGCCGATCTGATCCTACTCGACGTCGACCTGCCCGACATGGACGGCCGCGAGGCCTGTCGCCTGATCCGCAAGGCGGGGGTCTCCACCCCGGTCATCATGCTGACGGCGCAGTCGTCGGATTCGGACGCCATCCTCGGCCTCGATTCCGGCGCCAACGACTATGTCACCAAGCCTTTCCGGTTCGCCGTCCTGTTGGCGCGCATCCGCGCCCACCTGCGCAGCCACGAACAGTCCGAGGACGCCGTCTTCCAGGTCGGCCCCTATGAGTTCCGTCCGGCCTCCAAGCTGATGGTCGACGACAAGGGCAAGAAGGTCCGGCTGACCGAGAAGGAAACCAACATCCTCAAGTACCTCTATCGCGCCGGGGCCAAGCCGGTGTCGCGCGAAGAGCTGCTGACCGAGGTCTGGGGCTACAACGCCGGGGTCACCACCCACACCCTGGAAACGCACATCTATCGCCTGCGTCAGAAGATCGAGGTCGAGCCGGGCCAGGCCCGTCTGCTGCTGACCGACGCCGGCGGCTACCGCCTCCAGCCCTGACCCTCAGATGAGCGAGCGTCGCCCGACCCCGCCGCTGGTGGCGCTTCGGGCGTTCGACGCAGCCGCTCGCCTCGGCAGCTTCCGCGAGGCGGCCGAGGAGTTGGGCGTCACCCCCGGCGCCGTCAGCCGCCATGTGAAGGCGCTGGAGATGCGGCTGGGCCTGCGCCTGTTCGACCGTTTCAACCGCTCGGTGCGCCTGACCGCCGACGGCAAGCGCCTGGCCCAGGGCGTGGCCGACGCTTTCGAGCGGCTGGAAAGCGCGTTGGAGGCCGTGCGCCCCGGCCGCTCGCGCCAGCTGCGCATCACCGCCCTGCCGTCGCTGGCCAGCAAATGGCTGTCGCCGCGCCTGCATCGCTTCAGCGAGGAAAATCCGGATCTCGACCTGATCGTCTTCGCCGAGGACCGCATCGCCGACCTGTCGAACGGCGAGGCCGACGTGGCCCTGCGCTACGGAGAAGGCCCCTATCCGGGGCAGGTGGCGCGGCGGCTGGTCAATGAGCGGCTGATCCCGGTCTGCGCTCCGTCCTTCGCCGCCGCGCGGCGGTTGAACCAGCCGTCCGACCTGCTGGACGTGGTGCTGATCCATGAGACCTGGCACGACATGCCCTACGCCGACCGCATGGGCTGGAAGGCCTGGTTCGAGAGCGCCGGGGTCGATGATCCGCGCGTGAACCACCTGCGCGGCCCCCATTTCAGCCACAGCCATCTGGCGCTGGAGGCGGCTTTATCAGGACGCGGCGTGGCCCTGACCTCGGCGCCCCTGGCGGCGGACGACCTGCGCGAGGGGCGGCTGATCCAGCCGGTCGATCACGCCCTGACCAACGACCTGGCCTATTGGGCGGTGGTCCTGCCCGAACGGGCGGACGAACCCAAGCTGCGGCGCTTCCTCAACTGGATCGTGGCCGAATCGCGGCTGGATGAGGACGCAGATGCGGATCGGATGACTTGAGATCATCCGACGCGGCCTAACCGTGGTTTGTCCCGTATAGTCGCGCCGCCTATCTTGAGACCGTTCGGAACTCCCCCGCCGAAAGGAACCAAGTCATGAAACTCGTGCATCCCCGCGCTTCGAGCTTCTCGTTCGAAGGCATCGTCGTCTTCACCGGCAGCGTCACCCTGATCCTGATGGGCGTGCTGGCCGGGGCCAAGCTGCTGGGCGCAGCCTGAGCTTAAATCAACGCGGGCGCCATTCGCTGAGAAGCGCGCCCGTGGCCCCATCCTCGAAGGCCAGCCGGTCTAGCCGCAAAGCGGCGATGCAGACCGGCCGGCTTTCGGCGTCCTGCTGGACGCAATGGACGGCCTTGCCGTCCGCGAAGGCGGTCAGCCGTCCTTCCAGCCGCAGCGCATAGCCGCCCGGCGCCGGCGTCGGCGCGACGCCCTTTTCTCCCCGAATGACATGGACATAGGCCTGGCCCTGACGACGGCCCAGGCGTGATCCGCCCGTTTCGAACACGGCGGCCAGCCCTGCGCTGCGTTCGGGCTGGACGATTGGCGGCGCCGCGACGTCGTCAACGACCTTGGCCTCAGTCGTCTTGCCCTCGGCGGGCGTCTTGATCGCCGTTTGAGCCGGCGAAGGCGCGAGTTCCGGGGCGGGGGCGGCCACAGCTGCTGACGCCGGACAGGCGTCCAGGCCGCTCCATGGCCGGGCGATCCAGAAGCCTTCGACCGCCTCCCACTTGTCGACCGCCCCCTCGCGGGTCGCAGGGACCAGGGCCGACGCGCCCAGGTCTTCCGGCGTGATCGTCAGGGTCAGGCTTCCGTCGGCATTGCGAACGAGGCGGGGTAGGCCGCCCGCTTCGCTGGCGACGGCCGCCTC
>NZ_GL883086.1:2455642-2461017 GCF_000204035.1 Brevundimonas diminuta ATCC 11568
CGGTTCAGGGTGGAGTCCAGCACGACCGTCGGCGGCGTGGCCGGATCCGCAGGGGGGGCAGGTTCCGGCGGCCGCTGGCACCAGGTCAGAAGCGGCAGGGCCGCCGCCAGGGCGAGCGGCGCGGCCAGACGGGTCGTTGTGATCGACATGGAACCAGCCTAACACGAGAAACGCTGATTGGCGCCCCGGCCCGTGATCGCGGTCGAGGCTGGGCTGAAAAAAGGGGGTCTTGCGCGGGTGACGCTGGACCAGATCATCGCTCTCATCGTTCTGATCGCCGTGGTCGGGGTGATGATCCACGGGCGGATGCGTTCGGACGTGGTGGCGCTCAGCGGGGCGGCGACCTTGCTGCTGTTCGGCGTGGTTCGCCCGGTCGAGGTGCAGAGCGCCTTTGCCAGTCCGGCGGTCATCGCCCTGGCCGGGCTGTTCGTCATCGCCTACGCCATCGAACTGTCGGGTCTGCTGGGCCTGATAATCCGCAAGGCGACGTCCTTGTGTCAGCGTTTCGGCGCGACGGGCATCTGGGTGGTGATCGGCCTGTGCGGCTCGGTCGGCGGCTTTCTGAACAATACGCCGGTAGTGGTGCTGGCCGCGCCGGTCGTGCGCGACATGGCCAAGTCGCTGAAGCTGTCGCCCAAGCGGTTCCTGATGCCGCTCAGCCATGTGACGGTGCTGGGCGGCCTGCTGACCCTGATCGGCACCTCGACCAACCTGCTGGTCAACGACATGGCGCGAAACGCCGGTCAGCCGGTGTTCAGCCTGTTCGAGATCACGCCCGTGGGTCTGATCATCGCCCTGGTCGGCGGGCTGTGGCTCTATTTTTTCGGCGCGCGCCAATTGGGCCGCTCGGCCACGGCTGAGGAAGAAGCTGAAGCTGAACGGGAGCGCCTCGCTGCGGAAGCGCAGGCGGTCAAGGGAGCGCGTCGGTGGCGTCTGCCCTTCTCCCTGCCGTCGCTGGCCCGGCTCGGCGAAAGCCGCAACCAGCGCGACGGCACCGGCGACGCCCACCTGGGCGACGTTGATCTCTATTCTTCAGCAGACCGCCCGTTGCAGTGGAAGCGGGCGCTGATCGCCCTGGCGGTCTTCGTCCTGGTGGTGGCGGCGGCAGGCCTGGGAATCGCGCCCATCGCGGCGGCGGCCTTCGCCGGGGCGGTGGCCCTGATCCTGCTGGGCGTGCTGACGCCGGAAGAGGCCTATTCGGGGTTGAAGCCGGACATCCTGCTGCTGATCGCCGGCATGGTGGTGGTCGGCACGGCGATCGAGGTGACGGGGCTGGCGGCGCAGGGGGCGGGCCTGCTGATCGAGGTGATCCGTCCGTTCGGGCCGCTGGGCGCCTTGATCGTGCTCTACGGCGTGACCCTGTTCGCGACCGAGCTTCTGTCCAACGCCACGGTGGCGGTGCTGGTGACGCCGATCGCGGTCGCCCTGGCCGAGAGTCTGGGGGTCGACCCGCGCCCCTTCCTGGTGGCGGTGATGATGGCTGCCTCGGCCGCCTTCGCCACCCCCTTCGGCTATCAGACCAACGTCCTCGTCTATCAGATGGGCGGCTACAGCTACATGGACTTCGTCCGTGTCGGCACGCCGCTGAACCTGATCACCTGGGCGGCGGCCATGGTCGCCATCCCGATCTTCTTCCCCTTCTGAGGCGGCCTCAGACGTCCAGGTCCATCACGACCGGGGCGTGGTCGCTGGGCCGTTCCCATTCGCGCACCGTATCGAGGATTCGGGCGCTGCCCTTGACCACGGCGGGCGTCAGGCCGGGCGAGGTCCACAGGTGGTCCAGCCGCAGGCCCCGGTTCGACTTGCGGAAATCCTTGGCGCGATAGCTCCACCAGCTGGCCAGCTTGGTCGGGTCGGGGATCTGGTCGCGCAAAACGTCGGTGAAGCCGCCCGCGTCCTGAAGCCGGTACAGGGTCTCGACCTCGCCGGGGGTGTGGCTGACCACCTTGGACATGAAGCGGTGGTTCCAGACGTCGTTCTCGCCCGGCGCGATGTTGAAGTCTCCGGCCAGGACCAGAGGCCGCTGGCGGTCGCGGGTCTTCATCTCGGCGGTCAGCCGCTCATAGAAGTCCATCTTGTGATCGAACTTGGGGTTCAGCGCCCGGTCGGGCAGGTCGCCGCCCGCCGGGATGTAGAAGTTCTGAACCTCCACGCCCTCGACTACGGCCGAGACGCAGCGGGCGTGGCCCTCGCGGCAGACGTCCAGCTTGGGGCTGTCGATGATGGGCAGGCGACTGGCGATCGCCACCCCGTGCCAGCCCTTCTGACCGCCGATACGCAGGTAGGGCAGGCCCATGTCGATGAAGGCCTGACGCGGGAACTGGTCCTCGGTGCATTTGATCTCCTGCAGGCACAGGACGTCCGGGGCGTTCTCGGCGACGAAACGGGCGACCTGATCAATGCGCAGGCGGACCGAGTTGATGTTCCAGGTGACGATGCGAAGGCTCATGCCAGCGGGCTTAGCAGCTTGGCGGGGCGGGGTCTAAGCCGGTTGTCGCGCGCATTAAAAAAGCGCCCGGAGCGAAGTCCGGGCGCATGAAGTTCGTCTCTCTCGCCGCCAGGCGGGGATGAATCCGTGGCGGGCGGGACGGCCGCCGCCGTCCTGTGCCCAAAGTGTCACGCCCGACGAAAAAGGTCAAACTGTCACAAATTCGCCCTGCTTCTTTTTCTGGGCGCGGATCAGTTGCGGCGATTGCGACGCGTCGGGTCGCGCAGCTGGAACAGGCTGGCGGCCAGGCCCGGCGCCGGTTGCAGCGTGGTCAGCTGGACCCGCGTGCGCGAGCCTTGCGCGTCGGTGATGGTCCATTCCTGTAGGCGCACGGGCGAGCCTGCGAAAGCCAGGATGACCGAGCCTTCATTGGGACGGCGCGCGTCGCGGGCGGTGATGGCGAAGGCGCCGGAGTCCATGCGCGTGATCCGGTCGATCTTCACGCCCTGATCCAGCCGGACCTCGCGCGCCAGGAAGGTGGACAGCGGGGTCTGGCCCAGCGGCGCCTGGCGGAAGACGTTCAGGCGCGGATCCCAACGGCTGACGTTATTGCCGTCGGCGACGACCAGCAGACCTTCCGGCTCGGTATATTCGAACCGCATCTTGCCGGGCCGCTGCAGATAATAGCGGCCGGTGCGGCGCTGATTGTTCGGCCCGGTCTCGACGAACGTCCCCTGGGCCGTGGTCATGGCGGTCAGATAGGTCTGGGCCTGGCGCAGGACGGCTTGGTCGTCGGCCGACAGCCCGGCCTGCGCCAGGACGGCGGCGGGGGCGGCGGCGAGCGCGACCAGGGCGGCGGAGCCGAGGCCGAAGGCGCGGCGGGAAATGCTCATGTCTTTTCTTCTCCCGTTCTGAACGGTTTTCGACCCGATGAGGGTGACGACTTCATCCGGCAGGCTGATGACGCCAGCCTGACCATATTCCGGCGCTCCGATGAAGCGGTGTTCATTGTTTTAGTGTCCTAGCGCTCGCGACGCGGTCGCTCGCTGCTTGAGGACGTGAGGCGTTTAAGCGTCGACTGAACCGCGGGGTTCCCCAGGCGTGCGCGCGATTGGCGCTCAAGCAGCGAGCGACCGCGTCGCGAGCGATAGCGCCCGGCGGCGAAGCCGCCGCCTCGGCGCAGCCGAGCCTACATAGGAGGAGGCCCGGCCAGGATGTCGCGCTTGCCGGCGTGGTTGGCGGGGCTGACGACGCCTTCCTGCTCCATGCGTTCGATCAAGGTGGCGGCGCGGTTGTAGCCGATCTGCAGGCGGCGCTGGATGTAGGAGGTCGAGGCCTTGCGGTCGCGGGTGACCACGGCCACGGCGCGGTCGTAGAGGTCGTCGCCCGACATGCCGTCGCCATCGCCGCCCATGGCCCCGTCGCCGTCGCCGTCCGGTTCGTCGGTGATCAGGTCCAGATAGTCCGGCTCGGCCTGGAGGCGCAGGTGCTTGCACACCTCCTCGACTTCCTGGTCGGTGACGAAGGGGCCGTGCAGGCGCGTGATGCGGCCGCCGCCGGCCATGTAGAGCATGTCGCCCTGGCCCAGCAGCTGCTCGCCGCCCTGTTCGCCCAGGATGGTGCGGCTGTCGATCTTGGACGTGACCTGGAAGCTGATCCGGGTCGGGAAGTTGGCCTTGATGGTGCCGGTGATGACGTCCACCGACGGGCGCTGGGTGGCCATGATCAGGTGAATGCCGGCGGCGCGGGCCATCTGGGCCAGACGCTGGACGGCGCCTTCCACGTCCTTGCCGGCGACCAGCATCAGGTCGGCCATCTCGTCCATGACCACGACCAGATAGGGCATGGGCTCGGGGCGGATCTTCTCGCTCTCGTAAACCGGACGGCCCTGTTCGTCGAAGCCGGTCTGGACGGTGCGCTCGAAATGCTCGCCCTTTTCCTGGGCCTCGCGGGCGCGTTCGTTGTAGCTGGCGACGTTGCGGACGCCGAGCTTGGACATGCGGCGATAGCGGTCCTCCATCTCGCGCACGGTCCACTTCAGGGCCACGACCGCCTTCTTGGGATCGGTCACGACCGGCGCCAGCAGGTGCGGGATGCCGTCATAGACCGACAGCTCCAGCATCTTGGGGTCGATCATGATGAAGCGGCACTCAGCGGGCGAGTGGCGATAGAGGATCGACAGGATCATGGCGTTGACCCCGACCGACTTGCCCGAGCCGGTGGTGCCCGCGATCAGCAGGTGGGGCATCCGCGCCAGGTCGGCGACATAGGGCTCGCCGCCGATGGTTTCGCCCAGGGCCAGAGGCAGCAGATGGCTCTTCTTGTCGTATTCGCCCGAGGCCAGCAGGTCGCGCAGGAAGACGGTCTCGCGCTTGGCGTTGGGCAGTTCGATGCCGATGGCGTTGCGGCCCTGAACCACGCTGATGCGGCAGGCGCGGGCCGACATGGAGCGGGCGATGTCGTCCGCCAGGGCGACGACGCGGCCGTGCTTCACGCCGGGCGCGGGCACCAGTTCATACAGGGTGACGACGGGGCCGGGGCGGATCTGGTCGATCTGGCCGCGCACGCCGAATTCCTGAAGGACGCCCTCCAGCATCTTGGCGTTGGCCTTCAGCGATTCCTCGTCGACGGCGCCGCCGCGCTGGGCGGGCTTGGCCAGAATGCCCAGCGGCGGCAGTTCGAAGCCGCCTTCGCCCGCGAAATCGAAGGCTTGCTGATCGGCGTCGCTACGGACGGGCTTGGGCGCCTTGACCGCCGCCACCTTGGGCTCGGCCGGGCGGTTGGCGCGGGCCGAGGGCGGGGCGATGGGGGCGGGGGCCGCATCCTCCCACGGCGGGGTGTAGGCGTCGGCCTCGTCGGCATAGGCGTCCGCATCGTCGGATGCGTCTGCGGCGGGGGCAAAGGCGGCCTGGGGCTGCATGGGCGCCGCGAGGGGCCGTCCGCCTCC
>NZ_GL883086.1:2461168-2473095 GCF_000204035.1 Brevundimonas diminuta ATCC 11568
GCCTCGGCGCCCTTCTGGGCGGCCCAGCCTGCGGTGTCGGTGAAATCGCGTAGGCGCAGGCCCACGGTGTAGGCCAGGCTCCACAGCGCCAGGATCACGAACAGAAGGCCCAGGATGATGCGCGCCCCCGGCACCTTCAGCGCGCCCAGACCGTTGGCGGCCAGGCCGGTGACGGCGTCGCCCCAAAGCCCGCCCATGCCCGCCGCCAGCGGCCATTTGGCAGGCGCCGCCGGGGCCGACAGGGCGGCCGACAGCAGCAGCACGCCCGCGACGGCGCAGAAGATCTTGAACGGCGTCGGCTGCAAGCGGTGCTGCAGGGCGTCGCCGATGGCCACGGCCAGCCCGAAGGCGATCAGCAGCAGGACGGCGGGCCAGGCCGCCAGTCCCAGCGACTGCATGATCAGATCGGCGAAGGTCGCGCCCGCGCCGCCCAGCCAGTTGGTCGGCGCCTGGCTTGATGCGGCGTTCCAACTGGGATCGGCCGGATTCCACGAGATCAGGGCCACCAGCAGAAGGGCGGCCAGCATGGCCTGCAGCACGCCTCTGAACCGCACGGCGAAGGGCGCCGCCCAGACGATGCGGACGGTGCTCCAGACGCGTTGGCCGAGCGCGAGGGCGGCGGACATGAAGGCAAACCCCTGAAGGGACTGAAAGCGAGACTCCGACCTTTAGTGCCCCGCATAAGGTTAAAGCGGCATTTACCAGCCCGGTCTTTGCTGGCGGGGATGAGCCCTTATGTCCCATCAGGCAGGCGGGCTTGTGGTGGCGTGAAGTGCGATAGGGGCCTAGAACGACAGCATGAGCGGATCGGACGACTACGACATCATCATCGCCGGCGCTGGGCTGGTCGGGGCGACCTTTGCGCTCGCGGCGGCGCAGGGCGGCCTGCGGCCCGTCATGGTGGACCCCCAGCCTTTTGACGCCCAGATGGCGCCGACCTTCGACGGGCGGGCGACGGCGATCTCCTACGCCAACTTCCGCATGTTGAAGGCGCTGGGCCTGGGCGAGGCGCTGGAGCCGCACGCCTGCCGTATGGACCGAATTCTGGTGACGGATGGCCGCCGTCCCGGCGCCGCCAGCCGCAAGCCTTCGGCCGCCTATATCCGCTTCGACGCGGACGAGATCGGCGATCGCAACGGCGGCGAACCGCTGGGCTATATGGTCGAGAACCGCCGCCTGCGGGTCGCCCTGGCTGAGGCCGTCGAGGCGCGGGGCCTGGAGGTTCGCGCCCCCGCCGCCGTGGCCGATGTCGCCGTCGGGCCGGGCCGGGCGACGGTGACGCTGAAGGACGGTTCGACTTTGTCGGCGCCGTTGGTCATCGGGGCCGAGGGCCGCAACTCGACCGTGCGTCGCGCGGCGGGCATCGACGTCTTCGGCTGGACCTATCAGCAGAGCGGCGTGGTGTGCACCGTCCGCATGGAGAAGCCGCACGGCAACGTCGCCCATGAGTATTTCCTACCGGACGGCCCCTTCGCCATCCTGCCGCTGACGGAGAACCGGGCCAATCTGGTCTGGACCGAAAGCACCCGCCGGGGCGAGGCGTTGCGCTCGGCCTCGGACGAGGCTTTCCACGCCCATATGACGCGGCGGTTCGGCGACTTTCTGGGCGGGCTGACGATCGAGGGGCCGCGCTTCGTCTACCCGCTGTCGCTGCAGCTGGCCGAGGGGCTGACGGCGCCGCGCATGGCCATCATCGGCGATGCGGCCCATGGCGTGCACCCGGTGGCGGGGCAGGGGCTCAACATGGGCCTGAAGGACGTCGCCGCCCTGTCCGAGGTGCTGGCCGAGGCTGCGCGCATCGGCGAGGACATCGGCTCGGAACTGGTGCTGGAGCGCTACGCCCGCTGGCGCCGGTTTGACAATGCGGCGCTGGCGGCGGGCTTCGACGGCTTCGTGCGCCTGTTCTCCAACGACATCGCCCCGGTGCGGCTGGCCCGCGATCTGGGCATGGCGGCGGTCAACCGCATCGCCCCCCTGCGCCGCGCCTTCATGCACGAGGCGGGCGGGGCGACGGGGGATCTGCCCCGCCTGCTGCGCGGCGAGAGTTTGTAAGAGGGCCCGCTCGGCCTAGTCGTGGGCGTGCAGCAGCACGTCGGCGTCGTCGCGGCGGTCGGCCTCTTCCACCGCGCAGCGCAGGGCCGAGGCCCGGTTCTGGAACAGGCCGAAGAAGAGCCCGTCCGAGGAGGTCAGGCGCCAGACGCGGCCCAGGCGGCGAATCTCGAACAGGACGGGCCGGGCCTTGGCGCGGGCGGCGGTCATGAGCGCGGCTCGGTCTGGAGCAGGCCGTCAGCCTGACGCTGCAGCTGGCGGGCGATGCGCGCGGCGGCTTCGCGGTCCTTGAAGGGGCGGGTGGCGCAGCCGTCCAGGGTGACGCACCAGCCGCCGTCGCGGGCGACGACGCCATAGGCGCGCGGGCGGTGAGGGGCGGCGGGGCGCCCGTCGGGATAGCCGCTCATCATCGCGGGCGGCTCCCGTTGCGGGGCGTGCAGCCGAGATAGAGGGCCAACACGGTCTGGGCCATGCGCCAGACGCCGGGTGCGGCGGGCTCGGGCGGGGCTGGGCGGCTCAGCGACTGGTTCAGCAGGGCGCGGCGGCTCATGAGGGGCTCCTTCATGAGACGAAGAAACACCCGACGGCCATAAGGGCGCGATGAGGAAAGCGGGGCGCCGCCTAAGCGCGACGTAAGGTTCAGTCCAGCGGGCGGGCGTCTTCGGCCAGCATGATCGGCACGCCGTCGCGGATGGGGAAGGCCAGCTTGGCGCCTGCGGACACCAACTCATTGCGCTCGCGGTCATAGGTCAGGCGGCCGCGCGTGACCGGGCAGACCAGCACCTCCAGCAGGCGGGGATCGACCGAGACGGGGGTGTTGAAGGCGTCGCTCATGATTTTAAGTGCCCTATCGCTCGCCGCGCGGCGGCTCGCTGCTTGAGGGCGCCGCGCGCCCCATTCTGTTGGCCGTATGTTTATCGCGTCGAGTTTGCTGAGACTACTGCATCGCCGGACCGGGCTCGTCGTCGTCGGGGGCGACGGCTTCGATGCGCAGGAGGGCGGTCAGGGCCGCTTCGCGCTCGGTCAGGGTCAGGGCCTCCAGCAGGGCCTGTTTCTCGGGCGGATCAAAGGGCAGGGCCATGGCCAGGCTGTTGACCAGGGCCTCCTGAGGCGCGGCGCGGGCGGTGTCCCAGTCGATGTCCATGCCGCGTCCCGCCAGATAGGGCGCCAGGGCCGAGAGGAAGGGCTCGCGGTCGAAATCCTCGGCCGGGTCCGGGGCGCGCAGGTCCGCCTCATAGGGCAGGAAGTCGACCCGCGCCTGGCGATAGGGGGTGCGGACCTGCATCTCGGTCGCCACGGCGAAGCGGCACACCCCGGTCAGGGTGATCAGATAGCGCCCGTCCGAGGTCTCGGCGAAGCTGGTGATCCGCCCGGCGCAGCCGACGCGGGTCAGGGGCGGGCGCAGGCCCGCGGGGCCGACCGGCTGGATCAGGCCGATCATCCGGTCGCCCGCCATGGCGTCGTCCACCATGTTCAGATAGCGCGGCTCAAAGATGTTCAGCGGCAGCTGGCCCCGCGCCAGGAGGATGGAGCCCGGCAGGGGAAACACCGGGATCACCTGGGGAAGTTCGCTGGCCTTGACGTAGCCCTGAGCCATGATCGCGCCGTTAGGAGAACAGGATGGAGGACAGGCGCCGTCGTCCGTCGCGGGCGACTTCGCTGTTGGGGCCGGCGGCCTCGAACACCGTCAGCAGCTGCTTGCGCGCGGCCTGGTCGTTCCACTCGCGTTCGGCCTGGACGATGGTCAGCAGGTGGTCGACCGCCCCCTTCAGATCGCCCGCCGAGGCCAGGGCCTGGGCCAGGTCGAAGCGGGCCTCGTGGTCGTTCTTGTTCGCCGCCAGCCGGGCCTCCAGCTCGGCGGTCGCGCCGGTCGGGGCGGCCGAGGCCAGAGACAGCTGGGCGCGTACGGCCTGAACCGTCGGCTCGGTGGAATCGGCCGGGGCCATGGCGATGGTCTGGGCCGCCTGTTCGGCGTCGCCCTCGACCAGATAGACGCGGGCCATGCCGGCGATGGCCTTCTGGTTGTCGGGCTCCATCGTCAGGACGTGGGCGAAGGCCTGGGCGGCGCCGCCCAGATCGTTGAGACCCAGCGACTCCTCGCCCAGCGACAGCAGTTGCTCGACGTCGGTGTTGACGCCTTCTCCGCCGGTCAGCTTGTCGATGAAGGCCTTGATCTGGCTGTCGGGAATGGCGCCCTGGAAGCCGTCGACCGGCTGGCCGTTGACGAAGGCGTAGACGGTCGGGATCGACTGCACCCGCAGCTGGCCCGCATAGGCCGGGTTGGCGTCGACGTCGATCTTGACCATCTTCACCGCCCCCTTGGCGGCGCGCACGGCCTTCTCCAGCGCGGGGCCGAGCGTCCGGCACGGGCCGCACCAGGTCGCCCAGAAGTCGACGATGACCGGCTGATGCTTCGAGGCCTCGATCACATCGGTCATGAAGGAGGCGTCCGTGCCGTCCTTGATCAGGTCGGGCGGGGTGGTCAGGGACGGGTCGGCGAAGGTCATGGTCGGGTCCGCATGGGAGTCGAAGGAAGGTAACGGATCAGATGGCGTCGGGATGCCTCGCCATCAAGCCGAAAGCGCGCCTTGCCGCAGGCGAAGGCGAGGAGAGCGGAAAAAACAGAGTCCAATTCGTCTGAATCGTCTGAAATCTCTTCCTTCGACCGGAGTGGATGGCGCCGCAGCATCCTTCTCCCCTTGTGGGAGAAGGTGGCTCGCGAAGCGAGACGGATGAGGGGTTTCTGACGTTTTGCCTCTTTGATCTCATCTGCTGGCGCAAGACCCCTCATCCGGCCCTGACGGGCCACCTTCTCCCACAAGGGGAGAAGGAAGAGGAGGGCGGCTTCATCATGATGTAGCGGATCGTTGCGCCAGAATAGGGCGTAGCGCGCTCTACAGCCGGTCCATCCGCAGCCAGCGGGCGTCGCCCAGCCAGGCGGTCTTGAGGGCTTGATCCGCGGCGGCGGCTTCGGCGGCGCGGCCCTGGGCGGATTCGGCGCGGGCCAGGCCGTAGAGGGCCCAGCCGTTGTTCGGGGTCTGGGCCAGGGCCAGGCGGAAGGCGTCGGCGGCCAGGTCCGGGCGCCCGGCCTGATAGAGGGCCGCGCCCAGCGATTGATGCACCGGATAGTACCAGAAGGCGGGCTCCATATAGGGCAGGGCGGCCTCCAGATCGGCGGCGCGGCGATAATGCTCCGTCGCCTCGGCGGGGCGGCCGCGCGCCATGGCCATGCGCCCGTAGGCCACGGCCTCGGCCAGGGCCAGAAGATCGGGCGCGGGCACGCCCTGGGCGACCATGTCGGCCAGGGCGGGGGAGGCCTTCAGCGCGTTCAGCGCCGCCATTTCGCGGTCGAAACTTCTCTGGTCGTGCAACCGGGCGTGGGAGACGGCGCGGGCGTAGTGGCGCATGGCGGCGGCGTATGGCAGGCGGGCGTCGGGCGCGGGCGCGGCCAGGACGGCGCGCGGTTCGGCGAACTGGGCCAGGGCCTGATAGGGGGCGGCGTCGATGACCTGGACCCAGGCGATCCGCGCCGAGGTCGCCGGATCCAGCACCGTGCGCAGGCGTCGCGCTTCGCGCAGGGCGGTGTCCATGTCGCCGGCCATCTGGGCCGAGGCGACGATGAAGTGGATGTTGTGCGGATAGTAGCCGTAGCGGACCAGGCTCTCATCGTTGGTGTCGCGGATGAAGGCCTCGTCCGCGCGCGCCGCCGCGACGTTCAGGCGCATGGCCTCGGCGTAGCGGCCGCGCCGCAGATAGATGTGGCCGGGCATGTGCACCAGATGGCCCGCGCTGGCGGGACGCGCGACGGCCAGGCGGTCGGCCGCCTTCTCGGCCCGCGCGGGATCGGCGGCCTCCATCAGGTGAATATAGAGATGGGCCGCCTGCGGATGGTCGGGGCTGCGGTCCAGAACCGTCTCGATCAGGCGGATCGCGTCGCCGATGCGGCCGACGGGGGTGCGCTGGTCGGCCTCCCAATAGTTCCACGGCGTGGTGTCCATCGCCGCCTCGGCGGCCAGGACGGCGACGTCGTCGTTGTCGGGAAAGCGGCGCGCGGCGACCAGCATGGCGTCGGCGTAGGCGGCGTCCAGGGCGGCGCGGTCGGCCGCCGGGTCGTCGGAGTAGCGTAGACCCAGGGCGTCGATCAGCGCCTGCTCGTGCGGCGCGGCCCCGGCGCTCAGGACCAGGGCGCGGTTCAGGGCCTTGAGCGCCGCCGCCCGGTCGCGTTCGTCCATCGGGGCGTTGATGTTGGGGCCCAGGGCCATGGCCTCGCCCCACCAGCAGGCGGCGCATGCGGGATCGCGGCTCTGCGCCTCGCGAAAGGAGCGCACGGCCCCGGCGTGGTTGAAGCCGTAGGCCAGCGTCAGCCCCTGGCTGAAATAGGCCTGGGCGCCGGCGTCGTCGGTGGTCGCCTTGAACGGCGAGGTCGTCAGGTCGGGATAGAGGGGAATGGGCTGCGCCTGGCTGGCGGGCGCGGCGACGGCCGAGGCGACCAGCAGGCTGCGGGCCAGGGCGCCGCCGCCGGAACCCGGTCCGCAGACGCCGCCGAACAGGCGCTCGAGGCGCAGCGCCGTTGCGGCGTCGGACGCGGGGAGGGCGGTCATCGGCCCGGCCAGAACCAGACCCGCTCCGCCTACGGCGAAGGCTTTCCAGAACAGTCTCATGCACCGTCCCCTTTCAGGGCCTGACGCGATGAACGTCCGCCGCACAGGCGCGCGTGATGAAGTCGAGAACGGCGATATTACGCCTTGGCGCGCCCCTTAGACAGGGCGATTCCGGGAAACGGGACTTTCCTGGGCGGGCGGCTCACAGACGGAAGCGGTTGGGGTCTGCAGAGGGTGGCTAGCAGGCATTGGCTCAGGCATTGTGTGTCCATGTCCCTGCGGCTTGCCCAAACTGCACTCGCGTCGCTTTTCCTCATGGTAGGGGCGTGCTCGGAGCGTCCGGCCGGCACAGCCAATGATATTGGGCCGGAGATCGTAGCGTGGGCAAAGTTGAATACCCAAGCTTTTAGCCCAACTGCCATCAAGTTGCGCGATGGAACGTGCCTAGACGGCAAGCGTGTGCCGCGTCCGTGGGCGATTGCGACGCCCGATCCTGTAGACCCATTGAATCCTGCTCTTCTCATTGCTGCGGACGGCGACGCGGTGAGAATTTCACCCTACGAGGTGCCGGGTCGCAAGGAGGATTGGTACGGACATCCACAGGACGGGCGAGTCTGGGTTTCTGTGGTCGGCTGGTCAAATCCCGAGAAAGACTATCTGGAATCGTGGCTCGTTGGACCTCCTGCAACAGTGGACGCCTCAATACGCAAAACGCCGACGCCAGCCGCTAATGGGACGCCCACGCTTTGGACAGTGAAGATCAGTTCAGAATCCTATCCCTATGGCTATGTAGATAGTCGGAGGCTGACGCAATGTCGGGATTATGGCCCTGACATTCCACTGATCTGGTGCGAGATGGTCTCGCAAGATGAACAGTATAAGTTTGCAGTACAACTCGACGCCAGCAATCTGCCACGGCTCCCTCAGGTGCTGAACTCGATAAGCGAAGCGATCGAGAAAGCTCGTGGACCGTGTCAACTGGCATAGTTTATGGATTACCGCCCAAGGTCGGTGGTGATGCGGCGCCGTCTTTCAACGTCCGCAATGGGTCGATTTCAGACAGAGCCTATAGTCTGCGAAGTCGCCGTTCAGTCCAGCGCGTCGAAGTCCACTACGATCGGCTCGCGGTCCAGCAGCGCTAGGACGCGGCGGAAGCTGTCCTGGCTCAGGGCGGTGGTCGCCGTATTGGCCAGGGGGTGGAAGTTGACGACGGCCGCCTCCCACAGGCGGCGGTCCAGCACGAAGGTCACACGGCGGTCCGCATCGTTGATCAGGCCCAGCGCCGTGACCGAGCCGGGGCGCACGCCCAGCGTCTCCCACAGCAGGGTTTCATTGCCGAAGGACAGGCGGTCCGAGCCCATGGCGCGGTGGGCGCGCTTCAGGTCGATGACCGTGTCCTGGGCCGCCGAGATCAGCCACAGGCGGCCCTTCTTGTCCTTGAGGAACAGGTTCTTGGTGTGCAGGCCCGGCAGGTCGGCCTTGAGGTCCAGCCCTTCCTCGACGCGGAAGACGGCGGGGTGGTCGTGGGTGGTTTGTTCGATTCCGTGCTCCGCCATCCAGGCCGGCAGGCGGGCGCGGTCGTACGCGGGCTCGTGCAGGACGTCGGAGGCGGGATCGGCGGCGATGGCGGTCATCTCGGTCTTGTCGTGCGGGCGGCGAGGGCGATAGGGGAGGAAGCCGACCCTCAGGGTCGCCGCCTTATTCGTCAAGCTTGGGAGCCGCGTCTTGGAACTGGAATGCTATCCGATGAATGCGCGTCCGTGCGACCTGGTGCCGGGCCGCCAGTCGCGCAACTGGATGGACGCCTTCGCCAGCCGTCACCCCTATCGCTGTCTGCCGCTGACCATGGCCAACACCACGGGGTGGGAGATCCTGTGCCCCTTCGGCTTCACGGCCGAGTGGAACGGCGGGCCGTCGCAGACCGACATCAAGATCACGCCGGACCGGCCGCAGCCGGAGCTGGACCACTTCGTCACTTCGCACTTCTCGCGCGGGGTGCTGACCATGCACCCGCAGTATCTGTTCCGCACGCCGCCGGGCTGGGGGCTGATCGCGCAGGGCTCGCCCAACCACGTCAAGGACGGCATCCAGCCGCTGAGCGGCCTGATCGAGACGGACTGGCTGCCCTTCCCCTTCACCATGAACTGGATCTTCACGCGGCCGGGCCGGATCAAGTTCGAGAAGGGCGAGCCTTTCTGCTTCATCCTGCCGGTCGAGCACCGCAAGGTGGAGCAGTTCGAGCCGGTTATCCGCTCGCTGGAGTCCAACCCCGGCATGAAGGGGCAGTTCGAAGCCTGGAACCGTTCGCGCACCGACTTCAACACCCGCCTGGCCTCGGGCGATCCCGACGCGGCCAAGGAGGCGTGGCAGCGCTTCTACTTCAAGGGCGAGGTGCCCGAGGCCCTGGGCTCGGCTCCGGCGACCCACGCGAACAAGCGCCGCCTGAAGAACCCGCGCATCGGCTGAGGCCAAGCGCCTGATGCAACAACGCCCGCCTCCGTCGCTGGAGGCGGGCGTTGTCATGTCTGGCGCCGCTCAAGCAGCGAGCCGCCGCGCAGGGAGCGTTAGCGGCCTGCTTAAGACGTGGGACGCGTCACGCGCGGGCCGAGGTTGTTGATGACCTCGCGGGCGTCGAAGGCGTTGACGTCGCCGGCGGGCTTGGGACCGCGGCCCATGACGATCTCGGCCGTGGCCTCATAGCGGTCGACCTGGCGGATGTCGCGGTCCCGGCCCCAGTAGGGATCCCAGGTGCTCCAGTAGCCGCGCTGGTAGAAGCGCCAGGACGGACCCCAATAGGGGCCGTAGCGGTCGTAGTAGAAGGGATCCGGCGTGGTGTAGAACCGGGTGTCGCGGTCGGTGGCGCGGGTGACGGTGGCGAACCAGTCGTAGCCGTTCTCTACCGTCAGTTCGGCCGAGCGCAGCAGCAGCGACATCTCGACCTGATCGCGCGAGGTGACCGAGTTGCCCGAGAAGCTGACGGCGTAGCGGTTGGACTCCAGGCGCTGCTCGGCATAGCCGCCCTGACCCTTCGAGCCGACCGGCTGATAGGGGGTGGCCGTCGCACAGGCGCCCAGGGCGAGCGCGCCCGCCAGGGCGATCAGCACCGGGGTTTTGCGAAGCTTCATCATGGAAAATTCTCCTTGAGCGTTCATTGAACGCCCGTCGGTCTGAACGAGGGGTGAATGGTCAAGTTCCCGATCGCCCATTCCCGGCGCATCACAGACGCGAGACGATGAGAACGGCGGCGAGGAGCAGAAGGCATCCGACCACAATGCCGAAACCCTTGCGGAAGCGCGGCGCGGTCATCTGTCGCGCCAGGGCCGCCCCGCCCAGGCCGTAGGCGCACATCGACAGGCCGTCCATGCCGACGGTGGTCACGGCGAACAGGGCCAGCTGCGGCGCCAGCGGACGGTTGATATCCAGGAAGGGCGGCAGGACGGCGGTGAAGAAGAGGATGGCCTTGGGGTTGGCGATCTGGACCATGAAGCCGTCGACCAGGGCGCTGCGCCCGCGCTTGACCTCGATGTGCGAAGGTTCGGCGGCGGTGGCGAAGGCCCCTCTCAGGGCCTTGATCCCCAGCCAGGCGACATAGAGGGCGCCTAGGACGGCGATGACGCGGAAGACCTGAGGGAAGGCGATCACCAGGGCGCCCAGGCCCAGGGCGGCGGCCCCGAACCACACCAGGGTGGCGGTGTTCATGCCCAGGACGGCGGTCAGGGCGGCGGCCTTGCCCTTCTCCATGCCTGTGGCGACGGCGAAGATGTTGGCCGGGCCGGGCGTCACCGCCATCACGGCCATGACGCCGAGAAACGCCAGGTACAGATGCGGATCGACAGGAAGCGCGGCCATAAGGCCCTTTCGGGCGCAAGCGAGCTCAGGTCAAGCCGGGTCTGAACCCAGGCCGTTCAACCCAGGCCGTTCAACTCAGGCGGGGCAGGGGACCGGGCCGTCGGAGTCCAGCGGTTGCGGCGCCAGGGCGGTCTCGGCCAGGGCGTCCAGGGCCAGGTCGAAGCCGTATTGAGCGATCAGGCCGTAGGTGACCATCTGTTCGGGGTCGATCTGCGCCCAGGCCCCGTTGGTCGTCAGGCCGTGAATCGCGGGCTCGGCCTCGGCCATGGCTTCGCGGACGATGGCTTCGACGTCGATCTCGGCCAGAGCCGCTTCGGCGATCTGACCGGCTTGGCGCGTGGCCTCGGCGGTGAAGTCGACGACGTGGGGCTGATAGTCGGACCACAGGGCGGCGACGCGCAGGCCCTTCTGGGTTTCGGTCAGGTCGGGGTCGGCCTGGATGCGCTCGGCGCGGGTGCCGAACTCCTGCATCTTGGCCTCGAAGACGGCGGCGGCGGCTTCCAGACGGGTCTCGGCGGGGGTCTTCTGCTCTTCGGCCACGGCGGTCGAGACCGGCAGCAGGGCCAGGGCGGCGGCCAGGGAGAGCGAGGCGAGGGGGAGGGCGCGGGTCATGACGAAGCTCCTTCGGCGGACGCCGCGCAGGGTCCGCCGAAGGAGGGATCGGCTCAAGTGAAATCGCGGTAAGGCGCGATCTCGCGATCAGGCGTCTTAGTCGACGGCGGGCGGAGCCGGCGGGGCGGCCAGGGCGGCGTCGATCGCCGTGCGGATCTGAGCGGGCAGGCCCCGCAGTTGAGCCGAGGCGGCGTCAGCGGCGGCCAGAATTTCCGTCTTCTTCTCAGCGTTCTCGGGCTTTTCGGCCATCTGGCGCAGGAAGGCGCCGTACTCGTCGGCGAAGGCGGCGAACTTGGGCTCGTATTGGGTCAGGACCGCATCGGTGCGGGCCTTCTTGGTCGCGCCGTCCAGGCTGGCGTCGTCCATGATCGTCTCGAGTTCTGCGCCCATGCGTTCGGCTTCGACGTTGAAGGCTTCACCTTTGGCCGCGAAGGCGGCTTCCTCGGGCGAGGGGGCGGGCTGGGCGGTGATCGCCGGTGCGGGCGGCGGCGGATCCTGAACGGCGGCGAAGGCGGGGGCGGCGAACAGGGTCAGCGCCGCGGCGGCGGCGAGGGGAAGACGGTTCAACGGAAAGCTCCGGCTGGCGACGGCCAAGGCCGTCAATAAGGATACGCCGGACGATCGACCGGAGATGGTTGCAAGTTGGCCTTGCCACCGGGCGAGCGCAAGCGTCAGCATGGAGGAATGAAACCGACCCTGCGCGCCGCCTCCGTCTTCTCCGCCGCCTTCGCCTCAGCCCTGACGCTGACGATCGGCCTGGCGCCGGGCGACGCCCGCGCTCAGGCGGGGGCGCGGACCTATGCGGTCCAGGACGAC
>NZ_GL883086.1:2473334-2480046 GCF_000204035.1 Brevundimonas diminuta ATCC 11568
CCCGGCGACCGGGGTGCGGATGGCGCCCGGCTATTGCCTCGGGCTGGTGTGGCAGGGGGCGGGCCAGGAGGGGCCGCGGATGCCGCGCGGCCTGATGCCGCTGGAGGGCGGCGACTGGCTGGTCACGGACCTGGGCGCCTGGGAGGCGGGCAAGGGGGCGGTGTGGCGGCTGTCCTTTGCGGCCGACGGCGCGGCGCGCTGGCGACGGCTGGCGGGCGGACTGTCGATGCCGCACACGGTCAAGCGCGGACCGGACGGGCGCATCTATGTGTCCGAGATGAACCGCATCCTGACGCTGGACCCCGATGCGGCCGATGCGCAGGCCAGCGTCCGCACCGTCATCGGCGACCTGCCGGACAACCGGCTGCACGACAACCGCCACCCGTTGTCCAGCTTCGTCTTCGACGGAAACGGCGACCTGCTGGTCAATGTCGGGGCGCCCAGCGACCGCTGCCTCGACGCGGCGGGCAAGCCGAAGACGGATGCGCGCGGCGCCTGCGTCGAGGATGCGGCGACGGCGCAGGTGCGGCGCCACGCCTATCTGGGGAACGGCCGCTGGGCCGAGGACAGTACTATCTTCGCCAGCGGGCTGAGGAACTCCATCGCCCTGGTGCGCCATGCGTCGGGAACGGTGCTTCAGGCCGAGAACTCGGTCGATCTGGACACGCCGAACCACCCCTATGACGAGGTGAACGTCCTGACCCAGGGGCGCCATTACGGCTGGCCCTATTGCGTCGATCTGGCCACGCCCCTGCCGGGCTGGCCTGTGCGTCAGGCGCGCTGCAATGAGCGCGAACGGCCGATCGCCCTGCTGCCGCCGCACGCGGCGCCGCTGGACCTGATCTATTACGAGGGGGCGATGTTCCCTGAGCTGCAGGGGCGGCTGCTGATGACCTGGCATGGCTTCCGCCGCGCGGCCGGACGCATCGTGGCGGTCGAGACGGACGGGCAGGGGCGGCCCCTGACCGACATCGGCGGGCGCTACGCCGTCTATCCGCGCGGGGCGCTGCCCTATCCGGCCGGGGCGCCCAGCGTGAACGGCAAGGTGCTGACGCCGGGCTGGGAAAAGGTCGCCGGGCGCCATCCGCGCGGCTCGCCGGTGACGATGGCGACGGCGCCGGACGGCTCCATCTGGGTCACGGATGACAGAAGCCGGGCGATCCTGAGAATCGCCCGGCCGCAGGAATAGAAATATGACCGATGACAGAACCACAGCACAGGGTCTGTTTCTTCAAGCGGATGCTTATCTGGAAGCAGGGCAAAGATTGATGGATCCGATGTCGAGAGAGGGTCACGCCTCAATGCCGATTAGATTCCTATTTTATCATGCTGCAGAATTATATTTGAAGTCATATTTAAGAGTTTCTGGGCTCAGTGTACTTCAAATAAGGAAGTTTGATCACAAATTCAGCAAAATAATGGATAAGTGTATCGAGCTTGGATTAAAAATGTCAGTTCATGATTATGATGTATTTGCTGTAGAGCAATTAAACGAGCAAATAATAAGATCTAGATATATCGTGACCGGTACACAGTATAGCGTTGGGATGGGTCCGCTTCGGTCTGCCGTGGAGGGATTGCGTTTTGATGTGCGTCACCATCCACGCATGGTTGAGAATTTAGTTTTTCGGCCTTGGGACAAGCCTCAAGATACAAGGCAGCGTGGCCATCTTGTTCGTCTTGAATGGGTGCAAGATAAAAACGGGTGATCTGACAAACAGAGAGATCACCCGCTCTAGCTACTATTTGCTTAGCCCTCGCGGCCGTCCCGCTTGGCCAGGACGCGCAGGCGCAGGGCGTTCAGCTTGATGAAGCCCTCGGCGTCCTTGTGATCATAGGCCTGGACGCCTTCCTCGAAGGTCACCAGATCCTGGTCGTACAGGCTGTTGGGGCTTTCGCGGCCGATGATGGTGACGTTGCCCTTGTAGAGCTTGACGCGGACGGTCCCCGACACCTTCTTCTGGCTGTGGTCGATGGCGGCCTGCAGCATCTCGCGCTCGGGGCTGAACCAGAAGCCGTTGTAGATGAGCGAGGCGTATTTCGGCATCAGCTCGTCCTTCAGGTGCATGGCGCCGCGATCCAGCGTGATCGACTCCATGCCGCGGTGGGCGGCCAGCAGGATGGTCCCGCCCGGGGTCTCATAGACGCCGCGCGACTTCATGCCGATGAAGCGGTTCTCGACCAGGTCCAGACGGCCGACGCCGTTGTCGTGGCCCAGCTGGTTCAGCTTGGTCAGCAGGGCGGCGGGCGACAGGGCCTCGCCGTCGATGGCGACCGGATCGCCCTTTTCATAGGCGATGGTGATGACGGTCGGCGTGTCCGGGGCGGCTTCCGGCGAGATGGTGCGCTGGTGCACGAACTCGGGCGCCTCGACGGCCGGATCTTCCAGCACCTTGCCCTCGGACGAGGAGTGCAGAAGGTTGGCGTCGACCGAGAAGGGGGCCTCGCCGCGCTTGTCCTTGGAGATCGGGATCTGGTGCTTCTCGGCGAAGTCCAGCAGGGCCTCGCGGGACTTGAAATCCCACTCGCGCCACGGGGCGATGACGCGGATGTCCGGCTCCAGGGCGTAGTAGCCCAGCTCGAAGCGGACCTGGTCGTTGCCCTTGCCGGTGGCGCCGTGACAGACGGCGTCGGCGCCGACCTGGCGCGCGATCTCGATCTGGCGCTTGGAGATCAGCGGGCGGGCGATCGAGGTGCCCAGCAGATACTGGCCCTCATAGACGGTGTTGGCGCGGAACATCGGGAAGACGAAGTCGCGCACGAACTCTTCGCGCAGGTCGTCGATGAAGATGTTCTCGGGCTTGATGCCCAGCTTCAGCGCCTTCTCCTTGGCGGGAGCGAGCTCCTCGCCCTGGCCCAGGTCGGCGGTGAAGGTCACGACCTCGGCGCCGTATTCCTCCTGCAGCCACTTTAGGATGATCGACGTGTCCAGCCCGCCCGAATAGGCGAGGACGACTTTCTTGGGGGCGGGCTTGCTCATCGGTCGGGGAATCCTTTCAGGAGACGCAAGGGTCAGGGGACGCTTGGGGGAGGCGTTCGGCGCGCTTAAAGGACCAGATGCGCCGCGATGCAAGCGCGGGATTGCGGCGCTGGTCCGCCAATGCGTCGAGGGCGCCGCGAACTGATCCGCGACGCCCCCGTTTCAAGCTGTGTTATCAGCCGCTTAAGGAGGTCAGGCGGCCAGAGCCTTGAGCTGGTCGACCAGGTCGGTCTTCTCCCAGGAGAAGCCGCCGTCGGCGTCCGGCGCGCGGCCGAAATGGCCATAGGCGGCGCTGCGTCGATAGATGGGCTTGTTCAGGCCCAGATGCTCGCGGATGGCGCGCGGCGAGGCGCCGCCGATCAGCTTGGGCAGTTCCGCCTCCAGCACCGCCTCGTCGATCTTGCCCGTGCCGTGCAGGTCGACGTGGACCGACAGGGGCTTGGACACGCCGATGGCGTAGCTGATCTGGATGGTGCAGCGGTCCGCCAGGCCCGCCGCGACCACATTCTTGGCCAGGTAGCGGCAGGCGTAGGCGGCCGAGCGGTCGACCTTGGTCGGATCCTTGCCCGAGAAGGCGCCGCCGCCGTGCGGGGCCGCGCCGCCGTAGGTGTCGACGATGATCTTGCGGCCGGTCAGGCCGGCGTCGCCGTCCGGGCCGCCGATGACGAAGGTGCCGGTCGGGTTGATGTGCCACTCGGTGTCGGCGGTGATGAAGCCCTGCGGCAGCACCTTCTCGACATAGGGCTTCACGATGGCCGCGACCTGGCTCTGGCTCAGGTTGGCCTTGTGCTGGGTCGAGACGACGATCGAGGTCGCGCGCACCGGGCGGCCGTCTTCGTAGTGCAGCGTCACCTGGCTCTTGGCGTCGGGCTCCAGGCCCGGCTCGGTCCCGGCGTGACGGGCGTCGGCCAGGGCTTTCAGGATGTTGTGGCTGTATTGCAGGGTGGCCGGCATCAGCTCCGGCGTCTCGTTCGAGGCGTAGCCGAACATGATGCCCTGGTCGCCCGCGCCCTCGTCCTTGTCTTCGCCGGCGTCGACGCCCTGGGCGATGTGGGCCGACTGCGGGTGCAGGTTGTTCTCGAAGCGGAAGGTCTTCCAGTGGAAGCCGTCCTGCTCATAGCCGATGTCGCGCACCACGCCGCGCACCGTATCCTCGATTTCCTGTTCGACGCCGGGAGCCCAGTTGCCTTCCGTGTCCATGATGCCCTTGCCGCGGATTTCGCCGGCCAGAACCACCAGATTGGTCGTCGTCAGGGTTTCACAGGCCACCCGCGCTTCGGGATCCTTGGACAGGAACAGGTCGACGACAGCGTCGGAAATCTGATCGGCGACCTTGTCGGGATGGCCTTCCGAGACGCTCTCGGAGGTGAAGAGGAACGACGAACGGGCCAAGGCAGGCTCCTGCGTGACGATGAAGCCGCCAGACATATAAAGATATGCTTATACGTGCAAGGCGGCTTCTGCGGTCGGGATTCTGATCATGCACGGCGCGCTGCTGCTCATCGTGTTTTGCATGTGCGTTCTGAATTCTTGCGTTGCAGCATTCGATGTGGCAGCAAAATCCCCCTTCGCTACGAATTTGTATGAGTTTCGTTCTTTGGCGCTGTCTTTAGTCTAGTCATTTGGAAAATTAATGCCCAGCCCGAACATCCTTGACGCGGCCCTGACCCGTCTCGACGAAGCCGCACGGCATGTGCAGATCGACAGCGACGTGCTGGAGAAGCTGAAGTACCCGCGCGAGACGATGAAGGTTCGGCTGCTGATCCGCATGGACGACGGGTCGCGCAAATCCTTCCTGGCCTGGCGCTGCCGCTACGACGACACGCGTGGCCCGACCAAGGGCGGCATCCGCTTCCACCCCGACTCCACCGCCGAGGAGGTCGAGACCCTGGCCTTCTGGATGACGGTGAAGTGCGCCGTGACCAACCTGCCCTACGGCGGCGGCAAGGGGGCGGTGCAGGTCGATCCCAAGAGCCTGTCCAAGGCCGAACTGGAGCGGCTGTCGCGCGCCTATGTCCAAGCCTTCGCGGGCATCATCGGCCCGGACCGCGACATCCCGGCGCCGGACGTCTACACCAACGCCATGATCATGGGCTGGATGGCCGATGAATACGCCTCCATCCAGGGGCAGGCCGCGCCCGCCGTCATCACCGGCAAGCCGATCGCCCTGGGCGGCTCGGTCGGGCGCGAGGACGCCACGGCGCGCGGCGGCTTCTACCTGACCTGTCACCTGACCGAACGGCTGGGCCTGCCGACCGAGGGGCTGCGCGTGGCGGTTCAGGGTTTCGGCAATGCGGGCCAGCATGTGGCGCGTCTGTTCCGCAGCATCGGGGCGAAGATCGTCGCCGTGTCGGACTCAGGCGGCGCGGTCCATGCGGCTTTCGGTCTCGATCTGGACGCCCTGCTGGCGGCCAAGGCGGCGGGCCGGTCGGTGGTTCAGGCCGAACACGGCGGCGAGGTCATTGCGGCGGACGACCTGATCGGCGTCGACTGCGACGTCCTCGCCCCCTCGGCCATGGAGGACATGATCCACGACGGAAACGCCGCCTCGGTGCGGGCGAAGGTCGTTCTGGAGCTGGCCAACGGCCCGATCACGCCCGAGGGCGACCGCATCCTGTCCGACAAGGGCGTCGTGGTCCTGCCTGACATCCTGGCCAATGCGGGCGGGGTGACGGTGTCCTATTTCGAATGGGTCCAGAACCGTCAGGGCTACTACTGGACGCTGGACGAGGTGCAGTCGCGCCTCAAGACCATCATCGAGACCGAGGGCGACGCCGTCTGGTCCATCGCCGAGGACAAGGGCGTCACCCTGCGCACGGCCGCCTATATCCACGCGCTGGGTCGCCTGGCCGCCGCCATCGAGGCCCACGGCACCCAGCAGTTCTTCGCCAGCTAGGCCGTCTGGGCTCTTCTTCCGACTTCTCCAAAGCGTCGCAATTCCAACTGCTTCCCTGTCATCAACCTTAGGCAAAGGGGCGGCGACCGAGGTCGGGAGCGCGCCCATGGACGTCTTCTATTGTCTGATCCACACGCCCGAGGCGATCACGCCCGAGCTATGCGTCCTGCCGGGCGCCACCGAGGTCGAGGCCGTGCGCGGCCTGACGGCGGTCGCACGCGACTGGCCGCGCCTGGAGCGCATCGACCTCTATCGCGGCAACCACGAGGTCCGCAGCTTCGCCCCGTCCGATCTCGCTCTGGCCCGACCTCTCCGCGCCCTGGCCGCCTGAAGTTCAAGCGTGCGGATGCGCCGCCCGAGGCGTGGGTGCGATTCTGACGCGCGAAGAGAAAAGGTGGTGCCGCTTAGGTGACTCGAACACCTGACCCCCTCATTACGAATGAGGTGCTCTACCAGCTGAGCTAAAGCGGCCCCGATATCGTTCGCGCGCGAAGGCGTGAACGAGCGAGGAGGGCTCTTTATACGGGAGCGGCAGGCTTGCCAAGAGCCGATAGCATCGCCGGTTCGTCAGGGGCGGCGGCGATGCGGATTTGCGCGAAATCGAAGGGGCTCAGGGGGGCGGCGGCCGCTTCGGAGATGCAGATGGCGACGCGGCCGGATGAGACGGCGCGGGGCAGGTCGGCGGCCAGCGCGCGGGCGGCGCGGGGGAATGGAGCATGACCGCGTCGAAAAGTTCGGGCGCGGGCGCGTGGGTTTCGAAGGCGGCGTAGACGGGCAGGCGATGGACCGGGCGGTCGGGCAGCAGGGCGGGCAGGTCGCCCGCCGGTTCGCGCGCG
>NZ_GL883086.1:2480433-2487974 GCF_000204035.1 Brevundimonas diminuta ATCC 11568
GGCCCGGCGCGGGCAGGAAGGCGTCCAGCGGCAGGCGCTGGCGGATGACCTCGCCGAGGCCGAGGCGGTTGAGGCCCGAACAGGCCAGCAGGATGGCGTCGAAATCGCCGTCGCGCAGCCGCTTCAGCCGGGTGTCGACGTTGCCGCGCAGCATCTCGATGTTCAGGTCGGGACGCAGGGCCAGGGCCTGGGCCTGACGCCGCAGGGAGGCGGTGCCGAAACGGGCGCCCTGCGGCAGGTCGGCAAAGGTGGCGTAATGGTCGCTGATGAAGGCGTCGCGGGGGTCTTCGCGCTCGGGCACGGCGGCGATGGCGAGGCCCGGCGGCTGTTCGGCGGGGACGTCCTTCATCGAGTGGACGGCGACATCGACGCGGCCATCCAGCAGGGCTTCCTCGATCTCCTTGGTGAACAGGGCCTTGCCGCCGATTTCCAGCAGGCGACGGTCCTGGATGCGGTCGCCGGTGGTGACGATCTCGACCAGAGGAACAAGGGTTTCGACCTCGGCCTCGGGCACGCCCAGGGCGCGGCCGATGGCGCGCTGCATCATGCCGGACTGGGCCAGGGCCAGGCGCGAACGTCGGGTGCCGATGCGCAGGAGAGGTTGAGTCACGTCGAGACGCCGTTGCGAAAGGGGGGGCGGGTCGCTAACTCCGCCCAATGAAGATGGACGCGGACTATAGCAGGGCGACGGACGGGGCAACCGAACGCGGGTCGGACGGTTTGACCGTGTTGGGGCTGGAGACCAGCTGCGACGAGACCGCCGCCTCGGTCGTGCGGCTGTCGGCGGCGGGCGCACAGGTGCTGTCCAGCGTCATCCACAGCCAGATCGACGACCATGCGGCCTATGGCGGGGTGGTGCCGGAAATCGCCGCCCGCAGCCATGTGGAGATGATCGACGGCGTGACGCGCCGGGCCATGGCCGAGGCCGGGCTGGACTGGAGCGCGCTGGACGGCGTGGCGGCGACGGCGGGGCCGGGTCTGGTCGGCGGGGTCATGGTGGGCCTGTCCTACGGCAAGGCGGCGGCGCTGGCGCGGGGGTTGCCGCTGATCGCGGTCAACCATCTGGAGGGCCATGCGGTGTCGGCGCGGCTGGGGGCGGAGACGACCTATCCCTTCCTGCTGCTGCTGGTCTCGGGCGGGCATTGCCAGCTGCTGGAAGTGCGCGGCATCGGCGACATGAGCCGTCTGGGCACGACCATCGACGACGCGGCGGGCGAGGCCTTCGACAAGATCGCCAAGGCCATGGGGCTGGGCTATCCGGGCGGACCGGCGCTGGAGAAGCTGGCGGCGTCAGGCGATGGGTCGCGGTTTGAGCTGCCGAGGGCGCTGCTGGGGCGCAAGGACTGCGATTTCTCCTTCTCTGGGCTGAAGACGGCGGCGTCGCGGTTGGCCCAGACATGCGAGACGGATCAGGATCGCGCCGATCTGGCCGATGCAGTGCAGAAGGCGATCGGGCGCCAACTGGCCGAACGCTCCGAGCGGGCGATGAAGGATTACGCCGAGGCACATCCGGAACTCGCTGACGGCGCCCTCAAGCAGCCGAGCGCCGCGCGCGAGGCGGTAGGGCAAAAAGAAAGACTGTTTGTCGTGGCGGGCGGGGTCGCGGCGAACAAGACGATCCGGCGGACGCTGGAGGATCTGGCTACGAAACACGGCTTCACCTTCCTCGCGCCGCCGATGATTTATTGCACCGACAATGCGGCGATGATCGCCCTTGCGGGGGCCGAACGGCTGGAGAAAGGGCTCACGTCGGACATTGATGTCGCCGCCCGACCACGATGGCCACTGGACGAGGCGCGCGCGAACGTCGATCCTGTTCACAAGAAAACGGGCCGCAAGGGCGCCAAGGCTTGAACGGCCTGACGCACGGCGGGGGTCGGGGGACCGGAGAAGACATGGAATTTCATACGGCAGGCGTAATTGGCGGCGGCGCCTGGGGCACGGCTCTGGCGCAGAGCGCGGCGGCGGCGGGTCTGGCCGTCATCCTGCAGGCGCGCGAGCCCGAGGTGATCGAGAGCATCCGCACGCGCCGGGTCAACGAAGCCTTCCTGCCGGGGGTCGAGCTGGATTCGGCCATCAACGTCACCTCGGACCTGGCCGACCTGGCTGACTGCGACCTGATCCTGGCCGTGCCGCCAGCCCAGCATATGCGGGCGACGCTGACGGCCTTTGCGCCCTACGCCCGGCCGGGCCTGCCGATCATCCTATGCTCCAAGGGCATTGAGCGCGGCTCGCTGAAGCTGATGACCGACGTGCTGGCCGAGACGATTCCTTCGGCCACGGCCGCCGTGCTGTCGGGGCCGAGTTTCGCCGCCGAGGTGGCGCGCGGCCTGCCCAGCGCCGTGACCCTGGCCTGCGCCGATGCGGCGATGGCCGAGGCGCTGGCGGGCGCCCTGTCGGGGCCGGTCTTCCGGCCCTATTACGCCGACGACCTGATCGGAGCCGAGACGGGCGGGGCGTTGAAGAACGTGCTGGCCATCGCCTGCGGCATCGTCGAGGGCCGCGAACTGGGCCGCAGCGCCCATGCCGCCGTCATCACCCGCGGCTATGCCGAGATCGTCCGCGTCGCCACGGCCTTGGGCGGCAAGGCCGAGACGGTGGCGGGGCTGTGCGGGGTGGGCGATCTGGTGCTGACCTGCTCCAGCCCGCAGTCGCGCAACATGAGCCTGGGCCTGGCGCTGGGGCAGGGCCTCAGCGTCGAGCAGGCGCTGGAAGGCAAGCGCTCGGTGGCCGAGGGCTATGAGAGCGCGCCGGCCGTGCGCGAACTGACGCGCAAGCTGGGCGTCGACACGCCGATCTGCGAGGCGACGGCGGCGGTGCTGGCGGGCGAGCTGACGGTGGATCAGGCGATCGAGAGCCTGATGAGCCGCCCGCTGAAGCCCGAGCGCGAATAGTGGCGCAAGAGGGTCCGGCGGCCGAGACGCAGGAGCGCAAGCGGGTCTGGAAGACGCCGCCGAACGTGGCCCTGTGTCTTGAGGCGGACATCAATGATCCCGGCTCGCGCGGCTTCGTGCTGCAGATCGGCGAGGCCTTCTTCCACGGCTTCGTGGTGAAGAAGGACGGTCAGGTCGCGGGCTGGGTGGATCGCTGCCCGCACGCTGGCTTTCCCATCGCGATGGAGCTGGACCGCTATCTGACGCCGGACGGCTCGCTGATCCTGTGCGGCTGGCACGGAGCGGCGTTCGAACCCCTGTCGGGCGCCTGCGTCGCCGGACCCTGCGCGGGCGGCAAGCTGACGCCTTGGCCGGTCGAGGCGCGGGACGGGGTTATAAGGACGGCGTAAGGGCGGAAGCCGCGTCCCGCCTATTCCTTCGGGACCAGCTTGGGATCCTTGGTGAAGGCTTCGTCGACCTCTTCCTCGGTGATCCGCTTGGAGGGGACGCCGGGCTGGTTGAGGTTCTGCTCCTCGGTGCCGTCGCCCATCATGCCGGGGTGGGGGTCTTTGGGGTCTTTCTCGGCCATGGTGATCTCCTCCGCATGGATGCAAAGGCAATCCGGCGACGGCGCCGGGCGTTCCATCACGCCCGCGCGAGGTCAGCGCTTCAGGCGTCGCGCATTGGCCGTGGCCTTGGCGTGGACGGGGGCCATCGTCTTGGCCTGCGCCTTCAGCGCCGCGCCGTAGAAGGACCAGCCGTCGCTCATCGCCCGGCTCCAGGCGCCCAGGGCCCAGTCGGTCTGGGCGGCGGCGAAGGCGAAGGGGGTGTCGGCGCGGGCCAGTTTGGCCAGGCAGTCTGCGGCCTCGGCCCCCTCGCGCGCGGCCAGACGCCCGGCGCGTTCGGCCAGGTCCAGCGCGCCGGTATAGGCGGCCCCGGCCGAGGCCGTCATGGCCTCGACCTTCTCCACGCCCATGCGATTGAGTTCGGCGTGGTCGGCGCGCAGGGGGTCGGCCAGAGCCTCGCCCATGATCTCGAACCGCCGCGTGATGACGGCGGCCGAGGCTTGGGCCAGTTCCTGACCGGCCTGGGCGTTGCGCAGGGCGCTGCGGGCCGTCTTCTGCATGGGACTCATGCAACGACCCTGGGCTGGTTTCAGGCGACCGGCAAGACTTCTTGCGCGAAGTCGGTCAGGTCGCGGATCAGGGCCGGAACGGCGGCGTCGATGATGCGCTGGCCCTTCTCCGGGGTCGCCTGCGCCGGGTCCGAGCCGATGCGGCCGTCGGGGAAGCGGGCGCGATAGTCGTTGGCGTCGCGGATCGGGCCGAAGGGGGCGATCTTCGGCTCATAGTCGGCGGTCTTGATCCGGTCGGGATAGCCCGCCTGGGTCACGGCGATCTCGGACGGGGTGGCGTGGCTGCCGTGGCCGGTGGGGAAGATGTCCTCGCACAGCTTCTGCACGCCCGGCAGATCCCACCAGTTGCGCAGCTTCAGCACGAAGGGCGGGCGCTCGGCCCAGGGCTCGGGCGTGAAGGACCAGTCGGCGTAGATTTCGGCGAAGGCGGCCTCGATGGTGGCGACGTTGCCGCCGTGGCCGTTGAGGAAATAGATGCGCTCGAAGCCGTGGCGCGTCAGCGACGACACCCAGTCGGCGATCGCCGCCATGAAGGTCGACGGGCGCAGGGTGATGGTGCCGGGAAACGCCAGGTGGTGCTGGGCCATGCCGATGTTGAAGGTCGGCGTGACGATCAGGCTGTCGTCGCCCTTTTCGGCGGCGTGGGCGATGATCTCGGGGCACAGCCAGTCGGTGCCCAGCAGGCCCGTCGGCCCGTGCTGTTCGTTCGAGCCGATCGGCACGATCACCGTCTTGGACAGAAGGGCGCCGGACTTCAGGCGCTCGTCGATCTCGGGCCAGGACGACAGGTGGATCAGCATGGGAAGGACTCCGACGGGCGGGAGGTGAGGGGACTGGGGGCGGCTTTACGCTGATCCGCCTTCAGGGCCAACTTGGGCGCGAAGGCCTATTGCGGCGCGAAGGCGCGCACGAAGCGACGGGCGGCCTCGCGGGCGCGGGCGGGGATGTCGTCGATCTCGGGGTGGGGCAGGCCCAGCACCGAGCGTAGGTGGCCGTGACCCAGCACCATGCCGGTGAACATCTCGGCGGCGGCGACGGGATCGGGCGCGGACAGGCGGCCCAGGCGGTCCTGCTCCTCCAGCCAGACGGCCAGACGGCGCAGGTTCTGGCCGGGCCCCGCGTCATAGACGACGCGCGCCAGCTCGGGCGCCTCGGGCGAGGCCAGGGCCATGCCGCGCAGGGCGACGCCGCGCCCCTCGATGCAGACGCGCCGGATCAGGGTCTCGGCCACGCTTGCCAGGGCGGTCTCGACGTCCATGTCGGAGGCGAGGGGGGCCAGAGTCTCTTCCGAGCGTTGGGCCGCCAGGTCGCGGGCGATGTCCGTCTTGGTCGGATAGCGGTTGTAGAGGGTCTGTTTGGACACGCCCGCGCGCCGGGCGACCTCGGCCATGGAGACCTTGGCGCCCTTCTCCATGAAGAGTTCGGCGGCGGCGCGCAGGATGGCGCGGCTCTTGTGTTCGTCGATCTGGCCGAGGGCGCGGGGCATCAGTGGGCGTCCGTAGGAGCTGCGGAGGGATTGGGCTTGGCCGGTTTGGACAGCAGGGTCAGGAAACCGGCGCAGGCGCAGCCGATGGCTAATAGGGCGAAGGCGTCGCCGAAGGCCAGGGTGGTCGCCTGTTTCTGCAACAGGCCGTAGACCGCCTTCATCGCCGAGGCCTGGGGGTCGATGGAGCCGGCGAAGCGCACGGCCATGCCCGCCATCATGTCGCGCACCCCCTGATGGGTCTGGTCGATGGCGCTGGTCAGCTCGACCATGTGCAGGGCGGTGTTCTGGGTCAGGGAGGTGTTGAGGATGGCCAGGCCGAAGGCGCCGCCGACGTTGCGCGACAGGTTCACCAGGCCCGAGGCGTTCTTGACCATGTGCGGCGGCAAGGTGGCCATTGTCACCTGCTGCGAGGCGATCATGGCCAGCATGACGCCGGCCCCGCGCATGGCCTGGACCCCGGCGAACTCCCAGAAGCCCCACTGATCCGTCACGATGCGGGCGTCCCACATGCCCCAGGCGGCCATCATGAAGCCCACGAACATCAGGATGCGGGCGTCCACCGCCCGCACCAGCCGCCCGGCGATGGGGCCTGTGGCGAACATGGCCAGGCCGGAGACGACCATGGTGGTGCCGACCTCGGCCGCCGAATAGTCGCGCACCCGCCCCAGGAACAGCGGCAGCAGGAAGGTGCCGCCGAACAGGGCCGCGCCGACGATGAAGGTCATCAGCACCCCGACCACGAAGTTGCGGTTGCCGAAGGCGCGCAGCTCGACGATCGGATTGCGGTAGCTGAGCGAGCGCCAGACGAAGGCCGGACCGCAGACGGCGGCGACGACGCTGAGCAGCAGGATCATGTCGTCGGCGAACCAGTCCTCCTTGGCGCCCTCTTCCAACACGAACTGCAGGCTCATCAGGAAGGCGGCCATCAGGGCCAGGCCCAGCCAGTCGAAGCCCTTGGACAGGCTGGGGTCGCCCTTGTCGAAATGGGCGTAGCGCCCGACCAGGAACAGGACGATCGCGCCGGGAAAGACGTTGATGAAGAACAGCCAGCGCCAGCTGAGCCATTCCGTCAGGTGCCCGCCTAGCGTCGGGCCGACGGTGGGGGCCAGCGTTACGATCAGCCCCATGATGACGCTGGCCGTCACGCGCCGCTCGGGCGGGAAGGCGGTGAAGGCCACGGCGAAGACGGTCGGGATCATGGCCCCGCCGACGAAGCCCTGGAGCGCGCGGAAGACGATCATCATCTCGATCGACGACGACAGGCCCACGGCCACGCTCATCACCAGGAAGCCGAGACAGGAGGCCAGGAAGACCTTCTGCGTGCCCCACAGCCGCGACAGGTATCCCGACAGGGGGATCATCACGACCTCGGGGATCAGATAGGCGGTCTGGATCCAGCTGATCTCATCGGCCGAGGCGCCGACCCCGGCCTGGATCTGCGGCAGGGACGCGGCGACGATCTGGATGTCGAGAATGGCCATGAACTGGCCGATGACCATGCCGGCGAAGCCGAGCAGCAGGACGGTCCAGTTGATCTCGGGCTGGTCGGCGGGGGCCGGGGCCGCCGTTGTCGGGGCCGCCGTCTGGCTCACCGGGCGGAGCTCGGGGCGGCGGCCTGGGCCAGGCCCGTCTCGCTCATGTGGGCCTCGGCGAAGGCGGGCCCGCCCTGGCTCTTCAGGTCGACCTTGACCTCGACCGACAGGCCGGGCCGCAGGACGATCGGCTGGCCCGAGGCGTCGCGCTGGACGACGATGCGGACGGGCACGCGCTGGGTGATCTTGGTGAAGTTGCCGGTGGCGTTCTCGACCGGGATCAGGGCGAACTCAGACCCTGTTGCGGGGGCGAAGCTGTCGATACGGCCCTGCAGCGCCCGGCCGGGGAAGGCGTCGGCCTTGATCTCGACGGCCTGGCCCAGGCGCATCCGCCCGACCTGGGTCTCCTTGAAGTTGGCGACGACATAGGTGTCCTGCAGCGGCACCACGGACATCAGCTGGCCGCCCGCCTGCACCACCTGGCCGAGGCGCACGCCGCGCGCGCCGACGACGCC
>NZ_GL883086.1:2488288-2498779 GCF_000204035.1 Brevundimonas diminuta ATCC 11568
CCTCGGCGTGGGCGAGGTTCGCCTGGGCCTGGGCCTGGGTCACGGCGGCGGCGCGGGCGGCGATCGTGGCCTGTTCCTGCTCGGTCCGGGCGTCGACGTTGGCGACGGCGGCGGTCAGGGCCGCCAGATTGGCCTGGGCCTGGGCCAGGGCGGCGCGGGCGTCCGCGTCGTCCAGCCGGACCAGCACCTGACCGGCCTCGACGCGCTGGTTGTCCTTGACCAGGACTTCGACCACCTCGCCGCCGATGCGCGGGCTGACGGCCACGGTGTCGGCCTGGACGAAGGCGTTGTCGGTGCCTTCCCAGCGCTGCTTGCCCTGCCACCAGACCACGCCGCCGATAATCAGGCCCAGGCCGACGACGCCGGCGACGATCAGGGGCAGGCGCTTCTTGAGCGGGGCGGGGAGGGCCATGGGGGAGACAGCTCGCTTCGATTTCACGCGTAAAATGGACGGAGCGGTCCAGAATACAAGGCGCGACTGCGATTTTTTGTCGCAGCGTCGCGAGCACGCGACATTGACGCCGGGCGCGGGGGAGGCGAAGCGGGGGCATGGCTCCGTTGAAATCCGCCTCCCGCCAGAAGAAGGCCGTTCAGAAGGCCGGGCTGGCCCCGCCGCCGGGCAAGCGTTCGCGCCAGCCGAAGAAGGCCCCCGTCGGCGCCGTCATCAGCTGGCCGCCGGATGAGGATCGGGTGGAGGAGATCTTCGTCCGCCTGTCAGGCGTCATGCCCGATCCGAAGACCGAGCTGGATTTCGTCAATCCCTACACCCTGGTGGTGGCCGTCGCCCTGTCGGCCCAGGCGACCGACGTGGGGGTCAACAAGGCGACCAAGGCCCTGTTCGCCGTCGCCGATACGCCGCAGAAGATGCTGGCCCTGGGCGAGGAGGGGCTGATCCCCTTGATCGCCTCCATCGGCCTTTACCGCACCAAGGCGAAGAACGTCATCGCCGCCGCCCGGATGCTGGTCGAGAAGCACGGCGGCGAAGTTCCGCTGAACCGCGCCGACCTGCAGGCCCTGCCCGGCGTCGGGCGCAAGACCGCCAGCGTGGTGCTGAACGAACTGGGGATCGAGCCGGCCATCGCGGTGGACACCCACGTCTTCCGCGTCTCGCACCGGCTGGGCCTGGCCAATGCGGCGACGCCGGACAAGGTGGAGGTCCAGCTGCACCAGGTGGTGCCCGAGGCCTGGCTGCCCAAGGCGCACCACTGGCTGATCCTGCACGGCCGCTACACCTGCCTGGCGCAGCGGCCGAAATGTCCGGGGTGCGTGATCTCGGACCTGTGCCCCTCACGCGCCAGCTTCATGGGCGTGTAGGCCTAACGCTCCAGCCGCGCCCGCACCGCCTGACCGAAGCGGGCGCCGGCTTCAGGCGCGGCGGCCAGGTAGAAGTCCGGCTCGATGAGTTCGGCCTCCATCAGCACCCATTCGCCGTCGTCGTCCTTGGTCATGTCGATGCGGGCGTAGAGCAGGTCTTCGTCGATGACGGCCAGGGTGCGTTCGGCCAGATCGAGCGCGCCCTGGGGCGCGGCGTCCAGCGCCTGGTATTGTCCGCCGTACTGGGTCTGGATGCGGAACTCGCCCGCCGCGCCGGGGCGCTTGTTCACGACGTGGCTCAGCTCGCCGCCGAAATAGAGCAGGGAGGTCTCGCCCTCGGTCTCGATGGCCTTGAGATAGGGTTGGATCATCGTCCCGCCGACGGGGGCGTCGGCCAGGGCCGCGTCCAGCAGGTCGCCCGCCGCCACCCGCAGGGTGCGCCAGGCGCCCCCCGAGACGGTCGGCTTGACGATCAGGGTTTCGGCGCCCGTGGCGGCGAAGGCGGCTTCCAGAACCGCAGCGTCGACGTGGTCGGCGAAGATCGTCTCGGGCACGGCGACGCCCTTTTCCGCCAGGCGGGCCAGATAGCGTTTGTCGGCGTTCCAGCGCAGGGTCGCGGCCGGATTGGCCAGGGGCGCGCCCGCCTCGGCCCAGGTCGTGCAGGCCTGGACCCAGCGGTCGTGATGCTGATGATAGCCCCAGACCAGCAGCGGCAGGACCAGGGGGAAGTCCATCAGGGCGCGGGCGTTCTCGACGTGATCGGTCCAGGGCGTCGGCCGCGCCGTGATCCTCGCCGTCGCCAGCGCCTCGCCCAGCCGGTCCAGCACGCCGGGCCACAGGGTCGAATAGGTGGGATCGGCCGGATCAGGGGTCAGGACGGCGACGTCGGTCATGGGCGCGGCTCCGCAAGGCCCAGCGGGGCCGTGTGCAACTGGTCCATCGGCTTTAGGCCGCCGCCGGATCCGCGTGAAGGGCCGCTTTTCGTACGACGGCGGGGCCGGCGCTCTGGCGCGCGGCGGTCTCGCCCGCTATGGGGCGCGAATGACCCAAGTCCTGCCCCCCTTCGCCCACAACGCCCGTTTCGACGTCTGCGCCCTGGGCAACGCCATCGTCGATGTCCTGGCGCCGTGCGATGCAGCCTTCCTGGAAGCCAAGGGCCTGATCCCCGGTTCGATGCAGCTGGTCGACGAGGATCAGAGCGCGACCCTGTATGACGCCATGGCGGCGGGGGTCGAGGCCTCGGGCGGTTCGGCGGGCAACACCGTGGCGGGCGTCGGCTCGTTCGGCGGGCGCGCCGCCTATATCGGCAAGGTGGCCAAGGACACCCTGGGCGAGGTCTTCAGCCACGACATCCGCGCCGTCGGCGTCCACTTCGACACCCCCGTGCTGGAAGACGGCGCGGGCAAGGGCTTCGGCACCGGCCGCTGCCTGATCAACGTCACGCCGGACGGCCAGCGCACCATGTGCACCTTCCTGGGCGCCGCCAACCAACTGACCACGGCCGACGTCGACGCGGGCGTGATCGGCGACAGCGCCATCGTCTATCTGGAAGGCTATCTGTTCGATCCGGCCCCGGCCCGCGCGGCTTTCGAGGCCGCCGCCGCCGCCGCCCATGCGGCGGGCCGCAAGGTCGCCATCACCCTGTCGGACAGCTTTGTCGTCCACCGCTGGCGCGCCGAACTGCTGGCCTTCATCGAGACCTCGGCCGACATCGTCCTGGCCAATGAGGCCGAGCTGCACGCCCTGTTCGAGACCGAGGACTTCGACCACGCCGCCGCCCACCTGGGCCGCATCGTCGAGGTGGCGGCCGTGACGCGCGGCGCCGCCGGTTCGGTGCTGTTCCGCGGCGGCGAGCGGGTCGAGGTCGCCGCCTATCCGGTCGAGAAGGTCGTCGACACCACGGGCGCCGGCGATCAGTACGCGGCGGGCGTTCTGCTGGGCCTGTCGCGCGGCCTGTCCCTGGCCGAGGCCGGGGCTCTGGGTTCGCTGGCCGCGTCGGAAGTCATCGCCCACTGGGGTCCGCGTCCGATGGTCGGACTGAAGGATCTGGCGGCGCAGCACGGCCTGAGCCTCTAAGAGCCGCGACAAAGGGTCGGACGCCGCGCCCGCTTGCCGTGGGGCGCTGGGCCGCGTAATCGGCGGCCCATGTTCGGCCTCGCCAATCCCGACCGCTTCATGCGCTTCACCGGCCCCTTGGTGCCGGTGTTGTGGATATGCGCGCTCGGCCTGCTGCTGCTGGGGACGTGGTTCAGCTTCGCCGCGCCGGGAGACTATCAGCAGGGCGACACCGTCCGCATCATGTTCATCCACGTTCCGGCCGCCAGCCTAGGCCTGATGGCCTATGGGGCGCTGGGCGTGTCCAGCTTCTTCGCCCTGGTGTTCCGCCATCCGCTGGCCGATGCGGCGGCGCGGGCGGCGGCCGTGCCGGGCGCGGCCTTCACGGCCCTGGCCCTCGTCACCGGCTCCCTGTGGGGCCAGCCCATGTGGGGGACGTGGTGGGTGTGGGACGCGCGCCTGACCAGCGTGCTGGTGCTGTTCCTCTTCTACCTCGGCTACATGGCCCTGCGCGCCTCGATCGACGATGAGGCCAAGGCGGCGCGGGCGGCGGCGGTGCTGGGCCTGGTCGGCCTGATCAATCTGCCGATCGTCAAGTTTTCGGTCGACTGGTGGAACACCCTGCACCAGCCCGCGTCGCTGCTGCGGTCGGGGGGGACCAGCGTGGACCCGGTCTTCCTGCCTGCCCTGCTGACGATGATGGCGGCCTACGCCGTGTTGTTCGGGGCGATCTGGCTGACGTCGATCCGCACCGAGGTCCGTCGCCGTCGTGTTCTGACCCTTCGCGCCCGCGCGGCGCTGGAAGCCTGATGGAGGCGCTTCGTGCTTGATCTGGACATGAGCCCCTACGGCGCCTTCGTCTGGCCCGCCTGGGGGATCAGCGCCGTGGTGCTGGCCGCCCTGTCGGCCCGCGCCCTGATCGCCGCCCGTCGCTGGAAGCGCGAGCTGGCCCGGCTGGAGGCCGCCCGCAAATGAAACGCTGGCTGGCTCTTGCGCCCATCGTCGTCCTGGCGGCGCTGGGGATCTTCCTGATGACGCAGATGGACCGGATGGCGGGCGATCCCGCCGCCGGGCCGACCTATAAGCCGGACGCCCTGGTCGGCCAGCCGATCCCGCAGACGACGGTCCTGCCCATTCTGGTCGACGGCAAGGCCGGCAGCGACCTGCTGGATTTGAAGACGGCGGGGGTCGGCAAGCCGATGATCGTCAACCTGTTCGCCAGCTGGTGCGCGCCGTGCCGCCTGGAGCATCCGCATCTGATGAAGTTGAAGGAGCAGGGCATCGCCGTGGTCGGCGTGGCCTATAAGGATGATCCCGTCGCCACCGACGCCTTCCTGGAAGAGCTGGGCGATCCCTATCGCCTGGTGCTGGTCGACCGCGAGGGACGCGCCGGGCTGGACCTGGGCGTGTCGGGCGTGCCCGAGAGCTTCGCCGTCGACGCCTATGGGACCATCGTCGCCAAGTCCTCGGGGCCGATCCTGACCGACGCGGACCTGAAGAAGCTGACCGACGCCCTGAACGCTCCGGCGCGTTGAGGCGATCGCGCGAAACAGGGTGAATCGCGCATTAACCATATCTAGACGAAGCGCGGGCATCCTCAGCCCATGTCCGCGATTTCGTCCGAGCGGCCGGCCTTTCCGCCCCAGGCGGGCGGTGCGGCCCACGCCCTGAGAACGGCCCAGTCGGCCTTCTTCCGCCAGGCCATGGGGCTGGCGGCGCCGATTGCGGCCGAGGAGACGGCGCGACCGGTTGCAGTGGTTTCCGCGCCGATCGAACAGACGGCGCCGACGTCGCGCCTGCAACGCCCCGGCTCCCTGCTCGACATTCGGGTTTAGGGCGCAGCCTCAATACCCCGCTCATCCCGGCGGAGGCCGGAAGGGAAGGACTTAGCCTTCAGCCGCGCCCTTGAGCGGGACCACGACGGCGTCGGCCTGATCCTCGGTCTGCGGTTGCTCCACGACCGGCTCGCCCTTTTTCTTCTTCTTGCCGCGGCCGTCGGTCTTGCCGTCGCCCTTGCGGGCGGCTTTTTCCGCCTTCTTGGCGTCCTTGGCGGCCTTCTTCGCCGCCTTGATGTCGGCGCGGGCCTGTTCGGGCGCGGCGTCGGCGGCGTCTGACAGGCTGCACAACAGGTCCAGGAAGCTGTCGCGCTTGGACTTGGGCAGCAGGCCCATGATCCGCTTGTCGGCGGCCTCGACGCGCGGGCGGGCGGCCAGCAGCGCGGCCTCGCCCTCGGGCGACAGGCGCACGGCCTTGGCGCGGGCGTCCAGCGTCGAGCGTTCGCGCTCCAGCAGGCCCTTGGTCGTCATTCGCGCCACCAGGTCGGCCAGGGTCGAGCGATCGATGCCGGTGGCCTTGACCAGGTCGGTCTGCGTCAGGCCCGAACGGGCGGCCACGGCCTCCAGCACGGCGAACTGGCGCTGGGTCAAGCCGTCCGGCCCGGCTTCCTCGGCGTAGATGTCCAGCGCCAGCTGCAACGCGCGGTGCATCAGATGGCTGGGCGATTCCGCCAGCCCGCCCTTGATCTTCGCCTGCTTGCCCGACTTGATCATCGTCTTCGTCCCCGAACAGCCCGATACCGGCCGTGGCCGGATGATGCTGCAACAGCTAACAGCCCGGCTTAACGCTTTGACGACGTTAAGGCTGACGGTTTGAAGACATTTAAGCGGGCCTACCGCGCGTTCGCGCTGCTTGAGGCCTTTGTTTGGCGGGCCTACCGGGCTTCGCCCTACTTGAGGCCTGGGAATGGATGGTCGAGTCCCTCTATGTCTCCGTCATCCTCGGGCTTGACCCGAGGATGACGAAAGGTGTCGGGACGACCGTCAGAGACCCGTGTCGGGGGAGACGGGGCCGCGTTCCTCGTCCTTGGTCATGTTCTTTAGGATCAGCGGCACCTGGGACAGGCCGAAGATGGAGGCCGCGATCCACAGCACGCCGCGGAAGGCCGTCCAGACGCCGTTGGGATCGGGCGTCCCCAGGTTCAGCGTCGACCAGATGGCGGTGACGGCGGTCGGGCTGCGGAACACCTCATTGGCGATGGCGACGGCCAGGAAGTAGAGGCCGTAGCGGAAGGTCAGCTTGCGCCAGGCCTCGTCCGTCACCTTGATGGCCGAACCCAGCAGGGCCTTGAACGGATACTTCTTCAGCGGCAGCGAGCCCAGCAGGACGGCGGCCAGCAGGCCGTTCTGCACCGTCAGCTTCAGCTTCACGAACAGGTCGTCGTCGGTGACGATGGTCAGGATGCCGAACACCAGGGCGAAGCCGCCGGTGATCAGGGGCATGGGCGCCAGGCGCCGCTCCAGCACGAAGCCGACGGCCAGGGCGATGATCGAGGCGATGACCAGAACCCAGGTCGCCTTGATCATGTCGCGGGTGATGAAATAGGCGGCCATGAAGGCGACCAGGGCGCCGAAGTCGACGGCCTGACGAATCCACTGCGGACGCTTGGTTTCGGTCGCTTCACTCATACGCTTCAGTCCTCAAGCCCGACCAGGGATCGGGAAAACGCGCGGGCGTCGAACGGTTGCAGATCCTCGACCCCTTCGCCGACGCCGATCAGCTTGATCGGGGCGTCCGAGGCCTGGGCCACCGGCACCAGGACGCCGCCGCGCGCGGTGCCGTCCAGCTTGGTCATCACCACGCCCGAGACATAGGCGGTGCGGCCGAAGATCTTTTCCTGCTCCAGCGCATTGCGGCCGACGGTGGCGTCCAGCACCAGCAGGGTCTCGTGCGGGGCGTCGGGGTCGACCTTCTTCAGCACGCGCACGATCTTCAGCAGTTCGTCCATCAGGGTCGACTTGTTCTGCAGCCGCCCGGCCGTGTCGATCAGCACGACGTCGAAGCCTTCTTCCTTGGCCTTGGCGAAGGCGTCGAAGGCCAGGCCGGCGGCGTCGGCGCCGTCGCGGCGGCTCTCGAAATGGGCGCCCGCGCGGTCGGCCCAGACCTTGAGCTGTTCGCGGGCGGCGGCGCGGAAGGTGTCGCCGGCGACGATCATCACCTTGGCGCCCTTGGCCGTCAGGTCCGAAGCGATCTTGCCCAGGGTCGTGGTCTTGCCCGAGCCGTTCACGCCGACGAACAGGACGACATAAGGCTTGGGCCCCGACAGCGGATCGAACGTCGCCTGACGCGGCGTCAGTTCGGCGGCGACGGCCTCGGCCAGCGCCTGCTTGATCTCGCGTTCGTCGGAGGTCTTGCCGAAGCGCAGCTCGCGGAACCGCTCGACGATGCGGGCCGAGGCGGCGGGACCGAGATCGCTCTCGATCAGATGCTCTTCCAGCCGCTCCAGCGCCTCCTCCGAGAGGGGCTCTTTGACGAAGGTCGAGACGACCTGATCGGTCATCTGTTTCGAAGACCGGGACAGGCCTTCGCTCAGCCGCTGGAACCAGCCTTTTTTGGGCGTATCGCTCATGACGTGAGCCTTAGCCGACAGCGGTTCGCAGGTCACTACAAACCGCTCATCCCGGCCGACGCCGGGAGCCAGTGCTTTGGCTTCGCGGCGCAACCCTATATTGATCGGGAAGGCCGCAAGGTCTGTGCCTATGGCTCTCACTGGCTCCCGGCGTCGGCCGGGATGAGCGGAAAATAGATGGCGAAGTCTGAGACGCATTCCTTCCACGCCCCGCGCAGCCACGGCTTCGTGCGCGTCGCCGCCGCGACCCCGGTGGTCCATGTCGCCGATCCGGCCGCCAACGCCGAGGAACACGAACGGCTGATCCGTCAGGCGGGCGCGCAGGGCGCAGATATGCTGGTCTTCCCCGAACTGTCCTTGAGCGCCTACGCCATCGACGACCTGCACATGCAGGCGGCTCTGCTGGAAGAGGTCGAGCGCCGGATCGCGCGTCTGGCCGAGGTCGCGGACGAGGCGGGCGTCATCGCCGTGATCGGCGCGCCGATCCGGAACGGCGACGCCCTGTTCAACTGCGCCGTGGTGCTGGGCGGGGGCGAGGTGCTGGGCGTGGTCCCGAAGAGCTATCTGCCCAACTATCGCGAATATTATGAGAAGCGCTGGTTCGCGCCCGCCGCCAGCCGCAGCGAGGACGCTGTCGTCCTGAACGGTGCGAGCGTCGATTTCGCGCCGGGCCTGATCTTCGAGGCGACGAACCGTCCGGGCTTCGTCTTCGCCGTCGAGATCTGCGAGGATTTCTGGGCGCCGCAGCCGCCCTCGACGCGGGCGGCGCTCGCGGGGGCGCGCATCCTGTGCAACCTCTCGGCTTCCAACATCGTCATCGGCAAGGCGGACGAGCGCGCCCTGCTGTGCGCCAGCCAGTCGGCGCGCACCCTGTCGGCCTATGTCTTCGCCGCCTCGGGCTGGGGCGAGAGCACCACGGACCTGGCCTGGGATGGTCAGGCGACCATTCATGAACTGGGGGCGCGGCTGGCCGAGGGCGAACGGTTCGCCCTGCACAGCCATCTGACGATCGCCGACGTGGACGTGGACCGCATCGGTCTGGACCGCCTGCGCAACGGCACCTTCGCCGACTGCGCGCGGATTGAAGGCGAGGCCGCGACGGTGGTCCCGTTCGAGGCGGGGGAGGGGCCGACCGGCGCCCTGATCCGTCCGCTGGACCGTTTCCCCTTCGTGCCCGACGACGCGGCACGTCTGGATCAGGACTGCTTCGAGGCCTTCAACATCCAGGTCCAGGGCCTGATGCGACGGATGACGGCGACGGGGTCGAAGACCCTGGTGATCGGCGTCTCGGGCGGGCTCGATTCGACGCAGGCCTTGCTGGTGGCCTGTCGCGCCTTTGATCGGCTGGAGCAGCCGCGCACCGGCATCCTAGCCTTCACCATGCCGGGGTTTGCGACGTCGGACGGCACCAAGTCCAACGCCTGGGCGCTGATGAAGGCGCTGGGGGTGACGGGGGCCGAGATCGACATTCGCCCCGCCGCCGAACAGATGCTGCGCGACATCGGCCACGCCTTCGCTGATGGTCAGCCGGTCCACGACATCACCTTCGAGAACGTCCAGGCGGGCCTGCGCACCGACTATCTGTTCCGCCTGGCCAATCAGAACCACGGCTTCGTGCTGGGCACCGGCGACCTGTCGGAACTGGCGCTGGGGTGGTGCACCTATGGCGTCGGCGACCACATGAGCCACTACAACGTTAACGGCGGGGTGGCGAAGACCCTGATCCAGCACCTGATCCGCTGGGTGGCCGAGCGCGGCCTGGTCGGCGAGGCGGCGGTTCCGACGCTGCACGCCATCCTGGCCACGGAGATTTCGCCCGAACTGGTGCCGGCGGGCGCCGATGGGGCGATCCAGTCCACGCAGAGCATCGTCGGCCCCTATGCGCTGAACGACTTTTTCCTGTTCTACATCAGCCGCTTCGGCCTGAAGCCGTCCAAGGTCGCCTATCTGGCGCATCAGGCCTGGGGCGATGCGGCGACGGGAAGTTGGCCGGTCGGCCTGCCGCAGGGCGAGCGCGTCGCCTATGACCTGCCCACCATCAAGGCCTGGCTGCGCAAGTTCCTGATCCGTTTCTTCCAGACCAGCCAGTTCAAACGCTCGGCCGTGCCGAACGGGCCGAAGGTGGTGACGGGCGGATCGCTGTCGCCGCGCGGCGACTGGCGGGCGCCGTCGGATTCCTCGGCGCGGGTGTGGCTGGACGAACTGGACGCCCATACGCCGGGCTGATGCGCGCGGGGGTTGAAACGACCTGCCTGGGGTTTACCCGCCCGCACGGCGCGGGTTAGCGTTTTCTTCTCCCCGCCCTCTGTGAGCCTGACACACCCGGTCGTGCGGGAGAGCCCGGATCTGTCCGGGTCAGCCTTGGGCTGAGCGTTCGGGGCTGAAGAAGGATACGCCATGCGTTTTGCAACGGCCGCCGCCCCGACCGCCATTCTGGCCGCCCTATTCCTGACCGCTGCGTCCGCCCTGGCGCAGGACGCCTCTCCCGCGCCTGCCGCCGCAGCGGCAGCCGGTGAACCGACCGACGCCGAACTGACCCAGTTCGCCGCCGCCATGAAGACCGTCCAGAGCGTGGCCGCGACCGTCCAGAACGGAACGCCCACCGAGGACCAGCAGGCCCAGATGGCCGCCGCCGTGCAGAACTCGGGCCTGGCCGTCGAGCGCTTCAACGCCATTTCGGCCGCCGTTTCGGCTGACCCGATGCTGCAGGCCCGCGC
>NZ_GL883086.1:2498903-2509274 GCF_000204035.1 Brevundimonas diminuta ATCC 11568
GCCGTCCGCGCCCGGCTCGGTCGGGGCCGGCGTCACCGACGCCGAAGCCGGTCAGTTCGCCGCCGCCATGGGCGAGATCTCGGGCATCGCCCGCGCCCTGAACGGCGCCCAGCCGAACGCCGAACAGCAAGCCCAGATGGCCGCCGCCATCCAGAACTCGGGCCTTGAGATCGAGCGGTTCAACGCCATTTCCGCCGCTACGGCCCAGGACGAGCATCTTCAGGCGCGCATCGCCCTTGCCCAGGCGCGTCAGGGGGAATAGGCCAGTTGAAACGAGGGCCGTCGCTGATGCGGCGGCCCTTCTTCCATTCAGACAGGACTGATCATGAGCGACGACGTCACCAAGGACTCCAACGGCAACCTCCTGTCGGACGGCGACAGCGTGACCCTGATCAAGGATCTGAAGGTCAAGGGCTCGGGCGGGGTGACGCTGAAGCGCGGCACCCTGGTCAAGAACATCCGCCTGACCGGCGACCCCGACGAAATCGAGGCCAACGTGGAGAAGGTGCGCGGCCTGGTCCTGCGCACGGAGTTCGTGAAGAAGGCATAATTTAGGGGGCCTACCGCGCTTCGCGTTACTTGAGGCCCAGCAGGCTGATTCAGCCCACCTCCGCCAGAAACTCGAAGATGGCCGCGCGCGCCTCTGGCTCGTCCAGCATGGGGGCGTGGCCGACGCCGGGAACCTCGGCATAGGCCATGGCGGGGGCGGCCTTCTTCATCCTGTCGGCGATGGCGGAACTGAGCAGGTCCGAGGTTCCGCCGCGCACCAGCAGGGTCGGCTTCTTGCGCGCCAGCGCCCGGAACGAGGGCCAAAGGTTGGGAACCAGGGCCTTGGACCCCGCCGCCTTGATCGGCGCCGCGATGTCGGGGTCGTAGTCCAGCACCGGAGCGTCCTCGGTCTCCTCGCGGAAGACGCGGCGGGCGAAGGCGGCCCAGTCGGCGTCCGTATAGTCGGGGAAGGCCGCCTCATTGATCCGGCGGGCGTAGGCGGTCGCGTCGTCCCAGCTTTCGATCACGACCGGCTGGCCGGGTATAGGCGGCGATGCGGGCCAGGCCCTCGGCCGCGACCTCGGGGCCGACGTCGTTGAGGATGGCGGCGGCGATGGCCTTGGGCTTGATGGCCGTCAGCGCCAGGGTGATCAGCCCGCCCATGGAGGTGCCGAGGAAGACCGCCTTCTCGATCCCCGCCTGCTCCATCAGCGCCACGACATCCTTTGCATAGACGTCCGGCGTATAGGTCATGGGATCGGGCGCCCGGTCCGAGCGTCCGCGCCCGCGCACGTCGACGGCCAGCACGCGGCGGCCGCTGTGGGCGATCAGGCCGGCGATGACGCCGAAATCGGCGCTGTTGCGAGTCAGGCCGTGGATGGCGATGACCGGCAGGCGCGCCGGACCTTCGGCCGGGGCGTAGTCGCGCGCGTAGAGGTTCAATCCGTCCGGCGAGGTCCAGCGCCGCTCGACGTAGCGGTCGGCCAGCGGGGTGGTCATCGGCATGGATCGTCTCCGAACAGCAGTTCCGTTCGAGCGACGTTAATTCATCGATTGCGGAATAGCGATCAGGCGAGCGCCAGATTGCGGATGAATTGATCGAGATCGCCCTCGGTGAAGCGGTGGCCCGCCACACCCGCGCGTCGCGCCGCCTCCATGTCGGACGGCTGGTCGCCGATCATCAACGAGCGGGAGAGGTCGAGGTCGTGCTCGGCGGCGGCCCTCAGCAACATGCCGGGATTGGGCTTGCGGTCGGGGTGGTCGGGGTGGCGATAGCGTTCGTCCGCCGCTTCAGAATGGAAGGGGCAGGCGTAGACGGCGTCGATGCGTCCGCCGCCTTCGGCCAGCCGCGCGACCAGCCGGCGGTTGAAGTCGTGCATGGTCTCTTCGCTGAACATGCCGCGCGCCACGCCCGACTGGTTGGTGACGATGACGGTGACGTAGCCCGCCGCGTTCAGCCGCTTCACCGCCTCCGCCGCGCCGGGGATCAGCACCAGTTGATCGGGCCGGTGCGGATAGCCGCTGTCGACGATCAGCACGCCGTCGCGGTCGAGGAAGGCGGCGGGGCGCTGGGTCATGCGGGCTCCGTCAGCAGGGCCGAGAAGGCGGTCGTCAGGTGATAGAGGCTCGAGGCGGGAACGGCGGCGTCCAGCGGTCGTCCCTCGGCGTCAAAGGCGTCGATCCACAGGCCGGGCGTCGTCGTGGCCAGGTGGGTCTGGAACAGGCGATCGATCAATCCGGCCGCCCTGAGGTGTTCGGCGCGCGCATGCAGGACGCGCAGAAGCTCGGTCTGGGCCCACAGGCGTACGCCGCCGTCGCGGACCTGGCCGATCCGGTTGATCTCGCGCACGGCCAGCCCATCCGCGCGGACCCCGCAGGTCAGGGCGCTGGTGTAGAGAGCCCGCGCGGGAGAGCTCAGGTCCGGCAGGCCGAGACGCGCGGCTTCGCCCAGCAGCCAGACCCATTCCATGTGGTGGCCCGGCTCGATGCATTGACCTTCGGATCCGGGGCGCGGGCTCCAGTCGGTCTCGTAGAACTCGCCCAGCATCAGATGCTCGCGGTCGAAGAAGCGCCGGTTGAACAGGTCCAGCACCGAGCGCGCCGCTGCCTCGAAGGTCGGATCTGGCGCTGTCGCCTGCCAGGCCAGCAGGGCCTCCAGCATGTGCATGTGCGGGTTCTGGCGGCGCGGCAAGACCGGGGGCAGGGCCTCCTGCCAGCCGCCGTGGACCGGGTCGGCCATCTGCGCCTGGATGGCCGTCAGCGTCTCCAGCGCCAGCGGCTGCGCCCGTTCGTCCTTCAGCACGCGGTGCGCGGCGGCCAGGGCGAACAGGACGAAGGCCAGGTCATAGAGGTCGGGCGTGGCGTCGATCACGACCCCTGCGTCGTCCGTGGCGCGCACCCACAGGCCGTCGTCCCGGCGGTTGTTGCGGATCAGGGCGTCCAGCGCGGCGCGGGCGACGGGCTCGCCCTCGGTCCAGCCCAGCGCGACGGCCTGGATGAAGACATAGGTCTGGCGCGCCTGGACGCGGGTGCGGCGGGGGACGCCCGTGACGGGCCGCCCGTCGAAGTCCAGCTTCTCGAAGAAGCGGTCCTGATCGTCGATCCCTGCCGCCGCCCACAGCGGCAGGGCCTGGCCGAACAGCCAGTCATGGACCCGGTTCCTGGCGGCGGCGTCGAAGCTCATGGCTCCGGCTTAGGCGGCGCTCCCGACTTTGCCAAGCCGCCCTTTCGTTGCATCGCGCAACGCGAAGTGACTCCGGGGGGTTTGTTCAGCACCCCGCCGCTTTGCTAGGACGCAGGCTGACACAGACGACCCGCCTTCGCGTCTGCGCCCCGGAAGACGATTCCCCGCTGCGCCGGCCCCATCGAGAGAGCGACATCGCAATGACCATTCCCTTCATCGACCTTCAGGCCCAGCGTCTGCGCCTCGGCGGCAAGATCGAGGCCGCCGTTCAGGAGGCCGTCGTCGGCGGCGCCTGGGTCATGGGCCCGCAGGTGCGCCAGTTCGAGGCCGACCTGGCCGCTTTCGGCAAGGCGAAGCACGCCCTGGGCTGCGCCAACGGCACCGACGCCCTGGCCCTGCCGCTGATGGCCTGGGAGATCGGGCGCGGCGACGCCGTCTTCGTCCCCAGCTTCACCTTCGCCGCCACGGCCGAGGTCGTGCCCTGGTTCGACGCCGAGCCGGTCTTCGTCGATGTGGACGAGAACACCTACAACATGGACCCGGCGGCGCTGGAGCGCGCCATCGAGGGCGTCACGGCCGAGGGCCGCCTGACCCCGCGCGTGGTCATCGCCGTCGACCTGTTCGGCCAGCCCGCCGACTATCCGGCGATCAAGGCGATCTGCGACAAGCACGGCCTGAAGCTGATCTCGGATTCGGCCCAGGGCTTCGGCTGCACCATCGACGGCGCGCATCCGCTGGAATGGGCCGATGTGACCACCACCAGCTTCTTTCCGGCCAAGCCGTTGGGCTGCTACGGCGACGGCGGGGCGGTGCTGACCAACGACGACGACCTGGCCCAGCTGATGGATTCCATCCGCGTCCACGGCAAGGCGGTCGCGGTGGACCTGAAGGACCGCACCTTCGACCATGACCCCAAATATTTGAACATGCGCATCGGCCTGAACAGCCGTCTGGACACCATCCAAGCCGCCGTCTTGATCGAGAAGCTGAAGGTCTTCGCGCAGGAGATCGAGTGGCGCAACGCCGCCGCCGCCCGCTACAACGAAGGCCTCCGTCCCCACGTCGCCAAGGTTCCGGACGTTCCGGCGGGCAATGTCTCCAACTGGGCGCAGTATACGGTCGAGCACTCCGACCGCGACGCCCTGGCCGCGCACCTGAAGGAGCAGGGCGTGCCGACGGCGGTCTATTATCCGATCCCGCTGCACCTTCAGCCCGCCTATGAGCACTATCCGCGCGGCGCGGGCGGTCTGCCCGTCACTGAACGGCTGAAGGATGTGGTGATCAGTCTGCCGATGCACGCTGATCTGGACGCGGCGACGCAGGACCGCATCATCGCCGCCGTCGCCAGCTTCAAGGCCTGATCCGCATGACCATCCACCAGACCCCCCTCAAGGTCGGCGTCGCGGGTGCCGGCGTCATGGGCCGCAACCACGCCCGCGTCCTGGCCGAACTCCGCGACGTCGAACTGACGACCGTCTTCGACCCGGACGCCGTGACGGCCGAGGGCGTGGCCGCCGCCTATGGAGCGACCCCCGTGACGACCGCCGAGGCTTTCGTGGCCGCCGGATTGGACGCCGCCGTCATCGCCACCCCGAACCGCTATCACGCCGAGCTTGGCGTGGCCCTGCTGAACGCCGGGGTTCATGTGCTGGTGGAGAAGCCGATCGCGGCCACCGTCTCTGACGCCCAGGCCATGATCGACGCGGCCAGGGCCAATGACCGCGTGCTGATGGTCGGCCATGTCGAGCGCTTCAACCCGGCGGTCGAGACCGTCAAGCGCGCCATCGACGGCGACGAGATCATCTCCATCCAGATCACCCGCGTCGGCCCCTTCCCGCCGCGCATGGGCGAGGTCGGGGTGGTCATCGACCTGGCCGTGCACGACATCGACATCATCCGCCATCTGACCGGGTCGGAGATGACCGAGGTCCAGTCCCTGCTGGGCCATGCGCACGCCTCGCGCGAGGACTCGGCCCTGCTGCAGTTCCGCATGGACAATGGGGTGATCGCCCACATCACCACCAACTGGGTCACGCCCTACAAGACCCGCGTCCTGCAGGTGGCGACCAAGAACCGCTTCATCGTCGCCGACCTGATCACCCGTCAGGTGACGGAATTCTTCGGCCAGCAGCCGGACGGCTCCTATTCGACGCGGATGCTGAACGCCTGGCCCGCCGAGCCGCTCAAGAAGGAGCACGAGGCCTTCATCCACGCCATCCGCACCGGCGAGACGGCGGCCGTCAGCGGCGAGGACGGCCTGCGCAATCTGGAAGTGGCGCTGAGGTGCCTGGGCGAATAGGCGCCCATGGATTTCCGCTCGCCCCGGCGCTCGCCGGGATGAGCGGGAGGCTCTAGGCCTTCACCACCTGCATCGTCAGCCATTCGGCGATCAGGGCGGGTTTGTCGCCGCCGTCGATCTCGACGGTCAGTTCGTGCTTCAGCAGCCACCGGCCGCCGCCCTTATCCTCGGCCGACAGCAGTTTGAAGCGGCCGCGCACGCGCGATTCCGACGGCGCCGGGGCGAGGAAGCGCAGGCGGTCGAAGCCGTAGTTCACCCCCATGACCAGATCATCCAGCGGGGCGACCGCATCCATGCTCATGGCCGAGGCGAGGCTGAGAGTCAGGAAGCCGTGCGCGATGGTCCCGCCAAAGGGCGTCGCCTTGGCGCGCTCGGGATCGACGTGGATGAACTGCTCGTCCTCGGTCAGTCCGGCGAAGGCGTCAATGCGCGCCTGATCCAGCGCGAACCAGCGGCTGACGCCGACCTCCTGTCCGATCAGGGATTGAAGTTCGCTGGCCTTGGTCATGTGACGCCCTCCCGTTTGCGCCAGCCTTGCGCGGGGAGGGGGCGGAGGCAAGGCCTACCCCTCGAAGCGTCCCTCGATGATTTCGCTGAACAGGCCGGGGTCGACGTTGCCGCCCGACAGGACGACGCCGGTGGTCAGTCCCTTCGCCGCGACCTTGCCCGAGAGCAGGGCCGCCAGCGACACGGCGCCGCCCGGCTCGATGACCAGCTTCAGCCAGCGAAAGGCGAAGCGCATGGCCTCGGCCACCTCGGCGTCGGTGACGGTCGCGGCGCCCGCCAGGCGCCGGTTGATCGGCCAGGTCAGTTCGCCCGGAATGGGCGCCATCAGGGCGTCGCAGATGGACGGCGAACCTTGCGGATGGGCGGTGCGGGCGTCCGCCTCCAGCGAGCGGCGGGTGTCGTCGAAGGCTTCGGGCTCGACCACGATGACGCGGGTGGCGGGGCTCTGTTCGGCCATGACCAGATTGATCCCGGCGATCAAGCCGCCGCCCGAGGCGCCGCACAGCAGCTGGTCCATCGGCACGCCCGCCTGCTCCAGCATCTCCAGCCCGACCGTGCCCTGGCCCTCGATGATGAAGGGATCGTCGAACGGCGGGACCAGCACCGAGCCGCGCTCGGCCGCGATCTCGGCGCCGATGGCCTCGCGGCTTTCGGTCCAGCGATCGTAGAAGCGGACCTCGCCGCCAAAGGCGCGCACGCCCTCGACCTTCACCGTCGGGCTGTCCGACGGCATGACGATGACGGCGGGCGTGCCGATGGCCTTGGCCGCCGCCGCCACGCCCTGCGCATGGTTGCCGGATGAATAGGCCACGACGCCGCGCGTCTTCTCTTCCTCGGTCAGGCGGCTGACGCGGTTGTAGGCGCCGCGGAATTTGAAGGCGCCCGCCACCTGAAACGTCTCGGCCTTCATCAGCACACGGCCGCCGACAGCTTCGTTCAGGGCCGGGTGCTCAATCAGCGGCGTGCGGACGGCGGCGGGGGCGATCTGGCGGGCGGCGTCGACGACGCCTTGGAAACTGGGCGTATGCATGGCTTCCCTCTTACGTCGCAGCGCAGGCTCTGCATAACTCACATCATGCAAGCAAATATGATCCTCGCCATCGACCAGGGCACGACCTCGACGCGGGCGATCGCGTTTGAGGTCTCGCCCGAGGGGGCCTTTCATGCGGTCGCCGTCAGCCAGATCGAGCTGGCGCAGCACTTCCCGCAGTCGGGCTGGGTCGAGCATGACGCGGCCGAGATCTGGCGCGCGACGCTGCAGACTTGTCGCGAGGTGGTCAGGAAGGCGGGCGGCGTCGGCCGCTTCGCCGCCATCGGCATCACCAATCAGCGCGAGACCTCGGTGATCTGGGACGCGGCGACCGGCGAGCCCCTGCACCGCGCCATCGTCTGGCAGGACCGGCGTACGGCTGAGGCCACGGGCAAGCTGGCGGCGGCAGGGCATGAGGCAGCGGTGCAGGCGGCGACGGGCCTGATCCTCGACCCCTATTTCTCGGCCTCGAAATACGCCTGGCTGCTGGACGCCGTGCCCGGCGCGCGCGAACGGGCGGCGCGGGGCGAGGTCAAGCTGGGCACCATCGACGCCTGGCTGATCTGGAAGCTGACCGGCGGAAACAGCCACGTCACCGACGCCACCAACGCCAGCCGCACCAGCCTGATGGACCTGACGACGCGCACATGGCGACAGGATCTGTGCGACCTGTTCGGCGTGCCGATGCAGGCTCTGCCGGAAATCCGCGACTGCGACGCCCTGTTGGGCGAGGCCGATGCGTCCCTGCTGGGGCGCGCCCTGCCCATTCATGGGTCGGCGGGGGATCAGCACGCGGCGCTGGTCGGACACGGGGCGCTGACGGCGGGGGACGCCAAGATCACCTACGGCACCGGCGCTTTTCTGGTGGCCAATGTCGGGGCGGCGCCGGTGGCCTCGACCTCGCGGCTGCTGGGGACGCTGGGCTATGCGGCGGGAGGTGAAGCCGCCTATGCGCTGGAGGGGTCCATCTTTTCGGCCGGATCGGCGATCCAGTGGCTGCGCGACGGGCTGAAGGTGCTGTCGGACTCGCGCCAGTCCGAGGCGATGGCCCAGATGTTGAAGGACAACGGCGGGGTCTATCTGGTCCCCGGCTTCACCGGCCTGGGCGCGCCGTGGTGGGAGCCGGAGGCGCGGGGCACGGTCGTCGGCCTGACCCGCGACAGCGGACCGGCGCACATGGTCCGCGCCGCGCTGGAGAGCCTGGCCTATCAAACCCGCGACCTGCTGGACGCCCTGACGAAGGACGGAGCGCCGCCGCTGAAGCGGCTCAAGGTCGACGGCGGCGTCACCGCCAACGCCTTCGCCATGCAGTTCGTCGCCGACATCTGCGAGGTCGAGGTCGAACGGCCGGCTTTCCAGGAAATGACGGCCATGGGGGCGGCGCGGCTGGCGGCCTATGGCGTAGGCCTGACCGAGGCCCTGTGGACCGCACCGGCCGAGGCGCCCGCCGTCTGGACCCCGCGCATGGGGGCCGAGGAGCGGGCGCGGCTGCTCAAGGGCTGGCGCGGCGCGGTTCGGGCGGCCATCATCGCCGCCCAGCCGGAGGAGGGGGAATGACCGAGGCCGCGGATTCACAGGCATTGGACGCTCAAACTGCGTTTTCGGGCACGCGCGAGGTGGACGAGCGCCATCGGTTGGACGAGGCGGCGCTGGACGCCTGGCTGGCGGCGAACGTCGAGGGTTACGCCGGGCCGCTGACCATCCGTCAATTCAAGGGCGGCCAGTCCAACCCGACCTATGAGCTGACCACGCCGGGCCGGGCCTATGTGTTGCGTCGCAAGCCGCCGGGCGCGCTGCTGGCCAGCGCCCACGCCGTGGACCGGGAGTTCGCCGTCATTTCCGCCCTGCACGCCCAGGGTTTTCCGGTCGCGCGGCCCTATGCTCTGTGTACGGATGATGGCGTCGTCGGCTCCATCTTCTACGTCATGGAGAAGGTCGAGGGGCGCATCTTCTGGGACTTGAAGCTGCCCGGCCTGACCCCGCCGGAGCGCCGCGCCGTCTATGACGCCCAGGTCGATACGCTGGCGGCCCTGCACCGGCTGGAGCCGGAGGCTGTGGGCCTGGCCGACTACGGCAAGGCGGGGAACTATTTCGCCCGTCAGGTGGGACGCTGGACCAAACAGTATCGCGCCTCCGAGATCGAATCGATCGCGGCCATGGATCGGCTGATCGGCTTCCTGCCCGACAGCCTGCCGCCCGAGGGGCCGACGCGGATCGTGCATGGGGATTTCCGGCTCGACAATCTGATCCTCGATCCGGCCGAGGCGAAGGTGCGGGCGGTGCTGGACTGGGAGCTGTCGACCCTGGGCGACCCGATGGCGGACTTCTCCTATCTGCTGATCGCCTGGGTCATTCCGGCGTCTCTGCGCAACGGCCTGGCGGGGGCGGACCTGAAGGCGCTGGGCGTTCCTTCGGTCGAGGAGACGGTCGAGCGCTATGCGCAGAAGACCGGGACGGCGGCGCCGACGAACCTGGACTGGCTGTTCGCCTATAATCTGTTCCGGCTGGCGGCCATCTGTCAGGGCATCGCTGGACGGGTGCGCGACGGCACCGCCGCCAGCGCCCATGCGAAGGCCATGGCGGCCCAGGTCGGCCCGCTTTCGGATGCGGCCTGGGGCTTTGCGCGCAGGGCCGGGGCCTAGCGGAGCTATATGGAAACAGTTTTTGTTACGGATCGATTTGTGAAACGCCCTCGGAAGGCCTACCTTCCCATCAGGAGCATGAACCCTGATGTCTGACAGCCAACGTTTTCCCGTCGCCGCCCACGCCCTGGCCTATCTGGCCCACAAGGGCGCCTATGCGGCGACCGAGGCCGAGCCGAGCGCCGTCCTGGCGGCTTCGGTGCCGACCAATCCGGTGGTGATCCGCCGGGTCACGGCCTTGCTGGCCAAGGCGGGCCTGATCGCCACGCGCCCCGGCGCGTCGGGCGGGTCGTGGCTGCTGCGGCGGCCCGAGGATATTCGCCTGGATGAGGTGCTGAAGGCGGTGAACGGCTGCGCCCAGCTGGGTTCGCCGCCCGCCGGGGCCAAGGGCTGCCCAGTGGGCGAGCATATTCCGCGCCAGGTGGCCAAGGCCCTGACGGCGGCGGATCAGGCGGCGGGCGCGGCCCTGTCGAAGATCACCATCGCCGACCTGCTGGCCGAAGATTCCGAGGTGCTGCGTCCGTTCGCGCCGCATCCGTGCTGCCCCAACGCCGACGCGGCCTGACGAGGCGTTCTTGGGGGAGGGGCGTCGCACCGTTCTGATCACCGGGGCTTCGGCGGGCATCGGCGCCGCCCTGGCGCGCGTCTGCGCGGCGCGGGGCCATGACCTGATCCTGACCGCCCGGCGCGAAGGGCCGCTTCAGGCCCTGGCCGCGGAGCT
>NZ_GL883086.1:2509452-2516250 GCF_000204035.1 Brevundimonas diminuta ATCC 11568
GGCCGCCGCCCACGGCGTCGCCGCGACCGTCGTCGTCGCCGACCTGGCTGAACCCGAGGCGCCTGCGCGTCTGGTCGAGGCGATCGCGGCGCGGGGGTTGAGCGTCGACGGCCTGATCAACAATGCGGGCTTCAGCCGGACCACAGGCTTTCTGGCGACCGGTCCGGCGGACCACGCCGCCATGATCCGCGTCATGCTGACGGCGCCGGTCGAGCTGTCGCGTCTGGTGCTGCCCGGCATGGTCGCGCGCGGCTGGGGCCGGGTGCTGAACGTGGCCTCCCTGGCCGGGCAGATGCCGGCGACGGGCGGCGACACGCTTTACGGCCCGATCAAGAGCTTCCTGATCAAGGCGTCGCAGGGGTTGTGGCTGGAGACGCAGGGGACCGGCGTGCACGTCACCGCCCTGTGCCCCGGCTACACCTATACCGAGTTCCACGACGTCAACGGCTCACGCGATCAGGTCTCGGCCGCCTATCCGAAGTGGATGTGGATGGACGCCGACCGCGTGGCCCGCATCGGCTGGGACGCGGTCGAAGCCAATCGGCCGCGCGTGACGCCGGGCGCAGCCAACAATGTGCTGGCGGCGCTGGGCGGGCTGCTGCCCGACGCCCTGGCGCTGAAGATGGTCGGCGGCCACGCCAGACGGCTGGACCGCCTCTAGAGCTTTTAGTGCCCGCCGGAGGGGTAGGGGGTGGTGACGCCCGCGCTGAACATGCCCGGCAGGGCTTCGCCCAGACCCATCAGGATGAACTGGATCGCCAGGGCGCACAGGATCAGGCCCAGCACCCGCACCACGATGGCCATGCCGACGTCGCCCAGCAGGCGGCTGATCGGGCCGGTGGCGGCGAAGCACAGGAAGGTGACGACGCAGGCGGCGACCATGGCGGTCAGCGACGCCGCCGTGCCCGCCGCGCCCAGCTTCTGGGCCTCGCCCGCCTGGATGATGATGGCCGAGATGGCGCCCGGCCCGATCATCAGGGGAATGGCGAAGGGCACGATCAGACGCTTGAACCGGCGCTTGGCGTAGCCGCGCACGTCCTGGGCGTCGGTCGCGGCGTCGGCGTCGGCGAAGATCTTGAGGAAGTCCTCGCGCGCCATGTCCAAGCCCAGCAGCAGCAGCAGGATGCCGCCCGCGATGCGGAAGGCGGCCAGCGAAATGCCGAAGAACTGCAGCAGGCCCAGGCCCGTGAAGAAGAAAAAGCCGAGGAAAACCGCCGCGAAGGCGCAGATCATGGCCGAGACGGTGATGCGCTGGCGCAGGGAGGCGCCCGCCGTGGCCGCCGCGAAGATCGGCACATTGCCGATCGGGTCCAGCAGGGCGAACAGCGCCACGAACAGGTTGACCCCCAGATCGACCGCGTTCATTGCTTGCCCCCGCCTTAGAAAACCCGCCGCGCGACCGCGACCCCTTGTCTCACCTATCGGGGCATCCGCGCGCGCCTGCAAGCCGCCGAGAGCCGGAAATGTCAGCAGACCGTCCCAATCGCCCCTTCGACCCGCGCGTCATCTGCGCCCTGGACGTGCCGACGATCGATGAGGCGCGCGCCCTGGTCGAACGGATCGGCGATGCGGTCGGCTTCTACAAGGTCGGGCTGCAGCTGTTCGCCTCGGACGGCATGGGGCTGGCGCGCGAGCTGAAGGCGTCGGGCGCCCAGGTGTTCCTGGACTGGAAACTGCACGACATCGGCGCGACGGTGGAGAAGGCGACGGCGGTGCTGGCGAATGCGGGCTGCGACCTGCTGACCGTCCACGCCCGGCCCCAGGTGATGGCGGCGGCGGCGCGCGGCGCGGCGGGATCGGAGCTGAAGATCCTGGGCGTCACCGTCCTGACCAGCCTGACCGACGACGATCTGAAGGCGGACGACCACAGCCTGTCGGCGGCCGAACTGGTGGAACAGCGGGTGCGTCAGGCGTTGGGGGCTGGAATCCACGGCGTCGTCTCCAGCCCGCATGAGGCGGGCCGCGCGCGTGAAATCGCGACGAGGGCGGGGCGTGAGGACTTCCTGATCGTGACGCCGGGCGTGCGGCCCGCAGGCGCGGCCATGGACGATCAGGCGCGCGCCGCGACCCCGGCCAGCGCCCTGCAATCTGGGGCGACCCATCTGGTCATCGGCCGTCCGATCACAGCCGTCGCCGATCCGCGCGCGGCCGCCCAGGCGATCACCCAGGAGGTCGCCCTGGTCTGAGGCCTATGGGCTTGATCCGTAAGGGGTCTGCTTCACGTGAAACAGGAAGGGCGGCGTCTGCGGACGCCGCCCTTTTTCGTATCAGCCGCGTTCGCCGCGTTCCTGGCGGTAGGGCCGCTCGGTCGGAGACGGCGGCGCCGGCGGGGCGGGCGGCACGGCGTAATAGCCCTGGTCGAAGTTCACGACCGGCGGAGCGGTTTCGACGCGCGGCGGCTCGACGTAGACGTTGGGGCGGGCCACCTCGACCTGGGCCGGGGCGACGCGCACGTCGGCGGCGGCCACATGGACCGGCGGCGGCGCCACGTGGACGCGGGCCGGTTCGACGTAGACCGGGGCCGGCTGCACATAGACCGGCGGCGATTCCACATAGACGGGCGGTTGCGAGACATAGACCGGCGGCTGGCTGACGTAGACCGGCTCCGAACGGTAGTAGACGGGCTGGGGCGGCGGGCCGCAACGGCCGCAGTCCTGGCCGTATCCGCCTTGATAATAGCCCTGCTGGTAATAGCCGCCGCCGCTGTACTGGCCGCCGTAACCGCCATAGCCGTAGCGCGCCCAGGGGTAGCGGCCGTAGCCGTCGACCGGATAGCCGAAGGGCATGGAGCGGGTGACGCCGGAATAGGCGTAGCCCCCGTGTTGGATCGGCGGCTGCGACGGAGCGATCACGACCGGCGGACGAACTCCGGCGCCGCCGTAGCCGTAACCATAGCCGTAGCTTTCGATCGGGCCGTAGCCGCCCTGCCAGCCGGTGTCGCTGTACCAGGTCTGGGCGCGGGTCTGGATCACGGGACCGCGGGCGTAGCCGGCGGCGGCGTTGTATCGGGCGCCGGCCTGATGAGCCTCGGCCGCTCCGGCGATGAGGATCGCCGCGCCTGCGGCGGCGTAGAATAGAGCCTTCATGGCTGCGCTCCTTGTTTCAGCCGTAAAGGTTAATGCGGATCTGGCCGGAGCGTTCACTATTCTCCCGTCAAGGGAACCGGGAGGCCGCATCGGCGGGAGGCATGAGGCGTCCAGACCGTCTTCGCTCAGGCAGCGAGTCGCTGCGCGGCGAGCGTTGGCGCTCTACCAGCTCAAGCAGCGAACCGCCGCGCGGGGAGCGCTAGCGCCCTAAAAGTCCACCGCCAGACCCTTCTTCTCCCAGTCGCCGAAACGGGTGGGCTCCGGTCCCTTGCGGCCGCCGACCTCGTTCGGAAGCGCGGCGGCCTCCTCGGCGGCGCGGCGTTCGGCGGCCTCCAGCAGGGCGCGGCGGGCGGCCTCGTTCAGGGGGCGCTCGGGCGTGGCGTGGGGCACGTCGGCATTGAAGGCTTCCTCGGGGGAAGGTTCAGTCGGGGGGGTGGGCTGTTCGGTCACAGGTCGCCTGCCTTGAGAGCGGGGATACTGGGGCTCAAATAGACGTTCCGGCTGAACACGCCACCCCTTGAAGTCCGACAGCGCGACCGAAGCCCGTATGAACCATCTGAAGACATTCGCCCTGCTGGCCGTGATGACCGCCCTGTTCATGGGGATCGGCTATCTGATCGGCAAGGGGCCCGGCATGGCGATCGCCCTGGTCGCGGCGGCGGGCATGAACCTGTTTTCCTATTGGAATGCGGACAAGATCGTCCTGAAGATGTACCGCGCCCAGCCGGTGGATGAGACCCACCCCAACGCCGTGGTGCGCGCCTATGTCGCCGATGTGAAGCAGATGGCCGGCGACGCGGGCCTGCCCCTGCCCAACATCACCATCATTCCGAACGATCAGCCGAACGCCTTCGCCACGGGACGCAATCCTCAAAATGCGGCGGTGGCGGCGACGACCGGCCTGCTGGACATGCTGACGCGCGAGGAAATCCGCGGCGTCATGGCGCACGAGCTGGCCCATGTGAAGAACCGCGACACCCTGACCATGACGGTCACGGCGACGGTGGCGGGCGCCATCGCCATGTTGGCCAACTTCGCCCTGTTCTTCGGCGGCGGGGACGACCGCGAGCGGCCGGGCGGCATGATCGGGACCATCGCCCTAATGCTGCTGGCGCCGATGACGGCGGGTCTGGTGCAGATGGCCATCAGCCGCACCCGCGAATATGAAGCCGATCGCGTCGGCGCCGAGATCGCCGACGACCCTCAGGCCCTGGCTTCGGCCCTGCAGAAGATCGAGGCCTATGCGCGCGGGGCGGTCAACGCCCCGGCCGAGCGCAATCCGGCGACGGCCCATATGTTCATTATCAATCCGCTGAACGGGAAGGGGGCGGACAATCTGTTCTCGACCCACCCGGCCACCGGCAATCGCGTCCGCGCCCTGATGGAGCTGGGCGCGAAGATGGGCATGGGCGGGCGCGTGCGTCCGGCGGCGGCCTTCGTGGCGCCTGCGCCTGTCGCGTCCGCCGCGCCGATCCGGGGAACCAGCGTGCCGACGACTGATGATAGTCCTGCGACGCCTCCGCGCGGCCCCTGGGGCTGAGCCGTCCGCAAGCCTGGGGCTTTGCGTGAGCGAGCTTAAGCCGCTAGAGCGCGCGCCATGACCGACGAGACCGATCCCAAACCGTCCGACGCCGACCGCCCCGAATGGGCCAAGGCGCATGGCCCGCTGCGCTCCTTCGGGCGCATCAAGTCGCGGCCGATCAAGGCGAAGCAGGCGGCCCTGTTCGACACCCTGATGCCGCGCATCGCCGTGCCGGACCCGGCCAAGGGGCCGATCGACCCTCAAGCCCTGATGCCCGGCGCGAAAGCGGCGTGGCTGGAGATCGGCTTCGGCGGCGGCGAGCATCTGGCGGCCCAGGCGGCGCGTCATCCCGAGGCGGTGATGATCGGCTGTGAGCCCTTCCTGAACGGCGTCGCCTCGGCCCTGCGTCACGTCGAAGAAGGCGGGCTTCAGAATGTGCGCCTGCACGCCGACGACGCCCGCGCGGTGATGGCGGCCCTGCCGGACGCCTCGCTGGACCGGGCGATGATCCTGTTCCCCGACCCCTGGCACAAGGCGCGCCACAACAAGCGCCGCTTCCTGCAGGACGAGACGGCGGTGGAGATCGCCCGCCTGCTGAAGCCGGGCGGCCGCGTGCGTTTCGTCACCGACTGGCTGGACTACGCCGACTGGGCGCTGGAGCGGCTGGCGCGTACGCCGGGACTGACGCGCCGGGAGACGGGCGCCGACTGGTTCGCCGCGCCCGAAGATCACGTCGTCACACGCTATGAGGAAAAGAAGCTGGGCGACACCGATCCGATCTTCCTGGAGTTTGAACGCCTGGCCTGAACCTACGGCCTGGACGATTCTACGAACGACGGTTTTCTTTGTGTTTACTCCCGTCCGTCACCTTGGCTTTGACAGTCAGGGGGATGATGTATGGGCGGTTTGACGATCAGCGGGCGGGTGAACCTGCTTTCGGTGCTGGCGGTGGCCGGACTTCTGCTGGTCGCGGGCCTGTCGTTGATGAAGCTTGACGGCGTGCTGCGCGATGAGATCGCGGACCGCACTCAGAAGACCGTCGAAGTGGCCCATAGCGTCGTCGCCCACTATCACGCCCAGGAGCGGCTGGGCGTCATGACCCGCGCCCAGGCCCAGGCGGCCGCCCTGTCGACCCTGCGCGCCCTGCGCTATGGTCAGGACGACTATTTCTGGGTCAACGACATGCAGCCGCGCATGGTGATGCACCCCTTCAGCCCGCAGCTGGAAGGGGAGGATCTGAGCGCCAAGACCGACGCAGACGGCGTCTTCATGTTCCGCGAGATGACCGAGGTCGCCCGGCGCGACGGCGGGGGCTTCGTCAACTATCGCTGGGCCAAGCCGGGCCAGCAGGAGCCTGCGCCCAAGGTGTCCTATGTCCAGGCCTTCAAGCCGTGGGGCTGGGTGATCGGTTCGGGCGTCTATACGGACCAGATCGTCGCCGCTGTGGGGCGTGCGGCCCTGGCTCTGGGCGGGATGGCGCTCGCCGTGGCGGTCGCCGTGGGCGCCGCCGGATGGTTCCTGGGGCGATCGGTGGCGCAGCCGGTGGTGGCCCTGGCCGCACGGATGAAGCGCCTGGCGGACGGCGACAGGACGACAGCCATTCCGGGCCTGGCGCGGCGTGACGAGATCGGGCGGATGGCCGGCGCCCTTGAGGTTGTTCCGCGACGCCGCCATCGCCAATGACCGCCTGGAGGCCGAAGCTGCGGCCCAGCGTCAGGCGGCCGAAGAGGAGCGCATCCGCGTCGAGGCGGAAAAGGCCCAGACGGCCGAGGAGGACCGCATCGCCATCACCGCCCTGGGCCAGGGCTTGAACGCCATGGCGTCGGGCGACCTGACCCATCGCATGACCGTGTCGGTGGCGCCCAAGGCGGAGCAGCTTAAGGCTGACTTCAACGCCGCCATCGCACAGTTGGAAAGCGCCGTGGCGGCGGTCGTGGCCAATGTCGCAGCCATCCGCTCGGGGTCGAACGAGATTTCCCAGGCGTCGGACGACCTGTCGCGCCGCACCGAACAGCAGGCCGCCAGCCTGGAGGAAACCGCTGCGGCTCTGGATCAGATCACCGCCACGGTGAACCGGACCGCCGACGGCGCCCGTCAGGCCTCGGGCGTGGCGCATTCGGCGCGCGACGACGCCGAGGGCAGCGGCCAGGTGGTCCGCGACGCGGTGGAGGCCATGAGCCGGATCGAGGC
>NZ_GL883086.1:2516414-2520415 GCF_000204035.1 Brevundimonas diminuta ATCC 11568
AGGCCGCCAAGGAGATCAAGGCCTTGATCTCGGCCTCCAGCCAGCAGGTCGGCGCGGGGGTGGCCCTGGTCGGACAGACGGGCGAGGCCCTGCAGCGCATCGTCAGCCGCGTGGCCGAAATCGACGGCCTGGTCGCGGAGATCTCGGCCTCGGCCCAGGAGCAGGCGACAGGCCTGCAGCAGGTCAACACCGCCGTGAACCAGATGGATCAGGTGACGCAGCAGAACGCGGCGATGGTCGAGGAATCGACGGCCGCCAGCCACTCCCTGGCCCAGGAGGCCGACGTCCTGGCCGCCTCGGTGGCGCGTTTCCGCATCGGAGGGGCTGTCGCGCCCGCGCCATCGTCTGCGCCGGCCTCGGCGCCTCGGACCGTCGCGGTGCTGAAGACCCTCGGTCGCGGCGGCGCCCCTCGGCTGCAAGAGGTCGAGGACGACTGGCAGGAGTTCTGACCGGACGGCCTGATCGTATGGCTGTGATTGTCATGGGGTGACGGCGGGGGCTGACACGGCCCCCGCTTTCGCCTATATGACCGCTCACATCGTTAGACCGACGTCCAACGGCGTCGTATCAAGCGGCGGCCCGGACGGACCGTCGCTTTTGTTTTTGGAGTAGCCGCTTGCGGGCCAAGACCGCCGAAGACCGTGCTCTGCTGGAGCTGATCGACCCCGTGGCCGAGAGCCTGGGGCTGGCGGTCGTGCGCGTGCGCCTGATGGGCGGGACGCTGCGTCGCCGCCTGCAGATCATGGCCGAGCGCCAGACCGACCACGACATCTCGGTCGAGGAGTGCGCCCGTCTGTCGCGCGCCGTGTCCGAGGTGCTGGACGCCGCCGACCCGATCTCGGGCGAATATCTGCTGGAAGTCTCGTCGCCCGGCATCGACCGGCCGCTGACGCGCCTGATCGACTTCGACCTGTTCGAAGGGCTGGAGGCCCGGCTCGAGACCGACCGCATGGTCGAGGGCCGCAAGCGCTTCAAGGGCGTCGTGGCCGGGACCGAGGGCGAGAACATCGCCATCGATCTGGACGGCGAGGACGAGACCGCCCTGATCCCCTTCGCCTGGCTGGCCGACGCCAAGCTGGTGCTGACCGACGAACTGCTGAAACGCGGCGCGGCCCTGCGCGCGGCGCGCGGCGAACCCGAAGACGACGGCCTGCCCGAGGGCGCGCCCGACGCTGAACAATCCAACTCCGACTCCACTAAGGACGACGCCTGATGGCCGTGACCGGAATCTCCGCCAACCGTCTGGAACTGCTCTCCATCGCCGACGCCGTCGCGCGCGAGAAGAACATCGACCGGGAGATCGTCATCGAGGCGATCGAGGAAGCGATCCAGAAGGGCGCCAAGTCGCGCTATGGCGCGCACCACGACATCCGCGCCCAGATCGACCACAAGACCGGCGAGCTGAGCCTGACCCGTCACGTCACCATCGTCGCTGACGACTGGCAGCCGGAAGACGAACTGGAAGAGTTCAACGACAGCGCCATGGTGCGTCTGCGCGACGCGCTGAAGCGCGACGCCGAGGCCGAAGTCGGCAAGGAGTACGTCGAGGTCCTGCCGCCGTTCGAGTTCGGCCGCGTCCAGACCCAGATGGCCCGCCAGGTCGTGACCGGAAAGGTCCGCGAGGCCGAGCGCGCCAACCAGTACGAAGAGTTCAAGGATCGCGTCGGCGAGATCGTCAACGGCACGGTCAAGCGCGTCGAATACGGCAACACCATCGTCGACCTGGGCCGTGGCGAAGGCATCATGCGCCGCGACCAGTCGATCCCGCGCGAGGTGTTCAACGTCGGCGACCGCGTCCGTACCTACATCTACGACGTGCGCCCGGAGGCCAAGGGCCCGCAGGTCATGCTGTCGCGCGCCCACCCCGGCTTCATGGCCAAGCTGTTCGCCCAGGAAGTGCCGGAAGTCTACGACGGCGTGATCGAGATCCGCGCCGCCGCCCGCGACGCCGGTTCGCGCGCCAAGATGGCCGTCCTGTCGAACGACAGCTCGATCGACCCCGTCGGCGCCTGCGTCGGCATGCGCGGCTCGCGCGTTCAGGCGGTCGTCGCCGAACTGCAGGGCGAGAAGATCGACATCATCCAGTGGAACGAGGACGAGCCGACCTTCATCGTCAACGCCCTGGCCCCGGCCGAAGTGGCCAAGGTGGTGCTGGACGAAGAAGCCGACCGCGTTGAAGTCGTGGTGCCGGACGAGCAGCTGTCGCTGGCCATCGGCCGTCGCGGCCAGAACGTCCGCCTGGCCTCGCAGCTGACCGGCTGGCAGATCGACATCATCACCGAGTCCCAGGACTCCGAGCGTCGCCAGCGCGAGTTCGCCGAACGCACCGCCCTGTTCCAGGAAGCCCTGGACGTGGACGAGACGATCGCCCAGCTGCTGGTCACCGAAGGCTTCGCCACGGTCGAGGATCTGGCCTTCGTCGAGGCTTATGAAATCTCCGAGATCGAAGGCTTCGACGAGGACACGGCCGAAGAGCTGCAGACCCGCGCCCGCGAACACCTGGAGCGTCAGGCCGCCGAGCTGGACGCCAAGCGCGTGGCCCTGGGCGTCGAAGACGGCGTGCTGGACGTGCCGGGCGTGACCGCCGCCATCGCCGTCGCCCTGGGCGAAGGCGGGGTGAAGACGGTCGAGGATCTGGCCGACCTGGCCACCGATGAAATCCGCGGCGGCTATGAAGTGCGCGGCGGCGAGCGCGTGAAGGTTCCGGGCGTACTGGAAAGCTTCAATCTGAGCCAGGAAGACGCCGAAATGCTGATCCTGCAGGCGCGCGTGGCCGCCGGCTGGATCGACGCTTCGGAACTGCCTCAGCCGGAATACGTCGAGGAAGAGACGCTGGAAGGCGACGTCGAGTTCGACGGCGAAGTCCAGGAAGAAGCCCCGGCCGACGACGTCGACGCTGATGCAGAGGCCGCTTCCGGCGACCTCGACGATCAGTCCCGCGACATGTGATGGGAGCCGCAGCCGTCCATGAGGTCGTCCGAGACGTTGATCGATAGGGATCGTCAGGACCTGGCGTCGCGCCAGGCCCTCGATGAATCTCGCCTGATCCGTTTCGTGGCGGCCCCGGACGGGGCGGTGGCGCCCGATTTGGGGCGCAAGCTTCCGGGGCGCGGCCTGTGGGTCGCGGCCGACCGCGCCTCGCTTGAGGCCGCGATCAAGAAGAACCTGTTCGCGCGGGCGGCCAAGGCGCCGTTGAAGCCCGCCGCGGACCTGCCTGATCTGGTCGAAAGCCTGCTGGTTCGGCGCTGCCTGGACCAGCTGGGTCTTGCCCGGCGCGAAGGCGTGCTTATCTCTGGGTTCGAGAAATGCGCTGCGGCGATCCGCAGCGGCCGCGCCGCATGGCTGATCGAAGCCGCCGACGGCTCGGCCGATGGGCGCGGCAAGCTTCTGGCCCTCTCCAGACACGCCTCGCCCGCCCCTGAAATCTGCGGGGCTTTCAGCGCGGACGATTTGAGTTTGGCCCTTGGGCTGGAAAATGCGATACACGCCGTCCTGCTGCAAGGCGGGCGGGCCGATCGCTGGACCATGGAGGTTCAGCGGCTGGCGGGATTTCGACCTCTCTGTCCCCAGAGCTGGAACCGGGCGGGGCCCGAACACGGCGCAGAGGACGACCGGAGCGCGGCTCCGGAAGGAGAGCCTTAGGGTTTGAGCGGCTGCGGGCCTGTTTCCGAAACAACGGAGGCGGGGCCGCATTCTGCTATGGGTGATTGAGAGACGAAGGCGGAATTCTCCGCCCTGAGTAAAAGCGACCGGATGAGCGACGAAAACAACAATTCCAACGACGGCAAGACTCCTGCCAACGCGCCTTCGCAAACGGGGCCGCGCGCGCCGTTGAGCCTGAAGCCGCGTGCGGCGGGCTCGGTCTCGACCGGCACGGTGAAACAGAGCTTCAGCCACGGCCGTTCCAAGACCGTCGTCGTCGAGACCAAGCGCCGCGCCGGCCCGCAGGGCGGGCATCAGCGTCCGCAGGGCTTCGACGTCGCGCGTCCGCGCCCCGAAGG
>NZ_GL883086.1:2520802-2524490 GCF_000204035.1 Brevundimonas diminuta ATCC 11568
GTCCGGCCACCGGCCGCGAGGACGATCGCGAGAAGCGTTTCGCCGACAACGCGCCCGGCAAGGCCGTCAGCCGCACGCGCGGCGAGCCCAAGCGCCGCGAAGGCCGCCTGACCATCCATTCGGTGGCGGGAGGCGACGAGGACGCCGTCGAGCGCATGCGCTCGCTGGCCTCGGTGCGCCGCGCTCGCGAACGCGAGAAGGAAAAGCGCCGCGGCGGCTCGACCGAGACGCCGAACCGTCCGCGTGAAGTGGTCATCCCCGACACCATCACCGTCGGCGAACTGGCCAACCGGATGGCCGTGCGCGGCGTCGACATCATCAAATTCCTGATGCGTCAGGGCCTGATGATGAAGATCAACGACGTGATCGATTCCGACACCGCCGAACTGGTGGCCGAGGAATACGGCATGGCCGTCAAGCGCGTGTCCGAATCCGACGTTGAAGAAGGCTTCATCGCCGACGCCGACGACGCCGACGCGGGCGAGATCCGCGCCCCGGTCGTGGCCATCATGGGCCACGTCGACCACGGCAAGACCTCGCTTCTGGACGCGCTGCGCACCACGGACGTGGCGGGCGGCGAAGCCGGCGGCATCACCCAGCACATCGGCGCCTATCAGGTGCGCCTGGCCGACGGTCAGCGCATCACCTTCCTGGACACGCCGGGCCACGCGGCCTTCTCGGCGATGCGGGCGCGCGGCGCCAACGTCACCGACATCGTCGTCCTGGTCGTGGCGGCCGACGACGGCGTCATGCCGCAGACGGTCGAGGCCATCCAGCACGCCAAGGCGGCGGGTTCGCCGATCATCGTGGCGGTCAATAAGATCGACAAGCCGGACGCCAATTCGCAGAAGATCGTCAACGAGCTGCTTCAGTATGAAGTCATCTCCGAGAGCCTGGGCGGCGACACGCAGATCATCGAGCTGTCGGCCAAGGAGAAGATCAACCTCAACGGTCTGACCGACGCCATCCTGCTGCAGGCCGAGGTCATGGACCTGCGCGCCAACGCCGATCGTTCGGCCGAGGGCGTGGTCATCGAGGCCAAGCTGGACAAGGGCCGCGGCCCGGTCGCGACCGTCCTGGTCAAGCGCGGCACGCTGAAGCGCGGCGACATCGTCGTGGCCGGTTCGGCCTGGGGCAAGGTTCGCGCCCTGCTGAACGAGCGCAACGAGCAACTGCCTGAAGCCGGTCCGTCGGTTCCGGTCGAGATTCTCGGCCTGGACGAGGCGCCGTCGCCGGGCGACGTCTTCGCCGTGGTGGAATCCGAGGCCCGCGCCCGCGAACTGACGGAATACCGTCAGCGCGTGAAGCGCGAGAAGACCCAGGTCTCGGGCGGCTCGCTGTCGCTGGTCGACATGATGTCCAAGCTGCAGTCCAAGAAGGTCAATGAACTGCCGGTCCTCATCAAGGCCGACGTTCAGGGCACGGCCGAAGCCATCGTCGGCTCGCTGGACAAGATGGGCAACGACGAGGTCCGCGCCCGCACCGTCTATTCGGGCGCCGGCGGCATCACCGAGAGCGACGTCAACCTGGCCAAATCGGCTGGGGCGCCGATCCTGGGCTTCAACGTCCGCGCCTCGAAACAGGCGCGCGACCTGGCCGAGCGTGAAGGCGTCGAGATCCGTTACTACTCGATCATCTACGACCTGCTGGACGACATTAAGGGCGTGCTCTCGGGCATGCTGGCTCCGCTCCAGCGCGAAACCTTCCTGGGCAACGCCAAGGTGCTGCAGACCTTCGACATCACCAAGGTCGGCCGGGTCGCGGGCTGCCGCGTCACCGAGGGCGTGGTCCGCAAGGGCGCGCGCGTCCGCATCATCCGCGACGACGTGGTGGTGCTGGAGCTGGGCGTGCTCAACACGCTCAAGCGCTTCAAGGACGAGGTCAACGAAGTGCCTTCGGGTCAGGAGTGCGGCATGCAGTTCGCCGGCTTCCAGGACATCAAGGAAGGCGACTACATCGAGTGCTTCACCGTCGAAGAGATCAAGCGCACCCTGGACTAGGACGCTTGAGCCTCACGGCCTGAAACATGAAGGGCGCGGTTTCCACGGAAGCCGCGCCCTTTGTCTTTGGGGATGAGCGGGTGAGTGAGGTCAGGCCTCGATGGCGGACTTCAACGCGCCATCCGCGAAGGTCAGGGTGAAGCGCTGAACCGGCGTCGCGGCGTTCGCGTGAAGCTCAATCTCCAGCCGTTCTCCGCACAGTTCGGCGCCGAGCAGGTCGACCTCAATCTCCCCCAGCCAGGCGCGGCCCGTGACCTGCTGATAGGTTTGCTCCAGCTCCAACCGGCACGGCGTTCCGTCGGCGCCCGTCCAACTCCATTGACCTGCGACCGAGGCGGGAACCGTCCATTTGTAGATGTAGCCGTCGGCGACCTTGATCCGCTCGTCGGCCTGCCAGTCGCCCATGTCGAAGGCGTGGGAGACGATGCGGGCGCCGGGCTTCAGCTGGCTGAGCAGGCGCGGGCGCAACTGCACATTGATGGACTGAAGCAGATAGAGGCTGACCACGGTGGCCTCGCGGACATCGACGCTGAAAAGATCTTCCTCGCGGAAGTCGACCATGTGTTCGACCCCGGCCCAGCCGGCGAACTCCATGGCGTCGGCGATCCGCAGGGGGTCGACGTCGACGCCGACGCCGCGCGCGTCGCGATCGCGGGCGGCGGCGATGACGATGCGTCCGTCGCCGCAGCCGAGATCATACAGACGATCGCCGGGGCCGACGCCTGCCAGGCTCAGCATGGCCTCGACCGTGTCCTCCTCGGTCGGCACGAAGGGCACGGCGAGATAGTGATCCGGATCCTGGGCGTAGTTGTCGATGTCGAAGGGGTCTGTGAACACGGTTTTGGGTCATGTAGCGGGGGGAAGGGGCATCATGACGGATCGACCGCCGTCTTTCCACTCGATGGGCTTCATCTGAAGCCCGCTTGGCCTTAGGGTTCGGCTCTATCGCGTCGGGGGGCGCTAATGAATGGGCCGCCATGCCTCGTCCTGACCTGTCTCTGCTGCTGATCGTCGCCGGCCTGGGCGCCCTGGCGACGCCGGCGATGGCCGATACTCGTTTCCTGTCCTTCGATGCGCGCGACCGCGCCACCCAGGCCCTGACGCGCGGGGTGACGCTGGAGGTCGAGCGCGGCTGGTTCGGCGCCACTTCGGTGAGGAACCTGTTCTCTTCGACCTCGCGCGGGTCGGCCCGGTTCGAGCGCGGCGGGCCGGATCAGGTGCGGCGCGTCCTGCCGCAGGGGGCGGCGGACGGCGGGGTCTACAGCATCACGACCGACGGCGACGGCCGCGCCCTGTCGCGCGCCCTGTGCCCCGGCTCGGACGAGGCCTTCATCGTCGTCGGACGGGTGCGCGCCGGCCATCCCCTGACGATCGAGACGGTCGGGCGCTGGGCCGACGGCCAGTTCCGTCACTGCGTCACCTTGAACTACGACTATCGCGGCGAATGGGCGACGATGCAGGGCTCTTCGCCCGCCCGCGACGTCCCCGCCGCCTTCGGGACCAACTAGGCGGCGCGGAGGTGCTGATGCGCTGGAGCCTCGCTGTCCTGATCGGCCTGCTGGCCGGGGTGTGGACGGCGCAGCGGCCGGGCGATCCTGCGTTGTTCCCCGCCGCATCGTCGGAGACGGCGATCGTCGTCCATCTGCTCGACAACGGCTTTCACACCGACCTGGCCGTGCCGCGCGCGG
>NZ_GL883086.1:2524627-2529764 GCF_000204035.1 Brevundimonas diminuta ATCC 11568
CCTGGCGCGGGCGGTGCGGGCCCTGCCGCCGGGCGACTGGGTGCGGATCGGCTGGGGCGACTCCGTCTTCTATGTCGAACAGGGGGCGATCAGCGGCCGCCTGCCCGACGGGGCGCGGGCCTTCTTCAAGCCCGGCGGCAATCCTTCGGTGCTCATGCTGGACCCCGATCCGACCGATCCGGCGCTGTTTTCCGAGGCGGAGAGGGCGACGTTGCGCCTGTCGCCTCAGGGCTTCGCCGCCCTGCGCGCGCGGGTGGCGACGTCGCTGCGGCTGGATGAGGGCGGGCAGGCCGTGGTTTCGGCGCAGAGAGACGGCGACGACGCCGTCTTCTACGCCAGCGGCGAGACCTTCTGGGTCGGGCATCTGTGCAATCACTGGACGGCCGAGGTGCTGAACGCGGGCGGCCTGCCCATGCCCATGGCCCGCAGCCTGACCTCAGGCGCGGTGATGCGGGCGGCCCGGCAGGCGGAACAGGGTGCGGCGGAACTGGACTTGAGCGGCGCAGGCGACTAGACCCCGCCCCTTCGCGTTTCAGAGCCGGCGTCCGATCCCCGGCGGCGCGAGCAGGAGGAGCCCACGATGGCCCGCAAGCAACACACCCGCAACGCCAGCGGCCCGCTGGGGCCGTCGCAGCGCCAGCTGCGCGCCGGCGAACTGATCCGCCACGCCCTGGTCGACGTCATGCGCGAGCATGAGATTCACGATGAAGCCCTGGTCGGCGTCTCCGTCACCGTGACCGAGGTGCGGATGAGCCCGGACCTGCGCCACGCGACCTGTTTCGTCGAACCGCTGGGCGCCGGCGTCGACGCCGCCGAAACGACGGGTCACGAGCGCGAGATCATCAAGGCGCTGAACGACCATGCCAAATTCCTGCGTGGCCAGCTGGGCCGCCGCATCGACATGAAGTTCACGCCGGACCTGAAATTCCGCCACGATGAGAGCTTCGACACGGCCAGCCACATGGAACGTCTGTTCAATGATCCGCGCGTGCGCGCCGACATCGAACACGCTGACGACCAGGGCGAAGACTGAGTTATGGCACGACGCAAGAAGGGCGATCTCGTCAACGGCTGGGTGTGCCTGGACAAGCCCTATGAGATGGGTTCGACCGAGGCGGTGACGAAGATTCGTCGCCTGTTCAACGCCCAGAAGGCGGGCCATGCGGGCACGCTGGACCCGCTGGCCTCGGGCATCTTGCCCATCGCGCTGGGCGAGGCGACCAAGACGGTGCCCTTCATGATGGAGGCGCAGAAGGTCTATCGCTTCACCATCCACTGGGGCATTTCGACCGACAGCATCGACCGCGAGGGCGAGATCATCGCTCGTTCCGACGTGCGCCCCTCGGTCGAGGCGGTGAAGGCCGCCCTGCCGTCCTTCGTCGGCGAGGTCGACCAGACGCCGCCGGCCTTCTCGGCCGTACGGGTCAATGGCGAGCGCGCCTATGATCTGGCGCGGGCGGGGGTCGAGGTTGAACTTCAGTCCCGTCGCGTGACCATTCATGAGGCGGCGGTGACGGCCGCGCCGGACGCCGATCACGTCGAGATCACGATGCGCACGGGCAAGGGCGTCTATGTCCGTTCGCTGGCGCGCGACCTGGCGATCATGCTGGGCGCCGAGGGCCATGTCTCGGACCTGAGGCGCGAGCGGGTGGGGCCGTTCTCGGTCGACAACGCCGTAACGCTGGATTTTCTCGAGGAGTTGGCGCATAAGGGCGCCGCCTTTGAGGGCTTGCTGCCCGTTTCGACCGCTCTGGACGACATCCCGGAGTTGGCCGTGACGGATCAGGACGCCCTCTCTCTGAGGCAGGGACGGCCGATCGTTCTGCTCCCCCGACAGATTGAAACGCTTAAGGACCGGCTGCCCGCCGGCTCGCGGCTGGTTTCGGTCTTCGAGGGCGGAACCCTGGTCGCGCTCGGCAATCTCAGGGCCGGTCGGCTTGAACCCGATCGTGTTTTCAACCTCCCATAATGGAGAACTCTGATGTCGATTACGGCTCAACGTAAGGCTGAAGTCATCGCCGACAACGCTCGCTCGACGGGCGACACCGGTTCGGCGGAAGTCCAGGTCGCGATCCTGACGGAACGCATCGCCAACCTGACCGAGCACTTCAAGACTCACAAGAAGGACAACCACTCGCGTCGTGGCCTGCTGAAGCAGGTTTCGCAGCGTCGTCGCCTTCTGGACCACCTGAACAAGACCGACAGCGCCCGCTATCAGGCGCTGATCGCCAAGCTGGGCCTGCGTCGCTAAGGCGCGCCCGGTTGCGGATCGGATAATTCCACGAGGCGCGGGCGGACACGTCCGCGCCTCGTTCCGCTCCTAGACTACGTTTTCCCGCGCGCCGCGGGTCTTACCGGCGCAACCGACGCGAGGGCCTTGAATCCGGTCCTCAATCACCCGCCCGGCCGCGATGTCGCGGTCAGGTCAACGGGGACCGTTAAGGACTGAACGGCCTGACGCTCCGCACACCCCCGACGGGAATACGCCCGCGGGAGACGAAAGACGAAACATGTTCGATATCAAACGCAAGACGATCGAGTGGGCCGGACGCCCCTTGACCCTCGAGACGGGCCGCATCGCCCGTCAGGCCGACGGCGCCGTGCTGGCGACCTACGGCGAGACCGTGGTCCTGGCCACCGTCGTCTACGGCCGTCAGCCCAAGCCGGGCCTGGATTTCTTCCCCCTGACGGTCAACTACCAGGAAAAGACCTTTGCGGCCGGCAAGATCCCGGGCGGCTACTTCAAGCGTGAAGGCCGTCCGACCGAGAAGGAGACCCTGGTCTCCCGTCTGATCGACCGCCCGATCCGCCCCCTGTTCGTCAAGGGCTTCAAGAACGAGACCCAGGTCATCGTCACCGTGCTGCAGCACGACCTTGAGAACGATCCCGACATCCTGGGCATGGTCGCCGCCTCGGCCGCTCTGACCATCTCGGGCGTGCCCTTCATGGGCCCGATCGGCGCCGCGCGCGTCGGCATGATCGACGGCGAGCTGGTGCTGAACCCGGCCATCGACCAGATGGGCGAAAGCGCCCTGGACCTGGTCGTCGCGGGCACGCAGGACGCCCTGATGATGGTCGAATCCGAAGCCAAGGAGCTGTCGGAAGAGAAGATGCTCGAGGCCCTGATGTTCGCGCACGCGGGCATGCAGCCGGTGATCGACGCCATCATCGATCTGGCCGAGCACGCCGCCAAGGAGCCGTTCGACTTCCAGGCCGAAGACCACTCGGACGTGGTCGCCTCGATCAAGGCGCTGGTCGGCGAAGAGATCAAGGCCGCCTACGCCCACCCGGGCAAGTATGACCGCCGCTCGGGCGTCGACGCCGCCAAGAAGAAGGCCGCCGAGGCCCTGGTGAAGACCGACGAGAAGCCGGAAGGCGTCGACTCGTCCAAGTTCTCGGCCGCGTTCAAGGAATGCGAAGCCGACGTCCTGCGTCGCGACATCATCGAGAACAGCCACCGCGTCGACGGCCGCGCCCTGGACAAGGTCCGCGCCATCGTCTCGGAAGTCGGCGTCCTGCCGCGCACCCACGGTTCGTCGCTGTTCACGCGCGGCGAAACCCAGGCCCTGGTCGTCGCCACCCTGGGCACCGGCGAGGACGAGCAGTACATCGACAGCCTGACGGGCACCTACAAAGAGTCCTTCCTGCTGCACTACAACTTCCCGCCCTATTCGGTCGGTGAAGCGGGCCGCATGGGCTCGCCGGGCCGTCGCGAAATCGGTCACGGCAAGCTGGCCTGGCGCGCCATCCGTCCGATGCTGCCGTCGAAGGAAGACTTCCCCTACACCATCCGTCTGGTGTCGGAGATCACCGAGTCCAACGGCTCGTCCTCGATGGCCACGGTCTGCGGTTCGTCGCTGGCCCTGATGGACGCCGGCGTGCCTCTGGCCCGTCCGGTCTCGGGCATCGCCATGGGTCTGATCCTGGAGCCGTCGGGCGAGTTCGCCATCCTGTCGGACATCCTGGGCGACGAAGATCACCTGGGCGACATGGACTTCAAGGTCGCGGGCACCTCGGAAGGCATCACCAGCCTTCAGATGGACATCAAGGTCGCCGGCATCACCAAGGAGATCATGCAGCAGGCTCTGACGCAGGCTTCGGCCGGTCGTCTGCACATCCTCGACGAAATGTCGAAGGCGATGGAGGCTCCCCGCGCCGAGCTGGGCGAGTTCGCGCCCAAGATCGAATCCATCAAGATCGCGGTCGACAAGATCCGTGAAGTGATCGGTTCGGGCGGCAAGGTCATCCGCGAGATCGTGGAAAAGACCGGCGCCAAGATCGACATCGGCGACGACGGCACCATCAAGATCGCCGCCAACGAGCAAGAGAAGATCGAAGCCGCCAAGGCCTGGATCCAATCCATCGCCTCGGAGCCGGAAGTCGGCACCATCTACACCGGCAAGGTCGTGAAGGTTGTCGACTTCGGCGCCTTCGTGAACTTCTTCGGCGCCAAGGACGGCCTGGTCCACGTGTCCCAGATCGCCCTGGAGCGCGTCGCCAACCCGGCCGACGTTCTGTCGGAAGGCCAAGAGGTCAAGGTCAAGTTCCTGGGCTTCGACGATCGCGGCAAGACCAAGCTGTCGATGAAGGTCGTCGATCAGGAAACCGGCGAGGACATCACCGACAAGATCAACGCCGAGCGCGCTGAACGCGGCGAAGCCCCGCTGTCGGAAGACACCGGCGGCCGTCCCAAGGGCGACCGCAACGGCGGCGACCGCGGCCGTCGCCGTCGCGACTAAGCCTCGGCGTTATCGCTGAACTGAAGAAGGCCCCGGCGGAGCGATCCGCCGGGGTCTTTTTTTGCGCTATCGCTCGCGACGCGGTCGCTCTCTGTTTGAGCGCGCTTTCTCCTTTCCCATGAAGGGGAGGGAGAGGATCAGCCCTTGCACTCTTTCGGCGGGGTTTCGCCGTCGCGGGTCCACATCGCGCAGGAACGATCGATCTCGCCCTGGATCAGGTCGCAGGGGTTGGAAGCGTGGCAGGGCGGGCGGGTCGCCGGGCTGACGGCGATGCAGCGCTGGACTAGGCGGGCCGAAGCCGCTTCGCCCAGGGTCTCAAGGCAGGGCCGGTCGTCGATCGGAACCGGCTGGGGCGCCATGTCCGGGCCTTCGGGCAGGCGGGCCTCGGGCTCGCGGGC
>NZ_GL883086.1:2530004-2534431 GCF_000204035.1 Brevundimonas diminuta ATCC 11568
GGCGCGGAGGCCGCCGGCTCCGGGCGCGGCTGGCAGGCGGCGAGCAGGCCGCCGAGGATCAGGCAGGCCAGAAGGGGCGGTCGGGTCATGCGGGGCTCCGGGATCGGGGTTCGCCTTTGCAACGACGATGGCCCCGATCCGGCTCCGCGAAAAGCCTTATCGGCGGGCGGCCTCGACGGCGGCGCGCTGCAGGGCGAACAGTTCGGTGCAGCCGATTTCGGCCAGTTCGAATAGGCGGTCGAACTCGGCCCGGCTGAAGCCGCGCTTCTCGCCGGTGGCCTGGATCTCGACGATCTGGCCCGCGCCGGTCAGGACGAAGTTGCTGTCAGCCTCGGCGGTGGAGTCTTCCTCATAGTCGAGGTCCAGCACCGGCAGGTCGTTGAACACGCCGCACGACACGGCCGCCACCTGATCCAGGATCGGATCGGTCGTCAGCACGCCCTCGTCCTTGAGGTAGTTGAGCGCCGAAGCCATCGCCACCCAGGCGCCGGTGATGGAGGCGGTGCGCGTGCCGCCGTCGGCCTGGATCACGTCGCAGTCGATCAGCACCTGACGCTCGCCCAGCGCCTTGAGGTCGACTACGGCGCGAAGGGAGCGGCCGATCAGGCGCTGGATTTCCTGGGTGCGGCCCGACTGTTTGCCGGCGGCGGCTTCGCGGCGGCCGCGCGTGTGGGTGGCGCGCGGCAGCATGCCGTATTCGGCGGTGACCCAGCCCTGGCCGGTGTTGCGCATCCAGCCCGGCACCTTCTCCTCGATCGAGGCCGTCACCAGCACCTTGGTGTGGCCGAAGGACACCAGGCACGAGCCCTCGGCGTAGCGGTTGACGCCGGTTTCCAGCGTGACGGTGCGGAGTTGTTCGGGGGTGCGTTCGGACGGGCGCATGGGAATTCCTTGGAAGCGGGATGGCGCGTGCTTATCCTGAAACCATGAGCCTGTCCCGTCCTGACCCGTCTGTCGTGCGTCTTCGTCCGGCCGTGGCCGCCGACGCCGCGATCCTGGCGCGCTGGGACACGGCGCCGCATGTCATCGCCTGCCTGACCGACGACCCCGACCAACACGAGGCCGCCGACTGGGACGAGGAGCTGGCTGCGCAGTCCGACGTCTTCCGCTACTTCATCGCCGAGGTCGACGGCCGTCCGATCGGCGCCATGCTGGACATCGACCCGGCGGGCGAGCCCAACGGCTATTGGGGCGAGATCGAGCCGAACCTGCGCGCCCTCGATATCTGGATCGGCGAGGCCGACGCCCTGAACCGGGGCTATGGCGCGCAGATGATGACCCAGGCGCTGGACGCCTGTTTCGCCAGGCCGCAGGTCGAGGCGGTGGTGATCGATCCGCTCAACTCCAACACGCAGGCGCATCGTTTCTATCAGCGGCTGGGCTTCCGGCCGGAGGGGCGACACGTCTTCAACGGGACGGACGACTGCCTGGTCCATCGCCTGACCCGCGCGGACTGGGCGGCGCGGAGGACGGCGGCATGAGCCTGCTGCATCCCTCGCCGGGCCTGGCGACGCTGGACGCGCGGGCGCGCGACATCTTTCGGCGGGTGGTCGAGAGCTATCTGGAGACGGGCGAGCCGGTGGGGTCGCACACCCTGTCGCGCGCCGGGCTGGACCTGTCGCCCGCCTCGATCCGCAACACCATGCAGGCGTTGACGCAGGCGGGGCTGCTGGCCTCGCCGCATACATCGGCCGGGCGTGCGCCGACCCATGCGGGCCTGCGGCTGTTCGTGGACGGCCTCTTGGAGGTAGGCGACATCGGCCAGGAGGAGCGGCGCGAGATCGACGCTCGGCTGGCCGTTCTGGGCGCCAAGGGCGGCGGCCGCAATGTCGAGGAGGCGCTGGATGCGGCCTCGTCACTGCTGTCGGGCCTGGCGGGCGGCGCGGGCATCGTCGCCAGCCCGGTGCGCGAGGCGGGCGTGCGTCATGTGGAGTTCGTGGCCCTGGGCGGCGGACAGGCGCTGGCCGTGCTGGTCGCCGACGACGGGGTGGTCGAGAACCGGCTGATGAACCTGGCGCCGGGCGTCACGCCTTCGACCCTGCAGGAGGCGTCGAACTTCCTCAGCGCCCGGCTGAAGGGCCGTCCGCTGGCCGAGGCCCGGCATGAGATGAAGGCCGAGATGGAGGCCGCCCGGCGCGATCTGGACGCCGCCGCCGCCCGCCTGGTCGAAGATGGGCTGGCGGCCTGGAGCGGCGGCGCGGGCGGCGCAGGCCACGACCGCAACCTGATCGTGCGCGGGCGCGGCAATCTGTTGCAGGACGCCCGCGCGGCCGAGGATCTGGAGCGGGTGCGCGTCCTGTTCGACGATCTGGAGCAGAAGGAGCAGCTGATCGGCCTGCTGGACGACGTCGGCGCGGCCCAGGGCGTCCGCATCTATATCGGCGCGGAAACGCGACTCTTTTCGCTTTCGGGTTCCGCCGTGATCGCGGCGCCCTATATGTCGGGCCGGCAGCGGGTGCTGGGCGCCATCGGCGTCATCGGGCCCGCGCGGTTGAACTACGCCCGTGTCATCCCGTTGGTGGACTATACCGCCCGGGTGCTGGGCCGGATTCTGGACGGACAAGAGACGTGAACGACATCAACGACGAGACCCGGGATCAACTCGAGCAGGACATCAAGGAGTCCGAGGCGGATGCTGCGGCGGAAGGCGCCGACGGCGACATGGCTGTGGTCGACGCCCTGATCGCCGAGCGCGACCAGTGGAAGGACCGCGCCCTGCGCGCCGTGGCCGAGGCCGAGAACGTCAAGCGCCGCGCCGAGACGCAGCAGAACGACGCCCGCGCCTACGCCATCCAGCGCTTCGCCAAGGATCTGCTGAGCGTGGCCGACACCCTGGAGCGCGGTCTGGCGACGGCGCCGAAGGATGCGGACGGTCCGGCGGCCGCCATGGTCACGGGGCTGGAGCTGACGCAGAAGTCCCTGCTGTCGGCCTTCGAGGCCAACGGCCTGACCCGCGTCGATCCGGCGCCGGGCGACGCCTTCGACCCCCACCTGCATCAGGCGATGATGGAGCAACCCTCGGACACCGTGCCGGGCGGCGCCGTCATCCAGACGCTGCAGCCGGGCTACGCCCTGTTCGGCCGCACCGTGCGCGCGGCCATGGTGGTGGTCGCGGCCAAGGGCTCGGGCTCGGCGGCGGGCGGCGCCTATGCGGACCCGAACACGACCGGCGGGAATTTCGACGCCAAGGCCTGATGGTCTTCGCGCGCTGAAACGACGACGGCCCGGCGCAGACGCGTCGGGCCGTTTTTCTTTGCTTGGCTTCCCGTGCCGCGCTTGCGGCCAAAGCACGGGCCCCCGGCGTCCGCCGGGGTGAGCGGAAGGAAGGGTCAGTTTTTCAATCTCGAATTGAACAGCGCCAGCAGCCGCCGCCAGCCGTCCTTCGCGTCCGCCTCGCGATAGGAGGCGCGATAGTCGGCGTGGAAGCCGTGCGGGGCGTCGTCATAGAGGATGATGGAGCTGTTGGTCTGGCCCGCGGCGCTCAGGGCGTCGTTCATCGCCTTGACCGTGTCGTTGGAAATGCCGCTGTCCTGGCCGCCGTAGAGACCCAGCACCGGCGCCTTCAGCTCGCCCGCCAAGTCGATGGGCCAGGGGCGGCCCGCCGTCTTCTGTTTGTCAGTGGCCGTGGCGGCGGGGGACAGGCGGCCGTACCAGGCGACCCCGGCGTCCAGCGTCGGGAAGCGGGCCGTGGCCTGCCATACCACCTTGCCGCCCCAGCAGAAGCCGGTGATCCCGACCTTGTCGGCCTTGGCCCAGGGCTGGGCGCCGATCCAGTCCAGCGTGGCGCCGATGTCGCCCATCACCTGGCCGTAGCCGGCGGCGGCGACGATGCGCTGGATCGCCTGCATGTCGCTGAGCGGGGCGGGATCCTGGACGCGGACGAAGAAGGCGGGCGCCACGGCCGCATAGCCCGCCTTGGCCAGGCGGCGGCAGACGTCGCGGATGTATTCATGCACGCCGAAGATCTCGGACACGACGATGACGACGGGGAAGGGGCCGGCGCCTTCGGGTCGGGCGACATAGGCGGGCAGGGCGAAGCCGTCGGGCGCCGGATAGGCCGCGTCGGCCGTGATCAGGCCCGCCGTGTCGGTGGCGATCGGCTGGGCCGACTGGCTGAGGGCGGCGGGGGCGTAGGCGGCGAAGAACAGGCCGCCCGCCGTCGCTGCGCCCAGGCTGCGGCGGCTGGGGGCGATCTGGTCGGGGCTCAGGCCCTCGGGCCGGGTGATCAGGGTCATCTCGGGTCTCCGGTCGGCGCTGTGGAAGGCGTGACAGTGCCCCGGCTTTTTGCGCGCCGTCGAGTCTTTCCGCCTAGCCCGCGACCCTCAGGGTCAGGTTGACCCGCCCGCCGCCGGGCAGCAGCCGCGACGAGCCCGCCAGCAGCCGGTCGATCCCGTGACGCGCCAACCGCGCCGGGCCGGTCAGGGCGC
>NZ_GL883086.1:2534619-2558683 GCF_000204035.1 Brevundimonas diminuta ATCC 11568
GGTCAGGGCGCAGACGTCGCCGGAGGCCAGGCGCACGGCGGCGGTGGCGCCGCCCTCGGCCGGGCCGATGCGGAACACCGCCGTGTCGCCCAGGGAGATCGACAGCACGGGCGCCGTCAGGTCGCGCTCGTCCCGGTCCTGATGCAGCCCCATCTTCGCCTCGCCCTGATAGAGGTTGACCAGGCAGGCGTCGGGCGGCGTGGGCCAGCCGGTCAGGGCGTCCCACAGGCCCAGAAGCCGGGGCGGAATGGCGGGCCAGGGCGCGCCGGTCGCCGGATGGGTCGGCTGATAGCGATAGCCTTCGCGGTCCGACACCCAGCCCAGGGCGCCGAAATTGCTCATCCGCACCGAGAAGGGCCGCCCGCCCGGCGTGACGGGGCGATAGAGGGGCGCCGCCTCAAGCCCTCGCCGCACCTCGGCCAGCAGTTCGGCCTGTTCAGCGGCGTCCAGCAGGCCGGGCCACAGGCGAAAGCCGGGCAGGGCCGTCGGCGCTTCCCTCAGCTCTTTTCTGGACGATTGCAGGCGGTTTTGCGGGATCATCGACCGAATTTAGCGGCGCCGCGCCGCCTTGTCCGCCATAAGGCGCGGAATCTGGCCGGAACCGGGCGGAAGGCCTTGCAGCCCCTGCGGTCTTTCCCATATCCGAGCCAATCCGGCGATAACCCCCTTTTCGTTAGGGGTTTGTCCGCCGACCCCATCCACCGCTGAACCGGGCGTCGTCCGGCGAGGCACAATCTCAAAAGCCCAACTGGGGGCGGTCACGCGCGGCGCTTGATGTTACGAGGCCGCCGCATCGCCCGCCGCAAGGAGTGAAAAAGACAAGCCCATGGCCAAGATCATCGGCATCGACCTCGGCACGACCAACTCGTGCGTCGCCGTCATGGACGGCAAGAACCCCAAGGTCATCGAAAACGCCGAAGGCGCCCGCACCACCCCGTCGGTGGTCGCGATCCAGGACGGCGGCGAAATCCTCGTCGGCCAGCCGGCGCGCCGTCAGGCGGTGACCAACCCCGCCAACACCTTCTTCGCCATCAAGCGCCTGATCGGCCGCAACTATGACGACCCGGTGGTGGCCAAGGACAAGGGCATGGTGCCCTTCGAGATCGTCAAGGGCCCGAACGGCGACGCCTGGGTCCAGGCGCACGGCAAGGACTATTCGCCCCAGCAGGTCTCGGCCTTCACCCTGGGCAAGATGAAGGAGGCCGCAGAGGCCTATCTGGGCGAGAAGGTCACCCAGGCGGTCATCACCGTTCCGGCCTACTTCAACGACGCCCAGCGTCAGGCGACCAAGGACGCCGGCAAGATCGCCGGTCTGGAAGTCCTGCGCATCATCAACGAACCGACCGCGGCCGCCCTGGCCTACGGCCTGGAGAAGAACGACGGTCAGAAGATCGCCGTCTACGACCTGGGCGGCGGCACCTTCGACGTCTCGATCCTGGAGATCGGCGACGGCGTGTTCGAGGTGAAGTCGACCAACGGCGACACCTTCCTGGGCGGCGAGGACTTCGACCTGCGTCTGGTCGACTACCTGGCTGACGAGTTCAAGAAGGAGCAGGGCGTCGACCTGCGCCAGGACAAGCTGGCCCTGCAGCGCCTGAAGGAAGAGGCCGAAAAGGCCAAGAAGGAGCTGTCCTCGACGACCCAGTACGAGGTCAACCTGCCGTTCATCACCATGAACGCTTCGGGCCCGCTGCACCTGAACATCAAGCTGTCGCGCGCCAAGCTGGAAGCCCTGGTCGACGACCTGGTTCAGCGCACCATCGAGCCCTGCGCCAAGGCGCTGAAGGACGCGGGCCTGAAGGCCTCGGACATCGATGAAGTGGTGCTGGTCGGCGGCATGACCCGCATGCCGATGGTTCAGGAAGCCGTGAAGAAATTCTTCGGCAAGGAGCCGCACAAGGGCGTGAACCCCGACGAGGTCGTGGCCCTGGGCGCCGCCGTTCAGGCGGGCGTGCTGCAAGGCGACGTCAAGGACGTGCTGCTGCTGGACGTGACTCCGCTGACCCTGGGCATCGAGACCCTGGGCGGCGTGTTCACGCCCCTGATCGAGCGCAACACGACGATCCCGACCAAGAAGGCCCAGGTCTTCTCGACCGCTGACGACAATCAGTCGGCCGTGACGATCCGCGTCTTCCAGGGCGAGCGCCCGATGGCCGCCGACAACAAGGTGCTGGGTCAGTTCGACCTGATGGGCATTCCGCCCGCGCCGCGCGGCATGCCGCAGATCGAGGTCGCCTTCGACATCGACGCCAACGGCATCGTCCACGTGACGGCCAAGGATAAGGCGACGAACAAGGAGCAGTCGATCCGCATCCAGGCCAACGGCGGCCTGTCGGACGCCGACATCGAGAACATGGTCAAGGAAGCCGAGGCCAACGCCGCGGCCGACAAGGCCCGCAAGGAGCTGGTCGAGGCCCAGAACGGCGCCGACAGCCTGGTCCACTCGACCGAGAAGGCTCTGGCCGAGCACGGCGACAAGATCGACGACGCGACCAAGGCGACCATCCAGTCGGCTCTGGACGATCTGAAGTCGGCCAAGGACGGCACGGACCCCGAGGCCATTCGCGAGAAGACCAACACCCTGGCTCAGGCCTCGATGAAGCTGGGCGAGGCCATGTACGCCGCCCAGCAGGGCGGGGCCGACGGCGCCGCTGAAGGCCAGCCCGCCGACGACGGCGTGGTCGACGCCGAGTTCGAGGAAGTCTCGGACACGGACGAGAAGAAGGACGCCTAAACCGGCGCCCCGCTGATGTTCGGCCCCGCTTGCCAGACGGCAGGCGGGGCCGTTTCATGAAACTTGCATCATTCGACCGGGCGCCCATGTCATCAGGCAGGCCGTCGGTCATCCGCGAACGGAGCGCCTCCAGATCAAGAGAGGCGGAACAGAACCCTGGCGCGGCGGGAAAGTAAGAGGACGAACGCCTGATGGCGCAACGTGACTATTACGAGATTCTGGGGGTCGAGCGGACGGTCGATGCGGCCGTGCTCAAGAGCGCCTATCGCAAGCTGGCGATGGAGCACCACCCCGACCGCAACGGCGGCTCCGAAGAGTCCGTGGCCCGCTTCAAGGAAATCTCTGAGGCCTACACCGTCCTGTCGGACGAGCAGAAGCGCGCGGCCTATGACCGTTTCGGCCACGCGGGCGTGGGCGGCGGCGCGGGCGGGGGCAATCCCTTCGGCCAGGGCGGCGGCCAGGGCTTCCACGACATCAACGACATCTTCTCCCAGGTATTCGGCGACGCCTTCGGGGACGCCTTCGGCGGCCGGGGCGGTGGGCGCCAGCAACAGAGCGGCCCGCGCCGCGGCTCGGACCTGCGCTACGACCTCGAGATCACCCTAGAGCAGGCCTATAAGGGCGCTGAGGTCGAGATCGCCATCCCGACCCTGATGACCTGCGAGGTCTGCGACGGCTCGGGCGCCAAGGCGGGCACCAAGCCGACCATCTGCAACACCTGCGGCGGCGCCGGGCGCGTGCGCCAGGCCAACGGCTTCTTCCAGGTCGAGCGCACCTGCCCCCGCTGCGGCGGCTCGGGCGAGATGATCGCCGATCCCTGCACCAACTGCCGGGGCCACGGCCAGGTCCGCAAGACCCGCAAGCTCAGCCTCAAGGTGCCGGCGGGCGTCGACGACGGCTCGCGCATCCGCCTGTCGGGCGAGGGCGAGGCGGGCCAGCGCGGCGGGCCGCGCGGCGACCTCTATGTCTTCCTGTCGGTGCTGCCGCATGAACTGTTCGAGCGCGACAACCTGGACCTGCTGGTCACGGTGCCGGTGCCGATGACGGTGGCGGCCCTGGGCGGCATCGTCGACGCCCCCTGTCTTGTTTCCGACGCCTGCGACGGCAAGTGCAAGGCGGCGGTCGAGGTGCCTGCGGGCGCCCAGACCGGCAAGACCGTCCGCATCAAGGGCAAGGGCATGCCGCACCTGAACGGGCGCGGCCGCGGCGATCTGGTGGTCGAGCTGTTCGTGGAGACGCCGACCGATCTGACCGCGCGTCAGAAGGAGCTACTGTCCGAACTGGCCGCCTCACTGGGCGAGACCCAGACGCCCCGCAACACCAGTTTCGCGGGCAAGGCCAAGCGTTTCTGGGCCGACATCCTGGGCGGCGACGCCGATAATCCGAAAGAGACCGCGTGAGCGACATCTTCCACGCCGGCATCTCCGGCGCCCGGGGCCGCATGGGCCGCGCCGTTTCGCAAGTCCTAGACGCCCGCGAGGACGTGGTGGTGGCCGCCCGTTTCGATCGCGGCGAGACGGTCGACCTGAAGCTGTGCGACGTCATCATCGACTTCTCGACGCCCGAGGCTTCGGTCGCCCTGGCCAAGGCCTGCGCTGCGGCGGGCGGACCGGCGCTGGTCGTCGGCTCGACCGGCCTGACGCCCGAGCAGGAGGCTGAGATCGAGGCCGCCGCCGACAAGATCGCCATCGTCATGAGCGGCAACTTCTCCCTGGGCGTGAACATCCTAATCGGCCTGGTCGAGCACGCCGCCCTGCGGCTGGATGCGCGCGACTGGGACATCGAGGTGCTGGAGACCCATCACAGGCGCAAGGTCGACGCTCCCTCGGGCACGGCCCTGATGCTGGGCGAGGCGGCGGCCAACGGCCGGGGCCGCGACCTGAAGGAACTGCGCAGCGCCCCCTACGACGGCATCACCGGCCCGCGCGAAACGGGCAAGATCGGCTTCGCCTCCCTGCGGGCGGGCGGGGTGATCGGCGACCACACGGTCATGTTCGCTTCGGAAGACGAGATGCTGACCCTGTCGCATTCGGCCATGGACCGCAGCCTGTTCGCCAAGGGCGCCGTGGCCGCCGCCGCCTGGGTGCGCAACCGTTGTCCCGGTCTCTACGACATGCAGGACGTGTTGGGCTTCCGTCAGGCTTGATGTTGGGGGCGCTGGCGCGCCCCTGTGCTATCGCTCGCCGCGCGGCGGCTCGCTGCTTGAGCGCAACGTCCTTCCGGTCAGGCGGGTTCGGCCAGAAGGGCGCCCATGGCCGCGCGCCAGGCGCCCAGATCGTTGGAGCGGCTGTCGATCAAGCGGCGGAGCGCCTCGCACCGGCCACGCGCCGGGGCCGTCATGCCCCAAGCCGGAAAGGCGCGGCGCTCGATCTGGCCACGAGCGACGACCTCGATTTCTTCATGCCGCTCATCGAAATGCAGATGGAGCATCAGAATATCCAGAGCTGTCGGCGTTCCTTCGAGAACCTGCACGAACACGCCGTCCTGTAGGGTCAGCGCACCGGTGATGCTGTTCTGAGCGTTCAGGAAGGCGGCGATATGGACGATGTCCGTCATCGCCGACGCCTCCTCCTCTGGGGCCAGTCGCGAGCGGCTGCAATAGACGAGCTGGTCCAGCGTGTTCATGGCGACCACGCTAGACCATTATCTACGGGTGTGAAAGCAAAGTCGCGGTCAACGTCCGGTTGAGCCGAAGCCGCCGGCTCCGCGTGCGGTCTCGTCCACCGCCTCGACCTCGATCATTTGCGCCTGTTCGTATCGGGCGATGACCATCTGGGCGATGCGGTCGCCGCGCTTGATCTCGAACGGCAGCTCGCCGAGGTTGATCAGGATGACCCCGACCTCGCCGCGATAGTCGCTGTCGATGGTGCCGGGCGAATTGGGCGCCGAGATTCCGTGCTTCAGCGCCAGGCCCGAGCGCGGGCGCACCTGGGCCTCATAGCCGGGCTCCAGCGCGATCTTCAGGCCGGTGGGGATCAGCTTGCGCTGACCCGGCTCCAGCACCACGGTCTCGCCCTCGCCGAGGGCGGCGCGCAGATCCATGCCGGCCGAACCGGGGGTCTCATAGGCGGGCAGGGCCAGGCCCTCGGCGTGGGGCAGGCGTTCGACGCGGATGACGGTCATGTCGGGGAGGGTCTCTCTCAGGCCTTGAAGTGATCGGCGATGCGCAGGGCCAGCTTGCGCGCCACCTCGGTCTTGGACTGGCGCGGCCAGGGCTCGGCGTCGCTCTGGGTGAACAGGGTCACGGCGTTGCCGTCCGAGCCGAAGACCTCGTCGGACACGTCGTTGCCGACGATCCAATCGCACCCCTTGCGCGACAGCTTGGCGCGGGCGTTGGCCTCCAGGTCGCTGGTCTCGGCGGCGAAGCCGACCACCAGTTTCGGACGGCGCGGACCGGGGGCGGAGACGCCCGCCAGGATGTCGGGGTTCTCGATCAGGGCCAGGGACGGCGGACCGCCGGGCTTCTTCTTGATCTTGCCCGAGGCGACGCCGTCCACGCGCCAGTCGGCCACGGCGGCGCTCATCACGGCGATGTCGGCGGGAAGAGCCGCTTCGACGGCGGCCTTCATCTCTGTCGCGGCCTCGACCCAGACGCGGTTGACGCCGACGGGCGCATCCAGCGCCACGGGACCGGAGATCAGCGTCACCTGCGCCCCCAGCTCGGCCAGGGCGGCGGCGACGGCGTAGCCCTGCTTGCCGCTGGAGCGGTTGGTCAGGCCGCGCACAGGATCGATGGGTTCAAAGGTCGGTCCGGCGGTGACGACGGCGGTCTTGCCGGCCAGCGGGCGGCCGTCCGGTCCGGCCAGCAGGCGGGCGATCGCGTCGAAGATGACCGGCGGCTCGGCCATGCGGCCCGGTCCGAACTCGCCGCAGGCCATGACGCCGTCGTCCGGCCCGACCACGGCCATGCCGTGAAAGCCGTCGAAGCCTTTCAGCCGCGCGACATTGGCCTGAACCGCCGGGTGCAGCCACATGCGCACGTTCATGGCCGGGGCCAGCAGCACCTTCTTGTCCGTGGCCAGAAGCGTGGTCGAGGCCAGGTCGTCGGCCATGCCGTTGGCCGCCTTGGCGATCAGCCCGGCCGTGGCGGGCGCCACCACCACCAGATCGGCCCAGCGCGACAGCTCGATATGGCCCATGGCCGTCTCGTCTTCCGGCATGAACAGAGCTTGCCGCACCGGATGGCCGGTCAGGGCCGCCAGCGACATGGGGGTGACGAACTCGGCCCCGGCCTTGGTCAGGACGGTCATGACCTCGGCGTCGGCCTTCTTGAGCAGGCGGATCAGCTCCAGCGCCTTATAGGCGGCGATGCCGCCGCCGACGATCAGCAGAACCTTGCGGCCGGAAAGCGAGGGTGCGGTCATGCGGAAATCTGTAGCCGCGTCGCGTGACGGCGTCGAGACAAAGCGGTCTGGATGGTGCGGGTGTAAATGGAACATTGCCGGAACAAAAATCTTGTGCCTAACTGTGTTCGACGGAATGTCGGGAGGGGTTTCCATGCGGATGCGGGTGACGGCGGCGCTGGCCGCGACGGTGGTGGTGCTGGCCGGGTGCGACAACGGCGGTTCGGCGGTGGAGACGCGCGAGAGAAGCGCGGCCGAGCCGGTCGGCCTGACCTCGGCGGCTGCGCCGGATGCGGCGGTCGAGACGGCTGCGGTCGAAGCGGCCAAGCCGCCCGTCACCGCCAACCGGCGCGAGACCGCCGACGCCAAGGTGCAGAGGCTCTATGCGCGCAACGGCGCGGATTTCGGCGCCACGTCGGCCGATGACTATCTTCAGAAGGTGCGGGCCTTCACCGAGGACGCGCCGAGGGGAACCGAGACGGTCAAGCGGCCGAATGGCGACACCCTGTTCTATCAGGCCTCGACCAACACCTTCGCCGTCGTGGACCGCAACGGCGTCCCGCGCACCATGTTCAAGCCCGACGACGGCCCCGCCTATTGGGCGCAGCAGAAGGAGCGGGCGCCGACCTTCGGCCAGCGCCGCAACGCGTCAGGCTCCGCCGAGTAGGGGGCGTCGGACTAGGCCGGATCGAACGTCAGGGGCGCGCCCCAGAACTGGGCGACCAGATCCGACTGCGGGCCGGGCGTGCCCGTGGTCAAGAAGTCGCGGCGCGCCGACGAGCCCAGATCGTATTCCGGGTGGCGGTCGAAATAGCGCTCCAGAGAGTCGGCCACGGCGGCGGGCTGGCTGATGACCTGGACGCCGGGCGGCAGGGCCTGGGCGAACAGGTCGGCCACGATCTCATAGTGGGTGCAGCCCAGGATGGCCTTGTCCGGATGGCGGCCGATGCGGCGGCGCAGGGCGTCGACGTGGTCGTCGACCACCACCTTCAGCTCCTCGGGCGGGGCGCCCAGCTCGATCAGACCGGCCAGGCCGGGGCAGGCCTCGGTGAAGACGGCCAGGTCGTCGCGCCGCTTGTCGATCTCGATCTCATAGACGCGGCTCATGGCCGTGGCGGCGGTGCAGAAGACGCCGGTGATGTCGATCGCCTGCTTCTTCTCGCCCTCCATGCGGCTTTCGCGCTCGGCCTCGAACGACCAGGGCAGGCCGGTGGCCGCCTCGATGGTCGGGACGATGATGCCCAGGACGTTGACCGGGCGGCCCAGCTTTTCGCGCATTCCCGGAATCCAGGTCTGTTGCAGACGACGCAGCGCGATGGCCGAGGCCGTGTTGCAGGCCAGGACAACCACGGAGGCGCCCGCCTCGAACAGGCGTTCGCATCCCGCGCGGGTCAGTTCGACGATGTCCTCGCCGCTGCGTCCGCCATAGGGGGCGTGGGCCTGGTCGCCCAGATAGATGAAGTCCCGCGTCGGAAAGCGGGTCGTGAGTTCGCGGTGGACCGTCAGGCCACCCACGCCGGAGTCGAAAACGCCTATCGCCATGCAGCGGCCTTTAGCCTCGCGGGGTTTCGCCGTCCAATAGTTAGGACTAAACCGGATTTATGCGACGCCAAAAGCCCTTGCGCCGAAGGACGTCCGAAACAGCAATGGTTGGGAGACCTGGATGCACAGACGCCATCTTCTCATCGGGGGCGCGAGCCTCTTCGCCCTGTCGGGCTGCGCCTCGGCCGGGGCCGTGGAGAACGCCGTGAGCGGCGCCGTCGCCGCCCTGACGACCGCCGATGAGGCCCGCATCGCCCGCGCCGTCCTGCCGGCGACCGCGCCGCGCGCCGAGCTGCTGCAGCCCTGGACCGGCCCCTATGAAGGCGTGCCGCCGTGGGACAAGGTGACGGCGCCCAAGATGCGCGAAGCCATCCTGGAAGGCATTGAACTGCAACGCGCCGACATCGCCGCGATCGCGAACAACGCCGAAGCCCCGACCTTCGCCAACACCATGGCGGCGATGGAGATGGCGGGCGAGCCGCTGGACCGCGCCCTGAACGTGTTCAGCGTCATGACGTCGAACATCGGCGGCGAGCAGTGGGACGTTCTGGAGACCGAGCTGTCGCCGATCCTGTCGGCCGCCTCGGACGAGATCACCTTCAACGAGAAGCTGTTCGCCCGCATTAAGGCCGTGGCCGACGGCGCCGACGCCGCGGGCCTGAACGCCCAGCAGAAGCGTCTGGCCGAGCGCAGCCGCGACGCCTTCGTGCGCAACGGCGCCGCCCTGGACGCCGCCGGCAAGGCCGAGCTGGGCCGCATCAACACCGACCTGTCGAACGCCTTCACCGGCTTCGGTCAGAAGGTGGTGGCCGACGAGAACACCTGGACCGTCATCGCCGATGAGGCCGGTCTGAAGGGCCTGCCGGAATCGAACAAGGCCGCCGCCGCGGCTGCTGCGCGCACGCGCAACGTCCAGGGCTGGGCCATCGTCAACACCCGCTCCAGCGTCGATCCCTTCCTGACCTTCGCCGACGACCGCGCCCTGCGCCAGCAGGTGTGGACCAAGTTCGCCAAGCGCGGCGACAACGGCGACGCCAACGACACCAAGTCGACCATCGCCCGCATCGTCGCCCTGCGTCAGCAGCGCGCTCGCCTGCTGGGCTTCGGCAACCACGCCGAATGGCGCATGCAGGACACCATGGCCAAGACCCCGGCCGCGGCGATGGACCTCATGCAGCGCGTCTGGGCCCCGGCCAAGGCCCGCGTCGCCGAGGAAGTCGCCGACATGAAGGCGATCGCCGGTCACGACATCGAGCCGTGGGACTACCTCTACTACGCCGAGAAGGTGCGTAAGGCGAAGTACGACCTCGATCAGAACGAGCTGAAACCCTACTTCGAGCTGCACGCCGTGCGCGCGGCCTCCTTCTACATGGCCGAGCGCCTGTACGGCTTCGTCTTCAAGCAACTGCCCAAGGGGACCGTCTCGACCTTCGAGCCGGACGTGACCACCTATGAGGTCACGGACAAGGCTACCGGCAAGCTGATCGGCCTGTTCTACGCCGACGACTTCGCCCGTCCGGGCAAGCGTTCGGGCGCCTGGATGACGACCTACCGCTCGTTCTCGAAGCTGACCGGCTCCAAGCCGATCCTGGCCTCGAACAACAACAACTTCGTCAAGGCGCCGGACGGTCAGCCGCTGCTGATCTCGCTGGACGACGCCGAGACCCTGTTCCACGAGTTCGGCCACGCCCTGCACTACTTCTCGTCGGTGGTGACCTATCCGTCGTTCGGCAACACGCCGCGCGACTTCGTGGAATATCCGTCGCAGGTGCACGAGCACTGGGTGCTGAGCCGCCCGATCCTCGACGGCTACATGAAGCACGTCGAGACCAAGCAGCCGATGCCGCAGGCGCTGGTGGACAAGATCGAGGCCTCCTCGACCTTCAACCAGGGCTACGCCACGGTCAGCTACCTGTCCTCGGCCCTGGTCGACATGGACCTGCACACCCAGGCGACGCCGCCGACCGACATCGACGCCTTCGAAAAAGCCTCGCTGGGCCGTCTGGGCATGCCCAAGGAGATCGTGATGCGGCACCGCCTGCCGCAGTTCAATCACCTGTTCACCTCGGACGCCTATTCGGCCGGCTACTACTCCTACCTGTGGTCGGAAGTGATGGACGCCGACACCTGGGCCTACTTCGAGGAGTCGGGCGACGTCTTCAATCCGGACATCGGCGGCCGCTTCAAGTCGATCATCCTGGCGCCGGGCAACACCACGGATCGCGGCGACGCCTATCGCCAGTTCCGCGGCCGCAACCCGGACGTGGCGGCCCTGCTGAAGGTGCGCGGCTTCCCGGTTTCTTAAGTGGGCCTACCGCCCTTCGGGCTACTTGAGGCCCGTTGGGCGCCTAGGGCCGCGTCGGGTCGAGAAGGCGAAAGCCTTCTGACCGCGGCCCAACCAAAGAGGGGGCCTGGCGGAGAAATCCGCCGGGCCTTTTCTATTTCGGCCGGGGTGGCGTAAGCCTTGGCTGTGTCACGGGCTGCGTCGGGTCGAGAAGGCGGAGCCTTCTGATCGCGGCACAGCAAAGAAGGAGCGCCCATGAGCGTCGTCGCCTCCTACGTCTACAAGGACGGCAAGCGGGTGCGCGAAGCGCCGCTGACGGCTCAGGGGCTGAGCCTGGCCAGGGGGGAGTACCTCTGGATCGGCCTGCACGAGCCGTCGGATGAAGAGTTCGACGTCCTGGTGCGCCGTTTCCACCTGCACCCCCTGGCGGTCGAGGACGCCTTGTCGGCGCATCAGATCCCCAAGCTAGAGGTCTACGGCTCCGAACTCTTCATCGTCGCCCGCACGGCCCAGGCCAAGGGCGACCGCATCCTGTATGGCGAGACCCACGTCTTCCTCGGCCCCAACTACGTCATCACCATCCGCCATGGATCGGCGCGGGCGCACACCCAATTGCGCGCCCAACTGGAGGCCTCGCCGCACCAGTTGAGCCACGGGCCGGACTTCATCCTGCACGGGGTGCTGGACTTCATCGTCGACGGCTACATCCCCATCATCGACGCCATCGAGGACAAGGTGCTGGAGATGGAGCAGGTCGCGCTGGACAGCTTCCTGTCGCGCGACGACATCACCCGCCTGTTCCAGTTGCGTCGCGAACTGGTGAAGTTCAGCAGGGTGCTGGGGCCGATGGAGGAGCTCTGCGTCAAGTTGCAGTCGCTGGACCTGCCCTGCATCGACCGCGAGGTGCGGCCCTACTTCCGCGACGTGGCCGACCATGTGCGCCGTGTCGCCAGCCGCGCGGCGGGCCTGCGCGACATCCTGGCCTCGGTGTTCGAGGTGTCCAACCTGCTGGAGCAGCAACGCCAGGGCGTCATCACCCGCAAACTGGCCGCCTGGGCCGCCATCCTGGCGACGCCGACGGCGGTGGCGGGCATCTACGGCATGAATTTCGAGCATATGCCCGAGCTGCGCTGGACCTATGGCTATCCGGCGGTGCTGGCCTTGATCGTCGCCATCTGCATCGGCCTTTACGTCACCTTCAAGCGGACCCGGTGGCTGTGATCAGCCGCTGTTCCGGAGGCCCGCCGCCACGCCGTTGATGGCGAGCAGGATGCCGTTGCTGACGCGCGGGTCGTCGTCGCCTGCGCGGCGACGCCGGATCAGCTCGATCTGCACATGGTTCAGCGGCTCGACATAGGGCATCCGCTGGCGGATCAGCCGGTCCAGTTCGGGCTGGCCGCCCAATAGAGTCTGTTGGCCGGTGATCGACAGGACGGCCGCGACGGTGCGGTCCCATTCGGCGCGGATGGCGTCATAGATGTGCTCGGCCAGGGCGGCGTCGGGGACCAGGCCGGCGTAGCGGCGCGCGATGGCCATGTCGGCCTTGGCCATCACCATCTCCATGTTCTGGACCACGGTGCGGAAGAAGGGCCAGGCCTCGGCCATGGCGCGCAGTTCGGCCGGGTCTTCGCCCTGAACCGCCGAGCCGAAGCCGAACCAGCCGGGCAGCATGACCCGCGACTGCGACCAGCTGAACACCCAGGGAATGGCGCGCAGGTCCTCGATGGCGGGCGAGGCGGTGCGGCTGGCCGGGCGCGAGCCGATCTTCAGGTCGGCGATCTCGGCGATGGGGGTGGCGGCGCGGAAATAGTCGACGAAGCCGGGCGTCTCATAGACCAGGGCGCGATAGGCCTTCATCGAGGCGGCCGACAGGCGCGCGGCCGTGGCTCCGTGCTCGGCGCTGTAGCCCGCGTCGGACTGCGGCCCCAACGAGGCCAGCAGGGTTCCGCAGGTCAGGGCGTCGAGGTTGCGTTGGGCCACTTCCGGCTCGCCGTATTTGTTGGCGATGACCTCGCCCTGTTCGGTGACGCGGATGCGGCCCGCGACGGTGCCGGCGGGCTGGCCCAGCACCGCTGAGAAGGCGGAGCCGCCACCGCGCCCGACAGCGCCGCCCCGGCCGTGGAACAGCTGCAGCCGCACCCCCGCCGCGCGCGTGACCTCCAGCAGGGCGCGCGAGGCCTCGTGCAGCTCCCACCCCGAGGTCAGGTAGGAGCCGTCCTTGTTCGAGTCCGAATAGCCGATCATCACCTCCTGCACCCCGCGCGCCTCGGCCACGGCGCGGGCGGAAGGCTCGGCCAGGACGCGCTCCAGCGTGGCGCGGGCGGCGCGCAGGTCGTCGATGGTCTCGAACAGGGGGGCGGCCTGAATGGGGCAGGCGCCGGGATCGGCCGGGTCGTAGAGGCCGACCTCCTTGAGCAGCAGATAGACCTCCAGCATGTCCGAGGCGGCGTCGGTCTTGGACACGATGTGGGTGCGGATCGCCTGCGGGCCGAAGGTCGAAAGGGCCTCGGCGGCGGCCTGAAGGATGGCGCGCTCCTTCAGCGTCTCGGCCGCGTAGTCGGCATAGGGGGAGAAGAGGGGACGGGGACTGGCCAGTTCGCGCGCCAGCACGGCCAGCCGTTCGGCCTCGTCCAGGGCGGCGTAGTCGGGGCAGACGCCCGCGACCTTCAGCAGGTCGGCGACCACGCGCTGATGCACGTCCGAATTCTGGCGCAGGTCCAGCGTCGCCATGTGGAAGCCGAACACGTCCGCCGCCGTGATCAGCCGCGCCAGCCGGTCGTCGGCGAAGACGGCGCCGTGGGTCCGCACCAGGCTGTCATGCAGGATGTTCAGGTCGGCGCGGAAGGCGTCGGGTCCGTCATAGGCCGGGGCGTCAAAGCGGGCCGGGCGCGGCGTCGGCTCGCCGGTCAGGGCGGGGTGGGCGGCCGACAGCCGGGCGTAGATCTGGCTGAGCGCCCGGCGATAGGGCTCGTCCGCGCGCTGGATGGAGGCGTCGCCCGACCCTTGCGCCAGGGCGGCCAGTTCGGGCGTGACGCGGGTCAGGTCGATGGACAGGCTGAGTTCGGCGCCCAGGGCGTGCACCTCGTCCAGATAGAAGCCCAGCGCCGCGCGGGCCTGGCTGCGGAAGGCGGCGCGCAGGGTGTCGGCGTCGACATTGGGGTTGCCGTCGCGATCGCCGCCGACCCAGGAGCCGATGCGCACGAAGGGCGTCAGGTCGGGCGCGTCGAGCAGGCGGCGCCACTCGGCCAGCTGGGCCGGGGCGACATGAAGAAAGATGCGCTGCAGCCAGTCGACCACGGTGTCGATCTCGTCCTGCACCACCAGGGCCGAGGCGCGGGTCAGCCGCGTGGCCCACAGGATGACGATCTGGCGGCGCAGGGCCGCCTTCAGGGTTTCGGCGTCGCAGGCGATCCCGTCGCGGTCGCAGCCGTCCAGCAGTTCGCCGACCGCCGTGGTGCGGTCGATGACGCTCTTGCGCCGCACTTCGGACGGGTGGGCGGTCAGCACCGGCGAGATCAGGGCCTGGGCCAGCAGGTCGCGCACGGCGTTCCTGTCGGCGCCCGCCTCGGCCAGACGCTTGAGCACGCCTTCGGGGGTGTCGGCCCGTTCGCCCGCCTCGGCCTGGGCCTGGGCGCGGCGCTTGCCTGCGCGATCCTCGGCGACGTTGGCCAGCAGGGAGAAGGCGGCGAAGCCGTGCGTCAGGCCGATGGCCTGATCCAGCGACAGCTCGCCCAGCAGCCGCTCCAGCTCCGAAGCGTCGTCCGAGGCCGGGTCGCGGTGATAGGCCACCGAGGCCCGCCGCACCGCCTCGATACGGTCGTAGAGATCCTGCCCGCCCTCGTCGCGGATCACCTCGCCTAGCAAGGCCCCCAGAAGCCGGACTTCGTCGCGGAGGCGGTCGTGGGGAAACTCGGGGGCTTGGGTCATGTGGGTCGTCTCTCAGCGGGGAGGCCGGACAGGAACCGTATCAGCGGGATCCGAACGCGCCAGCCCATGCTGCAACGCAGAAACCCTTTGTGTGGTCGCCTTTCGTCGCGAGAAACGGAGTCGACATCGCCTTGCTTTTCCGCCATAAGCCGCGACTTCCGGCGCAATTGAACCTGCGCCTCCACCGGGACGACCCCATCCTTTCATGGATGGATGAGCCCGGAGAGGGCCTCTGTCGACGTGATCGTTCGCAGAGGTCGCCCGCCTATGGGCGTTTCTCATGGAGGCTGACGGCCCAGGCGCATGAAAGGGTTTGAATGTTCGAGGCTCTGAACGAGCGGCTGACAGGCGTCTTCGACCGGATCACCGGCCGCGGCGCCCTGTCCGAAAAGGATGTCGAGGAGGCCCTGCGCGAGGTCCGCGTCGCCCTGCTCGAGGCCGACGTCGCCCTGCCGGTGGTCAAGGACTTCATCGCCCGCGCCAAGACGGCCGCGACCGGCGAAGAAGTCATCCGCGCGGTCAAGCCCGCCGATCAGGTGGTCAAGATCGTCTATGACGGCCTGGTCGAGATGCTGGGCGGCGAAGAGCCGGTTCCGCTGAACACCAATGCGACCCCGCCCGCTGTCGTGCTGATGGCCGGTCTGCAGGGCTCGGGCAAGACGACGACCTCGGCCAAGCTGGCCCTGCGCCTGTCGAAGTTCGACAAGAAGAAGGTCATGATGGCCTCGCTGGACACGCGTCGTCCGGCGGCCATGGAGCAGCTGGCTACGCTCGGTCAGCAGATCGAGGTCGCGACCCTGCCCATCGTGGCGGGCGAGAGCGCGGTCCAGATCACCCGCCGCGCGCTGCAGTCGGCCAAGCTTCAGGGCTTCGACGTCCTGATCCTCGACACCGCCGGCCGCATCACCCTTGACGAAGGGCTGATGAACGAGGTGGCCGAGGTCGCCGAAATCGCCAAGCCGGTCGAGACCCTGCTGGTGGCCGACAGCCTGACGGGCCAGGACGCGGTGCGCACCGCCGCTGCTTTCCACGAGCGTCTGCCCCTGACGGGCCTAGTGCTGACCCGCGCCGACGGCGACGGGCGCGGCGGCGCCATGCTGTCGATGCGCGCCGTCACCGGCCTGCCGATCAAATATCTGGGCGCGGGCGAAAAGGTCGATGCGCTGGACGTCTTCGACGCCCGCCGCGTCGCCGGCCGCATCCTGGGTCAGGGCGACATCGTCGCCCTGGTCGAGAAGGCCGCGGGCGAGCTGGATCAGGCCAAGGCCGAGAAGATGGCCCGCAAGCTGGCCAAGGGCCAGTTCGATCTGGACGATCTGGCGGGCCAGCTGAACCAGATGAAGAAGATGGGCGGTCTTCAGGGCATCATGGGCCTGCTGCCCGGCGTGGCCAAGCTGAAGAACCAGATGGCCGAGAACAACGTCTCGGACAAGATGATCGACCGCCAGCTGGCCGTCATCAGCTCCATGACCAAGGCCGAGCGCAAGAAGCCCGACCTGCTGAACGCCAGCCGCAAGAAGCGCGTGGCCAAGGGCGCCGGCGTCGAGGTTCAGGACATCAACCGCCTGCTGAAGCAGCACCGGCAGATGGCTGACATGGTCAAGTCGCTGTCCAAAGGCGGCGGCAAGAACCTGCAGAAGATGGCCTCCATGATGGGCGGCCTGCCCGGCATGGGCGGCGGCGGTCCGGACATGAACCGCCTGAAGGCCCTGGGCGGCGGCAAGATGCCGGAACCCTCGGCCGATGAAATGAAAGCCATTCAGGACCGCCTGGCGGGTCTGGGCGGCGGACAACTTCCGGGGGGCCTTCCGGGTCTGCCGGGCTTCCCCAAAAAGAACTAACGCCTTTCTAGAAAGAGACTGAAAATGCTGAAGATTCGTCTGGCCCGCGGCGGCGCCAAGAAGCGCCCCTACTACCACATCGTCATCGCCGACTCGCACAGCCCGCGCGACGGCAAGTTCATCGAGCGCGTCGGCAGCTATAACCCGATGCTGCCGAAGGACAGCGCCACCCCGCGCATCGTCCTGAAGGCTGACCGCATCTCGGAATGGCTGGCCAAGGGCGCTCAGCCGACCGACCGCGTGGCCCGCTTCATCAGCCAGAGCCAGGACGAAGTTCTGGTCGGCAAGGTCAAGTGGACCCAGAGCAACAACCCGAAGAAGGGCGAGCCGGGCAAGAAGGCCCAGGAACGCGCCGCCGAGCGCGCCCAGCGCGAAGCCGACCGCCTGGAAGCCGAAGCCGCCGCCAAGGCCGAGGCCGCTGAAGCCGCCGCCGCCGCCGCCGCCGCTCCGGCCGTGGAAGAAGCGCCGGCTGAAGAAGCCCCCGCTGCTGAAGTCGCCGCCGAGGCGACCGAAGAGCAGGCCTGAGCCTTATCTCTTCATCCGGCCCCGGCCGGTTGAAACGGGAAAGCAGCGTCCTTCCGGGGCGCTGCTTTTCTGCTATCTGGACCCATCGCATCGGCAAACGGAGCCCGGCCATGAGCAGCGAAGACAGACTGATCCTGGTCGGCCAGATCGGCGGCGCCTTCGGGGTGAAGGGCGAGGTGCGGATCAGCGCCTATACCGCCGACGCCATGGCCCTGGTCGGCTATTCGCCGTTGCTGGGCGCGGACGGCAAGCCGGTGCTGACGCTGATCTCGGCGCGTCCGGACAAGGCGGGCGTGGTGGCGCGCGTCAAGGAGATCGCGACGAAGGAAGAGGCCGACGCCCGGCGCGGCCAGAAGCTGTTCGTCACCCGCGACGCCTTGCCTGAGCCTGAAGAAGACGAGTTCTACCTGACCGACCTGATCGGCCTGGAAGGGCGCGATCCGGCCGACGTGGTGCTGGGCAAGGTGAAGTCGGTTCAGAATTTCGGCGCCGACGACATGCTGGAGATCGCCCCAGCCGAGGGCGGCCCGACCTGGTATCTGCCCTTCACGCGCGAGGCGGCGCCTGAACTGCACATCAAGGAAGGCTGGCTGCGTATCGTTCGCCCGACCGAAGTCAGCGATCGCGACGAAGACTGACGCTGACACGGTTGCGGATTGCGCGCAGGCTTCCAACATGGAGGGGGTCACACCAGCCGGAGCGCTTCATGGCCGATCTGTCCGCCTTTCCCGTCACCCGCCAGTTTCCGCCGCAGCATCCTGACCGGCTCCAGCTCTATTCCCTGACGACGCCGAACGGGGTGAAGGTCTCCATCCTGCTGGAGGAGCTGGGCCTGCCCTATGAGGCGCACCTGGTCGACATCAGCAAGGACGAGACCTGGACGCCTGAGTTCCTGTCGCTGAACCCCAACGGCAAGATCCCCGCCATCATCGACCCCGACGGTCCGGGGGATAAACCGCTGGCCCTGTTCGAGTCCGGCGCCATCCTGGTCTATCTGGCGGAGAAGGCGGGGCGCTTCCTGCCGACCGATCCGGCGGCGCGCTATGAGACGCTGCAGTGGGTCTTCTTCCAGATGGCGGCCATCGGTCCGATGTTCGGCCAGGTCGGCTTCTTCCACAAATACGCGGGCCGCGAATTCGAGGACAAGCGGCCGCGCGATCGCTACGTCGCGGAATCGCGGCGTCTGCTGGGCGTTCTGGAAGGGCGTCTGGAAGGCCGAACCTGGATCATGGGCGACGACTACACCATCGCCGATATCGCCATCCTGGGCTGGGTGCGGAACCTGGTCGAACACTATGGGGCGGGCGAACTGGTCGGCTATGCGGATTTTCCGCGCGTGGCCGCCTGGCTGGGGCGCGGGCTGGCCCGACCGGCCGTGCAGCGGGGCCTGAGCATCCCGGCGCAGCCTTAAAGGCGAGGTTGCGGGGGCAGGCGGTGCGCCGCGCCCCCGCGCCGTCTCAGACTTCTTCGGTCGGGGCGTCGCCGACGTATTTCTTGATCGACTCGATGGCGCGCTTGGCGCCCGACTTGTCGGAATAGCCTTCGGTCGAGAAGATGATTTCCGAGTTGTATTTGAACCGGACGCGGAACTCGCCGGCCTTGTCCTGATAGACTTCGAACTTGTGCGCCATGATCGCCTCGCTCTGACGGCCGCCAGTCGGCCGAGGCGAGGAAGCTGCCACGGCCCCGCTCAAGGCGTAAAGGGCGTGAAATGTAAAAGGCCGTGAGGCGATCAGCCGCGCGCTGGAATCCAGCGCCGCGCCGCTAGGGCCAGGAAGCCGACCGCCAGGCCCCAGAAGGCCGAACCGACCCCGAACAGGGCCACGCCCGACGCGGTGGCGGCGAAGGTCAGCACCGCCGCCTCGCGATCCTTGGCCGCGGCCATCATGGCGCCCAGCGATCCGGTCAGGGGCGCGATCAGGGCCAGGCCGGTGATGACTGCCAGGGCGCCGGTCGGCATGGCGATGAACAGGCCCGCCAGCGGCGCCGCGAACAGGGCGACGACTAGGTAGAACAGGCCGTAGATCACGCCCACGGTCCAGCGTTTGGAGGCGTCGGGGTGGGCGTCCGGCTCGGTGCAGATGGCGGCGGTGATGGCGGCCAGATTGACGCCGTGCGCCCCGAACGGCGCCAGAAGCGTGCTGGTCAGCCCGCCCCAGAAGATCAGCTTGCCGGCGGGCGGGGCGTAGCCGGCGGCTCTCAACACCACCAGTCCGGGCAGGTTCTGCGAGGCCAGCGTCACCAGATAGAGCGGCAGGGCCAGGCTGACCGCCGCCTTCCAGTCGAAGGCGGGCATGACGGGCGACAGGGCGCCGAACAGGCCGGTCCCCTCGGGCAGGGCGACCTGGCCGCGTAGCGCCAGCACGGCGAAGGCGGCGACCAGAACGACGGGCAGGGTCCAGGCGGGCGCCAGCCTGCGCATGACCAGAAAGACCAGCAGCAGACCCGCCGCCAGCGTCATGTCGGTCGGGAAGACGAGAAACAGCTTGAGACAGAAGGGCAGCAGCACCCCCGCCAGCATGGCCGAGGCGACGGCGGCGGGAATGCGTTCGGCCAGCCGCCCCAGCGCCGGGACCAGCCCCGTCAGCACCATCAGCAGCCCGGCGATGACGAAGGCGCCCACGGCCGTAGACCAGCCGAGACCGAGCGTCGAGGCCGCCAACAGGGCCGCGCCCGGCGTCGACCAGGCCAGCACCACGGGCATCCTCAGCCGCCAGCTCAACACCGCGCCGGGCAGGCCGATGCCCAGGCACAGGGCGGTGACCATGGAGATGATCTGGGCGGGCGCCGCGCCCATGGCCTGTCCGGCCTGCACCACTAGGGCGACCGTGCCGCCGAAGCCGACGACGGTCGCCACGGCGGCGGCGGAGAAACTGGCGGGCGGCGGCAGGCGCAGGGCACTCATGCGTTCAAGCTAGGCCGAGGGGCGGACGCCTGAAAGTAGAAATGCGGCTTTCCGCTCATCCGGCGGACGCCGGGATGAGCGGATAGTGGGGGGAGATGCAAAAAGGGCCGCCGGTGTCCCGGCGGCCCTCTGTCTGTCCGAAACCCGGTCGGGTTCAGCCTTCCATGTCGTCGGGCAGGCCGACGGCGTGGAAGCCGGCGTCGACGTGGACGACTTCGCCCGTGGTCGAGCGGCCCAGGTCCGAGCATAGCCACAGGGCGGCGCCGGCGACGCCTTCCATCGAGGTCTCTTCCTTGATCAGCGAGAACTGCGCCGACTTGGAGTGCAGGCCGCGCCCGCCCGAGATGCCGGCCAGCGACAGGGTGCGCATGGCGCCCGCCGAGATGGCGTTGACGCGGATGTTCTTCGGCCCCAGGTCGCGCGCGATGTAGCGGGTCGCGGCTTCCAGGGCGGCCTTGGCCACGCCCATGGTGTTGTAGTTGGGGATGACCCGCTCGGACCCGAGGTAGGTCAGGGTGATCATCGAGCCGCCGTTCGGCATCAGCCGGGCCGAACGCTTGGCCACGTCGACGAAGCTGAAGGCCGAGATGTTCATGGCCAGCAGGAAGCTGTCGCGGGTGGTGTTGTCGACGAAGGAGCCCTTCAGTTCGTCCTTGTTGGCGAAGGCCACCGAGTGGACGACGAAGTCGATCGTGCCGAATTCCTTCTCCAGCTCGGCGAAGGCGGCGTCCATGGAGGCGTCGTCGGTGACGTCGGCCTGGATCAGCAGCTTGGCGCCGACGCTTTCGGCCAGCGGGCGCACGCGGCGCTCAAGACCCTCGCCCAGGTAGGTGAAGGCCAGCTCGGCGCCCTGGGCGGCCAGCTGCGAGGCGATGCCCCAGGCGATGGAGCTGGAGTTCGCGACCCCCATGATCAGGCCCTTCTTGCCCTTCATGAGGTCTCCGGTGGGCATGTCCCAGCCTTCGCTCGTCGCCATGGGTTCGTCTCCGTATCTAGAACTTGTTCCGCCTTTTGGACGGGCGCGCGGCGGGTGACAAGCGTTCAGGCCCTGATCCGACCCGTGATCCGCCGCTGGCGTTTCGCGGCGAGCGGCCTAAGTTGAAGCTATGAGCTTCGACGTCGACAGTCCGAATGCGCAACCGGAGGCGGGGCCGGTCTTCTTCGACCGCCGCGAACTGGACCAGATGCTGCGGGTCTATGGGCGGATGGTGGCGGCGGGCGAATGGCGCGACTACGCCATGGCCGGCCAGAAGGACCACGCTGAGTTCGCCGTTTTTCGCCGCCACGGCGACGCGCCGCTCTATCGGATCGAGAAACGTCCGGCCCTGCGCCTGAAACAGGGGCAGTGGGCCGTGATCGGCGAGGGCGGCCATGTGCTGAAGCGCGGCCGCGACCTGGCCCAGGTTCTGCGCGTCTTCGACAGCCGCAAGTTCACGGTGGTGGAGTAGGCGGCGACAAAAGAAAAAGGCCCCGACGTCGCCGTCGGGGCCTCATTCTTTCTTGGCCTATCGCCCTTCGGGCTGCTTGAGGCCTGCGCTCAAGTCGGCCGTGATCGCGTCACGGCCATAGCGCACTTGGAAAGCCCCTATTCGCGGCTGCCCATGAAGGCCAGCAGGAACTGGAACAGGTTGATGAAGTTGATGAACAGGCTCAGGGCGCCGAAGCCCGTCGCCACGCCCATCGCATTCTTGTCGCCGCCCAGGGCGTAGTAGGTCATCTTCAGGCGCTGGGTGTCATAGGCGATCAGGCCCGAGAAGATCAGCACGCCGGCGCCCGAGATGATCAGGTACATCACGCCCGACTGCATGAAGATGTTCACGATCGAGGCGATGACCAGGCCGATCACGCCCATGATCAGGAAGGTGCCCATGCCGGTCAGATCCTTCTTGGTCGTATAGCCGACCAGGCTCAGACCCGCGAAGGCGGCGGCGGTGACGAAGAAGGTCGAGGCCAGCGAGCCGTTGGTGTAGCGCAGGAACAGCACGCCCAGGCCCGCGCCGATGGTGGCGACCACAGCCCAGTAGAGCATGTTCACGCCCTTGGCCGACGGGTTCTTCATGAAGAACATCGAGCCGAACAGCATGACCAGCGGCGAGAACTGGACGATCATGCCCAGCATCGTCAGGCCGATGCGGCCGTCGTCCATGCGGGCGAACAGCAGCTGCTGCACCGCCGGGACGTTGCCGGTGACGTAGGCCAGGGCGCCCGCGACGACCAGACCGATCGCCAGCTTGTTGTAGACGCCCAGCATGAAGGCGCGCAGACCGGCGTCGACGGACATGTCCGCCGACTGCGGAAGCGGGCGCGCATAGCCGTTGTTGAAATCGCTCATCGCGAAAGAAGTCTCCCATTCGGCCGGGAATGTCCCGACCTTTGGCTGAAATATCGGGATGCAGACGCATCCTTGCAAGAAAAACCGGACTTCCGGCCGCCGGTTCCGCCCGCTACCAAGGGTCGCATGTTGCGTCTGTTCACCGCCATTCCGATCCCCGAGGACGTCGCCGAGACCCTGGCGCGGCGTCAATCCGGCCTGCCCGGCGCGCGCTGGCGGCCGCTGGACGCCCTGCACGTCACCCTGGCCTTCTATGGCGAGGCGTCCGAGCGGACGGCCGACGACCTGGCCTCGGAACTGACCCGCGCCGAGGGCGGCGGGGCCTTCGAGATCACCCTGAACGGCGTCGGCGCCTTCGGCGACGCGCACCGCAGCCATACCCTGTGGGCCGGGCTGGAACGGTCCGAGCGGCTGAACGTCCTGGCCGGGCGCTGTCGGTCGGCGGGCGAGCGGGCGGGCGTTCCGCCTGAGAAGCGCGAATACCGGCCGCACGTCACCCTGGCCTATCTGAAGCCCCAGGCGAACCCCGACCGCATCGGCGCCTGGATCACCGGGCACAATCTGTTGAAGTCGCCGCCGATCCGCGTGGATCGCTTCGGCTTGTACTCCAGCGTCCTGACCGGGGACGGCAGCGTCTACACCCTGGAACGCGAGTATCTGTTGTGATCGATCGCCCGACATCGCCCCTCGGTCCCACGCTGGAGACCGAACGCCTGTTCCTGCGCCCGCCGATGCTGGAGGATTTTCCGCGCTGGGCCGACTTCATGAGCGACCCCGAGACGACGCGCTTCATCGGCGGGGTGCAGTCCCGGCATGAGGTGTGGCGCGCCATCGCTTCGGTCGCGGGCATGTGGGCGCTGCACGGCGAGGGCATGTTCTCGCTGATCGAGAAGACGACCGGCCTGTGGATGGGGCGCATCGGGCCGCTGCATCCCTATGGCTGGCCGGGTCGGGAGGTGGGCTGGAGCCTGCACCGCGACGCCACGGGCAAGGGCTATGCGATCGAGGCCGCCGCGGCGACGATGGACTACGCCTGCGACGTGCTGGACTGGCCGGACGTCATCCACTGCATCGACCCCGACAACCGGGCGTCGGAGAAGGTGGCCGAGCGGCTGGGCTCGACCAATCGCGGGCCGGGCGTCATGCCGCCGCCCTTCCATGAGCACGCGGTCAACCTGTGGGGTCAGTCGCGCGAGCAGTGGCGCGTGAACCGGCAGCGCTTGCGGTAGGAACATAGGCGGAACATAAAGGCGAATGCCCGCCGCCGCGCTTCACCTCGAACTGGTCTTCAGCCGCCCCGAAACGACCCTGTCCGTCACGCGGGGGGCGGCGCGGCTGATGCTGGACATGGGTTATGCGCCCCTGCTGGAGGTCTGCCTGCCCAATGGGCGGCGCGCCGACGTAATGGCCCTGGGGCCCAAGGGCGACATCGTCATCTGCGAGGTGAAGTCGGGGATCGACGACTACCGCGTCGATCGCAAATGGCAGGAGTACGGCCCCTTCTGCAACGCCTTCTACTTCGCCGTCGCGCCGGAGTTCCCCGAAGGCGTGTTGCCGGACGAGCCGGGCCTGATCGTGGCCGACGGCTTCGGCGGGGCGGTGGTGCGCGACGCGCCGGCGACGCCCCTGGC
>NZ_GL883086.1:2558776-2562901 GCF_000204035.1 Brevundimonas diminuta ATCC 11568
CGACGCCCCTGGCGCCCGCGCGCCGCAAGGCCCTGACCCTGGCCTTCGCCCGCCTGGGCGCGCTCAGGACGATGCGGGACTGAAGCCCTATCCGCCCACCGCGTGCAGGGCTGCGCCGTGATCGCGCAGCCAGCGGCGGTGCGGGCGGTGATCTCCGACCAGGCGGGCGACCACGGCCCAATAGGCGGGGCTGTGGTCGGCGTGGACCAGGTGGGCGACCTCGTGCGCGGCCAGGTAGTCGGCGACGGCGGGCGGGGCCATGATGACGCGCCATGAATAGCGGATCGAGCGATTGTGCGGGCTGCACGAGCCCCAGCGCGAGCGGGTGTCGACGATGGACACCTTCACCGGCTTCTGGCCCAGGGTCTTCAGATGGACGTCGGTTCGCTCGACCAGGAAGTCGCGCGCGGCGCGGCGGAACCAGTTCTCGATGCGGCGGGAGAAGGCCTCGCCCTCTCCGCCCGAGCGCAGCACCGGTCCCTCAGGCGTGTCGATCAGGCGGGCCGCCCCTGCGCCCCCGCTGGCTTCCAGCCTCATGGAACGCCCTAGCCAGGTCACGACCGCGTCCGGCTCGAACGGCTGGGCGTCAACGCGCGCGGCCAGGCGCTCGGCGATCCATCCGGCCTTGGCGCGGGCGAAGGCCACGACCTCGCCCAGGCGTCGCTCGCTGGGCGCCACGGCCACGGCCTCGCCCGCGCGGGCGTCGATGCGGATCGACAGCCGACGCGCGCGCGGATTGACCGACAGCCTCAGGGCGCCGCCGCCCTCAAGCGGCAGACGCTGACCGTTCCGGTATGACACTGAGGGCTTCGTTGCTGGCGATGAAGTCGCGCACGCGGGGATAGATCTCCTCGCGGAAACGGCGGCCGTTGAAGACGCCGTAGTGGCCGACCTTGGGCTGGACGTAGAGCAGGCGACGGTCGTCGGGAATGTTGGGCGTCAGGCCGTGCGCCGCCTGGGTCTGGCCGACGCCGGAGATGTCGTCCATCTCGCCCTCGATGGTGGCCAGGCCGATGTCCGCGATCGCCGTCAGATCGACCGTCTCGCCGCGATGCTGCAACAGGCCGCGGGGCAGCAGGTGCTGCTGGAAGACGATGTCGATGGTCTGGAGATAGAACTCCTCGGTCAGGTCCAGCACCGACAGATATTCGTCGTAGAACTGCTCGTGCTTCTCGACCCCGTCGCCGTCGCCTTCGACCAGGCTCTCGAAATAGCGGCGATGGGCGTCGACGTGCTTGTCCTCGTTCATCGACATGAAGCTGTAGAGCTGGACGAAGCCCGGATAGACCCTCCGCCCCACGCCCGGATAGGGCCAGGGCACGGTGTGGATCATGTTCGACCTGAACCAGGTGAAGGGCTTTTCCTCGGCCAGCTGGTTGGTCACCGTCGGCGACAGGCGGGCGTCGATGGGCGAGCCCATGAAGGTCATGGAGGCAGGGCGGTTCGGGTCGTTCTGCGCCGCCATCACCGCGCAGGCGGCCAGCACCGGCGGCCCCGGCTGGCAGACGCCGACGATGTGGGCGCGCGGCCCCACCGCCGCGAGCATGTCGCGCACGTGGTCGATGTAGTCGTTGAAGTCGAACCGCCCTTCCAGCATCGGCACCTGGCGGGCGTTGGTCCAGTCGGCGACGTAGACGTCGTGGTCCTGCAGGAAGGTCTCGACCGTGCCGCGCAGCAGGGTGGCGTAGTGGCCCGACAGCGGGGCCACGATCACCACGGCGGGCGCCGCCGCGGGTTTGCCCGCGCGCTTCAGGTCGCCGATGTTGCGGGCGAACCGCACCAGTCGGCACCAGGGCGAGGACCAGACGACCTGTTCGGTGGTGCGAACCGGCTTGCCGTCGATCTCAAGCGTCTCCAGCCCCCAGTCGGGCTTGCCGTATCGGCGGGTCAGGCTCTCGAACACCTCGGCCGAGGCGTAGGCGGTGCGGCCGATGGCCGTGTCCGACGCCGGATTGAACGGAGAGGTCCAGAACTGGCGGGCCATCTGGGCCCCGATCCGGAACGGCGTCGCCGAATGATAGGCGAGCTCGTGAAAAGCGTAGAGCATGAAACCCCGACTGCGGCCCCCGCCGATGCGGAACGCCGATCATACAGAGTGCGGCGCCGCAAAAAAGACCGGCGGCGCTTCGTTCAGGGAAAGGTGATCAGCCCTTCTCCATCGCATTCTCGATCAGGGTGGCGGTGCGGCTGGGCCCCAGGTCGTGGGCGACCGCGCTGCGGAACTTTCCGTCTGGGCCCATCAGATAGACGGTCAGGCCGTGGTTCATGGTGTAGCCTTCGCCCTCGCCGACCTTCTGATAGAAGGCGCGATAGGCCTTGGCGGCCTTGGCCACCTGTTCCGGCGTGCCGGTCAGGCCGATGACGCCGTCGGGGAAGCCGTCCGACGAGAGGTAGTCCTTCAGCATCTGCGGCGTGTCGCGCTCGGGGTCGATGCTGATGAAGACGATCTGCAGATCCTTGGCCTTGTCGCCCATCCGCTCCTGCACCGCGTTCAGCACGCCCAGGGTGGTCGGGCAGTAGTCGGGGCAATAGGTGAAGCCGAAGAAGACCAGGGTCCATTTGCCGTTCAGGATCGTCTGGTCGACGACCTGGCCGTCCTGATTGGTCAGGGTGAAGTCGCCGCCGACCAGGGGCTGGCCCGTCGCGACGTCCGTGGTCTGGGTCGCCTGCTGGCGGCCGCCGACGACCACCATGGTGATCAGGCCCAGCGCCAGGGCGATGACCGCGCAGGCGGCGGCGAACAGGATCACGGGACGGCGGGGCATGGCGTCTCCTCATCGGGAACTGAAGTCGTTTCGGCGGCCGCGACACGGCGAACCGTGCAGCCGCTCTTCGCCCGGTCTATAGAAGAGCGGTGAGCCGTACAGAAGCCCCCATCCCGTCGCACGCCCATCCCCACGCCCCGCCGCATCTGCTGGCCCAGGCGGGCGGCGAGCTGGCCGGTCTGCCGGAGCTGCCCCGGCGCGGGCGGGGCCTGTCGCTGCGCACCTTGATCGTGCTGCGCTGGCTGGCGGTGATCGGCCAGACCTCGGCCATCCTGACCGCCTATTTCGCCCTGCACTTCCCCTTGCCCTTGTGGGAGTGCCTGACCGTGATCGGCGCGGGCGTGGTGATGAACCTGGCCACCATGGCGCGGGCGCGGCGCATCGACGGCAGTCTGCCCGACGGGCCGAGAACCGCCGCCCAGCTGGGTTTCGACATCCTGCAGCTGGCGACGTTGTTGGCCTTGACCGGCGGCCTGGCCAACCCCTTCTGCCTGCTGCTGGTCGCGCCGGTGACGATCGCGGCGGCGGCCCTGCCTGCGCGTCAGGCCGTCATTCTGGGCGTCATGGCGCTGATCGCCGTGGGCTTCCTGTTTTCCTGGTCCCTGCCGCTGCCGTGGCGGCTGCATGAGCACCTGGAGCTGCCGGGCCTCTATCGCCTGGGGCTGGGGCTGGCCCTGGTGACGGGGGTGCTGTTCACGGCCGGCTACGCCTGGAAGGTGGCGGCCGACGCCGACAAGCTGGAGCTGGCCCTCGCCACCACCCAGGACGTGCTGCAGCGCGAGCAGAGGCTGGCGGCCCTGGGCGGACTGGCCGCCGCCGCCGCCCATGAGCTGGGCACGCCCCTGGCCACCATCCAGGTCGTCGCCAAGGAGATGCTGCGCGACGCGCCCGCGGGCAGCCCGGCGGCCGAGGACGCCGCCCTGATCCTGCAACAGGCGGAACGCTGCCGCGCCATCCTCAAGCAACTGTCGTCCCAGCCTGAGGAAGGCGACGCCCTGTTCGCCGACATCGGCCTGAAGGCCCTGCTGGAGGAGGTGGCGGAACCGCACCGGGGCTTCGATCTCGATTTCGACATCGCCCTGAAGATTCCGCCCGGCCAGGAGGCCCCGCGCCTGCGTCGCCTGCCCGAGATCGTCCACGGCCTGTCCACCCTGGTCGAGAACGCCGCCGATTTCGCCACCGCTCGCGTCCAGCTGACCGGGGTGGTCGACGCCGGGTGGATCGAGATCGACATCGTCGACGACGGCCCCGGCTTCGCTTCCGAAATCCTGCCGCGTCTGGGCGAGCCCTATGTGACCAGCCGTCCTCAGGCCAAGGCCCGCCGCGCCCTGGCCGCCCAGATCGCCTCGGCCACCCGTCC
>NZ_GL883086.1:2563328-2570542 GCF_000204035.1 Brevundimonas diminuta ATCC 11568
AAACCCCTCATCCGGCCCTGGCGGGCCACCTTCTCCCACAAGGGGAGAAGGGAGAATCTAGAAGAACAGCGCGTCCGGTTGGCGCTCTTGCGGCGGGCTGGGGCGCGCCGCCGGGGGCTGTTGCGGCTGCGTGGCTTGGCCGTCGATGACGATGGGCGGCGGCGCGTCCTCATAGGGCTGGGCCGTGGCGTAGGGATCCTCGACCTGACCCATCAGGTCGCCGACGGGATCGGGCGGGATCCAGCCTTCGGGCAGGGGCGGGCCGTTGGGGATGGCCTGAACCGCCAGCTTGGGCAGGGCCGCCTCCATGAAGCCGCGCCAGATGGCGGCGGGCGAGGAGCCGCCGGTGACGCGGGCCATCGGCTTGTTGTCGTCCTTGCCGACCCAGACGGCGGCGACGAAGCCGCCCGTGTAGCCGACGAACCAGGCGTCCTTATAGTCCGAGGTGGTGCCGGTCTTGCCTGCGATGTCGCGCCCGCCGATGGCGGCCGAACGACCGCTGCCCGAGGTGATCACCCCGCGCAGCATCTGGTTCATGTAGTAGAGCGGCGGATTGTTGATGGCCTGGCCGCCTTCGGATGGGCCGTGGGTGTAGATGACCCGGCCGGACGGGGTGCGGATGCGGCTGATGCCATAGGCGTCGACGCGGCGGCCGCCGTTGGCGAAGGCGTCATAGGCCTGGGCCATCTCCAACGGGCTGACCTCGACGGCGCCCAGGGCCATGGACGGCTGCAGGCCGATTTCACTGCTGATCCCCAGACGGCGCGCGGCGCGGGCCACGCTGTCGCGCCCGACCTGATCGGCGACATAGGCGGCGACGGTGTTGGTCGACTGGGCCACGGCCTGGGCCAGGGTCATCTGACCGGAGAAGCGGCCGGAATAGTTGCGCGGCGACCAGCCGCCGATGGTTACGGGCTGGTCGACCACCGGAGTCTCAGGCGTGTAGCCGGCCTCGACCGCCGCCAGATAGACAAAGGGTTTCCAGGCCGAGCCGGACTGGCGACGCGCATCGACGGCGCGGTTGAACTGGCTGTCGCCGTAGGAGGCGCCGCCGATCATGGCGCGCACCCGGCCGTCGCCGTCCAGGGCGACCAGGGCGGCCTGTTCGACGCCCTTGCCCTTGTCGCGATCCAGGATGCGGCGCACGGCGCGCTCGGCGTCGGTCTGCAGGGTCAGGTCCAGGGTGGTCTCGACCACGAGGTCTTCGGTCGGCTCGCCGACCAGGCCGCGGATCTGCTTGTCCAGCCAGTCGATGAAGTATTGGGCGTGCTGGCTGGCCAGGGTCTTGGACACCCGCACCGGCTCGGCCACGGCGGCCTCGCGCTGGGCCGGGGTGATGGCGCCGACCTCGACCATTTCGTTCAGCACGACGTTGGCGCGTGTGGCGGCGCGCTCGCTCTCGGACACGGGCGAATAGCGCGAGGGCGCCTTCAGCAGGCCCGCCAGCAGGGCCGCCTCGCCGACCGTCAGCTTGTCGGCGCTCTTGTCGAAATAGCGCTGCGAGGCGGATTCGATGCCATAGGCGCCGGCGCCGAAATAGACGCGGTTCAGATAAAGGGCGAGGATCTCCTTCTTGGAGAACTTCATCTCCAGCCACACGGCCAGCATCAGCTCCTGAACCTTGCGCTTCATGTTCTGATCGGGCGTCAGGAACAGGTTCTTGGCCAGCTGCTGGGTGATGGTCGAGCCGCCCTGGACCACGCGCCCGGCCTTCAGGTTCGAGGCCATGGCGCGGCTCATGCCGATCGGGTCGAAGCCGGGGTGGTGGTAGAAGCGGCGGTCCTCGATGGCCACGAAGGCCGCGGGGACGTAGTCGGGCAGGGCGTCCAGATCGACCGGCGGCGCCATCTGGGTGCCGCGCACCGCGATCAGGGCGCCGGAGCGGTCCAGATAGGTGATCGAGGGCTGGCGATCGACCTCATACAGGCTGGAGGTGTCCGGCAGGTCGCGCGCGAAGACGGCGAAGAAGACGACGGCGAAGATCAGGCCCCAGACGGCCAGCACCGCGCCCCAGTAGAAGAGGCGGCCCATGAAGGTCCGGCGTGGTTTTCTTCCGCCCTGATCGTTCCCGTCGGGTCCGCGGTCTTTGCGCGCCATGAACATCCCTCTATGCCAGCGGCGCGAACCCTAGCCGTTCGCATCGCCGACGAAAACGCCCCCGTTTCCGATCGCGGCAGCGTGAGCGCCTATTTCGCCGAAAGAATGGCGCGCCGGGCCAGCCAGACGCCTTGATCGCCGGCGTTCTCCACCGTCAGATCAGCCTCGGTCAGCAGGGCGCGATAGGCGTCGGGGTCCAGGCTGCCGTGATAGAGCGCCTCGCCGCGCCATTCGCCGATCGCCTCGCCGTGGGCGGGACCGGCGGTGAACATCAGCCGCCCGCCCGGACCGACGCGGGCGGCCAGGGCGGGCAGGACCGCCGCCTGCGCCTCAGGCGTCAGATGGAACAGGCTGTGCCAGGCCAGAACGCCGTGAAAGGCGCCGTCCGGCAGGCCGTCGCGCATGTCGCCGATGCGCCAGTCGCCTTTGGGCAGGGTCCCGCGCGCATGGGCGATCAGGCCGGGCGAGGCGTCCAGGCCGACGATTTCAAAGCCGCGCTCCAGCAGGGCGGCGCCCATCGGCCAGCCCGAGCCGCAACCGACGTCCAGCACGCGAGCGCCGGGCGGCCAGCCTTCTGTGAAGCGATCCAGCCACGCGGCCTCGTCCCAGTCGCCTTCATGACGGCGAAGGGCGTCGCCCCGGTCGCGAATCCAGTCCGCCGCCTTGTCCTGATACAGGCCGACGATCCGATCCGCGGCCGGGTGGCTCATTTGGCCAGGAAGGCGTCCAGTTCGCCGTAGAAGGCCGTCGGCTGGTCGAACATGATGAAGTGGGCGCTGTCGTCGATGCGCTTCAGCTTGGCGCCAGGCAGGGTCGCGAACGACATCTGATAGATGGCGTCGGTGACGGCGTCGGTCATGCGGGCGTCGTTGAACTTGACGTAGAGCACCTCGGTCGGGGCGGTGATCTTCGCCAGTTCGGGGCGCAGGTCGGTGGTGACCAGTTCGCGGAAGGCGGCGGCCGAGACCTTCTGGTCGCTGTCGCGCATGTCCTGAAGCGCCTCTTTGCGGCGGCTTTCCGTATTGATCATCCCGTTGATGGCGGTGGTGGCCTGGGCGACGTAGGCCTCGCGCGGGCTGGCCGACTGGGCGGTCCAGATCTGATCGGCGACGGGGGTCACGCTTTCGGCTGTTGCACCGGGCGCGCCGAACATGGCGCCCATGAAGGGGATCATGTCCACGACCATCAGCTTGCCGACCAGCTCGGGGTGACGCGCGGCCAGCATCATGCCCATGGTCCCGCCCATGGAGTGGCCGACGACGGCGGGCTTGTTCAGATGCTGTTCGCGGATGTAGCGGGCGATCTCCTCGGCCACGGGGGCGCCGACCGGCTGGGGCGCATCGCCTTGCGCATTGGCCTGCGGCGCGGCGCCCGCGAAGCCGGCGAGGTGGATGCGGTGGACGCGATAGCGCCCGGCCAGGTGATCGACCGTGCCCTGCCAGATGTCGGGCGAGGACGACAGGCCGGGGATCAGGATCAGATCGGGCGCGCCCTCCGGCCCGTCGACGCGGACGCTGAGGCGGTCGGAGGCGAAGGCGGCGTGCGCCGCGTCGTGGGCCGCATGGTTGACGTGACCGTCCTGAGCCAGGGCGGGCGCAGCGGCCAGCAACAGGGCGGCGGCGATGAAGGCGGCTGAGGCGGTGCGGATCAAGGCGTCTCTCCCAAAGAGAATTTGCGCCAGATTAATTCATCGGCTGAGGAAGGGAATGGCCTTTGGACGGCCGCCCGTCCCTGCTGCTACAAGGCGGCCATGATCGCAGACGCCGCGCCCGCACCTTCCGCCACGCCCGAAGCCAAAGCCCCGCCGACCGCCTTCGGCAAGGGCTTCATCACCGACGCCTGGTATTTCGTCGCCCTGGCGCGCGACGTGCCGGTCGCCAGCCTGAAACGCTATGAGATCATGGGCGAGCCGGTCTTGATCGGCCGCACCCGCGCGGGCGAGGTCTATGGCATGCGCGACATCTGCCCCCATCGCGCGGCGCCGCTGTCGGCCGGGCGGCTGGTCGAAAAGCCCGGCGAGGGCGAGACGATCGAATGCCCCTATCACGGCTGGCGCTTCCGGCCGGACGGCGTCTGCGCGGCCATCCCGTCGCTGGTCGAGGATCAGGCGTTCGAGGCCAACCGCATCAAGGTGCGCGTCTATCCGGTGCGCGAGAGCCAGGGGATGGTCTTCGTCTGGATGGCGGCCGACGCCCGCAACCCGTCCGAGCCGGATCAGGAACCGCCGCAGTTTCCGGGCGCAGTCAGCCAGCCGCGTCTGGTCGAGTGGATGGATTTCGACAGCCATATCGACCACGCCGTCGTCGGCCTGATGGACCCCGCCCACGGGCCTTACGTCCATCAGCAGTGGTGGTGGCGTTCCGAACATTCGATGCACGAGAAGGCCAAGACCTTCGCCCCGGTCGACTTCGGCTGGGCCATGGTGCGCCATGCGCCGTCGTCGAACAGCCGCCTCTATAAGGTGCTGGGCGGGGCGCCCGCGACGGAGATCACCTTCCGCCTGCCGGGCTATCGCTGGGAGCATATCCAGGTGGGCGAAAAGCAGGTGCTGGCCCTGACCTGCTTGACGCCGGTGAATGAGACCAAGACCCGCATCACCCAGATCTTCTGGTCCGACCACTGGGTGTTCGGCATCGCCAAGCCTTTCCTGCGCATGGGCGTCGTGGCCTTCCTGAAGCAGGACGGCGGCATGGTGAACCTGCAGAACGAGGGGCTGAAATACGACCCGGCCCTGATCTGGATCGACGACGCCGACAAACAGGCGAAATGGTACCAGCAGCTGAAGCGCGAATGGCTGAAGAGCCGCGCCGAGGGCCGCGCCTTCGTCAATCCGATCAAGGAGACGGTGCTGCGCTGGAAGAGCTGACGGTCAGGGCGGGCGGGGGCTCTGGTCGGCGGCGCGGAACCGCGTAATCATGCGGCCATGAAGCGGATCGCGCGCATCTTCCGTCTGCATTTCGCCCTGTGGCTGGGGCTCGCCGTCCTGGCGGTCGCGGTGATTTTAACGCCTGCCGCGTGGGACTGGCCGATGCGGATCGCCGCCGCCTGGGACGCCAGCGTCTGCATCTTCCTGACGCTCACATTCATCCGCCTATATCGCCATCGCACGACGGCGGCTATCCGCAAGCGAGCGGCGGACCTGGATCAGGCGGGCGCCGCCGTCCTGCCGCTCAGTTTGCTGGCGGCGGCGGCCAGCGTTTTCGTGATCGTCATGGAGACGGCGGACGGCGGCAAGCCGAGCCTGGGCGAGGCGTTGTTCTCCATCGGCACCATCGCCGCCTCCTGGCTGTTCACCCACGTCCTGTTCGCCCTGCACTACGCACATGAATTCTATGCGCCCGCCCACGGCGGCGGCGATCGGCGCGGGCTGGTCTTTCCCGGCGAAGAAGAGGCGGACTACGGCGACTTCCTGCATTTCTCCCTGATCATCGGCGTGGCCAACCAGACGGCCGACATCCAGATCAGCAGCCGTAAACTGCGCCGGATCGCCACCGTGCACAGCCTGATCGCCTTCGTCTTCAACACGGTGATCCTGGCCCTGGCGGTGAATATGGCCGTGAGCCTGCTCTAGGCTTTCGCACGCCCATTCCAGCCGGGCGCCTTGACTTGGCCGCTATTGAGGCCCATCTGCGCTGCATCGCACAATGCGATGACCGGCGCGTTCCAGCGCGTGTTGGGCTTCCCTTCCCGGAAGGCCTGTCTGTCGAGCGGCCGGATCATTCGATTTCATACGTCGTCCATACACGCGGGGCGGCGCCCGTTCCCCGCCCGAACTTCGGGCAGGCGACGTGCGCCCTTTGTGAAACCGGCCCTGTCCGGCTGCGCCCGTCGTCGTTCGTGAAAGATAGACGTGAGCGAAATTACCTTTGAATCCATGGGCCTGAACAAGGCTCTCCTGACCGCCCTGGCTGCGACCGGCTATGAGAAGCCGACGCCGATCCAGGCCAAGGCCATCCCCGACGTGATGAAGGGCAAGGATCTGCTGGGCATCGCCCAGACGGGCACCGGCAAGACGGCGGCCTTCGCCCTGCCGATCCTGCATCGCCTGGCCGAGAACCGCGTGGCGCCGCGCCCGCGCACCACGCGCGCCCTGATCTTGAGCCCGACGCGCGAGCTGGCCACCCAGATCGGCGACAGCTTCAAGCAGTACGGCGCCCACCTGGGCTTCCGAGTGGCGGTCATCTTCGGCGGCGTGAAGTACGGCGCCCAGGAACGCGCCCTGCAGCAGGGGCTGGACGTTCTGGTGGCCGCGCCCGGCCGCCTGCTGGACCACATCCAGCAAAAGACCCTGGACCTGTCGACCTGCGAGATCTTCGTGCTGGACGAAGCCGATCAGATGCTGGACCTGGGCTTCATCAAGCCGATCCGCCAGATCGTCAGCCGCATTCCGGCCAAGCGTCAGAACCTATTCTTCTCGGCCACCATGCCGTCCGAGATCGGCAAACTGGCCGGCGAGCTGCTGAAGGACCCGGTCAAGGTCCAGGTCACGCCGCAGGCCACCACGGTCGAGCGCATCAAGCAGTCGGTGATCTGGGTCGAGCAGGGCAAGAAGCGCGCCCTGCTGACCGAGCTTTTCTCTGACCCCGCCTATACGCGCTGCCTGGTCTTCACCAAGACCAAGCACGGCGCCGACAAGGTCGCGGCCTATCTGGAAGCGGGCGGCGTCGAGGCCGGCGCCATCCACGGCAACAAGAGCCAGCCGCAACGCGAGCGCGCGCTTGAGGCGTTCAAGAACGGCAAGCTGCGCGTCCTGGTCGCCACCGACATCGCCGCACGCGGCATCGACGTGGACAAGGTCACTCACGTGGTGAACTTCGAGCTGCCCTATGTGCCGGAAGCCTATGTCCACCGCATCGGCCGCACGGCCCGCGCGGGCAAGGACGGCACCGCCATCAGCTTTGTCGCCGGCGACGAGATGAAGCTGCTGAAGGACATCGAGAAGGTCACGCGCCAGAAGATACCCGCGATCGACCGCCGCAACGACAAGGCGCTGGCCCAGCTGGACGCCTCCATCATGTCGGCGGGCGTGGCCAAGAAGGCGACCCTGCCCGAGCGTGAAGGCAAACCGCAGGGCGAAGGCCGGGGCGGCCGTGGTCGCGGCGGTCGCAATCCGCACC
>NZ_GL883086.1:2570770-2586544 GCF_000204035.1 Brevundimonas diminuta ATCC 11568
GACGCCTGCGGTCGAGCCCAAGCCGGTCGGCGAGCTGCAACGCCGCCCGCGTCGCCGCCGCCCGTCGAACGGCGGCAAGGGCCACGCCGCCCAGGGCTGATGCTCTCGGCATGAGGCGAATAAAAACGGCGGCTCCTTTGCGGGAGCCGCCGTTTCCTTGTCCGCCGTCAGGCCGGGATCAGAAGGCCCAGCGCGCGCCGATCGAGGCGACCAGGGCCGAGCCTTCGGCCTCGCCGCGCAGGTGCGAGGTCACGGCCGCCGGGGTGCCGGCGTAGAAGGTGCGGTCGTCGTGGATGGTCGAGTCGCTGAAGGCGATGTAGGTCAGACCGGCGTCGAAGGTGACGCCTTCGGTCACTTCGGTCGAACCGCCGACCGAGAACAGCCAGCGGTCGGCGTCGGGGATGCGGGCCGTGCGCAGGCTGTCGCGGGTCGGGGTCGGGTCATAGCCGACGCCGGCGCGCAGCGTGGTCTTGTCGCTGAGGGCGTAGTCCAGGCCGATGGCGCCGGTGGTCACGTCCTTGTAGTTCTGATGGATGACGTCGCCGCCGCCCGTGTATTCGACGGTGATGGCGTCGAACTCGGACCAGCCGATGCGATTGACCTGGGCGTTCAGGGTCAGCTTGTCGTTGACGGCGTAGCGGACCGAGGCCGAGGCGAACCATGGGGTGTTGAAGCTGGCCTTGCCGCCGGTCGAGACGTTGGCGCCCGCCAGCGGACCCAGCAGGCCGGCCACGGTCACGTCGCCTTCCAGCTCATGCTCGATCTTGGAGCGGTAGCTGAGACCGAAGTCCCAAGGCCCCTTGTGCACCTGGGCGCCGACGTTCCAGCCGAAGTCCCAGCCGTCGCCTTCCAGGCTGTTGGAGCCGTCGGGCAGCAGCGGCGACAGGTTCGGCATGGCCGAGGTGAGCTTGGCCTTGACGAACTGGGCGTTCAGCCCGGCGCCGACGTCCAGCCAGTCGTTGACCTGATAGGCCACGGTCAGGCTGGCGTCGCCCGAGCGCAGCTCCGACGTCAGGGCGTCATAGCGGGCGAAGGAGCCCTGTTCGTACTTGGTGGTGAAGTTGTAGGGGGCGGCCACCGAGACGCCGACGGCGAAGCGGTCGCCGATCGGCGTGGCGAAGGCGAAGTTCGGCACCAGGCCGCTTTCGATCGGATCGACTTCGGTGTTGCGCGGGTTGCGCACCGGCGCGTCCACGCCGCCCGGATAGGTCAGGTAGGAGCCGGCGTTCTTCACTTCGGAATCGATGCGGATGGCGTGCAGTCCGACGGAGACTTCGCGGCCGCTGCGGGCGATGGAGGCGGGGTTCCACCACATCGAGCCGACGCCGCGATCGGCGGCTTCGCCCGAGAAGGCGCGTCCAGCGCCGCGCACGGACTGTTCCTGCAGATAGAAGGAGCCGGCGAAGGCCGGGGCGGCGACGCCCGTCATCAGGGCGGTGGTCAGTGCCAGGCCGCCGAGGCGGGCCATGTTCCTGGGGGTCATTACGCTTCACCTATGTCGTGGGCCGGCCATTGGAAAAGCGGACGGCCTTGGTTCGGGGAGAGCCGCCACGCTACTCATCACAGCGTCCGTGTCATGAAAGCGTTGCGTCCAAGGCCGGTGTCGGACCGCTTCTCGGCGAAAGAGTGGCGCAAAAATCGCACAATTTCACACCTTGGTGAGGTTACGTAGCGGCAATTTCGATGCCTGCAGAACGTAGGTTTGCAGCAAGATCGTGTTCCGCTGCGTCAACTTCGGCCGAATCCCGTCCCCGGATCACGAGGTGGGTTCCGACCTGGCCAGGCGTCTGACCGACGCTGAATCCCAAGGGGTAGGAGCCGAAGGACAGGTGCGGCCGCGCCTCGGCCGCGGCGCGCAGGATGTCGGCCACCGCGCCTTCGCCGACGCCGGCGACGCGCAACGAACGGCTATGGACCGGGACGCCCGTCTTCAGGCGCGGCGCCACGTCGTCCAGCATGGCCTCCATGATCTTGGGCACGCCGGCCATGACGAAGACGTTTTCGACCTGAAAGCCCGGCGCGCCGCTGACCGGGTTGGCGATCAGCACGCCGCCGTCGGGCACGCGGGCCATGCGGCGCCGCGCAGCGTTGAACTCGCCCGGCGCATAGCGGCGCTCCAGGATGGCGAGAGCCTCGGGGTGTTCGCGCACGGAAACGCCGAAGGCGGCGCCGACGGCGTCGGCGGTGATGTCGTCATGGGTCGGGCCGATGCCGCCGGTGGTGAAGACGTAGTCGTGCGCCGCGCGCAGGGCGTTCAGGGCCCCGACGATCTGGTCCTGACGGTCGCCGACCACCCGCGCCTCCATCAGATCGACGCCCAGCGGCGCCAGAAACCGGGCCAGGGTGTTCAGATTGGTGTCGCGCGTGCGGCCCGACAGGATTTCGTCGCCGATGATCAGGACAGCGGCGGTGGGGGAGGGGGCGATCTGGGACATGGCTCGTAGATAGGATGGGCGCGGCCCTGCGTCAGCGGCGAACCCTGACGGGCTTGAGGTTTTGTGCTAGTCTGACCATCTGAAGTCCTGAAAGCAGCCTCTTCGCCCGTTCCGCGCCCTTGCGGAGCGCGCGCCTCCCCGAAAGCCGAGCATGTACGAGACCCCCGACCTGGAAACCGACGTCTTCGTCCGCAGCCACGAAATCCGCATCTATGATGCGGAAGGGTTCGAGGGCATGCGCAAGGCCGGCCGTCTGGTCGCCGAGGCGCTGGACATGATCGGCGAGCATGTGAAGCCGGGCGTGACCACGGGCGAGTTGGACGACCTGGTGCGCGAGTTCACCCTGGACAACGGCGGCGTCCCCGCCTGCCTGGGCTACAAGGGTTACACCAAGACGGTTTGCACCTCGATCAACCACGTCGTCTGCCACGGCATTCCGGGCGACAAGGTTCTGAAGGAAGGCGACATCGTCAACATCGACCACACCGTCATCGTCGACGGTTGGCATGGCGATAGCAGCCGCATGTATCCGGTCGGCGAGATCAACGCCCGCGCCAAGAAGCTGATCGACGTCACCTATGACTCGCTGGACCTGGGCCTAGCCCAGATCAAGCCGGGGAACACCTTCGGCGACATCGGCTTCGCCATTCAGAAATTCGTCGAGGCCCAGCGCATGAGCGTGGTGCGCGACTTCTGCGGCCACGGCATCGGCCGGGTCTTCCACGACAGCCCCAACGTCCTGCACTACGGCCGTCGCGGCGAGGGCGCGGTGCTGAAGCCGGGCATGTTCTTCACGGTCGAGCCGATGGTGAACCTGGGCAAGCCCGCGGTGAAGGTGCTGTCGGACGGCTGGACCGCCGTGACCCGCGACAAGTCGCTGTCGTCGCAGTGCGAACATTCGATCGGCGTGACCGAGGACGGGCTGGAAATCTTCACCGCCTCGCCGAAGGGCCTGTTCCGCCCGAAATTCTGAGCTAGTCTCCCTTCCGGGGGAGGCTGATGCTGGATCAACCGCCGGAACAACCGAAGGCCAAGCCGCACCACGCCGGGCATCGCGAGCGGCTGCGCGAACGCGCGCGCACGGCGGGCATCCACCACCTGCCCGACTATGAGCTGCTGGAGCTCTTCCTGTTCCGCAGCCAGCCCCAGGGCGACGTCAAACCGATCGCCAAGGCCCTGCTGACCCGCTTCGGCTCTCTGGCCGCCGTCCTGGCCGCCTCGGTCGAAGACCTGATGACCGTCCGCGCCGAGGATTCACGAGGCCGCTCCAAGGGCGTCGGCGCCGAGACGGCGCTGGACCTGGCCGCCCTGCATGAAGTCTCGCGTCGGGTGGCCAAGGAAGAGGCGAACAAGCGCACCGTCATCTCGTCGTGGACGGCCCTGCTGGCCTATGTGCGCCTGTCCTTGCAACACGAGCCGCGCGAACAGTTCCGCGTGCTGTATCTCGACAAGAAGAACCAGCTGATCCTCGACGAAATCCAGAACCGGGGCACGGTCGACCATGCCCCCGTCTATCCGCGCGAGGTGGTGCGCCGGGCGCTGGAGCTGTCGGCCAGCGCCATGATCATCGTTCACAACCACCCCTCGGGCGATCCGACGCCCAGCCGGGCCGACATCGACATGACCAAGCAGGTGATCGAGGCGGCGCGCGCCCTGTCGGTCCAGGTTCACGACCACCTCATCGTCGGCCGCGAAGGCGTGGCCAGCTTCAAGCAACTGGGATTGATGTGACTGTTCTTTCGACCGCGCGCCTGACGCTGGCGCCTGTCGCCGTCGGCGACATGGACGACCTGACCGCCCTGTGGGCCGACGCCGAGTTCACCCGCCACATCATGGGGCGCGGTCTGTCGGAGGAGGAGGTCTGGTTCCGCCTGCTGCGCGACATCGGCCACTGGCAGGCCAAGGGCTACGGCAACTGGTCGATCCGCGAGACGACGACGGGCGCCTATGTCGGCAGCGTCGGGGTGCTCGACTACCGCCGCGAGATCGACCCGCCCTTCGACGCGCCGGAGCTGGGCTGGGGCGTGGCGCCGGCCTTTCAAGGCGCGGGCCTGGCGCGCGAGGCGCTGGAGGCGGCCCTGGCCTGGACCGACGCCTATCGGCTGGAGCCGCGCACGGTCTGCATGATCTCGCCCGAGAACGCGCCTTCGGTGCGTCTGGCCGAACGGGTGGGCTATCGCCCCTACGCCCGCGCCGACTACAAGGGGTCGACCGTCGACCTGTATGAGCGTCCCCGCGTCGGATGACCGGCTGACAGAAGGGACGCGGGGCGATAAGCTTTACAATTCAGGCCCTGAGACGGCCTTCTGCCTTCTAGGAGTTCTGTGATGCCCATGTCCGTCGACGACCTTCGCGCCCATCTGGTCGAGGCCTTCCCCGACGCGGACATCGCCATTGAGGATCTGGCGGGCGACGGCGACCACTATCGCGCCCGCATCGTGTCCGAGGTCTTTCGCGGCATGAACCGCGTGCGCCAGCACCAGACCGTCTACGCCGCGCTCAAGGGCAAGATGGGCGGCGAACTGCACGCCCTGGCGCTGGAGACCTCGGCGCCGGTCGAGGCCGGCTGATCCCGTGCGCTATCGCCCCTTCGGCGCCACAGGGGCCGCGGTCTCCAGCCTGACGCTCAGCCTGGGGGCAGAGGCGACGGCGCGCGGGCCGAACGCTGTCCGCGACCTGGTGTTCGCGGGGCTGGAGGCGGGGGTGAACGCCTATCATCTGGAGCGGCTGGACCCGACGTTGCTGCAGTCCGTCGGCGAGGCCCTGGGCCATGTCGAGCGGCGGTTGGTGTGGGTCAGCGTCAGCCTGGGGGCCGACCGGGATTTCTCGGCGATGGCCCTGGGGCGTTCGATCGAACAGGGGCTGCACGCCTCGGGCCTGGGCTGGTTCGACATGGCGGTGCTGGAGCGCCCGGCCGAGAATGAGCTGCCGCAGACCTCCCTGACCGCCCTGAAGGCGATGCGGAAGGCCGAATATGTGCGGATGCTGGGGGTGTCGGGCGACGAGCCGGTGACGGATCTCTATGTCTCGACCGGGGCCTTCGACGTCCTGTTCACGCCCTTCCACGTGAATGTGCCCTGGCAGGTGCGCTCGCGCATGAGGGCCGCGCGCGATCGAGAGATGAGCCTGTTCGCCGACGACTACTTCCCCGACAGTCTGGCGACCGAGCGCCGCGCGGCTGATGCGGGCGGGCCGAAGAAGCGGGGCCTGTTCGGCGCCTGGGGCGCGAGGCGCGGCGAGGCCGATCTGGAGCGGCCGGGCTCCTTCGCCTTCCTGCACCGGACGCCGGGCTGGACCGGCGAGGCCATCTGCCTGGCCTACGCCCTGGCGGACCCGGCGGTGGCCAGCGTGCTGGTCCGGCCCAGGGACCGGGCGCATCTGGAGGAACTGGCGAGCGTGCCCGAGCGCGACCTGCCCGCCGGCCTCTCGGCCCAGATCGAGATGGCGCGGGTGGACGCTTCGGCCTGACCGCCCTCAGGCGCCGATGGCGGAGAAGGGGCCGTTGAGGAAGCTGGGCTTGCCATAGGCCAGGGGACGGCCGTCCTCGGCCAGGACGCGGCCGCCAGCCGCCTCCAGCACGGCCTGGCCGGCGGCGGTGTCCCATTCGCTGGTCGGGCCGGTGCGCGGATAGGCGTCGAAGCGGCCCTCGGCGATCAGGCAGAATTTCAGCGAGGAATCCATGCCTTGCCACTGGATGCAGCCGTTGCGGGCGGCCAGGCGTCGGGCGTCGTCTTCGCTGATGCTGTGGCTGACCAGGGCGACGGCGTCGGCCGGGCGTTCGCGCACCCGGATCGGGCGCCACGGCTCGCCGAAGGCGCGGCGAAGGGCCCCCTGGCCCGGCGCAGCCGAGCGCCAGCTGATCCCCAGGGCCGGAGCCGTCACCACGCCCGCTACGGGCGCGTCGTCGCGGATCAGGGCGATGTTGACCGAATAGCTCTCGCGCCCCTGCACAAAGCCCTTGGTGCCGTCCAGCGGGTCGATCAGCCAGAACCATGCGCCGACCGACGGCGGGGCGCCGTCGGCGGCGACCGCCTCTTCGGCCACGGCCTCGACCTGGGGCCAGTGTTCGGCCAGGCGGCTCAGGATCAGGGTTTCGGCGGCGCGGTCGGCCTCGGTGACGGGGCTGGCGTCGGCCTTGGTCTCCACGGCCGTGTCGGCCCGCCAGTAGGGCAGGATCAGGCGCGCGGCCTCCTCGGCGATGTCGGCGATGACCTCGGCCAGGCGGCCGGAGGCGAGGTCGGTTTCGAGGTCGGCGTAGGCGGAGACGGAGACGGTCATGAAGCGCTCGATAGACCATGCGGCCGGTTTAACGAACCGGCAAATCAGGCCACCTTGGCCTTAACCTTTTTGAAAACCTGCGCGCCGCGCCTTGGCATCATGACCGTTTCCGACGACCCCGCCTCCCTATCCGCCGCCGATCTGCCTGTGGACGGCGCTGAACTGGCCGCCTTCATCGCCGCCAAGCTGTGCCACGACTTCATCAGCCCGGCGGGCGCGGTGATGTCGGGCCTGGACCTGCTGGACGACCCCACCGCTCAGGACATGCGCGACGACGCCTTGGGCCTGATCCGTCAGAGCGCGGCCAAGATGGTGGCCCTGGTGCATTTCGCGCGCGTGGCCTTCGGCGCGGCGACCAGCAGCGAACAGTTCTCCGGCGCCGAACTGCACGGCCTGGTCGCGGGCCTGACCGACGGCGGGCGCGCCACGCTGGACTGGCGCGTCGGCGAGGAAACCTTCACCAAGATTCAGGCTCGCGCCCTGATCAACCTGGCCTATCTGACCGTTTCGGCCCTGCCGATGGGCGGGGCCGCGGTGGTGACGGTCCGCCGCGAAGGGGACCAACTGTTCCTGGTCGGCTCGGCCGAGGGCGCCCGCGCCCGGCTCAAGCCCGAGGCCGTGGTCGGCCTGAAGGGCGAGCGGCTGACCGAGGGTCTGGCGGGCCAGTGGATCCAGCCCTATTGGCTGTGGCTGACGGCGCGCGAGGCGGGCGGACGGCTGGACCTGGCGACCGAAGAGGGCCGCGTGGCCTTGATGGCGCGTCTGCCGGGCGCTAATGAGCAAACCGCGTTCGTCGATCCAACGCTCCGTTAACCCGCCTGAACGACTATGGCGAGAGCGTGATTTCGATCTCGCGCGAAACGGGAAATGACCCAGTGGACCCCAGAACCTGTCTGATCGTCGATGACAGCCGCATCATCCGCAAGGTGGCGCGCCGCATCCTGGAGGATCTGTCCTTCGACGTGGCCGAGGCGGCCGACGGCGCCGAGGCGCTGGACTATTGCCAGGCCGCCATGCCGCAGGTGGTGCTGCTGGACTGGCAGATGCCGGTGATGGACGGCCTGGCCTTCCTGCGTCGTCTGCGCGATCTGCCGGAGGGGCGCGCGCCCAAGGTTCTTTTCTGCTCGGTCGAGACGCGGGCCGACCGAATCGCCGAAGCCCTGTCCGCAGGGGCCGACGAATATGTTATGAAGCCCTTCGACGGCGAGATCCTGCAAGCCAAGCTCGCCGAAGTGGGAGTGGTGCAGTCGCCGTCATGACGCCGGAGGATTTTGATCGTCTTCAGACCCTGCTGGCGTCCCGCGCCGGCTTCCGGCTGACCCGAGACCGGATGCAGCTGGCCGAGCACCGGCTGGGGCCTGTGGCGCGGCGCGAAGGCTATCACAACGTCGAGGCCATGCTGACCAGTCTGTGGAGCCGCCCGGTCGCCTCCCTGGGCTGGAGCGTGATCGAGGCCCTGCTGAACGGCGAGACCTGGTTCCGGCGCGACCGTGCGGCCTTTGAGGTGATGGAGCGCGAACTGTTGCCCGCCCTGACGGCGGCGCGGCCGGGCGGCCGTGTGCGCATCTGGTGCGCCGGCGCCTCGACCGGGCAGGAGGCCTATTCCCTGGCCATCGCCGCCCTGGAGGCGGGGGCTCAGGTCGAGATAGAGGCCACGGACCTGTCGCGTCAGGCGATCGAGAAGGCCATGTCGGGCCTCTACACCTCGTTCGAGATACAGCGCGGCCTGGCGGCGCGCGCCATGCTGCGCTGGTTCGAACAGGTCGACGACCAGTGGCGCGCGCGGCCCGAGTTGCGCGCCGCCATCGCCTTCACGCGCGCCAATCTGCTGGATGAGCCGACGGATGAGGGTCGGTTCGATGTGGTCTTCTGCCGCAACGTCCTGGGCGACATGGCGCCGGAGCGTCGCGCCCGGGTGCTGGACGGGCTGGAGCGGCGGATGGTCGACGACGGCTGCCTGTTCCTGGGCCACGACGAGCGGCCAGACGGCGACAGCGTGGCCTTCCGCCCGGTGGCCGGGCGCAAGGGGCTCTATGTGAAGAGCGCGGCCGCCGCACGCCGCGCCGCCTGAACCGTCAGGCGACCGACAACAGGCCCTGGGCGGCGACGGCCTTGACGCCGGGACCGGGAACCTCGGCGAAGGCCAAGTCCGTGACGCCGAAATACTCATGCTGGTTCAGCGCGCACCAGTCGGTGGTGACGATGCGGACCGTCTCGCGCTGTTCGCCGCCTTCGACCGCGCCATAGACGAAGTCGCCGGTGCGGCGTGCGAAGGGCATGACCCGGTCCTGATTGGCCAGGGCGGTCAGTTCGGCCAGGTGCGCGGCCGGAACCTCGGCCATCATCAGCTTGCCGTCGAAGCGCACCACGGCGTCGAAGGCGTAGCGACTGACCGGACCGGCGGCCAGGCCCGTGCCCAGGGTGGTGTGGCCGATGAAGCCCGCCTGGGCCCCGGCGAAGCGGGCGAAGGTTGCGGCCACGGCGCGGCCGGTGTCGCCCAGCGACAGGGAGGTCGAACCGGTCCCGAGGACGGCGCGCTCCTGATCGGTCAGATGCCGGTCCAGCGTCGTGTGGATCAGGGCGGCTAGGGCCGGGTCGGCGGGGCCGTCCAGGGCGACGGTGCGCGACTGCGCCCGGACGCTTCCGTCGCTGAGATAGTCGGCCGCCGTATAGGCGTTGCTCCACGATCCGGTGTGGGCGTAGAGGCCGCGCCCCAGCTTCTCCTGGAACAGCAGGTGGTTGTGCCCGCCGATCATCAGGGCGCCGTCGGGCAGGGCGGACAGCATCCCACGATCGCCCGCCACCCCGGCGTGGCTCATCACCAGGGTCAGGTCCGCGTCGTCCGTCAGGGTCGGCAGCTGAGCGTTCGCCCATTCGCTCGGATCGGGGATCGACAGCCAGTCGCGGCTGGCCTTGGGATAGGTGTTCAGCGCGTTCGTGCCGAAGCCGATGATGCGCAGCCGTCGCTCGCCGAAGGCCAGTTCGGTCGCCGCCGGCGCATAGGGCTGACCGGTTCGGGCGTCGATGATGTTGCTGATGACGGTGATCCCCAGGCCGCGCATGCGCGCGACCACCTCATGCAGGTCCGGCGTCAGGTCGTTGTCGTGGTTGCCCAGATTGACCACCGTCGGGGCGATGGCGGGCAGGGCGGCCAGGAAGGCCCAGTCGATCGCGCCTTCGGAGCGCACCGAGACGACGTTGCCGTGCTCGAAGATGTCGCCGTCGATCGCGATCAGATGCGGAACCGGCCGGCTGCGGACCTCGGCGCGCAGGGCGGCCAGCAGCTGGGCGCTGCGCTCATAGGCCGAGTGCAGGTCGGACATGGCCAGGACGCGGCAGACGACGGCTCCCTCGCGAGTCTGGCCGAGGGCGGGCAGGGCGCCGCCGATCAGCGGCAGGGCGGCTGCGGCGCCCAGGAAGCGGCGACGGGACGTGGGGGCGAAGGTCATCTGAAAGTCTCCGGTGCGCGACCCTGCGGGAGACGACGCAGCCGATCTGCATGGCACGGCGGGTGGCACTGCACAACTTGAGGGGCGTCTCATATGTGAAACGAACGGCGGTTTGTTCCGGCCTGTGTCCCTGTCGCGAAAGGTTCACGGTGAAGGGCGTTTCGGTGATGGAACCGGCGACGCTTCAGGCCTAGGGGCTGCGGCGATTCACCCGCCCAAGATCATCAAGAAGGGGATATCTCGATGACGCGTCTCTCGGTTTTCGCCGCCTCCGCCAGCGGTCTGGCCCTGCTGCTTTCCACGCCGGCCCTGGCGCAATCCGCCGACGTCCAGGCCGAACAGGCCGCCGCCGTCGGCGACATCGTCGTCACCGCCCAGCGTCGCAGCGAAAGCATCCGCGACGTGCCCTTCGCCGTCACGGCGATGAACACCGAGACGCTGAACGCCGTGAACGCTGGCGGCGGCGACATCCTGCAGCTGTCGGGCCGCGTGCCCAGCCTGCAGGTCGAAAGCTCCAACGGCCGCTACGCCCCGCGCTTCTACATCCGCGGCCTGGGCAATGTGGACTTCGACTTCACGGCCTCGCAGCCGGTGTCGATGGTGATGGATGAGCTGGTTCTGGAAAGCGTCTATCTGAAGGGCTTCCCCCTGTTCGACGTGAAGCAGCTGGAAGTGCTGCGCGGGCCGCAGGGCACCCTGTTCGGCCGCAACACCCCGGCGGGCGTCATCAAGATCGACACGACCAAGCCCGGCGACGAGTTCACCGGCTTCGGCTCGCTGACCTACGGAAACTACGGTTCGACCCGCGCGGAGGCGGCCGTGACCCTGCCGGCGTCGGACACCCTGTCGGTGCGCGTCGCCGCCCTGTGGAACCACCGTGATGACTGGGTCAACAACGCCTATGACGCCCCCTTCGCCAAGAAGGACGGCAAGGATCTGGGCAATTTCGACGATGTGGCGGGCCGCATCCACGTCGCCTGGACTCCGACCGATCGCCTGTCGACCCTGCTGACCCTGCAAGCGCGCGACTATGTGGGCACGGGCACGATGAACCGGGCCAACGTCCTGACCAAGGGCTCGAACAAGCTGAACGACAACTTCGACCGCGACACGGTTTGGTATGACGGCGGCCGCAACAACTTCCAGAAGCAGAAGACCACCTCGCAGTCGCTGCAGGTCGCCTATGACTTCGGTCCCGCGACCCTGACCGGCGTGGTCGGCTCCTTCCAGGGCTGGTCGCAGGGCAATGGCGACATCGACGGCGGCGTCTCGAAGGGCGCGCCGGTCGGCGCCGGCTACAAGACCCCCTTCCCGGTCGAATCCGGCACCCTGTCCAGCGACCTGCTGCAGAACACCTATGAGCTGCGCCTGACCTCGAACGGCGCGGGCCGTCTGGGCTGGCAGGTCGGCGCCTTCTATTGGGACGAGCGCATCAATCTGGTGTCGGGCGGCTTTGACGGCGTCGGCGGCGTCATGCCGACCAAGGTCACGGACATCGTGCAGAAGTCGGACTCCTGGTCGGTCTTCGGTCAGGCCAACTATCAGGTCACGGAGGCTCTGAAGCTGACCGGCGGCCTGCGCTACACCGACGACAGCCGCGACTATCACGGCCGCCTTCTGGTCGGCACGCCGGCCGGCGCCGAGGGCAAGGTCTCGGTCGGCGACGAGCAGGTCAGCTGGGACGTCAGCGCCCTGTACGAAGTCAACGACAGCCTGAACCTGTTCGCCCGCGTGGCCAGCGGCTATCGCGGCCCGTCGATCCAGGGCCGCAACCTGCCGGTTCTGACCACGGCGGATTCGGAAACCGTCATGTCCTATGAGGCCGGGTTCAAGGCCCGCCTGTGGGACGGCCGCGCCCGCCTGAACGCCACCGCCTATCTGTATGACGTCAAGGACATGCAGTTCACGGCCATCGGCGGCATCGACAACTCCAACCGCCTGATCAACGCCGACAAGGGCCAGGGCTACGGTCTGGAGATCGATGGCGACGTCTATCTGGGCGCGGGTTTCACCCTGGCCGGCGGCGTGGCGTGGAACCACACCGAGATCAAGGACAAGGATCTGCTGGTCGCCATCTGCGGCAACCACCTGTGCACCATCACCGATCCGATCGTGAAGGTCGGCGCCAATGACCGCGCCAACATCGACGGCAACCCCTTCCCCCAGGCGCCGGAGTATTCGGCCAACCTGACCCTGTCCTACGTCCGCCCCATCGGCGACGCTCAGGAGCTGTTCGCCTCGACCGACTGGGTGATGCAGAAGGATTTCAACCTGTTTCTCTATGAGGCGGTCGAGTTCCGTCAGGCTGCCAACTTCGAAGGCGGCCTGCGCGCGGGCTGGCGCGACCTGAACCAAGGTCTCGAGGCGGCCGTCTACGTCCGCAACATCACGGACGAAGCCAACGTCATCGGCGCCATCGACTTCAACAACCTGACGGCCTTCGTCAACGAACCGCGCATGTACGGCGTGGAGCTGTCGAAGCGCTTCTAAGCTTCTACGGCGGATCGCATCGGAGGGCGGCGGCGGAGAGACCTGTCGCCGCCCTCTTGCCATTCCGGCCCAGCTTGGTCCTATTGCCGGACGGATCGGGGAGGATCTCACATGCGGCTGGCCTTGCTGTTCGGATCGCTGACGCTCGCCTTCTTGCTGGCGGTGTGGACCACCCAGGCGCCGAAGCCGCGCGCGGCGGACGCGCCCGCCGCCGCCTTCTCGGCCGCGCGGGCCATGACCGACATCGAACAGATCGCCCGCGCCCCGCACCCGGTCGGTTCGCCCGAGCACGCGCGGGTCCGCGCCTATCTGAGCGCCCGGCTGACGCAGCTGGGACTGGAAGTCAGCGAGCAGGCCGGGCCGTTGTCGCCCGCCTCGGTCAAGCGGCTGGCGCGCGCGGGCGGCGATCCGGCGGCGGCGAACAATCAGGCGGTCAATCTGATCGGCGTCCTGCCCGGAAAAGACCGCAGCCAGCCCGCCGTCATGCTGATGGCCCACTATGACACCGTGGTCGGCTCGCCCGGCGCGGCCGACGATTCCGCGGGGGTCGCCGCCATTCTGGAAGCGGTGCGGGCGATCAAGGCGCGCGGTCCGGTCGAGCGTGATCTGGTCGTCCTGCTGACCGACGCCGAGGAGCTGGGTCTGGACGGGGCGCGGGTCTTCTTCGGCGGCCATCCCCTGCGCGACCGCATCGGGGCCGTGGTGAACCTCGAGGCGCGCGGCGGCGGCGGCCGCGCCGCCATGTTTGAGACCGGGCGCGAGGCCGGGCCGACCGTGCAACTGTTCCGTCGTGCGGCGGCCAGGGCCGACGGCGGGACCACCGCCACCTCCATCGCCGCCTTCATGTACGAGCGGATGCCCAACGGCACCGACTTCACCGTGCCCAAGGATCGGGGGATCGGCGGGTTGAACCTGGCCTTCATCGGCCGCCCGGATCAGTACCATTCGGCCAACGCCACGCCCGCCAACCTGGATCGGGGCGCGGTCCAGCATCTGGGCTCCCAGGCGCTGGAGGCGGCCGATGCGCTGGCGCGCGCGTCCAGCCTGCCGGCCAAGGGCGAGAACCTGGTCTACTCAGACGTCTTCGGTCGCTGGATGATCGCCCATGCGCAAGGAACCGGCTGGGTTCTGCTGGCGCTGGCGGCGGCGTTCGGCGGTTTCGCCGCCTGGCGGGCGCGGCGCCGGGCGGGACTGACGGCGGGGCGGGTCGGCTTGGGCGTGTTGGACGGGCTGTGGTTCCTGACCGGGGGCGTGATCCTGGTGCAGGCGGCGCGCCTGCTGGCCGGGCCGCTATCGAGCCGCGCCGATTCGCCGGACGTCTACTACACCCTGTTGCGCCGCCTGCCGTGGATGGAGGCGGGGGCGACGCTGACGATCATCGCCCTGGCCCTGGTCCTGCTGACCGGCGCCCGCCGGGCGCGGCCGCGTGTGATCGGCGGGGCGTTTGCCGTCCTGACCGCCGTCGTCCTGCTGGTCGGCGGGTTCAGTCCGGTGATGCTGGGGCTGGGCGTGGTCGCCATCATCCTGTCGTTGTGGCCAGGGCGCGCCGAGCGTTCGGCCTGGGGCGGCTGGCTGGGTCTGATCGCCCTGATCTTCGTCTTCGGTTGCGCCTTGCAGGGCGCAGCGCCCGAAGCGGCCCTGCTGTTCGTCTGGCCGGTGTTGCTGGCCGCGACGGCGGCGGCCCTGGCGGCCTTGATCGACCCCGACCTGACGCGGCCGCTCGGCCTTCTGCCCGTCGTCGTGGCGACCGTACTGGGCGGCGCCTGGCTGCTGGGGATCGGCCATTTTGTCTTCCTGGGCGTCGGGATGGACATGCCGGGCGCCCTGGCCTTGATCGCCTTGCTGGTCCTGCTGTTCGCCCGGCCTCTGGCGCCGGGCGCGAAGGCGGCGCGCCTGGTGCTGTTGGCGGCGGCGGCCTGTCTGATCGCGGGCGTCGGGCTGAATGTTTCGGCCCAGCTGTTGGCGCCGTCGCCCGCCGTGGCGGAGGCCTTGCCCTAGACGGACGCTGGCGTCCGGCCGCGCGACCGTTTATCGCAGCCGATCATGAGCGATCCCGTCCTGGTCACCGGCTCCGCCGGCTTCATCGGCTTCCACACCGCCCGGCGTCTGCTGGAGCGGGGCGAACGCGTCATCGGCCTGGACAACCTCAACGCCTATTACGATCCGGCGCTGAAGCAGGCGCGCCTGGCCCAGCTTCAGGCCTATCCGAACTATCGTCATTACACGCTGGATCTGGCCGACCGCGACGGCGTCGCCGCCCTGTTCGCCGAGCACAAGCCGCGCCGGGTGGTTCACCTCGCCGCCCAGGCGGGGGTCCGCTACAGCCTGGAAGCGCCCGAGACCTATGTCGATTCCAACGTCGTCGGCTTCCTCAGCATCCTGGAAGGGTGCCGCGCGGTCGAGGCGGCCAACCTAGTCTTCGCCTCGACCAGTTCGGTGTTCGGGGCCAACCGCGCCCTGCCGTTCTCGGTGCGTCAGCCGGCCGATCATCCGCTGACCGTCTATGCGGCGACCAAGCTGGCCAATGAGGCCATGGCCCATTCCTACGCCCACCTGTTCGGCTTTCCGGCGACGGGGCTGCGCTTCTTCACCGTCTACGGGCCGTGGGGCCGCCCGGACATGGCCCTGTTCAAATTCACCCGCGCCATCCTGAAGGACGAGCCGATCGACGTGTACGGCGAGGGGCGGATGAGCCGCGACTTCACCTATGTCGACGACATCGTCACCGGCGTGATCGCCGCCCTGGACCGGCCCGCCGCGATCGATCCGGCGTGGGATGCGACCGCCCCCAATCCGGCGACCAGCGGCGTCGCGCCCTGGCGCATCCTGAACCTGGGCGCGGGCCGTCCCGTGCCGCTGATGCGCTACATCGAAGTGCTGGAGACCAAGCTGGGCCGCAAGGCCAAGCTGAACTTGATGCCCATGCAGGACGGCGACGTGGCCGACACCGAAGCCGACGTGACCGACACCCTGGCCGCCCTCGACTACGCCCCGTCGACGCCGGTGGAGGAGGGCGTCGCCCGCTTCGTCGACTGGTACTGCAACTTCTACCGCGAAAATTGAGGCGCAGAGGCGGTCGCCCTGGAGGGCTGGCTCACCTAATGATTTCGTAGAGATGCCCT
>NZ_GL883086.1:2588648-2594432 GCF_000204035.1 Brevundimonas diminuta ATCC 11568
CGGATGGAGGGAGCTTAGTTCGCCAGCCAGAACGCAACCGCGTCGCGATGACACTGAAAGGAGAAGCGCACGGTCTGCGTCAGCTTGTCCACGCTTCTGAACCATCCGCTCTTTGCGTTCCGGCAACACCAGGATTCGCCCAAAATTCGTCGGGCGTCGTCGGCCGCATCATCGAGGTTGACCTGAAGCTCCACGCTGTAGGGCGTGGAGAATGGGGGGGCGGGGGCGTTCATCGCTGATCGAACAGGACCATATGAGCCACACGGAATGCGGTAGACCAACGCCCTTCCGAGACAAGCCGGCGAAATGCGTTGATCAATGCCGTGTCCGAGGGATCGCTGACGCAGAGGTAGTTCGGCGCCATTTTGCAGTAGTAGACTGAGCACTGGCGTCGGCTCGTTACCAGTCCCCGATTGAGCATCAAACTGTAGAAATCCTTCATTGTAGCTCCGATACAAATACCGACCAACTAATAGTGTGCCTGGTAGAACTATTTATCACCACACGGTCTTATTCGACGACGAAGCCCGACGCCAATCCCAAAGCGACCCGCGCTGTGTGCGCCACCGACTCTTGCGCGCCCCGTCTAACTATCGGCTAAGCACAGTAGGCGAAATCACTTCGCTAAGAGAATAGTTACTTTGCCTTGTGCAAATACGGAACGTCAGAGATGGAAGAGTGGGCAATACATGTAAATATTCGTCGTTTAAGGCAATACATGTAAGTATTCAGATAGATAAAATGCTCACTTGTCCATCAAAAGGCACTTGACCAGAGTCATCCGCTTGCGCCAAAAGGCGATCACTCGCGGCCCTGAACTGCCGACGACTAAGTCAACATAGAGATAGACCGACGATCATTTGTCGGCAGGAGTTTAGTATGCACCGTGGCCTACTCGGCGACGGCTGGCAGCGCGAGGCTGCGAGCAGTCAACAACACGCTTCGTCCGAACATGTCGGATCAGATCGTCCCGCCATCCGGCACCGTGTCATGGACACAGGAGCCAGCATTGATCTGGCGGACGCGGATGATCTGCAAGCGAGCGTCATCTGTTTCGGAGAAGCTCTACTGAGCCACGCTCTGACGCGCGTCAGCCTGACGAAAGACAGCGTAGCATGCCGTGAAGAAATCGTCCGATGCCTCAGCCAGACAGCCGGGGCACTCCCCATCGGACAAGGCGGCGGAATCGAAATTTTCGACTCCGGTCGGTCGATTACCATCCCACTGCCATTGGGGGGCGGTCAGGCGGTCGTCTTCGTTGTGCAACTGCGATGGGCCGACGCCTTTCGACCGCTTCTGTCGGAGATCGTCTGCCACTCGCAAATCAACGTTAGCGACCGGGAGCGCGGAGAGAACTCCGTTTGGCTGCGGTATCTCACCGACCGACTCCAGGCCGAAGCTTTCGCTCATCAAGCCGACTCGCGTTCTGCCAATACGGGGCGGTCCTGATGGTGGATGAAACATGCCCCGCCGGCTCCCTGGAGAAATGCTGGGTCGTCATCCTGATGGACCCTGACTGCTCAGATTGGTCGCCTTGGTCAGTGGTAGCGGAAGACAAGGAGGGTGCCATTGCGTCGGCTCGCCGGGCTTGGAGAGAGTGGCTTCAAGATGAGGATGAAGATGGCGATGGCCGGGAGGATTCGGACGAAGCCGAAGTCGTCAAGGTCTACCGCAATAGCTGGCTGGGAGAGATCGCGTGACCGAAGAAGAGTGGGAACAACACTTCATCCCGGTCCTGCGACAGGATGACGACTGCCTCCTGTTTGACGACGGCAACGCCGAAGAGGCCGCGTTCCTTGAGGCGGTCGGACACCATCGCGTTTGGACGCAAATCGAGGCGGACGGAAGCATTGCCTATGCCCCCGGCCGACGAAAGGTAAACGCAATCGGCTATATCGTAACCATGGTGCCGTGGACTGAAGCCGATGCCGATATCTGCGTTGAGATCAATGACTGAGTTCACTCAGGACACCGATGCTGGCCTGTGTCCTCATTTGCATCTGATGGCGTCTGATGCGCGAGGGTCAGAAACCTGGACCGGGCAGCAGGGATGCGAGGAAGGCTTTTTCCGGCTGGCACTGGAAGCGATGAGCATCGAAAGCTGGGAGAGCCGGTTTGCCAAGCCAGTTCCTCTGGCCCCACTTGGCAATCTAACGGTCTGTTACCTTGGAGAAGGAAGCAGGGACGACGGTGGCCCGTTCGTTGCGTTCAGGTTCGAGGGCAAAAAATTCAAGGCGATCCTCGCCATCGAAACCGACATGAGCAGGGTCAAACTCCATCGGAGCGGCGATTTAGACGACTTCGAGCGGACAAACGTCTTGCTGCGAATGTTCGAAGGTCGGCTGCTCATAGACCCCCTTTGAGCATCGTCGCCCCGAGCGTCGGCATGTCTGTATCAATCCCAATCTAAAGCCTGCGAGAAGTGCCGGTAGCTTCTCCAAAGGGAGCCTCCGGCATTATCATCCTGGCGCGGAATGCCGAGGCGATCACACTTCGCTTCCGCTTCCTCGTAGACCTTGAGCGGCGTCGGGCCGTTGCGAGGGCCGTGGACCAGCCACAGCATCCATCCGGCTCCGGCGGTCAGCGATCTGAATTCCAGCAACGCCTGGTCCTTGAACTCGGCTATGGCAAATCGGCCGGCTGCGACCTGATCCAGCTTGCTGGCGAGGCAGTTCCTATATCGTCTTGCGGCGTCGAGATATTCCCGCATGCTCGTGAATGGTCTTAGCTCGACATCGCCGGCCGGGACCGGATTCGCAGGGAGGCGATCAGCCCGCCTGATGAACCGGTGCAGCAGTCGCGGAAGGGAGCCGGTCCCCGACATGTTGGCGATAGCCAGAGCTATCGCCTCATCGTCGGCTTTCGAACAAACGCCCTGAACGAACTCTATGGCCGCGTTGAAGCGCACTGCCTCAGCCGGTGTGTCGAGGCGTGAAAGGGTGTTCGCGTGCCTCCACCGAGGGTCGAGGCTGGAGAGTATGTCCAGCTTTCGCAGGGTGATCCGCCCAGAGTCCCGCAGCGCGCAAATGCTCCGAGGCTCTCCACTGGCCACTAAGTCGCGCAGCGCGATGTAGCTCTGCGGCCTCGGCAGTGGCCATTCTCCAACTCTTTCCAACAGACCTGGAAAGCCTTGAGGCACCTCACCGAAAGCGTGTCGTAGGATTTCGGCGGAGCGTCCGTGGCGCACGATCTCGGCGAAGGGCGGTGGCAACAGGTCTTCGTTGGCGTAGGCGATCTCGCCTTCGATGTCTCGCACGGCCAGCGCAGCAAAGATCGCCTGGCGCCGGCCAGGCGCAGCCGAGAGCACCCGAGCAAGCACGCCATGGCATTGATCATCGAGGTGCAAAAGGCTCGGAAGCGTCCAACCAAGGAGACCGTCACGCAAGCGCGGCACGTTCCCAAGGGAAGAGCGACCGAGGCAAGTCCGCAGAGTGGCTCAGAGAGGCATACCATCGCCAGCGGCGCGTCTCAGCGGGCGACATCTGATAGTCGGTGACTATGCGCGGCGGGTCGCTGGTGAGGTCGTTGAGAACGGCCCTGGTCGCTGCGGCTACCGGCATCACCACTGGCAGGGTCGTTTCGCCCTCTGCTTCAGCGGGCGGATCGACGAACAGCCACTGGTCGGCAATGATGAACTGATTTTCTCCGGCGATCTCATTGAGGTAGGAAGCGGCCTCGGCCAAATCGATCACGCCGGCTCGATCAGGTTGAACGCGAAGGGCCAGACATCGAAGCGGGTTCTCGACAGCAGCCACGCAGCCTCCTTGTTAAGTGGAAGGCTAACAACCTCTCACGGAACTCCGGTCTGGCAAGCATAATGGTCATTTTCGCGTGGCTGGCTAATGACCCGTTGTGGCCGGGCCGGCGAGCCTCGTATGGTCCCGCTCATGAACCCCGTTGAGATCGAAGAAGCCGTATCCAACCTCGCGCTTGAGCCGTTCGACGCGGCTGAGTTCCCGTTTCAGTTTCTGATCGCCTTCGACAACCCGGCGACAACGATCAAGCGACTGCGGACGGGATCGACCAATCAGTCCGACGTGCCGGGCGGCGTCCTACAGCGCAACAACATCCACATCGCCACTTGCGCGCCAGGCGCCGTGGACGACACCCTGAAGGCCCTACGCGACAGCCCCAAGACCGCCTCGGCCAAGGCCAAGTTCATTGTCGCCACGGATGGCGAAGCGTTCCAGGCGGAAGACCTGAACGGCGGCGGGACGGTCGCTTGCTCCTACGCCGAGTTCCCCGATCACTTCGGATTCTTCCTGCCGCTGGCTGGGATCACCACGGTCAAGGAAATCCGCGAAAGCTCGTTCGACGTGAAGGCGACGGGGCGGCTGAATAAGCTCTACATCCAGCTTCTGAAGGAGAACCCGGACTGGGCGTCCGTCGAACGTCAGCACGACATGAACCACTTCATGGCGCGGCTGATCTTCTGCTTCTTCGCCGAGGACACGGACATCTTCCTGACCGAGGGGCTGTTCACCAAGACGGTCGAACAGATGTCGGCGGGTGATGCCGCTACCACGCACGAGGTGATCGGCGAGATTTTCCGCGCCATGGACACCAAGCCGGCGGATCGCGAGGCAGCCGGTCTTCCGCGCTACGCGACCAAGTTCCCCTATGTGAACGGCCAGCTTTTTAGCGGCAGCACCGATGCGCCCCGGTTCAGCAAGGTAGCCCGCTCCTACCTGATGCACATCGGGAGCTTGAACTGGCGGAAGATCAACCCGGACATCTTCGGGTCGATGATCCAGGCGGTCACCGACGAGGATGAACGTGGCTCGCTGGGCATGCACTACACCAGCGTTCCCAACATCCTGAAGGTGCTGAACCCTCTCTTCCTCGACGACCTGCGCGAGAAGCTGGCCGAGGCCGGCGACAGCCCCCAGAAACTGTTGAATCTCCGCAAACGCATGGCCCGGATCAGGGTGTTCGATCCGGCTTGTGGGTCGGGCAACTTCCTGGTGATCGCCTACAAGGCGATGCGAGAGATAGAAGCCGCCATAAACAAGCGACGTGGAGAGGCAGATCGGCGATCCGAAATTCCGCTGACCAATTTTCGGGGGATCGAGCTACGCGACTTTCCAGCCGAGATCGCGAGGCTTGCGCTGATCATCGCCGAGTATCAGTCCGACGTGACCTATCGCGGCCAGAAGGAGGCGATTGCAGAATTTCTCCCTCTCGGCGCAGAGAATTGGATCACCTGCGGAAATGCGCTGCGGCTTGATTGGCTGAGCATCTGCCCTCCGACCGGCATGGGCGTGAGGGTCACATCCGATGACCTGTTTGAGACGCCGCTTGATCAAGCCGAGATCGACTTTGAAAATGAAGGTGGTGAGACCTACATTTGTGGCAATCCACCATACTTGGGATCGACATGGCAGGACGCCGAACAGAAGGCTGATCTTGCGTCCATTTTCGACGGGAGAACCGCGAACTGGAAATCTTTGGATTACGTCGCTGGCTGGTTCATGAAGGCCGCCGACTACGGCACACACACTGACACCGTGGCGGCGTTCGTGTCCACAAATTCGATTTGTCAGGGCCAGCAGGTGCCGATCTTGTGGCCTTTGATTGCCCGAGCAGGACACGAGATTGCGTTCGCCCACACTTCCTTCAAATGGGCGAACCTTGCCAGCAATAAAGCGGGCGTGACTGTGGTCATCGTCGGCATCGCAAAGGTCCGACAAACTCAGAAACAGTTGTTCTCCATTGCTGATGACGGCACCCCGCTCGTCAAAGAGGCAAACAACATCAACGCCTACCTTGTTGAAGGGCGAGATT
>NZ_GL883086.1:2595137-2598837 GCF_000204035.1 Brevundimonas diminuta ATCC 11568
GGTGCTGGTCTGCACCCACGCCACGTTCCGGTTTGCAGTGGATCAGCTTGGCGTCGAGGCGTTCGATGGACGGCTGATCGCCGTGGACGAATTCCACCACGTCTCGGCCAACCCCGACAATCGGCTGGGTGCCCAACTCGCCGAGTTCATCCGGCGCGACAAGGCGCACATCGTGGCGATGACGGGCAGCTATTTCCGGGGCGACGCGGCGCCGGTGCTGATGCCCGAGGCCGAGAACAAGTTCGAGACGGTCACCTACACCTACTACGAGCAACTGAACGGATACGAGCACCTCAAGTCGCTAAACATCGGATACTTTTTCTACAGCGGTCGGTATCTGACCGCCATCGAGGCCGTGCTCGATCCGTCGAAGAAGACCATCGTCCACATCCCGTCCGTAAACTCGCGCGAGAGCACTGCGGACAAGATCAAGGAGGTGGAGCACATCATGCACTGCCTCGGCGAGTGGCTGGGCGCCGATCCGGCGACCGGCTTCCATCGCGTGAAGCTGGAGGACGGCCGGATCATCAAGATCGCCGATCTGGTCGATGACGGCGATCAAGCAAAACGCGCCAAGGTGCTGACCGCTTTGAAAGACCCGGCGCACAAGAACGACCGCGACCATGTGGACATTATCCTGGCTCTCGGGATGGCCAAGGAAGGGTTCGACTGGATTTGGTGCGAGCACGCCCTGACAGTCGGCTACCGCTCCAGCCTGACCGAGATCATCCAGATCATCGGCCGTGCGACGCGCGACGCGCCGGGCAAGGAAAGCGCGTCCTTCACCAATCTGATTGCAGAACCAGACGCCTCGGAAGGCGCCGTTGTCGATGCCATCAACGACACACTCAAAGCCATCGCCGCCAGCCTTCTGATGGAGCAAGTGCTCGCGCCACGCTTCAACTTCACGCCGAAAGATCACGGCGAGATCGAAGGCTTCGACTACGGCGACGACGGCTATCAGGAAGGCAAAACCAACGTCGGTTTCAACGATCAGACTGGCCAATTCCACTTCGAGATCGGTGGCCTGGTCCAGCCCAAGAGTCCCGAGGCGACGCGCGTCTGCCAAGAGGATTTGAACGAGGTCATCACAGCCTTCGTGCAGGATAAGACTGCGCTCGAACGCGGCCTGTTCGACGAGGAGACGGTGCCCGAGGAACTGACACAGGTCCGCATGGGCAAGATCGTCCGCGACAAATATCCCGACATGAGTGCAGAGGATCAGGAGGCGATCCGTCAGCACGCCATCGCCGCCTTGAACCTGACGCAGAAGGCCAAGCAGCTTGCTGCCGCGCCGGACACGCCGGGCGAGCCGGGCGAGCCGAAGACCAACACTGCTTTGCTCGATGGTGTTCGCCGGCTGGCCATTGAGGTCAAGGAACTCGACATCGACCTGATCGACCGCATCAACCCGTTCGAGACCGCCTATGCGGTCCTGGCCAAGTCCATGAACGAGGCGACGCTGAAGCAGGTCCAGTCGGTGATCGCGGCTAAGCGGACGCCTCTCTCGCCAGAGGAAGCCAAGGGCTTTGCCGCTCTCGCCGTTCGTTTCCGTCGCGAACGCGGTCGCTCGCCATCCATCGATGCCGCTGACGAATGGGAACGCAAGCTGGCCGAGGGCGCCGCCGCCTTCATGCGCTACGACCGGGAAGGCAAGTATGTCTGACCTGAGCCTTGACGACCTGCGCGCCGAACTCGCCGACTTCGCTCCGGCCGAGACCAAAACGGCGACCTACACACCACGCGAGGAGCGCATCATCGCGGGCTTCGAGGACATCGTGCGCTTCTTTGAGGAGCACGGTCGCGCACCTCTGCACGGCGAGGACCGGGACATCTTCGAACGGCTCTACGCTGTGCGGCTGGATCGGATGCGTGGTCTGGAGGAATGCCGGACGCTGCTCGCGGCATTCGACAAACACGGCCTCTTGGACGCCGAGGCGGTGCCTGTCGAACCCGAGGAGATGGACCTCGACGCACTGCGCGCTGAACTCGCCGGCACCGACGATCAGGACATCACCAAGCTGCGGCACGTCTCGTCGCGGGAAGAGCGTCAGGCCGCCGAAGAGATCGCCGGGCGTGAGCGTTGCGAGGACTTCGAGGTCTTCGAGCCGCTGTTCGCCGAGGTCCAGCGAGACCTCGATGCGGGCGTTCGCGTCACCCGCCGTTTTGTTCGTGACGCCGGCTTCCAGAAGGCCGACATCCGCGTGGGCGACTTCTTCATCGTCGGCGGTCAGATCGCCTACGTCGCGTCGGTAGGAGAACCTATCAAGGCGCCGAACGGCGAGACGGACGCGCGTTTGCGCGTCATCTATGCGAACGGCACCGAGAGCGATCTCCTGCTCCGTTCGTTGCAGCGCGCGCTCTATAAGGATGATGCGGGACGCCGCATCACTGAACCTGACGCGGGTCCGCTCTTTGGAGGTGTGGCTGAGGATGCGGCGCCCAGCCCAGTCTTCGGTAGCGAAGCCGATGAGGGCGAGATCGAGGACGGAACGATCTACGTTCTGCGTAGCCTCTCAGACCAGCCGTTCGTCGCGGAACACCGCCAGGTCTTTCACAAGATCGGCGTGACCGGCGGCGACGTGGCCGCAAGGATTGCCGGAGCGAACAAGAGCGCGACCTACTTGCTCGCAGACGTCGAGGTCGTCGCCACCTACAAGGTCTACGGCGTCCAATGTCGGAAGCTCGAAGCCCTCATCCACAAGGTGTTTGCGCCCGCGCTGTTCGATCTCACGATCCCTGATCGGTTCGGCAATGATGTGAAGCCGCGCGAGTGGTTCCTCGTGCCGATCAGTGCGATTGATGAGGCCGTGGAGCGCATCCGCGACGGAAGCATCGTCGAGTTCGTTTATGACCCGCAGGCTGGCCGGCTGGTTTCGGAACGCTGAGGCTTATCGATCTCATTCAGGATGGCGGTCGTGAGGAGCAAAGCACCAACCAAAGTGCCGGCGGCATTGGCAGCTTTTGCCGGAACTGCGAAACGTCGCTGGCTGGAGTGGACCTCACTGCTCTGCTTTGCCTTACTAACGAGCGGATCACTCGCCGCGCTGTCCGTTTCCCCAACCGATCAGGTCTCAAGATACGCGCCCGCCCTCAACGTCGCACTGGCCATCGGCACGAGCGGCATCGTTGCCTTCATATTCTACTACGTCGTCAGTGAGCGGATTGAAGTTAGGCGACGCGATCTCGTCAAACAGGTTGCGCTGCGAAGCTACCGCAATGCAAAGCACGACATAGCTTTGGCGGTGATCCAGGCAAGTAGGAAAGGTGGTCGCACTGATTTGATCGCGGACCACAGCACCATTGAGCGCGTGCTGACGGTGGACGGGTTTAGAGCCTTGTTCGACGGAGGGCGAGAGGCCGACGAGGGCTTCTATGCATTCCAGAACCAGATGAGCGACCCCACGCCGGAATACGATGAGATCGTCCTCAACCTACAGATCATTGGCCGGGCGGTTGACCGGCTGATCGATGCAAACTTGATCGACAACCCAGAGGCTTACAACTCGCTGGTTAGACTCGACGCCACGCTGAGACGTATCGAACGGAATGGGGCCGGATACGATGAAAGTAAGCTCCTGTGCAGTTTCATCTGGCAGATATTCACCGGCTGGAACTTCATCGACGGCAATCTTGGCTATGACCCGATAGAGCGGGCCATTCGGAACGCCTGACGTCCGCCAAGCCGACCTCCACTCTT
>NZ_GL883086.1:2600137-2603164 GCF_000204035.1 Brevundimonas diminuta ATCC 11568
ACCGGCTTCGGTGTGCGTTCCGCAAATTTTCTGACTGGCCGGTGTGGCTGGGCAACCTTGCGCCCTCGACAACTTGAGGGCATGGAAGTCCGCATAACCTTGGACCGATCCTTGCTCGCGGGGATTCGGTGGCTATCCTGACCGCCTATCCGTCAGGAAACCGAGCCGCGAAAAGCGGTTCACCCAGATGAAAACTCCAATGTCCATATTCGCTTCAGCGCGCCAGCAATGGCTCGCCAATCCTCGACGTGACCTGCTGGCCGGGACCGTCGTGGCGTTGGCTCTTATTCCAGAGGCCATCGCGTTTTCGATTATCGCCGGTGTCGATCCTGCGGTCGGTCTTTACGCCAGCTTCGTCATCGCTGTGACAATCTCATTCGTCGGCGGACGCCCTGCGATGATTTCAGCCGCGACCGGCGCCATGGCCCTTTTGATGGTTACGCTCGTTCGTGACCATGGCCTCGAATACCTCTTCGCCGCCTCGCTTCTGACCGGCGTCTTTCAGATCGGTGTCGGTCTGCTGAAGCTTGGTCGCTACATCAAATTCGTGTCTCGGTCGGTCATGACCGGGTTCGTCAACTCGCTCGCGATCCTGATTTTCCTCGCCCAAATGCCCGAAATTATCGGTGCGAACTGGCAGACTTTTGCTCTGATCGGTGCGGCTCTCGCAATCATCTACGGCTTGCCTCGGCTGACGAAGGTGGTGCCATCGCCATTGGTCGCCATCGTCTTGTTGAGTGCTTTTGTCATTTGGAGCGGCCTCGACGTCCGCACAGTTGGTGACATGGGACAGATGCCTTCCGCCTTGCCGGTCTTTCATATCCCGGCGGTGCCGCTGACGTGGGAGACCTTCATGATCATCGCGCCGATTTCCGCGACGCTCGCGTTCGTGGGCCTCTTGGAAAGTCTGCTGACCGCCAACCTCCTCGACGACATCACTGACACGCCATCCGACAAGGATCGCGAAACGCGCGGGCAGGGTATCGCCAACATCGCATCATCTTTGTTCGGCGGGATGGCTGGTTGCGCGATGATCGGTCAGTCAATCATCAACGTGACAAGCGGCGCGCGCGGTAGGCTATCAACCTTGTGGGCTGGCCTCTTCCTGCTGTTCCTCATTTTGGTTCTTCAAAAATGGGTCGCGCAAATCCCAATGGCTGCGCTCGTTGCGGTTATGATCATGGTTTCCATCGGCACATTCGATTGGGGGTCGATCAGAGGTCTCCGCTCTACGCCGATCCAGTCGTCCATCGTTATGATTGCGACGACCGTCACAGTGGTCGCCACGCACGACCTTTCAAAGGGTGTGGTTCTCGGAGTGCTGCTTTCTGCGATCTTCTTCATGCGGAAGGTCGGTAAAACTATCGTCGTAGAGGCCGTTCCGACCGATGTGGAAGGGTCCCTTCGATACCGTGTGCGAGGCCAGTTATTCTTCGCGTCGTCCGACTTTTTCGCTGCCGCGTTCGAACATCATGGACATCCAAGGCATGTCGAAATCGACATGACGGAAGCCCACCTTTGGGATTTGACCGGGGTCGCTGCGGTAGACAAAGTTGTATTCCGCTACCGTCGCCAAGGCGCGGTCGTCGATATCACTGGCATGAATGAGGCCAGCCAGACGCTGATCGACAAGGTAGGGAAACATGACAAGGGGCACCTACCCCGCGAGGCAGGTGCTCACTGACGGAAGTGATCGACCGGATCGAAACTTGGACGACCTCAACGCTCGAATAGATGCGAAAGGTCGAGGTCTGGATAAGCGATCCGACCCATGGCCTCACAAAGCGTCTGGGCGCGATAGCCTCGCCCATAGGCCGCTGCGGTTTCACCCCCCTCGTTGCCGTTGCCAGAAGACCAGCCTCCGAGGGCGAGAGCGATCTCATGCTCGATGCGAGATTCGCGTAGGGCATCCCGGTAGCAGTGTCGAAATGAGTGAAAGCAAGTCTTCTCTCGGGTCGCGCCAGCGCGCTCAAGAAAGCGTCTGAACCACTTGCTGAATGGGTCGCTGTAGTAGCCAGTGGTGGACTTCTGGAGTTCGGAGAACAGGCGAACGGCGCCAGCCGCTCGCCGCTGCTCGACGAAGGTCATGAACCCAATCTCGATCAGCGTGGGATGGACCGGTATAAACCGCTCGCTGGCGGCGGTCTTCAGGCGTTTGCCGTTGTCGGTGTCGGACGGCCCCTCCGTCACGAAGAAGCAGTCCACGCCATCGAGCCGATGAATGTCCGCGACGTGTAGCTGGCAAATCTCGTTCATCCTCATGCCCGAGAAGAGGGCGATGAGAGGCACCCAGAAACGCCCGCGACGCGGACGCGCATGGCCCGGCGTGGAATATCCGGCCCTGTCGTCAACGCAACCTCGGTAGATCGGCGCGTCGAAGATCAGGCGTAGCTGCTCGGTAGCGAAGGGTAGACGTTTATCCCGCCGCCTCACCCGGTCGATGACCTGAAGCCCCTTGGCTGGGTTCCGTTCGATCCAGCCTTCGTTCTCCGCGAAATTCATCACCGTCCTGAACTTCGTCATGTAGCCGTTCACGGTAGCGGGCGAGAGCGTGCCCGACAGACCTTTCTCCTTGGCCATCTTCGCCGCCGCTATAGGCGATAGCTTTGGGAACCGCTTCTCGGCGTTCGTTGGCAACCAGCGCAGGGTATCGAGCAGATCACGGCATGCCTCGCGATCAAGGGATCGGATGGTTGTCTGCTCCCCCCAGAGACCAACTGTCAGTTCGAGGAGGTAGAGGTAGTGAAGGTCCGTTTTGCGCGCGCGCTGCTTCGCGGGGTCAGACCGAAATAGCTCGAACACTTGGCGCAGCGTCTTGTCGGTTGGCGCAGCCGAAGGTGGTAATGACGGCACCGCTCTCGAAACAAGACGAGAAACGACAGGCGCGGAAACGCCGTGAGTCTCGACCTCGCGCCATTCCGTTTCGAAGGCCGCTGCGACAATCCGGGCTTTGCGGATCGCGTCTGCCCGATATCCCGTTCCCAACGATCTCACGACGTGCGTCTTGCCGACGATCCCAGCCAATGA
>NZ_GL883086.1:2604204-2612265 GCF_000204035.1 Brevundimonas diminuta ATCC 11568
CCTGACCCTGTTCATCTGGCCGCCCGAGAACTGGTGGTCGGGCGTGGATACGGACTGGCGGCTGGTGATGCTGGCCGTCGGACTGATCGCGGCGCCGGCGGGGCTGTGGCTGCTGCTCGACAGCCACGGCAAGACCGGGCGCCCGTCGACGCGACTGGGCGTGGTGTGCCGCTTCACCGTGTTCGGCGGCCTGCTGGCGGCGGCGATGCAGACGATCATGGCCGTGGTCATGGCGGGCCTGGCGGGCGCCGCCTCGCAGAGCCTCGTCCAGGGCGTGGGCGCGATCGAGACGGCCCTGCTGATCTATGGCGTCGGCGGCCTTCCGCTGGCGGTCATGATGGGGGTCAGCTACGCCCTGTGGGGCGGTCTGTGCGTGGCCTATCTGGGCTTTGTCCCGGCGCCCGTCGTCAAGAACCGCATGGGCGTCCTGGCCGAACGGGACGTTACGGGGATTTAACGTGAAGCGAAGCGGCCGTCCCGACTAAGCCTCGACCTCTTCACCAGAACAGGGACGAGCATGAGGGATCAGGTCGAGACGGTTCAGCCGAAGCCGGTGGCGGCGGATCAGCGGGTCGTGACGCTGGACGTGCTGCGCGGCGCGGCGGTTCTCGGAATCCTAGCGGTCAATGCCGCCTTCTTCTCCTTGCCGCTGGAAGCTCTGGACATGGCGCCGGAGCAGTCGCCTTTTCCCGCCGTGCCGGGCGCGTCGGGCGTGGCGCAGTGGGTCGTCGACGTCTTCTTCACCCAGAAGTTCGTGACCCTGTTCTCCATGCTGTTCGGCGTGTCCATCTTCCTGGTCGGCGGCGAGCGCGGTGATGAGGCGAAGGGGCGCGTTCTACGCCGTCGCCTGATGTTCCTGGCCCTGTTCGGCCTGATTCATGGTGCGGCCTTCTGGTACGGCGACATCCTGCTGCTCTACGCCTGGTCGGGGCTGTTCGTGATGTTGATGCGATCCATGTCGGCCAAGTCCCTGATCTGGATCGGCGCGGGCGCCACAGTGTTTCTGGCGACCTTGCAGGCGGCCTTTGTGCTGGCCATGGTTCATTTCCCTGAGGTTATGGCCGGCCTGAACGAAAGCGTATCCGACACCGCGGTCGCCGATGCGATCGCCGCCTATCAGAGCGGCTGGGCGGGGGCGATGCTGCAGAACATGAAGGCCTGGGGTTTCGCAACGACTGCGAGCCTGTTGATGTATGTCTTCTCGATCGTGCCGTTGATGATGCTGGGGATGGGCCTGTTCAAGGCCGGCTTCTTCCACGGCCGGGTTCCGACGTGGATCTATCTGGCGCTGATCGCGGGCGGGGCGACGGTGCTGACTCTTCTGGGCGTGCTGCAATGGCGCGAGCTTCAGGTCGGGCCGGTTGCGGAGGGGACGGGCGGATGGGCCGCCGTGGCGGAGTCCTATCCGCTGATCATCACCCTGGCCTACGCCTCGGCGCTGATCCTGGCGACGACGCGCGGCGTGGGTTGGCTGCGTAAGGCGTTGGCGCCGGTGGGGCGGATGGCCTTCACCAACTATCTGACCCAGACCCTGATCATGACGACGATCTTCTACATGCCGTGGGGGCCGCGCCTGTTCGGCCAGGTCGACTATCCGATGCAGTGGGCCATCGTCGTGGGCGTGTGGGCGCTGCAGCTGATCTGGTCGCCGCTGTGGCTGTCGAAGTTCACCATGGGGCCGTTGGAGTGGCTGTGGCGGCGTCTGAGCTATGGACGCGGTCTGCCCCTGCGCCGTACGGCCTGAGCGGGAAGGGGCGGCGGCGAGTTGCGGCGACGGAACTGATGGCTTAATCGCCGCTTCATGACCGACGAAGCCTCCAACCGCCCCGAAGCCCGCGCCCCGCGCGGGTTCGCCGACCGTCGCGGCCGCGACCTGACCGCCGAGCGCCGCATCGTCGCGCGCGTGTCCGAGGTCTATGAGCGCTGGGGCTTCGAGGCGCTGGAGACTCCGGCGTTCGAATACGCCGATGCGCTGGGCAAATTCCTGCCGGACGCGGACCGCCCGAACGAAGGCGTCTTCGCGCTTCAGGACGACGACGATCAGTGGATGGCCCTGCGCTACGACCACACGGCGCCGCTGGCCCGTTTCGCCGCCCAGAACTGGGAGACCCTGCCCAAGCCGTTCCGCCGCTACGCCTATGGGCCGGTGTGGCGCAATGAGAAGCCGGGGCCGGGCCGCTTCCGCGAGTTCTGGCAGTGCGACGCCGACACCGTCGGCTCCGACCGGCCCGAGGCCGACGCCGAGATCATCGCCATGGGCTGCGAGGGCCTGCGCGCCGCGGGTCTGGCGGCCGGGCAGGCGGTGATCCGCGTCTCCAACCGCAAGCTGTTCGACGGCCTGTTCGACGCGGGCGGGATCACCGATCCTGTGCAGCGGCTGACGGCCCTGCGCGCGGTGGACAAGTATGACCGCCTAGGCGTCGAGGGCGTGCGCCTGCTGCTGGGCGAGGGCCGTCTGGACGAGTCCGGCGACTATACAAAGGGGGCGAACCTGCCCGCCTCGGTGATCGGGGCGATCGAGGCGTTTCTGGCTTCGGCCGAGACGCCGGGGCTCAGCCGCGCGGGCGTGCTGGACGCCGTGTCCGGCGCGGCCTTGGGCGCGGCGGGCGAAGAGGCGCTGAAGGAGCTGGCCGCCATCGACCGCGCCCTGAACGCCATGGGCGTGTCGCAGGACGACGTGCGCTTCGACCCGACCATCGTGCGCGGGCTGGAATACTACACCGGCGCGGTGTTCGAGGCCGAACTGCTGCTCGACACCAAGGACGAGAAGGGCCGGACAGTGCGCTTCGGCTCGATCGGCGGCGGCGGGCGCTATGACGACCTGGTGTCGCGTTTCACCGGCCAGTCGACCCCGGCGACGGGTTTCTCGTTCGGCGTGTCGCGTCTGGCCTCGGCCCTGCGCGCGGCCGGTCGCGGCGCCGAGGACGAGACGCGCGGGCCGGTGGTGGCCATCGTCTTCTCCGAGGACGACATGCAGCACTATCTCGACGCCGTGTCCGAACTGCGCGCGGCGGGCATTCCGGCCGAGCTGTATCTGGGGCGGGCGGGCATGAAGGCGCAGATGAAATACGCCGACCGGCGCGGCGCCCCGGCCGCCGTCATCCTGGGCGGAGACGAGATCGCCGCCGGGCACGTGACGATCAAGGATCTGGACGCCGGACGCGCCCGCGCCGCCGCCATCACGGACAATAACGCCTGGAAGGCCGAGCGTCCGGGTCAGCAGACCGTGGCCCGCGATCAACTGGTCGCGGTGGTCCGTTCCATTGTCGAATAAGTTTCGATAAAAACCATGACGAAGACGTGACTTATCAACGTTCAGTTACGAAAGAACGCTCTTTCGATAGAGGCTTGATTGACTTGACCCCCTCGATGGCGTCATTTGGTCTCACTCAAGAGGCGCAGCGCTCAGCCGCAGCGACATCTTGAAGGCGTTTCGGGGAGGAAACGTCCGCTCCTGAGAGAGCGAGAAGGCCCGCTGCGATGTATCCCCCGCAGCGGGCTTTTTCATGCTTGGAAGTCAGGAATTTATCGAAGGATGTTCGATATAGGGGCGGTTTTAGCATGGAGAAGCGTCGGGAGACGGCACCATGAAAAAGGGCCGGAGCGTCGCCGCTACGGCCCTCTTCGTTCAGCAGGCGCGGCGTCCTACCAGATGCGGACGCGCTCTTCCGGCGACAGGTAGTATTTGGTCCCCGGCTTGACGCTGAAGGCGTCGTACCAGGCGTCGATGTTGCGGACCGGGCCGATCACGCGGAATTCGGCCGGGCTGTGCGGATCGGTGGCGATCTGATTGATCAGCGCGTCGTGACGGTATTTGGACTGCCAGACCTGGGCCCAGCCGTAGAAGAAGCGCTGGTCGCCGGTCGTGCCGTCGATCACCGGGGCGGGCTGGCCCTTCAATGACAGGTGATAGGCCTCCAGACCGACCGCCGTACCGGCGGCGTCGCCGATGTTCTCGCCCATGGTCAGGCCGCCCTGGACGGGGTGGCCGGGGACGGGTTCGAACTGGTCGTACTGGGCGCCCAGACGCTTGGTCAGGCTCTGGAAATTGGCCTTGTCCTGTTCCGTCCACCAGTTGCGAAGCACGCCGTCGCCGTCGGACTTGGAGCCCTGGTCGTCGAAGCCGTGGCCGATCTCGTGGCCGATCACGCCGCCGATGCCGCCGTAGTTTACGGCCGGGTCCGCGTCCGGATCGAAGAAGGGCGGCTGCAGGATGGCGGCCGGGAAGACGATCTCGTTATTGGCTGAGTTGTAATAGGCGTTCACCGTCTGGGGCGTCATGCCCCACTCGTCCTTGTCGACCGGCTGGTCCAGGCGCGACAGGCGATAGTTCCACTGGAACTGGCCCATGCGCTGGCTGTTGCCGAACAGGTCGTCGGCTTGGATCTCGAGCGCGGAATAGTCGCGCCACTTGTTCGGATAGCCGATCTTGACGGTGAATTTGCGCAGCTTCTCCTGAGCCGCCGCCTTGGTCTCCACGCCCATCCAGGTCAGGTTGTCGATGCGGTGCGACAGGGCGGTGCGCAGGTTGGCGACCAGCTCTTCCATCTTGGCCCTGGATTCGGCCGGGAAGTATTCGGCGACATAGAGACGGCCTGCGGCCTCGCCCAGGGCGCCCTCGGCGAAGCTGATGGCGCGCTTTTCACGGCTGCGCTGTTCGGGCTGGCCGGCCAGGTCGCGCGAATGGAACGCCCACTGGGCGTCCGAGAAGCGCTGCGACAGCATGGGGGCCGCGTCGTCCGTGGTGTGGAAGGCCTGCCAGGCCTGCAGGGTCGCCACCGGCGTCTCGGCGAAGATGGCGGCCAGCTTCGGCATGGCCGTGTTCTGGCGCACGATCACGCGGTCGACCGCGCCCAGACCGGCGGCGTTGAAATAGCCGGCCCAGTCGAAGCCGGGCGCCTCGGCGGCCAGGGTCTGGATCGAATAGGGGTTGTAGGTCTTGTCGCGGTTGCGGTTCTCGATCGGCGTCCAGTGCGCCTCGGCGATCCGGTCTTCCAGGGCGACGATGGCGGCGGCCGAAGCGGCCGGGTCGGTCCAGCCGATGTTGGTCAGCATCTGCTCGATATAGGCCTGATACTTCTGCTTTTTGTCGGCGAAGCGGGCGTCCAGATAGTAGTCGCGGTTGGGCATCCCCAGGCCCGACTGGCCCGTGGTCACGGCGTAACGTGTGGGGTTCTTCTGGTCGATGGTGACGCCTGTGCCGAAGAAGGAGCCGCCTGCGCGCCCCTGGGTCTGGCCCATGTAGGCGGCGATCTTCTCATGGCTGTCCGCGGCGCGGATGGCGGCCAGATAGGGGGCCAGCGGCTGGGCGTCCAACTGGTCGACGCGGGCCTGATCGATGAAGGCGCGGTAGGCGTCGGCGATCTTCTGCTCGTCCGAACCGGAGGCCAGATCGGTGCGCGCGGCCAGGTCCGTCACCAGCTTCTTCATGCGGTTGTCCGACAGTTCGCGCAGCAGGGCGAACGAGCCGTAGGAGGTGCGGTCCGACGGGATGGTCAACTGGTCCAGCGCCGCGCCGTTGGCGTAGCGGAAGAAGCTGTCGCCCGGATCGACCGAGGTGTCGCGACCGGCCAGGTCGAAGCCCCAGGTTCCATATCGGGGCGCATCCGTGCCCTGCCAGCCGGAGGCGCCGCCCTGGGCGGCCGGTGTCTGGAACAGTTCGAAGACGGTGCAGGCCTCGTCGATGCAGGCGTGGTCATGGCCGTCGTGGGCCAGGGCGGCGGCCGGCGCCAGAAGGGCGGCCGCAGCGACCCCCGCGAACAGTTTCTTCATTCTTGTTTCCTCATCTCGGACCCCAAGGGGCGCGCTGCCCAAAGCCTAGAGGCAGGGGCGATCCAGCGGTCTTAAAAAATTTTAGCGCGCCGCGCGAGGGCGGACTGAATTCCCTCTTCTGGGCCTTTGACCGCCGCAATGATGCTGAAGCGAAATAGACTGAGGCATAAAGCCAAGCTTTGAGCTGGAGAGCTTTCCTGACCTTGCGGCATCAGTAGAACTCCTTAGTCGTGTTGAACTCCTAAGCGTGGTGCGGCAGAGTTTTCTGCCGCCTGTGACCCATTTTGGTCATTGTTCGGTGATGAAAGTTCACCACTTCCTCCTAGGAGCGTTCTCCCTTGTCCCAGGCTCGCGTCAGATCGACGGCGAGCCGCGATGAGGCGAACGCCGCACATAGATGAGTTTAGAGCCGCCGCCGATGCGTGAATCTTCCCAGTCCGCCCCTGCCGTCGCCGAAGCCGAAGTCCAGCCTCGGCTGAACCGCCGCCAGGCCGCCAAGGTGCGCACGCGTCAGAAGGTTCTGGACGCCGCCCGCACCCTCTTCGCCGAGCGCGGCTATGACGCCGCCACCATTCGCGACATCGCCAAGGGCGCCGGCATGTCGACCGGCGCGGTCTTCGCCAACTTCCAGGACAAGGCCGAGCTGTTCGAAGCCGTCTTCTCCGAAGAGATGGAAGGCCTGCTGCTCGACATCCGCACCGCCGCCGCCGAGGGCCGCGTCTTGGATCGCCTGTCGAACGGGCTGACGGCGGGCTATCACCGCTCGCTGGACCATCTGCCGCTGATGCAGGCCATGGTGGCGCGTTCGTGGTTCCAGCCGGAAGACGCCGATTTGCGCTCGCGCGCCTTCGTCCGTCCCCTGGTCGAGGCCGTGGCCGAGATTCTGCAGGCCGGCGTGCGTGAAGGCGAGCTGCGCCAGGACGTGGACCTGCCCATGTTGGCGCGCCTGATCTGGGACGTCTTCATCAACAACTTCCGCTTCGCCGCCTATGACAACTGGGGCATCGAAGAGCTCACGCCGCATATCCGCAAGCAGCTGGAGCTGATCCTGTCCAGCCAGCTGGCGCGGCAGTAAGGCCTAGGCTGGAACCGGATCGAGGGTCGTATGCCGAACGGGCGTGCGGCCCTTTTTCATGCCCGATCGGCGCCATGCCTGTCATTGAGCGCGGACAGGGGGAAGGGAGCGGCGCCTTACGGTCGCGTCTGCCCTTCGCCGCGCACCACATATTTGTAGGTCGTCAGCTGTTCCGCGCCGACCGGGCCGCGCGCGTGCAGCTTTGACGTCGAAATGCCGATCTCGCCGCCGAAGCCGAACTCGCCGCCGTCGGCGAACTGGGTCGAGGCGTTGATCAGGACGATGGCGCTGTCCACGCCCTCAGCGAAGCGCTCGGCGGCCTTCTCGTCGGTGGTGACGATGGCCTCTGTGTGGCCCGAGCCGTAAGCGCGGATGTGTGCGATCGCGCCGTCCACGCCGTCCACCACGCGCACGGACAGGATGGGGGCCAGGTATTCGGTCGTCCAGTCGGTCTCGACCGCCTCGACCATGTTCGGAACCAGTGCGCGCGCTTCGGCGTCGCCGCGCAGTTCGCATCCGGCGGCCGTCAGGTCGGCGGCGACGGCGGGCAGCAGGCGGCCCGCCGCCGCGCGGTCCACCAGCAGGGTTTCGGTCGCGCCGCAGACGGAAACGCGGCGCATCTTGGCGTTCAGGGTCACGCGGCGGGCGACATCGAGGTCTGCGGCGGCGTCCAGATAGGTGTGACACAGGCCTTCCAGATGGCCCAGCACCGGCGCCTTCGCCTCGGCCTGAATACGGGCGACCAGACTCTTGCCGCCGCGCGGGATGATCAGGTCGACGGCGCCGTTCAGACCCGACAGGATGGCGCCGACAGCCTCGCGGTCGGGGACAGGGACCAACTGGATCGTATCGACGGGCAGGCCCGCTTCGGCCACGGCGCGGGCGACGACGGCGGCGATGGCGCGTGATGAGTCCAGACAGTCAGAGCCGCAGCGCAGGATCGCGGCGTTTCCGGACCGAATGCACAGGGCGGCGGCGTCGGCGGTGACGTTGGGGCGGCTCTCATAGATGACGGCCAGCACGCCGATCGGGGTGCGGACGCGGGCGATGTCCAGACCGTTGGCCGGGGTCCAGCGGGCCATTTCGGTGCCGACAGGATCGGGCTGGACGGCGATGGTTTCGACCGCGACGGCCATGCCCTCGATACGGGCAGGCGTCAGGGCCAGGCGGTCGATCAGGGCCTCGGATAGGCCGCCGTCGCGGGCGCGGGCCGC
>NZ_GL883086.1:2612561-2614586 GCF_000204035.1 Brevundimonas diminuta ATCC 11568
GGGCGTCGTGGCGCGCAAGGCGTCGGCGGCGGCGCGGGCGCGGCGGCCCATGTCGATCATCATGTCCAGCATGGCGGCGTCGAGGTCGCTCATCGGTCCTCCAGAACCAGATCGTCGCGGTGAATGACGACCGAGGGGCCGCGATAGCCCAGCAGGCTTTCGATCGCGTCGGAATGACGGCCGCGGATCAGCGCGATCTCCTCGGCGGCGTAGGACGCCAGACCCACGCCCAGTCGCGCGCCGTCAGGCCCCGTCAGGCGTACGCTGTCGCCCTTGCCGAAATCGCCGCTGACGGCGACGACGCCGGAGGGCAGCAGGCTCTTTCCGGCCTGGAGAGCGGCGACGGCTCCGGCGTCCAGCGTGAGGGCGCCGCCGGGCGCCACGCTGCCCGCGATCCACTGCTTCCACGCCGCCAGGGGAGTGGCGGGGGCCAGGATCAGGCTCGCGCGGGCGCCGTCCAGCACCGCCCTCAACGGATGGTCGGTCAGGCCCGAGGCGATGACGGTGGCGCATCCGGCCGAGGCGGCGATCTGGGCCGCCGCCAGCTTGGTCGCCATGCCGCCTGTGCCGACCCCGGCCTGGGCGTTGGCGCCCGACGCCATGGCCAGAATGTCGGACGTCAGCCGCTCGATCAGCGGCAGATGGCGGGCGTTCGGATCGCAGCGCGGGTCGGCGGTGTAGAGGCCGTCCACGTCGGACAGCAGAATCAACAGGTCGGCGCGCCCTAGCTGGGCCGCGCGCGCGGCCAATCGGTCATTGTCGCCATAGCGGATCTCTTCAGTGGCGACGGTGTCGTTCTCATTGACCACGGGCACGACGCCGTGGGTCAGCAGGGCTTCTAGCGTGGCGCGGCCGTTCAGCCAGCGGCGGCGCCGTTCGGTGTCGTCGCGCGTCAGCAGCACCTGGCCCGCCATCAGGCCGTGGGGCGCCAGGGCTTCCTCCCAGGCGTGCATCAGCAGGGTCTGGCCCACGGCGGCCGCGGCCTGCTTGTCCTGAAGGCGGCTGGTCGAGAGGTTCAGGCGTCCGCGTCCCAGGGCCACGGCGCCGGAGGAGACGACGATCGCCTCGCGCCCCTGGCGACGCAGTGCCGCGATGTCGGCGGCCAGGCTGGCCAGCCAGTCGGCGGCGACGGCGCGTTGATCGGCGTCGAACAGCAGGGACGAGCCGATCTTGATCACCACTCGGCGCGCCTGGGCCAGGGCGGCGGCAGGCGAGGCGGCGGCCTCAAAGGCTGCGGGGAGGGGCGCTAAGGAGGTCACACAGCCTCCCTATCGCAAGATCGTCGTTTGAGCCAAGCTGTGAGCGACGATTATTCATATGAGTGCTGGTTTGTCGGTATTTGAATGAAGAATATTCTGTTTGTGCGGCGACTTGGCGGAAAACTGCCAAAGAAAACGCCCGGCGGGCGAACCAGCCGGGCGTCCTAGTTTCAGCTTGAGGCTGAAGGTCAGGCTTCGGGATCGGGAGCCTGTTCCCAACCACCCGCCAGAGCCTTGAATAGGCCGATCTGGTAGGTGGTGACCTGGGCTTCCGAAGCGGCCAGGGCGGCGTCGGCGCCGGCCAGGGTGCGCTCGGAATCGAGCACCGTCAGGAAGCTGTCGGCGCCGGCGTCGAAGCGCAGGCGCGACAGGCGCGCCGCCGTAGCCGCTTGATCCCGCGCGGTGCGCAGGGCCGTGCGGCGGTCCAGCTCGTTGGCGTAGGCGCTGAGCGCCGTCTCGGTCTCCTGCAGCGCCGTCAGCACGGTCTGGTCGAAGGTCGCCAGGGCCGCGTCCGACTGGGCGCCCGCCTGCTTGATCCGGGCCCGTGCCGCCCAGACGTTGGGGAAGGACCAGGAGATCAGCGGGCCGACGCTGAAGCGGAAGTTGGCGTCCTCGCCCAGGTCCGAGGCGTCGAGCGCCGTCGAGCCCAGCGACCCGCCCAGGCGGATGCTTGGGTAGAGGCCGGCGGTGGCGACGTTGACGCGAGCGGCGGCGGCCGACAGGCGGGCCTCCGCCTGACGCACGTCGGGACGGCGGGCCAGAAGCG
>NZ_GL883086.1:2614907-2631526 GCF_000204035.1 Brevundimonas diminuta ATCC 11568
GGCGCCTCCGTCCAGCAGCCGCTGGGTCAGGTCGACCGTTTTAGCCTGCAAGTCGATGGTCCGTTCGGCCACGGCGATCTGGGCGTTGGCCGAGCAGGTGTCGGCATAGGCCCGGGCCGTTTCGGCCGCGACCGTCACCCGCACGACCTCCAGGGCGGCGGCGGCGGCGGCCACGTCGCCCCGCGCGGCGCGGATTGAGGACTCCACCCGGCCGAACAGGTCAATCTCATAGGAGACGTCCAGGCCGACGTCATAGGTGTCGACTTCCGGCAGCTTGGCGCCGCCGGAGGTCGGCACGGTGTCGGTCGAGGCCCGGCTGCGGTTGTAGGCGGCCGAGGCGGTGGTGGTGGGGAACCGGCCCGAGCGGGCTTCGGACAGCGAGGCCCGGACGGCGCGCAGATTGGCCGCGGCCGCCTCCAGCTCGTTGTTCTCGGTCAGGGCCTGCTGGATCAGGCCGTCGAGGGTCGGATCCTGATACAGCCGCCACCAGTCGTCGCGGGCCGCCTCGGTCGAAACCGAGGCGGATTGCGAGCCGACGAAGGCGCCCTGGCCTTCGGCCGGGATCGTGGGGAGCGGCGCCTTGGGGCCCACCGCGCAAGCGGCGAGCAGGGCCGCCGACCCCGCGGCGGTCAGCAGAGTGCGGAGTTTGCCGTTCATTTTACGCATCTCCCTGGCGCGGAGCGGCGGGAGCCGGTTCCGGGCCGTCGGGGTCAAAGGGGTCGTGCGGCGGAGCGCCGAAGCTGGTCGGGAGCTCGCGCTCCTTGCCCGGCGCCTTGGGCAGCTTGCCCGCCATCCAGCGACAGATGACGTAGAAGACGGGGGTGAAGATCAGACCGAAAAAGGTCACCCCCAGCATCCCATAGACCACCGCGATGCCCAGGGCGTTCTGCATCTCCGAGCCGGGGCCCGTGGCGATGGCCAGGGGCAGCACGCCGAAGATGAAGGCGAACGAGGTCATCAGGATCGGGCGCAGACGCTGGCGCGCGGCCTGGACGGCGGCGTCCCAACGGTTCAGGCCCTCTTCGTCCTCGGCCTGCTTGGCGAACTCCACGATCAGGATGGCATTCTTGGCCGCCAGGGCGATCAGGACCACCAGGCCGACCTGGGTCAGGATGTTGTTGTCCAGACCATGCAGGTTCACCCCGATAATGGCCGCCAGGATACACATCGGCACGATCAGGATGACCGCCAGCGGCAGGGTGAAGGCCTCATACTGAGCGGCCAGCACCAGGAAGACGAACACCACCGCCATGATGAAGATGATGGTCGCGCCGCCCGCCGCCTGCTTCTCCTGCAGGGCGATTTCGGTCCACTCGTAGCTGAAGCCTTCCGGCAGGGTCTGGGCCGCCAGCTGCTCCATCGTGGCGATGGCGTCGCCGGTCGACACGCCGGGCGCCGCTTCACCCTGCAGTTCCGAAGCCGGGAACAGGTTGTAGCGGACCACGCGCGCCGGGCCGGAATCGTCGGCCAGGGTCGCCACCGAACCGATCGGCACCATCCCGCCCGAGCCCGAACGGACCTTCAGGTTGGCGATATCGGCCAGCTCGTCGCGATAGGCGGGCTCAGCCTGGGCGGTCACACGGAAGGTGCGGCCCAGGAAGTTGAAGTCGTTGACGTAGGTCGAGCCGAGGTAGGTGCCCAGGGTGCTGAACACGGTCGAGGGCTGGACGCCCATCAGCAGGGCCTTGTCGCGGTCGACTTCGGCGGCGATGCGCGGCGAGCCGGTGTTGTAGAGGCTGAACACCTGCTGCACCTGATCCGGCGCCTGGGCGGCCGCGCCCATCATGGCGAAGGTCGCGCCTTCCAGAGCCTTGAAGCCGGCGCCGGAACGGTCCTGGATCATCATCTTGAAGCCCGAGCCGGTGCCCATGCCCTGAACGGGCGGGGGCGACAGCATGAAGATGCTGGCTTCCTCGATGACGCCGGTCGCCCCGCTGAGCGCGCCGGCCAGGGCCGAGGCTTCCAGTTCGGGCGTGGTGCGCTCTTCATAGTCCTTGAGCTTGATGAACATGGTGGCGGCGTTGGACGACAGCGAGAAGCTGGAGCCGTCCAGGCCGGCGAAGGCGGTGACTTCCTGCACGCCGTCGGCCTTGCGGACGATGTCCACGGCCTTGTTCATGGCGGCCTTGGTGCGTTCCAGCGAGGCGCCCGGCGGAAGCTGGACGACGCCGATCAGCACGCCCTGGTCCTGGTCCGGGATGAAGCCGGTCGGGGTGTCGGCCATGCGCCAGCCCGTCAGCGCCAGCAGGGCGGCGTAGATGACGAGCATGATGGTGACCATGCGGATCAGCTTGGCCGTCAGGCGGCCGTAGCGGTCCGAGACCCAGTCGAAGCCTTCGTTGAACTTGGCCCCGGCCCAGCCGAGATAATAGGTCACCGTGCCGAACAGGCCCGGCTTGCGGTGATGGTCGTGCTCCTTGTGCGGCTTCAGCAGAAGCGCGGCCAGGGCCGGCGACAGCGTCAGCGACACCAGAAGCGAGATCAGAGTCGCCGAGGCGATGGTGACGGCGAACTGACGGAAGAAGATGCCGGGAATGCCGGGCACGAAGGCCGTCGGAACGAACACCGAGGTCAGCACCAGGGAGATGGCGATCAGGGCGCCCGACACTTCCTGCATCGAGCGGTAGGCCGCCTCCTTGGGCGTCAGGCCCTCGCGGATGTAGCGCTCGACGTTCTCGACCACGATGATGGCGTCGTCGACGACGATGCCGACGGCCAGAACCAGGGCGAACAGCGACAGGGAGTTGATCGAATAGCCCAGGGCCAGCTGCACCGCGAAGGTGCCGACCAGGGCCACCGGGATGGCGATGATGGGGATGATGGCCGCGCGCCAGGTCTGCAGGAAGACCAGGATGACGATCATCACCAGGAAGACGGCTTCGATCAGCACGTGCTCCACGGCCGAAACCGAGGCGGCGACGTATTCCGTCGGGTTATAGGGGATGGCGTATTTCACGCCGGGCGGGAAGTCGGCCTTGATGGCGTCCAGCTCGGCGATGACCGCCTTGGCGGTCGACAGGGCGTTGGAGCCCGGCTGCTGGATGACGGCGATGCCGACGCCGCGCTGGCCGTTGAAGTAGCCTTCGACGCCGTAGATTTCCGAACCCAGCTCGATGCGGGCGACGTCGCTGACGCGGGTCACGCGCCCTTGAGCGTCGGTCTTGAGCACGACCTTGCCGAACTCTTCCGGAGCCGACAGACGGCCCTCGACCTGAACCGGCAGCTCGAAGGCGGCGGCGTTGGTCGGGAAGGGGGGCTGGCCGATCGAACCGCCGGCGGCCTGGACGTTCTGGGCCTGCAGGGCGGCGACGATCTCGGGCGCGGTCAGGTCGCGTGCGGCCGCCTTGGCCGGATCGATCCAGATGCGCATGGAGTAGTTGCCGCCGCCGAAGACCTGGATGCCGCCGACGCCGTCGATCCGCAGCAGGCGGTCGCGGATCGTCGACTGGGCCATGTTGCCCAGATAGTCGCTGTCGATGCCGGGATCGTCGGACGTCAGCGAGGCCAGCATCAGGAAGCCGGTCGACTCCTTGTTGACGACGACGCCGACCTGACGGACCTGCGCCGGAAGGCGCGGCTCGGCCAGGGCGACCCGGTTCTGGACCAGCACCTGGGCGGTGTCGAGGTCGGTGCCGGGCTGGAAAGTCACGGTCACGGTGACCCGGCCGTCCGAGGTGGACGACGAGGTCATGTAAAGCATGTTCTCGACGCCGTTGATCTCCTGTTCGAGCGGCGCGGCGACCGTTTCGGACAGGGTTTCAGCCGAGGCGCCGGCGTAGGAGGCGTTCACGCTGATCGTCGGCGGCGCGATGTCCGGATACTGCGCGAGCGGCAGCATCGGCATGGCGAAGGCGCCGATCAGGGTGATGAAGACCGAGATCACGATCGCGAAGATCGGCCGGTCGATGAAGAAGCGGGATATGTTCATGGATCAGGTTCCGGCTCGTGAGCCTCCTCCTCAGCCGGCGCTGGCGACGAAGGTGGCGGACGAAGCGACGGGGGCCGTGGTCACGGGCGCGTCGGCCTTGGTTTCCTCAGCCTTGATGGTTCCGTTCTGGGCGGTGACCTTCTGGCCCGGGCGGGCGCGCTGAAGGCCGTTGATGATGACGCGGTCGTCCGGCGTCAGGCCCGTGCGCACGACGCGCAGGCCGTTGGCCAGCGGACCCAGCTGGACCGGCTTGGCGCCGACCGTGCCGTCCTTGGCGACGACGTAGACCACCTTGCGCGGACCGTCGGTGACGACGGCGGAATCCGGCACCAGCATGGCGGCGTACCCGCCCGAACCGGCCAGTTGGGCGTGACCGAACATGCCGGGCTTCAGGAAGCCGTCGGCGTTCTGCACCACGGCGCGCAGGCGAATGGTGCCCGAGGAGGCGTCGATGGCGTTGTCGGTGAAGTCCAGCGTACCGGTGCGGTCGTAGCTGGTCTCGTCCTGCAGGCGGATGCGGATCGGGGCCGAACCGTTGCGGGCGTCGCGCTGGTACTTCAACGCCAGGGCTTCGGAGCCGTCGAAGACGAAGTAGATCGGCGAGGACGAGACGATGGTGGTCAGGACGTCGCCAGCCGACGAGCCGCCGCCGATTAGGTTGCCCGGATCGACCCGGCGGTCGGACACGCGGCCCGAGATCGGGGCGGTGACGCGGGTGAACTCCACGTCCAGCTGACGGGCGCGGATGGCGGCGTTGGCGGCGGCCACGGCGGCCTCGGCGGTCTGGACGGCGCCGCGCTTGGCGTCGACCTCAGCCTGGGACACGGCCTGCGAGGCCAGCAGGCCCTCGGCGCGAGTCAGTTCCGTGCGGGCCAGCGTCAGCTGGGCCTGGCCCTGGGCCAGTTGTGCGCGGGCCGAGGCCAGGGCGGCCTGGGCCGGGCGCGGGTCCAGGGTGAACAGCAGCTGGCCCTGGCGCACGAAGTCGCCGTCCTTGAAATGGACGGACTGGATGTAGCCGCCGACGCGCGCCCGTACGTCGACCGAGCGAGGCGCCTCGAAGCGGCCGGTGAATTCGTCCCAGTCGACGACCTGTTGCGACAGGGGCGCGGCCACCGTGACGGGCGGCGCGCCCTGGGCGGGCGCCTCCTGTCCCTTGGAACAGCCATAGAGGGCGGCCGCCATCAAAGCGGACGCGGCCGCGATCTTAACCGTGCGCATCGGCGCAATCTCCTTGGGAGTAACGTGATCAGAGAGACTGTCGCTCTTTGGGGAGAAGGCGTCCAGTCAACACCGGCTGACTTAAAGACGACGAAGGCGACGCTTGTCAACGCCTGATGACAAGGCCATATAGTCCGTAAGGTTTATTGGAGTGCGACCAATTGGTCCTTTGCGACGTTCCCCGGCCGCGTAACGCCAACGCCACCCGCCAGGCCATTCTGGAGGCGGCGCGCGAGCGTTTCTGCGCGGAAAGCTATGATGATGTCGGCATGCGCGACGTGGCGCGCGACGTCGGCGTCGATGCGGCGCTGATCAGCCGCTATTTCGGCTCGAAGGAAGATCTGTTCCTGGCGGTGCTGGACAGTTGCAAGAACGGGCGTGACCTGATGGAAGGCGACCGCGCCGATTTCGGTCAGCGCCTGGCGACGGAAGTCGTCTATGGCGAGGCGGCTCGGTGCGAGGCCGACCCGACCGGCGAGAAGATGCGCGGCCTGCTGATCCTGTTGCGCTCGATCGGCTCGACCAAGGCGATGGACGTGGTGCAGCGCACGGCGAACAACCGCTTCTTCGATCCCCTGACTCAGTGGATCGGCGGCGAGGACGCGGCCGTGCGGGCGCGCCTCGCGTCCGGCCTGATCATGGGCATGGCCATCGGCCGCGAGCTGTCGGACGGCTTTTCGGCTCTGACGGATGAACAGCGGGGCCGCCTGCGCGACCGTATGGCCAAGGCGCTTCAGGGCCTGATCGACGGCTGAATTGAAAAGAGGCGGACCGCGGCCCGCCTCTCGTCTCTGTCTTATGGCAACCCCGTCTAGGCCCAGTGCATCGGCACATGGCGCGCCGCCGCCCAGTGGATGGCGCGGATGGCGTCGACGATGGCGCGGGTGGCCGACACCGTGCCCAGCGGCCCGCCCAGATCGGCGGTGACGGCGCCCGAGGCCAGGACGGCGGCGACCGCCGCCTCGATGGAGTCGGCCTCATCCTCCAGATCGAAGCTGTGGCGCAGCATCATCGCCGCCGACAGCACCATGCCGACCGGATTGGCCAGATCCTGTCCAGCGATGTCGGGCGCCGAGCCGTGGATCGGCTCGAACAGGCCGGGGCCGTCGGCGCCCAGGGAGGCCGAGGGCAGCAGGCCGATCGAGCCGCCCAGCACCGAGATTTCATCCGACAGGATGTCGCCGAACATGTTCTCGGTCAGGATGACGTCATAGTCGCGCGGCTTGCGGATCAGGTGCATGGCCATGGAGTCGACCAGCGCGTGCTCCAGGGTGATCTGCGGATATTCCTCGGCGTGGATGCGGGTCACCACCTCGCGCCACAGGCGACTGGTCTCCATGACGTTGGCCTTGTCGACCGAAGTGACCTTGCCGCGGCGCTGTTCGGCGGCCTGGAAGGCGGCGCGGGCGACGCGCTCGATCTCCTCGACCGTATAGACGCACAGGTCGGACGCCTGGGTTTCGGTGCGGGTGCGCTCGCCGAAATAGACGCCGCTGGTCAGTTCGCGGAAGACGATCAGATCGACGCCCTCGACGATCTCCTTCTTCAGCGGCGAGCGGTGGGCCAGCACCGGCGAGACCTGCAACGGGCGCAGGTTGGCGTACAGACCCATGGCCTTGCGGATGGCCAGCAGGCCCTGTTCCGGTCGCACCGGGGCGCCGTCCCACTTGGGCCCGCCGACCGCGCCCAGCAGCACGGCGTCGGAGGCCAGACAGGCGGCTTTCGTCTCTTCTGGCAGGGACTCGCCCGTCGCGTCGATGGCGGCGCCGCCGATCAGGTGTTCGGTGAAGTTGAAGCGGTGCCCGTAGATGTCGCCGATGCAGGTCAACACCCGCTGGGCGGCCAGGGCGACTTCAGGACCGACCCCGTCGCCAGGCAGGACGGCGATGTCGAAGGTGCGGGCGACGGGCGTTTCATGGGCGGTCATCAGGCGGTCTCCGGCTGAAAGGCGTCGTTTCTCAGGCGTTCAAAGGTGGTGACGTAGGGCAGCTTCGATTGGAGCCAGCCGAGGGCGTCGACCCCGTCCAGCAGGCACTGGCGGGCGAAGGACTCGACCTTGAACGGCACGGCCGGGGCGTTGCCGCGCCGGATCTCATTGGCGTCCAGATCAATCGTCACCGGCTGTTCCGGATGGGCGGCGAGGTCGTCCCAGGTCGCCTGATCGACGACGATGGGCAGGAAGCCGTTCTTCAGGGCGTTGGAGGTGAAGATGTCGGCGATCTCGGTCGAGATCACCGCCCGAAAGCCGTAGTCCAGCAGGGCCCACGGCGCGTGTTCGCGCGATGAGCCGCAGGCGAAGTTCGGCCCCGCCAGCAGGATGCGCTGTTCGGTCGGGTCGATGCGGTTCAACACGGCCTCGGGCTTGGGCGAACCGTCGGCCTCATAGCGCCAGTCGTGGAAGGCGTGGGCGCCCAGACCCTCGCGCGTCGTGGTGGTCAGGAAACGCGCGGGGATGATCTGGTCGGTGTCGATGTTGGCCTGACTCAGGGTCAGGGTCTTCGACGTCAGGGTCTTGAAGGGCTCAGACATTTTGGGTCTCCCCTATCGCCTCGCGCGCGGCGCTCGACTGCTTGAGGGGAGCCGTCCCCGACAGATAGACGCGTGGGTCGGTCAACACCCCGGCGACGGCGCTGGCGGCGGCGGTGGCGGGGCTGGCCAGTATGGTGCGGGCGCCCTTGCCCTGACGGCCCTCGAAATTGCGGTTCGAGGTCGAGACGGCCAACTGGCCCGGCGCGACGAAATCCCCGTTCATGGCGATGCACATGGAGCAGCCAGGGATGCGCCATTCGGCGCCCGCCTCGGTGAAGACCCGATCCAGACCTTCGGCCTCGGCGTCGCGGCGGACGGCTTCCGAGCCGGGGACGACCAGCATCCGCACGCCCGGCTGGACCTTGCGGCCGCGCAGGACGTCGGCGGCGGCGCGCAGGTCGGGCAGGCGGCCGTTGGTGCAACTGCCGATGAAGACGACGTCGACCTTGTGGCCGGTGGTCGCCTCGCCCGCGGTGAAGCCCATGTAGTCGATGGCCTTCTGGTCGGAGGCCGAGCGCGGTTGCGGCACGGGCGCGCCGACGGGTGCGCCGGCGTCCGGCGTCGTGCCCCAGGTGGCCATCGGGCGGATGGCGCCGCCGTCCAGCACGACCTCCTTGTCGAAGACCGCGCCGGGGTCGGTGGCCAGGCTCAGCCAGTCGGCGGCTGCGGCCTCATAGTCGGCGGGGACGTGGCGACGGCCGCGCAGCCAGTCCACAGTGGTCTGGTCGGGGGCGATCATGCCCGCCCGCGCGCCCGCCTCGATGGACATGTTGCACAGGGTCATGCGCCCTTCCATGTCCAGCGCGCGCACGGCCTCGCCCGCATATTCGATGACGTAGCCGGTGCCGCCGCCGAAGCCGATGGCGGCGATGACGGCCAGCGCCACATCCTTGCCGGAGACGCCGGGACGCAAGCGTCCGTCGACCGTCACCCGCATGGCCTTGGCCCGGCGCTGCAGCAGGCACTGGGTCGCCAGCACATGGCCGACTTCCGAGGTGCCGATGCCGAAGGCCAGCGCCCCGAAGGCGCCGTGGGTGGCCGTGTGGCTGTCGCCGCAGACGACGGTCATGCCCGGCTGGGTCAGGCCCAGCTCCGGCCCCATGACGTGGACGACGCCGCGCTGATCCGAGCCCCAGCCCGCCAGTTCGACGTTATGTCGGGCGCAGTTGGCCTCCAGGGTCTCGACCTGGTTGCGCGCCTGTTCTGTGACATAGGGGCGTTGCCCATCCGGCCCGGCGGGCAGGGTGGGGGTCGAGTGGTCCAGGGTGGCGAAGGTGCGGTCGGGGCGGCGGACCTTCAGCCCGCGCGCCTCGATTTCGGAGAAGGCCTGGGGCGAGGTGACTTCGTGGACCAGATGCAGGTCCACATACATGACGCCCGGAGTCTCGGCGGTTTCCGGCACGACGACGTGCCGGTCCCAGACCTTCTGATACAGGGTTTTAGGCTGGCTCATGCGCGCGCTCCCTGGTTGGGGCGGCGGCCGCTTCGCCGATGGGCTCCAGCCAGCCGAAGCGGTCGGGCGTCGTGCCGTCGAACAGGCCGCGGAAGGCCTTGTTGACCGCCTTCGTCACCGGGCCGGGGCCGCCTGCGCGGGTCATGATGCCGTCGATGGAGCGGACGGGCGTGATCTCGGCCGCTGTGCCGGTCATGAAGACCTCGTCGGCGACATAGAGGGCTTCGCGCGGCAGCACCTGTTCGCGCGCCTCATAGCCCAGGCCGCGCGCCAGCTTCATCACGCTGTCCCGGGTGATGCCCTGCAGGATGGAGGCGGCGGCGGGCGGGGTCATCAGCACCCCGTCCTTGACGATGAACAGGTTCTCGCCCGCGCCCTCGGACAGCAGGCCGTCGGCGCCCAGGGCGATGCCTTCGCCGAAGCCGCGCACGCGGGCCTCGCGTCCGATCAGATAGGAGGACAGATAGTTGCCGCCCGCCTTGGCGCCCGCCGGGACGGTGTTCGGCGCCACGCGGTTCCAGCTGGAGATGCAGGCGTCGACGCCCTTCTCCAGCGCTTCTTCGCCCAGATAGGCGCCCCAGGCGAAGGCCGAGATCATCACATCGCTGCGGATCGCCTCGGCCGAGGGGCTGACGCCCATGCCGCACTCGCCCAGGAAGGCCAAGGGGCGCAGATAGGCCGAGCGCAGGCCCTCGGCGCGCACCACCTCCTTGCAGGCCTGAACCAGTTCGCCCTCATTATAAGGCATGGGGAAGTGGTAGATGCGCGCGCTGTCGAACAGGCGGCGGATGTGGTCGGTCAGGCGGAAGCCGCACGGACCGTTGGGGGTGTCATAGACGCGGATGCCCTCGAACACCGAGGTGCCGTAGTGCAGGGCGTGGCTCATGACATGAACCGTGGCGTTCTCCCACGCCGTCAGTTCGCCGTTGATCCAGATGTTCTTAGCCAGCGGTTGCATAGGTCGTATCCTGTGGTGCGGAGGCCGTGACGGCCGCGATGATGGCGGTCAGTTCCGCGTCATTGATTTCGCCGATCTGGTCGGCGCGTTGCTTGAAGCCGGCGAAGACGTCGGCCAGGCGCTGGCCTTCCAGCACATGGCCCAGAGCCTCGGCCCGCTTGCCGACCGCGTGGCGGCCGGAATGTTTGCCCAGCACGAAGTAGCTGCCCTCGAAACCGACGTCCTCGGGACGCATGATCTCGTAGGTGCGGGCGTCGGCCATCATGCCGTGCTGGTGGATCCCGGCCTCGTGGGCGAAGGCGTTCAGGCCGACGATGGCCTTGTTGCGGGCGATGACCGTCTCGGTCACTTCGCGCAGGGTCTCGGAGGCGCGCACTAGATGGCGACTCTCGGCGGCGACGGTCGCCCCATAGCGGTCCGCGCGGGTGCGCAGGGCCATGATGACTTCTTCGATCGAGGCGTTGCCCGCCCGTTCGCCGATGCCGTTGATGGCGCCCTCGATCTGGCGCGCCCCGCCCTCGACCGCGGCCAGGGAGTTGGCCACGGCCAGACCCAGGTCGTTGTGGCAGTGCGAGGAGAAGATGATGTCCGCGTGGCGCGGGCGGATAATCCCGTCCAGATAGGCGAACCTCTGGCGCGCCTCTTCCGGCGTGGCGTAGCCGACGGTGTCGGGCACGTTCAGCGTCTGGGCGCCGGCATCGGCGGCGGCCGTCAGCGCCTCGGCCAGGAACTCGGGTTCCGTGCGGAAGGCGTCCTCTGCCGAGAACTCCACGTCGTCGAACATCGAGGCGGCGTATTCCACCGTGCGCGAAATCGTGGCCAGCACCTCGTTGGTGCTCATCCGCAGCTTGGCCGAGCGGTGGATCGGGCTGGTGGCCAGGAAGACGTGGCAGCGACGGTGCGATTTCGGCGCAGGCGACAGGGCGCGGAACGAGGCGTCGATGTCCTTCTCGTTGGCGCGCGACAGGGAGGCGAAGACCGGGCCCTCGATCTCGCCCGCCACACGACGGATGCACTCCTCGTCGCCCGGCGAGGCGGCGGCGAAGCCCGCCTCGATCACGTCCACGCCCAGGTCGCGCAGGACATGGGCCATCTTCAGCTTGGCCTCGGCCGACATGGAGAAGCCCGGCGCCTGCTCGCCGTCGCGCAGGGTGGTGTCGAAGATGATGACGCGGTTGGGATCGGACGCCGCAATCTGGGCGGTTCTGGATACGCGTTCTACTCGGGACATTACGCAGCCTCGGACTGGAAGGTTTGGGCCTGGATGCGCGCGACGCCGATCAGGCGGTCGATCTGGCGGCCCAGGTTGTCGATGGAGCGGGCGGCGTCACGCCCACGAACGGTCAGGGCGATGCGGCGCATCGCGCCCTCCACTTCAGAATCGGGGGCCATGCTCATGCCGTCGATGTGGAAGCCGCGGCGCTCCACCAGGCCGATGAGACGCTGAAGCGAGCCGTCGGCTCGGTCGATCTGGATGTGAATGGTGTCGCTCATGATCATGCGCCTTCCATCATTTCAGCGTTGCTCTTGCCCGGCGGCACCAGCGGCCAGACGTTTTCCTTGGGGTCGATGACGACGTGGGCCAGACAGGCGCCTTCGGCGGCCAGCAGGCGGGCCAGACCGGCCTCGACCTGATCGCGGCGGTCGATGCGGAAGGCCTCGACGCCGAAGGCCTCGGCCACCTTCACGAAGTCCGGATTGTCGGACAGGTCGATCTCGGAATAGTTCTCTTCGAAGAATAGCTCCTGCCACTGGCGCACCAGGCCCAGGGAAGAGTTGTCCAGCAGGACGATCTTCAGCGGCACGCCGTAGCGGCGTAGGGTCGCCAGCTCCTGAATGTTCATCATGAAGCCGCCGTCGCCGGCGATGGTGATGACGACCGCATCGGGGTCGGCCATCTGGGCGCCCAGACCGGCGGGCAGGCCGAAGCCCATGGCGCCCAGACCGCCCGATGTGATGTGGGCTTCGGGCCGGGCGAAGCGGCAGTGCTGGGCGGCCCACATCTGATGCTGGCCGACGTCGCAGGCGGCGACGAAGCGGTCGCCCGCCATTTCGGACAGCTGCTTCAGCAGGGCCGGGGCGTAGACGCCTTCGCCCGGCGCGTCATAGCGGGCGGCGTGACGCTCGGCCGCCGAGGCGCAGCGGATGACCCACGGGTCGATCGCCAGCGGCGCCGCCGACATGCGCGCGGTCAGGGCCTCGATAGCCGGACGGATCTCGCCGCCGACGGCGACGTGGGTCTCGCGCAGCTTGCCGATCTCCGAGGCGTCGACGTCGAAGTGGACGACGCGGGCATGAGGGGCGAACTCGGCCAGCTTGCCGGTGGCGCGGTCGTCGAAGCGGGCGCCCATGACGATCAGCAGGTCGGACGCCTGAACCGCCTCATTGGCCGCGCGGGCGCCGTGCATCCCCAGCATTCCCAGGAAGCCAGGGGCGTCGGTCGGCACCGTGCCCAGGGCGTTCAGGGTGGCGACGGCGGGAATGCCGGTGGTCTCGGCGAAGGCGCGCAGGGCCTCGGTCGCACGGCCGATCTTCACCCCACCGCCGATGTAGATCAGCGGGCGCTCAGATGTGCGGATGAAATGCTCGGCCTCGGCGATGGCGTCGGCGTCGGCGGCGGGCGTCTCATTGGGAATGTTGAAGCCGAAGGGGGCGACCGTTTCGGCGAACTGGACGTCCTTGGGCAGGTCGACCAGCACCGGGCCGGGGCGGCCCGAGGCGGCGATGTGGAAGGCCTGTTCGATGGCAGCCGGAATCTCGGCGGCGTCACGGACCAGGATGGAGTGTTTCACGATCGGCAGGGTGACGCCCAGGATGTCGATCTCCTGAAAGGCGTCGGTCCCCATGACCCCTTGGGGGACATTGCCGGTGATGCAGACCATCGGCGCCGAATCCATCATGGCGTTGGCGATGCCGGTGATCAGATTGGTGGCGCCGGGGCCTGAGGTGGCCATGCAGACCCCGACCCGGCCGCTCAGGCGGGCATAGGCGTCGGCGGCGAAGGCGGCGGCCTGTTCGTGGCGCACCAGGATGTGTTTCAGCGACGAGCCGGTCAGGGCGTCGTAGATCGGCATGATGGCGCCGCCGGGATAGCCGAACACCACCTCCACGCCCATCCGCTCCAGGCTGGAGACAAGCAGGCGCGCGCCGGTCATGACGGCCGGGGCGGGGGGTGTTTTCAGGGCGGGCGCGGCGGCGCTCATCGGATCAGTCTCTCTTTATATATATAGAGGGTCAGGCGGCGGCCTGTTTGGCCGTCTGCAGCCAGGCCATGCGGTCGCGCAGACGGGCGCCGACCTGTTCGATCTGGCTGTTGCGGTCGGCGTCCAGCAGGGCCTCGTACTTCGGCTTGCCGGCCTCGTTCTCGGCGATCCATTCGCGGGCGAACTGGCCGCTCTGGATCTCGTCCAGCACGGTCTTCATGCGGGCGCGGGTCTCATCGGTGATGACGCGCGGACCCGAGGCGACGGCGCCCCACTTGGCCGTTTCCGAGATGAAGTGGTGCATCTTGGAAATGCCGCCTTCGTAGAACAGGTCCACGATCAGCTTCAGCTCGTGCAGGCATTCGAAATAGGCGATCTCGGGCTGGTAGCCGGCCTCGACCAGGGTGTTGAAGCCTTGGATGACCAGTTCCTTGGCCCCGCCGCACAGGACGGCCTGTTCGCCGAACAGATCGGTTTCGGTCTCTTCGCGGAACGACGTCTCGAGCAGGCCGCCGGTCGCGCCGCCGATGCCCTTGGCGTAGCCCATGGCGCGGTCGCGCGCCTTGCCGGTCGCGTCCTTTTCGATGGCGAACAGGGAGGGGACGCCGCGGCCGCGCGCGAACTCACGACGGACCAGATCGCCCGGCCCCTTGGGCGCCACCAGGATGACGTCCATGTCGTCGCGCGGGGTGATGCGGTCATAGATGATCGAGAAGCCGTGCGCGAACAGCAGGGCCGAGCCGGGCTTGGCGTTCGGCTCGATGACGTCGCGATAGATCTCATTCTGGATCATGTCGGGCGTCAGGATGGCGATGATGTCGGCGCCGCGAACGGCTTCGGCAGGCTCGGCCGTGGCCAGGCCGTCCTCGGTCGCGTGCTTCCAGCCCGTGCCGCCGTGACGGACGCCGACGATCACGTCGTGGCCCGAATCCTTCAGGTTCTGGGCGTGGGCGCGGCCCTGCGAGCCGTAGCCGATGACGGCGATGCGTTGCCCGGCGATGGCGCCCGGCTTGATGTCTTCATTGGTGTAGATGGTGATGGCCATGGGAGGAGATCCTTAGGAAGCAGCGGTTTCGGTGGAGCGGGCGCCCAGATCGGCGGGGATCTGGGCTGGCGGCGGATTGGGAATGGTCACGGCCCCTTGCGAGGCGGAGGCGACGGCGGCGCGGTATTTCGCGAAGACGCCTTGCGCCGGGCGGACACGGTTGGGGGCGAAGTCCGCCCGGCGCGCCTCCAGATCGACGAGCACGTCGATCCTTCGGTTGGTGACGTCGATGACGATCGGATCGCCATCGCGAATGAGAGCGATGGGGCCGCCCGCCGCCGCCTCGGGCGAGACGTGGCCGGCGACGAAGCCGTAGGAGGCGCCCGAAAAGCGGCCGTCGGTCAGCAGGGCGACGTTCTCGACCTTGCGGCCCTTCAGGGCGGCGGTGATCTGCAGCATCTCGCGCATGCCGGGGCCGCCCTTGGGGCCTTCGTAGCGGATGATGATGACGTCGCCTTCGCCGACCGAACCATCCTGAACCGCGTGGAAGGCGTCTTCCTCGCAGTCGAAGACGGCGGCCGGGCCTTCGAAACGATCGACCTTATGGCCGGTCAGCTTGATGACCGCGCCTTCCGGCGCGACATCGCCATAGATGACGGCGTAGGAGCCGCGCGCCATGACCGGCGCGTCGAAGTCGGTCACGACCTGTTGGCCGGGTTGCTCCTCGGCGTCGCCGGCTTCGGCGAACAGGCTGCGGCCCGAGACGGTCGGGACGTTGGCGATCTTGCCCGCCTCAGCCAGACGTTGAGCGACCAGGCGCGTGCCGCCCGCCGCATACAGGTGCGAGGCCAGGAAACGCCCGCCCGGCTTCAGGTCGCAGATGACCGGCGCCTCGACGCAGGCCTGGTGGCAGTCCTCGACGCCGAAATCGACGCCCGCCTCGGCCGCGATGGCGGTCAGGTGCATGACGGCGTTGGTCGATCCGCCCGAGGCCGAGACGGCGATGGCCGCGTTCTTCAGGCTGGCGCGGGTGATGTATTTGCGGGCGGTGTCTCCGGCGAAGACGCGCTCGACGATCAGGCGGCCGCAGCGCTCGCCTTCCGCGCCCTTGGCCGGATCGACGGCGGGCACGTCATTGGCGCCCATGGGGCTGATCCCCATCATCGACAGGGCCATGGCCATGGTGTTGGCCGTGAACTGGCCGCCGCAGGCGCCGGCGCCGGGGCAGACCGCGCTTTCGACCGCCTTCAGACCCGCATCGTCCAGCGAACCGGCGGCGTGGGCGCCGATGGCCTCGAACACTTCCTGAACCGAGACTTCCTTCGTCCCGATCACGCCGGGCAGGATGGTGCCGCCGTAATAGACCAGGCCGGGGATATCCATGCGGGCCAGGGCCATGGCCGCGGCGGGAATCGTCTTGTCGCAGCCGACGATGCAGACGACGCCGTCCAGCTGATGCCCCTCGATGGCCAGTTCGATGGAATCGGCGACGACTTCGCGGCTGATCAGCGAGGCCTTCATCCCCGCCGTGCCCATGGAGATGCCGTCAGTGACGACGATGGTGTTGAAATCGACCGGATAGCCGCCTGCGGCGACGATCCCGGCCCGCACGTCTTTGGCCAGACGGTCCAGGTGCATGTTGCAGGGGGTGACGGTCGACCAGGTGTTGACGATGCCGATCATCGGCTTGTCGAAATCGGCGTCCTGCATCCCCGCCGCGCGCAGATAGGACCGCGCCGCAGCCCGGTTCGGGCCCTGGGTGACGGCCGCAGAGCGGCTGTTAGGTTGTTTCGTGCTGTCAGAAGGCGTCGTCATTGTGATTTTGGAATTTCTTGCCTGTCGGTGTTGGGCTGGGCACAAGAAAAACCCCGCGTCCGGAGCCGGAGCGGGGTGAATGGGCGAAACTGGCTGGGTTCAGGTCAGGTCGCAGGCATCCACACCGCTTGGCTAAGCGGAATGAGAATTACCGAGAGAAGGAGTACGCCCAGCGACAGCACGCGCAGATCGGCCGCCGCTTGCGCGGGGCTCGGGATCGCAGCGATGGCGGCACCGTGGGACAAGGAAAGACCTTTCGAACTGGCGCTCTTATGCCTCGCCGAATGTTGCGGCGCAACCGCGGATGCACGAATTATGGAAGAAAGAACCCTGTGGTGGCGTCGCTGCGGGATTTGAACGCCAAAAACAGTCGCTCAAGTGCGTGTCTGGGATAAAAATTTCATCCTGAGGCCGATTTCTCTTTAGCTCTCCAGACGCGCGCGTACGTGAAGGGCGCCGGAAGTAAGGCGCGGACGACTCTGGTTCGTTGAGTTTCTTGGACTTTTTGTGAAAAGCCTATTGCCAGTTCG
>NZ_GL883087.1 GCF_000204035.1 Brevundimonas diminuta ATCC 11568
GCCGACGGGGCGGCCGGCGCCGCAGGCGATCATGGGGCCGCAGTCGCCGGGCGATCCGCTGCTGGTGTTGGCCCGCAGCGGCTGGAGCAATCCTGACGGTGCGCCGCGCGCCTCGATCCAGCGGGTCGAATACCGGCTGGTCGAGGATCGGCTGGAGCGCCGGGTGGCGCCCTATCTGGACGGGGCGCGAGCCGGGCCACCGCAGGTGCTGTATCGCGGGGTGAAGGACGCCCGCGTCGCCTTCATCCAGAACGGGTCCGAAGCCCCCGCCTTTTCCGCCAGCAGCGACCGGCCCCTGCCGGACGCCGTGCGGGTGACGTTGACGCTCGACGGTTTCGGCCCGGTCGAGCAACTGTTTCTGGTCGCCGCCGCATGAGGACGCGGCCGCGCGATCGCCGGGGCATGGCCCTGTTGACCGTCCTGCTGCTGGTGGCGGTGATGGCGGCGCTGTGCGTGGTGCTTCTGGACGACGTGCGCTTTTCCGTGCGCCGCACGACCAACGCCGAGAGCCAGGCGCAGGCGCAAGCCTATGCGGCGGGGGCGGAGGCGCTGGCGCGGCGGCGGCTGTCCGATCTGGTGCGCGCCGATCCGGCGCGCACGCCGTTGCAGCCGCAATGGAACGGCCGCGTCTTCGCCCTGCCGCTGGAAGAGGGCGTGGGGCGGGCGGTGATCCGCGACGGCCAGTCCTGCTTCAATCTGAACAGCCTGGCGCTGGGGCAGGGCGAGGATCTGATTGCCCGGCCTGAAGGAGCGGCGCAGTTCATCGCCTTGGGCGAAGCGTTGGGCCTGCCGCGCGGGCGGATGTCGGCGGTCGCGGCGGCCCTGACCGACTGGATGGACGGCGACGACGAGGTTTCGGCGCAGGGGGCGGAGGACGCCGCCTACGCCAGCCGCCCGACGCCCTATCGCACCGGCGGGGTCATGCTGGCCGAGGTCAGCGAACTGCGCGCCGTGGCGGGGGTGGACGACGAACTCTATCGCCGTTTGAGGCCCCATCTGTGCGCCCTGCCGGAGGCGCGATTGTCGCCCCTGAATGTGAATACGCTGGAGCCGCAGGACGCCGTGCTTCTGGTCGCGATCAGCCGGGGCGTGGTGGGGTTGAACGCGGCCAAGGCGGCCATCGCCGCGCGTCCTGCGACGGGTTGGAGCAGCCCGGACGCCTTCTGGGCCCAACCCGCCCTGTCGGGCGTGGTCGTCGACGAAGAGGCCAAGGGCCAGATCACCCTGGCCACCCGTTACTTCGACCTGAGGGTCGAGATCGAGCATGGCGACGCCCGCGCCGTCCGCACCGCCCTGATCCATGTCGCGCCCGACGGCGCGGCGCGCACCGTCATCCGTCGCTGGACGCCTGAAGAATGAGCATGGAAGAATGAGCCACGCCCGCATCCTGTTCATCCCGACCCACGCGACCCTGGCGGCGCGTTTCCTGCTGGTCGATCGTGAAGGCCGCGTGGTCGGGCGCGGCGAACTGGACCCCCATCAGGCCGACGCTCCGCCGTCGATGCGCACCATCGCCGTGGCCCCCGGCGCGGACGTCATGACGCGCTGGCTGGACCTGCCGCCGGGCAATATGGCGCAGGCCAGAGCCGCCGCGCGCTGGGCCTTGCGCGATCAGGCGGCGGGCGAGGTCGAGGGGCTGGACGTGGCTCTGGGCGTTGCGCCGGTCGATGGCGGCCCGCGCCTGACGGCGGCGGTTTCGGCCAAGCTGTTGCAGGCCTGGCTGCGCTGGATGGAGGCCTTCGACATCCGGCCCGAGGCGGTCGTGCCGGACAACCTGTGCCTGCCCGCGCCGCTGGAGGCGGAGATGTTGACCGCCGCACAGGCGGGGGCCGACGTGGCGCTGCGCGGCCCGGCGTTCGCCGTGACGGTCCAGCCGGATCTGGCGGAGGCGGTTGCGGCCGGACGTTCTTTGACCTGGCTGGAAGGCGAGACTTTGGACGCGGCCCTGGCGGCGGGGGCGATGGCGGCGCCGGTCGACCTGTTGCAGATCCACGACCGGCGTGAGCGAGGGCAGGCGGCCAGAGGCTGGCGGCTGGCGGCGGGTCTGGCGGCGGCGTTGTTGGTCTCGCCCCTGATCCT
>NZ_GL883088.1 GCF_000204035.1 Brevundimonas diminuta ATCC 11568
CCGCACCTCAGGCGCGTCCAGGGCGAAGGCGCCCAGCGCCCGCTTCAACTCCGCCAGCTCCGGAAGATCGTCGGCCAGCGGCGCGCCCAGCACCGGCGCCGAAACCCGATCCGCCCCCAGCGCGCCGGTCGCGCTGATCCGCGTGATGGAATCCCGCACCAGGTCGAAGTCGAGGCGGCCCCGCGCCCCGTCCAGCGTCACGTCGCCGGTCGCCAGCCGCCGCGCCGTCAAGGTCGCCGGCCCTTGAACCTCGAAGGCCGCGCCCTTGCCCCCGGCCTGAATCGCGTTCGAGGCGACGACCGCCTGGGTCAGCCGGTTCTCGCCGAACCGGCCCGACGCCGCCGTCAGCCGCAGGAGCGAGGCCGCGCGCCATTTCATCTCCTGCCCCTCGGTCCCGCCCGACGTCGACAGGGTCAGGCGATTAAGGTCCAGCGCCGCCTGGCGAACCTCCATACCCTCGCCTTGAAGCCGGTCCGCCGTCGCCGTCGCCTTCGCCTCGCCCTTGAGGCTATAGGCGTTGAGCCAGCCTTCGACCGCCCCGGCGAAATTCATCGTCGCCGCCGCCTGACGCGCCGTCGTCCCGGCGCCGGCCAGTTCATCCGCCGTCAACCGCACGGTCAGACCGATCCGCCCGTCGCCGCGCCGGGTCTTCATGTCCGGGTAGGGCAGGTCGCCGCTGAGGCTGAGCGCAGCCCCCTGCCCGCCGACGCCCGCCACGGCGAAGCGCTCGGCCTGGGCGTCCAGCTTCACCGCCGTGCGGTCGCCCACGGTCGTCACCTCAATGACCCCGGCCAGGCCGCGCGCCTCGGTCTCGCCGCTCTTGAGCGAGGCGGCGGGCATTCGCCCCGACAGCCGCATCAGCTTGCCGTCGTCGATCCGCGCGTCCGCCAGCAGGCGAACCGGACCGTATTCGGTGTCGAGCCGCGCCTGGCCGCCTTCGACGATGACCAGAGGCGCGCGCGAATCCGGCTTGGGCGGCCTGCCGGTGAACTCCTCGACCAGGGGATCAAGGCTGCCCAGCGACAGCTCGCCGTCCTTCCACGCCGCGCGCACGATCGGGCGGACCAGACGGATGCGGCTGGGCGTCACCCCCAGCCCGGCCTTCGACCACGGCAGGCCCACGGCGTAGTCGACCTCGACCCGCTCGACCTTGAAGTCGGGGTTCTTGGGATCGCCGATGGAGACCTTGCCGACGAAGCCGTTGAGCTCCAGCCGTTCGACCTCGACGTCGGCGTCTATGCCCTTGCGGTCCAGCCAGCCGACCAGCAGTTCGCGCGCCGCCGCGCGCCGGTTCAGATAGAGGGCCGCCGCCAGCACCAGCAGCAAGGCCAGCAAGATCAGCAGCGTCCGGGCCGCCAGCCGCAGCCGCGGCGGCCTTCCCTTGCCGGACGGCGCGCCAGAGGAATGAGCGGGTCCGGCGTCGGACCCTGAGGTGGCGATGTCGTCGGTCAAGGGGGCGCGGCGTTCAACTTAACAGGAAGGGCAACAACGCCACAGAATGCGCGACAACAACAGTCGTTGCAGAATGAGCACTGCGGCGTGACACCTCCGCCACTACCAATCGACCTCGACTACAAGAAGGCGAAGTTTGGCGTGAGACTCACGCAGAACGCTAAATTACTGCACATCATCGCCGCCACGTTAACCAATCGTAACATTCCATCTTCCCAAGATGGGACGTGCGGGCTATACGGCTCGCTTCGCGTTCGTCGGGCGACCGGCAAACGCGTCGAGATTCGACTGTTTTGGCGCGGAACGCGTCGCCGACTTGCCGGGGACCCATGGCTCAGTTCGATCCTCGCCGCCAGCCTGTCCGGCTCGCGCCGCACCTGCTGACGACCTGCGCCGCTGTGGGCATCGCCCTGCTGGCCGGTCGTGGATATGAACAGGTGAAGGCCGAGGAAGTTCCGGCCCTGACCGCGGCGCAGATCGAATCGCTGGAAGCCCAGGCCTACGCCGCCGCCGCCGCGCCGGCCGGCATGACCGCCCCGGAAGCCATCCCCGTCCAGATTCGCCGCGGCGAGACCTTCGAGCAGGCCGTGCGCC
>NZ_GL883089.1:2500-5603 GCF_000204035.1 Brevundimonas diminuta ATCC 11568
TTCTGACGGATGCCTTGGCGTAGAGAGGCGATGAAAGACGTGGCAAGCTGCGATAAGAACCGGGGAGGCGCTAGCACCCTTTGATCCGGTTATCTCTGAATGGGGAAACCCACCTTTGCGGTCTTCCAACTCTGCTTTTCGGAGCAGCGATTGGATGATCGCTTAAAGGTACAATGACCTGAATACATAGGGTTCATTGAGCGAACCCGGGGAACTGAAACATCTCAGTACCCGGAGGAAAGGACATCAACCGAGACTCCCGTAGTAGTGGCGAGCGAACCGGGACCAGGCCAGTGCTCTTGTGAAATAAAGTCGAACGGAATGGAAAGTCCGGCCATAGCGGGTGACAGCCCCGTAGACGTCAAACAGCAAGAGACTCGAGTAGGGCGGGACACGTGAAATCCTGTCTGAACATGGGGGGACCACCCTCCAAGCCTAAGTACTCCTCTACGACCGATAGTGAACAAGTACCGTGAGGGAAAGGTGAAAAGCACCCCGACAAGGGGAGTGAAACAGATCCTGAAATCGGAAGCCTACAAGCAGTCGGAGCCGCCAAGCGCGGTGACGGCGTACCTTTTGTATAATGGGTCAGCGACTTCATGTGTCGAGCAAGCTTAAGCCGTTAGGTGTAGGCGCAGCGAAAGCGAGTCTGAATAGGGCGCTAAGTTCGACGTATGACGACCCGAAACCAGGTGATCTATCCATGAGCAGGATGAAGGTAAGGTAACACTTACTGGAGGTCCGAACCCGTGAATGTTGAAAAATTCTGGGATGACTTGTGGATAGGGGTGAAAGGCCAATCAAACCTGGACATAGCTGGTTCTCCGCGAAATCTATTTAGGTAGAGCGTCCGACGAATACCCTGGGGGGTAGAGCACTGGATGGTTGCGGGCTGCGCGAGCGGTACCAATACTAACCAAACTCCGAATACCCAGGAGTACTATCGGGCAGACACACGGCGGGTGCTAACGTCCGTCGTGAAAAGGGAAACAACCCTAACCATCATCTAAGGCCCCCAAGTCATGGCTAAGTGGGAAACGATGTGGGATTGCTTTGACAATCAGGAGGTTGGCTTAGAAGCAGCCATCCTTTAAAGAAAGCGTAACAGCTCACTGATCAAGCGATCCTGCGCGGAAAATGTAACGGGGCTAAAGCCATGCGCCGAAGATATGGGTTTGCAGTTTACTGCAAGCGGTAGCGGAGCGTTCCGTAAGCCTGTGAAGGTCAACTGTGAGGTTGGCTGGAGGTATCGGAAGTGAGAATGCTGACATGAGTAACGATAAACAGTGTGAGAAACACTGTCGCCGAAAGACCAAGGGTTCCTGCGTAAAGCTAATCTGCGCAGGGTTAGTCGGCCCCTAAGGCGAGGCTGAAAAGCGTAGTCGATGGGAAGCAGGTAAATATTCCTGCACCAGCTGGAAGTGACGGATGGCATAAGTCGTCGGGGCTTATTGGATTGTTCCCGGCGGTGGCGTTGTCCCTGGAAATAACTCCAGCAGAGACCGTACCCGAAACCGACACAGGTGGTCAGGTAGAGTATACCAAGGCGCTTGAGAGAACTGTGCTGAAGGAACTCGGCAAATTGCACGCGTAACTTCGGAATAAGCGTGACTCACCCTGGGCAACCAGGACTGAGTGGCACAAGCCAGGGGGTAGCGACTGTTTAGCAAAAACATAGGGCTCTGCGAAGCATCAATGCGACGTATAGGGTCTGACGCCTGCCCGGTGCCTGAAGGTTAAAGGGAGGAGTGAAAGCTCCGAACTGAAGCCCAGGTAAACGGCGGCCGTAACTATAACGGTCCTAAGGTAGCGAAATTCCTTGTCGGGTAAGTTCCGACCTGCACGAATGGCGTAACGACTTCCCCACTGTCTCCAGCACAGGCTCAGTGAAATTGAATTCCCCGTGAAGATGCGGGGTTCCCGCGGTCAGACGGAAAGACCCTATGAACCTTTACTATAGCTTCGCCTTGGCGTTAGCGACCGTATGTGTAGGATAGGTGGGAGGCTATGAAGCCGGGGCGCCAGCTCTGGTGGAGCCATCCTTGAAATACCACCCTTACTGTCGTTGACGTCTAACCGAGGGCCGTTATCCGGTCCCGGGACATGGCGTGGTGGGTAGTTTGACTGGGGCGGTCGCCTCCCAAAGTGTAACGGAGGCGCGCGATGGTTAGCTCAGACCGGTCGGAAATCGGTCGTCGAGTGCAATGGCATAAGCTAGCCTGACTGCGAGACTGACAAGTCGAGCAGAGACGAAAGTCGGCCATAGTGATCCGGTGGTCCCGCGTGGAAGGGCCATCGCTCAACGGATAAAAGGTACTCTAGGGATAACAGGCTGATTTTGCCCAAGAGTCCATATCGACGGCAAAGTTTGGCACCTCGATGTCGGCTCATCACATCCTGGGGCTGGAGCAGGTCCCAAGGGTATGGCTGTTCGCCATTTAAAGTGGTACGTGAGCTGGGTTCAGAACGTCGTGAGACAGTTTGGTCCCTATCTGCCGTGGGTGTTCGAAGCTTGAGAGGATCTGTCCCTAGTACGAGAGGACCGGGATGGACATACCTCTGGTGGACCTGTCATGGCGCCAGCCGTGCAGCAGGGTAGCTAAGTATGGAATAGATAACCGCTGAAAGCATCTAAGCGGGAAACTAACCTCAAAACAAGGCTTCGCTGAGGATCGTGGAAGACTACCACGTTGATAGGCCAGGTGTGGAAGCGCGGTGACGTGTGAAGCTTACTGGTACTAATAATCCGATCGGCTTGATCGTTTCTCAGCAAAACTCATTCGATCTTACTATGTCGAAATCATAGACAATATCTTCTCATTCATGTGTGTCGGGTTGACCTGGTGGCTCTGTCGGAGGTTCCCCACCCGATCCCATTCCGAACTCGGTCGTTAAGACCTCCAGAGCCGATGGTACTTCGTCTTAAGGCGCGGGAGAGTAGGTCGCCGCCGGGTCTACCCGACACACATGAATGACTTCTCGAACCTTCTTCCTTTACTCACCGCCTTGCCGCGGGATGGAGCAGCCCGGTAGCTCGTCAGGCTCATAACCTGAAGGTCGCAGGTTCAAATCCTGCTCCCGCACCCAAATCCTCAAAGCCCCG